>CAXXMC010000004.1:0-2424989 GCA_963664745.2 Phycisphaerae bacterium
AAACACTCCCGTTGCGCCATTTTCATATTCAACGTAGGCTGTTACGTCATCTTCGACTTCGATGTCGTGATACTTACCAAACGAACAATACGCCCTGACTTTTTTCGGCATACCGCACATCCACTGCCAGAGGTCCAACTGATGCGGACACTGGTTCAGCAACACGCCACCACCTTCGCCCTTCCACGTTGCTCGCCATCCACCAGCATCGTAATAACTCTGAGGGCGATACCAGTTGGTAATAATCCAGTTTGTTCGCTTGATTTCACCAAGTTCATCCGAGTCGATCAGGTCTTTGATTTTCTGATAGGCCGGTATCGAACGCTGATTGAACATAATTCCGAAAACCTTGTCGGAATTTTCCGCAACTGCGTTCATCTCTTTTACATGCTTCGTATAGACACCCGCCGGTTTTTCAATCAGTACGTGCAGGCCTTTATTCAAAGCCTTTATTGCCATCTCTGGATGAAAATAATGCGGAGTAGCTATAAATACGGCATCAATCTTTACCTTTTCAAGCATGCCGTCGATGTTGTCAAAAACTTCAACATCCGAGCGGACTTCTTTATTAAATGCCTCCAACTTTTCGGGTGCGATGTCAGATACCGAAACCAGTTTTACACCCTCAAGTTTTTTGATGTTTCTGGCATGGACTTGGCCCATCCCACCATATCCAACCAAACCTATTTTTATTTTTTTCGACATTTTTCTTCCTTCTATATGCGAGTGAATGACTTGTTACTTCAGTCCTTTGGAGACCAAGAAATTATAGCTACTTGCCAAACACTCAAACGGATCTCGCCCGTAGCAGTCATCCTGCTCTATAAGATACCATCTACAATTGCTTTCGGCTGCCGCTTGGAGAATATCATCCCAGTCGAGATTACCCTCGCCAATAGGTGCGAATCGTTGTTTTCGAGTTTTAGCATCGAAATAAATGGTCATATCTTTGAGATGCAGCAGCGGCTGGCGATTGGGGAACTTGCGAATCCACTTGGCTGGATTTTCGCCACCAGCCTGTACCCAATAGACGTCTATTTCAGGAAGGATGTTTTCACCGCCTATTTCATAAATCCATTCCATCAAGGTTTTGCCCTGATCTTTCATAAATTCCATATTGTGATTATGGTACGAAAAATCTATGCCTTCGGCATTTAGTTTTTCGTTCACTGGAACGGACTCCACAATAAACTTCTTAATGCCATCAAGCCCAGCTGTGTAGTATTCCGGCGATAAAGAACCCACCGCAGAGTGCGTACAATTCCACGTTTTATGTTTGGCAATAACCTCGTCAGTCTTATCGCAGAAATCTCCCCACCCCATGTGCGTACCAGCAATGGTAATTTCGTTGTCTTGGCAAACCATGGCAACTTCCTTGGGGTCGAGCGGGCCGATACCAGAAATCTGAACAGCTGTATATCCAATGGCTGCGACTTTCTTGATCGTTTGCTCGAAATCTTCCAATGTCTGCGTGAATTCACGCACCGTATACAACTGAGCACCTAGTACATTTTGCATTTGTTAGATTCTCCATAGTTTATTGATAGTTACACCAAAACCAATTGTATCTTCTTACTATCATCCAACGGAATCCTCTTAGGGTTGCGATAAATGATTTCAAGAAGTACGAAAATTTATCCATCCTTATACTTCATCGCCAGCACACTCTGCTTATCAAGCATGCCCACAATTGTTGCCAACTAAAATACCCAATACTTTTTCATTAACACTCCGAAACTCGCTTTCACGAAAAATGGGAATGATAGCAGACTTCGGCAATGACGGCAATCACAAGATGCTTGTTTTTCGGCCCAAAATCCATAAAATAGCGTATTATTCAGTTGCGATGAGTTTTGACACCCCGCTGGAGATGTGGGTTTTATTGACAAAAAACATTATTGGGCTGTCCTTCATCTCAAAAGCTCTATTCCAAAGGTTCTGACCAAGCATTTACTATTACGAACATAGTTTTACGTCATTTATAATGGTTGGCAATTGGCACCGCGCGTCATCTCCGACAAAGGCCCACAGTTCTGGTGCGACTGTTATAAACAATGGGCCAAAAATCAAAACATAAAACTTCGCTTTGGAGCCATCGGCCAACACGGCAGTATCGAGTGCTATTCAAACTGCACCTCTTTGGTTGCGTGAGATACGAGTTCTTCATATTTTGGCCTTTCTGTTAATTTATTCCTACCCTGTCTCTTTTGTGGCATAGCCTCTTTGGGGCCAAGCTCAAATAATCTTTCACCTTTGTCATTATATTCATACCCCTTCAAAAGTCCATGTCTTCGCCAGTCTTGTACGGTTGCTGTTGACACTCCCAATTCTCTTGCCATCTCATCGACAGTCAAAAGTCCTTTTTCTCTAAGTCTCTCGTATCTGCTTTTGAGGTTATTATTTCGGCGAAGATTACCAATAATTGCAGTGGTAAACTTTTTTCCTTCCGACGGCTTAATACCTCTACAATTGAGATTGTCAGCAATTTGCTTGTCGGTAAAGTGTTCAATTAGTTTATCTATTTCTTCTACAATTTCCGATTTGGTTTTCTTAATCTGCCAACTCTTTAAAGGCACTGGAACACTCATCTGGCATGTAGCACCTCCCTTGAATCGTACGCCAACCTCAATATCGGGGATGTTTCTTTAATTGTTAAAACTCTTTGGTCTCCAGTATTCACTTTATCTTATCTTACGTATTGGTTGTTGTCAAAGGCTGCTGGTGCGAAGCGGAGGGCGCAGCCCGGAGCGAAGCAGTAGCAGCGGCACGAAACGCCTCGGGCAGGTCGGCATGATATTCTTTCAACGCCGCATAGTAGCTGCCGCTCTCCAGGGCCTCCGCCAGCCTTGACAGGTCTTGGCTATGCGAAACTTTGCGGAAGCCTCTTTCTGCCTCCGTCAGGCCCGTAGCGAGCCAACGCGCAGCCTGGTCGGTCTGCGTCTGCCAGCGACAAACCCGGCTGCTTGTCCGCCGAAAATTCAATATCACATTCTCGATCATATTCGTGTTCATCAGGCTGCGGTTCAGCGTCGCCGGGACCTCCAGAAGATGCAGCGTTATCAGGTCAAGCCCGCCTTCGTGAAGGCTGTCGCGGGCGGCGGAGTTCTTGCCAGCCAGGAAGTCGTCAAGTTCACACAACGCCAAAATGCCCGCCTCAGGGCCTTGTGCCTTGCGTAGCCTGTCCATCAACTCCGTCATCGTTGCCCAATCTTTTTTCGCCAAATATCGCCTGAGATTTCGTTCCTTGTGAATCAGGCACCGCTGCACAACTGCCGTCGCAAAAATTGCTTTCACAGCCTTCCGCAACGCTTCACTGCCATCAAGCACCGCCAGCAGAGGCCTGCGTTCCGGCGGAGCGAAACCGCGAATTTGTACGCGTTTTATAAGGGCCAAAGCCACTTCGTAGTTCTCGCTGGAACCAATCTCGAAGTCCAAAACTATCTTGTCGCCTGCGGTCGTAATACCGACTGCAACGATGGCCGTTATGTCCTTCGAGAGCACCACGCCATCAACCATCAACGCCAGCCAGTCGTACAATTCGCCGTTGTCGTCGCAGCCAAGTCGCCGCCTGCGAAGCTCCGTGAAACGCTCCCTGCCGTGCTGCTGAAAAATACGCGATATCTGCGATGCGCTGCTGCCACGTTTGTTTTTCACCACTTTGCCGGTCTTGCTCTGCGAACCAGCTGCCAGAATCGATGCCAATATTTGACGACGCAATTCGCCGCGATCCTGGGCGGCGGTATAGCTCTCAAGCTCCGCCTCACTGGTCGTGCCGTCGGGATTTTCCCGCCGAACCCGAGGCCGTGTGATCTGTTCACGCTCAGCCTCAATATAAACGTAACCCTCAGCAGTGCCAGCTCGGACAAAATCCGAATCGGCGTCTGGCCGATAACGCGGGCCGCACAACTGCTCAAGCTCCGAAGCCATGACATCCATAATCATATCTCGGGTAGCCGTTCGGATATAATCTCGAAAAATTTCGCCTGCCGACCCGAAATCAGCTTGCCCAAGCACCTCAAGTACATTACTGTTGTCCATAACGATGGTCTCCTTCAAAAAAATTAAAAAAACGATAATAGCCGTATCGGCTACTACCGGAGACCATCGTCATTTTTAACAATCAATGAAAAACTTCCTCAATATCACTATCGGATCTTACCAGAGTAACATCTTCTATTATCAGCCTCACCATCCTTTTGCGTTGCTGGTCACTTGTAGCTGGATCATTCCACACCTTAGGGAAGTTTTTAACCAGTGAGAGTATTCTATCTCTGCACTGTTTATCAAGTTTGGTTTTGTTAATTTCATGTTGTTGTTCATATTCTTCTCTTGCCGCCGTAAGCGTTCGCAATTTATCATTCCAGTCAGCCTCAAGCTGATCAGCTACAAGTCTGTTCCTTGGGTCGATATTCATGAACCTGTCTTTGGCAAGATCTGCCTGATACTGTGCCCGTTGAACCTTTTGATATCTGAGTTTATCCGTATCTTCAACTCTCTGTTGAACCTCCTGTTGCACAGTAAAAGCTATCTCTAATGTCACTGGTTTGACTGATTCCAACAATAACTTTTCGATAGCATTATCAATATTGCCGCCGGGGATATGCTGACATGTAGGCGTACCGTATTCTATGCCATGTCGCTGGCAGACATAGTCTGGTATCAGCTTCCCATTACGATTGTGGTATCGCAGAGTCATTCTTTGACCGCACACTCCACAAATAACCAGCCCCTGCAAAAGGGCAGGACCATTACCCGGAGGGTGATTTCTTCTGTCTTGTCCATAAGCCTTTGAACAATTCCGTAGCGTTTTAAGATTCTCATTGTACTGTTCCCATGTAATGTATCCGGGATGAGCATCTACAATCAGAGTATTCCATTGTTCTATTGGTAAACTTCTAACACCCATTCTGCCATCTGCCTGTCTGAATGTTTTAGTACGGCCATATACAAATACTCCTGCATAACGAGGGTTACGCAGAATATTCAAAGAACGCGAATGTGTCAGCGTGGCCCATACTATCTTACCATCATTGACCGGACCTTTTACAAGACAGGGAAATTGAAGTTTATTTTCACTGAAATACCTTACGACTGCACCTGCTGATCCGGTGCGTTTATAGGTTTTAAAAAATGTATGCAAGGCCGCCTGAATCTGTTTATCTGGCGTCAAGATAACTTTACCTGACAGATCATAGCTTAAACCTGTAGGCAAACCTACCCGCAGTTCACCCCTGCTGGCCTTGTGTAAAATACCACCACGTAAACGGGCTTGAATCATATGCAGCTCAGCCTCGCTCATTGTACCCTTCATACCAAGCAGCAGGCGGTCGTTAAAATGGCTGGGATCATACAGGCCGTCTTCATCCAGTATCAGAGTGTCTGTCAAGGCACATATTTCCAGAAGCCGGTGCCAGTCGCTGGAATTTCGGGCCAGACGAGATACTTCCAGCCCCAGCACAATACCAGCTTTACCCATCCCTACATCGGCAACAAGCCTCTGAAAGCCTTCCCTGTCTTTGGCAGAAGCACCCGACTGGCCCAGATCGCTGTCGATTACAATTACATTCTCATCATTCCAACCCAAAGCGACAGCTCGCCTGCGAAGATCATACTGCCTTTTAGTACTCTCGGTATTATGGAAGACCTGCTGTATTGTTGATTGACGGATGTATAGATATGCCTTACGTTTGAGATGTTCAGAACGCACCTTTTGATGACAAGTGTCGTTGATCATAATGCCACCCCCTGTAATGTCGAAAGAACCATATCCGAAATGGCTGTTATTATTTTTCCCTGAATGGTGTCTGGAAGTGAAGGAGGTGTTTGATTAGCTACCGAGCTAAAGGACTCGGACTGCTGTTGGCATGAATCAATTTTTGAAAAGGCAGTTGCCCATGCCATAAATCCGCGATGTACTATTAACGCCAGCCCCCAACCCCGGCCGCAATAGTCTTTACCATCAAGTATCATTCTTCGCAATTGTTCGTAACGCTTAACACAAAAGATAAAATGTTTTTCAGATTCTGGTAACTTCAAAGCCCTTTTTTTAGCTGACGCTGCAATGCCCGTTCGATACTGCGGGGATGTACACTTAGACCAAAATGCCGCTTTAACCGAGAAGCTAACTCTATTGCCCCAATAGCCGGAGTTTCCTTTTGGCAACACCCGATAAAGGTCATCACCTCTTTGGTTAATTTGTGGGCACACCTGGGGCCTCGCTGATGCGGCATAAGACCGGCTAAGCCTTGGCGTTCGTAAGCATGTTGTATCTGATAGTATGAAACGCGGGAGAAGCCATATATTTCTGCTGCTCGCGAAATGCTCATTCCGTCCTGTTTGACCCGTCGAAGCATCTCGTATTTGACTTGCAACATGTCTCGCGGGTCGAAGAATTCGCCTTCCTGGAACAACTCGTCTATGATTTTGCCCGGACGAATGTTTAATGTGCCGTTTTGAGCAAGTGCTTCCTGTTTTACATCGCCATAATCTTCCATGATATCGATCTCCCGAATAAGATATTTTAACTGTTAGTCTTATTATGCCGAACAGGAGACGGCTGTCAAGTAAAAGAAACCATAAATAATTACTCAAAAAGGGGTTTATTATGGGCATTATAAATGTAAAATCCATTTCTGCAGAATACGCGCACGGCGTAATAAAGTTCACATAAAAGGCATAATTTGCCTTACAGCTAAGCCAGGCAAAAAAGACAACCATCATTGCCCCTCCTGCATTAAATCATCTATCAGCTCAAAAAGTTCGAGCAATTCTTGAAATCGAAAAACACTACGCCCATTAGAAATAAGATTAAATGGGTCGCATTTGCAAACACTTGTCCATAAAGCAGGTACGGATACTAAATATCCATTTGTCTTACGAAAAAATACCCGGTCTTCTCCCCAGCTTTGCCTGAGTTGAACAATCTCAAATTGACTACCGTATAATGGATGAAAAGGGTGAATAATCCGGCAATATCGTACTTGATCGTTTTCATTGGGTGCATTTGACAGTGTACTCAATTGCCGTCATAGAAAGCTTTTTCAAAACCCTCAAAGAAGAATTCCTTCGAGGCATTTCAACCCCGCTTCGCTTGAAAGATTTCCAAACAGAAATCAGGTTGGCCGTTGAATATTATAATCATCACAGGCCGCACACATTTTTGAATGGCCGAACTCCCAACGAAGCCTGCTTCCCAGGCATTCCCGCTCAAATAGCACCAAGATTCGAACCACGCAAACGCTGGCCTGCCAATTCAAAATGTGCTTCTCCACAAGCACCTTTGAAAGAGGAACCTGGGAAAAAGTTCGAGCTACACATCAGCTACTACGAAGGCAGAAAGCATTTGCCAATCGTAGAACTCAAAGCTGTAGCGTAAAGTTTGGAACTTATAGAAGAATAACGCTATCCGTCTGCGCCGACTTTTTGAAAAATGCCTGCTTACCTTATTCAATTTTCAATCAAGCTTCTTCTCGACATATCGCCAAGAAGTTTCCAACTCAAATCTAAACCAATCATATTCCTAACAAAACAGGCGTTTTGGCAACATCCAAGTCCGCTGGTTTCCAACTCAAATCTAAACCAATCATATTCCTAACAAAACAGGCGTTTTGGCAACATCCAAGTCCGCTGGACCAATACAGGGCACGATGATCCCTTGGATAGATTGATCATAGTTTCAGGCAGGTCATTTATACACACGGCCATCATCCATTTCGTCACGTTGAAGAGTTCGAAGTCTTTTATAGAGGTCTCTCAGATCAATAAGTCCTCCAATATTAAACCATGAACACGCGATAAGGCTTACTGTCAATATTATTCCCAGGTTGATCTTCCACCAAAAAAGCCAACCTTGATCAGAAATTGTCATAAACATTGAAACTATCAATAATGTTATAAATCCCCCAAAATTCCATAGAGTATAACTAATTGTATATATAAATAGCCCCTTATCAACCTTGGAAAACTCGTGGCTATTAACACCTATGATCCGCCATAACAATCCCACTGGTTTATGGTCGGCATGTTTTTCAAGCTCTTTCTCTTCATCGGGTATTGCATATTTTCCCCGGTGTAGTAATTTATCAATATTCACTACCTGTTTTTTTCCAAGCAGTGAAACGAGAACATATGTGATCACCGCAGTTATTGCACAAATAAAAGCGATGATTTGAGAATTAACAGGAAATTTATCTCCCCATCGTTCAACAAAAAGCGGAATATTGGACCATGCCAGTCTCAAGATGATTGTACCAACCGATAGAACTGAACCAACAATCATGGAGGCCCAAGCAGCTGAAGTCGTACCGCGTTTCCAATAAAGCCCCCCGATAATAACCGTACCTGCCCCACCCAAATATATTGCACCGGTAATCATAAAAAACATATAAATATATTCTTTCATTGGAAAAAATAGACTAAAGACAAATGAAAATCCAGCAACCCCACAAATAGCCAGTCTTAACCAAAGCAGATGTCTTTTTGCCTCAAAGGGTATTTTTCTAAGAGGACAAACAATATCCTGGATAAATACGCTTCCCCAAGAATGCATATATGTATTGTTTGTGCTTATGAAAAAACCAAGCATTGCGACTGCAAATCCACCCATCAACCCAACTGGTAATATTTGTTTTAGATATACCGGTACCCTCATTTGCATCTGTAGAGTATCATCCCCTGGAAAGGCGTTTTGTAGCTGCTCAGTAACCTTAGCAGCCCCGCTCGCAAAATCAGGATGATTCATATAAACAACAGCAGTCAATGGTATTAATAGATAAGCGAGAAACATAATGGCTCCTCGAATTCCACCTATTATTCCAGCCATTTTACCCTCATGCGGCGTTTTTGCCGCACAGTTATATCCTTGGGTACCCTGCCATGCCATACGATGATAAATGATAAAAAACCAACTAATAGCGTAAAAGAAGATATTAAAATCCTTCTGGGCATTAATATCAAATGGATTAATAAGAGATTCGCCCGGTTTGGATGCAAGAATAAGCCCCTCGCTAAATTTCGACCATGGAAACATTTTCCAAAGAAAAAAAATCAGAGGAATTAGAACTAAACTCGCGATGAATCCCTGCCAGAAGTCCGTTACAATAATCGCTATTTGGCCACCATTAAAAGTAAAAAACAGTGCAATTCCTACTATGAGGAACATAATTGCGGCAAGTGTCAAATCAACTGGTATTGGTCCTATAGATATGAGGTAAGATTTAAAACCAAAAAAATTCATAAAGAATCGCGCAGCAACTCCAGGAAAAACGCCAAAATTGATTATGCCCGAAGTAAAAGCCAAAATACCAGCAAATATCCTGAACTTGCGGCTATAACGCTGCTCAAAAAACTGGGCTAAAGTTAATGCCCGTGTAGAACGGAACCTATAATATATAAATCCCGAAAGGGCGAGAACCATTCCAAGCGGCCCACAAACAGAATCCCAGTACAACTTTGTAAAACCAACTTTGTAAAATAACTCAAAATACATGACAATCGAAATCGCACCTAATGCCGCTTCTCCAGAGGCTACACCAAGAAGATACCGGCCAGCGCAGCGATTGGCGGCAAGAAAGTCCGCAACACTGCGAGTATATTTTTTAGTTGATAAAGCAACATATGCTATAAAAAGCATAACACAAATAATAATTGACCAATCAATCCAACTCATTGACAACTCCATTTTCTACTCTCTCTGTGGATAATTGTTCGATAATCTCCGCAAGTTTTGATCTTAACTCGTACAGCTGTTTGGGATTATCGCTAAAATCTCTGGGGGAATTCACTATAGAGTTTACAATCGACACTGAAATTTTATTATTTTCAGGCAATAACTTTCTAAGCAGCCAGAGATATTCAAAATCTTCTATTCCTTCTCGCATCATAGCTAGGCGAATTGAAGGATTAGGTTCTTTGACTAAAGGACCGCTAGGCGGTGTTAAGGTAGGAGGATAAAGAAAATACCCATCTCCATTCCCAAACCTTGCAGCTTGTTCATCTGGAATGTAGCTCATTGGATCTTTCCATGGATCTTTTCTAGATTTACCACGGCCGTAATATGTTACAGCCCAATAAAGGTCGCCTTCTATATTGTATTTATCAGCCATCCACCATCTTATTCGATGATTAATTGCTGGAGAATCAATAAAGAAATTGGGATATGGGGAGACCGGGGCGCAACAAACATACCACCAGATATGATCTCCATCCTCTTTTCTCTGTGTAGCCCTTTGAAGCAGAAATCTATTTTGTAGAATAACCCAGGATTTGATTGCATCGTAAAAATAAGGTACCGGGCCAGGAGTATTATAAATAGTCACCAGATTCTTAAGTTTTGGAATTGTTTGCTGCAAGAAAAAAAGCTTTTCTTTAGTCTCTGCAAATTTAGACCTTTGCGGTTCATCAATAAAATATATATAAGCTTTATCTAGAAGTCCTTTGGCTTCGACATAATCTACAATTTGTCCGTAAACTTTCTTATAGAGTGTTTTGTAACCATCTGTCCCATAAGAATATTTCCCCAGTTTGTCAGGAAGCGGGTTGCCCAAAGGAAGCCTGAAGGCACTCAAGTGCAATTTGTCATTTACATATGCCATGTCACGGTCAAACACAGTAAAATCTATTTTGACATCATCTGTTTTTTCATCAATATTTATTGCAATAGAATCTTTAGAACAAGGATCTCGTGTCGCAATGCGATGCTTGGCAAGAATCTCAGTATAAAGCCTGTTTACCTGGTCAAACTGCTGCGGGGAAAGTTTTCCATGCCATTTCTCATCAACCAAAACACCATAGGCTGTCTGTATATGAGTTTCCTTCGGCAAAATAAAATCGAAAATCTTAAGCTTGATTGGAATTTTGTAAATTTCTTTTCTGTTAAACTTAAGAATGAATTGGACTTGCTTTAAACCGGCTTGAGCTTTATCGGTGACATGAAATGTGATCCAAAAAGTATGATTTCTTCCCTGATCCAGACGCATTGACGGTTCCACCTTTAACAATGCATCTGGATACCAATCTTGTGAACCAAAACCATCTGTCGGAATATCAACTTTTACATAGTAACAACGCCGAATTTCCGCACTCACTCCATCCGGCATTTTTCCCATGGACACTTCAACTTTTTCAAGCAATTGTTGAGGGGTGACTATAATCTGAACAGGTTCGTATTCATTCTTGGCTGCCTCAACAAGTATATCTTTTCGTCTCCCGGAAGGAGCAGTGATATCCTTGCCGACTTTATAAGTGCCCTCGCACCACCAAAGTTTTATCTTTTGATTTTCAAGCACAGAATAACCATAATTATTGTGGTACAGGGAAGAAACATAAAATATTGCCTGCACAGAATCAATTATTTGGGTATCGCTATAGGCTTTTATTATGACTCTGTGAATTCCAGGTTTTTGTAAATTTAAAAGACTCTTAATAGTTGATAAACGTTTGTTTGAGGATGTTATATTGGAAAGAGAAACAGAAGTGAAGCCGCCTAGATACTGATCTGTTATTATTAAATCAATTTTATCTTGTGCAATCTGAGAACAATCCAAATCAAGGGAAACAGTTGACTGCAATGATCTCGCTGCCGCTGATATTGAATTAATTTTGATAAAACCTTTATTTTCGGCAGCTAAATTTGCTGGCTTCAACAGCAGTGGCTCTGTAATGCCTATAGGATATGTTTTTGCAAACGAAGTTTTAACTTTTTTAAATGGTTGATGCCGCCAATAATTTAATCCAAATGGCTCGCCGTGGTTTGGTGTAAAACCAAGCGTCTTAAAGGGGATAAAAATCTCGCAAGACCATCCGCCTTCATTTACAAAAACCGCTGACTCCCATTTTCGTGTCCATTGGTCATCGCCAGATTTACTGGACGCTCGATCATTTTCAGCATTGACAAAAAACTCAAAAAAATCCTTGCCGCCATACTTAGGATCGATAACTACACCCACACTGTCATCTTCCCAAATAAATGACCCCCGTTTTTTATGCTCAAGAACAACCGGGTTATTTTGTGGACACTCAAAACCAAACCAAAATCCCCTCTCATCCAGTAAAAGGCGAACTTGAGCTTTTGAATTAGAAATTTTAGTATTATTTTGATAATACCATGGGCAGATTGAGGCACTTTCCCATTGCGGTTCATTTAATTTACCATCAAGAATGATTTCAGAAGAACCGCTAATCTTATTAAGGCTAATGGGTCGGCTTGTTGAAAGTTTAAATTGCCTATAATTATCATCGGCAAAACATGCAAAATTCAAACTCAAAAAAACTAAAGTTATAAATGCGATGATGTTTTTTTTTAGCATACTCATTGTGATTAATTTCATTTCAGTTTTTTTGGCATTTCGTTAATACATTGCTGGATAAGCTCTGAAAGGCTTCCTGTTGCCAATCCAATAAAAGTATCAGAACAACCGTAATAAATTCGAATTTCATCTTTTTCAGGAAAGGCAAGAGATCCGGCCGGAAAACAGACATTGGGAACAATACCATTGAATTCATAAGGTTCTTCAGGAGAAAGTATGTCGCCACATGTCAACCCGATAATTTTCAGAGGATCATCAATATCCAATAACATCGCACCTATACTGTAGCGGTGCCCGGTTGCTGATCGACTGACACCATGAATAATGACAAGCCAACCTGCCTCGGTCTTAATAGGTGGCGTCGGACCAATTTTTGTAGTTGCCCAGTATGAAAAAGGTTGAAGTAAAGGTCTATGGCCTCCCCAATGAATCATATCGGGAGAGCTAGATAGCCAGATGTTACCCATTTCATGATAATCGTTAGGACAAACTCGATATGGCCGGTCAAGTCGTACGAATTTTCCATTGATTTTTTCCGGAAATAAGCACGGCATACGGTTATCGGGTAAAGAAATAATGTCGATGTGTTCCAGAGACTTGAAGTCTTTAGTTTTCGACAGTATTCCAATTGTACCCCACTGATCACTGCATCCTGGATGTATGATGTAATAAGTATCTTCGATCTGTGTAATTCGAAAATCAATGCACTGCATACTCACTTTAGAATAGGGAACGGTATTATCTCGAACAAAAAAAGGCTCAGGCTTGATGTTGAAATTTACTCCGTCTTCAGTTGTTGCGACATGGGCAGTAATTTCATTTTCCTGCCCGCAGTACTTGCCCGACTTGTGACAAATCGGAACAAGCAACAAAATCTTGCCATCATACACGGCTTGCCCTGGATTAAAGATCGCATATGATCCCGGAAAATCTTCGGGCTTGATTATCGGATTACCTGAATATTTCTGCAACCTCATTACTTACGCCTCTTCCCTTTAGCGGGTTTGGCCTGATTGCCTTTCCTGAACGCTTCCCAGTATTGCTGAATGGTTGTTCCATCAGGAACTGCATATGACATTGGTGGCCCTTTTACTTTTTGAGCTGCCGGTGTCAGCATCGAAGTTGTCCATATCCAATACCCTCTTTTGCCTTTGGTAATATAATCTTTACAGAGTTTCTTAAGCGTATCTGGCTGATAAAGATTCAACCAGATACCAGGTACGCAAATGCCATATACGTCACAATTGCTTTCAATGTCCCTGGTTATATCCAGCCCTCTTTCAGAGGAATCTAATCGGTATGTAAGTTCGGTCATCATAAGCAGTGGCTGCTCCGGAGTACCAAGCCCCTGACACAAACCCGTATCATAAAAAGTGTGTGGCAGATTAAATGCTATCGCAAAAATGAGTTTGGGATTTTCTTTCCTGACTGCACGACGAACTTTTGAAAAGAATTCTTTTACCACCTGTTTCTGCATTTCTTCATAAGCAAAAAGTTTTTTTTTCGAAGAAAGGAAGTTCCATCTTTTCTGGGCGGGAATTGAGGAAATATCAATGCCGATCTTTTCCTGTTTAAAAAAATTCATCATGCATTTATCGCAAAAACACAAATTTGCGCGATTGTAGGCACTCTTGGCACTACCATAAAATTCGATATCAAAAACCAAGCCTTCAACATCCTTATGTGCCTTGGCAAAATTGACAAGATTTTCTAAGTACATTTGCCAATAAGCTTCACAACCTGGACATGGAAGTTGCGTTTTTTCGCCTGTGGCTGCAATCATTGGCTGCCACTTCTCCCCAAGTTTAACCTTTATTTCATTGAGGCCAGATACTTCGTTTGTTTTTATAATAGGCATAAGACGTAAACCCGCATCTTTGCAGAGTTTCGCCCAGTGTTCTACAGCCGCATATGGGGGCTGCAACAAACCACACGTAGGCATTACAAGATTGAATCCAGTTGCTTTTAGGTTAGCCAGATGTTTTATATTGTCAAATGTTCCCCAGCTCTGCACATAGGCACCGCGAACCCCATCATTTTTTATCCAATCATAGTGGTTGGCCAGTCTGGCGGAATCCACGGAATAATCGAATTTTTTCACGGCAACATTTGTCCTATTTTTATCTTTGACCAGTCTCATTCCGCGTATTTTAAGTGTATGCGGCTCGGTATTTGCATGAACTTCCCCACCTGGAATAAGGCTTTGTGCGATTTGGATTCTGCGTATTTTTGCTTTTTTTAACGAAGGATCAATATCTGTTATCTTGACACAGAAATCATTCCATTTTCCCTGGTCCGGCAGTATACTAACGGGCCAACTCCTATCTCCTTTGTCAGTAAATACGACCAGACTTATATTATCTACAGGCTGTTTTGCTTTAGACAAAAATGAGAATTTAATAATAGATTCCTTTACCTCAATGGGCTTCAGGAATACGACAAAGACCGCTGCAGTACAATTATTCTTACCAGTAGAAGTATAGACCTTGGCTTTTCCTTCGGTTGTGGCCCCCCGTGTACCCTTGTCATAATTAATCTCATAAACTTTTCCAGCTCCCCAATAAACTGGATGATTATCATACATATCCCACTGCACATTATTAGGCTGTTCTGCGTAGGAATTGTTGGCAATAAGAAAAAAAGCACTTAGGTATAATAACCAATTAAATTTAATCATTTCTCAACCTTTCAGTCACAAATCTAAAATACAAATAATATTGCTTCATATCTATAAGTTAATCACGAGGCCTTATTTGTTCTTGTACCGTTTTCGTATCAATCCAGCTGGCAAGTTTTTCAAATATTTCATTTTGCCCCCTAAAATGCACTCTTTTTCTGGAATAGATTCGGACATCTGCTAAACATCAATTACCTCAACGTCATTGCAAATCTAAGAAGAAAAGAATGTTGGCAAATTTTTGTCCCTCCTATAAATCCTGCGAAACTATATACGGCTTATGGTGTCCCTGCTGAACTATTGAATAATAGACTTATTAACTCATAGACTTTGTTTGTCTTTAAAAACGGACACGCCAACTCACAGCCGGATTATCACCATTCTCCTGGTCTTTCCCAGTCCTTTGGATTATGCCACATTTCTGTCGAAGTATCATAACGCGCCATGCTTTCTGCGTGGCCATCATAAAAACCCAGACTTATCCTTTCCAAGTGAGGATAAACAGTTCGTCTGTATCCCCCGGCTTCTGTCCAAGACTCCAGATTTGGATCAACGTGTGTCGGCAATAACATGTAATATGCCTCGCTATCACACCACTGCACAACCGCACTCGGATGCCTAAAGCGATCAATCGTTGTTACTGGAAAAAGATTATCAGCGGTTCTTTCCCACCCTTCTGGAGCGTTATACCCATAGCCACAATATACATACTCCCCAAGAACTGTATCTGAATATGGTACCCAGAATTTATCCATCCTGTCCCCCGGAACCACCCCCGGCCTGGCCGGGCAATCCAAGATGTTGCTCTGGGTATCCCCCACCAATCCTGCCACCAGCAAGTTCAATTGCTGAACACCATAAACTGAATATACTCCATCATATTCATATGCATACATTGCAGTAGCAGTACCAATTCCTTTCACATTTGAAAGGCAGACAGAACTTTTGGCCATGTCTTTGGCCACCTTTAGACTCGGCAGTAAAATCGAAACCAACAGGGCTATAATTGCTATGACCACCAAAAGCTCAATCAACGTAAATCCTTTTTTAGTGTGTTTGTACATTTTTCTAAACCTCGCTCATAAAAGTTATCTTCTTGACTTACCATAGCCCGAAAGCCTTAAACATTCCGTTTATTTGGAATTACAGAGTCTCTCGGAATCAACTCAACCGGTATTTCAATATTTAATCCGGTATAATCTTTGCTCTTTCGATCCGACTTTAAGCTGCCAAGGATCAAATCAACGGCATGTTCCCCCATAGCTTTCCTGTCGACCCTGATTGTTGTAAGAGCCGGCGAGGATAAAATTGACGTTTCAAGATCATCAAATCCAGCCACGGAAATATCCTCTGGAACTCTAAGCCCCATATTTCTAAACTCCCGAATTGCAACCAGAGCAAGATAATCATTGGCGCAGAACACAGCTGTAAAATCATGCCCCGTGGTCATTAGACGCTGAATTGCAGGTTGTTGTGCACTCGCCCAATTGCAGCTTGCGACCGGGACATCCTGGCTCAAATCCGCCTCGGCCAATGCTGCTCTAAAACCATCAAAACTACTGCCGAAGTTACCTGATGGATTGGGTGCAGTAAGAAACGCAAACTTCCTGTGCCC
Organism: Phycisphaerae bacterium; assembly: GCA_963664745.2. Taxonomy (GTDB): domain Bacteria; phylum Planctomycetota; class Phycisphaerae; order SM23-33; family SM23-33; genus B1-G9. The sequence goes on from CAXXMC010000004.1 coordinate 16,598, forward strand.
AAGCTGAATCATATGACGCCCCATTTGGAAACCACCTCGATAATGTGCCACCGAAACCGAGGGGACACATTGAGTCTTAAAGTCCAATGTTACCACAGACCCAACATTGCGATTAAGCTCCCGCAAATACTCATCATCATCTATTCTGAGAGTAACCACCCCTTCACAGTAACCCTGTTGAACAATCGAGGGCATCTGGCGGGATATTATGTCTTCATAAGAGACCCCTCCCAGAAGAATACTGTAATCCTTCTGTATCAATCTGGTTTCAAGGGTTGAAATGAGAGTGGAATAAAATATTTCCCCCAGAAGATCGTGCTCTTTACTACGTTGAACAAGCAAACCTATCACACCGGTCTTGTTTGTTCGAAAAGCTCGGGCAATAGCATTAGGGCGGTATCCCAATTCCTTCGCGGTGCGATTCACCAGAGAAATAGTTCGAGGCCTATGATTCGGTGAACCTCTAAGTATCCGAGATACTGTGATGCGTGAAACACCAGCCTTCTTGGCGACATCGTCTAAAGTTGTAACTTTTTTTTCCATCAAAACACTTTCTTGTATCTAAAGCTCCTATGGTAATGATACCTAGAGTCAGGGGAAATGTCAATTGTTTTCTAGGAAAAATAAAAACCACAATTTACTTTTAATAAGCATCTTACAAATTTATCGCCAAAACAATGAAATAAATCATCTTTTTTAATGGTATCGGTAATATTCTATTTACTTAGCTATCAAAGCAAGCAGACAATCCTGCAATGCCTGTTCCATAAACTCTTGCAAGAAAAGCTATTACAAATAAATTCTAAAATTAAATGAAAAATATTTTTACCCTCTAAAAAAACTCTTGACAATTTATGGTATATGGTTTATATTATCGTTACCATTAATGGCTGTATTGTTGTTGTTTTTTAAAAGTATCATCTACAAAGCCTACCAGCCTTTTGTCCTCAGTGGGAGGGCTTGGTAAGGTAGGGCATTCAAGAGTCTGAAAAGGAGAATGAAAATGGAAAAGTCGATTAAAGTTTGTGTAGCGTTGTTAGCATTGGTTATCACCTGCGCGCCAGTCTGGGCCCTGGATTACGCTGATGCTTACTCCGACAATTTCGACAGCTACACCACCACTGACGACCTGTGGGCCGCTGGCTGGAGATGGGGCGCTGCCCCAGCAGGCGTGTCAACTACCCCCGCCCCGAATGGAACGGTTGGCCTGGAAATGCTTACCAGCCCTGATGGCACCAATGCAAATGATCCTAACTTTGCAATGGAAAAGTCTTTGTCCAGCACTGCCAAGTGGGGAACGGTTTCGTTTGACTTCTACGATGCTATGGGCGTAGACAATGCGGAAATGTACGTTCTTACAGATGCAGGTCCCTGGAATTTCGGCATCTGCCAGTGGGCTGGGTCATTGGATCAGGTGAACCATCCAGAAGCGAATGGACTAGCTAATTTTGCAATTAGAGCCTATAACTACACCGGAAGTGGTTACTATGCTCTTCCTGATGCGGTCAGAACTGAAGGATGGCGGGCGGTTGACATGGTCTTCAGTGAAACTGGCGTAAGGTACTATCTTGACGGCCAGAAGGTCTTTGACTCCACAGAAGTTCCGGCCATGGCTGGGGTTACACCTGGCATAAAGACCCTCGGAATTGGCGATGGACAGGGTTCGTACGTTGAAGGCGAATGGAATGCTCACTATATTGACAATCTGTCTGTCACGCCGGAAATTCTCCCGGAACCTGCCTCGATGCTTCTGCTGGCAAGTGGTGCAATAGCTGTGGTTGTCCGCAGACGTAAATAAGTGTTGATGTAAAAAAACTGTTTTTGTTATCATCGCCGTACCTGTTGTTCATTTAACAGGTACGGTGATGACTTGTTATGAGTTTGGGTAATCGCCTAAATATGATAAATAAATAATCAACCCACCATATCATTTTTTCGGCTCAAAATATCCTATTTGAAGCGGTTTCTTTTAACAAAAAAGTAGCCAATTCGCTATGTTCTTGATATTAATTACAAAAGAACCCAACAAAAGGTGTACGAGATTAAATCATGGCAAGTATTTTTGTTCTGTATTGTAGATGTTTTGTTTTAAAGGTTTTGTGTTTTTTAAGCCACGGTAGTGGCGTCTTTCTTAGCCCCGGGCGAAAGCCCGAGGTAAACGGTTTAAATTATTCTAAGCCCCGGCAGGGCTAGAAATAAGACAAACCGCCTCCCCCGGGCTACTAAAAAACGCCCGGGGCTAAGAAAGACGTCCCTACCGGGACTAAAAACGAAAACAACAAAACCTTGGCAAAAGACAAAAAGAGTTAAACCCGGATTTAATCTCGCACCCAACAAAAGGAATTCCCATGCATCTATGCAGCTCCTTTACTTTTAACACCGACAATCAGAAATTGAATCAGATGGTTCAGGCATCGCTTGAAAGCATCGCGTACAGACAGGATAAATTTAATACGGGCGGTATAGTAGAATCCGACGACAGATTTAATAATGGCTTTCTGTATGGTGACGGCACATGTTGCTACCCAAGGGTATGGTTGGTTAGAAGTCTTATCACCATGGGACAAATAGAAAGAGCCGAGAAATTTTGCCGCTTCTGGCTTAAAGCCCAACTGGAGAATGGTCAGTTTCAACGATGTCACAGAGTTGATGATCCGAACTTAACCTTTTTTGCCCGTGACCTAAAGGAAACAGACACAAACGGCTATGTTCTAAAACACTGGGGGGAATACATTGAAGCGACAAATGATTTTCAGTTCCTCGAAGACTGCATCCCTGGAGTGATTAAACTGGTTGATATTCTTGAGGGATTTTACAACCCCGAATTTCAAATGTGTGAAGGCGCAGAAGAGGTAATCCTGAAAAATCCCGAAGGTGAAACAGGAAATGATGGTCAGCCGCATATTCCCGGCTTTAACCTGCAAATTAACACAGCCGTTATGGATGGACTTTATTACGCTTCCAATATGCTGAAAAAAGCGGATAAAACCCTGCTTGCGGCAAAGGCGTTGAAACTCTCGGAAAATATCCGCCAGGGAATTCAAAAACATCTTTGGAATGAAAAAGAACAAAGATATCTGTTCGGAATTGGCCCCGAAGGTAACCCTTATCTTGGAGATATGTGGTTTTCATTGCTTTTTGCATATTGTCAAGAAAAATGGAATGCGTTCGCCGATAAAACATTCTGGTATTTATGGGATAAATTTTATGATAAAGACCCGCTGATTCCCCATAGTTACTGGAGTAATGATTTCAGCCTACTGATGAAAGGAAAATGTTCCAGGCATTCACGCTATACAGGAGCAGGCCCGTTTATCGGTGTAAGCCCGGCTATCTGTCAAATGTTGATGATGTCAGGGCGAATGGACCTCGCTGGAGAACAATTAAAACTTATCCTTGATTATACTGATGATTCTAATTTGATTCCCGAACATATCAATACGCTTTCAACGGGGCAGGAAGGATCTTTTAAAATCTACCCAGAAATTCCCTGCCGAGTCGATCGCGGTAATCTGATGCATATGACATTTTTCTTAAACCTGATACGGTTCATGTCTGGTGTACGGCGAGATGGCATACTTGCTCCTATGCTTCCAGAAGGACTCAAAACATTAGATGTCAGCAATCTGAATTTTAACGGGCAGTTAATTGGGTTTTCATTACGTGTAGACCATAAAAACAATAAGGGTAAAACCACTCTGGAATTATCTTTGCAGGAACACCTGGACAACCCTGTAGCCGTTCAATCCGGCTGTTCAGTGAAAAAAGTAACAATGAATGGTATTGAGCAAAATAACTTTCGAATACTGAACTTATATTCCGGAGAGTCAGACATTGTAGTTATTGACCATTTGGAAGGTAATAACGTAAAAATCGAAGTTGACTGGGTTAGATAAATTGCAGGTTTAGGTCTTGCTGCGTTACCTTTTTCCCCGTAGATCAGTCCAGTTATCGCTAGAGAATTCAGCCGCTGTAAGACGGCGAGCACTGCCCGTATTTTTTTACGCGCATAACTTAGAGTTGCCCGCCCTTTATTAAAGCTTCCTTGACAACAGGAAAAATTCCCTCAGCCATACGATAGAAACCAAGATCGTTGGGATGACCACCATCTACAGTACATGCATCACGGTCGCGAGAACCAAAAAGGGACCAGCCATCTATGAAGTAAACGTTTTGATCTCCAGCCATAATTGCATTGTTATAAGTCGAGGCAATTACTTGCCTACGAGCATTTTCTGTAGAATTAGCCGTATTTACAGGAGTTCTAGAAACAACTATGACTGGAAGGGTTGGATGAGACTTACGGATAATCTGAAAAAATGGCTCATGTGTTCTCTTCAGGTGTTCAACATCCGGCGCGTTATTATCATAATCCATAATAAACGCACTCATCTCCAGTGACGCGATTAGTTTCGCCATTTCAGGTTCTCCCTTACCTAAGCCACTAAAACCAAAATTCAACATATTTGCATCCAGCCAACGTGCAATAAAATGTGTATATGCATTACCCGGTCTGCTTGCACAGCCACCCTGTGTAATCGAAGAACCATAAAAAATTAGCGGCTTTGCCACAGTAAAAGGAGAAGGTTTTTCGAGCCTGCTTCCCACTTCAAAACCTATGTGCAAGCGTTTAACTCCATTGTATAGGGGGAAATTAATAAGGCATTCTCGCATTTTTTTCTGATGTAATTCTTGCAAAATCCCCTTCACTTCTGCTTTTCCCGCTGCAGGCATAGCCTGTTTTACGAAAGTTCTATTATCACGTTCACCTACATACAGATCAAAACCAGAAATACCTGTACGAGGCATATGCGACATATCTTCACTACTGCGAAGCTCAGCTGAAATTCCAATAGTTCTGGAATTTGTACGGAAACGAATCATTCCCCCCGAAGTATGCCAAGACAATATTTTTGGGCCTTCATTAATTTCAACTGACGTTTTTCGCGGAAGTCTGCAGAACTCCTTTTCTTCATTGTACCACCCAAAACCCGTCAGTTCAAAAGCATCGCAACCATCTGGTACACTGTGGAAAACTAATTCTTTATCACCCAAGTCATCGCTTTTAAAATTTTTATCAATTTCCTCTATTTTTTTCATCATTAACTTCCTATTTATCAAATGTGGGGATATTTCTTTAATTGTTAAAACTCTTTGATCTCCAGTATTCACTTTATCTTATCTTACGTATTGGTTGTTGTCAAAGGCTGCTGCTGCAAAGCGGAGGGCGCAGCCCGAAGCGAAGTAGCAGCAGCGGCACGAAACGCCTCGGGCAGATCGGCCTGATATTCTTTTAACGCAGCATAGTAGCAGCAGCTCTTCAGGGCCTCCGCCAGCTTTGGCAGGTCTTGGCTGTGCGAAACTTTGCGGAAGCCTTTCTCGGCCTCCGTGAGGCCCGTATACGCTGAATCAGTGGGACTCAGCGACATCCTAACGAGATGCCTCAAAAATTGGAAAATGATTCACAAGCTTGGTATCGTTACTATTTAATTGGAATGGCATTTCAATCTTTTTTTTTTGAGGGTATACTCCTTTTTTTCGCGTAAATAGATATTTATAGATTTTTCTCACTTACTACTCATAGGGTATTGTTTTCAAAGCATTTTGTTTTCAAAATTATTGAAGCCAGAACTAAATAGTATCTCTATAACACCTTTTTTTATAAATATTTATATAGACATTTACTCGGCTTGTTACATTCTAACAAGATTTCGCTTGACAATTTTTAATTAGTCGATTATAGTAACGTTACCATAGAGAGGTGTTGGTAACAAATTGCAGTGGTTTTTTGAAAAAGCTCCAGTAAGCGTGTTCGTTGAATTCTTAACCGAAAATAACACGCATGTTAGATTTTGTATTTACCATATCAATCAAGTTTGAACAGAAAGGAATGGAGAGATGACTAGAATACCGAAATTTTTGATTGTAGCTATGGCTTTAAGTTTGTTAGGGGGAACCGTTTGGGCAACCCCACAACCTGCAGATGACTTCACTGAGGATTTTGAATCTGACATCTATGCAAATGGATGGGCATCTGGGGGCAGTGACAATCCTATCACGTTAGGAACCACACCAACGCCAAATGGTACACAAGGGCTTCAATTTTCCAGCGGAACTGTTTGGAGTTTTGGCAAATATGATGATCCTGCGGAAAGTGCTTATAGAAATTTTTATTCACCATCGGATCCACGTTACGGAACGATCACTGTTGATTTTTATGATGGAGGAGGCATAGATAACGCTGAGATACATGTTGTTGGCCCCGGTACCATTTTTTCTTTTGGTGTTATCAGTTATGCAAATGATCCTGATCCAATGGCTACTGATCCTGCCAACGGACGAACTCACTATGCCTTCAAACACTATCCCTCTTTACAAAATTTCTATGCATTTACCTCGGATGAGGCATTGAGATCTGATGGATGGCATGAATTCAAGTTGGTATGGAGTTCTACTGGCGTAGTAATCTCTATTGATGACGGTGAAGTATACGACTCGAATGACTGGGCGGGGGTAACGACCGAACAGGCAACTGCAGGATTTTATCAGGTTCAAATGTCTGACAGTCAGTCAACACTTTTTCAAGGTGACATGAATACTCATTATTTCGACAATTTTGCTATCAGTGGCAGCACTGGACCTGTATTGCTCGAGGGTGATGCTAACCGTGATGGTGTTGTATCGGCTGGTGACTATGCAAGCGTGCAGTCAAACTTCGGCAATACAGGTGAACATGGTATTCCAGGCGACGCAAATGGGGATGGCGTGGTGTCTGCTGGTGATTATGCCAGTGTACAGGCTAATTTCGGTAGTACGAGTGCACCTGCAGAGATAACTCCCGAACCTGCGACGATGAGTTTACTGGTTATGGGCTCTTTGGCATTTATTCGCCGAAAACGGAAGTAGACACAGCAAAAGCAAGTAGAGTTCACGAACAACTATATCGGGCGGAGCTTTTTATCCCAAAGCTTCGCCCGATTTTTATAACCATTCACCGCTTTGTCCTGTTAGCCATGCAGGCTGTCAAACCATCCAGCCGAATTGACGAGATCATCGTCGTCGTACACCAGTGGTCGTGCGGGGCGGGGCGCCAACTGTAGTACTAGTCGCCGGTGAGTTTCTGTGCGTTTTTGTAATAAACCTTGTCTATGATGTCTTTTGGCAGAGATAAAGAATTTAATAAATCTTGCCAATCACTGCCAAAGAAGTCTCGAGCAAAAATTAAACGGTCAGCAAAAGCGGTTATGAAGTTCCTGGCATGTTCAGCGTCGCGTTTGAGTGCATAAAGACCGCTGCAGGCAGAAAGATCGCCGTAAAGATTCGGATAATCTTCAAATAAACTCCAAAGTTTGCCGCCTGAAACCACTGGGCCGTGGGGATACATTTCCGGTTCAGTGGCAGAATCACCGGAAATTTCACGCCAGAATCCCGGGGCATGGCCTAGAAAGTTCGTCTCAGGACACGCCTGCATTGCACGCTCAAGGTTCTCGACTGTCCCGCCATACCAGTCTGGCTGATATTGCATTTTCCCCTCTTTGTCCGTTAGATAAGGTACATCAATATGCAATATGACCGGACAGCCAAGCTCGCCGGCCTTGCGGAAAAGATTTATGCATCGCGGGTCATCATAAAGTATGCGTGCTTTCAATTCGCCACAGACTCTTACGCCATGCATATGATAGGCTGACTCAAAAAAGCTTGGGGCCTTTCCCATTAGTGGATGCGGGGCGTATCCTAGAATAAACCTGTCCGGGTAGAGTTCTTTTGCTTTCACGCAATCACTTAAATGTATTCCGGGGTGTGTTCCGTCAGGCCTGACGTGCTCGGGGTTCAGCACATTATGATAGCCGGGGGCATCTTCTTCTGGAGTGATGTTCCAATTCAGTATCCAGGCTTTGTCGATTCCGTTTTCGTCCATGTCGGCAATTAGGCCGTGAACGTCTTTGCCGTGCCAATAAACATGCTGATGAGCGTCAATAATCATTTCGTACTTCCTTGCTTAGAATTATCAGATTCCAATACTTTATCGGTCAGTCCAGCTTTTTAAGGCAAGGGGAAATCTGACCCTCCAAATTTTTATTATTTTTGCTTAAAAGGTGCCTTTTGTTTCAAATACTTAATTTTCTTTCAGGGCGATCTTGTCCTGAAGAATTGAGAAGTACCGATCGTCGTCGAAATTGTTCCGTTCCCTCATCTCATCAGGCCATGAAAAAAGAAGCATTGAATTTGAAAGCAGTAGGCTGTTGATACCCTCGGCTCCCGGGGCCAGTAATTTACTGCCGGTGTTCATCGCGGTCACCCAATCTTGCAGGATTATCTTGTGTTACTCGATATCGAAAGCTTTCGTTGCTATCTCAGGGTGTGAATAATCCGAAGTAGCGACAAATATCGCCTCTATTTTTCTGCTATCCAACATCGCATCATAATCATCGAACACTGTCCCTGTGTTAAATCTAAAATTCCAATAATATTGCTTCATATTCCTGAAGTTCATCCAGATTAATTATTTGGCCTTCTTCTGTTTCCGTAATTTTCAATACTTTATTTGCAAAAAGCATCTTGGCAGATTGAACTATAAGATCTCCGTTAAATATAATTCTCAAATCATTTATAGGACAAATAGAGTCTGCAGGACGTGAAGTAACGCCGTAATTAACAATATGCACAACTATAAAATTATCTTTTTCTGACTTCTCGATATTGACTGCAACATTTTTCGAAGTAGTTTCAACAACAAGATGGTCCTCAATAGCTTGATCGATGATTGCATGAATGATTTGGCTGTATTCTGGAAAACGAAACTGCCAGTAATCTTCGCCAAAAGTGCCACTAAAATAAAACGCTTGGCCTTTTCCAAAGATATTGGAAAGAATAAATGGTTTTTTATACGGCCCTTTTGGAAGCAAAGAATATCTGGCAGGCAGTTTATCTACGTACATCCCAATCGGTTTTGCATGTAGGGCTTTAACATCAAGGCAATATTGGGGTGAAGGCAAAATATTCTGACTTAACACCTCAAAAAGTGGTTCTGGATTTAAACTGACAAAATCGATGTCTCTTATTGGCTGTAAAGAAGATTCCAGATTTATCCCAAAAACATCTTTGAGTGAAAAATCGTCTTTACGTTTGCCGTATTCATCAAATAACGAGGTATGATATGAAGCAAGAATAGTCCCACCATCTTGAACAAATTGTCTGATTGCATCAGCCGTTTTGTCGGACATACATGCAATATTAGGAAGAATAATAATATCATATTTTGCGGTGGCTTTTTCCAGTTCATATTCATCAATTACGTCAAATGTTCGCTTGGATTTCGCCAGAGAATCGTAAAAACCATAGAAAGATTTTGTATAATCCGCAGCCTGTTTTTGACTTTTTACTTTGCCGGAAAAGTCACCCTCTGCAGCACTGGCTGAATAAAAGTCCGCAGTTGCGGTAGACCAAACAATTGCCGTTTTTGCAAGTGATTTCGTATTGTGTAAATATTTCCAATTACGCTTCAAAAATTTATTCATTGAGGCGGCAGTCTTAACAGCAGGTAAATCAATGTTATCATGCCATATTGCAAAAAACGGATTACCCCCATTGGAAATGGTGTCACCATACATTATCTTTATTTCAGTTGCTGGCAGGCCGTAATAATCCCAACGCTTGAAAGAAAAATCCATAAAGTTAACTGCAGGCTTCTCGCCGGCCTGCGTTCGAAGCAGTTTGCTTGTTGCGGCTGATCTCCAGATCGGCATGTTGCTCAATTTACCGTATCCAATGAAACCGCCCTCTGCTCCAAGCAAATCCATATACTTAATTGCATTTCTATTATTGCGTCCGCTAGACCACCCCGCATGCAAGCCACAAGCATTACAATACATCATGATGTCCCTACCGGATTCATCAATTGCGATGCGAACATCTTCAAGAAAAGATGCTGTGCTTTCATACCAGAACTCAATCGCATTTGACCACAATAGAGAGGCTTTTGTAATTCCCATTGGCAGAGGTGCACCGACAACCTTTTCAAATTTCTCTCGACAGAATTTGCAATAACACGGCCCACCATTAGGGCCGTCCAAGAATATACCATCTATTTCATATTTGCAGATATCACGAATTAGCTGGAGAAAATATTCCCGCCATGGCGTATTAATGCAAGTCAAAAAACCTTTACCGTAGCCTGCCATCTTGGGTTTGCCCTCTTCAGTATGCATCATCCACTCATGTGGGCAACTACTGGCAAACCAATGTGCGTTTAAGTAGGTCAGAACTTTTAGATCGTTCTTATGCGCGATTGAAAGATAATCCTTCAATTCATCTCTGGCACATTTTCCTATGGTTGTCTTAAAACGATAGCTTTTACAATCATCACCTTCATCCTCATTGAGGAAAGCTTTCCAATGTTCGTAAGTATATCCAAGTGAAACAAGGCGTTTCACCCTGTCCTGCAGAGATATATCCGGTTCCAGACCGATACTTTTCCAATGAGCAATAATTGGTTCATTCTTATCAATCATATATATAACACTCTCTAATCTCACCTTCTAAACAGGCCCCAGCTTTCCAGTGTCTTCCAGGACTATAAGGAGGTTCGTTCCCAGCTTCTATAAAAGCCAATTGGTCGTTGACTTCCTGCATGAACCAGTCTGTAAACATTGTCGGACTGTCACAACTAGTCTGGCCATAACCTTTCAATATTCTGGATTTTTTTAATTCCTCAAGGACCTCAAGAAGGATCTGCTTTACATTGCTATTGGAAGTTCTTGAAACAAAATAAGCCTCGTGATATTTTTTATACGCTAGTGCCAAACACATTAACCCTTGAGCAAAATTAAACCATCGCGACAATATTTTGTTTTGAGGATTAATATCCTTTGCTTGATCAAGTAAATCTATCATTTTCTGTACATGACAGGTTGCATCAAAAAATGATATTTGTTTGGGATATGCAAACTGTGTTTCAATTGTTTCTGTGCGAATATAAAATTCGGACGCCACTCTTCTCATATCCTGCTTTGACCAGATCATATCCATGTATGAAAACGGCGGAACCCCACCATCGCAATAATCGCCGAGGTCCCAACGTGACATTATCTCCAGTATTTGTTCGCCATTTAAAAAAGCTTTTTGAACCGACTCACTAGCTGGGCCAAAATATTTCTTAAGCCACTTGAGCTGGAAAGCCTGGTAATCAAAATTGGTCGGATTCCACAAGGCTTTTATGAACGCCGCAACGTCAAAATGCCAGGGATAAATGTTATCATCTTTTTCAGGATAAAAAACATCATGCGGCTGCCAAGAAGAATCCCAATCACCTTCATGGAAGAAGAAAATTCCGCTCACATCATTTTGTGCGGCAAACTGAAGTTGTTTCGCATAGATACCTGGATATTGACCAGGGAACATGTCATATGTTGGATTATTCCAGCCGTACCAGAAAACGAGTCGCAAATCTGGGATTTTTCCAATTAAAGGATGTTTCTCTATATCTTTCCAGTTTCCGTTGAAGTCAAAGCACATCGGTTGTGCCCATTTGGCCCCTGTTGTAATATTTTTTATATTTCCAAGCACCTTTTTTTCAACTTCAACTTCTCGCCCGGGATAGTAGTTTATGAAATCATCATTGCGATGAACAATGGTACAATCAGGCTTGTGTTTATTTCGAATTCCTGCAATGATTTTGTTGAATTTAGCAATACGATCCTCATATGGAAATTCCTTGCATTCATCGCAACCACAGTTCAATCCACCTCCGCAATCTCCTATCAAAAACCAATACTCATCAATATCAAATAGCTCAAAAAACTTTCGATAATAACTTTCAATAAAATTCCAACTTCCTTCTTTTGAGGGACAGAAAGATCTTATTTTGTTTTTCTCCCCCCAAAATTGCCTTCCGCCATGCCAGTTAATTGAAGGGTCATCACGTCCAATTTGACTTTCAAGCTCCGGATGATGATCAAAGAAATTATTTTTGAGTTGCTCCCCACCATCAAATCCCACCACACCACAATGAAATATCGCAATTCTAAGTCCAAATTGGCGGCATCTGGCAATGAATTGCTGCATCTGCTGTAAATACAACAAATGGTTCTGTTTTAGCTTTGAACAACCATCATTGTAAAATTCAGGATATCCCAGCTCATCAAAGTCAAGGTAATCCATACCGAATGTAGTAAATACAACGGTATTAACCCTCATTTTCAAAAGGCCATGAATAAAGCGGTCAGAACGTTTTTTCTGCAACTCGATATCTTCATGACACGAAAATACGTCTCTTACAACTTTTGATCGGGCTTGACCAAAGTCATCAGAGCAGGCCATGTAAACAACTTTTTCTCGCCATTTAAAAGAGGGGATTTCAACCCGATTATCATTGAAAGTTTCATTTTCAGCTAGGTCATGTGCAGCATAAAAAATGCCTCTTACGGAATTGCCCGCACATATCAAAAGATTGTGCTGGGGAATAGATCGTATAATGTACCCATCCGTCCCAAGCGTATTCCACTCAGCCTGGCTGACAAATTTTTCCGATAACTTGTTTCGACCTACTAAAATACACTGTTCTTTGGGAACGGGTTTTGACATCTGCGGAATATCAATTACCTCAAAATTCTTGCCAATCCCAAAAGAGAGAATGTCAGCAAATTTTTGTCCCACCCATAAATCCTGTGAAACTATATACGGCATGTGTTGTCCCTGAAAAAAAACTCTTTAATATAGACTTATTAATTTATAGATTTTGTTTGTCTTGAAAAACAGACAAGTTGGCTTTGGCCAGTTGTTCTGCAGACAGATAACTATTGAACTTATCGGCATATTCTTTAAAGATACTGATGCCTGTTATATTGTGCATAGCATTCAATTGAGCAATATGAAGAGTGTGATAATCATTCCCAAGAATATAATCAGCGGGACCTTGGTCATATTTCGACCACTGACCATTATCATACCTGTCCAGAGTTTTAACCAATGTCTGGACACAATCATTGAAAAGCTTTTCAGCCTTTTTATCCCCGGTTACAAGCATGTAATCGTAAACACCCCATAATGCATAAATAAAACCATTCAGAACATGAACAGGTTTATCCTCTGGATATTCTTCCAGATATACCATTCCATCTTCTTCATATCTTCCACCGCCATCTTTAATATCAATATGTAAATTCTTCATGGCTTTTTGAGAAATTTCCATAAATTTCTCATTACCGGTCAATTGAAATCCGCGGAGAAGTGTAGAAATTCCCAGTCCCTGTGTCATAGCTGAAACCCAAGGAGCTTTAATTTTACCGTGTGGCTTGGGAAAAAACCAAACCATACATCCATTATAATCTTCTGCCCCATTGTCCACAAGCCACTGACAGTTAGTAAGGAATTTATTTACATATTCATCGAGGCTTGCCTTACAAGTTAAAGGAATATGTTTCCAGTTAACCGTAAGTATTAAATCATAATAAGATAAGGCCTGATGTGACACTGTAGTGCCATTATAATAAGGCACACCTTCTACTGTAGGTGCAGCAATACCTTTTTCATCAAAAGGAAAATATTGCAAAAAAGTCCCAAGATTAACATTTATATAATAAGCGCCCAGAAACATATGTAGCTTCCTAAAACCATCTCTAGTAATAAGCAGCTCCTAGGACCGACCTGAAAGCTGCTTTATTACGCCAACTCACAGCCGGATTATCACCATTCTCCTGGTCTTTCCCAGTCCTTTGGATTATGCCACATTTCTGTCGAAGTATCATAACGCGCCATGCTTTCTGCGTGGCCATCATAAAAACCCAGACTTATCCTTTCCAAGTGAGGATAAACAGTTCGTCTGTATCCCCCGGCTTCTGTCCAAGACTCCAGATTTGGATCAACGTGTGTCGGCAATAACATGTAATATGCCTCGCTATCACACCACTGCACAACCGCACTCGGATGCCTAAAGCGATCAATCGTTGTTACTGGAAAAAGATTATCAGCGGTTCTTTCCCACCCTTCTGGAGCGTTATACCCATAGCCACAATATACATACTCCCCAAGAACTGTATCTGAATATGGTACCCAGAATTTATCCATCCTGTCCCCCGGAACCACCCCCGGCCTGGCCGGGCAATCCAAGATGTTGCTCTGGGTATCCCCCACCAATCCTGCCACCAGCAAGTTCAATTGCTGAACACCATAAACTGAATATACTCCATCATATTCATATGCATACATTGCAGTAGCAGTACCAATTCCTTTCACATTTGAAAGGCAGACAGAACTTTTGGCCATGTCTTTGGCCACCTTTAGACTCGGCAGTAAAATCGAAACCAACAGGGCTATAATTGCTATGACCACCAAAAGCTCAATCAACGTAAATCCTTTTTTAGTGTGTTTGTACATTTTTCTAAACCTCGCTCATAAAAGTTATCTTCTTGACTTACCATAGCCCGAAAGCCTTAAACATTCCGTTTATTTGGAATTACAGAGTCTCTCGGAATCAACTCAACCGGTATTTCAATATTTAATCCGGTATAATCTTTGCTCTTTCGATCCGACTTTAAGCTGCCAAGGATCAAATCAACGGCATGTTCCCCCATAGCTTTCCTGTCGACCCTGATTGTTGTAAGAGCCGGCGAGGATAAAATTGACGTTTCAAGATCATCAAATCCAGCCACGGAAATATCCTCTGGAACTCTAAGCCCCATATTTCTAAACTCCCGAATTGCAACCAGAGCAAGATAATCATTGGCGCAGAACACAGCTGTAAAATCATGCCCCGTGGTCATTAGACGCTGAATTGCAGGTTGTTGTGCACTCGCCCAATTGCAGCTTGCGACCGGGACATCCTGGCTCAAATCCGCCTCGGCCAATGCTGCTCTAAAACCATCAAAACTACTGCCGAAGTTACCTGATGGATTGGGTGCAGTAAGAAACGCAAACTTCCTGTGCCCAAGCTGAATCATATGACGCCCCATTTGGAAACCACCTCGATAATGTGCCACCGAAACCGAGGGGACACATTGAGTCTTAAAGTCCAATGTTACCACAGACCCAACATTGCGATTAAGCTCCCGCAAATACTCATCATCATCTATTCTGAGAGTAACCACCCCTTCACAGTAACCCTGTTGAACAATCGAGGGCATCTGGCGGGATATTATGTCTTCATAAGAGACCCCTCCCAGAAGAATACTGTAATCCTTCTGTATCAATCTGGTTTCAAGGGTTGAAATGAGAGTGGAATAAAATATTTCCCCCAGAAGATCGTGCTCTTTACTACGTTGAACAAGCAAACCTATCACACCGGTCTTGTTTGTTCGAAAAGCTCGGGCAATAGCATTAGGGCGGTATCCCAATTCCTTCGCGGTGCGATTCACCAGAGAAATAGTTCGAGGCCTATGATTCGGTGAACCTCTAAGTATCCGAGATACTGTGATGCGTGAAACACCAGCCTTCTTGGCGACATCGTCTAAAGTTGTAACTTTTTTTTCCATCAAAACACTTTCTTGTATCTAAAGCTCCTATGGTAATGATACCTAGAGTCAGGGGAAATGTCAATTGTTTTCTAGGAAAAATAAAAACCACAATTTACTTTTAATAAGCATCTTACAAATTTATCGCCAAAACAATGAAATAAATCATCTTTTTTAATGGTATCGGTAATATTCTATTTACTTAGCTATCAAAGCAAGCAGACAATCCTGCAATGCCTGTTCCATAAACTCTTGCAAGAAAAGCTATTACAAATAAATTCTAAAATTAAATGAAAAATATTTTTACCCTCTAAAAAAACTCTTGACAATTTATGGTATATGGTTTATATTATCGTTACCATTAATGGCTGTATTGTTGTTGTTTTTTAAAAGTATCATCTACAAAGCCTACCAGCCTTTTGTCCTCAGTGGGAGGGCTTGGTAAGGTAGGGCATTCAAGAGTCTGAAAAGGAGAATGAAAATGGAAAAGTCGATTAAAGTTTGTGTAGCGTTGTTAGCATTGGTTATCACCTGCGCGCCAGTCTGGGCCCTGGATTACGCTGATGCTTACTCCGACAATTTCGACAGCTACACCACCACTGACGACCTGTGGGCCGCTGGCTGGAGATGGGGCGCTGCCCCAGCAGGCGTGTCAACTACCCCCGCCCCGAATGGAACGGTTGGCCTGGAAATGCTTACCAGCCCTGATGGCACCAATGCAAATGATCCTAACTTTGCAATGGAAAAGTCTTTGTCCAGCACTGCCAAGTGGGGAACGGTTTCGTTTGACTTCTACGATGCTATGGGCGTAGACAATGCGGAAATGTACGTTCTTACAGATGCAGGTCCCTGGAATTTCGGCATCTGCCAGTGGGCTGGGTCATTGGATCAGGTGAACCATCCAGAAGCGAATGGACTAGCTAATTTTGCAATTAGAGCCTATAACTACACCGGAAGTGGTTACTATGCTCTTCCTGATGCGGTCAGAACTGAAGGATGGCGGGCGGTTGACATGGTCTTCAGTGAAACTGGCGTAAGGTACTATCTTGACGGCCAGAAGGTCTTTGACTCCACAGAAGTTCCGGCCATGGCTGGGGTTACACCTGGCATAAAGACCCTCGGAATTGGCGATGGACAGGGTTCGTACGTTGAAGGCGAATGGAATGCTCACTATATTGACAACCTGTCTGTCACGGGTGAAATTCTCCCTGAACCTGCCTCAATGCTTCTGCTGGCAAGCGGCGCAGTAGCTATGGTTGCCCGCCGACGTAAATAAGTGTTGTGGTAAATAAGTGCTTGATGTATTATCACCGTACCTGTCTAACCAAAAAAACAGGTACGGTGATACCTATTATATTGATTTGTGTAACTGACGTTTTATAAAAGAGTAAATATTGTGACAACTATTACGGATAATATTAATAAACTGGCGTTAGACGGGGGGACGCCCGTTCGTACCAAGCCACTACCCCTTCCTTATCTTGGTACTTCGGTAATGGGGCAAGAGGAAATGGAGCTTTTAAGAGAGGTTGTTGATTTACAACTGCCTTTCCGTGAATATGGCTGCGGCAATCCACACATGGTAAAGGATTTCGAACGGGAAGCCAGGGATTACTTTAATGTTAAATATGCCCTCGGTACAGCCACCGGAAGCGGATCCTTTTTTTGTGCTTTGGCAGGTCTGGGCGTTGGACCAGGAGACGAAATAATCATTCCATGCCTGAATTGGTTCACTAACTATGTAGCACCATTACACTTTGGCGCCATTCCTGTTTTTGCCGAGGTGGATCGTTCGTTAAATTTATCCCCCAAGGATTTTGAAAAGAAGATAACCGACAAAACCAAGGCTGTTATTGTTGTTCATTTTCAAGGAACTATTAACAATTTCGATGAAATATTGTCAATAGCAAAAATGCACAATATCTTTGTCATCGAAGATTGTGCCCAGGCATGCGGAGCTACATATAAAGGGAAAAAAGTCGGTTCAATCGGTGATGTTGCCTGCTTCAGTTTTCAACAAAATAAAATAATGAGTACTGGAGATGGTGGGCTTTTAACAACAAACCAACAGCAGGTTTTCGAGCGTGCTGTTCGCTACCATGATTTAGGTTCAATACGCCCTTCGCTTGAAGACCAGCTCGAAGAAGATATCAAAACGCATCCAATACCAGGATTACAATTTAGGATGAATGAATTTACCGGGGCTGTAGCTCTCGCGCAATTGCGAAAACTTGATTCGCATATTCTTAATAAAACAAGACAATGCTACAAATATTTAAGAAATAAACTTTCTTCTGAATGTCCTGGAATTAAATTTCGTCAAAGTGGTGATTTGGGTGGAGATTGCGGAATTGCTTTGTATGTTGACTTGGGGACTCCCAAGGCTGCGAAAAAGTTTGCCAAAGCCCTTGATGCTGAGGGAATCAGAGTAGGTCCGTCTTCAGGCTGCCGCAATCTGCTACATGAAGAACTTGTACAAAAAAAATATCAAGTCCATCCTGACCTTCCGCCGTTTGGAGATAATTATAAGTCACAAGGGATTCAATACCGTCCTGATCTTTGTCCTGAATCAGATGACATTTTCGAATCGATGGTAGCTATTGCCATAGTCCCTGCTTATTCACAGCAGGATGTTGATGATATCGCACAAGCCATTAAAAAGGTTTGGAAACACATCCCCCCCGTCCAATAGATCGCATAAGCTTAATACTTTTCAATTTGGCCAGAGCTTTCTCGTAAAAACCAATCAGAATTAATTCAAAAAGGCTTTTATATGTTTCACAAGGACCTTAACACCTTTTTTACAGGCTGTAACTATGTTGCTTCTCATGCCGGGTTAGATATGTGGGTTGATTGGCAACCCGATATTATTGCTGAAGACATTTCTCAACTGGCAGCTATTGGTACAAAAGTTCTTCGAGTGTTTCCCATCTGGCGTGATTTTCAGCCTATTCACGCTCTTTATGGTATCTTTGGTGAATTGCGAGAATTTCGTTGGCATGAGCAACCTTTGGATGATTCCTCAGCAGGTCAAGTCGGCGTATCGATTGAGATGATCCAGCGATTTCAAATCATGGCGGACATGGCTGCTGAATCCAATTTGAAACTTATCGTAAGTCTGGTAAATGGTTGGATGAGCGGAAGGCTATTCGTACCCCCCGGCCTGGAAGGCCGCAATTTTTTAACTGATCCATTAGCTATCAAGTGGCAGGTGCGATTCGTAAAATATTTCGTAGAATATTTTAAAAATCATCCTTCGATTATTGCATGGGACTTGGGAAACGAATGCAACTGCCTGGCTCACGTTGATTCGGCCAATGAAGCCTGGCGGTGGACAGCAAATATCGCCGATGCTATCCGCTCAAAAGATTCAACCAGACCTATTATCTCCGGCATGCATGCCCTGACTCCCAATCGGGCGGCAAATTGGAAAATCCAGCATCAAGCCGAATTGGTAGACATTCTTACAACACATCCATATCCCATGTTTACACCCCATTGCGATCTTGATCCAGTTAATACCATTCGTCCTGGTCTGCACGCAACTGCAGAAACCCGCTTCTATGCCGACATAGCATCCAAGCCGTGTTTTACCGAAGAAATAGGAACCCTCGGGCCAATGGTAGCCAGCGAAAAAAATGCAGCAGACTTTTTACGAATGTCGTTATTTTCCCTCTGGGCCAACGACTGCGGCGGATTGTTATGGTGGTGCGCCTACGATCTGAACCATAAGGATAATGCACCTTACGACTGGTGTGCATATGAGCGAGAATTGGGTATGATCCGCAGGAATCGCCAACTTAAACCTGTTATGGAAGAAATGATAAAATTCCGTGAGGTTATAGAGTCTCTACCCTTTAAAAAGCTCCCTCCGCCAATCCGGCAAGCCGTATGTATACTTTCTGAAGATCAGGATACATGGGGGGTGGCTTATAGTAGTTTTGTTTTAGCCAAGCAGGCTGGTTTTGATATCGAATTTCAGTTCACCGATCAACCTCTCAAGGATGCAAGTTTCTATATGTTACCAAGTGTTTGTGGACCTGATGCAATCAGCCGAAGATTCTGGTTGAAACTGCAGAAAAAAGTTCACGCAGGAGCTACACTATATATTTCCCATGATAACTGTATGTTCTCGGACTTTGAAAAAGTTGCAGGGGTGGAAATCCAAACCCGAAGTCATCAAACTAAGCCGGCTGTTTTTTCAATTGAAAGTTCAACTGGAAATCACACCCTATCCTGCCAGAATGACTTCGCATTGTCCCTGAAACCTACACGGGCAAAAGTCATAGCAAGTGAAGATGACGGCAACCCAGTCTTTACGTATGCTTCTCTTGGTCAAGGCACTGTGTTCTTCCTTACGGTTCCGATTGAAATGTTCTTAAGTAACACAACTTCCGGGTTTGAAGAACAAAATGAATTCTGGCGAATTTATGAAATCATTGCTGAGGGGATTCTTACGGAAAAAGTAATCCGTAAGGACAACCCCATGATAGCGGTTACCGAACACCCTCTCGATAACGAATCCAGACTTGCAGTGCTGATTAACCATCAACCTGCCCAAAAGGTTTGTACGTTAAAGTTAGCTGATGGCTGGAAAATAAAGGACTGCCTACGTGGGTTGCCTACACAAAATAACTCCTGCAAAATTCCTGGCAACGACGCCAGTATTTATATATTACATCACTACGGTCCAAAATAATTTAGCCCTCCTGGTTCCAATAGAGGAGATAGCCGGTTGCAGAGCCAGCCGGCAGTCCTCCGCCGCCACAGCCATCCCTCCCCGTTCAGAACGGATTTAGGCGAGCGGTTGTAAGAAATTTACCGAAGATATATTGCTTGTAATGACGATAGAAGTTGAGGTGCGTTGTTTCATGTTTCTATTGTCCTTAGGAGTGATTCATCATGGATGGCTCCCCGTTCCGAACGAGTTCCAAAGGTTGGTTAAATTTAATCACCCGAAAAGATTTTTTGATGTCCCCCGGCCAAATAACTCATTCATTTATCACTGATACTCGAAACCTGTCCAGCGGAATAACGTATTCGCATGTAAATAATAATTACTCCCAAGCGTATAGCCGGAGCCTGTGACGGCTTTGTCATAGGTTGGTGGGTTTTCTGGCGAGTCTGAAAAATCAGGCAAGCTCAAACTTGTATCGCCAATTTCAATTGTTGTCGCGGTGGATTCACCTGTTGCCATGGTGGCAGGTGTAACACGATACAGTTTTCCATTAACAAAACCGTCGCCATGACTGTTGTAATCTAACACTACATCAAACGACGGCGAAAACTTCCCGGTTTTGTAATAAACTTCCATTTGACGTTCGCAGAATGATGGAATATTGCTGGCCCGGAATTTTGTTGTTCCGCGTGCGACCCAACAGGCATAATCCAAATAATAATGGGCATATGGACCGCTGGAACGCTTATGCTGGTAGGGAAAATCGAAAAGGGAGCCAGGTGGATGGGGTTTCGCGCATTGAAAAGGGGACCACTGTTTAATTGAAAATTCTGTATGATGTCGGCTTGTGATTTTGTTGCAGGGATCGGCATATGCGGAGTTTGGAGATGCTTACAGTGGAAGATTATGAAAAAATACGTAAAGCTGTTTTAGTTGAAGGTTTGTCTGAGCGGCAGGCGGCTCGTAAGTTTCATCATTCGCGCAAGACCATCAAAAAGGCTTTGACGCATTCCGTTCCGCCGGGATACAAAAAGCGAAGTTCGCCGGCAGGTGCTGTTGTACTCACGGAGCGGCTGCGTTTTGTCATCGACACCCTTCTCGAAAAGAACAAAACGATTCGTCGCAAGCAAAAGATGACCGGCACTAAGATTCATGATATTCTTGTTTCTGATTACGAATTCTGCGGCTGTGCTCAGACGGTTCGGCGTTACATTGCGACTAAAAAGTTACAAGCCAAGGAGGTCTTTTTCAAGTTGGAGTTTCAGCCCGGCCAGGAGGGTCAGGTCGACTGGGGAGAAGCTGATGTTATCATAAACGGCAAAGACACGAAGGTGCATTTATTCTGCCTACGGCTGGCATATTCCCGCGCCTCTTTTGTTAGAGCATATCCGTCGCAAAAGATGGAATGTTTTCTCGACGGCCATGTTCATGCGTTTGATTTTTTTGGAGGTGTAGCGCGGAGCAATGCGTATGATAACTTAAAATCAGCGGTAATTCAGGTCGGCAAAGGCAAGGAGCGCAAACTCAACTCTAAGTTTATAGAGCTTCGTAGTCATTATCTATTTAATAGTCGTTTTTGCAATATAGCAAGCGGCAATGAAAAAGGCCATGCTGAAAATCTTGTCAAAGATTCCCAGCGAGATTTAATGTCTCCGCCGCCGCATGTTGTCGACATTGATGAGCTGAATGAATTGCTTTTGCGACAATGCACTAAGCGGTTGGATATAGTCGTTAAAGACAAGGGTAAAACGCGCGGTCAGCTGCTCGAAGAAGAACGTCAGTTCTTTCTACCCCTGCCAAAGCACCAGTATAACGCTTGCGTCGGGGGCAGCACTTATGCAACAAAGCAGGCCTTGGTCGAGCATGATAATAACTTCTATTCTGTGCCAACACAATGGGCACATCATGACATCACTATCAAAGCTTTTGTAAGTCGCGTAGAGTTGTATCACGATGACAATCTCGTCGCCAGCCATGAACGTTGCTGGGATTCATCGAAATATATCCTGAATTATATGCACTATATCCCGCTACTGAAGACCAAGCCTGGCGGGATTCATAACGCAGCCGCTTTCATCGGCCAGCCCTGGGGCAGTGACTTTGAAAAGCTTAAAATAGAGTTGGAATATCGTTACGATGGCGAAGGAACAAAGAAGTTTATAAACGTGCTTTTACTGTTTTGCGAATACGAAGCTTCTCAGGTTAAGGCTGCCGTAAAAACCTGCATCTCGCGAAGAGCATTCAACGACGAAGCCGTTCGAAATATACTTGAATATCAGCCTGATGCGATCCGCAAAAGCATTGATCTTACGCATAAGCCTGAATTGCAGATTAAAACGAACGGCATTCGCCAAGCCAGCGAATATGACGAGTTTTTATTAACGAATTTTAAAACTACTAATGAAGGAAGTGTACAATATGGAAAACAATATATTGCTTGAAAATTATCTTAAGCAGCTCAAGCTGCCGACGTTTATTAAAGAGTATCGGCGGGCTGCCAGACAGTGTGCCCAGGAAAAACGCGGTTTTGAGCCTTTTTTACAGCAGTTAACGGAACTGGAGATTCAACAGCGAAGAATTCGAACGATGCAGCGACGGATAAAGGAGGCTTCGTTCCCAGCCGAGAAGGAACTTGCAGACTTCGACTTCACAGCCGTTCCAACTTTGAACAAAAAACGAATCATCGATTTAGCCAAAGGCGATTATATTCGAAAGCGCGAATGCGTTGTAATGATTGGCCCGCCCGGAACAGGCAAAACTCATCTTGCCATATCGCTGGGCCGTGAAGCTTGCCGCCAGGGCAAACGAGTGAAATTCTTCACCGCCACAGGCCTGGCTACCGCATATGCCGAAGCCAGAGATGAACGGACCGTCCAAAGACTCGAACGGTTTATAGAGCAGCGAGATTTGATTATAGTCGATGAGCTTGGCTACATTCCCCTCGGCCGGCTTGGAGCGGAAAATCTATTTGGATTTTTCTCGAAATGTTATGAACGCACCAGCGTGGTTGTTACGTCAAACCTGCCTTTCTCCGCCTGGCCGGAAGTCTTCGGCGATGAACGATTGACCGGAGCACTGCTAGATCGGCTGACGCATCGTGTACATGTAATAGAAGCCGCCGGCGAAAGCTACCGCCTGCAAAACCATAACAATAGGCCAACCACAAAAAATACCGACGAAAATAACCTGGAAAATCAAGAAAAGGAGGCCATATGATTTGACCCCAACATCCTGAACATCAGATCGCTGATACACCCCATGTCAGCCGTTGACAAACCCCTTGCAAAGGGGTATTCTTAGGCCCTAGGTGGTACCCATTTCGATGCTCCACCTGGCTCCCTTTTCAATTTTCCCTACCATTTAACCAGCCTTCGGTATCTAGCCATTGAACCGTTTTGAGAAGAGAACCGCATTGCAAATATTTTTTGAAAATAGTCCGGACCCGATCTGCCTCATCTTTATTTACGACCAATCGGCTGCCGGTTTTGTCCCGCCTTCGATTGTAGCCAAGCACTGGCGGGCCTCCAGTCCATTTACCCCTGCGTCGAGCTGCGGCTATTTTATCGCGTGTCCGCTCGGAAATAATTTCCCTCTCGAACTGGGCAAAACTCAACAAAATATTCAGCGTCAACCGCCCCATCGAGCTGGTCGTATTGAATTGCTGTGTTACACTTACAAGGGAGACGCCTTTTCGCTCCAGAATTTCCATTATACGGGCAAAATCCATAAGCGAACGACTCAACCGGTCAATTTTGTAAACCACAATGCAGTCAATACTGCCTTCCTCAATGCCCGCCATCAATCGTTGGAAAGCAGGCCGTTCAATATTACCTCCGCTGAAACCCGCATCGTCATATCGCTCCTCCATACAAATCCATCCGGCATGTTTTTGGCTGGCGATATAATTTTCCGCCGCTTCCCGCTGGGCATCAAGCGAATTGAAATCAAGTTCAAGGTTCTCTTCTGTGCTTTTGCGTGTATAAATTGCACACCGCATCGTTTTTGTTGCTGCTTGAATCATTTGGTCTCCTGGAGTTTCTTGGCATTTGTTAGAGATTTACTGAAAAAGTGATAGCCATTCCAATGACTACCTGTGATGGCATGGGCAACAGCGGTCAGGCTTTGATAGATATTACCATCGTATTCAAAACCCTTAGGCAAAACAGTAACCGTGTGTAGTTTTCCCTTAAACTCCCTTGTCAAAATGGTATTGACGATTGGCAGTCGATCATTCGGCTTCATGTCCGTTGAACGTATCTTCCGAGGCATTATCTTGTCTGGCGTGATATTTCGAGGTGGAATGAACCGAATGTCGCTGTCGTTGGCTATCTGCATGGCCCGTTTACGTGCTCTCTCGCTTAGACCGCCTTGTACCAGTTCCTGTAACCGCCATGCACATCGCCGGTACAACCATTGGCGGTTACCAGACCGCGACTCATCCCCGAACAGTTCGCTATACTTACTCCGCAATTCTTTGGCCGACATTTTTTCCAAATCGGCCAGTTCTTTACTTATAGTATTCCTACTTTGTACCATCATGTGTCCTTTCTGGGCTGTGTCAAAAAAATCTCGGTTCCGTTAACCACTGGGTACCATTGAGCGGCCTTTTGCCGAACAGCTCAAGGCCCTTTTTCCAGGTTTTTTCGCTTTTTTAGGGCAAATCCGACACAGGCCTCGCGAGAGGATGGCGCCAATTTCATTCCGCCGTTCCTGGACAGCCATGTTGGTAGGTTTTAATGGATCGTGACGATGCAAAACTGAATTCCTTTCGGAGAGAATAGAAAATCCCTCTACTTATGTTTTTTTGCGTCGCACGGGCATCCTTCGCAAATAATGTCGATTTTTGTTGTTTTGAGGAGGTGTTTCGGACGAGTTTTAGAGTAGAAAGTCGGAGATACCTACATCAGTTAATCGAACCGCCCGTTTGATATCGCCAGTAATAATTCTTCTTGCGAACATTGACAAAATACAGATAATAACCGTGTGGGCCGTTGACTTGGCGAGCCAGGGGTTCCTGAGGAAAAACACTATGCAGTGCCACAAAATAATGAATATGGTTATTCAAGAGAAAACGGTAGCTTTTCTTCAAGTTGTAAATAATGCTGATACTGCGTCCAACACCGTCAAAATCGCCGTTTCGTGTTTGAACAGATAATGTGAAAAGGGTTGGTGCATGCGCCATATATTCATATCTCATGCCGGAGCTGATAGCGAGGTTGCCCACCGACTATACGAAGACCTGCGTAACGCCGGACACCAAGCTCGCATTGACATCTGTGAGCTTACATTAGGCGATAATTCGATTCGTTTTATGAATGATGGAATCCAAAATGCCCATACGATTGTCATTCTCTATTCCAAACATACACCGGCTGCGGCATGGCAAAAAGTCGAAATAGACTCTGCATTTTGGAACGAGGTTCAACAGGAGGGTGGTCGTTGCTTGATTATACGACTTGATGACACTAAAATTCCTCCTCTACTTGGTCCCAAAGTGTTCGAAACGTTGGCTCCAGATCGCGGTAATTACATGGCGGTTCTTGAGAAATTGTGCCAATCAGTTCTCCCTCATGAAACTGCGTCCTCTCTTGTTGCTTCCGCTTTCCAGCACGGTACGGCCAAT
This sequence comes from Phycisphaerae bacterium, assembly GCA_963664745.2. GTDB lineage: Bacteria > Planctomycetota > Phycisphaerae > SM23-33 > SM23-33 > B1-G9. Next base: position 42,345 of record CAXXMC010000004.1, read on the forward strand.
CCATTCAGACGAGTACGTGCCGAGTTTTTCGAGGACCTTCCTCACTTACTTGCGGAGGCTTTTGCCCCCCCCGAATCCATGAAAGCCAATGCTCTGGAAGAAATGAAACCATGCTTCTTGGAGGGGCCTAGAGGTACCGGCAAATCGATGCTTCTTTTATCTCTTCGAGCACGCAACCTGGCCTCAAGAAAGGGGGCGAGAGTCATTTCGAAGATATTCGGGTTCTATCTGAAGTTAACTCGTGGCGCTGTGTGCAATGCCGGAATTGGAATGGCACCTGGATGCGATCCTAACCATGAGGATACCCTTCACATGGTACAATTGACGGATGCTTTCGCACAAGAGATCACGTTGTGCCTTCTTGAGAGCCTAACCTCAGAGCTTACAGCATGTCTGCTGGAGGGACACATTGTGTGTAATGCATCGACCGAACGTGCAGTTGTTAGAACCTTGCACGGGTTGATTTCCCACAGCAATGATTGTCCAGACTCAATCGAAGCTCTTATGCAAGCTATGGCCGTTGCCCATCGTGACTTAGCTGAATTCATGCGACGAAAGTTCATATACTGTGAACAGGTTTCAATTCCAATTGCTGGGTTAGACATAGATGCGCTAAAGAGAGCAATGAAAGAGATTAAAAAGCTGCTTCCTGAGCTTTCTGAGACGTTGTTTGTTATTCTGCTGGACGAATACGAGAATCTCTTTCCTTTCCAGCAAAGAGTCGTCAATACCTACGTGAAACTTGCAGCTCCCGATTTCAGCGTCAAGGCAGCCAAGAAAGTTGGCAGCCATGAGATATCTTCCACAACATTGGGGCAAGACCTTCAGGAGATACACGACTACAACCGCGTTCGCCTCGTTTATGACGTAGAAGACGCGAATCAGTTTTCCGCATATTTTCAGTTGATGTCAGATATTACGCAACGATTACTTAAGGTAGCGAATATGCCGCCATCGCCTTTGCCTGATCTTCTGCCAGATGACAACACAATAGAGGTTAGTGAAGACGTCTGGTTTGAAGAATTAGCAAGCCTTTGCAATATGACGACGAAGGACTTTTGTTTGCTTGCAGAAAACGAGCAAGCAAATAAGAAACAATACTACGGTGAAGCCGCAGTATACCGCTCGCTATATGGAAAGGGTGGCAGACAGAAAGACAAAAGATTCGCGGGTGGACGTGACTTAGGGTTCTTGAGCTCTGGGGTCATTCGCTACTTTCTTGAGTTTCTTGGAGTGGCGTATTACCTTAAACATGGAGGGGAAACACCCTCGGCAACTTCACTATCGTTTGAATCCCCAATTCAAACTCAAGCTGTTCATACGGTGTCGCGCCATTACCTGACAACTCTGAGCAGGAATGTCGAAAAAGATGGGGAGAGACTAAAGTACTACCTCTTAGATATTGGAGATTGCCTCAGGCATAAGCTCCTCAAACATACAAGTGAGCCCGAAGCCGGAAGGCTTACAATTGTGAACCCTGAAGTATTGGAAGACCAATCATTTTTTGAACTCAGAAGAGTGCTGGCGCTCGCGATCCGAGAAGGAGTATTCCAAGAAAGAGAGGGGAGGCCTGCCTTCAAGCCGAAGCATAGATCGGATCCACAACCAGCAGAATTGACGATATCCCGTGTTTATGTACCTGTTTTGCAGATCAGTCCCCGCATGCGGTGGCGAACAAATATAAAATGCGAGGACCTTCTCGGACTCTGGGAGCCGTCAACACGGTCTGCGTCAAAGAGAGAGATTATGAGGAAGATTGCCAAGAATGACTACCATCCTCAACTGAATCTTGGAGGCGCCCTCTCATGAAAAGGGAACTATCAAAGGCTGAACTTCCAGATGCAGCAATCCTTATCACCTGCTCCAGTCATGAAGAGCGATGTGAGGCCTTGTGTCGTTCCACTAAGTCATGGTCACCGGATTCAGTTATTCTCTTTCATTATGATGATCACAATCCAAAACGAGAGTCTCGACACAAAACGGTTCAAAATCATTTTGAGAACCGCGGAGCTCGTGTTTCAAGTCTTCCTTTTACGGAGCGGGATGCTGCGAAAAGTCTTCAGCAGAATGTGGATACCATGGCAAAATTCTGCCTTCGCGATAGCGGAATTCCAATTGTAGTGGATATATCCGTCCTAACTAAAAGACATCTCTTGATGCTTATGCGTTGGCTTGATGACCAGGGGTTGTGGGAGCGTCTATACATTTTGTACAGCGAGCCTGGAGAGTACCTTGTGTCAAAACACATACCTCTCTCATTTGGACTGTCTACGATTCAGCAGATACCAGGAATGCCTGCTTCACCCGATTTGAGTCGCCCCCTCCATTTAGTCCTATTTCTTGGATATGAAAGTGACCGTGCCCGCGCCGTATACGAAGCTGTTCAGCCGATGGAAACGACCTTGGTCATACCGTATCCTCCATATAAGGCTGAATGGGAAGGTAGGACGGAAAATTTTAATAACGACCTGATCGGTTTGATTGGAAAAGATGCTATTAAACGTGTTGATGCTGTAGATCCAGAACTGACTGCTGATGCCTTGCGCACAAGTCTGGGGAAGCGTGACAAGCTCAGGAATCACAGTGCGGTTATTTGTCCACTTGGAACTAAACCTCAGGCTCTTGGTGTCTACATGTATGTCCGAGAGTGTCTTGACGCACCAGCGTTGATATATGCAAGTCCGCTTCGGCACAACCACTTATTCTTCTCGGAAGGTATTGGGAGATCATGGCTCTTGAAGGAACCAGGGCAATGAAGCGGATACCCACTCGAATCGATAGATATCCGGCAAAAATGGTATCGCACTTGGCAGAAACCCTTGTGAATCGTTATGGAGCCAAGGGGGAAACTCTTGTTGACCCTTTTTGTGGCTCTGGAGCTATACTTGTTGCCGCTCAAAATTTTGGAATGTGTCCCATTGGGATTGACATCAACCCATACGCTTCCCTCATGAGCAGAACGAAGCTGATGGGATTTGACGCAGCAGAGTCACAGGTTCTATGTAATCAATTGCTAGAACTCGCAAAAAAGCAGAATGGCGCATATCCGATTGATTGGGAGGGAAAAGATTACTGGTTTACCAGTGGGACTTTAAGAAAGTTTGAGTTGCTACGAGGGGCGTCCAAGCAGCTTCGGCTAGCACGTACTCGTTCGGGTCGGGCCGTGCTACTTGCGTTAGCACTATCTGTGAGGCTTTGTTCCAAGGCAGATCAAAGGAGTCCTAAGCCATTCATTTCCAAGACTGCTCGGGAAACTAGAGGAGGCCGACACTTCGACCCATACAGGCAAATACCTCGGTTGCTTTGTGATTTATCGTCTTTGTATAGTGATGAGGCACGGCCCCGAGCACTTCGCGGGCACGTGCTTTGTAGAGATGTCTCCCGGGGAAGCCCATTGAACCTTGCTTCGCCAGTCCAGCTCGTGATGACTTCGCCGCCATACATAAATGCCCAGGACTATTACCGAAATTTCAAGCTTGAACTGCATGTTCTAGAGGGAATCTTGCCTTTCCAAATTAGAAAGGTACGCAATAGATTTATTGGAACTGAGCGAGGCAAATTGTTGTGTGAGGTGGAGGAAAAGGATAAGTATAAACATATTACTCTGCTACCAGAGCTTCGCAAAATCGAAAAGGTAACAAAAAGACTCGCTGATGTTATTCATAGATATCTATTTGATATGGAAACTGCATTTGACACAATCCGAGGTTGCATGGCACACAAGTCTGTTTTTGTTCTTGTGTGCGGGGATAACCTTGTAGGCGGAGCTCACATTCCCACATGGCGAATTCTCGGAGACATGCTCATTGAAAAAGGTTTTGTTCTTGAGGAAAGATATACCGACAAAATAAAAAATCGTATGCTCCCCCCTACACGGATGGGGCATCGAGGATTGATAAAGCAGGAATGGATATCGATATTTCGTTATCGATAACAAAATGATAAAAGTTGATTAACAGAACATAATGCGGTCAGACAAATTACAGGAGGGTAGTCAAAAGTAACTGCAGCTACAAGATAAGTTTTTTTCCGTGATTGAAAATCATTTTCTCTGCGTTGGTTCTGAGCATTTTGGTAAAAAAGCCTTGTTAGCTCACAGAGCGGGTGTATTGTCAAAAGGACAGCAAGGTTTATAGCGATTACAGAGCACCCTGCAAAAGCCGATGTCAAATTTAACCGTTCCAAGGGTGCACTTCGAACGTGTCTGTTAAACAAATTAATTGGCAAGACCAGAGAGTTTGAGAGTCAATGGCCAAAGTGCCTTCAAACCGGTGGTTTGTTTAACAGCCCTGAGAGTTCGGCAGAGAGTCTTGACGATGTAAACACTTAACAGATGGTACGTTGTGGGCTATAGTTACGGCGATGGCAGGCCGTTAAAAAAATACCCCAGCGGCTTGTTTGTCACTGGGGTAACCTCCCCGTTCCGAACGGATTTCAAACGCGCTCTCTGTTTTTTCTCTGGTTAACAGCCCAAAAATTAACTTCTTTATTTATAAGACTTTACATCCTGGTTAACAGCTCGAGAGCGCTGAAAATAGAGAAGATTTGAGAAGATTTGGGGCGGCCAAAAGTCATCTGAATGGCACTTCAAACCCGCAATTTGCGCTCTCGCGTTTAACAGCGAGAGAGCGCAGCGGCCTTGATGACTCCGGAATTACTCCCTTGAATCAGCCTTTGGTTCTGACTTTTTACCCTGCTCGTGGTCAAAGTACAGTCATCGATATTCAGTTTCCAATTGACACCACGTGGGAAGGGCATTTTGACTTCCGTTTTACGCATGGATAGGAGTAGCGTGCAGTTCCATACCAAGTGCATGTACAACTTTAAGGATGGTATCGAAGGTTGGCGTGCGTTCGCCAGAAAGAGCTTTGTATAGGCTTTCTCTGGAGAGGCCAGAGTCACGGGCAACTTGTGTCATACCCTTGGCTTTGGCAATATCGCCGAGCGCTTTGGCTACAAAAGTCGCATCTCCTTTTGATTCTTCAAAACAAGCTTCGAGATAAGCTGCCATTTCCTCTGGCGTGCGAAGGTGCTCGGCCACATCGTATCGAGTAGTTTTTGTTGTCTTCATTTTTTTCTCCTACAGATCGCGTGCGAGACGCAATGCCGTCTTGATATCTCTAGCTTGAGTGCGTTTATCGCCTCCTGCCAGCAATATAACCAATGATCTGCCTCGTCTCTTGAAATAGACTCGGTATCCGGGGCCATAATCAATTCGTAACTCCGAGACTCCTTCGCCAACAGGCTTAACATCTCCCGCGTGGCCCAAGGCAAGGCGCTCAATCCTGACTTGAACGCGAGCACGGGCCCGTATGTCTCGCAGATTATCAATCCACTTGGCGAATACTTCAGTTTTACGAATCTCAATCATTATGTTCATTGTAGCCATTTGGCTACAGTGTATCAACAGCAAAACTATTCAACTGTAGAATTTTTTCACCCCTTTACATATCAAATCCGCTTGATCTTACCCGAAAAGCAGCTGAATGGAATTTTCGGTATGGACAGGGGTTTTCGGTATACACAGGAGAGATTGCTCATAGTTTCAGCAGGACAATAGGTTTATGTTGCATAACTGAAACGAATCAGTTTTTTAAAAAAGTAATTATAAAGCTTGACTGAAACGCAACAATGTGGTAAATTTTACATATGAGAGGCTAAAAAAGGAACTGAAGCCTTACAGTTAGGGTAAATTGATGGCTAAAACAGTGGATATTTCAGTTGTTGCAAAGGAAGTTGGTCTGTCACGTACAACTGTTTCTTACGTATTGAATGGCAAGTCCCGCCAGATGAAAATTGCCCCGCAAACGGCCGATCGAGTCAAGTCAGCTGCTCGCGAGTTGGGTTATGTACCCAATTATTGGGCGAAATCTCTTGTCCGTAAACGAAGCAAGCTGATTGGGGTTTTGTATCCTGATATTTCCGGTTCCGCTGCCCATGAAATTACGGAAGGCATTCAGGATGTATTGGGGCAGAATGAATATGAATCAATTCTGGCTGTGAGTTTTTGGAATCCCAAACAGGAAAAGCGTGAGATTGAGCTTATGCTTGAAAAGCGTGTAGAGGGGATCATCGCCCTTCCGCAAGTCGGCAGTGAAAAGGCGTATCAGCTTGCGATTAATGCTAATTGTCCGGTCGTTTTTATGTGCGACCAGTTGGCAAGCGTCGCAGCCTCGTCTGTTACCATGGATGCTGAGAGTGCGATATTCAAACTTCTTTCTCATCTGCGAGATCAAAGATGTAAGCGGATTCATATGATGGCTGTTGATTATAAATCACAGACGCTAATCGAGCGAGAACAGGCCTTCAGGAAAGGTATTGTTAAACTGGGGCTTGAGTATGATGAAGATTGTGTTTCGTATACTCGCCTTGCCAGCGAATTTTCAATATATGAAAAAACGAGATTGCTGGTTGAAAAAAAGAACAGGCCCGATGCCCTTCTTTGCATTTCCGATGCAGTAGCCATGATTGTTTTATCTGAGTTGGCCAGGCTTGGAGTGAAAGTTCCAGATGATATTGCCGTAGCGAGTTTGGGCAATATGCAATTCACCGACCACCCGTTTTTTTCGCTGACTACGGTTGATGAATGCCGCAAGGATATAGGCCGACAGGCTGCGAGTATGCTTCTTGGGCAGATTGACAAAAATAATTTTGAGCCAGAACATATCCGCATCAAAGGCCCGCTGATCACACGAACCTCTACGGTTGGCGGACGGAATTTGCAGATTTAGTTTCGAGAATTTTGGGAATTAAGTTTCCGATTTTTGTTAAGTGAGAATGAAGCGAATTGTAGTTTTATTAGGAAATAGTTTTTTTGTGGATGTTCCACTGACTATGAGAAGTATTTAAACAAAAATTAGAGTTGGTTTGGTGTCCAGGGAAAGGTTCTCTGGATCATAATTAATTCAGAGCAAGGAGTAGGAAAATGTTAAGAAAACAAATGTTACTGGTAGTACTGATGGGAGTAGTTTTGTTTGGAGCAGTTGGTGTGCAGGCAGACATGATCACTGATACACTATACACGACTGGCCCGGCGGAGCGGATTGCCAATAATTTCTACATCAAATATGAGCTTGGCTATGGTGATGATCCGCTCACCACGTCAGAAGGTTACGTCGCTACGACTACTGCTTTAGACTACAATCTGTTGAAGTATTCCGCTGGAGCTGGAAATTACTTTGACTCAGTGCAAGTGTCATTTGTAACTGATGGCCAGAACGCTTTTCAGTTGCTTGACGCTAATAATCAGGTGGTGCCTGTAACTCAAACACAACATACTACTACTTACTGGAAGTGGTATACTATTACCGCGGATAGCGATGGCTATGATTTTAGTGAGCTATCCCTTACTGTTTGGGGACCTACAGCTACTGGTGCTTTGGGTACGGTAATACTTGACAAGGTGTCTCTTCCCACCTTTTTGTACGGTGATGCCAATGGGGACGGCGTCGTATCGGCTGCTGACTATGCCGCGGTTCAGTCTGCCTTTGGTAACACTCTTGCATCGCAAACGACCAGTACTCCTGAACCTGCGACGATGAGTCTTTTGACTGTGGGTGTATTAGCATTAATCCGTCATCGGCGAAAGTCGGATTTGTAAAAATTGTGATGAGGATCGTTTTGGTTGATTATATTTACGTAGCTAAGCAATAGGTTAATACTTCATATCATGATTTTTTTTAAAAGAAAGCGAGGAAAGAAATGGTTTCTAATCTGCAGTTAATGGGGAAAAAACGAAAATCATTTATTATAATACTTACTTGTCTTGTGTTTGCGACACTTGGGTTTGGCCAGACTTCTATAACCCATGGCCACCAGAAACTGCTGGATCGGGAGATGCAGTTTAATGCGCTTGCCTATTATCCCAACAGGATAAACACCTATGCATGGGATGAGTCTGGTTTTACTACCTGTAATATCGCTGACAATCATTATTATTGGATGACCCATCCCGCTCTAGCCGGATTGCCATATGGTACGCCTTTCAAACGAGTATTGAAAGAGCTCGACGGGACTCCTGAGGAATACACTGCTGTGGCAGATGAATATCTTCCGTATCTCGTTAGTGTTCAATGGAAGGATGAGCAATCCATATCATCCTCACAATTATCTACCTTGGCTAGTGATATCGCAAACCTGAAGGGTGATTATCCAGATGCAATGGTATACTGTAATAATAAGGTTGGTTCGAGCGGGTTCAATGTGTCTGATTTTTCACAGACGACACTTAATAATTATACACAGACAGTCAAACCGGATATGCTGCATTTTTCGGAATATCCGTTCCGTTGGCAGGGGACAAATTATCCGGCAAGAGATTATGAAGGTGGCAGTCCAACAGGCATGTATGTTCACATGGAAATGTATCGAAAAGCCGGCATTGCTGGTCTAGACGGGACTGGTAGCCAGCCTATTCCCGTAGGAATGTACGTCCAGACATTTGCCGACGATGGCCTCAATAACCGGTTGCCAACTGAATCGGAATATCGGTTGCAGCAGTTTGCGGGATTGGCGTTCGGCATGAAATCATTTGACACATTTTTATATTGTCAAAATGCAGAAAATGTTCTTGCAGGTAGTTCAAGTACATATGAAGACCTCTTTTTTACGTATACTTCCGCTTGGGCAGACCCTACCCCAAAACCAGAGTTTTACAACTATGCCGCTATGCTTGGAGAGGCAAAAAATATTGCACCATCTTTGGTTCGTTTGATTTCGACCGATGTTCGAATGAAAATGGGCCGCAGGGAAGACGGTGTAACAAACCCATTACCGGCTGATTCATTCTCTGAGGTTGCGGTAGCCGCGTGGGATTCGACGGCAGATGCATATCTAAAAAATGTTTCAGCTACTAATCTCGGGACTAAAAATAATGGTATGGAAGGCGATGTGATCGTCGGATTCTTCAAACCCCTTGATTCTTCACTTGCACAGCCCGGGGCGGAGAACGATCCTTATTTCATGATTGTTAACGGGCTGAGTGACGAAACCGGTAATGCCGTGGACTGCCGTCAGCAAATTCACATGGAATTCGATTTCGCTGATAGTGGAATAAATCAGCTGCTTCGCAGAAGCCGGGAGACCGGTGCGATAGAGCAAGTCTCACTAACCCACGATAGTGGAAGTTTATATTATCTTGATTTGGTTCTTGATGGTGGAACCGGCGACCTGTTCAAATACGATAATGGTTTCGATTTTATCATTGAACCCCAAACACCAGCGGTTCACTATACATTCAAAGAAACGGCACCAGGAACATGGGAGGTATTAGTTGATGTTACTGGAGACACAGCTGGACTGTCAGCCTATGAAATTTGGGTTGATGGTGTAGAGCCGACAACGGTGACCTATGTGGAAAATAATTTGGGATCTGGATTTGCATCTTTGCTTGCCGGTGACGTTGGCGGAAGCTTCAACGCAGGCAACTATCAAGGCATCAGTGTAGCAATTGAAGGTATCGGCATGGTTGCAATTGATGAGGACGGCGTCATTTTGGATGCACAAGCCCTTCTTGGAATTCTAAGTACTGAAGCGGGCCTGACTGAAGAGAATTTCCGTGTGAGGAATGTGGGCTTACTTAATGCTGCTGGCGACGGATTTTACGACGCTCGTGATCTCATAGCGACATGTGAAGTTATTCCATTTGTGTTCCTCTTGGGCGACGCCAACGGTGACGGTGTTGTTTCAGCCGGTGACTATGCTTCCGTACAGGCCAATTTTGGTAATACCGGAGATGCCGGCGGTGGTCTTGTCGGTGACGCCAACGGTGATGGTGTTGTCTCTGCTGGCGACTACGCAGCTGTGCAAGCCAACTTTGGCAATACCTCAACTTTAGGCGTTGTTCCAGAACCGGTGACGATGTCTCTGTTGGCTATCGGAGGTATTGCACTGTTGAGACGCAAGCGAACATCACAGGCCTAAAATGGGCCTGAACGGTTACATAGTTTTTTTGTGGATGTTCCACTGACTATGAGAAGTATTTAAACAAAAATTAGAGTTGGTTTGGTGTCCAGGGAAAGGTTCTCTGGATCATAATTAATTCAGAGCAAGGAGTAGGAAAATGTTAAGAAAACAAATGTTACTGGTAGTACTGATGGGAGTAGTTTTGTTTGGAGCAGTTGGTGTGCAGGCAGACATGATCACTGATACACTATACACGACTGGCCCGGCGGAGCGAATTGCCAACAATTTCTACATCAAATACGAGCTTGGCTATGGTGATGATCCGCTCACCACGTCAGAAGGTTACGTCGCTACGACTACTGCTTTAGACTACAATCTGTTGAAGTATTCCGCTGGAGCTGGAAATTACTTTGACTCAGTGCAGGTGTCATTTGTAACTGATGGCCAGAACGTCTTTCAGTTGCTTGACGCTAATAATCAGGTGGTACCTGTAACGAAAACGCAACATACTACTACTTACTGGAAGTGGTATACTATTACCGCGTATAGCGATGGCTTTGATTTTAGTGAGCTATCCCTTACTGTTTGGGGACCTGCAGCTACTGGTGCGTTGGGTACGGTAATACTTGACAAGCAAGTGGTTCCGGAACCAGCGACCATGTCTCTGTTGGGTTTTGGAGTAGTGGCGTTACTGTTTCGTAGACGTAGAACCGCGTAGTTTAGTTCAAGCCGTATATCGAGTTCTTTCCGGGTGAGGTGCATGCCTCATCCGGAAAGATTTTTGATCTGAACCTCCTAATTTTTAGCATTACGCGAAGGATTGAGATTTTATGAAAGTATGGAGAATGAAATTCTTGGGTGGTATATTTATTATTGCCTGGTTGTGTATATTAATTAGCACCCAGTGTATTGCTGCATCTGATGTTGTTAGACACGTCGAAGCGTCATCGCAAGAACATAAATGTGAAGTTCGAATCGGTGGAATCCGTTTGTCATACCTTACTCATTGCATAGTGATTGGTCACAGGGCCACACCGAGCGAATCTTATGCAGCACAAGAGGTTCAAAAATATATATATGCTCTTACCGGCGAACGTTTGGAGATAGTTAAGCCCGATGAGCTTGGAAAACACTCTTTTCTATCGATAGGTAGGACAAATCTACCTGCGATAGCCAACTTGCCTATTAAATGGGAATTACTTGGCAAGGAGGGAATAGTTGTCCGCAGCATCGGTGCAAACCTAGTGCTGGCTGGTAATCAGCGGGGCGTACTGTATGCCTGTTATTCTTTTTTGGAAGATGATTTGGGAGTAAGGTGGTATACTCCCGATTGTACTGTTTTTACAAAATCCGGTACCATTGAAATTAATAAAATTAACCGGACTTATATTCCACCGCTTGAATATCGAGAAGTTGGTTTTGACTTGGCATTGGATGCTGACTGGACTGTTCGAAACAAATGTAACGGTGTTCTGTATAATAGCAAGAAGCCTGTTCGTTTGGATCAGTCGCATGGCGGCCAGGTTAATTCTGGCGGAGTCCATTCTTTCGGTTGGCGTTTTTTCCCTCCCTCCGAATACTTTAAGGACCACCCTGATTATTACGCATTGGTAGATGGTAAACGAATATCCGATGGTCAGGTTTGTTTGACAAATCCAGATGTTGAGAACATTGTTGTAAATAAAATTCTGGAAATGGGCAAAAGCAATCCGAAGATGAATTATGTTTCTGTTTCACAGAATGACTGTTACAAAAACTGTGAGTGTCCGAAATGTAAAGCGATAGATGAAAAAGAAGGCAGTCCTTCCGGTTCAATGTTGCATTTTGTTAACAGAGTAGCTGATCGTGTAGGAAAGGAATTTCCCGATATCAGGATATCTACTCTGGCGTATCAATATACTCAGAAGGCACCCAAGTTTGTCAAGCCCCGAAAGAATGTTGTAATCATTCTTTGCAGTATAACGGGTTCCTTTATAACTCCACTTACTAGCGATCAAAACAAAAGATTCAGAGATGATATTAAAGCATGGAGCAAAGTAAGTGATCGGTTATACATCTGGGATTATAATGTAAATTACGCTTATTGTTTTCAGCCGCATCCTAACTTTGCTGTGTTGAAGCCAAATTTAAAATTTTTCATTAGAAATAATGTCAAGGGTGTTTTTGAAGAAGGATACCATGATGATAATTATGGAGAGTTGCATGAGCTTCGTATGTGGTTGCTTGCAAAGCTGATGTGGAATCCTGATTTGAATACCAATATATTGATTAAGGATTTTCTGAAGGGTTATTACGGCCCCGCTGCACCATATATTTATAAGTATATTACACTGATGCAAAAAGCAGCACAGAAAGAAAAACCTTACATGGATTGCTTTGCCTCTTATAAGCGTTTCAAATTTCTTTCTAACAAAAATATAGATCAGGCTGCGAAGTATTTTGATTTTGCCGAAAAGGTTGTAAAGGATAATCCAACTTATTTGAAGCGAGTCAAAATTGCTCGTCTACCTGTATTATATATGCAGATAGTGTTAACTGCCGACAATTTGGAAAAAGTCTCGGTTGATAAAAAATCGAAACTTTTTGATGAATATCTGAAGAAATTGCAACTTTTTGAAGAATACACCGAGATTGGAAATATTCGTCGCCGAGGAATGGCTATGGGAGAAAAAGACGATCTTCCATATGATGTAGATAAATGGCTTGAGGTTATGCGGAAGCAAGCAGAAAAAACTAGGAGTACGCCTTATGTTGAATAATAAATCTGACCGAAGCGGTTTTACGTTAATTGAGCTTCTTGTGGTTATTGCGATAATCGCATTATTGGTTTCGATTCTTTTGCCCAGTTTGCAAAAGGCCAAAGAGTTGGCTCGGCAGGCTGTTTGTCAGAGCAATTTACATAACAACACTCTTGTTATGGCGTTGTATGCGGAGGACAATGATGGCACAATGGTTACTTATATGTGGGGCGGGGGAGATTTGTTCTGGTCTGTGCATTTGTTTCGTACAGGATATGTCGAGAGACGTGCGGCTTCACTGCGATGCCCTTCCATTCCCTATATGGAAGGTGGAGCCGATTGGATGTTAGATGTTCAGACCTACGGCCTGCGATACACAGGGCCGTATTTTGAACAGGAGAAAATTGGAAGCCAGTATTGGACATCATTCCAGTATTCTCAGGTGGAGCGTCCCAACGAATACGGCTTGTTAGCTGATTCTGCAGGTGCTGTAGCAGCAGGGAGCTTTTTCTTAAAACAGTATTTCACATGGCAGTACGGACATTATGACTGGATGTACTCTGATGGAATGATTCACCTTCGTCATAACGACAATGCCAATATGGGCTTTGTTGATGGACACTGTGAGTCATTGGAGGCTGAAGAATTCCGTCCCATAATGCAGCTGGATCCGGCGACCGATGGACTTCCGCTGCGTGTTCTCTCGGCAAATGGAAATAAAATCAATATTGAATAAATCAATACATAAAGGAAGTATACAACTATTATGTCAACTCAAAATGTAATCGAGAATATCCCTTGGGAACCAAGACGTGAAGGCTGCAATGATATTGTATGGCGTTCAACGCGAAATCCGATAATTCCTCGCGACGCTATTGCTTGCGCTAACAGCATATTCAACAGTGCTGTAGTGCCATTTGAAGATGGTTTTGCCGGTGTGTTTCGTGTGGACCACCTGAATCGTGATAGCTATCTCCATGCTGGAAGAAGCAGTGACGGTGTTCAATGGCAGATCGAACCTGATCCGATTGAATTTAAGGCCGAAGATAATACTCCTGATTATTTACCTTATGGTTTCGATCCTCGTGTTGTTTGGATTGAGGACCGATTCTATATAACTTGGTGTAACGACTATCATGGATCTGCGGTTGCTGTTGGATACACATTTGATTTCCAAACCTTTCATCAACTGGAAAATGCTTTTCTGCCCTGTAATAGAAATGGGGTTCTTTTCCCTCGAAAAATCAACGGTCGCTATGCGATGCTTTCCCGCCCGAGTGATAAAGGCCATACCCCGTTCGGAGATATATTTTACAGTGAGAGCCCCGATATGTGTTTCTGGGGTCGTCATCGTCATGTCATGGGGACTAAAGCTGCCTGGGAAAGTACTAAGATCGGAGCCGGGCCAATACCAATCGAAACATCGGAAGGTTGGTTGTTGATCTATCACGGAGTACTGCATTCCTGTAATGGTTTTGTTTATCATACCGGGGCTGCGTTGCTAGACATTAACGAACCTTGGAAGGTAAAGTATCGCAGTGATCCGTATATTCTTGCTCCCCGTGAGCTTTACGAATGCGTAGGCGATGTTCCCAATGTGGTCTTTCCTTGTGCTGCTCTTGTCGATGAAAAAACAGGGAGAATTGCCCTCTACTACGGTGCGGCTGATACAGTGGTTGGCCTTGCCTATACTACGGTTAATGATCTGTTGGATTTTGTGAAGTCTAATTCTCGTTGAAGCAACTGATCGAGAGATTGCCTTTTGTATCCTATGTTTAGTGTTTATATAGCGGGATTGATCAATTGATGCGTATAAGCCGCGCAACCGGTGAAATTATCGATCTTCTATTGGGACAAAATGGAATGCATTCATTGACCTTTACTCTCGACTGTGGAACTGGTGGTCTGTTTAAACTAGATACTGGTACTGCATTTTGCTCCCGAACCTCTTACAATCAGTTTGTGTCTGATAGGATTCGGAAGCCTGATTCGAAGAAGAAAATACATTTGTTGAAGTTACTTATAAATGTAATATAATAGCGGATTCAATTTACGAGTGGACAAGTAAGTTGAATCCGTCAATTGAATAAAAGTTTACATACAGGATTTGGAGCAAAACAATGCTGTCAGCGGATGTGTATAAAAGCAAAGTAATGGGTTGTTGGATTGGTAAGGCTATAGGTGGAACGTTGGGTATGCCTTTTGAGGGGCAGGACGGCCCGTTTGATCTTACTTTTTATGATCCTGTACCGACCGAGACGATTCCCAATGATGATCTTGATCTTCAGGTTCTTTGGGCATATGTGCTGGACAAGATGGAAACACCGAGAGTTGACCGTAATGTTCTAGCGCCGGCTTGGGTTGATCATGTTGGTTTTCCATGGGATGAATATGGTGTAGCAATCAGAAATATTAAGCTTGGCATCAAACCGCCGCTTACAGGCAGCTACGATAATTATTTTATAAACGGCATGGGAGCAGCGATACGCACTGAGATTTGGGCATGCCTTGCACCGGGGGATCCTAAGTTAGCCGCTGCTTATGCTTATGAAGACGCTTGTGTAGACCATGACAAGGAAGGTTTGTGGGCACCGGTTTTTCTGGCTGGTTTGCAAAGCGCAGCTTTCTGTAAATCTGATCCTGATAAGCTTCTAGATGGTGCACTTGCATCACTGGGTGATTCTTCGCTTGTCAAGCAATGTGTGATCGATACACGTAACTGGTATGCCCAGTTGGGTGATTATCGCAAAGTACGTGAAAAAATTCTCGAAAAGTACGAGCATGAGAATTTTACAGATGTTGTTCAGAACATGGGATTCATCGTTCTGGGCTGGCTTGCTGGTGAGGGGGACTTTGGCAGGTCAATTTGCATCGCAGCCAACTGCGGCAAAGATACAGATTGCACAGCCGCTACAGTGGGGGCATTGATGGGGATAATCAATCCAGACGGTATTGATGAAAAATGGCTTGCGCCGATAGGCAACAAGCTAATTGTAAGCGAGCCGATACGCGGAATAACATACCCCGAGACTCTTGATGGGTTTACCGATTTGATAATTGATCTGCGAGAAAGACTTGACGGACGTAAACCATCGCCAGCTGAAGAACCATCAACCGAAATACTGAAAAAATTTGCGATTGAAGTTCAGCAAACTTTTATAAAATCCACGTCGAGCGAATTTATGGATTGGAAATCAGCTTTTAATAAATTTGAGGAAGCAGGGATATCCAAAACATTACCAGGTGCTTATGCAAGCATACAGATAGAGGAATTTGAAAATGATATAATGCTGCTAAAGTATTCATTTCATTTTAAACAGTCGCAAAAAATTCGCATAGTTTTCAACTCTTCAAGTCAATGCATGGTATGGTTTGATGGTGAATTTGCGTTCAAATGTGAAGAAGGGCCGATGGTTCCCTCATCACATCGTCGTCCACTAGGCCAATTTGCTGATCTAACACTTTCGGCAGGTACACATGAACTTGTTGCTGCCGTTTATAAACCGAAAAAAGCAGAATTTGTTGAATGGGTTTGCTTCCTTGCTGATGGGAATGATAATCAGTGGATTGTGTAGGTTCTTGTGATTAGCGGCATAAAATCAATCTGCACGACCTTGTTGGTCTATATTGCCATGGTATAATAATGATTAAAACATAATCAAAGGGAAGCTTTTCATGAGTGGAAGTTACATTGTTTTTGAAGATGCGGGCAAGGCTGTACTTAAAAAATTCGACATCCCAAGCCTTGGAACCGACGAAGTGCTTTTAGAAAATGACTACACAGTAATTAGTGCCGGTACAGAGCGGGCTAATTTGATGGGACTCCCTAATACAACAACAGCTGGTGGAGGCGGCTTTCCGTTTTGTCCGGGGTATTGCGGAGCAGGCCGGGTTATTGCAATCGGCGACGACGTAACAGAATTAAAAGTCGCTGACAGAGTCGTGATTAACTGGGGCGGGCATCGTTCTCACACTATAAAAAAATCTCGGGACGTTCTTAAAATTGAAGATGACAGTATTGATTTGCTGGACGCAGCATTTGCTCCGATAGCGGCGTTTTCGTTCCTTGGAGTACGCAAACTGAAAATCGAGATAGGCGAATCGGCCATGGTAGCCGGAATGGGAATTTTAGGTGCGTTCGCAGTTCAGATCGCCAGCTTGTCCGGAGCGATTCCTGTAGTAGTATCTGATTTCGACCCTGTCCGCCGAGACCTTGCTATGCAGCTTGGTGCGGCGGCTACGTTTTCACCCGATGAAGATGTTTTTGTCCAAAAGATTAAGAAAGCAACTGGCGGTAATGGGCCTGCTGCTGTTGTTGAGGTGACTGGTTCGGCTGCTGCTCTTCAACAGGCACTGGAGTATATTGCGTGGGAAGGGAGGATTTCACTTCTGGGCTGCACACGAATCTCCGATGTTCCAATTGATTTTTATAAATACGTGCATCAACGGGGCATTTCACTTATCGGTGCCCATACGTATACTCGTGCGAAACACGAGTCTTCACCCGGCCACTGGACCGAACATGACGACTATAAAACATTTTTAAAATTAGTAGCCGCAAAAAAACTTCACACTCGCCCAATTATTTCGGAAATCGTTTCGCCAAATGAAGCGACAGCTGTTTACGCACGTCTGGCAGAGAATAATAATCCACCGCTCGGTATCGTTTTTGACTGGAGCAGAATCAGATAAAAAAGTTGAAAATAGGAAATAAGATTATGGGAGCCGCATGTCATAGATCATGCCTTGTAATTTTTGTATGCTCCGGTAAAAGATATCTGGAGCAACCCAAAACGTGTAACTACTCCCGGTGATGCCGACGCATTTGAAGTTGTCAGCATAACCGAGATATTTAAAAAACAGAATCCGCAATTCAAGTGGATCGGATAAGAACTCCCGGACTCAAATATTATGAAAAAGATTAAAATTGGTCAGATAGGTGTTTGTCATGAACACGCACCCGCAAAAATCAGTACTCTTCGCAAGATGCCGGAAATATTTGAAATTGTCGGCGTGGTTGACGACAGAGATTCAACGGCTGCCAATTTTGCTGACGGCGACCTTACGCCGTATGAAGGTTTGAAATGGATGACCGAGGAAGAATTGCTCAATTATCCGGGCCTGCAGGCCGTTGCGGTCGAAACTCCGAACCTCGACCTTGTTCCGACCGCACTGCAATGCATGGAACGTAATCTTGCGATGCACATGGACAAACCCGGCGGTGATGACCTCGAACTATTTAGAAAGCTCTTGGACGGCTGCGAGGCTCGCAACCTGCCTTTTCAGATGGGGTACATGTTCCGCAATAATCCAGCCATGCAGTGGTGCCTGAACGCGAGTCGTAAAGGCTGGCTCGGGGATATTTTCGAAGTCCAGGCGAGTATGAGCCATAACTATGGCGGAGACGAATATCAGAATTATTTGAGCAAATTCCAAGGCGGTATCATGTTCAATCTCGGATGCCATTTGGTAGACTTTGTCATTTCAATGATGGGGCGGCCTGAAAATATTACCCCGTTTTTAAAGTCAACAACTGGTATTTCTGACACAATCAAGAATAACTGTTTGACGATACTGGAATATCCGCACGCGACTGTGACTCTACGGGCCTGTAGCCTTGAAGTTGACGGGTTAAACCGTCGAAGTTTGAAAGTCTGCGGTACAAAAGGTTCGGTTGAACTTTGCCCGCTGGAGCGTTTTGATGACCAGCCGTTGCAGATGCGTTTGACATTGCTTGAAGGCAATGATGAGTATGCCGCAGGAACCCACATCGTGGATTTCGGAATACAGCAGGATCGGTACATTAACCAGTTGCTTGAACTGGCCAGAATAATTAACGGTGAAATTGAGAATCCTTACACATACGAACATGACTATCTCGTCCAGCAAGTGATTCTCGCTGCGTCAGGATATATTAAATAGAATAAGTGAAAGGAAAATATAGAATGAAAGCAATACTTATAGATCACCAGAAGAATCTTAACTGGAGCGATGTTTGCGAACCTGTTCGCGGCGAAAATGATATACTTGTTGAAATCCATGCAGCCGCGCTTAATCGTGCTGACTTAATGCAGAGAGAAGGAAATTATCCCCCGCCTCCAGGCTGGCCTGAATGGATGGGCTTGGAAGTGGCTGGTGTGGTTCTGGAAGCACCTGAAAATGGCAGATTCAAACCCGGTGATCAAGTCTGCGCATTGCTTGGTGGCGGCGGCTATGCTGAAAGAGTTGCAATTCCAGCTGATATGGCTTTGCCGGTTCCTGATGGTCTATCAATGGAGCAAGCAGCAGCTATTCCCGAAGCCTTCGCAACATCCTATTTAAATATTTGCCTCGAGGGTGGAATGAAATCAGGCGATACTGTTTTCATACAAGCCGGCGCCAGCGGACTTGGAATGGCCGCGATTCAGTTGGTAAAGGCACTGGGCGGTAAGGTTGTGACAACTGTTGGCTCGCAAGAGAAGTCTGAGTTTGTTAGCGAACTTGGGGCAGATGTGATTATTAACCGCAAGAATGAAGATATTGCAGCCGTTATGGAAAAACATCCTGTTGATATCGCTATGGATTGCGTGGCTGGACCGCAATTGGGACGCTGCCTGCAAACAATGTCCCGTGGCGGCCGATGGATCATAATCGCTGCTTTGGGCGGGACAACGGCTGAACTCGACATGCTTGATTTTTTCAAACGCGGCGTAAAACTTATAGGCAGCACGCTTCGAAGCCGCACATCAGAAATGAAAGCTAAAATTCTTGGCGAACTTGAAGAGAAATTGTGGGATAAATTCTCCACAGGCCAAATCAAGCCGGTGATCTACAAGACCCTGCCGATAACACAAGCCCAAGCTGCCCATGCGATTTTGCAAAACAACGAAAATCTCGGCAAAGTCGTGCTGATGGTCAAATAATTTTTGTTGCGGAAGAAAGAGACTGGATCCCGATATGGGAACATGGCGGAAACGTTCAGGAGCCCCAGAACTTTTGATGCCGATCAATGAATGGGACCAGCCGAATATCGTATAATGGGACGGCCTTCGCGTTGATCCCGAATAGGTGGTTGGAACATTC
The DNA here is from genome assembly GCA_963664745.2 of Phycisphaerae bacterium. Classification (GTDB taxonomy): domain Bacteria; phylum Planctomycetota; class Phycisphaerae; order SM23-33; family SM23-33; genus B1-G9. The sequence continues at coordinate 62,048 of CAXXMC010000004.1, forward strand.
CGCAAAATTCTCCGCACAACTCCCTTAACAGGAGATTGCTCATAAGTGTTCCCTACCACGTGGCATAAATGGCTAAACTACACCTATTGAGATACAGTAAAAATCAGCAAATGACTCGATGAGCGAATCTAATAATACTATTTTCAATTTCAGGGTAAAGCTTATGTGGGTGAGAATCTGGAATCCATATACAATGACTTTCGTTGGCATCCCGTGGTATTTCTTATACCTAAGCTATTAATGAAGCGATATGACCCTTTGATTTATTGGCTGGTTTTTACGGCAACAAGTTTGGCGGGTACTTCAATGTGCGATTTTATGGATCGCACATTAGGGTTAGGCTATGCAGCCGGTTCCGTAATACTGATTTGCGTCTTATTAGCAATCCTTGCGATTTGGCGTCGTGTAGAGGGATCTCTATCAGTCAAAAGGATAACGACCTCAAAAGCAGAAATATTTTATTGGGTAGCGTTCCTTATTGCAAACACGTTGGGAACCGCCGTTGGCGATTACCTGGCCGATGATGCAGGGCTGGGGTTTGCCGGAGGTGCTGCCATAATAAGCGGATTACTGATTATCACCGCCCTGCTGCATTTCTTTACGAAAATATCTTCGATATTCCTGTTTTGGATAGCATTCGTCCTGACCAGGCCATTTGGCGCAACATTTGGCGATTTTCTCACGAAATCAATTGAAAAAGGCGGCCTTAATCTTGGCACAGTAGGCGCTTCAATATTTTTTGGAGTCATCCTGGTGATCTTGATTATAAGAGAACATAAGGCCATAAGAGTCCCTGTGGAAGTGGATGAGAATTAGCAAGGTACAGCTGATACTAAAACATGAAAGGATATGCTGGTAGGGAAAATTGAAAAGGGAGCCAGGTGGAGCATCGAAATGGGTACCACCTAGGGCCTAAGAATACCCCTTTGCAAGGGGTTTGTCAACGGCTGACATGGGGTGTATCAGCGATCTGATGTTCAGGATGTTGGGGTCAAATCATATGGCCTCCTTTTCTTGATTTTCCAGGTTATTTTCGTCGGTATTTTTTGTGGTTGGCCTATTGTTATGGTTTTGCAGGCGGTAGCTTTCGCCGGCGGCTTCTATTACATGTACACGATGCGTCAGCCGATCTAGCAGTGCTCCGGTCAATCGTTCATCGCCGAAGACTTCCGGCCAGGCGGAGAAAGGCAGGTTTGACGTAACAACCACGCTGGTGCGTTCATAACATTTCGAGAAAAATCCAAATAGATTTTCCGCTCCAAGCCGGCCGAGGGGAATGTAGCCAAGCTCATCGACTATAATCAAATCTCGCTGCTCTATAAACCGTTCGAGTCTTTGGACGGTCCGTTCATCTCTGGCTTCGGCATATGCGGTAGCCAGGCCTGTGGCGGTGAAGAATTTCACTCGTTTGCCCTGGCGGCAAGCTTCACGGCCCAGCGATATGGCAAGATGAGTTTTGCCTGTTCCGGGCGGGCCAATCATTACAACGCATTCGCGCTTTCGAATATAATCGCCTTTGGCTAAATCGATGATTCGTTTTTTGTTCAAAGTTGGAACGGCTGTGAAGTCGAAGTCTGCAAGTTCCTTCTCGGCTGGGAACGAAGCCTCCTTTATCCGTCGCTGCATCGTTCGAATTCTTCGCTGTTGAATCTCCAGTTCCGTTAACTGCTGTAAAAAAGGCTCAAAACCGCGTTTTTCCTGGGCACACTGTCTGGCAGCCCGCCGATACTCTTTAATAAACGTCGGCAGCTTGAGCTGCTTAAGATAATTTTCAAGCAATATATTGTTTTCCATATTGTACACTTCCTTCATTAGTAGTTTTAAAATTCGTTAATAAAAACTCGTCATATTCGCTGGCTTGGCGAATGCCGTTCGTTTTAATCTGCAATTCAGGCTTATGCGTAAGATCAATGCTTTTGCGGATCGCATCAGGCTGATATTCAAGTATATTTCGAACGGCTTCGTCGTTGAATGCTCTTCGCGAGATGCAGGTTTTTACGGCAGCCTTAACCTGAGAAGCTTCGTATTCGCAAAACAGTAAAAGCACGTTTATAAACTTCTTTGTTCCTTCGCCATCGTAACGATATTCCAACTCTATTTTAAGCTTTTCAAAGTCACTGCCCCAGGGCTGGCCGATGAAAGCGGCTGCGTTATGAATCCCGCCAGGCTTGGTCTTCAGTAGCGGGATATAGTGCATATAATTCAGGATATATTTCGATGAATCCCAGCAACGTTCATGGCTGGCGACGAGATTGTCATCGTGATACAACTCTACGCGACTTACAAAAGCTTTGATAGTGATGTCATGATGTGCCCATTGTGTTGGCACAGAATAGAAGTTATTATCATGCTCGACCAAGGCCTGCTTTGTTGCATAAGTGCTGCCCCCGACGCAAGCGTTATACTGGTGCTTTGGCAGGGGTAGAAAGAACTGACGTTCTTCTTCGAGCAGCTGACCGCGCGTTTTACCCTTGTCTTTAACGACTATATCCAACCGCTTAGTGCATTGTCGCAAAAGCAATTCATTCAGCTCATCAATGTCGACAACATGCGGCGGCGGAGACATTAAATCTCGCTGGGAATCTTTGACAAGATTTTCAGCATGGCCTTTTTCATTGCCGCTTGCTATATTGCAAAAACGACTATTAAATAGATAATGACTACGAAGCTCTATAAACTTAGAGTTGAGTTTGCGCTCCTTGCCTTTGCCGACCTGAATTACCGCTGATTTTAAGTTATCATACGCATTGCTCCGCGCTACACCTCCAAAAAAATCAAACGCATGAACATGGCCGTCGAGAAAACATTCCATCTTTTGCGACGGATATGCTCTAACAAAAGAGGCGCGGGAATATGCCAGCCGTAGGCAGAATAAATGCACCTTCGTGTCTTTGCCGTTTATGATAACATCAGCTTCTCCCCAGTCGACCTGACCCTCCTGGCCGGGCTGAAACTCCAACTTGAAAAAGACCTCCTTGGCTTGTAACTTTTTAGTCGCAATGTAACGCCGAACCGTCTGAACACAGCCGCAGAATTCGTAATCAGAAACAAGAATATCATGAATCTTAGTGCCGGTCATCTTTTGCTTGCGACGAATCGTTTTGTTCTTTTCGAGAAGGGTGTCGATGACAAAACGCAGCCGCTCCGTGAGTACAACAGCACCTGCCGGCGAACTTCGCTTTTTGTATCCCGGCGGAACGGAATGCGTCAAAGCCTTTTTGATGGTCTTGCGCGAATGATGAAACTTACGAGCCGCCTGCCGCTCAGACAAACCTTCAACTAAAACAGCTTTACGTATTTTTTCATAATCTTCCACTGTAAGCATCTCCAAACTCCGCATATGCCGATCCCTGCAACAAAATCACAAGCCGACATCATACAGAATTTTCAATTAAACAGTGGTCCCCTTTTCAATGCGCGAAACCCCATCCACCTGGCTCCCTTTTCGATTTTCCCTACCAGCTAAGCTGCGTACTCCCGAATTCCGACAAGAGAGAGGACAGTTCATCCAGACCCTCTGGCGCCCCAAGACGGTCTTGGCGGCCCAAGTCGGCACTAAGTCAGCACTAAGTCAGCACCAAGTCGAAATCATGCGTAAGTGCCAATCTGACAGAGCATTAGTTGAACTCATGGCAATTGTCGGACGGTCAGATCGCACCAAGTTCAGGCACCAAGTTTTGAACCCATTACTGGATGGCGGTTTAATCGTAATGGCCATCCCCGACAAGCCACGTAGCAGCAGACAAAAATACCGCCTGACCGACAAAGGCCGAGCCCGTCTTGTCCAGGAGAAGGCGTGATGGCTAGCGCGATGTAGTCGAGTGCGTCGTTACCGTTGCGGATGTGCCTCAGTTAGCCGCACGGAAGAGATTCTAATTATGGGAAAAAACTAACATTTTTGTTTTATAATACTTTCTTATTTCTACACTCTGCCCAAAGTTTACGTTGAGCATGCCAGTAAATTTCAGCGGCAATCGGACGCAAATGCCGTTCGGTTATTGGGTCTTTGCCTTTGATAATTTTGGGTAGAAAGAGAATTTCCTCCTGAATATCAGGGGCAAGATGTAGGAGGTTCATAATTTGGGAAACACGCGGCTTACTGATATGGGACAATTCAGCCAACTCTGTCTGGTTGTTGACGACCCCTGTATGTAGAAGGTGATCAAAACGAATTGCCAAGGCCATGAGTTTGCTGACACGAGGGGTTCTGCCCGAGTCGATAATTTCACTGGGCTTGGCATTATCGACATCTGGATTGGAATCATTCCACCAGCGATTCTTGCGGATAAATTTCGGATTAAACGTCTGCCGTTGGACTTTTTTCATTGGTTTATGTCTCCTGCGGAATATTCAATGCATCAAGGATGCCTGGGTGGTATGTAATGGTAATGGCTTCGTTTTCAGCATCATACTCTATCCGCTGAATCAGCAGATGAATCAAGCGTTGCTTTTCATCGGCTTTGAGGTTCTGCCACATCGGGTCAAATGACTCACCTGCACCAAGCAATTCATCATCATCTACCAGGCGTTTTTGGGCAACAGCAAGTTGGCCATTAAGTTCGGTAAGCTCATCCTTAGCCTGTCGCATCTGTTCGGCCAAGTCGGCCATCTCGTCGATGACACCATCCTGCCCTTCATGTGGAGCCAATTCACACAGACGCAGATTAAGTTGCCTTATTTGTTTTTTAAGCGGTGGAAGTTTGGCATTGATGTCATCCGTATGCGATTCTATCAATCTTCTACTGACGGCAACAATTTCCTGAAGCAATTCCGCATCACTGCATAGTTCCCGGAGCTTATCGAGGACAAAGTGCTCCAGGTCTATCGCGGGTAACGAAGGTGCCGGGCAATGATTCCAACCTTTCATCTGGGCGTGATGGCAAACATAATAGCGGTATTGCTTTTTACCCCTTCTTGTAAAATGGTGACTCATCAGACAATCGCAATGCTTACAGAAGACAAGACCTTTGAGCAAGGCATTATGTTTATTCCGGCGGTTATATTGGCCTCGGCACGTGCGATTGCGTTGCAGCATACCCTGGACTTGACCGAAAATGTCTTCATCTACAATTGCATCATGTTGACCTTCATACATCTGGTCCTTGAATGTTATCTTACCGAGATAAAGCGGGTTTCGAAGAATCTTCTGAACACTGGCCTTATCAAAATCTGTCCCGCCACGGGTAACACCTTTGCTGGTGGTATATTGTTTGTTGCGTATCTGCTTTTTGTCCAGCCAACTGACAACCTTGAGCAGAGAACTTTCAGCCAGGTACCGACTGAAAATATCCCTGACAATCTCCGCTTCTTGTGGATTGACCACAAGTCGAGAACCTGTTTCATCGCGGACACGGTCATAACCGAGAACAGGCGGGCCACCGGTCCACTTGCCTTTTCGTCTGGCTGCTATGATTTTATCTCGCGTACGTTCGGATGTCATCTCCCGTTCAAACTGGGCGAAACACATCAGGATATTGAGAAGAAGCCGTCCCATACTACCGGTGGTATTTATAGGCTGTGTAACGCAGATGATGGAGACTTTGTGTTCCTCCAGTTCCGCCAGCGTATTTACAAAATCACGTATCGATCGGCTGAACCTATCGAGTTTGTAAATTACAATCACATCAATTTTACCATCACGGACATCGTTCATGAGACGTTGGAAGGCTGGGCGTTCTGTGTTTTTTCCAGTGAAGCCTCCATCGTCGTATTGTTCGTCGATAAGAATCCAGCCGTTGTTGACCTGACTTTTAATGTAATTCTCACATGCGTCCCGCTGGGCATCGAGCGAGTTGAAGTCGAGTTTGAGGTTTTCATCCGTACTTTTTCGTGTGTAGATGGCACAACGAATTGTTTGTTTTGTAGTGGCAATCATTATTTTTGATTCTCCCGTGCGTATTCAAGTGAGGCTTTGAAGAAAACGAAACCATTCCAGTGGCTTCCTGAAATTGTGTAGGCAACAGCGGACAAACTTCGGTAAAACTTACCGCGGTACTCGAAACCTTCTGGAAGTACCTTTACGAAATGTTCCGTGCTTTTAAACAATCTTTTGAGTGTGGTTCCTGGTATCGGCAGACGCTTATCTCGATTTTGGGCCATCGCAACATTGGTGACCTTCGGCCCGGTAGCCTCTGGAACTGTATTTACCGGTGGAATTACCCGGACGTCAGCATCATTAGCCAATTCCTGTGCCCGCTTTTTAGCCCGAACTGAAAGCGAACCTTCCGCCAGTGCCTGCACTCGCCATGCACACCGCCTGAACAGCCATTGCCAATTACAGGATTTCGTTTTCTCGCCGAATAACTCGGCGTATGTTTCCCGCAATTGGGACATAGACATCGATTCCATTTCGATAATTCGACTCTTTACAATGTTCATGCTTTACCGCCTTTCTCTGTTAGGTTCTCGGTTTACAGCAGGTACACTGAGCCTCGTTTTCGGCGGAAGTGCAAGGCCCTTTTTTTCATTGTTTTTCAGAGTTTTTGACGGTATATTCGCCTGTGGAATCATTCGAGCAATGCCACCGGAAAGAATGCGGATTAGTTCGCAACGACGTTGTTCCGGTGTCAGTTCATTTGATTTGAATTTTGTAGCCATGGTGAGTCTTTCTATTAGCGGAAAAAAAACACGTGTCCTCTAATAGTGGTTTTTTGCAGCTGGGCATATTTTGTCCCCCTGCGAAGTGGTTTTTTTTCGAGTCTCTAATAGGGTGCACTTCGAACTCACCTGTTAACCGGTTGCCGGTTTCAGGTGGACTCTCGGCGAGAGAGTTTTTTCTAGAGTGCTCTTGGAGTCACCAGCGGTTAACAGGTTTTGACAATCAGAGAGTAGCCATAGGCGTTTTGAACTGTATATAAAGGGCGAAACGTTGTATAGTTATGGGCGCATAATAAAAGCCGCCGTAACTCCTTACGACGGCTTCGATTATATCAGACCTCCTCGAGTAGGACTCGAACCTACAACCTAGCGGTTAACAGGAACTCGATCTAGGGTTCGGGAGATATTCGTAACCCGTTACACCACAAGTACCTCAGTAAATAGCGGGATTCAAGCTATATTGCACCCCATTGCACCCCGTTGCATCCCATTGCACCCCATTGCGTGTAATTACGCGCGCAGCGGTCAAAATATCGACCTTCAAAACCCACCCCCCCTGCCCAAAAAAGAGTATTTACTCTCGCTGTTTTTCAGTCACCAAAGCCATGATTTCGGATGACTGATTTCAGCCTGGCAGGTGCGTGTTTCTTGAGGGCCTACAGGTTTCGTCCGAAGATGCTTTTTGACACATTTGCGCGTTTTCACCATCGAAGGCGAAGTCATGCTACCTCTTGAGGATGATAGCAGACTTCGATAATAACGGCAAGCTCAACACGGTTTCCAATTGACACCGCGCGGGGTCTTTCCCTAAAAACATTCTACAACTTGAATTTGCATGGAGGCATTTTGTATCGTAGGTTTTCCAAGGAAGAATCTATAGCAGGCGTAGCCCCGCGAACCGAAAACTTAGTTGATAATTGACCAACCTTTGAAAAACTGGAGGAAGCAATGAAGACACAGATTATTACTATGGGAATTGCCACCCTATGCCTATGTATGGCTGGGCAGGCGGCAATGATTACATTATCACCTGGCGACGATATTCAGTCTGCCATTGACACAACGATGGCTGGCGATACGATCCAGTTAGCCGCCGGAACATATACAATCACCAATGAGCTTCACATCTACAATAAAGGCATCACCATTATGGGAATGGCGGGAGCCTTGGGCACCACGATTCAACGAGACTCGGGGGCGGAGACGAACCATCGAATCCTCTTCATTGAGGGAGCGGTCGGCAGCTACGACCAGAGTACGGGCACGGTCATCTCAGGGTTGACGCTCAAGAACGGCATCGCCGCCCTGGGCGGAAATGTCTACGTCAAAGAAAGCCCCTTCACGGTGATCTCAAACTGCATTATCGAAAATGGCTTTGCCACGCAGTATGGAGGCGGAATCGACATGGAAGTCGGCGGCACGCTGTTCAACAGCATCGTCCGCAACAATTCAACCGCCAACGGCTCAATGAACCAGGGTGGCGGCGTCTACTTGCGATACGGCGGGAACGTCATAGAGAATTCGATTATCAACAACAACTGGGCCGACGTTGGTGGCGGTGTGGCGATCCAGGACAGCGGCATCGACAACGACCCATCCTTCGACGGTGCTGACAGTCGCGTGCTTATCAAGAATTCGACGATCGCTGACAATTATGCCGATGGGTACGCTGGATTCATCTTTGGCGGTGGCGTAGCGTCACAGCTTCAGGGAAAAGAAGCTATGATCAAAGATTCCATTGTTTGGGACAATCTTGGCGGCGCGAACGTGAGCGACATCTACAACATCACAGCCGGTGGTGCAGGCACGTTGATTACCACCTATACCGATACCGGCTCACCATATTGTACTGGTACTGGCAACATCTACACCGATCCGATGTTCAACGCAGCCGGCCTGTATGAGTGGGACTATTACATGCTCCAAGATGGCTCGGCGGCTCTCACCGCTTCCTCAACCGGCGAGATCGTGGGTGCTGTGCTGAACACGTCGCAGTTTGTGCCCGAACCGGCAACTCTGTCGCTGTTGGCATTTGGTTGTCTGGCGTTGATCCGCCGCCGTCGAGCGGCCTGACGCACTGACCGGGCGGGCCTTCGGGTCAGCCCGGAGTCTAGCATGTTGTGGGGTATCACAAAACATTAAAAAGATAAATGATTATGAAAGCCTGATTTACACTTATCGAAATTGTGATTGTAGTCATATTGCTCGGCATTTTGGCGGCAATAATCATTCCGCAGTTTGTCGGTACGGAGGAAATCGTTAGCGAAGGAAAAGCTCAGACAGACATGTCCATTTGAGAAGTTGGAAAGAGAGGAAAAATCTGCTGTGTTGGCAGGTTCCAGCTCAAACACCGGTGATGATGCCGGAGAAAGCTCAAAAGCCGTCCTTGGAGGGCGGTGAGAGGAGGATATTATGACTGCTCGACGTTATTTTTTTGGAATCACTGTTATTGTTGTGCTTGTTTTTTCGCTTATGACCGTACCCGCCGGTGCAACGGTTATCGATGCGTCGGGGGCAACCTTGGTGCTTCACGGGGGTGATCGGGAACTGACCAGTCTGGGGTTTACCGGGTCACCCACGGTTATGACTGGCGCGGATTTCCTGCGATTTGGCGATGGTTACATCTCTACTCGTGCGAATGGCCCCAGACTGTTATATGGGTGGAATGACGTCGAAACACGCGACATGGGGCCCGGGCAGAACGCTTACATGTTTAACCCCGACCGGGCCGACAACGGTTCGTTGTATGTTGATGAAGCTACATCCGGTGGTATGCTCAGCGAAGTTTTTGGTAGTTTTGGTGTATACAAAAATATGAGCTACATCCTGGATGGCGAGGAAATCAGTTCGACGTACTATGTAGATTTATATTTCGATGGATTTACGCTTTCAGGTGATGATGATGAAACGAGTGTCGAAGTTGCTCTGCTGGAGCGAGGTGGTAACAGCAAAATGATGGTCTATGGTATCATCGCTGCCGATACATCAGACCTCGATACATCAATTTACAGCGACTACACACCCACGCTAACTAGTGGTGTATTGGTTGATTACACGGTAGGGACGTTCAATCCTCTTTGGAGGTTAGATACGCTGGAAATTGCTGAAAGTCAGAACGTACGGGGTTACGGAATCAGTATCAGCAGTAATTGGACGAATCTGGTTGGACTTCGTATCGCCTCGAATGGTGAGTGCTATCAAGGTCCTGATCTTGTTGGTGTCGGTGTTGTTCCAGAGCCCACTACCGTAGTAGTTTTGGTTTTGGGTGGGACTGCGTTGCTACAGAGAAGGAAGAAGTAGATCAGTCGAAAAGTGAACCGAGAGAATCGAATACACATGCTAGCCGGGCAGCAATTGGGCTGCTCGGAACTTTTTTGATGTGCCCGGCAGACGCGGCCGTGTAAGTCTGCTGATAAGTTCACCATGCGAGCCAAGCCTCACGGCTTTTTGCGATAAACGTTCAGCCCGACCTTCTCGTCCCGGTCAGGGACGTTCACGTTGCCCTCTGTGGAGGCAATGATAATAGTCTTGCCAGAGGACGACGGGCCGAATTCCTTGGTCATGTCTACCTTGATCGTCAGGATATTTCCTTCCATAATCATTTCTACGTTCTTCATACTGATTCTCCCATTGCTTTCTAATGATTATGCCTCAAACCCCAGCCATTGGCAAACACTGATAAAAATTTAATTCCACGTGGAGTGGCAGTGAGGCCCGGGGGTGACTTTTGGCCATTTCCAATGTATGCATATTGCATTGACTGTGTACAGAACCTATTCCGATTCTAGGCCAAGCGATCGAAACATCTCCTGTCGTGGGATGTCGATTTGGGCATTTGCTTTGCCAGCCGGAGGGGATGTCGTGCGGATTAGCATGGCCACTTTTTGGCGGCCCGCCTCGGTCTTACATGCTTGGCGAGGGGTCTTACCATCCAGTATAGGTAAGGACATGTCCAGCCACTTCATGTAATGATCATGAAAATATTTATTGAGAGAAGAAGCCAACTCTGGTGTCATCTCAATACTTTCCTCGGGGCCCATCCTGTCATCCATGGGAATATCCCGGGACATGTCGGTGATATCTTGCGTCCTGACTCCCTGGTATTTCACCCCAGTAATCTCTTCCAACCATTTCCTGGCGGATCTCAGCCTCTCGGCAGAATTTACATCCAGGATGAGTTCATCCATGACGAATCGCATGCGTCCCAAGCTGAGCGTGTCCCCCGGAATCACGGCATCTTTGCCTTGGCACCTGAACCAAAGATATTCGTCATTCTCGTCATCGTAATCTATGTCTTCCCGGGTAGTTAATGCTTCCCTGACGACCTGTTCATCCGCAATTGAAAACGAGGCTGTCTGCCAGAGGAGTTCGTCGCCATCCGTGTTTTGAATCTGAGGCATGTAGCCTTCTGAAGACTGGTCATCATACCAGTCCCACAACCAGCCAAACTTGTTGGCACCGCGAAGTAACCCTTCATGTGTAAATTCAACACCTAGTGATTCGAGGTAGTCCGCCGCTTCCATAGCCAGGCTATTCGGCAGGCATGGCCCCATGGGAGTGAAGAAGTAGAATTGACCCACCGGAAATGCTCGACCGGTGAGGCACTGGCCGGGCTGCACACACCCCGAAAGCATCTTGTCGTGTATCAGCCGCTTACCGCCCAACAAGATATCTTCAACGGTCAGCGAGACACCGGGATCTACACTGATGATTATGAAAATGCTAGGGTTAGCTTGGGAACACTCCTCCAGAACTTTGCCCTCGGCCACGGGCAGCCCCGCAGCCAGCATTTTCTCGGCCAATGTTTTTCCTCTCCGTATGGCCTTGCGTCCCCGCTTGCTTTTGCCTTTCTTTTTCTTGTCTGGGCTCCGCAGAATCGGGCGGTAGTCGTCTACCACCCATTCTGTGAAGGCATGTACGACCGCCAAGTCAGCATATTTATCCAGCAGGTAATCATCATTTTTGCATCCGAAATACTGCTTAAGCAAGGCGGGATTGACAAGACGCGAAGACCGAATGCGATAGCTGATTCGCTCACTCAAAACATGCTCCGCCATCTTCCAACCAGCCAGATCGTCCGGTGCAGGCAGAATATTCATATCCATGGTCATTTGAAATCCTTCCCGGTTCCTGTTATCCAAGCAAGCAGTATCCCATAACGTTATGGATTTGTCTACCTCTCAATCAAACCTGTTGGTACTGGGGCAGCAGGGAGGTGACGAGACTTCTCTCAACATAACTCGGCCAGGCATTAAGCAGATCATGTACGGGATATTTCTTTGCCTGACCCCTTGTCCACGGCTTAACGTACATTGGCAATTTAACAGATTCATTGCGCACCGCAGCCAGAAGAGCCTTCCTTCTGCCAACGATGTATGTTCCTTTTTCCTGCCGGCAGAACTTTGCCATGAAATTATCCAGCGTGATCGGCTCGTTTGGAACATTTGGCCAAGCGTTGGAACATTTCAAATCTGAAGACGTAACGTTCTCGTTCAGGCAAGATTCTTCTTTTATCTTCTCCCTGATCTTTTTGGCAATCCCAGTATTCACATGTTGAGAACGACTGATGCTAAGAACCTTCTTGATTACACGGTCCAAAGTTCTTCCAGCTGTAGGAAATGGCTTGCTGACGAAGTCTGTCGCCCCTTTGGTGTGTAAACTCTTGGCCAGCCGCATCATCTCAACCGTGTGGTCTGTATTCACGGCGGCGCAGGCTGACATGATAACTACGGGCGGGCAATCACCATTTTTTTCATGGCAAAGTCGCTCAAGAAAATTCTCCGTATTCTGAATACGTGGTCTGCCGGTTTGCGTTCGTGCTGGGATTTCGAGATCGAGAAGAATATAGGAGTACTCCCCTGCCAGGATATGCTTCATCGCGTCAGACTGACTGAATGCCGTGTCGAATTTGTGACCGAGGGAATCAAGAATATCAACAATGGAATCGATAGTTTCAGAATCACGTTCAACAATTAATGCTTTATATTTCATCTTTTGGGCTCCCGCTATTTACACAAGTGGAGCAGCACCCTGAGTGGAACTCACAATATTGAGGATCGCCACACGGCCACCGCACCATCCATGATGCTTGTTAAGCCGTCTATTAGATGCCATCCGAAACCACTCTCGACGCAATCATACCTCAAGCCGTTTTCAAGCTCCCCTGATAAAGGTCTCGCCATCAGATCAGTCCCCAAGTACTCATCCGCAGTTCAGTTCAACAAACCTTTTGCAGCGGTTCCACGCCGCAAAAACTCTTTATTTACTAGAGATCGTAGCTGCCTTGATGACTCTGGAATTGCTCCCTTGAATCAGCCTTTGGTTCTGACTTTTTACCCTGCTCTTGGCCAAGGCTCAGTCATCAATATTCAGTTGCACATACTCGAGTAGGTTTAGGGGCCTTTAACAAGTCACCACCACGTGACGACTGACCAACTTCTCGTAATCAAGGTAAAACTCTATACTGTTCATAGTACTCTTTCCTTTTTATATATCACTTCATTTTTTGAAAAAAGCTTTGATTTTTTCCTGTGTTTTTTCGGGAACAACCGGCTTGTGATTGTTAATTATAGCAGTAACCTTCTGATGGGCTTTTTCATAGATTGATGTGGGGTTTTCCTTATATAAACCAGTCAAATCAAAAACATCCGAGTCAAAAAACTCATTGCTGCCCAGATTTTCCAGTGTCAAATCATCCATCAAATAGCTGCCCCCAATACCAGTTTGTTCAATAGATTCATAATCTCGATCAAGATTTTTTAAATCCACTCCCCTTTGATAATACTCAGCCATCGATAAAAGAGCGTCCTGAATTATCATTTGCTCCGCGCTCATACCGTTGGCGTTACCAAGGCTTCCAAGCCCTCCGAACCAAGCCTGCCCTGCCAGGATCGCTGAAAGAATCAGCGACATACTTTCAGCTCCGTTCTGTAAATCATGCCTGTATGTCAAAGTTCCACCTGTTTCACCGGCTATTGGTATGTCATAGAATTTGCCCAATTGGCAGGCAAGGAGTTTGAACTTCGCCTTCTCGGCTTTATAATATAGATCATGGCCACTATGCATATCCATTACCGATGATGCCCCTGCATAATAGAAGCATGGATGCCCGGGCTTCAAAACCTGCGCAACAAGAACCACCAACAGAGCTTCAACATTTGCAATTAAGGCAGAGCCGGTAAGTGAATACGGGCTTGTCGCTCCAGCCATCGGACATACTGTGGATAATAATGGAAAACCTCTCTTCACAGCTATTTCAATAAGAGCACAGTTGTCCTGATATAATTGCAGCGGACTTGTTACAGCCGAGGCAATTGACGCTATGGGATCCCCGTCATTCCAGGAATATTCATCACGAAGAATATCAAACATATCAAGCCAAACATGACAATTATCCATATCGGTCGGCATTATTTGGATATGCTTATTATGGTTGCATAGAAAAACCTCCATTGTCCGATCATAACACTCCGGTGCGGGAATATCAGTTACGCTCTGCTGCATACGCATAACTCCGCCAACACGGCTAAGGTGCTGGGCAACAATAGTATGCTTGCGAACGTCCTCTAAAATTGGAGATCTGGGGCCATCGTGGTAATCACTGATAAATGGATCAAGAATAATTGCGGTATAAAATGGGTTCGCCGATGAAACTTCATGCCGTTTACCATTCAGTTCTTGCATTGTCACCTGCGATGGAACCTGCTTGATGATCTCATTCACCATTTCCGCAGGAAAGCATACTCTTTCAGTAGTATCATCAACTTTTGCGCCAGCTTGGCGGAGCTTGCTGCGGATTTGGGTTGATGCTATTTTGACTCCTACGTTCTGGAAAACTTCCAGTGTTTTCTTGTTGAACGCCAAGATTTCTGATTCGTTTAACATATTCAAAGACATATTAGACATAAGAATTCTCCTAGCTATGATTTTGTCAATTACTTCATATGGTTTACCATTTACAGATTATATTGTCAACCAAATTTGGCTTTACAATTTTCTTTTTTTGGGTATAATTCTCTTATGGCTAAAATTAACAAATCAGAGCAGGCTTATCTTGAGATACGCAAGATGATTATTTCCAGGCAAATAGAGTCTGGACAACGCTTGGTTGAACGGACTTTAGCTGACCGTTTTGATGTTAACCGTGCCGATATTCGCCAAGCATGTTCTAAACTGGAAGGCGAAGGCCTTTTGGTTTCAGGTGCCAAAGGCGGTTTTTTTGTTATTTCTTTAAATCCGCAACAATCGGATGATCTGTTTCGCGCCAGACAGGCAATTGAAGTCGGCGCAGCTACTCTCGCAATAAAAAATGCAACCGCCAAGGATATAGCACGCCTTGAAGAGATTGTGGAACTGATGTACAGCCTCGCGAAAAATTCAATGGTGGAAGGTTTTTACGAAGCAGACCTCCTATTTCATGAAATATTGGTCGCTTCTGCCCAAAGCGAAAAGCTCCTGAAAATTTACAAATCAGCCAATTTTATGCTTACAAGTTCAACTTCCGGAAAGCAAAATCCAAAGACGCTTCAGGTCGATGCGAGAAAACATAAGAAAATTATCCAGGCTCTAAAGAAACGCAATCTCAGTGAATTATTAAAGCAGGTATCGTGGTTTTAGTTTTACTACGTGTTTTTTAAGTTTCAGCTCTTATCTCACAATTGCTCCCTTAAAATACGCAAAGTAATTACTTTTTTGGAAGGAACATCCAAACAAACAGAGTTTTCACTTATTGTCAGTTCCTGTTGAACTTCGGTTTCCATCATATTGATAATTTCAGCTTTGGCGATGGGGGCATGCAGTTTTATTGAACCAATAACATCTTTTGAGCTAGGGTTGCTAATACGAATAATTATGCAATCCTTCCATTCGCCTTTCTTGAGTGCGTTCAGAACAAGCCCATCACCCTTAAGTTCAACAAATGACAGCTCCATCGGCAATTTACCTTTGCCTGGACCAGCAGCGCCAACAACCGGAGCAATGTTGAACTTCTCGGCCTCATAAAGCACGTGGCCCTCTTCCCAGTTACCCTTGTGTGGCAAAACGGCGTACTCAAATGTATAGATTCCTTGCAATTGAGTGCCCGGCTGATCAGGATAGTGGGCCAGCCGTACTGAATTCCAAGCGCGATGCGCACGCAAAAGTGTTAACGCAATTGTTCGTTGTGGATCATCCACCGCTTCATATTGAGGTAAGCCCATATTAAGAATAGCCACACCCTTTTTGCCATCGGTAAGATCAACGAAATTCAAGTGTGGCTGAACAGGTTTGTAAGACTCTCGCCAGTCGCGTGTATCTGGCAGTTTAATATTGCGATGAATCACATCGAATGGCGTTTGTGCAAACGCGGTATCAGTTTCTATGTCTGTCGGAAACAGAGTTCGGATAATGTGATCTTTAACCGTGTTCTCGATTGTCGTTGTTATATGCAAATAACGCTGGCCGCGGTTGAGCCTATAGACAGTTGTGATATTGACCGGTCTTGTCTGATCAAGCCGGCTTGTAGCGTCATAAGCGGCTGCAATGGGAAGTTCCATTTTTAAATTTACTTCAATAGCGCAACACAACGCCCCATTCTCAATAACTGCAATATCTGCATTGCAGCCTAGGCTTGTCACTACCCTGTCCTGCTTGGGAAAGGCGCCAACCCAGTAATCACCGACTTCTCCTCGGTCCTGAAAGATGTTCTGGTTTTTCAAAGCAATCCCGTTTTCCTTGCTGGTGATATCAACAGAACCGTTGGGATTAACTTGCACCTGAAGAAATTCATTTTCCATTAAGGCGACACCTGTCAGCATGGTTCCTTCATGACGGTACTGACCTTCAAGTGGAATCACACGGAACACTTTGTAACCCATTGCAGGAAGATTATCTGCCTGAAAACTAATTTCCCAGCGATCCGAACTCATACGGCATGGAGCTTCGTAGGGATGGTTGAAAATAGCTTCACAGTTAGATTTTGAAATAAGCTGTGCAGATATTTCTGTTCCCTCTATTTGACAAAGTCTGAATCCTTGAATATTCTTCTTTTTTGCAATATCGAACTCGGCAGTTACTACCTGGGTTCTCTTTCTCGATAGACTGTTAAATACAACAATAATAATTTCGTTTTCGTCAATCTCGCTGGTCTCGATTTGCCCCGCGATGGCACGGGCGGCATCTTCAATGATCCCCTTCGAGATGATCTCCACATTCTTCAGGCGGTATCGAACATCTTCATCCACAGCATCCCGGCCGCAGCCACCTATCGAATCGTGCGCATGATTCTGCAAAAGCATATAATACGCACGATCCAGTGAAAATATAGGATATTCTCTGCCAAGCATCCATGCGATCGTTCCCAACGGTTCTGCCTTTCTTTGAAGAGCAAACTCAACCCTGCGGTTCAAGTACTTTGTCGGAATTCGACAGGACTGTATCTCTGCGTAGATATCAGTAAACAGGCCACCTCTCTGGGAATTTCGCATCTCACCTTTGAGGATTTTTAGTTCAACCTCACTGATGTATTCGCGTGCCATAGCTACAAATTCTGGTAGACTGCCCTGTTTGATTTGTTTATCATTACTTATTAGTTTGTTTGCTTCAGCAATGATCTTGGGAGTAAGAACAAACGGACCAGTACAATCATCACACTCGCAGGACAGCGCCCACGGGGTTAACCACTGGCCTATATCTCTAGCTTCAAGATTCTTAAGACTTTCTTCAAGATTTTCAAGATGCCACCCAGATGGCGGGTGATAAAACTCATAAGGCGTTGCAGACCCGCTTTGACACAAACGATAAGGTTTGCCTCCAATATTCCAATCGTGTGACTCATTACCCCAACCACGATTGAAGCCTACCGGCCTATCTACGAGGTGAAAGAATCCTACACGCGCAAAATCACCCAGACGAATCCCAAGAAGCTTGCTACCATCCGGCCCCTCCCATATATAGAAATTATCGGGTGACTGGTCTGGACTTATGCCCCGGTAAAAAATTATGTTGTCGATACCAAATCCACTCATTATCTGGGGCATCTGGCTTACTTGCCCCCAGCTGGTCGGAGAATAACCAACCTTCATATTTCCGCCATACTTGCGTCCGAGTTTCTCACCCCATAATAAGTTTCGTACAAGCGACTCGCCAGACATCTGGTTCTCTTCAGGAAGCACCAGCCACGGGCCTATCATCAGTCTTCCTTGTTCGACATATCCGCGAATTTTATCGATATTTTCAGGGCGAACCTCACAGTAGTCATCCAGCAAAATAGTTTGGCCGTCCAGATGAAAACATTTATAATCAGGGTCATTATCAAGCAGATCAAGCACGCTGTCCATCATCTCCACCAGCAGCATGCGAGTCTTTTCAAAAGGGAAACGCCACTCACGATCCCAGTGAGTTAAACTAACGACATAAATATTATTTTTCAGTTCCATTGTTTTCTACACTTTCAAAATTATTAATTTTTCTTACTGCCCCAAAATAAGCGGCAGTGCTTCGGTCAGGTTTTTGCACTTTGCAAAAAGCAACGGTTCGGTTCCGCTGGATTCAATGTTCCCACCTTCGATACCAATAGCTGCAAAACCAGCTAAGCAAATTGAAACCACACCAGCACCTGAGTCTTCCATGCCCACAACCTTGTAACGCTGGGACGGGGCAATGCCAAGCCCGACTCTTGCCGTCTCCGCGTAAAGCCATGGATGCGGCTTGGGCGAAAGCTCACCCAGCGTTCCTGCCTGGCCAGGACCGGATTGAAAACCGGCTGTAATTATCGCGTCGTAGAATTCATTGGGATCACCCATGTTCAACTGTTTGAATGCAGACAAAATTTCCGGCCAAGCTTTCTCATAAAGCCCCGAGGTTACCAGCCCAACCTTGATATTGTTCTCCTTGAGCTTGTACAAAAACTCTTTAAGCCCCGCCTGCGGAACAAAAGCATCGGTCCTACCACGCCCATGCATTATCTCGGTCATCTCATATCGAGTAATCTCAAAATAATACTGGCGTGCCTGCTCAACGGTTTTATCAGGACAATACTTATCTATGCAATGCTGAAGATGCTCAGATACAGAATGGCCGGAAACGTGGGGATCATCCACATCTTCAAGCTCGAATTTTGGGTTGTCCAATAGTTTGGCGATGCTCTGCTGGATTATCCATATCCAGAACGGCTCGCTGTAAACACTGGTCCCGTCGAGATCCATCAAAACTGCCTCGGCAGGTGACTCGTATTGAGCAGGCTTAAACGGATATATCGCAGGATATCCCATCGCCGATTTTACATACGCCAGAATCTTGTCCGAGTAAATTATGAATTCGACTTTCCCATCTTTAGGTGTACATATCCGCCTAACCCCATCAACTCCGGTTTTAAACATCCCATCACCAGCAACAGTAATCGCTATAAATTCATCAAAATTGACTTTTAAAATATCCATTGTTTGAGTTGGTTTCTTTGCTTTTAAACATCCTGATCTTTCATGTAGTGTGTCAACTTTTGAAAAAAAATTTCAAAATATTCAGAGGGAGTGTTGAATTTTCAATATCAGCATACTCCAGATGCAGTAACATTTATAAGTTTTTCTGTATCCGTATTGGCAACGATATAATTTCCCTGTATTTGTTAATCTGTTTCTGTATATGATGGAGTTTGTCTCAAACCTCGAAGTTCATGCCACACAATGTTTTTTTTTGAAATCATGAAATTTTTAGCGTAACAATCTGAAAAGGCATCAGTTTCAATAAAAGTTTGTTTTCTTCCTTAACCATATCAATATCATTAACAATTGATTCTTCGAGCAAGTTTACAACTTCAACATTGCTAATATCTTTTGTGAATGTTATAGAGGCTGATACTTGCGAACCGTATGATTCGTAAAGACGAACGATTGTTGCATCATCATCCTCCGCCGGTTTGATCGTGCTAATAACAATCGCGTCGCTATCGCATTGGGCAAAGGCAAAGCTTGGTGGTAATTGGCCTGTCGAAGGGGTTGTTTGACAAGCAATCACCGGAGTGTTCAATTCGTAGGCAGCTCTCTCGATACCAGCCGCCTGAAACGAATCATGATGCGGTAGCAGCGAATAAATAAATTCATGGTATCCCTGATCCGCCAGCGGGTCGGGTGACTGGGCACATTTGATACAAGTCAGCCGGATAGTGTTGCGGTCAACATCGTGACCATATTTGCAATCGTTCATCAATGCAACGCCATAGCCGTGCTCACCCAAATCCATATACTGATGTGCACAGACTTCAAATTTTGCCAAATCCCATGAAGTGTTGGTATGGGTAGGTCGTTTGAGGTGGCCAAACTGAATCTGAAAGGTGGCTTCAGTCGAGTGGATATTAACCGGGAAAGCAACCTTGAGCAGTTGGTGATGTTCGTACCAGTCGACGGTTGTCTCAAAATCAATTCGCGGATTCTTGTCGTAAATTGCAATCCGCTGGGTTATGGTGCTGGTCTTGTCGCCACCGATGCTCGGCATATGCCAAACCTGTTCGATCGCAACTCGAACGGGTGAATTTTCGACAACCTTACGTGAGATAAGGCTAGGTCCCTCAAGCGGATGATCCCGATAGTAAAGGTCAATATCCCAAGCTGGGTGGGCCATCGGCCGGTCTTCAAAAACCTGCCACTGATTTGCATCATAACCCGAGGACAAAACCTCGCGATTATTTTTCTTATCGGTCAGTGTGCAGATATGGCCTTTCTTGTTAAATTCGATATTCCAATAATGGTTCGACATTTTTGTACCATCAGGAGATATTGAAATTTCCCTGTCCGACAGCTTTGTCTCCTGAGCAGCATCTATCACAATCCATCCTCCAGATGGAATTATAACACCATCCACCCACGTTCCATCGGGCAGTTTTATAGGGTCACTGCGGTCCCAAGAAAGCGTATTGAAAAGTACCAGTGGTTTTACACAGGACGACGTGTCAAGCTCTGCAGCAATTGCATCCGTTGCCTCTTTGATCATGTTTTCAAGCTTTAAAGCCATCGCTTGTTGCATCGGTCTTACTTCATCATAATAGACTTCGCTCACCGATGAACCGGGAAGAATATCATGAAATTGACAGAGCATAAGATCTTCCCATATTGTATCAATCGCTGGTTTGTCGAGTGTGTAAAGGTCGGCTGCAATACTTGCCAACCATTCAATGTTGTGAAGCCGTATTTCGTTCTTGCGGTTATCTCGCTTAAGCCACGCTTGTGAGGTGTAAGTTCCGCGATGATACTCAAGATAAAGTTCACCATCCCAAGAAGGCATATTTGAAGCTTTCTGGCAAACCCGTTTCATCAGAGTCAAAACTTTTTCGTGACGAAGTTTGGGGAAACTCTCGATTGGTGGCAATTCGCTCATGCGAAGCGAGTTTTCGATCATCTCCTCTGTAGGTCCCCCACCTCCATCGCCATGTCCGTATGATATGAGAGGTTCAATCCCAAGCGACTTCTGGCGGTATTCATCCCATGTGCCCTTGACTTCATCCACTTGCATCATGGCGTTATAAGTGAGGATCCATGTCCCTTTACATGGGGTTGTAATAAAATGTGTTGGGATACCAGTTCCGTCTATACCTCTCCACATAAATGTATCGTAAGGGAAGCGATTATACTGAGACCAGCTTATCTTGCTGGTTACGAAACCATCCACATTGGCAAGCTTAAGAAGCTGTGGCAATGCTCCTGAATAACCAAACACATCGGGCAACCATAAAATGCGACTGTCAACGCCAAGTTTGTTTTTGAAATATCGTTTACCGTAAAGAAGCTGTCGGACAAGTGATTCGCCGTTCGGCACATTGGTGTCCGCCTCGCACCACATCGCCCCCTCTGCCTCCCATCTTCCATCAGAGATAAAACCTCTGACTTTCTCTAAAAGATCAGGAGCATCAAACTCCAGCCACTTATATATCTGTGGACTTGATTGATTGTACACCCACGTGTCGTACTGGTTCAGTAGACGGCACTGGGTAGCAAAAGTCCTGACGCATTTATGGTGCGTCTGCCGTATCGGCCAAAGCCAGGCAAGGTCGATATGCGAGTGACCGACCACCGAAACAAACGGCACATCTGGGGTACCCTGAAGCTTGGTAAGCCCATGATCATAAATTTCCTGAGCTTTGGCAACCGACTTATAAAAAACTTTATCTTCGAGACATCGCTGGTGTCCATTTGAAAGTGTCATTTCCGGAATATCACGCATATCCAGTTGCCTTATGGTATCTTCGAGAATATGAATAATATCGTAATAAGTCCTGGAAGTCTTTTCCAAAAGTTTGGCGATATCGATAAGAATCTTGATGTCATAATATAGTTTTTCTGTCCCAACGTCGATCTGCTTTAAACAGAATTTCTGGAGAATATGATCGCAGGCGGTTCGCCCAGCAAAAAACACAGCCCTTACATCATAGCGTGTTCCTGTAATAAATTTATGCCGAATTTTATGATGTTCACGGTCAATAGCTCCAACACGTTGGGAGTCTATGAAAACTTGCCCTTCCGGGCCAGCTGCTTCCAATTCTGAACAGATGAAAGGTTCAGTATAAATACAATTATGCTCCATACAGAAATCAATCGAGCCTTCATTCCAATCTAAGGGAACAGTAAAACTAGCTCGAAAATCTGTCCAGTTCTGTTTTGATCCCCAATGCTGACCACGCTGGATCGACTTCCAATCCCCGCTATCTTCGGGACAATCAAAATGTTCAAAGGAAGGATCACGTACTTCAAGCGACTCCGGCTTGACACTGGTGAGAACAATACGCTTCGAAATCAAAGCCAGGTATGTTTCAAATTTCTCAAAAATAAATTTCTTGTGCATTTCCATCTCTAGTTCAAACAAATAATATCTAAATTAGAATTTATATCATTCAATTCCACATAATCTTCTAGTATACCCTATTTCTACCTCGAAATACGTAACAAAAAAAGACGACTACGCCAATACCTAATTGCTTAACAAGAACCTTGGTGTTTTATCCAAATTCCACTGAGCAGATACTTAAATAAATGGGTGTTAAAGAACTGCCTCCTCAGAATATTCCTTCACATCAATACAATTGTTTAATGACTTTAGCAGGGCTGCCAACTGCTATGCTGTACTGTGGGATATCTTTTGTCACCACAGAATTACTACCAATAACACTATGTTTACCGATAGTAACACCCGGCAAAACACAGACATTCTCACCCAGCCACACTTCATCTTCTATTGTTACCGGTGAATGTTTCAATGGTTGAGGCATGATAGGTTGAGTAATATCTTCAAAACTGTGCATATTATCGGAAATGTAAACGTTGTCGGCTATAAGAACATTCTTGCCAATCCTCATTTCACCAACAACCATTATATGGCTACGATGGCCTATGTATGTTCCATCACCAATTTCAAGCCTAGGATGCCACTTTTGTTTGCCATATTCACGAAAACAATCAATCCAGGCTCCTGCGCAAATGATAACATTATCCCCCACAAAAATATCTATAGCGTTACCTGATTTAAATGGCAGCATTATCTGGCAGCCTTTCCCCATTGCTCCGAATGAACCACGCACCAATCGCGTATATAACCGATTAGTCCAAACTCGCAACTGGTTGTGTAGCTTCAAAAAATCCAACATACAATTACGCTCCTGAGGAGTTTCGAGGTTTCGATAACATCGCCAAGTCTTACCAGTTCGTCACTTTTACTGCAATTGCCTTGCAATATAATCGTTCTTCCTGATTTTTTTATCTATGGATAGATCGTGGATAATCGAAATATGGTTCCACATCATATCTCTTGTTTGTTTCTGGACTCATTAACGTTTTTTGCCTTGGATAATAAACTCATGTAAACCATTAAACAAAACCTTCCCGTCGTGACAAACTGCTTGTAGGCCGTCCGGAATAACAATATTAACTTTTAAGCCTTCATCATATTTCTTCCAACTCATTTCGATAACACCTTTTGGCGTATTAATTGTTCCGCAAGCGTTATTTAATCCGATTTCACAGGGGTTAACAGAAAATATTTCAAACCCCTTTTTAAGCGGTTTGATTCCCAATATCTCTTGCTGAAAAAAGCTTACAGGAGCAAGTGAAAAAGCATGACACATGCTTCCCGCATTTGAGAAGGCTTGGCTCCCCGTTTGGTAAACATTTGCCTCCCATATCGTCGGACAATCGCTATCAACATTGGGCTGCCAGTATTCTTTAATAAGCCTCAAAATTCCGTCATAGTTATTCGTAATCGCAAGTGCTTTGAAGACGTAATGCATCATATAAAATTCAGGCGTTAGACAATCGTCACGAGACAAGGCCAATGAACAAGGCTGAATAAATTTTTCAGGTAACCGACCACTCAATATCCCCAGCGCATGCGAGATTTTGCTAGCAGGTCCATCCTGATCGATAAATTCATTGAAACAAGTCAGATTTTCATTCCAGAATTTTTCAACAATTGCGGTGGATATTTTTTTGGCTAGTTTTACATACTTTTGAGATTTGTCATTATCCCTGTCTATATAAAGTTCCGCCAGTGCATCTGCTGCCAAACAAAAAAACCAGTTAACTATGCATGTATTTCTCCCATTTAGTGGATATTCTTCTGAATCAAAATGTTCAATATTCATGCAAAGCGCATAACTCCAGTCTGTAAAATTCCAATACTTTACCGGAGGGTCAAGCAAGTTATTTCCATCTGCATACCGGTGACAAATGTTAAATATTTTCTCAATTTCTGGCAAAACTGCGACTACATAATCACCGTCGGCTGAATATCTTTCAAAGTCCTTCAGAATTATCGGCAGAAACAAATTCGTGGGGAATAATATATAATGATCATCGCCATCAGATGGGCAAACGCCTGGGACAAGGCCATTACTCGCTGGTTGGCTGAGAGCTAGCGATAAAGACCGCTTTACCAGATCCGGTCGCCCGACAAGCTGATGCCAAAATTCCTGCTGTACCACAAAATCGTTAACCCAGAATGACATCTCTCGCCATGGGCAATCAAGAAAAGTGTCAGTTGCACAAGCGCTCATCGTTGCAAGAGATTTATCCCAAAGCGAATTTAGCATCTTGTTATCGCACTCAAACTTATTGGGAGAATCTATCGGGTAACGCCTATCGATAAATTCGAATTTGTTTATTGTGATAGGAACATTAAAATCACGAAAGATCAATTGCACATAGCGACCCCCGCGAAAGTGCAAAGGGTTTGATACTGTCTGGCGGCCTGACCTTAAAATATATCTGTCTGCAAATCGGTAATGATGCCGAAGCGGATTAATTTTACCATTCTCAATGGACTCACCATAGCAGACATCCACAGCCATGCCGTCCTGAGATTCAAGATCAAGCGATATCCCGCCAATGATCGCCTGGCCAAAATCAAAAATCACTGCCACCCCACCGCCATCGGGCTGGGGCATAATCTTCGCAGGGTTACCCGCAACTATATCATACTCTGAAAATTCCCCTTCATAGTTACCAAAAGCCTCCCCCCCTATAATTTCAGCTACATTAACATCTTTCAAATCAGCCAGAGGGGACACAGAGCTTATCACAGGAACCTTAACCGGCAACAAAACGTTCGCTTCCAAATCACAAACGTCCCGCACAAAAAGATCCTTCGAATATATTGGAAGATCCGATGCAAGTACAACGGCCTGTTGCCATTCGGAATTATCCTGACACACCTGCCATCCCTGCGGTTCGAGCCGCATATCTCTGAATTCCATCGAACCAATCTGTAGAGTATATTTAGGAACATCATCACGCCAATCTGAGGCAATCTGAACATCCCAGGATTCATCGGTAATAACATCTCCAACCTTAACTAACAATGCCGGCTGTGACGGGCTGGCAATAAAGGTAGGATAATTATTACAAAAAACTTCTACAGCTATTATATTTTCACCATCTTGCAAAAATACATCGATATCGTACTCATCGATAAAATTGCAGCTATAAGTTCCACGGGCCGGTCCATTCGCAACAAATTCACCGTTCACCCAAAGAGCATAATAACTTTCAGCAGCTATCGAAAGCTTGCCGTCACCAAAAGCATCCCTGAAAATATTACGTCGTGCCCGGAAATGAACATTCTTTCTCTCAGATACACTCTCGGGTGCAATCCATGAAATTTCTCTTTCAAATAAATTCCTGCCCAATAAAACCATCTTATTTCTCCAAAATCATTCGGTTACTTATCTTTATCAATAACAATTAAGGCAGGCATTCGCACAATCAATGTAAGACCTATTGATATATCATGCTCCAGATAGATACTCAAAGTAAAGGATCAAAGGTCCAACATTTCAGGAAAGTTGGTCTCGTACCATTTCCGAACAGTCAGAACATCTTCTTGGGTAGCATGAGGATACGGTGCGCGGCGTTTAAGACTTGTACCAAGAAAACCGCTCGATATTCCACCGAGGCTATCGTCAGCGCTGTCGGTGAAGCCTCGCGCGTCAAACTCCTCTCCAAGAAAACTAAAGAATGCATTAATCTTTTTGCATGTCTCATTCACGACATCCCAGTTTTTATTTTCGACATTCTCCCAGTAGGTGAGCAATACTCTTGGATTATAATATATCAAAGAACTGCATCCTCCAGCAGCACCGACAGGGCCAAGTTCTGCCAACCTATGTTCGCTAACAAAAACATTGACGATCTCAGACAATGCTTTACAGCCTTCGCGGCTGTCACCTAAAGTGTTCGCGTTTGATTTTACCATGAGGTAGTTAGGAATCGCTTCTTTAATTTCAAGATGCTGTTCCAGGGATAATGTTTTTTTTGCCCTGGTTGTTTCATAAATAGAAAGCGGTATTCCACCAGAAGCACTCGACACATCCTTGAAAAAAGTAAGAATTTCACTATCGGGTACTTCCATCCAGAAAGGTAGGGCAACTTGTATCGCATCAGCTCCCAAGCTGGCTGCATAATCTGCACGCATCATGGCCCCACGATTATATGTAGAAGTACATCCGACCATAGCAGGCCTATTATTGTCATGGCAGATTTCAACAGTTGCTTTGGCTACCTGTTTGAATTCCTCAAACTCCATAGCATAAAACTCACCGGTTGTTCCTCCGCTGTAAACTCCAGGCATGCCAGCAAGGCAGCATTTTTCGACATCATTACGATATGTCACTTCATCAAATGTACCATCTTCAGCCCATGCGACAGGCAAGCCTGCCCACAATCCTCTAAATGTTTCTCTGTTAAGCATCAATCAATCTCCAAATAGTTTTTTAAACATCTTTTTTACGCAAAATGAACACAATTCCTCAGCAAACTTGCGGGATACGGCTATGCCAAATTGGGGCCTAAACATTTAATTCCTAAAATCTTTTCTGCATTTTCAGATAAAATAAGCCGTTTATCATTATCTGAAATCTCTGCATTATCAATTCTTGCTCGCTGTGAAGGAGTAAAGTATAGTGGAGAGTCAGTACCGAAAAGGATTTTATCTGCTCCAACTTCGCTTACTCCCCACTCTATGAGTCCTGGAAGAATGCTGGTTGCACTGGATGTATCAACAAATATGTTGCCATGCTTGCTCTGCTGTATCGCCCTAACCTGGTGGCTGGGATCACCATCCCATCCACAGCCCAAATGTCCCAGTATAAGTGTAATTTCTGGAAAATCATTTGCAAATTTAACCATATCCTCAGGCATACTGTTTTGTTCGCCGCTATGAGTCAAAACGATAGCTTTATGTTTCGCTGCAAAGCTAAATAGTTCCCATCCTCGTTCAACAATACCATATTTGTGTTCTTCAGGATGAATTTTTATTCCAGCGCATTTCCTGCTTTCCAGCAATTCGCTTGCCTGGACATACGTATTGGGCTGAGAGGGTGTCACAACAACCCATTGCAAAAGCTCCTGATTTTTACTTACTTCACTATATGTTTCCAGGTTGGCTTTTACAACATCAGCATTTCCCTGCAAGCAAAACGCCCCCAGCGGCGAAATAACCGTTATTTTGATATTGGATAGTTGGGCTCTTTGAATTACTTCCCGGATTCCTGCAGCCATCCATTCATCACAAAGTTTAGATTTTCCGCGAGTAAGCGAACCGTAATGCCCGTGAATATCAATAGCTTGAATTTCACTAATATATGAATTCATCAACAACCCCCTCGTGGCGTCCCTGCCAATAAGCCCAAAGCCAATTACAAATTGAATGACAGCAAACCTGTTTGGTTAAAAATTTATGTTTCTCAAGTAACTGATTTTCATCTGCGGGAAGATAGTCGACTACCTTATTAATCTGAATATCATTAAGAATTTTCAGCAAGAGACCTTTTGCCTCTTGCAAGCCAAGCCACTTGTAAACATTTACACAAACTCTGGCAAAACTTGTACTGCGAGGCATGTAAACTTTACCTATCCATCCTTCAAAACTCCAATCTATCTCAAGATTATCGGGTGGAATCATAAAATCAGGTTTGGGTATTTCAACTTCTTTTGTTTTTGGATCATACAACATTTTCATATAGGCATAGCCATTATCTGCGATGAGCATTTTCCCTTCGTCGAACATTATTTTAATTACTCGCATCCAATCATCCCGATAAGAATCACTATGTTGAAGACACTCATCATTCTCCATAATATCCATAACCGCACATTCTGGCGTATTGCCAAGAACATATTTGCTCCCATGCGACTTCTCATAATTACTAAAAAAATCCGGATATTCACGCCGGCGGTTATAAATCTGTGATTCCCAAGGTTTTTTGTAAACTTCAAACTCTTCGTTAAGGCGATTGAATTCGTCTAAGTATTTTTGATCGTGGCTTACGACATAGGCCATGATCAAAAAACAAGGGAATCGACCAATAGGCCACTGCATGTCTTTGATTCCAAAATAAGTTCGCTTGTAGTCACCGTCGATCCAAAAATCAGCCATCTTCGGAATCATGCGACCAATCTTATCAATATGCTCGGAGGAGGCTATTTGCCGATAAACCATCATACCTTTCATCGAATAAAGATATTGATCAGAACTTGTTTCATCGGATAAATTCTTGCCGTATGGTTTGGGGTAATACCCTTCTTTTTCCCGTTTACCCAGCTCATAAATCCAACATATTCCATCAAATACTTTCTCTGCCCTTTTTAAAACCGATACATCCTTTGTTACAAGATATTTATAGGTTAATGCCGCAAGATAAGCGCCTGTAGTCATGCCAGAGTCTTCGTAGTTCATAATCTCACAAGTAGAAAAACCTGCTATTTTTAAGTACTCAAACTCAGATGGAATTTCATCTTCAGAAAAAGGGGCGTCAGTATCGACATTAATACGGGAATAAACAATCCCGTCAACATCAATCATGTGTTTCTGCACATAATCATCAAACCATTTTTCTTTTTCGCCCAATCCAATATTAGTCACATTTATCCTTTCAGTATTATCCCAAATCCTTGTGGATTGTTAAAAAACTAGACAATACTTTTTTTTCGTATAACCATTGTAATCATACAAATGCCAAAAATCATCAGCGTTGCTGGTTCAGCCACGACACCTGCAGCTGTGTTACCAAAGTTTGCTTGCACACTTGCGTAGTCACCGGCTGAGACAACACCATCGCCATTCGCATCGCCAAGAATACCCGGCGCACCAGTGACACCAAAGTTAGCTTGCACGCTCGCATAGTCACCAGCTGAGACAACACCATCGCCATTTGCATCGCCTGGGAGCAGTAACAACTTGATGACGTCAAACGTCGCGACGAGATAATTTGCATCGAAATAACCAGTGCCTAACTCATTAAGCAAACCCACTAAACCGACGCGAAAATTCTCCTCTGTCAGGCCCGCTGGAGTCGTCAAAATTCCAAGAAGAGCCTGTGCATCCAAATCAACAACAATAGTTCCATCCGTCTCGTTAACATCATACTTTCCGATATTTTCAATTGCACTTTCATAGTTTTGATAGTTACCAGCATTGAAATTACCATCAACGTCGCCCTGAAGCAGCGTCGATGACATAAATCCGTCAATAGATGTGCCAAGAGTATTTTCCGCATAGCTGATATCTGATGGTTCCACACCATTAACCCAAATTTCATAAGCAGACAGCCCAGCTGTAGCGCCAGTCAGATCAACCAATACCTCCCATGTTCCTGGTGCAGTTTCCTTGAATGTGTAGTGAACTTCCGGCGTCGAGGGTTCGGTTATGAACGTTGCGCCATTGTCAAACTTGAATAGATCGCCTGTTCCACCATCAAGATCAAAAAGAAGGTAATACTGGCCCGGGTAGAGATGTGGAGTTAGATTAACGACTTCAACCTCTCCAGTATCTCGAGATTTACGCAAAAGGCGAGTTATCCCTGAACTTTGAAAATCAAAATCAATCCTTATTCTCAATGAACAATCCACCGCAGTTCCCGTGGCATCTGTCAGACCATTAGTCACCATAAAGTAGGTGTCCTCCTCAAGACCTGGCTCGACAAGAGAAGCATCCAGAGGTTTGAAAAGGCCCAAAATCACATCACCAGGATGACCATTATTTTTAGTCCCAAGGTTTGCAACAGTGATATTTGTAATGTATGGATCGGCACCACAACCGTAGGTCCACTCTGAAACGCCTGAAGGAAGAGAATTAGAAACAACTTCTTCGCTAGAGTCTTCATGCAGCCCCAGCTTCATGTAAACTCCATAATTAATTAAACGAACCAGTGAATCTCCAAGGTTCCCACTCTGGCGGTTGGTTTCAGCAACCACATAATATTGCTCCTTAGGCTTGTCATAATCACAATTACCTTCTGTGTCATGCTCAAACATCACCTGATATTGTTCTTCGATGGCAGTGTGATCACCATAGATAAATGCTTTTACGGCTTTGCACCCGAAAGTCCATGGAGCAAATTGTGCCAAGCGAACTTCTGACCCGCTCATAATACGGCGATTAGTATGAGGATGGTCCCATATAAAATTCTGTATATAACACCCAACCGGTATTGGATTAGTACCAGTCCCATCGACACCCGCCAATCCGGCATCTCGGTAAAGTTCAAGATCCTCATACATCATGGTCGGACTGCCACCTTCATAATCGTATACATAGCCAGTCCCCTGAAAGCACATCGCGTACTCGGTAAAACAAAGCATGTCAGGATTCACGGCTGACATGTAAGTCCCAAGCATAGAAAGTGTTATAGGCTTATGAACGCCTGAAGAATTCAGGTTGTACAAGGGATTGTTATTGCCATAAATCATGGTGGTGGGAAATGCCGCCCGTTCCGTTGCAAAAGCATCTATCATGGCCTGGGGGATAGGAACGGCAATCGATTGCTCATCTCCAATTTGGATCCCCACAAGGGTTTCTTTAAGAGCGGCAGGAATCCCCATGCTGCTCATAGAATATACGCCACCCTCTGCATAGGACATCGCATCCCAGGGAACAGTATTTGTATGGCTGGTCTGGTATGAATAATTAGGATGGGCATTACAGGAAACCGTTGTAAAATATGAATCTTCCCATGTATCTATCCCACTAGAATCAAGGAAACCACTTTGCCATGGGCTACTAAGTGCCTGAATCTGCAAGCCGTATTTAAGCAATAACTCGTGTCCCTTCGTTACCGAGCCATTTTGAGCATTTGCATCTCTTGTCGGTAATATAATAAGCCATAAAATAAGGACCGCGTACCAAATTCCGCTCCCAAATACAAACAAATTCCTTTGTCGAGTATATACAATATGTTTCTTTCCTTTTTTTCTTATTTTGTTGCAGCTGATACTCATGATTGTTTTTTTTGCCTATATGCCAGCTAAGTTTCGGGTAGATGTTTAATCTTGGATAGTTATGGATTGACCAACTTGCCTATCCTGGCTTTATGCGCACTATCGTCTTCTCACTTGGTTGAATTTTACCAATCTATCTTAAAATATGCTATTAGCCAATCGATAGGGTCACCATCCTTTTTAGGTACCCAATAATAGTATTCATCACTTCCGACAAAGAAAATGGCAGTATCAGATTCATCCGCATTTCTCGAGGCAGCATGTCCATCAACCCAAGAGTAATTTGCTTCTGAAAGATCATTATGTCTTGGATTAGGACGCCCTGCAGCCCAAGAGTGACTGGCAGACAAAATATAGCCGTATTTACTGTCACCAAAAGCAATTGTTTCGCTAGGATTTTTAACTTCACTAAATTGATGGAAATAGTAGTTGTATCCACCAGAAGCAACATACGTCCCCAAAATAGTATTATACCCATAATCAGGATCTGTATAATACCACTCCCGGATACCCGTAGGATCTAAAAGTATTTGATTTTCGTCGCGTGAGGGGCAATTAAAAAGTGAGTTTCCTCGTTCAACGGTTGCGGAAATATATTCACGGTCGACTAGAATATAGCTCCACGCATATGGAGTCCTACTGGAATTCAATTCCACTCCTGTACCTAAATAATCTAAAGGCATGGCCCAGCACATCATATAGCCATCATTGTCATTAGCCCATATCTGGTGAGAAGCTCCAATTCCTTTCAAGTTGCTTTTACAGATGACATCCTTAGCTAAGTCCTTTGCCCTCTGTAACGAAGGTAAAAGAATTGACACAAGTAATGAAATAATGGCTATTACAACCAAAAGCTCAATAAGTGTGAAAGCAGTTCGTTCTTTTTTTGCCGATGAATAATTCATTTTATTACCTCTCTAAAGCTTAAATTTCAAAATACTTACTTCATAGCCTGACAAAATCATGGTACGTTTTTTTGATGATACATTTGGCCCACTTAAAATCGTTGGATCAGGCCATTTTGCAGGCCAGCAAATTTTGATGGGATCAGCTTTCTTGCCGTCAGAATTAACAACAACAACAAGAACCTCATTTTCAAACATTACCGTGCGATTGTGGATAGTCGCAGTTTTAGGCAAAACTTTTACATGTTCAGTGTCTTTACCAAAAAGAATGAAATTTTCATAGGATTTTACTTCCCTTAGAAGTTCTGGGATATAATCCCATAACTTTTCACTTTCAGGCAGAAACCAATAAGTTCTGTCCCTGTTTTTGCTCATTCCCTTTTTTGACTCATTATTTGTATACCACGCATAATAAAGAAAACCCTTTGCTCCGGCAGTTAAAGCGGTAAATGTCTCCGCACGCACCTGTTGTGGATTTGGTTCAAAAGAATTCCATGAATCAGAAGTAAACAGTTGAATTACTGGAATAACAGTACCAGCCGGATCATAATTAATCTGCTCATAACAAGTCTTTACAAACGTGGCAATTGTGCCAACACCACTGTCTTTATTTCGGATAGGGTAAGCATCCGGAAGAGGGGCATCTGCAAATCGTTCCCTCCCAAAACCCAATCCTCCCGCATTAAAAGCGACAGTAACAAAATGATAGGGGTCTTTTTTTCGGTATGCCTCATATGATCTGATGCAAAAATCAACTTTGTCAGTAGTAGGCTCATCAAAGGCATACCAACCTAAAACTGCCGGCTCATTTTTTATTCTTTCAATCTCATTTACATTCCGGCTCAGATTTTCTGAAATGACCATAATATCATTATTCAAAGCATCTTTCATAAAATCACTGGAAGCAACTCGCCAACCGTGAATCGTTGTGTTGAACCCATGTTGTTTGATATCTTTCAGCATTTGCTTTCGAGCAATTGCTGGTTTGCCCAACTTTTTGTTATCCCTATTCACTATTGCAAGCTCTGGATCACCTGCATGAAAAATACCCAGGATAAGAAATGGTTTGCCATTTACATACGGAACATTATCTTTACACCAGGAACTGTTTTTTTTGAACGGTACTTTGTTAATGATCCATTTGCCCAGTTCATTTCCACCCTTATTTACAACTAGAATTTTATATTTTCCAACCGCAAAATCCGACAAATCCAACCAATATTTTTGTGATGAAGAAACATTAACTTCTTTTTCAAGGAGAACATTGTCTTCATTTTGTTGCCTAACACTCACCACAAAGCAGGCAGTCCCCTTTCTGGAAGTCAACTCAATGCCAACTTTATTTGTTGGGGTCTTATCAATCATTGTTAAACTGCCAGGCGAAAAAAGAAATGCGTCATATTTAGGCAAAATATTCTGTCTAACAATAACGTTGCCTATATATACCTTATCAATTTCCTTCACAGCTCCTTCGAGAATAAATTCAATAACCGCATCGTCATTAACCAATCCATCGGTATAAAAAACTATCTCTTGTCTGTGCCATTTTCCATCATAGATAAATCTTGGAAAATTCTTGATCGCCGGTGCACTGCAACCGGGCCCTGACGAAAGTGCAACAAAAAGAGGCATATTAGCTGATTCAAATTTATAATCAAAACTAACAAGAAGTTCCTTTTCGATTTTCTTTTTTACACCACAAAACTGATAAGAAAAAGAATTCAATATATCGGGAGCCTGAACTCCAGAAATACAAACAGAATTGCCCTTGTCTCGCTCGTGTTTGCTTATTTTGGCTTTTTTATCATTATGCCACCCTTGAAAGACCCAGCCTTTAGGTAGCTCACCAGTCCATGTATCAAAGTCTTCATTTACCAGTACCTGCCCCCGTGCCAAAGAATTCATTGACAAGAGAAATAAAATCAACAACCATGTTTTTTGTGGCCAGTAAACTTTCATCAAACATCCTTTCCAAAATTTGGAAAAAATTGAGGGTGGTATGAATTACATCACACCACCCTCGAAAATATAACTTATTTTTTACGTCTTACTAAGCCGAAGATCATTCCACCTGCCAAAAGACTAATCGTCGCTGGTTCAGGAACATCTACAGAGTATGCTAGAACGCCAGGTTTAAGGCCAGTCCCAACAGGGCCTAGATATCTAACGTAAGGAAGCGGCTTGCCGTCCATTGCTCCTGCTTCCTGCAAATATGGAGTGCTTAACCTAACCGAAAAAACATCTTCGCCATTATCAACCGCACTCTGAAGCCAGTCATTGATGTCAACCGCTATTAAGTAGTAGCGGCTGCCGTCATAAACACCCGCCTCGTTCGCGGCGAAAGCCACTTGGGAAGCAGTCGCAGGAGCAGAAAAGAAATCACTAAAGCTCGCTGCTATTTCTGTACTCTGAAATGATTCAATCATCACATCATCAGATTCCGCCAAAACTCCACCTTCATCCAAAAATGTAATCTTCCCTCCTTCCACAAGGTCACCAACATCAAGGCCACTGATATCAAACTTGAACACTGGTCGAATTTCATAGACTGTTCCTGCGCTCATTGTTGCGCCAAGCTGTTGATAGCCATAGAAATCCGACTCAAATGTTCCCCAATATTCAGCTGCATAACCACCACCTGTAGCCCATTGGACGTAGTCACCCTCAGGTGACGCAAATGCTACCTGGCATACCAAAAACATAACCAAAATTGCTAGTACTTTTTTCATTTCAACTCTCCTTATAATGACTCTAACATCTAACGCTCCGGTGAAACCACTCCACCGAAAAACAAAAAACTATTTTTATTAAAACTTGCTCAATCATCTTTACTTACTATTACAGACTCTCTTATCTTCAACTCTGCTGCAAGGGTAACTTTTTTCAGAGATTGTCTTTCGCCATATATCCTGTGCTTTAGTAGCTGAATCGAAGTTTTGGCAATCTGCTCAAAGGGAAATGCAACCGTTGTTAATGAGGGTACCAATTCCCTTGCATACGGGAGATCATCAAAGCCTACCAAAGAAACATCATCGGGAACTTTGACACCAGCTTTCCAGAAACAGTGCAGCAAGTTCCTTGCCATCCAATCATTAGCTGCGAAAATGGCTGTAACAGGATTATCACCACGAACAATATCCAGTATTTTCTCATAGTTGGCAGGACTGGGTTCACTTGAAACTGGAGTCTCAATCGCAATGCTTCGATCAACATTGATCCCAGCGTCCTTCATAGCCTTGAGATAAGTCTGAATCCGCCCGCTTGTAAGCTGCT
The DNA here is from genome assembly GCA_963664745.2 of Phycisphaerae bacterium. Lineage (GTDB taxonomy): Bacteria > Planctomycetota > Phycisphaerae > SM23-33 > SM23-33 > B1-G9. Next base: position 97,551 of record CAXXMC010000004.1, read on the forward strand.
GGTCACCAGCTAAGCATTCCGTAACAAAAGGTCCAACATAACCAATTCTTCTATGCCCCAAGGCAAGAAGGTATTTCATCATGTGGCTTACACCTTGACAGAGTTCAACATCTATACAATCCATGGGCATTGGCAAATTTGTTGTACCTGGAAACACAACCACAGCTGCACCAAATTCATTTTGCAACGAAGAAATCCTCTCCGCCGCCCCATCCGCTTCATGAAGATACAAACACACACCATCAAGCGGCATACCATCAAATGATTCAATCAGCTTCTCCCCACCCAGATGTGAATCAAATTCAGTCTCGACAACAACTAATCGAATACATTGCTCACGACAGACATCTGAAATAGCAAGCAGAAACTGCGATTCAGCTTGGACGTCTTCAGGATGATACGTCCGCTCAAAAACCAAACCAACATTTCTCAACGCTTTTTTACCTCTAGATTGATTGGCTTGAAGACTTACGAAACTACCTTTACCCTGCTCCTTGCGAATAATGCCACGCTTTTCAAGAGACAGCAGTGATTGGCGTATCGTATTGACACTAACTTCATACTTGGCAACAAGTTCAGCCTGACTCGGCAACTTGGATCCCAATGGAAACTTCCCATTGCGAATTTCTTCTAACATTCTATCTGAGAGCTGTTTATGAAGTAAATTCCTTGTCTTTGTTCGTTTACCCGTTGTTGAACTCATTTTATTTAAACCTCATATTCCATTGTTTCGATTCTGTATCACCATGTATTCCTAAATCATACCAATAAGTTTAAAAATTGTCAATATTCCAACCTCTAAAACACATAACATACTTTTCAAATAGGAGTTAGATTTCAACAAGTAAGAATGCCTTGGTAACACTGAGATGTCATGGAATTTACTACTGAACAACCGTGAATTTATGTTGGCGACGTTTCAGTCCAGCTAGCCCACCCAAAGCCATCATAGCCATCATAGTGGGTTCGGGGACAATGCCTGCACCAGCAGTATTGCCGAAGTTGGATTGTACGGATGCATAATCGCCAGCTGAGACAACACCATCGCCATTCGCATCGCCAAGAATACCCGGCGTACCAGTGGCACCAAAGTTAGCTTGCACGCTCGCATAGTCACCAGCTGAGACAACGCCATCGCGGTTGGCATCACCTTCCAATAAGGTTGTTTCCGGAACTACAGAGTATGCTAGAACGCCAGGTTTAAGACCAGTCCCGACAGGGCCTAGATATCTAACGTAAGGAAGCGGCTTGCCGTCCATAGCACCTGCCTCCAGCAAATATGGAGTGCTTAACCTAACCGAAAAAACATCTTCGCCATTATCAACCGCACTCTGAAGCCAGTCATTGATATCAACCTCTATCAAGTAGTAGCGGTTGTCGTCATAAACACCCATCTCGTTGGCGGCAAATGCCACTTTGGAAGCTGTCGCCGGAGCAGAAAAGAAATCACTGAAGCTCGCTGCTATTTCTGTACTCTGAAAAGATTCAATCATCACATCATCAGATTCCGCCAAAATTCCACCTTCATGCAGAAATGTAATCTTCCCTGCTCCCACAAGGTCACCAACATCAAGGCCACTGATATCAAACTTGAACACTGGTCGAATTTCATAGACTGTTCCTGCGCTCATTGTTGCGCCAAGCTGTTGGTAACCGTTAAAATCTGACTCAAATGTTCCCCAATACTCAGCAGCATAACCACCACCAGTAGCCCATTGATAGTAGTCACCCGCATCGGAGGCAAATGCTCCCTGACATACCAAAACCATAACCAAAATTGCTAATACTTTTTTCATCTCCACTCTCCTTGTATGACTATAATGTCCAAAGCTCCGGCGAAACCACTCCACCGAAAAAAAACTTTTCCTAATTAAAAAATACTTAATCATCCTTTTTTACTATTAAAGGTTTCTTTTCTCTGTGAGTCGCTTATTTGAAAAATTCCTCACATTGTTTTATTTTGCCTAAGTCCAAAATCCTATCGCTAAAATAGGTTATACCAATAAGTTGATCTGTTGTCAATATATGTTTTAGAAAAACTAAAAAAAATTAGACGGTTTCTGGGAAGTTTTTCCAATTCTGAGTACAATGACAACCATTGGTATGTCATTGAAATCATTGCTGAATCGCCACGAAATTTCATTCGCAACAATTCAGCAATTTTCAGTTTACTTCCACAAAACGGCAAGAGAATCATGGTGACGTTGTAGAATTTGGCAAAAAACCATGACCATTATCGAACTTGAACAGATCGCCAGTGCCGCCATCAAGATCAAAAAGCAGGTAATACTGGCCAGGATAGAGATGTGGAGTTAGATTAACGACTTCAACCTCTCCAGTATCTCGAGATTTACGCAAAAGGCGAGTTATCCCTGAACTTTGAAAATCAAAATCAATCCTTATTCTCAATGAACAGTCCACCGCAGTTCCCGTGGCATCTGTCAGACCATTAGTCACCATAAAGTAAGTGTCATCCTCATGGCCAGATGGTACAAGAGAAGAGTCGAGGGGTTTGAATAGGCCCAAAATCACATCACCTGGATCACCATTATTTTTAGCCCCAAGGTTTGCAACAGTGATATATGTAATGTATGGATCGGCACCACAGCCGTATGTCCACTCTGAAACGCCTGAAGGAAGAGAATTAGAAACAACTTCTTCGCTAGAGTCTTCATGCAGCCCCAGCTTCATGTAAACTCCATAATTAATTAAACGAACCAGTGAATCTCCAAGGTTCCCACTCTGGCGGTTGGTTTCAGCGACAGAATAAAAATGATCCTCAGGACTGTCGTAATCACAAAGACCGTTTTCATCGTGCTCAAACATTATCTGATATTGTGGTTCTATGCCAGTATGATCACCATATACAAAAGCTTTCACTAATTTAAACCCGAAAGTCCAGGGAGCAAATTGTGCCAAGCGAACTTCTGACCCGCTCATAATACGGCGATTAGTATGAGGATGGTCCCATATAAAATTCTGTATCCAACACCCAACCGGTATTGGATTAGCACCAGTCCCATCGACACCCGCCAATCCGGCATCTCGGTAAAGTTCAAGATCCTCATACATCATGGTCGGACTGCCACCTTCATAATCGTACACATAGTCAGTCCCCTGAAAACACATCGCGTACTCGGTAAAACAAAGCATGTCAGGATTCACAGCTGACATGTAAGTCCCTAACATAGAAAGTGTTATTGGGGTATGAACGTCTGAAGAATCCAGGTTATACAAGGGATTGTTATTACAATACATGAGAGATTTTGGAAATGCTGCACGTTCAGTAGCAAAAGCATCTATCCTGGCCTGGGGAATAGTAACGGCAATCGATTGCTCATCTCCAATTTGGATCCCCACGAGGGTTTCTTTAAGAGCGGCAGGAACCCCCATGCTACTCAGCGAATACACGCCACCCTCTGCATAAGACATTGCATCCCATGGAACAGTATTTGTATGGCTGGTCTGGTATGAATAATTAGGATGGGCATTACAGGAAACCGTTGTAAAATATGAATCTTCCCATGTATCTATCCCAATAGAATCAAGGAAACCACTTTGCCATGGGCTACTAAGTGCCTGAATCTGCAAGCCGTGCTTCATCAAAACCCTATGGCCTTTAGAAATCGGACGAACCGTATAAGAGAGAGCCGCTGGCCAAACACCCGTTCCAGTAGCTCCAAGCCATCTTACATACGGCAATGTTTTGCCGTTTAACGCGCCTGCCTCCAGTAAATACGGAGTACTTAGCCGTACAGCAAAAACATCTTCCTGATTATCAACCGCATCTTGGACCCACTCGGTAACATCAACCTCCACCAGATAATAGTGAGAACCATCATAAGTCCCCATCGCGTCAGCAGCAAAAGCTGTTTTACTATCAGTTGCGGAAGTATTGAAAAAATCATTCCACTGGGCGGTAACGGTTGTGGAAGGGAAAACACTGATGATTACGTTTTCATTTTCGGACAATACACCTCCCTCATGCAGAAAGATGATTTTACAGTCAACGACGGTTTCACCAGCAGTCAAATCACTGATGTCAAATTTTAAAACTGTTCGAATATCATATGCCTGTCCCCCACTAATTGTTGCACCAAGTTGTACATATCCGTTGAATTTTGATTCAAAGGCTCCCCAATACTCAGCAGCATAGCCCCCACCAGTAGCCCATTCAGAATAATCTCCTGGTTCAAGGCCAAATGAAATGCCTCCCAATGTCGCAATTGTCAATAAAAGCCATAAACATGTCCTTTTCATCTTTTGCTCCTTCAGTTAACAGGCCTAATATGACAGCGCTAATTCTGCTCAAGAATTCTTTAGAGGTTAGCCGATGAACTTTTCAAAGGCATTTAATTTGGAGAGTTTGGTTATGAATTATCAGCAATTGGCTTCATTTGAGCCGGCGTTGGCAAAATTTCTGGAGAAAGTTCGTCACTGCTTCAAACGCAACAAAACATTTAATTATCTTCAAAAGTATATTTTGGGACTAATGGCTGATCTGAAACGCAAATCCATAGAACCGATCGCGTTGGCAAGCGGTGTGGCTGTTCGTACCTTGCAGGAATTCCTGGCCTTTTTCGTATGGGATCATCAGCAAGTTGACAAGACCCTTGTGCGTGAAGTTGTTGAACGCCAGCACGGTAAGTTTTCAATCGGAGTTCTCGATGCCTCGGCACACGCAAAGCAGGGAAAGCACACCCCCGGAGTTCAGCGTCAATGGTGCGGTGAAACAGGTAAAAAAGACAATTGTGTAATCGGCCAGCATCTGCTTTATACAGATAACCATCCCACGAATCCCTTCAGCTGTGTTGTTGCCAGCGATCTGTATTTGCCTAAATCCTGGAACGAAGATCGCGACCGCTGCAAACGGGCTGGTATTCCTGACGAGCTTACCTATCGTCCCGTCTGGAAGATAGCTATTGAGCAGCTTGAGCACACCATGTCAGCCGGCCTGCGTTTTGATTATGTCACTTATGATGAAGAATACGGCAAGGTGCCAGAGTTTGTATACGAACTGGATCGCCTTGGGCAAAAAGCCATCGGTGAAGTTCCGTGCAATTTCAGAGTCTGGGCCAAAAAACCTGCGTGCAAATCGCATAAGGCTGAGCATTCTTCGCACCGTGCGGATAAAATTGTTTCTCACAGCCCAGCCTTTTACGGTCAATCCTGGAAACAGATGATAATAAAGGATACGACCCGAGGCCAATGTGTATGGCATGTAAAGTCGGCCCAGGTTTATCTGGTGAAACACCAGGACGGCAAGGCCTATTGTCCGGTTCCGACAGATCGCAGCTATTGGCTGATTGTTGCCCATAACAGACAAACAGACGAAATGAAGTTTTTTGTAAGCAATGCCCCAGCCAGGGAAAAGTTAGAGACGTTGCTGGAAATCGCCTTTTGCCGATGGCATGTTGAAAAGTGGTTTGAGCGAGCCAAACAGGAATGCGGATTGGGAGCATTTGAAGTTCGCACTTATACAAGCCTGATTCGCCACTGGCTTGCCAGCCGTTTGGCAATGTACTTTTTGTCCGACCAGACAACTCGGCTTCGGGGGGAAAAATCCGCAGATAACGCTGGAACAGGTTGCCGATGTTGCGAATATGCTGGCATGGAAGATATGGCAGAAGTTTCCGCATTCATGGAGCCGGCTAAAAAAACAGTGCCAATATTATCAAATACGTAACGAAGCATCATATGCCAGCCGAAAGAAAACGGCAAAAGCTAAAAAAAGTGCAGAATTCTTATAGCGCTGTCATACTAAGTACTGGGGAAACTGCAACGTACAGAATCCCAATATCATTCCACTTAAACAATTGAAATAAAGCCACTTACGCAAAGTATCGTTTTCTATACCAACGACGAGGCGTGTATGTTGCATGGGTTGAAACTTCAAAGATAATTGACTGTCATGCCATTGACATTGCATCTTATACCAACATGTTAGCATATGTCAAGATAAAAATTTGTTCTACACAAGAATATTCGTTGTCCTTTACTTGTAAGGGGTTATGACTATTGCCCTATCCCGTGAATCTTGGTAGAATCATCCCGTGTCCTCACTATTTAGGAGGACTTGAATGGGTATTGTTCGGTGTTTAGGCGATCGGCTGAACTAATTTTACCTGCCTAGTACTACAGCGCGAAGTAAGCTCAAGTTATTAGGCAGACTGTTTCGATAACTCTTTATAGATACGCAAAATATAAGGAGTATCGGCATGGACGTCACACGAATCAAAAATATGGGCAAAGAACTGAAGACATTCCTGGCTGAATTCGACGACTGTTTCGCACGAAGCGAGTCGCGGGAAAGGTTGCAAAATTACATCGGCGGGCAAGTCTCGGATCTGCCGCGAAAAAGTATCGAACCGATAGCCCTGGCAGCAGGCATACCGCCGCGAACATTGCAGTGCTTTCTCGCCACGGCTCAATGGGATGAGCATCGCATGCGTGATCGAATCCAATGGATTGTGGCGCGCGATCATGCTCACCCTCAAGCCATCGGCGTCGTTGACGGGACGGGGAATCCCAAGAAGGGTACGCACACGGCTGGGGTTCAGCGACAGTGGTGCGGCAACACCGGAAAGATCGACAACTGTGTTGTCAGTAGTCACATTTCATACACGGCTGGCGATTTTCAATGTCTGCTCGATAGCGATTTGTACCTTCCAAAATCATGGGCGGACGACCCGGCCCGTCGCAAGGAAGCCGGCATTCCCGACGAAGTCGTGTATCGAAAAAAAACCGTCATTGCGTTGGAGCAGATTAGCCGAGCGATGGGCAACGGAATTCGTGTAGCGGGTTGGACCTTTGACGAAGAGTACGGCCGGGACGGTGAGTTCCTCGACGGGCTTGACACCTTGGGGCAAAGTTATATTGGCGAGGTGCCATCAAACTTTACCGGCTGGGTTCACGAGCCGCAGATTTTGCACAGCCCCAGATCGCAAGAAGCCCATAAAATTGGGAGAAAACGGCGATATCCGCGACTGGCGAGAAAGGCGCTTCCTGCTAGCGAGGTGAAGAATCTGCTGATTTATTCGCGTCAATTTCAGAAGCAAAAGTGGAAGCGATTCAAGATCAAAGACGGGGAAAAAGGCCCGGTCGTTTGGGAGGTCAAACACGCGCCGTTTTACCGCAAGCATGGCTCTACTGGCCTGCCTGGTCCGAGCCATACTTTGATCGTTGCCCGCAACGTACTCAACCATGACGAACTCAAATATTTTGTGTCCAACATGACCGTGGGGGCCGGGGTTTCGTTGGAATGGATGTTGTGGGTGGCGTTCTCTCGCTGGCCGATCGAACGATGTTTTGAACTGGCCAAGCGGAATCTCGGCATGGACCATTTTGAGACGCGCAGCTGGCGTGGGATTCATCGGCATTTGTATATCAGCCAACTGAGCCTGTTGTTCTGCGGGTGCGTTCATCATCGCCTCAGAGAAAAAAACGGCGGAGGTTTTGTACCTGACAGTGGAGCAGGTTCACCAAGCCGCCTGCGCCTGGGTGGCTGCACAATCTTTACCGCCGCCGGCACGTCAGATAATATATCGCCGGACAGCCAGACGGATCGCATACTATCAAGAACGCAATCGACGAGCCCGCATTTGTCATACGAAACAAACCCTTCGACGCCTGCAAGAAATAGGCATCGAAGTCGATCAATTGAACTCATGTATACCGGGTAATTTATGACAACTTCGCGCTGTAGTACTAGAGGGCGTTTAAAAACAATGCCCAATGTCCATTGAAGGCCCAATGAATTAATGACCAATTAAGAAGCTCGAATGTCGAATCAATGACGAATTTTGAATGGCGAACAATCAATGAAAAGCCGCCAAGATAAACAAAAAACTCTGTGTCCTCTGTGCCTCTGTGGACCATGCTTTTTTTACGGTAAATTTTCTGCTGCCGATCGCCTTATAGTTCATTGTTCGCGTATTTGTTACCTCACGGGCTAGCTTGGTGGTTGAGAATCTCGCACTGCGACAACAACTTGCGGTGCTGAAACGTCGGAAGCTTCCCCGTTCCGAACGGATTTCAAAGGTCGGCTGAATTTAATCACTCGAAAAAATTGACGCATTCCGCTTAGGCGAGCGGCTAGAATAATTTTACCTGCCACGATGGTGTTTGGGTTTGATGACAACACGAAATAACGCGACACAACTTTGATCGTCATCACAAGCAACATATGCCAGGTAAGTTACCTCCCGCCGCTCGCCTTAAGAGAAAATCCAACGACGGAAAAACTGGACTAACTTAATCACTGATATTCAAAACCTGTCCAGCGGAATAATGTATTCGCATGCAAATAATAATTACTCCCAAGCGTATAGCCGCTACCTGTGACGGCTTTGTCGTAGGTCGGTGGGTTTTCTGGCGGGTCTGAAAAATCAGGCAAACTCAAAGTGGTATCGCCAATTTCCACAGTTGTGGCGGTTGATTCACCGGCGGCCATGATGGCAGGCGTAACGCGATAGAGTTTTCCTTCGGTAAAACCGTCGCCATGATTGTTGTAATCCAGAACTACATCAAAGGACGGCGAAAACTTCCCGGTTTTGTAATAAACCTCCATTTGCCGCTCGCAAAATGAAGGAATATTGCTGGCCCGGAATTTTGTAGTGCCCCGCGCGACCCAACAGGCATAGTCGAGGTAATAATGGGCATATGGACCGCTGGAACGCTTATGCCAGTACGCAGAATTCATTTGCATGGCATGAGCATGGCCGCCGGGTTCTGTATATGAAGAATTATAGTCAGCAATAGCAGCTGCGGTTATAGCCTCCCATGTTCTTTCTATACCTGTTCCATCAGATGTGGCATAGCCAGCACGCTGTGCACCTTCGGCATACTCAATTGTATAGGGCGACTGATATTGAAAGTATCCATTTATCCAATGCGAAAAATGTCTTGTGATGACCAAATCATTGAGAGCTGTTTTTATATCATCCAACAGCCACCAGCCTATATAGTCGCCAGGCTCATGCCAGCCATAGCCATTGATGATGTCAGCCTCTTTATAAGGATAGGGATCGGCAATCCAGGAACTGCCTGAACGGGTATAGGTATAATTGTAATAATTCACATGGCGGGCAACCTGGCCATCTTCGGTTAATAATCTCCAACAGTCAGGGTCATTATCCGGCCTGAGCGGATAGGCGGCATGCCAATAGGTTGTATGCTGTATCAGGCATTCATAATAATTTCCAAGATAAGATACGATCTGGCCAAACTGATATTTCACATTGCTTGCTGTTGTCCAGTTTACAATATCATATTTTAATCTCGGCCCTTTTTTTCGCCAGCCTTTTCCACCGTTCAATGAATCTTTGAGATTAACGCCCCAGATTTCGATTGCACGAGGAAAAACAAAACGGTAATCCTGCCAGCACAACCAGGGCAAACTATCAAGACCGGACCAATCGCTTACCAGATTGCCGGCAGTGTCTCTGATTGGAAAAAACCTTGGCGCACCATATCCCATAATCCAGAATTGCAGATACTGAAAAGAAAACGTATCAGGTTCGATAGCTGAACTGTTTGGCCTGCCGTAATATGTGGCAAATGCGTAATAATTATACTGGTCAACACCAGACCATCGAAACGGTTCAACGAATCCACCCCACTGAACATCAGAACCGACCTCGGGAATATCCACAGGCTCGTATGGAGTGCCAACCATACCGCCAAGGGCATTCTGCCTTTCCGCAAGGGCTTCCCATGGCTGTTTGATAATATCAATCTGCGTCCAATCTGTATTTTCATCAAAAATTGACCAAGCCATTTTACCAGTGACTCCTGACCCAATCGGCTTTCCATTTCTGCTCGGTATGGTCCCACGACAATGTCTGGTAATTGGCGGTGCCGATGGGCAACCCATTGCCACAAAATCTCAATAACGCGTATTTGTTTGCACCTGTTCCTGGTTCCTGCCACAATATCTGACAGGTACCGTTTTCACAGGTTTTCAAGATACCATCTGTAATGTCAGCAAAATCATGGTCTGCACTATCCACATATATTTTTGCCGGGCAGGTTCCTGATATCCAAGCTCTGCCGATTTTCCCGTTCTTTATGGGCTCAGCCAAAACTACAAATTTACCCATGACATGACTGGTTATTAAAGATACACATTTGACAGCGATACGGGTTGTAAACGACATCTCATTATCGGCAGGTAAAACTATCGGCCCACTGATACCTAATGCAGCCAATGCGGCAGCATCTGAGCCGGAATCATTTTTTATCAGGACTGTACCGTCGTTATTGTTGCCAATCTGCGGATTGCCAGCCTCGCGGCGCATAAGTTTGTTAACATTGTCGATGGCCGCGATAGTATCATTATGAAAAGCCGCTGTTGGCGTTGCAATCGGCGTGGAAGTTGTTACCTGCTTATGCATTACCAAGCCCCAATACGTTAAGATTGCCACGCCGATAAACACGATTTATATACGCAGCCAATGGATACATGAAAAATCTAGAGCCGTCAGTTACAGGCTCATACTGGAACCACAGATAATCCCAGGCATCTTTGGCAGGTATGGTGATAGCACCTATTACCTGCTGGGCCTGATTCGGCATGCAGTCGAATTGATGCACGAGTTCAATGCCGTCTGTGCGCCTGCGAAGTGTATAACCCAGATACAAAACCTCACCGGCATCAAATGTCAGACTTATGTAATCATCGCTCAGAGTCAGGCTTGATGAGTTGACGCAGGAATTCAGTTTATAGGCATCTTTCAGGTACATTGACGAGGCTGACAATCTGGCATCTGTAACTGTAATTTTGCAGCTTGGAGCACTTACATCAACGCCGGTCACATTGAGTTTACCGTCATCGCCAATCGCTCCGCCCAGATCAGATATTGACGATGGGAATCTCCAGATGACGCCATTGTTTGAGCCAAGGCCCTGCGTTATGTGTCTGGTTCCGCCGGTCGTATCGATATCAAGTCTGCGTGAACCAACCGCAACAACAGTTTGCTGCGGCTTGCTGTATGATGGCGGGCGATATGATATTGTTGCTGTCCAGATCGATGTTTCTGGATTGCATGTATCTACAAATTCAGGCTCGACTTTTGGGTTTTGCCGGAACAAACCCTCAAAACTTTCCGGAGACTCAGCTTCAACCGCAGTTACCGCAGCACCGAATTCAGCAGTACCACGTACGGTGAAAACCATATCTACAGACTCGCCCTTTGTTCCAGAGCGAGATATCATCTTTTCAGTAACTGTTATTGCCATTTTTTATCTTTTTAAAATCAAAAACCTTAACCCCAGGTTTGACCGTTAGCGTTTTCTGTGTTAACTGCAACCTGCTCCGTTGCTGTTGCAGTACGTTTTGACGAAGATGCAATCTGATTCAATACACCGCTTGTCGTGCCTAACTCGGACTGATTAACACGGAAGCCGCCGGCGATTGAAGTCTGTTTTTGCTGTATCATGGCCGCTCCGCCGACAGCATTTTTCAGACTGTCAAGCAATTCTGCAGGTGGTTTCAGGCCAGGCGGTGCGTCATCACCTGGTTTCTGTTTTCCCTCGCCGACAGCCTTATTTACTGCATTTGTAAAATCAGCCCGGGCCTTGGCCAGGCCGTTTTCAATTACGGTCAGCTTATCAGTCAGATCCTTATCGAGTTTTTTCTGATTCTGAAAATGCTCATCATCCGCAAGTTTGAGTGCGGCCACATGAGATTTATTAATATTGGCAAGTGCCGCGTTTTTTGATTCTTCCGTCTTGGAAAAATCGTCATGAAAACTCGCCCGGTTTTGGATAATAGCTTCTTCCCGTTGCTTTGGTGACAGTGAAGCATCATTCATTATCGCAAACTCACTGGCCATCATCTTTGCAGTTGTGGCCAGGTCTGCAAAAAAGCTTTTTCCTTCTTCCTTCAATTTTTCGATTGTGAAAATCGTGTCAATGAATTTTTTTGTCATCTGAAACATTACCGTTTCCATCGTCCGGTTTATGCTGTACCACAAAGCGCCCCATATCTCCTGGAGTGCAGCGGTGCCGCGCGTCCATTCCAGCTTAAGTGTCAGCCAGAGGATTTTGGCAGCAGAGCCGATATCACCGGAAGCAATCGCAGCCGAGATTCCACGATACGCATCTCGGGCATCATCAGCCAGGATATCAAATTTATCGCCAAGCCATCCCAAGGCTTTTGCTCCTACGCCGGTAGCGTAAACCAGGTACGCTCCCATAGCACCGACGGCTGTGATAACCATACCGACCGGCGTGACCATTGCTGCAAGAGTAATGCCCAGAATTTTTAATGCACCGACCCCAAACAGAACGGTATTGGCCATGACGCTGAAGGCAATACTCAATAATTTGATACTCACGCCCAGGGTGACCAGACTTATCCCCACAACACCGACAGCGGCTGCAATCGTGGCAATGGTGACAACCACTCCGCGATTCTGTTTAATCCAATCTCCAACAGCCTTCGAAACCGTCGCGAGGATTTTTGCAACTCTTTGTATAGCCGGTGCCAGGGCTGCACCTATATAAAAGACAGTCATTTTCGCAGATTTGCCAAGAGCATCCATCGCATCGGTAAAATCTTCCGCTGCCTTGGCGTCATGTTTTGACATTACCAGGCCAAGTTTGCGGGCCTCCTGCTGCAACGCCGAGATTCCATCCGCACCGGCCTCGAACATCGGGATAAGATTTGTACCCGTCCGCCCAAAAAGCATCATTGCAATCGCAGCCTGCTTGGTATCGTCCGTAACTTTCCCGAGTTTATCGCCAATTAATTTGAACTGTTCCTCGGGTGAAAGTTTTTTGAGATCATCGAAGGCCAGGCCAAGGTCATCCAGAGCATCTTTTTGCGTGGACAAGCCCCGGCCTGCATCATAAATACTACGCTGCATCTTGCGGAAAGCATTTTCCAGTGATGCGAATTCAGTACCTGTCTGGCTGGCAACAAACCGTAATTCCGAAAGAGTTTCAACTGACAGGCCCGTTCGCTTGGCCATCTTTGCTACCTGGTCGCCAAAACTGGAAAAATGTTTTAATGCTCCAGCCATGGGCGCCAGCATCGCAGCCGAAACCGCCATGATTTTCAGGCCGATTGCCTGTACGGAAGCGCCAAAAGTTTTCAGTCTGGTACTGATACGGCGGAGGTCACGCGTGAGACGATTATCGTCAGCGAAAACTTCGACAAATGCCTTACCTGCTTTTATTCCTTGAGTGCTCATATTTTTTATTACTACTTGATGCTGTCCTTCCACATCTGTGGCAATTTAAAAATTTCCTTCTCCATCGCAGGCCTCATGAAAGGCCTGGCTGCGATGTTTACCGTTTTCTTCTTACGTTTGTTTTTCAACCCTGAAACAACAGTGCTTTTTCCGCCAAGCTCCAAGGCCTGCGGTGCGTCGCCGACCTTGGAGTTCAGCCTGATCGGGCCGATGACTACAGATTTTTTTGCCGGGTCGTACCCGAAGTAGATAAACCGCTTCAAAAAACCGGTGCGGCTGGTTGGCGGCTGGCCCGGTGATGAAATCTTTTTCCGTTTACGGATGGAAGACCGGGCAGTCCTGCGAACAAAAGCACCAAACTTTGATAAAACTTTTCGGGTGGCCTTATCCGTAGCGGATAAAACTTTTTTGCTGTCGAAAAACGTCGACTTTGCTTCGTTGAGTTTCAGGCCGAACATTTTTTAACTTCCGGGGTCTTCCAGGCAATACCAGCCTTCCGGTAAATCCATTTTTCCAGCAACAGGCTTGCCGTCCTTATCGAGCGTCCATATCTTCGCGCCCTTGATTGTCTCGCGAAGTCTGACCGGCTCTCCACTGGGCACAAATACTGTCCTCGAACCGAAACAGCCGGGCAGAATCAGCACGACAATCAAGATCAGTGAAACTTTTTTCCAGCCAGCAATCTTGATACGGTTTTTCAGTCTGGATTTCAGTTCCGGTTGACGCCTGGCCTCTTCGCACGTTGGCCGGCTCTGTTTGAGCAGAGCCGGAACCAACGCACGAAGAATCGCGATTATGATATTAATTACCCACGTCATTTTTTACTTCCTTGGCAGCAGGAACAGGACTCTGGTTGCTGTCAGTCTCCTGGCCTTCGGTGGTTACCGCAGAGTTGTTGGGTGAGCCAACCGTGGCCGGGCCGCTTTCGGGAGTCTGGAAAATCACCTGGCAACCAAGTGAGCTGAATAAAAGCCCGCAGCACAACAGTAGTACTGCTACCGTGGTTATGGTTTTCTTGAGATTGCCGTTGGCTTCAAGTTCCGCGTGGACAATCCGGATGCCTTCCTTGATCTCAGCAACTTCCGCTTCTGTAGCTTTCTGGCCATTGACTTCACCATGGATTTTCAAAACATACTGCAAGGCTGCATTCAATCTGCCCATAGACTTGTTCGGAGTCTCGTCGGGGATTTCACGCTCGGCGTACTTGACCGCCTCGATGATGGCACCTTCATACTTCTTCCAATCCGGCTTTTTGTCATACAGCTTTTTCAAAAGCCAACCGGTCGCACCCACGACCAGCATGATACCGACCGCACTGTTCAAAAAACTCCATACCGCATTCAAAATGTTTACCAAAACTTCCATAATTACTACCTGCCTTCCTGTTCTTGTGGTTTTGAAATTGTTTCACCATACTCTGACTTGAAAAATTCTGCTGCCATGTGCCATGGCAACCCTTGTTTCTTTTTCCGACGATGGGTCGGATGAAAATCTTTTGCTGTCCAGGGCTGAGATTTTTTATTCGGGTCTCTGTGAACGTTGTATAAAACTGTCAAAATCTCAGCTGTGTGATTCCAACTCTCGTCAATCCTGCCCTGGGCCATATCCCAAAGTTCTCGCAGGGTCAGCTGGCCGGGGTCGACTCCGATGATTCCGGCAAGCTGCCAAATGAGCTTATAAGCGCGCTGGCCACGGCTTCGGTGTCCAGTTTCTCCACCTCCAGAATCGCTGCCTGGCCCTTGTTGAGAATCGCTTCCGTCAGGGTTCGTGCCTTGCCCGTCACCGTCTTCATCATTGCCCGCCTCCGGGCATCTGGGAAAAAATTTATTAACTCCTCAATTAAGGTATCACGGGCAGTGATTATCTGATCGCCAGCCATGCGCCTGCCGAACTGCTCATCTGAAATATCCCGCTCTTTTGCCTGGTCGGAGCAGACGACGTACAGAACATCAACCAGCAGGATAAGATCACTGGATAATCTGTCTAAAAGAGCAAAATTATCATCAGCCAGGGCCAGGAGATTTATATCAAGCAGAGTTTTAACCCTCTTGATTACAGTCGTATTGATCTCGACCTGCCAGCCATCACCTTTTGTGTCATTAAAGATTTTCATTGTTGTTAAAACTCCTTAGCCGTTGGGCTTATTATTGCTGATGTTTAACTGGCTGCGACTTTGTGCCACGAGGTATAGCTTGACGGCTTGGCTGTAACATCGACTGCCATGGCTTCGGTCAGCTGTTCATCACGCGAGAAGTTTGAGATGGTGAAGTTGCCCGACAAACCCTGGCTGCCTGCAGTTCCCACTGGCCCATCCAGGAACATCAGGGCGATCTCGCCGGAACTTTGCCACGCGGATTGAATTGCATCAAAACCTGTATCGCCCGGTTTCCAGACCATCTTGAAAGTCACAACGCCTTTTTTCAGAGTCGCAGCAGTTGCTTCCCAGCCGTTATTGGCGCGAGTGGTAATATCAGACTCGCCTGTGGACAAATCTGTGTTGACGTCCTTGATATTGTCCAACTCGCTGCCCGTTACAGCACCGGTTGCCGTTATCGGCGTCGCGTTGTAATAGGCCTTGCCGTCTTTCCCTAAAACAAAATTTGGCATTTTTTATACTCCTTAATTTTTAATTAAAAAAAAATGAAAACTTATATTCCTGCGCCCATCAAGGCTGCGGATGATGGGTACACTTCCGTGTCGGCACTAATATTTACACAATCGCCATCAACCGTGCAGTCGTGGGCGTGAACTTGATTGTCAGGATCGAGATTTGTCAATCGACCACTACCACCGATGGGGTTGACGATATGACAAGTTTCAGCATCAGCCGTGAAGATGATGTCACTCCCGTCAATCGTGCCAGACAATTCGATCAGACTTGAGTTAAGATTAACTTCGTGCAAAGATGATATGTTGCCTGTTTTACGAATAAGGGAGTCAATCTTGGCTGTGCCATGCAGGCTAAGTTTACCGTAAGACAGGTTACTATAATAATACCCGAGAATCACATCACCTATACTGACCGAAGAATTCGTCAGGGACACGCTAGTATACTGGAAATTAGTGGTATTCTGTATAGTCAGGCCAGGAACGTTTACCTCACCTGATAACTCTAAAGAACGTGAAGCCGTACCGGCAGTAACGATCAAAGCAACATCGGAGTCGGTAAAAATCCTACCTGACGCACTTAGATTCGATCCTATTTCGATCCGTACATCTCCCCCTCCGCCTAACGTACCTTGGATGTCAATAAAATTGTTAGCCACTGGTTTGAGGCGGATTTCCTGATAGCCATGTTTGGTAGCTCCGGCATCGACGATCAACTTTTCTGTATAAAGAGCCATGTTTACATTAGGGTCATAGCCTGTGTAAAACCGAATTGAAGTCAGTGGCTCTGTAGAAATGTTCCATGAAGTATTCACTGAACCCTTCAGAATTATGTTGCAGGACGTGACTGTTCCACCAGTTCTTTGAAGCAAGCCCGTAACAATAATATCATATGGCCCGGTATCTATATCGCCACCACTGGCCAGAATAAAGCCGTCGACTATAAGTAGATCGCCGCCTGTTAATTTAAGGAGACAACGTAAATCAATATCCGCTGCCGTACCTGAAATATCTAAAAATGGTCCAGTGCCATACTGGCCTGTAGCGGTGACCTCAATCGTAGAACCTGTCGCGATAGCGTACGAGTTTGCTGTTATGCTTCCGCAAGTATCTGCTCCTGCATCATCGGCGAGAATAATTTTCCCACCGTATAAAGAAAAGTTGGCTAGGACAGGAGTTGGTTCCTTCAGAGTCAATATCGTCGCAGAATTTATAATGGTGACACTGTCGCCAGCAACGGGAGGCCCTTCATTCCAAGGGCCAGCATCCGCTGCTGCCCAGGTATTGTCGGACCAGTCCATTGCTCCATGTATTGGATATTTCGCTGCCATTGTTATTCCTCAGCCGGCACGTCGTCTTTGACAATTACTCGGATTTCAACCTGGGGCTTGCAGTTGGATTGGGCAGTTGCAGGCCAGATTTTCTTACCATAGTTTTCGCTGAGAGCCTCAATCTGACTCAGCAGGGCAAGAATCGCTCCGCCTTGCCCGGCTTTCGGTTCAATGTAAACAACAGCGGCATTTGATCCGGTCGCCGGATTGAAATTTGCATAGGTCACATTGCCTGTGATCTTCGTTTTTTGGACAACTTCACGTTGAATATTAAAATCGGATGGCATTCTTAATCTCCCGTTGCCTGCGATACGATGGCAAAGCCGTTGAATTTTTGCGTAGTATAAATTTCCAAACCCTGGCCCAGCGAAGAACGCAGACACAACGCCCGGTGTTTTGTTGGCGGTAGAACCCAGCCACCGTTTGTGCCAAAGGACATCGGGCCGGTAAGAGCTGTATTATCAACATCACGGATTGTTATTGTCCCAGCCTGCTCAAAAGTTCCAAACAATCCATGCAGGTAGGAATAGTTATCAGCGAGATTGGCTATAAGCTGCGTTACACCAGCCGAACCGCCGTTCTGATTGATTGTCACACGTGTTGTTGTTGGAATCAGGCCAACAGCGGCGAGGATACTGTCCTGCTTTGCTTCCGTTGCCGGTGCAGCAATGAGTCGTTGGTGCAAATCGTAGAGCGTTTTACTGTTCGGCGCCTCACCTGTGATGGCATTCATATCGGCATTGATTACGTCGGCGTTAATCGTGCCATTGAGTTCCATCAGGATAGCGCCTGTGGATTCGTTAATCCGCAAATCAGCAGCCTGGATAGGTTTTATTAAATACGTTGTCATAACATTTCCTTAAAAAACCTTGGAAAAACTTATAATGCCACAGCCTTGTATCCAATTGTTATCAGTGACGAAAAAACCCGGTTCTCATCCAGATGTTCTACCGAGACCACCGGGCTGTTACTAATAGTGGTCTGCTTGGCCCAGGGAGTCTGGGTAAACTCAAGCTTTCGCAAAAAATCGATAATTTCGTCGACCACCGGGTAAAGTTCTACGCATTCAGCCTCCACATCAGCGGTAGTGAGTTTTTTCTGGATACCGATATCGATGGTAAAATCATATTCCGTCGCAGCCCGGGTAAGATTGGCCATGTCATAAGTGCGTGGCACGACAGTGACCTTCAGTTCCGACAATTCCGAAATCTCATACTTAGGCACGAGCTTGAAAATGGCGGTGAAATTTTCGGAAAAAGTTTCAGATGGAGCAGAATTCAGCTCGATCACTATTGCTTTTGCTATATCAAAAATATTCTGTGTGCTCATTTACGAACCTTTCAGCCATGTTCCAATCAGGGCCATCAAAAGAACGCCAACCAGAAAACATAAAAACCTCGCAAACTGCTCCAACCTGTCAAGCCGAGTGTTGATTCCGGGCTTTCCATTGCCGCGAATGGCCTCGTCCATGCTGTCGAGTTTGGTGTGGATTGCCCTGAATTCATTTTTGCAGTTTTCAGGTACAGGGTTCTGATCACTCTCGCACATTATTCAAAAACTCCTATGTCTATAGTGTGAATTCGATATGTGATACCCGGTTCACTCCATCGCCATGGGCCGTCTGAACCAAGGTCGAGAACTTCATACTTTCTGCCGGAATCCACGATGATGTCGCCCGACTTTGGCTCAAAGCCCAAGGCTGCCGACAGAATCAGAAAATCCACAGCCGATCCGCCGATCTTGAATCCGTTTTCATCCGTGGTTTCAAAATTCGTCTTGCCCATCGTGGCATTGACTGTCTTGGTCACACCGCCAAGTTGCCTGTATTCGACCGGGCTGGCGCAGAAAGAATCACGCTTAGATTCCAAAAACACTGCTCGTTGTCTAAGTAAATCTGACATAATTCAAAACTCCACCAGCCAGGCCGAATATTTTTTCCAAAGAAAACTACCGATTACTACGTGGCAATAATGCCCGCCGACCTGAGTGCTGCCAGGATCGCGTCGATCTTGGTATCAGAGGCACCAACGTCAGCCTTGATTTTCACCAGTTGGGCTGCGACATCGGCCTGGTTGGCCTCAATAGCAGTGATAGCGGTGGCAGTGACATTGGCCTTGGCAGCCAGTTGTGCAATTGCAGCCGTTGTTGGTGCAAGGTCTGCTGAACCTGCGTTTGCTGAATTTGTGACAACTGCAATTGTGTCATCACCCGGGTCTGTCCCGCCGGAATTGTCGGTAATCTCAGCGGGCGGAGTGATATCAGCCAGCGTAGTATCAGCTGTGGGAGACAGACCGTTGGTAAGGTCGTCCTGAGTCTGGGCTGCCATATCTGCAATTGCAGCAATGGCTGGGAAGGTGTCGAGAATCTTGCTGCCCGGGTACTGATTCAACTGCGTCCTTGCGACAGCACCAGCTTCAACTGCAGCAGCGATCACCGTGCCCAGCACGAAATCCGCATTCGCGAGAGTTTTCGTAGCTGCACCGCTGCCGGCTACCCCACCGACGGGATCACCATCGTTATCCCAGCCGATGATATCGCCGACGGATAACACGCCGGATACCTTGACGATGTCAAAGACTCCGGTCACAGCCAACGCGCCAAGCGCATTGGCGGCAATGTCGAGAGTTGGAATCCCAACGTAACCATTCTGCGAAATGGGTGTCCCTGCCGTAACAGCAGAGCTGGGTGTGTAATCGATCAAAACGCCTGTATGAATAAATCTTGCCTGCATTTTTTTACTCCAATCTTGTTATAAATTTTTAATTAAAAACTGTTTTTACTGACCTCTGCCTACTGAATCCTGACTACTTTTTTTTACGCTTCGCCCTTCATTTTGACAGCCCCACGGTGGTCCTGTTCGCGGACACCGAAATCTATATACCCCCGGAATTGTATTCCGAGCGAACTAAAATCTGCGTCGGTTTTTTCGACTGTCGGACGGTCCACACCGTTGAGGAAAGCTACCTCGATTGCCGGCAGACGGTTGGGATCTGCGAACAAATACCAGGCCTTGTTGCTGTAACCTGTGAAGCTGGAATTGCTCAGATACGTGCTGGATACAACCTTGAATTTGCCTGCGTGCGGATTGTCCTGTGGCCTGGGTTTGTTAGCTGTGGTGGTCTCATTGAGTTTCAGGCTCGTCATGAGCAGCTCAGCCATCACCTTCAAAGCCGTGGGCACAAGAAGAATGTTTGGTGCGACGCCAAGCGGTTTACCGTTGGGCTTGGTCTGGCTGAGGAAAAGTATCTCAGCAGCCGTCAAACCCTCAACGCTCAGGACCGTGTCAGTACCAGCGGCATAATTTTTATGATCCGCATGGAAGAAGGTTTTCGTATCGGACTGGGTGGGATTACTCAACACCCGTGTCCAGGCCGCATCAGCGATGGACTCAGCCGCACCGATACCGATCTGGCGGGGGATATCGGTAAACGCGCCCATGTCGTCATTGATAATCATCTGCCGGGTGAGCGCGAACATAATCCCATGCGTATCTGCCTTCTGGCCGAACTGCAGCTCGCTGATTTTACCGTGTTTTAGTTCACCATCCGGCCCGACTGGCAGGAACTGAAAATCGCTGGTCATGCGGTAGCGGGTGTGTTCCTTAAAATCGTTGACCGAGGCGATCTTGCAGATCTGCCGCCAGGCATCTTCGACGTAGTTGTAGCCTTCCAGCAACATCTTGTTGGCGATATTGCTCAAGATGCCAGGCAGCGATGCTGTGGAAAACGCAGCCTGAAGCCAGCCGGTAGCGTCACGACGGAAGCGTGGCAGTTGCCTGCCTACCGCGCGCTCGCAGAATTCCTGAATACCCAGGCCGCGAAGTTTATCGGCGGCGTTAAGTGTTCGCTCATCAAAAGACGCTTCGATACTCTTGCCTCTCAAGCCAGAGGCCATCAAAGCAGCAGCCTCAAGAACCTGCGGGGTCTCCACGGAATTGGCGCCAGTCTGAATGGCTGGAGCCTTCGGCCTGGATGCACGAAGGACGTGAAGCTCGGTCTTCGTCTCATCCCAGCCCTCTTCGATAGCACTGGCCTCGATGTCCGGGAACTTGCCATCACAGACTTTGCGAATGGCCTCGATTCGCCGAGTTTCATCAGCCATCAGCCGACGCATTTCCACCACCGGGTTTTTTCCCGCAGCCGATGCGTTGATGGTAGCGGGAGTTTTTGAATCCTCAGTTTGAGAATTTTTGTTATCCGCAGCTTCACTGCTGGCGGTTTCCTGCGACTCGCCGGTTTTTTCGCCGGTCTTATCCTCGGTCTTTTCAGCCTTGGTGTCGGTACTGGTTTTTACGTCTTCCATTTTTTCGTTCTCCTGTGCCTTGGCGGCAATCTTTGCCTGTGTGTTTGTGTCAGCCCCGCTATCTACGAAGCTGACTTCCTTGAGTACTGATTTACGGACCACGTGAAGCGGCCCGGTGAATTTTTGTTTATTGACGACTACTTCACTGCCGTGCGGAATGAAATCCGCCTCGATAACCGCGGCCCCAATGCTCGCCTGCCACGGAAAACCCTTAACTCCGCTCTGGGCAACGTCACGGGCCCACGCTGTATCGCGACTGACCATTCCCTCAACCAGGACGGTGTTATCAACAATGACTATCCCGGTGGTATGGCCCACCCCCTGACGCGGGTTATGATCCAGCCGGACAGGAATATCCTGGCGGTCGATACTCAATCCCTGCAGGTCAACCACAACCGGATGTGGAAAACCCGCGATATTCATAACCCCGCCGGTGTATGCAACCATGGAAAAACTCGGGATTGAATTTTCCGGCGATGAGTTTTTATCCGCCGCCTCAAACGACAGTGGACAGACTATTGCAAATTTCTCAGGCAACTGCTTCTTCGATGATGTCATTGACTTCATCCTCCGTAATTTTGGTTTTGGATTGTGATGGCTGGGCTTCCTGCTCCAGAAGCCCTAACTCGGCCATTAATTGTTTTTCCTTGGCACGTTGACGAAGTTCAGTCTCCCAGTCCCTGCCCTGGCGTGCGAATTCAACCGCCAGCGTGGTGGTATTACTGGCCAGGCGAGTCTGCTGTGCCCGGGCTTCCTTGAACGGATCCACATGTTCGGTTCCGTCAAAGAACCACTGATGCGGAATACTGCGGACGGTTCGCAACACAGCCAGGTCTGTAGTGAGCATGGCCTCGTCACACCAAGCGGTGAAGATACGATCGAGCACCATCTGGGCCAGGTGCGCCTGTTCAACGCGGATGGATTTGTAATACGTTTGATGATCCAACCGACCGGATGCGTAGTTGTAGCCGGAGGAATTACAGGCGGCGATGTTGTAGGGAATATTGAGGCAACGAGCTATCTCGTTGAGAATCTCCCGTTTGAACATGTCATATGTGGTCGCAGGCTGCTCGGCCTTGATCTGCGAGGGTTCCCAACCTTCCGGCGTAAAGACGGCCATATTCCGCTCGAACTCCATGGTCGTCATGGGCTCGACCTCGGCCGCTTCTCCGCCAGCCGGTGCATTTGTCTTCATCAGCACAGCCAGGTTCGCTGCCGACTCAGCTGCCAGAATAACCGCCAGTGTATAGCGACGAAGCTGTGCAAACAGCGGCAACGCCGGCATGATGTCCGGAAGGCCACGACACTGACCAGGCCGGTCAGCCCGGAACCAGTGAATTACGCTATCGGCAGGAATGGTGTCGCAGTACATGCCCATAGCTGAGCCGCTACCGGGGTGTTCACGCAGAATGTGGTACTGCATGGGATTGCCAAATGCATCAAAATCGATGCCGTCGACACCTTCATCCGTGCCGTAGTGCGTTCCAAATGGCGATGTGATTTGCTCTGCCTCGATGAGTTTAAAGTCGAGCTGAACGGAATGGGCCAGGCCTGCGTTGGTCATCATCACAGCAAAGGCCTCGCCATCCTGTGCGCGGGCCATACGCATCGTGCGGAGTTTACCTGCCAGGTCCACAGCCAGCGACCACTCGGTAAAACGTCGCTCGATGTGACGATTCGTTTTGTCATCTTCGGTGAGCATCTGCAGCCGCGGGCCGGTTCCGATGACATCGTTGGCCAGGGTCAATACTATCCCGCGAGCATAAGAATTGTTGGCTACCTCGTAGCGGGAACGATTGCGGAGTGTACGCCGGACTTCAGGGGAGGCCGCAGCGTTGGCGGACAGGCCGTCCGCGTTAGCCCAGTGACGTCGAGTGTCTGCCGTGGTCTGGGCGGAGTCAAACTTCGCCCGAAGCATCATTGTGTGAGGCTGGGCTGTCTTTTTCTTTTTGGACCATGGCCAACGCATAATCATTATTAAATACTCCCCGGCGGGACGATCTTCACCCGCGTAAAACCCTTGGTCGGATTCGTTGCCGCCGCCGTCTTGCCAGCCAGGAATTTCTCGGCCTCGATCTGATCCTTGAGGGGATGCTGCTCGATAGAACCGCTGTCTCCACTGGCTTTGCGAGGCCCAAGGGCATTGTCACGAACCGCATTTTCCAAATCATCTGCCATAATCGCGGGAGCCGGACTCGAACCGGCGACCTATGGGGCATGAGCCCATTGAGCTGCCAACTGCTCCATCCCGCTGCATGCCCGCCGGAGCGGGCCAACCTTATCGAGTATTCCAATAGAAAAAGGCCGCACGAGGGTACGGCCCCGTACGGCCTTTAAAAATTCTATTGCATCACGCTAGTGATCAGCCGGCGCGTCGCTCGATTCGGTTGTCTGTATGCAGTATGAGGTGGAAAGTAACCCCGTTCAAAACCTTTTTTCGGTTTCCCCTTCGCTTGTTACACATGTAGACTTTTGAAATATTTCGCGCAAAAAAAACAGGCAGCCCAAACCGAGCTGCCTGATTTACGTTTGCAATTATTCTGCGAAAGCCTACTTCTGCTTGCGTTTCAGCAATGCAACTCCTCCAAGGACTAGCAGGGAAAGCGTTGCCGGTTCGGGGATATACTCGTATGTGATTTCAACATCACCCAATCCGGATGTGCTTACACTGCTCACTCCGTTGCCCGGCATCACCATTGCTGAATACGCATCACCAATAAGCTCGAAATCTACCGTAGAACTACCAATGAAAGCCGACAGGTCACTATCATAATATAGAGAACCAGAGTCCGTTTCATCTACGTATGTGGTTGAAAAGCCTGATGTACC
The DNA here is from genome assembly GCA_963664745.2 of Phycisphaerae bacterium. GTDB lineage: Bacteria > Planctomycetota > Phycisphaerae > SM23-33 > SM23-33 > B1-G9. Next base: position 121,816 of record CAXXMC010000004.1, read on the forward strand.
CGCAAAATCTATCGCACCATCGTAACCGGTGAGGTTTAGCGCATATGTTTCCTGCACATCCCAAGCTACAGATGCGATAGTTGAGCTGTTAAAACTCAGATCAAGTGTTCCTCTTGTGCTGTCTACGACCGGATTTTGGAAATAAAAATAAGTATAGATGTTACCGTTGAAAGGAGTATCTAAAGGAAAATTCTCAAACCCTATTGTTCCATTGGTATTGACCTCAAAATCAATGGTTACGTTCAGCAATATACCCATTGAAGAATCGAACTGGGGCACACTGAGAACCTCATTAATATCGAATGTCCCAGAATAATTGTCATCGTAGGCTACATTATAGGTGATAGTCGAAGCATTTGCTATTGTGGCCATTGCTGCCAAAAACATTGTTACTACTACACAAATCATAATTAACTTTTTCATTTTCATTTTCCTTCTGGCCATTTGTTTTGAGGCCCCGACAGGCTCTTGCATCGAGGTCATTGTGTCGCTCACGTCAGAGGCATCTCGTCTGACAAACAACAATTGCGACAAGTTTAAATATTCCGTATCCCTTCAACTCGTTAAATTTTTATTCCATCCCTGCCCGCGCATCACTAAACGCGAAGGATCGATACCTAAATTCTCTACACGGGAACTTGGCCGATTGGCCTAAGGTAGGAAGATACGTCAGAGCGATCAACGCTCCTGCCTCACAATCATTTCGGCAAGCTCATGCCGAATAGCCCCGCCGCTCCCAAAGCGTGCCAGAGCAACAACAAGCATACACCCTATTTGGATAATTGTCAAACAAATTTGATTGTAAATACATGAAATTTGGTTATGCACATTACTCTAGCAGCCCGCATAGAGAGGCAATTATCGTGGCTTGGACAAGATGTCCAAGTCACTTTCTAAACGGATTGCTAGAGTAAAGTGCATAACCAGATACTTGAAAAAAGAAGTTAGGGTGATTGCCTAATGTACCCGAAATTCACACTAATTTAGCAGATATGATCATTTTTTATGGCGATAAGTTATGCTCCTATTGGTTTTTCCCAGGTTGTCATACGCCGGCCGCAATGGCGGCATTCACGCCGACGGATGAGTTTTCCACCCCATCCACGGCGGGTGTAGATCACGCGAAAATGCCGGCAGCCACAATAACGGCATTCCAGGCCGAGAGTATCTTCGTTTGATGGCGCGGCAGTGTTCGCGTTGGGTGTTGCCATACTCTTAGTGTTACTGTTTGCTTCCATGCTTATTGTCTCCTCAAATCATTCTGGGTATATCGTTTTCGTCTGCTTTGTTTGACTGGTTCCAAGCCCGGCAGTGTTGAACCGAGCATCGATGCAGCTACGGCGACACCGACCAGGCAATCGAACCAGTGGTTGTCCGGTGCGCCCGGGCGGAGCCGCCATTCTTGGACAATACGTCCTTGGCCTTCGGTGCGAGTCCAGGTTTCAGAACCGGCAACGTGATCGGCAAAGAGCCGATGCTGTGAATCTTTCGATCCGAACAATGTCAGGCAGCCTTTGTCCCCTGGCTCTATTGCAAGTCTGGCGTGTACAAAACTCTTCCAGTAATTCGTGTCGATCACCACATGCCGAAACTCGCCGGTCTTGCGAACATTCGGTATGTACCAGTTCTGCCCATGTAACTCACCCGGTTGACGTCGATAACTGCTCATGGGTTTTCGGCCTGCGGTAAGGCCGATGCCCTTGGACGGCATCATCACTGCACCGGCCTTGTGGCAGACGTTCGCAATAACGCCTGGCAGGTAGCCGCTATCAACCAGGCATCGTTGGATTCGCATAGTCGCCCCATCGGCCCGTCGCCAATCTTTGGTGAGATACTCGGCGGTGAGTTTTTCCAGGCCTGCCTGGATTGCTCCTTCGCGACCTGCACCTGGAGTAGCAAGTCCAAGCGTGCGTTGTGAATCCCGCATGGTAAAATACCCACGTCGCTGGTCCGGCCAGGTTCCATAGTCGATGAGATAACCAGTGAAGTCCGTCTCCCATGCGGCGACAAGGTAGTACAGAATCTTGTCGTGCACGTCGATGAACATCGTCAGGTATGAACACTCCAGCGGGACCTGGTTGCGATTGCGGCCATTGATGCGGCTGACGACAATGTCGGGTGTGAGTACCTCGTCACTTTCCTGCTCGACTATAGGTTCGTTTTGATATTCAGCGAAGAATGCTTCTTCATCGCGGAGCTTTAAGTTCATCGCATGCTGAAGTGCAGAGAGTTCCTTCTTGGGGTCATAGCGATCCGGCCAGGCAACTACGGCACCTTCATCCATAGCTTCGCGATGTTTTTCATAAAACTCCGTAGCCTCCCGGCCGCCATTGCCGGCTCGAAGACTGTCGGATCGCAGATCTGCGTACTGCTGCCAGAGCTGTTCGTTGGTGGGGAAGGAGTAAACCATCTTCGTGCATTCCCCTTGCCACTCGGGACATTTTTCGCGGTCGAGTACCTGGTCGGCTAGATCGCCTTCGTAGATTTTCGTGCAGGTAAGCACACCGGAGATACTCTCACCAGGACCGGCCATGCCGAGCACGTCACCGTTGAGAAGCTGAAGCCGGAATTTTGTCTGATGCATGCTGCGGGCGGACTCTCGCGTCTGCGGATCATCGAGCAGGACCAGTGACGGCCTAAGGATTCGTCCATCAGGACGGGTATGCTGCTGGCCACGCAGGTTGGAATCCAGACTGGTGACGTTAATGATCGACCCAGCTGCAGGCCCGATTTCATAACCGGCCTTGCGAAGTTCCATCGGTAGGTTCTCGCCAACCACGCTGGGGAACACCAATTTATCAGAAGACCATCGCACGAGTGTCAACTCGCCAGCAACATGTTGGGAACCTTGACGGCGTGCATTGTTCTCCAATTTACGCAGCGGATAGATCGCATCTGGAAAGTCTGCAACCAGTAAACCGTTCTGCAGTATCTCCGTGCGGATGGGTGAGAGAAGATCGGTAGCGCGTTCTTTACTACCGCCGATAAGACAGACCGACGGACGACGACCGCTCAGGATCGCCCACAAGGCTGACATTCTTGCAATTGTAGTTTTTCCAGATCCGCGCGGCATGGCAAAAGCAAACAATCCACCGTCGATTACAGCCCGCTCGATCTTCTCTATCACGCGGAGATGGTCGTCACTCCAGCCGCGAAAGAACGCCTGTGGAAAATATGTCTCGCAGAAGAATCGAAAATCGTCACACGCATGCACGCGACGATCCATATCCTCGACATCAGGAAGCGGTGAAATGTCCTGGCCGGCCTTGACCATCTCGGCATTACGCTGGGTCTGGCGACGTTTCCGGTCCTCGTAACTGAGCGTCTTGGCAGTGGGCTTCTCACGTTCGCGGATCAGCCAGGCCACGTATCGCACAAGATTGATCTTTTTGCCATCACCGATCCGATAGCCTGCGGCGTTTCGCTGACGGCTGACCTTCGTCGCATTGAGTACCGCGCCCAGCGTGGTGGAGTTCACCAGCCTGATCAGATCGGTTGCGGTCAGATTATGAATATCCATCGCCATTTTTAAACCTCGCTCACTTGGGTTCGACCATCTTCGGGCAGGTTCAGCCACGCTGCGTAAGTAACCAGGTTCACCGTCCCGCCCGGGCCGGTGGGCAGGCCTTCTTCGATGTGCCCACGGATCATATCTTCCTTTGTCCCCAACAATCGGGCTGCCTGGTCGATAGTCAAAGCTGCGGGGTTCATTCCATTTGTGTCTGGTTCATTCATAGTAATTTCTCAGGTTTTGGAGCATGTTTCTTAGGGGTTTACCCTGAATTTTTCATTAAAATCTGGCATCGGTCGTAAGTGTAGAACGGGGCGTAGTCTATATACGTAAGTATTTGTCATTAATGATGTTAATTCCCTTCACTTCCTCGAAAGACATGCGTAACATGAACATGTAGATTAAAGAACGTAACCACTTGAAAACAAAGGATATAACGATGAAAACAACGCAAAAAATACCACAAAGAACGCCACCGAAACATACGAATGGCTGATGGCCACCACACGCCTGGGACGGCGAATCGAAAAACTTTCCTGGAAACGCCTGGCTGGGATTTACTACGCCGCCAAACCAGGCAGCAAGATTCGCAAGGCCATCAACAGCGAAGCACGCAGATGTGGATACACCCCCCGAACCATCCTGGCCCTCAACGCACCAGACAGTGCTTACCAGGATTAAACCACCAGCTACGGAAGGACAATGATCATGAAGATTACACGAATCGATTTTGAAGGACGCGACGGACGATACGCCACAGCCCAACGCAAAACAGACGGAAAAAACATGACCGATTTTTTTGTTGTAACCACCCTCACCCCCGAGCATGCCGAGGGTCGCGAGCATTTTGTAAATGCCACATGCGAAGAAGATATTTTCTCGATGGCAGAATGCATCCAGATGTTCCTCGATGGCTACGAGGGAACCAACAGCGACATTCACGACTACTACCAAAAACTGCTGCAACTCAGCGAATGCTAAATCAAAAGGACCACGACCATGACAACGAAGAAAATAAAAATTGAAGAACTTGGTATTGGCGACGGCGTAACGCTCTGCATGTACAGCGACAGAATGGCCATGACCATCGTAGAAAAAAGTGGCAGAAAATTGGTTGCCCAACGCGACAACGCCGAATTGGACCCCGCCTACAAACCTGAATTCGTCGCTGGCGGATTCGCTGGTCACTGCGCCAACCAGCACGAACAGAAATGGATTTGTACTCCCAACCCTGACGCCAGCCGCGAAACCTTCACCTTGAGAAAGAATGGCAAGTGGATACGCAAAGGCGAATCGCTCAAAGCGAGCTACCTTGTCGCCGGACGGCATCCCTACCACGATTACAATTTCTGAATTTTGCGCGATATGCACAAGTAAATCCCAACAACCATTTACAGAAGGAGTATTACCATGAAGAAGAACGAAGTCAAAGTCGGCGGTGTTTACAAAGCCAAGGTCAGCAACAATCTCGTCTCGGTTAAGATCACCAGCGAGAATCCATCCGGTGGGTGGAGCGGAAAAAATTTGAATACGGGAAAAACCGTCAGAATAAAATCTGCCCAGAGACTGCGAGGTCCTGCCACTAGACCGGCGAAGCCTCAACCCGATACTAACGGGAAAAAATCGGTTGCAGCCAAACTTAAGACGCCCAAAAAAATTGTCACCAAAGCCCAATATGAAGCCGAGGCCAAGGCCGAACTCGCCGCCACGGGTGCAACACCACCCAAAGAAACAAGCAAAGATGCCACACCCACAGAACAACGCGACACGGGCCAACCCGCCGCGAATGGTACCAAACCTGCGAGCCAACCGGCCAAGCCATCTGCCAAGTCTGACGATAACGCCAAACCGCTGAGTCTTATCAAGGCAGCCGTTTGTGTCCTGCAATCCTGCGAGCGACCACTGAATTGCAAGGAGATCGTCACCAAGGCCATGGATGCCAAAATCTGGCAGCCACGCAACGGCGGACTGACCCCGGCTAACACACTCAGTGCTGCCATACGCAGAGAAATCAAGATCAAGGATGCCGACAGCCGATTCACACAGGTCGAACGCGGTAAATTTTCCCTGGCTAGTAAACCCTGATAATGACTTCACATATTCACTTCCTTGACAACCCCGGCATTTGCCGGGGTTGTCTCTGCGGTAACCGTACTTCGTGACGCATCCACATTGGTTTTGAGGGGGCGTCATCGCATGTTCTCCTCTCTGGGCTTCATGGGTATGGGAGATTTGCCGGTATGTTCCAGAATCGCGGGAGTGCCTGAAAATCGTTGAAAACGGTCAACTATGACATCACAATACAGTTCGTCAAGTTCCATCAGGAACGCATTGCGGCCGGTCTGCTCGCAGCCAATAAGCGTACTGCCACTTCCGCCAAAGAGGTCCAAGATATTCTCGCCTGGCTTGGAAGAATACTGAATCGCACGGACGGCAAGTTCGGCCGGTTTAGCCGTTAAATGTTCCATTTGTTGTGGTGGGATTTTTTTCACGTGCCAGAGATCCGTGGCGTTATTTGGTCCGTAGAATTTATGGCCTGCACCTTCCTTCCACCCAAAAAACGCAATTTCAAACGCCCCCATGTACGTTTTGCGGGTAAGTACTGGATGCTGCTTATCCCACACAATTGCCTGGCTGAAATACAATCCCGAGGCCTTGAGCGGACCCGGATAATTTCCAAGGTTTGCATAGCCTCCCCATATGTAAAACGACCCGCCTGGCTTTAGTACACGCGAGGCGTTGCCGAACCAATCCAGAAGAATCTGATCGAAGGCCTCGTCGCTGATAAAATCATTCGCCAGTGGCCGGTCTTTGGGCCTGAGTTTTTTTGCAGCGCGTTCCGGATGACTCGCACCACGTTTGAGATCGAAATTCTGATGATTGTTCAATCCCTTGTGAGCACCAACCTTTCCGTCCTTGGGTAGATGCGGCAGCGGCTTGCTCATTCCTGCCGCGATGGCGTTATTTGAGCGTGGCTCAACCTTCACGTTGTAGGGCGGGTCGCTATTTACCAAATCGATGGTTGCACCATCCAGCAGGCGGTCCAGGTCCTCGGGCTTGGCCGAGTCGCCACACATCAAGCGATGGCTGCCAAGAATCCAAATATCACCCTTCTGGGTAACCGCCTCGTCCGGTGGTTCGGGTATGGCATCTTCGTCGGTAAGACCCTCGTTGATAACCGGATTGAGCAGCGTGGCCATTTCGGCATCGGAGAATCCGATCAGGTCCATGTCGAAACCCAGGTCACGGAGCTCGCCCAGTTCGATCGGCAGAAGCTCCATGTCCCACTCGGCCAGGTCAGCAGTTTTATTGTCCGCGATTCGAAATGCTTTGATCTGTTCAGCCTTCAGATCCTTCGCCACATGGACGGGCACCTTGGCCAGGCCCAGCTTCTTCGCAGCCTTCCACCGCGTGTGGCCACAGATGATCACTCCGTCGCTGTCCACGACAATTGGCTGGCGCCAGCTGAATTCTTTCAGACTGTTCGCCACAGCATCGACCGCTTTGTCATTAATGCGTGGGTTCTGCTGGTAGGGCTTGATTTCTTCGATATTTGTCATTTTGATGTTCATAACCGATTCCTTTCGTTTTTGTGTTTTGTAAGTCTTTTTCTCTCAATCACTTATTTATTTTTTCACGCGCAACAAACTCAAATATACGGCGTAACCGTTCCCGTCGCCATCATGTAAATCCTTTTGCAGTAAGTACCTATAACATTTTCTGAAAAATTAAAACGTTCATAAGTCCTTATTTTACGTTGGCTAAAATTGATATAAGCCCTTTGTTTACGTTGTTTGAAAACACATGCCGATTTATCTTGGAATTGGCATAATTCTTGTTTTATAGGCGAGGTTAGCGAGGTTACGGTTTTTCTAACCTCGCCCCTAACCTCGCCACTTAAGATACTTCTAAAAAAGGATTTATAAATTTTGGCGAGGTTAGTAACCTCGCCTTTTGATATAAGTCCTTTATTTTCGAAGCAACCCTTGTGCGCACGACCCCCAATTTTGTGACCATTTGGTACAAATGCGCACAACGTTGTGCACAAAAATGTGCACATAAACTTCCACCTTGGGATGCACATTTATATTTTTTTGAGGGTCCACATGCGTACATGTTTTTTACCGGTCCTTCCTGCATTCAAGAGTTTGTAGCCGCCAAACATTCGTCCAGCTAATCGTGAGAGGTTACGTCCGAGAGAGCGTTTAAGAGATCCTTCACCCTTTTCCCTGTTGATCAGGAGAGCATCGGGGAGGGCCTCATCTGTGAGCATGTCGTGGGAAAGAATACGCTGGCAGATATCATCCGCCGTCACTTGTGCTTCGCCGAGCAGGTATCGCCACGTTGTGAAAAAGTCTGCCCACTGCTGAGAGTCTTCATCCTGGACAGCACGGAGTTCACCAAGATTGGCCAAGAATCCCTCGACGCCTGCGTAGGCCAGTACACCGCCAATATTATCTGTCCATTTCTGAAAGCTGCCGAAGGCGACCTTAGATTCAGCAGGAGGCTTCCCTGCGGCGAACCAGGCCCTAATCAGGGTGAAGGCGGCGGCGAGGAGTTCACCGCGTCTGCTGTGAGCATAGTACTCCAGGTCCGGGTGAGCAAAGCCTGTTCGCTCCCAGGGCCTCTCGGCATTGGCATCCATGCGAACGGTGTAGCAACGGCGTGGCATATCGCCGGCAACACGAAGATTGTTTCCCGTGGCAACCCACACTGCGCGGGATGGCAGGCATATATTTTCACTTTTGCCAAGGATACGGTCGGACCATTCATGGCTTGTCAGTGCCGCAGCCAGTGAGGACGAATCGATAGTGCTGTTGTCCGGAATATTATCCAGAAGTACAAGTGGCGAGGCCCTCATCAAAATGGCAGTTATCTTTTTACGCCATTCATCCTCATTCTGTTTCGACGGGATTGACTCACCGGAAATATTTCCCACACCGACGATGCCCAGCACGGTCGCCAGAAGCGTCTTGCCCGTCCCCTGCATCGGCGCGTCGATGATCGCCAGTGGAACGTGTCCGGAGATAATCGGCCGCATCAGCATGGTCAACAGGATCGCAAGTGCACCTGCCCGACTGGACTGATCGGCAAATGGAAATTCACCTATCAGGTCGAGCAGTAATTGAAGAGCTGTTTCAACATCACATTTCGTAGGAGCCTCGGGTATGGGCGGGACAAGAAGTCCAGGATCAGGACTGTAGAAAAGCTGCGTCTGTTTGTCGTAACCGGCAGACGTGCAGATAGTCCCATCTGGCCGCAGGATGGGGGAACGGGCAATACCAACCAGCGACGGGTAATCCCACATGCCCTGGGCAAGTATATTTTCGGCCAGGTATAGCGGAGGATTGGCACTGAAAAACTCGCCGTCCTTGTCTATTACGAAGAAAGTGGCAACATCCGCCAGTCGACTGCGAAGTTTCGGCTTATCCATAGCCTCAATGAATGGCTGGCCATTCTCATTATGAACAACACGAGCAAGCGAGCCGCTGCGAACAAAGACTACCGGTGGGTTGTTAGCTTTATGCAGAACAGCCTGGCCCTGGGCAGTTATATCGCAAAGCTGACGGTTGCTGATGATTATCGTGGGCAACCCGGACGGAGATTGTGGTTTCGACGGAGATTCACCTTTGGCCTTGCGTTTTTTATTGCGCCTGGGTTTGTACTGGCCGGTAACTTTGGCCAGGGCCTTGTCGATGGTAATCTCGCCGTAGGTCTGCTCACCGTGATAATCATCCCACTTCGGCCTCATCAGGCCCGATGTGCGGAACATCCGGTCGATCTGGTCGGGGTCCTTGGTGAAGTAAGCCAATGTGAAAACAACCGACGAGTCTGCCTCTGATGCAGAATTAAAATAATCATTCCATCGCCCGGCCCAAAGGGCTGCGAACTTTTGACCACCATCGTTTTTACGACGAGGGCTGCTGGCCAGCTCAAGGATTTCCGGATCGGTTAGAGACTTGTTCGAAGGTTTGGCCGTGTTGGCCCGTGTGGGCGATTTATTTTCAGGCGAGTCAGACTCGCCTTCACCAAAGATATCGCGATACGCGGCGTTCAGGGCGTCCTGACTGGCATGCACGTCAAGAGGTGAGCCGTTGTAGGGCATACCCGTAACTGTGAAGAACCGTCCCTGGTCGTAGATCTCGACTTCGCCATCGTGATAAGGTTTTCTACAACGTTTGCCAGGCTTGCTGCCACGGATGAAAATCTTTATGCCGTTTCCTGATGGCGAAACCTCAGCATAAGAGCCCATCTGCTCCATAAGCTGCTTTGCCCATGGCTTGGCCTGGCCGGTGGCGGGGTCGAGGCAATCGTCAAGGTCTACACCGCAAAAATTATCATCGGGGCTGAAGACAAAACCTACGCCGGCCAGATCAGGTGAAGACTGAAATTTTTCCAGGGCAGCCTCCCATGTGGACCAGGTGGCCGGATCGGTTGCATCTGCCATCGCGCCGGTGTCGCTGCGGATCGGGCATTTGGTATCCCTGCCATTGCGCTGGATATACTTCCAGCAGACCCATTGCGGTAGCCTGCGCAAAGATGCAGGGATATTTTGAATATTTTTTACAATGTCAACATTTTGCTCAGGGGGCACTGATATTCTCCTGGTTATCCTGATTCCAAAGACTCAGAAATGTCCTTCGATTGGCGTTGCTGATTTTTTTGGCAGTCCGCCTCAGCCCCCATTTATCGCCGACGATAATGCAGCTGCGTGCGGCCCGGGTAACGGCGGTGTAAAGCCAATTGCGATCCGCAAAAAAATGTGACTTATGGCAGAGCACCACCACACATGGGAATTCGCTCCCCTGCGCTTTATGGGCAGTAAGGCTATATGCCAGCTGAAGCTGGCTCAATTTCTCACTGCCGATTTTACAATTGCCGACCCCGTCAAAGTCGACGATGTAACCGTTGCCCTCGATCCCGACAACCCAGCCGATAGTTCCGTTCATCACACCCAGGTCATAATCATTCGATGTCTGGATTACCTTATCGCCAATCGTGAATTTCCGGTCGATACGGCCATGCAGCATCGATTGCATCATCTCGTTTATTGCCTTTGTGCCCAGCGGTCCCTTGTGGGTAGGTGTGATAATCTGAACATCGCGGATTGGGTCATAGCCAAGTTTTTTGGGAATGAGTTTCAGTATCAAATCACGAAGGTATGCCTGGATATTTTCAGCCTGCTTGAAAGAATCAATGACAGCCCACGCCGAACCATCCTGGTCCGTAGGTGCGATCTTCCCTGTGAGTACAGCAGTCGAATTTATTTTCAAAACACCTGCCTGGCGAACGACTTCATCAAGAACTACTGTGGGTGCGAGATTTTTTTCAATAATATCCCGCAGGACATTGCCAGGCCCGACGGCGGGAAGCTGGTTGTGATCGCCGACCAGGATAAGCTGGGTCCGGGTAAAATCGATCCGCTTTAACAACTCGGCCATTAGCGGCACATCAACCATCGAACTTTCATCAGCAACAATAACGTCATAGGCCTCAGCATCATCGGTATTATTATTTTCCTGATCAGACTCGATTGCCGACCTGGAAAGGCTTTCCCGGTGATATGCAAATCCATCGTACTGGAGCAACCGATGGATGGTCTGAGCCTCCATGTCCAGGCCATGGGATCGCATGAGTTCTTCGATACGTTTAGCTGCCTTACCGGTCGGTGCACAAAGGGCTATCTTGCGGTCATTGTCACCGAAAAACTTCGCCAGGTGAGAGACGATAAAAGTTTTACCCGTACCCGCCCCGCCGGAAATTACAGATATGCGATTGGCCAGTGCTGTCCGGAATGCATCAATCTGCCGGCCTGTGAGTTTACCGGTATCGACATCGGCTACATCAATCCCAGAAAACTGCTTCGCGTGGGCATGCAGCACATCGTTTATAAATTTCTCAGCCTCAAGCATCGCCGGTGTGGTGATGGCTACACTGCTGGCAACTATCTCGTTGTTCTCAAGCATCCCCCCTGCCGCATCACGGATCAGGTCAAGACTGTCCATCGAATCCAGAAGCAGAATTTCGTTTGCCTTGGCAACCAACTCGCTGCCACGAATCCACGTATGACCGGAACTTATCTCGTCAGTCACACAATAGGCGATGCCAGCCTCAATGCGCCCGGGGTGATCCTTGGCAAAACCCATCTTCCGGGCAATAGTATCGACACGTTTGAATCCGTATCCTTTGACGTGCCGGATCAGTTCGTAGGGATTACGCCGAAGGATTCCTACAATACTATCGCCGAACATTTCCAGAAGAATATCAGTCTGGTGAGGTGTCAGGTCAAAGCCAGCAAGGTAAGAACGTATCTCATTCTGATCACCGTTGGCGATCCAGGCATCCCGCAATTTTTCCAGTGTTTTTTGGGGAATGCGCAGGTCGCGATGAATTAATTCCAGATCGCCACGAAGTATTTTATCCAGGCCTTCTCTGCCTCCGGCATATTCGACCAGTCGCCTGGCATTTTTCTCACCAATGCCCTTGAAGGCCTGATGTTTGGCAAGATACCAGACAAGACCGTCTGGTGAATCGGGCATCTCGTAACTTACCTGCTGAACTGCCAGCTGCCGGCCATACTTTGGATCTTTCTGCCATTTGCCCAGCAGCGTGATCATCTCGTTTTCTGCTGCGGAGAATTTTCCTGCAAAGCGGATGTGCTCGCCTTCGTTGGTACGCAGAACACCCGCAGAAAAACCGGGGCTGGAAAAGTACATCCGCTCAACCATTCCGGCGATACGGGCTTGGGCCAGGGTTGCCGTCTCAGTCATAGCTCTCCTCCCTGGCCTGGCGTTGCAGTTTCTCGTCTTCCTTCCGGCGAAGTTCGAGGGCCTTCAAAGATGCCTGCGAACGGGGATGGTAGCTGCGGGTGTTGTTGTAACCGCAATAGGGGCAGGTTCCACTCTGTGAGCTGAAATCACGGCTGCAAGCTTCACACGCACGCATGGGCCACCTCCCGTGCTTCTTTTTTTGCTGCAGCTTTTTTATATCTAGCCTTGTTGGCCTCTTCCTGTTGTAATTTGATCTGCTGATACCAATCGCAAAGTGCATTCTGATCCTGGATAGGTCGCGACGAATCCACAATCGCTCTGGCGAATCGCTTCACCGGATCAAAAATGTCATCACGCCGTTTAAAGGACATCTGGAACGCCCTGAACCGCAGGGCATCAAAAGCCTTGGCTGGAATCTTCACACCCGGATCGATGTACGTTGCCTCCGAATCCGAATGTTCTTTATGAAAGCGAAGTTTCGGTTGGATACGATGGCTGTGAGATACCATCCGATTCTGATGCCCGGGATATAAACGGCTCAGAAGTTTCTGTCGTCCGGCAGAAGTTTCCTGCTCGCGTGACAATACATTTTTCATTGGTCCAGATACGTTACTCATGTGATTGTTTATCCTTTTGCATTCGCTTCCATGCCCGTTCGTGGGCCAGGAGAATTTCTGGTTTCTCAATAACCTGGCTGTAGGGTCTGTCCTTGCCCCATTGCCACAGTCCGCCGCGCATAAGTTCCTCGCGAAGGTAGTCGTAAAATTGCTTTCTGATCACGGCGGCTGACCCTCCGATCTCAGGCGGACGAACATCCGCAAGTAAGCCTCAGTAAAGGCCCGGGCCGCCTGCCGGCTGCCACACCAGAAGACCGGCACGCCGTATCGCAGAGAGATGTGAACTGCCGCACCGAGCAGTGATGTGGGCGAGACACCGCGAAGAATTTCCTGGGCCTTGCCTCGCAACACAGCGTCCAGATCAGCCTCAACGACGATGCACGCAGCCTGGAATTGTGAAAGTTTTTCCAGCTCTTTGGCAAAACGCGAAAAATCGTGAATTACCGTGGATGCAAAGTCACTGAGACTTTTTCGTTCCACTGCAACGGCATGGCTCAGGCCGGCGACGGAATAGTCGCCAGCCTCCAACTTACGCCGGACCGTCTGGCAGTCGAAGCCATACGGAGCCTGTTCACGGGTGTCAATTACGATGCGAAAGTCCACGTTTATCTCTCTGCCATTAAAACGGCGTTGGTCCTTCAGGTTGGCCTGTGGGCAGATCAATCAGCTTGTTGAAATAAACATTGGTATATTCATCTCGCGTCCGCTTGGTCACCTCCACGGTCTTGTCCAGGAGTTTTTCCAGATGGTTGGCCAGGTCACTGAATCGAGGTAACTCCAGACCGAGAGTTTTCAGGTCGCCCTTTACGAAGGGAATGGAATCCCGTGTGATCACGGAATTTTTAAAGACATGCCGACCTGAACATTGGCCTGAAAGAACCACAAGGTCCCACTTGATCATGGGATCGCCCTTCTTGCTCTTGCCCAACTGGGCCTTCATCACACGGACCTGATATTTTCCATCAGGAACTTCATCAAAGTCCGGAGCTTCTGCCTGGTTGTAATCTTCATCAAAGGTGCTGAGGTCAACACCACCGCCTGGATTTTCGGTTCCATCATTTACCGGTTCGTCAAATACACTGTTCTCATTTGTCATAATTCAAATACCTTTCCTGTTATGAGTTTGAGGTTGTCGATTCGCCAGAAAACGCTCTCTGGAACGCATCGAAGTTAAGTGGAAGCACTTCGGGCAGACGACCAGTACGATCGCCTGCTTCATAGGTGGGGTGTGGCTTGGTACGAATGATCCGTTCGGTCACAAGTTTGCCGTCAGCATCTTTTCGGCTGACGGTGTCGCAATAAAGAATCATGTCAACCAGGCCGAGCACAACATTGCGGGCACGATCGGGAAGACTGGGTTGGGTCTTGGTATACTCGCCAGTACGGGTCTCGATTTTTTTATCTGTGGCGTGACTGATAAGAACCAGGCCGTAAGGTAAACTCGCCAGCCTCGTCAGCACACGGTGCCATTCATTTTTAACAAATGCCCAACCCTTGCCGTGTGGCAGGTCGCCTTCATACTCGACGTTGTGTTTGGCACACATGTGTTCAGAGCAGAATTTGAAGGCATTGTCCGCCGTGTCAATTACGATGGTCTTGAACTCATGATCGCCGGCAGCAACAAGTTTGCAGGCCGCCAGAAAATCCGGCCATGTGTAAGTTGGAATTTTGAAAACTTCCAATTCGCCAAGGCCTGGTTCACATTCAAAAAATAATGCGCCCGGGAATTTACTGGCCAAATCACTCTTCCCAATTTTTGGTTGCCCAAAGATTAAGGTCGTCTTACTAGAAAGTTCTGTTGTTGGTGGGGTCGGTTTTGTTGGTAGTGATACTGTCATGTCATTCTCCTTAAAAAATGGGTTCTGAATCGTTGGGGATTTGCTTGGACAAAAGTTCTTCATGCGGCGAGGCTGTGACGAAAAGGTTGTCACGCACGTTGGGATTGAAACCGCTCTGGCAGTAGGGAAGATATTCACACGGACGCTGGTAATTAAAACAGTGGGATGTATTCAGCAGCCATTTGCCGCGACGGCGGGCATCAAGATACTGCTGCGTGACCTCCCATACCTCATCAGCCAGCATCGCCAGACGATCTTCCGAAAGATATATCTGCTCGCGATGGAAAGCCTCATCCCGTGCGTACCAATCCCCCAGCCGGGCTGCGAATTGTTCGTCGGTCTCCGGTTCCTGACGCTTGGCTGTGGATTTACCGGATTTATTTTTGGCTGCCAGAGCCGCATGGCGAACTTCAAATTCCTGTTGGGTTTCGCCGGGGCGCTGCTGAAGCCGAGTCTTGAGCAGGACGTTATAAATCACGCCAACGATGGGGTAGCCAATCTGGCGAAGATAAAAAACGTAAAGCGCTACCTGCGTGTCCGTCCACAGCTTATCAAGATAGTCCGACGTAATCGTCGCGGCTGTCTTGTGCTCCAGTAGATACAACTCGCCGTCTGACAACGACCGCACAATCCCATCGACCTTGCCGGCCATGGTGAACGTCTGGCTGGACCGTCCCGTGTCAGGATTGCGAATCTCGGCATCGAATTCCTTCTCGACAGCAACAACTTCAAAATCCTCACTGGGGTAACGTGAGGCATAACCCACCATCATCGCCCGGGCCAAGTGCCACATGGCCTTTTGCTTCGGGTCCGCCTGATTGGGAAATTGCTCATCAAGAAAATCCAGAATTTCCAGCAGACGGTTTGTGCCCGCTGGTTGTGCTGGCAAATACCACTTCTCCAGAGCCTCGTGGATAACAGTTCCGAAGGTCAAAGCTTCGGACCGCTGGAGAGTGCGGAGATTGTCGACATAACGGTGTTTATATTTCCGGGGACAGTTACGAAAAGCATTCAGGGCCGAATAGGTAAGTATCTCGCTCATATCCCGGCCTCCTCGAGAATACTGTCCGCCTCGGCCAAGGCACGCTGACGTTGTCTGGATGTGATGGGTCTGCGTTTGAGGAATGCCGGCTTGATGTAACAGTCCGGCTCGCCACCCTCGTCCCGCTTTGCCAATTCTTTAAAGAATCTAATATGACAGCGCTATAAGAATTCTGCACTTTTTTTAGCTTTTGCCGTTTTCTTTCGGCTGGCATATGATGCTTCGTTACGTATTTGATAATATTGGCACTGTTTTTTTAGCCGGCTCCATGAATGCGGAAACTTCTGCCATATCTTCCATGCCAGCATATTCGCAACATCGGCAACCTGTTCCAGCGTTATCTGCGGATTTTTCCCCCCGAAGCCGAGTTGTCTGGTCGGACAAAAAGTACATTGCCAAACGGCTGGCAAGCCAGTGGCGAATCAGGCTTGTATAAGTGCGAACTTCAAATGCTCCCAATCCGCATTCCTGTTTGGCTCGCTCAAACCACTTTTCAACATGCCATCGGCAAAAGGCGATTTCCAGCAACGTCTCTAACTTTTCCCTGGCTGGGGCATTGCTTACAAAAAACTTCATTTCGTCTGTTTGTCTGTTATGGGCAACAATCAGCCAATAGCTGCGATCTGTCGGAACCGGACAATAGGCCTTGCCGTCCTGGTGTTTCACCAGATAAACCTGGGCCGACTTTACATGCCATACACATTGGCCTCGGGTCGTATCCTTTATTATCATCTGTTTCCAGGATTGACCGTAAAAGGCTGGGCTGTGAGAAACAATTTTATCCGCACGGTGCGAAGAATGCTCAGCCTTATGCGATTTGCACGCAGGTTTTTTGGCCCAGACTCTGAAATTGCACGGAACTTCACCGATGGCTTTTTGCCCAAGGCGATCCAGTTCGTATACAAACTCTGGCACCTTGCCGTATTCTTCATCATAAGTGACATAATCAAAACGCAGGCCGGCTGACATGGTGTGCTCAAGCTGCTCAATAGCTATCTTCCAGACGGGACGATAGGTAAGCTCGTCAGGAATACCAGCCCGTTTGCAGCGGTCGCGATCTTCGTTCCAGGATTTAGGCAAATACAGATCGCTGGCAACAACACAGCTGAAGGGATTCGTGGGATGGTTATCTGTATAAAGCAGATGCTGGCCGATTACACAATTGTCTTTTTTACCTGTTTCACCGCACCATTGACGCTGAACTCCGGGGGTGTGCTTTCCCTGCTTTGCGTGTGCCGAGGCATCGAGAACTCCGATTGAAAACTTACCGTGCTGGCGTTCAACAACTTCACGCACAAGGGTCTTGTCAACTTGCTGATGATCCCATACGAAAAAGGCCAGGAATTCCTGCAAGGTACGAACAGCCACACCGCTTGCCAACGCGATCGGTTCTATGGATTTGCGTTTCAGATCAGCCATTAGTCCCAAAATATACTTTTGAAGATAATTAAATGTTTTGTTGCGTTTGAAGCAGTGACGAACTTTCTCCAGAAATTTTGCCAACGCCGGCTCAAATGAAGCCAATTGCTGATAATTCATAACCAAACTCTCCAAATTAAATGCCTTTGAAAAGTTCATCGGCTAACCTCTAAAGAATTCTTGAGCAGAATTAGCGCTGTCATACTAAGAAGAGCCTCATGGGTCGTTCGAATATTCCGGCCAACCCGGACATACTCAAGAAACACACCCCGCAGCCCCTTACTGCACCATCGCCAGATTGTGCATACATGAGGCTTCCTGCCGTCAACCCTCAGCAGTCGCTTGGTAGCCTCGGTAAGTGAAATTAACTTTTCATCAACGCCGATCCGCCGCGGGATACCTGTTTCACGTCGTGGTGATGCCTGCGTTGGATTTAATTTGCTCGCTTCGTTTTTCATGCAAGCGAGACTATCAGAGATTTTTTTGAGATTGAAGCGCGCTGAATCACTTGCGCGCTTTTACATCACTTTTACGGCACTTTTCGTTTTACTTGCGCGTTTTTACGGCACTTTCGGCGCACTTTTACATCACTTTCTACGGCACTTGCGCGCTTTCGGCGCACTTTATCGCGCTTTTTGGTTTTACTTGCGCGCTTTTACGGCACTTGCGCACTTTCCGATGCACTTCCGGCGCACTTTCGGCGCGCTTTATCGCGCTTTTGGTTTTTACTTTCACGTTTTTAAGCCAGGGACGTCCGCACCAGGAAGAAGTTAAGCATCGACAAGTCCCCCCTTTTTTGAAATCACATCAGAATCTGTGGCAGCTGTGTGACTACCTGAAATTCGATCAAACCTATTCGCAGATTGTGGGGTCAGCGCACCCACAATTCAAAAAGTGCCTACACCGTCGGCACTTTCGGAAAACTTTATTTAGCGGATACCCAATTACAAAGCTTACAGGGCTCAGTTATTTTTTTCTTGTAAAAAAGCATCTAGACGGATAGAACGCTTTATAAGGATAAATAATGGCTGGGTCCCCCCCTACCCGGCCTCTATTGGCTTGGTCTCTCCCCCGGACCAAGCCTTTTTTTTATTTTATCACACAAGTACGACCAATCCTGTCATACCATTTGTGAATAATAGAGGGAAGATAGCCAAACACGAACTTCTTGACAGTTGGATGGAATAAAGGTTCAATATTGTAAGTTAAAAGGAACTGGTGGGCTTAGGCGCTGTACGGTTCTGGGAAGTACTACAGATTCAAGGGAAATCCTAGGGATATGTTGACGCTTGATGATAGAGCTACATATCTTTTTAGTCCCTGTGCACCCGCCTACAAGCCGTCTCAAGAAGGAATGCATTCAGACATAAGGCCTGGCAATACTGGTGGTTTCACGAGGTAGGTTTTAACAGTTGGTTTGTTACGATATTTAGATTGCAGAGAATCAAGGATTAATGTGATCTATATAACTTGTAACCATATAGATCAAAAAAAGAGACAATATGGCAATGAAGGAGATATCAATATCTTGCAAGTCTCACCCGACTTTCGTGGACTTGTTTGCGGGTTGCGGGGGACTCTCGCTGGGGCTTCTCTCAGCCGGATGGAAAGGTGTCCTTGCGGTTGAGAAATCTCAAGATGCGTTCCGAACTTTCTCCCATAATCTGTTGGAGAACAATACCGAACGCCCACCGCAACAGCCCATCTATAGCCATTGGCCAGATGATATTGAAAAACAAGCGTGGGATATTGACCGCTTCCTTGAAACACACACCATGCACCTGCAGGAACTTCAAGGAAAAGTGGGGTTATTGGCGGGTGGTCCGCCGTGTCAAGGCTTCTCAATAGCGGGCCGGCGAAACGGTGATGACCCACGCAACCGTCTTTTTGTTGATTATCTTGCGGTTGTAGCAATTTTAAATCCCGCGGTAGTTCTTATCGAAAACGTTAAGGGTATGGACATTCCATTCAGAGAACCTAACGGAGATTCAATAACGTTTGCCCAAGATCTGCGAGCCAAGCTATCACCGTGCTACCATGTCCAACAGGGCATTGTTATGTCACAGGATTTTGGTGTGCCACAGATACGTCCCCGCCTGATCACGGTTGGTTTCAACCGTCATTGTTTTGTGAAGCAAATTCCAGAATTCTTCCCGCGACTCAATAAACATCGTAGATCCTTTCTTCAATCGAAGAGACTGGCCAACAGGAACCAAACAGTCTCGGATGCGATATCGGACATAAAGGCCTGTGATGATATACTACACCATCGTGACTGCTGCGATCCTGATTCACCTAGAGGATTCTCAGAGATACGCTACGAGAAGACGGTGCGGCTCAGTCGCTTTCAGACTCTTATGCGAGCCAGACTAAAAAAAGATCAACAACCGAATTCCTTGAGGCTAGTTAACCATCGTCCTGCCACTCTGGAACGGTTCAAGCTCATTCATTCGCTTTGTAATCGTGGGGAAATTCGATGTGGAGTCCAGTTATCAGCAAAAGAACGAGAAGTTATGGTTGCTCATGGAGCAGACCTTAGTAAGAAGCATGTGATGGTTGTTCTAGATGGCGACCGGCCGGCCCACACTGTCACTACAATACCTGATGACTTACTTCACTACTGTCTCCCCCGTGTACACACGATTCGCGAATACGCTCGCCTGCAGTCATTCCCAGATTGGTTTGCGTTCCAAGGGAAGTTTACTACTGGAGGAAATCTACGGAAGACCGACTGTCCACGCTATACACAAGTTGGAAACGCTGTTCCACCCCTACTGGCTGAGGCGATTGGGGAAGTGCTTCTGGAGATATATCAAGAAAGGGGTGGGTAGATGACATATTCGGATAAACATGTAATCAGGAGCCATCTTCCTCTGGATGTTTTCGCTCGCACCGACGGGCATCCCACGGGGGATTACAAGCTTTTGGGGAACACCCCTGGCGAGATTATCGTTCCATCGGGCTACGTGCCAATCTTGCGGCCACTTGATCTCGATCAGCATCTCGGTGCTTATGCCAGCTTGTGGGCCTCGCAGAATCTTGATTCTGTCTACTTTCGAGATTGTCGGAACTACGCCCTAATCAAGAGATTTCTGGAGATAGTGAGAGACATTCGCCATGTGGTGCTCAAACATTGTGGATGGTCCCTCTCTTTTTTGGAGTCATGTCCAAATGTTGAATGGGTCGAGCTTCATGAGGAGGTGTCTATGGCAGACATCCAGTGCATCTCAAAGCTCCCCAATCTACGAGGTCTTGTAGTAACTGGGTGTAACAATATCTTCAGCGGGGGTATCCCTTGTCACAACAAGCTAGAGATGCTGATCCTGAGGAACATCGCCAATTTACAGAACTCCCGACTAATTGAGGATCTTGGAGAGTACTTTCCAGAACTCGAGATCCTCCATCTGAATGGGGTCAACTACTCCGGGGAGTCTCTGAACCTATCCTTTCTCCAAAGCCTCAGGAAGCCACTGAGACTTCAGGCCGTTGGAACAAGAGTTACTGACGAAAGCGGGCGTTTCGCCGAGTACTGCGCGGAACGACAGCATATTGATAACTACATTGAATCGCTATCCTCAGATTCCACGAATGCATGCCTATCATGGTCATCTGTCCATCAGGACGATATCTCGCTGCTGGCAGAAAACAACAGCAAGCTGAGAAGCTTGAAACTTTGTGGGTGCAGAGACCTCGTTGACCTAAATGACCTCCTGAACCTAGACGGATTAACTTCACTTACGGCTATTGACTGCATCAACGTATCCTCTCTTGCTCCGCTGGCTATGTGTTCTGGGCTACGTCAGCTTGTTGTTGATAGGTGTAATGCGATCTCGGACTACCAATGCCTATCTTCATGTCGAAAGCTTAGCGAACTCTACATTGCTGGTGGGTCAGGTCGGGCGATCTCAGATCGTGAATACGCAAAGCAGATGGCGGATCTGCACATTGAGCTGCCGCGCAGCTGCACCTTCCGGTGCGATGTGCCCGAAAATGTGATGATAGCAATCATCGAGGAAGTTCCGCAGTACATCGAGGCTCTGAAGCAGGAGCTCGCATACCTGAACGCAGATGAGCAGCAAGGAGGGATCAATGAATTCTGAGGAATGGGGAGATCTATTTTGGAGATGGGTGGACGATCTTGGGCGTTGGTACTTCAACCATGAAATGGCTCAGCGACAAGTGCGTCTGCATTGGCCGGTAGCTGACCAGTTCATTGGGCGGGAGGAGGACTTTCTCCTAGTTTTGCGACAGTGGGCTCCGCTGAGAAACCCTATAGATGTGGCGTGTGAGCTGTCTCGTCGTTGGTTCCCCAAAAGTGGTGAGGTAACAGCTTCGTGGGCTCTTCCCACGCTACCGTCAGAACACAAGTGCATGTTCCCACCATATATTCCTTACCTCGTGGCGTTCGCGATGGCATGGGAAACGGAAGGTGACTACGCCTCCAACAACTATTACTCTCGGCTGAACGAGATACTAGGCCAGCCAAGTAGCCCCATTGGCAGCATCGAATTTCAGCATGCTGACGTTCTGTGGCACGAACTTGAGTATTGGACAAACAAGATCATGGGCGGAGAGCTGGGGCTGTTCACCGCTGCCTCCTTGGGAGCGATGGTGCATGTTGGCTACCCACTGTCCCAAATTGTGCTGAGTCCCATGGAACGGAACCGACTGGAGTGGATCTTCGCGCAGGAAAGTCTAACGCCTGACATGGCCTTAGAGGATGGCGATATCTTGCAGCTTCTGTCCAGATACGGTGCCCAGTTTAGCAACCGTGTTCAGGAATCGCTTGAGAATGTTGGTTCACGATTTGTCAAGGCACTTCTTGAGGAGGTCAGAATCGAACTGGCCAACTCAGAACCCATCAGAACTCCTGTAGGTAGAGGGAATGATCAGAACCAGAGTTGCCCGCGCGTGCAGCGAGTAAACCTCCGCCTTGCCTGCAAAATGGGGCTACACAGCGTAGATAGGTGGTTTTTCACCGTATCTTCCGATCAGGACGATCTTGACGACGCCTCCAGCGAGAACTATGCCTTCCGCCCCGGGCAACTCGGTGGAGTTCTGTGGCAGAGAAGCGATGAAGGTGTCTATACGCCAGACCCTTTGGAGTTCAGCAACTTCTCACCGCTGGGAATGGCAATCTCCATAAATGAAGCGGATGACATCACATTGGTTTCCTGGCCTGCACATCAGGAACGATTCTTCGCCCCATTGAATGGAGTGGCTGGCTTGTATATTGAACAGGATTTTGTCCCCGACACAGGTCCAGTTGTTGTGCTATGTACACGGGGCGAAGCTGTTCTTCTTCAGGGCTTAGCCGATGCAAAGGTACCCGGATCGATATGGAACGATGTCGAGTTCCATCGGTTTGATGCCGTGGAAAAACTGAAGGATTTGTTTCAAAAACGACGGAGCTACGCGCGGCGCATTAGCCCCATCCAATGCATCGGTGGAGTGCGATGCAACCCCTACGAAAAAAATGTTTATTTCCCATTCGCTTTGCCACGCGCCACCGCCAGCAGTGGTTGGACACTGTCGTCCCGACATGCGTCTTCCTCTCTCATGCCACTAGGGGATGATCACATCTTCAACATAGACATCGATATATTGCATCCACCGTCACAAATCACGCTAGACGGAAAGCGTGAGGGCGGAGGTTCACGAACCCTGACATTGCATGTGGATGCCAACCCCCAGATGGTGATAGTAAATGTGAGCGATTCTGATGTCACAGAAACAGCCACGCATCAGAACGAACCAGACCCCGATGACATCCCCCTATGGGAGGCCGACCTAGGGAAGCAGGAGCCACTACTGTCACTTGCCACGGGTTCTCGCGTCTTGACTATCCTGTCAATTTGGGGGCAGTGCTCCTACAGAAAGCTCTCGGATGCCCTGCAGGAGCTTTTGCCTTCCGACCATAATTACGCGTCACGCATCGCCAGAGGAATGGAAACACTTGGGCATGTCACTATCGAAAACGATGCAACCACGGGACAATGGCGACGTTTGCACATAAAGTCTGGCATTCTGCGTAGATTACCATGGGACCTTGACTTTTCAGGGGATCGCGTTGCACAGGCGGTAATCGAAGGCCAGTGCAACTGGACACTTCTGGATGGCCTACTGCATGACCTGCCCAGCGATGTCGACTTCGATATCACCCCGCAGCCAGTGCCTTATCTGCCGCCTCGTGTGCGACTGTTCACCACGCAGGCTCGTTCACTCGAGACAGCTGCAAAGCATCTTGGCCTTGAATATCAGACCTTATCAACCCCAGTAACATTTGGCGATCCTCCCGCCAGCGAGTGGAAAGGTTTTCAGTGGCACCAAGGCATGCTCTCGCCTTCAGAGAATGTGTCCTACTTCTCACCCTTCCTGCTGCGAGACGTGAAAGCTACCAAGGAGCGATTTGACCGCCTTTGCATGCTATCTGGAGGCTATCTACTGGCGACTCAGAAGCAAAGCTACGGAGTAGGCCACTACTACCTGTGCGATGTTGATGGTAACCAACGTGCACTCCTACCACAGGGAGAGCGACAACGAGCCCGCTGGAGATGCTATATTGCGGCTGCGACGGAGTTTCTCGCTAAAGTGCAGGGTCATTATGGCTCAGCACCCAGAACGGGTAACCTACGACGAGACTTGTGCATGCCATACGTTCCTTCCTTTGGCCAGATACTTCTTCCTTATTACCTTCTGCCACCGACCACTGTTGCCAGACTACTTGTGGGATGTACGGGCCTTCTTCCAACAATCATTAGTGGGGGGGCAGCGTCAGATGCTGTGTGTTCACTAGATACCTCGACCATCGAATCGCATGTGTCACCTTTCGTTGTTCCGAAGGGTTCCAGCCTTGCGGTTTTTAACAATGTGCCACGAGCGATCGCAACACAAGCATTCAATGCGCTGGGCATCGCGATGCATGAACTTTAACTAGGAGATTCCGAATGAGCAAGCTTAGTGATCCGTTGAGGATTCTCGACAAAACCCGGAACGGACTCATCCGCTATATCCAAACCGCTTTTGGTACCCGTTTCCCGAGCCTTGAGAAGGAAAGAGAAGGGCTGCTACGAGCGCCCGGCCATCTGTTTCAGGTGCCCTACATCGAGCCGATCATGGAGTACGCAGGCGGGAAGCTGCTCGAAGAGCTAGGTTCCGAGGATCTCCCAGGGCTGTCCTCACAGGAAATCGAGCGATTCAAAAGGCTGTGCGATGCGGGCCTGTTCGGCCGGGACTGGCGGCTATATACGCATCAACAGGATATGCTACGGGATGCACTCTCGGGCAAACATTGCGTCGTAACTACGGGAACAGGCTCCGGTAAGACCGAGTCCTTCCTTTTGCCGTTGGTGGCTTCACTGGTAAGAGAAAGCTCGGAGTGGGCCGCATCCAACATGTCTGACGGGTGGGATTGGTGGAATCATCGGAACTCCGAGATCCGCTCAAAGAGGAACTCAGAGACCCGGCCACAAGCAATGCGTGCCTTGATCTTGTACCCCATGAACGCCCTCGTTGACGACCAGATGAGTCGTCTTCGAGCTGCCCTGGATTCTGTCAAGGCCCATGCATGGTACAACGACTGCTGCTCGGGGAACCGATTCTACTTCGGTAGGTACAACGGCCAGACCCCCGTGTCCGGGCATCCGATTAGGAGAGACAGGAATGGCCGCATAGTTTCCAACGGAGCCAAGCGATCCGAACTTAGTGCTGCTATGAAAGCAATGCACGAATCCTCTAATGGGCTCGACAGGAACATCGCAGAAATACTTGCGGCCTTGTCAAATAAGGACCTTACTGAGGACAAGCGGAAGCGCCTTGAGCAAGAGCTGGATGATCTGCAGGATCTTCGTACTTTTTTCCCGCGCATAACGAAGGAATCCGCGGAGATGGTATCGCGTTGGGATATGCAAGACTCGCCACCAGATATTCTGGTAACGAACTCCAGCATGCTATCGATCATGCTGATGCGCCACAAGCTTCCCTCTGATCTGCGAGACAAGGCAGACGAGGATGTTTTCGCCGCCACAAGGGACTGGCTTGCCGAGGATACTTCCAGAGTGTTCCATCTGGTCGTCGACGAAATCCACCTGTACCGCGGATCATCGGGCACAGAAGTAGCGTACCTTCTCCGGCTCGTACTGGACAGACTAGGACTCAACCCCGATAGCCCGCAGTTACGAATATTGGGTTCCAGCGCCTCGATCGAGAATCAGGATGAAGGAACTGAGTTTCTGGCTAGCTTCTTTGGGTTCGAAGAAGCCCGGGATAGGCTGGCAATTATCGACGGAGATTCACCAACTCCATCGGACAGATCCGAGCCATTGCCTATTGATCCCTTCCTTAGCACGGGCCGCGCCCTTGAGGAAGGCACGTCTGCCCCCAAGTTGGGGGACATCTGCAAATTCCTCGATATCGACACAACTTCACCAGTATCCGCCTTACGAGAGAGACTTTTGGCAAGCACAACCCTGCTCTTGCAGGCCTGCCAGCTGGATGAGCATTCCCGTCCACGTGCCGTCAGCTTGGATCATTTCGCGCAGAAGCTGTGGCCTGACACGGATACTCTCGCTGACCAGCATACCGCGGCCCGGGGCTTGCTGGCAGCACTCGATACTCTCCCTCCATCGCAGAGCGAAAGCGACAGATTGCCGCGGTTCAGAATCCATCTAATGGTGCGGAACATCGACGGGCTGTGGTCATCAACCTCGATCGCTTCCCTGCCAGATGATAAGCGTAAAGTCGCAGTAAGCGAAGGACGGTGGGCTGGCCGGCTGTATGCGAGCGATGCAGCATTCAACGATAACGGCCACCGTCGTATTCTCGAGCTGCTCTACTGCGAGTGTTGCGGCACGGTGTTCTTTGGCGGCTACCGGATCCCTATTCGGGACGCAGGTGGCGCTATCGGTGGATGGGAGATGGTTAGTTCAAACCCTGAGCTGGAGGAGATCCCAAACGAGCGGGATGAGTCGTTCCATAGTAATCGTCCCATGTCACGTTACATGCTTTTCTGGCCGAGTAGTCCAGAAGCTCCCAACCGTAGCACGCCATGGGAGCAGGCAACTATTGGCGCGGTACGTGCGAGGCAAGCAGGCGGGGCGACGATAAGCGCATCCCACCGCCACTCAGCCAATTGGACACAAGCTCATCTTGACCCCACAACGGGTCGAACATCGCTGGGACTTGGCAATGTCGATGATGTGGTCGGTTATATCTACCGACTCAAGAACCCTTCACTTGAAGCCGACACACCGGCGCTTCCCCACGTTTGTCCTTCCTGCGGCGCAGACTACTCACCTCGCATGTCCCGGCTATCGCCAATACGTGCTTTCCGTACAGGTCTCAACAAGATGCTACAGATTCTCGCTATAAACTTCACGGAGGATCTGGGAACAGGCCAATCACGTAAACTCGTCGCCTTCTCGGACAGCCGCGCTAATGCAGCTCGGCTTGCATATCAGGTAGAAAACGAAAATTGGCATGACTCACTACGGCAGACGGTCTTCTCGCTTCTTCTGCAATCGGCGTCTGGATTGACCCCGGTGCAGGAAGCCGAGTTGTCCTTGATCCAGGCCTCCGAGGAACGGGGGCGCGAACTGACCAGCGAAGAGGCAGAAGATATTGTCGGCTCACTGTCCAGTAATGATACAATATTGGAGATGTTCGACCACCTGATCGATTTCCATGCGGATCTAGGCCACCTTGAAAGATTTAATCTGATCAGAGCTCGGAAACGCAAAGAGAAAGCCACGGAAGAGATTGAGAAACGAAGGGCAGTCCTTCATCAGGCCTCAAACGCGATAGTACGTCTGGAACCTCTCTTCTCAGTTAACACCGAGTCACCAGAAATGCCGCAATCGCTCCATGAATTGCTGGGTGCGTTGATGGGTTCTCCTCTGGGCACAAAGGAAGAATTTCTTAACTGGAAGGTCGACGGTCAACAAGTTCCCTGGACCAAGCTCTTCGCGTTGGATGGAACTACCTGGTCACTGTCGAAGCACTTTGCCAATGAGAACGATCGCCCTGCTTACTGTGAAGCGCTCAATAACATGATGACAGAGGTCAAGAAGGCCGCGATGGGAACACTGTTCTCACGATCCTACTTCGATGTCGAGACTCAGGGGATAGCATACCCGTTCCTCGACGTGCCAGCTCTGCCCTCTGGACTGCCTTCCGCCGTTGACCTGCAAACCTATCGGGAGGCAGTATGGTCCACGGTGCGATTGCTCGGAGAGACGTACCGCTATATCCCAAAGAATCAGCCCCCTAGCGAATGGGGAACACCCAGCAGTATCAGGGCGAACCACCGTGTCGCTATCTACCTTAAGGAAGTCGCCCATAAGTACGGGGCTGACTACGAGACTCTGCGAGATGCTGTCTACCAGACAGTAAACAGTACGCACAACGGTCTTCTCCTCAGGTTCAGTTCCCTAGAGTTCCGCGGTGCTGCCTATGATTCACGGGTGTTCTCCTGCAATATCTGCGGACGCATTCACTTACATAGATCGGCCGGCATATGTAGCCGCTGCGGACACAACACTATCTCGCCAAACATCACAACGATAGCAGACCTCAGACAGAGGCACTACTATGCCAGCAGAGCTGTGTCCGGCGCTGCCTCTCGACTCCACTGCGAGGAGCTAACCGGACAGACACAGGATCAGGCTCAACGCCAGCGACACTTTAGAGATCTTTTCATATCCGGTGAAATGTTGTCGGTCGATACGTTCAAGCGGCCGGTCCTGCCAGGAGTCGATAGTATTGACCTTCTCAGCGTCACTACGACTATGGAGGTCGGCGTGGACATCGGTTCCTTGAGGGCTGTCATGCTGGCAAACATGCCTCCCGAACGGTTTAACTACCAGCAGCGGGTGGGGCGGGCGGGGCGAAAGAAACAACGGTTCTCGTTTGCACTGTCATTCTGTCGAGGGAACAGCCATGACAACCATCACTTCTTCAACCCAGAAGTGATGACTGGGGGCATGCCCGCATCGCCCTTCTTATCGATGAAGGAGGATCAGGCGCAGATCGCGAGGAGACTACATGCCAAGGCTGTTCTGAGGGAAGCTTGCCTTGCTATGGGGTTGCTGTGGACCGATGGACCCACACCTCCCGACACACACGGTGAGTTTGGTCTGGTCGACGGTTGGGACAAAGACAGACTCGCCTCCCTTCAGGACTGGATTGACCAGAACCGAGATCGAGTGAGAGATTTGGCTAACGCAATTGTGCGTGGGGGGCATGTGCCAGCCAAAACTCTGGCTGGATACGCGCACAGTGAACTGGTAAACCAGATTCAGGAGGTCCTTGATAGTGACCTGTTTTGCCAAGAATCTCTGGCCCATCGCCTTGCAGAGGCAGGACTTCTCCCTATGTACGGAATGCCTACCTCTATCCGGATGCTTTACCACCGGCTTTCTAAGAACTCGACCGAGGCACCAAGCATTGATAGGACCCTCGATGTTGCCATCGCAGAGTTCGCTCCAGGGGGACAAATTTTGCGAGATGGAAGGGCTTGGAACATCACGGCAGCAACGGCTCCGGTGGTACATCGATGGAGTGGATGGACAAACAACGGCGAACGACCACTGTCCGATTACCAGCACATTCTTTTCTGCCGTGAGTGCATGTACCTTGAGATAAAAAGGCCCGCATCTGCCGACCGACACGGTGTTCCAAAAGACTCCCCGTTCGATGGCATAACGAATTGCCCAAGTTGTAAATGCGGTAACTTCGAAACATTTATCGGAGCGGTTCCTGGCGGATTCAAGACCGATGGTAAGTACCTGAAACCAAAGGATAATTTCATCCCCGGCAGCCGAGTAGTCGTGGCCGCTTTGGTTGACAAGAACCAGCACTGTATGGAGGTCACGCGAAACTGCCAGAGCTATTTCATGGATCAGGGACGAGTGTACCGGATTAACAACAATGGAGGAAAGGGATTCTCAGGAACAATCGAACCTTACCAAAACCTCGATCCTGTGTTCAGAGCAGATGATGGCCCGCTCAAGGTGGCACTTCTGGCTCCCAAGACCACGGACCAGCTCTGGCTGTCACCCGTGCAGGCTCCATGCGGGATCAGTCTGGACCCTAAAACACACGGATCTGCCGTGCGAGCAGCCTACTACTCCGCTGCCATGATCCTCGTCCGTCTTGCCGCGGAACGATTGGACATAGACCCTGATGAGCTCGAGATAAGCAGCATCTTCCGGCACGAGCAGTCTGGGATGGGCCGGATCTACATCAATGACCACCTTCCCAACGGCGCAGGCTACACGCGTTGGCTCTGGGAGCATCTAGATACATTGCTAGCCGAGATCACCTCTCCCCATACGTCGAGCAGTACATTCCTGCAGAGCATGGTGTCCTCGAGCCACCAATCGCAATGTGACCAATCATGCTACGAGTGTCTTCGCGGATACCGCAACAGACCCCTGCATGGCCTACTTGACTGGCGATTGGGTCTTGATCTCCTTCGCTGTCTGGCGGATGGCTTGTACGCATGCGGTCTCGATAGACACTATCCACATCGAGACGATCTACATCAACACTTCGGGCAGTGCGCCCAATTGTTCGCTAGCATGTTCGGCGGCGAGGTCGAGTCACAGCAGGACGGTTGCTTGCCAGTTGTTCGCTTCCCCCATCAAATCAACGGGATCATAATTGGACATCCACTCTGGGAACCAACGGAATTGCCGGACCATCTCCTTCCAAAGGGACACGCTAGCCTCCTCTACGTCGACAGTTTCAACCTCACATGTCGTCCGTCCTGGTCCTACGCGAACCTGATCAACGCACGAGTCGTCGGAGAAACGGGCACGGGAGCTGCGACTGGCTTCATAACTCTCAGCGGCACTTACCGCTCGTGCGGCAAAGAGGAATTGATGGCGGTGCTGCGGAACACGTTTAAAGCGTGCACTGCCAAGGTTAGGGCTGGCGACATCGAACAGAATGTGAAGGCAATTCTTGTTCGCCGAAATGGAGAGGAAACGCTTGTGACGATCCCCCTACTGGACGGCGAGGCAACCGTCCTCGGAATATATGAATGAATAGTACAATGCTCTACCCAAACATTGACATCGAGACCCTCGAAAACCCCGGCGAGAGGGCCGTTGCAGAAGCTCTGCTAGAACAATCGCCCCCAGAATGGCGCATTATCTACTCGAAGTTCTGGCTCTGGCGAGACGTTCGCTACAACGCTAACCGATACCGCGAAGGTGAGATTGACTTCGTTGTGATCATTCCAGGGAAGGGGGTGGTTTGCATCGAGGTCAAGTCAGCCAAACAATACCAGCTGACGCAAGATGGAGTGTGGCAGCGGTTTGACGAAAGTGAGGAGCGATGGATTTCGTACCTAAAATCTCCATGGGAACAAGCAGTCTCCAACAAGCATGCACTGGTTGACATTCTGTGTTCTCGTCTCAGAAGAAAGCAACTTGGGTGTGGCTACTGCGCTGCCGTTGTCTTCCCTCGATGTCACCTGCATGGACAACTCCCTGCTGGTGAGGACGATCCCACGCTTGTCATTAATGCCTCGGGGATGGACACGTTGTGCGACACCCTGCGGCTATCACTGGATGGCTGGTGGTCGGGTTCAGGCGACACCAATGCGATCGAAGCTGCGATGTGTCCGGGGGAAGCAGTGTTCTGCGATTCATTGGCGGTGGACGTGGATCGTCGAAACAAGAAGTTCGTCCGACTGACTGAACAGCAGGCCCGGATACTGGGAGGACTTCGCCTCAACAAGGCCGTTCAGGTCCTCGGGGGCGCTGGCACTGGGAAGACCTTACTGGCCCTAGAACTGGCAAAGGAAGCTACGGCTCAGCGACAGCGAGTCCTCTACCTGTGCTTTTCAAAGAAGCTAGCATCGTGGGTGGCAGGGTCTGTCGGACTACGGTCCTTCGTAGCAAGCAACTTTCACCGCTTGGCTCACCAGTACGCAAGAAGCTCTGGCGTGGCGTGGCCGGAGTCCCCAGACGACTCCTTCTGGAATCTTGATGTAAGCATTACCCTCATCGAGGCTATCGAGCGTCTTGGGAGTGACGCGAAGTTTGATACCGTCATAATTGATGAAGCCCAGGATTTCCGGGGCGAATGGCTCATCCCGGTGCGAGAACTGTGGAACGAGAAAGGACAGTTCATTCTGTTTGGGGACGAGAACCAGAAGGTCTTTGGCGGCGAAATAATCGGTCATCGGCAGATAACGCAGTACGTCTTGCAAGACAATTGTCGGAACTCGAGAGAAATCGCCCAAGCATGCAGTCGCGTTCTGCGGGATGCCAAAGTGGTCATAGACGAGGCATCGATAAGCCAGCTTCCATCAGGGGAGACGCCAAGGTGGGTGAACGGCGGTGACATCAGTCATCGAAAGGCGGTAACGATAGCTCAGGTGAAACAGTGGATGGCGAGTGGTCTTAAAAAAAACCAGATTGCGGTCCTTTCCCCGTGGGCAGTAGAAAACTGCCTGGGTGTTTTTTCCAATGATATGGTAGTAGACGGTGTATCATTCACGCGTAACCTAGACATCTGGAGGGGTGGGAGTGCATGTCTTTTCGAGACCATCAGGGGTTTCAAAGGTCTGGAAGCTGATGCCGTCATCGTAACAGACCTCCCCACTGTTGATGAGACCCCTGCATTTTCAATGCAGGATGCATACGTTGCGTTTTCCCGGGCCAAACACGAACTTGTCGGGATTGCTTCAACCAATGAGGCCGCACGACTCCTTGCGAGGTGGTTTGCCCCAGGCACATTTGAGTGAGTTTAACAATGAAGATACACCCATTCAGCGTTAGAACAAGATATGATCGCGAAGATATCTTAAAATTCGTGGGTAGAAAAACAGAAAAGAGGTTCAGATGAATTATTGGATTTTCCAAGGTAACCCTGACATATTCAATGTCACCGAATATCTTAGAGAGAACAATGATATTGTTTGGTCAGTTCGACAGTCTAATTTGGCGGAGCATATGAAACCAGGCGATGAAGTATTTCTTTGGAGGGCCGGTGGAAAAAAAAAGGAAATCGCAGGTGTTGTGGCCGTTGCTCATTTAACTAGCGAACCACGTATTATGCCTGACGACCTAGCCTCTCAATCGCACTGGAGGAAAGAACAACCTCAGGAGATAGGGTTACGAGTTGAGATGAAAATCGAGAAGCGATGTTTGGGCAACAAAGAAGTTATTAAGAGGGATTGGATTAATGTAGATCCTGAACTGAAGGAATTAGAGATTCTAAGAATGTCCCAAAAAACTAACTACAGAATCACTGCGGCAGAGGCAAAACGCTTGGCTATGCTCTGCCGGTCCGTTGGCTCTGATTGGAGTCGGGAAGAAGATGTGGCAGCGATTTGGGCATTCAAAGAGACCAAAGGTGGTCCGGTCTCCAAAAAAGCTGGATCGCCAATTGCCCATGTTGCGGCTCTAATCGGGCGTCCTGTCGGGGGTGTGTATAACAAGATAATGAATTTCAGGCACATCGACCCACAGGATTCACGAGCAGGTTTAACAAACATCAATCAGATGGATCAAGAAGTTTGGGCGGAGTTCTATGATCCCACTTCGGAAAGTCTGAATGTAACTGCATTAGATGATGAGTTTAATTTAATTTGGCAACAAAATGTTCCGGGCCCCCGGCATGTTCGTAACTACAATGATTTTGGAGAGGCTCCAGACGATAATCCGGATGAACTTGCCAGCTTTGCTACAAGAGTGCGCAGAGGACAGCCGAAATTCCGAGCTAAGCTTATGCAATTGTACGATAAAAAATGCGCGGTGACAGGTTGGGGACCTCCAGAGGTTCTTGAAGCGGCACATATCTATTCCCATGCTGAATCAGGTGTGAATCATTCTTGCAATGGGATACTCCTTAGATCTGATCTGCATTATCTTATGGATGCTGGGTTATTGGCAATCGATCCAGACACACTTGAGATAAACTTGGATAAAACCCTGGAGAGTACTCCATACTGGGATCTTAGCGGACAGAAACTACGTCCGCGTACGGATGGATCCTTCCCCAGTAGGAAGTACTTAAAACTTAGGTTTGCTGTGAGTGATGATATATAACACATATGTACATGCAAAACAGTGTTTTTTTCTTTTACCCAACGCTGGTTATCGCTTCTATAGCTTGCTGTTCGTCTTTCTCGGCGTAGACTTCTGTAATCGCTGCTGATCGGTGGCCTAAAACAATCCTTGCGGCTTCAATACCAAACTCTTTTCGTAGTTCGGTTGCGGCATTGTGGCGGAGCTGGTGTGGGTGCCAATGCTGCGGAGCCTTCCAGGTTTTAAACTCTTCAGTCGACATCCCGGCTGGTCGATAGGCTTTCTTAGCCGCCTTACCAATCGCATGGCCGTAGCTGGTGGTCGTATAGTGTTTTCCAGGAGATTTCTGTGGGTTTTCTTTACGGTTAGTCCCCGGTGCATTGCCATGCTGAGGTGGTGTCTTGCGGGACGCGCGAAGTCTCTGAAGAAATTCCTCTCTAGCTTCAGCTGGGGAGAAGCAATACGCATCAGCATCACGCTGAAGGAATGGCGATAGAAGTTTTTGTGCACGTGGACCAATGTAGATTCGCCGCTGATAGCCATGGTGTGCTGTCTTGTGTTCATCCGGACAATATAGCCATATCTTCCCGCTGGTATCTATATCGCAAGGCCGCATCATCACAATCTCGCCACTACGTGCCCCCGTGAGAAGTTGTATCTGTACCATCGCCCAAACCTGTCGACTTGCAAAAGGTTTGATTGCGTCGATGTATTCTTGTGGTACGGGTTTCACAGGTTCTGACTCTGCCGCTTCGCTCCGGCCTCGTTTCAGACCAGCTACCGTCCTCAAAGCTTCGTAAACACTGCTGGGCAAAAGTTCATGTTCAGTCGCCCAGCGAAAAAGACGTTTGATACGATCGATCATTCGGTTAATGTTCGTGCGACACCAGCCCATGTCGATCATTCTCTGCCGAACAGATCGTAATGCAAGTGGACCGAAGTCGATGGCCTTGCTGTGGCCAAAGAGTTCTTTCAGTGGTCGGAGGGCCTGGCGGATGTTGTTAACTTCCCCGGTTTGTGTTCCATCGTTATGGACGTAATATCTCTGAGCGAATCGCCAGTATCGAGCAACAACCTCCTTAACGGTAATACTCTCATTGTCAACTTCAACGAGACCTCCAGTTGAAAGCCATTTAGACATATACTGACGATAGTTTTCGGTGGCCTCTGGCGTGTCGTGTTTACCAAAATATACAGCCTTGCCATTTAACACGGCGTAGGCGCGTCCACTGGCTCTGTGATGGCGCAATTTTGGAAGTTGTTGGGGGTTTCGGGAGCTTTTCTTGCGGGGGGTGGATTTCGTTGCGGTCATAGCCGTATCCTTTCGTCTTGAAAAGAGTAATTTACTCTTTTCTACCTTGGGTTACGGCCGCTCCGTCACACAGGACGGTAATCATAACTACTGAATTCGGCGTCACTTACGTCATCTCCTCGAGTAGGACTCGAACCTACAACCTAGCGGTTAACAGCCGCTCGCTCTACCATTGAGCTATCGAGGAATTTTTTTAAATAGCACAGCCGGGAACCGGGATTTTAAAACATCCCAACTTCCGGCGTCGAAACTATTTAAAATTCAAACAACAAAAAATCGATAAAAAAACTCGCTCAGCCTGCTTTTTCGGCGTAACAGGTATCATTTATACCATAAAAACCTGAAAATGGGGCTGTTTTTTGAGTTTCGTCATCAAAAAGTCAATTTCCAGGTAGGAAAACCGACTTTTTCTATTCACTTTTCAGACACCGCAGCCGGCCTGCCGTTCAGCGGAGTACACAAGATATGAATTCCACGGAAAATGTCAAGCCCTTTGCTGAACTTTATTAAAGAAATCTCTCAAGTCTTGACACCAAGGGCAATCCAGCCTACATTTTCCAGACCATGAGAGTACTATCAGGAATACAACCATCGGGCAAATTGCACATCGGGAACTACTTCGGCGCAATCCGGCAATACATTAAACTGCAGGAACAGGGCAACGAGTGTTTTTATTTCATCGCGAACTATCATGCGCTTACCAGCCTGCGGAACAGGGCTGAGCTTGAAGAAATTACGCATCACGTAGCTATGGCGTATCTGGCATTGGGGATCGACCCTGAACGCAGCGTTTTCTTCGCCCAGTCGGACGTGCCGCAAGTGGCAGAGCTGTGCTGGTTTCTGAACTGCGTCTGCCCGGTCAGTCTGATGGAGAAGGCAACCAGTTACAAGGACAAGCTCGCCAGAGGCCTGGCTGCGAACATGGGTTTGTTCGACTACCCCGTACTCCAGGCGGCGGACATTATCATTTATGATTCCAACCTTGTACCCGTCGGCCAGGATCAAAAGCAGCACATCGAGATGACGCGCGACCTGGCTGGGAAGTTCAACCGGGAATTCGATGCCGAAGTCCTCGTGCTGCCCGAAGCGTACATCGTGCCGGAAGTTGCCATCGTGCCCGGCCTCGACGGCCAGAAGATGTCAAAGAGCTATGACAACACCATAGAGATGTTTCAGACGCCAAAGCAGACGAAAAAACGGTGCGGCCAAATCGTCACAGACTCCACCCCGCTGGAAGACCCCAAAAATCCCGCGACATGCAATGTTATGGCACTGCTGAGACTGCTGGCTGAGAAGGATGAAGTCGCCGAGATCGAAAAGAGCTATAAAGCAGGCGGCTACGGATATGGCCATGCCAAAAATCGCCTGGCTGAACTCATCAACGAATATTTCGCCGAGGCCCGTGATCGTTACGCCGAACTGGAAAAGGAACCGGACAAGGTTCGGGACATCCTTCGCGAAGGCGGACGAAAAGCTCGCGAGGTGGCAGAGGCTACCATGCAGCGAGTCCGCGAGGCAGCGGGGATTGTCACCACCTACAAATAGAACGGCCATTATGCCTGAATACCGCGTCAATCTGGACATATACAACGGGCCACTCGACCTGCTGCTGTACCTCATCAGACGGGAAGAGGTGGATATCCACGATATCCCCATCGCAAGGATCACCAGCCAGTATGTCAAGTACGTCGAGATGCTTCAACAGCTTGACCCGAACCTGGCGGGGGAATTCCTCGTGCTGGCAGCGACGCTGATGGAGATCAAAACACAGATTCTGCTGCCTGTGCAGGAATCTGAAGACGGCGAAGAGGAAGGTCTGGAGATCGATCCGCGAGCCGACCTTATCCGCCAGCTGTTGCAATACAAAGCCTTCAAAGACGCAGCTGGTGATCTGCAGCAGTCCGCGGAAATTCAATCTTTGAAGTTCCCCCGCAAGCCAGGCGGGATTGATCTCTCCGAAGACGAACAGCCTGATAAGGACCTCGAAGATCTACAGATATGGGACCTCTTCGATGCGTTCCGCGGCGTGATGGATGCTATCGGGAATATGGGCAAGCAACACGAGGTGATTTACGACGACACCCCGCTGGAACTTTACAAAGAAGACCTCATAGACCGGCTGCAACGCGAGGGGACGCTGTCTTTCAAGAAGATTTTCGAGGGCAGACACAAACGGGTTGAGATGATCGGCATATTCCTGGCCATGCTTGAACTTATGAAAATGCGAACCCTCCGCGTGCGTCAGGATGCGAACTTCCATGATATTCAGATCGAGCTTAATCCGAATCCGCCAACAGTGGAACAGCTGGAAGAGGAAATGGCAGTGATCAAGGAACAGCAGGCCAAAGCAGAAGCAGCTGCCCAAGCCAGAGATGCTGAAACAGACGAAGATTTTGACGACGAGGATGACTTCGACGAAGATGACGAAGATGACGACTTCGATGATGAAGATTTTGACTTTGACGAAAATGATGACGACGAAGAAGATGAATTTGAAGATGATGACGACATGCCAGGCCGATATGTAAGCGAATCAGCTGTCGAAGATGATGTCGAAGAAGAACTTGAAGAAGACTTCGACACGGAAGATTGGGAAGATGACGACAACGACAATACCGAGCAAGCGTCTTGAGGAGATGTCAATTACCCTGCCAATCCTGGCAGAGCCTGTCGGGGCCTACGTCCCAGCCTTGCGGGCCGGGAATCTGGTTTACACGTCAGGTCAATTGCCCATGCAGGCAGGGCAACTGACCAAAGTCGGCAAGGTACCCACCGAAGTTTCGCTGGAAGACGCCCAGACAGCCGCTCGTCAGGCGGTTCTAAACGCCATTGCTGCCGCTGCACAGGCAGCTGGGGGTATTGATAATATTTCTCAGGTGGTAAGGTTGAATTGTTTTGTAAACTCAGCTGGGGGGTTTACCGATCAAGCCAAGGTTGCCAACGGGGCAAGCGAGCTTTTGCAGGCCATCTTTGGCCAGGCTGGGCGACACACCCGCTGCGCTATCGGAGCTGCGGAACTTCCTCTCAATACACCCGTCGAGCTTGATTTGATCGTTGAAGTGCAGGTATCTCCATAAAAAGCCGCGTAAGGAACGACTGTCCTGCCTCGCAAAATGGCAATGAAATATTGATATGCTTTAAGTATCGCACGAAAGCGGCAGTGTTGATTGCGGACACAAAATAGCTACAACTGAAAGGATATAACGATGCTTGCAACTTGGCCTATGGATAAGATAGTGGTATTTTGTCTGCCGATTCTTTTGCTTCTTGCGGGCGTGATAACTTGGTTTTTTCTGCGGAAGACGATTCGTACCCGCATACGCGTGGGGCATCAGTTGCAGCAGGACCCGGACATCAATGAATGGTTGGTAGTCTTTAACTGGAGTCGCAAGGTTTTATATGTGCCGACGATTCTTGCGTCGCTATCGGCTGGCGTGTTGATGTGTTTTTTCTCGGTTGACAGCATGGGCGCTGCGATCATCGGAGGCTGTTGGCTGGTCGTCTTTTTCCTGAACTTCCTGGTCGACGAATACGAAATTTCCATCAAGGTTCTGCTGATACTGTTGTTGATGATCATGTTGGGTGGTCTTTGGCTTGGTTACTTGGGCTGGCTAAGGGATTTCCTGGGGGTGTTCCGCCATTTGAAAGTGCTCCTAAGCCCAGCGGGTTATTTCGTTATCGCCGGTATTTTTCTGCTGGCCATTGTTATCGCCTGGGTCAGAGGCCTGTTCTACTACGTCGCAATAACGCCAAACTATATGAATATCCAGACCGGGCCTACAGAAACGGGTGAGCAGTTCAACCATACCGATTACAGCACGCAGGTTGATACGGGCGATTTTCTGGAACGACTGCTGGGCTTCGGCAGGATCATCGTGACATTCCGCGACCACCGCAAGGCTCCGATGTCCATGCTGGTCGGTGGGGTTGGCAAGAAAGCCCAGCGGCTTGAATCCATCCGCGGCACGCTCAGTGTAGAGAGATACTCAGCCGGGCAGGAAGCTTCGTATTCTGACTAGGCAAGCTATAAACCCTTGAAAAATTGATAATTATAAATATTAAAAAATCTGGCCCGCTCGTGCCTGTTCATTTTTTTCCCTGCTGGCTGGTGTAGTGAAGAAACTTTATCTGAGAACTGGGAAAATTTGTTTTTTCCCAGTCCGATACATAGAATGTGTTGTTTAAGTTTTTGAGAGCTATTTTTCGCGCGGAATTGATCCTTTCGGTTAGATGGCGATTGCGTATAATATTTCTTTCCTGCTCGATGTCGAAAAAATCGAACCGACCGATGCGAACAGCAGTGTAAATTAAGATGGAATTTTGAAAATTTAATTAAGACTCTAGTTAGTCAATAATTGAGGTCTTGAAAAACCGTTTCGTAGGAATCAATACCAGCCAGGCTGGTGGGAGAATTTTGTGAATAAAGCTTTATTTCGCTTCGCCGTTCTGCTTACGATATTATCTTCTGTTTTTGGAATATGTCAGGCCGAGCCTGAAGCCCCTGCCGTAGCAACTGCTGTAACGACCGCGACCAGCCCTGTAGAAGCTGTTGCGACCCAGCCAGCCTCGGCTCCGGCTGATTTGTCCAAAGCAATTGCCTTACGCGACGAAGGGATCAAAAAAGCACTTGCGGGCGAGTTTGAAGCTGCCCTCAAGGAACTCAAACAGGCCTCGACGTTGGACCCTGAAGACAAGGCTACCCTCAAGACCATCAAGCTTTTGGATAATTATCTTGCAAGGCGCGAAAAGATTGAATCTGAGCGCGCTAGTGAATACCAATACGAAATCGACCGCATAAAGTGGGCTGACTTGGCCCAGGCATTCCACCCCGAATTCGAGTCAAAGCCCTATGCCCAGACTCTTCGCAAGATGGTCAGGACAGAATTGGCTGATGCGTATCATGACATCGGGACATCTGACCAGTATGAGGAATGCACCGCAGAGGAAGCCGTCAAGATGAAGGAATTCAGCCTGGCGAGCATAAAGAAGACCGGCGATATCACGAAGAAAATTGTCGATCTCTTTAAGGGCAATGGCGGTGAGTTTGCCAAGGAATTCCGGGCTGAGGCAAAGACGTTGCAAGAGCGTCTTGACGCCTGCAAAGCTATCTGGGAGGCCTCCAAAACGGAAACACCCAAGGATCGGTGGGAAACGGCATGTCAGCTTCGTGAAGTTGAAAGCCAGCTCTCCGATGCCATGGCTGATGTTGAGGTCATGATAATCAAGTCGCCCTGGAAAATCGGCCTGCTGCACGCCAGGATCGCCAAGGAAATCGCGCCGGATAAAGAAAAGCTTCGCAACAGCGAATGGTATCAACAGCTGTTAAAGGATACCGAAGAACGCGGAAGAAAATATATCGAAGAAGCAAAATGGTACGATGCCCTAAGTGCGTTTATGGGCCTGGAAGAACTCGAACCCGAGAATAAATCCTTTAAGGAGGAAGTTGAACGGGTT
Source organism: Phycisphaerae bacterium (assembly GCA_963664745.2). GTDB lineage: Bacteria > Planctomycetota > Phycisphaerae > SM23-33 > SM23-33 > B1-G9. The sequence continues at coordinate 161,820 of CAXXMC010000004.1, forward strand.
CGTACCCATGTCCGTGCACGCAGGCTCTACGGGAAAGAGAGCAACGACGAAGAAGATGATGAAGAAGATGAATCTGCGACTTTGACTGAGGATGAAAAGGAAGCGCAGGAAGAGGCTCAGAAAGAAGCTGAAGGTTTATGGAAGGAAATGGTAGCCGGCGTAGATGCCCAGATGGTTCGCAAGGCTATCAGCAAAGTCGGCACGAGCTATGTCAAGGCTCCTGATTATCGGGAATTGACCAAAGGGGCGCTGGAAAGCGTGAAGGTTCTCGTGCAGACCCCGCAGGTTGCAGAGACATTCCCTGGCCTGAAGGACAAGGAAAAGCTGAAAGAATTCGTGGCAACCATAGATAAGGAACTCGAAACGGTACAGAAAAAGGATCGTGTTGACCACCTTGATTTGCAGACTGCTCTGAATAATCTTAATTACAGTTCCGAAGAAACCGTGGATATTCCTCTTGAAGTGATTTCGGTGGAATTTGCATCCGGTTTTTTAGGCAAACTCGACAAGTTCAGCAATATGATCTGGCCTTATGACGTGGAGAGCTTTAATAAGTCCACGATGGGCAAATTTACCGGCATTGGCATACAGATAACCAAGGAAGCCGGCAAACCACTCAAGGTTGTTACGCCCATGTTGGGCACCCCCGCCTACAAAGCCAAGATCAAAGCCGGTGATCTTATTCTCGAAGTTGACGGCGTGAATACTAAAAAGCTCTCTGTCGACAAGCTGGTCAAGAGGATTATGGGCCCGCCCAATTCCAAGGTGGAATTGACTATAAAGCGTCGCGGCGTAGCTGAGCCTTTCAAGGTTGTAGTTACCCGGGAGGATGTACATATCCGAACGGTCAAGGGTTGGCAGCGAGACAAGACCGGCGAATGGGATTTCATCTTGCAGAATGGCGGCGGAAAGGTCGGCTATATCAGGTTGACCCAATTCACCGACACGACGCACAGTGATCTGGCCAAGGCTTTGAAAAAAATGAGGGCTGATGGTGTGACCAGCCTGGTTCTGGATTTGCGATCGAATCCTGGAGGATTGCTTCGCAGTGCGACCGCTGTAGCCGATGAATTTATTGACGACGTTCAGCGGATTGTGTTCACCAGAGGCCGACAGGTGCCGCGTAATGAAATCAATTCTACTCCGAAAGGTATTTTCCAGGATGGTAATCTGGTAGTGCTTGTAGATCAGCACAGTGCGTCAGCTGCGGAAATTCTCTCAGGTGCACTGAAAGATTACAAGAGAGCCATTATTGTCGGGCAAAGGTCTTACGGCAAGGGTAGCGTCCAGAACGTGATACCGGTTCGCAGTGAGGAAGCGTTCCTCAAGTTGACCACAGCCTATTATTACTTGCCATCAGGCAGGCTGTTGCACCGTGAGGACGACTCAACTGACTGGGGCGTTAACCCGGATATCGATGTGTACGTTACGCCCAAGCAAATGAGGCGATGGATGCAGCTCCGTCGCAAGACTGATCTTCTGCAGGAAGTGGTCCCTGAAATCCTGGCTGCGGACCTGGCAGACCAGTACAAGGCCGACCTTCAGTTGAACACTGCTGTGTTGATACTCCAGCTTATGGATATCGAGAAATCAAAGTCCATAAGTCAGGATGGGGTCGCTGCTGGTTCATAAAGCTCTAAAAATGTATGGAATGCACAAAAAAACCCCGTCAAAGACGGGGTTTTTTATTACATGTGTTATATTCGCGCAACAGGGCCTGCATTATGCCTGCCCGTAAGGCCAGCGTCAGACTGCCTGAGCTTGTTTGCCCAAACGACGTCTGTTGTTGATAATCTTTCGGCCGTTTGATGTTCTCATTCTTGCACGAAAACCGATTTTACGAGCTCGTTTACGCTTCGAAATTCTATGTGGATAATGCATATCTGCCTCTTATGTCCGTATTCAAAAGTTACAAAAATAACGAGCGGAGTATCTTATATTGACATAAAGTGACTTACAAGAGAAAAATTGGCAAGTTCTGCCCTTTTTTTCGGCTGGGGGGAAGCATACAATGATCGACATGAACGAAATAGAAGCGAAATATAGCGCAGCCGACCTCAAGGCCCTGGAAGAAACACTCCAAACCGCTGGGGCTAAATATCTTGGAACCTTCCTGCAAACTGATTTCTTTTATGACAAACCCAGCGGCGAACTCAGAAAAGCAGGCTGTGGACTGAGGATTCGCAAATTGGAAGTCCTGAAAAGCCCTGCTGGCCAGCAAGTCGATACCAGGCCTATAGTTACATTTAAAGGCCCTATCCAGGCAGCAGCCAACGTCAAAAAGCGTCGTGAACTGGAAACTAAAATCGATTCAGAGGAAGTCATCGAAGAGATATTCCAAAACCTGGCTGGTTTTCAGAACGTCTGGACTATCCAGAAACGTCGCACAAGCTACCGTCTCGGGGAGTGTCAAATCGAACTCGACGAACTGCCGCTACTGGGTACTTTCATCGAAATCGAAGGCCCGGAGGAAGATATCGAAAAAAATAGAAAAATTCTGGGAATCCAGGCTGAGCATATCCACCTGTCCTATCTGAAGATGCTGATAGACAAAGCCAGTGAACTTGGAATAGCTGAAACTGACATAACCTTCGAGAATTTTTCTTAAGTTCCAGCGATAACCTGATAAGATTTCCACGATGGACGACAAAAAAACAAAATCCAGTTCCGCCGGTGCCGATCAACTCTCGTTGTATACTGAACTGACCCAGCTGGTGGGAGGCCTGGCCCACGAGATAAAAAATCCGCTCTCGACGATCAATCTGAATCTCAAGTTGCTGGGGGAGGATTTGGCCCGTTATCACGATGAGGAGCATCAAAGGCTGGTGCGCCGACTAGGCAGGGTGCAGGACGAGGCTGAGAGGCTCAGGCTGATTCTTGACGACTTTCTCCGATATGCAGGCAAGTATGAGTTGAATCTCCAACGTGTGGATATGTGTGACCTGATTTGCGAACTGCGTGATTTCTTTTTGCCCCAGGCCGAGGCTGGTAAGGTGGTTTTGCGGATGTCGCACCCGCAAGACCCGATATACTGTAATGTAGACGCGAATCTTATCAAACAGGCCTTGCTGAACCTCATGATCAACGCGACCCAGGCTATGGAAGCGGGAGGGGAACTGATGGTAAATGTCTCCCGGCATGGGGATTGTGCCGTTCTGGAGGTAATTGACACCGGCCCGGGCATAGCTCCTGACGTGTTGGATTCCATTTTCCGTGCCTATTGGTCCACCAAGCCGGGCGGCAGCGGATTGGGCCTCGCTACTGCCCGTCGGATCGCAAGGGAGCATGGCGGCGTTTTGCGGGTGGAATCTGAACTTGGAAAGGGCACAAGATTCATGCTCAAGCTGAAACTGGCCGATAAATCGAATTGAAGATGTCGATTGCAGAAAGTCGGAGTTTTGGAATGAAATCGTATTTTTGCCAAAAGTGTGGACGGGAATATAAGCTCTCTGAGTGCCTGAGAAACGGCTATAGCATGTTCTGTTTCGATTGCCCCACAACTCGCGTTAGAATTACCGGTTTTGCGTATATTCTCATCGGAATTTTTCTCGGCTTGATATTTTTTATCATTCGGTATCTCACGAAAGTTGATTCTTCCGGGGCTGGGTATCTTTTTCTGCCCGCCAGTCTGGGTTTGATTGTCGTCGGGTTTCTTCGCATCTATCAGCAGAGGCTGCGTTGGCAAAAAACGCTCAAAGCCAGAAAGGCTGCTGAGGAAGCGAAAAAAAATGAGGATGAAAAGGACGACGAATCTGGCGAATAACAAGTTTGATATGCTCTCATGCCCTCTTTTTCCCATTCTTTTTAAAAAGCCCTTAAGTCTTACCTATTGCCTAACGCGTCGAAAAAGTATGTAATAGTCGCCATGGAAGATACGAAAACATGTGCGGATATTTTGATTGTTGAGGACGAGGTAGGCCATGCCGAAGCTATCGAGGAAGGGCTTAGTCGAATGGGGCATCGTTGTACGGTCGTACACGACGGCGAGGCCGGCGTGGCGAAGCTGTCTACCAAACCCTTTGATATTATCGTGACTGATCTTATGCTCGGGCCGGGCATGGACGGATTGGAAGTTCTCAAAAACGCCATCCAGAAGGCACCCGACGCAAAGGTGATTCTAATCACAGCTCATTCGTCGGTTGATACTTGTCGTCAAGCCCTCCAGACCGGCGCGTTTGACTACATCGAAAAGCCTATCGACCTCGATGAGTTGCGGGCTGTGGTTGCCCGGGCTGCGGAGATGACGGCCCAGAAACGTACGATATGTGAGCTGCGAGAAAGGCTTGACGAGAAATTCGGGTTCGGCAATATCGTGGGTAACTCCGGGCCTATGATGAAAATTCTCGAAATGGTTCGCAGGGTGGCACGCAGCGACATTCCCGTGCTGATTCTTGGCGAGAGCGGAACCGGCAAGGAGCTTATTGCCAACGCGATACATCAGAATTCTTCGCGGGCCGGCAACAAATACGTAGCTATCAACTGCGCCGGTCTCAGCGAGACGTTATTGGAGGACGAACTGTTCGGCCATGTCAAAGGGGCCTATACCGGCGCGACCGGTGACAGGTCTGGCAGGTTTGAACATGCTGACGGCGGAACGCTTTTTCTGGATGAAGTCGGCGATATGCCCCTGGCAATGCAGGCCAAGCTGTTGCGAGTACTCGAGAACGGCGAAGTCGTTCGAGTCGGTGCCAACGAGCCTATCCGCGTGAATATCCGCATACTATCAGCTACAAACAGCGACCTGGCTGAGAAAGTTGCCAGCGGCGAGTTCAGGGAAGACCTGTACTTCCGCATCAAGGGCGCGACGATAGACCTCCCGCCGCTCCGTCAACGACGCGAAGATATTCCTCTGCTTATCGATCATTTTATCAGGCAGCTCAACGAGACTCACGGCACTAAGATCAAGGGCATTTCCACCGAAGCCAGGCGGGTGCTGATGGGTTATCCTTGGCCTGGCAATATCAGGCAGTTGCGAAACGTTTTGGAAAATATGGTCGCACTGGCTGAGGGTGATAAACTAACCGTCGCCGATCTGCCAGCTGAGATTCATTCCCCGCCTGTCGATATTACCGATGGCCAGTTTCAGGAACTCGCGGGTATCAGCATTGAAGAGGCTGAGAAACAGCTCATTCGCAATACGCTGAAAATGGTGGAAGGCAATCGCGAACAGGCTGCGAATATACTCGGCATCGGCGAACGAACGCTCTACCGAAAAATCAAGGAATATGACATCAGCGAATGATTTGAAAACAGGCATCAGGCAATAGGCATCAGGCTGTAGGAAAATTACATGACCCGGAGGGTGGGTGGTTCTGACGAAGTCAGGTTCACCCACGCCGGGAATTTTAGGCTGTCATTGCGAGCACTTCGCTTCGCTCGGTGTAAACTCCGCGAAGCAATCTCGCTTTTCAGATTTTTAGATTGCCGCGTCGCTACGCTCCTCGCAATGACAATATGAAATTATAATATTGAGAATAAACCGCGTGGGTGAACCCCTCGTTCCTCGGGAACCACCCACCTTCCTTGCTCTGTGCCTCTGTTCCTAATACTCTGTCCCTAGAATAAAGTTGGATAGGTTTTCTTGCCGATAGGGTTGATAGAACCCTTAACTCGGCAAGGAGGTCGACTATGCCAAAGAAGAAGTACATTGTTGAATTGACAAGTGAAGAACGTTCCCAACTCAAAGAGATCGTCAACGCCAATCGCATGGCGGCTCATAAGCGACGCAAATCGCGTATTCTTTTGAAAATCGATCAAGGGCCGGAAGGTCCCGGCTGGACGGACGATCAGGCGGCAGCAGCGTTTGATTGTCGTCGTCAAACCGTTGAACGGTTACGGCAAAGGCTGGTGGAGAGAGGTTTCGCTAATATTTTGGAGCACAGCAATGTCGGAGCACCTCGCGTTAAAGCATTAGATGGTGTTGCTGAGGCGCACGCAATTGCATTGGCTTGCGGCGATGCGCCTCAGGGCTGCAATCGTTGGACGGTTCGTCTGCTGGCCGACAGGCTGGTCGAATTGCAGCTGGTAGACTCGTGCAGCAAATCCTCTGTTCACCGGACCCTAAAAAAAATGAACTTAAGCCTCACCTGAACAAATACTGGTGCATACCACCCGAGGCCAGCGCTGAATTCGTAGCCTGCATGGAAGATATTTTAAAGGTTTATCATAGGCCTTTCGATCCTCTTCGGCCGCAAGTCTGTTTGGATGAAGCGTCGAAGCAATTGATATCTGAAACGCGGCTGGCGATTCCGCCCAAGCCCGGCTCGGTGAAAAAAATTGATGCGGAATATCATCGCAATGGCACAGCCAGTGTCTTTATGTTGAACGCTCCGCTTTTGGGCGAACGCCATGTACGGGTTCGCTCGCGCCGTACCAAACAGGATTTTGCGGAAATCATCCGCGAGTTATGCGATGAAATTTATCCTGATGCCGAGCAGATTGTTTTGGTTATGGACAATCTCAATACGCATAAAATTGGCTCGTTGTATGATACTTTTGATCCTGCAATAGCCAGCCGTTTGGCCGACAAACTTGAAATTCATTATACTCCGAAACATGGTAGCTGGCTGAATATGGCCGAAATTGAATTGAGTGTTTTGAGCCGCCAGTGTATGAAAGATTATTTTGAAACACAGGAGCAATTGGCTGATGCCATTGCTGCTTGGGAACGTCCGAGAAACAAAAACAAGTCTGGCATTAACTGGCGTTTCACGACAGCTGATGCCCGAATAAAACTAAAGAAACTTTATCCCACATTTTAAACGGGACAGAGTACTAAAAGTTCTTCAGCAAATCGGCTGGTGTCTAACCCCGATAAGGGTGGCCAGAATTTAGCCGGGGGCGTAAGCCCCCGGAAATGCGGAAGATAGAAATAAGCCCCAACGGGGCTAAACAAAATGGTCAAATAGTCTTCTTTTCATCGTTTAGGGTGTTCCCGAAAGGAACATGTCCGACTGTGGCGAAAAAACTATAATTCTTCCCTTAGTTTTCGCAGGAGTTCGAGGGCCTGCATGGGGGTCATGTTGTCGAGGTCGGCGTGTTTTATTTCGCTTGCTACGCGGGTAGCGGGGTCTGCGAAGAGTTGCATCTGGGCAGCTGCCTGGCGGGCACGCTGGGCAAGCTCCGGCATATCCAGGCCTTCAGCCAGGTGGGCCTGCAGGTGCGGCAGAATCCCCTTTGCCCGGTCGATGACGTCTTTCGGCACGCCAGCCAGGCGGGCGACATGCACGCCGTAACTCTGATCCGTGCCGCCCTTGATTATCTTGTGCAGGAAGATCACCTCGTCGGCCCATTCGCGAACCGCGACGTTCAAGTTCGTCGTGCCGTCCAGCAGGGTTTCCAGCTCGGTCAGTTCATGATAATGTGTAGCGAAGAGCGTGCGACACTTGACCTGCAGCGCGATATATTCGCAGATCGCCCATGCCAATGACAGGCCGTCGCATGTGCTCGTGCCTCGTCCGACTTCGTCCAGAATCACCAGGCTGCGCGGTGTGGCATTGTTGAGAATATTGGCGGTCTCGACCATCTCGAGCATGAACGTGCTCAGGCCGCGCGTAAGTTCGTCAGCTGCGCCGACTCGCGTGAAAATCCGGTCAGCCAGGCCGATCGTTGCGCTCTGTGCAGGTATGAACGAGCCTGTCTGGGCCAGGAGCGTCAGCAGGGCGACCTGGCGGATATAGGTACTCTTGCCAGCCATGTTCGGGCCGGTGATTATCAGCAAGCGGTCGTCTTTCGCAGCCATGGTTACATCGTTCGGCACGAACTGGTCCCGCAGTTGCTCCGCCAACACCGGATGTTTTCCGCCGACGATATTCAGCGTATTTTCCTGGGTAATCGTGGGTCTGATGTAGCCCCGGTCTGCTGCTATCTGGGCCAGGCTGCCCAAAACGTCAAGCGTAGCCATGGCTTGGGCTGCGGCCTGGAAGTCGGCCAAAAAATCCAAAAGTTCCTGACGTATTTCCTCGAACAGTCTGGTCTCGAGATCTTTCGCACGCTCAGCTGCGGTGAGAACTTCCGTCTCATATGTTTTCAATTCGTCGGTGATGTATCGTTCGGCGTTTTTGAGGGTCTGTTTGCGGACAAATTCCGGCGGAACTTTCGCGGAGTGGGCGTGCGTGACTTCGATGTAATAGCCGAAGACTTTGTTGTAGCCCACCTTCATTGGCAGAGAAGTTTGCGCGGTGATTTTCTGTTGATACTCCGCCAGCCAGGCCTGGCCGTCCTTGCCGATGTTCCGTAAGCGGTCAAGCTCTTCGTTGTAGCCTGCTGCGATAACTCCGCCGTCTCGCAACACGCTTGGACAATCAGGGTCTATGGATCGGGCAATCAACTCGCCTGGCTCATCCAGCCCAAGCAGGTGAGGCTGGAGATCGGCGATGAGCGAGGGGGTGTTTCCCGCGTTGCCATCTTCCTCCAGCAGGCCAGCCAGTTGTGGCAGGATCGTCACGGTCTGGCCCAGTGCTACAAGCTCTCGCGGACGAACCCGGGCCATGGCAATGTTCGTGCTTATGCGGTCGATCTGGGCACATTGGCCTAGCAACTCACGCACGGCGGAGAGTTTGTCGAGGCGTTGGACGAAAAATTCCACAGCGTCCTGCCGGGCGATAATCGCGGAATAATTTACCAGCGGAAACGTCAGCCAGCGTTCCTGCAGCCTGGCTCCCATGCCGGTTCGCGTTTTATCCACACAGCCCAGTAAGCTCCCCGCCCGCTGATTACTCCGTAGCGTGCGGTGGACTTCGAGGCATCGCAGCGTATTGCCGTCGATAGCCATGTAGTCGGCTCGTTCTATTTTCCTCAGCTGACGGATATGGGCCAGGGAATCTTTTTGCGTTTCCTGCAGATATTCGATCAGCGCCCCAGCTGCGGAAATGCTCTCGTCCCAACCTTCAAATCCGAAGCCCTGCAAAGTTTTGACTTTGAAATGGGTTGTCAGCGCCTCGGTGGACGCATGGGAATCGAACGCCCAGGGTGGCCTGGATGTCGTAGCTGCTTCGAGCATGGATCGGACATTTTCGCGCCAGGCAGGTTCGTCAAAAATGCCTGCTTCGGGGAGGATCACCTCGGCTGGGCCAATGCGTACAAGTTCGTCCATGACGTGATTGGCTGGGGTAGTCATGGCGTTGAATGTTCCGCTGGAAAGTTCGACCCATGCGATACCGACGTCGGATTTATTCCTGCCGCTGGGGGATGTCTTGCCGAACACAGCTGCGAGATAATTCCCCTGCCGTTGCTCAAGCAGGGCTTCGTCTGTCAGCGTGCCGGGGGTGACCAGCCTGACGACCTCACGCTTGACGACGCCCTTGGCCTGTTTGGGGTCTTCGACCTGCTCTGCTATCGCGACGCGACAGCCCGCCTTGACCAGCCTGCTGAGATAATTATCCAGCGCGTGGTACGGAATCCCAGCCAGGGGAATAGCCGAGGGCCCTTTGGATCTGCTGGTGAGCGTCAGGCCCAGGATTTCGGAGCACGTCTTGGCGTCGTCGTAGAACATCTCGTAGAAATCGCCCATGCGGAACATCAGGAGGTAGTCCCTGTGCTGCTCCTTCATCGCGTGATACTGCCTCATCGCCGGCGTGTCGAGTTGTTCTGTTTTTTCCGTCATCCCAAGGGCAAGATGATAATTTCTGGCAGCCCATTTTGCACGCAAAATGCAAGTTTTTTGCGAATAAGCCCGTTTCCAGCACAATAGCTCCCTATAATTTAACAAGAAGAAGGTGTGCGAAATGAAAAAATTAACGCTGGCAACTTTGATGGCTGGGGGCTTGACCCTCATTATAATGGCTGGGGCAAATCTGGAAACTGAACTCAAGGCTGGGGAGACCAAGATGCTCCAAAAGCTAAAAGAAGAATTAAAAAACGAAAATATTGATTCGGACGCAGCTGTGATTTTATCCCGGGCTTTGATGGAGATTGAAAAAACTCCTGCTGAGAAACAGGACGAGCTTGTGAAGACCGCTCTGCAAAATGCGCAAAAAGCCCGTGAGTTCAAGATATCCGACGAATCTCCTCTGCCGGCGAATTGGCCCAGGCCCTCGCTGCCCGGCCTGATCCGAATCAAAAAATACCCCGCTGTTCGCGCAGCTTGGGTGCGTTCGCCACAAAAAAAGAATCGACAATTCATGGTTCTGTTCAAACATATAGAAAAAAAACAAATCGCAATGACCGCTCCCGTCATAATGGAATACTCTAAACAGGCTGCAGATGACCCTACCAAACTGGGGTCCACAGAGGCGATGGCTTTTCTATACCGCGAGCCGGGCCAGGATGAGTCAGGGGAGTTTGGTGATGTGGCTGTGGTGAACGAAGAGCCTCTGACCGTGGTTTCGATAGGTATCAAAGGCTCTTACAGTAATCCAAAGTTTCAGTCCGCCGTCAAAAAATTAAACGATTGGCTGAAAGAAAATCCCGAATGGAAAAAAACGGGCCCGCCAAGAGTGCTGGGATACAACTCACCGTTCAAATTATTCTGGAAAAAATATAGCGAGGTGCAAATACCAGTGAAAGAAGAACCGAAAAATACCAAAACGACCATGCCTCCACTGTCACCTGAGGAAAAACGAATCATCATAGACAAGGGCACGGAAATGCCGTTTTCGGGCAAGTACTGGGATTCCTTCGAGGCTGGGCAATATGTATGCAGGCAGTGTGGCTCGCCGCTGTATAAATCTGACGACAAGTTCCAGTCCAGCTGTGGTTGGCCCAGCTTCGACGACGAAATCCCCAACGCCGTGATCAGAAAAACCGATGCCGACGGCAGACGCACGGAAATCCTCTGCGTTTCGTGTGGGGCACACCTGGGGCATGTTTTTGCGGGTGAGGGTCTTACGCCCAAGAATATCCGACATTGCGTGAATTCCGTTTCTCTGGTATTTCTGCCTGCTGCGCAAAAAAAAGCCCAGGCCTATTTCGCGGGAGGCTGTTTCTGGGGCGTCGAACATTACATGCAGAAATCGCCCGGTGTGATTGAAGTGACCTCGGGCTATATGGGCGGCGATGTTAAAAATCCCACATACTCTCAGGTGTGCACCGGCAAGACAGGCCATGCCGAAACCGTACAGGTTACCTACGACCCCGCCAAGACCACATACGAAACCCTCGCCAGGCTGTTCTTTGAAATCCATGACCCCACGGAATTCAATCGACAAGGCCCGGATGTCGGCACGCAATATCGCTCTGCCATTTTTTACACCACCGACGAAGAAAAACAGACCATCGAAAAACTCATCGCCCAGCTCAAAGCCAACGGCTATAACGTCGTCACGCAACTCACGCCAGCCAAGGAATTTTACCCAGCTGAGGAATATCATCAGGATTTTTTAGAGAAAAATCCCGCTCGCCCCATTTGCCATAGCAAGGTTTTACGATTCGAGACAAAGGCGAAGTAATCACATCCATCGTCTCGGCGAGAACATGACGTTATCAAAGCCGGGCACGATGACGTCAGCCAGTTCCAGAAGATCGGTGAGCGATTCCATAGCTGCGTCTTTGTCGGCGCATTCGTCCCAGATCATTCCATGTTCGACATGTTCCGCGGTGAGGGCAGCTGGGCCCGCGATGACGATGGTTTGCGTTGCGGGCGTAAGCAGCAGGCCGGTGCAGCCTGGCGTGGGCCCAGCTAGTGGATAAATGCTTAACTGTTCGGAGAATTTTTCCGGTGCGGGACTGAATCGTCTTAGCAGTTCTATTTCAGCTTCGATATTCGCGACTTCCTCGGCGTCGAGTCGTTCTGCTGTGTCGTTCATGCCTTCGAGCTTTTGGCCATACCATTCAAGTTCGGTTTCGCCGCAAAGCCATTTGGCATGGCCCAGGGCTTCAACGGAAAGACCGCGTCGGAAGTCAGGCCTCAGCGTGGTGCAAAAAATATCCGTAATGCTTTCCAGGCCCTTGCCCGTCCGCTCGAAAAGTTTTGCCGCCAGGATGTTCGCAGGCAACGAAGGGTCAACCAGAATCCGCCTCTCGCCATCCGTCACGAGCGTGATCGTTGCGTGCTGGGTACGCACGGAGGCAGACTCCTTCCAGAGTATGTTGTGAGACAAAGTTCCGATATTTATTATGCGATATTCAACAGCCATGGTTTTCTGATCCTATTTTCAATTCTCAAAAGTCTCGTCAAATACAGGCCTGAGATAATAGCAGGGATTCGGATGGTTCTCAAAAGTCTTTTCTTTATCTTCAGTGAGGTCTTGCACAATTTTGCGTTCTTTCTAGAATTAGGCCGTGACTAAAATAAAATCCATAGCGATAGAGACGAGTTGCCGCATTGGCGGGGTGGCGTTTGGCGTGGGTGAGCAGATGCTGGCCCTCGAACCACTAGGCCCGTCAGGCCGACACGCCGCTGAACTGCTAGCCAAGCTAGACGAGATGCTCTTGGCCCAAAAACTCAGGCCAGCCGATCTGGACGAGCTTTATATTTCAGTCGGGCCTGGCAGTTTTACGGGTTTGCGAGTGGGCGTGACCGTTGCGCGGACGTTGGGGCAGGTTTATCCGTCGCTGAAGATCGTAGCTGTGCCGACCGCAGCTGCGGTAGCTGAAAATTTGACCACCACCCCAGCTGGCGACTGGCAGAACCTTGGCGTGCTCCTGGCTGCCAAGCGGGCCACAGCAGGCCATAAGGAATGCTCCGTCCATGCCACTCTTTTTTCTCGGGATGATGCAGGTCTGGTCAGCCAGGTCGGGCAGGCTATCGTAGCCGAGCCGGCGGAGATCATTGCAGGCTGGCCCAGGCCGATGCTGTTGACTGGCGAAGGGTTGGAATATGCAGGCATCTCTGAGGACGACCAAATACAACAGGCCCCTGACGACCTTCGCCTGCCCAGGGTAGAAAACGTCTGGAAACTGGGCCGACGCCTGGCTGGTGAGAAAATTTTCACTTCATACCACGAACTGCTGCCCATCTACGCCCGCCGCCCCGAAGCTGTAAGACTTTGGGACGAAAAACAGAACGGGAAATGATCACTCAACGTTTCAATGTTCTAATATGCTCTAAAAAATCCGTGCAATGACATTGTTTATAAAGCACACCAGTCGCCAAGCCAATTCAATAATAGGCGGCTCCAGGTGGCAAGTTTTTCATCTCCAATGGGGTCAATACCAGGCCTGGCAAGCCCAACGCCATGAGGGCCATGTTCATAAACGTGCAACTCTACACTAACATTTTTTTCAATACAGGCGTTTGTGAAAGCCAGGCTATTTTTTATACTCACACCATCGTCGTCGGCTGTGTGAAAAACAAAAGCCTTTGGAGTATTCAATGTTACATTCAATTCAGCTGAATGTTTTTTTGCTGTTTCCATATCGACTTGATCGCCCAGCAGATTATTTCTAGAGCCAATGTGGGCAAAATCAGCATGCATGGAGATTACCGGATAACTCAGCACAAGACGATCAGGTCTTGCGCTGATTTTTTCTGTTAAATCATCTTCCTTGGCATGGCATAGTTAAGGCTGGGTTGCCACAGTCGCAGCCAGGTGTCCGCCAGCGCTTGATCCCCATATTCCGATTCTGGATGGATCTATGTTTAATTCCTGAGCCTTGCTTCTAAGTATACGAATAGCTCGGCAGGCGTCTAAATAAGCAGCAGGAAACCTGTCAGGGGCAACACTATAACGAAGTACTGCTGCAAATATTCCATTTTCCGAAAGCAATTGGGCATAAGGCTCCCCTTCGTGGTCAGCCAGGCCTGCGTATCCCCCGCCCGGACAGATAAGCATCGCGGCTGATGGTTTTTGGCTGCAGTTTTGGGGCGGATAAAGGGTTATTTCCGGCGTAAGTGACGGGGTTTCGCAGAAATGGCAATCAGTTGGCCAAAGTCTTATACGAGTATTTTTTTCCATAATAAATTCTTTTCTTTCAGTTAGAAGCTGTTCAATGATCCTTATAGTTGGCAGGGGTTTGTCTGTCAAGCCGTATGCGTTATGTTGTGTAGTTATTTATGTTGTGTAGGATTCATAACTCCTTTTGCTTCAACGCTTCCTACCTTGCTGGACACAACATAACCTTTCTATCATGAGCTAGAATTTCTTTTACAAGGAGATCTACTCATGTTCGAAAATTTGTTCACTTATCCTGCCGTTTTATCCCGACACATAAATGCCCCGTTTGCTCAAGAACGTGAGCAATATCTGACTCACAGAGCTAGAGATGGCACGGCAAAAGAAACGTTACTTCGAATTGCTCGGGAACTGTTGGTCATAGTGGAGGAGATGGATTTATCCGGCAATAATAAAATTACGGATAGAGACATAAAATTGGCGGCCAAACGTTGGGCATCCAAGCAGATACAACGCAATAGAGCACACGGAGCCAAGCACCCTCAAATTCTATTTATTCAAGTTGCCCGCGATTGGCTTGGATTTATAGGCCAATTGAAAACAAAAAAAGTTCGGCCATCTCCGCCTTGTCCCATGGTAGAAGATTTTGCGTCGTATATGAAAAATGAACGGGGGTTGTCTGAAGCAACGATTTTTACACGTAGTTGGTATATAAAACTATTCATCAAGTGGCTTACTACACAAAAATGCACTATTAACAATGTCAGTGTGGCGGATATCGATAAATTTATCACACGCCAGCAATGCAAACAAAATTGGTCTCGAGTAACATGTGCTCATTGTACAAGTTCTCTACGGACTTTTTTTCGCCATGCTGAAAGACGTAACTGGTGCGCCAACGGAATAGCTGATGCTATTGAATCACCCAGGATTTTTAAACAAGAGGCTTTGCCAGTGGGACCTGCTTGGGAGGATGTTCAAAAATTGCTGGGCAGTACGGAGACTAATGTTCCCGTAGACATTCGTGACAGAGCGATTTTAATTTTGCTCGCAATTTACGGTTTTCGCAGCAATGAAGTTATCCACCTTACGTTGGATGATTTGGATTGGGAACAAGAGATTATTAACATCTACCGTTCCAAATCGCGCATTACACAAACATATCCATTAATCCATAGTGCCGGCGAAGCTGTTCTGGAATATCTCAAAAAAGTTCGGCCCAAAGCGCAATGCCGGAATATTTTTTTAACCGTGCGAGCACCATTCCAGCCTATATCTTCCAGCAGTATATATCGTATCGTAAATAAGCGAATGTTGAAGCTTGGAATTGAAGCTGTCCATAAAGGCCCTCATAGCCTTCGTCATGCATGTGCTGCGCATTTAGTATCGGAAGGCTTTTCATTAAAAGAGATTGGCGATCATCTCGGACATCGCAGCGCTTTTGCCACCCGTACATATGCCAAGGTGGATATTAACGGCCTGCGCGAAGTAGCAGATTTTGACATCGGAGGCTTATTATGAAACTTTCAAAACTTATTCAGCAGTACATTGATCTAAAACAATCCATGGGTTCACGTTTTAATTCAGAATCGGTGATTCTCAAGGCGTTTTGTAAAGCGATGGGTGACATCGATATCAGGGAAGTTGAAAAAGAAAAAGTATTCGAATATATTTCGGGCACCGGACCCGTAACACGTTTTTGGCATCGTAAGCATGAATCCTTAAGCGGATTCTATCATTTTGCCATCGGCCGTGGATATGTTGCATGCTCACCTTTACCACAGACGGTTCCCCGTCCAGAAAAGGTGTTCACTCCATACATTTATTCGACGGATGAACTTCGGAGATTATTGGAGGCAGCCAGGTCTTTTGGATCACCCTACACCAAGCTGCAATCCACTACCATGCATACGATAATATTGTTGCTATACGGTACTGGGTTAAGAATCGGCGAGGTAATTTCATTGAACATCCAGGATGTGAATTTACATGACCGCCTACTGACCATTCGCGAGAGCAAATTTTATAAGACTAGGCTGGTGCCTATCAGCAATCAACTCGCAAACGTTCTCAAAAACTATTTGGATGGTCGTAATCGCAGTTACGTTTTGGATAAAACTTGCCCATTTTTTACATCCAAGCATGGCGAGCGGGTAGTTCTTTTGACGGTGGAAAGAACTTTCATGCAGATTCGTCAAAAAGCAGAAGTGCTCCGATATGACGGTGCTCGCTATCAGCCGCGTCTCCATGATTTAAGGCACACTTTTGCCGTTCATCGTCTTGTCGCGTGGTACAAGCAAGGTGCCGACGTCCAAAGACTATTGCCTATGTTGGCAACGTATCTCGGGCATGTGCATATTACCGGCACGCAAAAATATTTGACGATGACCTCGGAATTACTGCAGGAAGCAAATGCACGTTTTGAAAATTACGCACTTTCCAAAGGAGATTTATTATGACTACCAAAACACTGATCGGCCCATGGATAAGACGTTTTTTACTTGAATACATTATTGGCGAACGCAATTTTACGAAAAACACCCAGCAGAGCTACCGTGACACGTTAACCATATTCCTGAGCTTTTTGACAAAACATATTGGCAGGCCCATTGACCGCATCTGCATTGAAGATGTTTCGCCGGACAGCGTTCGCCAGTTCCTTAAATATCTGGAAGAATCCCGTAATTGCAGCAATTCGAGCCGCAACCAGAGATTGGCCGCCATTCGATCACTGGCCCATTTTATCGGCATGTACAGCCCTGAACATATTGCGTGGTGTGGACAAATTCGGGAAATACCATTTAAAAAAGGGAAAACTTCGTCCATGTCGTATCTTGAAAAAGATGAAATGGACGCCTTGTTGGTGGCCCCAGACAGGAGTACATCTCAGGGCCGCAGGGATTACGGTATGTTGCTTTTTCTTTACAATTCCGGAGCGAGAGCCGACGAAGCCGCTCATATAAAGATTCGAGATATTATTTTTTCGTCCCCAGCGTCGGTAAAAATACTCGGCAAAGGCAATAAGATTCGTATCTGCCCGCTCTGGCCTATTACAGCTTCTATCCTGTCTGAGATAACGGAGCATCACGATCCTGATGATCGCGTCTTTTTGAACCGGCGAGGCCAGCCGATAACGAGATTCGGTATCTATGAAATGGTTGAACGCTATGTATCGAAAGTAACCGTCACAATACCGGCGCTTGGTAACAAACGTATCAGCCCTCACACTATCCGGCATACCACTGCCGTCCATCTGCTGCGTGCAGGAGTTGATATCAACACCATCAGAGCTTGGCTGGGCCATGCTTCTCTAAACACCACGAATGTTTATGCTGAGGTCGACTTGGAGATGAAAGCCAAAGCCCTGGCAAAATGTGACGTAAAAGCCCGCGCTAAAAACAGAAAGAGGTGGCGTGAAAATGACGGCCTGATGGCATTTTTGCGTTCCCTGTAGCCATTTAGTTATGTTGTGTCCAGCAAGGCGGGATGTGTTGAAAGAAAAGAAGTTATGAATCCTACACAACATAAATAACTACACAACATAACGCATCTTATGTTGTATACAACATAAGATGCGAGAAGGTGATAATTGTATTTCCATTTATCTCAAACTACTACAAACTTAATATAGTGAGTTCCTGCCACAACAAATCTCAAGCATAGCAACGATCCAAGCTACAATTATTCGCTGGTCGAACTGGTGTCCATCCCGAAAATTCCATCCGGTGAGTTTTCGAGAGGTAAAAAGATAAATTCGCAGAATATCCGGTTGTGAAAAAGTTGTTCGAAGTGACTCTTATGGCCTGGAATAATGCTGAAAGTCACGATTTTCCCTCCTCGGCGCAGACGAAGAGCGTCAACCGGGGAAAGTCGTTCTTTTACCAGAAAACCGGACAGCAATTACGCTACACGATGGTAGCGATGGTGCAGTCCGCCGAGAATCGGCGTCGAGACAATCTCACAGTTTGATGGCGGATCAGGAGAGCGTGGTTGTGGTGAATTACGACTCAAAGACAGATGGGGCCAGTTTGTATTGTAATAGGTTTCGATGAATTCTTCGAGAATTCGCTGCAGATGCCGTTCGTTGAGGATGATAAGATGATCAAGACATTCTCTTTGTAAGGTTCCATTAACCCGCTCAACATATGGAGATTGCCAAGGACTGCGGTATGCTGTCTTGACACTTTCAATGCCAAGGGATTTCAGTTTGTTACGGAATCTGGACGAAAACACTGAACCATTATCATGTAACAAATATCGAGGTGTTGCTCCAAATGGAAAAGCTTCTCGAACTTGCTGAAATGTCCACTCCAACGTCGGGTTTTGTGTGACATTGAAATGCATAATCTTCCGGTCGCTGTGGCGAAGCATGACAAAGACGTATTAGACACGAAACGTCACAGTATAAATGGTTAAGAAATCACAAGCGACGATATCGGCTGCGTGATTTTTTAGAAAAGTTCGCCATGTTTGCGATGGTGGTTTGGGATGTTTTAACATGTATTTGGCCACGGTGGATTCGGCGACATCATAACCGAGCAAGGTAAGCTCAGATTTTATATGCGGTACGCCCCATGTTGGATTAACCTGAGACATCTGACGAATCAGCCCACGTATTTTAGCGTCAATTTTCGGGCGCCCCGGTTTCTTACGAGACTTCAATCGCCAGAAAATTTTGAATAAATTCTTATGCCAGCGAACGACCGTTGCCGGCTTGACGATTATCAAAGCAGATTTCCATTTTGACCAAAATTTGGAGATGAAAACCCAGAAAATACGATCTGAATTCTTGATTGGAATTCTCTTATGTTTCCGCTTATAAATCGCAAGCTGCTGGCGAAGTGAAATATTTTCGGCAATAAGATTGGCTTTGCAGCTGAATATTTTGAAAAACGCAATGATTATTAACTTTGTGAATTCCAACTGGTTTCTCCTGCGAATGAAAAGCGGAAGATTCTACAGGAAAAGCATAGACTGGTCAAACACGCGAGTCCTTATGAATAAAGAAGGGCAAAAATAAATGCGTATGACAAGGCAGTTTTTTCAGCCGGTAACCTCCGATTCTTGTATTTGACTTATTGGGATTGGTCTTCCCGCAGACGAAGAAGAATAGGCCAAAGTTTATCTCGCAATTCGGCTGTTACCTGGGCAAGGCTAAGTTCATATTCACCAAGCATACTTCGCCGAAGAAACGCCTGCCATTGCTTTTCTTTTAGGCCGTCATCCAAAAAATCATGAGTGAATGCAATGGGCATTGCTTTGGGGAGGTCAACGTTGCGACGCTGAAAAGTTGACCCAATAGCGGTCTCAAGTTCTTTGTCATCAACATTCATATGCTTCATAATTATATGAATGTCGTAGAAATCTTTCATACGGCTATTCATCATGCCCAAAACAACCATCGCATTAAGCTTTTCAGCAATTACGGTCGCTGGATGATAAGCCTTCAAACGCGGGGCGGGAAAACCAAGAATCGCGGGATAATCAATTTGAGCGGGTGCCGGATTCAAGGCATCACCAAAACCAACATCAATTTGAATCGCCAGGCGTGCCGGCCCCAGGAAACCAACCAACCGCACTCGAATTCCATGATATTCCTGATCGTCTCGAATATCATCAGTCTTGATAGAATCGGCATCAAACCGCAGGCCGTCATCAATAACATCCACATTACAGGCTTCGGTAAAAATTCTGCTCAATCGTTCGTGAGTTACTTCTCCGAACCCCAGAAGGTCAATATCACGAGTGGGACGCCCAGGCACATCGTGCCACAAAGCAAAAAGCATCGCACCCTTGAGCACAAAGCTGTCACTATACCCGGCCGCTACAAGTCGGTACAACAAACGTTCGAGACCATACCGAATCAATAGATGATTGAACTGCTCACCAGTTAGGTCACGGATATTCAGCAACTGCTGATGGACGGATTGGGCAATATTTTCGCGATTCATCAGACCATCTCCAGATAGGGCCGCATTACACGGACCATTCTGCAGAGTTTTGCATAGCGATAAATTTCATCGCGCGTGGCTTTCTTTTGAGCCAGGCAATCGACCAGAGCTTCGCGGGCAATATCGATACCGATACGGTTGCGGAATTTGAAGCAGTCCACAACCGTCTTGGCCGGCGAATAAACACGAATGGTAATGCCGTTAGACTGGTGCTCTTCAATACCTTCAAAAAAGGCGGACCCACTGAATTTAACAATTCTAAGCCTCAGCCTGCCGGATCGTGGAACAGTACTGCCTCGTTCAATGGCTACCCATGCTTCCATGGGCATCTGCGTAGTGATTTCATGGAATTGCAACGCCGAAAGAAGGCAGATTACTCCATGGGGCACAGCCGCGGCGATTTCAATAAACGCCTCGTTTTCACTTATATAATCAGCCAGAACATATACACCGCGAACAAGACGGCGAAGAACGCCTTTATTTGCCAGATGGGCGAGCATTGTCCTGCTGGCTTTAATATCAGCAAGATCAGCGGCTTTCAGCCTGCCTTTTTTCCTTGCCATTTTAACGATTTTATCGGTTACAGTATCCATAGTTTATATTGACAATTTGCATCCATATAATAACAGCTGAATACGTACTGTCAATAAAATAGTCCTTAACAATTTTGGTGAAAATCATACCGTTTCCCTTCGGAAAAACTGCTCTGCTATTAAGCTACACTAAGAAAAAAGCTCTGTTCTTCTTTATTAACAGGCACTTACAAGTCAGACGCCGACTAATGCGATTCCCCAAAATGTTGCCCCTAAATTGTCCTCAAAATAGAGTCAAAAATAGTAAGAAATCGTGTAGGAATAGTAAACAATAGAAGATTGATAACTCTCTGGCACATGGAAGCTTAGAAGCTAAGTGCTGGGTGTTAAGGATGTTATAAAAACCTATGCAAAAGAATCCCACCCTCTCCGATATCCCCAAAAGTGGGTTTCTTAAGTGTTTTTAATATAGATGCTTATGAAACCCACTTTTCTTTTTTTACCCCTGTTGCCCTCAAGTTGCCCCTGAACTCGGAATAATCGGTCAAGAAAAAATCCTGAGTTTCTTCAAACAGTAATTTCGCGATTCTGCAAAGTAATTGATTGTGAGGCTACCGAACCTGATTTATTTCAGGCTTTTTGTCATCCGTTTCTTCAGACACTTCGGGGGTAACTTCCAGTTCAGCAGATGTCAGCTTCTCCAGGGTTTTCTTCAAGCGTTCATTTTCTGCTCGCAAGGCCGCGTTCTCAGCTCGAAGATCCGCAAGTTCATCGCCACAAGCTACGCTTGCAAGTAACAAAAATATGATTCCAGTTTTCTTCATGATGTACTCCCTAAAAGCCCTATTTTCCCTGAACCAATAAACAGCTATGTTAATAATTACCCTACCCTAGCGTCAATTCTATTCCGATTTCCCTGAACACCGAACGTGCGGCAGAGTTGGGATCTAGACGATGGATGAGAAGACATTCCTGTATCCAAATAAGTTGGAAGAACAAACGGGTTTTATTGCAATTGGACGCTAACAAGCAGAAACTCTATAATATGATCTATCTTCCCGCTTGAGACCCGAATGTTCCAATGCGGAATTCCAAAAGGGTAGTTTTTAAACAAAAATTCTGTGAAGTGACACGTCCGGCGTTTTTTCACGAGAAGCTGTTATGTAGAGGTTTTGAGTTCGTGGTTTTACGGAGTGCTTGAAGGATATGTTTTAACGCTTAGACAGATGCGTCAGGGTATTTGTTTATGTCGTTCGGGTTATGCAGTAAAGAATAATCCTATTTTTTTCGAGAAGATGTATTATCAGAGGCTGGTAATTGTTGGTCGAGGAAGGCTTTTGTGTGTTCTGGGGTCGCGCTGACTGGGCCTGTTGTCAGGATAGGTGTCGCGTCAATATGTTTGGCTTCCAACATCGAAACCACCCTTTGAATTGAGGAAAGAATCTGGGATTGTTCCCAGTCTTCAAGCTGGCTGAATTCTTTGGTGAATTCTTCCTGGAGCAATGGTGGGGCATCTACGAGCATCTGTTTTCCATTTTCCGTCAACCAGATTTGCACGCATCTTTTGTCTTGGTTGCTTCGTTCACGGGAAATGAGTTCTCGTTTTTCCAGGCGATCCAGGATGCCGGTTACCGTGGCCTGGCTGAGATGAATAGCCTTGGTCAATGCACTGACGGAAACTCCGCTATGCAGTGATAATTCTTTTAAGACGGTAAGCTGTGGGCCTGTAATGCCGTGTTGTGTTACAAGAAACCTCGAACGCAAATCAATGGCGCGGATGATTCGGCGAAGTGACATGACGACCATTGCGGTTACATCGTTTGCAGTTTTGTCCATTATAATTTCCTTGCAATTTATATCAGAATAATATATCGTGTACTAAATAATTTTACTATTAATTATCTCCTCGTCCAACTCTTTTTATTCAAGACCTTATTAACTCAAACTGACCGATTTTGGAATTTACGATGATAGTTAGCGCAAAAGAAAAGCGACGATTCTTGCCGATAAGCTTTGTAGCACACAGAACTTGTCTTGGGAGTCGCCGCATGATTACTATCGGGAATATTCCACGAAAAACTAAAGCTTTTTTCAACACTGTTAAAAGTGAATTCGGCACACCGGCATTCAGTCATTTTTGTAGTTTGGTCATGGCAATAACCATCAGCCATTGCAGTACCATTGAAAGACTTGCACGGCTGCTTCGAAACTCGACCCACAGAACCAACCACGGCGAATTTCTCTGGCGAAGCGATTGGAATGAATCGGCCGTCATGCAGCAAATTGCCCTGGACATGCTGCGAAGTCTGTACACCAAAAAAGACCGCCATCTGTTTTTCATTATCGATGACACCCAAACGCTCAAGCGAGCCAAAAAAATGGATGCGGTTGGCAAACTGCATCATCATGCTACCGGAAAGTACGGCACCGGCCATACCATTTTGAAAGTTTGCCTGTACTATCATGGTGTTACCATTCCATGGGCTTCGTTGTTGTATATCAAACAAGAACATGCTGGCAAATTGGGAATTCCCTTTTGTAAGCTTACTGAATTGGCTGGGAAGGCAATCAGACGGAGCGCTTTCCCCGACAAATTCAAAGTTACTGTTTTGTTTGATGCTTTTTATCTCTGCCCCAATGTGGTCAATGCCTGCAAAGAGCGAAAATGGCATTATATAGGCGTAGGCAAGTCTAATCGATGGTTTACGGTTGGCTCTATAAAACGCAAACTTGCCAAATACGGCAGGAACGTTCTGCACAACAGTGGCATCTGGTGCAATGTCGCAGGCCTGCGTAAAACCAAGACATACCGGTTGGCTGAACGAATCGGCAAATTGAATAAGTTGGGTATTGTCAAGGTTGTCTTTTCTCGTCGTAAAGGAGAGAATAAACATATTGCACTTGTCACCGATGACTTGCGTGCTTCGTTGAAAACAATTGTCGCCGACTATCTGAAACGATGGTCTATTGAGATGCTGATCAAGGATGAGAAACAGCATTTGGGGCTGGGCGATTACCGTGTTAAGCGGTACCGGGCTGTGGTTAGACACCTGCACCTGGTCGATTGCGCCTATGCCTGCCTGATCCACGTAGGAATTAAAACCTATCGTGCACAAGGCCAAAACAAATCCAAGAATGTGCTGCGACTTGAACCGATTAGCAAACTCAAGGACAGAATGCTTCGGATAGTGTGGCAGGAGAATGTTAAAAATGTTATCAAATATAGTCATGAAAAACCTGTTATTCGCCGCTTGGAAAAACTCCTCGCGGCCTAAAATCGGTCAGTTTGAGTTATTAACAAATAGTTTATAGCCAATATCTTTTGGGGCTTTTGTAAATATATTTTGTGTAGGAAATATTGAGGGTTGGTTTTCTTCTTGTTTTAAATTTAAAAAGAAGGGTGGTATGACTCCATGAAAATATCAGTAAAAATTGAGCGAAAGGGCAAAAGTAGTTACAGGGCGCACTGTCCTAACCTGCCGGGCTGTTTTGCGGTGGGAAATTCTCGAGCAGAATCCCTGAATAAGATAGACACAGCCATACATGCATATTTGGCGAGCATGAACCAGCCCACGCCCAAAAGTATAAGAAAAGTGGTGCGTGAGGTCCAGTCAAACAAGCGGATTCCCTTTTCCTCGCAAACCAGGCCTAATGGCCCGAGATCTATCCAGGTGGGCTAAGCAAAATGAAAAATATATCGAAAAGACAAAAGCAGATAATCCATGCCATCGACGAAAATGCAGAGTCGTCCCACTGGCGAGACTGGCGGTGGCAGATGCGACACTGCGTGAAGGATCTGGAAACTTTTGAAGACCTTCTCGGCGTTGAAATGGATTCGAAAACACGTGAGGATTTTACGCGAACAGTCAAGCGGTTCCCGCTCTCGGTTACGCCGTATTACCTGTCTCTCATAGATTCGCAGGATTACGTGAATGATCCGATTTTCCGCCAGGCTTTTCCTTCGCCGTTGGAATTGGTAATGACTAAATCCGATATGGCTGACCCTTTGCATGAGGATAGTGATTCGCCGGCGCCGTGCATTACGCACAGGTACCCGGATCGTGTTCTGTTTCTGGTCAGCAATACCTGTTCGATGTATTGCAGGCATTGCACGCGG
This sequence comes from Phycisphaerae bacterium, assembly GCA_963664745.2. Classification (GTDB taxonomy): domain Bacteria; phylum Planctomycetota; class Phycisphaerae; order SM23-33; family SM23-33; genus B1-G9. Next base: position 186,193 of record CAXXMC010000004.1, read on the forward strand.
AAGCGTACTGTTGGCGATGTGGATTCCATTCCGTCCAAGGAGGATATGCTGGCTGGGTTGGAATACATCCGTAAAACGCCCCAGGTTCGAGACGTGCTGCTCAGCGGCGGCGATCCGTTTCTGTTGGGCAATGATTTGCTGGACTGGATTCTGACCGAATTGCAGAAAATCGATCACGTGGAGGTGGTTCGCATCGGTACGCGTACGCCTGTTGTTCTGCCGCAGAGGATTACCGATGAGCTGGTCTCGATGCTCAAGAAACATCAGCCGATATGGATTAACACGCACTTCAATCACCCGCGGGAACTGACTGCCTCATCAAAGCAGGCGCTGGCGAAACTTGCCGATGCTGGAATTCCTCTGGGAAATCAGTCGGTTTTGCTGGCTGGGGTGAATGACTGTCCTCGGATTATGCGTGCCCTGGTTCACAAATTAGTCGCCAACCGGGTCAGGCCTTATTATCTTTATCAATGCGATCTTTCTGAAGGTCTGAGCCATTTCAGAACGCCGGTGGGCAAGGGGATTCAGATTATGGAAAGTCTGATAGGCCATACCAGTGGATTCTGCGTTCCTACCTATGTTATCGACGCACCGGGCGGTGGAGGCAAGATTCCCGTCATGCCGAACTACCTCATTTCCTGGTCGACAAACAAGGTTATCCTGCGGAACTTTGAAGGGGTGATCACTACCTACAAAGAGCCAGACAGTTACGAACCTATTTTCTGCGACCGCAATTGTGAGGGTTGCGATCTTCAGTTGGGGCTTGAAGACGCGGATGAACGCAAGGCTGTGGGGATAGAACAGCTTCTTGATGATCATGATAAAACATTTTCGTTAGTTCCAGCTGGTAATGTTCGCCATGAACGAAGGGGTGATAATGAATAAGCAAGGTTTTTTAAGTGTAATCTGCCTTCTCGTTTGCCTGGTGTTACAAAGCCCGTCATTTGCGCAGTCCGAGCCATTTCGCGTTGCTCTGACTGGGAAATACCCGCCGTTCAGTTATTACAATGAGCATGGTGAGCTGGCTGGTTTCGATGTAGACGTTTCACGCGAAATTGCAAAGCGGATCGGACGCGACGTTGAGATCGTAGCGACTGAGTGGGACGGCATACTGGCAGGCTTGCTCGCTGGAAAGTACGATGCGATTATAGGTTCCATGGCTGTTACGCCCGAACGCGCAGAAAAAGTCAATTTTTCAGACCCTTACTATGAATCGGGCGCCCAACTTTTTATCCACCGTGATAATCCTTCGAAAATTTACAGTATCGATGAATGCCAGGGTAAAAAAATCGCAGCTGTGCTTGGCGAGACTTTTCAAAGGTATCTGGAGCAAAACCATCCCGATATTGATGTGGTCACCTTTAAGTCAAGCGTTGAAATTTTCGAGATGCTACAACAGAAACGAATTTCCGGCTTTGTAAGTGATAGGTTGGTGGGTTCATGGCAAATCAAAAGTGCTGACCGCCCTTTCGTACCGGTTGGCGGCCTTCTTTACGCGGAAAAAATGGCTATTCCTGTCCGGAAGGACAATCCGAAACTACTGGCTGAGATCAATTCCGCACTTAAACAGATGCGGGAAGACGGCACGATGCAGGCTATTCATAACAAGTATTTCGGCCTGACCGGTTCTGTAGCATCCGGCCCGAGCGGGAAAATGTCGACAGCCGTTATAGTCAAAAAGCTGCTCAAGGGTTTTGCGATCACTATTGGGATTGCAGCTGCAGCGTTGCTTATAGGTTTCATACTTGCCATTCCTTGCGGGTTGATTTTGAACAATCCAAAGGGACCGTTTGCACTGCTGTATTGGCCTGTGCGGACGATCGTGGATTTTCTTCGCGGTACACCGGTTCTTATTCAGCTGCTTTTTGCATGGATGGGCTTGGGGCTGACTCCGTATGTAGCAGCCATCGGAACCTTGGCGGTCAATTCCATGGCCTATATGTCGGAGGTGGTTCGTTCGGGTTTAATGAGTGTAGACCCCGGCCAGGTTCGGGCGGGGAGGGCACTGGCGTTGAGTCGGTGGCAGGTATTCCGATACATTGTTTGGCCTCAGGCGTTCAGGGTCGCAATTCCGCCACTTATGAATTCAGTTGTCGCACTGACAAAAGATACAGCCCTTGTGAATGTGATTTCCGTAGCGGAAGTTATTTGTGAAGCACAGTCGATTATCAGCGTGACTTTTGAACCGCGGAAATACTACTTCATTGTTGCGGTAATGTTCTTTGCGGTGACATTCCCGCTTATGAAATTTGCAGGCATTATGGAACGAAAAATTCGTCAAAGGGGTTTTGCACATGATTAAAATACGCGATTTGAGTTACCGTTATCCAAACACTGAAGCCTCAGCCATTTTGTCAATCAACGCGGATTTCCCGCGTGAAAGAGTTTTCGCAGTTCTGGGCGAGAGTGGTTCCGGCAAAACGACATTGTTGAACTGCATTGCCCGTTTTTTGAAACCGGCCTCGGGGAGCATCACGATTGAAGATCGGGACATAGCAGATATGGCTGCGCAAGAGTTTCGTAGAATGCTCGGCGTGGTTTTTCAAAAGCTCTATCTTTTTCCGCATCTTTCGGTACTGGAAAATATGGTTCTTGCCCCGGTCAAAGCTTTTGGACAACCTCGACCGCAAGCCGATACGGTCGCGACGACAATGCTGGAGCGACTGGGTATAAGTGACCTGGGTGACCGCTATCCTTCGCAGATTAGCGGCGGCCAGGCCCAGCGAGTTGCAATTGCGCGTGGTTTGATGCTTCAGCCTCAGTATATGCTTCTGGATGAACCGACTTCTGCGTTGGATGCGAAAACTACAGGCGAGTTTACCGAGTGGCTGAGTGAGCTTCATGAGGATACGAGTTTTATCATCGTCACTCATGATTTGCCCTTTGCAGAGAAAGTTGCTTCCCATGGTATTTTTCTTGAGGCAGGGCAGATCAAGGCTGCGGGCGATGTGGAAAGTATTATTAAACAAGCCAAAGAAATACAGTAATCGAAAGAAAATATGCAACCTGATGTAATAGAAAAATTCAGTAACAGTACAATCCAGCACGGAAAGTATAACGATCGAATCTATGTTATGAAAGTCGGCAAGAATGAAGATGCGTCTCTGCCTCAGAAGTTGAAAGATTTCGCAGAATCAAGCCAGTATTCCAAGATATTTGCGAAAGTTCCAGCAGGCAAGAAGGGGGATTTTATCTCGGCTGGATTTCAAGGCGAAGCTGAGATACCAAACTTTTTCAAAGGTAAAAATTCAGCCTTGATGCTGAGTTTGTTTATAGATAGAAATCGCGAGAAGTCGGGAACGGTTGAGAAAAATCAGCAGGTAATTGAGGCCTGTCAATATAAACGCGCAAAAATTACCATTCTCAAACGCCCGGAAAATGCTGAACTTCGAGAATGCACGGCACAGGATGCAGAAAATGTCGCAAGATTGTATGAGCAGGTTTTTCCAACATATCCTTTTCCTATCAGCGATCCAACATATATTCTTGAAACCATGGCCTCTCACGTCGTCTATTTTGGGGTCTGGCTTGATGGGAAACTCGCAGCTTTATCCTCCGCAGAGATGGATGTCGAAGAGAGCAATGTGGAAATGACCGACTTTGCAACCTTACCGGAACACCGAGGGCAAGGCCTGGCTACGATGTTACTTGAAACGATGGAAACGGAAATGCACTCGCGCGAAATTGCGACAGCATATACCATCGCTCGCGCGCCGTCGTTCGGCATGAATATAACTTTTGCCAGAATGGGATATGAATTTGGCGGCACATTGGTCAACAATACAAACATTGGAGGCCAATTCGAAGACATGAATGTCTGGTACAAAAAAATCTCTGCACCACTTACTACTGCCAGTTAAGGATCAATATTGTGCATGATATTTTTAGAAATGGCGTGGCATTTTTAGCAATTTTAAATCCGTTTGCACTTTGCCTCTATCTGATGGGAGCAATGGATGATCTTAATGCCAAAACTTTTTTTCGCGTGCTTTTTCAGGCTTCGCTGGTTTCGTATTTAGTATTTATCCTTTTTGCCTGGCTGGGCGAATCTTTCCTGTTGGCACTTAGAGTCGATCCAAGCGCGTTGCGCCTGTTTGGCGGCCTGATTTTCCTTGCCATTGCTTACAAGTATGTTTCAACCGGGTACAGGGCGGTGGAGATGCTCAGGGGCAGCCTGGAGGAGCTACCCTCTACGATAGCAGTGCCGTTCATGATCGGTGCCGGTACCATCACGCAGGCAATTTTAATCGGCAAGAAGCACGATATGTTATTATCCAGTACAATTCTTCTGACTACGCTGGTGGTATCTTTTGGGATTGTAGCGGTTTTCTATGTTATCCGCATGGCTCTACGGAAAAAGCTGGAGCGAGTTTTTGAGCGGTATGTCAATATGCTGGCTCGAATCAACGGCCTGCTCATTGGGGCCATATCCGTCAGTATGATCGTCGATGGAATTGTAGGATTGATGCAAAAACAGGGATTGATAATATGAAACCAAAACAGTCTCTTTACTTTGGTAGGGAAAATTGAAAAGGGAGCCCGGTGGAGCATCGAAATGGGTACCACCTAGGGCCTAAGAATACCCCTTTGCAAGGGGTTTGTCAACGGCTGACATGGGGTGTATCAGCGATCTGATGTTCAGGATGTTGGGGTCAAATCATATGGCCTCCTTTTCTTGATTTTCCAGGTTATTTTCGTCGGTATTTTTTGTGGTTGGCCTATTGTTATGGTTTTGCAGGCGGTAGCTTTCGCCGGCGGCTTCTATTACATGTACACGATGCGTCAGCCGATCTAGCAGTGCTCCGGTCAATCGTTCATCGCCGAAGACTTCCGGCCAGGCGGAGAAAGGCAGGTTTGACGTAACAACCACGCTGGTGCGTTCATAACATTTCGAGAAAAATCCAAATAGATTTTCCGCTCCAAGCCGGCCGAGGGGAATGTAGCCAAGCTCATCGACTATAATCAAATCTCGCTGCTCTATAAACCGTTCGAGTCTTTGGACGGTCCGTTCATCTCTGGCTTCGGCATATGCGGTAGCCAGGCCTGTGGCGGTGAAGAATTTCACTCGTTTGCCCTGGCGGCAAGCTTCACGGCCCAGCGATATGGCAAGATGAGTTTTGCCTGTTCCGGGCGGGCCAATCATTACAACGCATTCGCGCTTTCGAATATAATCGCCTTTGGCTAAATCGATGATTCGTTTTTTGTTCAAAGTTGGAACGGCTGTGAAGTCGAAGTCTGCAAGTTCCTTCTCGGCTGGGAACGAAGCCTCCTTTATCCGTCGCTGCATCGTTCGAATTCTTCGCTGTTGAATCTCCAGTTCCGTTAACTGCTGTAAAAAAGGCTCAAAACCGCGTTTTTCCTGGGCACACTGTCTGGCAGCCCGCCGATACTCTTTAATAAACGTCGGCAGCTTGAGCTGCTTAAGATAATTTTCAAGCAATATATTGTTTTCCATATTGTACACTTCCTTCATTAGTAGTTTTAAAATTCGTTAATAAAAACTCGTCATATTCGCTGGCTTGGCGAATGCCGTTCGTTTTAATCTGCAATTCAGGCTTATGCGTAAGATCAATGCTTTTGCGGATCGCATCAGGCTGATATTCAAGTATATTTCGAACGGCTTCGTCGTTGAATGCTCTTCGCGAGATGCAGGTTTTTACGGCAGCCTTAACCTGAGAAGCTTCGTATTCGCAAAACAGTAAAAGCACGTTTATAAACTTCTTTGTTCCTTCGCCATCGTAACGATATTCCAACTCTATTTTAAGCTTTTCAAAGTCACTGCCCCAGGGCTGGCCGATGAAAGCGGCTGCGTTATGAATCCCGCCAGGCTTGGTCTTCAGCAGCGGGATATAGTGCATATAATTCAGGATATATTTCGATGAATCCCAGCAACGTTCATGGCTGGCGACGAGATTGTCATCGTGATACAACTCTACGCGACTTACAAAAGCTTTGATAGTGATGTCATGATGTGCCCATTGTGTTGGCACAGAATAGAAGTTATTATCATGCTCGACCAAGGCCTGCTTTGTTGCATAAGTGCTGCCCCCGACGCAAGCGTTATACTGGTGCTTTGGCAGGGGTAGAAAGAACTGACGTTCTTCTTCGAGCAGCTGACCGCGCGTTTTACCCTTGTCTTTAACGACTATATCCAACCGCTTAGTGCATTGTCGCAAAAGCAATTCATTCAGCTCATCAATGTCGACAACATGCGGCGGCGGAGACATTAAATCTCGCTGGGAATCTTTGACAAGATTTTCAGCATGGCCTTTTTCATTGCCGCTTGCTATATTGCAAAAACGACTATTAAATAGATAATGACTACGAAGCTCTATAAACTTAGAGTTGAGTTTGCGCTCCTTGCCTTTGCCGACCTGAATTACCGCTGATTTTAAGTTATCATACGCATTGCTCCGCGCTACACCTCCAAAAAAATCAAACGCATGAACATGGCCGTCGAGAAAACATTCCATCTTTTGCGACGGATATGCTCTAACAAAAGAGGCGCGGGAATATGCCAGCCGTAGGCAGAATAAATGCACCTTCGTGTCTTTGCCGTTTATGATAACATCAGCTTCTCCCCAGTCGACCTGACCCTCCTGGCCGGGCTGAAACTCCAACTTGAAAAAGACCTCCTTGGCTTGTAACTTTTTAGTCGCAATGTAACGCCGAACCGTCTGAACACAGCCGCAGAATTCGTAATCAGAAACAAGAATATCATGAATCTTAGTATGACAGCGCTAGATTAGCTCAAGATTTTTTGATGTTCTTGTCGATGGGAATAAAAATCCAATTGAAAGGGCATTAAATGACTGGAGAACAGATGATGACATTGCAGCCGGAGCTGCAAAAATTTCTGGAATCGTTTCGACCTTGTTTTCGCAAAGAAGTTACTTTCGGCTACCTGGAGACATACATGCTTGGTCTGATGTCAGACATTCAACGCAAGAGTATTGAGCCGATTGCACTGGCGGCAGAAGTTCCCGTCCGAACTTTGCAGGAATTTTTATCTTCATTTCGCTGGGATCATGATCGTGCTGAAGAGTTGCTGCTTTATCGTGTGGCTGATCGCTCTTCGACGGAAGAGGGCATTGGCGTAATCGACGGCTCCGGCCACGCCAAGCAGGGCGCCAAAACGCCTGGCGTGCAGCGTCAATGGTGTGGTGAAACCGGCAAGATAGACAATTGCATTGTCGGCCAGCATTTGCTGTATACCGACAACCATCCCACAAATCCGTTCGGATGCGTCTTATGTAGCGACCTGTATCTGCCTGAAAAATGGGCAGCTGATCCAAAGAGACGAAGAGAAGCACATATTCCGGATTCATTGTCTTATCGGCCAAAGTGGAAAATTGCGGTAGAGCAGATTCAACGGGCCATAGGCAGTGGTGTAAAGTTTTCGTATTTTACTTTTGATGAGGAATACGGCAGTGTTCCTGGGTTCTGGTTTGAATTGGATCGGCTGGGCCAGCGCGGTATTGGTGAGGTGCGGTCTAACTTTTTATGCTGGGCAACTCCGCCGGCGTATCAGTCCTGCCGGGCTGAATATGCGCCGCATAAAGTTGCCGATCTGGTTCGCCACAGTCCGGTGTTTTACGGACAGGATTGGCAAACGGTGAAGATCAAAAACACGACGCGCGGAATGATGTACTGGAAATATAAAGCCGCACGTGTGCAGTTGACCAATACGGCTGAGGGTGTCAACGTGCCGACAACTCGACAGTATTGGCTGATTTGGGCTCAATCGCCTAAAACCGGCGAGAACAAATATTTTTTGAGTAACGCTCCTGCTTCGGTGAGTGTCAGGAAGCTGCTGGTTGTGGCTTTTGCGCGGTGGCATATTGAGATGTGGTTCGAGCGAGCCAAGCAGGAAACGGGATTTGGTTCGTTTGAGGTTCGGACGTATACCGGACTGATTCGGCATTGGCTGTGTTCGCGATTGGCGATGTTTTTTATATCCGAGCAGACGCAGCGGCTTCGGGGGGAAAAATCCGCGTATTACGCTGGAACAGGTAGCCACGGTGATCAACACCCTGGCCGCCAAGATCTGGCAGACTTGGCCAAGATCATGGGCTGCGATCATAAGAATAAACGAATATTATCAGTGGCGTAACGAGGCGGCCTACAAAAGCCGACAAAAACAAAATCGTAAAACAGAATTCAAGTAGCGCTGTCATATTAGTGCCGGTCATCTTTTGCTTGCGACGAATCGTTTTGTTCTTTTCGAGAAGGGTGTCGATGACAAAACGCAGCCGCTCCGTGAGTACAACAGCACCTGCCGGCGAACTTCGCTTTTTGTATCCCGGCGGAACGGAATGCGTCAAAGCCTTTTTGATGGTCTTGCGCGAATGATGAAACTTACGAGCTGCCTGCCGCTCAGACAAACCTTCAACTAAAACAGCTTTACGTATTTTTTCATAATCTTCCACTGTAAGCATCTCCAAACTCCGCATATGCCGATCCCTGCAACAAAATCACAAGCCGACATCATACAGAATTTTCAATTAAACAGTGGTCCCCTTTTCAATGCGCGAAACCCCATCCACCTGGCTCCCTTTTCGATTTTCCCTACCATTCAAATAAGCCATCGGGAACATAGCCCAGAAAATCTACGATTTTGGGGATGAACCTGATATGGGGTTGAGTCTTGTTGTTCTCCCAATTTGTGATGGTGCATTCCTTTGAACCAATGATTTTTGCCACTTCTTTTTGCTCTAGCCGCAGGTCCATTCGTTTCTTTCGAATAAGATAAAAAATAGCATTTGATGCTTGGCAATTTTTCCAACCACAATTTCGCCACTGAATGACAGCATTGAACTAACACTGTCAGACGTCAAGCACCAAGTTGGTCACCATTACCCAAGCCTCCTTGTAAATATCTGTCAAATAGAAGTTTATAAACCGTATTTTCACGTTGCCAACGTGAATGTCGTGAGTTCAAATCTCATCGGGCAATCGTGTTTTGGTGGCCAACCCTGGCAGAAAATTCATGGTAAAACAGATGGTTATCTCAAATCACTCAGCCACATGAATTACTCTACATTAAAGGTATTATATAACGACGCGCAGAATATTAATGCCTGTTTTAACTCGACTGTTACATTTCGATTCCCAGCCTAGCGGGGAAGCCATCATGGAAATAGTGCTTGATCTCTTTCATGTCGGTCACTAAATCCGCCGAATCAATAATTTCTTTTGGCGCATATCGTCCGGTCAGAACAATGGTTGTTTTTTCCGGACGCGCGTTCAGCAAAGTTAATACGTCGCCAACCTCCAATAAGCCTGTAAAGACGGCAAGATTTATTTCATCAAGTATGACCAGGGAATATAGACCTGACGCAATTGCCTCGTAGGCGGCTTGCATTCCCTTTTCCACTTCAGATATGTCAAACTCATTGCCGCCATTGCGGATAAATCCACATCCTCCAAAACGCCGCACGATAATTCGATCAGACAACCGTTTCAATATTGCCAGTTCGCTAGTCTGGCGACCTTTAAGGAACTGCGCAAAAAACACGTCGAGGCCAGCCCCGGCCGTGCGAACAGCTAACCCTATCGCAGCTGTTGTCTTCCCTTTCCCTTCGCCGGTATATACGTGGACAAACCCCTTGTTACGCATTGCAATAGTTTTTTTCATCAGCACCATCCTGGCCTCTATATTGTGTTTTATTCAAGGTCATATAGGTTATTATCTGGTGATAGGAATCCACCGTGTTCGGATATCCATACTCTGGCTTCGGGATACGTTTCTTTATGCGCGATTTCGAAGCTTTCGCCGTGGCCGTCTGCAAAGGAGGCGTTGCTTGTACCAAGATGCAAAAAACCCTGGCAGCCTGCCCCGCGCGTGGGATTTGAAATGTCCGTGTCTCTCGGGCCCTCCCATGGAGATCGCATGAATTTATTCGCCCCTTCACCGTAAGAGCCGTCCCCGAAGACTACGCACCGGCTGGGCATTTTGATCTCGTCAACGTTTGCTGTCGGCGGCATTCCACCGACTAAATCCCAGCCTCCCAGCGGTTCGGTAGGCCCGCCGAGATAGCTGGTGTTATAGTTATAGCCCGTGTACGGATCGCCCGCCCAATTAGCACTGCCGGTCATGCTGGGACACTGCTGAATCTTGACGTTAACATCCATGCTGGCCCAGATAAGACCAGGCATGTACGTGCCGTCGGTAAGTCTCGTGAAGTCCCAGCCGAAACATGGCCTGGAACTGTACTTGTCGTATAACGCGGGCGGAAAAAAACCCTTATATTCCGTCAGGTAAGCATTGGTTGCGACGCTCATGTGGTATAAGTTGCTCAGGCAGACCGCCCGGCGGGCGAGTTCCTTTGCCCGGGTGAGTGACGGCGTGAGAATACCCACGAGAAGAGTAATGATTGCGATAACCACTAACAGTTCAATTAAGGTAAAGCCCGTTGTTTTGAAGTCCTTTTTCATTTGTAGATTTTGAGGTGGGCCGGGCCGGAAGGGATGCCCAGCCCAACCTCAATCCGCTGGTTGCGATTATTGTTTTCGTCTTAGCAGGGCTGTCATGCCAATGGTCAGCAGGGCGAGCGAAGTTGGTTCGGGAACCTGACTTGCAATTTCCCCGCCCAGGATATTTCCGAAATTCGCCTGCACTGAAGCATAATCGCCAGCCGAGACCACGCCGTCGCCGTTGGCATCGCCCATCAGTAAGCCACCTATTGGTCCGGTACTGCCGAAGTTCGCCTGCACGGCAGCATAGTCTCCTGCAGACACAACACCGTCGCGATTGGCGTCTCCTTCCAGCCACTGCGTAATGATGAAAGTTGAAACTTCCGTCAGCTCATTCAACGTCATCAGCATGGAAGTTGAGTCGAAGCTGTCCGGAAACATTCCCTGCCAGTCCTCGCCGTCCCAGAACAACACAAGCAAATCGTCGCCAGTCCCTTCGTAATCGTCGCTTATGCGAAGACTCAGGTTAATATCGAAACTCGTCTCGCCTTCATCGGCAAAAATAGCCGTAATCTCCACGAGATAAGCTCCTAGGTTCGGGCTGGTGATGAGATCGTATTCCGTAAGGTCTGAAACAGCGTCCGCCCCGACATGCGAAACCTGCGTGATATCGTTAAACTCGACGGTCGCATCGTTGACGGACGAGTCAGCCGCCGACTGAAAGAACAGAATGTTCTGCCCGGTCTCATGGACATTCTCCCAGCACATCGATTGTTTATCGCCGATGCTGATGGGCGCGACGTCAGCTACGCCGCAGATTTCGCCCTGTTTGTTGTCGGGGTCTGTGAACTTGACGTACTTGATCCATTCGAATCCGCTTTCGGCCAGGTCCAGCGATGTCCCCCCAGCCGAGCCCGAGTAGAGGTCCAATGCATCGGCAACACTGCGATTGCCGAAATAACCCCAGGTACTCGAACCGACTGCCGCAGCTTCGCTGGCCAGGTCGGCCAATGCCGGGTTGACCGGTTTTGTCCAGTCCTGCTCCTGATCTGTCCAGTCGCCTGCTGAGCCTGTGTTGGGGTTGATGGCCTCGCGATCCCACGCCACCGGCTGGGTCGGGAAGAACCAGTCGCCGAAGGTTGTCGTATACGTGTACCATGGGCCTTCGAGGCTTTGGGCGACACTTATTGTGACGCGTTCCTCGAAGACCGCTCCCGCACCCATGCCGCCATATGAGGACAGTAGATAACTGTTCATGTTGCTGTCCTTGTAAACCATATTACCGGTGGCGAAGAACGGATTACCGTGAACTACAAAATCCATACCGTATGGGTTGTGTGGATCGTTCGTTATAGGTTCGTCGAACTCTACGACGATCTGCGCCCCGCCTTTCAGTCCGCAGCCGTTATTTATTTTGGGAGCGTCTGTTGGATTACTCCAGTAGCTGGTGTTGGCGGCGGAAGTTTGTGTTGTGCCTTGATACCAGGCAGGCCAGACCATGTTTATCTCGCGAAATTCCCCGCTGCCGGTGTCGTCAAAATCCAGGGCATTGGGTTTTCCGAGAACCGCCTGGGGGTCGTTCCACAGGCCGCTGGAGTGAAACGGGCCAAAGGTCACATTGTCGCTTCCGCCGGGGCTATAGCAGGCCGTGCTGCCGTCCCAGTTGTATACGACGTGATCGGCAAACGGATCTGCCGCCATTGCGTCTACACTGCATGAAACTGAAATCAGAAAGACCAGACCGATTGTAAAATATAAATTTCGTCTTACAGAGTTCATTTGAGTATTCCTTTTGAGCGAGGAGTTTCTCCCCCGGCCGGACCGCCCAGCCGGGAGAGATTCCAAACCATTTTCTGCCTTCTTAGCAAACCCGCCGCCTTGCGCGACGCACTAAAACTCCCACACCGCCGACAGCCAACAGCGTCATCGTCGCCGGTTCGGGAACCTGATTAATCACTCCAATGCCTTCAGTCAAGCGGAAGTCGTATCCGCCCGAACCGGTGGTCAGATGTGCATCCAGAATTGGATTTCCAAGCGAATCCAAATAATGGCCTGTACCGGGAATATCAACCAGACGCACATACCGGATATCACTGAGGTCTACCAGACCGTTGAGTACCAGTTCGTGTCCAGCAAGTTCAGCCAGGTCAAATGGTGTTCCCCAACCGCTTTGATTTTTGCCGGCGAGATTATAGATGTTTGTAGTATCCCAGCCGCTGAAACCCCCGCTTCCGGCAACTGGCGCGGTGTTGGTGGAAATCGAGTCGAATCGCGCAAAGTCCGTGCCATTGGAGGACACTTCAACGTATGCCAATTCCGCAAACAATCCGTTCGGACTTCCATAGGCAAAACCATTTTCAAAAACGGCAAAGTCGTGGCCGTCTTCGTCGGAAATTCCAAGTTCAAAACCAAGCGTAATGCTTCCGGGTAAAATACCTTCGTCGATTTGATCCTGCGTTAAATCGCCAAGCGACCCATACCCAGTTTCCGGATTTTGAAAGGTCGGGGACACACCGGGTGCAGGAGAATAATCAATCACGGTGTTTGCCCATGCAACGATTGAGGAATCGCTCTTGCTTACAGGAGCGTCGTAGGGATTTGTCGGATCATTTGAGGGTTTCGAATAGATGCCCGCCAAAAGGGTTTGACTGAAAACTAAAACCGTTATTGTAGATAGATAAATTAAATTTCTCATTGTTCTAATTCCTTTTAGTTTGAAACTGATAAATGTGGCCTGTATGCCCAGGCCATCAATAAGCCAAATTACGCGCGTCCCCTTGCACGACGCATTAAAACTCCCACACCGCCGACAGCCAACATCGCCATAGTCGCCGGTTCTGGAACAAAGGGCACATCCAACGGATAGGCGTTGGGGTCGCCAGAGAACCACTGAATCGCGTTGATGCCCTCAAGATGGCCGTCCTGGAGCAGTTCCTCGTTGTAACCAGCCATATTGGCGTCCCAATCGCCCAGTTTTGTCCAGTCATTGCTCATGGCGCCCCACTGCGCGTTGGGATTGTCGGTGCTGGCGAGGTTCCAACTGCCTTCTTCGTCGGCGTGAGTGTGTTGATCGACACCATCGTTGTAGACTATGTCATAGAGAAACGCCCCGCCATAGCCGGCTGTCACGGTGAAGACGCCAGCGTTGTGCAAGGCGTCCAGCATGTCCGACTCATAGGCCGTGCCGTCCCAGCGGAAGCCGAACGCGTGCGATTCGGTCTGATACGGGCCGCCCATGACGTTCCAGTCCACGGTGAGAATGGTTTCATTCTCGCCGCTGCCCACCCAGGCGTCGACTTCGATCCAGGCAGTGACGCCGGAAGCGCTTTCAAAATAATACGGTGTTGCATAGGATGCACAGGCAAATGTCATAACAACAAGAATGGATAGTAAAGTTTTCATTTTTATATTCCTTTCATTCCTTGGAATTGGTTATTGGTTCTGTAAATTCATTTTGTTTAATACGAAAAAAACGCTATTGGTTGCACTGCTTGCCCTTGCGAAGCAGGGCTAAACCGCCCAAGGCCAGCAATGTCATCGTTGCGGGCTCGGGAACGGCTACGAAACCGTCGAGACGCAAGCCCTGTGTGTAACCACCTGTTCCGTAGATGTCCGTCAATTTAACGTACCGGATACGATTCAAACCGGTTCCGCTTAGGTCAAACCAGTTGCCGCCGGCGCTATCTCCGTAGGCGGCAAGAACGGCGGACGTATCCGTCCAATCCGTAATCCCGCTGGGATCGAAGGACTTGTAAAGATCGGTTTCTTCCAGTTCACTCAGCGAGCCGGACCAGCGGCTGCTGGAGGGCAGTGTGTTATTGGGAAACTGATATCCCAGGCTCGGGGTGTTGAGGGCTGTGGGATTTCCGTTATTCAGTGCGACCCAATCCACACCGTTTTCACTGACGAATATCGAGGCGCCCATGTAGCTGTTTATGTATGCGCCGGTGGAAAGGTTATGCATCTGCGCGGTGTATATCCCCAACTCGTCCACACCATCGGTAATGTACGCATAATCGGACAATTTGACCGTGATGGTTCCCGACTTGATGATCGTGATTTCCGATGTAGTCCACGGGCAGTTCCACGGCGTGACCACATATGTACCTCCGGTATCCCGGCGGATTTCACCCAGGACCGTGTCGAGATTGGTGTAAGAACTGTGGCCGAATGTTACGTCAGAATAAACCACCTCAGCAGCGGTAATACCCGCAAGGGTATTTGTCGTTGTCATTGCGAATAACGCGAAGGCTATTAACAATCTTGTCGTTGCAGCTTTCATTATCATTTCCTTTGTTATTAAGGGCGTTTTTGGCCCTCGTGTGTGTTGATTAAACTTTTTCTTCACGACGTGACGTTCCACAACGTCGCGTCCCATATACGTCTGTCCCAATTATGTCCGCCTCATGTGCATACATACCTCCTCTTCACCACGAGATACGCTAGAGAAAAGTCGTCTGGAAAGATCCGTCTGGAGGGAAAATCAAAACCCCGTTACGCCTGCGGAGATGTCGTGCGCAAAGCGATTGTTCAACTTTGGAAGTCGTGTTATAATCGCTTGCGACGGGACGGCTGGGCAAAAGTTGTCTCCGTCAGGGCGTCGGCGGACCTATCGTCGACGCCTGTTTTTTAGGCTCAAGTTTCTGTGGTGTTCTATATCCTCTGCCCAACTGCAAATGACGACTCAATCAGGGCGCAAACCGATATCGCCGGCAGCATAGTGGGAAATTTGAAGATACCCGCGTAAAACAAGCACGAAATGTTGCCGCCAAACGCGAGTAGACAACAAAAAACCCCGATCCTCGCGGTGCGAGTGCCGGGGCCGATAAATGCTCAATAGCAATAACCATTCCAGACAACCCTGATCGCGAGGGTCAGATTATGCTGGTTACAGGTCAGTATTCTGGCTTCCGGCTTCATCCGACATTTTTGAAAAGTAAAAAATGTCGCAAACCTTCCGTCACGCCTTCCCAGCATCGCAACATACGACACCAGTGACATAATGTGACGGTCGTTACCGGTTACAGCGGCGCGTCCGCGGCCGATTCTCACGGCCTTCCTCGTACACCTCATAATAGGTGTACACCTGCCAACGTCGGGAATTATATACCGACCAAAATGAAAGTCAAGGAACAAAATAAAATGATTCAGGATTTAGACAGAATAAAAAAGACTCAAATTTCCAAGCCTGTTTTTCTAGGGTTGGCATCTTGTAAACTTTAAAGTTGCTGAAAGCAACTGTCAGTCCGACAAGACAAAGCAGCCAACTGTATATGGACATTATGGACTTGACAGTTTTGGGTATTATAGTATATTAGCAAATACTAATATGATGAGTTCTAGAAAATTGGCTGGAGTGATGAAGGTATTGTCCGTGGAATCGCGGGTGGCAATCTTGCGCCTGTTGAAAGGCAGAACTCTTTGCGTCAATGCACTCTCGGCCCGGCTTGATGTTACGCAGGGGGCCGTTTCACAGCATCTGCGGATAATGCGGGATGCGGGTCTTGTGATCGACGAGAAGCGAGGCTACCACGTGCATTACCGGCTGAACGAGGAAACTCTCGCTGCGTGGCGAGAGGAGATTGATAAATTACTGAACCCGATATGCGAGGCCAACACTAACACGAAAGGAGCAATGAAATGTGCTGTTGCAATGAACAGAAAACCGGCTGCCAGAAGCCGGAAAACCTGAAAGGCAAACCAGAGGACTGCTCGCCGGAACAGATTCGCAAATGCCACGGCGATAACAAGGAACATTCCTGCGCAGGCGGCGAAGACCGAAAGGAAGGGCGGAAATGAAGCTTGGAATGATTATAACCCAGACTGAACCGGAGACTGTTTTCAACGCTTTGCGCCTGGCGCTGTATAGTCTGGAACAAGGCGACAATGTGCGGATATTCCTGTCGGGCAAAGGCGTTGAAATCGACCAGATTGAAGACGCAAAGTTTGATGTGAAAGGTACGGCACAAAAGGTACTCGACGCTGGCGGGGAATTTCTGGCGTGCGGCACATGCCTGAAGCTGCGGAATTCCGAAGGGTCGGAGGTATGCCCGCTCTCGACCCTAAAGGATCACTACGAGATAGTCCGAGACTCGGACAAGGTCATTACGGTATGACAGCTAACGATGTCATCACCATTGAAGTGCGAAGCCTGGCCAAACGCTTCGGTGATGTTCAAGCCGTCGCGGGCATCGACTTTGACGTGCGGGAAGGCGAATTGTTCGGCTTCCTTGGCCCCAACGGCGCAGGCAAGAGCACCACAATCAATATGCTCATCGGTCTGGCTCGGCCGGATTCGGGTACGATCCGCATTGCCGGGATCGACTGCTCGAAGAATCCCAAGGCCGCCCAACATTTGATGGGCGTGGTGCCCGATGAGAGCAACCTGTATCCCGAACTGACGGGCTTTGACAACCTGAGCTTCTGCGGGTCGCTCTACGGCATGAACAAACGCGAGCGCGAAGCACGCGCCAGAGAACTGCTGGATAGTTTCGGGCTGACCCAGGCGGCAGGTCGCAAGTTCGGCGGGTACTCCAAGGGAATGAAACGCAAGCTCACCATCGCCGCCGGGATCATCCACGCTCCCGCCATCCTTTTCATGGACGAGCCGACCACAGGCATCGACGTGGCCAGCGCCCGCCGGATTCGTCAAATGATCGCTGAGTTGAATGCCGGCGGAACCACTATATTTCTGACTACGCATTATATTGAAGAGGCCGAGCGGCTTTGCCGACGCATCGCCTTCATCGTCCGAGGCCGGATTGTCCGCACCGACACTGTTGAAAACCTTATGCACCAAACTGACAGCCGACATGCGATGCTTTTTACCGTCTCGGGCAACACCGGTGACCTGTGCAAGCAAATTATTGAAGAATATCCGGCCCTGCATTGTCATCCCGTTGCGGATAACCAACTGCGAGTGGAATCGTCCAAGCCAGTCCAGGTAGGCCCCCTCGTACGGTTGCTGGAAAATGACGGCGCGGAGGTTTTCGAGGCCCGCAAGGTTCAGCCATCGCTGGAAGACGTGTTCGTGGATATTACCGGCATAGAAGCAGAGATAATGAAACAGGAAAAAGAGAAACCCGGTAAAAGGAGTTGAGGAATGAAAGCATGGATTGCCTTCTGGAATATTCTTGCCAAGGACATGCGGGCCTACTATCTCAAGCCGCCGAACATCAGCTGGGGTATAATTTTTCCTTTGGCATGGACGGGGATGTTTTTTATCCGGTCAGGTTCGGGCCTGGACAGCGTGCCGTCCCTGCTGCCTGGCGTTATAGCCGTTTCAATTCTATTTGGTACGACCAGTATGCTGGCTGTCACCGTGACGTTCGAAAAGAAAGGCCGGTCGTTTGAGCGACTGTTGCTCGCGCCGATTCCCTTGGAGTTGTTGATGTTTGCAAAGACAACCGGGGCGATACTTTTCGGCATTGCCAACGCATTTGTTCCGCTTGTCATGGCAGCATTTCTGTTTGACATGTCCTGCATAGATTGGCTGACGCTGATCCCGGCCGTTGTGCTCATTGCCGTCAGTTCGACCTTCCTGGGCCTGTTTATCGCCGTATCGGTCAGCGAAGTCTTCGAGGCCCAGACGTTCTCTAATTTTTTTCGTTTTCCGATGATTTTTCTGTGCGGATTATTTTTTCCAATTGAACAGCTCCCGGTTTGGCTGCGTCCTGTGTCTTATATCCTGCCGCTGACGTACGGGGCGGATGTGCTGCACGGCTCGATCCATCGACCGTTTTATTTTCCGCCGATCCTTGATTTTTGCCTATTGGCGTTTTTTTGCTCTTTGTTGTTCGGAGTGAGTTTGTTTAACATCAGGAGAAAGTGGATCGTGTAAACATACCGGAGAAAACCTTATGGTGGAAAATTTCTGGCTGGCGTTGGGACTGACGGCATTGGCGGGTTTGTCGACCGGGATTGGCAGCATTATCGCCTTCTTCGCAAAACGGACAAATTACCGCTTTCTTTCAGTAGCAACGGGTTTTTCGGCGGGTGTGATGCTCTACGTGTCGTTTGTCGAAATCCTGCCCAAAGCCGCCGAGAGCTTATCCGAATCCGGCGGTGAATCCGCAGGTACATGGTGGGCGACAATTTCCTTCTTTGGCGAGATCCTGTTGATCCTGTTAATCGACCGACTTATACCATCGCCCGAGAATCCTCACGAGGTTCGAGACGAAATTCAAGATCGCGTTAAACTCAGGGAAGCAGTGTCGGCGACATTAAACACTTTGATGTCATGGCTGTTTCATCTCCTCTTTCTGCACTGCGTCGCGAGGCAATTTGACGGCTCGGATTTTTCTGTCAGCCCAGGGAAACAGGGCGAGTAACCCGGCGGCAAGGGCGGCGAATAGGCCGGCTCCGGCTGCTCCCCCTGGACAGCCAGGCTGGCCGCAACACGGGCAGTTGCCGGTGCCGATAAGTCCAGACAATCCAGCCCACCACAGGCTGAACCGAACCAAGATTCGCCACAGTTTTCCCAATATGCTGCATCCCTTCAAGGAAGCTCAGCAGGGCGGGAGTGACTTTTACACTCCGGACCTGCCAAGCGGTTGGCGTAGGCAGTCCTATCAGCAGGACTACACGTTCCGCTGTCGGCGTAACAAGGCCAATCCGCCTATCGCCAGTAGTAACATACTCGCCGGTTCTGGAGCTACCGCAGCAGCCGTATTTCCAAAGTTGGCCTGTACAGATGCATAGTCACCAGCCGAAATTACACCATCACCGTTGGCATCCCCCATAAGCTCGCCACCTAAAGCACCTGTGTTACCAAAATTGGCCTGTACGCACGCGTAGTCACCCGCAGAGACAACACCGTCATGATTGGCATCACCTAAAAGAAATTCCGGTTCGGGAGCTGCGCCGAAATAAAACGTGTACACTTCGGAGTCCTCATATGTTTTCTCAGAATCCGTCAGACGGTACGAAACGGTGTAGCATCCCTCGGGATCCATCAAGTTTGAAAGATGGTACGCCATATGAACGTGATGGTTCAGGAAATCGCTCAGGCAGAAGGTGTCTCCCACGCCCCCCGTAAAGATCGGGCTATAGCTGGGAGGCATTGCAAAGTTCAGTCCCTCAGTGGCATATACCAGCTGAAGGCAAATATTGTAATCCACGCCCCGCGTTCCCGTCAGGTCGTAGGCAGTGCCTTCAAGCTCGCCAAAACCGGGTTCGGTGCGGAGATAACGATAATCCCCGTTCACCCCTGTATCGGTAAATTCGTAGTACTCCTGGCCGTACGGGTCAGGGTTGGTGCCATAGTCAGTGTTCCAGTGACGGTACAACTGCGACGTGTCCAGGAACAGCGTTCCGTCATCCTGGCCGACGAGAAAATGATCGTAGGAACAGCTCGCATGCACATCGCATACGCAGACAGTCGCAAGAAAAATCATGATGAAAAACAATCGTTTCCACTGCATATCAAAGTCTCCTTTTGTAATTGGTCAATACTCAAACGGAGTTGACCATACGGGGGTCTTTTTGGGGTTCCATAGATTTCGTTTATTTTGTTCCCATGTTTCCGGCAAGGCCATCTGGTCCGCGTGTCCGTCAGCGAAAAGGTAATTGGCTTTTCCGAGATGTCGACCGTGGGCAACTTGGTTTCCTGCGTCGATCCCGGTCCACCACATTTCCGGATGGACGTGGTCTGCCCCCAGAACACTCTCGGGCGTTTCACAGGCGTAGATCGTTTCGACTGGCCTGGGAATACCGTTTAACCTGTCATGCGGTTCCTGCTTAAAACAACCGTTGGTTGAATAGCTCGCCCAGCGGTAATCATTCCATTGTGCCGCAGGTGGAGGATTGTTCCAATCGAGGAACGTTTCGGTCGGGTCGCTCGGGCAGCGATACAACAGCCTCGTGCCCGAATATGGCTGCAGGGCATTGATCCAGAATGTATCCTGGGCGCTACCAGATAATCCGCAGGAACTGGCCGGATAGAACTCATTGTTTTGATTCGCATACATCTGGACGGCCAGTCCGGTACTTCGCATGTTCGACAGGCATACCGTGCCGCGGGCCAGTTCCTTTGCCCTGCTCAGCGAGGGAAGGAGAATAGACACCAACAGCGAAATGATGGCGATGACCACCAGCAGTTCAATCAGGGTAAAGGCCTGCCTGCTCCAACATCGCCGCGAGGCAAGCCGACCCCAAGGCCGACTTGCCGTTTGGCGTTGTTGTTTATTTTCCTGATGGTATTTCATATTTTTCCTTGATGAAATCCAACCTTGGAATTTAGGCACCACGTCTCTTACGCAATAGTGCCCTCGCCCCAATTCCCAGCAGACTCATCGTCGCCGGTTCGGGAGTGGTTACGAACGTCATCGTGTAGTTGTCCGAAGGCGAAAACCCCGTCGTTCCGAAGTCCAAGGCTTTGAACGTCGCAGTGAACGTCTCGCCGATACCGTCAGCCTCCGCGACGAACAGAAGGTGATAATGAAATCCCCAGACGCCGAGTGTACCGTTTTCATTGTACTTGTCTGTCATGTACAACTGCGGAAATTCATAAGTCTCACCGTCGGTCGTCAGC
The DNA here is from genome assembly GCA_963664745.2 of Phycisphaerae bacterium. Lineage (GTDB taxonomy): Bacteria > Planctomycetota > Phycisphaerae > SM23-33 > SM23-33 > B1-G9. The sequence continues at coordinate 207,140 of CAXXMC010000004.1, forward strand.
ACTGCTTGAAAAGGATTACTTTCTTCCACCATGCTGAAACCTGCGTCGAAAGAAACCCGCTGAAGGGCGATTCGCCAGTCCGGCGTCACGCCAGGATCTGTACCGCCCAGTTGCCAGTTGCCGTGATCGGGATGTCCCGAATGCCAGCAGGCCAGTTCTTCGCACACATACTTACCGGCCAGCGGCCCGGCGTCCTGATACACCAACTCCAGCGGTTCACTCCAGTTCGGCCAGCCTGGTGTACCGGGCATGGAAAAGAACCAGAGTTTGTTGTCGTCACCGCCGTCCCAGGTTTGATCCTGGTTTATGCCTATATGGGTATGGGCGTGCGCAAACGCCATAGAGGCCGAAGCCGCCAGAATGAATAAGACGATAGTGATCTTTTTATGATTTAACACACTAATCATGATATAAAACTCCTCTTGAGGTAATTTAAAGGAATACTAACTCGCTTATTTGTCGACCCCGCGCGGTAAGGCAACGAAAACTATTTGCACATATACCCGTCGCGGAACAGCGCGGAAACTATTTCTCCGCACGTACTCGACAAAACGTAAAATCTTTAAACAGAAAATGAAAAAAGAGGGTCCCTATCATGCAGGGGGTGCGCGAGGGGAAAGGTTGGAGATATTCGTAGAAGACTTCAGCACGCTTTGATACGTACTGCATTGGAAAACGGGCGACTGCCAGACGATCAGTAATTCGCCTTGGTTGCTTGACATAGCTTTCAGGCTTGCAAGGGACTGGCAGATCGGGCAGTTTGCCGGGTCGTGATGATGATGTGACTGGTGAGGTTTGTCTGAACCCTGGAGCGATTTTTCTGCTCCCGCATCAGTCCGTTCGGCAACCGGGGAGTGCTCCAGGAAAAGGTGAACGGCGCGAAGCAATCCCCCGCCCTGAAGGACGACGATAAGGAGCATAAGCAGGATTGGCCAGCGCTGTTTCATATTATTCGATAGTAAAACAGGAAAACAATTGAATTAACGTCCTTCTAAAAGGCTGATATATTATAGCCAGTGAAGTTGTCATCTTTATATAAAGTCCTGTAGATGAACTTTTAGATGCTCAAGTATAAAATGATTGCAATTTTTTGCCATGAACATAAAATAATAATAAGAATCCATTATCAATAAGTCAAGAAAAAAAACTGACCCAAATTAACATGACCGAGCGAGCAACGAATCAAAAAAACGCGATACTTAATGTGCTTAAAGATGCCCAGATGCCTATGGGCGTTAGTGCAATTCTTTCAGCAGGGCAAAAGGTTGTTCCGAGTCTCAGCCAGGCCACAGTCTATCGGGTGTTGAAATCCATGATCGAAAAGGGAATTGCAGATGTTGTACAATTGCCCGGTTCGGCCCCTCTGTACGAAATGTCGGGAAAGGCTCACCATCATTTTTTCCGCTGCCGACTTTGTGAAAAGATGTTCGAAATAGCCGGCTGTGACCGATTTCTCCATAAACTTACCCCCAAGGGGTTCGCCCTTGAAGAACACGAGATGTTTCTTTTCGGTCTCTGTGCTGCCTGCAAAAAACAAAGCTGAAAACTTCGACGAGTAATATGATTTTCCGAAATATAACCAGATTCTTTTTAGAACAACAATTCCCACGGCACTTTAAATGCAGTTTTTAATTTGACTTACACTAAATACGAAAGATTGTGCGAAAAAAACTTGACAAAAAGTTTGGCGCGGCGTACATTATGCGTCTTGGCTAATTTATAGATTGTATTGAAGAATAGAATTTTAAAGAGATATAGCTATTTATAAGGAATTTTAACTAATGGCGCAAGCAGCCTGCATGCAATTGAGTGCGAGTCTGGAAGATTACCTGGAGGCGATCTTTCGAATCGTTCAGGAAAAGTCCGCAGCCAGGGCCAAGGACATAGGTAAACGGATGAAGGTCGGCAGGTCTTCGGTTACCGGAGCGCTGCACGCCTTGGCCGAGCGGGAGCTGATCAATTACGCGCCGTATGACATTATCACCCTGACGGACAGGGGCAAGGAGCTGGCTGAGGACGTGGTGCGTCGGCATGAAGTGTTGCGGGACTTTTTCGTCAAGGTATTGGCTGTGGAGGAAAAGGATGCCGACGAAGCGGCATGCAAAATGGAGCATGCGATATCCGAGGCGATTCTTGAGAGATTTGTCGAGTTTGTCGAGTTCGTCGAAAAATGTCCGCGGGGGGGGGCAAAGTGGATCAAGGGGTTTAGTTACTATTGCGATCACGGCGCCCAGGCGGACAATTGCGAAAAATGCGTGGAACTTGTTCTTGACGAGGTAAGGAGTAAACGGAAGGCAAAGACCACTGACATCCAGGCCAAATGCAGCCTTGCAGACATGAAGCCAGGCCAGAAGGCCACGATTGTAAAAGTCACCGGCTCCGGCGGTATTAGTCGCAGGCTAGTGGATATGGGCGCGACGTCCGGGACGCTCGTGGAAGTCGAGCGGGTCGCACCGTTGGGATATCCGATCGAAGTGAAGATCAAGGGCTATCATCTTGCGCTTCGCAAGGAAGAAGCGGATCGAATCCTGATCGAGCTGATCTGAAAATATAAACTGATTTATCCGGGAAGATGATGATTGGTGAGGTCAAAATGAGGTTCATGCTTCGGCATGAGGAGAAAGAAAATGAACGTTAATGAAAAATCAGCAAGACAAGGCAACTCCGGGAGTATGTCTCAAAGGACAATAGATTCCTCGCAGCTTTTTCATGATGAAAACGAAATTCAGATTCAGCACGCCGGCGAGATCTATCGGCTGCGCTTGACGAAAAACGGAAAACTGATCTTAAACAAGTAAACGGACATAACAAAACTACCCAACCCAGCCAGCTTTTGCCAGCCAGGGAGCACGCGGACGAATCTTTCGTCAGATGCTCCCTTTTTTATTGGATAGTCAGGGAACCTTATGAATAAAAGCACAGGACAATTTGGATTGCGGATGCGGATCGGTTTCACGCTCATAGAGCTGTTGGTCGTCATTGCCATCATTGCTTTGTTAGTGTCTATATTCATGCCGTCGCTTACTCGCGCAAAGGACATGGCAAAAGAACTTGTGTGCCTCACAAACCAGCGGGCTTGTGGTGTGGCGATACAATTCTACGCGAGCAAAAACAGCGGGAGGCTTCCGTCCTCTGAGACATGGGTTGACGACATACTTCAGAATCTCGGCGACGATCAGCCGGCCAACGCATTTGATCGGAATCGACAGAACATGCCCGCCGCCCTGTTCTGCCCGTGTGATGCCGATCCGTACCCCAGGCCTTATATGACCGGATCGATGGAGGTGACGTCATACATGGTAAATGGTGCGGAAACGGATTTCGCCATGGGTAGCGGAAAAAGAATCAGGCTGGGTTTGTTTGGAGCGGGTAAGGACAGCAACATGGATACGATAAACACCGCCGCAGCCTGCATGATGCTGGGGGAAACGTCGAATTACGGCAAGGTGGCCGATCTGGATCATCCCGCGGCAGAGGCAGCATTCACGGCTGCAGGTGTTTCGATATCGAATAGTGTCCGCAGGAGCTTTGGTCACCGGTCGACCAGCGGATTTTACCATGAGGGCAAGATGAACGTTTATTTCACGGACGGCCATGGAGAGTCGGTCACCGGTCAAACTGTCGACGCGTTGTCTCCTTCGCTCTGGCCTGGCGGGACGCTGTTGGATGCGTCATCGGCCTTTTTCCCCGACCGGTCTCTTCCGACCGCGACGGATAACCCGGAATTCTGGGGTCCGCCTTACAGCAATTAGCGAGCGTAATGTCATGAGTGAAAAGGTAAAACGGAGAATCGTCATATCAGCCGTCGCCGTCTGCAGCGCATTGGTTGCAGCTGGGTTTGCGGGCTTCTCGGCAAAGCGGGCGGGCAGGGGTTTTTGCGCACTGGCCATCGTCGCGGGCTTACTGCCGGGCCTGGCGATGCTCGGGTTTTCTCGCGTGAAGGCATCCGAGCGAATAGGCATTGCAATTGGCGCCGCTATTCTGGGATTGCTGGTTTTCGGCTGGGTGAGTTATCTCCCAGCCTGGCGGGCGGAAACAGCTCTGGCCAGCGGAGACCTCGAGAATATGTGCGTTCGAATTACCGCGATGCGAATCTGCGGAGAGCGGAAGATGATGGGCGTTTTCGATCCTGCCGACGTTCCGCCGGAGATATTCACAGAAGCTGAGCGTCGCGTTTCTACAATGCCGCGCGAGGAGAAACTCGCGATGTGCAATAAGACATTCGGAAAACGAATCAATAGTGGAGCAAAAAAAGCCGGGAACATGGGCGCGATGTTGACAGGCGTTCTGTGGGTTGCCCTTGCCTTGGCGGCAGCGGCGGGACCGGCTGTACTGAGAGACAGGCTTGCGGGCCTGTGACGAAACGTCAAAGGAGAGTGCCGATGTAAGAGCTGAATTTTAATCATAAGGAGTTGGGAAAAATCACTGGCCAGCCATCCTGCCTACGTCAGGCGGAAAGCCAGCTTAAAATATCTAACGTCGTAAAACGACGAAAGGAAAGTAAAAATGAAAATTCAAAGTAAAAAAAATATGGTAATTATCGCAGCAATGGTCTCACTGGTTATGGCAGGAACCGCTTCGGCGGATTTCTGGGGCGGAGTCAATGTCCCTGATTGGAGCGGAAACGCCAACTATACCAACCAGACATGGACTTTCACCAGCGAGGTAAACTGGATGGATGTGGATATTGACGGCGACAGCGACATGGACGCAGGCCTGATTATGCCCCCCATCGCCGCCGATACCGGATATTCCAATCCATATTTTGCCAGCAGCGGAATGGGGCCGATCACTTATCCGGGACTTTACTATACAACCTGGGGCGATTCTTTCGCATGGGACTGGATTGACGATAGCCTCATGGGCAGTCCATGGGAGGGCCTGCAGGGAATGATCGGCGGGATGGGAGGCGGTTCAATCGACCTTTATGTACCCATAGCCGATGTTGCGGGCACTACCGATGTATGGATTCAATATGTTTCCTATATCCCCAATGCCGCAAGCGGTGCGGATGTCGATGCGGAGTTGGCATTGGATAGTGACTTCACAAATCTCATCGGCACTCAGACCGGTAAGAGCTATCAGCAGATCACGGTCTTGGACGACCAGGGAACGAGCGGCAACTGGTGGCTGGTGACCGAACAGTGGGAAGTCGAAGACGCCGGAAGCCTGCTGTACGTGAGAATCAACGCAGACGCAGCCGGTACGTCAAACATGGTTGACTCCGTACAGGTGATGACCAGCGCGGTTCCGGAACCTGCAACCATGGCGTTGCTGGCTTGCGGATTCGGCGGTCTGATCATTCGCCGCCGTAAGGCATAATGGTTTATGTGCCAGGCTGGCTCGGCTTATTGTTTTTAAGCGGGGCCAGCCTGGGTCCCTATTCAAAAAAACGCTCGCAACCAAACCCGCGTGTGGAAGGCAGCCAGCCAAACTAATGACGCGTGCCAAAAAACGTGGAAAGGATTTTTGAAATGAATTTTGGAAAAATTAAGAACAATAGGACGATGGCTTGCATGGCAGCCTTACTGGTCGGACTGGCTTCAGCCAGTGCCGCCTGGGCTGATGTTATAGGGGACTGTTCGTTGACGGGCTACACTTTTATGGGCGGTGGCAGCGCGTATACAAGCACGCCGGATGGACCTGCAAACCAGAGGGATTATTTCACAGCCTCGTCGCTGAACTGGGATTACAACGGTACCAACATGTGGGGTTACGCCTGGGTCAAATTCGATAATCTCACCGTCTCGCCGGTCGCCGGGGCTCACCTTACATTCGAGATATTCGGTATCGGGGCAATGGGCGACGCTACCCCTCCGAGTGAAGAAACTCCCGCCATCCTTACAGTATACGACCCAGGTGTGATTGACGTAGCAGACCTGGGGGGCAGTTCGAATCTTCGAAGCACCTTACGGGACAATTTGGATGCCGCCGGCATAGTGATTGATACGCTTACGATGTCGGCTGGGGGTGCATACAGCATCGATATCACGGATTTGTACAGCGCTTGGCTGGCCGATCCTGACAGCAATCACGGCCTTGTGTTTGTTGCCCCGGACGACGGTGACGCGTCACGATACGTCGGCTTCGGCAGCGACGCCGGCGACGCGCCGTATATATCTTCAGTTTCAGCTTCCGCTTCGGACCTGCTAGCAGGCGACGCAAATCGGGACGGCGTTGTTTCGGCGGGAGACTATTCATCCGTCCAGGCCAACTTTGGTGCTACGGGTGAGCCGGGCATTATGGGCGACGCAAACGGTGACGGCGTGGTCTCGGCCGGCGACTACTCCAGCGTGCAAGCCAATTTCGGCAACACCTCATCAGCGGTAATTCCAGAACCGGCGACGATGCTCCTGGTCAGCGTGGGGGCCCTCAGCCTGCTGATTCGAAGGAAACGTAAAGGATGACAAATAATACCTACACAATTGAGGAAACGCCGGTTGGCGTTCAGCCGGCGCTTTCCTGCGGGGTTAAGCTGCACTGGACCACGTCCGAGCTGGTCGCCGTCGGCGTATTCGCAGCCCTGATTCGCGTGGTGGGTCTTGCCATTGCTTTGGCGGGGGGTGGTATGAACCCGCTTGCACTTATGCTCCGCAACGCAGCAGCTACCGGGTTGCTGGTCGTGCTGCTCCACAAGTCGTCCAAGGTCGGCACGCTGAGTCTTTACGTCCTGGTTTACGGCATTTTCTCGCTTCTGCTGATGGGTAGCGGAATCATGACGCTGCCTGGCACACTGGTTTCGGCGGTGTTGATTGATGCGTTATTCGCAGTATTCGGAGGATACCGAACGACGGGCAGGATTCTCCTGGCAGTGGGGTTGTATGACCTGCTGAGCAGATGCGTATCGCTCGTGGTGGGATATCTTGCCATGCGGGAAAGTGCGGGCATGTTTATGATGGCGATGGGCATTGTGATATTGGCCTGGCTTGGATGCCTGGGGGGACTTTGGCTTGGTGCGATGTTTGTCCGCGAGTTGCGTCAGGCGGGAGTGATCAGAAGATGATATTAACCGACACATCGCAGACGCTCCCCCTCAATCGGCCAGCTGAGCCAGGAGCTTCGGGCAGGCAGCTGGACGTGCGGGTCAGGCTGGTCATTGCCCTCGCGACATCGGTAGCGGTTCTGCTGTTGTCGCATCCGATGACGTTGGCCATGCTCAGCCTGACCGGTGCTATATACATGGCGATGCTGCGAAGATGGCGCGTGCAAATTATCTGCTATTGCGTTTTACTATTTCTAGGCGGACTGAGCGTGCTGTTTTTATATATCCTGCAGATTTTCCTGCCGATGATGCGAAATACTTCTCCGTCGGCCATGCTCGTGCCGTTACTGCGAATGCTCGCTCTGCTGCACGCTGTCATGCCGCTGGCGTTGTCATTGAAACTGCGGGAAGTTCTCTCGGTCATGAAGACCCTTCGTTTTCCACGGGCGCTGTACCTGCCGTTATCGGTGACTATACGCTTTATACCCGGGCTTGTTTACGACCTCAGGCAGATTCGGGATTGTCTGAGATTACGCGGTTTTCGAGGCTGGGCTTTGCTTCGCCCTCGTTTCTGGCTGTTGCCGGTGATCTTTCGCTGCCTGTTTCTCTCGGACGAATTGGCGGTCTCGGCGGAGCTCAAGGGTGTCGGATACGGCAGGCCAACTCATCTCGAATCGAAAAAATTCTTGCGGGCAAACAACCTGGCTGCGCTTGTCGCGCTGCTGTCGATTTTGGCGGGTGTTCTATGGATGGACAGATCGCTGCCGCAGGCAATCACATCGATGCACACTAACGCAGCCGGTCTGAAATCCGGCGGACATCACGCCCGGCATGGTAACCAACCGGCCCAGAGGAAAACCCATGCTGAGCCTTGATAAAATCACGTATGCCTATCCTTTCCAGGACGCCCCTGTGCTGCGGGATATCAGTCTCTCGGTAAAGCCAGGCCAGACCATCCTTGTAACCGGCCCCAGCGGAGGCGGCAAGTCAACGCTGCTGCGATTGATGAACGGCCTGATCCCGCACGTGCACGGAGGGCAAATCCAGGGTCGGCTACAACTGGCCGGCCGGGACATGGCAGGGATGTTGTTGCGGGAAATATCGCAGAAAGTTTCGACGCTTTTTCAGGACCCGGCCAAGCAGTTCCTGGCCTTGACCGTGCGGGACGAGATAGCCTTCGCGCTGGAATGGCGGGAATCGGACCCGCGGGTTGTGGCTGAGAAAACCGAGCTTGCGATAGAGACATTTGGCCTGGCGGAACTCCGCGACGCCTCGATATATGAGCTTTCCGACGGGCAGAAACAGAAGGTGGCACTGGCTTCGGTTGCCGCGCTGTCACCGAAGGTAATGACCCTCGACGAACCGACTGCCAACCTGGACCCGCAGGCCTCGGCCGATCTGGCAGGCCACCTGGCCAGGCTAAAGTCACAGGGGGTGACCTTGCTAATAGCGGATCATCGATTGGCCTGGCTGAGAGGCATGGTTGACCGAGTGATTGTGATCGATCACGGCAGGGCGGTTGCGACCGGAGAGTGGTCTATTCTGGAAGATGTGGATTTTCGCAAGAGTTTCGGACTGCGGGCTGTAGATTTGCCCGGCTGTGAGGGCGTTATTAAAGTCAATGCTGAAAGCATCGATTCGCTTGTGCTGTGGGACAATCTCACTTTCGGCTATCGCGGCAGGGGGGTACTTTTCGAGAACGAGACATTCCGGATTCCCCCAAACGCAGTAACTGCCCTGACCGGCCCGAACGGCTGCGGCAAGACGACCCTTGCCAGACTCATGGCCGGGCTTATCAAACCCAAACGAGGCAGCCTGCAATTGCGATCCAATCCGATCAGACCGGGCGATCTGTTACGCACGACGGGAATGGCCATGCAAAACAGCGAACTTCAACTTTACCAGCGAACCGTCTTGGACGAAATCATCTCTGCCGGGGCCGGGCTGGACATAGATGCAGCCAGGGAATGGCTGGGACGATTCGGACTGAAAGAGTTCGCCAGCCGACACCCCCAGTCGTTATCAGGCGGGCAGAAACAGCGCCTGGTCGTAGCCTGCGCTGCTGCCCGAGCGGGCGAGCTACTGATTCTCGACGAACCCACCAGCGGCCTGGACGGCGCGCAGATGTACGCCCTTGCAGATCTGCTGGAACAAAGACGATCGGCTGGAAGGTCGTCCCTGGTCATCACGCACGATATCGAACTGATCGCCCGCGTATGCACCCATGAGATATCACTTCCGTTAAACACCGAATCGCCGAACCACGAACCACTGGAACCGCAAACCCTACAGGAGACACTATGAAAATTCTTATTGTAACTGCCAGTCGATACGGCTCGACTGCACAAGGCGCCGAATGGATCGCCGAGCGACTCATCCTTGCCGGCGAGGAAGTTCAAACGTACCGGGTTGAAGACGACGCGCCAAGCCCGGCTGACGCTGACCTGGTTATACTCGGATCGGGCCTGTATGCCCACAAGCTGCTGCCGGGCCTGGACAACTATATAGACAAGCATATTGAAACGCTATGCAAATGCAAAATTGCCCTGTTCGCTTTGGCGATGCGAACAGGGCCAGTTTTCACGCACGCCCAGGCCCACGGCGGACTCGCCATGCTCCAGCCTTACTTTGAGAAACTCCGAAAGAGTTTGATCCATGCGGAGATATTGGGCGGCCAGATGGTATTTGACCGCCTTACCGCCCAGGACGCCGCCGGCCTGGAAAAATTCTACGCCATGCTGAAACTTACCCCCGATGAAATCGAAAAACGCAAGGCCCCGCGAACGCTGATGAGCAAGGCGGACTACTGGGCCTTTGCCGAAGATATTCTCAGAAAGATGAAGGACTAATCATGAACTGGTCTTCAGAAGCGCTATCGATGATTGGAGCTGCTCCTCCGGCAGTACAGCCTATGATTCGCAGCAAGGTGGAAACCGTCGCCGCCGAGAAGGGGGTGGATACCATCTCCGGTCAGTTCATAAGAGAAATGATGGCCGAGAGACATGGCAAGGCTGAGGCTGAAACGCACAGCGACGAGGCGGAACTGGACCTTCGCCCATTCTTTGCTCGCGAGACAGACGACCCGCTGACCTCGGCTTTCAAGGCTACAAACGACGTGCATGTATTTGCGGAAGGCCAAATCCTTACTCCCGAACAGACACAAAAAGCCTGGTCTCAGGTTGCACAGGAACCCCCAGCCTTCGATAAGCCAAGAAGCCTCTACATTCACGTTCCCTTCTGCCGCAGCCGGTGCGTCTTCTGCCCGTTTTACGCCAACCGCTGGACAGACGAAGCAGGCGGAAAATACGCACGCACGCTGATCCGCGAGATCGAACAATTGGCTGACACTGCTCTCGGCCAGGCGCCCCTGGGGACGGTTTACTTCGGCGGGGGCACGCCCAGCGATCTGGCCCCGGGCGACCTGGCAACTGTGCTGGAAGTAATTCGAAACAGGCTTGTGCTGAAGGAAGACGTGGAAATAACGCTGGAAGGGCGCATCTCGGGCCATACCCCGGATCTGACCAAAGCCGCAATCGACGGCGGAGTCAATCGATTCTCTCTCGGCGTTCAGAGTTTCGATACCGCGCTTCGCCGGTCACTTGGCCGAAAGGCCGAAAGGCGGCAGGTTATCTCGTTCCTGAACACGCTTGCCCGCCAACCGGCAGCGGTGGTGATAGACCTTATCTTTGGTCTGCCCGGCCAGTCAATGCAGCTTTGGCTGGAGGACCTCCGCTGCCTGCACGAAGAAACTGACGTTCACGGCGTTGATCTTTACCGACTGAAGTCAATGCCCGGCAGCGTTATGGAAGAAATGATAACTGATGGCAAATTGCCACGCCCTGCCAGCCTGACTGAGTCGGCAGAGATGTTCGCCGCCGGTGTGGAAACGATGCAGAAGTATGGCTGGGAGAGGCTTTCGATTCCGCACTGGCGTTGTGACAGCCTGGAGAGGAGTCGCTACAATTCCATGGTAAAATCCGGGGCAGATTGTATTCCGATAGGTTGCGGAGCAGGCGGCCGAGTCGGCCTGGTCAGGTTCTTCCAGACCGGAGACCTGGGTGAATATTTCAAGGCTATCGAAGAAGGCAAGAAACCGCTCGCCTCGGGCATAACGCTTCAGACGAATTGCGATATCGTGGATCGAATCGCAGCCGATCTTGAAAAAGGCTGTCTCATGCCGGGCACATGGGGCAAAAAGCGGTCATTTATCATGCCCAGGCTGAAGGTTCTCTTCACCCAGTGGAGCCGGGCAGGCCTGCTTTTGAGTAAGCACGATGGTTACGACCTGACCGTGGCCGGGCAGTTCTGGAGCGTCCGAATGGGTTCCCTGCTTGCCCGGCTGGTTCAGCAATCTGCCGAAAGTTGATCGAGAATGGTGTTGTTTATATATAAAAGCGAAAGGTGAATATTCGCAGGATACCGGTTTGTTCTCGCCCCGAATGATGGCTCGACGGGTTATCTCAAATCACGCAGCCAAATGAGTTAATCTTCGTCAGTGCCTTACCCCTACACTAAGATGCCCCTACGAGGCTAAAAACAAGACCAACCGCTTTCCATGGGCTACTAAAAACGCCCGGGTCTAAGAAAGGCACCACTACCGGGGTTGAAAGCAAAACATAACAGCAAAAACATCGACACAAAAGTCTGCCATAAAAAATCTCGCACACAATTCATGAAAGATAGAAAAGTTGCCTTGACAATATTTTGCCGGTAAGGTAAACACTTAGTATTACGAATTTAAAATTCGTAATACCGACAACATAATGATACATAGGAGAACTGTTATGGCGCGAATTCTGATCGTGGACGATGATCCGGACATTACGGAAGTTTCTAAAATGTGTCTTGAACAAGAGGGGCACGAGGTGGCAGTAGCGGGTAATCCAATTGACGGCATGAAACTGGCTGAGGAAGGCAAGGCGGATCTGCTGATTCTGGACATAATGATGGATCAGCCGGATGACGGGATTGCCATGGCTCAGGAGTTGCGCAAGGGTGGATTCGACAAGCCCATACTAATGATGTCAAGCATTTCCAAGGTCACAGGCCTGTCCTACGGGAAGGACAACGCGGTAATATCCGCGGATGATTTTGTAGAAAAACCCGTTAGTCCGGCAGATTTGATCGCGAAGGTCAATGCCCTGCTGAACCGCAACTAGGAGGACATCACATGGAGATGACACAACAGGACAAGCTGACTGCAAAAATTGACGAACTGGTTGAACGTCACGGCTGCCATCGCAGTGCACTGATTCCCATCCTGCAGGATTTTCAGAAACAATATCACACCATAAGCGACTTAGCCATGCAGACGGTGGCTGACAAGCTGGGGATTCATCCGGTGGAGGTTTACGGCGTGGTGACGTTCTATGCCTTTCTCAATGAAAACTACCACGGCAGATTCGTTATTCGCCTGTGTCGCACGATAAGTTGCGATATGGCTGGCAAGGATGCGGTGGCGAATCAACTCTGTAATGATCTCGGCATTGAGTTCGGCCAGACAACTCCGGACGGGCGATTCACGCTGGAATGGGCCAACTGTATCGGCATGTGCGATCAGGGCCCGGCGATGCTTGTAAACGAGCAGGCCTTCACGCGCGTCACGCCTGAAAAGGTGCATGACATCCTGTCCGCCTGTGAAAAGGCGTTTGGCCCCCATGCTCCGCAGATAGAGGAGGAACACGTCCTATGACTATTCGCAACGATATGACCCTGGCCGGGGTGAAAGCTGGCGCCGGTCTGGAAGCTGCTGTTAAGATGGACCGTGCAAGTGTAATCGGGGTGGTGCGAGATTCCGGCATGAAAGGCCGGGGCGGGGCGGGTTTTCCGACTGGCGTAAAGTGGAACCTGGCAGCCGCTGCCCAGGCCGAGCAGAAATTCGTCGTCTGCAACGCCGACGAAGGCGAACCCGGGACTTTTAAGGACCGTGTGATCCTCAGTGAGTGGCCAGGCCTGGTGTTTGAGGGTATGACCATCGCCGGCTACGCTGTCGGTGCTTCGGAAGGCATTCTGTACCTGCGAGGCGAATATACCTACCTGTGTCAGAGCCTGGAAAAATACCTGCATGAGCGTCGTGAAGCGAACCTGCTGGGGCAGAATATACTTGGCAAGGAAGGTTTCGATTTCGATATTCACATACATATGGGTTGCGGTGCGTATGTCTGCGGCGAGGAGACCGCCCTTATCGAAAGCCTGGAAGGCCAGCGAGGTGAAGCAAGAAACCGTCCGCCTTTCCCGGTGAACACGGGGCTCAACGGTATGCCCACAATCGTCAATAACGTTGAGACGTTTGCCTGGGCTGCAGCCATCCTGGCCAACGGTTCTGAATGGTTCAAAAAGATCGGCACGGAAAAATCAACAGGCCCGAAAATGCTGAGCATCTCCGGAGACGTGGATCAGCCGGGCGTCTACGAGTTTCCAATGGGAACGCCCATTCGGGACGTACTGGCAGCTGCCGGCGGCGAGGACGCCAAGGCTGTTGTTATTGGCGGAGCTTCGGGACATTGTATCCCTGCGAGCGAATTCTCCCGAGCTATCAGCTACGAAGACGTGGCCACGGGTGGTTCGGTTATCGTCTTCGGTCAAGACCGGGATATGCTCAATGCCGCGGAAAATTTCATGGAATTCTTCGCAGATGAATCCTGCGGCCAGTGTACGCCATGCCGAATCGGAAATGTAAAACTGCTCGAAGGGATTGCCCTGCTGAAGCGAGGCAAGTGTTCCACCAAGTATCTCCGCGATTTATGTTCACTCGGTGAAACTATGCAGGTCGCTTCCAAGTGCGGCCTGGGTCAGTCCAGTCCAAACGCTTTTTTGTCCATCGTGAAACATTTCAGCCATGAAATTATGAACCGCACCTCTGCGGTCAATGCCATAGGAGTCAGTAATGAGTAAAACTAACCCCCATGCAGATAAAAGTTCTCGTGCACCGGTCAGCCAGCAGTCTCATGTGGTAAACGAGCCAACCAGTCCCGATGCCATCGGTGCGCAAATTCGCGTTGTAATCGATGACAATGAAATTAAGGTACCCTTGGGTACTACGATACTCGAGGCGGCAAGGCAGCTCGGAATTCATATTCCGACTCTCTGCCATCACGACGACCTTTGCGTAGCCGGCGTCTGCCGCGTCTGCGTTGTCGAGGTTGAAGGGCAACGCACCTTGCAGGCCAGCTGCGCTTACCCCATAACACAGCCTATCGTGGTTAAAACGCATACGCGCAAGGTTCGCCAGGCGAGACGACATATTCTCGACCTGCTGCTTTCTGAACATTACGGCGAATGCTATTCCTGTTTCCGCAACAATAACTGTGAACTCCAGGCTCTGGCCAAAGAGTACGGCGTGGATTTCTTCCGCTTCGGACACCCGGAAAAGCCTCAGCACGAGGTGGATCGCTCCAGCTATTCCGTAGTCCGCGACATGGACAAGTGCATTCTGTGCCGCCGTTGCGTGCGTACCTGCATTGACATGCAGGAAGTGGGCGTGCTGGAGGCTACCGGGCGCGGTGACAAGACCACGATTTCTACATACATGGACAAACCCCTCGGCGAGGTAGTCTGCATTAACTGCGGCCAATGCATCAACCGCTGTCCCACCGGGGCTTTGCGGGCCAACGACCCGACGGATGAAGTCTGGGCTGCTATCGACGATCCGACAAAACACGTCGTGATTCAAACCGCGCCAAGCCCGCGGGCAGGTATCGGAGAAGAATTTGACCAGCCGGCTGGTACACCCATGACATGGGAGATGAACACAGCTTTGCGTCGCTGCGGATTCGATAAGGTTTTCGACACCAATTTCACAGCCGACCTTACTATTATCGAGGAAGGCACGGAACTGATCATCAGGCTGTTTAAAAACCTGGTGCAGAACGATTCCTCTCTGCCCCTGCCGCAATTTACCTCCTGCAGCCCCGGCTGGGTGAAGTATATCGAACATTTTTATCCCGAATACTTATCGCACGTATCGTCGTGCAAGAGCCCGCAGCAGATGTTCGGCTCGCTGATAAAAACGTGGTACGCGAAAATTAACGACATAGACCCGGCGAGTATTGTTTCGGTCGCGCTAATGCCGTGCTCAGCCAAGAAGTTCGAGTGCAATCGACCTGAAATGAGCGACAGCGGATACAAAGACGTAGACTACGGCCTGACCACCCGTGAACTTGCGCAGATGATTCGCGAAACGGGCATTCATCTGCCCGAGATGCCCAAGAGCGACTTCGACGATCCGTTCGGCACAGCCAGCGGTTCGGGAGTGATCTTCGGCGCAACCGGCGGCGTGATGGAAGCGGCCCTGCGTTCGGTAATCGAATTCGTCACGGGCGAAAAGGTCGAAAACTTTTACGATCATGCTGATATAGTGCCCGTTCGCGGCTTTGATGGTTGCCGTTACATCGAATTGCAGATTCCCGAAAAGGTCGGCCCTGTGCCGGAAATTATTCAACACCTCGTGCCGAATTGGGATTGGTTGAAAGGGGCGACGCTGAAGGTCGGCGTGGCTCACGGCACCGCCAATGCCAAAAAGGTCATGGAAGATATCAAGGCTGGTGGTAAATTCAGCGAGTGTCATTTCATAGAGTTCATGGCCTGTCCCGGAGGCTGCCTGGGCGGCGGAGGCCAACCGATTCCCACTACGCCCGCAATTCGTGAAGCGCGAGCACAAGCGATCTACGCCGAGGATGCCGCATACGGAAAAGCGGGCAAGGCACGCAAAAGCCACGAAAACCCAGCGGTGCTGCGGTTGTACGGCGAATTCCTCACCGACGGCCCATGTGGACATAAGAGTCATCACCTTCTGCATACAGATTATACCCCCCGGGGAAAATACATCGGATAACAGGCAGACCAGTTAGCCATGAAACGTTGTTTACGTAATTCGGGTTCGAAATTTCTGCGCCTGGACCAAATGCTGTTGGAACGGCGGCGGTTGAAGCAAGGCGGACGGAAGTTGGTTTTTACCAATGGTTGTTTTGACATTCTGCACGTTGGACATGCGAACCATCTTGTCTTTGCCCGCCGGTAGGGAAACGCGCTGGTTGTCGATCTGAATTCGGACGAATCCGTACGGAGGCTGAAGGGTTTAACCCGGCCGATCAACAATCAGGAAGACCGCGCCTTGCTGCTGGCAGCGATGGAGGCTGTCGATTACGTGGTGATCTTCGACGGTGATGAACCAGCAGAGATTATAGAACAGATATTGCCGGACGTCCTGGTCAAAGGCGAGGACTGGTCGCATTACGTAAGCGGCCGGGAAGCCGTTGAGCGTAACGGGGGGCGGGTGGTATTAGCCCCTATGGTGCCTGGCAAGTCCACAACGAACGTTTTGGAACAGGTACGTGCCATGGGAAGGAAAGAAATCTAATGGAAAGGTTTATTGTCACCGGCGGTGCCGGTTTTATCGGCAGCAATCTTGTCAAGTCGCTTAACGACCGGGGATATGAGAAGATCATCGTCGTCGACCACCTCGACCACCCGGCCAAGCAACGGAACCTGGAACATCTACATATTGAAGATTACGTGGACAAGGAAGAATTCCGCAACAGGCTTCAGCACGATAAGGCTCCCGAGGCCGATTGCGTATTCCATCTCGGCGCGTGCAGTTCCACAACGGAGACCAACGAGGCTTATCTCCACGACAACAATTACCTCTACACGCGAGAACTCTGCCAGTGGTCACTGCAAAAAAATGCCAGATTTATCTACGCTTCAAGTGCTGCGACATATGGTGACGGCAGCCTGGGCTACAGCGACGATGATTCCGTCACTCCTCTACTCAAACCGCTAAACCTTTACGGCCAGTCGAAACACGCGTTCGACTTATGGGCGATGGATTCCGGTGCGATTCGGAACATCGCCGGCTTGAAGTATTTTAACGTGTACGGCCCTGGTGAAGACCACAAGGGAGATATGCGTTCGCTGGTAAATAAGGCTTACAGCCAGATACGGCAAAATGGAGAAATCACGCTGTTTCGCTCACATCGGCAGGATTATCACGACGGTCAGCAGGATCGGGATTTTATCTATGTTGCCGATGCAGTAAAAGTAACGCTGTTCTTTTACGACCACCCGGAAGTGTCGGGCCTGTTCAACTGCGGTACAGGACAGGCACGGACATGGATTGATTTGGCCAATGCATTATTTACCGCGATGGGCTTGTCGCCCGAAATAAAATTCATCGATATGCCCGCAAGTATTCGCGACAAGTATCAGTACCACACGCAGGCCGACACGCGAAAACTGCGACAGGCAGGATATACCTCACCGTTCCTGACCATAGAAGAGGGCGTACGGCGGTACGTTACGGAGTATCTTAGCACTCAAGACCAAGCGATCAGGGAGGACAGACTGTAATGGGTAATTCATCTTGCGAAATACCTCGTACAGCCTTGATTACCGGAGCCAGCGCGGGTATCGGTGCTGACACAGCTGTCGCGCTGACAAAACTGGGTTTTCGCGTATGCCTCATGGCCCGTCGACAGGACAGGCTCGAACGGGTTGCCAATTCCATTCGCTCCTCAGCCCGGTGCGATGAGGCAGCCATTGTCTTTCCAGGCGACGTCACCGTAGAAGCCGATCGCCAAGGTGCAGTGGAGGCCGCAATGCGAGCATTCGGCCGGCTGGACGTTCTTGTAAACAATGCCGGCACAGCCTTGCCCGGAACCCTGGAAGATTTATCCATGGATGAGACCCGTGCACAGTTCGAAATTAATACATTCGCCCCCATGGCAATGATGCGATTGGTCGGGCCGATCTTTCGTAAACAAGGCTTGGGACGAATCATCAACGTCAGTTCAATATCCGGCATTATGGCGTTGGCGGGGCTGGGCGCGTATGCCGCGAGCAAATATGCCTTGGAGGCTTTCAGCGACGCTGCCAGACGCGAGTACGCGCCTTGGGGCATCAAGGTAAGCATCATCCAGCCGGGCGGAATCTCCACGGAAATATGGGACAAAGCCAAGGCAGACTTGACAACAATACGTAACCGCAACGCGGAAAGTCCTTTCGATGGGTTTTACGATTGCCAGTTACAGCAGATGGACGATCTCATGTACGGCGGAATGCCGACAAAAATTGTAACCGACGCGATTGTTCATGCAGCAACGGCCAGGAAACCCAAGGCCAGGTACTGTATGCCGGGCTACTGCCTGCATCGAAAGATAGTTTCTCATCTTCCGACTGCCTGGGAAGACTGGATCGTTCAGCGATATGTCCGGGTTCAAAAACCGGAAGACGACAAGGCAGAAAACCCCAAACCCTAAAAATGGAGTAATAGTCCGATGACATGGTTTCATGAAGAATCAAACGAAATTTCCAGGCAGCGAATGCTGGAACTGGTTCGACAGTTTGCCGACGAGGCTCGGAGTCGTATCTGCGAAAACCCAAAGCGAGTACTCCTGCTGCCACCGGACATCACTCGGGCTCACAGCGGGTCAGGCTGGATTACGGAAGAACTCTATAATATATTTGCACCAACGTCCGACGTACATCTGATCCCCACATTGGGCCAGCACGTTCCCCACACGTCACAACAAAACGCGTGGATGTTCGGTTCTATCCCGGAAGACAGAATTCACGTTCACGATTGGAGGGACGGCGCGAAAACCATCGGCGAGGTAGCGGCTGATTTTGTTAAAGAGGTTTCAGACGGCAAGGCGGACTGGCCCATTCCCGTCTCGCTGAACAGGATGCTGCTTGAAGGTAACTGGGACCTTATCTTGAATATCGGCCATGTCGTGCCCCACGAGGTGCTTGGTTTTGCCAATCACAA
Source organism: Phycisphaerae bacterium (assembly GCA_963664745.2). Classification (GTDB taxonomy): domain Bacteria; phylum Planctomycetota; class Phycisphaerae; order SM23-33; family SM23-33; genus B1-G9. Next base: position 225,886 of record CAXXMC010000004.1, read on the forward strand.
CAAGAATTACTTTATAGGTCTGGGCGGCAAGGAAATGATCTGTGCCAGCCATATGATGGCAGCATGTTGCGGAATAGAAAATAATCTCGGCTGCCTGGTTACGCCCTTACGTGCATGTTACAACCGGGCTGAAGAGGAATATCTATCCGAATTGCCCGACGCCTATTTCCAGGTTGTCATGGCCTATAACGATAGAGGCGATCTGACGCATACCGGTGTATACGCCGGCAATGACTTGGAAACATATATGGCTGCGGCGAGGGCGTCCCGCAAACAAAACGTCACGATCGTTCCACCGCTGAAAAAAGTTGTCGCCGTAATGCAGGGTGATGAATTCTATAGCACATGGGTGGCTAACAAAGCTATATACCGCACGAGAATGGCTATCGCCGACGGCGGGGAACTGCTTGTCATCGCACCGGGACTGAAACGATTCGGCGAGCAGAAAGAGGTGGACGACCTAATCCGCAAATACGGCTACTGCGGCACGGAGACAGTGATGCAGCTATGGCGTCAATGCCCGCCCGGCGGAGACCTGAAAGACCTTACACACGGAACCGCCCACCTGATACACGGGTCATCTGAAGGACGCTTTACTATCACCTACGCTCCTGGAGAAATTTCAGAGCGGGATATTCGTTCCGTACACTTCAACTATATGAATCTTTCAACAGCTTTGGAACGTTATAATCCAGCCAAATTAAAGAACGGATTCAACACATTGCCCGACGGCGAAGAAATCTACTTCATCCGCACACCCTCAGCCGGCCTGTGGTCTACAAAGGAAAGACTTCAACACACGAATATTTTGTCGTAGCAAAATTATGAGGAAAAATATTGTCCGCTTATCGTGCATTTTTTATGCCGATATTTTTCGATAATTTCAGAACAAGCCGGAAGTTTTGAGTTCATTTGACACTGGAACACAGCCACGTATGAGCAGGCACTTACGTCACTCAAGGCAGCCTTGTGTCAGGTTAATGTTATCATGTAGTTAAAGCCGAGATCCACTTCGCGAAGTTTGTGGAAGCCGCATCGGGTAGCCATCGTTTCGACTTCATCAGGCGTCAGCCTCATTTTCTCAGGTGGGCCGAAAGATAGGTCTTTCTTGCTGCATTCGATGATTGCCACATGTCCGTCGGTTTTTAGCACTCTGCGAATCTCGGAAAACAGGCGGTCGGAATTGGCTGTGACGTCCGGGATATGCAACACCGTGGAAACAAGGCACACGTCGACGGAATCGTCGTGGATGGGCAGTGAATGGGCGGCGTCTGCGACACCCGCTGTCAGGTTCGTTACGTCTTCCGCGACGGCCCGGGCCTGCAATTCCCGGATGAGGAAGGGTACTTTGTCCAGAGCGTACACGTGGCCGACATTGCCCACGAGCCGGGCGGCGTGAATCGCATAGTCGCCGACGCCGCATCCGATATCGAGAAACACGTCGCCCGCTTTGAGTCCCAGTTCGCTGAATACCATGCCGGGATCCTGCATCCCAAAACTGCTCGGGCGTTGTCCATCCCGAAAATCCCATCCAGCTGTTTTTTGAGTCCAAAAAAGCGGATTTGAGAAGCAGTTGATGTCGACACAATTGTTTGGAATGCAAGTTTTGGCTGAAAATGCTTATGAGAATTGCCTATTTTCATTGTTCGCGCAGATGAATAGTGGCAACAGGAGAAAGCCGTTGTTTCATCGGTTGAGTCAGTATGATATTACGCTACACGTCGGTAGCGATGGTGCAGTCCGCCGAGAATCGGCGTCGAGACGATCTTGCCATTTGATGGCGGATCAATTTCACGCGGTATTGGCGAATTGCGATTTATCGATAAATGCGGCCTGGTTGTGGTGTAATAATCAATGAACTCTGAAAGAATTCGTCGCAGATGTCGTTCGTTGAGAATGATTAGATGATCAAGACATTCTCTTTGTAAGGTTCCATTAACCCGCTCAACATATGGAGATTGCCAAGGACTGCGGTATGCTGTCTTGACACTTTCAATGCCAAGGGATTTCAGTTTGTTACGGAATCTGGACGAAAACACTGAACCATTATCATGTAACAAATATCGAGGTGTTGCTCCAAATGGAAAAGCTTCTCGAACTTGCTGAAATGTCCACTCCAACGTCGGGTTTTGTGTGACATTGAAATGCATAATCTTCCGGTCGCTGTGGCGAAGCATGACAAAGACGTATTAGACACGAAACGTCACAGTATAAATGGTTAAGAAATCACAAGCGACGATATCGGCTGCGTGATTTTTTAGAAAAGTTCGCCATGTTTGCGATGGTGGTTTGGGATGTTTTAACATGTATTTGGCCACGGTGGATTCGGCGACATCATAACCGAGCAAGGTAAGCTCAGATTTTATATGCGGTACGCCCCATGTTGGATTAACCTGAGACATCTGACGAATCAGCCCACGTATTTTAGCGTCAATTTTCGGGCGCCCCGGTTTCTTACGAGACTTCAATCGCCAGAAAATTTTGAATAAATTCTTATGCCAGCGAACGACCGTTGCCGGCTTGACGATTATCAAAGCAGATTTCCATTTTGACCAAAATTTGGAGATGAAAACCCAGAAAATACGATCTGAATTCTTGATTGGAATTCTCTTGGTAGGGAAAATTGAAAAGGGAGCCAGGTGGAGCATCGAAATGGGTACCACCTAGGGCCTAAGAATACCCCTTTGCAAGGGGTTTGTCAACGGCTGACATGGGGTGTATCAGCGATCTGATGTTCAGGATGTTGGGGTCAAATCATATGGCCTCCTTTTCTTGATTTTCCAGGTTATTTTCGTCGGTATTTTTTGTGGTTGGCCTATTGTTATGGTTTTGCAGTCGGTAGCTTTCGCCGGCGGCTTCTATCACATGCACGCGATGCGTCAGCCGATCTAGCAGTGCTCCGGTCAATCGTTCATCGCCGAAGACTTCCGGCCAGGCGGAGAAAGGCAGGTTTGACGTAACAACCACGCTGGTGCGTTCATAACATTTCGAGAAAAATCCAAATAGATTTTCCGCTCCAAGCCGGCCGAGGGGAATGTAGCCAAGCTCATCGACTATAATCAAATCTCGCTGCTCTATAAACCGTTCGAGTCTTTGGACGGTCCGTTCATCTCTGGCTTCGGCATATGCGGTAGCCAGGCCTGTGGCGGTGAAGAATTTCACTCGTTTGCCCTGGCGGCAAGCTTCACGGCCCAGCGATATGGCAAGATGAGTTTTGCCTGTTCCGGGCGGGCCAATCATTACAACGCATTCGCGCTTTCGAATATAATCGCCTTTGGCTAAATCGATGATTCGTTTTTTGTTCAAAGTTGGAACGGCTGTGAAGTCGAAGTCTGCAAGTTCCTTCTCGGCTGGGAACGAAGCCTCCTTTATCCGTCGCTGCATCGTTCGAATTCTTCGCTGTTGAATCTCCAGTTCCGTTAACTGCTGTAAAAAAGGCTCAAAACCGCGTTTTTCCTGGGCACACTGTCTGGCAGCCCGCCGATACTCTTTAATAAACGTCGGCAGCTTGAGCTGCTTAAGATAATTTTCAAGCAATATATTGTTTTCCATATTGTACACTTCCTTCATTAGTAGTTTTAAAATTCGTTAATAAAAACTCGTCATATTCGCTGGCTTGGCGAATGCCGTTCGTTTTAATCTGCAATTCAGGCTTATGCGTAAGATCAATGCTTTTGCGGATCGCATCAGGCTGATATTCAAGTATATTTCGAACGGCTTCGTCGTTGAATGCTCTTCGCGAGATGCAGGTTTTTACGGCAGCCTTAACCTGAGAAGCTTCGTATTCGCAAAACAGTAAAAGCACGTTTATAAACTTCTTTGTTCCTTCGCCATCGTAACGATATTCCAACTCTATTTTAAGCTTTTCAAAGTCACTGCCCCAGGGCTGGCCGATGAAAGCGGCTGCGTTATGAATCCCGCCAGGCTTGGTCTTCAGTAGCGGGATATAGTGCATATAATTCAGGATATATTTCGATGAATCCCAGCAACGTTCATGGCTGGCGACGAGATTGTCATCGTGATACAACTCTACGCGACTTACAAAAGCTTTGATAGTGATGTCATGATGTGCCCATTGTGTTGGCACAGAATAGAAGTTATTATCATGCTCGACCAAGGCCTGCTTTGTTGCATAAGTGCTGCCCCCGACGCAAGCGTTATACTGGTGCTTTGGCAGGGGTAGAAAGAACTGACGTTCTTCTTCGAGCAGCTGACCGCGCGTTTTACCCTTGTCTTTAACGACTATATCCAACCGCTTAGTGCATTGTCGCAAAAGCAATTCATTCAGCTCATCAATGTCGACAACATGCGGCGGCGGAGACATTAAATCTCGCTGGGAATCTTTGACAAGATTTTCAGCATGGCCTTTTTCATTGCCGCTTGCTATATTGCAAAAACGACTATTAAATAGATAATGACTACGAAGCTCTATAAACTTAGAGTTGAGTTTGCGCTCCTTGCCTTTGCCGACCTGAATTACCGCTGATTTTAAGTTATCATACGCATTGCTCCGCGCTACACCTCCAAAAAAATCAAACGCATGAACATGGCCGTCGAGAAAACATTCCATCTTTTGCGACGGATATGCTCTAACAAAAGAGGCGCGGGAATATGCCAGCCGTAGGCAGAATAAATGCACCTTCGTGTCTTTGCCGTTTATGATAACATCAGCTTCTCCCCAGTCGACCTGACCCTCCTGGCCGGGCTGAAACTCCAACTTGAAAAAGACCTCCTTGGCTTGTAACTTTTTAGTCGCAATGTAACGCCGAACCGTCTGAGCACAGCCGCAGAATTCGTAATCAGAAACAAGAATATCATGAATCTTAGTGCCGGTCATCTTTTGCTTGCGACGAATCGTTTTGTTCTTTTCGAGAAGGGTGTCGATGACAAAACGCAGCCGCTCCGTGAGTACAACAGCACCTGCCGGCGAACTTCGCTTTTTGTATCCCTGCGGAACGGAATGCGTCAAAGCCTTTTTGATGGTCTTGCGCGAATGATGAAACTTACGAGCCGCCTGCCGCTCAGACAAACCTTCAACTAAAACAGCTTTACGTATTTTTTCATAATCTTCCACTGTAAGCATCTCCAAACTCCGCATATGCCGATCCCTGCAACAAAATCACAAGCCGACATCATACAGAATTTTCAATTAAACAGTGGTCCCCTTTTCAATGCGCGAAACCCCATCCACCTGGCTCCCTTTTCGATTTTCCCTACCATCTCTTATGTTTCCGCTTATAAATCGCAAGCTGCTGGCGAAGTGAAATATTTTCGGCAATAAGATTGGCTTTGCAGCTGAATATTTTGAAAAACGCAATGATTATTAACTTTGTGAACTCCAACGGCCTTCTCCCAAGGAATTAAAAGGGAGGAATTTTATAGGCCTAACATGGGTTCGTCAAATGCATTTTTTTATTGTCAGAAAACACTAGAAATAGCTTTTAATTCAAATCCGGAATTGATTCAAGGGTTTTTATAAGTGATGGTAAATCTTCTTGGATAGTAACCCAAACAACGTTCAGGTTGATGTCGTAATACGCATGAACAAGGCGATGTCGCATATTTATCATGTCCTTCCACGGAAGAACGGAGATCTCAGATCGAGTTTCTTCTGAAATTTGGTTTGCCGCTTCGCCAATAATCTCAACTCATTTCACAACCGCCATTACAAGTTGGCGGTCAGAATCAAGGTCGGTTCTGTTTTTACCCTGTGCAAACCCCACGGCATCTCGTGCTGCGTCAAGCATATGGTGTAAACGAATCCAGTCTTCACGCTGCATATTGCACCTCAGCTTGAGCCAGTACCTCAGAACGAAAATATCGACTTAAATCTTCCGCTGTACGTAAATCCACTTTCCTACCAAATAACCCCGAAAGTTGGGTTTCCAAACGCGCCATGCCGAACAAGCCGGGAATATGATTTACCTCAAACTCTATCAGCACATCCACGTCACTTTCATCGCCAAAATCATCGCGCAGAACAGAACCGAACAACGCCAGCCGGTGTATATGGTTTTTTTTACAAAAGTCAGCAAGCTTTTGTTTGTTAATCTCAATATGAGCAGCCATCTGCAAATCTCCCAATAATTCAATATCTGGATTTTACCAATCCCTGCTTTGACTATCCAGCTTGTTTTCGCTGGCAGAATATAAGGTTTATCGGTCATAAATTAAGGGAGGCGCTGACATTCAAAAATGCCCGCTTACCGTCTTCTATTTTCAATCAAACTTCTTCTCGGCCCATCGTCAAAAAGTTTTCAGTTCAAACCCAACCAATCATACACCTAACAAAACAGGCGTTTTGGCAACATCCAAGTCCGATGGACTAGAACAGTAGGTAAGGCTGTGGCAAACTTCCGCTTGCTGTGCGAACAGTGCAGAGTTTATGAATTCAGTTTTTCAGGATAAATACAATCGACATATGTCAGATCAATCATCTTCATCTTTGCCAAGGGCTTCGATATCGGACAGCGATACATGGCCTTCAACCATACCGTTATCCAACGGATTATTTACTCGGTCACGTAAATCTCTGAACAACGACCTGATATCCTTAATGCCGCCCCAAAGGAACCACACCGTCGTAATAACACCTATAATCGAACCTACTATAAAGATATTGAAAAAGTTCCAATTACGCCACATGGTCTCATTCCAAGGCGAGATAAGATTCCAAACCACCAGGCCGACAAAGGATAAGCCAAAACCCCAAATAATTACGTAGAAGAAAATTGACCATGCAATAACCTTATCACCGCGAGTATAATCCGGCGTAATGCCGATGCATTTGCCCAGCATATTCCTGAGCGTCCACGGCTCTTTGATATTCTCTACATGGTCAATGTTATATTTGCCTCGGTGCAGCAAACGCTCGATATTGTAAGGCTTGCGATAAGTTACAAGCGAACCGATCACATACGCCAGCGTACCAAACAACGTCGCAAGGCCTGTGAATTCAATGCCGGTTATCGGGCAATCCTTGGCATTTAAGGTCCATTCAATATATGGCGAACACACTCCTGTTACGGCATTAAGGATACTGTTTACAATATTATAAAGAGTTTCATGCGCAGTAAGGAATGGATAAACAAGATCAGCCCAGTTTCGCCGTGCAAGTATACCGCCAATAGCTGTGCCCGATCCAAAGAGTAGAGCACAATAAGCGCCTATCGTATTGCCAAACTTGCTATACAGGCCAAATACCATAATAGGAGCGGCGCCGCCCATCCAGATGGCACACATGACACTGACAAACATCTGAATATAGTCCATCTGCTCGAACAGCATTGATCCGCAAAAGAAGAAGGCTGCTACAAAAACGGTCAGCCATTTTACCAACCTGGTATGCGTCTCCGGGGTCATGGGTGATCTTTGAAACGGAATGACAAGATCCTGAACAATAGCTGTTGACGCATTAAACATACGCGAGTCATCAGTTGTTACCATGAGCAATATTGCAAGCAGACAGAAAACTCCAATCAGGCCTGCAGGAAACAAAGCCCGCAAGCCAATCGGCATCATCATCTGATTGTAAAGCGCCTTAAATTTTATCAGCAGCAGATTTCCTTGCGGCGTATCGCCAAAGGTGTCGGATGCTTTATCCATATATACCGTATCAATATTTTCATCCTGCGATAATGGTGCATCTTCCCCTCGCACACGTGTTATGACTGGAATGGATCTGATATTTTTTTCAAGCTCAGCTCTAAGTTCAACATCATCAACTAACTCATCAGCTACCTTGATTGAAAGCTCCTGGCGAACATTATGAGCAACTTTTGAATAATTGGGATGGTTCATAGTGGTGTAAATACACAGTGCTATCAAAGCGCACATCAGGCCGCCCAGCCCCTTCCGCCAAACAGACAAAACCCCCGCCATTTTCTGTTCATGAGGCGTCTTGGCTGAAGTCGTCGTATCATTGCCATACCAGGCTGCGCGGGCGTAATTGGTAACTATAATAATTATGATAATTGAAACAAGATTGAAATCCTGCAGCTTCTCAATATCAAATGGATTATAGAAACTCTCCCCTTCCACGCGGTTTGCCATTGCGGGGAATATCTCGTCCATGTAAGAAAATTTGATCATCACAAAAGCAGTTATCGCGAGAAACACGGGATAACAAATAAGGCCCTGGATGCAGTCGCTAACCAAAAGTGAAATCCTTCCGGCAGGAAGAATAAGTATCAACGCCAGAACCAATACGACCCCAACCAGCAATGTAAATGTTGGAATCGTTAAACCAAACAACACGATTTCATGTGGGAAACCTATATAGTAAATAAAGAAGTTTACCGCGACAGCCGGGCCAATGGAGTTAACCAACATCTCTGCCATAATACGGCATGCGGATGCAATAATACGAAAATTTCTGCTGTAACGCATTTCGAGAAATTGGCCGTTCGAAAGAGCTTTGGTTTCTCGAAAACGATAGATGCAGAAACCCGTCATTACAAAAAGAAGGCCTATAGGGCCTGCAAAAGCGGCCCAGAAACTGGCAGCCCCACCACAGCGATAATATGCCTCACTCAAAGCCACAAGAGACAAAATCCCCAGCCCTGCGGACATCTCCCCAATGGTCAGAACATATCGTCCCGCAACCCTGCCTGCCGCCAGGTAATCAACCACACCGGTAACATATTTTTTTGAATAGATCGCCATGCCCAGAATGCCAAGCATGGGAATAATTACGATCAGCCAGTCAATCCAAGTCATTGGCCACTCCTAACTTTTTTCCTTCCCTGCCAGAGCCGAAAATCTTCAAGCCTCGCGCCGAAAGCAGATTTTGAAACAGCATCCAGTGTAATGTTTTTTATCCCCGTGTCTGGGCGCGAAGACAGAGGAGGTCTTTCATCACGTTGAAGCAGCTGCCCTTCCAGGCTGGGGTTCCGAAGGCGTCGTGGAGCTGTTTATAGAGCGTGTAGAGTTTTCTGTACACCTCTACAGCCGGCGGATTGGGGTTGTAGACCTTCTTCTTCAATCCCGTCATCGCTTCCTGGGCATCGGGGACGTTTTTGTATTCCCCTGCGCAGACCGCTGCGGCGATGGCGGCGCCCATCGCACATGTCTGTCCCGAGCGTGAGAGCATCAAAGGCCGATTCGTCACGTCCGCGTAAATCTGCATGAGCACCGGGTTCTTCTCAGCGATCCCTCCGCCGGTAACGATCCGTTCGACCTTCACGCTGTACTGCTCCAGGCGGTTGATGATCGTCAGCGCTCCGAAGGCCGTCGCCTCGATAAGTGCGCGATAAATCTCTGCCGGCGTGGTATGCAGCGAATGGCCGATCAGCAGGCCGCTCAATTGCGGATCAGCCAGTACCGTCCGGTTGCCGTGGTTCCAATCCAGTGCCAGCAAACCACTCGCGCCGGGAGCAAGCTTCTTGGCCTCTTTCGTAAGCGTTTTGTGCAACCCCGTCCTCTTACCCCCGGGACAGATGTAGTCTACGTACCAGTTGAAGATATCGCCCACGGCGCTCTGCCCAGCCTCCAGGCCGACGAACCCGGGCACGATGCTGCCCTTTACGATACCGCTCAATCCTGGAATATCCTCCAGCATCTGATCGGCCGGTGCGATCATCATGTCGCACGTGCTCGTACCAAGGATTTTGACCAGCGTTCCGGGGACGATGCCCGAGCCGACCGCGCCGGAATGGGCATCGTACACGCCCGTCGCGACGGGAAGGCCTTCGGTCAGGCCGGTCTTCAGGGCCCATTCACTGCACAGCCCGCCTACGGGCATGTCGATGGTTTGGGCGCTGGTTTTCAACCGGCTGCGCAGGTCGCCGAGTTTCGGATCGAGACTGACGAGGAATTCCTCGTCCGGATATCCGCCCCAATCGGGGTTGAACATAGCCCTGTGTCCAGCGGCGCATATGCATATTTTCAGGTCTTCCGGCGCTTCGGAACCCGTCAGAACCGCGGGAATCCAGTCCGCCGCTTCCACCCATGTATACGCAGCTGCGAACACCTTCGGGTTAGTGCGCAGACAGTGCAGAATTTTACTGAAGAACCCTTCGCAGCTGTATACGCCGCCGCATCTGGCCAGGTATTTCGGCCTCATTTTACGGGCCAGGTCGGTGATTTCCTGTGCCTCGCGGAAGGAGGTGTGGTCTTTCCACAGCCAGACCATCGCGTCAAGTTCTTTTTCGAATCGCGGTTTGAATGCCAGGGGCTTTCCTTTGCGGTCTACGGGAATCGGCGTACAGCCGGTGGTGTCTACCCCCAGGGCGATCACCTGGTCAGCCCTGAACGTCCTGTTGCTACGCTTCGCTTCGCCCAGAGCCCGCTTGATCGTGATTCCCGTCCCCTTGAGGTAGTCAGCAGGATGATGTCGCGCCAGGTTCGGATCGTTAGAAAGCAAAATGCCTTCTTTCCCGTGGGCGTAAGTCCATGTCGCGGAGGCGATTTCTTTTCCGTTGGCGACGTTGACGATAATAGCGCGAACCGAATTTGTTCCGTAATCCAGACCGATCGTATACCTGGCCATGACATTACCTTTCTTGTTTTTTTATCACCCCTGTCATCAACATCCGCATAGACCTTTCCAAGTCTCCAGATTCTCCAGCTGACTCTTAATATGATTCACAAATTCCGCCGCCATCGCTCCATCCACCAACCGGTGGTCGGCGGAGAGCGTGATTTTCATCATGGAACGGATTTCGATTTTTCGGTCGTGAACCGCGGGGACAGCTTGAACGCTGGCGACGGCCAGGATTGCGCTTTCGCCGGGATTGATAATGGCTGTGAAGTTTTCCACGTTCAGCATACCCATATTCGACACCGTAAAGGTGCTCCCAGCCATCTCCGCCGGGGCCAGCTTTCCGTCTCGCGCCCTTGTCGCCAGGGATGCCGCCAGTTCGTGTATCTCGGCAAGGTCCAGATTCTGCGTATCACGGATTACTGGTACCACCAGCCCTTCGGAAATCGACACCGCCAAACCAAGATGCACCCGGCTGCGACGGCGAACGGTTAAACCGTCGGTGGAACTGTTCAACGACGGAAATTCCATCAGCGCCGAAGCAATTGCTTTAAGAATAAAATCCGTGACAGACAGACGCTTTCCTTCCTGCTTCAATTGTTCACGCCACGAAAGAAGATCGGTCATGTCCACCGAAACGGTCGTGAAGAAATGGGGCGTAGTCGTGAAGCTCTCGGTAAGCCGCCGTGCAATCACCTGCCGCATTGTGCTTAATGGGACGGGTTTTTCAGCGATCGCCTGTTGGATGATCTCCTCGGTAATACCTTCCCCACCTTGGGGAACATCCAACGCCAAAAGATCAATGTCGTTCTCCCTCGCCAAGTCCTTGGCTGTGGGAGTGATTTGCAGGGAATCATAGCCTTTGGCTTCCAGGTAGGCCTGCACATCCTTTTCCTCCACGCGTCCGCCCGGGCCTGTACCGGGGATCGGCCCGGCGCTAATGGCAGATTCACGTATCAGCCGCCGTGCCCGGGGGGATACGATGCGGGCTGATGATGACGCATCAGAGGCTGACCTGGCCGGCTGTACAGGTTCCGGGATAGTCACCCCAGATGCGGGCGTCTCGGCCTTCGGCGGCGCAGAAACGGGAATAGAGGACGGCGCCGTTTTCTCCGCGGGAGAGGCAGGTTGAAGGGCCGACTCGGCTTCAGGAATGGCATCGCCCGGATCACCGATATACGCCACCGGCGTCATGACCGGGACTGTATTGTCTTCGGCTACGATGATCTTCAGAAGCGTTCCCTCGAAGAAGCTTTCAATTTCGAGAGTGGTTTTTTCGGTTTCGATTTCGAAAAGGATGTCACCTTTGCAAACCGCGTCGCCTTCCTGTTTGTGCCATTTGACAATCGTGGACTCCTCCACGGACTGGTCAAATTTCGGCACGATGACCGTCTGAATCATGATTCCACCTTCCTGCCAAACAGTCGATAGACTGCCTTGGTAAGTTCGTTCTTGTCCGGAACCGCAATGCTTTCCAGGGCGGGGCTGTACGGTATGGGAGTATCCCGTCCCGCCACTCGTATGGGAGGCGCGTCAAGATAGTCAAACGCGTACTCCGTAATCTGTGAAACGATCTCTCCGCCGACACCGCCGGTTTTGCAATCCGGCTCGCAGATCACAACCCGTCCGGTCTTTCGCACGGATTGCAGAATGGTTTCGATATCCAGCGGGTACAGCGTTCGGAGGTCGATAACCTCCGCGCGAATACCCGCCGTAGCGAGTTCTTCAGCCGCGGCCAGTGATACGGAGACCATGGAAGAATATGTGATTATGGTGATATCTTCTCCCTCCCGTTTGATGTCCGCCAATCCCAGTGGAACCAGGTATTCTTCTTCCGGCACGGGGCCTTTTTGATTATAGAGCAGATTGTGTTCAATGAAGATAACCGGGTTGTCGTCGCGGATAGAACTTTTCAGTAGCCCCTTTGCGTCGTAAGGGGTGGCGGGCATGACCACTTTCAGTCCGGGCACATGAGTGAACCAGGCTTCGAGGCTTTCGGAATGCTGGGCGGCACAGTAGGTTCCCGCCCCGCCCTGGGTTCGCACAACCAGCGGAACCTTGATCTTCCCGCCAAACATATATCTCATCTTGGCAGCCTGGTTGACAATCTGATCCATGCAGAACGTCATGAAATCCACATACATGATTTCGATCACCGGACGCGTGCCGACCGCAGCAGCGCCGGTACCGGCCCCGGCAATGACGGCTTCGGAAATGGGCGTATCCAGTACACGTTCGTCACCGAATTCTTCCAGAAGTCCCTTGGTGACGGAATACACCCCGCCATACACCGCGATGTCTTCTCCCATGGTAAACACGGATGGATCACGTCGCATTTCCTCTTGCATCGCTTCTTTCAATGCATCTCGATAGGTTATTTCACGCATAAATGTCAACCTCCAAATCTTCCGCAGCCGGATACGGGCTTGCTTCGGCGAAATCGACCGCTTCGTCTATGGATCGGACGATATCCGCTTCGATTGTTTCGACATCGTTTTGTGTAAGAATGTTTTTCTGAATTAGCCGATCCCGGAAAACTTCAATGGGGCAGCGTTGCTTCCATTGTTGTTCTTCTTCTTTAGTACGGTACGTGCTGCAATCGGGATTTCGGCCATGTCCGAGGAATCGGTATGTTTGGCAGACCACCAGGGACGGGCCTTGTCCTTCCCGGGCGCGTTTGACAGCCAAGTCCACCTGCTCATTCACCTCCAGAACATCCATCCCGTCGGCGGTCACACCTGGCATGTCGTAGCTTTCGGCGCGTTTGGCGATGTCCTCGACGGCACAGGCGCGATTCACGTGCATGGAGATGGCATATGAATTGTTCTCGCAGATAAACACCACGGGCAATTTCCACAGGCCGGCCAGGTTGAGCGCCTCATGAAACGCACCGATATTCAAAGCGCCGTCACCGAAAAAGCACATTACCACCTGGTCGGTATGCAGGATATTCTTGATCGCCAAAGCGGCCCCAGCGGCAATGGGCAGGCCTTCACCAACGATGCCGTTGGCACCGAGGTGATACAGGTCAATATCCGCGATATGCATGGAACCGCCCTTGCCTTTGCAGTATCCGGTCCGTCGGCCGAACAACTCAGCCATCATTTTGCCAAGGTCTGCACCCTTGGCGATAAAATGACCGTGTCCACGGTGCGTACTGACAAGATAATCGTTTTCCCGCAACGCCGACATTGCGCCGACGGCCACTGCCTCCTGCCCAATGCACAGGTGAAGCATGCCTTTGATGCGATCCTGTGTATATAGTTCTCGTATTTTTTCCTCAACTCGCCTGATCAACAGCATTTGCTGGAACAGGTCTATCCACAAATGGCGGGGTTTCATAGAAGAGTTCTCCATTCTTGTTTCCAATCTTATTATGTTCGCGCAAGGTCCGCCCTGGTCCAGCAGTGACCTGCCCTCGTTTTATGTATTAACATTTTTGAGGGCCGGGGATACGTCTTTCCCCATTCGCCCCGGAGTGTGAGCGCAGCCGAGCCCGGAAGAAACACACGTTGTGTTTCTGCTCAGAAGGTCAGCCAGGCGAGATTGAAGTGCAGAGAAATCAACTGCAAGACACTTCCAATTCATGAATCGCTCCTTCCAGAACTCGCCATCACAAAATCCACCAAGTAAGATACCGGCATTTAGGGTTTTTTCCCGAACAGTATCAATCGCATCGGCAATTTCAGGATCATCAAACTCACCGGGCTTTCCATACGAACATGAAAGGTCATAAGGCCCGATGCATATACTGTCGATTCCGGAAACCTTCAGAATTTCATCAATGTTCTCAACAGCATCACGGTGTTCGATTTGAAGGATTACCAAGGGCTCCCCTTGGGAATGTTCGAGATATTCCTCTACGGAACCCTGTCCATATCCGTTGTTTCGGCGAAGAGAGAATCCTCGTTCGCCGCCGTGCATTGGATACCTGCACGATTGCACTGCAGCTTCCGCCTCGCGGGCGTTTTTTATCATGGGAATGATCAGGCCGGCTGGGGCAAGATCCAATATCGGTTTGATCAGGTAATTTATATTCCATGGAGCGCGGACAAAAGGAGCGCAATTTGTGCCGCGGACAGCCATCATGTGGTGCATGGCATCGACAATCGTCATCGGGGAATGTTCCATGTCAATCCATATAAAATCGCAACCGGCATCTGCAGCCAACTCCGATACACTGGCATCGTGCATGGTTATAACACACCCCAGCGCCGTCCTGCCGGAAGCCACTTTGCCCCTGAATATTTCCAGATTATTAATTTCCATCTGATTCCTTTGTGACAAAGTTTACTCGGGTAACTGCGAAGTATGTTCCGCCAGCAAGGCCCTGAGTTCATCTTCATTATGATTTTTAATCGCCTCTATGATTTTCCTGTGTTCTTTAGAGGACTTCTCGACCCTTTCCGGGCTTGCAAACGGCGGCCTTGCTTTTCCTTCAAACTGAATCTCCATGATTTGTGAAAATATCTTCAGCAACCTGTTGCCGGGAATGTCGAACAGCAGCTTGTGGAACTTGAGATCACGCCTGTCCGCTTCTTTGGTGTTATTTTTCAGGGAAAGCATTTCTTCATTCAGTTTTGAGAGGGTGTCAATCTGATATGGCGTGGCATAGCGGGCAAGGCTGGGGGCTAGGCTCAATTCGAGCATGTTACGCATGGCTTTTAGTTCACCTTTGCCGCAATTGAGGAGCTTGAGTTGAAAGGTCAAATCGTTAGCTATCTCTTCGACATCCGGAATCCGTAAAATAGTGCCCTGGCTGGTTCTACGCTCAAGAACTCCCTTTAGCACGAGACAACCTATGACTTCACGCAATGCGCCGCGGGAAACTCCGAACATCTTTGCCAGTTCCACTTCACGAGGCATTTTGTCGCCGTGTTTCAGTTTTTTGCTTATAATGAAAGCTTCGATTTTTTTCAACAGATCCTGATTTGCCATTGGCTATACCTTTATCGAACAAATGTCATATGTAAATACTACATAATTTTTGATTTCATGTCAAATTCTTTTTCTTCTAGTACCATATTTTATATGAATCCTTGTTTTAAATATGAATAATCCCTAATTATAAACAAAATATGTCGAAATCAAATTGGAACTTGACTTAACTGAGGACACATCTATAATGTTAGTTATGTTCAACAAAGTTATGATTCTTTTGCATAATTTAGTTCTTGGAAGTTGTATAAAACAAGGTCTGGGCTGAAATTCAGGAGATTTTCGGATGTCTGAAACTAAAACGATTTTTAAGGTCAATGAGAAATATGCCTGGCTGCGTGAACCTCTGCTGATGCGGTTGCCGGATGACAGCTTGTTTTGTGCGATATTTTTGGGCGGTGAGTATGATGGCTGCCGGGAAAATTTCGTGGCTGGCATCCGGAGTGACGACGATGGCGAGACGTGGTCGCCGTTGGAGATAATCAAGGCGATCAAAAGCGTGGGCTGCTGGGCATGTTCGGTATTTGAACACAACGGAACCGGCTATATTTTTTGGATGACGCTGAATGATGATCGTCGGGACATGACGGGGCACCTTCTTTCCACCGGGGAAGACGGCCGATCTTTTGAGCATGATCGACTCATGCCGAAGTTTTCCGGCGCTCATTGCGGCACGGTGGACACGCGTCGGGGAACGAAACTGCGTAATGGAAGGGT
The DNA here is from genome assembly GCA_963664745.2 of Phycisphaerae bacterium. Classification (GTDB taxonomy): domain Bacteria; phylum Planctomycetota; class Phycisphaerae; order SM23-33; family SM23-33; genus B1-G9. Next base: position 242,021 of record CAXXMC010000004.1, read on the forward strand.
TCTCTTGCCGATAGCGTGGCAGGAGGTTGTGGGCGAACCCGTCGAACTTACTGCAGAACAGGCTAAACGCCTCTCTAACTTGGGTGGAGCCACAAACGCGAATAAAGTTTTCTGCTGTGGAATACTCGAACCCAACGAGGATTTTACGGACTTCACCCGCCACGGCCGGGTCTGTCAACCAACCCCGACCGACGTGATGCCGAGCATTCCGCTGTTTGAAAATCAGATCGCTGAACTCTCTGACGATTCCCTTGCGATGTTGATGCGGGCCGATCTGACCAACCGTCTCTGGCGGAGCGACTCGGCGGATGGCGGACACTCCTGGAGCGATCCGGTCAAAACGGAAATTCCCAATCCGGGCTCCAAGCCGCTTATCATCAACTTGCCCGATGGCCGAATTGTGCTATTCCATAACCCCAGCGAGAAGAACTACGACGATATCGATGCATTTCACCACGCCTACCGCACACCGCTGGAAATGTGGATCAGTAACGACGACATGAATACCTGGCCTGTCAAAGAAACACTGATGGCAGCCCCTGCTGTGGCGATGTATCCCGATGGATTCTACGACAAAAAAACCGGGCTGATTTACTTGGTTTGGGAGAACGACGAAGAAGTATTTTTTAAGAAAATCAGTGTTTGATGTAATTTTGCAATAACAAAGTAATTTTCAGCAGATTTTCACAACAACCTTGGCAACTGAGAAAGATTATACCAATATCCATTATATTTAGCAATGATTGTAAATGCTTTACAATAAAAACAATGAAATATTCGGCCCCCACAACATGCAATTAATGCCTGTAAAACAAGAAATTTTATTTTTTCCATTGACATTGTATCGATTTTCAATATAATAAATCTTGTTAAATCAAACAAGCACGCTTTATCTGAGGATAGCCCAAGAAAGTCATCAAGATTTATGTCAGTGAAACAGCTTAAACACGAAGTCATTACGGAAAAACTGCTGAGTGAGATTGTGTCACTTCAGCCTGGTGCTCGATTCCACACCGTCAAGGACATAATGGGGCGGTATAGCGTCAGTCAGGCGACGGTCGACAAGGCATTGCAGTATCTAAAGGGTAATGGATACCTCGACGCGACGACGGGAAGAGGAATATACGTTAAAGCCAGGGAAGTGGAACCGGATAGCCTGTTCGATACGGTTGACCTGTTGTTTTTCGGCCTGAAGGAAGCGATGGTTGCTTCGAATATTCATACGGAACTTGTGGATCACCTCAGCCGAAAACTTGGCGCGATGTCCGTTTCGTTACGAACCGTTGTGCTCCCCCCTGAAATCACCATGGAGGAAGTGATCCGGAAGATCGACGAATTAAACTCCCAAGCCGTGCTGCTGTACGGTCTTTTCAATACCGACATCTACCAGGCGTTCTGCCGTCGCAAAATCCCGTTTGTGCTGCTGTTTCCCAACCTCCCCAACGAGCCGACCAACAGTATCATAATCGACAACCAGTTGGTTTCTCAGAACTGGGTATCGCACCTGACGAATCTCGGGCACAAACGGATCGCGTATCTGCATGGTGCAAACGAGCGTTATTACCTTCGCGACCAGCACCAACGAGTTCTCTTCTTTTATGAAGAGATGTGCCGTCGCGGCGTCCTTCCCGATCCAGAAATAGTCACCTATGGAGGTTTTACCCCCAAAGAAGGATATGAAGTCACCAGCCGATTACTGGATAAGGGAAAATCATTCACCGCCCTCATCACTAGCGATGTCTGCGTTCCAGGTGTATATGACGCCCTCTATGAACATGGCTTGGAACCCGGAAAAGATCTCAGCGTGATGGGGACGGACGATTGCCTTGGGGCCCAGTTTATGAAACCCCCGCTGACAACCGTTCGCATTCCTCGCGGGCGGGTTGCCGGCCTGGCGATCCAACTGCTGGAGAAATATTGGGACCGGCATGAGGTGCTGTTCCCCAATGTTCGAATTGAATCGGATTTGATTGTTCGAAAATCAACATCTCCGGTACTGAAATGACATTCAGGCGTATAACGATGTATAACAGTGAAATGTGTAAATAAGTGTTATTTTTTGGTTGTTTTATTGCAATGCGGAACCCAATGGTTGGGTTCCAATAGAAAACACAACAAACAAGTAAGGAGAGGAATCATGAAACAAGTTCTGTTATTAACTGCTGTATGTGTTCTATGTTCTCAGGGTGTATCGTCCGCGGATGTTATCAGCTGCTGGAATTTAAATGATGCGGGAGATGCCACCGCTGATCTGGTCGGCAGTAACCCGGGGACGATGTATGGCGCAAGAGTTACCACGGACACATGGGAAGGCGCCGGCGCCTTTCAGGCCGTTGGATCAAAGGACTACTTTGGTACCCAGTCGGCAAATGGGTTTTCCGTCTCGCAGGGAACGTACATCTTTTCGTACAAGAAGGACGGAACCGTCTCGGACTGGAAAGACCTACTGGGTACAAACCTGAAAAAGGCCAACACCTCTTATCCATTGCGACTCGAACACACCAGCGCCGGAAAGCTTCGGCTGTATGTTCAAAGCGGTACAAGCGTGAGTGGAGACTACAACGCTTCGAGCACGCTGTTTGACGGCAGTTGGCACACCGTCACCCTGACATATGCCGACGGCGATAAGATTAAAGTCTATATCGACGGCAGCCTGGTTCTCGAAAGCACTGCCAATTACGTCGCTTCAGAATACACCTTGAAGACTTATTTCGCCGTCGGAAACGTGTATCCTTGGTTGGGCGAAGCCAAGTCCGCAGCCGGTCGTTACGACCGTGTTCTCGTGCTGGACAACGCTGCCACAGCTGCTGAGCTTCCGACGTATCTGGATCCTTCCTATGTACCCGAACCGACCATTATGGGCCTGTTGCTTCTTGGTAGTATTGGATTCCTCCGAAAACGGAGCAATCGTTAACCGTTAATAAAAGACGTCTAGGATAAGGCGAACGATCCGGGCGGTGTTTGGAAACCGCCCGGTTCTCGCCTGTAAACAAAGCAGGAACAAGCAATGATTCGCAACACAGAAAAATTGACCCAGCCTACGGAAAAACGCGGTTTCACCCTGATCGAACTACTGGTCGTGATTGCGATCATATCGCTTCTGGTGAGTATTCTTCTGCCCAGCCTAAACAAGGCCAAGGAACTTGCCAAAATGGTGGTCTGCGGAACTAACGTTCGAACCATCGTTCTCGGAGCCACGCTGTATGCCGAGGAAAATGACGAGAAATTTCCCCCGCTACACGCCTACAGCCAAGGGACTGTGGAAGGCAGCGAACCCTATGGCAACGGCCTTCTGGGAATGTACGAGTACGTTGTGCCCGAGGCATTCTATTCGCCCGACGACACGCGTTATGGTGTGCAGGTCACCTACGAACAATATGCCGAGATATGGACATATCTGATTAATAACAAAACCCTCTCCGGAACCATACGTACGAGTTATCAACTCCGTGAACCGGATCGGGAGTTCAATCAACTCAACGGCACTACACCGCCGACGGAGTTGCCAGATGAGGTACTCTCTATCGCCGCCGACCGGTTCTGCAATAATTACTTGTATTCATTTCACAATGGAATCTACGGCCCGAATCAGATTCCCGATAACGGCGACGGATGGCACGTGGGATACAGCGATGGGCATGTGACTTTCCAGGAAAACGATTCCACCATCTATTCCCCCGATGGAGATTTTGGAACGGTGGCATACTGGTACACTCGATACTTGGTGTGGCAATATTGGGATAAGATTCCCTAGAACACCGAAAAGTAGAGTGTTCGTTTTTTTTATGCCACTGGAGTTGTTCGTGGCAAGAAAGGCGAAGGAGAAAACCAGTAGGGTTTTCGGCCTGCTGGCAGGCATGTACAGCCTGACGCTCGCATGAGTAACGCAAGCCGGCAAAAGGTAAATTCTCAAATTTTAAACCCTCAACAGTACCTCATTATTAACATGCGCTCTATCTATATGCTATAGTTAATAGCTCTTCGCCAGACTTTTCAATCCTTTTACAATATAGCTAACAAGGAATCAGACGATGAACAGACCAATGTTCTTATTGCCGTTCTTTCTTTCGATTTTTATCTTGTGCTCGAATCTGCTGGCCCAAGATACCAAAATTCCAAAGAAACTCTCCCTTCCCCAATTAGCTGCTTCGCCGAAAATCGATGGCGTTATCACAGCCGGGGAGTGGGAAGACGCTACGAAGATTGACCAGTTCACATTGTGGTTTACCAACAAGGTTGGCGGCACACCGAAACAAAGCACCCGCGTTTATCTTGGGCAAACGGGCAACGGTCTGTATGTCGCTTTTGAATGTAAGCAGAAAGATCCTTCGAAACTTATCATCACAAAAAAGGAACATGATGCGAACCTTTGGAAGGAAGATTCCGTGGAAGTGTTCCTCGACCCAGGCCGGACGGGGAAGGACTATTTTCAGTTTGCCCTCAATGCCCGCGGCACCTGCCGCGACGCTCGAAACGGTGATCCCGAGTGGAACGGTGATTGGAAGTCGGCTGTCAAGGTTAACGACGACAATTGGGTCGCCGAACTGTTTATTCCCTTCTCATCACTTGGACTGCATCAAAATGTCGGCGACACCTGGGGCGTCAACTTCTGTCGTAACGACATTCAATACGGTCCGTCCCAATGGGTGAGTACGGAACATAGCTGGCATAGGCCTGAGGCGTTCGGAACCATGACTGGGGTCTGTTCCGACCCAACATATCTGAACGAGACTCCTGCGACAACTACACGTTCTACAACTGAGGCGACATCCGCTCCTTCGTCGGGGAACTACGTTCGAATCGACAAGTTCGGACGGACCGTCATCAAAGAATCAGGCCAACCGGAAAGGCTTTTCTTTCCCATCGGCATTTTCAACGTTTTTTTTCATGACAAAGACGAGTTCAAAAAACTTTCCGAGGTTGGATTCAACACCGTCCAGTCCTATAGCTGGATGTGGTGGGATGAGGCGCAACGAGAAAAGTTCCTGGATCTTATGTCAGCCAGTAATCTGATGTTCCTTGCGAGCATCAAGGGCTATACCGGCATTCCGTGGAAGAAAACCCACCCGATCAATCCTGACCGAATGCATCCGGACGATATCAAGAATATGATTTCGCAGATAAACGCACATCGGAATCATCCTGCCATCCTAAGCTGGTATATCGCCGATGAACCCGAAACACATGCCGATGAACAGTGCAAACCCGAAAAGGCCTTGGAGTGTTACAAAATCGTCAAAAAAGTCGATCCTACCAAACCGGTGACGATCGCATTTACCGGAAACTTTGGCCTGCCTATGTTCAAAGCAAGCTACGATGTCGCAATGCCGGACCTCTACCCCTTCCCCGATCGGGTCCAGAATAACTTCGACGAGGTAAACTGGTACTTCTTCGATGCCGCCAAACGCCTGCGTCGCCTGCCAGGCCAAAAACCGTTCTGGGCGATCCTGCAGGCCTATAACAAAAAATACTTCCAGCGTGATCTCTCTGACAAGTCAAAATCGACGAAGGACTACGAGCGACTGTTTCCGCTGTACTCCGAAATGCGACTCATGACGTTCCAGGCTCTCATTGCCGGTGCTAAAGGCATTTTCTACTACGAGTATTCCCAGTTGTTGTCCAAGCCGGACAACGCCGCCATGGCTAGGGATCTGTTTAGAGTAGTTCGGGAATTGCATACTCTGACACCCGTGCTGCTGTCTGAAAATAGAATACCTGCGAAAATAATAGCAGGCGGGAAAGATATAACTGGCCTGTGGATCAAATCGAAAGGCCAGTGGTATCTCCTGGCCGCCAACGCCGCGAGAGAAAACCGAAAGGCCTGCATCGAATTACCGCCTGGAATCTCCGAACCCCTGGAAATGGACGAACTGACGCCCACGCAGGACGCGAAAGACGAAAAGGTGGAGATGTCCGTGAAACAGAACCGCCTTAACATAGAGTTCAAAGCGATGGCTGTCCATGTGATACGCATGAAAGTAGATAAGCCCACACCCTCTTCTAGCGTTGACAAAAGAAGAAAAAGAATGGAATATCAATAGGAACCAATTTAAGCATTCAGCTGATTTGACTTTGGGATGCTTAATTTTCTGTAGTTTAGACTAAACTGTCATGGTTTACTGTTGCGGAGTGAATGCAGAACTAAGACAAAGGATATGGCAATACTGAGGGGGGGAGTATTGTTCCATATTGGCAGCGACAATAGGTTTTCTTGTAAATATCACATGGTGAAAAAATGAGTGACTTTCAAAATCAGCCCGGAGTAGTTTTAAGTTTTGATGATTTTTTTAACATTCAGGACTGGGTAAAAGCTATGGATATGTTCAATGAATTCGACGCTAAGGCTACGTTTTTTATTCATGCTCCTGATGAGATGTCAATCAAGGATTGGAGTGGGCTTGAAAGGCTTGCAACGAATGGCCATGCAATAGGATGTCATGGTTTGCGACATGAACGCGCGGTTGATTACTGCGATAAATATGGAAGCAATGCCTGGCTGGAAAAAGAAGTTTTTCCATCGCTGAATATTCTTAAACAAAAAAGTTTTAATGTTACCAGTTTTGCATATCCGTGTAGTCAGCGGAATGACAGCACTGATGCTTTGCTTAAACCATATTTCAGGCACGTCAGAACCGGTGTTGGTATTGAGCAAGGGCAACGTTTTTCTGAGTTGGATAATATTTTCAAAAAACCGGATTCGATTGTCGATAATTTTCTACTTCCGGCGAAAGGGATAGACTGGCTGGAGGAAATTTCCCAAATCAAAGCCGCAGCTCAGCGGGCTGCAGATAATGATGAAATAGTTTTTTTGTTGGGACATAGAATCGGTAAATCCCTCGGTACTGAACATGATAGGCATTATATCGATGTTGACCTCCTGGCCGATGCCATTAAATTTATCGCAAACATTAAATTAAAGTTCTATACTTTTGACGATCTGGAATAGCTGCCTGCGTATGAGTGCGTAATTTTAGGATGGCCATTATGGGACAAGCATAAGAGCAGAACTGCCATTCTTCGTACTTTTCGACGTTTACAGCAGCAATTTGGTTGTCAATTCAGCAAGGTTTGAGAATACTTTTATTTGTAAATGCTTTTAGGTTGAAACTTACCCTTGGATTTGGCAACCCTACTGTTTAAATGGGTTAAGGTAAAAACTGTTTGCAGCATCAGGAGTTAAGTTTGATGTCTAAGATTAATAAACGTTTTGTTCAGGTTGGGATGGGTAGCAGGGCTGGTATGTTTTGTGATCCTATGACGGAAAAATATAAGGATTCCGTTGATTTCGCAGCTATATGTGATATCAACCAGGGTCGGATGGACTTCTGGAATAGCAAGTTTAAGGAAAAAGGCTATGGGGAGGTGCCGACGTATTTGGCTGAGGATTTCGATAGAATGATCGCCGAGAAAAAGCCCGATACAGTTATTGTGACCACCGGCCCTGATTCAACCCACAGCGAATATATCTGTAGAGCCATGGAATTAGGCTGTGATGTGGTAACCGAAAAGCCGATGACTACAGACGAAGTCAAGTGTCGGCAGATTCTGGATACAGTCGAGAAAACCGGTAAAAACCTTCAGGTGACTTTCAATTACCGCTACGCCATGCCGCGCAGCCAGGTTAAAAGAATGCTCATGGAAGGCGTTATCGGCGAAGTTCTCAGCGTAGATTTTACATGGATGCTGGATACACGTCACGGCGCGGATTATTTCCGTAGGTGGCACCGATATCGCGACAATTCAGGGTCGCTGCTGGTTCACAAATCCACACATCATTTTGATCTCGTTAATTGGTGGTTGGACGATATTCCTGAAAATGTGTTTTGTCATGCTTCCAGAAAATTCTATACTCCGGAACAGGCCAAGGCTCTAGGCCTGCAAGACCACGGCGAACGCTGCAAGGATTGCCCCGTAAAGGATAAGTGCAAATTCTTCGCGGATATTACCGACGGTGAAACGCTTAGAGGCCTCTATCTGGAATGCGAACAATATCCGCCACACTATATCCGCGACAAATGCGTTTTTGCGGAAGATATAGAGATATGGGATAGTGAATCGGTTTCTGTCAAGTATCGCAACGGTGCGGTTCTAAGTTATATGCTGCACAATTATTCGCCATACGAGGGTTATCATATTGCCTTTAACGGCACGAAAGGCAGGCTGGAGCACGCGTGCTGTGAGAATAGTTACATGTCTGGCGATGAGACCGTGCAGGGTGCCATCGTAAAGGACAAAACGACCATTACGCTGATTCCCGAATTTGAAGGGCCACAGGAAATCGAGGTTGAGATCAGCGAGGGAGGCCATGGCGGCGGCGACCCGATTATCCAGGCAGAGATTTTCGATGCGGAAAACGCCCCTGCCGACCCTCTGAAACGCAAGGCAGCCCATCGCGACGGAGCGTATTCAATCATGGTCGGCATTGCCGCCTATAAAAGCGCCGATACCGGGCAGGCTTTCAATATCGCGGATATCCTCGGAAAAGAACCAAAGTGAAATTGTTCGCTTAGAGTTTATTAATCTTATGAAAGACGAATCGCAGCAATTGGATTGTTGGCATGGAGACGCTGGCAGTCAATCTCTACGATGGCCATTTTAGAGCCATTAACGTTTAATCTGCAACATGCCTTCTGGTTGCGGCTTCGCCCGGCGGCGTCCGGTTCCATCGACCATGTAATCATTTTCTGCTTCACCGTCCTGGCCGGGCTTGTCCTCACCAACGAATCCACGTTGCATCTTAATCGTTAACCGCTCTAAGCGACGCGTTGACTACCGTGGAACGGGTTACTGAAATCCAGATAGAAGAAGCCTTTGTTGACAGGGGATATCGAGTCCATGGCATTCAATCAGAAACCCAGCTCTATCCCTTTAAACATCCACCCGTTCGAAGTCCAAAGGATTTTCAACAGGGATAACAATAAGTCTAAGTCATTTTTCCACTTGGAGTGTGAAGGTAAATATATATTTTCCAGGCTGGATGCGATATTTCTCCAGCGTGTCCGGGCCGCAGCTTGCCCCGCCCAGGCCTCGCTGACGGTGGTCGATGTTCAGAATAATCTCATCCAGCCGAGTCAATTCGTTTGTGTGGTTGGCCCGATACAGATCGTCGGCTGTGTAGTGACTGGCGGTGAATCCGAATGGCGAACCGCCGCCAATGCGAAGTCCCTTCCCATCACGGCCGGTGATGGATACCCAGCGTGTGTCGGTGCGCAGGCCATACTCCTGCGGTACGACATAATTTTCGCACATATCGTCCACGGTCGTTTCGTACAGGCCGATCATGGCGGCCGTTTTGCGGTCGGGATAATTTTCCCACGGACCTCTACCGAGATAACAAACATTCTCCAAACCTTTCGGCAAGGTCATCGACACACCGATACGTGGCAGGTCCGGAAGACGTTTGTCCGCCACAACGACGTTCTTCACCTCCACCCGCCCATTGGCGTGAATGGTGTAGACGTGTTCGTGTGTGAATCCCAGCTGACTGCCCTTACCATTCGCGCAGGTTTCGACCGCCAACGTCACCGCCTGCGGCGCGACGCTGAGAATTTCGCAACGCTTGGTTTTAAATTGCACATTGTCCAGTCCGGCAGCGAACCATTTATCTAAAACCTGCATTTTTATATGAGGTGGAGATTGCTTGATCCCGTCGTTATCCGTCGGCCCGCGCCAAACGTTCAGCCGAGGCCCTTCCAACAGCAGATTCTTCTTCCCAGCTTTGAATTTTGTCAGCCTGCCCTGCGTAACGTCGAATTCCACGACGAACCCGTCGCCCTTCACGCAGATAGTGTCGCGTGCCTGCCCGACCGCAAGGGCGGCTGTCGCTTTTTTCACCAACGCTTTGGGTTTGACGAGTTTCACTGGCAATTTGAACTGCTCCCAGGCGACTTCGTGCCCCCGCTTTGCCCACAATGTGTCTTTAGCGAGACTCATGCGAATGTTCAGAAACGCTTCGTTCCCCGCGGGCAATTTCATTCCACGAATCGGCAAAGAAATGGTTTCAGCCTTGCCGGGCGCCGTCGTAATCTTTGATAAGCGTCCGGTTTTTACGACCTTGCCGTCCACAACGATTTCCCATCTGCCCAGAAGGTCCGCCAACGTCGTAAAGAACCGCTTGTTTGTGATGCGAACTTTGCCCTGCTTCAACAAGGCAGGGGTTGCCTTGAAGCCCACGGTCTGAAATACCTTTTTACATTCCCACATCGCCGCGTGGGGCCTGCGATCCGGGGCAATCAGGCCGTTGATGCAGAAATTCTGGTCGTTCATCGTATCTCCGAAATCGCCGCCATACGCCCAGAACTCTGTTCCTTCCTTGTCCGTTTTCAAAAGACCCTGATCTATCCAGTCCCAGATGCACCCGCCCTGCAGGCCGTGCGTGGATTCGATGAGGTCCCAGTATTCCTTCAGGTTGCCCGTGCTGTTGCCCATCGAGTGGGCGTACTCGCACATAATCAGCGGGCGATATTCCTTCTCATTCATTTCGCCGGGCAGGCTGGTACGTTTTGTCCCGCCTTCATTCACAATCGGGTTGGCCGCCCACTCGTGGAGACGCTCGATGCTCGGGTACATCGGACAGAGAATGTCCGTGGCAATCCGGCTGTCGTATCCCATTCCTCTGCCGACCGCACCTTCGTAGTGCAAAGGCCGTGTCGGATCTTTCCAACGCATCCACCCAGCCATCGCGTTGTGATTCTCGCCAAATCCGCTTTCATTCCCTAGCGACCAGACGATAATACTCGGGTGATTCTTGTCCCGTTGCACCATCCGCTTTCCACGATCCACAAACGCCTCTGTCCAGAGCGGATTCCGCGCGATATGGTCCATTACGGCGTGACATTCAATATTGGCTTCGTCGATAACGTACAGGCCGTACTCGTCGCAGAGGTCGTAGAAGTATTCGTCGTTAGGATAATGACCCGTGCGGACAGTATTAAAATTGAACTGCTTCATCAGAAGCACATCCGCAAGCATGTCGGCCTTGGATACCGTTTTGCCGTTGCGTTCATGGTGATCGTGCCGGTTCACGCCTTGAATGTACACGGGTTTACCGTTGACGAGTAGCTCGCGGTTGCGGATTTCCACCTGCCGGAATCCCACACGCGCGGAAGTGATGTCGATTGTTTTACCCTTTGGATCAAGGAGCTTCAACACCAGCGTATACAGGTTCGGCTCCTCTGCGGACCATTTCAGCGGTTTCCGTATGTCCGCTGAAAGCTCCGTCTTTAACGTATTGACATTCTCAGTCATCCCTCGACGCAAAACGGGTTTGCCATCTCGTGAATATAACATCCCTTCGATACGATACTCGTCCAGCGAAACAGCTTTTTTGCCTTTAATAAAGGTTTCAACGTCCACACCAACGCTCAGCGAGGCATTTTGGTACTGTTTGTCGAACGTCGTGCGCACGGCGAAATCTCGAATGTGTACCTGCGGCGTGGAGTGGAGGTAGACGCTGCGATAGATGCCCGCCATCCACCAGTGATCCTGGTCTTCTAGGTAACTGCCATCCGACCAACGGATCACCTTCACCGCCAGCGTATTCTTGCCGGCCTTAAGGTACGGGGAGATGTGAAACTCCGTCGGCAGGCGGGAGTCTTTGCCCATGCCGATGAACTTCCCGTTCACCCACACGTAGTACATCGACTCTACGCCGTCAAAGCACAAAAACGTTTCGCGCCCGCGCCAGCCCGCCGGCACGGTGAACGTCGTGCGATAACAGCCGGTGGGATTGTCGTCCGCGGGCACGTGCGGCGGATCGGTGGGGATGGGCATCTTGATGTTTGTGTAAATAGGCTTGTCAAACCCGCGCATGGTCCAGTTGCTTGGGACGTCAATTTCGTCCCAGCGACCGTCGTTGAATGAGGGCGCAGCGAACCGCTCGCCAGCTGCTTCGGGCGTCGGAGAAAGGTGGAATTTCCACAGACCGTCGAGGGACTTACGAAACGGTGAGGCGTCCCGCCGCACCACCATCGCCTGCCGAACGGTCGTATAGGATCCCTTTGTACAATGGCCAACCTGTCGATTAATCCCAAGAAGTGTGGGGTTTTCCCAATCCTTACGTTCAACATTCTGCATGGAGAATCCTTGTCACCTGTGTCATAAACACAAAACGCACGTTCGTTAAGAAAAAATTTCAGCATTTCGATAAAACAAAGACGATAGCATTTGTTTACCACAAAGTAAAGAGTGATATTATACTATTTTGTCTTAAGGCTGCTGTTTCGTGAAAAATGCTTTTTGTTTCTTTTTATGGTGAATATAACGTTATTTTGGTTGACATTGTATCGAATAGCGATATAATCAATCTTGGTAAATCAAGGTTCATCCTGCTTTGCCGAATCGAAATTCAAGAGAGTCCTTCAGGTTTATGGCTGTGAAACAGTTTAAAAAACGAAGTCATCTCAGAAAACTACTGAGTGAAATTGTGTCTATGCAGCCGGGATCTCGATTCTGTACCGTCAAGGACATCATCAATAGGTACAGCATCAGCCAGGCGACGGTTGATAAGGCATTGAAGCCTCTCAAGAGTAATGGATACATAGACGCGACGGCGGGAAGAGGAATATACGTTAAGGCCGAGGAAGTGGAACAGGAAAGCCTGTTCGTTTTCTGCTCGTAACCAAGGAGGCGAGGACGACTTCGAACATCCATTCGGCATTTGTGGATAACTACGAAAGTAGATTGCCAAAATAAGTTTTTTATCAGTAGCACTATGCATTGATCAGTAACACCATGTATTGAGAGGACAAAAGATGACACGATGTATTATTGCCTGTGGGCTGGCGGCTGCTTTTTGTTGTATTTTGAACCTTTCTGGCAGTTCGGCGTGTGCCGCACCACCGTCACCAGACTATTCGCTTACATGGAGCGATGAATTCAACGGCAATGCACTTGATTGGGACAAGTGGCAGTATAAGTTCCAGGGAGTACACAGGGATGGTTACAATACTTCAAACGCGGTCGCCGTGGCCGATGGCAATATGACAATCACAACGTACACTGAAAATGATGTTCATTACACCGCCTGGATTGCGACAGAGAATAAATTTCAGCAGCGTTTCGGGTATTATGAAGCGAGAATAAAATTCAATGATTCGCCGGGAATGTGGTCGGCGTTCTGGCTTCTTGCCAACACTGTGGGCAGCGAACCGTTCGACAATCCGGCGGTTACCGGGGCTGAAATTGACATCGTCGAACACAGGCTGGTCGACAACGCTTACAACAATATTGATAATTCTGTTTTTTCAGCGGTACATTGGGATGGCTACCATGAAAACCATATGACAGATTCGCATATGACCAATAACCTGGGTGTGGGTGATGGATTTCACCTATTCGGCGTCGAATGGGACGACGAGGAGTACCGCTACTATGTCGACGGCAACCTTGCCTGGACCTGTGATGTTGGGATTTCAGAACGCACAGAATATATCATATTGAGTTCCGAAGTGGACCCTTGGGAATGGAGCGGTCCGATTCCCGCAGGCGGCTATGGGAGTCTGGCGACTTCGACGACCAAGATGACGGTGGATTATGTCCGCGTCTATGCGGTTCCGGAACCTCCGGCCTTGATTGACGGTGACGCAAATCGGGACGGTGTTGTCTCAGCTGGAGACTATGCTTCCGTGCAGGCAAACTTCGGTAACATAGGTGCGGCGGGCATTCCTGGTGATGCTAATTGTGACGGTTATGTATCAGCCGGTGACTACGCCAGCGTACAGGCAAACTTCGGTAATGTTGCATCTACCCAAACAGCTCCCGAGCCGTGCAGTTTGGGTTTGCTTTCACTGAGCTGTTTGACGTTGATCAAGAGAAGGCGTCGATAGGCTTTTTCGCAAGCGTCAAACGATGAAGGTAATTCGATAAATAATGTCTACAGTTCCTGATTCTCAACCGGGTATTTATTAATGGTGACAGTCAAACGGGTTATGCCAAGATACACCAGAAAAAGACCAAGTATATTTATAATCAATGTGTTACTTCTTTCTCCTATGCATTTCTACAAATAAGCCGCAATTACTGTCAATAAATCTATAACTTTCTATATATAACATACTAACAAAGCAACAAACCTTGGCCGAAGCATCCAGAATTAAAGGTCTCTGCCTGAAAAACAAGAAAATTCTATTTTTTTCCGTTGACATTATATCGATTTTCAATATAATTAATCTATCAAATGAAGCCTTAGTACGTTTTGCGTGAGGATAACCAAAAAAAGCATCCAGATTTTTGGCGGTGAAACTGTAAACAATTGTAAATTTTTGGTCAAGTTGACTCATGACATTGAGAATCCAATGGTTGGGCTCCCAATATAGAAACACAACAACCAAGTAAAGGAGATGAATCATGAAACGAGTTCTGTTATTAACTGCTGTGTTTGTTCTCTGTTCTCAGGGCGTATTGTCTGCGGATGTTGTCAGTTGCTGGAGTTTAAATGATGCGCCGGTGAACGGTAAGTTCGCGGATATTCTTGCCACTAACCTGGCGTCGTACCATTACACAGCCCCAGGTGGACCGATTACCTCGGACACATTTGAAGGCACCGGCGCCTTTAAGATGGTTGGATCAAAGGACTTCCTTGGTTGCGATTCGACAGTTGGGCTTTCCATCAATGAGGGAACGTACATCTTTTCATACAAGAAGGACGGAACCGTCTCGGACTGGTCCGACCTGCTGGGTACAAACCTGAAAAAGGACAGCAACTATCCATTGCGACTCGAGCACACCACTGGCACGGGCCTTAGGCTGTATGTTAGTACCGGTACAGGCTTGAGCTCAACCTACGACGCTGCGAGCACGCTGTTTGACGGCGACTGGCACACCGTCGCCCTGACATATGCAGACGCCGATAAGATCAGGGTCTATGTCGACGGCACCCAGGTTATCGAAAGCACTGACAATTACAGTGCTTCCGCATACACCATGAATGGTTATGTTACTGTCGGAAACGTGTATCCTTGGTATGGCGAGGCCAAGTCCGCCGCCGGTCTGTACGACCGTGTTATCCTGTTCGATAACGCCCTTACGGTGGAGGAGCTTCCGACGTATCTGGATCCTTCCTATTTACCCGAACCGGTCGTCGTCCTGTTGGAAGGCGATGCCAACCGTGACGGTATGGTTTCTGGTGCTGATTATGCAAGCGTGCAGTCCCACTTTGGCGAGAGTGGCGTTTTCGGTATACCGGGTGATGCCAATGGTGACGGTGTTGTATCAGCCGGTGACTTTGCAAGTGTACAGGCAAACTTCGGTAGTGTTGCTACAGAAGCTGCACCTGGTGTTGTGCCGGAGCCGGCAACTATTGCCCTGTTAAGCTTTGGCTTTGTTGCCCTGGCCCGTCGACGCAAATAATTTTCCTGGCACATCAGATGGGACTAACCCTCATAAGTTAGTTAGTCATAAATCGATGGAAAAGGAGAATGGTTTATACCAAGAAAGGTAGGACGAAATGAAGAAATTATTCGTATTGACCCCCGTAGTTTTATTATGCTTGCTCAACGCCAGTGTGCTTGCACAACCAACGGCAAACTATATTTTCAATGAAACTGCACCCGGCACATGGGATATTCTGGTGGAGGTTGCGGGTGCAGAAACAGCTGGGCTGTCAGCTTATGAAGTTTGGGTAGATGGTGTCTCAGCCAGTTTTGCACAGAATACGCTTTCCACCGCTACCGCCGGATTTATGCCAGGAACATTGGTTCAGGGTGATATTGGCGGAAATTTCAATGCTGCAAATTATCAGGGCGCTGCGATTACTGGAGGTGTGGCAATTCAAGGTATTGGAAAGACTGTTGTAAGCGAACCAGGCCCCCCCCCGGTTTATCTTGGTGCGCAGGCCCGTTTGGGCACTCTATACACACCGCTTTATTTGGGAGCGGGAGATTTTCGGACCCCAACCGTCGGATTGTTAAATGCCGCAGGTGATGGGTTTTTGAATACCGAAAGTATCACTCCAACGCTTCAGGTTAACCCGCTTCAACCGACGGTGCATTACACTTTCCAAGAGACTGCCCCCGGCAGCTGGAATGTGTTGGTAGACGTTGCCGGAGCATACACGGCCGGTTTGGCAGCTTATGACATTTGGGTGGATATTGACCCAACCTCAGTCAGTTATACCGAAAATACTCTTGCCACAGATACCGCTGGGTTTATGCCTGGAACTTTGGTTCAGGGAAATGTTGCCGGAAGTTTCAATGCCGCTAATTACCAGGGCTGTGAGGCTACTGGAGGGGTAGCAATTCAAGGTATTGGCAAGACTGCTGTAAGCGAGGCAGGAACGCCCGCTGTTACCCTTGATGCGCAAGCTCTTTTGGGGGTCCTCAGCACACCTGAAGGATTGGGCGAGACAGACTTCCGTGTAACGACCGCAGGGTTACTTAATATGGCTGGCGACGGATTCTTGGATACCGATCTTCTGGTACCCACAATGGACGTTATACCGTTTGTTCCATACCTCATGGGTGACGCCAATAAGGATGGCGTTGTCTCTGCTGGTGACTATGCAAGCGTACAGGCAAACTTTGGTAACACAGGCGCTGCGGGGGGGAGCCTCATTGGTGACGCCAATAAAGATGGCGTTGTCTCTGCTGGTGACTACGCCAGTGTGCAAGCGAACTTCGGAAACACTGCTTCTTCAAGCGATGCACAAGTTCCGGAACCTGCGACGATGACACTGCTAGCCCTGAGTGGAGTCGCACTGCTAAGACGTAAAAATATGTAAACGACAGGTACTTTTTTTGTACAAGTACAACGGGCGTAGCCTTTTAACCAAAGGTTACGCCTGTTTTTGTAGTACCGGAAAAACCTTTTCATTTCAAAAATAACCATTATCTTGGTAATAGGGAAATTAACACAGAATCAATTGTTTCTCAAATTCAAACCTTTAGAGCATCTTAAAGTTGATCTTGCGTCATGCCGCTACGAATTATCGGAGGTGGTCAACGTCACCTTCACGCAGGCGATGCCGTGGGCGGGCAAGGATACGGAAAAACCGCTGAGAACTACTTTAGCCTTCGAATCCGCCAACTCGCGTTCGAGGAAATCCACTTCGACGGCAGAGACGACCTTGCCCAGCAGCGTTGGATCCAGTGTCACGTTGGCCTTTGTCGCCTTTCCGTCGGCTTCCAGAAGGCGAACGATCAGATCGTCGGAATCCTCAGCCTTCTTCACGCACGTCAGGATCACATTTCCTTGCTTCACGCTCGCACCAACCAGGCCCTTCGCCGGCAAATCGCCGGTGTGCGAATCCGTTCCAACCGCGATCAGCGAACGATTGTAGTCGGCACCGATACGAATCAGGTTCGCCGGCTTAAGCGGTTTCCCGTATGGAACCAATGCGAAACGAAATTCATGTTCACCCATTTCCGGCAAGGGATCGGGATCGTAACTGGATCGCAACAAACTCAGCCGCAGCGTCGAACCGTCCAGCGAATGTCCGTACTTGCAATCGTTCAGCAGCGCCAATCCAGCCGTGCCAGGTACGCCGATGAGCTTGCCCGTTATGTCGGCCCAGTGGAGGGAGGGAACCTCCTGGCCGGTGCATTCATCGCGGCCGATCGACCCGAAAGGAATTTCGTAACTTGCTGTCGCGTCCGTCAGTGCCAGCGGGAATACCGCCCGCAACGACGGGATCCCCACCCCAGGACCGCCGCGCTCAAGCCAGTTGACCTTCACGTCAACGTCCAGCCAAGGCTGGCCAGTTTTGAGGCTGTATGTTACATTCAATTTCGACTCGCCGATAGACAAGACCGTCTCGAACGATGCAACATGCGGGCCTTGCCCAGCGGTCTGGAACGATTCGACCGCCAACGGCTGGGGCGCAGTTTTGTTAGGCTGAATTACCCACGCCGTCATAGGCCCGGGACGTTCCAGTACGTACTCGAACACACGGGCGGGGTTCTCGGGTACAATCAACCGCTTTCCGCTTTGCTTGTCGATCAACTCCACAATCCCAGCTGTGTTCGGATCGAAAGTTACCGAAATGAATTCGTTTTCCAGTGTCCAGGACCCTACCGTCTGAAATGATTCCGGTGAAAAAGATTTTGCCAGATTAATCGCGCCTCCTTCTGGTTCGCCAGGATAATGTTTCGCGTACCCTGAATCAGTAACTTTCCGCACGAATCCTGCCGGTTCGACAACCAGCGTCGTGTACCCCAATGCGGGAACCTTTACCGGAACGGCCAGTTCGACGAAACCGTGGCCCCAATATGTGCCTTTGTTGATGCGCTGGGCAGGCAGTTCTTTTCCCTCAGGAGTTTTTATGCGAAATCGCATCGTCTGAACATCGTCTTCTTCGGCATTCCAGACGCTCAGCGTAACGACCTCCTGCCTTTCCCACGCGGTGGGGTTGAATACCACGAACACACGAGCGGGGCCGTCCGCTTGGCCTACTGAAGTAATTCCGCCTTCGGCGGATCCGCGTCCCGCGCCAGCCCCAAGGCTTCGTTCCGCGGCGCAAGGGCTGGCAGCGCTATCTTCCGACTCGCCGAAGGATGTGTCCACTTTTCCCGCCAATGCACGAAGGGCGTTGGTCTTGACGGTCGTCGTCGCAGCCGCAATCTGCTGGAACAGCGCGGAGTTGTACTCCCGCGTTTCCCGCACACCCGATCCGGGCAGGATATCGTGGAAATGTCCGAAAAGGCAGTGAATCCACGCTTCCTGCAACAACGAGGAAGGATAAGTCGCCCCCGCTGAGCGCCAGGCGACCACCGCAGCTGCTTCGGCGTCTTGCAGGCGGTTCTCTCCCAGGCGATTCGTGCGTTTGATACGGCTTTGGGACGTATAACAACCGGGGAATTCGTAATTCAGTTCCCGTTTCAATACGGGCAGCGTCTCGCCGGCTGCTTCGAGAATATCGTAGTACCGGCCTGTGGTATCGAACCGAAAGTTCGGATAGATAGGCCAGGTGTTCATGTCTATGATGCGCTGCAGGTCGCGGCGGGTTGGGCCGCCGCCGTGATCGCCCACGCCGTAAACCAGCAGCCAATCGCGAAGCTTCGTTTTCTCGCAGAATGCCAACATGCCTTTAACGTTGTGAGTTCCAACCGAATCGTTGTACCACGTATTTTCCAGGTTCACGAGAATGCGTCTTCCGTCCGGGCCTTCCCACCAGAATACAGGTGGTTTTTCAAACGCTCCCCCGCGACACATGTAGTATCGCGACACACCACCGCGCGAGAGGATACTCGGGATCGTCGCGGCATGGCCGAACGTGTCCGGCGCCCAGTCCAACGGAACGTCCTCGGGTTCCAGGCCGAAGTGTTCTTTCATATACCGGCGGGTGTAGAGCAGGTGGCGGGTGAGACTTTCGCCGGAGATCAGGTTCTTGTCACCTTCAACCCACATCGGGGCGGCGACTTCCCATCGACCTTCCGCGACGCGGGCGCGAATCCGCTCAAACAATTCGGGATTATGCTTTCTAATGATTTCGTAGACGGATGCCTGACTCTGCGTGAAGCAAAACTCGGGGAATTCGTCCATCAGCTTCAGCACAGTCAGGAACGTGTCGTTGGTGACAGCCACGGTTTCAGACCAATTCCACATCCAGTTCATGTCGATATGCGCATGACCGGCACAGTGGATGGTGTACTTCTTTGCGACTTTGCCGATGGGAGCGAGAATTCTCTCGGCCTCCTGAACAGACTTCTTGAGACGATCCGTTTTTCCGGCTTTGAGAGTCGCCGCGACGACTTCAGACGCTCTGGCGATTAGCTTATCCCCTCGGCCGTTTCCGAGTCCTTCCAGGCGGTTCAGACCTTCGACGAATTCCAGTTCAGCGATAAAGCGTTCCAGCCACTGCTTAGCGGGACGCAGCATTGATTCGGCCTGTCCTTTCAATGCGTCAATGGTTTCGAGAAATTCCAGCATTGTTGGTTTCTTTCCTTTTTGTCATTCCAGGTTTTCAAATTCATTCCAGCTACAACGTGGAGTTAAAAACAATTAAACGGGAAAATTTCGCAAGTATTCAATCAGTTGCCTCAGATTGGTTCGAGCGACGCCGATTTTCTCGTCAGCAGCGCCATAACCCATAATTAATTCTCCTCTGACAACAATACCGCTACACGAGAAATGGCAAGGGATGGTGAAGCGTCCTTCCAATTCCCACTGCTGTTGGGCGTAGATGGCCCTTTCACTGCAGCGATGCGTCACGACGGGCAGGGTGTCAGTTTGCTCTCGTAGGATCATGAACGATTGAGTGTATCCGATAATATCATCCTCTTTGCCGTGGTACGCGAGAAGCCATTCGTTTTCGCTAATGCGAACGGGTGGCCAACTCGCACCGATGCGATTCGCTTCCCATAAGAATTGCGGTTCGGCAAGAATTGTATGTTCGCATTTTGCGGATGTAAAATCCTCGAAACGATCCGCGGCGGTGATATAGATGTTAAGCGTACCGGGATTTTGCCCGACAGGAAACGCTAACGGATCCTTAGGCCGATGGATCAGAACGAACTTTTCCACTCCGCCGAAATTCAGCTTTTCGGGAAACAGAAACGCATCGCGATTGTCTGAGCGGTCTGGATTGGTCAGGTTCGTGACATAGCCGAAGGCATTGTCATAGTCACTGGCAGAGAGTTTGTCGAGGTCAACCTTGAACAATACCGTCACGGTAACGTTTTGGCTGGCGGCCTTGCCGAGATCGTGTTTTCCTTCCACCGCCCAGGCTGGCGCGCACTGCATCGGATCGTCATGCTCCCAGTACGGCCCAGGCGGAAACATCCGGCAGGCGACGGAGAGGTACAGTTCGCCTTCCAACCAGAACAGCCGGGGATCTTCGATACAGCCGTTGGCGTAATCGACAACGGAATCTCCGTAGATGTTGGTAATGCGGATTTCCTCCGCGGTTTGTTTCAGACGCGGAGCCAGAGCGGGACGAGAGAAGTCCGCATTCCACGTCAGACCGTTGTCGTCACTGAAAGCATGGCCCAGAAAGATCGGATATGGCGGTGGCTGATTGGGCAATTGCATCGATGCGTACGGGCCGGTTGCACGAAACAGCATATGCAGCCTGCTTATTTGGGGATCCTTGACGATGGCGGGATTGAGTACCATCGTCTCGGCCCACTCGCAATCAGCCTGGGGCACAAGCACCGGCTTGGGAGAATACTGAATGTGTATTTTCTGCATCTCTTATCATTCTCCTGAAGGTTTGTTATAGATAACAGATCACTAATGTCCCATCATAAGTTGAACAAGGACAATTGGTTGTAATTTTGATTGCTTTGAATATTGTAATTTGTTTGCGAAAAGGCATGTAAAATAGGCATTTTCTCGAACAGGCTGAGACTTAGAATCTGTAATAAAGTGTAGAGGCTCTGATTGAGAGCCAGCTGTTTTTTGACAATCGCAACAAGGACGTAAACGCTCACGGCTATCCAGATTTGGGTTTTGACTGCATTGGCGGTCGTGCCGAAGAATCGTTTTATGCACAGGTGACCTTTGATCCATTTGAAAAACAGTTCGACCTGCCAGCGGCATCGATACAGCATCGCGATTACCAAGGCCGGAATATTGAACAGATTGGTTAAAAACACAAGACGATTGTCGGTTTCGGCGTCGTAATATTTCACTTGTCGAAGTTGATCTGGATAATCTTTGGCGGCATAAAAGTTTGTCAGCTGAACGGTTTGGTCGTATATCAACCCCGTCGATTTGTCGATGGGATGCGAGTAAATTCGTCTGGTTCGTGTGTTTGATTTTGTGCGAGTGACGAAGAAAGCACCGGCTTGATGCATAGCGAACAATCTCTCGAAATCGAGATAGCCACGGTCCATCAGATAGATGGCTGACGGCAGAATCGGCAGATCGTCGAGAATGTTGACATCGTGCACTGAACCCTCTGAAATATAGATGAATTCGGGTATCGAACCTTTGATGTTTAACAGCGTATGCATTTTGACAGCCGCTTTTGTCGTACGAAAAGTTGCCCACGGAAACATAGAAAGGCACAAGTCGATTGTTGTCGAATCGAGTGCGTAGATAGTGTTTTCCAAATCGAAGCCGAGTTCCGTATCGGCATACAATTTGGTTGCTGTTACGATGAGAGTTTGAGCAAAGTCGGCGTAGATTTGCCAGGGTCGCACCTGATTGGCGTTGGCCAGTGTATTGCGTGAAATCCGTTTGCAGCGGAATCCGGCATGATAGAGTTTTGAGCCGAACGTTTGCAGACAGACTTCGATGTCTCGTAGTGATTCCCTGCCGGTGAGTTGTGCGAAAACCATGCAGAGATACTGGTCGAGACATGAGAAGGTTTTGATTTTGTGGTTGCCGTTGTAGCGTTGCACGCATCGATGAAATTCGTCGCGTGGCAGGAAGTCCATGAGTTGCGAAAAGATTGTTCGTCCGTCGTTCATTTGCTATTCCTTTTTCAAAGATAGCAAAAAAATGTACGACGCCGTTCAAATCGATCCAAGTTGTTTTTTGATGTAACATTTTTTATATGTTTAACTTAGTAAACTTTCGCATTTTTTAGGCTGCTGGGGCTAATGCTTCCAGCAGGAACTGGTATTTTTTGTCATGTACGTCACAATTTCCGAACATCATAATAATTCGTTGTTGCCACAGAACTTTTCGCAAGGCTCTCAGTGCGTCGGCGAAGCTGGGGGTGGTTTTGCTGGCATACCACAGCGGAATTTGAAACGTTCGTTTGGCAGATGGCTGTTTGCAGAACCACAGCCAGACCATCGAATACAGCCAAAGTCCAAGAGCAGCTGCTCGCTCGGGGCCTTGTCTCGCCCACGTCTGCAACTGCTCCGCACCAAGATACTGTTTGGCATTTTTGAACGTATCTTCGATAGCCCACCGGTCGGCATAGGCAGCCAGCACGTCGGCGACTTTCATGGCCACATCGGTCGTAAAAAAATAATCGTCCCGCTCTTTGCCGCTCGGATCCCGCGAGATCACAAGCAGCACCGGCATCTTGCTGACTTTGTACCAAAGCACCTCGCGAGAATAAACCAGCCTTGTGACCGACTTGCCGCGAGCGATAAAAGTTATCGGCGTCCACTTGCGAACGTGCGAAGCGATTATCTTGAGTTTGGGCAACTCGGCACCGCGTTTTCGAGGTCTGCCTCTGCCGGAGCGTTTTCGTTTCGGCGGCAAATCGTAAAGCGAAGCGTCGCAACGCATGCGCGAGATGATCGTCGTGTTCGTTATGCTCCAACCGGCCAGCGATGCGTAAAATCCATCTGCCACAAGGCGAATCTTCCTGCTTCCAAACCAGGCGGCCACTTCTTCGAGCATCTCGACAGCCAGTTCGATGAGCGATTTTTCCTTCTTGCGATGCAGTCGCATGTTGATGGGCAGACCGAGTGGCTCGCCGCCCCAGGGCGGTTGAACTTGCAAAGTCAGCACGACAAGATTCAGCCCCCATGCGTAAACGATTTTGGTTTTGGTCGAGCGGACGGCGTCTCGCCAAAACCCGGCACCGTCGACTTTTCTGCCACTGCGATGAAACAGCGTGTCGTCGATAGCCAGCGGGATATTGCCCTTCGCGGCAAATGTCGAGATCAGCAAACGAGCCAGAATTTTCCAGAGCTGTGCGAGCGACCATCTCGCGTCGGGAAAAAATCTGTGATAGGAATCGTGGCTGCGTTGGCCCAGCGGGTCTGCCAGCGGAATAATGCCCGTGATAGTGCGACGAGTGGTGCGAAGAATCCAGCCTGTGATCAGCCGGACAAAAATTTCCGCGCCCGGAGCCGTGAAGATGGGAAAAAACTGTTGAACAAGCAGCGTCCATGCCGATATGTTCTCCATATTGATACCAACCTTTCGATGCGTCTTTGGCAGACATTAAATTCATCGACAGGTTGGTTTTTTTATATACAGTCTTCATCAAAATTCACCCAAAAAAGTGCGAAAGTTTACACTTAACAAAATTTAAAATCCCAACGTTGGGACAGCAGTGATAACAGATTAATCATTATACATCAATACTGTCTCATATACGGAAGTTTTTCATTGATTGTTAAAAATGACGATGGTCTCCGGTAGTAGCCGATACGGCTATTATCGTTTTTTTAATTTTTTTGAAGGAGACCATCGTTATGGACAACAGTAATGTACTTGAGGTGCTTGGGCAAGCTGATTTCGGGTCGGCAGGCGAAATTTTTCGAGATTATATCCGAACGGCTACCCGAGATATGATTATGGATGTCATGGCTTCGGAGCTTGAGCAGTTGTGCGGCCCGCGTTATCGGCCAGACGCCGATTCGGATTTTGTCCGAGCTGGCACTGCTGAGGGTTACGTTTATATTGAGGCTGAGCGTGAACAGATCACACGGCCTCGGGTTCGGCGGGAAAATCCCGACGGCACGACCAGTGAGGCGGAGCTTGAGAGCTATACCGCCGCCCAGGATCGCGGCGAATTGCGTCGTCAAATATTGGCATCGATTCTGGCAGCTGGTTCGCAGAGCAAGACCGGCAAAGTGGTGAAAAACAAACGTGGCAGCAGCGCATCGCAGATATCGCGTATTTTTCAGCAGCACGGCAGGGAGCGTTTCACGGAGCTTCGCAGGCGGCGACTTGGCTGCGACGACAACGGCGAATTGTACGACTGGCTGGCGTTGATGGTTGATGGCGTGGTGCTCTCGAAGGACATAACGGCCATCGTTGCAGTCGGTATTACGACCGCAGGCGACAAGATAGTTTTGGACTTCGAGATTGGTTCCAGCGAGAACTACGAAGTGGCTTTGGCCCTTATAAAACGCGTACAAATTCGCGGTTTCGCTCCGCCGGAACGCAGGCCTCTGCTGGCGGTGCTTGATGGCAGTGAAGCGTTGCGGAAGGCTGTGAAAGCAATTTTTGCGACGGCAGTTGTGCAGCGGTGCCTGATTCACAAGGAACGAAATCTCAGGCGATATTTGGCGAAAAAAGATTGGGCAACGATGACGGAGTTGATGGACAGGCTACGCAAGGCACAAGGCCCTGAGGCGGGCATTTTGGCGTTGTGTGAACTTGACGACTTCCTGGCTGGCAAGAACTCCGCCGCCCGCGACAGCCTTCACGAAGGCGGGCTTGACCTGATAACGCTGCATCTTCTGGAGGTCCCGGCGACGCTGAACCGCAGCCTGATGAACACGAATATGATCGAGAATGTGATATTGAATTTTCGGCGGACAAGCAGCCGGGTTTGTCGCTGGCAGACGCAGACCGACCAGGCTGCGCGTTGGCTCGCTACGGGCCTGACGGAGGCAGAAAGAGGCTTCCGCAAAGTTTCGCATAGCCAAGACCTGTCAAGGCTGGCGGAGGCCCTGGAGAGCGGCAGCTACTATGCGGCGTTGAAAGAATATCATGCCGACCTGCCCGAGGCGTTTCGTGCCGCTGCTACTGCTTCGCTCCGGGCTGCGCCCTCCGCTTCGCAGCAGCAGCCTTTGACAACAACCAATATGTAAGATAAGATAAAGTGAATACTGGAGACCAAAGAGTTTTAACAATTAAAGAAACATCCCCTCATATACAGCCAAATAATATTGAAATTCAATATAACACTTCTCCATTTTGCTTCATCTCCATAAAAAAATTATAATCAATGCAAATTAATCATAAATTCATTAAATTAATATATTAACAAAAAAAAAAGCTGTTACAGAAGCATCTTAAACTAAAAATATCTGCCTGAAAAACAAAAAATACTAATTTTTTCCTTGCCATTATATCGAATAACGATATATAAGCCTGTTGCACAATTCGAGGCCGGACGATAAAACCTGTTTTCGGGCAGATTAAGGATGTTCTCGGATTCAGGAGTTTTATCCGTCGCGGGGTCGATGCGTGCCGTAGCGAATGGTCGTTGATATGCGCGACGTTAAATGCTTGACTCGATAGATATCGGTGCGAGAGATCAGTTGCCCCATGCACTTTCATTTGGTGTAGCCAGGCTGGTGAGAATGTTTTTTTTCGATGAGAACGTAATGATACGGCGCCACGCCAAGGAAAACACAGATAAAATACATTAAATGCCAATTAATGCGTCAAGGAATCCCAATATGTACGACCGGACTAATACTGCATATCCCCAAAATTTTGTTTTAGGTACGCAATATTATCGTCAACCTACGCCCCTGCCATGCGAATGGGAAGACGATATAAAAAACATTCGCAATATGGGAATGGAATATATTCAATTGCGACCGCACTGGAGATGGCACGAACGAAAGGAAGGCTCATATACCTGGGACGACATCGATCGTATCTTCAAGCTAGCTGATAAAATCGGCGTAAAGATAATCTTCAAGTTCATGCTGGAATGCGGCCCTGAATATCTTTTCAAAAAATACAACGCTTATCGAATAGGCCTGAAAGGTGAAAATATTTGGCCTATTACTCACGGGGCCTTTTACCCGGGTGGATGGATTCCATGCTTCGACAATCCACATGTTACTGAACGGATGAAACTTTTCATAACTGAAGCTGTTAACCGATACAAGAATGAGTCGGCTCTTGCTATTTGGCACGCATGGAATGAACCTCGCAGTCGGCCTATGGGAGAATGTACTTGTGAACACTCTCACAAAAGTTATATCAACTGGCTGCGGAATCGCTTCGGTACTATCGAAACACTCAACATGAAGTACGGTCAATGTTGGGCGGACTTTGAAGACATTAACGTACCACGAAATACATCTGGTCTCTTCGACATGCACCTCTGGAGGCAGTGGGCGGCCAGCCGGGTAGCCTGGCGAGTAAAAGAAGTAGCAGAAACAATCAGGCAAAGCGATCCATCGCGTGGTGTCATCGCTCACGTTGGAATGCCAAGTCCAGTTCAGGACGTTCTCAACGACACCAGCGACGATTGGCTTACGCGTCGAGAAGTGGCTTTTTACGGCAGTTCATTTGAAATCCGCTACACGCCCAAGCCATTGGATAAAAGTTGGCCTTTCATGATTGCCGACTGGAATAGGGCTATTTCCGGTGATGGGTATTTCTGGATCAACGAACTTTATCCGTCGCGAGCGCGTTGGCAGCCCGAATTATCCCCAGAGACAATCATTTCATGGGCGTGGTCCGCAGTTGCCTGCGGGGCCAAAGGAATCGTGCTGTGGCAATATCGCAAGGAACGCGTTGGCTGTGAAACCAACGAAGCAGGTCTGGTTGAAATGGACGGCAAGGAAAATGCTACATCGAAAGCTATGAGACAATTCTTCAAGATCGTAAATGACAATCAAAAGTTGTTCCGCAATGCAAAAGTACCGCAGGCACAGGTGGCCATAGTGTACGATTTCAACAGTGACCTGATAAGCCGTATCGAAGAATCGAATCACGAAGGTAATCTGGAATTAACCAATGATCTGTCAGCAAGTTATATCTATAAAACTGCATTGCAGGGGATTTATCATCTTTTCTGGGAAACTGGAATACAGGTCGATTTTATCTCCAGCCACGAGCTTGAAAAGATAAATGACTACAAATTGGTTTATCTTCCTTTGATGGTTATGGTGGATGAAAAACAGGAAAAAATCCTAGCCGATTATGTTTATAGTGGTGGACAGTTGTTAGCTGAAAGCGGAACGGCAATGCGAGAAGGAAATACATGGGCTAACACATCCAGACCAGGCAATCTGTTGGCAGATGTATTTGGCCTGAAGGAAATAGATCGAATTGTTAGCGCAGATGAAGTTAAACATGTTGAACTTCCCGCAATCGGTTCAGCCAAATCAAAATTTATGAACGCCACGTTTGAAACAAAATCTGCCAAAGTACTGGCCGGCTTTTCAGATGGCTCTCCTGCGATTTGTACAAATAATTATGGCCGAGGTAAGACAATCATGACTGGTTTCTCGGCAGGGTTAGCAAATCTGCTAACCGGTGACAGGAAATGGGCTCAATGGCTATGTTCAATGCTTGAATCCACCAGGATTGATGTACAGCAACCAACCCAAGGTATTTATGTGCGTAAAATGGTCTCTGAAAGTAACAATGTCTTTTTCATATTCAATACAACAAATAAACTACAACAATGGACATGCTCTACCCATGGCACAGATATAATCAATAATATCCAGTATAAAGAAAACGACATATTAGAGTTAAAAGCTTTTGAAATTAGGATTTTCTTATATCCGAACAAGAATTGTTAAAGTAGTTTTGATATGGAATATTACATGGAAATCCAAGGAAGTCATCCATATTTATGACAGTGAAACAGCTTGAACACAAAGCCATCACGGAAAAACTGCTGAGTGAGTTTGTATCACTTCAGCCTGGTACTCGATCTTGCACCTCCAAGAATATCATGGATCGGTATAGCGTCAGGCAGGTGACTGTCGAGAAGGCATTGCAGTATCTCAAGGGGATTGGATATATCGACGTGACAGCGGGAAAAGGGATTTGCATTAAGACCAGGGGCGTGGAACCAGACAGCCTGTTCGATTTGATTGACCTTTTATTAGGTGTCAAGGAAGTGATAACGACCTCGAATATAAATTCGACATTGGCGGGGCACTACGACAGCAGAACGTCAAAATCAGATTTATATCAATGCACTGGGCATTGAGCAATAACACCACTTATGGAAAGGACAAAAAGATGACACGGATGACACGACATGTTATTGCATGTGGGCTGGCTGTTGCGTTTTGTTGTATTTTGGAACTGACTGGGAGTTCGGCGCGTGCCGCACCCCCGGCTGGTTATTCTCTCACATGGAGCGATGAATTCAGCGGCACTGCTCTGAATTGGGACAACTGGCAGTATAAGTTCCAAGGAACATACAGGGATGGGTACAATAGTGCTAGTGCTGTATCCGTAGCCGACGGCAATATGACAATCACAACGTACACCGACAATGATGTACATTACACTGCCTGGATCGCGACAGAGAATAAATTTCAGCAGTGTTTCGGATATTATGAGGCGAGAATCAAATTCAATGATTCGCCTGGAATGTGGTCGGCGTTCTGGCTTCTTGCCAACACCGTAGGTGACGAACCGTTCGATGATCCGGCGACTAACGGTGCGGAAATAGACGTGGTCGAACACCGGCTGGTCGACAATGATTACAACGATATTGACGATGATATTCTTGTCGGGTGCCATTGGAATGGCTATGGTGAAGAGCATGAGCACAATTCGCAGTCACTCTATAATCTGGGTATAGATGATGGTGAATTTCACCTCTTTGGCGTCGAATGGGACGACGAGGAGTATCGCTATTATGTCGACGGAGTCTATAAGTGGAGCAGTTATGTTGGGATTTCAGAACGCACTGAATATATCATATTGAGTTCCGAGGTAAAAGATATGATGTGGAGCGGCGCAATTCCCACAGGCGGCTATGGGAGCCTGGAGACGTCAACGACCAAGATGGTAGTGGACTACGTCCGTGTCTATCAGACCCCGGAACCTGCAACATGCTTGACTGTATGCACAGGCCTAATATACCTGCTTGGAAAATCACGCAAGCGTAAAGTGAAGAATGCATAGCTGTTCGGATCGAATCGGATGTGATTGTTTGAAAAAAAACATCTCCGGTACTAAATGACATAACCCGCTTTCGTAGCGGGGAAAACGAGAATGACAATCAGATGTGTAACAGTGAAACATGTAAACAATTGTTAATGTTTGGTTGACTTATCATGACATTGTGGAACCCAACCGTTGGGTTCCCGGTATGGATACACAATCAACAAATAAAGGAAATGAATCATGAAACGAGTTCTACTTTTGACTGCTGTATGTGTTCTTTGTTCTCAGGGCGTTTTGTCGGCGAGTGTTGTCAGCTGCTGGAATGTGAATGATGCGGGTAATGCCACCGAGGATATAGTCGGCACCAACCAGGGAACTATGTCTGGCACAAGGGTTACCGCGGACACATGGGAAGGTGCCGGTGCCTTTCAGGCCAGTGGATCACAAGACTACTTTGGTTCCCAAACGACAAATGGTTTTTCCGTCTCGCAGGGAACGTACATCTTTTCGTACAAGAAGAACGGAACCGTCCCGGAGTGGAAAGACCTGCTGGGTACAAGCCTGAGAAAGGGCAACGTCGAAGACACATTGCGACTCGAACACACCACCACCGGAAACCTTCGGCTGTATGTTCAATCCGGTACAGCTTTGAGTTCAACCTATGACGCTTCAAGCACGCTGTTTGACGGCTATTGGCACACCGTCGCCCTGACATATGCCGACTCCGACAAGATCAAAGTCTATATCGACGGAAGCCTGGTTCTCGAAAGCACTGCCAATTATGACGATTCCGAATACACCCTGAAGAGTTATTTTGCTGTAGGAAACACGTATCCTTGGGCTGGTTCTTACAAGTCCGCCTCTGGTCTTTACGACCGTATTCTCGTGCTGGACAATGCCGCCACTGCGACGGAGCTTCCGACGTATCTGAACTCTTCCTTTGTACCAGAACCGACCACCATAGGTATGTTGCTTCTAGGTGGTATTGGATTTCTCCGAAAACGAAGCATTCGTTAACCGTCAATAATAGATGTCTAGGAAAAGGCGAACGGCCCGGGTGGTTCCCTTGGGAACCGCCCGGCACTCGCCTATAATCAAAGCAGGAATTTGGATAAGATTCCCGAAAACACAGATAAATCGAGTCACGGGATTGGTTCGTTGCACGAAAGGCAAATTTCAAAATTTGAAATATTCTTCAGTACCGCGTTATAAAAATATGCTCTATGTAATATTATAGTTGATAACCCTTTGCCAAACTTTTCAATGCTTTATAATATAACTTACAAGGATTCAGACGATGAAAAGACCAATGATCTTACTGCCGTTCTTTCTTGCGATTTCGATTATGTGCACGAGTCTGCTGGCCCAGGACGCCAAGATGCCAAAGAAACTTTCCCTGCATCAGTTGGCTGCTTCGCCAAAAATCGATGGTGTCATCACGGCAGGTGAGTGGGAGCAAGCCACTAAGATCGATGAGTTTACCTTATGGTTTGCCAGCAAGGTCGGCGGCACACCGAAACAAAGCACGCGCGTTTATCTTGGGCAAACGGGCGACGGTCTGTATATCGCTTTTGAATGCCAACAGAAAGATCCCTCGAAACTTGCCGTAATACATAAGAAACACGATGCGAACTTTTGGAAGGAAGATTCCGTGGAAGTCTATCTCGACCCAGGCCGGTCGATGCGGGACTATTTTCAGTTTGCCCTCAATGCCGGCGGCGCCCGTCGCGACACTCGAAACGGCGACCCCGAGTGGAACGGTGATTGGAAGTCTGCAGTCAAGGTTCACGACGACAATTGGGTCGCAGAACTGTTTATTCCCTTCTCGTCACTCGCGCTGCATCAGAATGTCGGCGAAACCTGGGGCGTCAATTTCTGCCGCAACGACATGCAATACGGCCGGTCCCAATGGGTGACTATGGAACATGACTGGCATCGGCCAGAGGCGTTCGGAACGCTGCGTGGAATCAAAATTGATGATAAACGGATGGCAGAATTGGCGACAGCTACGGATGTTGCTACGCAGGCAGCGGATAAGACCGATAATGTCGATCTGTCGTGTATCGAAGTTGCCAACGATGACCTGCAGGCGAATTACGTGCGCATAGACAAGTTCGGCAGAACCGTTATCAAGCAGCCGGGAAAGAAGGAAAAGCTGTTTTTCCCTATCGGTCTGTTCAATGCGCGGTTCAACGACGACGCAACATTCAAACAACTGACGAAGGTGGGCTTCAACACGATGCAGTCCTATAACTGGACAATCTGGGACAACGATAAGCGGCAGAGATTTGCCGACTTAGCCCTTGCTAACGATGTGATGATAGTCGCCAGCCTGAAAGATTACACCATACCATGGTCGGGATGGACGCCTAAACGCCCGCATAACCCCAACAACATGTATCCCGACGATATTAAGAACATGGCCAAGCGAATCAGCGAGCAGAAGGAGCATCCCGCGATTCTAACCTGGTACATAGCCGACGAACCCGAATCGCATTCCAACGAACGCTGCAAGCCCAAAAAGGCCCTGGAGTGTTACAAAATCGTCAAAAAAGTCGATCCAACCAGACCGGTGACGATCGCGTTTACCGGAACCTACGGCCTGCCGATGTTCTACAAAAGTTACGACGTGGCTATGATGGATATCTACCCGTTTCCAGATCGTACGCAGAAAAATTTCGGCGTCGTAAGCTGGTATTTTTTCGATGCCGCCAAACGCCTGCGTAACCTGCCAGGCAAAAAACCGTTTTGGGCGGTACTGCAGGCCTATAACAAAAAATACTTCCAGCGTGATCTCTGGGGAGACAAGTCCAAGACGGCGAAGGACTATGAGCGACTGTTTCCGCTGTACCCCGAAATGCGACTTATGACGTTCCAAGCTCTCATTGCCGATGCGAAAGGGATTCTTTACTACGAATATCCGCAGTTGTCCAAGCCGGACAATGCAGCCATGGCCAGGGATCTGTTTAAAGTCGTTCGGGAATTGAAAAATCTGACGCCCGTACTGCTGTCTGAAAAGAGAACTTCGGCAAGGATAATAGCAGGCGGGAAAGATATAACTGGCCTGTGGATCAAATCGAAAGGCCAGTGGTATCTCCTGGCCGCCAACGCCGCGATAGAAAACCGAAGGGCCTGCATCGCACTACCGCCTGGAATCGCCGAACCCCTGGAAATGGACGAACTGACGCCCACGCAGTCCGACAAGGCTGAGAAGGTGGAGATAACCGTGAAACAGAACCGCCTGAACATAGAGTTCAAACCGATGGCTGTTCATGTGATACGCATAAAGTAAAGTGGCCCACACAACTGAAGAATAGTCTCTGGTTTAAGATGCTTGGCCCATCGTACGGAGTACCATACAAGACACCAACGGAAATGGATTTCCGGGAGCGTGAATTATGGTTGTGCTCAGAAGGATCGTACATATATTTGCACGGACGCAGCGAAACGTATTTGATAATCTTTTTTTCCTGTGGCTGCGCTTTCGTTTACGGGTGGAATTTCGCCAGATCAGTTCCATGGCTAAACGTCTGCAGGGCGGCAATTTCGGCGAACTGGTCGACACCCCCCGCAGCCGGCTGCTCATGAAGATTCCCGAGCCCAACGATGCATTGGTTCTTTCGGGCAACGGTGGCAAAAATGACCGCCCCTTACCGGGTACGGGTCTGCTAGCGGAGCGACTGGTTGGAATCGGCATCCAAAGCATAATGCTCGATACGCGTCTCACTCATAAACAAATCCTTAAAGCCTTTCTGCTGGTGCTCTACGCCGGGGCCGGTCTGGAACCGCCGCCGGGGCAGGAACCTAGACCCACAGGACGTCGCATGCATCGTATCGCGAAGGAACTGGTAAACGGCCAAGCGTTTCGTCGTTTTTTCATGCTAATTCACCTGATTCCCGACATACAGCTTCTCAAAATCGAATATGTCTATACGAAGAAATTCAGCACCCGCTGGATCGATGCCATGCCGCGGCTGGGGCACTCGAAAAAACACCGCACACTTCCTAAAATCGCTCCGCTGCTTGGTTTGGTTTCTTCGTTGGTGGTGATCAACATGATCCTCTGGATATATCACCCGCCTTCTGGATTGTGGTTCGGTGTAACCTCTGTGGTAGTACTGGGCGTGGGGGTAACGTACCTTCTTTGTATACTCGCGTCCGTGCAGTACGACCGCGAACACCTCGACGTGCTGCTGAAGGATTCTCTGCGCGAAATAACCGACCTGTCGTATTTCTCGTTGTGGAATCCCAATCCCAGCCTGAAATTAAACGCTGAGGGGGAACTGCTTTACGCCAACCCCGCCGCGGAGGAACTGCTGTGGAAGCTGAACCTTTCGATCAGGGATGTGAAGGACATCCTTCCGGACGACTATCTTTCGCGTATCACCGCGGCGCTCGAAAGCGACCGCGCTTCAAAAGAAGTGGAGGTGAAGTCTCGTCGCAGGACGCTGCAATGGCGCTTCTGCCGGTTCCCCAAAGAACGAGCGGTGCTCGTCACCGGCAAGGACGTGACGTCATTAATGAAACTCGAACTCGAACTCCGCGATATAAACGAAACGCTCGAGGAACGCGTCCAGACGCGAACCCTCGAGGTGATGCTTATGCAGGATGTGACGATCATGTCGCTTTCGACCCTCGCCGAAAGTCGCGATCCTGATACCGGCGCGCATCTCAACCGCACGTACAATTATGTTCGCATCCTCGCCGAAACACTCAAGAACCATCCGCGTTTTCGCGAACTGCTTTCCCAACCCGGCGTGATCGATAAGTTGTATCGATCTGCGCCGCTGCACGACATCGGAAAGGTCGGTACGAGCGACGCAATTCTGCTGAAGAACGGCCGACTGGACGAGAACGAATACAAGGTAATGAAACAGCACACCATCACCGGCGGCGACACTTTCCGCTGGGCCGAGGCGTGGCTGGGCACAAATTCCTTCCTCCAGTTCGCTAGGGAGATTGCCTATTACCACCACGAAAAGTGGGACGGCTCGGGTTATCCCTTCGGATTACAGGGTGAGGACATACCGATCTCCGCCCGATTGATGGCCTTGGCGGATGTCTATGACGCGATGCGTAGCAAACGATGCTACAAACAGGCGTTTTCGCATGAGGATACGCGTGACCTGATTACCAGCGAAACTGGTTCACACTTCGACCCGGCCGTTGTGGAGGCGTTCCTGGAGGCGGAAGAACAGTTCATCGCCGTGGCCGAACAATATGCCGATATAAACCAGAAAGTTGATTCATATATCTACGCAACATCAAACGTACGAAAAAACGAATCTTCGGATTTTCATGATTCCCCAAGGGTATCGTTTCCGAGAATACTATCTGCTAATATTGCGTAGCAAAATTGAGGAATTATTGATGACAAGTCACTACTGTTCAAAATAATTATTAACGTCCAATTAACAGGAGAGCTGAGGTAATGTTTCATAGTAGATGGATACTATGGGTGGCTGCTATTGCTGGTTGGGTTGATAAGCGTCAGATGAAAGAATTAGAGTACAAGTATTTGGAGATTAAGATTCTCAAGGAGATAGTTCTTCGGAATCACAAGAGGATTCCTTTGTCGAATGATCAGCGAAGAAGGCTTGCAGTCAAAGCCATGGAACTGGGCAGGGAGCATCTTTTCAAGATAGGTTCTCTTTTTATGCCAGACACATTGCTGTCGTGGAATCGCAAATTGGTTGCTGAAAAGTATAATGGCCAAGCCAATAAACACGGCGGCAGGGCGAAACTGAACCAGGCTATTGTCGATATGATTTTGCGGTTCTCCGATGAAAACCCATCGTGGGGTTATACTCGAATTCGTAATGTTCTCAAGAACCTTGGCCATCCTGTAGGAAGAACAACTGTTCGCGAAGTACTGCGAGATCATGGTAGAACACCGGGTGGAGATCGAACCAAGAGAGTCAAGTGGCGGCAATTCATAGCATCGCATATGGATGTTTTATGCTCGACGGATTTTTTTACCGTCGAATTGTTGACCCTTACAGGATTGAAGCGAGTGACTGTAATGTTTGTAGTGGAACTTTTAACACGGCGTGTTCATCTTGCTGGCCTTACCTCAAATCCATGTGGAAAATGGATGGACCAGATGGCCAGGAACTTGACCGATTGTGAAGATGGCTTTCTGAAAGGAAAGCGGTATCTAATATGACAGCGCTACTTGAATTCTGTTTTACGATTTTGTTTTTGTCGGCTTTTGTAGGCCGCCTCGTTACGCCACTGATAATATTCGTTTATTCTTATGATCGCAGCCCATGATCTTGGCCAAGTCTGCCAGATCTTGGCGGCCAGGGTGTTGATCACCGTGGCTACCTGTTCCAGCGTAATACGCGGATTTTTCCCCCCGAAGCCGCTGCGTCTGCTCGGATATAAAAAACATCGCCAATCGCGAACACAGCCAATGCCGAATCAGTCCGGTATACGTCCGAACCTCAAACGAACCAAATCCCGTTTCCTGCTTGGCTCGCTCGAACCACATCTCAATATGCCACCGCGCAAAAGCCACAACCAGCAGCTTCCTGACACTCACCGAAGCAGGAGCGTTACTCAAAAAATATTTGTTCTCGCCGGTTTTAGGCGATTGAGCCCAAATCAGCCAATACTGTCGAGTTGTCGGCACGTTGACACCCTCAGCCGTATTGGTCAACTGCACACGTGCGGCTTTATATTTCCAGTACATCATTCCGCGCGTCGTGTTTTTGATCTTCACCGTTTGCCAATCCTGTCCGTAAAACACCGGACTGTGGCGAACCAGATCGGCAACTTTATGCGGCGCATATTCAGCCCGGCAGGACTGATACGCCGGCGGAGTTGCCCAGCATAAAAAGTTAGACCGCACCTCACCAATACCGCGATGGCCCAGCCGATCCAATTCAAACCAGAACCCAGGAACACTGCCGTATTCCTCATCAAAAGTAAAATACGAAAACTTTACACCACTGCCTATGGCCCGTTGAATCTGCTCTACCGCAATTTTCCACTTTGGCCGATAAGACAATGAATCCGGAATATGTGCTTCTCTTCGTCTCTTTGGATCAGCTGCCCATTTTTCAGGCAGATACAGGTCGCTACATAAGACGCATCCGAACGGATTTGTGGGATGGTTGTCGGTATACAGCAAATGCTGGCCGACAATGCAATTGTCTATCTTGCCGGTTTCACCACACCATTGACGCTGCACGCCAGGCGTTTTGGCGCCCTGCTTGGCGTGGCCGGAGCCGTCGATTACGCCAATGCCCTCTTCCGTCGAAGAGCGATCAGCCACACGATAAAGCAGCAACTCTTCAGCACGATCATGATCCCAGCGAAATGAAGATAAAAATTCCTGCAAAGTTCGGACGGGAACTTCTGCCGCCAGTGCAATCGGCTCAATACTCTTGCGTTGAATGTCTGACATCAGACCAAGCATGTATGTCTCCAGGTAGCCGAAAGTAACTTCTTTGCGAAAACAAGGTCGAAACGATTCCAGAAATTTTTGCAGCTCCGGCTGCAATGTCATCATCTGTTCTCCAGTCATTTAATGCCCTTTCAATTGGATTTTTATTCCCATCGACAAGAACATCAAAAAATCTTGAGCTAATCTAGCGCTGTCATATTAAAAGGCATCCTACGCTGCAAAGCCTGCAATGCCGGAATGAGCCATTATTTCAGCAAAAAGAAAGAAAAGCGTTATCGTTATTATGTCTGTCAGAATGCCATAGGCACAGGCTGGCAGAATTGCCCGCATCCATCGCTGCCGGCGGGTGAAATTGAAAAGTTTGTCATCAATGAGATCCGAACCATAGGTCTTGATAAAAGCATGATTGATAAAATCGTCTCCCACTCGCAAACGTCGGTGAAATATGAAACAGCTGAACATAAAAAGCAACTGAAACTTCTCAACAAAGAACTCGACAATTACAACAGTCAACTTCAACCACTTCTTTCTTCGCCAATTCAAGACAAAATTCAAATTACCAACCTCCAAGAGAGAATTAGCGTTACCGAACGAGATATTACTACCACGACAAACCGTCTGCTGGAATTACAAAATAACATGTTGTCCGCAGCCGACCTTCGCACGGCCTGCCAGCAATTCGACCCTTTATGGGATACGCTAACACACAAAGAGCAATGGAAAATGCTGAACTTACTTCTGGAGCGTGTCGAGTTCGATGGGACAAATGAAAGCATCAATCTTACCTTCGCTCCAGGTGGAGTCAAAACACTAAAAGAAAAACCCAATGAAAGCAATCTTCAGGAGGCAACAGCATGAACGGATACACCATAACACGAAAGATACATTTTCAAACTTCCCGCCACTCGAAGAAAACCATTCACCTTGGCGAGAAACCCAAACGCCCCAAAGCCCGTACGCCACGCATCAGCAAACTCATGGCCTTGGCGATTCACTTTGAACAGATACTCCGCGATGGCCACGTCGAAGACATGGCCACCCTCGCCCGTTATGGCCAAATTACTCGCGCCCGAATGACCCAAGTTATGAATCTTCTACTCCTGGCTCCAGATATCCAGGAATCCATCCTGAACCTTCCCAAAATCACAACAGGCCGCGAGCCTACCACCATCAGCGAGCTAAACACTATCGCCCGTCAACCCGATTGGACAATTCAACGGCAGATGTGGAAGAATATGAGCGACGATTATGGTCCTTCTGGAATGGCGTCAAACTTCACATCAGCTACTACGAAGACAGAAAGCATCTGCCGATAGTTGAACTCAAAGCTGTAGCGTAAGTTTTGAACTTATGAAAAATAACGCTACTTGTCTGCACTCATATTGAAAAACACCAGCTTACCGTATTCAATTTTCAATCAAGCGTCTTCTTGGCCTATCGCCAAGACGTTTTTGGTCATGATTCAACCTATCATTTAACGAACAAAACTGCATTTTGCTGGCATCCAAGTCCGCTGAACCAGAACACCAGTACAGGCTCAAGTCCGCTGGACCAGAACAGCTCAAGTGGTTTTACAGCACACTTACTATTGCCAACCTGAAACCCGATTCAAATACCGACCCGCTTCCTCAATATCGAAAGAGGCATAGTGATTTGCTTTCCAAGACATTGACCATTTCGGTAGGTTACCACGCGTATATCTATAGCGCACGGCGGGACCGTCAAAGGCTTGGTATATTTGGGATAATGTTGGTCTGGATTAGAACCGTCGAAACTATAGTAAATATCCAACCCTTGGATTTCGGTATCCAAGCCAATCTCCAGTTGACCCGTAGAATTCTTTTTAGGAACAAAGATCACATCGAACATAGAAGTTGAATACTTTATATCCGCTTCATCCAGCCGTGCAAAATGCTCTTCCACCCGGCGGGTAAATTCAGACCAATCCTTTTGATGAATGGCAGACCAACCGGTTTCCGCGATAGCAAAACCGCGAGGCCAGATCATATATTGAGCGTGTCGCAAGGTCGGTACCGTTTCAGTCCACAAATTCCCCTGAACACCCAGCACCATATCAACATTGATTTCTTTCGGCACGGGATTAAATGCATAACATTCACGCAGCCGAGAACTGCTGTAAGCTCGCGGCTCAGCTATGCGATCACCTTGGTACAAATCCAAGTAATAATACGGCGAAGGACTCATGATAACTTTGTGGCCCATTTTAGCAGCCCGAATCCCGCCCCCTATACCTCGCCAACTCATAACGGTCGCATTTGGGGCAAGTCCGCCTTTGAGAATTTCATCCCAGCCAATGAGCTTTTTGCCTTTTGACTCGACTATTTTTTCCACCCTTTTCACAAAATAACTTTGCAATTCATCTTCGCATTTCAGGTTTTCCTCTGCCTTACGTTTCTGGCACTTGTGACACTTCGCCCAGAAACCTTTGTAAGCTTCATCGCCGCCCATGTGGATATATTGGCCTGGAAATAATTCAGCAACTTCACTGAAAACACCGTCAAGGAAATCGAAAACCTGGTCATTACCAACACACAATGTATTTTCAATTTTTCTGTAAAAAGCGCTGCCGGGATTAACCTGAAAAGGACCGCCAGTACATGACAGATTAGGATACGTTGCCAGAATGGCCATGGCATGGCCAGGCACGTCTATTTCAGGAACGATTGTCACAAACCGTTCCCGGGCATAATTCACAAGCTCGCGAATATCCTGCTGCGTATAAAAACCGCCATAGGTTGGCTTTTCTCCGGGCCCAGGAGGATCGCATCTATTCCATTCATGCCCCACTCTCAACACCCGCCAAGCCCCGACTTCGGTTAATCGGGGATATTTCTTTATCTCCAATCTCCAACCCTGATCGTCTGTCAGGTGCAATTGCAATGTGTTAAACTTGTAACGAACTATCATGTCGATATACTGCTTGACTTCCTCCTTTGTGAAAAAGTGTCGGCTGACATCAAGCAGAAGGCCTCGCCATTTAAACCGAGGATAATCTACAATTTCCACACAATCAATTTTCCATTCCACAGCAGAAACTCTTTCACGCGACTCTATCTGTGAAGGGAAAAGCTGCAGGAGTGTCTGAACCCCATAGAAAAAGCCCGCGGGCCTATTCGCGATGATAGTAATTTTATCGGGATTCACACAAAGCCGATAGCCTTCATCCCCTAAAATACGATCCTTCGTATCAGCACGCTGAAAAATTATTACATCATCGGAATCCTTCTCAGCCTGTTCCATAGAGGAAACGACTTTAAATTCATACCCGGTGGGCACGGCCAAATGTTCTGATAAATAATCCGCGACTTTCCTGACTAAAGGTTCTTCCGCCTCGATAAAAATTTGCGCAGAAGACTTTAATATAAAACTTCCTTTTGTTTTTTGAAACTCGACGGGCCGTGGAATGACATTAAGTAAAATTTCACTTCCTGCAAATGCATAATTTGCACAGCAGATCATTAGCAACATTATACCCAAGCTTGCTATACATATTAGCCGAACAGTTCTTTTAGACACCATTTCCATGAACACTCCTCTTTTTGAAAACAAATCACAGGCATTTTATAATCACAAAACAGTTAAATGAAATTTTCAGTCTTGTCAGCCAATTAGGATGATCGAATAAAAACCTTCATTTCATAGGGCTGAAATTTAACCCTTTCAGTCCCATTGAATGAAGTTGCATTACCTTCCATCAGATTGAACTGACACATGAATTCCGAAGATGGGATTCTTAATGATACCTCAAATTCCTTATCCGTTTCATTAAACAGCATGTAATAATCGTTACTATTCTTAACTACGTGCCTTAAGCGTAAATCGGCATTAGAAGGAGTAATAGAAACATCAACGGGAATTCGATTCTTGACAAATTCGACTATCATTTTGTCGTCAGACTTTTGTTTATATCTTATCACGCGACCAGCTAATTCCAGTTTCGCAATAGCGGTGTCTGCTTTTTTGTCTTCATCGAATTCTATAATCAATACCTTGTAATGCATACCTGCTAAATGTATGCCATTTTCAGTTATTTCCGCATCTTCCCATAGATGTCGTTCTTCAATATAGTTGAAATCTATCTGGTTCTCAAAACAAGCCTTGGCTGATTGCCAGGGCAGTTTAGAGCTTTTGACCAAAATTCCAACATGGCAGATGTGTGAACAATCAGTGTTTATCCAGCTCAGCCTTGCCACCATATCAGCATATTTCTTATACTTATTCCACCACTTTGAATTTGGCCCGAGCGCCGGTGGCCTCTCGTCCTTGCGATACCCCCGGGTCGAATAATAAAACGCATGCGGCACAATCATATTCACGCCGCGAATCATACACCAATTGGTCAGCCATACCATTTCATCCCAAGTTAATTCATGACCATAGGCGCCGCAACACTCGTTTAGATTTCTGCGTTTACCTGTATGAATCATGGCCGAAGCACTGCATTTTGCCTGTGTTGACTGTGGACCTTCCAGCGCAGAGGGCGTATCCGGCACGACATAGCGCCAAACAAGATCCTGGCCCGGAATGTCTAGAGATCGTAACGCCTCTATATCTTCAGGACTGGCAGGATGGCCGGTCAACGCAATCCCTGCACCATTACAAAACACACTTAGTTTAGAATAATAGTTCTTTTGCAAAAGTTTGTTAAGAGCGGAATTATAGATATCGGAATACTTTTTAACTTCTGTTTCATCCGTAGACCATAAATTAGGCAAATGCGGAATAAAATCATAACCAAGCACTTCGTTGATCTGCCGAACTAAATTTCGCGTACTTGGGAATACATTCGTTTCCTGGCACCTGCCTAAAACGTTCGGCTCATCAGTGAAAATTCCTATTATAGTATTGCTAAAATATTCGTTAAATCGCTCAGCAAATTTCCTGTAAACGAGATTGATAAAACAGTCCACAGCTTTAGGATTTAAAATATCAGCAGCTAATGGCGCATCCTCATCTGGGCCTTCATCAATATAATGAAGGCCCCTTATCCTGCTATTAACCTTGCGATCAATAATGGACGTCTCAATGCCATTATTATCCTTAAAAGTTGTAATAACATTCTCGTCTGGTTTTGGTGTATATGGATTTCCGTCAACATGTTCTACTTTTGCGAGACAGCGGCACTGAAAATCAGGGTTCGCCTGAACAACTTGGCCACCGGAAGAACCTGAGGGATACATTCCTTCATCGTAAAGCAGAACTTTCATTTCACGACGCCGTGCTTCTTTAATGGCGATTTCGTAAAAATCCAATAATTCCTCAGACATCCATGCCAAACTTCTTGGCAATCCAACTCTGGGATGAATCACAAACCCGTGAACGCCATGCTGTTCAAAATCATTTATCTGTCTGATAATTTCTTCATGAGACAGAGAATCGTTCCAAAACCAAAACGGCATGACACTATATTCTTTTTGAGGATTTTGCAAATCTGCACAAATTGTCATAATATGTCTCTTTCTTCACAACTGCACTGCATTTGAAAAAAGACTATTTGTTGGAGTTATTAAAATTAAAGTTGCCGATATTCCTTCAACAGGCAAAACGTTTTTTTACGTGGAAACAATAAATGCGAAATTGTACAAATATACAAATCAATTTCTTTAATGATTTTAGAAATTACTTCGATATTATAAATAATCTTCCTTCTCCGGCATCTAATGAGATTTGCAAACCTTCCTGATCCGGGCTAGCATCAACTACCGGAATTTCTTTTCCGGTTTTCTTGCATATTTCTCGAACTTTAGTAAGTGGCACCTTAAATTCTACCGTAGGCCAAGCTGCATATAAATCACGATAATTATTTAACAACACAGCCTCCCGGCCATCTTCGTGCTTAAAAACACCTACAAGATATTCATCATATGCTCTGTTTTTCATGGGCCAATTTACGTTTCTTCCACAATCATCAGTTA
This sequence comes from Phycisphaerae bacterium, assembly GCA_963664745.2. Classification (GTDB taxonomy): domain Bacteria; phylum Planctomycetota; class Phycisphaerae; order SM23-33; family SM23-33; genus B1-G9. The sequence goes on from CAXXMC010000004.1 coordinate 284,768, forward strand.
TACCTTGTATCGGCGTCTCTGCTAAAACTCTCGAAGTATCATCATTAGGCCTGACTCGATAAACTCCTGTGCTGGTCAATTTCATGAGACTAGGTCCAAGATTCTTCAAACCAAAGTTAATGCGCTTGGCCTCATCATAATGACGAGTTTTTCTCCCTTCAACCGTAAGAATTGCGCCGCCTTTACGAAATCCGCTAGCCCTCGGTGTCCAATAGCAAAAGTACATTACGCCTTTGGCACCATATGCAAGAGAAGTATACACCTGCCATCTTATTTGGCCTTCGGTGGGGTCATAATGAGCGCCATGTGGCATGGCCAAGAAGAAATTCCAGAACGGAATATTTCGCTGCATTGAATATTTTCGCAATACTTCTAAATTAGAGCAGTATTTATCACGACTATCTTCATCCGGATTCATATATGGATAATGATCCGTACTAAGCACAGCTGGATTCAATTCCTGTAAAAACTTTTCGACATATTCATCGTAACTTTCTGCGCCTAACTGTTTCAAGGTTGCATAGTTGGGGAAAAGATTTATTAGTGTAAGTTTTCCGGGCTTGGCCTTACGTATACCATCCACTATTTTTTTTAATTCTGGAAAATCTCTTACACTTGGTTCATCACGAACGGTATACCCCCAAACGTTCGGGCCTGTTAACAACTGCTCTGGAGGTAAGCCGCCAGTTGCAATGATTGCTTTCAAATCATATTTTTCACAAAGACGTATTTGTTCTTTTATTTTCTCCGGAGTATCAGCACCATATCTACCGATCACCATTGTAAAATTCGCAGCTGCAATATCAGCGTAATATTTATCCAAAACCGGCGGGTCAACCCAAAAACTGATGGCAAACCTGTCTTGTACAAATTTTTGGGAATTAGATATTGCAGCTTCTTCCTCAGCTATGGATTTTTGCCCCATTATTGTGATAATAACGAAAACAGCCAACATGATAAATCTAACCATTCTTGTTTGCATTGTCTATTTTTCCTTTAAATTAATGAAAACTTTTAGTCCGCGTAATATTCTCAAAGAAATAAATTGAAATACTCACTAACCAGACATCATTCTTCATGACTAACTTTACTGCCAATATTTTAAAATCATACAACCCATCAATTTACAGGCTTATTAAAATATTTGAATCAAGATATACGCAATCACCAGAATGTTCCGTTTCTGTAATTCCTATTAAAACCATTGCCTAAATTCAGACTATTTCCTTTTCGTAGAGGAAGTTTTTCGCAAAAGAACCAAACCGTTAGCGACCGATCGTTCACGCCCATCAGAAGGCGAATTCATAACCTGGCCCCCCAGCCAAAAAGTGGATGAGCCACCCCCATCTAAATTAACCGCTTCAGTAGCACCCAGTCGAAGCATCAGATCCGTTTCCTCTTTGTAGCTCATGCCTTTGGATAAACCTTCCTGACGACCATCAACCACAACGAAAAAAAATGATTTCTCATTCCATCCTATCAGAGTACGAGGATGGCGAACCTTATTGATCGGTTTTTGAACCTGCCCTTTATTTATCAGTAGAGCATTAACACCAATCGCAGTCTTAACATTTTTCAAACTCGGATATGTGGCGGTCGTAAGTGTAATTATCTCTCCTTTTTTGATTGTCGGTAGTTTTTTTACCAGTTTCGGACTGATCGACAAGACCATAATATTTGGACTCAATGGAGTATTTCCCTTTTGGGAAATGGATTTCACCTTGGCCCGGATTGTCTCGCCCACCTGCATAGGCAGCCAATTTTTAGAGTCAACCGCCCCCAGGACAAGTTCGACACCGTCTTCGGTACGAGTTGATTCGCCCATGGTAGGAGTATAGAGTACCGCGGCATTATCGTACCGTTCTTGATTTAATTTAAAGGGAGTTTTGGTGTTGCCTGGCCAGATTATCTGAAAGTCAGATTTTACTGGACCAAGTTTCGGCTCGCCCTTTGCATCAATCCAAAAACTGATTGCTTTGTCGGGATTCTCGCTGATAATTTCACCTTGCCTTATCATCAGTCCGCAAAGATCACCCCTGTAAGGCCCTTTTTTGATCCTGAAAAAGTCACCATTAACCGCAGCCAGGGGCGTGCCCGATTCTGGCGGAATATTTTCAATCTGACGCGTAAGACGCTCTAAACCAAAAACAGTTTGCCTGGCCAGTGTGGTGGTAAATTTCAAATCATTCCTTGAACGATCTATTTTCAGCACATGAATCGACCACGGGCCATCTCCTATGCGTTCATGTATATATGTCAAACCTGGGCCAACTTTCGGGAAATCGTTTTTTTTCTCGGCACCCCAAACGAATGGCACAAAAAACTGGCTAATCAAACCAATAACTAGAACCCTAGAAATACATTGGACAGGTCGCGTTTTCATTTCAATTACTCCATTATACTAACTGAATAGGTATTCAATAGCCCCGTATCCAGATTCCAAGCTTATTTGATAACTTTCCACGCTACTATAACTACAACTATAATATTGAATAACTATATAAAACAAGCCAAACATTTCTCGATTCATTTCTAAGCAATTAACTTAATACATATTTTGAAAATGAACCTAAAGTACAATCAGGGCCTTCCCACCTTATAGTGAGAAGGCCCTCTTATTTTAACAATTAATTTTGGATGTATACCAACAATCAGATCAACTTTATTGGTGTTTCCTCAACAATGCCAGACCACCCAAGCTCAACATTGCAAGGGTAAGGGGTTCTGGTACTGTTGTTGCAGCAGCAGTATTACCGAAGTTGGCCTGTACACTTGCGTAGTCGCCAGCGGAAACCACGCCGTCACAGTTCGCGTCGCCCAAAATACCAGGTTCGCCAGTATTACCAAAATTGGCCTGCACGCTTGCGTAGTCACCAGCAGAAACAACGCCATCCCGATTCGCATCGCCTGGCAGAAGTGTATCTTCAGCAAGAACTCCAATACCTACGGCAAACATTGAAATTGAATCCGTACCAGCGGAAATAATGTTTCCGGTTGTGTCAACAGTAGCAGCAAGCTCAGTCCAACTACCATCGATATATTGGAATATTGACAGTTCTGATTCATCAAGTCCAAGCGTCGCTGCCAATGCATCATCATAACGAATCGCAATAGAAGAACCGGTCAAATCCGTGCTTTCGCTATCCGCATCAAGACTGACAACAAAATCCCACAGGCCTATGACATCTGCATCGTCGGCAAAAGCAGGGATATCTGCCCGGTCGGTTGCAAGCATTGCACCTACAAATCCGCCCTTTCGAGCCAGACCACCACTTGTAGGAAGAGTAATGCTAACTGAGTTTGTCAGCGTTGGAGCGTTATCATAGAGATTGCCGCCCCATGTCTGTGTAGGCTGACCCATAACCGTATCAAAGCGAATTGTCGGGAGAACAATGCCGCCCTTATTTACAGCATACCAACCACTGGTGTCTGCGTTAACTTGATTGAAAACACGTTCGCCATCACTGAAATCCAAAAGTCTTTCTGTCCCATAACCATCGGCTATAACAGTGCCGTTCATGTACATATAGCGAACATCCACTTCGCCCCAGCCCTTAAAAGTAGCTGTCGATGAGGAATTGTCTCCTACGTACAAACTTGTCGCACCAGCTGCGTGACCACCGGCAGCATAATCGCTATTATAAATATATCCGGTTGAAGTCGCATTGCCCAAATTAAAGCTGGAATTACCCGTCAACACCAAGTCGTTTGTGCCCGTGATGTTCAGGACGCCACCGGTCATCGTATAAGATGCGGGTGCGCTATTTCCTACAACGATCTTACCATTACTGTTGACCGTTCCACCAGACTGAGCGAAAGTTCCACCAGGTCCGCCGTAACCTACCCACAGGGCAGGGCTAGGGGTAGTGAAGCTCGTTCCGAGATTCATCGTACCGCCACTAAGTTCATAAGAACCCGTATTTCCCCGGCCAACGTAACTGGTTTGGGCAACATTTACCACACTATCACCACTTTGCGTAAAAGTACCAGTTGCTCTACACCCAACCGTAAAATGAACAGTATCCAATGAGCCGCCACTCATCGTATAAGCACCTGAACCTGTTGTAAGGCTCGTTGAAGTGATAGATCCAATGGTAGTATAACCATTGACCGTCAAGGCTCCGCCGGTCTGCTCTACAGCGCCGTCGCTGCCGAAGCCACCGATTTCAAGGGCAACTCCGGTTGAATTGACTGTCAAATCGCCAGAAGTAATTTTCAGCAGACCAACAGTATCTGGGGTAAAAGTAGCGATATCCAATGAATAGCATATTTCGCCTTCCTGAGTCACCTCGGCTGCATCATCACCATCCATACGTATTACCGCCCGGTCAAGATTAGTGGGCTCAGAACCACCCCAGTTACCGGCGGTGCCCCAATCATTGTCGGCTCCTTCATTACTCCATACGCGAGTAGCAGCATGAGAAACCGACAACAGCAACATAAGTGATACAGCAGTAATTAAACACAATTCCAGCATTGTTCGTCTTTGTTTCATTTTCATCTCTCCTTTTCTTAATAGGATGACAATTGTAATCTGACTAGCTAATTTGTAGCCTAGTCTCTACGTTTTGCTCGTACAAATTGCATTGTCAGCGCAAAACACTACCGACAATACTTTCTAAATTGCATGTTTATGTTTAGCGCCAGACAGTTATTGGCTAACGCAACTCCGTTTTATTTCACTTGTGAAATACGCTAAAACTCACTTAACTAATTTGTAAGCCAGGAAGGTTTATCTTTTCTTGGTGATGAAATAGATTTTGTAAATACAACATCATTTTTAAGATGCATACACCTTTCAACCAACTCTTCTCCATCCAAAAGACATGAAAGTTTGTCTGCTACAAAATTAGCAGATCGTATATGCCCAGCAACCGAATCAGGCGCAGAAAGGCCAAAAGGTAAGACATGCGGATTTGAATTGGCAAGGGCTGCTATCGAAATATCACGCGGTATCCTGATATTGCGCTCGTAACAGCGGGAGAAAAATTCCCAAGCTACATATCCGTCCGGCACTACTACTGCGGTGGGGAAATTTTCTCCACGATCAAAAATTTTATCAAGTGCGCCATAGTCTGCGGGATCTCTATTAGAAAGATCAAAGTTGTTTTTCTCATAATCAGTAATGCCCGCCGATTTAAAATAATGCGTGGCAATATCATCTAGAACCTGAGCATCTGGACGTTCAGTAAATCGCACCATGGCTATATTACGATGCCCCAATTTCAATAGCTTATCAAGTATTTGCGACAATGCGGTCCCATGATCCTGTTCGATATAAAAAAGCCCAAGATGTCGCAATTGAGGAGCTTCACGCAACAAGACAACCTTAATACCTGCATCCAGAATTCTCTCTATTTCTTCCGCTTTTACAGTATGACTGGGGTAAAAAATAACACCCTTTGCATCACGTTCTACCGCAACAGCTCCGGAATCCACCCAAAAACGATTGGGGGAATAAAACAATGGGGTAATGGAATATTTACGCTGTGAAAAAGCTTGGCATAATTGGCTTAGGATGATTCCGGGAACAGGGTGAGTTGCCCTTCGAACCTCGCCGCTACCTTCTTCTCCAGCCGGCAAAAAAGACGACATGTAATCCGGAAACAAAACGTAAATGCGTGTAACAAGCTGCTGATTACTGATTTCAGCTACAAAATTCCCAACTCTCGGGCGTTTAATTACCAAACCAGCATTGGACAAATCTTCTAAACCCCGACGAACCGTAATATGATTAACACCTAACTCCTGCCCAATAGACTGTTCAGAGGGAAGTTTTTCACCCGGAGCAAATCTACCGGAATGTATCCACGATAAAACTTTGTCACGAGCAACTATTGATTTGGGTGTTAATGTCGAAGCCATATTATCAATTCCAGGTTTTAACCAACACAGTAAACAAAATTCATATCACAATCATTTATCAGAAGTATATTACAATTAACGATTCCTGTCAACACCAATCGGGCTGGAATTAAACTTTTTTTTCACAATTAATACAAATTCAGGGTAATTTTGAACCAAAACCGTTGTTCAAGGCAAAACTATTGGACTTCAATAGCCAGCAAACATAAAAATCCTGAAGATAAAACACTCTATATAACCCTAAAATAATCATGGGGATAACAAAAAAAGGTAACCCGCAAATTTCGCCAGGCCTTAAAAACAATGATTTAAATCATAATTAGTTAAATATCGTCATATTTTGGGCAATTCCATCAAAGTAAATAAAAAAATTAAATTTAAAAATTAACACTAGACAAAAAAACACTTATCTAGTATACTTCTGATATACTCGCCGGTCGAGAAAGCTTTTTGTGTTTAAAACTGAATACGTCTTTGCTGTGCTTTGTTGTGGATGTCCTGGAAAGATGTGACTTTCCAGGACGGTAAAGGTTAGTTGAGTCTCTAACTTGTAGAAAGAAGAGGAAGAAGATGGTCAAGAAAAGAAAGTTGAAAAGTTTTTCTGTTATTTTCGCAGTACTGTTGCTAACAATGTCGGTTTCTCAGGCAGGTACTTACGTATGGAGCAACGCCGGTCCTGACAACGATTGGAGTACGGCTGCAAACTGGGGAACAGAACCCACCATTTCCGATCGTGCGGTAATTCGCCAAGCCGGCTCAGATGCAGCCGTAGTAACCCAGGCTGGAGAAATCTGCAATACGCTTGATATCGCTAGCTTAACAACTGGCGCTGTAGGCCTGTTACGGATTGAATCCGGCGACCTCACAGTCAACTCAACTGGGGTTGCTTTGGAAGTCGGTGGCTTTGGAAGCGATGGTACAATTGAACAGACAGGTGGAGCTTTAACGGTTAATGGTTACACCTCGCTTGGTGCCATTACCTCAACTAGCCTTACCACCGGTTCTGGAACTTACATCATGAGTGGCGGAACATTCAACACGTACCACTTCAATGTTGGTTTGCGTGGTTCCGGCACATTTACACAAAGCGGCGATAGCATTGTCAGTGTTGGCAATACCAGTTACATCGGTCGCAGCAATAACGGTTCATATTCAATTAGTGGCGGTACGATGAATCTTGGAACGAGTTTCACTACCCCTAACCCTGCCTTGTGGGTTGGGTATGGCGGTCCTGGTGGAACTTTTACTCAGTCTGGCGGCACGGTCAACAGTAATGGTAAGATTGTTGTAGGCCAGGGTACAGTAGCATCGTCATACACAATGACCGGCGGTGTTTTGAATTTTACAGGCACGAACGACTTGGTGTTGACGGGTAATTCCAGCTTTAATTTGGGTAATGCGACTTCAACCGGATATATTTATAACAGCGATTATGCTGCCGGTGGGCCGTCCGCTGGTGCAACCAGTTTGTATGTAGGTGCTGCCTCCAGTGACAATGTTGTTTTCAAGGGCTGGGGCGAAGTCGATGTGCGTTATATTTACAACAACGGTGATGTTATCGCGGACGGCTATGGTACGGAAAGACTTCTGGATCTCAGCGGTGGCGAGCGAGTTTTCAATCAGGTAAGTGCAACCACCAGTGGCTGGCATGCCGTTAACAAAGGCGGCGTTGTTCTGCCGAAAATTTACTTTAACACCGTTACCGGTCAGCCCACACAGACATGGGGCGGCAATCTCTATGATACAGCCCCAACGCTGATAAACTCCGCCAGCCTTACCCTGCCAAATACAGGTGGCTTGGCCCGTAAAGGTAACTTTGTCGGTGCATTGCTGGCTGCTGACCGGGCAGACATCCCGGCTTTCGCAGCCGGGTCGAATATCATCGGCGTTTGGGACTTTGATCTGACTTTGGACAGCGACAGCCCTAGCACTGACCTGACTTGTTCCTCTATTGCCATTCGTTACGATGATGTTCTGGCTGCGACACTGGGTATTGATGAAGCCGACCTTCAGTTGCTTCAGTATGTAAACGGCAGCTGGATTGATCTTGGCGCAACGGTTGACACAACCGGGAACGTCATCTCAGCCGGTATGGATTCAGTCTCAATGTATGCAGTTGGTGTTGTACCTGAACCGGGTACGCTTGTTCTCCTTGCGGCGGGAACTTTGGCTTTCTTCCGTCGTAGAAAATAATTAGTCCTTTTTATCAGGCCGGGGCGTGTATAATGATGCACGCCTCGGCCTATTGTGGTAAAATATTAAGCGAAAAATCTGGAATTAGGGGGAATAGAGAGGAACACCATGACGAGATTGCATGTGATATGGACAAGCCTTTTTTTAGCGATACTTCTTTGTTTTGCATCGACTTCTTTACAGGCAGAACAATTTGAAGCCGGTTCCGTAACCGTCAACGGCCAGAAAACATTCCCCCTAGGATGGTATGGCCTGTCATGGTACTATTCTACCGGTTCTGCTCAGACTCTTCCTCTGATAGAATCTGCCCAACATGGTTTCGACTACGTAATGCCTTATGCTCCTGCCGATTATGCAAGCAACCTGGAAATACTCGATTATCTCGATACTGCCCATGCCTTGGGTGTCAAAGTCATGATTGATACTCATACTAACCCGGTATACAAAGTAACTTCGATTGTTAATCTTGTAAAAGATCATCCTGCAGTCTATGGATATTACGTTGAAGACGAACCCGCCTGGCGTGGCATTTCCGCGGCGGAGGTTATTTCAAAATATAATGCAATCAAGGCGGCGGATCCCAACCCGAACCATCCGGCCTTGTTAACATTTACCCTTTCAATTGCTGATTATCCGGAATATGTTGCCGGCGGTGATATCATTGCAAGAGAACTTTACAACGAAGGCCAGTTTGCCACAATTGAAAGCGACATCGCAACTGTATCAGCTGCGGGAAAAGATTATGTAGCCATCCCCCGTATGTTCCAAGCCTACAATACATATGCCGACAACATACCAACTGCCGAAGAATTCAAATTTCTGGTTTTCAATCCTATTTCAAAGGGTGCAGGCGGTATTATGCCATTTATTTTCGAAGGATACGTTCCAGATGGCCACCCTATACCCGAACCTGGATTTCGCGATGAAAGCGCTTATCCTGTAACGGATCAATTGCAGGAAATTATGCCCACACTGCTTAAAGGCTCGGGCAATCTAACTGCAATGCTTCATTGGTCAGATGAAATATCACACGGAAAGGATTTGTCCTGGGTTTTCGCGGGTGATCAAAACGATGGTGTTCTCATTGTAACTAATGATAACGCCACAACTGCTGCGGAAGGTATGGATTTTCATTTGTCAGGCCTTGACCCATCCATAACCGAAGCAACTGTAATTGGGGAAAATCGAACCATAAGTTTAGTCGATGGAAAACTTATTGATGACTTCGACGCGCAGGGTGTGCATCTTTATAAGTTTACAAGTCCCCCTGCGACTGAACTTCCAACAGTTCACTACACCTTCAGGGAAACATCTCCGGGCACCTGGGAAGTACTGGTAGATGTTGCTGGCGAAAACACCGCCGGGCTTTCCGCCTATGAAATATGGGTCGATGGTGTTAACCCTGCCACAATAAGTTTTACCGAAAATACATTGGGCACAACGGTTGGCGAAGGTTTTGTCGGATTTGCGCCAGGGACTCTGCTTCAAGGTGAAGTTGATGGTAGTTTCAATGCCGGTAATTTTCAGGATAGTGGTAATGCCGCAATCGAAGGTATTGGCATGGTTGAAGTTCTGCAGGGCGATGGAACGACTGCCCTTGTAGATTTGGACCCACAAGCTCTTCTTGGAATTCTGTGTACTGAAGCAGGGCTGACAGAAGAAAACTTCCGTGTGATGGTAGCCGGTTTACTTAATGCTAACGGCGATGGCTTTTACAATGCTGCTGACATTATCACTACGCTTGAAGTTATCACGTGTACTCTGCTTCCCGGAGATGCAAATCGGGACGGGGTAGTTTCCGCCGGTGACTATGCAAGCGTCCAGGCCAATTTTGGCAACACAGGCGAACCGGGAATTCTGGGCGATGCAAACGGAGACGGTGTTGTCTCAGCCGGCGACTACGCAGCTGTACAGGCTCATTTCGGAAATACTGCGACAACGGCCAGTAAAATCCCGGAACCAGTCACAATGAGCCTGCTGGTAATTGGCGGGTTAATGGCAGGTTGTTGTAGGCGTCGTCGAAACGCCTAGGACGTAATTTAGCCTCGTCTTTCGAACAACAAAATTTCCGGGCATCACAGTCTATAAATCAAAAAGTTTTATTGCGTTTTCACGAGCGATCTTATTAAAAACCGGTTCACTGATTTTACCAGCATCACGCCACTCTATCAGAAGTTCTGCCATGTTAAATGGAGTGTCAAAACCGCAGATGTCCGTACCAAAAAGTAAACGATCCTGGAATTCATCCAAAAACTTCGGGCCATACTCGGCATCGCGAACCAGGGCATTCCATGGCGACGGGTCAGACAGGTCGCCATACAGATTGGGATAACGTCGAAACAACTTGGGGACGACACCTTCCTCTTCGATAGGTCCCTGAGGAGGCTGCCATCCAACCTGGCCACCTTCGGGGGTAAAAACGGTTTTTCTTTGGGCGGGTGTCTCCAGTCTGCCTATTTCAGACCAAAATACAGGCCCGTGTCCAAGTAAAATAAGTTTCGGGAATTTCTGGAGGGTATGCTCCAACTGAGGCAACCCCGGGTCATCGTACAGGCCAAAATCCCCACCAATTTGATCAGACCCGTCAAAGGTTACAGGCAGCCCCACATCCTGGGCATGCCTGAAAAGATTCTGCACCATCGGAGACATCACCGGAACATTCAACATTACCTCCCCCAAACCCCTGCAACCCTGGTCACGATAATATCTAAGTATGCGATCAAGCGGCGCATCGGCGGAATTCGTAAGAGCTCGCGGGTCAACATTGCAGAAAGGGGCAAACCGGTTGGGATATTCTTGGGCTATGTCAAGAATATCCTCGTTGGTCTGGGGAATATAAATTTCCGGACTGACTATCGGCAGCAACAGGCCTTTTTCAATACCAGCCTGGTCATATCGCTCGAGTACCTGCTCGGCTGAACAAAACTGAACCACAAAAGGAACCGGTTTGCGGTAAGCATGGGCGTGAATATCTATAAACACTTTATTTCCTTTGAAGTTGTTAGGGAAAAGAAAATTACAATTTCTTAAAGTAAGTTACGTCTTCTACTTTTATATCAAATCCGGCACGTTCGTATGCCCGACGGGCAGGAGCATGCGCATCGTCCAGCCCCGTTGTAACTTGTGCAAAAGACATCCCCTCTTTTTGCAATCGTTCCAGAACAGCCTTATACATCTGTTGGCCTATTCCTTTTAAACCGCATTCGGGGTCAACCGCATTATTCCCTATCATGCCAATTTTTGTCTTCTGATCGATGTAAAAAGTTATAAATCCAACAATTTCACCGTGTTCTTCGCAGACATATATCCAGTCAGGATATTCTTTGCAGTGATTCTCAATCTGCTTTCCCTTAGCGGTCTGCGAATCTGGCATTATTAGGCTAAACAATTCCTTGCCATAGGCCTGACGATACATGCCATAAATCTTTTGCCATGCCTGGTTACCTATGTCGATTAAAACCGGCAAATCATTGTGCTGATATTTTCTGATCATCTTACACCACACCGCAAAAGTACTAGTCGCCCCAGTGATCTACATCCCAATTCTCATCTATATTCATGAGAATGGGACTTTCAATTTCCTTATTCGAATATAACCGCCACTCATCAAGATGCTCTAAGGTCTTGCCTGTCAATTCAATTTTCTTTTTGATCGTTTCCGGGGTAAAACTGTATCCCATAATTTCGGATTGAAATCCAATCGCAGGATCTTTTTCAACGTTTGGAAGATACCCTTCAACATTTGCGAGTTCATCTGTCAAAATCGATCTTAAGAGGTTTATTTTATTATCCGTTTCTGCGTGCAATTCAGAAAACAACAGGCGGCGTGTATGCAGAAAACGAATCACGTTAAGCGTCGATTTCAATTGGCCCCAAAGAACCTGTGACACGTTCAGCATCTCTTGAAGTGATTTGGTCGCCTGGTCGTCTTGAGCAACCTGGGTTAAGAAAACCAGACCATCTTGCCAATATAAAACCATTTTTTGCAATTGCTGAACTATTTCATCGCAGGAAAATGGCCCAAACCAGCCGGCCAGGTCCTCTTCGAAAGGCTGAGGGTTTCTGTCCTTGTCTAAGCCCCAGTTATAAGGCAAAGCCCGCGACTTTTCATGTGTTAGCAATAACGGATAGGCAGGTGCCCGGGTAATTGGGCTGAAATATAAAAACCTGTTGGTAAATGGATATTCGTCGATTGCAAGCTCAAATTTTTCCCAGGCATTTACGAGATTCTGAGCATTTTCGCCAGAAGTATATATCCTCGCCAATTCATGCAGAAATTCCTGCTTGGACAACGATTCTCCACAGATCGTCGCCTCGCCGACAGCCTTGAGCATCACGCTCGGAAAACCACCGGGAATCCAGCTAAGCATTGTCCCGGTCACATTAAGCAACTTCATTGTCTGAATTTTATCGAACACCCTGCCGGGAATGGGTAAATACGGCATACTTGAAAGTTCGTACGAAGTTCCAATCTGAAGCTTACTGCAAACCCGATGTCGGGATATATTGGCTGCTTGAGCAATTTGATTAAACGCATCACAAGGGCCTGCATATGAAAGCGAATATTCGTCGATGGTAATCTGCTTGTTGCAGATTTCCTTTTTCCCGCCATGCTCAAAATTACCAAGCCAAACAATCTTCGGATGCGACTGCCTGATCAAATCCAACAACACCCCACAATCCCGCAATTTGAGCGAATCGGTCGTGTCAATCCAATAAGGCCAAGCATAAAGGCTGGCGTCGCTTCCTGCCTGTTCGATACCTCGAACAAAACACTCGAGGTCTTCTGCCAGAACATCAACCTGCGCCCGGGTCGAACATCTGTTACAGGTGGCTGCGAAGTTTTCGTCAAGCCAACAATTTGTCAGTCGTTCACCATTGAAAAGATTTATAATGCCGCCCAGCTGGGGAACCTCGCGGAAAAGCTCGCAAGTACTCTGCCTTATATATTCCTGAACAAGCGGGGTGGATGTGCAAAGCGAGCAATCGTTGCCAATCGTTGCTCCCTGGATTTCAGGGTGAGCTTTAAACACAGGGTGATCCGGGGTAACCGAGCGAGGCTCTATGCAAAGGAAGTAAACTTTTATACCATAGCGGGCAGTCTTGGTGACAAGAGCTTTAAGTTTTTCAAGTCTATGTTCAGCGGGCCCAAGTTCCGGCAAAACATCAGAACTTATAAGCGTGCGGAACAAACCCGCAACCCAAATGCCGTTTATTCCACAATGGGTTAAATGGTTCAAATACTCATCAGGATAATAATCGTTATCGTCGATCAATTCCCAGCCTGTTTTCCAACGATAGGCTGCTATGGGACTTCGCGTGATTCGCTCTGTTATTGTGCTCCAGCGAGTTTGCTTACCGATTTTCAAGAATGGCCTGCAACATCTGGTCATTTCATCTTCAAGGTAAACCAATGCCCTTATGATACTGACAGGATTACGTGCGAGAATTTCACAAGAATCTAAAGAAACATAGATATGAAAAGCCTCTGCTGCATCACAAGGCCAATCATCTGACTCCCCAACAGAAACAATGATTTTATATGAATGCCCCTCTGCCTCCATGGCGATACGCATAAAATCCTGGAAATCAGCAAACGCCACATCCAGCATCTCAGAGGAAAGTACACCATTCAGGATAATTGCACAACCGCCTGAAAGATCCGCGCCATTTTTCTGGGGGGTACACTCCCGACTTCGCAAACAACAGCCATGGACCGGCTCGCAAAGACGAGAATATACCCCTTGTGCCTGAAACCAGAAATCATTACCAATATCATTCATAATATGTACAACGTAACCTTCAAGCTTGAAGTTTACAAGATTTCAAACACTGCAAAAAACTTGGGAAATCAAAAACTACTATTTGTCAATAAACAATGGCATGTCCGGATCCTGCCATTCGTCAAAGGACAGCCACTGGCTTCGTCCGTCGCACATGGTTACATTCATTCCGTTGTTATGAACCTTTGCAGCAGCACCATTATATTCGCCAATCCAACCATTTAAGGTACTAATATTGGAATCCACCGAACCATCACCGTCAAAGTCCCCATCCAATAACCATTGCGCTGGCGTATTAACATAATGATTACCGTGCGAATCCATGAATGCCACCCATTCAGTAGGCTGCTTGATTGACTCGATCTGGACCCCCGGCCAATTATTGCCACGAATATCTACCTTGTAAACAAACGGAGCCTTGTCATTCAGCCAGGCACCATAATTGACTGCAATCCACACATTCTCATCTCCCGGACACTGCCGCTGGGGCGAAGTAAGGTTCGTGAGGTCATCTTTGCCTTCTGTCATGCCGGTATACCCGGCAAGAGTGTTCAACCACAGTGTTCCATAGTCATACGGCGGCCTAGAATCATGCATAAAATAGGGAAAAATTCCATCATAATCGTTGGCATACATACATGTACCCAAACCGAAATTCCTCATATTGCTTTGACACGTAACCTGCTTTGCAAGGTCTTGAGCCTTTTTCAGAGAAGGAAGCAATATCGATACCAGCAAAGAAATAATTGCAATAACAACCAGCAATTCAATTAGCGTAAAACCAATTTTTTTTGTTTTTGGGAACATTAGTTTTTCCATTTTCTTTTCCATTTCATAAAACTTGACAAAAGAGACAAGCACCTTTACGGTATTTTTTATTGAACCTGACCGCTGCATTCGCAGCAGCACTCTCTTGCACCAGCTAATATCTATATCAGCAGTATACTACAGAGTGTCTTGAAACGTCAAGCATTTTTCTCCTTTAATCTGATTTTTTCTTACAATGCGAGAAAAAGCCAATCTTCTGAACCTAAATTTAGAAAAAAACATTGATATATTACTAGAAGCATATTAGAATATTTAGACAGCTAAGTTTATAAAAATTGCACGCAAAAAATTAGTCCTCAACTCAGGAGTGTTGTTCGTGGCTGGAAAAAAAAATGAATACATGACGATTCTAGTTCTCGGGGGAATATTTTTATTATTACCCCAAGTAGTTCAAGCTTTTGATATTACATCAAATGGCGTTGCAAATTTAGATATCGTAACCGGCAACAACCCCACGCCTGCGGAGAAAACAGCGGCGGCGGAACTGGCAACTTACTTGGAAAAAGCCACTGACACAAAATTTACAATTTGCGAGGAAAAAACACGAAATTGCGAAAAACCGGCGATTTATCTTGGCAACACGGAATTTGCCAAAAAACAGGGCCTCAATTTGAAAGAATTCGGCCCTGAAGAATGGACAATTAAAACCATTGGCGATAATTTGGTTTTGGCAGGAGGCAGACCCAGGGGCACTATTTATGCGGTCTATCATTTTCTAGAAGATATTGTCGGAATACATTGGTGGAACCCATTTGAAGAAACCGTCCCAGAAAAAACCAGCCTGGCAATACCGGCAATCAACCGTCGCGAAAAGCCTACATTCAGGTATCGAGATATTTACCAGTTTTACTGCAAAGACGACGGAAAATATGCGGCCAGAAGCAGACTTAATCACCAAGGCGACGAAAAAATGTCTGTAAAATACGGCGGCAGCTTAACCTATGGACTCCCTTACCACTGCCACACTATGGAGCTATACTTCAAATCCAAGAGAAAAGAATACTTCAAAAATCACCCCGACTGGTTTCCCCTTATCGACGGCAAACGCCAGTGTATTGAAAATAGCCAGGGTTATCCGCAGGTTCAATTATGCCTCACCAACAAGGAATTACAGGATTTCTTCGTTGAAAAACTGAAAGGATTCATAAAAGAATCTAGAAAGCGTGCAATTTTGACAGGCCTGTCAATCCCAATTTTTTACAGTATTGACATGAATGACATCAGCGGTGGATGGTGTCAGTGCGAGAATTGTGAAAAAATATTCAATCGCGAAAACTCCCAGGCCGGGGGGATGCTGTATTTTGCAAATTCAATCGCAGATCAAATAAAAACAGATTATCCAGATATCTACATTGCCACCATCGCTTATTACGCAACGGAAAAACCGCCCAAAACAATTAAGCCTCGTGATAACGTGTTTATTAGACTTTGCAATACAGGCAATAGCTTGGTTGTGCCATTTGCAAGTGATAAAAAAAGCATGTTTTACAAAAACGTTTGCGACTGGTCTAAGATCACAAAAAATCTGGCGGTGTGGGATTATGGCATTACCTACAGAAAACCCGCGACCGGATTGCCTACACCCTCCCTCCGAATATATGAAAAAAATTATCGCTTCCTGGCAAATCAGGGAATAATGGGTATTTTTACCGAGTTTGAACACCCTATAACCTCTGATCTTCGGGACATGAAACTATGGGTCGTTAGCAAGCTGAAGGAAAACCCGTACCAAAACACCCAGGATTTGATTAAAGCTTTTACGGATGGTTTTTATGGCCCAGCTGGAGAAAATATCCGACAGTATCTGAAATTACTCGAAAAAGGCTTTGACGCCAAACCGTCTTACATAGGCACCCACTCAGAAGCCGTAAATTACCGATATCTCGATTTGAACCTGATACGAAAAGCACAATTGCTTTTTGACGAAGCGAACAAAAAAGTTGCGAACAATCCTGTTTTCCTCAGAAGACTCCGCCATGCCAGATTGAGTCTGGATCGGGCATCATTGCTTTTATATCCAAAATTGGCCCAGGAATGGAGCCAAGCCGGAGGCACTTGTAAAAATTTCCCACTGGACAGAAAACAGATCGCAGCCCGCATCGACAAAACATTTAAGGAACAGTGGGCATTTAGACAACTCGATCAATTTAACAATCCGGATATAGATGACAATATTTCAGAATTCATTGAAAATGCCTTGGCCTTACGGTATACGGAATATCCAATTCCAAAAAAATTCCGAAAATTACCGACAAATCGTGTTTTCGATTTTCCAGTAGATAAAATGCGATTGCACAGACTTACCCCAAGTGACGCCCCGGATACCTTCAGCGGTCAGGCCGTCAAAATAGAAGTGGGCGAAAATAAAAACCGATGGTATTCCCTGCCATTGACAGCTGGGCTTTACGACCAGGTTTCCAAGCAGAGCAATACTCTCGGACGCGGAGGACTCACCGCCAAGGAAATTCCAGGCCCGGGCTTCCACTGGTATAAAATCGGCAGAAATTGCAAATTAACCCCCTCAACCTATCTGTACCTGTTTGGAAGCTGGTTTGTCCAGATTGACCTTGGAGCAATTCTTAACCCCAAAAAACCTGATGAAAGATTTGATATATGGGTAAGTCTCAAATTTGAAGGCTCCCAATACCCGTATTCAAAATCCGGAGATAAAAATGCTGTTTATGTTGAGCGTGTAATTCTGGTTTCAAAATAAATCAATAACTACAAAGACTTGATTTGCCAATAAAACCTAATTGTTTTGACAATTAAACTGGATTATGGTTTCCGGTATTGCAATAATACCGGTTCATTAATAAGATTAAAATAGAGTTGACTTGTAAACTGTAAATCAGGACTAAAGAGTAAAAATGAGTAAATTAAATATAGCTGTAATTGGCGCCAGCAAACGCAGCGCTATCATATTCGAGTATTTTAAAAAATATCCTGGAGAGGGAAAAGTTGTTGGCGTTTTTGACATAATACCTGCAGTCAGCCAGAAACTTATAGAACAACATAACGTCCCTGAAACTCGAGTTTACTCTTCACTTGCGGAGGCTGTGGAAGATACGAATGTCGATGCTGTTTTCATCGGCACGCCGGACAACGAACATGTCCTTCCCGTAGTCGCTGCATTGCAGGCGGGGAAACATGTATACATAGAAAAGCCCATGGCCATCACATTAGAAGATTGCGATGCCATTATAAATGTTGCCAAAGAATCAACGCAGATATTCTATCTTGGCATGAACCTGAGACACAGTCCGGTGCACGAAAAAATGCATCAAATCCTGGACTCCGGAAAGCTAGGCAAGCTTCTGACAATCGAAGCCAATGAATATTACCATGGCGGAAGAACATATTTCAGAAGATGGAACCGTCTTCGCGAATTTGGCGGAGGACTTTGGGTTACAAAAGCCTGCCACGATTTTGATCTTCTAAACTGGTTTTCCGGCGGACACCCGGAAAGAGTCTATGCAACAAGCAGTTTGAGTTACTACAAACCCAAACTCAATGCCGCCACTCACTGCCGAATTTGCCCGCTCAAAGACGAGTGCAAAGATTTTTATGACATAAATAATCCGAAGGCATCAGATTGGACTGATGAATTTGAAGAACTTGGAAGACTGGTAGAAGAAGTTTCCGACGAACCGCAAGACCTTTGCCTTTTCAATTCTGACAAGGACACATTCGACAACGGTATCGCTGTCGTGGATTATGACAATGACGTTCGGGCAACCTACACAGTTAATGTCGTCAGTGCCCGTAGTACAAGACAATTACGATTAATGGGAACAGCAGGCTCAGCCGAAGGCGATATGGATTCTGGAATAGTAACGTTCTGGACGCGATATTCAGACGAAAAAACCGTGTATGATCTGAAAAGTAAAATGGTTTCAGGACACGGTGGGGCAGACGATCAAATCCTTGCAGATTTCGTCGAATGTTGCAGGACAGGTAAAAGCCCTCGAAGCAGTTGGGCAGAGGGAAGGCGAAGTCTTGAAGTCGCCTTGGCTGCAAGAGAATCCTGTGATACTCACTCAGTGGTAAATTTGGAAACATTGGAAAAGTTAGAGGCCTGAAGACAGCTCTACCCGTTGTTCTTCCCGAAAATCCTATCCGCCTGTTTTTTGAGTCCAAAAAAGCGGATTTGAGAAGTATTTGATGTCGACACGATTGTTTGGGAAGGCAGTTTTGGCTGAGAATGCCGGTGAAAATCGTATTTTTTCTTTACCTGCGCAGACGAAGAGTGACAACTGAAGAAAGCTGTTGCTTAATAGACGATGAAAATGTCGCTACGCTACACGTCGGTAGCGGTTATGTAATCCACCGAGAATTGGTATTGAAACGAGTTTGCCATTTGATGGCGGATCAATTTCCCGGGGAATGGGTGCGTTGCGATTAATCGACAAATGCGGGCGAACCTGGTTGTAATAGGTTTCGATGAATTCTTCTAAAATTCGCCGTAAATGTTGTTCGTTGAGAATAATTATATGATCAAGACATTCTCTTCGTAAGGTTCCATTAACCCGCTCAACATATGGAGATTGCCAAGGACTGCGGTATGCTGTCTTGACACTTTCAATGCCAAGGGATTTCAGTTTGTTACGGAATCTGGACGAAAACACTGAACCATTATCATGAAACAAATATCGAGGTGTTGTTCCAAATGGAAAAGCTTCTCGAATTTGCTGAAAAGTCCACTCCAACGTCGGATTTTGTGTAATATTGAAATGCACAATCATCCGGTCGCTGTGGCGAAGCATGATAAAGACGTAGTAGACACGAAAGGTCACAGTATAAATGGTGAAGAAATCACAGGCGACGATATCGGCTGCATGATTTTTCAGGAACGTTCGCCATGTTTGCGACGGCGGCTTGGGATGTTTGACCATGTACTTTGCAACCGTTGATTCAGCTATATTATAGCCGAGTAAGGTAAGCTCGGATTTTATATGTGGCACGCCCCAAGTTGGATTTTCCTGAGACATCTTGCGAATCAGCTGACGAAGTTCAGCGTCAATTTTCGGGCGCCCCGGCTTCTTGCGAGACTTCAAACGCCAGAAAATTTTGAATAAATTCTTATGCCAGCGAACGACGGTTTCCGGCTTGACGATTATCAAAGCAGATTTCCATTTTGCCCAAATTTTTGACATAAGAATCCAGAATAAGCGATCTGAATTCTTGATTTGAATTCTTTTGTGCTTTCGTTTGTAGATTGCCAACTGCTGACGTAGCGAAATGTTTTCGGCAATAAGATCGGCTTTGCAGCTGAATATTTTGAAAAATGCGATGATTATTAATTTCGTAAACCGCAACAGGCTTCTCCCTTAGAATTTAAAGGGAAGATGTTAAAGTAGAAGTGGTGATTTGTCAAAAAGACTCCAATAGAATAATTTGAAGTGTTGGTCAAATGTGGGGATGTTTCTTTAATTGTTAAAACTCTTTGGTCTCCAGTATTCACTTTATCTTATCTTACATATTGGTTGTTGTCAAAGGCTGCTGCTGCGAAGCGGAGGGCGCAGCCCGGAGCGAAGCAGTAGCAGCGGCACGAAACGCCTCGGGCAGGTCGGCATGATATTCTTTCAACGCCGCATAGTAGCTGCCGCTCTCCAGGGCCTCCGCCAGCCTTGACAGGTCTTGGCTATGCGAAACTTTGCGGAAGCCTCTTTCTGCCTCCGTCAGGCCCGTAGCGAGCCAACGCGCAGCCTGGTCGGTCTGCGTCTGCCAGCGACAAACCCGGCTGCTTGTCCGCCGAAAATTCAATATCACATTCTCGATCATATTCGTGTTCATCAGGCTGCGGTTCAGCGTCGCCGGGACCTCCAGAAGATGCAGCGTTATCAGGTCAAGCCCGCCTTCGTGAAGGCTGTCGCGGGCGGCGGAGTTCTTGCCAGCCAGGAAGTCGTCAAGTTCACACAACGCCAAAATGCCCGCCTCAGGGCCTTGTGCCTTGCGTAGCCTGTCCATCAACTCCGTCATCGTTGCCCAATCTTTTTTCGCCAAATATCGCCTGAGATTTCGTTCCTTGTGAATCAGGCACCGCTGCACAACTGCCGTCGCAAAAATTGCTTTCACAGCCTTCCGCAACGCTTCACTGCCATCAAGCACCGCCAGCAGAGGCCTGCGTTCCGGCGGAGCGAAACCGCGAATTTGTACGCGTTTTATAAGGGCCAAAGCCACTTCGTAGTTCTCGCTGGAACCAATCTCGAAGTCCAAAACTATCTTGTCGCCTGCGGTCGTAATACCGACTGCAACGATGGCCGTTATGTCCTTCGAGAGCACCACGCCATCAACCATCAACGCCAGCCAGTCGTACAATTCGCCGTTGTCGTCGCAGCCAAGTCGCCGCCTGCGAAGCTCCGTGAAACGCTCCCTGCCGTGCTGCTGAAAAATACGCGATATCTGCGATGCGCTGCTGCCACGTTTGTTTTTCACCACTTTGCCGGTCTTGCTCTGCGAACCAGCTGCCAGAATCGATGCCAATATTTGACGACGCAATTCGCCGCGATCCTGGGCGGCGGTATAGCTCTCAAGCTCCGCCTCACTGGTCGTGCCGTCGGGATTTTCCCGCCGAACCCGAGGCCGTGTGATCTGTTCACGCTCAGCCTCAATATAAACGTAACCCTCAGCAGTGCCAGCTCGGACAAAATCCGAATCGGCGTCTGGCCGATAACGCGGGCCGCACAACTGCTCAAGCTCCGAAGCCATGACATCCATAATCATATCTCGGGTAGCCGTTCGGATATAATCTCGAAAAATTTCGCCTGCCGACCCGAAATCAGCTTGCCCAAGCACCTCAAGTACATTACTGTTGTCCATAACGATGGTCTCCTTCAAAAAAATTAAAAAAACGATAATAGCCGTATCGGCTACTACCGGAGACCATCGTCATTTTTAACAATCAATGAAAAACTTCCAGTTATTATCATGCTCGACCAAGGCCTGCTTTGTTGCATAAGTGCTGCCCCCGACGCAAGCGTTATACTGGTGCTTTGGCAGGGGTAGAAAGAACTGACGTTCTTCTTCGAGCAGCTGACCGCGCGTTTTACCCTTGTCTTTAACGACTATATCCAACCGCTTAGTGCATTGTCGCAAAAGCAATTCATTCAGCTCATCAATGTCGACAACATGCGGCGGCGGAGACATTAAATCTCGCTGGGAATCTTTGACAAGATTTTCAGCATGGCCTTTTTCATTGCCGCTTGCTATATTGCAAAAACGACTATTAAATACTCAAACTGACCGATTTTGGAATTTACGATGATAGTTAGCGCAAAAGAAAAGCGACGATTCTTGCCGATAAGCTTTGTAGCACACAGAACTTGTCTTGGGAGTCGCCGCATGATTACTATCGGGAATATTCCACGAAAAACTAAAGCTTTTTTCAACACTGTTAAAAGTGAATTCGGCACACCGGCATTCAGTCATTTTTGTAGTTTGGTCATGGCAATAACCATCAGCCATTGCAGTACCATTGAAAGACTTGCACGGCTGCTTCGAAACTCGACCCACAGAACCAACCACGGCGAATTTCTCTGGCGAAGCGATTGGAATGAATCGGCCGTCATGCAGCAAATTGCCCTGGACATGCTGCGAAGTCTGTACACCAAAAAAGACCGCCATCTGTTTTTCATTATCGATGACACCCAAACGCTCAAGCGAGCCAAAAAAATGGATGCGGTTGGCAAACTGCATCATCATGCTACCGGAAAGTACGGCACCGGCCATACCATTTTGAAAGTTTGCCTGTACTATCATGGTGTTACCATTCCATGGGCTTCGTTGTTGTATATCAAACAAGAACATGCTGGCAAATTGGGAATTCCCTTTTGTAAGCTTACTGAATTGGCTGGGAAGGCAATCAGACGGAGCGCTTTCCCCGACAAATTCAAAGTTACTGTTTTGTTTGATGCTTTTTATCTCTGCCCCAATGTGGTCAATGCCTGCAAAGAGCGAAAATGGCATTATATAGGCGTAGGCAAGTCTAATCGATGGTTTACGGTTGGCTCTATAAAACGCAAACTTGCCAAATACGGCAGGAACGTTCTGCACAACAGTGGCATCTGGTGCAATGTCGCAGGCCTGCGTAAAACCAAGACATACCGGTTGGCTGAACGAATCGGCAAATTGAATAAGTTGGGTATTGTCAAGGTTGTCTTTTCTCGTCGTAAAGGAGAGAATAAACATATTGCACTTGTCACCGATGACTTGCGTGCTTCGTTGAAAACAATTGTCGCCGACTATCTGAAACGATGGTCTATTGAGATGCTGATCAAGGATGAGAAACAGCATTTGGGGCTGGGCGATTACCGTGTTAAGCGGTACCGGGCTGTGGTTAGACACCTGCACCTGGTCGATTGCGCCTATGCCTGCCTGATCCACGTAGGAATTAAAACCTATCGTGCACAAGGCCAAAACAAATCCAAGAATGTGCTGCGACTTGAACCGATTAGCAAACTCAAGGACAGAATGCTTCGGATAGTGTGGCAGGAGAATGTTAAAAATGTTATCAAATATAGTCATGAAAAACCTGTTATTCGCCGCTTGGAAAAACTCCTCGCGGCCTAAAATCGGTCAGTTTGAGTAAATAGATAATGACTACGAAGCTCTATAAACTTAGAGTTGAGTTTGCGCTCCTTGCCTTTGCCGACCTGAATTACCGCTGATTTTAAGTTATCATACGCATTGCTCCGCGCTACACCTCCAAAAAAATCAAACGCATGAACATGGCCGTCGAGAAAACATTCCATCTTTTGCGACGGATATGCTCTAACAAAAGAGGCGCGGGAATATGCCAGCCGTAGGCAGAATAAATGCACCTTCGTGTCTTTGCCGTTTATGATAACATCAGCTTCTCCCCAGTCGACCTGACCCTCCTGGCCGGGCTGAAACTCCAACTTGAAAAAGACCTCCTTGGCTTGTAACTTTTTAGTCGCAATGTAACGCCGAACCGTCTGAACACAGCCGCAGAATTCGTAATCAGAAACAAGAATATCATGAATCTTAGTGCCGGTCATTTTTTGCTTGCGACGAATCGTTTTGTTCTTTTCGAGAAGGGTGTCGATGACAAAACGCAGCCGCTCCGTGAGTACAACAGCACCTGCCGGCGAACTTCGCTTTTTGTATCCCGGCGGAACGGAATGCGTCAAAGCCTTTTTGATGGTCTTGCGCGAATGATGAAACTTACGAGCCGCCTGCCGCTCAGACAAACCTTCAACTAAAACAGCTTTACGTATTTTTTCATAATCTTCCACTGTAAGCATCTCCAAACTCCGCATATGCCGATCCCTGCAACAAAATCACAAGCCGACATCATACAGAATTTTCAATTAAACAGTGGTCCCCTTTTCAATGCGCGAAACCCCATCCACCTGGCTCCCTTTTCGATTTTCCCTACCATAAGAACGAGTTTGCAGTTTTTCTTTCCGTTGCTGGCCTTTTTCAACCTTTTTGCATGGATAAATGGAATAAACTCGTCTTTTGTGCCGTGAATGAGCAAAACATCGGCCTGGGTTTGGGCGATAGCCCGGGCGGGGCTTGCATCGTCTGGATCAAAGCCAGCCTTCTGGGCAGTTGCGTCAATGACGTTTTGGGCATGGGCATAGGTGAGATAATATTTTGAACCTGGCAGATACTTTCGCGCGTAATTCATGGCCACTTTTCGCAGCGAGCTAAAAGAAGCATATGTCACAACTGATTGAACGCGAGGTTCTTGTCCTGCCCATTCGATGGCTGTGCCTGCGCCGTAAGACATGCCAAACACCCCGACATTCCCTGCTATTAATCCCTTCTCCGCAAGAAAATCGAGAACTTGGGAAAGATCCTTGGATTCCTGAACGCCGTAGGTCAAATACTGGCCTGTGGATCTGCCGTGCCCGCGTGAATCAACCAAAACTACCCGACAGCCTTCCCGGCGGAATTTTTTCGCCTGTGAAAGCATCCCGTTCATCCTCGACATTATGCCGTGCAGCATAAATACGGTCGCTTGGGGTGGTATGGCCTGGCCTGCCTTGTCCCGCGGGTCTAATATCCAGACCAGCAGTGAGGCCTGGGGTGGGCCGACTTCTATCCGAAATTGATGGTCGATTTCTTTTTGCTTTAATTCTGCTGGTTTGGGGTCATCTTTTGGATCTATAAGACGAGTCGCATTAGGAGCTAACGCCATCATGTCAGCGAGTTTTGTGAACACGTCGTCCGCATTGGCTACGGAAACTATTGTTGTCACCATTATCAAAGCGACCAGTTTTTTGCGAATCATCTTTTAAAATTCCTGATTTTCATTTTCTAGGCCTATGTTATTAAGTTGCCGGGCAAGGCATGTTCCCATATGAAATAAAAAAATCAAATTTAAGACATTAAATACGTTAATGGAACTTGGTATTAATATAAAACAGTTTTAAAAAAGTAAAAATAAAAAAAATTAATAATTACTGTTTTAAAACTTGAAAAAATTAATATATTTGTTATGATCATGTTGATAATGAATGGGTATGACAAACGAATCTCTGATTGGAAGTCTTTAACAGCCTTGACGGGTCAGCGGGAGATTGTGATTGAGCGGGTCAGGCTGGCTGGGGAGGATATTGCAATTGAGGGGCAATTCGAACCGCCGCCGCTGGCGAAGCTTTCTGCGGAAGATCAGGTTTTTGTTGCAGCTTTTATCAGATGTCACGGCTCGATCAAGCAGATGGAGCAATATTTCGGCATTAGTTATCCCACGGTAAAGAATCGGCTTAACAAAATAGGATCACAACTGGATTTTGTGGAAATCGAAACCAGCCAGCCCGTCTCAGACATTCTTGATCAATTGGAACGAGGCCAGATTACCGCAGCCCAGGCTGAGGAGAGCTTGCGAAAATGATATTCCCGCCGAGCATAATGCGTCTTAAGGTTGCCCGTGATAAAGGGAAAAATATGAACCTTTGGCTGCCTTTGTTTCTGTTCTGGCCCGGGATGGGGTTTCTTGCGGTAGCTTGCACTTTCCTTCTGCTGCCGGTTTCGATTTTATACCCAAGAAAAATCTCCATAAAAAAGTCGTTTCTCGGCCCGGCCTGGTTGTTGCTGATGTTTTGTCGATTGCGGGGTTTTAAAATATATCTCGAGGAAAAAAAGCAGAATAAGGAATTATTACTGGCTTTGATTTGAAGGGAGAATTGAAAATGAATGAGGACAGAAAAAGAATTTTGAACATGTTAGCTGAGGGGAAGATTACCGTGGATGAAGCGGAAAGGCTGATAAATGCGATTCTGGGTAGTGATAAATCGGCAGAGTCTCGCCAGCCTGGTGATGCACCAAGCAAGGGCAAGCCTAAATTCCTCCGGGTCGAAGTGGACAAAAAAGATGAAGAGCGGGTAAATATTCGTGTGCCGCTGGCCTTGTTGAGTAGTGGAATTAAATTGGCAAAATTTATTCCCGGCAATGCAAGGAAACAGGTCGATGACGCCCTTAAGGACAAAGGTGTGGATTTTGATTTAAATTCTTTGCTTAAATCCGGAAATTTCAATGAGCTTGTATCAGCCTTGGCGGATTTGGAAATTAATGTTGATAATGACGGAGACAGAGTACGAATTCACTGTGAATAGCTGTTATGTTGTGCAATAGGGTGGTAAAAAAACATTTATCAGGGGTTTCTTCGCCTTTTTTCACTTTAAAACTACAATTTAATAGTCAACATACTTACAAAAAGCCTAAGTTGTGGTATAATCAGGTATGCTTAGATTCGATAGTATAAGTACAATGGAACCTGTTTTCAGAGAGAGGGTTATGAGGAAAGTGCACAAAAATGGATTTCAGCCGGCCTTTTGTATTCTCTTTGTGCTTCTGCTTAGCCTGGTAGTTTTACCAGTTCCGGGGTATGGCTTGGTGGTTGGTGAGACGGATACCAGCGATTTTACGGACAATACAAGCAAATGGAATGGCATGAACTGGGATTATGTTTATGCTACGGGGTCGGGAACTTCTGTAGCCATTGACGGGTGGCATCTGATTTCCGCCAGTCATTATTCCCTGAACGTAGGCCTGACTTTTACGGTTGGCAGCGACACGTTTGAAATAGTCAGTTCCACTCTCCCTCCCCCAGACGACGGCGAAAGCGTTCGGCCTGATCTGCGGATTATCGAAGTTCAGAACCTTACCCGCCCAGGCATACCCTTGCCGGGTTCATACGATCTGTATGAAGGAACATTCACCAGGTATCAGGAGACAATCCTGGTGGGAACAGGCCATACTGGTGTCAGCTACAGTTCATCATATAGCGACGACACCAGCTCAGCCCGCCTGGAACGCTGGGGAACAAACAAGGTAGAAACGTTTAGCGGCTCAACCACTACGGGACAAAAAGGGGTGGATGGAAATGGTGATGGTAAGTACGATTGGCTGACTTGGTCATTTCGTATGGAATACAGTGTTACCAGTACTGAATATGAAGTGGGCTTGGCGGATCACGATTCAGGCTGTGGCGTGTTTGTTTTGGATGCAGGTGAATGGAAACTGGCTGGTATTGGTCTGTACAGGAGTGAGACCTATTACGGCAGCGACAAGTTTGATTATAATTTCGCAGCTGCGATTCCGTATTATGTGGATTGGATCGAGAGCCAGCTGCCTGTTTTTCTATTAGGCGACGCAAACTGGGACGGGGTGGTCTCTGCTGCTGATTACGCAGCTGTGCAGGCGTACTTCGGTAACGTTGGCGGAGCTGGCCTGTGGGGCGACGCCAATGGAGACGGCGTGGTTTCCGCAGCTGATTACGCTGCTGTTCAAGCCAACTTCGGCCATACTATCGGCAGCAGTGTAGATACGTTACTTCCAGAACCCGCAACGATCAGCCTGCTTTGTCTGGGGGCTATTTCGATACTCAGACGAAAACGAAAATAAGTCTATAAAACAGAGGGTTTCACCAAGATGAGAAAAGACGTTATCAAAAGCGTTTTTTATTTTTCGTGTTTTATTTTAGGGCTGCAGACTGCCCATGCTGAGTTTACCGGCTATGAGAATTTATCCGACTGGAATTCTCTCTCCACCGCCCGGACGGGGATAATAGCAGGCCTGGCCAGCAGCTATGATCGGGCTGGGGGTAATGCCGATTACAATCAGTACGAGTCGCCCACCGGTTTACTTAACACTTACCCGGATGACGACAATATCGAGACTACCGTGGTAACTCTCACCGGGCCTGGTGTACTTACCAGATTCTGGATGCCACATGCTTGTGCTGACGCCGGTGCCAACGGAGTCATACCGGTAAAAATTTTTATCGATGGTCAGTTGCTCATCAATACCGATACCAACTTGATGCTCCAGGGTGATTACTTAGCTTCAGACACCAGCCTTTTTAAAAGTCCGTTGGTGCAAACGCTAATTGGCGGGCAAGTTTCATATGAACCGATTGCTTTTCAAAACTCCCTGCGTATCGAAACTAAAAATTACACTTCGGGTGGCTGGGGCAAAACCCATCATTATTACCAGTATGGTTATCAGCTCTTGCCGGCTGAGACTCAAGTGTCGGCATATAATGGAAATCTGACGACTGCCCAGACCACTGCCCGCCAGCAGACGGTGGCTATGATAAACGCCGTAGGCAGTAATCCTGCCGATATAAACACTACGGTCGGAACGAAGCCTGTTTCCTCGCTCACCGCTCAAGAAATTTCCGGCGGAGCTGTGACAACAATAGCAAATCTCTCCGGCAGCGGGCGAATTGGCAGGCTGAATGTGAAAATGGATGGCGCTTCAGACGCCAGTCTTGATGGCTTGAGGTTACGGGTCCGATATGACGGGCAAGAGGAAAACGCCATCGATGTTCCGGTTTCACATTTCTTCGGAGCCGGACACAATCGGGCTGCATACAAGTCCATGCCCCTGGGAACGGATAGCGACAAGGGATTCTATTGCTACTGGCCCATGCCGTTCCGCGAAGGTGCCATCGTTGAGCTTTATAACAGCACCGGCTCGAATATCTCGATTGATTCAGCTGAGGTGGAATATGAATATGGTGAAATTGCGGATAGCGAAGGCTATCTGCACGCGGTTTTCAGCGAGGAAACAACCATCGCGGGCCAAACTTACCACCAGATTCTCAATGTTGAAGGCCAAGGCCATTATGTGGGTAATATGCTTTACCTGAAAAAGAACGGCACAAGTAAGAATATTCTGGAGGGCGACGATATTATTACCGTCGACGGCAACAGGACTATCTACGGCACGGGCCTGGAAGATGCTTACAATGGGGGATACTACTACAACCATGTTCTGACCAATAGCAGTGACGGTGATGTTCCGTACCCCACCAGCGGCACCTTGCCGTATCATGGCCTGCTTAACATGGAAGATATGACGAAGGAATCTGTCGATCCGTATCTGCGGACGGATCAGTATCGCTGGCGGATAGCTGACCCTGTGCCTTTCAACGATGGTATAGACGTAATAATTGAAAACTATGGCAATGGCGGTAATGTCCTTTTCGGTTCGACGGCATTTTACTATGCAACCGCTGACGTGGAACTGCTGGCTGGTGATGCCAACCGCGATGGGGTGGTCTCGGCAGGGGATTATGCAAGTGTCCAGGCTAACTTTGGTAATCTTGGCCCAGCTGGTATTCCCGGCGATGCTAATGGCGATGGAGTAGTCTCCGCCGGCGATTACGCCGCTGTTCAAGCCAACTTCGGCCATGTTGCCGGCTCTTCCACAAACATTCCCGAACCAACCACCATAATGCTCCTGTCGATGGGTTGTATTGCTATTGTTCGTCATCGAAAATAGCTGGACTCTTTTTGGATTGGCTGACACTTGCGTGAGATGCCCGCGCCACGCAGGCTGTTTTTTTCTTAAACTCCCCCCTTGAAGCGTCGATATCTGTTATAATGACGTTTCCCGTATTTACTTGTAAAAGGAAAGAAATGAACACTAAATCAATACCTCTTTCAGGCCAAGATATTTCCGAAGCGGAAATCCAAGCTGTTGTTAACGTAATGCGTAGCGATCGCCTGAGTCTCGGACCATGTGTCGAAGCATTTGAAGCAAGTTGTGCATCCAGAGTCGGCAGAAAATATGGCATTGCGGTTAACAGTGGAACCAGCGGCCTGCATCTTTGCGTCAAAGCTTTGGGCATCAGTGACGGTGACGAGGTAATAACCACGCCGTTTTCGTTTATAGCTACGACCAATTGCGTCCTTTTCGAGCGGGCCACGCCGGTTTTCGTTGATATTGACCCCGAAACCTACAACATGGATCCCGCAGCTATAGAAGCTGCAATTACTCCGCGAACCAAGGCGATCCTGCCGGTGGAAGTTTTCGGCAATACGGCTCATTTTGATGAATACGAGCGAATAGCGCGTAAACACAATTTGTTGATGATCGAGGATTGTTGTGAGGCCCTGGGTGGTTCGCTGGAAGGCAGGCCCGCTGGTAACTTTGGCGACTGCGGGGTGTTTGGGTTTTACCCCAACAAGCAGATCACCACCGGCGAGGGGGGCATGATCGTAACAGATAGGGAAGATATTCGCGACGTTTGTATGTCCATGCGAAATCAAGGCAGGGAAGGGCATAATCACGTCAGGATCGGGTACAACTACCGCATGTCGGAGTTGTCAGCTACATTGGGATCAATTCAGCTTAAGCGAATCGATCAGTTCCTGGCTCAGCGAAGACAGGTGGCTGAGTGGTACAGACAGGAATTGTGCGATGTGCCGGGTATCAAGCTGCCGAAGTTTGCTACCCCGGAGAAAGCCAGCTGGTTTGTTTTTGTGGTACGGCTTGACGAATCTTTTTCAGAAGCCGACCGTGATGCGATTTACAACGAGTTGATCAAACGTGGCATAGGTTCAGCCAGATATTTCCCGCCTATTCACCTCCAGAAATTTATGCGGGAGTTACTGGGCTACAAGCCTGGGGATTTTCCCATTTGTGAAGCATTATGCGAGCGAACGGTGGCATTGCCTTTTCATACTAATTTAACTTATGACGAGGTTCTGTATTCCGCCGATGTCTTTAAAACAACTCTTGCGGAATACACAAAATAGGATAATTGTCAGAACGTTGTCCTGAAAATCAACAGGGAGTGAAAATGGTCGTAGCGATGATTATGTGGAATAGACAGGCGATAGCTTTTCTTCTTGCTGCGCTGGTTGCCTGGGTTCTGCTTTTTCCGATCATCTGGCTTGCGAAGCGTTGGAAGGTTATGGACATTCCAGGGGAACGTTCCAGCCATGAAGTGCCTGTCCCGCGAATTGGCGGGCTTGGAATTCTCCTTGGAGTTGTAATTTCTTCGTTGGTGGTCTGCCATTTTACCCCAGCACTTGCCGTTGCCCTTGGTTTGGGAATAGCTGTTGCCGCTGTCAGTTTTCTGGACGACATTTTCACCTTGCCATCCTTGCCAAGACTTGCGGTGCATATTTTAGGGGCTGGTCTTCTTGTTTATCTTGTAGGCTTGGAAATACCGGCTATCGGCCTGCCTTACATGCAAAACTTCCCACCCATACCCCCAATTGCCGGGCTGTTATTGGCTACTTTCTTTGTAGTGGGCTTTCTTAATTTTTTCAATTTTATGGATGGCATTAATGGCATTTCTTCTGCGCAAGGTATAGTTGGAGGCCTTGCTGTTTCAATTCTCCTTGCAATGCACGGTGAAGCCAACAGCATACTCATTTCAGCTTCCATTGCAGGCGGTTGCCTTGGATTTCTTCCACATAATTTCCCCAAAGCCAAAACTTTTATGGGGGATGTCGGCTCGACGGTGTTGGGTTTCAGTCTGGCGATGCTTACAATTATCGGAGCGGCGTGTACAAATATTCCATGGGTCGCATTTTTGATTCCATTCAGTCTGTATCTTTACGACGGTACGTTTACGCTGATCAAGCGGATAATTCGCCGTGAGAATTTTCTTAAACCGCACAGGGAGCATCACTACCAACTGCTTATCCGCAGCGGCTGGAGCCATGCCGCCGTCACGGGCGTATATTCTTTGCAATTCATTGTCTGTGCCGCGTTGGCGATCTTGTACGCGAAGACGGAAAGCCAGCTTTTGCGTTTGGGTATCCTGATTTTTATCCTGTCGTGGTTTGGCATATTTTCGATATTGGTGCATGTACACTTCGCCAGGAAACAGCCCAGTCAGACTGAGATCGCGGATAAAAGAGATTTGGAAGGTGAGGGATAATGCGAGTCTGGATATTGAAAGCATCTGAATCGACCCCGTGGGATCATCGCCAGCGAGGTACTCGAAAAGGTCGATACACAATGTTGGCCGAGGCGTTGATAGCAGCAGGGCATGAGGTTGTCTGGTGGACGGACGATTTTGACCATTTCAGGAAGGAACATCGTTTTGGAAAAGATCACCAGGAAGAACTGTTGCCCGGATTAACCGTTCGGTGGATACATACCCCGGGTTATAAGCAGAATACTTCTCCGGTGCGTTTCCGGGATCACAAAATACTGGCCAGGCGGGTTGAAAGTCTGTGCGAGTCAATGCCCAAGCCCCAGGTTATAGTTGCCGGAATTCCCACTGACTATTTCTGTGCGCTTGCAGTACGACTAGGCAAAAAATACCAGGCAGCTTCCTTGTTGGACGTGAGAGACTTCTGGCCTGACGTTTTTTTTTCACTTGTCCCGAAGTGGATGGCCCCGGCTGTTTGGCTATGTACTCGTCCGATGAATCGGCGAGTAAGTCGCGCGTTTGCAAATGCAACGGCAATAGCAGGCACGGCGCCGGGAATGCTTCAATGGGGGCTTGACAAGGGTAATCGTGACAAGACTGATCTGGATCAGGTTTTCCCGATAGGTTCTATTTCGGAAAAACCGCCTGAGGCTGCAATGGAGAAGGGGAGAGAGTTCTGGGATTCTCTGGGAATAAGGCGGAATGATCGCGTTTTTCGCATATGTTTTTTCGGCACGCTTGGGCCTTTGTATAATTACGAAACTGTCATAAACGCAGCCAGGCTGCTGATGGATGATGAAAAGCCAGTGGAGTTTATTTTCGGGGGCATGGGTAAACAATTTGATACGCTTATCGCCAAAACATCCGAGCTCCCCAATGTTAAGTTCCCAGGCTGGATCGATCAGCCTAGAATATGGTCTCTCATGGAACTTTCCAGCCTGGGGATTCTGCCTTATATTGAAGACCCCAGCTTCAAAGTCAGCCTGTCAAATAAGGCTGGTGAATATCTCTCGGGATACCTGCCGATTCTTTCAGCGATAGAAGGTTACATAACGGAATTGATAACCCAAAATAATTGCGGACAACGATACGAATCCCCTGAAAATCTCGTCCAGATCATCCGAACATACCGCGACGATGCTTCCATGCTGGAAAAACAAAAGGAAAACGCATCGAAATTATTTAATGAGAAACTGGCTGCGGCTGTGGTCTATCCCGCTTTCGTAAAATATCTGGAAAATTTGGCAGAATCTGCCTTAAATTCGTTATAGCGAACAAACTGTGACTTTGCCGGATATAGCCGTATCAGGCAAGTTGTGCGTATATTTCCAGTAGCCTTGCTTCCATGCGGTGCCAGCCCAGTTTTTCCTCAATAGCCTTTCGTCCATTGGCTCCTTGTTGTTGACGAAGTTTTTTATTCTGAGCAAGCTTGACAAATGCAGCAGCAATTTGTTCTGGTTTTGTGGTGTCAACAGCAAGGCCTGAATGATGCTCGGTAGCCAAATCCTCAGAAGCTGAACCCTTGGGTACAATCATAGCCATTCCGCAGGCCATGTAATTGTAGATCTTGTTGCTGAGGCTCAGGTAGTTGTTGGGCGTAGGTTGCATGGCAACAATACCAATTTGCCCCTGTGAAAGCGACTTGCCCAATTCGCTGAAGTTTATCCATTGAGGGCCAATAATTGACTCTGCCAGATCCAACTTTTCAACGGTCTTGTCGAAGAGTGTTTGGTCAGCGGGCCTGACTTTGCCTAAAAACCGTAACCTTAGGTCAACTTCCCTTCTTGCCAATGCCAACGCCTCCAGCATCTCAACCATCCCTCGGCCTCGATCCAGATTGCCCTCATGGCAAATTGTGATTGGGCCCGAAATATCATGGTCGCACAGCGGGAAACTCTCAGGCCTGGGACTATTATGAATTATTTCAACTCTGCCTTCTTTCTGGTAAGGCAAGAAGAAATCCAGGTTTGCCGGGGAAACCACAGTAATCCAATCCGCTCGGCGAGCGATGTGCCTGAGCAGCATCTTTACGCTTCTTTTGACAAAAGGCTTCATCAACTTCGGCATTCGCCAGGAAAGCGTTTCGTAATAAAGTTCATGTACATCAAAGATCATTTTTGCACCGGTCTTCTTTGCAACCTTGATCCCAATCCAGGCACTTTCAGGTTCGTGACATGTTACTACGTCCGGCTTCCAGTCTATTGCAGCCTTGTATAAGCGCGGTAATACCTGTCGTCGATCTTTGAGGCTTTTAACCGCATCGGAACGAAGTTTTACAAGTTCCAATCCAGGGATATCTGTTTTAGTTTCCCCTCCGCTGCCAAAGACTACCACCTCATGACCTGCTATCGCCAAACTGGTAGCCTGCTTTTGCATTACCCTAGCGTCATTAACCACGTGGCCGCTTGCCAACATCGCAATTCGCATAATTACTCTCCAATTAATTCAAGACAAGGTGATTGATAATATGAATTTCAATACGTCTACCTTTTAAAAACTTTTTTAGCCCCATGTTATTCAAGATATTTGTGAGTCTTTTGCATACATTGAGTAGTTTGCGTCATAGTCAACAAAAAGCATCGCGTAAGAAATACAGAAGCCTCCCATTAACCATAAATAACGGTAGTCTATCCATCCACCGGACTTGCATTCTTCCAAGAAAGTAGCCAGAAACATGGCTAAAAAACCAGCCATAATGGTCTGGTTGCGATCATTCTTGAGAAGACGAATTCTTTTGATTGAAACGACACTGACGGATACAAGAAACAGGATAAAAAATAACACGGTCGAAATGCCGCTTTCATTCCAGATATCAAGAAAAATATTGTGAGGATAATCTAAGTCTGTTTTTGCGTCAAAACTTCCAAGCCCGTTACCAAAAACGGGACTTTGTTTAATTCCAGTCCATGCAATTTCCCAGAGGTCTTTCCTGCCGGTTCCCTCCATATCCCCGCTTTCGTAAATTGCAAAAATTGACGCAATTCTGGCCATGTGGTTTTCCGGAACGAAAATAATGATTGCGATCACTGTCATCAATCCGAACATTCCCATCAAGACCCATCTGCTGAATCCAAATTGTCTCCTGGCCAAAACCATGAAAACAAGAACGCCAAAGCCACAAGTTAAAACAGGCCCTCGTGAACCCGTCATGAACATGCCAGCAGCGAGAACTGGGATGCCAAACCAATATATCCGTCTCAACCATTGGCCTTTGTCTGTGCGAATAATCAATGTAAGTGCAGCCAATATTCCCATGCCCAAGGAGTAAGACAGACTCAGGGGAACTGCCGATAAAAAAGTCCCTCTGGCCTGATTGTCCAGGTTTGGAAAAAAAACTGTTCCAATTGCTAAAATACATCCCACCCAAAAAACCATGCGAAGGAATCGATCAGCTTGTTTCTCAGATTGAATATAGAAAAAAGGAATGAGAAAAAAGGCAATTCCGATGAGGCTGCCTTTGGTCAGCAATTCAAATGAATGTGCAGTTTCTGGACCCCATAGATAGGAGATGGAATGAAAGATTATCATTGCAAAAAACACACACCCGACTCGCCAGTTGAATCTGATTTTTTGAGGATTCAACAAATAATGTCCACCAAAAGCGAGGACGGCAAAGACAAGGGCAAGTACCATGAAATCGACTGTCTGAAATAATGGCGCATAGTAAGCCAACATCAGTTTGGTGTGTGTGGAAACCCACAAGGCCACCAAAATCAGCAAAGGGTATCGTAACCCCAAAAGCAGTACCCCAACAACAATAATGGTTAACAAAATGGACACTATTTATAACTCCCATTAAAAGATAATCATAACCAGGAACTGGTCAAAACTACTGTGTGTTCTTTTCTGATCTTGGATATTCACAAATTTTTTCCAAAACACCGTTTACATTCTGCGGATGATGGTTATTCTTCTTATGTAACAGACCGCAGCACAACATCCCATTTAAAAACCCATTTCGAATAGTTAAAAGTCTCTTCAATACGTTTCTTGGCGTTAGTACGAATTAAACTCTGGCGTTTTTCATCAGCCAAGAGGTCTTTTATAGTGGAACTCAGCAATTCTGCAGAACCGGGGCTGATCAAAATGCCTTCCTCTGCATTTTTGATTATCTCGCATGGGCCACCGGAATTTGTGGCAATAACCGGCCTGCCTGCCTGCATTGCTTCCAGAATGGTCAAGCCAAGACCCTCAGCTCCAATGTAGGTGTGACAGAAGATATCAATTATTGCCAGAAAATTCTCCATGGCCATGAAACCAGGCATGAATACTCGACCCTCTAATTTATATTGTCTAATACACTCCAGTAAACTTTCAAAATATTTTTCATGACCATCTGCATCTCCAGCTATTACGCAATAAACATCGACTCCCTCGTCTCGCAATAATTTTATTGCCTCAATCAGCACATGATGTCCCTTGGCTGAAATCATCCGGCCAGCTCCGCCTATTATATGGGCGTCGGCAGGAATATTATGTTCCTTTCTAAAAGCCTCGGCGAATTTTCCGTTAAGTGTCAAAGGCTTGGGGCAGTTGTATATCGTTTCTGTCGGAATATGCAAAAAAGGAGCATAACGGTGATTTACCGCCTTGGAAACTCCAACAATTTTGTCGGCTAGATTAAGGTATCTGGCTGATATTCTCGCCCGCATGGAAAAGATATCATTGTGCGATGCCCCCACCCCATGCAAGCATATAACCAACGGCGATCCTGCTTTATGACAGGGTTTTCCAAGCAATGCCCCAGATGCCATTCCGTTACCAATTACCACATCAGGCTGAAGTTTCTGTAAAATATTTACCAGTTTTTTTTGGGCGTTTTTTACAATTTTCCAATCATGCAATAGCTGGAAAATATTGGGTAATCGAATCGGACCCAAATGCCATGAGCGGTGTTTCATGCAGGCTACTTGTGTTATTTGCACCTCCCCCAGGCCTTGAGCCTCTTCGGCAAATTTCCCCTCCTGATCCGAAAGAAAATAAATCTCATGCCCTAATGTTTTTAATTCGTTCGCTAAGTGACGCACCACCATTGCCACCCCTCCCCCTTCGCGACCAGTTATATGAAACGCTATTTTCACAGTCTGCCTCTGGCTGGCTATTTAACAAGCCGATTTTTGATTCTGAAATAATTTCTGGAGCCAAGTAATTTCCTGAGAAGCCAGCGTGTTCCATGTGGCCTTTTGTTCATGTATTTTTTTATCAGCAATTCAAACGGCATATTCCGAGCGTCTATTAGAAATTGCTTGCGGAGCGGATTTTCTTTTGCTGATCCGCAAATCATCTCGCCGCCTGCCAGGGCTTCTTCTAGTGAACGTTTTTCAAAGTGGATTCTTTGGCCGCTTTCTTCAAAAAGCAATTGGCCTTTAGCACTGTGAACCATTGTAAGGGTTATGCCGCCTGTTGTGTCATGATGAAAAGGACATTCCTTTCCAATGCTCCAAAAGTCCCCAATAGTGATGTCGCTAAGTCGAGGTAGTTTGGAAAAGCGGCAATTATGGCACGAGTTACGCATCATGAGACGTTTGTAATATGCTTCTTTAAAAGTGGCTTCGTCTCCATCATAGGCATGAATTTCTTTTCCGTTGGCAAACGTGATGTTTGTGGCTGAGTTCCGCCAGCCGTCGCGTTTATCACGAAAAGAAAAACCGGCAATAGGGGAGCCGTGTTTCCTATGGATAAAATCCATATATTTTTGGAAAATCTCAGCCGGTGGAACACCATAGCAAACTAGATCAATTGTATACAGGTTTGGACTACTTCCTAATTTGCCAAGATAAGATAATAGGCCTGCGATTTGACAGGGGGTTCCAGAAAACAAGACCGGTTTTTCTGTGTTTTGTAAAAGATCTCTGGTTTGACGAAATGTTTCACCGATTTCACTCTGGACATATTTTGAAACTCTCAATTTTTTCAAATTATCCACTGAAGAAACCGCTATATGAGAAACTTTCAGGTTCTCGTCATAGGCAGCCCCAAATACCACTCCTCCTCGAGATAATATTTCTTCGGCAAAAGCAGAAAAAGCTCCACCGGATGTACTTTCATCGCGAATATGGCGATCTCGGTTAAATACTGCATATACATCAGGATTTTCCTGATGATCGGACGCGGGAAGGTGCAGGACAGGGCAGACCTTGCTGCAAGCCAGGCAGTTGGTACACCTGTTTTCGTCAATGATTGGAACAAGATGTCCTTCATCGTTCGCTTGCATTGTCAGGCAATTTTGAGCGCAGGCACTGACACATGCCCAACATCCAGTACATTCATTTGGGTTACAGAGCATCATAACTTTCATTTGCTGTTAATAGCGGTTGCATCTTCCAAGGCATTCTTAAGATAATCCCATGAAAAGTCACACTGCTGCTGCAAAAGGCGTTGTGGCTCTTCAAAGTTGATGTCGAAAGGGTTCTCCGGCATTGGAGTATCACGATTGACTAGGCGTGATGCGAGTGACAGAGACTGCAGCATGTCTGAGATTCGAGAAAAAGTCTTTGACGACGCTGTTTTGGCATAGCGTTGAAATGAATAAAAAGGTCTTTGGAAAAGTATTGAAAAGACCGTGCCGTGAAAGGAATCCGTACAGACTAACTCGGCATTTCGGATTAATGTTAAAAAGTCTTTTGGTCCTGCATCAAAAACCTGTTGAACACCACTACTATCGTCGATTTCGAGATAATTCAACGCGATTGCCACAATAGGCATCTTAAAGCGTTGGGCCAACATTTGTACTCTTTGGCGAACATATGCATCCGATTCTATAATATAACACAAAATATAAGGTCCCTGAATTGATGCAGGGGCAGCACATTCATTCCAATCATCTCTCGTTAGCAACATAGTAGGATCGACGACGGAAAAAATATCACTTCGACCAGTGAGTTCCTGGAGAATCTTCACCGAGCTTTGCTCGCGGACTGAAACATGTGGAATGGGACTGATAAGTTGTTTCATCCCTTCGCGGTATTTTGTGGGGATAGAGCTCAATGCCACACTTGGGGCATACGCGATACGTTTTGATT
This sequence comes from Phycisphaerae bacterium, assembly GCA_963664745.2. Classification (GTDB taxonomy): domain Bacteria; phylum Planctomycetota; class Phycisphaerae; order SM23-33; family SM23-33; genus B1-G9. Next base: position 323,608 of record CAXXMC010000004.1, read on the forward strand.
GAGGAGCAAAGGCGAGAAAGTAGGCGGGGTTGTTGAAATAAACCATAGGATTCCATATCTGATCGCTCCCGCATACGTAAGCGTCATAGCTGGTACAGCCGTCCTTCAATTCCTCAAAACTTTTATAGCAATTTTCACTCAGTTGAATATCATGTGATAGGAAATGCTTGTATTTCTGAAGTAGCTTTTCATGCCCTTCCCGGTAAGGCTGAGAATTTGTGCGAGCACGCCGTCGCAAAAAACGTCTTCGAAGCTCGCCGGGATCTTGTAAACAGGTGGAGATAAGATTCCACTTGCCAAGCATCCGTTGGCCAAAAGGTCTGATATTCATATAGTTAATTACTTCATAGTCATACCCCAGCTTTTTTACGGCTTCTTGTAATGCATAAAGCTGTAGAACAGTTCCTCTGTTATTGAATATAGCTGATAGACCGGCAATTTTCTTAGTCATAATATTTTCTTTATTGCGATTCAATTAATTTTCGGCAGCAGGATAGGATAATTGCGTTAATTACGGTTCTTGGAAAACTTGGCCCAAAATTTTTTTCGTTCATTCGCGGGCAATACGAGAAAGCCGCCCATGCCGCCGCTTATGAATACTAGAATTATAATGCATACCAAAGTACCTATAAGCGTTTTGGGCATAAACATAGAGCGGACAGCATAGCTTATACCAACGGCCAAAATCAAAGTTATAAGTAAAGGCCCAAGGGTTTTTAAAAAGTACCTACCGATATTCATTTTTAGTTGCATACAAGCATAAATGGGTGATAACACACCGGTTCGCACAACCAAAAGCAGAGAGATTACCCAAGCCAATCCCAAAAGCCCCCAACTTGTTAATCCCAACACAAATAACATGCCGCCAACCGCCGCCACCGACATTGCAACTTGCGTGTAACCAAGCCATTTTATGCTGCCCGATGCGGTAAGAACGTATATTGGGGCATATCCGATAGTTGTCCCCAAATTCCCGATCAAAAGTATCCAAACAAGCACCTCAACCCAGCGATATTGCGGGCCTATCCATACAGTGATAAAATCGCCGGCAAAAATCACCAACGGTCCGGCTACCGAGACCCATATCCAAAGGCATCGTTTCGTACCTGCCAGGAGCAAGTTTTGAACTCCCTGGCTGTCGCCCTGGGCTTTGAGCTTGCTTGCTATTGGAAACAGCGGGGAAGCAAAAGCAGCCCCGAGAGCACGCATTTGTGTCATGAGAATCGCGGCAATTGCATAGGTTGTAACGTTAGCCGGCCCCATAAAGCCGGAGATCAATACATCCTGAGTCTGGTAGATAATCAAAGGGCCTATGGCAATCATGAGTCCGTAGCCGCCAAAGGAGAAAATTTTCTTTTGGAGACTGCGATCTTTATAGTTCCATTTAATCGACATGGCAGGATAAATGTTTCTTGCCATTAAGGCTGTTATAATCAGAACAATAACACTTGAACCTATTGCTGCAATTGTCATGGCGGTAAGACTTTTCTGCCAGAAGATCAATAAACCTATTGCAATCGCAAAAAGTAATGCTCTTGTCAGAACCATTGAAATCTGAAGCAAATCGTATCGACTGAAAGCCACAAAAATACTGCGAAGAGGGCAGAATAGAAACTGACATGAAACATAAATGGCAGCCCCCAATAAAAGCCCACGAAATGGCCAAATCAATTCTGCGGGGGTTTGAACCCAGCCTGGCAGCCACCACAACAAAACAGCCGTGGAAACCATCGCGACCGCGGATATGGCCAGGTAAAGGCTATAAGCTATCCCGAGAACCTGGTTTGCCTGCTCGTTATTCTTGTGATGTATTGCATCTGAAAAAAATCTTCTTACGGCATTATTCAAACCCAAATCCAATATGCTTGCATAGGACACCACCGAAACCAGTGCGACACGAAACAGTCCATACTGAGTATCGCCAAGGAGACGTATCAGTAGAGGCGTTACCACAAACATCATGGCTGCAATGACACCATTACCAATCAAGTTGGCAATGGTATTACGAACATACCTGTGTTGAGTTGTTTTAATCGCGATCTCCAAAGGATATTTAAAGAATCCGCTTCATTCTGATGCCCATGAGAAGATATGAAGTTAGAAGGCTATAGCTAACAGGCTGTAGGCAAAGGGCAAGCAGTTGGGCGGTTTTGTCATTTTTTTAATTTTAAAAATCCCGCCCAACTGCTGTCTGCTGCCTTCAATACTTCCTTACAAAATAGCCATCACCGTATTCGACGGTTCGCCGTCGCCGGCTTTGTTTACGGCGATAATCTGATATTCCAGCTCTTTTCCGCGAGGTTGATCCACCAGCGTCACCTCGGTAATCATGGCGGTGGCGATGGATGCCCAAGTGCCGCCATCTCGCTCTCGACGCATAACTTTATAAGCAGCCGGCTTGCCGCCGTCGGAAGGTGCTTTCCAATCCAGGAACACCCAAGCTGCGCCCTGTCGCGTGGCTTCCAGCATTCGTGTCTGGCCCGGCGCCACCAAAGGCGTTCGTTGCTTGCGGCCAGCCCAGCCAATGAGCTTCAACTTATCATCCTCGTAATTAACCGTATTCTCCGCATAACGCAGGTCTGATTTCATCGCATCGATGAGGTTGCCGAAGGCTTCGTTTTTGTCGGCGGTGGCCTGCTCCGCGGCGGCCTGGGCTGCAACGGATGCATTGTGAGTCGTTACGCATCCACTTAACATAGCTACCAAGTCCAACGTCGATACCGGTGGATCAGGATAAATCGCCGGGTTCTCCGTAAAACCAGTAACCATGTCGTTACCCAGTTCTACAATTGCCATTTCACTATTCGGGAATTGTGCCATTACTACACGTCCTTTCACAAAAAAACAATAAACATTACGCCCCCGCCCCGTGCGGAAAGCATCTTTTAAAATTTTTTAAATTTTTTTAAAAAGCTTTCAGTAAACAGTAATCAGTAGTCGGAAAAACTGCTTTTAGCTGCTAAGTGGTTGTAAATGATGGGTTTAGTTGTGGTATGGCCGATTTAATCTGTCATAAAATAACCCTATTTTGCCATGGATTAAGCTTCATATGTCACAGATCAAGCTTCATATGCCGCCGATTAAGCTTCATATACCGCCGATTAAGCTTCATATGTCATGAATCTCGCTTTATCTGTCGTGGAGTTAGCCAGCTCTGCCATCGGGCAGGCTTGCCAGGCTATCCAATAAAGCTTGCTCAGTTGCGGGAAACTCGATTACGACGATGAACAGCCCAAAAACCGCCAATGCCAAGCAAGCCAAGCGTCGCTGGCTCAGGAGCGCTGATCGCAACGGCATCGGCGACGATATAATTACCCGTAGCCACGGGATTCCATATGGTGACATCAAGCGTGCCGTCACTGACCGTGACTGTTCCCAACTTTTCGAACCACAGATTACCAGAGCCATCCGTGATTTGAAGATCGTGTGCTGGCGATAAATTCTGATTTACATCGATAGCCGTACTGCCACCGTCGGAGATATTATACTTCGCATGCTGATCGTTGTTGCCGGGGGAAAATAAGGGAACCCAGATGGCATAAACCTTATAGGTGCCGGCGTCCAATTCACTAAAAGACCAAGTCGCTGTGTGATCAGCCGATTCCGTGTAATCTATATCGTTTTTGAAATCATCGGCTTTGCTGGAAATTGTACCCCAGCCACCTGTTGTGCTGTAGCCGTCATCGCCATTGTCGATCACATCAATCAGAGTCGCGGATGCGGAGCCTGCAAGCAAAGCTGTAAGAACTACTGGTAACATGAAATAAGCACTAAAAAACTTCATTCTTCTTCTCCTTAAAATCTCCCATAAAGCGTTGTTTCCACCGGACCACCCGAAGAACCCTACCAATCCTACATTTATTATTGCTTATCTCCCCCTGCGGAGAAATAAAACGCAATGTGTTGTATTCATGACTTGATTCAGCTACCCAAGCGAGTGGTTTATTCTATCGGTTTTTTCAATTTTTACAAGGCCAAAACCTTATGGTCTATAGAAAAAAACTATAGTTTGATATGTTTTTTAAGATTAAAAATCTTTTCCGAGTCTACATGTTGACCGTTTAACCCAGTTCACCCGCTTTGGGCTATTATTATCTCAGCGATTCCTAAAAAGGGTGTCTTTTATCACAATAACGCCCGGGATTGCTTTAGCAAAGGCTCGAGTTTGGTTTCAACGACATTCCATACAGTTTTCGGGTTTAGACTGTCATAGCCATGAACCAGGATGTTGCGAAAATCAATAATATTGCGGTATTCTGATATTTTGGCGGCCGTTTCAGGGCTTACCTTATCAAGCAGATTTATCGCTTCGCCAATTATCTGAAGCTCCCTTTCAATGGCGGAACGAAATGCTCTGTCATTTTGATAATCTTCAACTGTCTTATTTTTTGTAAAAGTTATTAGAAATTGGCAACAGTCCATTATGTCGTAAAGATACTTTTGTGGGTTATGAAGAGGCATATATCCTCCTTTTGGTTTTATTGACCATTTCGATAAAATAAGGGTTCCTCAATCCGCCGGGTTCCACAAGATCAATGGGTCTGTGGAAAAGCTGCTTCAGTTCTTCAAGCAGATTAAAAAAGTTGTCGAAACGGTCTAGTGCAACTGCCTGATCGAATTGGACAAGGAAATCAATATCGCTTCTTTCCTCGTCAAAATCGTCCGTTGTCACCGAACCGAAAACATCAAGTTCCGACACCCTGTATCGCTTACAAAGCTCAATAAGCTTGTCTTTTTTATTTTCTATTGTGAAATTCATAATTTGTCCAAACGGCGACAGTTTTTTCATAAACATTCCAGGTCATTTAGGTCTTTATGTCGTCCGGCAGCCTGTTTGTTCTTCTTGAGATTCTCCAGGTTTATCAGGTTTATCTCAATGCCATCAATGGTATCCGTTATGCGAGAATTGTAACAATCGCCGAACTCTACTCCCGAAATCGACGTTAGTATCTCGATTCGGATAGGTGGTACACCCATGCGGATGATCTGATTCTTTTCGAGAAATAAATCAGCCGATAAGTCCTGTTCTGCGAAACCAAACTTTTTCAGTATCTCAACAATTTTTTTCGCATTGGCCGGATGAATCGCCACCCATATATCCATATTACCCGTGCTGCGAGGATAGCCGATAGCTTACGGCGTAACCTCCGATCACTAAATACTCGACTTTACTTGAGTTTAGTAGTCTCAAAAAATCTTTGAAGTCTTGCGGTAGCTGGATTGTAGCCATAATTTATTTGCCTCATCAGTTCCAGTGCTTCAAGGCGCTGGGCTGGCGATTGTGACTTCCAGAAAATTTTCTCGTCGGATTCTCCGTGCAAAGATCCGATAGAAAACGCGCTCTTATCCAAGGTATGTTTCATTTGCGAGTATTCTGCTATTTTTTATTACTCAAAGTGACCGATTCGCTCTTTTACCTTGCCGCCTTTAAAGCGGAAAAACGAAAAACGGTCAGTTTGAATTATTTACTATTATCTCTGCTATTCTTTCCGCAGCCTGGCCGTCCCAGAGATATGGGATATTTCGATTGTCATATTCACCAGCCTTTACTTTTTCCCATGCAGCCAAAATCGCATCCGGGTCTGTACCAACAAGCTGATTAGTGCCGACCTCACAGGTAATGGGGCGTTCCGTGTTTTCCCGCATGGTAATGCAGGGCACTCGAAGAACGGTAGTCTCTTCCTGCAGGCCGCCGGAATCGGTAAGACAAACCTTGGCGTTGGCGTTGAGTTTTAAAAAGTCCAGATAGCCGATCGGCTCAAGTATGCGGATGTTTTTCATCTTTTCTACGCGTTCCTGCAGGCCAAGCTTGGGCAGATTATTTTTCGTCCGTGGGTGCATGGGGCATATGATAGTTATTTCCTGCTGAATTTTTTCGATAGCGTCAAGAAGCTTTGAAAAAGTCGCAGCATTGTCCACATTGCTGGGGCGATGGATGGTCATGGTCGCAAAGGTTTTAGGCTCCAGGCCAAGCTCGTCCATGATAGTACTGGCTTCGGCCTTTTCGCGATTCTTCAACAACGTATCAATCATCACATTGCCAACGAAAAAAACTCTACTGTCCGCGACGCCTTCATTTTTCAGATTTTCCACACCGGATTTCTCCGTGCAGAATAACATGTCGCTGATTGAATCGGTCAGTATACGATTTATTTCTTCCGGCATACCCCGGTCACCGCTACGCAGGCCGGCTTCGACGTGCACGAGTTTGACGCCCAGTTTTACAGCAACCATGCCGCAGGCGATCGTAGAATTCACATCACCAACGACAAGGACAATGTCAGGCTTTTCTTTGAGTACGACTTGCTCGAAGGCTTTCATGATTTCTGCAACCTGAACAGCGTGACTGCCAGAGCCAATACCCAGATTAACGTCCGGTTCCGGGATGCCCAGCTGACGGAAGAACAGGTCGGACATTTTCTCATCATAATGCTGGCCCGTATGAACAAGCATAGGTTCGATTTCTGGATGCTGGCCGAACGCAGCCATGAGTGGCGCTATTTTCATAAAATTTGGCCTGGCACCAGCCACACTGATTATTTTGATGCTCATTCTAAAACCTTTCAATAAAAGAAAGAATCGTATCGACGACACAGTCCTGCATTTCTGTAGTCAGTTCGGGATAAATCGGAATTGCCATGATTTCCTTGGCAGCCTTTTCCGCATTAGGAAAATTGCCCTGTTTGTAACCGAGCGAACTGAAGCACTCCTGAAGATGCATGGGAACTGGATAGTAAATTTCGCAGCCGATATTGTTTTCCTTCAGGTGCGCTATTAATTCATCGCGCCGCGGTACACGGATACAATATTGATTGTATATCGTTACGCAGTCCGGGGAAATATACGGGGTCTGAACGGCAGTGCTCGCAAACTTTTCATTATAGTAGGCTGCATTCTCTCTTCTTGCTTTTGACCAGTCGTCCAGATGCGGAAGCTTCACCAGCAGCACGGCTGCCTGTACGGGATCGAGGCGGAAATTGCCTCCAACATAGCTGTGATAATATTTCGGTTTGCTGCCATGATTACGCATAATCACCATGCGATTGTACAACTTTTCATCATTTGTAACTATCATCCCGCCATCACCGATGCCGCCGAGGTTTTTGCTCGGAAAGAAGCTGAAACATCCCGCCAGGCCTATGCTCCCCGCCTTTCGGCCTTTATATTCGCTGGTAATCGATTGGGCGGAATCTTCTATAACCGCCAAGTTGTGTTTTTTAGCAATGGCCATGATTGCATCCATGTCGGCCATCTGCCCGAAGAGATGAACGGGGATAATCGCTTTGGTTTTTTCGGTAATTGCGGCTTCGATGAGTGCGGGGTCTATGTTGTACGTCTTCGGATCAATATCCACAAACACCGGTTTAGCTCCAGTCCGCGAGATACAACCAGCCGTGGCAAAAAACGTAAACGGGGTCGTGATGACCTCGTCGCCTTGGCCGATATCCAGACTCATCAGGACAGCCAATATTGCATCTGTCCCGCTGGAAACGCCGACTGCAAATTTACACCCGCTCGCTGCGGCAACCTTCTCTTCCAGCTCCGTGACTTTAGGCCCGCCGATGCATATTTGCGAATCAAGAACCTCAGAAATCGCGGCAAGAGCTTCTTCTTTTATCGTCGCGTATTGTGCCTTCAAATCCAACAGTGGTACATTCATGTTAAACCTTTGCTTTCTTGAATTCGTCGTAGTTCACAGTGCCTTGGCTCAGTTCTGCCGGGAGCGGTGCTTCTTCATCGAGGTCGAGGCATCTCAAAACACCGGGAGATTTTTCCTGGTATCGATATTTGCTTTCCGGGCAGATCATGATACCGTCGGCATCGGGGTTGGCAAGACGATGGCCATGCCTGCTTATCCAACCCACTTGCCTGGCAGGCAGGCCTATCATCAGGGCATAGTCAGGAACGTCTTTCGCCACCACCGCACCAGCTGCGATGAAAGCGTATCTGCCGACCGTAATTCCGCAGACGATTGTCGCATTCGCGCCTACCGACGCGCCGCGTTTGAGGAGGGTAGTCTCATAGAGTGAATGTCGTACGACCTGGCTGCGCGGGTTGGTTACATTCGTCAATACGCAACTGGGGCCCAAGAATACGTCATCTTCAATTATCGTGCCGGTGTAAATGGATACGTTGTTCTGCACTTTTACGTTGTTGCCTATGACGACCCCGCCGGCAACGCTGCAGTTTTGGCCAAAGATACAACGCTCACCGATCTTCGCGCCAGGCAGGATGTGAGAAAAATGCCACACCTTCGTACCTTCGCCAATCTCGGCGCCGTCGTCAACATAAGCACTTTCGTGGGCAAAATATTTTTGATCGTTCATATTAGGTAGCCTCGAATCAGTCGATTTTGATGTTTTTAAGGATTGGATGGTAATCGCCAGTCAAGCCGATAGGCTCCGCTGTACGAACGGTTGAAACGATCTCGATTGCCTGGCGGGTGTCTTCCATACTGAAACCCCGGCCTGCGAGTATCTCTTCGTAGCTAGTCGTGTGCAAATCTGTAAAACCGCCGGAAAATTCAATCTCTTCCCCATCGACCGTAATTGAACGAAAAGTCTGTGGCTTCCCGCCGCTATCGTCGGAAGGAAGATCGTTCTTATCCAGCGAAAGGAACCACCTGACGTTAGCGTGCTCTAGCTCAAGGATGCCAGCCATCTTCGTCGGGGTTGAAATATTAACCGTGTTGGCAGTTACTCCGCCAAAAATCCACGTCAGCATATCAAAGAAGTGCACGCCTATGTTTGTTGCCACTCCGCCTGATTTCTGGACATCACCCTTCCACGAAGTCAGGTACCAATGTCCACGTGGAGCGATATAGGTGAGCTGAATGTCGTATTTTTTATCAGCCGGGGCTGAGAGTATTTTCTCCCGCAGCGCTTTGATGGCTGAGTGCAGCCTGAGCTGAAGAATAACATTCACCGTCCTGCCATACTCGCCAGCCAATTTCTCCAAGGCATCAAGATTCCATGGATTCAATACGATGGGCTTTTCACAGATGGCGTCAGCACCGATCCGCAGGGCAAATCGGATGTGGGAATCGTGAAGATAATTCGGCGAGCATATGGAAACGTAGTCAATCTTCTGGCCCTTGTCCCGTTGAAGCTTGTCGATGTGCCTGTCGAATCGTTCGAACTCGGTAAAGAAGTCGGCATCCGGGAAAAATGAGTCGATTATCCCGACCGAGTCGTGCTTGTCCAATGCTGCTACGCATTTGTTTCCGGTTTCCTTGATCGCTCGCAAATGCCGCGGAGCAATGAATCCGCCTACACCAATAATCGCAAAGTTCTTCATTCTTCGATCAACCTTTCCTGCACGCAAAAAACTTCTTGAGAAAACCTTTTTATAGACTGACGCGGATAGACTCCGTCCCCGTCGGCTGTCGATATTTTTTAAAACGAACTTTTAATAACTGCAGTCGACCAGGGAACTTATGTTGTCTTTTCGATATTGATCAGGCTGAAAAACAGCCGCTCAATAATTATCTTTCAATACCTTTTATCGGCACATAAGCCTGTATCAGGTTACAGGTTCCAGTAAATCAGCATCTATTTCCACCATCGCAGCCTGGCCCAGGATCGAAACGTTCACAACGAACCTTGCCTTGCCTTTATGGCGTTCGATTCTACCTTCCAGACCGCACAACGGACCAGAGCTTATCCGGCAGATCGTGCCTTTCTGCAGCAAAGAACGGGAACTTACCGCCAGGTCGGAATCCAAAAGCAGCTGGATAGCTGAGAGCTCTTCCAGCAGTTTCGCCTGTTCAGGAACTTCGATGATATTCGCAATTCGATTCGTTTGTAACGCAAAAAGTCTATCATCTTCACTTCCGCACAAAAACACGTATCCCGGAAATAAGGGCAGAACGGATTGCCAGGCCCGGCCCTTGCTTCGCCTTGTCGCCTTGTACATCGGAGCGAAATACCGCCTGCCTGAACGGAAAAAATCCCAAGCCAGCGTTTTTTCCTGACGCGGTTTGGTGTGGGCCACCCACCACCGGCCTTCAAATTGGCCCATCGGAATGTCGTCATCCGGTCGTATTGGCGGATTATTAACTTTGGTCATTCTTTCTCTTAAATTCATTCAAGACAGTGTTTTAGGATAGCGGCTCGTTCATGTGTTCATGTTAATCTCGGCCTGGATCAGGCTGAGATTGCTGTTTTAAATTTTAAAATGTACAATTATGGATTAAACACTCAATTTCGCCATATATACTACACTTTTTGCCTTAAAAATGATTTATAAATATTCATGGTGTGCGAGATCAAGTCATTGCGGCTTAAAATTGTAGTTTTGTGATTTGATATGAATTGGAGGGTGGGTTGTTCTTGGCTAGGTTTACCAAGGCCAAGGTTAACCCACGCGGCTTATAATGATTTCCATGTGGGTGAACCCCTCGCAGGCTCGGGAACCACCCACCCTCCTTTGGTTTTTTATCAATTGGCCCCTTCACTCAAAATAAAACGAAAGTAATGCTGCTTTTAATCACAAATTGTCGATAAGACTTGGGTGAAAAAAATGTGCCAAGTCACACAAACTGACGCCATTACAAAACTATGCCATCAGGAATATAAACATATTGGATTCTCAAAAAAATTTGACCGAGGACAAACACGGTTGCATGTCTCACTTCATTTTTGAGTGGGTGGGCATAGCCTTGTTTGTCTGGTTTGCCTTCACGGGCCTGCTGCTATGGAGGCCTGGCTATTACGCATGGAGCCTGCTGACCGGAGGGGTTCTGCTGCTCTGGACCCTTTTTCTATTCGACGACATTGCCCGAGGCGCTAATCGTGTACGCGGAAACTCCATCTATTGGCTGATCTTCGGTTGCTGTGCAATCCTGGGCAGCCATCAGCTTGTGGATCAATATCTGCCGCAAGTGGAAAAGTCTAATCTTGTGGGCAACATCAATATTTCGATGTTCTTTCACCTTATGCTGATAGCTGTTGCCATCCACCTGGCCCAGCGGGTTGGAGATACTCCAGACCTGGGTAAAGTATTCCCGGATATGTTGGCGGTTCTGATGATGCTGGCTGGTGGGATCACAGCTGCTGTCGTTCCAAACGGGCCAGGCCGAAATTCGCTCTGGCTGATCTCAGCCAGCGGTATTTGCGTCTGGATGACCCCATTTGTGCGAATTTTGTTTGCTAATACCGGATACCTCCATTTCAGCGACCTCTTGCCAACCACGAAGGTAAAACTCCTGCTCAGGCTCTTTGTGGCCTGTTGTGTAGCGATTCTATTATTGGTGATCACTAACTCTTTTTGCCTGTTTGTCCTGGCTGGCTGTGTTTTTATCGTCGGATTGTTTTATATCTCAGCCAGATTGGGCAGGGCGATTGTCTGTTGGGCAATGGCGGGGCTTGGTTGCGCAGGGATTTTTGCAATCGCATTGGCTAATAAGGCCCTGCCAGACGCAGGCCTGTTCGGGCTGGGCGAAAAAGGTTTCTCAATGGTCTATGGCGGCAGTAGCGGGTTGTCGATACTCCTCGCTACCACAGGCTGGGTGGGCGCATTGCTTGTCGTAATGGGCGGGCTGATAATCACCGCGGGTGGTATGCTCCAGACGCTACGGGAAGCTCCAGAAAGGCTGGGCCTGTCCGCAGTTTGGATTTTGGCTACAGCTATCGCGTCGGCAGCGTTCCTGGCTCCGGGGGGCTATGTCAGTCCTGCTTCGGTGATTGCATTGGCGATGACGTGGGGACTCTGGCCCAGGATGGTAGCTGGCCAGCCCGGCAGGGAAAGGTCGGGCTGGATTCTCATAGCAGTGGTCTTCTCGCTGCTCGGCCTGGTTGCAGTTGTAAGCAGCTCGGGCTTGCTTGGGTCCATGGGAATGACATGTGGCCTGAAAGACAAAGGTCAACATTTCGTCGCAGGCTTCCTTGTAACGATAGTCGTTGCCTGGGTCATGGGCCATCGTTGTTGGTGGCTGGGGGCTATTGGCTTGCTGCTGGCTGCGATGTCCGGCGGGGTTGCTGAACTGGCACAGAAGTTTTTCTCGGACCGGGGCGCTGACATGGATGACTGGAAAGCTCACCTTTGGGGGAGTTCCATTGCTGGGCTTATATACGTCATTGGTCTGGGGTATCGACATGCAATAAAGATGACCCAAAAAGGCAGCAGGGGGAGAAAACGCAAGGGCCATGCTTTGGCCTGGGCTTTACGAGCGTTGGTTTTGTTAAGTGTCCTGGCCTTTGCGATCTGGTGGAGCTGGAGCGGCTGCAAGGCTATCGATTACAGATGGAAAACTCAAAAGCCAACTCTGACAATATCTGACGCCATTATTACCCCGACGGAAAAACCGCTCTACCTGCCGGGCATAACAAACGATAAAACCGCCACAATCGTTGATGCAATAATCACAGCTGTGCCAGGTAGAAATAACCCCGAAATGGGTTGGCAAGCCAGCACTCGTGGATGTTTGCGAGTCATACCAAAGCTGACGGATATTCCAATCGGGAAACTACAACCATGGTTTGCAGGCTGTCCGTTCAGTCCGCTTGCATATGTACGAAAAAAGGGCATTGTCACCTGTATAGAGTTTGACCAGCCGGTTTTCGCCATCGACGCAAGAGACGCCAAACAATGGCTGAAAGAATCACCGGTGATGTTTCAAAACATGCTCGCGGAGCTGGGCCGGAATCAAGCAGTTGTTTTCGTTCATCCAGGGCCATTGTCGGATTTTCAGGAAACAAGAGGATTTCTACGCGAGACATTCCCTGATATCCCGTGTGTTTGCGAGGTTACCTTTAAATCAGGAGCAGAAAGGACCGTATCGTTGCTTAGAAAATTCCTGTTTCGCAAGGACAAACCCCTGCCGGTTGTCCGAGTTTTAACATCCGATATAAATTTTGCCAAAATATTCCGAAGATACTTTCGCAAGACCTGCAACGCCGATATTATCGTCGGCGAAAACCAGACAACATCTCAGCCTGCAAAAAATAAGTCTAATGACTGGATGAATTACTATCCCGACCTCAAGACGTTCGGCGATCAACAGAAATAGTAGGGTGTGGACAAAGTCGCGTAGCGACGAAGTCCCACCTTTGCCTGATTTGTATGCGGATGGAAAATTTCCCAAGACAGGGTGTGGAAATAGCTCGAAACTTTGGTATTACAATTCGGAGATTACTGAGAATGGAAACCATAAAGAAGTATCTACGAGAGCGAAAACTAGGCGTAGTGGGAACTGCTTTTCTAATGTCACTGCCGTTGGCCTTCCTGGCCTGGATATGCTACAAACTGCGTGATGCGACTGTATTTTATCTTATATTGAGTGGCCGTTTTTTTGCCGAACAATGGGACATGACAGACCCGCACGATCAGCCGGAACTCGGTAGAGCGTACATCGTCCTTGTGGGGGTAGCTGTGATAGTGCTTCCTTATTTGGCGTTGGTGCGGACAATATGTGCCAGAAGGACTCGATTCGAGTATTGGACATTCGTGATCCCTACAGCGTTGGTTTGCCTGTTCCTGACCTGCATAAATACCGTGCCGTTTTGCGTGTCGATTAAATGGATGCAAGTTGCGGGCAAAGGCCTAGAGGGCGTGCTTGTTGGAATCGTTGGATATATTGTTATTCTAGGATTTTTCTTATGGGCTATCTGGCCTCCTAAAAGAAATGAGGAGTCGGAGAACCTATTAATACCGGATACGCATAATTTGTAGGCCGGGTCTTGCCCCGGCAACTGTTGACAATATTGCATTTTGGACGGCCAGGGCTGTTGTCCTGCCAGCAGACAAGAGCTTGCCCTGATAAAAAACGTGCCGGGACAGGGCTAAAAACCCCGGCACGCAAATATGAAAATACGCAAAGCCCCGACGGGGCGACCGTAAGTAAGGAATGCCCAGAAGGCAAAGGAGAAATGACATGGATTACGGAATTGGCAAAATTGGTCGGACTGTCGTCGCTAGGCTTTATGAGGGCGAGGATATTTATGCCGAAATCGAAGGCCTGGCTGAGAAAGAGAATATCCGGTGCGCCACCGTTCTGCTGGTCGGCGGCATGCGGAAGGGCAAGGTCGTCGTCGGCCCGGTAAATCCGACCGGGCCAATCGAGCCGAATTTCGTAGAGTTCGACGATGCCCGCGAGATAGCTGGCGTGGGCACGATTTTCTTTGACGGTGAAGGCCCAAAGATGCACATGCACGCTGCCATCGGGCGAGGTTCGGAGACTTTCGCGGGCTGTCCACGCGGCGGAGCCAGCGTCTTTTGCGTTCTCGAAGCCGTCATTACGGAAATCACTGACATAGATGCTACCCGAGCCCTCGACCCGGAAATCGGCTTGAAACTCCTCACGCTGGGTAAAGGGAAATGACCACTCAATATAAGAGACACTTTCGACGAGTGTTATTGCTCATAGTATTGATGGTTTTAATTTTTACTGCAATCACTGGGTATAGATATTACGCTTATAGATACGATTATGGCGTGAAAATGGCATCCCTCGCAGCTGCGTTAGCCTTTTATCATTCGAAATATGAGGAGCTTCCTCCAACGTTGAACGGGATTATTGCAGCAGGTAGTAGCTTTGGTTTCAAAACAACAACTGTTCCAACTTTTGGGTTTTTCGGAAATGGACAAGCCCCCATTGTCTATTACCCAAATTTTCCTCATGAAAAATCAGGTGCAATTGCGGTTGGGCCAGTAGTTGCTTTTTCTGGCGGTATTCGCGGTATGATATACGTGGGGAATACGACGGTTGACTATAAATAAGGGTGGAGGTGGTTCCGCAGGAACGCATTTGGCAGCCAGGGCTAAAAAAACCGGCACGCAAATGTAAAATTCCTCATTTTGGGGGTCGTTTTCATATTTATTTCAAAAGTTTTTTACTGTTTTCGTATCCATGCTTGTCCTGTTGGCGGGATCGTGGTATGATGCGCGATTCTGGCATGATGGAAAAAGACAAAGATACAACCTCGGCAGAGAAAAAAGGCAAGGCTGTCGCCAAACGGAAGGCTGCGCGGAAAAAAACCGCCGTTAAAGCCCCGGAAAAGTCAACCTTGCGTAACGGCAAAAGCTCGGCTATCACGGATGACATTTCACTCTCAAGTGATCGCGAAATCGCTATTGTCGGAGCCAAGGAGCACAATCTTCGGAACGTAAGCATCCGAATTCCCAGGGACAAGCTTGTGGTCATCACAGGCCTGAGCGGTTCGGGCAAAAGTTCCCTCGCTTTTGATACCATCTACGCCGAGGGCCAACGGAAATACGTCGAGAGTCTCTCGTCATATGCCCGCCAGTTTCTCGAACAGCTATCCAAGCCGGACGTCGAACATATCGAAGGCCTGCCGCCAACCGTCGCCATCGAGCAACGCGGCGGGGGTTCCAATCCTCGTTCGACCGTCGCGACCACGACGGAAATTTACGATTATCTGCGTCTGCTGTTTGCCAGAGTCGGTACGCCGCATTGCTGGGTTTGCGGCAGGGAAATCACCAGCCAGACTGTTACGCAGATTGTAGATGCGATTATGACCCTGCCACAGGGTACCAGGTTCATGCTCCTGGCTCCGATAGTCCGAGGCCAGAAGGGCCAGCACGCCGAACTGCTCTCGCATGTGCAACGCGAAGGATATGTCAGAGTCAGAATAGACGGCGAGATCCACGATCTCAAGGCCTTGCCTGAACTTGCCAAGAATCAGAAGCATACGATCGAGGTTGTCGTAGACAGGCTGGTGCTCAAGGAATCCGTTCGCATCAGGCTCTCCGACAGCATTCAGACAGCGCTTGATCTGGCAGCTGGCTTGGTGATAGTTACCCACGAGCCGCCCGGTCAGACGCCGGATACCGAGGCCGAGGATCGCAACGGCGGGATTGATTACAGTTCGTGGAAGGATTGGCTTTTCAGCGCGACCTATGCCTGTCCGCAACACCCGGAGGTGAACTTGCCGGAACTTGCCCCGCGGATGTTCAGCTTCAATTCCCCTTACGGCGCGTGTTCATCATGTGACGGCCTGGGCACAATCCTCGAATTCGACCCGGAACTCATCGTTCCCGACCCCACGCTCTCGCTGACGATGGGTGCTATCGACGCCTGGCGGCATGGCGGGAAGCGTATGAATATTTTTTATAATCGCTTGATTCGTAAATTTTGTCGAGCTTACGATATTTCTCCCACAATGCCCTGGCAGGAATTGCCAGCCGATGTCCGCAAGCTGATGCTCTACGGCGACAAGAAGCAGGATTGGGAGGGGGTCATTCAAAATCTGAACCGGCGCTGGCAGAAGACGGACAGTGAGTTTGTCAAATCTAGGCTGCATGGTTTCATGTCCGAGCAGCCTTGCGACGTATGCAAGGGCGCCAGACTTAAGCAGGCCAGCCTGGCGGTGACAATTTGCGATCACAATATCCAGGATATCGTGTCGATGAGCATTCGCGATTCCCGGGCGTTCTTTTGCAGCCTGGAGCTTGATGAGGAAAAAACTCAGATCGCCGAGATGATTCTTCGCGAGGTACTGCACAGGCTGAAATTTTTGTCTGATGTCGGCTTGGGATATATTTCGCTGGATCGCACGAGCGCGACGCTTTCCGGGGGCGAGGCCCAGCGGATCAGGCTGGCCACGCAGGTCGGCAGCGGCCTGGTCGGCGTGTGCTACGTTCTAGACGAGCCGACGATTGGCCTGCACCAACGCGATAACGAAAGACTTATCAGGACGCTTGTTTCGCTGCGGAATATGGGCAATACCGTTCTCGTTGTCGAGCATGACGAGGATACCATTCGGGCAGCTGATCAGATAATCGACATTGGACCAGCTGCCGGTAAACACGGCGGACAGGTCGTGGCCCAGGGAACTCTGGAAGATATTCTCGCTTCGGATGAATCCCTAACGGGTAAGTATCTCTCCGGAAGAATGGCTATCGAACTGCCAAGCAAACGTCGGAAAATGAACATGAGAAATGCCCTGGAACTCAAGGGCTGTCGCGAACATAATCTCAAGGACCTTGACGTGCAATTCCCGCTTGGCGGTATTACCTGCATTACCGGCGTGAGCGGTTCCGGTAAAAGTACGCTGATAAATCAGACGCTGATGAGGGTACTCAAACGCAGGCTCTACAACTCGAAAGACAAGCCCGGCGAGTACGATAAAATCCTGGGTCTCGGCAAGGTGGACAAGGTTATTGAGATAGATCAGTCGCCAATCGGCAGAACGCCGCGGAGCAATCCCGCGACATACACGGGAGTTTTCGATCAGATACGTCAGCTGTTCTCTAAAACGCGCGAGGCTAAAATCCGAGGCTACAAGCCAGGCCGATTCAGCTTCAACGTAAAAGGAGGCCGATGCGAAGCCTGCCAGGGCCAGGGCGTAAAAAAAATCGAAATGCACTTTCTCCCCGATGTCTACGTGACCTGCCAGGAATGCAAAGGCGCTCGCTATAATCGCGAAACGCTCGAAGTTAAATATAAGGGCAAAACCATTGCTGATGTGCTGGCTATGAGGATCGAGGAAGCGTATCACTTCTTTGAAAGCTTCCCGAAAATCCGCCAGCTGGTGCGGGCTTTGTCGGACGTGGGACTCAGCTATGTCGAACTGGGTCAGAATTCAACCACGCTTTCAGGCGGCGAGGCCCAGCGCGTAAAGCTGGCCAGTGAACTCGGCAAGACCGCGACAGGCCATACGTTATACGTACTCGACGAACCCACAACAGGACTGCATTTTGCCGATATCCATAATCTCATGAATGTCCTTAACCGCCTGGCTGATCTTGGCAACTCGATAATCGTTATTGAGCATAATCTTGACGTCATAAAATGTGCCGACTGGATAATTGACCTAGGCCCCGACGGCGGAGACGATGGCGGAAACATCGTGGCTGAGGGCACGCCAGAGCAGATCATAGAAAACCCTCAAAGCTACACAGGCCAGTATCTCAAGTCATACCTGAACGGCAGCAGCCCAGCGATATAAGCCATCGCCGGCTCAAAGAATTACGCTGACATTGCTCTGTAAACTTCAGGCCTTCCCAGCCTTGCGAGACTTTGTTGCACAAAAGTCTTGCATTTATCTGTGGTGTGTGTATATTCTTCGGCTTGGTTATTTGAGCGCGCGTAGCTCAATGGATAGAGCGTCGGTCTACGGAACCGAAGGTTATAGGTTCGAATCCTATCGCGCGTGTTATCATAAGCCCTTGTCAATCAAGGGCTTTTCTTTTTGCCCGAAATACCTTCCTGCCCGGAAAAGCCCGTTTTTGGCCCGAGTGGGTCAAAAGTGGGTCAGTCGGGTTGGCTTTGGGGATTTTTCTCAGCAGCTTGCCTTGAATCTCCTTTGCCCCTTCCCGTTCCGGACGGATTTCAAACGCGCTCTCTGTTTTTAGGCGGATTTTTTGGCCTTTGTAAGTTGCTGGTAGGGAAAATTGAAAAGGGAGCCAGGTGGATGGGGTTTCGCGCATTGAAAAGGGGACCACTGTTTAATTGAAAATTCTGTATGATGTCGGCTTGTGATTTTGTTGCAGGGATCGGCATATGCGGAGTTTGGAGATGCTTACAGTGGAAGATTATGAAAAAATACGTAAAGCTGTTTTAGTTGAAGGTTTGTCTGAGCGGCAGGCGGCTCGTAAGTTTCATCATTCGCGCAAGACCATCAAAAAGGCTTTGACGCATTCCGTTCCGCCGGGATACAAAAAGCGAAGTTCGCCGGCAGGTGCTGTTGTACTCACGGAGCGGCTGCGTTTTGTCATCGACACCCTTCTCGAAAAGAACAAAACGATTCGTCGCAAGCAAAAGATGACCGGCACTAAGATTCATGATATTCTTGTTTCTGATTACGAATTCTGCGGCTGTGTTCAGACGGTTCGGCGTTACATTGCGACTAAAAAGTTACAAGCCAAGGAGGTCTTTTTCAAGTTGGAGTTTCAGCCCGGCCAGGAGGGTCAGGTCGACTGGGGAGAAGCTGATGTTATCATAAACGGCAAAGACACGAAGGTGCATTTATTCTGCCTACGGCTGGCATATTCCCGCGCCTCTTTTGTTAGAGCATATCCGTCGCAAAAGATGGAATGTTTTCTCGACGGCCATGTTCATGCGTTTGATTTTTTTGGAGGTGTAGCGCGGAGCAATGCGTATGATAACTTAAAATCAGCGGTAATTCAGGTCGGCAAAGGCAAGGAGCGCAAACTCAACTCTAAGTTTATAGAGCTTCGTAGTCATTATCTATTTAATAGTCGTTTTTGCAATATAGCAAGCGGCAATGAAAAAGGCCATGCTGAAAATCTTGTCAAAGATTCCCAGCGAGATTTAATGTCTCCGCCGCCGCATGTTGTCGACATTGATGAGCTGAATGAATTGCTTTTGCGACAATGCACTAAGCGGTTGGATATAGTCGTTAAAGACAAGGGTAAAACGCGCGGTCAGCTGCTCGAAGAAGAACGTCAGTTCTTTCTACCCCTGCCAAAGCACCAGTATAACGCTTGCGTCGGGGGCAGCACTTATGCAACAAAGCAGGCCTTGGTCGAGCATGATAATAACTTCTATTCTGTGCCAACACAATGGGCACATCATGACATCACTATCAAAGCTTTTGTAAGTCGCGTAGAGTTGTATCACGATGACAATCTCGTCGCCAGCCATGAACGTTGCTGGGATTCATCGAAATATATCCTGAATTATATGCACTATATCCCGCTGCTGAAGACCAAGCCTGGCGGGATTCATAACGCAGCCGCTTTCATCGGCCAGCCCTGGGGCAGTGACTTTGAAAAGCTTAAAATAGAGTTGGAATATCGTTACGATGGCGAAGGAACAAAGAAGTTTATAAACGTGCTTTTACTGTTTTGCGAATACGAAGCTTCTCAGGTTAAGGCTGCCGTAAAAACCTGCATCTCGCGAAGAGCATTCAACGACGAAGCCGTTCGAAATATACTTGAATATCAGCCTGATGCGATCCGCAAAAGCATTGATCTTACGCATAAGCCTGAATTGCAGATTAAAACGAACGGCATTCGCCAAGCCAGCGAATATGACGAGTTTTTATTAACGAATTTTAAAACTACTAATGAAGGAAGTGTACAATATGGAAAACAATATATTGCTTGAAAATTATCTTAAGCAGCTCAAGCTGCCGACGTTTATTAAAGAGTATCGGCGGGCTGCCAGACAGTGTGCCCAGGAAAAACGCGGTTTTGAGCCTTTTTTACAGCAGTTAACGGAACTGGAGATTCAACAGCGAAGAATTCGAACGATGCAGCGACGGATAAAGGAGGCTTCGTTCCCAGCCGAGAAGGAACTTGCAGACTTCGACTTCACAGCCGTTCCAACTTTGAACAAAAAACGAATCATCGATTTAGCCAAAGGCGATTATATTCGAAAGCGCGAATGCGTTGTAATGATTGGCCCGCCCGGAACAGGCAAAACTCATCTTGCCATATCGCTGGGCCGTGAAGCTTGCCGCCAGGGCAAACGAGTGAAATTCTTCACCGCCACAGGCCTGGCTACCGCATATGCCGAAGCCAGAGATGAACGGACCGTCCAAAGACTCGAACGGTTTATAGAGCAGCGAGATTTGATTATAGTCGATGAGCTTGGCTACATTCCCCTCGGCCGGCTTGGAGCGGAAAATCTATTTGGATTTTTCTCGAAATGTTATGAACGCACCAGCGTGGTTGTTACGTCAAACCTGCCTTTCTCCGCCTGGCCGGAAGTCTTCGGCGATGAACGATTGACCGGAGCACTGCTAGATCGGCTGACGCATCGCGTGCATGTGATAGAAGCCGCCGGCGAAAGCTACCGCCTGCAAAACCATAACAATAGGCCAACCACAAAAAATACCGACGAAAATAACCTGGAAAATCAAGAAAAGGAGGCCATATGATTTGACCCCAACATCCTGAACATCAGATCGCTGATACACCCCATGTCAGCCGTTGACAAACCCCTTGCAAAGGGGTATTCTTAGGCCCTAGGTGGTACCCATTTCGATGCTCCACTTGGCTCCCTTTTCAATTTTCCCTACCATCAATCTCCTGATTGCAAAAGCCACTGCTGAAGACAAAATCCCCTTCGCAATAATGGCCTATGCGGGCCTGCGTTTCGGCGAGGTTAAACAACTTCAATGGAAGGACGTTATGGAACAGGATGGAAAATTTACCATGCTGCATATCAGGCGGGGCGGGTCAAACGGAACGACCAAGGACAGGGATGAGCGTTTTGTGCCGATTCATCCTAAAATAGCGGATTTGCTTGCAGAATATACGAGAGGTGACGGCCTTGTTTTGCCCGGATTGAATCAGACCTCGCTTATGCGGCATCTCAAAGAATTATGTGCCGAATATGGGTTTGAGAATCCCAAAAAGTACAAGCTACATTCCTTCCGGCATTATTTTGCCAGCATGTGTGCCAATCACGGCGTTGCCCATAGAAAAGCCCTCGCCTGGCTGGGCCACAGCAATTCCGATATGCTGGACCTTTACTATCACCTCCACGACGATGATAGCATGCAAACTATGGCTGAACTCGCCAAATCAAGCTCATCTGAGCCTGTTATTCAGTATCCGAAGTTGAAAGCGGTGTGAGTGTAGACGGTAGCACCAGTATCGATATCCGGCGCTTAGATCACGGGTTTCTAGTGGTTAGACTCGGTCGTTGCTGACAAACTATCTAACCATGTTTTATTCCATGCGATACGATATGACCCAACGTTCTCGATTGTTGAGCCGGAAATATCCGGTGCTTCAATTCTAGAGATGGATTGTATCTGAACCGTGCAAACGAGGTCGAGGCCAAGTCCATTCAGCTGTCTATGACGCCGATCTTTTTTAAAAACTGCAATTCGAGCGTACCCTACCGGCAAATACTTAGCCAGGCTAGAGAATTTGGTATTCTTGCGTGCGAGTTTTCTTGCAGCTTTGATTATCCTTTTTCTGGCCTTCTTTACAGCCTGCTGTGGATCATCTGCGTTTACGATATTCACAAACACGGAACCCGTAACAACTGTACGCCACCCATTGCGGTGTATCTTTGCTTGTCGAGCGGTAACGGGAATCTGATTTAAATGCTTTCGAAACTCATCAAAGGCCAAAGGCATGTGTAGGCGAAAACTTACCAGAAGAGTCTCTAGTTTACATAAGAATTTGGGCAAGGATATATTAGACTTATAGAAGAGGAGGTTATTCTCTACCACATCTTTGTACTCTTTCATTGACCGTGGCCCACTGCATTTCCGGATGGTTCTCAGTTTTTTTCCGTCAAGTGCAGCCCAACCTGGCCATGCAATGGGGGAACGCAGTGACACCATATAACGGTCAAAGCCCGGTGCAAAATATTCAGCCAAAATACCAGAGTATATGCACATATACATGACTTTGTTGTAATCTCGAGATTTTGGGCATGCATATATTACTAGCTGGGGTTTCCCCGCCAATTCAGACACAAGACACCCCTCGATGTGCCACCACGGGGTTTCAGTATTCGCCTGCAATTCCTCCAGCATTACGTGTCGCGGAATCTGGATTTCACCACCAAGGTGTTTGAGATAGAACCGTTTCAATGCGAGACCGCAACCGTGACATGTATCCACAAGGCCATCAACCATCTCAATGACATTTCTGTCTGATAGCGTTTGGCTCTTGCCATTCTGGTCGAAATACACGACCTCCTTCTGCCTATACGTGATACGACCATGGGCGATGCTATTACGCACAATACTGTCACAATGAGCAACAACAGGCGAATAGGCGGCACGTTTGAGTTCATCTATGCAGACTGATAGCTTCCAGAGGTCATTAGTAGACTTCCCTCTTTCGAGACGAAGGCAAGTGGCAATCGGGCTAATAAATCTGTGAAGTACACCCTCGGAAAGCTTCAAGTAGGCCGGGTGGAGACTCTGGTCACAGAGACGCATAAAGGCGTATTCCTCTTGCTCAATGTCTGTGTCATGCCAGTCTTCCCGTCCGATTTCGTTTAGGGTTAGCATGGCCCGGTCAATGTCTTCCGCAAACCTGTTGAAGATATCGATGAGTCGTGCTGGATTTCTGGAGAACTCCTTCTCAAGAATATCGGTATAGGTTCTTAGCGATTCCCGCGAGTAGAAACGCTCCGGTGTACCATCGAGATACTTGGCCAGTGCTAAGTAATTATCATGTCCAATAGACGAGAGATTAGGAAAGGCATGCAGTACCCGCTTGCGAAGTCGGCTATTAACCTCGCTCGTCAGAAGTCCCCCCCAAACTTTTTGTATTTTCGTAAAGTCAGATTCCATAGTATGAACCAATTGCTTTCACGACCAGCTTTATCGTTCTTGACGGCGCCAACGGCTTACAATCTCATCTACATTTATATCTTCAGGGCCATCTTTCCACTTATTGTAGAAATCAATATCTTCACTATTTGGTTTTGGCTCGGGTTTATAAAACTGTAGCCGCGTTGGCAAGGGCACAGCCTCGCCCAGCGCCAATGCTTCACCACGACCAAGGCCAGCAAGAATATCAACAAGGTCACGCTCGGCTTCTGGGACAAGACTTTTCACATAATTCTGATCACCTGGATTTGTAATTCTAAGGCATAAGAAAGTACCACATTGTGACAGAACGGTTTCAGACACTTCATGAGGACGTTGGCTTACAACACCCAATCCAACTCCATATTTGCGGCCTTCCTTTGCTATCCGCTCCATAGATTTACGAGAACCAGCATATTGGGATTGTGATTCTCTTGGAATATATGCATGGGCTTCCTCACATATTAGAAGAAGTGGAAATTCTCGATACTCCGGATTCCAGTAGTTAAACTCAAAGGCAAGTCTTCCGATTTGTGCTGCCACCGTAGGTCTAACATCAAATGGAACCGAACTTAAATCAATGACTGTTACAGGTCGTTTTGTCCCAGGTTTTTTAGGATCACCAAGCCCTACAAATTCCCGAAGCATAGGAGCAAGTGTGTTGGATGCTGTTCTTATTTTGGGTTTAAGCAAGAAATCATATCTGACATCATTTAACCGGCTTTGAAGTCTGGTTATAAATCTATCGAAAAGCCCAAAATTAGCGCCTTGTTTTTCAGTATTTGGCCTAGCTCCTGGAACCATACGATTGTTTTCAAGCTCAGTACGATTCATCAGTTCTTCTAAAGAAAAGTATACAGGGGTATCAACTGTAACACGATTGAGTGATAAGGGTTCTTTTTCCGCTTGTTTGAGTTCTCGTAAGGTTTCTCGGAAAAATGCTATTTGATTATGTGCTTCTCGTTCTGTACGGTCAATCAATAAATCGCATAACTCCGCATAGGTCATTAGCCAATATGGAATTTCTAATTCGCGGGCATCAATATATCGGAATATACTGTCATCAAATGCTGAATGACGATTGTTATCATCATCGGTCCATGAGTATTCTCCATGCAAATCCAAGATTATTATATGTGCTTTCGGCATGACGGCTACTGCTCTTTGAACGAGATTTGCAACAGTCCACGATTTACCGGCACCTGTTTGGCCCAGAATTGTAAAATGGCGCCCAAAAAGCGATGTAGGATCGAGACAGACGGTTAATGTTGGATGTGAAGAAAGATTCCCAACATCATATTGCTTAGATCTAAATTTTGAAAACATTACATCAATATCACTTGAACCTACCGCATGTACTTCCGCCCCTGTTGTAGGGTAGGTACTCACGCCACGTTCGAATACACCATTTTCATTGATTGATCCAATGGGTACGAGGTTTACGATGCGTTGAGCATATGATAACCGCACGGACTCTGCACTTGTTTCACCCTGTGTCAGAGGTGTCAGTTTTTCCTGCTCAGACATTCGTGTAAGAAGGCATAGGATCTTTATATCCCCCTGTACAATTTTTACATACGAACCAATCTGGCCGATAAGAATATCTTCGTCACCAATTGTAATTTTGGGAGTGTTCCCTTGCTCGTCTTCAATAAGTGATGCTGTGAGCATACTGCCGCTTACATCGGTAATGTGGCCGATTAGAGTGTTTGCTTGTTCCGGCATAGTTTTATATCTCCTGACTGAGTTTTTCAAAACTCCACAAATCGGGATGACCAGGTCCTGTTTCGCTATAAAGCGAACACCTGTCTTTTGTCACAATTATTACATTTGTTTTGCTACCCCAGCGTTGAAATACATCAGGTTTTAGTGCAAGTGCGAAAATCATCAATGTAAGGTCTGGCCGTGCTAATCCATTTTCAATAACTGCATTCACATGTTCATCACACATTCCATATCCAATTGAAACCAATCGATTGATAAGGAAAGGTCCTTGGCGTAGCATCCCGCGAAATTCCGACCATAACGATGAGTACGGTGGAGTCATTGTCTCTGTTGCTTTGCGATATTGCGGTGGTATCATAAGTCGTCTTGAGCCTGATGGTATCTGGGCATTAAAGCTACAACGACGGATGCCATTAGATGGACATTCATACCATCCAATAGAACCATGAAGTTTATACAAACGAATAATGCATCTTACCAACTGATACTGTGAACCCCTTAAGCCACGTCTTATAACAACTAGATCCTCTTGAAAAATCGCAGGATCAAAGTAAGCATGTTCAAATCCAAGGAAACCATCAATCAAACGCAACCTCATCTTTTCAGCAGCATGTTCGAGTAACGGATCATAGTTAAGAGAAAATACCGGAATTGCTTTATCTGTTCGCCTAGAAAGCTGCAACAAAAATTCAGAATGTATGTCAATTGATGGATTAATACTTGCAAAGTACTCAGCTATCGCTTTTGTAACATTATGACGATGGGGTGTCTCGTTAATACTACCATCATCCAACAGGTCTAATGCCTGTTCTAAGCCACAAGCTCCATCGTCGAGCTTTCCCTGTATATCAGATCGTTCATTCGCAGGAATGCTTTCGCGGATCACATCCCAAAGTCCGGCTGCAAGAGGATATCCATTGCCGTCAAGATGTGATGAGCCAGCGCCCAACAAAAAACCAACACGCTGGCTTGCAAGTTGCTGCCTTACTTTTTTCTCTATTCGGCTAATAAAATCAGACATATTAATGGCCTGCCATATTGTCCATCACACTAAAGAAACTCATCTCAGACGTGGAAGGGAAAAGGGATTTAATCGCCCCAAGTACGAAAGACTCCATTAAAACTGCCGGAGTTTTTTGCAACGTACCCGTACCCTGCTGCATTCCACCACTAAGACCGGATAGATTGTAAACCGAATGCCGGGCAAATCAAGAACCAATATCTGCGGAATCTGCGTTGGTTCCCCCGTTTTGTTCAGTGTACCAGAGGCGTATAAAATGGTATAATCATTGTTGGAAAAATGGATAAATACAAAAAAACATATGAAATACTTCATCAGATATATGACAAACACCGGCGTTTCTACCGAGAAAATCGCGACAGAAAACATATGTCTTTGATGTGGTCGACTTACGACCCACCTGATATCATTGAAGGAACAGAACCATTTTCTGATATTGAGAATGCTTTCAATATTTGTATCGATGAAGATGAGGCGTTGAATCTTTACAATATGGATTTAGAAGAAGCCGTACAAAGAATAATAGAAGTGCAAAAGAATAGATCGGTATAATCAGCGTCTGATTGGATTGAGATTTCCGCAACGGGTCCCGCTGCAGTGCAGCCGATGGTTCCTGCTCATTCATTCGTCTTCTGGTTCAACTACCCGACAGACGTCTTTTCCACAATGCTTACATTTCCCTCGCAGAATCAGGTCTTTGCCATTTATTTCTGCGTCTCAAGAAGGATTGATACAGAACAGAGACACTTTCTGCAGAAAATATTGTCGAGAATCTTCTTCTGAGCCCATTCGGGTATTTTCTTCCACCGGCGTTGCCCTCCGAAAAGCCCTCGCCTGGCTGGGCCACAGCAATTCCGATATGCTGGATCTGTATTATCACCTGCACGACGATGACAGCATGCAAACCATGATGGCGTTGGCAAAATCAAGCTCATCAGAGCAGGTTATTCAGTATCCGAAGCTGAAGGCGGTGTGAGCAGGGAATATTTGGGTGGCGGATTCAACTCTCAAGCATCGGAGCAGATCATATGTGTGGTACTTATTGGTTTATGGTGACGGCCGCTGCCTCAGTAGTCGCTCAAGCTTTACGTGGACTTGGTCGTGGAAATATTTAACATTGTTTGCAGCCAAGCTTTTCAGCATTGCAGGCCGACTGTCCAGGGCCTCGGCGATCTCCTGCAACTTATTGGCCGAGTACAAAACATCTACCTCCTGAAATGAGGCGCATAGCTTGCTAGCCAGGCGATCGGAAAAGTTGTCATAAAAAATCTTACCAATCTGAGGAAGCGCATCATTGTCATAGGATGGTGTGGGATTGACGGGGACTCTGGGGGGTAATTCGGGAGACAGCTTGCGTACGCATTGCCAGAATTTAGCCAAAGGCCAGATTACATTCTTGCCCGACGATCCACGCGGGGTGTAGTTCAAGCGATGCTCGATTCGTGTGCCCAGAATCTTGTTACCTTCGCTGAGTTTCAATTCCGGGATATCCAATAGAATTTCCATGTCTTGCAACATTGAGTTCATGTGCCCAACGATCTTGCGGCTATTTGTTTTGGCAAGGACCGCAGCGTCCTGGTATGTGGCGAGGATTCGCTGGGCTGCATCTGGCGGGGTTTCCAGTTCTATTAATCTGGCCAGCAGACGAGATTGGAGCACCTCCACCAATTTTTCAGCCGACATCGGCAACTGAATCGGGACAAACATAACATACAGACTCTCTACGTGCATACAGG
The DNA here is from genome assembly GCA_963664745.2 of Phycisphaerae bacterium. Lineage (GTDB taxonomy): Bacteria > Planctomycetota > Phycisphaerae > SM23-33 > SM23-33 > B1-G9. The sequence goes on from CAXXMC010000004.1 coordinate 351,300, forward strand.
CCAGCAACAAATCGCCACCGTTGATAAAATCCACCGTGTTGACACACCACTCGCCGAACGTGGGCTGGTACATGTCTACCTCGACGCCGCGGGGCACGCTGCCGATTTTCTTGAACGCCTTGATTGTGCAACGCAGTACGAGCATCTCATATACCAGGTTGTATCTTGATCAGGTGGTAATTTCCTACTCTCAAGAGTTTTTGATGTGCTGTGAATTATTTATCTAAGCCGAATCGCGCTTTCAATCGATCTATCGTGTGTCGCCATGATTTTGCCCTGGGTTTGGCCGCAGAATTTTGATTGCCGAAAAATCCTTTCTCCTTTATTGCTTCTTCTACCGGTTACAACAACCCCATTACTGGCTTCACTTTGGATCAGCCACATGAATCCACCAAGCGCCGGCCCGAGAATGGCTAGATACCGAAAGATTTCCTGCTCGCGGTGTCGAAGTGCCTCAAGAAAGAGTTGGTGCATGTTTCCCAAGGCTGTCTGTTTTTCTTCCATTACTATTATCCTTTAAATCAGTTTCCGGCTGCTTCAAGAATCACGTCTCGCATGTTTTTCTTTGTTGCTAGCCGGAACGCGCACATGCCTTTGCTGCGGGCTTCCCACAGCTGGCCGATGGTTTCCTTCTCCTTCGTATCTTCACTGGTTTCCAGATGACTGCCTTTGTACTCAACCACCAGAAAATGCCCGTCTTTCAGCTTGGCCACGAAATCCGGGTAAAACTTGTCGCTCGAAGTTTGAAGCCAGAATGCAAACTGGTCGCGTTCCAAGTTACGCACCCAGTACTCAACCTCAGGCATTGAGTCAATAAAAGCAGCACATTCTGCCTCCTCTTTGTTCATGTCGGCAGGTAGTTCATAGTAGTGTTTGTTGAATCGAATCGGTCCAGTATACGTCGATGGGGCGGGATACTGGTTCAGTGGGAAGGCGAAACATTTTTCGGGGCTGACCTCCAACGGAGTGATGCAGTCTGGCAACAGCATCTGAGCGTAAGCAGCCTTAGCGGTCGTCTTGCGCAACTCTCGAATCTTCTCGGCAACGGCATCTCGAAGTCGAAAACGGTTTGCTGCGAGTTGCTCCATATCCAAACGTCGCTTGCCTATCAAATCTACAATAACCTTCTTCATGTACAGACCAGCTTCAACATGCGTCAAGTCAGGGTGTGGAATCGCTCGATCCAGCCATATAGCAAGTTCAGCTTCGGTCTTCGGGCCATGAGAATCGAGGAACGAAAGCTGCTGATGAAGATTGTCCGTGAAGCTTCGCCAGCCAATCTTTTCGTCTTCAACATCAATTTCTGCTCCCGTCTGTGAGCCAGTATCTAGTTTGAACTCATTCTCAGTCAGAAGCGAATCGCACTCGCTTAGTCGCCAGAAGCCCTCGCGGAACTGATCCTCGAACAGTTCAAGTTGTTTTCCATCACGAACAGCCAGCACAGGCACAGCAAACCGATGGCCCAGAGCAGCTGGCCAAGCATCTTCCCCTCGGGATTTTCGGGCCAATCGCTCGACGGCTTTCTTTTCATCATCAGATACTACTGCACTCGCCCAAGCTTTCTCATCCTTCTGTGATATAGCTGGGCCGGTATACTGCACCATGGTGGCAGTAACCTGAGCCGCTCCAGTGGCGATGGCTGGCTTGGCTGGCGTTGTCTGAACATGACCTCGAAGATTTTTAGGAATTGCCGTCATTGTCGGCTTACCAGGTAACATCTCGACCACCGGTTTCCAGAGAGGCATATCCAACTGCAATGGAAGACCTGCTTGTGGTTTAATGCTGGCTCGGGCTTCATATGGATTGAAGCCACTGTCGATCAACGCATCCGTCAGCGCATTTGCGGCATCCACGAATCCCTGCGATGTTACGAACGCGTAGGCATGGTTCAGATCATCGTTCTGTTTGCGGTGAGCGTGCGGCATACGCAGAACACGGCCCATCACCTGCTCGACGGCAGTTCGGCTGGTAAGGTTTGACACGCTGCATAGCACATATGCAAATGGGCAGTCCCATCCCTCGCGAAGCTTCGCCACTGTAATGATGAACCGCACGGGGCAAGACCTATTCAAAACATCCACACCGTCCAGTTCGTTTGTCGTCCCCGTTGCGATCAGAATCTGTTCGTCCGGTACATTAAAGTCATCCAAAAGCGATTGCTTGAGAAGGTCGAAGGTTATATTGCCGTCTCCCTTATTCTGAGCCTGAAGCAGCACGATTGGTCGGATATACTCACCAGTCGTCTTTTCCTCATCGATAGCCTGTTTCTCAAGTTTAGCCTGCATTGCCAGTGCTTCCTGAACAGCTTCCTTCCACTGCGGACGAGTGTGCAGGCGTATCGGCAATTTTATCATTTCCTCTGCCTTGAGTTCCGCCGCAGATACACTTGTAAGCACATTACTGTCCTCAGCTGGCGTAGCAGTGAATTCCACAATACATGACGGATTAAATCGTGCTAATGTCTCAAATGACAATCCTGTTCTAGCATTGTGAGCTTCATCCACGATAATAACTGGCCGATGCAACTTGAACACGTTAGCCAAACTTTTTGCGGGCTTGTCCGTGCCTTCTATTTTATCCAGTAATTCCAACTGCTTGGCGGTGAGATTTTCGAAGTGTTCCATCAAACTGCCGTTGTCTTCCGCATAGACCTTGCGACCTTCTTTATTGCCGACGCGAGGAGCTTGGATTGTCGAGACGATAATCACGGTATCGGATTGCAGAACGCTTGGCTTAAGTGATAGAGCTGATGGCAAATCCATAACCGAAATATTACCGCCAAATGCCACATCCAACGCTTGGCGATACGGATGTTGTTTGTCCCGCAATGCTGAAATCGTCTGATCTACAATCTGTGTTGTCGGAGCCAGCCAGAATACCAAACATCGCTCAGCATGAAGATATTCTTTACAGGTAATACCGACAGTATGCGAAGCCATTACCGTCTTACCCCCACCTGTCGGTACTCGCAGACACACATAAGGCAGCCCAGGAAGCTCCTTCACCTCTTGATAAGCCCTGTCCGTATGTTCGTAATACGCCAGCTTGGCCTCTCCAAGACGGTTTAGCGCCTTAAAATACACTGCTAGTTCATCGAGACACCGCTCTTGATATGTTTTCAGTTGGAATGTCATCCGTGTTCGCTCTCCGTCTCGCTTGCCAGAGGATCTGTCTCTTTGGGCAGTTTTTTCTGTTCCGAAGCAATCCTGCGTTGCACTTTTTTAACGTCCTCAGCGGGCGGCAACGATTCGGGAACAATTCCCCGATCAATAAGTAACCTGCGAACCTCCTGATTGTTTTTTACGTGTTCGCTGCTGATACCGGATTCTGTTCGAAGATCGTTCTGTTTGATGTTGAAATTTGTAATTTCGTTTGCAAAGTCCTTGCCCTTGATTGTGATAGTGGGCAGAAAGTCGGCCAGTGGTCGGCTTTTCGGGACACCAAGCTTGTTTTTCATATCCCGAGTGGTGCGCCCGCCAAACAGGGCTTGATCACCTTTGCTTCGGATGCTGGCGAAGCTCTGATTGTCTTTCAAGCGATCAAAGATAATGCCGGAAAGCTCCTTTTCAGATGCCGTCAACTTTCTGCGGGCACTAATGCGGTCGGCTTCGGCGAGACGCTTTTCGATAATTTCCTGTTTCCGGGTTTGAACAGCAAAATAGGTTTGAGCGAAAGCGATTGGGTCCTTACTCGGATCACCATTTTGGGCAATCAGGTAGCAGGCGTACCGGGTCAGGGCGATGTCCTCAACTTCTCGTTTTGCTCCAGAACCCAACTCGACCATTTTGCGCGCATGAGCAAAATGGTCTTTTGGTTCATAACCGGCGTTTTTACAAGCTGTTATGGCTTTTTCTATTACGGATGAAAAACTTCGCCATTGGGCATAACCAAGCAATTCCTGAAGGTCGCGGGCGCACCAGTACTCCACACTGCTTTCGGGGTCGGTGTGAACCATATCCTCAAAACTCGAGTGCAGCCTGACAATGATTTCTTTGTCCATAATATCTCCGAAGTTACGCAGTCTTTATCTCGTAGGGAACCTGCTTGAATGTTATGCCTTCGCGTTTTAGTCGGGCCAGGCCGAGGCGACAGCCTTCGCCGTAGATTACCTTCGGGCCGTCATGGGCGGGGAGTTCTTCAAGAATCTTGCCTGTCAGGACGTTCCCACCATCGGGTCGTTTGTCGCCAAGCACACCATTGAACAGCAAATACACAGCCATGCCATTGCACACGCCAATCAACGGGCTGGGTTTCTTGCTGCTGGGTCGTTTTGGTATCGGCTCACCAGTCTCTGTGAAAAACACGTGCGCAGCCAAGTCTGCAAACCGCACCTCATCATGAATTTGCCCAGCCTCATCAAAAATCGGATGTGACAGTTTACAATACCGGAAACCGCCACCAAGACCAGGAACATCCTTGGCCTTGCCTGTCTTTGTTGTATATCCCTCTACTGCAGCCTTGAGGCGAGGTGCAGTGATATTCTTGCATATGTCCTCTTGCATCTCCACACAGATGAACCGGCGATTCCCGCCGTCAGCCTGGTTCGCCGCAAGTACCGCATGTCCCGTGGTCCCGGTGCCTGCAAAGGAATCAAGAATAAGCGAGTCCCCGTCCGTGGCAAGCTGAAGAATTCGTTGGAGTAACCGCGTAGGTTTTGGGGTAGCAAAGGGACATTCATGGAGAATGTCAAGTATCTCCGTCCTAGCGCCCTGAGTATGCCCACACTCAGAATAGTGAAAGAACGATCGGGGCACAACTCCACTTACCTCGCTGAGGAACGTTTTGATCCTGGGCATCTTGGCCGCTCCATTGACACCCCAATACAATCTATTCTCAGTCGCATGCTTCGCTGCTGAATCTGCATCAAATTTCCATACCGCAGTTGTTCTCGGGTAGATAGTTTCACCTGTGTTGGGATTCTTAATTCCGTGATACAGATTGGGGCGTTCATCCCTGCTCTTGTTACAGGTACATGTTGAAGAGTTCCACGGGCCACGCGGATCATTGTCTGGATTACGATAGTTTTTCAATTGCTCTTCTGTACGATCAAGTCTGTTGGGCCTCCAAACGTTCTTATTACGTGCATACAGCAGGAGAAACTCATGGTCACTGCTGAAGTACTTGGCGTCGTTGGCTGGAGACACTCGCTTGACCCATGGGATCGTTGTAATGAAATTCTGCTCCCCAAACGTTGCATCCATGATTGACCGCAGATTGTGTACTTCATTATCGTCAATCGACACGAATATAACGCCATCTTCCCGAAGGAATTCCCGCAGAACCGCTAGCCGCGGGTACATCATACACAGCCATTTATCGTGGCGGGAGAGATCCTCAGCCTCTTTGCCGACGACTTGTCCGAGCCATTTCTTGATTTCGGGGCTGCTTACATTGTCGTTGTAGACCCAGCTTTCATTTCCGGTGTTATACGGTGGGTCAATATAGATGCACTTGACCTGGCCAGCGTAGTACGGCAGTAGAGCCTTTAGGGCCAGCAGGTTGTCGCCCTGAACGAGCAGATTCCCGCTACCCGGATCGCCGACCGAGAGTTTTTCATCGCTCCGCAGCAAGTGATACGGAACCTCGCGGTGATGGTTTACAACAGCATCCTTACCTATCCAATTCAGCGTCGGCATTAGCGACCTTTCCGTGTATTCTTGCTCAATTTTTCGTTCTTCTTAAGTGCAGCCATACCTGTGAGGGTAAAAAACAGCCGTGAACACAGCGCCAATGGTCAACACCGTATCCAGCGACTTGGTCATGCATAAATCTTTGCTGCTCGGGGCGATAGTCACCCTTATATACCCCAAGATGGTAATGGAGATAATAACCACCACTACCATATGCTGTCAAATGTTGATATGTCCAACATCTACACCAATATTAACAATGAGATATGACAGGTTCGATCGCACCTGTCGGAAAGAACAAAAAAAGGCTTGGTTCGGGGGAGAGACCAAGTCAATGAGGCCGGGCAGGGGGAGACCTTGGTTCCTCTGGTTTAAAAACCCGGTTGAGGAGTTTTGCTAAACCCCGCTGGGGCAATGGCCGCACCTGCTTTCCTTGAATATTGGAAATTCCGTGTTGGATGTGGATATTCAATCGATTTTCCCACCAAGGCGATTTGAGTGTGAGGGCAACAAAAAATGGGCGTTTTGGGGCAATTTGAGGGCAACGGGGGTAAAAAAAGAAAAGTGGATTTCGTAAGCGTCTATATTAAAAACACTTAAGAAACCCACTTTTAGGGTATCGGAGAGGGTGGGATTCTCCTGCTGTTAATTTTGTAACATCTTTTAAAGGCAACACTTAGCGATTAAGCCTTGAGGAAACTGGGAGTTATCAATCTTCTATTGTTTACTATTCCTACACGATTTCTTACTATTTTTGACTCCATTTTGAGGACAATTCTGGGGCAACATTTTTAGGAAGCGTACGAACTGAGTTTAGCGTCATAACTACTTGTAAATAAAGAAGAACAAAAATATGTATTACAAGCCATCTAATCGCTCAGCACATTACAGTTATATGTTATATCCAGCTAACCGGGATAGCGCGGATTGTTTCAGTGATTGGCATTTGTTTTTCGGTCATACACAAGACTATACCTTGGCTGATCGGCATTTTTAATTTTTCCAGCGCCGAAAAATTGCGGATATCTTTTTTCGTTGGTGCTGTGGTCTTTTTGATTTCAATTGGATGAATATTCCTGTCGCGTACTATCAGCAAGTCAATTTCTTTCTTGTCCTTATCGCGGTAATAGTAAATTGGGGCCGATTTCCCACTATGCCAGTAACTTTTGATGATCTCAGTAATTACCCATGTCTCGAAAATCGCACCGCTCATCGCACCGGCTTCCAGAGTCTTGTAGCTGGACCATTGGGTCAGATAAGCAGCTAATCCTGTATCAAGAAAATAAAGCTTCGGAGCTTTTACCATTCGCTTTGTTAAATTTGCATGATAGGGCTCAAGCAGATAGATAATTCCAGACGCCCTTAAAATCGACAGCCAGTTCTTAGCGGTGTTAGGTGCAATACCCGCATCACGTGCCATATCTGCCGTGTTGAGAAGTTGCCCTGTTCTAGCAGATGCGGCCCGCAGGAATTTGATAAATGCAATTTCATTTCCAACATTGGTTAGGGCCTGAACATCCCGCTGCAAGTAAGTCTGAACATAAGAACTATAAAACAGATCACGGTCAAGCTCATCATCAATCGCTATCGCGGGAAAACTTCCACGCCAAATTCGCTCATACAATTCCATCAATCCAAATGATTGCGAATCCTGACGCGTATCTGTATCCATTGAAAACGGTTCAATAATATCACTGCGACCGGCCAACTCGCGTGAAGAAAACCCAAGCAATTGCAGAATCCCCACTCGCCCTGCCAAAGATTCTGAAACGTTCTGCATCAAATGAAATTGCTGGGAACCAGTCAGCCAGAAATCACCGCGTTTTTTGGTAGTATCCACAGCCATCTTTATCAAAGGCAATAGCTCTGGAGCGTACTGAATTTCATCTATCAATACCGGCGGGGCAAAACGCTGAAGAAACAGGCCCGGATCTTCTTTGGCTAATGTGCGAGTCTGTGGATCATCCAGCGTAACGTAGGCTCGGCCCTCCTCAGCAGCATGCCGAAGGCACGTTGTCTTTCCAACCTGACGAGGCCCGGTGATGAGCAAGACCGGGAATTGCTTGCTGGCTTTGGTTAAAACAGTTCCAATTGTTCTTTTTATGTACATGGCTTTGGCTCCGTCTACAATTTACTACTATTGCATTATAGACGATGCTTAAGAAAATACAATATATTTATCGGCTAAAATGCAACATCAATGCACAATAGCCAAGATTGCTTCAAGTGATGTTCGATTTTGAGATGAAAAAGCCTTTTCGAATTATTGTCATTCTGCATAAGTAGTGAAATTGTAACAGCTTCTTTCCGCTAAAGTTACCAGAATCTTTTTCTTTTTTCATTCTGCAGGAGAGACCTATTGCAGTTCACGAAGTTATTCTTCATCGCATTGTTCAAAATATTCAGTTGCAAAGCTGACCTGATTGCCGAAAATATCTCCCTGCGTCAGCAGTTGGCAATCTATAAACGCAAGCACAAGAGAATCCCAATCAAGAATTCAGACCGCTTATTTTGGATTTTTATCTCAAAGTTTTGGTCAAAATGGAAATCGGCTTTGATAATCGTCAAACCGGCAACGGTTGTCCGCTGGCATAAGAATTTGTTCAAAATTTACTGGTGTTTGAAGTCCCGCAAAAAACCTGGGCGCCCCAAAATCGAGACCGAAATACGCCGGCTGATTCGCAAGCTTTCCCAGGAAAATCCAAAATGGGGCGTGCCACATATTAAGTCTGAACTTGCCTTACTTGGCTACGACGTTGCTGAATCAACCGTGGCCAAGTATATATTCAAGCATCCCAAGCCGCCGTCTCAAACATGGCGAACGTTCCTCAAAAATCATGCAGCCGATATCGTAGCCTGTGATTTCTTTTCCATTTATACTGTGACCTTACGTGTCTACTACGTCTTTATAATGCTTCGCCACAGCGACCGGAAGATTGTGCATTTCAACATCACGCAAAACCCTACTATGGAATGGACATTGCAACAAATTCGATAAGCGTTTCCATTCGATGCGGCACCTCGATACTTGCTGCACGATAACGGTTCTGTGTTTTCGCCCAGGTTCCGTGACAAACTGAAAACTCTTGGTATCAAAAGCGTTAGAACCGCATACCGCAGCCCTTGGCAAACTCCATATGTTGAGCGGGTTAATGGAACTTTAAGACGCGAGTGTCTTGATCATCTAATCATTCTCAACGAACGACATCTGCGACGAATTCTTTCAGAGTTCATTAATATGACAGCGCTAGATTAGCTCAAGATTTTTTGATGTTCTTGTCGATGGGAATAAAAATCCAATTGAAAGGGCATTAAATGACTGGAGAACAGATGATGACATTGCAGCCGGAGCTGCAAAAATTTCTGGAATCGTTTCGACCTTGTTTTCGCAAAGAAGTTACTTTCGGCTACCTGGAGACATACATGCTTGGTCTGATGTCAGACATTCAACGCAAGAGTATTGAGCCGATTGCACTGGCGGCAGAAGTTCCCGTCCGAACTTTGCAGGAATTTTTATCTTCATTTCGCTGGGATCATGATCGTGCTGAAGAGTTGCTGCTTTATCGTGTGGCTGATCGCTCTTCGACGGAAGAGGGCATTGGCGTAATCGACGGCTCCGGCCACGCCAAGCAGGGCGCCAAAACGCCTGGCGTGCAGCGTCAATGGTGTGGTGAAACCGGCAAGATAGACAATTGCATTGTCGGCCAGCATTTGCTGTATACCGACAACCATCCCACAAATCCGTTCGGATGCGTCTTATGTAGCGACCTGTATCTGCCTGAAAAATGGGCAGCTGATCCAAAGAGACGAAGAGAAGCACATATTCCGGATTCATTGTCTTATCGGCCAAAGTGGAAAATTGCGGTAGAGCAGATTCAACGGGCCATAGGCAGTGGTGTAAAGTTTTCGTATTTTACTTTTGATGAGGAATACGGCAGTGTTCCTGGGTTCTGGTTTGAATTGGATCGGCTGGGCCAGCGCGGTATTGGTGAGGTGCGGTCTAACTTTTTATGCTGGGCAACTCCGCCGGCGTATCAGTCCTGCCGGGCTGAATATGCGCCGCATAAAGTTGCCGATCTGGTTCGCCACAGTCCGGTGTTTTACGGACAGGATTGGCAAACGGTGAAGATCAAAAACACGACGCGCGGAATGATGTACTGGAAATATAAAGCCGCACGTGTGCAGTTGACCAATACGGCTGAGGGTGTCAACGTGCCGACAACTCGACAGTATTGGCTGATTTGGGCTCAATCGCCTAAAACCGGCGAGAACAAATATTTTTTGAGTAACGCTCCTGCTTCGGTGAGTGTCAGGAAGCTGCTGGTTGTGGCTTTTGCGCGGTGGCATATTGAGATGTGGTTCGAGCGAGCCAAGCAGGAAACGGGATTTGGTTCGTTTGAGGTTCGGACGTATACCGGACTGATTCGGCATTGGCTGTGTTCGCGATTGGCGATGTTTTTTATATCCGAGCAGACGCAGCGGCTTCGGGGGGAAAAATCCGCGTATTACGCTGGAACAGGTAGCCACGGTGATCAACACCCTGGCCGCCAAGATCTGGCAGACTTGGCCAAGATCATGGGCTGCGATCATAAGAATAAACGAATATTATCAGTGGCGTAACGAGGCGGCCTACAAAAGCCGACAAAAACAAAATCGTAAAACAGAATTCAAGTAGCGCTGTCATATTAACAAGTATTATAACACCGTAAGGCCTCACCTTTCGCTTAAGCGTAACTCGCCAATCCCGCGTGAAATTGATCCTCCATCCAATGGTAGGATCGTTTCGACGCCGATTCTCGGCGGCTTGCATTATCGCTACCGACGTGTAGCTTAGTGATATTTTCGCTTCGCCGATAAAATAACGCCTTTTTCAGTTTTTGTTCTTCTTCTGCGCGAATAACGAAAATTCGCAATTTTCACCGACATTCTCGACCAAAACCTGGATTCCAAACCGAAAACATCAATACAAATTAGATGTCAAATCTGCTTTATCTTACCCCAAAAATCAGGCTCTCCGCTACTTTTGGAGCGCTGGTACTTTTAGTTCCTCAGGTAGCGAGGCCTGTCTTAGTTTCAGATAAAGGTACTCGTTGTCGCTGTAGCCACAGCCTCTGTGTATCAGTCTCGCAAACAAATTGTTGAATCCTTCCATGCGGCCATTGCTCAGGCGGAATCGGATCGCATTGATAATCTTGGCTGAAACTTTTTCCAGCGACTTCGCAAATTTCACAACAGCTTTTATGCCGGAATTGATAGCTGTATCAATCCACATCTTCAAATAAATTTTCGCACTGCCGACATGCTTCTGGCTGAGAACATCGCGGAAGTCTTCAACCAGCAAATACACTTTATTCAGCGTTTCATTCATTGCCAACAATTCCTCCAGCCTGGCTTGCTGGGCGTCAGTGTTATTCTCAGGCCGACGCAGAAGATTGTATCGCTGACCCTTGATAAGTTTCGCATTGCGGTCATCATTATCAACTCGAGCGTTGTTCCATTCCTCGCGTCGAATTTTATCCACGACGGCATTGAAGTTTTTGACAAGATGGAACTTGTCAAAAGCCGTTTCAGCATCGGGCAATTCTTCGTCTATGCACTTGACGTATGCACCAAGCCGATCCACGCAAACGGCTTTAATACACCCCTTTTGTGCATCCGTCAACTTATCAAAAAACGCCTTGAGCGATTCGGCCTTCCTGCCTTCGTGGCAATGCAGCAACTCGCCGGTCTCGCCGTTGAGTACAACCGTTACATAATCGTGGCCTTTGCCGATCGCCTTTTCATCAACCATCAAAAATAGAATATTGTCAAGATCGGGTTGCGGCAGATGCTGCGCGAGAACCGCCTTGTCCCAATTCCGCAGCCGAGTGTCACCGACACCCAACAACGCCGCAGCCTTGGTATTCGGCAAATCACGAGCCAGCAACGCCGCATACCGCAACATTCGTAATGTCACTCTACGACGTGAGTCTATCTCACCCGGCGTCAGCCACGCTTGACGGCGACAATGTCTGCAACGAATCCGAATGGCTGGGTAAAATATCATCACATGTAACGCCGGACCAAACGGCATGTCGCGAGCCGTTCGCATATCCTTTATTTCGGAACAGACTTTGCCCCGACAATCAGGACATCGAAGCCGTTTTCGCCTGTCACGCCGAAGTTGCACTTGCACAAGTTCGGGGGAAAAAGTAATATTTTCTATGCGATAACCGACGAACGAAAACAGCCGATTAAGACCTCTGATATTCATGCTCAATTCCTTTCATGGCTAATGGCTTGCTAACCTATTAAACCATAAAGGGTTGAGCATTTATTATGTCAAATATCTACCTTCAAAAAGTGCGAAGGGCCAAAAAACAGCTGGATGGGATTTTCGGTAGGGACAGGTGTAATTCCAAATCGGCTAACGGGTAGTGCTGTGAACTGCCATAGACGTCGGTATCGCCTGGCGCGCCGGAGGAAGCCTTGCAGGGCCGGGGAAGTGTTATTTTTATCGCCTTCACGCTTTCAAACGGGTGAATGGTGACATCTTCTGGCCTGACATCGTACAGCTCAGCCACTGTTTTGGGGGAAAGTATTTCATAGGATAATATTTTTTGAAATCTACTATCATCTTCAAAAAGCAGATCAACAGTTAGAGTGAACGGTCCAGCATTTTTACTTCTTATTACATTGGCCAGGTCATATAAACGCATGTCAGATTTCCTTGAATGTCACTGGGAATAAAGAATCCAAATCCTGCACTTCCATCAGATGGTAAACTGAAAATTCCCAGACTTCCCCACCCTGGAAGTCAGATGGCGAAAACGGAAAAGCCAGATTGCCAGCAGTGGTTTTCCTACCCGGAAAATGCTGGTGAAGACATGTCGAACGGGTCAATCCGACAATCATATTTGCAAGTTCCTGCGATGGTGCAATGGCTTCAATAAGCAAACCTATTTCGTGAGGCTTGTTGGTTGAGCGTTCCAGTTTCCCCATCACGCCATCCAGGCCGTACCTGATAAAGCGCAATGAATACTCATCTTCTTTTATCGTAGAGCGGACATTTTGCTGCACAGCCTGTCTGACGTTGGCTTCTATTACGTCAATGTTTTCAATACATTTTTCATCGCGGATGCCTGCAATAGTTATGGCTCTGTAGCCACGTAAGGCTGTACCCTCGAGTTTGACCGTCTGTTTGTCAGGCGAAACCAACCTGGTTCCTCTGACGGTTACTCCGCGCCGGTCGTCAGCGGTGAAATCACAATCAGACAGATCGATTTTCCCTTCCGGCTCGTAGAAGCAGTTCGGGTTAGGTTGCTCATAAAGAGAATGGGCAGCTACGGTTTCGGGGGTGCAACTGCGATCCGGATTCGCAGGAACCACGTGAAATGAGTCTTGGTTTATAGTGCAAATCAGGGTGTCGTTAGCCCCGGCTGGGGTCGCGCAGAGTGTGCCGCATTCACCTATCTTGGCTGCGTGAAGCGACATGGCAGGATCGAAACCCCGCATAATAGGCAGAGCTGAGAATATGGCTGTGTCGCAACACCTTCCAGCGACTACAACATCGGCACCTCTTTCAAGTGCTGCAATTATAGGGTCGGTTCCCATCTGGCCTACGATGCGATTTGTTTCGGTGATGGCGGAGGCAGAGAGAGGCCCGGAAAAACCACATGGTGAAATTCGATCTTCTTCGAGTGCGTTGTGAACTACCAGCTTTTCAATTTCAGATCTTATGACAGCCAATTTAAAATGCAGATCATTTTCCTTCGCAGCCTGCAACAATATATCTAGAAAGAAATCCAGGTTCTTGTTGCTTCCCGAACCGCCAGCTGTGCCGATAATCAGCGGGATACCGACCTGCCGGGATGCCTGCAATAAAGGCAGTAGGTCGCGCCTGAGCTGTAACGGATGCACAAAACTTTTACCCGTGCCAAGGTAGAACGGCCCGGGATCCGTGCTGCCGGAATCAACCCCGATAAAATCAGGCTTACAGGCCATGGCCGACTCGAGACTTTCAAGCGGATAACCATACCCCAGCATACCGCACGGCGAAACAAAGGTTATACTTTTCATGGATTCACCTTTGTATATTCGTAATCCGGACTGATTCCCATTTTTTTATAAGCATCCTGAAGATTGTTTTGGACCTTGTTATCCAATGATTCAAAATAGTTATTTCCATGTGCATCGATATCCACAAAGAACGGCCCGAAGTTTTCTACTTCGAAAATCCAGGTCGCTTCGGTTTTACCAAGCTTTTCGAGAAAATGTACTTCGCACACTCGCTTTACCTGCTTTTTCAGCATATTCCCGCAAATGCCGATTTTGGAAAGATGCACTCCGCCGACTTTCGCAAGGGCAGCTGCCGTTGCCGGGCCCATAGTTGTTTTACCCACAAGCACGTGAAGGTTAAGCTTGCGAATTAGAGCTGGAGAATACCTTTCAAAACGAATGCTCGAAGTCGGTTCAATGCTGCATATCTCCCAGGTGTCGCCGCTTTTTTTCATCACCGGCCCGACATGGAAGAAGCAGTTGATCTTCTCGAAATCTATCGGCGGGACAATGTCCTGCTCGATCGCGCGGATATGGAGACGACTTCTGCCGGTGAAGACCAGGCCACTCAAAGTCACAATGTCGCCAAGTTTCAAATCCCTGGCCTCGTCGGCAGACAGGGGGAGCTTTAATTTTTTTATTTCAGTGTTCATTCGATCTCTCCGGTAAATCCGGTTGTGCCGTCCGGGTTGATAATTGCACGCCATCTTCGTCCGACCAGGCATTGAGCGTTTACCGCAACCGGCAAAGCGGCGGTGTGGGTAAGGGCGGTTTCGATATGCAGACCCATGACGCAGTTAGTACCTTCCGAACCCATCGGACCAAGCCCTAGTTTTTTAAAAGACTCCAACAATTTGACTTCCAAAGCTGCGACTTTGGAGTCATCATTCTTTTTACCCACCGGCCTGAGAAGGGCGGCGTCCTTGGCCAGCTTCATACAAAGATCGGCGGTCCCGCCAATGCCCACACCGACGATGGCAGGAGGGCAAATCTTGCCCGAATAGCATGCGTCGCAAATGCTATCCAACACAAACTTGCAGATTCCCTCCTCGCCGTCCGATGGAAACAGCATCCTGTAAAATGTCCCGAAAATTTCTGATCCCCCGCCCTTGGGGGCAGCGAGAATATCGATTCCTTCAACCGTTTCATCCAGTTTGATGTCAACCTTGGGCATGCCCGGGCCGACGTTTTGGCCGGGATTATCCCGAGTGAGGGAATCGACCATGGTTGGCCTTAGGAAAGCGTCATCGGTAGCTTTTCGGGTCGCCTCGGCAGCAGAGTCATAAATCGTCTGCAACCCGCCTTCGATGCTGACGTCAGGATTGATTTTTACATAGTAGAGTGGATATCCCGTGTCGCCGCAGACCAGTCCCTCGCCCTGGCTTGCCATGCGAAAATTCTCGAAACTTACCGCCATATGCTCTTTGGCGACCGGATCAGACTCATCTTCCAAGACCCTGTCCAAGCCCTTCTGAACATCCGGCGGAATCCGTGTCGCCGCGAGCTTCATCGCTTCATACATCGCCGATTCTATCGTTTTTCGTGATATCATTTACAATCCTCACAATTTATGTCACTTCCATAACTTCAATTTTAAAACTCTTCTATAATATGTCCAATATATTATTGATATATATTATTACTTATTATATATTAAACGAATGGAATTGCGTCATATCAGATATTTTGTCGCGGTTGCTGAGGAGCAGCATTTTGCAAGGGCTGCCAGACGTCTGGGCATAGCCCAGCCGCCGCTATCCCAGCAGATAAAACAGCTTGAGACAGAACTTGGTTTTGAACTGTTTGAGCGAACCACTCGGCAAGTCAAGCTTACCCCTGCTGGCGAAAACTTTCTCGAGCACTCCCGGGCCATTCTCTGGCAATCCATCCAGATGGTAGAATCAGCCAAGGCCATTCACGATGGCAAGGAAGCAGTGGTTCATATTGGCGTGAATGAAACTACAATTGACCTGTTTCTACCGGGCATAATTAAAAAAATTCGAAAAGATAGGCCTGGTGTGATTTTACTCATTCATGAAATGCAGACTGTCGATCAACTTAAAGCGATCCTCCAGGGAAGAATTGATCTGGGTTTCATGCGATTATTCAAGCATGACTTGACAGGCCTTGAGGCCAGGTTGTTATTGAGCGAACCTTATGTCCTGGCCATGCCGGCTGGACATTCATTGACCAAGCGAAACCGGGTAAATTTAGAGTTATTGGAAAATGAAAATCTGATAATGTTTCCCCGTCTGATCCAGCCTGTGCTCTATGATGAAATGATGATTATATTTGGGAAAGTTGGATTTTCTCCGAAGATAGTCCAGGAAGCCTATACAAAGCATACAACACTGTCATTGGTAGCTGCTGGAATTGGAATGGCGATCATTCCGCGTTCTTCATCGCTCAATGCTACAAAGGGAATAGTTGTCAAGCCGTTCGACAAAAAGGCTACACTCCCTCCAGTTGAACATTTTCTGGTTTATAATCCCGGATTAATTTCATCAATTCCTAGAGACTTGGTGCCATGGATTTGCCCTGCTCCAATTAAACCAGTCCAAGTTTTGTGAGAGTCTTAGCCGATACAAAGGAGCTCGCAGCCAACACCAACCATCATACATGTTACAAGGCTAGATATTACTACATTAGCTTTTTATCTATGTAAGATCGCATCTTTTCAATCGAACCGGCTTTTTCTGTTTTTCCAAGATGGTGTTGTTGGGAGGCGGTCAAGGAATTCCTGGATAACCTTGTCTTCATAGGTACCGATGTACTCCCCGGCGAAGAATTTGTCGGCCGCTTCTTCGTAGAAGCGTTGCCAAGACTCAGCCTCAGCGCCCGGATTTATCGGGTAGAAAGATACCCCGTTTTCCTTGGCAGCACTCATGTCGCCGGGGGCGTCGCCGATCATCAGAATTTTATCCGCATCATATTTTCCGCACGCGCCGTATTTGAGGTGCTCTTTTTTGCTGCCCAACTCCTGGCCGCATATCATCCGAGTAAATTTCGCCACGGAATGCTCCTGCCACTCGCGTTCAAGCGCTTCAAGCGGCGTGGCCGAAACAACCATGATATCTGCCTGGTTGCAGACTTTTTCGAGGCTCTCGCGAACGTAAGGAAAGGGCGGAACGTTGCGAACGATTTCGGTAATCGAATCATTAACAGCAGTCGACCAGGCCAACGCGCGTTTCAGAACCGGATCGCCGGTCTCGGCGACTTTCGCTTCCAAGGCTGGATTACCCAGCCGCGTTTCCTCTTTAATCCATCGGCGAAGCGTGTCTATCTCTGGCACTTTGTAACCACGGGCCAGCGGCTCGTCCCACTCGCCAAGCAGATCGAAAACAAGTTCCAACGCAATGAACCGATTACAGCCGCGGTGAATGCTGTAAAGATTCACAAACTCCGCCGCCTGTCGCACAAAACGCGAAATCGGTTGAAGCTCCCATGAATTGACAATGTTTGGAATGAAACACTCTTTGTGTTTTATTTCCATCGTGTCAAAAGCACAGCCATCCGAATCGATGCCGATAAAAAAGTCGTTCCGCTTTTCCAATCGCCTTAATTGCTCTATATGATCTGACATATTGATAAAGTTAGCTAATTCACTCTTTTACAAATGATATTTTATCGATGCCCTACCGATGCTAAACATCAGCCTTTAAGAAGTAATTCTGCCACTTTTTCAATTGATTCCGGAGAGACACTGTATGTAACAATGACCGTTTCAAATTCATCCTTAACCGTCAAGGGATAAGGATTATTGGTTACAACAACTACCGGCTTTCCAAGTAAATGCAATTTTTCCAGAAAAGAGTCGTCGAAATCATTTCGTCTGTAATACCAGTTTGTCACGACAATGACGTCCGCATCATCCACTCGATCCATGATCCGCTTTTGGTCGTTTTCATCGAACATCATTGTCGTTTCAACCATGCTCACGTCATCGCGGAGTTTCAGCATCTTTTCCCAAAAAATTCCGGGATGAATACGGGAGTCATTTATATTCAGGTGAATTGGATTAACCTGCTCGATAAGTAAAATCCGCTTTGAGGTGCTGATCGGACAAACCTGTTTTTTATCGCGTAATATATGACATGCAGCCCGTGCCGATTTTGTGGCAATTTTCTGCACTTGGGGGTCTTCGATTCCATCGCCTGCCTTGACGGGGTCAGATAGATTACCGTTTTTAAACAGGCAGTAATCGTATTTTAATTTGAGGGTTCGAGTTACGGCTTCATCGAGTCGCTCTGTCGGCAGTTCGCCGGTTTCAGCCGCTCTAATCAGGCGTTCAATGAGCCTGTCAATGGCGCCAGCCTCTTCTCTGAAGAGTACCAAGTCAGCACCAGCCAGAACTGATTTCAAAACAGAGTCTTCAAGCGGTCCCAGCTGAAGAATGCTGCCCATTTCCATGGCATCAGTGGTAACCACCCCCTCAAAACCAAGCTCTTCGCGAAGAAGCCCTGTGAGCATTTTCTTCGAAAGGGTTGCTGCGTTTTCGCCGTCTATGCACGGATATATTGTATGGGCAGACATGATCGCGGGTATTCCGGCATCGATACAGGCCTTGAATGGAATCAGGTGTTTCTTGAAATCTTCCAGCGAAAGATCGATAACGGGCAAACCGTGATGAGCATCCTGGGCTGACTCCCCCCTGCCGGGATAATGCTTGCCCGTCGCTATGATTCCGGCATCGCGATAGCCTGCGATAGCCTTAACCGCAAATTCAGCCGCCCTGGCCGGGTCCGAACTGTAGCTGCGCGTACTGATTTCAGGATTGAGGGGATTGGTATTGACATCGAGCACCGGTGAATGCAGCCAGTTCACGCCCAGCGGCCGAAGCTGCCTTCCCGTTGCCCATGCGACATCATAGGCCATCTGCGGATCCCCGCTGCGAGCGACGCCCATCGGGTCGGGCATCAGCCTGATTCCGCCGCGGGTATGGTCACAGGACATATTCCCTTCCATGTCCATGGTAGCGTGAATGGGAATGCACGCGCCGTTGGCTACTGCGATTTTTTTTAATTCATTGAGAATATCGCAATAATAAGAGTTTGTGATATAAGGCGGCAAAATGCCTTTTACAAAGTCTTTTCTGCCGGCTGAGGGTTTCGTATAAATACTCATCCCGAAATCTCCGCCGGCATATGCGTCATGTATTGCATCCTTGGTACGCATAATTCCGGAAGTAACCCGCAAACCGGCTGGACAGAAATTTTGTATAATCCGCTTTATTTCGGGGTTAATAATCGAGCCTGCAAAACCCACCACGAAAAGCTGGCCGACTTTTTGCGGGATATTCATTTGCCCCAGTTTATTTTTTACAAATGCTTCTCGTTCGTTCATTTTTCTAATTCAACCAATCCTTATAAAGTTAGAGTTGTGTATTTCAAAATTTCAGGAATCATCATCGAAGTAGGCCATGGCGTTAATGGTTTTTGACTCAGGTCATAATAACTTTCAGGCCCGCCGGACAGGGTCAAAGTTCCAACCGCCGGATGCAGCAATTTGACGATTTTAGCCAGCGCTGCATTCTGGCCAAAACCGTGAAGATTTATTTTTTTTACGCCTCGATTTACAAGCAGGTCTATAACGCAAAGAACGTCATGGACGCGCTGGCCATACAGGACTTCCCCCAGCATATCAGCTGTCGCCGCGTACATATAATCCAGGCCATAAGGATGAAAGAAATCATAGCCTTCAAGGCTTTGAGGACAGGAGTTGCCAATCCCTCTGGGCTCGACGAACCAGATTTCATCCGATTTCATTTTTGTTACTTCATCGGCGCTGAAAAGATGGGGAATATGCAAATCCAACTGAGGAGGCGGGGTCAAAACATGGCCGTCACTAGGCCTGGGCACGGAAAATCTTGCGATTATCGCTTTAATTCCCGGCTCGGTTTCCACGAGGTAATGCGTTTGAAACCTGTGGTTATTTCCTTCGATCCGCTGGAACTGACTTGAGCGATAATGACAGACCCCTTTCCGTTTCGGGAGTTTTAAAAGTTTTTCAAGAGTACGGGCAAGCTCTTTATTAGTAAGTTTCTTATGTTTCGATTTGAGCACGCTTGCCAATTCTGCGTTTATCTGCCAGGCTTTTTTAGAGCCGGCCCTATCGACATCACCGCCAGGAGCGGCGAAAAGATTTTCCGGCTTGACGGGTTCGACGCCCAACTTGACTTCATCGGTGCAGGCTTTTATTCCAGTCTGTTTGTTGAAAAATTCATACATGGCTTTCCGAGCTTCTCGAGAATACCCGTGGCCGTTCGGGCCGATGAACAATTCGAGATTTTTCTCAGCCCCGAGCAGCCGATAGATTCGCCTTGCCTCCTGATATGCCTGCTCCAAACCGCGCGGATCGAAAAAATCGTTCCTCTCTCCAATAAGCAAGACCGGCTTGGGAGCGCGGGCGAGAATGAAATCGATCATATCCAGGCCATGCTTGAGGATTCCGGGCGGAACCTGTTCGGCATCGGTGGGAAGTACATTTTCGATGTTATGAAGGAACGTCGTTATATAACAGCCCGGCGCTGCCATCGTAAGACGGTCATCCAGTGCGGTGATATAACTGCCGATTGTTCCACCGCCGCTGATTCCCGTCACCCCGACGCGCAACTTATCCGCGCGGGGATGCTGCAGCAGAACGTCAAGGCTGCGGATGGCGTCCCACACACGCCAAGTGCCGAAAAATTCCCCGTTAAGCCTCTGAATCTTACCTATATAATTATGTTCAATCACACTTGACTGGCCCGGCCAGTTTTTATATTCGATTCCATCTTCAAACTGCCATCGCTCCCCTTGCGAGACAGGGTCCAAAATAAAAACAAGATACCCCTGTTTTGCCAACCCCTGACAGAAGGACTGGTAATCCGGGTATGCCTTGCCTTCTGCAGAATGGCCGCAACAGCCCAGCACAGCCGGGGCTTTCGCATCGCCTTCGGGAACATAAAAATTCCCGCTGACCAGGTAACCAGGCCGGGATTCGAAAAGAACCGCCTGCAACGTATACCCGCAGCAGGTGCGCTCACCGGTGATCCGAATGTTCAAGGGGGTCTTTTTCGGGAGTTTTCCGAAACAGCTGCGAATCTTACTTCGCACTGACAGACAATACCGCTCGGCCTGCTGAGACGTTTTGATCTTTGCAAGTCGATCCCGCCGGGCCAGGCTGGCCGCCTTCACGCGGGACACCATGTACTCATGAAGCATATCAGGATATAAAATCTGCATAGTAACTTTCCTTTTTTAAATTGCTACAATATGCCTCTATATTCCGGGAACATAACTTCACCGAGTACCATTTTACCATTTTTATGCTTTTTCATCTTCAACATATTCAATTGTATCGACGACTTCCAGGTCATCGGCACTGACGTGATCTATAACCCGGCCGTCGTCCAGAACATTGGTCTGCTTTTCTTTCAGGCTGATAAACATCCGCCTCAGATCCACGGTACCGCCGATGGTAAACCAGACGGTGGAAACGACGGCAATAGCACTGGCCACGAGGATATTTTTGATAAAGAACCAATTGACCCAGGCCTGATCTGACCACGGACTGATCTTATGCCACACCGCAATGAGAACAAAACTGATCAAAAAACCCCAGCCAAAGGCGTACAGGAACACCGACCATGCAATCACCTTATCGCCGCGGGTATACTCCTCGTTTATGCCAAGTATTTTCAATAACGCGGTTCTGACCGTAAGTGGTTTTTTCTCAATAATCTTTCCTTCACGCTGATATTTTCCGCGATGGAGCATACGATCCATATTGAAGTGTTTGCGGCAGGTAAGCAATGATACGAGAACATAAAGTACAATGCCCACGACCATTGCAATGAACAGTATCTCTTTCGAATTGATCGGGAATTTTTCGGGAGTAACTCGCCAGAGAATATAAGGTTCAAACGGGGCGGATATTCCTTCAATCAGGCTGGTGAATCTTTCCAGCATTCCATTCTGACACAGCCAGGGATATACGGAACCGGCCCACATTTTCTGCACGATTATCCCGCCGGTTGCGAGGACTGATCCGCTTATAAGTGCAGCCCACGCCCCAGCCGTCGTTCCCCGCTTCCAGTATAACCCCCCCACTATACATGCCCCAGCACCGCCGAACCATATCGCGCCGGTGATGGAAAAGAACATTAAAATGTAATCGATCTGGCCGAAAAAGTAGCTGAAGAAAAACGCAAATATCGCCACGCCGATAATCAGAATCCTCAGCAGGGCCAGCTGCTGTCCGGGAGTAAAAGACCGGCCGCGAATCGGTAGAATCAGGTCCTGCACCACGATGCTTCCCCACGAATGCAGATAGGTCGTGTCCGTTGAAATAAGCAGGAAAATACACAGGGCGCAAAAAATTCCGGTAATTCCGACAGGCATTATGTACTTCAACGCCATGGGCACCTGCATCTGTCCAAAGATGGTTGCAAAAACCGTGGATTTTTCCGGCGAAACCGATCTCAGTGCCAGCTTCCCCACCGTAAACACGGGTTCCTTGCCCCCGTCAGTGGCAGTTATATCTCCGGGCTGGCCGGCTGTTGCCTCATCAATCCGTTCCCGAAGTTCCGGCGAAAGGGTTCCGCTCTGGAGAAACTCCTTATACTCGCGACGGACGTCATCATATTTTTCCCCCTTTGCGATATCATCAAAGGCCTTGGCTGCAAGGGCATTTCTGCAGGCATCGGCTCCTTGAGCTCCGTCTTTGAGACTCGCACTGTTAAAAAACATGATTGCAACAGCCGCCAAAAGCACATACATCATCATTGAGAATCCGGATCGCCATGCACCCAGCACCGCCCCCATTTTCTGTTCGTGGGCATTCTTGGCGGCGGCATTATAGCCCTGGGTGCCGGACCAGCTCATCCTGTTAACGATATTGAAAAAGATTCCCACCAGCACAAAGAAGATGTTGAAGTCCCGGAGCTTTGCAATATCGAACGGATTGAGCAGGCTCTTGCCCGGAGGCCTGTAGAGCATCGTAGGGGCAATATCATGGAACCACGAAAAACGGTAAATGATATATCCGACAATTATCGCATATAATGGGTAGCTTAAAATCCCCTGCACGCAATCGGTAACCATGATGGTAATCTGGCCGCCCATGGTGGCGACAAACACTGCTATAAACAGGAAAGTTGCCATTACCAACGCAAAGGTGGGAAACACCCATCCGAACAATTCCACGTTCAGGGGCAGGCCGCAAAAGTATACAAGGAACCTCGCCCCCACAGCCGGGAACAAACCATAATTGACAATGCCGGATATGGACTGCAAAACAGCTGCAAAAATTCGGAACGACCGGCTGTATCGTATCTCAAGGAATTGCCCCAACGTCATTGCGCGGGTCTGGCGGTAACGGTAAAAGCAGTAACCCGTCAGGAGCATGATCAGGCTGATCGGGGCGGTAATGCCGTTCCAGAATCCGTACGCAAAACCGGAGTTATAGTAGGCTTCGAACATGGCCACTATCGTGATGAGGCCCATGCTGGCCTCGGCCCCGGCGACGCAGACAACATACCGGCCTGCAACTCGACCAGCCGTCAGAAAATCAGCGACTCCCTTTACGTACTTTTGAGTTTTAAATCCTATCCACCCGACTATCGCTATCGGGATCAAGACAATGATCCAGTCAATCCAATGCATTATTTGTCCTATCTTTTGACAATACTACCTTTCCTGACAGAATCATTCTGAAACCCTGAACGGACCTGTTTTCAGAGCTTCGATCAACTCAACGGTCTTGCCCCATTGAATCCAGTTCGACTCGAAGAAATATACGCCCCTGGATCCACCTTGCCTGGCTGCGTTGATGCTTTGTATGACATGGATAGGCTCGAAGGCATACGTTCCGGACGAACCGGCCAGATTATAAAGGACAATACTCGCAACCTGCGGAACATCTGCAGGAATGAACTTGGACAGCGCCCTGACCCTGTTCTCAACCGCACGAGGCGCACAATGGTAGTGCTGTGGAGAAATTTCATCGAAATAGCCGGCAAAAAGCCATTCCGGCCAAAGTGTCGAGACGGGTTTCAGGTTGCCGGTATCTCCTGCTTCGGGGCTGATGGAAATTTTGATATCCGGCTTGGACTTGCGCAACTCAGCTGATGCCAGGGCCACGATCTTCCGCAGAATGCGCTCGCGATATCGAGCCCACGCCCAGAACGTCGGCTTGAGAGGACCGATCTGCTTGGTCTCGATTGCCTTTCGAGCAGCTGCGCGATCCTCGGCCGGTAAAGTTTCAAGAAAATCCTCCAGCATTTTCCCGGAGTCCGGAGAATATCCTTCAAAATCGCACATCACGCCATCGGCGTCAAATTCCTTCACAAATCCCACCAACTGGTCAATCATAACCTTGATCTGATCGTCGTTATATACATCCACATTCTTCATCGGCGTTTTGTGGTTGGGATTGCGGGGATCAGTCGTGAAGAGTCGTGTCGGAATCCATGTCCACAGGCTAACCTTTATTCCCCTTGCATGACAGAAATTCACAAATTCCTTCATGGCCAGCTGAACTTTTTCTTCCGTCGCGTTCATCTGGAGCGGGACAATCACCCAGTTGAAAATTTTCTGATCCAGCAGCCAGTACAACTGCCTGCCCTTATCATTATCCCCCGGCAAGACAAATAACCACAAACCGCGAACATCGTCCGGCCCGAAAGCCGGGCTGCATGCGTAAAAACTCTTCTTTGCAAGGTCGAAAGCCTTTTTCCACAACTCCCAGGCCTCGGCAACCTTATCGGCCTTGAGCAAGGTTTGAACTTCATCAAGAATCTTCGTCGAATCCCCTGCCCAGACCCCAGCCTGCGGATTGAAGTCTTTTGACTCAGGGGTTTTCAATAGCGATTGGGTCTGATTCAACAGCCACTGGCAGTAGTAGATGTAACTTTGAGCGTCGGCTGAAAAACTAACTTTCTTCCCATCGAGCGCAAACTTTAGTCCAGGGAAAACGCTGGAATCCAGAAACCATCTTCCCTGCCTGCTGCCCGACAAGACAATGTCGCCGTCCAGAATCAGCGAGTCTCCATCATAAACCTTATCGACAACCCTTCCGTTTCGGACAGTAACTTCCATGCCCCAGATGTTGGTGCGAGTTGAACTACCCCACATCCCATCGTAGCCGATGAGCTTTTCCGCATCACGGAACATGTTCATTCCGTCCAGCTGGCCAGTGAAAGAAAGTGCAGGGAACGGCTTGTCATGCGAAACTACAACCTTATCGCCTACCTTGAATTTGTTCAGATGCTCCCCCACAGCCCGACGCCCTAAAACAACATAACAACCCGCCGGCACACCTGTTGAAAGCCCCCCCTTTTCCTTTCGTACCACCACGCCATCTTTCACTGTCAGAAAAGTATGTCCAGAAGAACGCATGGGCCCTTTTGCACGAAAATACGCAGGCGTAAAAATATGAAGCTGCGAGGCAGGCCAATGGCTATCCGCCTGATAAACCGCCTTCGTCTGCCCATCGGGAAACTCAACAGTATATTCAAACTCCCTTGTCGTAGACGATGCCGAGTTTTCAGGGACTTTTACCCGTTGCGCATCAGCAACAACGCCTGACACTAAAGAAAAAACTATAAGAGTCGTTAAGAATAAACCTTGCCTGTGCATATTCGTTTCCCTTGTCTGGGGTTAAGTTAATTTTTACGGTTTGAGACGGATGGAAGTACAACCCGACGCATGTATTATCGCCGGGCTGATAACAAACACAAGAAGATATCGAATAGACAAAAATCAATATTTAAACATTGTTAATTAGAGCGGAAGCAATTATTCATCAAGGAGGGTATTCCTGAAAGTTTCACCATAATGCCAGAATCCAGACTGGGGAATTCCAACATAATACTCTGCATGTCCATCAACAAACATATAGTTTGCACCTTGGCCATCACCGTGGCGAGTAGCAAGCCAAGTTGTTCCGTCTGTATAATAATTGTCCCAATCGTTCCAATATATTCCAGATGATGATGTATCATACCAGACGGAATTGGACCATGCTTCGGAAAACATTGGTATTGTTGCATCAAAAATTTCAAGTTTGGCCGGACACGGTCTAGCCCAGCCTGAGAATCTGATCACCCAACCGCTAGGCGTATAATTACAGCGAGATTCTTCTTCAGGACAACACAGAATTCCATTATAGGGAATAGTCGTGGCCTTCTCTGTATCGGAATAGCCGAGATAAGGGAGTATTATGCCTTTTTCTTTCCAACCGAAAATTCTTCCATCGTAATCTGGACTGCTCCAGTCGGTTGCACGGGGCAAGTCACCATCATTCGCTTCTGCATACATGTAGAATGCAGGAAAAATATTTCGCAGGTTACTCATACAGACCACCTGCTTACCAAGTGACTTGGCTTTCTGCAGGCTGGGCAGCAAAATGGAAACCAATAAAGAGATGATTGCAATAACAACCAGCAGCTCGATAAGCGTAAAACCACGTTTTTTCATAGTGTCAACCCTGCTTTCCAGCCGGATCCCCGCCACATTACGGGAAGCAGGGACCCGGCTGAACTTTCTTTTTCTATTTTCTTCGTTTCATCATTACACAACCAAAACCAAGTCCAATTAACGTCAACGTCGCCGGTTCGGGAACCGACAGGGATTCGATCTCAGAAGCTGTCAAGGCCTTATTCCACATTGCAAAAGATTCAATACTGCCAGGAAGATAACTCGTGTAGCCACTCAACGCACTGTTCAGAGATGTACCCACAGTAAAATGCTTCGCAGAGACGACCATGCCTGAATAATCAAACTCAACCGACTCGAAACCCCGGCTGTCATACGCGGTCATCAACACCTTGCCATTGACCGCATCATAGCTCAATGCCACATCCGCCCACTCGCCGATCTTAATGTCCAGACCGTTGTTGATGAGCGTGGTATAGGCTGAATTATCGCCAAACCTTACAGCCAGACGCACAACATCAGAGTCGGGATTCGAGGTTGTCGAAGAACCTGCAAGCCTGAAGGAAACACCAGCTGCACCAGTGGTCACCTTGTTAGGTGCATAGCTGGAAATCAATGAAAGCGGTGTATCCCATGCGTAAGTACCTTCATTAACCAGCACCCGGAGAAACATTGTAAAAGACCCAGATGCAGCGAGGTCGGTGTGGGTACCATACAGCTCATTCAAAAAGTTATTGAATGACGACGTCCCCGCAGCAAACAGCTTTATGCCTCCCACGCCAGCCAGGCTGACTGCCCGGTCGTCAGTGGTCGCCGAACCATCACGGACCGCATCGCATGTAGCCCATGTTGGGGCAGTTCCAACCGTAGCAGAGGTAGGATACGCAGGGGCAATAGAATCCACAATTTGAGTGCTCAAAACGGTACCTCCCGTGGAACCGTTGTACAGCTTGTACCATGCAAACGCATCGTCCATCGTCGACGCTTGAAGTGAAGCAACCATACTCAACACACAAATCAATCCAACAACTCTCATTTTACCACTCATTTTAAGCTCCTTTCATTTGGCTCTTTACATAACTGACTCTTCCTGTTCTCCCTGGAACAGGCTCTCCAATTTTAAACAGAAGTCTTACCTCGCTTTTACGGGACCGGTGGTTTCTCCCTTTACCAATGAACAGGGAATGTTCACCCGCATCGTCACGTCCGGAATCTGGCCGCATACCTGAATAATGTGATCAGCTGCAATTCGGCCCCTCAATTCCGGGTTATCGTCGATGGTTGTCAAAACAGGTTGATCATTGTTGTAATCATGTCCCCATCCCATAACTGAAATATCCCCAGGAATTGACAGACCGCGTTGTGTTAAATACTCAACCACGCGTTTCGCAATGTCATCGGTGGCACAGACAAGCGCACTGGGAAGTTTATTCGCCTGGGCCAGATTTTCAAGGAACGACTGTATTTCACTGAAATGCGATTCCCAGTCGGATGAATTGTTTATTTTCGCCAGGTCAACCACCTTTCCTTCGTAAACGATTTCAGGATTAAAATCCAGACCGGCACGACGGAGTTTGAAAAAGTATTCCTGGTATCGCTCGATCATGCTGTCATGATTCAGCCACCATCCGATATAACCGATTCTACGATGCCCGAGTGTCAACAGATGATCCATAATCTGGCCCATGCCTTCACAGGCAGCGACATTTACAACCGAACAGTTGGCCAGGTTCAACCTGCTGCCGCCCATACTGATAGTGGGAATCTGGTGCTTCACCAAAAACGCAACAACTTCCTCACGAATACTCTCCAGAAAAACAACACCATCAAACTGCTTTCGATAATGAACCTTCAAGTATTTGACCATCGAGATGGTATCTGCAAAATTCGGCATCACCAGCAGGTGATAGCCCAGCTCCGCCAGCCGCTCATGAAACACAGCCAAGCAGCGGTCATTGCTCCACATGGGGCCGTTCATGGCACGTGCAAAAATCGACAAATTACCGACATTGACAGCAAAAGTACGTGTAGCACAGTGAACCCGCATGCCACCTCGGCCTGCAGCAAAATGTTCAGGATTGCCTCCCATTTCAGCCACCGCGTCAAGAACTCTCTTACGCATCTGGTCGCTGACTGAGGAATAATTATTCAAAACCTTCGATACGGTTCCGGTGGAAACCTTTGCCCGTTTGGCTACTGAGCTAATTTTTATATCTTGAACAATCACTGTTTCTCCTAACCAACAGAGCCTTATGCTCCATCTAATAACAATACTAAACTACTCCTGGAAACATGTCAATGAAAATTTCTGGAAATATTTTTTATTAACATTCGTTTTTACACACAACACCATGCTAAGCATAACTCACTAATTTAAAACATTTTAAAAACACTACATATTTCACATACCCAAGCGGCCGGAAAACTTTTTTTACCTTTTCCGTCTACAGATCAATCCCATTCCGCCAAGGACAAGCAGTCCCATCGTAACCGGTTCTGGGACCAAAGAACCTGCAACACTACCGAAGTTCGCCTGTACGCTCGCGTAGTCGCCTGCCGATACGACACCGTCGCAGTTCGCATCGCCCAGAAGGCCCGGTTCGCCTGTATGGCCGAAGTTGGCCTGCACTGAGGCGTAATCGCCGGCTGAGACCACGCCGTCACGATTCGCATCACCTGGCAAGAGCACTTCTTCTTCATACGGGATAACTTCTATAGTAGAAATAAGACTGTCGGCATCGAAAAAACCATCGCCTGCCGCATTAAGCAAACCCACACACACGACCCGGAAATTATCTGCCGTCAAAGTCAATTCGGTGGTGATCGTTCCAAGCAGAGCCTGGGCATCCAAATTCACAGTTTCGCTGCCTTCCAGATAAATATCTTCCTTGCCGATTCCAAGAATCGCTCCGGTACCACTGTTTTGGTAGTTCCCCGCATTGAAGTTTCCGCCGATATCAGCGGTTAGAAAATTGGCGGAGGAAAAACCCACAGCTTCAGAGTCAACAACTGTGGCCAAGGTGTTTTCTGTGAAAATCACGGTTCCTGGATCCACATTATCAACCCATATTTCGTAAGCTGACAACCCAGCCGTATTATCGCCAGAAACGTCAACAAGGACGTCCCAGGTACCTGGGGCTGTCTCCTCAAACGTATAATGAACGGCTGTTACTTCGTTAACAAGCGTCCAATCCTGAAGCTGACCTGCATTCTTAAATTTATCGCCATCCATGTTCAAGGCCTTCCAGCCGTAATTGCTGGTTCCCTTGTCAGCGGCAACCACGTCAAAACCAACCGTGTCGCCAGCTGAGAGGGTCTGCATGGTACCAGCTGCCATGTCGCAGAAGGCGGGAATTCGCATCTCATAGACCAAGGAATTCCCGGTAACCTTTGTGGCAACATCAATCACCGTGTTCGGCCAGGTAGCTGAAGGAAGGGGATAATAATCTGCCAGGCTATACCACGTCGCGGCAGGAACAGCCGGCGTACTGCTCAGGCCCGTGGAACTCGTGCCGTTGGCACCTATAAGATAATGCTGTGCAGTATTCCATTGCCCACTTGTATTATAATAGTTTACGTCGTCATTATTGGCGTTGATATACACCTCGATATCGTCCTGGCCGTCCCAGCTGAGGCAACCCTGAGACAACTGCAGATTGGCATCGTCGTATGTCACAGCCATGTAAATATTGTTGGTATCCCATCTAACAGCCATCTTTACGTTACTAAGATTTGCAGGGTCTCCATAGAGAGTTGCGTCCATATTTATCCAATTAGCTCCAGCCCAATCGCTGAGATTGGCATCAATCGTTGCACTTCCCTGAGCCATCTCCCAAATTTGACCAAACGCTACAGAACTTATCGCCAACACCATTGAAACTACTAAGAGTTTTTTCATCGTCATGATCCTCTCAAAAAACGTTTTATTTGACTTTCCTTAAACAACCCGCTTAGAAACGATTACTTACGGCGGCGTATCAATGCCAGACTTCCGCCGACCAGCACGCACAGCGTGGCCGGTTCTGGTGTCACTTCAACGCTTGAACCAGCAATAGTGCCGTAATTAGACTGCACTGCTGCATAATCGCCTGCAGAGACAACGCCGTCATGATTTGCGTCGCCAGGCATATCAGGATCACCTGTATGGCCAAAATTCGACTGTATGCTCGCATAGTCTCCGGCAGAAACGATACCGTCGCCATTGGCATCGCCATCCAGTAAGGTTGGCGTAACCATCGACAGAGCCTTTAGCTCATAAGTCGTCAATGCCGTATCCCACATCGCAAATGATTCGATACTTCCATCAAGATACATCGTATATCCGCTGAGTGCGGTGTTAAGAGAAGAACCAACAATAACATGCTGATCGGCAGGCACGACCAGGCCTGAATAGTCAAATTCAACTACCTCAAAGCCCTCGCTGTCATAAGCAGACATGAGTATTGTCCCATTAACCGCATCGTAGCTGAATGCTATATCAGCCCACTCCCCAATCTTGATATCCAAACCATTATTAATCAGGTAACTATAGGCAGTATTATCACCTACCTTCGCTGCAAAGCGGACAACCGAGGAATCAGGATTACTGGTCGTTGATGAACCTAAAAGTCTCAAAGTGACACCGGATGCACCCGTAGTCGTCTTGTTTGGTGCATAGTGAGAAAACACGGAAAGTACCTGATCCCAGCTATATGCCTCATCATTGACATACACCCGGAAAAACATGGTAAAAGAACCCGCCACTGCATAATCGGTATGGGAACCGTACAACGCATCTTCAAATGCATTGGCTGAAGCCGTAGTTTTCTGGAACAGTTTTATACCGCCGACACCGTCCATGTCTACGGATTTGCTGTCTACAGTCGCTACACCATCGCGTACTGCATCACATGTATCCCAAGTTGGCGCCGTACCAACTGTAGAATAAGCGCAGCTCAAATTTCCCGTGGAATCAACAATCTGCGTACTTACAATAGCACTACCGGTCGTACCATCATAGAGTTTGTACCAGCCGACAGCATCATCCATACCTGTCACAGCTGCCTGAAGAGAACAAACCAATCCCAAAACACATACCAATCCAACCATTCTCATCTTTTTTGCCATCGTCAATCTCCTTCGTTTGAATTTCAAAAAAATTTCATTTTTCCCAACAATAAATTGATCAGTTACATTATTCGTTTTTTTTCCTGCAAATAAGGCTCAGTCCAACCATCAGCAGGCTTATCGTTGCCGGTTCCGGAACAACAGAACCTGCAACATTACCGAAGTTTGCCTGTACGCTGGCGTAATCCCCTGCCGATACGACACCATCGCCGTTCGCATCGCCAAGAATGCCAGGTTCACCTGTATTGCCGAAGTTGGCCTGCACAGCTGCATAATCGCCGGCAGATACGACACCGTCGCGATTCGCATCACCCGGCAACAACACTTCAAACGGGATAACTTCTACAGTAGGAACAATGCCGTCTGCATCATAAAATCCGTCGTTAAACTCATTCAGCAGGCCGACAACCGTTGCACGGAAATTTTCTTCCGTCAGACCTTCTTCGGTGGTCAGAATTCCGAGTAGAGCTTGCGCGTCCAGATCTACAAGGGCCAGACCGTCAATATATACATCCGACATTCCAATGCCTTCGATCGCAGTAGCTCCGCTTGCCTGGAAATTACCGGCGTTGAAACTACCGCCGATGTCGCCGCTGAGGCAGTTCGCCGGGGAAAATCCCACATATTCGCCATCCGCGAAAGTTCCCAGCCTATTTTCCGTAAAGCTCACTGTCCCAGGATCAACGCCATCAACCCAAAACTCATAAGCTGAAAGGCCGGTCGTACCCCCTGTAATATCAACCAAGACTTCCCATGTGCCCGGTGCAGTTTCCCTGAACGTATAGTGTACTTCAGGCTTTGCAGGTTCGGTGACGAAAGCGTAGCCGTTATCGTACTTGAAAAGGTCGCCTGTTCCGCCCTCCAGAACCAGATCCAGAGAATACTGACTGCCGCTGTTGTGGGTTAACGCAACGGGCTCCACTTCACCCGTACCCCGGCTGATGCGTAGAAGTTGATTGATTCCGCTGGTGCCGAAATCAAATTCCAGGTGAACATTCTGGCTGCAGTCCGCTGCCGAGCCATTGGGGTCAACCAACCCGTTGGTAATCATAAAATACACGTCGTTCTCAGCCCCTGCTTCAACAAATACTGAATCCAACGGCTTGAAATAACTCACAATCACATCACCGCGCAACCCGTTGTTCAAGGTACCGAGATTCGTAGCTGTAACGCTCGTCATGTAAGGATCATCCGCGGAAGTCCAGGCGTTGTTGTCTGGCAGCGTATTTGTTACGACAGTTGAACCACTCAGATGCTGGCCCATCTTCATTCGCACGTCTGTACTGATGAGACGTGTAAGAGATTTTCCGATATTACGGCTTTGTCGATTTGTCTCAGCTATCTCGTAAAACTTCGCTGTAGGAGTTTCTGTATCATTTCCCTCGAACATTATCGTTCCAATGCTGGATGCGTGCTGGTTATTGTCGTATATGAAAGCGTCAACAATCTTACAGCCATACGCCCAGGCGGAAAACTGGTTCAAGCGAATCTCAGATTCAGAAACGATATGACCGCCTGTATAATAGTCGGAAACGAATGTCTGCAAATAACAACCCACCGGTATGGGGTTGTTACCCGTTCCGTCATTGCCCGCCAGCCCCAGCCTGCGGTACATCTCCAGATTTTCGTAATAATACGTCTTTAACCCGCCTGTCATATAATCGGTACCATGAAAAGGATAGGCGTCAAACATCAGCATATCAGGCTGCACCTGGGCCATGTAATTACGTATCTGGGTAGCGGAATATATTGTAGGTTGAACCGTGTGAACAATGACATTGGGATATTTCGCATGCAGTTCAGCGACGGTCTCTGCGAGATCTGCCAATACCGCGGTATCGGTAATATTCTGTTCATCACCCACCTGTATCCGAACCAGATTCGACACATAAGCTCGCTCGAGAGGCTTCAAGTCAGTTTCAGGGTCCTGCAGCCATCGCGACCAGGGAATCCCCGGTGCAGCGGGCATCAAATCGGTGGGGAACATGGTGTACATATCAACAGCAGTGAAATTAGACTCAGCCCAGCGGGCGGTATCGAAGTATCCCGTTTCCGATATGAAAGTCAGTGCATGAATCTGCAAGCCCCAATCCAGTAGCGATCTTTGGCCTTTGCTGATATCAGGACTCTCAGCAAATGCAAAAGACGGAAGAGACACAAAAACCCCAAGAATCAAAAACACAAATGCTTTTCTATTAACAGCCACTAAATTCCTCACTTTCAGATGACTTGCACAGTACAAGAACCTTGCCGATCAATCATATCGACAACCTTGCAGGCCGATTACAAACAGCTGACAAACCAGCCATTCCTAGAACATTTCATGACCACTGGAATCAGGTGTAACGAATCAATCATTTTCAGGAAGGCTCCAGCAACACATGTATGATACCACACAAGGAGAGTGTGTCAATAAATATTTCCGGAATTTTTTCTTAGGATTTTCTTCGACATTCACAATAGTGTTTAAAAAATATAAATGCTTATTATAAAACAAGTTAACATAATGTTGTTTCCAGGCCCCTGTAAAGTCATTCCCCCTTCCTCTTGGAAACAACGTCCTGCGTTCCACTCTTGCCGTTTACCCAAACTGCTGGACTTCCAGGCAATCCATCAAGGCAACTACAAGGGGAACGCAGGACGTTTTTTTATTTACAAAATTACATTTGCAGGATGTGATTTAGTTTTTCCGGCGTCGAATCAAACTTAATCCACCAACAATCACCAGAGACATCGTCGCCGATTCCGGAAGAATCTGGCCACCGGATGTACTTCCGAAATTAGACTGGACAGAGGCGTAATCACCTGCGGACACCACTCCGTCATAATTTGCGTCACCGGGTATGCCAGGATCACCCATGTCGCCAAAGTGGGAACATACGCTTGCATAATCCCCGGCTGTAACCATCCCATCGCCGTTGGCGTCGCCCTGCAAAATATCTACAGGAACAAGCGAGAGTGCCTTCATTTCATACGCCGTCAATGCCGTATTCCACATGGCAAATGATTCAACGTTTCCGGGGAACACGTTGCCGGCAGTTTTATCCGCACCAACATATACATTCGCACCAGTCAATCCGGGGCAGACAACATCAAAAGTTTCATCCAGCTGGAATTCAACCGCGTCAAATCCATCCGCATCATAAATTCCCAAAAGCACTATCTTGGTATCAGCATCATAGCTGAACGCAGCATCCACCCACGCTCCGGAATCTGTGCTTAAAGAATTGTCGTACAAAGAAGCTACAGTGGCCGAACCATCGCGAAGCTGGACATTCAGACGCACATTACCGGAGTTGGATCCTATGAACCTGAAGACCACTCCCTTTGTATCGTTGGCGTTGGAAATCAGCGAAATCGGAGCATCCCAGGCATAGGTATTTGAATCAATATACACTCTTGTCCACATACTCATCGAACCGGAATCAGCGCCATCGACATTTGTGCCATAAAGTTCCGTCAAAAAGCTATTCAACGAGCCTGTATTGGTGGCTAATAATCTCACAGCAAAAGTACTCCCAGTCGTCCTTAAGGCCATCTCATCTGTTTCTCTTCCACCAGGTCCTGTCGCAGAAGCGGTAGTCCATGTAGGCGGAGTGGCACCCACATTCGAAGTAGTGTAATAGTAAGGTCCATTTGAATCGACTATCTCGAGATTCGTACAACTCCCAGAAGAGGCGGCATCAAGTTCATACCACGCAAACGCATCCTCTATACCAACAACCGCCTTACTAAGTGAACAAAGCAATCCTATCACGCACACCAATCCGAAAATTCTCATTGTTGCGTTTGTCATTTCTATAATCCTTCCTTTTGACTTCCGTCAAAAAATCATAAATTTCGCCAATGATCTGACACAAAGCCCTTTGCGCGGGGCCGGCCTACCAAACCCGGTTCCTGCGGATCAGGACGCCAGCGCCGCCCAGAACAAGAAGCGTCACTGTCGCCGGCTCGGGAACTGATGATGATGCCGAACTGCCGAAGTTCGCCTGAACTGCGGCATAGTCAGCTGCGGATACAACTCCATCACCGTTGGCGTCACCGGGAATGCCTGCCTGGCCGGTACTTCCAAAGAAAGCCTGTACAGCTGCATAATCAGCGGCCGAGACAATGCCATCACGGTTGGCATCGCCCATAAGTAGCCGGGTTTCTATTTCAGCCAACATTTCTTCAACAGATGGAATGCTTTGATAGCTGCCGCTATAGGGAACCACTACCAGGGTCGGAACAACACTGTCAGAATCGCAATAACCGTCGCCGAACTCATTAAACAATCCCACATAGGGCACTGCGAAATCACCTTCGGTCAAACCGTCTTCGGTGTTTAAAATTCCAAGAAGCGCATGGGCATCAAGGGACACGTCATTGAAGCCCGCATCTGCATCGACAAAGAGATCTTCCATACCGATACCCAGAATTGCATCATCGCCACAACCCTGGAAATTTCCAGCATCGAATATTCCCTGGACTTCACCTTGAACCAGATTCGCCGGTGCAAAACCCACGAATTGAGAGTCAACAACCGTACCAAGCCTTCTCTCAACAAAGTTTGCATCCGCATCACTGGCCATAATGTCATAGGCTGCCAGCCCGGCGGAACCGCCGGTAACGTCAACAAACACAGCCCATGTTCCTGGTAAAACTTCCCTTAATGTAAACTGGACCTCAGGTGCTTCCGGTTCAGTGACAAAAGTTCCGCCGTTATCAAATTTGAACAGGTCGCCAGTACCGCCGTCCAGAACCAGACTCGTATGATAATATCCTGCACGCCATCCATCTCTGGTGAGGGGCACATCCTCGACTTCCCCTGTCTCACGACTTATCCGTTGCAGTTGAGTAATGCCGCTCGTGCCAAAATCGAAACTCATATAAATAGCCTGCTGACATTCAGCTGCCGTTCCGCTTGCATCACTCAGGCCGTTGGTAATCATAAAATACACATCTTCGTCATGTCCGGCATTTGTAAAGGCGGCATCCAACGGTTCAAAATAACTTACTATCACATCGCCTCGTAAACCGTCGTTTGTATCACCTAGATTAATAGCCCGAATGTCCGTAATATACGGATCGGCGGCGGAAGTCCAGTCGGTTACGCCGACTGGCCGAGCATTGCTTACAACGCCAGATTCAGTGTCGTGCTGGCCCATGATCATATACACATCGGTACTGATCAAACGCGTAAGAGCCTTTCCGATATTGCGGCTTTGGCGGTTAGTCTCTGAAACATAATAGAAGTGTTCCGTTGGGCTGTCCGTACCATCGCCGTCAAACATGATCGGCGTAATATCTGCAGCATGCTGAGGATTGTCATATACGAAGCTGCCGACAATCTTGCATCCATAAGCCCAGGCTGCAAACTGGTTCAGTCTGATCTCAGACTCCGACATCACATGGCCGTCCGTATACTCCTCGGAAGAAAAAGTCTGCATATAGCAACCCACCGGTATCGGAGTGTTGCCTGTTCCGTCGTTACCAGCCAGGCCCAATAAACGATACTTCTCCAGATCGTTGTAGAACCATCCGGGGCTCCCTCCCAAACGCTCGCCGTCAAAAGGATAGTCGTCAAACATTATCATGTCGGGCTGAACCTGCGTCATATACGCCTGTATCTGGGCGGCAGTATACGTTGGTCCGGGTTGAACGGTATGAATAATGACATTAGGATACTTCGCGTGCATCTCGGCCACAGATGCGGTCAGGTCCGTTAATATGGTCGAGTTTGTAATATTCTGCTCATCGCCTAACTGTATCCTAATCAGGTTGGACACATAAGATCGTTCAGGAGCCCTAAGGTCTGTTTCAGGATCTTTTAACCAACGCGACCATGGAAGTCCCGGCTCTGCCGGCATCAGCGATGTTTCGTATGGAGTGTACATATCAACGGCTGTGAAGTTTGAGTAGGCCCAGATTTCCGGATCGAAATATCCCGTTTCCGGGACAAATGCAAGGGCCTGGATCTGTAATCCCCAATCAAGCAAAATTCTATGCCCGTTACTGATATCCGGCCCTTCTGCCTGCACAAGCGAAGAAATTGCCAAGATTATACCAAGAAAAAAAACAACTCCTTTTTTGGGAATAGACATTGAAGCACCTTCTTTCTTCCCACAGCACCACGCACCAGGTGCCGACAGCATCGAGATATTCAAGTCCATAAAAGCCAGAGCTGACCACCATGGCCAACTCAATTAACATAAATGAAAGAGGAAGGCAAACCGCTTGGGGCAATAACTCATTCCTCTGAATCAAGAACAATAAACTATACAACGTGCAATGAAACTAAACTGTAAGGAAAACGCAGGATGTCTTTTTCATTTACAAAATTACATTTGCAGGATTTGATTTTGAGCATATCAATCTTGAGAGTTCGCTTTTTGCTGGCTTGTTTTGCCCGTGGCTGCTTCAGAAACATTTCGGAAAAGGACGAACTATGCCTCATGTTTCTTCCTTGTCACAAACAAACCCGCTGCGCAAAATTGCGAACTCTCAATTTTTCAATGCTCTAGTTTTTCCGGCGTCGAATCAAACTTAATCCACCAACAATCACCAGAGACATCGTCGCCGGTTCCGGAAGAATCTGGCCACCGGATGTACTTCCGAAATTAGACTGGACAGAGGCGTAATCACCTGCGGACACCACTCCGTCCAAATTTGCGTCACCGGGTATGCCAGGATCACCCATGTCGCCAAAGTGGGAACATACGCTTGCATAGTCCCCAGCTGTAACCATTCCGTCGCCATTTGCGTCTCCATACAAAAAATCCACTGGAACACGAGAGAGCGCCTTCATTTCATACGCCGTCAATGCCGTATTCCACATCGCAAAAGATTCAATACTGCCTGGCAGAGGCGTCTCATAAGCGGTTTCAGTCACATTAAGCGATGAACCGATAAGGAAATGGGTCTTATCATAGCCCGCAGCTACTAATCCAGTATAATCGAATTCGATCGCTTCAAAGCCATCGGTTGCATCATATTTGGACATAATTACTTTTCCCGTTGTAGAGTTATAACTGAACGCGACATCCACCCACTCGTCAAGCGGCACAGTAAAACCATTTGAATACAGTGATGTCTGCACAGAACCATCAGCGACGAGAACGCACGGACGTACAACCATTGCGTGAGGAGTGGAAACGGTCGAAGTCCCCAGCAGCTTGAAGCAGACACCTCTTTTAATGCCACGGGTGTAATTGCTAATCAGGTACAGCGGTTCATCCCAGGAATAGGCGGCGTCAGTCACGTAAACCCTAACGAACATGGACAACGATCCTGATGTTGCACCGGCAGTATATGTTCCATACAGCTCTTGCTCCAGATTAATTATGTCGGCAGTACTTTTCTGCGCTATCTTAATACCTAGATCACTGCCTGTCATATTGACCGCCATCTCATCTGTTGTTATTCCCCCCGGCCCCGTTGCCGTAGCGGTAGTCCAGGTAGGCGTGGTGGTGGTACCTACACTATAAGTTGTGTAATAATTAGGCCCGTTGCTATCAACAATATCATTTACTGTAACATTCCCAGAAGAAGCGGCATCCAGTTCGTACCACGCAAACGCATCCTCTATACCAACAACCGCCTTACTAAGTGAACAAAGCAATCCTATCACGCACACCAATCCGAAAATTCTCATTGTTGCGTTTGTCATTTCTATAATCCTTCCTTTTGACTTCCGTCAAAAAATCATAAATTTCGCCAATGATCTGACACAAAGCCCTTTGCGCGGGGCCGGCCTACCAAACCCGGTTCCTGCGGATCAGGACGCCAGCGCCGCCCAGAACAAGAAGCGTCACTGTCGCCGGCTCGGGAACTGATGATGATGCCGAACTGCCGAAGTTCGCCTGAACTGCGGCATAGTCAGCTGCGGATACAACTCCATCACCGTTGGCGTCACCGGGAATGCCTGCCTGGCCGGTACTTCCAAAGAAAGCCTGTACAGCTGCATAATCAGCGGCCGAGACAATGCCATCACGGTTGGCATCGCCCATAAGTAGCCGGGTTTCTATTTCAGCCAACATTTCTTCAACAGATGGAATGCTTTGATAGCTGCCGCTATAGGGAACCACTACCAGGGTCGGAACAACACTGTCAGAATCGCAATAACCGTCGCCGAACTCATTAAACAATCCCACATAGGGCACTGCGAAATCACCTTCGGTCAAACCGTCTTCGGTGTTTAAAATTCCAAGAAGCGCATGGGCATCAAGGGACACGTCATTGAAGCCCGCATCTGCATCGACAAAGAGATCTTCCATACCGATACCCAGAATTGCATCATCGCCACAACCCTGGAAATTTCCAGCATCGAATATTCCCTGGACTTCACCTTGAACCAGATTCGCCGGTGCAAAACCCACGAATTGAGAGTCAACAACCGTACCAAGCCTTCTCTCAACAAAGTTTGCATCCGCATCACTGGCCATAATGTCATAGGCTGCCAGCCCGGCGGAACCGCCGGTAACGTCAACAAACACAGCCCATGTTCCTGGTAAAACTTCCCTTAATGTAAACTGGACCTCAGGTGCTTCCGGTTCAGTGACAAAAGTTCCGCCGTTATCAAATTTGAACAGGTCGCCAGTACCGCCGTCCAGAACCAGACTCGTATGATAATATCCTGCACGCCATCCATCTCTGGTGAGGGGCACACTTTCGACTTCCCCCGTCTCCCGGCTGATACGTTGCAACTGGGTAATGCCGCTGGTACCAAAATTAAAATTCATTAAAATAGCCTGCTGACATTCAGCTGCCGTTCCGCTTGCATCACTCAGACCGTTGGTAATCATAAAATACACGTCTTCGTCATGTCCGGCATTGGTGAAAGCGGCATCCAAAGGCTTGAAGTAGCTGACTATCACATCGCCTCGTAAACCGTCGTTTGTATCACCCAGATTAATAGCCCTAATGCTTGTAATATACGGATCTGCTGCGGATGTCCATGTGGTTACGCCAATTGGCTGAGCATTGTTTACAACGCCAGATTCTGTGTCATGCTGGCCCATAATCATGTACACATCGGTACTGATCAGACGCGTAAGAGCCTTACCTATGTTCCGGCTTTGACGGTTAGTCTCTGCCGCATAATAGAATTGTGCTGTGGGGCTGTCTGTCCCTTCACCATCAAACAGTATCGACTTTATCGCAGTACTGCCAGGTTCCTGCTGGGGGTCATCAAATATGTAAGCATCAACAATCGTACAGCCGTACGCCCAGGCGGCAAATTGGTTCAGGCGAATTTCCGACTCAGAAACCACATGATCGTTCGTATACGTCGTGGAAGTAAAAGTCTGCGTATAGCAACCCACAGGAATGGGATTGCTGCCTGTACCGTTGTTACCAGCCAAGCCCAATAAACGATACTTCTCCAGATCACTGTAGAACCCCTCTGGGCTACCGCCTGAAAGCTCACCATCAAACGGATAGTCGTCAAACATAAGTATATCAGGTTGTACCTGGGTCATATAGCTCTGTATCTGAGCGGCAGTATATGTTGGTCCGGGTTGAACGGTATGAACCATGACATTGGGGTACTTCGAATGCAAATCTGCAACAGTCGCGGTAAGATCCGTTAATATGGTCGAGTTTGTAATATCCTGTTTTTCTTCCACCTGTATCCTGATCAGGTTCGGCAAATAGGATTGTTCTTGAAGCCGAATATCGCTATCAGGATCTTGTATCCAACGCGACCATGGAATTCCCGGCTCTGCCGGCATCAGCGATGTTGCATATGGAGTGTACATATCAACGGCTGTGAAGTTGGAGCATGCCCAGATGTCGGGATCGAAATATCCTGTTTCAGACACAAAAGCAAGGGCATGTATCTGTAATCCCAAATCAAGCAAAATTCTATGCCCGTTACTGATGTCCGGGCTCTCTGCCTGCACAAGCGAAGACATGGCTAACATTACACCAAGAAAAAAAACAACTCCTTTTTTGGGAATAGACATTGAAGCACCTTCTTTCTTCCCACAGCACCACGCACCAGGTGCCGACAGCATCGAGATATTCAAGTCCATAAAAGCCAGAGCTGACCACCATGGCCAACTCAGTTAACATAAATGAAAGAGGAAGGAAAACCGCTTGGGGCAATAACTCAATCCTCTAAACCAAGACCAAGAAACTATGCAGTGTGCAACAAAACTGTCCCTCCCCAAAAACTGACTAAACATGATAATTCACCTTGGAAATTTGTCAATAATTTTTTCTGGAAATTTTTTTGTAATTATTTTTCCGATTTTCCTTTTACAAAAATGCCATTTTGGGCTATATTTTTAAAGATATTGGATTCAATTTTGATTTTATAAAAATCGTGTATATGCTCTTTTTGAGGTATTTCTTTTGCCCTTGCCGCACTTCTTTGCAAAAATTGCACAAATGGGGTAACATTGGAGCCTGGCCAGGGAAAATTCAAAAATTTCGTACTTAAGGACTTTAATAAATGAAATTTTTTGACGTTTTTTTGCCGATAGGCAGGACGAATTTGGGATTTTCTCAGTCGCCTTGTGATGTCGGGCAGGCTGAGGCGGTCATGGACCGTTATGATATCGATCAGGCGTTGGTGTATAACGTGGTCTCGCGCGACAGCGACATGGAGATGGGTAACACTGCCATCGCTGAAATGCTTGCCAAGACGCCCAGCGGGCGACTTCACATGATCTGGGGATTCGACCCAGCCTATGTAATTACCGAATCACCGGAAATTTTTCTTAATCGGGCATTGGCAAATCATGTGAAGGCCTTCGTCGTAAACCCAAATGCCCGTAAGGTGCGAATAGATCGCAGCCTGCGACTGGCTGGCCTGGCAGCTCTGCTGGAAAAACGGCGAATTCCACTTATAATCGCCCCGCGTCAATGGGAGGTGCAGCAGGATATTATCGACTGGTATCTTCTAAGCGATTTTTGTCAAAAGTATCCGGCCCTGCCGGTTATTTGTCACGAGTGGCGAGCAAGATCAAACAGGCCTATGTTCGACGCACTGGCAGAGACGCAAAACCTTACCGTCGCGATATCAGGCTTATGGCAGACAATGATCGTCGAGCAGATAGTCACGAGTTTCGGAGCCAGCCGACTCGTTTTCAGTTCCGGCCTGCCTACCCTCGACCCCGGAGCATTCCAGGGAACCATTAATTACGCCAATATTTCCGAAGATCAAAAACTCGCCATCGCCAACGGTAACATTACGAAAATGTTGCAGGAGGCAGATTATGAAGCATAGCAACAGTGAAATCCTCCGCCTTTTTCGCACAGGCCTGCCTCTTGATCACATTCCCGTCCTGGATATGCATTCGCACATGGGAATATCCAGCGAGTCGTATTACATACCCTTCAATTCTGCGAATGATCAAATAGCCCAGTTCAAGCGTTACGGCATTGACCACATGCTTTCTTTTGCCATAAACGTTGCCACTGACGCCAGAACCAAGAACGAATGGCTATATGATTTCCGCAGGGGCAATGAGCGATATTTTTCGACCCTCACGACTTTGCATGCCGGTTTTCCGCAGGACTGGGTTACACTTCTTTCCGCAGGACAGGCTGAGGGAACGCGAGGAATAAAACTTCTGGCAAAGTATCAGAATGTGAAGGAGCATAAAGTGGACTGGTCCCCTGCACTGGATTTTGCCAAAGACCAAAACTGGTGCGTGCTGAATCACGACTGGGGCGGGCCTGAATTGCTCGAGCCATACGTAAAGAATTTCCCAACCGTAACCTTTTTCATAGGCCATTCTGAATTACGCTACAAAAAGCTACTGGAAAATTACGAAAACGTCTTCCAGTCCACATGTGCGGCTTTTGTAGCCTCTGACGGAATCGGCATGGAGTTCGCGACCGTAGAGCAGTTATTCCAAAATCTGCCATTGGAAAAACTTCTTCACGGTTCGGACACCATTGATCTTGATCCGTCAACGTCAATCGGCCCGATTGCGTATGCGGACATTCCCGAAGTTGCGAAGGAAAAAATACTGGGCGGAAATGCCGTCAAACTTATCAAAAAACTTAACTGGAACATTCCTGGAGTTGAATTTTAATGCTAAATTATCCTACTATAGACAATCTTGATTGGGACAGAATCACAAAAACAAACGCATACGATTTGCGATCAAAACCTCTTACCGTTCATTGCCCGATTCAGCCGCCGCATTCGCGCGATCTTGTCTACGTCAACAGATCATTGGTCACGCAACGGCTGCGCGTTTTAGAAGGCCTGGATCAGAGCAAACCCGAAACTTACCCAATAATTCGTAACGAGGAAATGTTTGCTGTTCAGTTTGCGTTGGACGAACCGTCTTTTGTACCAGACTACAACTATTCAAAACTTTCGTACCTAGATTCACTTGCTCCTATAGTTCAGGGGGAATATTTTGCATGGGATTTATACTATAAGTTTCAATATTCCTGCCGCCGTATAAGCGAATCGCAAAACCTGCTCTGGATAACCTGTGAAGTCAAGAATGAAGCGGACGTTCCGCAGTCGGCAGCAGTACGGGCCAATGTAAATTTTCAAAAAGAAACTGATCTTACCGATTACCATTATGTGCCTTTTTACTGGGATAATTCGAAGTGGATGCCTTGCGACAAATTGTCGCTGCAAGGTTCGAATCTGATTTACAATCAGAATGTCATCGGTAAAATTGACGCTCAGGATTTTGATTGCGAATGGGAAACGGAGACTAAATTTGCCGCCGAAGATTACAATAAAAAGTTCAGTTGCGGCAAACCGTATTTTGTTCACAATCAATTAAGGTTGGAAAAGCTGCAGAATGTTATTAAATTCAGCCGGGAGTTGGAACCTCAACAATGCGCAAAATTTAATCTCGCCATTCTTACTGACTACAAGAATATAAATGCCGACGACCAACAGGAATTGACAAAGACGACGCCGGAAAACATTCGTACTTCCGTTGTAGCAGATTTTAAACAATCTTTTGGTTCAGAACCGACGCGTCTGGAATTTCCCAAGAATGACTTAGGCAGAGTTTTCAATGCACTGCAGGTTACGGCCTTGCAGATGCTTATAAAATTCCCGGACAAGGAATATCTGATGCCCATCCAGGGCGGCCGGTCCGAACGACATTTCGTGTGGGTATGGGAGGCGATGTGCATGCTTATCCCTCTGCTGAAATGTGGCCATTTTGAACCGATCAAAAAGGCAATAGATTTCATTTTTAACCTGCAGGATGGCGGAAATCCCCCGGCTGGTCGGTTCACTTCTCTTAAAGGTGCCGTTGGCACAACCTCTATAAAATGGGCAAATTCTACGGGTTCCGCATTGGCGCTGGCTGCGGATTACGCGCGATATTCACAGGATGAAAAGTTTATAGACGAGTATCTCCCAAAACTGACCGCCGCTGCGGACTGGATTGTCGGTGAAATCAAGGCTACACGGAAACTCAATGACGACGGCACGCGGCCGTTGACTTACGGGCTGATGCCCTTCGCCTCAGCTACCGACGGCGACATCGGACACGTCGTTGCCTTTACGGATGCATTCAGCTATTACGGCCTGGATAAATTTACGAAACTTCTCGAAGGCAGAAAGGCCGAAAATGCAGCCATGTACCGCAAAGAGGCCTCGCAATATAAAAATGATATTAATCAGACTTTAAAAACCATGGCCAAGCCTAGCG
The DNA here is from genome assembly GCA_963664745.2 of Phycisphaerae bacterium. GTDB lineage: Bacteria > Planctomycetota > Phycisphaerae > SM23-33 > SM23-33 > B1-G9. The sequence continues at coordinate 396,114 of CAXXMC010000004.1, forward strand.
GCTTTATTCCGCGGCAGATCGAAACAGGCGACCCCGAAGAAAAAATCTCACGAAAATTCAATAATATCGGAGGCGTAACGCGATGTGCATTTGTGGACCTGTTCGATGATGATAAATCTATGTTTGATCTGTTCCAGAAATATCTGGATTTCTATGAAAGGAATATCGCTCACGGCCCTTTCATGGGACCTATGGACAGGGACATCATGTATATCGCAATGCCTGAGTGGATGATTCATGACGTTTACCTGCGGGCTGAAAAATGGAAAAAGGCGTTCCTCTGTTTTGAGGCCTTTTTCTGCGCAATGACGCCCGATACTTTCCAGTTCCAGGAACGGATTCATCTGCTGAATGGCACTTATACTCCATGGCAGCCGAACGGCAGCAACTGCGGCCGGGCCATCGATGTGATAACTAAAAGCTTTTATTTCCAACAAGGCGATACTGCTACGATATTCGCAGCAATGCCGTTTGATTGGCTTCTGGAAAACGAAAAAACATCGCTGGAAAATCTGCACGTCCCCGGCGGAAAAATCAGCCTGAATGCTGTCGCCAAGGGCGAGAAAATTAACCTTACAATCAGCGGTAATTCTTCAAACATTTTGCCGAGATTCATAAAATTTCCAGAATATATTAACGCAAAATCAGTTCGCAAAAACATAGTTGGAAAAGATAATGTTTTTGAAATTGAAAATAATCTGACGGAATTGGAATTTATCCTTCGAAAGATTTAACAGCTTCCAGATCCGCTTCAATCCAGCATTGGTTTGACTATTGAAAGCATGGCGATTACCAAGAGCAAGACCTGCATGATGAGCCTGATATTTTTCTGGTTCAGTCTATGACCAATCCGCAAACCCAGGCCGGTTGCAATCAGGACAAGGGGTGCGTATGCAAGTGCGATAGCGCCAGCCTGCAGTATCTTCATCTTAAATACGCAAATCAAAATGATTAACTGGAACGGCACAAAAACCAGCGTATAAGCCAAAGTAGTAACACGCATTTTCGCGGCAGGCCAGTTGTGCGCAAGTATCCAGAGAACGATCGGCGGACCTCCGATATTACCGAGTCCATTGAGAACCCCGGAAATAAAAGCAGCGATATGGCCCCAAAGTTGTGGAATCTTATCGCGCTGCTTTATACGGAACAGCTGGGCTGCCAGTGTAAGTAAAATCAACGCCCCTATCATCTGGCGAACATGGCCCATTTTTACAAAAGTCAGTAACTTCAAAATAAGTATGCCAAACGGCAAGGCGATCAAGCCGGTTATCATCATCGGCCAAAGCGTCTTCCAATCAATATGGTCGTTCATTTTTCGAATGGAATACGTTCGCTGGGCGGCAGAGCATACAATCCCGACAGTGACCGCCTGGGGAAGCATAACCCCCATTGAAAGCAGGACCGGCAGAAGGAAAAGACTGAATCCAAACCCGGCGATGCTTTGAAGAATTGCGGCGGCAAATAAAACTCCGCCAATCTCCAGAAATTGCAGGAAATCCATTCCGATAATGTTCATGTCATCTCACCGGCACAAGAATCTACGTCCCACGGACGCCTGTCACAAGAGACGTAAAATAAATTCCACCGCCGCGGTACTGAAACATGGTGAATCATGATTCCCTTCCGGGATTTCGTGATATTCAAAATTGCCCCGTCCACGCATGCGGTCTGCAAGTTGGCGAGCCTGCTGGACCGGGATTAGTTTATCGGCTTCGCCATGGGAAAAGAATACCGGCATTTTGAGTTTATCGCAGTTTTTTAATGTTGAATGCGAATCAAACAATGATGGATTGTCCTGAGGCTTGCAACCGTATGAATTTTCAATTGCCCGTCCAAGTTCATTGGCAGTCGTTTCATAGGGCTGCTGCATGCACCAGTTGTAAAAGCTTGAAAGATCAGTCGCAGCTCCAAGGGCGACAACGGCATCGACGTCTTCAGGGTGCCTGGTTGCGTAAATCAGGTTGCCGGTTGCGCCCATCGACCCGCTCGACAAAATGAACCGGTTGGTATTATGGACTTTCCGCATGTAATTCAGCAGGTTTGCGAGATCATCCACAGCTGTAGGAGACATCCATGCGTTATCTCGCAAATTCGGGCTGAGAATCGCAGCTTTCATATCCAGGAATCTCTCCAACCAGAATTCGCGAATATCCACCCTGGTAAACAGTTGATCGCCGTGACTGCCATGGCCATGCAATTTTACAATACAGACATTGGTTTCGCCCGGGGCCACAATCGCCCAGTCCTTCAGCCCGTCTACATCACTTGTATATTCCAGGCGATAGGCGTTACCAGGAGCATATTCCAGATTGGTTGCTACCCGATATGAATTTTTAATCAATTTATTACTCCCTTCGTGATAGATTCTAATCCGAGAAATTTTTCAATAGTATTTTCCTTTGGGTATCCATTTCCAAGATGTTGCACAAATCCTTCCGCAAACTCAACTCCAAACATATCACCCATTCTTTGGGACTCTCCGATCATCTTATCAGTATATTCGTCCCAGCCGTTAATATATCTCAGCCATTCTCGCTGAGATTGATGACATTGAAGCATCTTCGTTTTAGTTTTCAAAACACGGGATATGTCCACGCCAAAATGAAACTGTGTTGGATTACCAAAATTGTCAATCTGTTCAATTGGAGACCAGTAATAAAGAGTTGGAATTTTTTTCATAGGATCTTCGTTGCTGCCGCAGTCATAATTTACAACCGGTGCAATAAAGCACGCATTACGGACTAGAAGCGAAGTCATTTCGTGATCGGCGAGGTAATCAACAGGCGGATTTGTCAATACAATATCAGGCTGAACTTTTCGTATTACTGCCGTTGCAAGCTTACGATAGTGCGAATTGTATTCGACTTCCAGATCGCATCCGCCTGCATAATGAAACTCGGCTCCGATAACATCGGCGGCTTGCTGTGCTTCCTTCAGGCGTTTGGCTCTTATTTCACTGGGGCAAAGCTCAACAGATCCCGCCTCACCGCCAGCCATAACCGCAATATGAATTTCGCAGCCTTGCTCAGCCAGCAACGCCAGCGTACCTGCACACATAAACTCTACATCGTCAGGGTGACAACCAAAGGCTAAAATTCTGCACATTGTTAAAATTCCTAGCTACCCAAGTATTCCAATGTTCTTTTCAATGATTCAGTATCATCCAGTCTCGGGAAATACTCAAGTCCGAAACAGCCGTCGTAACCAAGTTCATCAATTTTTTTCATTATTGCTGGATAATTTATCTCGGTATCAAAAAGCTCAGCCCTGCCTGGCACGCCTGCGGAATGGAAATGACCGATGATGTCGATATTCTTTTCAATAAAGTCCAGAATATTCCCCTGCATAATCTGCATGTGATAAACGTCAAAAAGCAATTTCAGATTCGGACCATTAATCTCGCGAATAATTTTCACTGCCTCATCAGTCGTGTCGAGATAGTAGCCGCCGTGATCAACCAGGCTGTTAAGCGGCTCGATTACAAGCGTTATGCCCGCTTTCTCCGCCATTTCCGCAGCCTTGCCAAACGCGGTTCGCAAATTTGCGATCATCTCATCATCTGCCAGCCCGTCCTGAGTCATCCCTGAAAGAATGATTCCCTTCGAACAGCCAATCGCCTTTGCAAAATCCAACATCTTGCGGCCCTGAGCCAGCCATTTTTTATGATCGTTTGAATTCGTAGCATTTCCGCCAATGGAACCGTCCCAGGCACCAAAAGCAAAATCATTATAACTTACGCCAGCTTGTTGGGCGGCGGAATTCAACACCGACGCATCCTTGACCTGGGCAAAATCAATTTCACTGCCGTTGAACGTTCCCTCCGGATGCCAGAACTCGATAAACTTATAACCAATCTCAGCAATCTTCTGCACCCTGTCTGCGAAGGGCAAGCCCGTGAAAAAACATTCGGCGCATACGCTTATTTTAGCCATTATTATTCACTCCTTATTATTTCAGACAAGTGTGCAAAACTTTATTTATAGCCGCGGATATCTTCGCACAGTCTTCGTCGCCGAGATTGTAATCTATATCAACGAGAATCGCTTTGGACAGTAATTCTAAGGTATTTGGACACATATCCTTCGAATATTTAGGAAGTTCATTTTCAGGCACGCCAGACCATGGCAGCTTATCAGCAGCAACAGACTTATACTGCAGAATGTGTTCCCAGAAGTTATAAGTATGCCAGTCCCGAACTTTCGAATCATAAACCCCACCGCACGGAACACCTTCTGCTTGCAAGGCTGGCAGCACTTTTTTGGTAGTTTCTGCATCGGGCAGGAACATCACAAGGCAGATGCCGGTATCACCGTCCTCGTCGGCCAGCCTTCGGAAGCTGAGACCTTTGAAGTTATCAATTGCACTCTTGATTTTCTTCTTGGCTGCGCGATGGCCTGATACTATTTCATCAGCCCTATTTATTTGTGCCAGGGCGACGGCACCTTCGAGTTCGCTCATGCGATAATTTTCGCCGCAGAAGAGTTCCTCACCCTCAGCCTCGGGACCAAACCGGTCCGGCCGCCAGCATGCGGCGCAGTCGTGCCAGTTCAGTGCGCGGGTGTAAAGACGCTTGTCGTTCGTGGTCAGGAAGCCGCCTTCGCCCGAGACGATAACCTTGTAATAGTCGAAGCTGAAACAACCCATCGCTCCGATGCTGCCCAACCTTTTTCCGCCGAACGATCCGCCGGCTGCCTGTGCCGTATCTTCAATAACGGGCAAGCCGTGCTTATTGGCTACGTCCATTATCGCATCCATCTGGGCCGGTGCCCCTCGCATGTGCACGGGAACTATGGCCTTGGTGCGTTTGGTTATGGCCTTTTTAATTGCATCGGCGCTCATGCAGAGCGTGTCGTCACAATCGACAATCACCGGAATTGCATTCGACGAGACCACAGTCGCGGATGTTGCAAAAAACGTATAGGCCGGCACGATAACTTCATCGCCGGCACCTATTCCCAATGCCCGATATGCCGTCACCAGTGCCGATGTGCAGGAATTTGTCGCAAGACAATAGCCCGTGCCGATAAGTTTCTTCATCGCATTTTCCGCAGCCTGGACTTTACTGGGGCGGGGATTGTAATATCGAAACAGATGCGGGCCTTTGAGATTGGCCTCTGCCTCTATTAACGTTTTTATCTGTTTCGTCGTCTCCGGAGACATCTCCCATAAATCCAGAACTTCCAGCAGTTCACTTTTGCCGATCTTCGTTGGAAACGGTCCGAGTTTATCCGCAGCCTTCGGGCCGCCGTCAATCGCTAACTTTTCGCTCATTTTTTCACTCCAAAGTTTATAAAAAAATTAATTCTGTTTTCCAATAAGATGAGTCATTATCAAAAGGTCAAGTTCCTCGTAGTCGCGGCCTGCTATAAGTTTTTCCACCTGCGTGTTGTCGAGGCTTCTTACAAGTTCCAGAAGACGCAAAAATATAGTTCTACTGTTGGACAGATGCTTGGTCGACACTTCAAGTTTCTGGGTTCGCATAACTTTTACATCCAGGCCGACCCACTCACCATTCTTGCCGTAGTCGTACTTCTCGAGAATGCGAACCTGGTTGAACGCACGGCGAAGATCGACCGAACCGAACGATTTGTCCTGATCAAACTTCATGCCGTTCTGATCGTTAAGATGAACCGACCAGAGCTTGTTGTGTGCAAGCGCGTAACCCATTTCGTCAGACGGATCGAGACCGGCCAGGAGGGCGTGGGCACTTTCAATCAGGCCGCCGACCCGGCTGGCGTCGACACTCAAAAGTCCCAGGCCGATAGCGTGGCCTATCGTAGGAATATACGTGTGATCCATAGGCTCGTTGGGCTTGGCTTCGATCGCGACGCGAATTTTCGGATTATGATTGAGCATCGTGTCAATCGCTTCAACGATCTGATCCACCGCCTGCTTGGAATCCTTCGATTCACGAATGTACGTACCCTCCCGGGCCAGCCAAAGCACCATCAAATCACAACCCAGCGCCTCTGCGATATCCACCGCCTGCCTGCTGCGGTCGAGTGCATATTGACGACTGGCTGGATCATTGGATGTGTAACCGCCGTCGATTGTGCGAGGATCTTCCCACAAACGCGGGGCTACAAACTCTGCTGTGAGCTCATTATCGTCGAGAACCTTTTTTAATTCCCTGGCCTTGTCAATAACCTGCGCCGGCGACAAATCGTTCAGATCAGGAACGGCGTCATCATCATGAAACTGCACGCCGTCAAACCCGAGCTTCTTGTACATCGCGATCTTTTTGCCGAACTCGATCGTATCACGAACCACCGGCCCAAACGGATCGGCGCCCTCATGAATATTCCAAGGCCCAAATGAAAATCTATATTCACCTGCCATAATTTATTACTCCCATATCATCAGTTTCAGGATTTTTAAAAATTAACCATGGGTTATTTTATTTCTATCAGCTGAATATGCGAATGGACAAAACTGCGATTTGTTTGTATAATACTGCAAATTTAATTTTGCGTTTATTAACTAATAAAAGAATAGCAAGCGTTTTGACATTGATTGATTTATATTTTCCTGTACTAAAAGATGTCGAAAAAAACCAGAATCTTTGGCCATGTTTTCAACAGCGTTCCTGACGTTACGCCTGCTGTCTTTTCAACTATAGAGTCAATCCGACCACCCTTCAAAACAGTTTATAAAGCGCAATATTCCAACTGGGTCCTCGATTACAATTTTACGAAGTCGGATTTATATCGTGTGAATAACCCAACAGGCCCTTGGAAACTCCGCGAACAGAACATAGCCCACTTGTATGCTCCAGGCACACTTTACTGGGAAAAAGATTCCGGCAAAAATGTCAACGTTCATTGTGCGTGGATTATTTTTGACGGCGGGGAGAAAATTGGATTGGATCAAATTACCAGGCAGCAAGGGTTCGCAATGTTTATGGACAATGAAAATATCCTGGGACAGTTGCTATTGAAATGTGCTTCACTAGGCCAGGAAAAAGGCGAAGCTGCTTTCTATGACGTGCAATCAGTTTTTTATAAAATAGTGCAAATACTCACAAAAGCTCAATTTAAAAGCGACCAGGAATATATCATATCATCTTCTGAAAGTGAGCCGGATTTTGTCCTGCAGGTTCAAAACTATCTTAAAAATAATTTGCCGCAAAAAGTTACCGTCAAAGAAATTGCTGCCCATTTCCAGATGAGCGAATCTTCCCTGGCTCACACATATAAAAATCTGACAGGCCAATCACCCATCGCCACTCTTATCTCCATGCGAATTAACCTTGCTAAAAATCTACTTCAACGTGGCTACCGTCTGAAAACCATCGCCGCACAGGCTGGCTTCAACGACGAATTCCACCTTTCAAAAGCCTTCAAAAAACACACCGGCATGTCACCAAAACAGTTTATTAATCAAAGGCAAGTAGCACGTTTACAAATTTCTCGTAAAAGCCTTGACACCTAAGTCACATCTGGTATAATACTTACATGCTAGTTCATATTTGGTGTGAAATCTAACCTTCTTTTTTTTGTCTCTCGACGGGGGAAAGTTGAGAAAGGCCTGCGAAAACAGCTTTTTTGGCTCCTGAGTTCCTCAAACATTCTCGTTTCTTCAGTTTTCAAAACGGTCTGCATTTCTGCATCAGCCACACCAAACATGGCTGTTATTCTCTTACCGCAAAGCATTTAAGTCTCGTGTTCTTTTCTCTGGCAGTTCATATTTCACACCTTATCTGAACGGGGCGAAGGTAATGAAGAAAAACCATGAAATTCGGCAATTGGACTCTTGATCCGGACAAGTTTTTGAGCAGAGAAGATGCAATGCGTTTATTAGCCACAGCTGCCAGCGATGCCAAGTGCGCGAATTTGTCAGAAGCTCAAATAGCAGTCAGGAATCATTTCATTATCGATCTGGGACTGGCGACAGGCCTGCGAGTAATGGAAATGGTTCAGCTGAAATGCGGAGATGTTTTTCTGAAGGACGGCGTTTCGTCGGTGCTGGTTCGTAAGGGCAAGGGCGGAAAGCGTCGGCTTGTGTTTATAAACGGTCTTTTCAAAAAACATTGCAAAAAATATCTGAAATGGATGCGAAGTATCGGGCAGCCGACCGATCAGGACAGCCCATTATTGCCATCGAGCAAAACCGGAAAACATATGACGACAAGAGCGATTCAGAAAGTTTTTAAACAGTGTGCAAAGAAGGCTGGGTTGCCTTCATTTTATTCGATCCATACGCTGAGGCATAGCTACGCGTGCCAGCTGTTGAAGGCGAGTGATTGGAACTTGCGATTGGTCCAGAAACAACTTGGGCATTCGAGGCTTTCGACTACCCAGGTTTATGCGGATGTGATGATGCCGGACATAGAGAAGGCTTTGGATAAATTGTATCAGTGAAGTTTACTTCGAAAAAAGAAAGGAGCAGAAGTATGTGCAATGTACGAAATGTAGTAGTATTTCTAGTTGTGGGAGTTGTATTGTGTATGAACAGTGAAGCGGGGGCATTTTGGATTGGAATGACCTCTCCAGCTTCATATGGGACGAAATCCGGGACAATAGAGAATGGTAAAACTCCTGTAATCCTGGAGCAGGGAGACTCAACGGTTTATGAGTTTACCTTTCGGGGGATATTTGGTTCACCAACGGATTGTTATTGGATTCCTCAGATAAAGATTGGCCCATGGTATGATAACGCGGGCGTTTTCTTTTCATTCGACGCCGTAGAAGTTGTGAAAGAGAGAGTCTGGGACGCCCAATTTTTGGCCGCAGGCGAAACCGTGTACTTTCCTTTTACGGTATATGTGTCAAACCCCCAACTTGAACCGACACTCCCGGGAGAATATTACCAACTTGGTGCTGCATGGAGCCCGCTTTTGGAGTCCCCAGGTGGAGGAATCACTCTTACAGGGAAGTTCATTGGGGTCATTAGATTCCAGGTCACTCCCGAGCCGGCAACACTCTCGGTGTTTGGACTGGGGTCTTTTATTTTCTTAAAACGCAACTCTCGAAAAGGTCTTTTTATGAAAGACAAGGCTAGTCACCAGGTTGTCAGAGTATGACAAAATAAGACTTGTGGCCTCTTGATTCCGGCCGAGAGGAGTTAGCGAAAAGCGATTGTTCAATCTGGCGAATATGACTTAACGGGAACTTTGAAAGGAGATTATAATGGGTAAAAGAAGGATAAATTGGCTTTATTTGATTTTGTTATTCAATTCAGTAATTGAGTCATGGCTTGTTAAGTTAAAAGAACATTTTAACAGGTCTTCAAAACCTTTGTGGAAAAGTATCCTTTTTTGGTTTGTGATGCTTTCAGTCATTTTAGTTAAAGTGACCTCGGCGGAAATTCCGTTTTCGGGCGATATTGATCCTACGAATCCTGCTGGTTGGACTACGTCTACAAATGCTTATGTAGGCAAGTCAGCCGAGGGGACATTGTGTGTATTGGGCAGTAGCATTGTTTCGCAATCTGGTACGGTAGGATATATGTCAGGGGTGCGCGGTACAGTGCTGCTTAAGGGGTACCCTAGCTCGTGGCGAATTTCTGACTGGATGGCTATTGGTGACAGTGGAGATGGAACACTGAATATTACAAATGCTGGTCTGGTTACTACGGGAGGAGTTGGGTATGTAGGTTATTATTCTGGTGGTGTTGGCAGGATTTTTGTTGATGGGTACTATACGCGGTTGCAGGTTGCAAGCCAGCTGCTTTTGGGCGTTTACGGCCAAGGGGCACTTGAGATTACCCGTGGGGGTAATGTCAGGGCTGAAGATTGGTTCGCAATTGGCGTACTCTCGAATGAGAATAATACTGCCCTGATTTCTGGAGCAGGTTCAAAATTAGAGGCCAATGGAGGCCTGGTGGTGGGATGGAAGGGCAAAGGCTCGATGTCTATCTGCGATGGGGGGACTGTCATAAGTAAAGGGGCGGTGGCTATAGCCAATATGATTGAGGATTCAAGCGGGGTGGCTAATGTCGATGGAGAGGGTTCGACTTTGACCATCATCCCTGCTATCTCAAACGATGGAACGACTATGAAATTATTAACTGTCGCACACGCAGGTACCGGAACCCTGAATATTACAAATGGCGGGATTGTAAGCAATGGCGAATGCCAAATGGCATACAGAGCAAATTCGTCCGCAACCGTCAAGGTTGATGGGGCTGGCTCTGAATGGATTAACACGGAAAAATTGTCAGTGGGACACTCAGGCAATGCGACTTTGGATATTACCAACGGCGGTAGCGTTTCAGTTGGTGGAGATATGAGTATTGGTCTTCAGGCGGATGGCTCGGGAGTTTGCAAGCTGGAGTCAGGTTCATTGAACATCAGCGGCAATATTGTAAACGGCGAAGGAGACAGCTCTCTGATTCTGGATGGAGGAACGCTTAGCGTTGGAGGCGGGTCTATTGCGGCTGACAAGTTATATGTTGGTTATGCAGCTGGAAGTAATGCATTATTCGGAATGACGGTTGAAACAATTAATGCGGAGGATTTTATTGTCGGCAAAGCTGGCAAGGGCACATTTATACAAAATCACGGAACCCTTACGTTAGCCGACTCTTTGCACATCGGACAGGAGTCAGGTGGTGACGGAACTTACGAGCTAAGTGGGACGGGACAACTTAATGTTAGCGAGTATATTTGGATTGGCAGTTATGGGAGTGAAGGGAGAGGTGCATTAAAGCAGAATAGCGGATATATTCATTCTTCTTATATGCTTCGGATTTCTAAGAATAGCAGTTATGAAATAAATGGAGGAGACTGTGTCCTAGAGAGTTTTCTCGATGTCAGAGGAGAGGTAAATCAGGCTGGAGGAATTATCCGGATAGACGAAAGAAATGCTTTAATCGCCGGTAATCCGGCAGGTCTCTATATTCATAGTGGGGGAAAATACAATGTATCTGGCGGGTCTTTAATTACATCGAATTTGATTCTTGGGGTTTACGAGGAAGGTGCCTTGAATATCACGGATGCACGTGCCAATATCACAATTTCTAACAAACTTTCTTTTGACTCGCAGAGTATATTTACCGCCATTCCATGGACAACTATTCACATGAACGACTCCGGGTTTGATGAGGGCTTGACCGATTTTGGCATTGAAATCAAAAGTACGAACCCGGACAACTTAGAGGATCTGATTAACCTAAAGCTCATTTTCGAGGGAGGCACTAATGCCCTCTATGAGCTTGAGGTTGCCGGTGAAGACCGGGGCAATGTGTTGACAGGCTTTGATTCGAATTTTGCCTTTGCTGCTTTACAGATTGGAAGTGATTCTGACATAGGCAAAGTGCAATTGGTTAATCATTTCGACAATCAACCTAACTGGACAGGCACTGAGGCGTTATATGTCAAGTATTTGATTCTTGAAGCGGATTCTTCACTCGACTTGAATGGATTCAATCTCTACTACACAAAGCTCATAGATTTTGGTGGAACTATCACTTTGAACGGCGGAAGTTTAGTCCAGGTTCCAGAGCCCGTTACGATTTCAATCTTTGCTTTGAGTTCTTTGGTTTTATTGAAACGGCAAAGAAGGAGGGAAACATAGGCACTAATTCCAATTCGTAATTTAACTATTTTTTGAAACCCCTAGACGGACGGCTGGTGCCCCGGAGCAGACAAGCTCCCCCGATGTCTGTACTTCAGCCGTCCGTTTTATCTTAATTGAGAAACATTCGCTTTAGCGGCATTCATCTCTCAAGACAATCTTGATTTTATCAATTCCCATCAGCCCGGCATTGGCAATCTCCCGCTCCACTTTTTTGAAAGCTCTTTCGTCCGTCGCCACAATTAATAGTTGATCAAACTTGGACAGCAAATTGGTAGGGAAAATTGAAAAGGGAGCCAGGTGGAGCATCGAAATGGGTACCACCTAGGGCCTAAGAATACCCCTTTGCAAGGGGTTTGTCAACGGCTGACATGGGGTGTATCAGCGATCTGATGTTCAGGATGTTGGGGTCAAATCATATGGCCTCCTTTTCTTGATTTTCCAGGTTATTTTCGTCGGTATTTTTTGTGGTTGGCCTATTGTTATGGTTTTGCAGTCGGTAGCTTTCGCCGGCGGCTTCTATCACATGCACGCGATGCGTCAGCCGATCTAGCAGTGCTCCGGTCAATCGTTCATCGCCGAAGACTTCCGGCCAGGCGGAGAAAGGCAGGTTTGACGTAACAACCACGCTGGTGCGTTCATAACATTTCGAGAAAAATCCAAATAGATTTTCCGCTCCAAGCCGGCCGAGGGGAATGTAGCCAAGCTCATCGACTATAATCAAATCTCGCTGCTCTATAAACCGTTCGAGTCTTTGGACGGTCCGTTCATCTCTGGCTTCGGCATATGCGGTAGCCAGGCCTGTGGCGGTGAAGAATTTCACTCGTTTGCCCTGGCGGCAAGCTTCACGGCCCAGCGATATGGCAAGATGAGTTTTGCCTGTTCCGGGCGGGCCAATCATTACAACGCATTCGCGCTTTCGAATATAATCGCCTTTGGCTAAATCGATGATTCGTTTTTTGTTCAAAGTTGGAACGGCTGTGAAGTCGAAGTCTGCAAGTTCCTTCTCGGCTGGGAACGAAGCCTCCTTTATCCGTCGCTGCATCGTTCGAATTCTTCGCTGTTGAATCTCCAGTTCCGTTAACTGCTGTAAAAAAGGCTCAAAACCGCGTTTTTCCTGGGCACACTGTCTGGCAGCCCGCCGATACTCTTTAATAAACGTCGGCAGCTTGAGCTGCTTAAGATAATTTTCAAGCAATATATTGTTTTCCATATTGTACACTTCCTTCATTAGTAGTTTTAAAATTCGTTAATAAAAACTCGTCATATTCGCTGGCTTGGCGAATGCCGTTCGTTTTAATCTGCAATTCAGGCTTATGCGTAAGATCAATGCTTTTGCGGATCGCATCAGGCTGATATTCAAGTATATTTCGAACGGCTTCGTCGTTGAATGCTCTTCGCGAGATGCAGGTTTTTACGGCAGCCTTAACCTGAGAAGCTTCGTATTCGCAAAACAGTAAAAGCACGTTTATAAACTTCTTTGTTCCTTCGCCATCGTAACGATATTCCAACTCTATTTTAAGCTTTTCAAAGTCACTGCCCCAGGGCTGGCCGATGAAAGCGGCTGCGTTATGAATCCCGCCAGGCTTGGTCTTCAGCAGCGGGATATAGTGCATATAATTCAGGATATATTTCGATGAATCCCAGCAACGTTCATGGCTGGCGACGAGATTGTCATCGTGATACAACTCTACGCGACTTACAAAAGCTTTGATAGTGATGTCATGATGTGCCCATTGTGTTGGCACAGAATAGAAGTTATTATCATGCTCGACCAAGGCCTGCTTTGTTGCATAAGTGCTGCCCCCGACGCAAGCGTTATACTGGTGCTTTGGCAGGGGTAGAAAGAACTGACGTTCTTCTTCGAGCAGCTGACCGCGCGTTTTACCCTTGTCTTTAACGACTATATCCAACCGCTTAGTGCATTGTCGCAAAAGCAATTCATTCAGCTCATCAATGTCGACAACATGCGGCGGCGGAGACATTAAATCTCGCTGGGAATCTTTGACAAGATTTTCAGCATGGCCTTTTTCATTGCCGCTTGCTATATTGCAAAAACGACTATTAAATAGATAATGACTACGAAGCTCTATAAACTTAGAGTTGAGTTTGCGCTCCTTGCCTTTGCCGACCTGAATTACCGCTGATTTTAAGTTATCATACGCATTGCTCCGCGCTACACCTCCAAAAAAATCAAACGCATGAACATGGCCGTCGAGAAAACATTCCATCTTTTGCGACGGATATGCTCTAACAAAAGAGGCGCGGGAATATGCCAGCCGTAGGCAGAATAAATGCACCTTCGTGTCTTTGCCGTTTATGATAACATCAGCTTCTCCCCAGTCGACCTGACCCTCCTGGCCGGGCTGAAACTCCAACTTGAAAAAGACCTCCTTGGCTTGTAACTTTTTAGTCGCAATGTAACGCCGAACCGTCTGAACACAGCCGCAGAATTCGTAATCAGAAACAAGAATATCATGAATCTTAGTGCCGGTCATCTTTTGCTTGCGACGAATCGTTTTGTTCTTTTCGAGAAGGGTGTCGATGACAAAACGCAGCCGCTCCGTGAGTACAACAGCACCTGCCGGCGAACTTCGCTTTTTGTATCCCTGCGGAACGGAATGCGTCAAAGCCTTTTTGATGGTCTTGCGCGAATGATGAAACTTACGAGCCGCCTGCCGCTCAGACAAACCTTCAACTAAAACAGCTTTACGTATTTTTTCGTAATCTTCCACTGTAAGCATCTCCAAACTCCGCATATGCCGATCCCTGCAACAAAATCACAAGCCGACATCATACAGAATTTTCAATTAAACAGTGGTCCCCTTTTCAATGCGCGAAACCCCATCCACCTGGCTCCCTTTTCGATTTTCCCTACCATAAATACAAAAAAACATATGAAATACTTCATCAGATATATAACAAGCATCGGCGTTTCTACCGAGAAAATGGCGACAGAAAACATATATCTTTGATGTGGTCGACTTACGACCCACCGGATATCATTGAAGGAACAGAACCATTTTGTGATATTGAGAATGCCTTCAATATTTGTATCGATGAAGATGAGGCTTTGGATCTTTACAATATGGATTTAGAAGAAGCCGCACGAAGAATAATAGAAGTGCAAAAGAATAAATCTGTGTAATCAGCGTCTGATTGAATTGAGATTTCCGCAACGGGTCCTGCTGCAGTGCAGCCGATGGTCCTGCTCATTCATTCGTCTTCTGGTTCAACCACTCGACAGATGTCTTTTCCACAATGCTGACATTTCCCTCGCAGAATCAGGTCTTTGCCATTTATTTCTGCGTCTCAAGAAGGATTGATACAGAACAGAGACACTTTCTGCAGAAAACATTGTCGAGAATCCCTCCTGGCCCATTCGGGTATTTTTTTCTTCCACCGGCGTTGCACACCGAAAAGCTCTCGCCTGGCTGGGCCACAGTAATTCCGATATGCTGGATCTGTATTACCATTTCCACGACGATGATAGTATGCAAACCATGGCTGAACTCGCCAAATCAAGCTCATCTGAGCAGGTTATCCAGTATCCAAAGTTGAAAGCGGTCTGAGGGCAACAAAAAATGGGCGTTTTGGGGCAACTTGAGGGCAACAGGGGTAAAAAATGAAAAGTGGATTTCGTAAGCGTCTATATTAAAAACACTTAAGAAACCCACTTTTGGAGCATCGGAGAGGGTGGGATTCGAACCCACGGTACCTTTCGGTACACCGGTTTTCGAGACCGGCACATTCAGCCGCTCTGTCACCTCTCCAGAATTCTTAACTTTTTATCCAACCGCCAGCTATGGCTTGTGTTTATTCTTCCAGTTTCGAGTGCTCCCTCATGAACACTTTTGCCACATTATTTGATGCAGCTTCATTAATCACATCTTTGGTCTTGCGATAATCATGCTGCAAAGCTCGAATAATGTCCAAGCCAAGAGCATACAGCAAACATGGGGTACTTTTCAAGCCAATCTATCACGCAATTCTTTCTTAATGTGTAAAAAGGTTGATAACATATTGGCAAGTCTGTCTTTATAATAAGGTTAGGACACCGAGACGCGAGGGGTGGGCTGCATGGACTATTCACAGTTATCACAGGCTTCGTGATCCTGGCCTGAGTGTGCAGCTTGGTGTTTCTTATCCTTGGGCCGGTAGAATGCGCCCACAGCCAGTACTGCCAACAGTATGATTGCTGAGGTGGTTTTGATCCAGCCCGGCATCCAGCCGTGGTGCATGGAGGCGCGAACCTGCTCGATGGTCAGAAACGAGTCCAGCAGCAGGCCACCCAGAAAGGCTGCTACAAGCATCGTGCCGAGATATATCATGCAGGTACGTTTGCCCATGATTTTCCAGATTGTGGCGAGGGTAGCTGCGTTCGTAGCAGGGCCTGTCATCAGAAGTGCGAAGGCAGCCCCCGGCGAGACACCAGCCAGGATCAGCCCAGCTGCTATGGGAATCGAAGCAGTCGCACAAATGTAAATCGGAACACCCACCAGCATCAGCACGAGGATCTGCAGCGGGCCCGGCGGAACGAACTCCGAAAAATAGCCAGCTGGTACCAGGGGGAAATTATCGCAGCAATACCCAGGCCAACAAGCAGAGGCCTGCCTATATCCTTGGGTAGCGTGCCGAACGCATAGACTATAGCTCGGTAGACTTTGCCGTGGGCTTCCTGGCCTGCGCAACAGGCATCTGTGCATTTAGAGCAATGGCCAAGGCCCGGCGGCTGGCTCGGGCTTTTCGCTGGCCGCAACGACAATGCCGCCAAGCATTCCGCTAACCAAGGCTGCCAAGGGACGATAAATTGCGAAAACCGGGCCAAGCAGGCTGAACGTCGCAAGTATGCTGTCAACGCCCGTCTGCGGAGTGGATATCAGAAACGCCGTGGTCGCAGCCCGGCTTGCTCCGTGACGACGAATGGAAGTTGCGACGGGAATTACGCCACATGAGCAAAGCGGCAAGGGCACGCCAAAAGCAGAGGCTTTGATGACAGGCCAAATCCCGCCCCCGCCGAGATGTCGCTCCACCAACTCAGGCGAAATGAATACCGAAAGCACCCCCGCGACAAAAAAGCCGAACAAAAGATACGGAGCCATCTCGCCCAAAACCAACCAAAAACCCCAAACAACATTTGTGACATATTCAACCATTTCTGTAATCCTTCGATCTTGATAATCATAACCTGTCACTTCATTCTAGGCATTAACCTGCGCCAAAAAACCATCAATATTCATTTCGTTGCGAATACCGAGTCTGGTGAGGCAGAAATCGTATCGCACTGGATCTGTTGGCGCGATGGTTCTGAACGCAGCTGTGATTTCCAAGGCGGTTTGCATGTCCGCCGATTTACGTTTCGTCAGGCCCAGGCCCAGGCTGATTTTGTGCATATGCGTATCAAGCGGAATTATCAGCTTCGACGACGGTATGTCATCCCAGCCGCCGGGGTCAACACGGTCTTTACGAATCAGCCAGCGGAGCATGAGCATCATTCGTTTGCAGGCGCTGCCGGCCTGGGGTTTGGGCAGAAGATAACCACAATCTCCACAAGCAGCTTTTTTCAATGAAATCAGAAACGCCCCTACCGCAGGCAGAACTGTTTCGTCGCCAGGCTTGATCCCCTGCCGGAAGCACGCCTCGAGCCCCCCTTGCTTTTTTACGATTCGGCGAATCCCCGTCAACAAAGCTGCGGCGTGATCCGTGGTAACGAACCGATACTTAAAGCCCTCCATTGCCTTAGCCAACTTGGCAGGAGTAGCGTCGATCAAAAATTTCACAGGCTGCGGGCCTAGGGGTTCCAGCACCCGATCAACGCTCTTGAGAATCTGCATCACCTGCCCGAAGGCCAGGCTGGACGCAATAACCGCCACTATTTCACGATCAGCTGGATCTTCATAATGATAAAGAAATTCCAGCGGGTCAGGATGCACATATCGCCTGCGATTTAGGTCTCGGTAGAGTTTGTCCAGGATATCTTTGTTTTGCTCCAATAGCGTTGTGGGCGTCATTTCATCTCGATATTCATTGTCCACTTAACGAGTCGAGCGAAGAATTCGGCGTAGTGGTTGCCGACCTCCACAGCTTCTGCGCCGGGGCCTTGGGCTTTTATCCGCTGCGGGCCCCAGTCCACCAGGGTGCCCACCCAGTGCGGCGCGACATCGCTCGCGAAGGCAGCAGTTCTGCCCGCGCCGAAATTTCCCAGCACCAGCAGCGGGTCAGGCTGGCCTACCATGAAATCGAACCGCCCTGCCTTATCAGCTGATATTTCAACAGGCCTGAGTGCGAGAATTTCCTGGGAATCGGGCTTGGCAGCGACGCGATTATAACCTCCGATGGCTGGGGGGCGATTAAACGGCAGTCCGGCGATAATTTCATGGCTGGCAAGAACTTCCATAAGACATGGGTCAGGAGAATTCACCCTGTCGTCGCTGTTTTGCATGGTCACGGGCAGGGCCTTGGCCAGTGGGGAATTGTGGTACTCCCCTGCCAGGCCGTGGTAGCTTTCCCAGCCTCCGATCATCAGCAAACCCGCCCCGGCCTGGACGGCCTGGAGCACTTTATTGAAATCATCTTCAGTCCAGTTGTTGACGGGGTAATCACTGATGATGTATAACCCGTAATTCGCGCCCAGTGCCCGGCCTATAGGCTGGTCACTCGCGACGTAATCGAAGTCGAGATTGTAATGCGTCAGAATGCCCGCGAGGTAACTCGCAGCTGTCTGCAGTGTGGTGTCGCCGGCATAGAGTATCTTCGATTTTTTTTGACATTTGGAAATATCATGAATAGGTTTGTTCGTTTCCATGGCTGAGAGCTTATCGATTCTGGATGGATGTGTCAATAAATCCGTCATGGATCGTCAGGAATTGCAGTTTTTTCAGAACAGTTTGTGAAGTCCAGGAACTAAATCAGGAGTAATAGAGAATGCTAAAAGGAAATGTAATCGTTGGCCAATCGGGCGGCCCGACGAGTGTGATTAATTCAAGCCTGGCTGGTATTATCAACGGCAGCCGGGATGTAAGCGAGATCGAGCATGTCTACGGCATGCGATATGGCATTGAAGGTTTCATGGCTGGTAATGTCGTTGATCTTTCCGCTGAATCCCAAAAGAACATTGACCTGCTGCGGCAGACACCTTCGAGCATTCTGGGTTCCAGCAGACATAAAGTGCAGGATTCCGATTTTCCGCTGATTCTGGAACGGCTTAAGGAATTCAATATCCGCACGTTTTTCCTCATCGGCGGCAACGACACGATGGACACCATCCACCGCGTGACGGAATACGCAGCCAGCCAGGGCTACGAAATGTGCGGCATCGGCGTACCGAAAACCGTGGACAACGACCTGTTCGGAACCGACCACACGCCAGGCTACGGCAGCGCCGCCCGGTTCACCGCACTGACGGTTCAGCAGTCCGGCAGACTTGCGCGAGACATGCAGAAGGTTGACCAGTTCGTGATTTATCAGTCCATAGGTCGGGATGCTGGCTGGCTGGCGGCATCGGCGGCACTGGCCAAGAAAGACCCCGCCGACGCGCCACACCTAATCTACACGCCGGAACGGGATTTCGACGCAGAGAAGTTTCTCGCGGACGTTGAAGAAGTACATAAGAATCACGGCTTCGTTTCCATAGTGTGCGGCGAGGGCATCAAGTATGCCGACGGCACGCCGGTCTCGGCTTCGCAGACAAAGGACAAGTTCGCAAATATCGAATTCGGCGCGATGGGCGGCAGCAGCGTCGCTATGAACCTCCACCGCATGATCAGCGACAAGTTCAGCTGGCGTGGAGAATTCCAGATTACCGAATCCATGCCGATGTGCTCAATTGACCGCGCATCGCAATGCGATCTCAACGAAGCTTACATGTGCGGCCTGGCTGCGATCAGCATGGCTATCGAAGGCAAGAGCGGCAATATGGTCACGCTCGTGCGGGCCTCGCACGATCCGTACAAGTGCACGACGGGTATGGCTCCGCTGAGTGAGGTTGCTGTCCGGGCAAAACCCATGCCGGATAATTTCATAAACGAAGCCGGCAACTTCCCGACAGAAGCGTTCCTCGATTACGTTCGCCCACTGGTAGGCGACCTGGACGAGTATGCGAATCTGCAATACATACCAGCAAAGGCTTAAGCCGACAAAACAATCCGTAAAATAACAGATTGTTGAATAAAAATGATTGATACAAAGCTACAATACATTCCCGGAACATTACAGGACGGCTGGTAATTTTTGTTACCACGTCGGCTGGGTCTGAAGCCTGGCTGCGAATGCAAGGGCAATAAACTCCTATAAAATCAAAACTGTAAACAAAGGAATTAAAAATCATGAATTCAACGAATGAAAAATATACAAAGTTCGCGCTCTGCCGCGAAATGCTGGAAACAGTCGACGTAGTCCGCAATTTTAAAAGCACCCATGCAGCTGACATAGACAAAATCATTGGCATTGCGGAAAAGATCAAGTCAGCCGGTAAACTCATGCTGACCGGTGAAGGCTCGAGCCGAATTTTCCCGGCGAAAAACATGATCCGAAAATCCATGACCATGGGTCTGGATTTGCAGATCGTCACCGAGGGTTCGCGACAGGCAATGACATACGACCTGAGCAAGTTCGCCGTTTTCGCAGCCAGTAATTCCGGGCGAACAAAAGAAGTCGTCAAGCTCTTGCAGAACCTCAAAGAGGCGGGGAATGAAAATCTCTTCGGACTCTCAGCCAAGGAAGATAATCTGCTCAAAGATTATGCCGACACACTCGTTTTGAAATGTGGCTGGGAGAACGCAGTGGCTGCAACGAAAAGCGTGGTGGAACAGGCCCTCGTCTATCAGTTCCTGCTCTGCAACATCGGCGGAGCCTGCACCTGCGGAGAAGGCAAGATGGATCAGTTCGCAGACGCGATCGAAGCTGCTCTGACCATGGAAATCCCCGCTGACGTCGTGGACGCTGCATGCGGGGCCGGGACTATCTACTTCGCGGGCTATAACGACGGCGTTGCCGAGGAACTCACCCTCAAGACAAACGAAATCACCCGTAAAAAATCCGACTTTCTGGAAGGCACTTACGCCTGCCATGGCATCGAAGAGGTCATGGATCCCAACGATGTCGTCTTCGTGATCGACCCGATCGTAGAAGAGATTCCGAAGTTCAAGGAAGTACTTGTCAAAGGCGTGGGAATGAAGGTCATCGCCATCGCCAGCCAACAGACCGATCTGCCGACCCTCGTCGTGCCGAATTCGCCGGAGACGAATCCGTTCGTATATCTCGCAGCAGGCTGGAATCTGCTGGTCGAAATCGGCTTGAAACTCGGAATAGACCTCGATAAGCCCGAACGCGCACGAAAAGTCGGCAACGAGTTTGAAGGCTAGACTTTGATAGCATTAACATCTGAAAATTGGTAAACTGTATACTCGGGAGATGAGTCATGATGGCTTATCTCCCGAATTTTTTCCAACAATGCTGTTTCCATAAACGTATTTAAAAAATTGGAGTCTGAATGTTTCTTGTTCGATTATTGCGAACAATTTTATCCTGGCCTGTAACATGGTTGGGACATTTGTTTATGATGTTCAAGCAACCTCTTTGCGCAGGACTGCTTGCCAAAGCCTATGAGATCGGCGGCAATCCGAACACCGCTGCGATTGCGTTGGCGTCGGCGTCGCATTTTCAACCTGTCGCCCAAGCTGTCTCGCTGGCAAGCAGGTGGATGCGGACAAATCCGCACGCCACAGTAGCCGCATTCGGAGGCTTGCTGGCCTTGCAGGCGGGCGACGAACATTCAGCCAGGGATTTCTTTCAGACCGCAAAGAAAATGGGTACCGAGCCGACGGGCACCATTGATCAGCTGGAAATCTGTCTTACCCAGCTCGACCGAACAGGCCGGGAATCTCTCGAGCTTGCTGAGCGAATGGAGCGGAGAAACGATCTGCCGCCCCTGGCTGCGGTATGGTCAAAACGGGTACGGATGTTTGATGCGTTACGGCGAGGCGATATCAAACGGGCCTGGCAGTACGCCAAATTCATGACGAGCATTAACGACGACCCCGAAGCCGAGTTGGTCATGTGGGCATATTACATGCAGCGAGGCGATCAGACCGGCGCGGATATTCATCTCGCGGGCGCAGCTTCTCTGCCGGCTGATCAAAGACTGCACTACCAGGCGGTGGCTTGCAAGGCGATAGGCCAAAACGACCTGGCCAGGCAGTACGCGGAACAACTTCGCGAATATAACCCTTCCGCAGCTGACGAACTTTTGCAATATCTCGCAGGCCAGGGGGACTTGTCATGATAGCTGAGATAAGTTTCTGGGAAATCCTCAAGATGGTTCCGTTTTTTCTGCCGGGCCTGCTCATCGCGATTACTGTGCATGAATTCGCCCACGCATGGTCGGCTTCGCTGTTGGGCGACGACTTCGCCAAACGCCGTGGCAGGGTCAGCCTGAATCCGTTGCGACACCTCTCGCCTTTGGGTACGCTGGCGGTTTTCGTCGTTCACTTCGGCTGGGGCAAACCCGTGCCGGTCAACCTCTATAATTTCAAACATCCCAGGCGTGATTACCTGATCACAAGCCTGGCTGGGCCCGCTGCGAATCTGATCATGCTCGGAATCTGCATTGGTCTGCTGCACATAACCAAGAACACCAGCTGGTTCCCGAAACCCCTGCAGGAAAGCTCTATTGACCTTCACGATATAATTGCATTTACGGCTTTGGTCAATGCGCTGCTGGCGTTTTTTAATCTCATTCCGATTCCGCCGCTGGATGGATCGAAGATTTGGCCTTGTCTGCTGCCGACTTACAAGCCGGGGAAGACTCGCAAAAGCACCTGGCTGTTCATAATCATCCTGATCGTGATCTTATACTCGGGCGGTCTTGGCCCAGCGGTTGATTTCGTCGCAAACAGTGTGTTCCGATTCATTCCAGCCCCGAAAGGTCTGCTGGCTGACCCACAGGGACAGGCCGATCAGGAAGCAGACTACGGCGATCAGGGCAATCCTGCCGATAAACAGGATATTGGACAGTAAATCAGATTAGTGAAAAGTTTGCCATTCCCTGAAATTCGCAGGATAATGTAAACGCTTAGAATCAGAAGTAGTCAGGAGTACGATATGATTTTTTTAAAATTGCAGATGCAAGCAGTCTTGGCCTTGGTGCTGGTGACTTCCGCAACTACCTGTCTGTTGACGACAACAGGCTGTGAGTTCAAGAACCCGTTTCAGAAGAAATCCCAAGAGCCAGCCGTAGCTGCGCCACTGGTAAATGATGACGCGGAAGATTTTCAGGGTTATTATCTCACGGTGACAATCGACGGCAGTCTGACGGAAAAACTGAAAATCGAAGGCAATGAACAAATCTGGACAACCCCAGTAGCCAGCCCGGCTCCGACCATCATGTTCAAGATGGACGAATACAAACTCGGCGCACTCAAAAACGCAACCGTGAATATCAATCCGCTTATCAACGGCAAGCCGAATCTTCAGGACATCTGGCAGTACGCGGGTACGGAACCAATCTTGCCCGGCGATGAAATTAGGCTGAATCTGTTCAACCACTTCTTCGACGGCAGGATGATACCAGGCCAGAGAGAACTTCCATCTGGAAAATATCGCCTCAGCCTGCAGGTAAACGGCGAAGAAAGCTGGGATCGACAATATATCGACTTTGAAGTCAAATAAGCCCAGTCGCTTACCAGCCCAGAATTCGTCTCAGCCAACTGATTCTGCCGGTATCTATTCTGCCCCGCGCGGTCAGGCCTGGTGATAGTCTTTTGTCCGACGGATCATCCAGTTTGGCTTCGACATAGAAAATCCCGTCACCCGTTGACTGCGGGGTGACAATGGGCAAAACTTTGCTGACTTTTGCGTGAAAAAAACCACAACGCCAGGCTGGGTATGAGGATAGTTCCACTTCAACGGGCTGGCCGACCTCTACATAAGGTA
Organism: Phycisphaerae bacterium; assembly: GCA_963664745.2. Taxonomy (GTDB): domain Bacteria; phylum Planctomycetota; class Phycisphaerae; order SM23-33; family SM23-33; genus B1-G9. The sequence continues at coordinate 419,561 of CAXXMC010000004.1, forward strand.
TAAGTTTTTCCGGCAGTTTGAGTTTCACTATCCAGGCGGAGTTGTCAAAAACCTGGCCCAGGACGTATTCTGGCTTGACAACCTCGCCGGCTTCGTAATTGTTGAATGAAATAACGCCCGCAATAGGCGAACGAATTTTCCTCAGATCAACCTCAGCCTGATACAGTGCGACTTTTTTAGCTGCTGCTGCAATCTCTTCCCGCAAAACCTCAATCTGCTGGGCGTCGATCTGGTCACGGGGCAACTTCAGCTCTGTGAGCTTGCTCTCTGCGAAATCAACATTGAGCTTGGCCTCTGCGAGTTCCCGCTTTGAAAAAGCCCCGCCAGTGGACTCAGACATGCCTCGCAACTCATCTTTGGCAAGTTGCAGATTCTTATTTGCTCTGAAAATCTGCTCTTTTCTCTGGGCTTCCTGGAGTTTCTGCGAATTCTGCATGTGACTCAGCCGAGCTTTTGCGACATCAAGTTCATTTTTTGCCTGCTCAAAGGCTGCACGCTGTACACCATCAACCAATTGAATCAACAACTGGCCTTTGCGGACTTCGCTGCCGGTCTCGACAAAACTTTTCTCTATGGCACCCTGAACTGACGGACAAATCTCAGCCTCTTCGTCAGTCATCACAAATCCTACCCCATCTGCCCAGCGGGTTGTGGGCAAGAAGGCTGATATTATCAACACTCCCACAAACACAAGCAGTATGCGCAAGCCTATGCGTCGAAAGGTCCATGTCCTTTTGTGATTGGTTCTTGGCGGTCTACCCTCAGCGGGGACAGTCAATTTCTTACTCATTGAAAAATTCTCCAAAACGACAAACTATTCGATATTTTTATAACATCATGAACAAAAGGCAGACGCCGCCGTTGGGCTGCTTTGTCTCAACCTTTTACATTTTCAATACTTTGGCCTTGCCGATCTGTTCATCAACCAGGCTTTTGAACATTCCATCCTTCTCCAGCAATTCTTCAGGCGGGCCGAATTCCGCCAATTTCCCCTGATCCAGTACCAGGACATAATCGCACCTCAAAGCCATGGATATCCGGTGAGAAACCAGAATTACCGTACGATTTTTAAGTATGGTATCAAAGCCATGAATCAGTTTAGCTTCGGTTTCTGCATCCAGCGCTGATGTACAGTCATCGAGCACCAGCAGTTTCGGGTCAAACAGCAATACTCTCGCGAGGTTGACGCGTTGTTTTTGGCCCCCGGATAGCGTCAGGCCTCTTTGGCAGGTAAGAGTCTGGTATCTACTTGGCAGCTGCCAGATAAAATCGTGTATTTGGGCAAATTGGGCAGCCGAGACCATCTCATCATGGCCTGACTTCTCTGAACCATACCTGATATTCTCATGTATCGTGCCATCAAATATCACTGGTTCCTGGCTGAGGTATCCCGTAATCTGCCGAAGGTGCGATATCCTGAAATTGCGTATATCCCACCCATCCAATTTGATAGCACCTTCAGTAGGGTCGTATATTCGGCAAGCCAGTCTTGAAAGCGTACTCTTCCCCGATCCGCTGGCTCCCATGACGCACATCGTACGTCCGGCTGGGAGTGTGAAAGATAGATTATCCAAGGCCGGTGCCCTGCCGGTCTCATATCTCAAAGAAACATTTTCAAATGCAATTTCCGGAGCCCCCTCTGGCACAGGCAGCCCCCTGTCAGGATCAGCCAGCGTAATCGGCTCGTCCAGCACGCTGATAACCTTGCTGGACACGGCCCGCAATCTGTGCACAACGCCGATGATACTATTGATACTCGCGATTGGCGCAAACATGAAACCTGCCGAGGTATAAAACAGCAGCATTGTGCCAAGCGTCATCTGTCCATCTCGGACCTGTGAAACTCCCAACCATATGACGACAGCCATGCATATGCCGCTGATGATTCCGCAAGCTATATTGAAACAACTTCCCAGAGTAGCTGCAGCAAGTGCATCTCGCACGATAGGCCTAGTCCGGCGGAGAAAATCAATTGCTTCCGAAACCTCCTTAACAAACGACTTTACCAGATAGAAATTGGTAATCCGGTTAGTAATATGCGCGTTTAGCTTACCCTCCCGCTGTCTGAGGTTGCCATGAACATTTACCAGTTTGCTGTGGAACCAACTGTAACTCAATCCGTACAAAGGCAATGCCAATAAAACCAGCCCTGCCAAATACACATCAATACTGAACATTATAGTCAGACCAATACCCATGGTCACCAGATCCCTGGGGATCGCCCTGATCAACATCAACGTACAATCGGAAACAGCGGTAACATCAGAAAAAAGGTTCGTCATCTGCCTTCCAACCGCGTATTCGTCATGATAACTCATGGGGAGCGACTGGAATTTCTCATAAACACGATGTCGCAAATGATATTGCACTTTCTGGCCCACGTAGATATACCTTGAACCCAGCACCCACGCAAAGACATGATCAAATGTCAGCATCGCAAGCAGCAAAACAGCAAGAATCATCGAGAGCCTTATTTTTTCCGATACGCTACGGCCCGGCGAAGTGTCCAGCCTGGTCGAAAGACTGGTTCGCAGATGAGGGTCGTCGACGGCAAAGAGACGATTCTCGTCAGTCTTGGTAGGATCCAGCTTGGCTGCCTCTGGAACATCCCTGGCCTGCAATTGAACCTGGACAATGTCATCCGCAATAAACTTGCCTGTCCATGAATAGAAAAATCTTGAAACACTGCCAACCAACGCGCCGATAATAATCATGACAATAATGCTTCCCCAGAAAGGCCTGAGAAAAAAACGCCAAAACACCCGCCCGACAGCACCAGCCCGTACCGCGTTTCGCTCCTCCTTGTTTAAAGATGGAGTATTTATCAATTTCCAAAATTGCTGCAATCGAGACATATGTTTATAAAAACCGGTATTAGGTATTAGGGACTAGTACTCTGTCCAGCAAATAATGCAGGATACCTGCTTGTGGCGATAAGGCATCTGCTGCGTCAGGAAAACTCACTGAATTACCCAATTCGAAGTCGTTTTTCTTCCTTGCATCTGCCTCAACGGCACGGCGCATCTATCCCACCTTATCCACGGGACAGAGTACTAGGCACTTGAGGCAGAGTGGAGCGTTCCGTGGTGATTTATTTTCCGACATATTTTCCCGGCGTCTGGTTTTCCTGTTTTTTCTTTTTCACTAGTGCCTAATATGACAGCGCTACTTGAATTCTGTTTTACGATTTTGTTTTTGTCGGCTTTTGTAGGCCGCCTCGTTACGCCACTGATAATATTCGTTTATTCTTATGATCGCAGCCCATGATCTTGGCCAAGTCTGCCAGATCTTGGCGGCCAGGGTGTTGATCACCGTGGCTACCTGTTCCAGCGTAATACGCGGATTTTTCCCCCCGAAGCCGCTGCGTCTGCTCGGATATAAAAAACATCGCCAATCGCGAACACAGCCAATGCCGAATCAGTCCGGTATACGTCCGAACCTCAAACGAACCAAATCCCGTTTCCTGCTTGGCTCGCTCGAACCACATCTCAATATGCCACCGCGCAAAAGCCACAACCAGCAGCTTCCTGACACTCACCGAAGCAGGAGCGTTACTCAAAAAATATTTGTTCTCGCCGGTTTTAGGCGATTGAGCCCAAATCAGCCAATACTGTCGAGTTGTCGGCACGTTGACACCCTCAGCCGTATTGGTCAACTGCACACGTGCGGCTTTATATTTCCAGTACATCATTCCGCGCGTCGTGTTTTTGATCTTCACCGTTTGCCAATCCTGTCCGTAAAACACCGGACTGTGGCGAACCAGATCGGCAACTTTATGCGGCGCATATTCAGCCCGGCAGGACTGATACGCCGGCGGAGTTGCCCAGCATAAAAAGTTAGACCGCACCTCACCAATACCGCGCTGGCCCAGCCGATCCAATTCAAACCAGAACCCAGGAACACTGCCGTATTCCTCATCAAAAGTAAAATACGAAAACTTTACACCACTGCCTATGGCCCGTTGAATCTGCTCTACCGCAATTTTCCACTTTGGCCGATAAGACAATGAATCCGGAATATGTGCTTCTCTTCGTCTCTTTGGATCAGCTGCCCATTTTTCAGGCAGATACAGGTCGCTACATAAGACGCATCCGAACGGATTTGTGGGATGGTTGTCGGTATACAGCAAATGCTGGCCGACAATGCAATTGTCTATCTTGCCGGTTTCACCACACCATTGACGCTGCACGCCAGGCGTTTTGGCGCCCTGCTTGGCGTGGCCGGAGCCGTCGATTACGCCAATGCCCTCTTCCGTCGAAGAGCGATCAGCCACACGATAAAGCAGCAACTCTTCAGCACGATCATGATCCCAGCGAAATGAAGATAAAAATTCCTGCAAAGTTCGGACGGGAACTTCTGCCGCCAGTGCAATCGGCTCAATACTCTTGCGTTGAATGTCTGACATCAGACCAAGCATGTATGTCTCCAGGTAGCCGAAAGTAACTTCTTTGCGAAAACAAGGTCGAAACGATTCCAGAAATTTTTGCAGCTCCGGCTGCAATGTCATCATCTGTTCTCCAGTCATTTAATGCCCTTTCAATTGGATTTTTATTCCCATCGACAAGAACATCAAAAAATCTTGAGCTAATCTAGCGCTGTCATACTAATGCCTGTTGTTAGCCAATGCTTCGTCTCGGTGTCGCCGAAGTTTGCGTAAGATAAAGTTGACGGTATTTTCCACCGGCCTTTTCCATCAGCTGTGCGTGGTTGCCCATCTCCGCGACCCTGCCTGCCTCTAGAACGACAATCAAATCGGCATTGACAATCGTACTAAGTCTGTGCGCGACGATAAAACTTGTCCGCCTTGCCATGACACGTTTCATGGCAAGTTGGATCATTGCCTCGCTATGTGTATCCAGACTGCTCGTAGCTTCGTCGAGTATCAGAATGGCGGGGTCTGCAAGGATGGCGCGGGCAATACACAGCCTTTGCTTCTCGCCCACCGAAAGCTTTACACCCTCATCGCCAAGAGAAGTCTGCATTCCGCGGTCAAGCCTGTCGATCACTTCTCCCAGCTCAGCCATTGTTGCAGCCTTTTGTATCTCTTCTTTTGTGGCATCGGGCCGGCCGTAGGCAATATTCTCCTCAATCGTCGCGTCAAGAATAATAGGCTCCTGGGGAACCATGGCCAGCCTGCGCCGATACCACCTTGTATCAAATGACCGGATATCCCGACCATCAATGGTAACCTCACCTGAGTTAACGTCGTAGTAACGATATATGAGATTGATAATGGTACTCTTGCCGCAACCGGTCTGCCCAACGAATGCTACAGTCTGACCAGGCCTGACTACGAGATTCAAATTTTGCAGAACCGGATTGTTGGGTTCGTAATGGAAACATACGTTTCTGAAGCATACCTCGCCAGCCAAGGCTGGAAGTTTCACGCCGGTATTTTCGATCACGTCAGGCTCCGCATGCATCAACTCAAAAATTCTATCCAGGGACACGCTGGCCTGTTGCAACTGGTTTGCCAGTTCTGCCAACATTGCTGCGGGCGTCAACAGCCTCATCGCAAATGCCGTTACGGCAGTGACGATACCATAAGTAACAGAACCCTGAACCGCCAGGATCGTGCCATAGAGAATCACAGCTGAGTACGTCCCCCAAGTAATCAGACTCGAAAGAATCGAATACCTGTTGCTGAGCATCCGCATTCTGTGATACACACGCTCAGCTGCAAAATTCTGCTTCAGGAAGAACCTCGACTCCTGTCTTTCTCGCCCGAAAGCCTTGACTACAATCGTACCGCTTAGCCTCTCCTGCGCCAAGCCCGAGAGGTTATCCATTTTGCGGCGATATCTCCGCTGTATCTTCCTGATTTTCGGTACATGCCACTTGTAATTAAAGTAGTAAACCATCATTCCGGCAAGAACCAGAAATGTCAGCTTTGCACTCATAAAGAACATGAAAATGAGCATTATCAGGCCCGTGATCATCTGGACGATCAATTGCGGCGCCTGGCCCGTCAGGAGCGCCTGAAGCTGCAGGACATCACCTCGCAAACGTTCCATGAGTTTGCCCGTGGTCGTATTCTGCAAGTATCGACAGTGCAGTTTCTGCACACGCCTATACAAATCCAGCCTGATGTCAAATATCACGCGCTGACCAAGCAGTGTAAGAATATAGTTACTGGTGAAATGGCAAAAACCAGCAGCCAGGGGAAGCATCAGGAAAAATAGCGCCAGGGCAGGCAGGAGGTTGTAGCGGTTCTGGCCTACTACATTGTCTATGAGCACGGCAACACCCAAGGGCGAACCAAGGTCAACAATCATAATGCCCAGAGTCGCCGCAATACCAAGGATCATCCTCTTACGATGGGGGCGCAGAACCCTAAAGAGAAAGGCAAGCTTCTCAGAACCCTTCTTTTCAGGCAGGTCTGTTGCCGTCGTTTGTTCACACTCACTCGAACGCCGCTTTTTAGTTTCTGAAAAAAACATCGAATATAAGCCCATAATAACAGGAGATTTTTTCTGATTCGAGGGGACACATCCCGCTAGGTGTTGAGCGTAAAAATACCACAATTACGCCTCACCGGCAGTTGGATATAAAAGGGATGAATCAGTGTTGGCTGGTTCGACCACGCATTGGTAGTCCGCCCGAATCAGGTTTCTCGCATTCACGATCCAATAAAAACAACAAGACAAACACGCCGCCTTTGTCAAAAAAAACACAAACACCGCTATACTCATTGCAACATTATCAGATCGCCATCTGCTACAATCCTGCCTCTAGGCTCCTTTTTTTGAGACATCGGTCGGAATCAGCCGACCATTTTTTTCGCGTATTGGTACTATTTTCACCAATACACTACCGTATACCCATTCCAACCGCTGTCTCAAACGGCTGGCAGGCTACAGCCACGCACAAAAACCCATAAATTCAGTTACTTTCACTCAATTCTTAATTTATTGAGCACAATATTTTACATAATAACAACATAAAGTTAAAAATCGACATAGAATGGCAAAAAATATGAGTTTTTTTTCGTTTTTTTTCAAACACACCAACTGAGGTCTCTGAATAACCTCATATTTTAGACTCGTCGTTTATTCTTACTGCGAAGTGTGTTGAAAAACCATTTTCAACACACTCAGGTATCGATTTTTCAATTTTTACGGCGTCATTTTTAGCCTTGTGCAGCCAATTTTGTCCGCATTTTGCGGACTTTCGGCGTTATGCCGCAATCTGCAAACTGAAACTCCTTTTCCAATTGTAGGCTATCACATGGAATCCAAAATCCATCGCGTTTTTCCGCAGTCCGCGATATCGAGTCCGGCCATACCCGGTATTCTTCATCCACGCAAACGGATGTTCAACCACCGCGCGAATGCCAGCTACCAGACGATTATGGCGTTTCTGCTCAGCTGTCAATTCCTTCTGGCCTCGAACGCGTTTTTCGATTATCCCGCAAAACACACCACGTTTTTCAAGGGCGGCTTTGCGTTTTTTATCAGCGTATGCACTGTCGGCCCACATGCCGTGCTTTTCATCTTCCGCGAATTCGTCGATATGACGGCTGTCGTGCACAGACGCTGTATCGTAGCGGTAATCCTTTATCATGCCATTGTGGTCGGTTGCGATGTGTCCTTTGTAACCGTGATATACGCGGCCATGTTTTTTCGTGTAACTTGCAGCCTTGTCTTTCGTGCTGGACAAACCATCATTGCCGGTTCTGCCACGCGGAGACTCTATAATAGTAGCATCTACGCATGTGCCTTCAGCCAGTATTGCTCCGCGGGCTTTGAGTATGGCGATGGTCTTTTCAAACAGCGTGGCGATGTGGCCGGCGGAGTCAAGCCGTTTGCGGAATCGCACGAATGTGGTTTCATCCGGCGCGGACTGGCCCATCTTCAGGCCGACGAAACGCCGGAACGATATGCGGTCAGCCAACATCTCTTCCAGCATAGGATCAGAAAGATTGAACCATTTCTGAAGCATCGTGCACTTTATCATCATTACCAGCGGATAGTTGGAGGCACCGCCCTTGGCTGTGTTATTGGAGTACATGTCTTTTAGAGGGTCTGCCAACTCGCTCCACGGGATGAGCCGGTCGCATTTGGAGAAAAATTCAATGGTGCGGCGGCCGCCGAGGTCAGAGGTTAAACTGTCGAGAAACGTTGGCTGATTTGTTTTGCGTTCCATTATTTTTGCCTCCATGCAAGGTTTATGTTCGCAACTGCAGCCATTATATCAAACTCCAAACAGATGTCGTACTCGTTTTCATCTTTCATGCCAGTTTTTCAGAGATCCCAACTATAAAACTTCAAAGGCGCCAGACTGGTCCCTGCCCCTCTTTTCAGTGCCCCCTTTTTGCGAATCTAATTCCCGTGGACAGATGGTAATTTTAACTTTTTTCGCAAAAATCGTCTTTAGATACCCGACCAAGGGTTAAAAAAATGCTCGGTTCAGGTCAACCTAAAAGCAATATCACTCCCTTATGATTTCCAATAATTAGGACAATTGCCACGAAAATTGAAAGGAAATAACCAAAAAAAAACTTTTTTTTCTCAAACCTCCAACAAACGGCCTTCTCTTTGCGGCTCGTTATTGTTATCCTATCGCCTCAATCTTTTTGTAAATGTGAAGGGCGATATGAAAAAAATAGCATATCAGAAGTCGTTGTTGTTGGGTTTTGTAGTAGTTATGGTTATTTCGCTGTGGCCTGGTAATTCATCTGGCGAAGAAACAGCGTCTCTCAAGGGCTACTCAGGGCCATTCAATCCATTTTTCCGCAGAGGTGCATGGACAACCCGCTCATTTGAGGTTGTCAACACCACACAGACAGACATGCTGTGCAATATGGGATGCTCCACAACCGACCCCAAAAAAGGCAGCATGCAATTTTATCGCCAAGCTGTTATACCACCGAACTCCCAACGTCGAGTTGAAGTAGCTTATCGCCCGGTTGAGCTTTCAGCTCTAAAAAGCACAAAAAAAGATTCAGGCACACAGTCCTTCGAGCAAAACTACAAACTTTGGGACACCAAAACTGGCAGGCAGCTGGATACAAAATCAGCCAACCTTGTAAATATCGCCCCTGATTACAAAATACTAGGCGTTATCGAGACTTTGCGCGTTGAGCACAACTCTCTGAACTTCATTAAAGACAATACCTCTCTTTTAGGTAAAGTTAAGTTGGTCCGTAACGGCAGCCTACAGGGTTTACCAGACCGATGGTATGGCTACTCGATGACCGACATGCTGTTACTCGGTGGAATCGAGCTTGAGCTTTTAAATGAATCTCAAATCGACGCATTGATACAGTGGGTCAGACGTGGGGGCGTACTCATCCTGACCGGCAATGAGCAAATGGGCCAGATACTGCAAAGCAGGATAGGCCAGGAAGCCGGCGTAACAAGCATCGGCCTACACTGGATCGACAAGCTGAAAGCAAGAGATGTCTCGCGAGATAAAACTTCGGATGTAACTCTTGACTGGCCAATGCCTTTTGTCGAGCTCTTCCCCACCGATGCTGAAGTCCTGTTTGAAGCAAATGGCCTGCCTTTGCTCACAAGCAAACAACTGGGCGAAGGAACGATAATGACACTTGCTGTCCCGGGTGCAGCTATAGAACCAAACTCCGGCTATAATGTCTGGCCTACGATTCGACAAAAAATGAACTCTTTGTCCCCTATCCAGGCTAATGAATTCCAAAACCCAGCCAATGCCACGCTGCAGGAAATAGCAGGCAGGCCCGGGCCGACAGGGATTGTCCCTGCTTCAATCCTTCTGGGATTGACGGGTTTTGCCATAGTGGCTGGCATACTGCTGAGGTTCCGCCGAAAAGGTGAAATAGTCTGGCTGATACTCATTCCAGTATCAATCGCCATTGCTATTGGACTCTACGCATACAGCAGAACAATCACAAACCCACAGCGTCTGAGCAATATAGGCCTGATCACCGGCCTGGGTAACGGAGAAGTCCGAGTGCAGCAGGCTTTCGCTTACTGCAGCGGCCCGGAAAACCAGGAACCAACCTTTACCGCAAATAGCCTCAACGGCTTGATCTGCGATACGGGCGAAACAGCCACCTCCGCGCTGGAAATCAGCAAAGTTGAAACCACCGATTTCTCGGTCGCCCTGCCGCAACAGACCGTACGACAAAATGCCACCCGACGTTTCTATGTAGATACCGTCATCCAGACAGCTGGTATTTATCCCAGATTTTCCTTCAACAAACAAGGCGCTGTCGGCACAATCACCAACCAAATGGGAATGCAGATCGATGATGCTGTATTGATGATCAATCACAAAACTTATCGAGTTGGCAAGATCAATGCTGAGGGTGATACCTCCATCCAGATAACGCCAGACGATTTCCTCAGCGATATTGAATTCAAAAGAATTGAACAGCAAAGAAGTCACCCCGCCAGGACTAAAAAAACTGGAAGACAAACCGCGAAAACACCTGAAAAAAAGACCAGTAAATTTAAATCTACTGCTCCAGAATTTGATATTTCAGGAGAGTTTACCGGGGCACTTACGCCTGATCAACGTCGTAACAACCTGCTCCAGAAGCTCTTGCCTACTCCAACCCATTTCAACACAATCAATGCCCAGCCTTTGCTGATTGGCTATACAACAAACAGCATCGTCAATCCTCTGCCGGATCGCAAAATACCTCACGAGGGATGGAGTGCCATAACCTGGCCAGTGACGATTTCCGCTCCAGAAACGGGCAGTGAAGTGCTTATACCAGCGGGTTTTGTCGAGAAGCAGTTTGACAACCTGAAGGCTATGATCTGGAACCCCCAGGCCATGGAATTTCACAGTTCGCCCCGGCCTAGTGAGTTGATCGTAATGGTCAAGCCTCCTTGGAAAAACGGCAGACTGAAAGACGCCACCGCAACAATAACATTCAAAATCCAGGCCACCGGTTACGAACTCACCGCGTCTGGCATTAAGCTTGATAACACAAGTAAGGGCAGAAAAATTGAAGTTGCGTCCCGTACTACCATAAAAACTTTTTCCAACCCTGCCGGTTCTTTCGAGGTGACCATACCACAGGCAGATCGTTTCCTGGACGAATCGGGCTGGCTGATCTTTTCTCTTGATGTTGAGAAACCATCCACCGCCCAGGAAAAAACCGTTAAACCAGGATCTGCCGCAAAAACCACAGCCACCTGGAAGTTCAACAGTGTTGATGTCGTATTGAAAGGATATGCTTCGTGAATTCGCAAACAGACAATGAAATAGTAATTTCCTGCCAAGGACTGACCAAGGAATATGATGAATTCGTCGCCCTTGAAAATCTGAACCTTGCCATTCCTCAAGGCCATGTTTTCGGATACATTGGTCATAATGGTGCAGGCAAAACCACAACCATCCGCATCCTGGCCGGGCTGCTCAAGGCCAGTCGCGGCAAGGCAACCATTTGCGGCGTGGACGTAGCCAGCTCCCGAAACACGATCAAGCAATTGGTCGGCTACATGCCGGACAGCTTCGGCGTGTACGATCAGATGCGAGTTTGGGAATACCTCGACTTTTTCGGTGCCGCTTTCAAGATTCCCCGCAAAGCGCGTCGCGAGCGGATCAATCATGTGCTTGACGTCACAGATGGCGAGTACATGCGTGATCGGTTTGTTGACACGCTCTCCAAGGGCATGAAGCAGCGGGTGGGTATCGCACGAACGTTGATGCACGACCCGCAGGTGCTGTTGCTGGACGAACCAGCCAGCGGCCTGGACCCGCGAGCAAGAGTCCAGATGAGAGTCCTGCTGCGTAAGCTGGCTGATAGCGGCAAAACGCTTATGGTAAGCTCTCACATCCTCCCGGAACTCGCCGCCATATGCGACTCCATCGCTATCCTGCACCAAGGCCAACTCAAAGCATCCGGTACAATTGAAACCGTGCTTAAAACCCTGCAACGCGACAGGCTGATGGAAGTTAAATGCATAGGTTCGATCGAAAACGCCGGAAAGGTTCTTCAAGGCAATGAACATTGCAGCAAGATCGAACTCTCCGATATCGAAAAGGACATCCTGCGGTTCCGCTTCAGCGGTGACGACGCAGTGCTGTCGGATCTCCTGGCCAGGCTGAATGCTGAAAACAGCAGGGTTGTCACCCTTCGCGAAGTACCCCTCAGTCTGGAAGACGCATACATGTCCATCAGCGGTATCGGCAACGAAACAAATGAGGATGAAGATCAGGAACAATCAGCCAAGGACTCGCAGGAGGCAGAATGATTAACAATCCCATCATTCACAAGGAAGTCCTCTCAGCCCTGCGTACAAAGAAGGCATTTCTGATTCAGGCGATGTTCCTTCTCGTTACGGTCGGCCTGGTTCTGCTGCTCTGGCCAGCGGATGGCCTGCAGGATATCGGAGGCCAGCAGGCCCGGCGGATTTTGAGCATACTGGCAATCGGGGAATTGGTGCTGGTAATGTTGTTTGCCCCTGCCTTCACCGCAGCCTCGCTGACCAGTGAAGTTGAGCATAATACGCTGGAAAGTCTGTTCTTCACAGCTATGAAGCCCACTGAAATCGCTTTCGGTAAAATGGTTGGCGCACTGGCTTTCCTGGTCATTCTGGTACTATCGGGCGTACCTGCACTGGCGATGACATTCCTGCTTGGCGGTGTTACGGCAACAGAAATACTGGCAACGGTGGGCATCCTCCTGCTGACGGCCATTTATCTGGGCATGATTGGATTCCTCATAAGTTCAATTGCCCACCGCAGCTACAGATCAATCATCATAACCTACGCAGTGCTGATTGTTATTTGTTTCGTCGTGGCCCTGCCGGCCTGGCCCGTCAGCAGAAACCTGCTGAAATACCAGGGCGAACTCGGGCAGATAATCATGCACGTCATCGCATCGCTTAGCCCGCTGGAAGCAATGCTCTCGCTGGTCTGGAACGACAGTACTTACGCTCAGGGAGCTAAGGCAATGCCGCCATTCTGGGTGGTTTTCATCCCCGTCAGCATAGGTATTACGATTGCCATGGCTGCTTTCTGCGTCATCAGGCTCCGCCGGCCTCCAACACCACCAAGACCACGCGAAAAACTCAAAGTCGTAGAGCGAGGCAAGGTGTCCGTCCGAACGTTCTTCTTTATCATTGACCCACGAAAACGCAAACGCGATATCTCCTGGTGGAAAAACCCTGTGTTGATCAAGGAATTCCGAACCCGTCCGATGCTTCAGGCACAATGGATGCTGCGAGCTGTGGGCATTTGTCTGATAGCTTCGGTTCTGCTGATGTTCCTGGTCAGCATGAGCGTCTCCGCCTTCGTCGGCGAAGCCTCGCGGATGATTCCGATGATGGCCACCGCCGTCGCAGCTATGATGGTAGTGCTTATCGTGATGATAGGACCCGCCATTTCAGGCGGAACGATATGTGCGGACCGCGAAACCGGCGTCTGGGATCTCATGCGGGCTACCCCCTTGCCGAGCTGGCGGATCGTAAGCGGCAAGTTCCAGGCTTCGATCATTCCCCTGCTCATGCTGTCGCTGGCTACGCTGCCAGCACTTTTGATCCTGCTGTTTTTCAATCTGGATCTCTGGCCTAACATATTACGGGTCTGCTATGTTATCGGCATGACGATCCTGTTCGTGTCGACGGCGGGCACTTTTTTCTCGAGCATATTCAGCAAGACCTCAGTCGCGACAGCATGGACATACGCGTTGGTCGTAAGCCTGACGCTGTTGACCCTTCTTGTCCTGCTGGCGGAGGATCTTTTCAGTAGAAGACTCATCGAGATGATATTCCTGGTAAATCCTGTCGTGGCAGCCATGGACGCCGCGGGCAGCCAAACAATGCAGAAATACGCATCCCTGAGTTCGCACCTGAAGATTATGGGTACCGCGACTGCTGTGCTGTTCCTGATCAGCGTCGCACGTGTTTTCCAACTGCGACGAGCGGAATAAACTGCACATTATTTAATGATTGTTTTTTTCCAATACGATTCACAAGAAAAAAGCTTTTAAAACTTAACGACAAACGGTAGTTCAAAATCCGGGAAGTGTAATAAAATGAAATTAGCATTTCAGATCATGTTATTGGCGTTTATGTTCACCCTGAGCAGCTTGGCTCTCTGTGCAGCCAAGGCTGCAATGCCTGAGCCGGAACTGCCCCAAGACAGGCTCCAAGTCCCAACATTCGGCGACGACACAAATGTAACACTCCTGGCCAGGATGCTTCGCGACGCCGATCCGCGTGTTCGGGAACAGGCTGTCCAAGGTCTTGGGGAAACCCACAATCCCGCAGCCTTGCAATACATCGAAGAAGCTTTTTCGGACACTAACCTGGCTGTGCGTTGCGCCGTCGTTTCAGCTGTGGCCCAATACCCTGATTCCGCAACTGCCAAAAATGTCATAATCAACGCTCTTGGCGAAACGGACCCTATCCTCCTCCAAGCTGCCCTTACAAACGTTACCAGAGTGAATCTGAAGATCGCCTCAGCCCGCGTTGAGGAGTTACTGACAAATGATGATTCGAATATTCGTCTTGGTGCGTTAAATACGTTAAACGGCTTTGAAGTGCCCGTTAATGCTGACTTACTGCTGAAACTTTTAGCTGATCCATCCGCTCCGATTCGCCTGGCTGCGACCCGCAACGCGATTCTCCAATCTGCTTCAGAGGAAATGACTCTGACCCTGGAAAAACTGGCTGAGGCCACATCCCCGATCCCCGTCCAGGCCGGTGCGATAGAAGCTCTCGGAAAACTCGCGATGGACTCATCAGCCCAGCTCATCGCCGACGCTGCGGAGAGCAACAGCGCCCTTCTCCGCCGGGCTGCGGTACGAGGCTTCGCCCACGCAGGTAAAATCGAAGCCGTCGATCCATTCCTGAAAGATCCATCGCCCATGGTCAGGCTTGCAGCAATCCAGGCAGCCGGAGATCTCAAGTCCAAACAGATTGAAACTCTCAACTCTCTCATGATTACTGCACCGGATATGCAATCGCATCTTGCCGCCCGGAAAGCGTTGGTGCAAATAGGAACTTCAGATGTCGCAAAACTGGCTGCTGAAGCAATGCCTTCCAATATGGAAAAATACCTAAAGCAGGCAAGTCAGAATCAGGCTACAAACAGAGCAAAAAAGCCTGTCACCCCCGACATGGCCAGGCAGGAAGCAGACTTTGAGCGCAATGTAATTTCGTGCTGTTTTATCCTTGGTGAATTGCAAAGCACACAGGGCTTCGACTACATGCTTTCTTTGCGTAAAATGGTCGAGATCGATTCGCCGATAGTGGAAGGCCTGGCAAATGCAACAAGGAAAATTGGCGATGGGCGGGCAATCGCACCGCTAACCGAACTTCTAAAAAAATGTCAAACTCGCGGATATCAATATCTCGTCGCCATTGCGTCAATGTCCCCCCCGCCGCCATTCAGCCCGACCATCACCAGCGATATCATTGAAGCTCTGGGCGAACTAAAGGCCTACAATGCTATCGATACCATCATTGGTGTCGCTGGCATAAATTACATGCAGATGCGTCTGCCTGAACCTGCCTGTGGTGCCGCCAGGGCATACCAGAAACTGATCCAGCCTAACAATCGTGCGAAAATCGAAAAGTCAATTCTCGAAATCCTTAACGACAGTGCTTTCGGCTTGACTACCCGCAACCAGGCTATCAATACCGCTGCAAAACTTGAGATAAAATCAGCTGTGCCTGCCATCAAGAAAATCCTCACCAGTGAACGCCCTTGCCTGCTGGTAATGCAAACCGCAGCCTGGGCCATCCAGGAACTCACAGGTCAGACTCCAAATATCCCCCAGCCAATCATAAAGCAGGGAGCTTGGGTAATTAAACAGATTAAGGACTAAAACAACTCCACCATTATCATTGTCGCCTGAAAAACTCGGAAAAACAAATGCGCCCGGGGTGTTGACTTCTTTCACCGAAAAGGCTATGAAATACGACTCACATTTTAAGTTTTAACATATTAAGGAACCAAAAAGCATGTCTAACAATAATTTCAAGGAATTTGCCCCAGGCGAATTTAAAAAACTGACGGATGAATGGCGGTATGTGATTACCGACATGATCTGCCGGGCCAAATCTGGACACATCGGCGGTGCGTTGAGCCTCGTCGAAGTATTCGCAACGCTCTATTACAAAATCCTGAACGTCGATCCGAAGAATCCGAAATGGGACGGGCGAGACCGTATGATAATGTCCAAAGGCCATGCCGCACCGGTTTGGTATGTGGCTTTGGCTTATAAGGGTTATTTCCCTATGGACTGGCTGCCCACCCTCAACGCCGACGGCACAAAACTGCCCAGCCATGCCGACGAAAGATTCGTTCCTGGTGTGGATGCGACGACCGGCTCACTGGGCCAGGGCCTGAGCATGGCTTGCGGTATGGCACTTGCGGGCAAGCGTGACGGCAAGAAACACAGCGTCTTTTGCATCATCGGCGACGGCGAGACCAACGAGGGCCAGAACTGGGAAGCAGCCATGTTCGCCAGCCATAACAAACTCGACAACCTCATTGCAATTACAGACTGCAACAAGCTCCAGATTGACGGCTTTACCCGGGACATCCTAGGCCTGGAACCGCTGGCTGAGAAATGGCGTGCGTTCGGCTGGGAAGTCTTCGAGATGGACGGCCACTGTGAAAAGGACATTTACGAAACCCTCACCAAGGCCAAGGCTGTCACCGGAAAACCGACCATGGTCATCGCCAATACAATCAAGGGCAAAGGCTGCAGCCTGATCGCGGATACGCCAGGCAGCCATAATATCAAGGTGGCTGACCAGGCAGCATACGACAAGTACATGGGCGCCCTGGACGAAACCAACGTAACCCTCCCCTACTAAGATTGAGGTAAAAATATAATGGCAGAATTACATGAAATGGAAATGCGTGCGGTTTACGCCGAAACGCTGAACGAATTGATTGAAGCGAACCCAAACGTCATGTGTCTCGAAGCAGACCTGGCCATGGCTTCGGGGACGAACCCGCGAGTATCAAAAAAGCATCCTGAAAATTTCGTCGATGTCGGCGTTGCTGAGGCGAATATGATATCTATAGGAGCAGGCCTGGCTGGCGAGGGCAAAATCCCCTTCTGCGCCACTTTCAGCTGCTTCGCTTCCCGCAGGGTCTACGACCAGATCACCCTCTCGGTGGCATACGCGAACAATAACGTAAAGATCGTAGGCACTGCACCGGGCCATACCCAAGGGCCAAACGGCGGAACACATATGTGCTTCCAGGATCTTGGAATCATGCGCGTCATGCCGAACATGCACGTCTACAGCCCAGCTGACGTCTACGAGCTGCGGGCAACGATGAGACACATGGCCAATAACTTCCAGCCGACGTATATGCAACTCGTCCGCCCGAAGGTCTCCCAACTGTTCGATGAGAATATCACATTCGAGCCGGGCAAGGCTGTGCACATGATGGAAGGTTCGGACGTAACGCTGATCTCGACGGGGTACATGACCCGCCATGCAAAGACAGCCGCTGAAACCCTCGCCGAAAAAGGCGTGAAAGTCGACCTGCTGCACTGCCCGTCAATCAAGCCAATGGACGAACAGGCCGTGATCGCGTCAGCCAAAAAGACAGGCTGTGTTGTCACACTGGAAACCCAGAACATCATCGGCGGGCTAGGCTCCGCTGTGTGTGAAATTCTCTCGGAAAACTATCCCGTGCCGGTAAAAAGACTGGGCATTCCGGATCAGTTCGGCGAAGTGACTTCAGAAGAATATATCTTCAACAAACACGGCTTTGGCCCGAAACACGCCGTCGAAGCCTGCCAGGCGATTATGGCAAAGAAAAAGAAATAGCCTGACAAAATAAAAAACAGATAATAATTTCAGATGAGAAATGCGTGCCGGGGCTTCTGTCCCGGCATTTTTTTTGTCACCAGATATTAGTCGTCCAAAAAAAGTTGTTTTCTTGTCATTCCGGGCGAGCGAAGCGAAGACCCGGAATCCAGGGAATGTAATCAAGACTGGAAAACAAGCCCATAATGGAAATATTGCCCCGGTTGGGCCGGCCCTGGATACCCGCTTTCGCGGGTATGACACGTGAGAAAAAATCGCCAGTTGGCCAGTTGGATGTTGAATGATATCGTTATATTGCAAAGATGCGAGGCTGCCAGGCTATGAAGAGTTATTCGGCAGAACCTTGCGATTTGCAATTGGCATTACAGAAATTTTGAGCCTATTTAAGGGCTATGCCGACTTTTTCAGGGACGACCAGATTACATTTTAAACAGTTTCGCAAAGTATGCGAACACAGCCAACCCCAAAACGATACGGTAAACGCCGAATGGTATCATACCGTGATTCGTCAGCCATTTAATAAACGCCTTGACCGCAATCGCAGCTGCGATGCCGCTGACGATTACACCGACCAGAAGCGTATCCCAGCCAGCTGCGTCCATGAGTGAACCCCAGTCTTCCAGGCATGAGTAGAGCGTCGCCCCGCCGAGTGTCGGCAAGGCCAGGAGAAAACTGAACTCCGCAGCAGTGACGATATTCAGGCCCACGATAAGCCCTGCTATAATGGTCACCATGCTTCTGCTCGTGCCAGGCCACATCGCCAAGCACTGGGCCAGGCCAATCACCAACGCCTGCCAATACTGAATGTGATCCAGTTTCGAGACATGTTTCTCATTCCGCCTAGGCCGCCATACGAAATACTCAACCACGATCATAATCACACCGCCGACGATCAGCGCACCGGCGACTGTATACGGACTGAAGAGATATTCCTTGATCGGTTTATGAAAAGCCAACCCCAGCACCGCTGCGGGCGCAAAGGCGATAATCAACAGGCCTATTAAACGCAGCCCCATCGGATTCCTATGAATCAGCCCGTCAATCATCAGTCCCATTTTTTTGCGATACAGACCCACCACAGCCAGGATGGCCCCCAGCTGAATAACCACCTCGAATGCATCGATGGCAGGATTCTTGATAATTTTGGGCCCCATCGGCCCGGATTCACTGGACTGTTCCGAGAGGTTCATATAATGACTGGCCAAAATCAGATGGCCTGTAGATGAAACCGGCAAATATTCCGTAAGCCCCTCAACCACACCGAGCACGACGGCTTGTGGCATGGAAATTTTTTCAACCGGCAGAGACGCAGCAGGTTGCGTAGCCGGCCCGGGCTGGGAATCATGGGCAAAGGCTGTCGTCGTCAGAACCAGCAATGCCATAACTATCAGAATACCGCGGGATTTTCGTTTTTTCATAGGTTCAGTGCAAGTTTAAGGATCAAAAGGGCCGCAATATTCGCATACACGCCAGCTATGATATCATCGGCAACTACCCCCAGTCCCTTTGAGAGCTTTTCCGCCTGCCTGGCTGGGGGCGGCTTGATAATGTCAAACAGCCTGAACGCAAAGAACGCAACGCCCACAGCTATGATGTGCATCTTCCAATCGCCGGCCTGGCCCAGTGGAATATTGATCAACGCCACCGCCTGACCTGCCCATTCATCTAATGTACAATGGCTAGGGTCCTTCTTGCCGAACGCTTTTTCGGTAAAATCACCCAAGGCAATACAGCCTGTCGTCGCGAGTATAACAACCCCCGCCATGCTTGCGGGGAGCACCCATGACGCCGGGCCGAAAATCCAGAGCAACAGCAGAAACACCGCGCACGTCGCAGCTGAACCCCAAGTGCCCGGGGCCGGCCTGAGGTAACCCGTCCCCAACCCCGTCACGATCAGTTTACGCAGAAAGTCCATTATCCCTCAATAATCCGCTGGCTTTGCGGATATATATTAAACCACTGAAAACGGTTATAAGCACCGCCAGCCAAACCGAAATAACCTTCACCCAAAACGCCCAATACGTTTGCGGCAACCAGGCCAGGCAAAACAGAATCGTGCCGATAGCAAAACACTGTACGAGCATTTTAAATTTCCCGATAGGAATAGCGGGGAACGCCTTGCCCAGAGATTCGCTATAACCCCGTATGCCGGATATTATGAACTCACGAGCAATAATAACCACAGCCATCCAAGGCTGTACCGTTGTGGTCATCCCACCAGTCAGCCAAAAAGGCAAATCCTTTTCAAACTGTGCAACATTCGCAGATGCCGCTATCGTAAAGTTTGGCCCAGCCAGCATTACAAACGCCCCGGTCACCAAAACCTTATCAACGATAGGATCTACAATCCGACCGAATGCGGAAACCTGGTTCCATTTTCGCGCAAGATGGCCGTCCATAACATCGGTAATCCCAGCCAGGACGTAAATAACAAACCCCGCACCCATAATGGCGGACCGCATCGGACCATTTGGATCATACATGCCAAGCAGTACGAAAAAAAACGCCGCCAGAAAAATTCGACTGACTGTTAACTGATTGGGAATATTCCACTTCATCTTACACCTTCATTGCCGAGAAACCGCCTAAGCCAATTGAAAATAAATGCCAAACTTCTCCGCGATTGTAGTCACCCTGCTACTAATTGCAATCATTTCGAAATTTTTCTTGACCGACTTTTCGTAGCTCAGAACCTTAATTTTCCCACAATCGTTGTATAAATGCAGGTCCAATTCCTGTATAAATACGCCATACAAATCAGACGCCGCAACATGGCAGCGTAATTTCAGTAGGAACAGAAGAGTTGGAAGGAAAAATATGGCATCGCTTGAAGCTTTACAGGACAGTTTTGGTCTGAACACGGTTTTTGAACTTAACATAAGGGTAGCCAGCCAGGCTGACCCGCAAGGGGCGTTGATTACAGCTATCCGAAAGGCTGGGGCCAAAATCTCAGATCTAAACATGGCTGAGATCGATGAAGAATCCGGCGACCTGATTTACAGCATAACACTTTTCACCAGCGGTGACGAACAGATGGCTGCCGTCCGCCAGGCTGTCCAAGCCATCGATGGCGTCACGGTCGAAGATGTTGTCGACGTAGCTATGGAATCTCATCGCGGCGGATCTTGTCAGATGATATCGTCGGCTCCGATAGAGTCCAACACCGAGCTCAGGCTGGTTTACACGCCCGGCGTGGCCCGCGTCTGCAAAGCCATCGAAGCCGACCCCGAACTCGCCCGCGATTTCACCGGCATCTACAACAAGGTTGCCATCGTCACGAACGGCACTGCCATTCTGGGGTTGGGCGACATAGGCTGCGTAGCAGGCATGCCGGTCATGGAAGGCAAGAGTGCGATCTTCTGGGAGTTCGCCGGCGTCTCAGCTGAGCCGATCCTAATCGACACGAAAGACCCCGACGAATTCATTCGCGTCTGCGAACTTATCGCTCCGACTTTCGGCGCGATTCAGGTTGAGGACGTCGCAGCTCCGGAGTGTTTCCGCATTACGCGCGAGCTTGACGAGAAGCTGCCGATTCCGGTTTTTCACGACGACCAGTACGGCACAGCTACGATAGTCCTGGCTGGTCTTTACAGCGCGTTGAAACTCACGGGCAAAAAAATCGAGAACATGAAGACAGCCATCAGCGGCGCCGGCGCTGCGGGCACTGCCATTGCGGATCTGCTCCTCAAAGCCGGCGTGCCGGACGTGGTGCTCTGCGACAGCTGCGGCATTATTTACGAGGGCCGAACCGAGCGGATGAATGCGGAAAAGGAGTCGCTGGCGAAGTGGACGAACAAGGGCAAATTGCAGGGCAAATTGGCCGACGCCATGAAGGGCGCGGAATTGTTCATCGGTTGCAGCCAGCCTAATATCGTCTCGCAAGAAATGGTCAAATCCATGGCTGCCGATCCGATCCTCTTCCCATTGGCGAATCCCGTCAGCGAGATTTCCAAGCCCGACGCCCTTGCAGCCGGCGCTGCTATCTACGCTGATGGCAGAATGATGAATAATGCCCTTGCGTATCCTGGAATTTTCCGCGGCGCGCTGGACAGCCGAGCCAGGAGCATCACCATAAAAATGATGCAAGCCGCCGCCCATGCCCTCGCCAATGCAGTCCCAGCCGGCAAACTGATGCCCGAAATGATGGACCCCGCTACCCACCAGGCCGTCGCCGCAGCAGTGGCTGAAGCAGCAGAGTAAGAAATTCAAGCATGTCATCCTGAGCGGGCCTCTGCTCAGGGTGACAGTTTTTGTTCTGTAAGTCCTCGCCAAACGGCAAGCCGACATAACCCCTTAACCTTTTGATAATCACGCAATTTTCAAATACACCGCCACGATTGATTTTCTTTGTCGTTCTTCATCCCTCAATCCCTCATTCTGCCCCTGCAGGCTGGGTGGCAGGCTCATCGCTTACCGACCTCAAAAAAGCCTCGAACTGATTACGATACTCCGACGAAACACGCCTGCCGCGTTGTTGGCGGAGTTGACTGTCTTTCTGACCCGCCCCAGCCGGGCCGCCGGTTATATCGCCAGTCTCTGCCCTAGCCGCATCGCCCTTGCGAACCTCGCCTGAGCCAATCATCTCAATAACGTCAGATTTTTCAGTTTTGCGACTATCCTGCTCGACCCTCTTCCTGAGTTGTTCGTAACGTTCAGTATTTTTTTTCACAAATCCGCGAAATTCAAAGTCCGTCATCCCCAGTTCCTTCAGCAATTCAGGGTCAACCTGGTTACCTCTGATCTGCTTGTTAGCTTCCTCAATAGCCCTGCCAAGGGACTCAAGCTTTTGTACATCCGCCTTTGGAAAAACATCGAACAACTTTTCATCCTCAGCTGTCCCCGCCCGGGTCTCGGACGACTCCTTGCGATCACCGCCACCTGCATGTAACTCTCTCGCTCCATGTTCGCCACTGCCTTGAGCTTGACTTTTGCCTTGTCCTTTTCCACCGCCACCCTGACCTTGGCCCTGACTCTGCTCCTGTTTCAATCCTTTGCCTTGTCCCTGTTTATGGTTCTTATTGTCGCTTTGTAGTTTTTCCAGGCCTGGCCTTTGGTTTTGCCCGAGTTTGGTAATCTGACCTGATTTCTGGCCTTTTGTTTGGCTTTGACTTTGACCCTGGCCGGACTTGGCGGTTTTACTATCCCGCCCGCCCGAACCGGGCTTGGAGCTTTTATCTTCGCTTCGTCTCTGTTTGGACTGCTTAATCTCGTCTTGGCCTTGTGTTTGACTTTGACTTTCATCCTGGTTTAGTTTGAGGCGCTTACCTTGTTGCTTAGTCTGAGGCTTTTGAGGCATATTTGGCATGCCCCCTTGGCCAGGTTTGGGACTCTTTCTTTCGCCTTGTTCCTCTTTTTTCTGTTTAATTTCTTGTTTCTGACGTTGACTGCCACCCTGTTTGGGTTTTGGGCTCTGACCTGGTTGCTGGCCTTGCCCAGGTTTTGGTTTCTGTCCCTCTTTCTTATCTTTACTCGGTTTCTGACTTTGGCCTTGTTTTTGACTTTGAATGCTACCCTGGCCCTGTTTCTTAGCCTTGCCCTGATTTATACTTTTACTCTCAGCTTGAGATTTCCCATCACGTGCAGCCTGGCCTTGCTGGACTGGCTGGGAAGTAGCCTGCTTCTGCTCTTCCGTCTGCTCAGCTTTTTGACCACCGGCCTTTTGGCCTTGTGTGTCTGATTGTTCTTTTTTATTCACCTGTCCAGGCTGTTTCTTTTGCGAATCCAGCCTAGGGAGATTTTCGTCATTATCCGTTTGTCCATTTTTCTTATCCCCGCTCTTGTATCCTGCCAATTCACCCTGTTTCTCTTGTTGATCCTGTTGACCTTTTTTTTGCGATTCTGCTTTACCCGATCGTTTATCCACAATATCAGCATTGTTATCTCCCACCTCACCCTGCTTTTTCTTCACCTGTTTCTCCGCGCCCCCCCTTTTGGGGGAATCAGCTTGGCCTTTTGTAGCCTGATTTCTATCTTCTCCCTGCTGTTTTGAATCGGCTTGGCCAGTCTGCTGTTGTTTTTGCGATTCTGACTTATCACTAGCATCAGATTGTCGAGCTCCATTGTCGGCCTTTTCATCGCCTTGCTCGCCCTGTTGGCCCTGTTGTTTGGGATCGGCCTGGCCGGCTTCTGACTTACTATCCCCCGCACCCTGCTGTTTTGAATCGGCTTGGCCAAGCTGTTGCTGTTGCTGTTGCTGTTGCTGTTGCTGTTGCTGTTGATCCCTATCCGATTCCTTATCAAGCATCTGCCGAAGCGTCTCAAGTTTTTCAGCATCTTCGCGGGCTATTTCCATAGTTTGTTGGAAGACATCTTCTCCGGCTTTTCCTTCCTGTCCATTCTGCTGATCCTGATTTCCCTGGGCTGGCTCTTCATCTACCAATTTCTGCTCATCACCGCCGGGCTGGCGATTATCATTATCCTGATTTGCCTGAGCTGTCTCAGCCTGGCTTTCGGATTCTTTATCCTGGCCTTGATCTATCTGGTCACCATCATTCTGGATTTCACGTTCATCGCCTTGTTTGGCGTCGGAGACATCTTGTTTATTTTCATTCGTTTGATCTTCTTGTTTGTCTGACTTCTGTCCCTGTTGCGATGAAACAGCCTGGCTGGTTCGCTGGTCTTCTGCCTGTTCCCCGCCACTATTTTGCGTTTCAGATTCCGCGGTTTCTTTTACAATTCTCAGCCTAAACTTTCGCGAGCCGCCGGTCTGGGCTTTTTGGCCTGGTTCAACAGGCTGAAAATCTCGTGCCTGCACACTGCAGAGCATTTCATCGCCAGGCTGGCCCAGACTGCTAACTTCAACCCGCTTATCGATGCGATAGCCAAGCGGGCCTGGCGATTTGAAAAGGGAAATCGGGATTCGCTTTCGATCATCGGTTCCATAGGTGCAGACAAGCTCCACCTCAGCCAGGCCGAAATCATCCATTGCCTCGCCGGTAATTTGGAGCGTCTCGTCAACGGGAAGTTCTATCACATCGCCGATCGGCTGGGTAAGATTAATCGCTGGGTGGTTATCTTCAATGACGCGCATGTCGTACCAGATCGACTCGCCGTTGGTCGGAATAATCTCACCAGTGAACAATGCACGATATCTGCCGTTCGCTTTCAGCTTGAAGGCCGTGCTAAGTTCGTTGGAGTTGTAAACCGACATCAACAAAGACTTGCCGTCTTTTTCAAATTCCAGCGACGCCCGCTTAATGGCAACGTTCATATCTATCCGAACGGTTGCCTCGGTTCCAGCCAGGGCTTCGATTGCCCCGCCGGATTGCTCTACCACACCGCGTCCGGTATAGTCAGGCCATTTACAAAGGGTTGAAATGTTCCGTATCGCAGGCGGTGGAAGAATATTTATCATCCGCCATGAGGTCTCAGTATCTCCGCAAAGAATCCGAAACGAAGCCATGGAACCAACCGCAGGCCAGACAGCCAGGAACGTATCACCATCTTTGCTATCCGCGGAAGCAACTTTATCCATCGTAAGAGTTTCGGTATTCATGCCAGCCTGGTGTTGGGCGGTGTCTCGCATAATTGTCAAAGTCACCGGGCCATCAGGCTTGCTGATTACAGCTGAAAATCGCACAATCTCTCCAAGCTGGAAATATTCTCCATCGCCGGGCTGAACCGAAACAATATGCGTATGGGTCGGTGGCTGGAGCGTGTTCTCGCCAAACATCCGCCTGAGTGAAGTCATCACGGGTTTGGGCGAAAAATAGCAGTAGCCCGCAAAGGCAAGTATCGCCACTGTCACAACCACCGCTGAGAGTTTCAGGCCTTTAAGATTCACCCCAGATTTAGTATCGCTTCCAGCTGAGTCTGTATTAGCCCGCCTACGAATGGCTGCCAGCGCTCCGGGGTGAACCGTCTTATTTTCGGACAATTGCAAAACAGCTGTGAGTTCATCTCGCAATCTGGGGTTGGCACGCTCGATCATTCTTGCAACGTAGAGGTCATTTATCCGCCGCAGCATTGGCCAGGCTATCAGCACACCCGCCAGGACCAGCTCACAAATAAACAAACCCCATCGCACCAGCCATCGGACATTGGCGGAGACTCCGCCCGGGATATAATGGTCGCAGAGAACAGTCGTCAACAAAACCGAAAACAGAACTGCCAGCATCAGCAAACCGGCTGAGAGCATATCGATCAAGCGGATGCGATTCTTGGTCAATCGCAACGTGTACTCGAAATACAATTCCTTATCGGAATTTTTAACACTATCGATCATCAATCACCTGCATGTTATTCTAACAGGTAAAAGCGGTGAGAGAAATGGGGGTTGAGTTTTTATTTGTCGGAACATATCCGGGGATCATTCAGACTTGAAAGGATTTTGAATGAGAACACCCCGAATGACCTGGCCATGGTTTAAGTCTTCGCTGAACAAAACATTGCACCGTCCAGCCTCAGCCGCTGCGATAATCAAGCCATCCCAAAAAGAAGTCTGCTGCAAAATGCTGCACTCAATTCCTGATTCAATGATCTCAGGAGTTACTGAGACAACTTCAAATTTGCCAAATGAATGCACCAATGCCTTGGCGATTAGCGGTTCTATCCCCAGTTTTTTTGTCGCGACAACATAAAACTCCTGTAGAACCTGGGTGGATATGACCTGCCTGATAGATTTTTTCCCCAAATCGCGAATCAAACCCCGGCTGGTCTGCTGTCTGGATTTATTTCTTCCGTCTGCAGCGTAGGCCAGAATGTTCGTATCCAGAAACGCCTTAGACATCGTAAAGATCCTCGCGTTTCCATTTTTTGCCAGTCGACTTGCCGCCGGCTTTGTCCATCACAGCAAAACATTCCTCCTGCCACAACTCGGACGATTCTCCAACAGTTTCTTCCAGAAGCTTTCGGACAAGCGCATTCAACGAGGTATTATGCTGCTTTGCATATTCCCGCCCGGCTTTTATAATCTTGTCATCCAAAGACAAAGTGATATTTGACATCGCAAATCTCCTTATACATACCTATACACATTATACGTGTACACATAATAAGTGTCAAGGGAATTTAGCGATCCTGAACTCTGAACCTACTTCTTCTCTTTCGGATCTTCCGGGCCGACGACCATTATGGCAACAAACGGCGCGACATCATCTCTGCCGTTGAGTTTCACTTCCAGCCTTAACGGCTCGTGGGTGGGCCAACTTGGCTCGGCTATAATCATAGGATCAAAGCCCGCAGACTGACCAGCCGGCAAAGTCCAGGCGCGAGACAGGCCTTGTGACACCTGCGGATAGGTATTGACCGCATCCCAGCCCTTGGGAGTATTATGCTGAACACTTATTACATACGGCGCGGCGTAGCCTGCATCGACCACAAGCGGTTTGTCGGACGAATTGACAACCCCTATTTTTACGGTAAACTGCTGGCCTGATACGAATGTCGTCGTATCCAGGTCAACAGTCAAGGCCAGGCCGTTGTTTTCAACGGTCGCCTTGGTAAGATCCGGCATGGCCGGGGCGGGAGCGGGGGTAACTTCAGGCTGACAGCCTATGACGAACAAACCCGCGATAACAATCAATGACAGTGTTATGATTCTCATTTTTGCTCTCCCAATTTTATTTTTTATAAACTTTGCGATTCACATTCCTGACAGGAACTTTCTCAATCTGATCACAATGCCTCTACGGGAATATCGGGAACATCCTCACCCTTCTCAAGAGGCCTGGCAAACTGTGCCTGAGAAAGATATCGGAATTCAGGCCCGCAATTGTGAGTACAGAATGGAAATACGCCCGCCGGTGTGGAATAGAGAATGACACATCGCTTCACGCGCTCAACATCGTAGTTGTGCTTGTCCTGAAAATGCATGCCGGCACAAAGCAGCGACCGGTAATTTTTCAACCCGGCTTCGCCCCGGCCTGCCTTTTTATCAATCATGCCGACTATCGTTTTTATCAGTCGACCAACCGTCAAATCCGGCGGGGCGCCATCCGGCTTCCAATGCCTCTTGAACATGCGATACAATTTCATCTTGTCCAGCCAGGTGAACGTGCCTTTTTTCTTGATACGATACGCCATCTCGTTCATTTCGCAGAACAGGCCCGGAATATTCAGGACAGCTGGGAACGGATAAATCTTTTTATCCGGACTGATCAGCAGATACGTTCCGCATGCACAGTCAGAATGCGATGTCGAGCGAATCTTGGGCTTCTTCTGGATAGCTTCCATCAGGTTCGACAGCGGCGTAATCAGACCTATCGGATAAAAGTCACGTAGCGGATCGATCCCTTCGATCTTGCCGAGATCGTTGGCCAGGTCGCCGAGAGTATAACGATGCTTTTCCAGTTCTTCGACGCTCATTCGGCCTGTGAAACTCACAGGCTGCCAACTCACGCCGCCCACAACGTCGATATTGTCGATGGCAAACTTCATAATATGTGGAATTTGATCGTCGTTGATATTTTTGACAAGCGTCGGCACGAGGCAAACTTTCAGGCCTATCTCCCGGCAGTTCGCAATGGTGTCGAGTTTCTTCTGCCAAATCCCCGGATAATTCCGGGTTTCCTTGTAGGCATCCTCGCCCACACCGTCAAATTGGAGGTAAAGCGTGTGAAGCCCGGCTTCGTGGGCCTTGCGGGCGAACTCAAGATCAGCCATGCGAATGCCGTTGGTGGCTATCTGAAGATGGCTGAAGCCCATATCCGTCGCGGTCTTGAGAATTTTCAAAAAGTCAGGATGTATCGTCGGCTCGCCGCCAGTGAATTGCAGAGACGTAGCCGGGATGGGCCTGAAGTCTCGCAGAACCTGCAGCTGTTTTACGATCTCGTCAAAACTCGGTTCAAAAATAAAGCCCGATGCATTCGCGTTGGCAAAGCAGATTGGACACTTCATATTGCAGCGGTTGGTCAGGTCAACCTGGGCCAGCACGGTTCCGGATTGATGCTGGTTACACAGGCCACAATCGCTTGGACAGTTGGATGCGTTCGTGCGTTGTGGATGCTTATGACCTTGGGCTTCCTCGAACGTCCACCAGGCAGCCTTGGAATAGACCAGGGCGTTTGCATTTATTTTATCGCGAAAATAGCCATGCTCAGGGCATGATTTTTCGATGAAAACTTCGTCACCCTGCACAAAATATCGGCCTACGATAATCGCGCCGCAATCATGGCAGAGAGTCTGAACCGTTCGAGGCAGCCTGCGAAGGACGGGCTTGATTTCGGTACCCTTATGCGTATGCGTCGGACTCTCGGGCCATTCGCTCTGCTGCCTGGTCCAGATCGCATCATGATGGACAATACGCGGAACATCCTTGCAGTCGGGGCAATTGAATTTGAGGACGACCTGTTGGCCGTTGCGTTCAAACACGGCGGGGCAAACTTTTCGGCAGAGTGGGCAGGTCGCTTCGGTCTCAACCGGCAAGTCAGCGTACCGGTCGGTAAACCGACGCATCTTCTGACGATACTCTTCAAGCTCACTATTGCCCTGCTTCGGCAAGGATAACTCGCATCCAGCTGAAACACTTTGAATATCACAATCTGTTACCCGTTCTATCATGTAGTAATCCTTGCTCCACCCGGTTCGTCTTCGATCACTCAGCATTTAAATTGTATGCCTGCCGTTGCAGGAAAGATCATAAAAAGATCAGTCCTTGAAACATGCGGGATACTTTCGTGTCGTTTTCTTTCGTCGGCGATAACTGTCCGCCAGTTCCATAAAAATATCCAAATCTCGCTCCATATTTGAGCTGGAGGAGTCAAAATAGAAATTTCGGATCGGGATTTGATCGTAATCCCGCGCGACGTCGTGGTACACCGCTTCGGTAATAATGCCGTTCATACACGAAAAGGGGCTGATATCAATTATGCCGTCAGCCCCTTTGTTGTGCAGGTAGATACTCTTGCCGACAGAGAGAACCATCTCGCCAAGCGCGCCGTCGGCAGGCAAGTAAGGCCAGGCCGGCTCGAGCACCTCATGGTGAAGATCGTGCGGCTCTTCATAGCCCACAAAATCTTCCTTGAACGGTTCGTACAATGCGTTTTCGTCCGATCTCTGGACTTTGTTTTTGATCTTCGCACCGAGCATTTTCAACGAGAAACGCTGGCCGTCCCGCCGAAGCGTTGCCTGTTGCGACCAGTTCGTGTACCAGACCCACTCGCCTGTATCGCTCAGCCAGCATTCCCCGCCATGGGCTTCGATCTTGCGAAGGGCTTCGTAATTGCTGAAAGTATTGAGTCGGCAGAAAATTTCACCCACCACGCCGATCAGGGGCTTATCCCGCACATAGCGAACCGACACGTTGCGGAAAAGATCGCGAGCCTTTCGCAAAGTGGAAACCAGCTCTGAAAGCCTGGCCCTGCTGGACAGCCCGGGTGTCTCCATAACCTTTTCGATCAAATCCAGCGATTCTTCAAACGCGTTATCCGTATCGCCGGCAACGGTTTCGTACGGGCGTGTCTTGAGGAGCATTTTGACGAGAATATCCCCGCACACCAGGCCTCGCCATAAAGAGCGAATCATATCAATAGGACTGCCCTGGGTCTGACCAATGCCATCATAACCATCCTTGCTGGTCGGCGAGATAATAGGCACGCCGGTATGCCCCATTTCGTCGAGCACCTGTCGAAGATACGGCGCATATTGTCCGAACCGGCAAGGCCCCTCAGCTGTGGGCATAAAAAACGCGGTCTTGTCAGGCCCGTGTTCTTTCAGCACGCGAAGAAAATCGCCAAGGGTAATTTTCTCAGGATAACACTCTTCGCCAGAAGTATACAGCCCGCCAAGCTCAAGAGTTTCATCATTTGACTCCGGCGAAACGCGAGCCTCCACTCCAACAGAGCGAAGCACAGCTGCGAATAGCCTGGCCCCGGCATAAGTCATCCGAGGGACCCAAAGCGTCCTGCCTTCAAGCTGATTTACCGTTCCTGCTGATCCCATATATCTGATTCTCCAAATACACAAAAACTCTTTTGGGCTGGGCACACCGGCTCCAAGCCCCGCCTGACGTTAAATTATCCGCTATGCCCCCCGCCAGGCCTGTTGCCCGAATAGTTTCTCACAAACCGTTATGGATGTAAAGAGTTCACGTAACGTCAATGGCTACAATATGTTATTTTTTAACAGCTGGCCTGAATGTACAACATGTCCACTTTATCGGCCAACAGCCCGGCAAATGCGGGAAATTTGAGCAAAAAAACTCCCCATCCGCGGTTGACCTGTCGACTAGGGTCATATACCATCCCGCAACAGAAATGGAGTAAGGTGAGGGAACACCACAGTAATTACAGCATTAAATGATTTACCGGATATTGATTTATATGAAGTATTTAAAATTTGCTCTGCCCCTGGCGATCTGGTTAATCCTTGCCATCGTCCAAAGCCAATCATTCTCCCAGACCGAATCGCGAGACTTTTTTGTCCCTGCGCAATCCGTCTCAAAACCCGGGAGACTGTCCCAAGCTTCCTCTGCAAAACTCACACATGACCCGCAAAATCAACAAGGCCAAGTTCGGGTTGATATGATTCAGTTGCGCAAGGCCAGGCTACAGAAACTATTCGATGCTATCAGGCTCGTGGAGTCGGGGGGGAACAACTCAGCCATCGGCGATGGTGGAAAGGCCCTTGGCCCGTATCAGATAACCAGAAGCTACTGGCAGGACGCTATCAGAAAAGGAAACGTCGACTGGGACTTTGGCACGTTGGTATGGGAACCCAAATGCTCAGAGCAGATCATGCTCTGGTACTGGCAGCTGCACTGCCCGGAAGCACTCGATTATTTCTTCCTGACAGGCAACGCCGAAATCCTCACCCGTATCCATAACGGAGGCCCGACAGGCCTGCGTAAACCTCAAACGCTCAAATACTGGCATCGCGTCCAGGCCATGATGAAGTAGTTTTTTTAAATTCCAACTTGGCTGGGAACCCGGACATTGCAATAATGACATCATAAGGGCAATGTTTGTATTTGCAACGCCAGTATTTAACACGGGAAGGAGTTTTGAGATGACACACATTATTTCCGACGTATGCACGTGTTGCGGTGCCTGTGAAGCTGTCTGCCCCGTCGAAGCAATCTCAGAAGGTGACGGCATATACCTAATCGACCCCGAGCTGTGCACCGACTGCGGCGCCTGCGTGGACGAATGCCCCGTAGGTGCTATTGCACCGGCTTAGAGCACTATCGAACCTGCGGCAGGGATTTCGAAGGCGTTACCACAACGGGAACCATTACCAGCAGTACGCATGTAACCAGCACGCCAATGCCGAAGAAAAAGAACAGCGTGTGATACTGCGACATGTCGATTCCCCATAAATTCCACGACTCCGCCAGCATGCCACTGTCAAGCACCCAGCCGGCCAGGAATCTGGAAAAGCCCAGACCGGCATAATAAAGCCCCAGGCAAACAGCCAGGCCCATCTCGCTGAATTCTTCCGGCGCAAGGGCAAAGGCTTCGGAACTTACCGCTATCGTCGCCGCTGCGAAAATCAGGCCATACATACTCACAATTCCTATCAGCAAATACGTGCAAAATGTCGAGTTATTCTGAACCGTCAGCATGAGCAGGTTAAGCAGGCCGAACGTAAAATGGGCCAACAGGAAAACCTTCTTGGTCCCCTGCCGATCCACCATCTTCCCGCCAATCAGAAAGCCTACAATTGAGCCGATCAGCAAACAGGAAGAAAGAAGAACCAGAAAATCGTCGTTAAATTTTAATTTGAGTTTTGCGAAAATAATCACTACCGGCACGGTCGCACCAGCGAAAGCATATAGCCAGAACAAATACGTCCCGAATCCCATAAGTCTGCTGTCAGACAATATCGCCCTCAACGACTTACCGAGAGGCTTAACTTCGCGAGCCAGCGGCGTTTCAGGAATCCTGGCGATGCAGACAAGACGCCCGATAAGCAACAAGGCCGCAACCACAACAAGCCCCTGCAATACCGCCATGGAGGAATTCCATTTCAAGATCATAGCCGAGAGAATCAGAAACACCGCAGAACACCCCTGCCAGCGAAAACGCATTGTGCCAAAGAATCTGCCACGAGCATCGGCTGGAACAATGTCACGCAAAAGCGGAAACCAGGCTGCGAGGTAAACTGCCATCGCAATCGAAAAAATCGCAAGTCCCACCAGCAATACCCCAGCTGCACTTGATCCGAAAAACGGTGCAAAAACCGTCAGCAACAACCCAGCCACACCAATGCCTATAGCTGGCAAGATCATTTTTTTCTTCCCCAGGCGTCCGACAAAATACGCAAGTGGGATATACAGAACGAACAGGCTGATCGACTGGAGAGAAGTCGTACACATCGAAACGAATCTGCTGCCGCCTAGCATGCCGGCATAAAGAATCATGATACTGCTGTCAGATACCATTGTTTGGGCAATCGCGCCGAAACAGGCAGACATTATGGCCATCCGCATTCCGCGACTACACTCAGCCTCGGAAAAAGCCAACCCATTCAAACATTCAACGTCCTGTATTTCGTTTTGATCCGACATGATAATATTTTTGAGTCTTTCGACAGCACCAATCTATGCTTGGCTGGTTTTGTTTCTATTGATTATCTTTTTGACGAGTTTCGGCAGGGCAAGAACCACAGCCAGGCCCAGCAGTGCGACAACCGCATACCATCCCTGTTTGCCAAGCATGTACGTCACAGTTGCGATCACGCCATATCTGCCTAATCTGCCTATGAAATTCGCAGCTGCAAAACGCAGCCTGCTGTATCTGTGCGATGCCGCCAACGGCCTGACAACGTCCACGGGAATCGGCAGAATATTGAAAATCACAAGCAGGGCAAAGGGCGTTTTCTCGAACCATCGAATGGCTACGTTGTATGTCTTGGTATGCTTGACCTTGGCGACATGATGACTCCGCATCAGCAACGTGAAAATGTGATAGTCGTTAAGATTCGCCACCGTCGAAGCGGCAGCTCCGATAAGAGAAACAACCAAAACCGTTGACCACATTTGGTCTGTCACCGCTACGCTCTGCATGGACACAGCTGAGACTATCCAACTTGTATTCATGGGCAGAAACGTACAGCACATCGAGATATAAATGGCAAAGACCAACAACTTCACAGCTGGGCTAGCAGCCAGCACAGAATCCTGAAACGCCTTCCATGAATCCATCGCCAGCGGCTCTTCCTTCAGCAGAAAAACCAACGCACCTACGCACCCTGCCAGCATAACCAGATAAGCGACAAACCATTTCACCACCGAAATCCCGTGATATTCATTCGCAGCCTGGCCCAAGTCCGGTTGTATTTCAACTTCACTCATTTTTTATCCAAATATCCGTAAATAATTCCAAATCTACATGCCTGCAAACAACGCAGGCATGGCACCCAACGCCGTGAACTAAGCTGCTGGTTTTATTTTACTAATTTCCTTAATTAAAGCGAGTTCTGTTTTATTTGCATTGCGTATTTTAGGGCAGCCAGGAGGAGACTCCTTTTTCTTATGCGGCCAATTCCGGGCTTTCTTACTGCTCTTGCGAGTATACCTATCTTTCACGCATTTCGAAAAGGCAATCAGCAAATCACGGTGGGGCGCAGACGGCTGGCGATTCTGCATGGAATTACGAACAGCTCGCAGCGACATCGCAACCGACCAGCTTAGAGGATCGTGTTTTACACGAATTATCTCCGTTACGCTCAGCAGGCCCAGCAGCTGAAGGCCTATCATCGTCCAGGCAAGTTCAGCCCTGGCTTGTCGAGGGGCGCGACTCAGCATTTTACGTCGGCTTAGGGTTTGCTTCAAAGAGCGAAAGAAAACTTCAACACCCCATCGCAACTCATAGAAAAACGCAGCCTGTTTCGTACTCAATGTTTCTTCATCAAGATTTGTCAGCAGATACATCTTCTTACCATGGCGCTGCAACGTTATCAAACGAAGGACAAGTGGAGGCGTGGCTGTTTCCTGAGCCTTTACAGGCCAGAGGTAAACCGTGCCGTCATTTTCTATTTTGGCATAGCCAAGGTTTTTCAGCAGCGTTACATTCGAGCCAACACGAATCAGGAACGATCTGTTGTGAAGGAGAATTTTCTTCATCAGATCATAGCCAGTAAAACCGGCGTCAGCTATAAGCAATGCCTTTTCAGGCAGTATATGAAGCATATCTCGAAGATGATTTCGTTCGGCATCGGTGGCTTTGCCGATCAGCCAGGCCCACGGAAGCCCACTGCCGATATGCCATAAAGTCGTCAGCCAGGCCTGCGGACCGGTACCCTTTCTGCCGCCACAACCAAATGATTCCTCATTCGCTTCGGTACGCGGCATTTCCACACGCGAGCCGTCAACGGCGAAAGCCAAAAAGCCTTCACGCGTCCAATGTTCAGCTGCAATCTCCCGAAGCCGCCGGCGAAGATGTTCCATTACCGGAACTAATAGAATGTTGCCAAGCGACATCAATTGCTTTATAAAACCCTGATATGTTTGGCCGACTCGTCGCCGCGTCGGATACATTTCTATGATACATTTTCGAGCTTCGGCAAATCGGTCTTTGAGCGTGCAGCCAGGGCTGAAGCACGTCATCAATACCGTGTAAACCAAAACCATTGGCTGCCATCTGGCGTGATTTGAAATTTTGTGTTTCGAAAAATAGCCGCGGGCAGGAATTGGTTTAATCCTGACCGCAAGAAATGTCGATACGAATATTGTCTACACTGCTTTGAGTGTTTCATAAGGACTCCTTTCCGATTTTTGTCGCGACACGATTATTATCGGCAAAAGAGTCCTTTCTTATTTATAGTCCTAACGTTACAACCATTGGAAACACTAAACAGTTCACGGCGTTGCATGGCACCCACCGCCAAAGTAAAAATCCGAATTCCAAAATTACTCCACGCGTCCGTCTTTCATATAGACTGTCCGATCCGCAAATTCCGCAGCCTCTTTTGAGTGGGTAATCATTACGATGGTCTGACTTTCGTTCTTGTTAATCCGTCGAAAGAGTTCAAGCAACGATTGGCCGGTCTCGCTGTCGAGGTTACCGGTAGGCTCATCAGCCAGGATAATTCTGGGCTTATGGGCCATCGCGCGAACCACAGCTACGCGCTGCTGCTCGCCTATCGACATCTGGCCCGGCTTTCGGCCAGCTACATGCGAAACGGACATCTGCTCGAACAGGTCATCCACTCCGCAGCCGAATTTGTCCAGCAGCCCGCGAACCTTCAGCGAAATTCTGACATTTTCGCGTCCAGTCAGAACGCTGAGCAGATTGAATCGCTGGAAGACAAAACCAATATCTTCCCGGCGGAGTTTCGCGCGTTGCTTTTCTCGCGTTACGGGCTGGCCCAGGATTTCAATCGTGCCGTCATCCGGCGGGGTCATCAGACCCAGGACATGCAGCAGCGTACTCTTGCCACAGCCGCTCGGCCCCATGACAGCAAGAAACTCCCCCTGCCTGACTCGCAAGTCCAGCCCGCGAAGTACATGATTCTTCACCTGGCCCTTGCCGAAGGACTTCTGCAAACCACTGGCTATCATTATTTCGTGCGTATTATCCATTTGACTCATCACTATTCACAGAATCGCATTCACTTTATTTTCAGACCATAAAATTATTCATAAGACAGCGCTTCGACCATATCCACTCGCGTAGCCGACCAGGCTGGGTAGATAGCGCTTATAATCGCACCGGCAGAGGCTGCGAGAATCGCAATGCCGATCCACTTGAGTGAAATTTCAACCGTAAGCAGCGGCTTGAACTTCTGTATGGCCCAGCCCGCGCCTAAACTCATACCTATCCCCATAGCTGTGCCAATAGCAGTAAGTATCAGCGATTCCGCGATAACCTGCCGGACGATAAACCCGCCCGAAGCGCCGCAACTTTTGAGGATCGCAATTTCTCGCGTCCGCTGGAGCACCATTGTGTAGAGCGTCGTCATCACGAACAGGAAAGCTATAACCAGCGCGACGGTATTGATCGCATCGACGTAAGTGAACATCACGCCCCACTTCTGCACGAGCATGCCGCGATAATTATCCAGCGGCACAACATCCTGTCGTATCTGCCTGGACAATCTCGCAGCAGTCTGACCTATGCTAACCCCAGGCTGCATGGGCTGTTTTAGCTTCACGAAAAATAGCGTACACTTCGTAATATCGCCACTGCCGAAAAGATACTGGGCCGTCCGCAGTGGCAGAAAAATTCTTGTCATAACGCCCGCTGGGACAATGCCCACGATTGTCCACTCGTGATTCGAGGCAGTTACCTTATCGCCGACCTTCAGCTTGCCCGCCCTGGCCAGGCGAGAATCTATCACCAGTTCCAGGCCGTTCCTGCCTGGCTCGGCAAGCTGGGCTGCTGAAATCTCCTGAGCCGGTTCATCGTCAGCTTCATCAGATGGCGCGAGCAGTTCCCGCTCAAGAAAATTCGCAAACTTGTTCTGCGGGTCGAAGATTCGCCCAGCCTGGAAATCCTTACCGCCGGAGAGCATGGCCCAATCTTCCGGCGAAATACCCGTAGCCATGTGATCCTGACACGCGATTTTCATCGACCATGTAAAAACCGGCACAACCTTCTCGACAATATCGCTGTGCTCTCTCTGCAGAACTCCGGTAAGTTTCTGGCTCAGGCCGGCTCCGCTCTTGGCGGTTGCGTTATCGCCCCAACCTCGCGGAAAAACTATCAGATCTGCTTTGACCGACTCCCAGCGATCAGCTATCTCGTACAGACTGCCTCTGCTAAGCCCCGCCAGCGTAATCAACATGCAAATGCCTACGCCTATCCCAGCTGCGGAAAGCAGGCTGCGGAGCTTGTGGTGTAAAATATTAGCCAACGGAAGATACATTTTAAAAGTCCTTGAAAATCGGATATCCAAAAATCTATTCCAACAGTTTCAGTAATTCGCCCAGTTCGTTTATCACGAAATCGGCTTCGCCAGCGTAGGCATCGCAGCCTGGGTTGGTCGTAAGCAAGACGCTTGTAGCACCGGCTGAGTTCGCAGCCTGGATATCATAATGAAAATCGCCGACGCACATAGTCCTGGCTGGATCAACGCCAAGCATTCCGCAAGCCATCAACACGCCGTCCGGCTCCGGCTTGATTATCCCGTCTTCACGACATCGGACAAGATCGAATTTTAAACTTTCAAAACGTTCCAGCACGATATCCACAGCCTGGCAGGTATTACGGGTCAACAACGCAAGCTTCAAACCCATTGCCCTGCTGGTATCCAACACCTCGACAGCACCGCGGAGGAGCGTAGCCCGCCGGGCACTGGCAAGCTCGTATTCCAGCAGCTTGGCGTGGGCTTTGGCTCGCTGGCTGGCGTCCATCAACTCAATGGCCTCGATAATACCCAGGCCGACGTCAATGCCCAGATCCGCTCGAATTGCAACAAAGTCCAACTCCGACGAAATCAGCGTACCGTCCATGTCGAATATAACGCAATCAAATTGTCGTCGCTTATCATTCATGACGTTACCATTCCTTTATCGAAACACCTGGAACATAATGCGTTAATCCGCGGAAAAATGCAACCGATTTGCAGACCGCATGAAAAATGATACAATCATGAAATCAAAATGAAGCACTCACAAAATATCGTCAAACTGTTTATCGCAGCATTACTGCTGACAACCATACTGACAGGCCAGGCCAATGCAGCTGGGTGGTGGAACATTAATTGGCCTTACCGTGTAAAGGTGAAACTGAACCCAGAAGACATCAGCCGACTTAAAAAACATGAACTGCCCGGTAATGACATAGCTGTCGTTCAGTTCCTGACTGCTGGGCTGACAAAAAAAAATGGCGAGGATATTCGTGTAGTCACAACATCGGGAACCGAGTTGGCCAGCCGGATTCTCCACGTCGGCCCTGGCGACCTGCTCAGCCTGGCCTTCGCTATACGACCGGGCGTGGACAGATATCACATCTATTTCGGCAACCAGACAGCGGATAGACCTGCCAAAACACTCGAAATCCAGCGCGGCGTGCTGCAGGAGGTTTGGCCTTACGACGGCGGGCCAGCCAACAACATCAGCCAGGCCAAGCAGGCTCTCGCCCGTGCAAAGAAAAAGCCCATCATAGGCCGAGGTTTTCGCGACAGGATTTTCGCGGGCTATGACCCTTTCAGCCCACAAAACAAAATCGTCACCGAGTACACCGCTTACTTCCTAGCTGAGAAAAGCGGCGAGTATCTCTTCGTCACGTCAAGCAATAACGCATCTTTCCTGTTTATAAACGATCGGCTGGTCGTCGATAACGGCGGGTGGCACAGCCCGCAGCGGGATACAAGAAAAAACGGTAAAATCAGCCTGAAGAAAGGCCTGAACAAACTTACGCTGCTCCAGATCAATCCGTGGGGCTGGCCCATAGCCGTTGTAGCGTATCGCGAACCAGGCAACACGAAAACTTCGATCATGCCGCCTGGTGTTTTTACGGAAATTCTCACAGGCCAGGCCGATCCAATCGAACACTATGGACAGGCAGTGAACATTGACTTCTCCGTCTCGCAGAGCGGGGAAGTTTTTATGGAAAACCGTTATTACCAAAGGCGGGTTTTCATAGCGCAAAAATCGGGTTCCTTTCTCGACAAAAACGGTTGGCTGTGGGATTTCGGCGACGGCCTGGCGGTTGCAGGCCCGGGCGAAACTCCGCATGTTTACCTGACGCCGGGCACATATAAAATTACGCTTCAACACAAGACCAACCCCGCTCTGAAACGAACGCATAGCGTTCATATTGATCGCGACTGGGACAAGGTAACGCAAAACAATCTCGATAGCCTGAAAGACTACGCGAAAATCGTTGCCAGCTATGATTTCCGTGCTCTGACCCCAAAGGCAAACATGGAAGCCGTCCTGCTGTTCAAGCGGGCAGGGGCTTTCGAGTCGCTGCACAAAGCCTGCGAAGCATTCCTCGAACGCGACAAGGCCGGCAATGCGGAGATCCGTACGATCCTGCCGATTTATATCGAAGCCCTGCTGCCGATAGGCCAGGCCGGCCTTGGCGTAAAAACGCTGAAACACGCCGCTACCATGACCCGCAACCCAACCGTACAGGCTGAGGTGCTCGTGCAGGCAGGCCAATTACAGCTTGATCCTCTCAAACAACCTGACGAGGCGATGAAAACTTTTGAGGATATCCTGACCAGGCTGGCCAAGGATGCCAGTGCCGAAATCATCAGGGATGCCCAGATAGGCCTTGGCGATGCCAGGCTGGCCCGTGGGAACCTCGACCAGGCCCGGGCTGCTTATATCCAAGCAGGCATAATGGACGACAACGCAAAATCACGCCAAGCCATCGTCAAAGGTGACTTCGCAAGGCAGGCTGAGGATTATATCCGGCGGAAAGACTACACCGCTGCCAGGGAAATCCTGGATAAATGGGAAAATACCCTGCCAGGCGACAAGGCTGAGGGCTTCTCCACCCTGCTGCGGTGCAAAATGCTCCTGGCCCGCAAGAAATACGACGCTGCCGCCAGCACAGCGGAGACTTTGGTGAATGCAAATCCCGGAAGTAACTACGCGCCGGAACTGCTCATGCAGGCAGCTGAGGCTTATGGAGAACTAAAGGAAACAAACAAAGCCAACCTATGCTTTGAGAAAATAATCGAAAACTACCGGGAATCGCCCCTGTTCAACACAGCTGCGGAGAAACTGAAGGCAAACAAAGCTTCAGAATAACACACCCCGCCCGGGCTTCCCCCCCAGTGCCTTCTCACAAGTCCTAATGCCCGGCTTTAGAGATTAAGCTGGAGCGTTGCCAACGCGGTAGCAACGTCGTTGGTGTAATCGAATATCTTATCCAAGCCGGTCACCAGAAGAACGCCCCATACTTGCGTATTGACATCACAAAGCACCAGTCTGCGATCGGTTGAAATCATCATTTTTCGCAGCCTGAGCAACTTTGCAATATTCGAGCTGTTAACAAAACCCACAGCTCCGAAATTTAGCACAAGGTTCTTGGGCTCCTCTTCCAACTTATCCATCAGAGCCGATATTTCGTCGGTAAACTGGGGATCGTCTGCCAAATCCACAACGACAATATCATCTGACCAATCTTGAATAGCCATGCTTTTTTCCTTAGTTTAATTATTCGCAAACAGCCTGTTTTTTGAGGGGCTGTCAAATTATCTAAAACGACTACGAGGTCAGTCTATCCTGTTTCAATTCTCAGGTCAACGCTCAGATAACATGGAACGAGTTTTTTTCCTTACCTTTACGTCAATTAAAAAATCATCGCGTGCGATAGATGCTATCGGGGTTTATCCCCAGTCTGGACATGGCTTCGGCAATTTGGCCATAAAAACGTCGGCCATCTACATAATACCCCGCAGTCGGCTCGATACCAGCTACGTGCCCAGCCCAGAAGTCATTGAAACACTCCATGCACAACTCGCGAATGTATTTACACAACATCGACGCCAAAGCCACCGCCATCGACTCACCCTCCCCGCCGACTTTAAAAGCGATCTCGATCTCCCGCTGGCCCAGTCGCAGACGATACTCGCTTGTAAGGTCAGATTCTTCCAGAATTTTGAGTTCGCTCCCGGGAAAAATTCGCTGCAAAGGCTGACGATAATGGATTCGTCCGCCCTGACGGTCTACGGTAATGCGAACGTCATTGTCCCCGCAACA
The DNA here is from genome assembly GCA_963664745.2 of Phycisphaerae bacterium. GTDB lineage: Bacteria > Planctomycetota > Phycisphaerae > SM23-33 > SM23-33 > B1-G9. The sequence continues at coordinate 460,838 of CAXXMC010000004.1, forward strand.
TCGACAGACGTGCATGATCATTCGGCAGGTGACGTCAAATGTGGTGGTGGACTTGTTGTTCGTCGCAGCTATGAGCCTGTTATACTCGCTCACGAAAACCGGCTCAGCCCGCATGTCCAGCAGCTCGACCTGCCCCTGCCGCATCGCAAGACGAAGCGAATTTGCAGTTAGTTCAACATCCGTCGCACCGGCCTGCCTCGGCAGAGAAAGATCGCACGATCCATACCAGGGGTAGTCATTCGCTTTGGCTTTCGCGCCGGGAGCCACAGCGTCCAGAAGCTCCGCCAGCGTGGTGGGCAATTTTTGAGCTGGCCTGGCCTGGGACATCAACATGGTCAACACCCCTCGTTCCAGCGGAACCAGACCATCGGCCTTCTTGCGATCAAAAAGCTTTTTACTGTCCCCGACGGCGATCTTACCTTTCGCACGGGACTTCTTTTTGCTGACCCCCGAAGCCAGGAGCGACCACAAGTCCGGTGTGTCCAACCCGGCTGGGGCATCGGCCTGCGAACCAACACGAAACACCACAGCTGAGACCACCAACGGCCCCAACACAGGCCCCAACCCAGCTTCGTCTATGCCCGCTATTATCATGACTTCATTTCGGATTGCAGAATTCGGTTTTTTTAAAAGGAACACTTATGCCAATAATGGAAACGAATAATACGAATTAACTTTTGTGTAAACGTTGTTATTTCAGCAGAAGCTCAGGTTTCTTGTCATTGCGAGGAGCGAAGCGACGCGGCAATCTAAACGTGAGATTGCTTCGCTTCGCTCGCAATGACAAGAATCACATAACAAATTTACGAAAATCGTGAAATCTAAAAACAAGACGTTTATTTGTGTAGTCAGGATTCTTTTCTTTGTAATCTTTTCTACTGACTACTGAATCCTGACTCCTGCTTTGCTACATCTGCTCGATTGTTTCGATGCCGAGCAAGGCCAGGCCCTGCTTGATAACCCGGGCAGTAAGATCGCAAAGCGCCAGCCTGCTGGCTCGGGTGTCGCCCTCTGATTTCAGGACTGGGCAATTTTCATAGAAACCCATAAACGCACCAGCCAGGTCAAACAGATAAGCACATAAAACGTTGGGCAAGCAATTCTCCGCTACGGAATCAACCGTCTCGGCAAACTGCAACAATTTCACTGCCAGGGTTCGCTCGGCCTGCTCGGCCAACTGAATTTTCACATCCGTGAAATCAGCAGATTCGCCCGAATCCTGCTTTCTGAAAATGCTTTTAATCCTGGCATAAGCGTACTGCATATACGGGGCAGTGTTGCCCTCAAGCGACAACATCTTTTCCCAAGAGAAAACGTAATCGCTCGTGCGATTCTGCGAAAGGTCAGCGTATTTCAACGCACCAATGCCAACCACACGAGCGATCTCCGCTACGCGATCAGCTTGGATATCAGAATTTTTTTCCCGCACGAGGGCCTCGGCCCGGCTTTGTGCTTCTTCCAACAAGTCCATAAGTTTCACCGTCCCGCCGGCGCGAGTCTTGAAAGGCTTGCCGTCCGTGCCAAGCATCATGCCGAAGGGCACATGCTCCAACGATATGTTTTCCGGCACAAACCCGGCCTTGCGCGCTATCAAAAAAACCTGGGCGAAGTGCTGGGCCTGCCTGCTGTCGGTAACATAAATAATCCGCTCTGCGGCAAGCCGGCTGCTACGATACCGCAAAGCAGCCAGGTCAGTCGTCGCGTAGAGATATCCGCCGTCCGACTTGCGGACGATAATAAAGGCTCGTTCGTCTTCCTTGTTGCGGAACTCATCCAGAAAAACTCCCATCGCGCCGTCAGATTTTTTATAATCCACCCCCTCGGATTTCTCAAGGCCTTCGATAACTTTCGGCAGATCGTCGTTATACGCGCTTTCTCCGCGAACATCCTCTGCCCTTAACAACACGCCAAGTTTTTCGTAGACCTTGCTGCAATGGCCCAGGGATTCATCCAGAAAATGCTCCCAGTTTTTTCGACAATCAGCATCGCCCGATTGAAGTTTTACAACAGTCTCACGGGCGGTTTTTGCGAAAGCTTCGTCCTCGTCGAATCGCAATTTGGACTGACGATAAAATTCCTCGAGGTCCGCAAGACTCTCGCTTGACCCGCCAGCCTCGCGCATATAGGCAAGCAGCATTCCAAACTGAGTTCCCCAGTCGCCGACGTGGTTCTGGCGGATGACAGCATGGCCTTGGTAGCTGAGGATTCGGGCAAGGGCGTCGCCGATGATCGTGCTGCGCAGATGGCCTACGTGCATTTCCTTGGCCAGGTTCGGGCCTGAATAGTCGACAACGACAGTCTGAGATTCGCCAGGCGCAGCTACGCCCAGTTTTTCATCGCTGGAAATTCCAACTGTCTGCCCGGAAATAAAATCGTCGGTTAAAAAAATATTGATAAACCCAGGCCCAGCCAGCTCTACCTTGCTCGCCAGGTCAGACAGGTCAAGATTTTCCAAGACTTTTTCGGCAAACTGACGCGGATTGGTTTTCATCTGCTTGGCAGCAGCCATGCATCCGTTGGCTTGGTAATCGCCGAACTGAGGCTGACCGGCTGGGACTACCAACGCCGGCGCACCCTCCGGTGCACCCGCAGCCTGTAATGCCATGACGATCCGTGATTCCAACTCCTTGCGTAAATTCATTTCTGCCTCTTATCAGTCAGCTGCCAGTTTTCAATTGTCAGTTTTCTTTTATTTGTAATTTTTTCTGAATTCTGAATCCTGAATCCTGTTTTTCTCTATTGTCTTTTGCCTGTTTTCAAAGTTTACATGCCTGCAAACAACGCAGGCATGGCACCAGATTTTTTCTTTTGTCAGCCGGCTGTCGTTTTTCTATTGCCTAGTCCCTCTTGCCTCATGCCTTTTTTTCAGGTCCGTATTTTCTATGACCAGTTGGTTTTGTGCCCGGCACATAAGGCTTGGGGGCTTTCCTGGGCTTTCCCTTGCGATTGATATCGATAAGATTATCGTGCACTACCTCAGCCTCGACATCCAGGCCTTCAAACGAAACATTCTGCACCAGTAGTTGGATAATCTTCTTGGGCTTGATCCCGATGGCTTTCGCAAGTTTGTTAACGCCGAAGAAACGGAAATCCGCCGGTTTTCCCGTGGGATATTCCTGCAACCATTTTGGCCCGATGAGGGGGCAAGGTTTAAACAGGCCACGAATGGCAGTAACAAAGCGATCCGTTATCTGCTCTTTGAGATCTGATGACATTTTTCTTCTCCAGACACTGGCGGGCTCGCTAACTCCAGCCAATTAAAAACAATTTCTAATTTCGAATATCTAAAAGCTAGCAAACGAGAATATCAAAAAATCAATTTCAATAAAATGCAATTGCCAAAAAAAAGAATTCAGAAACTCAAAATCAAGTTACCAGTCTACTCTCGGAGCTTCGCCCCATATCAATTCCAGGTCGTAGTGTTTTCGCATGTCCTGGTTGAAAAGATGCACCACGACATCGAAGAAATCCATCACAACCCAATCCCCAGCCTCCATGCCCGCAGTCTGCCAGACCTTGTTGTCCAGTTTCTTGCCAAGCCTCTTGAGTTCATCAGCTAAGGCGCATATCTGGCGACCGCTGGTTCCCGTACCGATAACAAAAAAATCGGTGACAGGACTCAACTCGCGCAGGTCCAGTACGAGGATGTCCTCAATATTCCGGTCCTGCGCGAGTTGAGCAAACTTCACTGCCAACTCGCAGGAATTCACTTTTTCAATTTCAGCTTTTTCCCGCATATCTTTTCTTTTCTTACCACGAAGGGCACGAATCTCAACTTATTTCACAAATGGCGTTTGCACAATCGAAACCTTCGTGACGTCTGTTTTCGTTCGTTTCATTCGTGTTGAGTTTTTAGTTCAGGCCGATCCACTGGCTGATCATCGGTGCGTACTTGACGATCAAACCTGCGAAGACGACCGAAACCATACTCATCAGCTTGATAAGAATGTTCAGGCTGGGCCCGGAGGTATCTTTGAACGGGTCGCCAACGGTATCACCTACAACCGCAGCCTTATGTGCATCGCTACCCTTGCCGCCGTGGGCGCCGGTTTCGATGTACTTTTTGGCATTATCCCACGCACCGCCAGCGTTGGCCATGAAGATGGCCATGGCAAAGCCGCACGCCAAACCGCCAGCAAGCAAGCCAAGCACGCCCGCAACGTCCAGCAACAGACCAACAGCAATGGGAACAACCAATGCAAGCAATGACGGCAGGATCATTTCCTTCTGGGCACCGGCTGTGGAAATATCCACGCAGCGGGCATAATCAGGCTGACCCTTTCCTTCGAGGATACCCGGGATTTCCTTGAACTGACGGCGAACTTCGTGAACCATCGCCATCGCGGCCCGGCCTACAGCCTTCATCGTCATTGCACTGAACAGGAACACCAGCAACACGCCCGCGAACATGCCGCAAAGCACCTTCGGGTTCATCAGGTTCACGCCATAATAATCCATGAACTGACGCAGGGTCGCCTTCTCAGTCGGCACCATGGTAACCTCGCGGAGTGTTACCAACTCGCCTTCAGCGCCCTTATAGGAAATAGTCGCAGTGGCGACATAATCATTGACCTTGGTGCCCGGGCGGAATTTGCCAACGACCATTTCACCGATACCAAGATCTGCAGGAACATCCGAGAGAATCATGTGCGTCTGAGGCTCGGCCTTGCCTTCCTCATTCTTACCCATGTAAACCAGCTTGCCTGCACCGAAGTGGGCAGCTGAACCCATAGCAGCATCTTCGCCGATATGCTTGACAATGGCAACTTCGCCTTCGCGAACCTGACCGATGCGAACCTCTTCAACATAAGCAGCCAGCAATGCCAGCGCCGTCAAAGCAGCAGAACCGATAGCAAAACCCTTACCTACAGCAGCGGTTGTGTTACCCAAGCTGTCGAGGGCATCGGTGCGTTCGCGAACCTGCGGTTCCTGGCCTGTCATTTCTGCGTTACCGCCGGCGTTGTCAGCAATCGGGCCATATGCGTCGGTAGCCAAGGTAATACCCAGCGTCGCGAGCATACCCACAGCTGCAATGCCAATACCATACAGACCCATCAACATGCTGTCAGCACCGCCTGCAAGAGTATAAGCCAACACGATGGCGATGATAATCGTCAGCAGACTCATCCAGGTAGACTTCATGCCTTCCGCCAAACCGGAGATGATAACCGTGGCTGCACCGGTCTCTGCGTTTTCAGCAACTTCCTTGGTGGGTTTGAAGTCATAACTTGTGTAATACTCAGTAGCCTTGCCGATAACAATGCCGGCAACCATACCAACAACAATAGCACCCCAGACGCCGGCGTAATTTACTACAACTGCATCGCCGATTTTGATATCGCCAAGGAGATATTTGCAGACGAAGAATGCTGCAACAATAATCAGCAGACTGGAACCGAAAACGCCCGTGTTCAAAGCAGACATCAGCTGCTTCATCGAAGCGCCTTCCTTGCAGCGAACAAGGTAAATACCCAAAATCGACAGCAAAATGCCGATACCAGCCAGCACCATCGGTGCAACTAACAGGTTAATTGCGTATTGCTCAACGCCCATGGAAACCGCAGCTGAGACGCCCAGGGCAGCAGTTGCGAGAATAGAACCACAATAAGATTCATAAAGGTCAGCACCCATGCCAGCCACGTCACCGACGTTATCGCCAACATTATCCGCGATTGTGGCAGGGTTACGCGGGTCGTCTTCTGGAATCCCCGCTTCGACCTTGCCGACCAGGTCGGCTCCGACGTCCGCAGCCTTTGTATAAATACCGCCGCCAACACGGGCAAAGAGCGCCTGAGAACTCGCACCCATGCCGAACGTCAGCATGACTACGGTAATGTCAACGAGATTCATATCCGAGAACATACGCAGGCCTACAAACCAGCCACATATGTCCAGCAGGCCGAAACCGACAACCACCAGGCCCATAACGGCACCTGCACGGAAAGCAACCTGCAAACCACGGTTCAAACCTTCCTTTGCACCCTGTGCCGTTCGGTTAGACGCCAGCGTTGCAGTCTTCATACCCAGAAAACCGCACAGGCCAGAGAAGAACCCGCCGGTAAGGAAAGCTACGCAAACGATCTGGTGCTGCACGCCGATTTTACCCATTATGAAAAGTGCAATGGCAACCACGACAAAGAACACCGAGACAACCTTATACTGACGTTTCAGATAGGCCATAGCGCCTTTGGTAACGTGGCCTGCGATTTCCTGCATCTTCTCATCGCCGGGATTCGCAGCCTTTACCTGCTTGTAGAACACGCCCGCGAAAATCAATGCCAACACAGCCGCTGCCGGTGCCAACCACCAAATCTTCGGAACATCACCCAAAACAGACAGTGGTTCCGGCGGGGCTACAACCTCTTCATTGGCAGCATCGGCCTTGACAAGCTCAGCTGGGGCTGGTGCAACAGCCTGTGCCGAAGCAATGCTGGAGACCGCCATAACAGCCATCATGCCTATCATGGCTAACAATAAAATCTGACTACACTTGTTCCGTTTCTGCAGAACTTTCACTTTAAACTCCTTCTTTTCTTAAAACTGGTGGACTATAACAGAACGCACCTTCGGCACGCTCAAAACGCAAAAGACACAGGCTGCGAACACACGCCTGTTCACACGTCGGGGATTTTTAACGTCGAAAATTCCAGATTAAGCATCTGAAAATTTTGGATAGATACCCTGGATAGAAGGCATCCATGCCTCGTCGTGTTGATTATCACAGCTGGCACCAAACCAGCCAGGCGCAGATCAGAAGACTCGCCTGCTGATATTGCACATGGCTGTATAAGTATAAAAAAACTTCAAAAATTGTCCCAAGCCGTAGCTGGGACAATTCCGATCAGACGGGCCAAGCCAAACCTGATCGTTAAATCATTTCCGGAATCTCTATTCCAAAGCCAAGCCTGAAAGGCAGGGTATCTTCTGGAAAATCATACTATATCGGAAAAGGCTCGCTTTACGCCCTTGCGTTGGCGGCGGCGACGGCGTTCGGAAGGTTTCTCATAATAGCTGTTACGCTTGATGTCTTTCGTAAGACCTTCCTTCTCACACATCTTCTTAAAACGCTTGAGCATCTGCTCGATCGACTCACTGCCTCTTGCCTTTACTTTGATCATACTATGACCACTTATCCTTTCCGAATGTCCAACCCGCGCAGAACTCCTGCGCAAGTAATTACCTCAAAACAAAAATCCACGTCGGGATATCTTATTTGTTTGCGTGTACGAATCAAGTATTTTAAGATAAAATATAAAAGTTGTTTACCGGATGTACTAACCTTCTTGCGTCTTAAGTTTCTAACTGCAAAGGCCCAAGGCAAAGCTTAAGGGCTATAACCTCTTATAAAAACAAGATGTTACATAAAAGGAGTACACAAGATGACCACTCGAATCGCTATTTTGCTAACGGGGCTGATGGTGTTGTTTTCTTCTGCCAACTTGCTGTACGGGCAGGCAATACGCAATAAAACTCCAGAAAAGTGGATAACCGTGACGGGCCAGGCAGCCGGAACTTCCCAGAAAGCTAAGGACGAGGCACAGGCAAAAGCGCTCCGACAGGCGGTGGAACAAGGCTGCGGCGTGTTCATCAAGGCACAGTCGAAGACCAGAGACTTCCAGGGAATCTACGACAAAGTTTTCGCCGATGCGGTGGGCTACGTAAAGGAAAGCTCCATCGTAAAGGCCTGGATTCAGGACGGCATGTATAATGTGACTGTTCGTGCACTTGTCTCAACGCAAAAGTTTGAAAAGGACTGGTCGACCATCGCGCATACGTATCACCAGGAAAATAACCCGCGAGTCATTGTCGTCATCGGCGAAAGCACATATGCCATGGTCAACGATCTTGAAGAAGAGGAAAGTCATTCCACCGCTCGCACCCTGGACGTGTCAGCTGCCAGCGAACGCCACGCAGCTGCAACTGAGGGAGGCATCGCCGCAAGACAACAGGACAACACCGCTGTAAGTGGAACATTCAGGAGAAGAGGACAAGTTGCCAGACCACGCCGTTGGGCAACGATGACTCAGACCGAGCGCAACGAATGGCTGAGACAGGCCGAGGCCAGGGAAGAGTCCGCAGCAAGCGTTTCCGGCACTGCTACGGAAAGCACTGCTGATAATTATAAAATCTGGCGGCGGGTAGCCAACGACCTGAAGGAAAACGGGGTTGTGCAGAGTCAAATCGAGAACTTCTTCATAGAACGGGGCATAAAGCTTATGGATCGCGGCACAACCGCCAAGGTCAACAAACGCGACCTCATGCTGGCTGCTGCCAAAGACGATGTTGCCGAAGTGGCTGCCCTGGGGGCGAGGTTCAAAGCCGATGTCGTTATCCTCGGTTCCGCAGCTGCGAAGTATTCGCGGGAAATCCAGCTCGGCAATGCGACAATGTATCAGTATACCGGCAAGCTGGTCGTCCGCGCGATCCGAACGGACTCCGCCCAGCTGATGGCCTCGAAAACATATACCGTCACCACAAACTCCACGCTGAAATCCGGCGGGGAGGAAAAAGTCCTCGATAAACTCGCCAAAGACGCAGCTCCGAAACTCCTGGCTGCGATAGTGGAATCCTGGCGACAACAGGTTAATGTCACGCGCGACATCAGACTGCAAATAGCGGGCATGACATACAGCGATTGGAAAATGTTCAAACGGGAGGCTGAGGCGCTTCGCGGCGTAAAAGCCTTGCGAATGCGGGAAATCACCGAATCCATAGCTAACATAGACGTGGACTATGAATTCTCCACCGACAACCTGGCTGAGAATCTCGAAAAACTCAAAGATACCAAACTCCAGGTCGTCGAATTCAACCCAAACAGACTGAAACTGAAACTGGTTAAATAAACTATAGTAGGTGGGACGCCGCCGTTAGAACGGCATTGTCCCAGCCTACATGGTTTTTCCTTTTGGGTTAGACCTGTGCGGGGTCTTCCTCTATCAATTGCTTCATAATCGGCGTATTGAGAAGCTCTTCATTCTGGGCATCATTTAAAGGAGCAAATGGACTCGGAGCAAATTTGCCGGGAATTCCGCGAGCATTCATCATCACTGTAAAGGCGGCAAAATCATACTTCACAATCAGGTCTCTACCTGCTGTAATCATGCGCTGGTACTTTGCCGCCCCTTCCCAATCGCCCTTCTCGGCGCATTGGCCCAAGGCAACTGTCCACTTTGGCATAATTCCCCAAACGCCATCAAGATGCTCATTGACCCCGTGATGGAGCAGTACATCTATAAGGTTAGGCTGGGCAACGATAACCCGAAACGAATCATCAATGACATCTATCAACTGGCGAGTGTCGTCAAAATTGCAGGACGCCTTAACGCCCGCAATATTAGGATGCTTTGACAATTCCTGAACGGTCTTGATCTCAAGTTTAGTGCCCGTCACGACTGGCAGATCATACAGGTAAATGGGGGCGTTGGAAACATCGGCCAGCGCTTTGTAATAGTTGATAAGCTCAGCCTGGCTAAAATTCCAGAAATATGGCGCGAGCACAGCTACGCCGTCGACCTTGAACTGATTGATGAATTTGATTCGATCCCTGCTACGCGCAAAACCGGCATCGCCTGCTCCGATCAGCACCTCGCCCTTGCCAGTTGAGAGTTCGACCGAACGTTCAATCAGCCGACGATAAGTGTCATCAGTAAGCAACTGCATCGCACCCATAGAACCCGCTACCAGGATCCCATCAATCCCATGATTCCAAAGATCAGCAAGCTGAATTTCCAAACCTTCATCATGAAGCTCCTCATCAGCAGTCAGGGGCGTTCCTATTGCATTAATAAACTTTGCTTTCGACATAACGGTATTCCTTTAGTAATCCTCAATTAAAAAAAAGTAGTTGGCGTTCGCCAAACATCCAGGTGTTTTTCCAGAAGCTTGATTGCATCAGCGAAACATCGCTTGCGTATCAGGCTGACTATCTCGCGGTGTTCAGATACGGTTTGAGATACAGCTGCCGCCCGTTTTTCGGGTGTAAGAATATCTGATGAGAAAAGTGGAAACGGCGAATGGGTATAAATCGTGATCATGATTCTATTGCCGGTCAATTCCACAAGCTTTTCGTGGAATTTTTTATCAGCTTCGTCCGTAGCCAAGTCCAAACCACTCTCACAAGCCTGCTGCATCGCATCGCAAAGGCCTTCGAGTTTTTTCAAGTCATCTTCATTGTACTTCGCGTATTCCAGAAGTCGAACCGCGCCAACTTCCATAGCTGTTCGGGCATGGTAGATTTCAATAAGATTTTCGTGATCGAGTATTGGTACAAAATATCCACCACGCCGGCCTCGCTCCAACAAACCCTCATGCGACAACAACGCCAGAGTTTCCCGAATGGCCGAGCGATGCACACCTAACCTTGACGCACATTCCGTTTCGGTCAAGCGGCTACCAGCAGGCAGCCGGCCGTGTATCAACTCACGCCGCAAACTCTCGTATGCACTCTTTCTCTGTGTATCCCTTGGAAACATTATGTCGACATTATAGCACTAATTTTGTCGACAAAAAAGGATTTTATAAAATTTTCTATCTTATCCGTCCCTGGAAAAGTTGTTTTTCTTGTCATTCCGGGCGGAGCGAAACTTATGCCCCCGCCGCTGGCGGCCCGGAATCCAGGGAATGTAATCAAGACGGGAAAACAAGGCCGTGGCGGGAAATTATCGCCCAGGCTGGCCGACCCTGGATACCCGCTTTCGCGGGTATGACATGAGAGGAAAAATCGCCAGTTGATATTGAATGATAGTGTCTTGGAGCGTCAGAATCATCGCTTCCATGCCCCAAAAAAGCCTGCCGGGACGCCCTTATACAGGACGCCCCGGCTTTTATTTACCGATTACCAGTCATAATCATGTTACAACTCAAACTGACCGTTTGAGTTACCGGTTGACTGGTAACTGGTTGATCAGTAAAAAAATACACAAAGACTTCTTCGACTCAAGATTTCATGCTTTTTGCGGATTTTTATAATGCGGTCAATAAGAGGTTTTTTTGTAATCTTTTACCAGTCAACTGATTAACCAGTCAACAAGCCACCTGACCCACACCAAGGTCAACCAAACCGGTCACTTTGAGTTACAATTTCAACCCAAGTTAGAACTGTGAAAGTTCCTTCTCACTTTCAAAAGGAATCACAGCCTCTGCCTGACCAGATTGCTGATTGCTGGTTTGAGCATGGCTGAGAGTTGTCTTCTGCCGAGCCTTGGACACACCCTTATCAGATCTGAAATCCAGTTTTTGGTTAGAAGCCCGACCATTACCGCTACTGTTGCCAACCATGGCCTGCAACTGCCCGACCATGCCGTTGAGTTCCTCAGCCTGCGATGACAATTCCTCAGCTGCGGAGGCCGACTCTTCCGCGTTGGCTGCATTGGACTGGGTTACCTGGTCCATTTGGCCCACAGCTGTGTTTATCTGATCGATGCCTTGTGCCTGCTCGTTGGAAGCAGCGGCTATCTCAGCTACCAGGTCGTTGACCTTTCTGCTGCCTTCGGCGATCTTGTTGAGAGTCTGGGCAACTTCCTTGTTGATCGATACGCCGTTGTCTGCGTTCTTTACCGATTCGGCGATCATGTTGGCTGTGTCCTTGGCAGCCTGTGCGGATCGTTGTGCGAGGTTGCGAACTTCCTCAGCCACGACTGCAAAGCCCTTGCCTGCCTCGCCTGCGCGGGCGGCTTCGACAGCTGCGTTGAGGGCAAGAAGATTCGTCTGGAATGCAATTTCATCGATGGTCTTGATGATTTTTGCAGTTTCGTCGGAAGACTTCTTGATATCGTCGATAGCCTTGCTCATCTGCCCCATCGCCTGAGTGCCGGTATCGGCGTCAGCCGTTGCGGAGGCAGCGAGGTTTGTGGCTTCGTTTGCATTTGCGGCGTTCTGTTTTACCATTGAGGACATTTCTTCGATGCTGGAGGTTGTTTCCTCGAGAGCGGCTGCCTGTTCGGACGCACCCTGTGCCAATGACTGGCTGGCAGAGGATACCTGGCCCGCTGCTGATGCTGTCTGCTCTGAACCCATTGTCAGACTTTCAATAATTCGCTTAATGGGGCCGGTGATGCTACGTGCTATGAAATATGCCAAAGCGCATCCAATGATCAACGCCGTGATCAATCCACCGATCATTACGCTCGAAGCCATGCTCAATGCTACTTGTGATTCCTTGGCAATATCCTTCGTACCAGACATGCCTGCTTCTGCTGTATCCTTGGCTGATCTCAAAAGCTCATCGCCCACTCTAGCCCGTTGATCGCCCAGCTTAAGATTAGCTTCCCAGTTTACCAGGAATTCCAGCATATTCTTTTTGTAGTTCTGGGCTGCGATCTTTGTGTCATCAATCTGTTTGAGGTTATCCGCCTCCTTCGTAATTTTACGAAGATCATCGAAGAGTTTTTCCATCTCGTCGAAGTTTCCAACGGCTTCCTCAATCAGCTTCGGTTCGCGCATGGCTTGGCCCTTGAAGCAGGCGACACGGGTCGCGTTGCATATATCGATGATGTCATTTATGCCCGTGATCTTAATGAGGCGATCTTGGAGTTTTTCCGGCGTATCTCCAGCGGTGATCTGCTCAGCCATTTTCCGATTCTGAGAGGCGAGATATTCCTCGCAATTTTTCATATAATCAGTTGCCGCCGTATCGAGACCCTGGCGATTCTCAGCCATCTTCTTGTCCAATTCCACCGTTTGGGCAACGAGACTCTTATATTCGGCAACGTCGCTCTTATTCTTATCCACAGCGGGCCCCAGCTTGACCAGATTCTTGGCGGTCTTGGCCAGCTCGGAGCATTTGTCAAGCCAGCTATCGAGTTCCTTAAAATTCGCCATGCCTTTGTCATAGAAAACTTTATCCTGCGTCAAACCATAGCCTCGCATTTCCAACATCACGCCGGAGCTGAATCGCTCGACGTTGTTGCAGAGGTCCACTTCCGGGACATATTCCTCGGCCAGCTTGACTGATTCAGCCTCGACCTGTTTCATGTTGTATATGGCCAGGCCTCCAAGCAACGCGGAAATGACAATCAACGATGCAAATCCACAAGCGATCTTCGTTCCCAATTTCATATTCTTAAACATTTTTCTGCCTTTCCCGAGCTTTTGCCCGTGATTATTTATGCTGCCTCGTTCTGTTGAATTTGCTCTAACTGGCGGATCTCATCACAGGCTAAGACCTTCGTTATATCCAGCAAAATCGTTACTCTGCTGCCGACCTTGCCCATCCCAAGAATGAACTCAATGTTATTGTTAACGCCAAAAGATGGAGAATCCTCTATGTTCTCTCCAGGAATGTCGAGAACCTCTGAGACACGATCCACAATGATTCCCATTTCCACTCCGTCCACATCGACGACGATTATGCAAGTCGCGTCTGTGTACTCAGCCTCAGACATGGTGAACTTCAAACGAAGGTCTACTACCGGAATCACTTTGCCTCGTAAATTAATCACCCCTTTGACAAACCGGGGCGTCTTAGGCACAGCAGTGATGTCCATCATGCCGTTGATCTCACGGACTTTCAGAATCTCCAGACCGTACTCTTCATTGGCCAGGCCAAAGGTTAGATACTTGCCAGCCAAGTCTTTTACTTTTGTTTCTGCAATTGTTTCTTCCATCTTAATCTCCTAATAGCATGGGGTTATTTCTTTACTTTTTGAGCTCAGGCCATCTTCAAAGACACTGTCGCTTCTAGAGCATATCAAACTTGATAGTTCCCTTTTTGCTGGCTTGCTTTGCCCTTGGCTGCTTCAGAAACATTGGGGAATATCTACAAATATGCCTTACGTTTCTTCCTTGCCACGAACAAACCCGCTACGCAAAAATAAGAACTCTCAACTTTTCAATGCTCTAAAATCCAACTATCATAAAACGCGTTAATAACAGAGTGCGCATCTGTCGTCTCATTTTGAACTTGCCCCAGAAGATGCTGACTGACAGCCAGAAGATTATTTGGATACTGGCTGAAGTGATGCACCAATATTTAAGTCTTGCTGAGCAATAAATGCGCGATCAGACTTCCAAATGACCCTTTTGTCTTTATTGGGTTTTTTCTCTTGGAGCAAAATTTTTTCCGCAGGCAGCGGGACCGTTTGTCGGGAACGGGCGGAAGGAGGAATTTTTAAACCCCGCTACCCACGGAAAAAAACCAACTGAATACTGATCGGTAAAAGCAAAAAGGAAATTTTGGCAATTTTGTAAATTTTGGAAAATTTTCGTTTTTTGTGTTTAACTTATAGAAGGAGAAGTTGGGACATAGCCTCAGGGGTTAGAACATCTCGAACTTGAGAGTCCCATTTTGCTGGTTTGCTTTGTCGGGCTGCGTTAGAAATATTTGAAATATGGCTGAATATGCCTCATATTTCTTCCTTTTACGAACAAAACCGCTCCGTAAAAATTGAAACTCACAGCTTTTCAATACTCAAAAGAAATGTTTTCAGGTTTTACTCTTGGGGGTTAAATCAGAGTTTGTCACAAGGTGGGAGAGCAGTCGGACTGGTGTTTTTAACAACTTATAAACGATTCAAGTTTAACATATCGCTGATGAGCTTAATGAGGTCGTCCTCTTCAACAGGCGTGGCAAGATACGCCTCTGCGCCAGCAGCACGAATATCTTGTTCAGTCTGGGGCGAGGGGTATTCCGTGATTGCCAATATCTTGGTTGATTGAATTTGCACATCAGACTTGATCCTGCGACAGACATCGAAACCATCCATGCCGGGCATATGAAGATCGAGTATCACCAGGTCTGGATGCCAAGCCATGATCATCCGACCTGCATCAAATCCATCAAAAGCCTTAAAAATACGGAAATTTGGCCACTTTTCGCTTAGTATCTTCTCTATCCACTCAGCCGTCTCACCCTCGTCGTCAATAATCAAAACGGTAGGCTGAATGAGACCCAGCTCGGAAGGAATCCGCATTTTCTGCATCTTGAGAAACTTTATCAGGTCCTCCCGCTCAACCCGACGGTGCCCGCCGGGCGTCCTCTCCGCATAGAGCTGCCCTGCATCAATCCAGTTGGATATAGATTGATCCGAAACGCCGATCATATTAGCAATCTGGACTGTCGTCAGTTTTTTCCTACTTTTTCCGTGCATATCATATTTTAACAAAATGTTTGAGTTCAGGCATGACTTAATGTCATTATTGACCTTAGAGACGGATATCTATCTCGTCCGAACATTCTTGCAGCCTTTTTCGAGGCTTCTCAAGAATCATGAGCACCTCCAGCACTAAAAATTTACACCATTAACCGGTGCTTTGTCTCAAAAATTCTGATTGGTGCCCGCTTGTGGGGACAAGGATGCCGCCTCAGAAAAAAGGTTGAATATCCGCTCATATGCAACCTTTTTCTTCTCTGTATGACCGCTTAACGATAAAAATTTGTTTTACTTACTTGTCGGGCAATTAAAAGTGCAATTGCATACCAACTTTCAGTATCAAGAGCGTTTCAGGTTGAGATTGCGTCTTTACGCGCCGGGTGAGTCAAGACTGACAGGGGATGCAATGCAGGCAATGTTTTTCAAAAGTTGATAAGCAAACCTGATTCCTTGGGCTTCCGCCAGCTCGAAACGAACATTACAGTGTGCAAAATTACAAAATTGTCGATACCGCCTGACGCAGTCAGTTGACAACCCAACCAGCAACATTACACAGGATTATCTTCAGTATGCTCTCGTACTCTGTAACAGGAATTTTGCTGGTACCTTCTTGTGCTGATAAGGCATTTACATCGTCAGAAAAAATGGATATTTTTTCTATCAAGCCCGCAAAAAAGACGACGAGAAATTCCATATCAAACAGAAAAATATAAATCTGACTCTCTAAAAAATATTTCGGTGTGTATTACAAAACAACAATTGGATCTTTGTTATCTGCGGCAAGGACTTGCTGGATAGCTTCGTAGAGTTCCTCTGGCGAGAAGGGTTTGTGCAGGAACGATATGCTTAAATCCTGAACGCCGTGTTTGATGACGGTTTCTTCAGTATAGCCTGAGACGTAGAGCACTTTCATGCCTGGTTGGATGGCATCGAGTTCTTCGGCCATTTTCGGGCCACTCAGGCCTGGCATGACAACATCGGATATCAGCAGGTCAATTGGCTTTTCAGCCTGGCGCACCATTCTCAGCGCGTCTTCTGGATGGCCCGTCTCGAGGACATTATAGCCATATTCCCGCAAAACGCGAACGACCAGTCTGCGAACAGCTGGGTCGTCCTCAACAACAAGCACGGTCTCATTGCCCTTCTTGGCTGGTGTTTTGGCGTAGGTACCCGCCATGTCAGTAACAGGCTCTTCAATGTGAGGCAGGTAAATTTTAAACGTCGTACCTCGGCCAAGCTGGCTTTCGATTTCAATTCCTCCGCCACTCTGCTGGACAAAACCATATACCTGGCTGAGCCCCAATCCCGTGCCCTTGCCTTTGTCCTTCGTCGTAAAGAACGGCTCAAAAACTTTTTCTCTGGTTCCCTTGTCCATACCGACGCCTGAATCGGTGACGGTAATCCTTACATAAGGCCCAGGCTTGAGGCCGACAATCGTGGGCGATTGAGGCTGGACAACGCAATTTTTCGCTTCAATCAACAGTCTCCCGCCATCCGGCATGGCATCACGGGCGTTGATGGCCAGGTTCATAATAACTTGCTGAAAACGATTTGCGTCGACTTTCACATTGCCAATACTCGCAGCTGTGTTAATCTCCAGCTTTATGTCCTCACCGAGCATCGAAAGCGACTTTTCCATGCCGCAAATCATCCGCTTTGGATCCACAACGTCCGGCTTGATGGTTTCCTTCCGGCTTAAATTCAGCAGTTCACCCGTCAGAATAGTTGCCTGCCTGGCTGACTTGTCTATCTGCTCGATACTCTCGTGTACCAGGCTGCCTGGTTCGATATCCCGCATTAACAGGTCGCAGTAACCTGTGATTACCGTAAGTTGATTATTGAAATCATGGGCCACACCACCTGCCAATCGACCTACCGCTTCCATTTTCGCGGACTGTTGAAGCTGAGCTTCAAAATTGCTGCGTTCCTCGCCCATGGCAAGTCGCGCGCACATATGGCCAAGTGTAAAGGCAAAAATATTTAGAATCTTCTGCTGAACTTCGCAGGTGCCTTTGCTGGCATGTCTGGTGTCTGCCAGAATAAAGCCTATTATATTTCTGCCATCCCAAAGGGTTGACGCTGCACGAGGTTCTTCCCCAATCTTCCGGGATGGAGATCCGCATGTATCGTCAGTTTCAAAAAACAGACCAGGCCTGTTTGTGTCCAACGCCTTACGCATGAAATGTTTTTCGCCAATCGCGCGACGATTCCGCCTGTCATCCCGCAACCTGCCATTCTCATCAATGCCATACGACCCTACGATTTCAGCAGGCCGTTCGGAAGTAAACCATATTTCGATCCTTTTGAATTCCAGCCTGTCCCTGCCGAGTTCGACAGCCTGTCTGCACAAGTCGTCACGCGAATCGGCATGGGTCAGAATCATATTCATCTCGTGAAGCGACGTCAGCCTCTTTCGGAAAATGCGTTCAGACTCTTCGGAACGATGCAAAGAGTTTTCCATTTTCTTATGGCGGGTCATATCCTGAAGGTTTTCCAGGATAACCGTCCTGCCTTCCAACGGCATGCGCTGAACACTCTTCAGTACGGGAACGACTCTGCCGTCCCTGGCCTTGATGAAACCTTCACTTTGAGTGATACGACGCAAACCACAGGATGACGGCAAACACTTTTCCATGGGACTGGTACAAACCATCTCGCAAGACTTACCGATAAGCTCTTCCCGTGAAAAACCGGTCATATCACATAGGGCGTCGTTTACATCTTCAATTTCGCGTTGTTCGTTGACGATAAAACTGCAGCCTGGCAAATTTTTAAACAGTAGTTTCCATCGCCCTTCACTTTCTAACAGCCTGCGTTCAATCCGCCGATGACGCGCCATATATATCAGCATCAACGTAATAACCATTACAAGCCCAGCTATAATCCATATCGCCCTCTGATATTCCAGGAACAATTCCACTATACCGCCCGGAGCGTCATCGGACTCGGCGAAAAGAGGATCGACCTGTACGATTGAACTCGAAGAGATCGCCTGCGGTAAATCCGCAGCCTGTAGTTCAGTGACACCCAAGCCGTCAAAGAGGGTAAAGGCTACCAGACCGGCACAAAAATACACTAGTAGACTTGATAACCCTGGCCTTGGATCAAGACCCCCCCGGGCCGTTCTATTCAAAACATGCATTTCCATACGAAGGACTTATTCACTCCATGTCTGTACATACATACTTCGATACTCAATAATTGATGTTTCGGCTATATACCTTAAACAACGTTACATAATCTACCGCAAAAAGAATAATAAAACTGATCGATAAAAACACTAAATACCCCACAAAGTAAGTTTTTTTTGTCATTCCAGGCCAAATATTTCCTCCAAAAATTTTTATATGTCCCAGAGTATTTAAATACATATAATTGCATCTTGGGAACAAAGATAAGCTCCTTTTAATATTCTGAAAAGGAATTATTACTCAATTAATATGTTACAAATTTGTAACCTTTCTTTTAACGGCAACATTTTTGTCACAATATCTGTAAGACCCAGCAAGGCCTTGTTGTTGCAATGCCTTTCCAGGAAACTACTTAAAAGCTACAATATTTTCTGGCATGCCTTTTGCTTTCATGTTCATTAGAGTTTTAGACTGTAGACACTTTTTACGTAAGTGTTACCAAATTCAGTTGTGAACCTTGGATTGAAAGGAAAAATTCAAATGTCATACAAGAGAAGTTTGCTGTTTAAGCCCAGGATTTTGATGGGTTTTGGATTGGTGGTATTGCTTTTGTTTAGCCTGGCTGGGTCAGCTTGGGCAGATGATGGAGTTACGGACAGCCTGGGCAATAGCCACAGCAATGCCGATGTTGTATGGACATGTATAGCAGCCTTTCTGGTTTTCTTCATGCAGGCAGGTTTTGCGATGGTCGAAGCCGGCTTTACCCGTGCCAAAAACGCCGTAAATATCATCATGAAGAACATGATGGACTTTTCGGTCGGAACGTTAGCATTTTTCTTTGTAGGCTTCGGCTTGATGTTTGGCGAGAGCAACGGGGTGTTTGGCACGACTTTATTTGGCCTGCACGGAATGGAAGGCAGCTCGTCCTGGGACTACACATTCCTGCTGTTCCAGACCGTTTTCGCTGCCACCGCTGCGACTATTGTTTCAGGCGGCATGGCTGAGCGGACAAAATTCGTCAGCTACCTGGTTTACAGTGTATTTATTACACTCTTTATTTACCCGATATTCGGGTCTTGGGCCTGGGGTGGATTACTGCACGGCGGAGGCTGGCTTGAAGCGCCTGAAGGCGGCATGCTTTCTACCATAGGACTGCCTGGCTTCTGCGATTTTGCAGGCTCGACGGTTGTACACTCTATCGGAGGCTGGCTTGCCCTGGTAGGCGCCATCATGCTCGGCCCCAGAATAGACAAGTACATCAAAGTCCCAGGCCGGGGAAATAGAAATCAGCCCAACGCCATTATGGGCCATAACATTCCACTTGCTGCGTTGGGCGTGTTCATTCTGTGGTTTGGCTGGTTCGGTTTCAACCCCGGCAGCACAACCGCGGTGGGCGGTAATATAGGATTCATTGCGGTAACGACTAACCTCTCCGCTGCAGCTGGAGCCGTCTTCGCCATGATAACAGCCTGGCTGATATCGAAGAAACCCGACGCCTCGATGACACTCAACGGAGCCTTGGCAGGCCTGGTTTCCATCACGGCAGGCTGTGCGACCGTAACGCCGATCGGAGCCCTGATCATCGGTGCCATCGGCGGAATTCTCGTGGTTCTGGCGGTGTTGTTCATAGACCGTATTTTACAGATTGACGACCCCGTAGGAGCGGTCAGCGTTCACGGCGTCTGCGGCGCATGGGGCACCCTTGCGTGTGGCCTGTTCAACGCCGAAGCTCTACTGGGCGGCGAAACAAGCGGCGGTTTATTTTACGGCGGCGGATTCACCCAGCTGGCTACGCAGCTTATTGGCGTGGGCACCGCCTTCGCTTGGGCGTTCGGCACAGGATTCGTACTCTTCTATGCGATAAAGAAAACAATAGGCCTGCGAGTCAGCAGAGAAGAAGAAATGAAAGGCTTGGATTTGGGCGAACACGGTATGGAAGCCTATGGTGGATTCCAGATCTTCAGCAACATGTAATTAAAGGAAAAATACAAAATGATTACGTTAAAAACTTATGGAGAGACAAAAATGTCACTATTCACAAAACGAATCAGCTTTGGCCTGTTGATGACCCTGTTTTCTGTCGGAGTTGCCTTTGCAGAGGACACCTCAACGCCAAGCCAAGATGAAACGCAATTCATCGAAAGCGAAACAATTGACACCGATAAAGTCGAAACTCCGGTTTTTATCACAAACTGGGAAAAGCCGATACCGCTGACGCTCAGCATTGATTATACATTGGTATCGGATTACATCTGGCGTGGTATAAATCTCAGCGATGCCAGCAGAAAAAACGGTGCTACGCACAACGAAGGTCGGCGGTGGCCCAATCAGCAGATGACAACCGGCGCAGAGCTGGATCTTGGTAAATTCGGCAGAGTTGGCGGGTCTTTATGGTTCGAGTGGTATTGTGGCCAGGAGTACATGACCCCCGACGACGGCGACAAAACGCTCCAGGAAATTGACTACACCGTATATTATGGCTATACGATTGAACAGATAGGCCTTGATATCGAACTTGGTTTCATATGGTATGAGTTCCCCCGCGCACGAAGCGACGCCGACAGCACGCAGGAGCTTTACACGAAACTGTCATATGACGACAGTAAGCTGTTTCGGATGCTGGGACTTGACGTCAAGGAACCTGTCTTGAACCCCTACCTGTTCATAGCCTGGGACTTGGACCTCGCCCGCGGCGGCAGTTATTACGAGTTTGGCCTGAGTCACGATTTCGTTCTCCAGGATCTCGGCATGAAAGACCTGCCGTTACTGAAAAACATGACGGTCACGCCAGCCTGGTCGATGAGCTGGGATCATAATTGGCTGCAGAAAATGTCGCTGGACCCCTCAAAGGGCGGTGCGGATAACGCTACTGGCTTTTCCAACAGCAGCCATCTTGCGAACATGGTCTGGGGATTGCAATGCAGCTATGACTTGAAAAGTGCATTGAATATCCCGGATAAATACTGCGGCGACTTTTCGGTCAACACCTTCATGAACTACAGCCATGCCATTGCGAGACACTTACTTGACGATGAGTTATGGGGCGGAGTAAGCGTCGGCTATTCCTGGTAAAAAACAAACGCCCATTGGTTCTTGTTGCAAAAGCCCCTTGTTACGAGCTTCGCATGTCTCGTGCAGGGGGCTTCTCCTTTTTTAGAGCGTTGAAAAGTTGAGATTGCGGCTGGATGCGTCGATGGGGCAAGGCGGACAATGAATTAATCCGGTTTTTGTTCCATTGCCATTTTTTTTATCATTCCAAGGTTAATGGGGCTGAAACTCTTGGTTTCATCCCATTCCTTTGTATTAGGATTCCAGGAATAGAGGCGGATGCCACCCAACGCCGTGAACTAAGCTGCTGGTTTTATTTTACTAATTTCCTTAATTAAAGCGAGTTCTGTTTTATTTGCATTGCGTATTTTAGGGCAGCCAGGAGGAGACTCCTTTTTCTTATGCGGCCAATTCCGGGCTTTCTTACTGCTCTTGCGAGTATACCTATCTTTCACGCATTTAGAAAAGGCAATCAGCAAATCACGGTGGGGCGCAGACGGCTGGCGATTCTGCATGGAATTACGAACAGCTCGCAGCGACATCGCAACCGACCAGCTTAGAGGATCGTGTTTTACACGAATTATCTCCGTTACGCTCAGCAGGCCCAGCAGCTGAAGGCCTATCATCGTCCAGGCAAGTTCAGCCCTGGCTTGTCGAGGGGCGCGACTCAGCATTTTACGTCGGCTTAGGGTTTGCTTCAAAGAGCGAAAGAAAACTTCAACACCCCATCGCAACTCATAGAAAAACGCAGCCTGTTTCGTACTCAATGTTTCTTCATCAAGATTTGTCAGCAGATACATCTTCTTACCATGGCGCTGCAACGTTATCAAACGAAGGACAAGTGGAGGCGTGGCTGTTTCCTGAGCCTTTACAGGCCAGAGGTAAACCGTGCCGTCATTTTCTATTTTGGCATAGCCAAGGTTTTTCAGCAGCGTTACATTCGAGCCAACACGAATCAGGAACGATCTGTTGTGAAGGAGAATTTTCTTCATCAGATCATAGCCAGTAAAACCGGCGTCAGCTATAAGCAATGCCTTTTCAGGCAGTATATGAAGCATATCTCGAAGATGATTTCGTTCGGCATCGGTGGCTTTGCCGATCAGCCAGGCCCACGGAAGCCCACTGCCGATATGCCATAAAGTCGTCAGCCAGGCCTGCGGACCGGTACCCTTTCTGCCGCCACAACCAAATGATTCCTCATTCGCTTCGGTACGCGGCATTTCCACACGCGAGCCGTCAACGGCGAAAGCCAAAAAGCCTTCACGCGTCCAATGTTCAGCTGCAATCTCCCGAAGCCGCCGGCGAAGATGTTCCATTACCGGAACTAATAGAATGTTGCCAAGCGACATCAATTGCTTTATAAAACCCTGATATGTTTGGCCGACTCGTCGCCGCGTCGGATACATTTCTATGATACATTTTCGAGCTTCGGCAAATCGGTCTTTGAGCGTGCAGCCAGGGCTGAAGCACGTCATCAATACCGTGTAAACCAAAACCATTGGCTGCCATCTGGCGTGATTTGAAATTTTGTGTTTCGAAAAATAGCCGCGGGCAGGAATTGGTTTAATCCTGACCGCAAGAAATGTCGATACGAATATTGTCTACACTGCTTTGAGTGTTTCATAAGGACTCCTTTCCGATTTTTGTCGCGACACGATTATTATCGGCAAAAGAGTCCTTTCTTATTTATAGTCCTAACGTTACAACCATTGGAAACACTAAACAGTTCACGGCGTTGGATGCCACCCTTCTCTGCATTTGTTTTTGAATCATTATTCTCAAAATAATCACTTTCAACGATAACTAATTGGTCAGCAGGTTTGTCTGTTGAAAGGATCAAACAAATTCGCACTTCCACATCCGTCTCTTTATCATAATAACCGCCTCCTCCTAAAGTCAGATTTGAGGAATTGGCAGAAACCGCAGTATAAATAACAAAACCCTTGGTATTATCAGCTTGTTTATCTCGCGCCTTATGTAAGGCCTGAATAAGATGAATAATCTTGAGGTTTCTTGGGTATTTCCCTTCGTTAGTTATGCCAACAGGTGTTATCCACGGAGGAAATTTCAATTTATCTAATATTGGAAAGGGATTGATAATAACTTCCGAATCATCAGATTTCGAAATCATGGTTCGAGCTTCCTCAGGAGTTATATCTGTGCACCCAACAGGAATGGCTACTGCGTAACCAAGTGATAACATCAAAACTGTATTAACCAATCCAGTTTTTTTATATCGGTTTGTACGGATCATAATCGCATTTCCCTTTCAGCAAAAATTTCCCGCGGTTGTTAAAAAATAACGCTTCACTGCCATTCCCTGGATTCCGGCCCTTAACAAGGGAGGTAATAAAAATGCTACGCTCCGCCCGGAATGACACCCCAGTAGCTGACAGCCAGGATGTCATTGCGAGGAGCGTAGCGACGCGGCAATCTGAAAATCAAAATTTTAAGTTCAAAACATAGACTACTTCGCTTTGCTCGCAATGACAACAAAACCCATCGAACCCGCGTGGGTGAACCCCTCGTTCCTCGGGAACCACCCACCCTCCCTACTTAATAGTAATCAACCAGTTTTCAAATTTCATCTCTCGTAGCCTTGAATATCGCCAATGCCCTGGCCAGGACTTTTTCCATATCGGCCAGTGCGATCTGGCTGGCTGCGTCGGAGAGGGCGTTGTCGGGGTCGGGGTGCGTCTCGATGAAAAGAGCGTCGGCCCCTGCTGCGATGGCGGCGTTGCCCAGCAGCGGCGCGTATTCCCGCTCTCCGCCGGAAGCACTGCCAAGTCCGCCGGGCTGTTGAACGGAATGCGTCGCATCGAAAACGACGGGCGCGAATTCCTGCATCTGCGGTATGGATCGCATATCGCTGATGAGGCGGTTATAGCCGAAGAAAGTACCGCGGTCTGTCAGGAGGACGTTATCACTCCCAGCTGCTCGCACTTTTGCGACTGCATTGCCCATATCCCATGGAGCCATGAACTGGCCCTTTTTTATATTGATAGGCAAACCGGTCTGGCCGGCTGCAACTAACAAATTCGTCTGCCGACACAGAAAGGCTGGAATCTGCAGGCAGTCCACCGCTTCTGCGACAGGCGCGACTTCGGTTGGCTCATGGACATCGGTAAGCACTGGCAGGTCGAGTTTTTCTTTCACCTCGGCCAGCCAGGCCAGGCCCGCTTCCATGCCCGGACCGCGATAACTATCAGCACTGGAGCGGTTGGCCTTGTCGAAACTGGCTTTGAAAATGAAGCCCAGTTCGAGTCGCGAGCATATTTCTTTCATCGCCTTAGCTACGGTCATACAAATATCCAGGCTCTCAGCCATGCATGGCCCGGCGATTATCGCGAGCTTGCCTGTTCCAAATTCCACCGGGCCAATTTTGCATTTCTTATCAGAGATCATAACGGTGCTTCCTTCCAAGGGGGCACAAAGTTCCAGATTCCCCCGCTGTACGTAGCTGAGGGGACAATAAGTTTCATCTTGAATGGGGCGATGGAGATATCCAACGGGGTGTCAGGCCCCACATCGCCATCCATCTGACACGGGACGGGTGTTTCGGTTTCGATACGTACTTTCTTGGCTGGTCGATAAATTACGCCACCCTTAAGCGGATGTCGCCGGAGCATTGTCCAGGCGGCATGAAGAATCAAGCCCGTCTGTTCGCTGCATTCGAATATCACAAGATCCAGCAGTCCATCGTCGAATTTGGCATCGCGGCAGATTCTCAGTCCGACTGAGTATCTGGAGATATTTCCGACGAACGCCAAACCCCGGCCATGGAAAATTTCACTGCCATCGGCAAATACTCGCAACTTCGGAAAATCATGTTCCCAGAACGTTCGCCAGATCGGCCAGAAGTAACTCAGGTGCGATATATGACCAGTCCGGGAAGCTG
Source organism: Phycisphaerae bacterium (assembly GCA_963664745.2). Taxonomy (GTDB): domain Bacteria; phylum Planctomycetota; class Phycisphaerae; order SM23-33; family SM23-33; genus B1-G9. Next base: position 486,004 of record CAXXMC010000004.1, read on the forward strand.
AGAGCCTGCGAACGACCTCGGCGTCGAATCCTACGCCCAGTATTGAGTGGAAAGTCTGGCCGTTGATCAGGCCGACGTCGCATTCCATAACTTCACCGTATTTCATCAGCGCGATCATATCGGCAGGGTTGCGTGGTATTCTTAGTTCCTTGGCCAGGAGATTTTCCGTCCCCGCCGGCGCTATGAGCATCGGTACGGAACTGCCGGTCAGGCCGTTGGCTACCTCGTTGGCTGTGCCGTCCCCCCCCCATGCTATCACAGCCGATGCCAGCGGAGCGATCTCGCGGGCGTATCGCGTGGCGTCGCCGGCATAGCGGGTGACGTACTCCACAAGCTCCCAGCCGAACCTACGCACCTGGTTTCTAAGCTCAGCCAGCAGGAGTTTTCTGCCTCCATACCCGCTGCGAGGGTTTATTATCATGTAGACCGGTTTTTCTTTTTCGTCCATATCCGTCTTCCACCCGCCCGAGCGGGGTTCAATTCCATTTGCAGTCTCGTCAGACGTTGCTATAATACTTCGATTCCTCGGACACTTCAATTCGTCCGTTGGAAACAGTAAAACGTTTTTCCTATGGCCGTGCCTGCGGAAACGACCAATATTATAAACAGAGTACAGGAGCAACAATTATGGAACAGGCTTCTCTGGATAGCATTACGGAGATTGTAGCCCGAGACACGTGGACGGTTGAAGATCACAAGGAGCTGATCGAACAGCTCTTCACTACTACAGACGCAGCCAAGAAATTCCGCGGAATAGCTGCGGATATCGAATCCATGAACCCTTCAGCTACCGGAGTGGTGGCAATGAAGGTCGGAATTGCACGATATGTCCTGTGTCGATACGAAGATGCCCTCGAGGCATTCAGCGCCGCTACGGATAATAAGGATCGATATTACTTCATCGGACAATGCTACCGCGGAATGCGACAATACAAAAAAGCCATCGAAGCCTTCGAAAAAGCCAAGTCCAAGGGTTGGGAAACCCCGGAAGTCGACCAGCTGATCGTCGAAGCTCTCTTACTGGACGGCCAGATCGAAAAAGGTGAGCTTGCACTAAACAAACTCAGCCGGGTCATCGGCGAGTGCTCGGACTTCTTCTACCTCACAGGCCTGCTGCAGGAACTTACAGGCCAGGGCGAAACGGCACTGGAATCTTACGAAAAGGCTCGCGACGACAGAATACACCCCGAAGCGACTTTCAGACTTGCCTACTTCCTTGATCTTCACGGCGAAGAGGAAGAAGCGATGGAACTCTACGAGGAATGCCTGAAACAGCCTCCCGTATATGCAAACGCCCTGCTGAACATGGCTGTGCTCCATGACGACAACGGTCATTATTCCCAGGCAGCCTCCTGCCTGAAAAAACTCCTGGCTACCTGCCCGAACCATCCCCGAGCCAGACTCTTCATGAAAGACGCCCAGGCCTCCGGCGAAATGTACTACGACGAAGATCAGGCAAAACGAGTCGCAAAACGAAACGCCGTCCTCGATATCCCAGTTACAGATTTCGAGTTGTCAGTCCGGGCCAGGAACTGCCTCAAGAAAATGAACATCCGTACACTCGGCGATCTTGTACGCACAAGCGAACCGGATCTGCTCGGATACAAAAACTTCGGTGAAACTTCCCTGAAGGAAATCAAGGAAATGCTCACCGCCAAGGGCCTCAGGCTAGGCCAATACGCCGAGGACGACTCAGAGCTGCACATGCTCGACGATGGCGATGACGCCTCAGTCATGTCCGGACATGAAGATGACGGCATACGTTCAAAACCCGTCAGCCAAATCGAATTTTCCGTGCGGGCCCGACGCGTCCTCGAACAGCTGGGCGTCAGCACTATCGGAGAACTCGCAGCAAAGAGCGAAGCTGAACTGATGGGAATCAAAAACTTCGGCCAGACCAGCCTGAGCGAATTGCGACAGAAGCTGGCGGAATTCGGCCTGAGCTTCCGAGAAGTATGAAACGAGAAAAACTATATGCCGCTTTGAGAAGATTGGCGCCCGCATTGCCAATCGTGCTGTTACTCACGGCCTGCCTGGCTGGGTCGTTGATCTTCTCGAGTTGCAAACAGCCCGAGCCGACAGTTTCCAATATTCCACAAAGGCCATGGAAACTCGACGGCGTACCGATGGTTCGCGTGAGGCTCACTGCCAGGCCCGTCAAACAGGCCGAGTTATACACTACAGGCGGATATAGGATTATCGTGGATGGTCGGGAAGTTCGCGAAGAACAAGGCCGAATGCCGAAAACCCTCTGCCAGAGAAAAAACGGCAACTGGCTGTTGGGCAGCCAGACCTTGCCCGGCAGTAAGCTCTCGCTCATTACGCACGCCGGATACGTAGGCTACGGAAAACTTTTGTATCGCGGCAGGCTGGACCTGCTGGCCGATAACGATGGGCAGTTCTATGTCCAAAACAAGGTCGACATGGAAAGCTACCTCGCCAGCGTAGTGGCGAAAGAACTGTACGCCGATTTTCATCCTCAGACATACCACGCCCAGGCGATAGCAGCTAGGACGTTTGCCCTTTATGAACTGGCTACGCGAGGCCGAAGCAAAAGTTTCGACGTTTACGATTCGCAAAGCTCTCAGGTTTACGGCGGAATGCTCGCTGAGACCGACAAGAGCTGGCAAGCCGTCCGGGAAACACACGCATGGGTTCTCGCCTGCGGTGCACCTGGACAGGAGAAAATTTTCCTCACGCAATTCTCCGCATGCAACGGCGGCTGGGTTAACGGAGCCGATGTGATCCGCAATGTCCCGCAACTGATCCCCCCCCTGCAAGGCGGCCAGCGGGACGGCACGGGAGTCGCCTGCCCGTATTACTCATGGCAGCCCGTGAAAGTCGGCAAGTCAGATCTCTTCGCAGCGTTGGCTGCTAACTATGACCGCATCAAAAAATTGGGCGACCTTAAAGAACTCCGTCTCAAAAACGAAACCAGCTACGGCAGAAGTGTTTGGCTTGAGGTGATAAACTCGAAAGGTCAGGCCGTGCCCATCCGCGCTGAAGATGTCCGACTTTGTCTGCTGCGTTCGGATATCCAGGCTGCGAAAAAACTCTACTCAATGAATTGCAAAATTCGTGACCTCGGCGACGCCGTGGAATTCTACGATGGCACAGGCTTCGGCCATGGCGTGGGCATGAGTCAGTGGGGGGCGGAAGAGCGTGCCCGCAAAGGCCAGACCGCGGAAGAAATTCTGCAATTCTATTATCCCGGTTCGACGATCTTCAAGGCGTATTAGAGCACATAATAAAAGCAGCCGGGACAATGCAAAAAAATCCCGGCTGCCATGTAGTACGCCAATAAATTCCAACCTATTCTTTCATAACGTTTTCTTCGGGAATTTTTACCCTGTCGCCTGCACCATCGTATTTCATCTTCTCAAATTTACCGCCGATATAATCTTCCTTGAAGGTCACGAGTTTATACATCCAGCACTGGCCAGCGGGATCTTTTACCGCAACACAGGCGCGAATATATCGATTCAGTATCGCGCCTGAAAGTTCATGCCTGCGGAGATACCAATCCTTGTCGATAATCACGACACGGAGAATCTTGCCCGCAAAGGCCTCGTTGCCGGAGGCTTTCAAGGCTTCGAGCATACCGGCTTCCATTTCCTTGTCCGTCCGCTGGGCCTTGGGCATTGTAATGCCCTTGGTGTTCAACTCATCGAGTTCCTTGTACAGCTTTTCGTAAAGTTTAAAGTCACCATCGATAGTGAACTGTCCGACAGATTTGTCGGCATATTGATAGAAAATCATCTTAAGGGTATGCTTTCCCTCCGGAAGGGTACTGAGCATTTTTGTCAGCTGCATGGGCCCGCCGCGTTTGCCATACTTTTCGAAAATCTTGGCGTATATGATTTCCGGGTTATCGTAGGCTGTCATTTTTTTCGGCTCTGGTGCTATATCCAGCACAAGGATTTTGCTGTCCAGGGCTTTGCCCTTAACTTTTACGGCAAATGAACAGTGATATTTTCCATCAAGCTCACACTTGATTTCAAAGTCCAGGCTGGATGACTCATTGGCCATTTCCTTCATCGTTTCCTTGAGATAGACCACGGAATAAATATTATCACCAGCCTTGAAACTCGCAGTAAGATCAGCAGGCTTTTTGAGATCGATGGGCTTCTTGGAAAAGACTATATTGCCCGCTACCGGCTCCGGCACCGCCATAGCTGGGGACGCTTCGGTGGAGTCCTTGTCGGTTTTTACAGATTCTTCCTTTTCCTTGTCCTTTTCTTCGATGAGTTTTTTGGTTTTCTCAGCAGCGGATTTATACTTCCCAAATCCGCCGAACTGAGCGTAAACCGTCCCCCCTGTCCACAGGAGAGTCATACAAAAAACAAGTAACGCGCACAGCTTTTGGTCCGAGGTTCTCATTTCTTTCTCCTTCGTCTGTTCCCGGAATCTTTAGATTCCCGCATTCACCTAGTTTCCACTTACTCTTTCGTCACGCGACGTTATTTTTTCAGAAAGCCGCCAAGCAGTCCGCCGGATTTCTTTTGATCACCTTCGGTTTTCTTGCCGTTATTCAGCAGGGAATCCACACCGCCTTTGAGCATTCCCTCGACCTGTTTATTGAAATCCGCCAGTGCCTGCGGATCGGGCTTGGCTACCAGCGAGGCTTTTTCGTCTTCGGGCAGCAGTGAAGGATGGCTGGACAGATTCCTGCCCTCGACCGTAAAGGACGGGAAGTTCGGTGCTATTTTCAGCCTGCGGACATTTATTTCGCGGAGAATCCATGTAGGCCTCTTGGCCAGGAATTCCTGGGCGGAAAGTTTCAGGTAGCCCTTGCTGAGAGCTTCCAGAGCAAGTCTTTCCTGGTCGTCCTGTTGATCTTTGCTGGGGTCGTCCTTCTTGAGATACTCCATAAGTTTTTCAAGCTGCTCATTGAATTTCTTGATCTGCTTGGTGTATTCGACAGCCTGGCCTCCCATCTTGCCGAAGTCCAGCTGTTCCAAAGGCCCAGCCGGTTCAGGTTTTTTATCTTCCGGCAGATACACCTCGCCAGGTTTTTCTCTCTGCGTGTCAAGCTGCATGTCATCACAGTCGACGAGGTCAACCACAAAACGCTTGGCCAGGAGGTCATTGATGCTGACCTTCAAGACTATCCGCTCAGCCTGAACGCGGTTATGCGTCGGCCTGGCTGGGTCGGTAACCTGCAGCTGATTCATGACAAGCTCGCCACTGCCAAGCGACAGATCCGCACTGCCGAGGTTGACTTCCGCTCCGTTGGCTGTGCCAAGCCCGCCTTCGATCCCAGCCTTGACAGCGGTGTTGATAAACAGCATCTGAACAACAAAGATAATGGCTACCAGAACCACCGCTAAAATAACGCGACCTTTCCGAATGAGGGGGGATTTTTTCTTGTCGGCGTCTTCGGGCTTTTTCTTCCCGAAGGCCACGCGCAGCAATCCGCGCATAATAATGTTCTGAGACAACTTATCGAACTTCGCGCTTTTGCCCTTCAGATTACCCAACGATTCATGCAGGCCCACCAGAAGTCGGCCTACAAAATAACCAGCCAGGCCACCAACAACGATAATGATCGGCAAAGCTCCCATGAGACAATATATCTGAAGATCCAGCAGTGCCAGCACCGGCGTCTCTGAACAATAACTGACCAGGCCCGACAGCCCAGCTGAGTGAATCATGAAATATCCCAGTTTATACGTCAGCGGCGCAAAGGAAATACACAACAGCTTGCCGATGACTATCGCTATGGCGCCCATCGCGCCGTTGCTGTTGAGAAACAGAAATGCGAATATGAATATCAGCAGAGTCAGGTTAAAACCGGGAATCATGCCGATACCGAATCCCAAAAAAATACCCAGGAAAATCGCCCGCTGAGTCTCACCGCCGCGCAGAATTTTACCCAACTTACGAATCAACTTGATTGGAGACATTTTTTGTCCTTTCTGTTTGTCCTGCAAATTTTATTTTACGCCCACTCCTCTGATTATAGGCACCGCTGTGTCTGAAAGGAATAAGCGAAAATGAAAAAATGACTGTTTGTCATTGTTTCGTCATTCTGATCTCGACATTCGAAATTGTTCAGTATTTATAAATTCAGATTTCGAGTTTGTTTTTATTACGGCAGAAATGATTTGATGTTTTTGAGTTTTTCCGGCAGGTATGTCTGTGCGACGAACTCCAGGCCATGCTTGGCGAGGGCCTGCTGCTCGACACGAACGCCCATCTTGAGCATTTGCTCGATGGCTTTCTGCCATATCTTATAATGGCGGATGAATGGGTCGTTGCTCATCGCGTCCTGAGCGCGTTTGATGTCCACGTCTTTCAGCGGATGCGTCGGCAGTGCGTAGGTTTTGATATCGTCGGGCGTAACGCCGAGGAAACTGGCTTGCGGGACACAGAAATATTCGTTCAGGTGGGCGGCGTTGCCGCTGCCGACTTTCAGGGTTCGATAGATATTGAAATAGCCATACGGGTCGCCGTCGGTGAAAACATAAACGGGCAGCTTTTTATCGTCGGCCAGTCTGCGAATGAACCTTCGGCAGGCCCGGCTGGGTACGCCGCCCATGCTCACCAGAATGCAATGAAACTTGTCGTAAAAATCCTCTTCAACCAGACGCTCGAACATACCCTTGGTTTCGACGGCGAGGATGAACTTGGCTTTGGTTTTGAATTGCAGGTCTTCGACGACGGTCGGCACGGAATACGCCCCGGAGCCGAAGGCTGTGCAGTCGATCTCGATGAGTTTTTTCGTCCTGCGGTCGCGGTCTATCACGACAAGCTCCCCAGCTACCTCTCCGCCGTGTTCGTCAGCGCGAAAATTCATCTGTTCGCGATTCACGCAAAGCATGGCTTCGACGTCATCCATGACCGTGTCAGATTCTTCCTGGCCTCCGAAGGCAGCTTCGCCCCAGTTGTAGGCCTGGTAGTAGGCCTCTCTTTTCGTCGAATGCCGCCCCGTCTCTACCAGGTCCTTGCTCATAGCCAACATCTTGAGGGTCTGGGCGAAAGTCTTGACCGTACTCACCGCCAGCGTGCGAACCTTATTCTTGCCCAGCAGCTGGAAATAGCCCGCAGCCGGCCTGTACTTGACATTCGACAACGAGCGGATCGGCAACTTCATTGTGGGCTTCTGTCGTTTGGCGATCTTCTCGCGAACGTCGGCAGCTTCAGACTTTATGATATCAACAACGCTATTACTCTTTTTTACCACAGTCATCAAACCTTTTTTCAAAACGTCTTGGTAACGGCCAAGCGGTAGGACATATTCCCAACAACAGAACACAAATTTCACAGATCAAAAGCGAATTACACGGAGTTTGTTTTGCTGTTTCCGTTTTTATTCTGAATCCTGACTACTGAATCCTGTCTTTTTCTATTGCCTAATCCCTAGTGCCTAACACTTCATAATCAACGGGAACGGCATCGGCCAGGCCCAGCTCAGCTACGCGCCGGTTGAGCAGGTCAAGGATTTCTTCCCGGTGAATTTCAGGCTGATCGTGCGAGAGTATCTCATTTTCGACCTCGCCAGCCAGGATTCTTGCGGTGGTGTGCGAGACGTGCCACATCCTGGCTGCCAATTCGACCAGCCAGCCCTTGTCCCAGGCGGTGAGCTTCTCATCCTCATGCCGGACACGCAACAGCCTGCGGCGGATCGTTCGCAAAGTGCGATGAAGTTCCAGCAGCTCAGCTGCGTCGTTCATTTTGACATGTCGAAGCGCCTTAAGGCCCATCTCGAAAAGAGCAGCAGAGGAAATGCGGAATCTTTTGCTGCGAACAAGGAATATCTCAATCGCCCGGGCTAATTCACGAGCTTCAAAAATGTCGCCCCCTAACTGACGAAAACCTCTGCCAAGCACACCCCCGAGCTTTGCAACGTCGAAGTCTTCAATGCCGCCATCACGTTTTTTTACCTTGATCATCCTTGATCGTTCCATCTGTCCCTTCTCCATGTCGTCGTGTCAGTCGAACAAATCCTTTTGTTCCGGCCCGATTACCGGGTCCGATTTCACGTCCTGAGCTTCACTTATAAGCTCGCCAACGTCCGCAAATTCGCGATAAACACTGGCGAAACGTATATATGCTATCTTGTCAAGTTCCCGCAGCCTGGCTCCGAGAGCATCGCCAAGGAATCTGGAGGGCACTTCCTTGTCGAAATTCTTGAAAATCTGCTCCTCAGCCGATTCCACAATCTGACGGATCTGCTCACTGCTGACCGGCCTTTTGTAGCAGGATTTTTCCAATCCGGTAATCATTTTTTCCCGCTGATAAGGCTCTCGTGACCCATCCTTCTTCACAACAGAGAGACGCAGGACTTCTTCGACCCGCTCATACGTCGTGAAACGTCTGGTACATTTCAGACATTCACGCCGGCGGCGCACAACTCTCCCGCCCTCGCTACTGCGCGAGTCGATGACCTTGTCATCATCCTGACCACAAAACGGACATTGCATGGCCTAGCTTCTCCCTGGACACAACTTGACCCAATATATGGGAACAGCGTAAGTCTAGCCTCCAACATATAGGGTGTCAAGCCCCTCAAGAAAAAAGATGGTCTTTTTTACCGTTTTATTCATATATCGTAACGGTTTTTTAATCCGGTACTTGTAGGCAAAACAGGACCATTTTAGTAACTGAATCAGAACAGTTTGTGGAGGAAATACCAAAACCAGCCCAAATCCATTAATAATTGAAGCTTGATTTATCAGCTTAACTGTAGTTACTGTATAATCCTGTTAGTTTGCCGCTATACAAAAAGCACATTTTATATTGACCAATTTATTTTTTCTGACCCTATTTTTGAGGTACTATGATGTTTGCATGGTTTCAAAATTTCCTGTTTCTCGACACATTGCATTGGCAGTGGCAGATCGTCATTCAGCTGAGCGTTGCAGCATTGCTGGGGGCGATTATTGGAGTTGAACGTGAATACCGAGGCAGAAGTGCGGGCCTGAGGACACATCTGCTTGTATCGCTAGGTGCTGCTCTGGTAATGGTCGTAAGCCTCCATTTCGCAAGAATTTTCGGGGTTGGGGACCAGAACACGTCACTGATTCGCATAGACCCAGCCAGGATGGCTTACGGGATAATGAGCGGCATTGGTTTTCTCGGTGCAGGGGCAATCATTCAATCCCGAATGACCATACGAGGCCTGACCACGGCGGCGACTCTTTGGTGCACCGCTGCGGTGGGACTCTCATGCGGAATGGGCATGCTCTTTACCTCGGGCTTTGTAACGCTGCTGGTTCTATTCGCCCTGCTGGGACTGGGAAAAGTGGACAATATGGTACCGGCCAGGCAGACCAGGAGCGTCACGATGATTCTGCCTATGGGCGACAATAAAGCCAGGCTCTCTGAGCTGGAAAACAAACTCAAACTCCCCGGGCTGAAAATACACAATGTAGACTACCGTTGTGACTTCACTGAAAATAAGGAAAAAATCAAGTTCTACCTCACAATCCCAGCGGACATGAGAATCGATGCTTTCCGGGAAATCGCAAATTCAATCCCGGATATTCTCTCGCTTAAAATCAGATGATTTTTCTCAACGACCAATAGGCGTTATTTGCGGCTTGCGTTGAAACCTGTCGTGGGAGAATACCTTTTGTGCAGCTGGGCCCAAACGGCTGATATCATAACCAGAAGTGAGGAAACCAGCACAATGACAGCTCCGCTTGGAAGATCGGTAATTGCGGACAGTAAAAAACCGCCAAGTCCGCTGGCAGAACCAAGTATTGTCGCCAGTATTATCGTTCTGCCGTTACCTTTCGTGAGCTGAAAGGCAGCAGCAGCTGGATTGGTAATCAAACTATAGATCATCAGCCCGCCGACGGTTTGAAAGTTTACGGTTATAAGAATGGCTGAGAGAATCAGGAAACCCGTCCACACAGCTGTGGCATGGATGCCGGTAGCATGCGAGTCCACGCGGGAGAAAAGTATCGCACGCATTTCTTTTTGAAATGCGAACACGAATATCAGCAGCAGGCCGAACGCTATCAGCATTAGGGCTACGTCATTCCATTGACAATAATTCAGACTGCCCCAAAGCAGGTTCCTCACATCATTGTCGCTTTTGCCCAGGACACTGAACAGGCCAAAGCCCACGAAGGCCAAGCCCATCGTCACAGAGAACAGCAACCCCATTACAACGTTTGCATCCATGTTGACCCTGCGCGGATCAGCCAGTCCCAGGAGCATCGCGGTGATGACTGCGCTGCCAAGTGCGGGCAGCAGGAGCATCTGACCTTCAAGTCCTGCCAGGGCGCCGAAGACTGCACCAGCCAAAGCTGCGTGTGCAACACAAACGCCCAGAAACGGAATTCGCATGCCGACGATGTAGACGCTCAGCAGGCCACACGAACCACCAGCCAGTAGTCCGCCAACCAACACCGGCGCCCAGAATATCAAATCAAGCATGAGACACCTCCGAGGGCACAACAATATATCTGCCGTTGCGAACAATGACGTCAAAACCCCATCCATACAGAGAACGAATCATTTCCTCGGAAAGAATATCTCCTGGCTGGCCGCTGGCAATAAGCTCGCCACTATTGAGCATCGCAATTTGACTGCAGCTTGCAGGCAACACCTCAAGCTCGTGACACACAAGCAGAATCGTCAGGCTGTCCTGCCGGTAAAGCTCGTCAACAATCTCCACGATCCGCTCTCGCCAACCCATATCCAGATTCGCGGTCGGCTCATCCAGAATCAAAACGTCAGGCTGTTGAACCATCGCCCGCGCAATCAGCGTCTTCCGCTGCTCGCCGCCGGAGATTTGACTATAGCCCTGACGGGCCAGGTGCGACAGGCCAAGCCTGTCTATCCACTCGTCAATAATTTCCCAATCAGCCCGGCCCAATGGCTTGAACAGTCCCGCAATACCGGTTCTGCCGATGGCTACGACTTCGCGAACGGTCAGCGGCATTTCACTGTGCGAGGGCAACAGCTGGGGCACGTATCCAATCCTGCGACGCAGGAGAGCTATGGATCGCCAGTTGAGTTTTTTTACGTCTTGGTCCAGGACTTTTACCAGGCCATGCGCGTGACTCTGCAAGCCTAGCAGACAACGCAAAAGTGTGGTTTTTCCCGCACCGTTCGGGCCAAGTATGCCTACAAGCCGGCTGGTTTCTATGGACAGGCCATCAATGGACAAAATTGTCTTTCCACCAACCTTGACAATCAGATCTTCGATCTGTACCGCATCCTGACTCACCGGCCAATCCCCTTTAACAACTCGGAAACATTACCAACCAAGAGATCGTCATACGGAAAATCATTGCCCGCCTTGGGGAAATTCTGAAAGACCACGACCCTTGCACCCAGCCTGGCGGCGAGTGCTTCAGCTACTTTTTTGCCTTCCGGCAAATTGGCTATGACGAGCTTGACCTCCGCCTGTTGGCCTGCGGAAATAGCATTGTCAATCTGCTGGACAGACTCGACATCCGCGCCTCTGAAAGTCGCAACCACTTTTAACCCAAGCCATTCACAAAACGCTTTCTGATGAACGCTGGCTATAACCGGCCTGTCAATAAAGCCATCGAGTTGCTGGCGACACCATGCCTGTCTCCTGTCAATTCGGCCACGGATTTCCGCCAATCTGTCATTCGCCTGCTTGCGGGTAAGCATATCTGCTTCGACAAGCGATTCAGCCACCTGCCGACAGCTGGATAAATAACTTGCCGGTTCACACAATCCGCCAGCAACGCATACCTGGACAAATTTCAAGCCACCTTCGCTCAGGCGGGATAATTTTGCTTCCAACCCCTTTTGAAAATCGAACCGGATAAGTAGCTTACTACTGCGAAGTTCCTGGACCTGACTCGGCTTGATATCGAAATGGCCCGGACACATGCCAGGCTCTGCAAGCGTCAACACTGAAATATCCTTGCCAAGCAAATCGCGAACCACAGCTTCGAGATATGAATTCGTCACGGCAATTTCGGACTTTTTCGGCGAATCTGATTTATTGCATCCGACAACGGCAAATGTAAAGCCAAATACTGTCGTTGTTATTGCAAGAATAAAAAAATTACCGGGCATCGTTCTTGGCCGCATACTTTTCCTTTCAGGGGCTTAAAAGCACCAAACCGTCGGCAGTCAGAATTCGACAGATTATACCTTGTCCGTCAGATGGATCATACCAGGTTCTGCTGGAAGCCGGACAACGCTGGCTGAGAGCTTTGGGAGAATCAGGCCCGGCCGGCCCGACACTCCAGATTGCCCAATGCACGGGACAATTTTCAAGATGATTGTAAAGGGTACCTTCACCACGAGCCTTGGTCAGATCATCACCAGGGTCCCAGGGAAAATTATCCGGAACCCAGAAGTAGTTCTCGTCTTCATCGAATGCTTTATTGCGAACGATCGGCCCAGGCGTGTTGTACTTATAAGTGTGATCGGGATTGAAAGGATCTTCGACGGCAACCATTGTTTGCAGACTGGCGCCATGGGGCAGATATCCACCATACGCCAATTCCACAGGCAACTGATACTCATGCCCCCGCATGTCACCGATACAGTCCGTACGCACTGGCGGATAGCATTCATGATCGATGTAGTATATACGGAGCGATGAATCAATCCCGCGGAGTTCAGCCATGACCTTGGCCTTGTTCGCCAGGAACCTCGCACGAGTCAGCGACGGGAAGAGAATCGAGACAAGCAGCGTGATGATCGCTATTACGACCAACAACTCAATCAACGTGAAACCACGTAATTTGTCTCTTCGCAACACCGCCATAATACTTCTCGCGAAAATCGAAAGAACGGCGGAAACAGTTTTATGCTTCCGCCGTCTTTTCTTTTTTAATTAAAATTTTCGACTTGTGTGCTTTTATTTTTTACGTCGACGAATCAGAACGAACAAACCTGCGGTGACCAGGCTTACCGTCGCCGGTTCCGGCGTCACTTCCAGCACGAGTATTTCATAACCTAATCGGCCGTTGCTGCTACTGCCGGATTCCTGGTTTATCACGCCGACAAGATCGAATTCACCCAATGGCGCTGAACCTAAATCAAGCTCGCTGCCTCGAGGCAATCGCAGATTTATGGTTCGCCCGTCGGCGTCGTGGGCTGTGATAAGTCGCTCACTCCAGACTCCGGATTGATCCCATTTGAGAATGTCATCCAGGATGATACCGGTCATGCTGACGAGCCGGCTTTGATAATACTCAGCCCCGGTTGTTCGAGTTTCGTCGAACATAGGATAACTCGCATCATAGTTTGCGTTGGAGGGGTCTAAATAAAGATCGGCGAGAGTTATATTTTCCGGGGTCGGCAAGCCATAATCGGCGTCTGTGACGGTAATTGTAAAATGCATCGACTCGGCGTTATTATGCCCTTCGTTACAGTTGGTCTTCCCGCCGTAGAAACCAAGATTCTGTGCAGTTACCGTGACAAGCGAACCGGCCGTCGCGCCGGCGACAGCAGATAGCCTGTCGATCCACTCATCATTCAAATAACTGAAGTCCGAATTTTTTCGCCACGTATTACCGTAATTCTGAGCCAAATAAACGGCAGTACCCGCATGATCCCCGTCAAGCCCCTGCACAAACACCTGCCACTGCCCTCCCATATCCCAGGGAATTTCGTTGTAATTCGCTGTGCTATCAAGAAACAGTTCAGAGTCAAACAGTACCACACCCTGGAAAGTGGCAGGGTAACTTCCACTCCACGTTCCAACCCCGTTTTCATTCACCGCCTGGATATCCCAGTTTGTCTCTGCAAAAACACTTCCTGTCGACATCATGCAGACACATACCGATACCACCAATAAAACGAACAGATTTTTTTGAGCAACCATCATCTTCTCCTTATTTTCTGAACTGAATTGAGCTATTCATTTCCCACAAGTAGCTTGACAAGCAGCCACTCCATTATTACGATTGCAAAAAACATAATAACAGAGTTTAGTTATTACGCAAGGAAAAATCGTATGAAAAGTGAAAAAAATATCCAGGCTGATCCCCGTATTGAATTTTTTGATAACCTCGCTGAGAACTGGGACAATGAGGAACCCAGCAGTGAACAGATGGCCGAGGGCCTGAACATGCATTCATCCCTGTTGAATCTGCAAAGCGGCGATAACCTCTTGGAGGTTGGTTGCGGAACAGGCAAAACTACAGCCTGGCTGGTGCAGCAGATAGCTCCAGGTTCCGTGACGGCTGTTGATTTCTCTCCTGCTATGATTGCCCAAGCCAATCAGAAAACAATCAATGCGGATTTTTTGTGTATGGATGTATGCAGTGACAGTCTTGGCGCAGAACGTTTTGACGTCATTTTATGCTTCCACTGTTTTCCGCACTTTCGCGATCAGTCGTCAGCCTTGAAGAACCTTACGCAATCACTGAAAGAATCAGGCAGGCTGATTGTCATGCACCTGGCCGGCAGCGAACATATCAACGGCTTTCACGCGAATCTTGATGGCCCGGTTAACGGCGACATGCTGCCGACTGGAAATGACTGGATTCCCCTGCTGAATCAAGCCGGCCTGGAACGCATCAAACTGATCGATCAGGAAAACTTGTTCTTCATGGAAGCAATCAAATCTGCATAGAGGGCGTTCTCAATAAATTATTGATGCAGATTTCCGTGAGGATGCAAATACGAGTTCGCCGTTCGTAATAATCTTTGTTTTCTATGGGTAATGTTCTCAAACATTTGATACGTTCCCATCTTGACGAAGTCCTGAACAAACACCCATATCAGATTATAAAGCCAAACGAAGCCAATCAAATGCCACGGGAGTGCAGGCACCAGCCAGCCCTGCCAACACATGACCGTTGCGAGAATCTGCGTACCAACGATAGCCAGGAACAGCGGCGGCGCAGGCCAAGGCCGGGAAAGGAAAAACTTTTTTGTTCGAGTCACAAAAAGCATCAAATGCCCCCCTGCCACCAATTGCAGGAAGAGCATTGTCTGCTGATGCTGGCCGTTGATTCTGAACGGTTGCAAACCAAACTCTGGAATCATGGTTCCAAGATTCGGGAATACTTCCCGCATCAGGATAAGCAGGCCAAAGGTCTGCACGACCGCAACTAAGCCAAGGACGGTCGAGATACTCAACACTCGTTTCATTTCCCATCGGACGGGTTTGGGACTGAGATAAGTGTTGTCGTACGCGATAGTCATAATCGGAATATCGTCCAGCAATGCCAGCAGGATAATCATCACAGCCGTGATCGGCTCGAAGTGTCTCAGGCCCTCACTTGTGTGCACCGTCGGATAGCACAACATAGCCAGAACGACAAAAAACATTATGTCCATTGTCATCGCAATGCGGTAGATGGTATAGCTCATCATTCGCTCGAAAATTTTCCGCGCGGTTTCGACAGCCCGCATGATCACGCTCAGGCCAGGCTCTGTCAGGATTATTGCCGCTGCTGCCCTGGCTGCGTCGGTCGCGCCCGAAACAGCAATGCCGGTATCAGCCTGCTTGAGGGCCGGTGCGTCATTTACGCCGTCGCCGGTCATGGCTACCAGATGCCCACGATCCTGCAGGGCCTTGACTATCCCGTATTTGTGTTCAGGAAAAACTTCGCCAAAGCCGTCAGCAATTTCGATCTTCCGCGCGGTCTCCACGCCAAGATTGTCTGGATTACAGCCGACTGGGAAAAAATCACCCGCCGCCTGGATATTCGTACCCATGCCAAGCTGACCAGAAATTTCCCTGCCGATTGCGACGTTGTCGCCTGTAACCATCTTTACTGCAATCCCGTATTTTTTCGCCTGTGCGATAGTAGAGGCAGAGTCTTCTCTCGGGGGGTCAGACATCGGCAGTACCCCTAAAAACCGCCAGCTCTCTCCGTTATCGCTACGTGCGACGCCCAGCGTGCGATACCCGCGACCTGCCAAGTCACTGACGATCTTATCAGCCCTGGCCTTGGTGGTTTCGTCAACCTTGCATATTCCCAGAATAACCTGCGGAGCGCCCTTGGTGTAGCGTGCCGTCTTACCCTGGGAATCCGTAACGGTGCCCTCGGTACGTTTGCTTACCGGGTCAAAAGGAACAAACTGATTTTGCGAATAGCCTTCCAGTACGGACTTATCCGACAGGCCGCCTATAACCGCCAGATCTATCGCGTCCTTGTTCTCCGCCTTGGAGGCCAAAGCCCCAGCCAGGATACATTCCTGCGCGTCGACCGCGTTGAAGAGTACCGGTTCGCCGAGGGTGAGTTTGTTTTGCGTGAGAGTACCTGTCTTGTCAGAACAGAGTATATCCACGCCAGCCATTTCCTCGATGGCCTGTAGCCGAGACACAATGGCCTTTCGCCTGGAAAGGGCCAAAGCCCCAAGGGCCATGGTCACAGAAAGCACCGCCGGCATGGCTACGGGAATTGATGCGACAACAAGAATCAAAACGAACTTTACCAGATGAAGAACAGCGACATGCTCTGAGAGTTCCACAACCACCAATACAATTCCCAGCAATACTGCTACTCCAATAAGAAAATCGCCGATGCGCATTACAGCCTTCTGGAAGTGTGAAACAGCACCGGCATTTTCAACAAGCTTGGCTGTCCTGCCGAAAAAAGTATTACTCCCCGTACTTGTCACCACCGCAGACATCTCGCCCTGCTTGGCTATAGAACCGGAATATGCAATGTCGCCGACCTTCTTGCTGACCGGCAGAGACTCGCCCGTAAGAGCGGCCTGGTCTATGCTGATAAAGTCACCATCGATAAACTTCGTATCAGCGGGAACAACGTCGCCCATCCGCAGGCGAACGATGTCACCTGGCACGAGATTGACTGCGTCTATCTCGCTCCATTTTCCGTCACGAAGAGCACGAGCTTTCAAGGCCAATTGACTCTTAAGGGCATCGAGAGCGTTGGAGGCTTTATGCTCCTCCCAGAAACCAACCAACGCGTTGAAAAGAAGCATGACTGTGATAATGGAAAAATCTTTCCAGTCGCCGGTAACAACCGAAAGCACCGCTGCGATTTCAATCATCCATGGAATAGGGCCCCAGAAGTACCGCAGAAAATTCAGCAGCGTACTTTTCTTCTTCTCGCTCAGTGAGTTCGGACCGTACTGGCCCAGCCTAGATTGGGCTTCCTCACTAGTCAGACCCCTGGGCGATGATTCCAACGACTTGAACACATCCTCATTGGACATGTTTTCGTATTTCGCGTTGTCAACCGTATGTTCGCTACTGCCCTTTGAATCGGCCATGCTTTGCTCCCAAAAGACTTATGCTGATTTATAAAAAAATCTACATAGATATCTTCGGAAACATTCACGCCTTTAGTAAATTGTTTCCTGTTTTTCCGGATCAGCGTTTTGCCCTGTCCAGAAAAACAGTATGCATGAAATACTCAGTTTTGAATTGTTTCGACAGCGTTGGCTGATTTCTTTACGCCCACGCGTGAAGCCTGGAGGCTCATCAGCGAGACGTAGAAGAATCCGAACGCAAAGATCGCAAGGAACGGCGCGGTGATTGCCGAACGAATATCGAAAATGCAACAGAGCAGACATGCAATCATATAAAGACCCATAGCAAATTCCAAAAACGGCAGCCAATTGAGTTTGCGTTTTTTAATAACCTGGGCTGTTTCTGTTGGGGCAGGATCAGAATAAGAAGCCGGAGCCTCTTGACCATATTTTGGCGTGCGGACAAAACCGCTCTTTCGTCCCAGCCAGGCTTCGAGAATGGCCTTGGTGTTGGATGCGCAAAGGCCCACGCCCAAACCCATCATCACGGGCATATACTTCAACGGCATTCGCCAGTTACCGGTCAGGACACCCTGACTGGCACAGTAGAAAACCGTAGCTGACATCGTAGCCAGCGCAAAAACGCCGATATCCACAATCGCCCGCCAAAATGTACCGTTCTCGATCGGCATACATTTGAGGTACATTGCAGGGAACATCATCATAACCAGGCCGAACATGAAAATGTGCATCGTAAAGCCGGTCAGATGAAAAAATGCTTCAACCTTAACTTTCAGCGGCGCTTTTGAGAGCATAACCTTCGGCAGCAATTTGATCGCGTTTTGCGCGCCGCCCTTGGTCCAGCGGAACTGCTGGGCCTTGAAGGCATTCATTTCCGGCGGAAGCTCAGCTGGGCTGATCATGTCAGGTAGGAATACAAACTTCCAGCCTTTAAGCTGCGCGCGATACGAGAGGTCGAGGTCTTCGGTAAGCGTATCATGTCGCCAGCCTCCGGCATCGGCGATGGCTTCGCGTCGCCATGTTCCACCCGTACCGTTGAAGCTCATAAATCGACCGCTACGATTCCTGCCAACGTGTTCGATGGCGAAATGGCCGTCGAGGAAAATGGCCTGGCTCTTGGTGAGCAGGCTGTCTTCGCGATTGAGATGATCCCACCGAGTCTGAACAACGCAAACCTTGGGGTCCGTAAAGTAATGGATGGAATCCATAAGAAAACTGGGTTCGGGCATAAAATCGGCGTCGAAAATCGAGATGAACTCGCCCGTAGCTGTTTTCAAACCGTTCTCCAAGGCCCCTGCCTTGAAACCGGTACGATCTTCACGATGAATGAACTCGATATTATGGCCTAGCGCCCGCATCTTCTCGATACACTCCAAAGCGATCTGGGCAGTGTCATCTGTGCTGTCGTCAAGAACCTGGATCTGAACCTTATCGCGAGGATAATCAATCTCACAAGTTTTTTCGATTATCCGCTTGGCTACAAAGCGCTCGTTGAACATGGGCAGCTGAATCGTAACATTAGGAAGATCATCGAAATGACCGGCCGGCTTTGGAACATTATGGCGGTGACGCCAGTACAGAAAGACCAACGCATACCGATGCAATCCGTAAGTTGAAACAACGACCAACATGATGGTGTAGATCGTCATAAACACATTCAGCAAAATTTCATGCCAGTTCATCGGATAACCTTTATATTCTCGGCCAGCGGTCGATCCGTTGACCGTTCAGCTGATTAGAACAATTAACGTTTAATCTGCAACATGCCTTCTGGTTGCGGCTTCGCCCGGCGGCGTCCGGTTCCATCGACAATGTAATCATTGTCTGCTTCACCGTCCTGGCCGGGCTTGTCCTCACCAACGAATCCACATTGCATCTTAACCGTTAGCCGCTCTAAAAACGATTTTCATACCCACAATGCGATTTTTCATTAACATCCTTCTGACGGACTTTGTCAATTCCACTTGGAGGCGGAGTCAACAAATACAAATTCCTCAATCAGAAGAACCATTCTACCAGCACGTCTGCCGATTAGTCAACCAGCCAACGGCCTTCAAATCTACTTGCGCCGAAAAGTCTTGATCACAACCGCTTCCACGGGCACATCGCCATGCGGGCCATGATTGCCCGTCTTGACGCCGGCGATTTCGTCAACCACATCCATTCCGTCAATAACCTTGCCGAAAACGCAGTAACCAAAACCTTCTCGCGTCGAAGACTGATAATTCAGAAAATCGTTATCTTTCAGATTGATAAAGAATTGGCTGCTGGCCGAGTGCGGATCGGGCGTACGAGCCATGGCGATTGAACCTCGCGCGTTCTCCAAGCCGTTGGCAGCTTCGTTCTCAATATTGGCGTGAGTCTTCTTCTGATCCATATCCGGCGTGAATCCGCCGCCCTGGATCATGAAATCTGGAATCACACGGTGATAAATAGTCCCGTCGTAAAACTTCTCGTCAATATAGGCCAACATATTGGCTACCGTCTTGGGAGCCTTCTCTGCGTCAAGTTCAATAGTGATTGTGCCCATGGAAGTTTCCATGATTACAACCGGATTCTCGCCAGCCTCTTTCGATTCAGTCATTTTACTCTCGCTCACTTTCGTTTTCTCTGTCACTGCTGTTGTGTTGCTATTGTCGTCCTGAGGTTTCTCGGCTGGGCGAACATTACAACCCGCTACCGCCACTAATATCAACGCCAAGCCTCCCCAAAAAAACGTCATTTTATTGTTGTTATTCAAGTATTTCACTTCAACTCCAGCCTGATCTTCTCAGCCAGCTCGTCGAGCTTACCTTCAGGGTATTTCCCAGCTGGCCAATTGAAATGAAACGCATCGCCGGGCAGCCTTGGAATTATGTGAAAATGTACATGCGGAACCAACTGGCCCGCGACTCGGCCGTTGTTCTGCAAAA
Source organism: Phycisphaerae bacterium (assembly GCA_963664745.2). Lineage (GTDB taxonomy): Bacteria > Planctomycetota > Phycisphaerae > SM23-33 > SM23-33 > B1-G9. The sequence continues at coordinate 506,061 of CAXXMC010000004.1, forward strand.
CATTGACGCCCTCAGCCTGGGTTGCTCTGCGAACAGCTGATACAAGTTCAGGTAAATGTTTCAAAACCTCAGCAGCAACCTCAGCTGGCAAGTCGCCAATGCTTTCACAGTGGTATTTCGGGATCAGTAAAGCATGGCCTGGCGCGACCGGGCCAATATCCATGAACGCCAAGGCAAAATCGTTATCCAGCAACTTCACAGCTGGGATGTCACCAGCAATGATCTTGCAGAAAATACAGTCAGCATCGTGCGGTATGGAAGAAGTCATTTTGATTTCCTTTTTATCCGAACAGACCCTGAAGCATTATATTGCCTCCATAACCAAGAAAAAAGCCCACGGAAATAATTACCGTGGGCTTTTATTTTTCACTTACGCCCCGTTCTTCACACAACGGGTACTATTCAGCGGCGGCGTCTTTGTTTTCTTCGCCTTCGCCGGCAGTTTCTTCCGCGGGAGCATCGGTATCTTCCACCGCGTCCTCAGCTGTGACTGCTTCGGCAGCATCTTCCTTCACAGCAGCAGCTTCGGGCTGAGCCTTGCCAACTGCAGCATGACGCTTTTCCGCACGTTTCTTGCGCCTGCCTGTGACTCGTTCCTCAACCATATCGGACGATTCATCAATCAGCTGTAATATCACCTGGACTCCGCCATCACCAATTCTACGATCCGAAACCCGGATAATCCTGGTGTAACCGCCCGGGCGATCAACATAACGAGGAGCCACTTCATCGAAGAGCTTTTGAACGACAGTCTTATCTTCCTGAACGTAATCGCTCTCGGTAGCATCATAGCTGTACATGTCCCGATCCTGGAGAATCTTGATTACTCGCCTGCGGGCGTGAAGCGTACCCTCTCTGGCGACGGTAATAAGCTTCTCGATGAACGGACGCAGCTCCTTAGCCTTGGCTTCGGTGGTGCGAATCGCTCCATGCTGGATCAGCGACGACGCCATGTTGCGGCGCATGGCCTTTCGATGGCTCGTGGTTCGACTCAGTTGTTTTCCTGCAACACGGTGACGCATAATAACGCCCTCTTCTCTAAACCAACCCCGCAATACGGGATTTCTGTTAATAAATTTACTTCTGCAAATCTGTCAGCTGCTTTTCATTCACACAGCAACAACATTGCACTCAGCCAACCTGACTAAGGTTACTCTTCGTCATCTTCCTCGTCATCATCATAATCATCGATAATGATTTCGCTGCCGGCTGGAACGGAAACATTCATGCCCAGCGAAATACCCATATCCGCCAGCTTACGCTTGACTTCGCGCAGCGAGGTTTTGCCAAAACTGCGAATCTTCAGCAACTCGGACTCAGCCATGCTCACGAGCTGGCCTACCGTAGTAATCTTGGCAGACTCCAGACAATTGTTGGCACGGACGGAAAGCTCAAGTTCCTGCATACTCATCGAAAGCTTACGCTGAAGCTCGCTGTCAACTTCCTGCGGAGCCTCTGTAACACCAGTCTCGATAATCTGCTCGCCCAGTTCAAAGTATTGCACGAACGGGTTGAGATGCTTCCGCATGATCTTCGCAGCTTCGACCATCGCCATCTCCGGCGTCGTCGTGCCATTGGTCCAGATTTCCATAATAAGACGATCATAGTTCGTTTTCTGGCCTACACGCGTATCGGTTGTTGAATATCGAACGCGGGTCACCGGCGAGAAGAACGCATCAACATGGATAACGCCAAGTTCCTGCTCATCTTCCTCGTTGAACAGTTCCTCAGCAGGAACATATCCTCTGCCGGTACGTACTTCCAATTCCATCTCGAACGGAATATTATCCGTCAACGTCGCAATAAGCATATCGCCGCTGAGAATTTCAACGGAAGGATCAGCCTCGATCATATCCGCCGTCATCGGCCCCTTGACGTTACTTCGCAGGAAGAGCTTTTGCGGCTCATCGGAATGCGACTTAACTATCAGGTTCTTAACGTTCAGAATGATGTCGGTAACGTCTTCCAGCACTCCAGGAATAGAGGTAAACTCATGCCCGGCACCTGCGACTTTAACACTTGTTACGGCAGCGCCTTCCAAGCTGGAAAGCAGAATACGTCGCAACGAATTGCCGACTGTCGTCCCAAATCCACGCTCGAAAGGTTCCGCTGAGAATTTTCCGTACGTGGGGGTTGAGACCTCTTGATCATTCACCACCCTTGTGGGTAATTCCAGGCCACGCCATCGAATTCGCATATATCTGTTCCTCCGTCCTCATCGGACCGTTGGAGTAAATTTCTTCTATTGCCCTTGCAGTACGAGCTTAGGGCTACCGGCTACAGAACTCAACGATGAAGTTCTCTTCCACAGGAATCATCACATCATCCCGCGTCGGCAAGGCCACGACCTCGCCAACAAGCTGACTCATATCCAAAGTAAGCCAGTTTTGCAGCCGGGGTTCACCAAGTTCTTCCAGCCTGGACCTGACCATCTTCTGAGAACGGTCAGAAGGCTTGACGGACAACTTGTCGCCGACACTAACCTGGAAGCTGGCAACATTAACGCGTCTTCCATTGACGTAAATATGGCCATGGGCCACTGTCTGCCGGGCAGCTGGACGCGATGGTGCCATACCAAGTTTATAAACTACATTGTCCAGTCTGCGTTCGAGCAAGCTTAACAACACCGCTCCGGTATTGCCCTTCGTGCTCTCTGCCTTCTGGAAGTACTTCATGAACTGTTTATCACGAACGCCGTAATAGCGTTTGACCTTCTGCTTCTCCCGAAGACGAAGACCATAGTCGCTGATTCTGCCACGACGCCAGTTATGCTGCCCAGGGGGAGTCCCAAGCCGCCGCTCACTCTTGCCGTTTAACGAACGGGCGCCTTTGAGCATTAGGTTGATACCTTCTCGGCGACTCAGTCGATCTGTCGGACCTGTATAACGTCCCATCGATTATTGCTCCTTGCTATCTATTTCTGCGAGAAATTTCATTAATTAAACGCGACGTTTTTTCCTTGGCCGACATCCGTTATGCGGAATCGGCGTAACATCTTCGATCGACAGAACCTTCAGGCCTGCCGCCTGCAGGGCTTGAACAGCCCCTTCTCTGCCGCTGCCCGGGCCCTTGACCAGAACATCGACTTCTACCATGCCCATCTTCTTGGCTTTGACAACAGCAGCCTCAGCTGCACGACTGGCTGCAAATGGGGTGCTCTTGCGAGATCCCTTAAAACCGCCTACTGAACCTGCGGACTCTGTACAAAGCACGTCGCCGTTGGGATCGGTTATGGTAATTCGGGTATTGTTGAACGTCGCGTTAACGTGGGCTATGCCGCGAGATACGTGACGCTTAACTTTCTTGCTTTTAGTTGACTGGGCCATGGTTTATCGCATCTCCTTGACTGACTTCTTACCGGCAACGGTCTTACGCGGTCCCTTACGGGTACGAGCGTTTGTCTTCGTTCGCTGGCCTCGAACCGGCAAGCCGCGACGATGACGCAACCCGCGATAACAGGCGATATCACGAAGACGGGCAATGTTCTGCTGAATCTGCCGACGGAGGTTACCTTCGACCGTGTATTCCTCGGTCAGCATTACACCGATCTTCGCAAGTTGATCTTCCGTCAGATCACTGGCGCGGATATTATCTTCAATGCCAAGCTTGTTACAAATATCCTTGGCAAACTTCGGGCCTATTCCGTGGATATATCGCAATGCTATCCAAGCGGGTTTGTTATTCGGAATGTCTACACCTGCCACACGTGGCATACGCTCTCTCCTTGCCGGGAATTAACCCTGACGTTGCTTATGTTTCGGATTCGTGCAAATCACTCGTACCACACCCTTGCGGCGAATGATACGACAATGTTCACAAATCTGTTTTACCGAAGATCGTACTTTCATAATACACCTCTTTATCCTGAATTGGCTTCACAACCGCCTAGGCTGCAAACCACCAAAACTGAATATTTTAAATAACGTCCATCGGACGTACTTTGTCGATTCCACTTTGATACGAAGTCGACAAATAAAAATTCCTATGCAATTTTAATAACGTCCATCGGACGAACTTTGTCGATTCCACTTTTACACGAAGTCGACAAATACATTTTCCTATGCAATTTTAATAACGTCCATCGGACGAACTTTGTCGATTCCACTTTGATACGAAGTCGACAAATACAAATTCCTATCCATTTTAAATATCGACAACCAAACTGCCATTGTCTTCTTGGCCAAAACTGCAGGCCTTTAACTCTCTGCCAGCAATCAGCAAGCCAATCAGGCCAACTATGCTGTCAAAATACGGACGCCGCTTTCATCAACCGCAAGGGTATGCTCCCAGTGGGCTGAAGGTTTCCCGTCAGCCGTCACGATAGTCCAGCCATCGCTGAGAACACGCACGCCCTTGGTTCCAAAATTCACCATCGGCTCGACAGCTATAACCAAACCAGGCCTAAGCGAAATATCGCGGGCTCGCAACTCATGCGAAACATAGTTCGGCACTTTCGGGTCTTCGTGCATTCCCTGGCCTATTCCATGTCCAACGAATTCCTCGACGACCGAAAAACCATTGCTACGTACGTATTCCTGCATAGCCTGGGCAACAGTGGACCACTTTTCGCCCGGACGTATGTTTTCAATCGCGATACTCAGCGACTTCTCGGTCACACGAACCAGCTTTTCCACTTCGGGCGAAACATTCCCGACCATAAAGGTCCGGGCAGCATCGCCACACCAGCCATCAAGCCTGACGCCAAAATCAACACTGACAATATCGCCGTCAGCGATTTCGCGTTTCCCGGGAATTCCGTGGACGACTTCTTCATTAATCGACGCACAGATACACCCTGGAAAAGGCCCTGCCTTGCCCCGGCCCGGCACACCTCTGAAAAGGCATTCCGCACCGCGTTCCATGCAAATTCGCTCAGCCTCGGCATCCAATTCTTCAGTTGTAATCCCGACTGCGACAATCTCGCCAAGCCGGTCCAATGCTTCCCGGACAATTTGCCCGGCTACATACATCTTTTCTATCTGCGCCGCCGTTTTGATCTTAATGGCCACGTCACCACCTAGTTGCCCAAGGCGTCCAAGGCTTTCGCCATTGCACATGCAACCTCATCAGGCGACTGCATTCCATCAACTTCAATAATATCAGCTTTGCCGCTATTGCAATAATACGCAATCACCGGTTCGGTCTGCTTCTTGTATGCATCCAATCTTTGGCGGACTACATCTTCTTTATCATCTTCGCGTTGCACAAGCGGTTCGCCGGTTTCATCGTCAATACCCTCGACCTTCGGGGGCATGTACTTGACATGATAAACCCGACCAGTCGATGCACAACTTCGTCTTCCAGTAATCCGCTCAACAATCGCGTTATCGTCGGCTGTGATAATAGCAACCGCATCAAGCGGCGAGCCGATCTCAGCCAGCGTTTTATCCAGCGATTCTGCCTGAGCCACCGTCCGCGGGAACCCGTCAAGCAACAGGCCGCCATCGACAGCTGCGATAGCCTTGGCCATCATTTCCACAACGATATCATCAGGAACCAACTCGCCCTTAGCCATGATCTCAGAGAGCTTCTGGCCCAGTTCGCTGCCTGACGCTTTTTCAGCACGAAAAATATCGCCGCTGGATAAATGCGTCATTCCAAATTTTTCAACCAGTTTCTTCGCCTGCGTGCCCTTACCGGCACCGGGAGGACCCATCAATACAACTCTCATTATCGCGACCCCTTGATTCTAGTACTTCCGCCAAGGAAGCCACCATAATTACGCATCACCAGGTTCGCTTCGATCCGCTGTACGAGATCCAACGCGACCGAAACCATAATCAGCAAGCCAGTACCGCCGAGGAATCCCGAAATGCGGAATGGAATTCCCATCTTCGTTGCAATAACGGTCGGCAATACCGCGATAACAGCCAGGAAAGCTGCACCGCAATAAGTAATCCTCTCCATAACGCGTTCAAGGTAATCAGCTGTCCGTTTGCCGGGGCGAAGGCCTGGAACAAAATGGCCCATATCGCGAAGCTGATCAGCCATGTCTTTCGGACGGAAATTCACCGTCGTCCAGAAGTAGGAGAAGAAGAAAATCATTAGGATGTAAATCACGGTATATCCAAACGAACCGTTACGGAACATCTGGTCAAGGTTACGAATGATTTCGCTCCACACCCCACCGCCGCCGCCCCAGGTTTTCATCAACCAGCCGGTTATAACGTTAGGGAAAATCATCAGCGAAGAGGCAAAGATGATCGGCATAACGCCGCCATGATTCACGCGAAGAGGCATATAGTGACGTTGTCCGCCGTAAACACGTCGGCCTCGCGTCTGCTTGGCCTGCTGAATCGGAATTCGCCTCTGGCCCTGGGTGATCAGGATCGCACCGGCAACAACGAATACGAACGAAAACGCCAGAAACACGATTTTCTCCAAACCAATTCCGGAACCTGCACTCGTAAGCGACGGATTGGCCTGCTGAATAAGTTCCTGAATTGCACCTGGCAGTCTGACAACAATACCAGCCATGATCAAAAGGCTTATGCCATTACCGATACCGTATTCGTCAATCTGCTCACCAAGCCACATCAGGAACAGAGTACCAGCCGTCAGGCCGACAACACCAGCCAGGAAAATCATGGTCGATCCGGCATATTCGGGATAAACAATCCCCTCACCACCGGGCAACTTGGCGGTCATCATGTATCTCATCCAGAAAACAGCCTGGACAAGACAAAGACCGACAGTGGCATAACGGGTATATTCCTGAATCTTCTTCTGGCCGGCCGGGCCTTCCTTCTGGAGTTTTTCCAGGGCGGGCAAAACATTGGCCAGCAGCGTGAAGATAATTGAAGCTGAGATGTAAGGCATAATACCCAGGCCGAACAGCGTACTCTGTTGCAAACTACCGCCCGTAAACATGCTGAAATATTCCATAGCCTGGCCGAAAATACCGCCCTGCTGCTGATTTTCCGCCAATTGTCGCAATGCGTCCTGGTTCACCGCCAGCAGTGGCACGTGGAACCCTATGCGGTAAATCGCCAGCAATGCCAACGTGAAAGCAATCTTGCCAATAAGCTCTGGAATTGAAAAGATATTCTCAAGGACGCGCTTGATGTTGGATTCCGACCATAACGCGTAATAGTAACCCCCGACAATAACCAACGAACCGGCAATAAGCAAAACGGCATGAACAATACCGGTGGTTGCTTCTTCCGTCGCCTTGTTCACAGCTAACAAACCAATAATTCCTGCTCCGGCAAGATGAACAACCACCGCACCAAGAACAGCTCCGACGCCTGAACGGAAAAGATCAAACGGGCTAACTTGCTTGACCAGGAAAAATATGCCAGCCAGTAAAATAACAACACCAGCTGCAATCTGCACGGGTTCCCTTGCTTCCCCAGAAAGGAAATGCCCTGCACTCATCCATAAACCAGTAAGGATGAATATCATTCCTGCCATGTATTTGGTGATTCGAAATCCCACGTGCGAAATTCCTTATTGATTTTCTTAGTGGTTACCTATGCCTCTTCTACACTGCCGCCTGCCTGGGCAATCTTCTCCCGGGCACTTGCGGAAAACCGCGAGGCCACGACTGTAAACTTCTTTTTCAAATCCCCGTCACCGAGGATCTTTATAATCTTCTTCGGGTCGTCAATCAGCTTGGCAGCCTTGAGCGCCTCGCCATCCACACGAGCACCATCTTCAAACTTCTCTTCCAAAGCCGAGATATTCACGACCTGAACTTCCTTGGCAAAGTTGACGTTATTGAAGCCACGCTTCGGAATTCGCGAAATCATCGGGGTCTGGCCACCTTCGTAACCAAGGCGACGCTTCGCACCTGCGCGGGAACCGTAACCTTTGTGACCTCGGCCTGAAGTCTTGCCCATGCCGGAACCTATGCCACGTCCGACACGTTTGCGTTTCTTGTACTTACCCGCTGCTGAAAGAATTTCATCCAACCTCATGATACATTAACTCCTCTCAGCTCGGCAACCGTCTGAGCCGAACGAAGCTGTTTCAACGCATCCATACCAGCCTTGAGCAGGTTCTTCGGACTTGTGGACCCGTAAGCCTTGCTGAGCAGGTTATGAACACCAGCCAATTCAAACAACGGACGAATCTTCTTGCCCGCGATAACACCTGTACCATCGGAAGCAGGCACAAGCCTGACACTCGAGGCACCGTATCGCCCTGTAATTTCATGAGGAATAGTCGTGCCACGAAGGGAGACGTCAATCATGTTCTTGATCGCGTCAGCCTTGCCCTTTTCAACTGCGTTGGGCACTTCGTTGGCTTTGCCGTACCCTATGCCAACCTTGCCATTGCGGTCGCCCACAATAACCAAGGCTGCAAAGCTAAATCGCCGGCCACCTTTGACTACCTTCGAACAACGGTATATCTGGACGACATTGTCTTCCAGTCCGCCTTCGTTCTCATCACCTTGTTTTCTGTCACTTCGCTGGAACGCCACTGGCGACTCCTTCTTCGGCTTCGCGGACAGGCTTTCGGGCCTGTGCTACGTTACATTAAAATTCCAGGCCACCCTTGCGGGCCGCCTCAGCCAATTCACGAACTCGACCATTAAACGGATACCCGTTTCGGTCAAATACTACCTTCTTAATGCCCTTCTCAACAGCCTTGGCAGCCAATGTCTGGCCAACAGAAACCGCAGCTGCCCTGTTGCCTCCCGACGATCCGAGAGCGGAAGCAACTTCCTTCACTACCGTCGAACTTGCAACCAAAGTTCTGCCAGCTTCATCATCAATGATCTGGGCATAAATGTTCTTGTTACTGCGAAAAACCGTCAACCTGGGCCTCTCGGGAGTACCGTTGACATTCTTTCGCACATGCTTCTTCCGACGGATTCGTCGATTTAATTTTTTGACAATCGGCTTCATCTTCTCATTCTGCCTTTGCTAATTCCAATTCCGATTAAGCGCCACCGCCAGCGAAGGCCTTGCCGACCTTCCTGCGGACGTACTCGTCAGCATACCGAACACCCTTGCCTTTATAAGGTTCGGGAGGCCTGGTCCGACGACACTTTGCAGCAAACTCGCCAACCATCTGTTTATCAATACCCTTGACAGTAAACCTTGCAGGGTCAGAGTCGCCTCTGGCCTGTGGGGTCTGCACTTCGACAGTAACACCAGCCGGGACATCCAATATCTCAGGGTGACTCTTGCCGCACGTGATCGTAAGCGTATTGCCCTGAAGCACAGCTCCGTAGCCAACGCCGTAAACCTCGATCTTCTTCTCGTAACCTTCCGTAACACCAATAACCATGTTATTGATGAGGCTTCGGGTCAACCCGTGAAGAGCCCGGCTGAAACGCTCGTCGTCCCTACGTTCGACAATTACCTGATCGCCTTCGACCTTTATGTCGATCTCTGAACGAAACGTCAAGTCAAGCTTACCGAGCTTGCCCTCAACCTGGACACTATTCCCTACGACGGCAACCTTCACGCCGCTGGGAATATTAACCGGTTTTTTACCTATTCTGGACATAATTATACCTTATACCGTTTATCGCCTAACTGACAACGCAGAGGACTTCGCCGCCAACGTTCTTATCGCGACACTCACGGTCCGAAAGTACGCCATGACTGGTCGATACGATAGAAATGCCAAGCCCGTTAATCGGCCTGGGCAATTCAGTCACGCCCTTGTAAACCCGACAGCCGGGACGACTGACGCGATCAACCTGTCGCACCACATCCTCGCCTAACGGACCATACTTCAGATAAACTCGAAGCAAACCCTGCTTCTCGTCTTCTATCCTTTGGTAATCCTGTACATAGCCTTCGTCTTTCAACACCCGGCAAAGACCTTCACAGATCTTGGATGCACGGATATTCACGACTTTATGCCGGGAACGCAGTGCGTTACGAATGCGAGTCAGCATATCGGCAATTGGATCGGACATACTCATCTTTGCGAATTCCTTCCTACCAACTGGCCTTTTTCATGCCTGGTATCAAGCCATCATTGGCCATTTTTCTCAAACAAATTCGACAAATCTTAAATTTACGATACACGCTTCTAACCCGTCCGCAGAGCTGGCAACGCCTGATCTGCCGGGTGGAAAACTTCGGTTTCCTTTGGGCCTTTGCTAAATGTGCTTTCGTAGCCATTGAGTCAGATATCCTTCTGTTAGCTTTCCTTGAAGGGCATGCCCAACATGGTCAGTAATTCCCTGGCACCTTCGTCCGTAGCCGAGGACGTTTCAAATGCCAGGTTCATGCCTTGTGTAAATGTGATCGTACCGGGATCGATTTCGGGGAACACAGACTGTTCTGCCAAGCCCATGTTGTAATTACCTCTGCCATCAAATCCCGAAGGGTTCAAACCGCGGAAATCCTTGACTCGCGGAATGGCAATCGAAATCAGTCTGTCAAGAAACTCGTACATTCGCTCGCCGCGGAGAGTAACCTTCAAACCTACGTTCATTCCTTCACGCAATTTAAAGTTACTTACCGACTTCTTAGCCTTCATAATGATAGGCTGTTGGCCTGCGATAAGAGCAAGCTGCTTGCCAGCAATCTCGAACTGGGCTTTTTCCTGGTTGGCATCGCCCATACCCATGGAGATCACAATCTTCTTCAGCCGCGGTATCGCCATCGTGCTGCAACCGAGACGTTCTTTCAAGGCCGGGCTGACCGTTGTTCTATATTGTTCCTGCAATCGGGCCATTGGCGTTGTCCTACTTCTTTACCTTTGTTACCATGCCCAAAGACTTGCCGCTCTTTACGGCAAAGCGTTCCTTCGAGCCGTCCTGACCAATACGGAAACCAACCCTGCTGGGCTGCGACGTTTCCGGATCAACCAGCAAAACGTTCGAAATGTGGATGGGCATTTCCTTTTGAATCCGTCCGCCATGCGGGTGCTGCCGGCTCGGTTTCATATGTCTAAAAACACGGTTGACGCCTTGAACGAGTACCTTGTCGTCATCAGGATAAACCCGTATGACTTCACCGGTCTTACCTTTGTCGTTCCCAGCTATCAAAACTACCATGTCACCTTTTTTAACTTTCTGGGCCATTATCTAAACCACCTCCGAAGCTAGGGAAACGATTTTCATGTAATTCTTTTCCCGCAACTCCCGGGCAACGGCACCGAAAATACGTGTGCCTCGCGGGTTGCCGTCCTTATCGATGATAACAACGGCGTTCTTGTCGAACCGAACATAACTGCCGTCATCACGACGCACCGGATAGCTGGTGCGGACTACAACACATCGCACAATCTCGCCCTGCTTGATGTCGCTTGCAGGAAGGGCCTTTTTTACGGAACAGATAATCACATCGCCGAGGGCAGCAGTGCGTCGGGTCATGCTACCGCCCCGCCGCGTCGTCGAACCACCCAACACCCGGATACACCCGACAATTCGGGCGCCGGAGTTGTCAGCTACGTCCATTCTTGTTTCTTGTTGAATCACAGCAACACCTCTCGCCGCTACGCATTCTCGCCTTCAGCAGTCCGCACAACACGGAGCAGCCGATGGGCTTTGGTTTTGCTCATAGGTCGACATGGAATAATTTCCACCAGGTCGCCGACCTTAGCCTTGCTGTTCTCGTCGTGAACGGACACTTTCGCCCGATGACGAACGTACTTGCCATACGTTGTGTGCATGACCAGGTTGTCCACATGGACAAGAACTGTCTTATCACCAGATATGGACTTGACTTGTCCTACCTGTGAACCATGCACCTTCGTATGGTCCTGTTTAATGTTTACTTCACCGGTCATGGAACCTCTTTCCATTTCACAGCCAGCAATGGCTTTCCAGTTTCCGCTAATCTGTTATAATATCCACGCCATCGAAAATCACACCGGCTTCCGCCGATGCCACTTTCATTAGGCCTTTAACTCACGAGCCCGAATCTCTGTCAGCATGCGGGCAACTTCACGCTTTTCTTTCCTAAGAATCGAGGTATCTTCCAGCTTTTCCGTCACAGACTGACTCCGCAGATCAAAAAGATGTCTGCGCTGCCGTTGCAGTTCTGCCTGCAGTTCCTCGTCCGATAATTGTCGTATTTCTTCGATCTTCATCGTGATCCGCCTTACAGGCCATGCCTTCTGTGAATCATTCGGCAACGATAGGGCATCTTGTTCGCTACGCGACATAATGCACCCTTGGCCATCTCTTCTGGCACGCCGCCAATTTCATACATCACTGTGCCGGGCTTAACCACAGCTACCCAGTGCTTCGTTTCGCCTTTACCTTTACCCATTCGAGTTTCCAATGGCTTGCCGCTGACCGGCTTGTCCGGGAAAATCCGAATGTAAACCTTGCCTTCACGGTGTAGATAGTGAGTCGCGGCAATTCGACCGGCCTCGATCTGCCTGGCAGTAATCCAACCAGGCTCCATCACCTGCAGCCCGTATTCTCCAAATGCTACCGTATTGCCACGCGTCGCGTTGCCGCGAATCTTCCCACGCATCTGCTTACGGTGCTTAATTCTCTTTGGCATTAAAGGCATTATTCTGCGTCCTTATTCCTATTCATGTCCAAGCTGGCCCGCGGGCCATGGGATCTATAACTATTCCTGTTCCGTACCTTCCGGGGCGTCAGCCACAGCTGTCTCCACTGCTGCCGTGGCCTGGGCTTGCGACCTGCCACCCCTTCGGGAGGCACCGCCTCTTGTATCGGCAGAGCCTTCGCTACTTTCACGACGACGTCTGGGACGGAAACGACCACTTTCATTCTGTCTCTGCAAGGCTGCCAGTTCTTCATCACTTGGCTGCTCACCGAAAAGACCCTTGAAAACCCAAACCTTAATACCGATCACACCATAAGTGGTGAAACACGGTACAAAACTGTAATCGATATCAGCCTCAAGCGTGTGAAGCGGAACGCTTCCCAGAGTCATGGACTCAGCCCGGCTCATTTCGGCACCGCCGAGTCGGCCTGAAAGCTGAACCTTAATACCCTTGGCTCCGGACTGCATGGCTGAATCCGCACGCTGCTTCATAGCACGTCTGAAACTGGCACGACGTTTGAGCTGTTCGGCAATTCCCTCGCCGATAAGCATTGCGTCAAGATCAGGGTTCTTTACTTCAACAATATTAATACTGACACGACGATTGGTCATGTCTTCCAAGATGTTCTTGAGCTTATCAACCTCAGCACCCTTGGGACCAATAACAATACCAGGCCTGGCTGTCTTGAGAATAACCTTAACCTCTTCACGGGTTCGCTCAATCTCAATGCCGGTAATACCTGCATGCGGCGGCTCACGGTCAGAAGACCTGTCATCCTTCTGCAGCTTGGAAAGGTAGGAACGAATTTCCTGACGCTCACCAGGAGGCAGCGATGAGACACGTTTACGATTCAAACGCGACTCTATAAACCGGCGGATTTTCTCATCTTCGATAAGAAACTCACCGTAGTTGCTTTTTGGAGCGAACCAACGACTTTTCCAGCCGATCGTTATGCCCGTGCGAAATCCAGTTGGACTAACCTTCTGACCCATAATCGCCTCAATCTTCGTCGACGGCCACGATAATGTGACTCGTTCGTTTCAAAATGCTGTGTGCCCTGCCACGGTCTTTCGGACGAAATCGCTTCATGGTCGGACCTTCATCCACCCGAACCTCCTGAACGAAAAGCACGTCCATGTCCGCCTCTGCCTCATTCGCAGAGGCAATCGCACTGGTCAAGACCTTAGAGATCAAACCAGCAGCACGGTTGTGCGTAAACTTCAGGATATTAAGTGCATCCTGCACGTCCCTGCCACGAACCATATCCGCTATCAGCCTTGCTTTGCGTGGCGCGATCCGGGCAAATCTATGTTTTGCATTCCAAGCCATTTTTATTCATGCTCCCAAATGAGCTTCGACCTTAAGTCTATTCTTACTTGCTGCCGCTGTGACTTCTGAACAACCGCGTCGGACTGAACTCGCCAAGCTTATGGCCGACCATGTCTTCCGTCACTATGACGTTATTAAATACCTTACCGTTGTGAACCGAAAAAGTATGGCCAATAAACTCCGGCACGATCGTACAGGCCCTTGCCCAGGTCTTGATAGGCTGACGATTTCCTGTATCCTTCGCAGCCATGACCTTCATGTATAACTTCTCGTTTACGAAAGGGCCTTTTTTTGTGCTTCTCGTCATTATTCATACCCTCTTGGTTACAACACCAGTTGACCGTCGCGTTTGTTTCGACGACGACGGAGGATCATTTTGTTTGAACTCTTGCGCTTGTTACGAGTCTTGCCGCCCTTGCTCAACTTACCGGTCGGTGAACAAGGCTGTCTGCCGCCAGCACGCCGGCCTTCGCCACCACCCATCGGGTGATCAACCGGGTTCTGTGCCGTACCGCGAACATGAGGCCTTTTGCCCAAGTGACGCTTGCGACCTGCCTTACCCAAACGAACCGACATATGCTCAAGATTGCCGAGTTGGCCAACCGTCGCACGACACTTGCTGTTAACAACTCTCATCTCACCGGAAGGTAAAAGCAATGTAGCCTTGCTGCCTTCACGAGCTACCAATTTGGCTGTTCCGCCGGCGGTGCGTACCATCTGGCCACCCCTGCCAACCGTCAGTTCGATGTTGTGAATATCCAAGCCCATCGGCATCTTCGACAGCGGTAAGCAGTTACCGACTCTCGGCTCGGCCTTGTCGCCGGAATAAACCTTCTGCCCGACTTTCAAGCCAATAGGAGCAAGAATGTATCGCTTTTCACCATCTTCATACTGTATCAATGCGATATTGCATGTACGATTGGGATCATATTCAATTGTAAGAACTTCTGCGAAACATTCGTCCTTGGTTCGTTTAAAGTCAATCAGGCGATACCGCCTCTTATGTCCGCCGCCACGGAATCGGCAGGTAATCTTGCCGCTATGGTTCCGGCCACCTGTTTTCTTCAGCGGACGAAGCAGTGATTTTTCCGGCTTGTCTGTTGTCACAGCCGTCCGAATGTTCACCGACGAATTTCGCCGGCCTGCGCTCGTTCTTTTGTATATTTTAATTGGCATATTCGCTTACCTTCTATCAACTTCCACGAATAACTTTCATGCAACAGACATTCGTGAAAACCACTTGTATTCGTTTCAAAATCTCTAACTAAAACAGGTCAATATGGTGTTCAGGATGAAGGAGCACAACAGCCTTCTTCCAATTCTTCGTCCGACTCATCCCGCGTCCGGCCCGGCGGGGCTTACCCTTGCGGGTAGCGGTTCTGACTTCCATAACCTTCACATTGTAAATCTTCTCTATCGCCTGTTTGATCTGCGCTTTATTGGCACGAGGATCAACTTCAAAAGGATAGGAATTCAAAGCCTGTGCCTGAAAAGTTCCCTTCTCGGTAACCAAAGGGCGAACCACGATGTTAAAAATTTCGCTTTTCACGGTTTACTTCTCCTGCCCGCAAAGGACCTTCATCGCATCGCTGGTGACAACCATTTTCTGGCGTGTCGCCACATCGTAGGCGTTGAGTTCTTCAGTAATCCGAACCGTAAGGTCCGGGATATTTCGCGAAGAAAGATATACGTTTGCATCACGTCCCGCCAAAGCCAGCAGACATGAACGACTGATATCGAGATTCTTCATCAAGCCAGCCATGACACCGGTCTTGGGCGTATCCATGCTCAAACCGTCTACCACACAAATGTCCTGACCCAGGATCTTCGCGAGAATCGCGTTCTTCAGTGCAGCCTGTCGCATCTTCTGGGGCAACTTCTTGGAGAAATCGCGAGGCTGTTTTGCGAAAGAATGACCGCCGCCACGCATCAGGTTAACCGTTTTTGCACCGTGACGTGCGTTGCCGGTTCCTTTCTGCTTATACATCTTCTTGGTCGTCCCGCACACGTCGCCTCGGCCTTTTGTTTTTACCGTGCCCTGACGAGCGTTGGCGTGATAAGTCACCACCGCCTGCTTGACAAGATCAACGTTCACCTTCTCGCCGAAGACGCTGCCGTCCACCTTAAAGGTGTCGATCTTCTTGCCGTCTGTATTGTATATTGGTACTTCAAACATGGACTCTATACCTCAATGGCCGGCTAGGCCGTAACCTTCGCCGTCTTGGATTTCTGGATAGTCACAAACCCGCCAATTGCTCCTGGGATAGGTCCCTTGATCAGCAGCAGGTTGTTTTCCTTGTCCACTCTAACCAGCTTATGCTTCCTGCTGGTAACCTTGACCGCACCCAAATGTCCGGCCATTCTCTTGCCCTTCTTGATCTTGCCGCCCATACCAAGGTTGGTACCATGGCCACCGATCGAGCCGGGACTGCGATGCATTCTTTTAACGCCGTGCGATGCTTCCTTGCCGCCAAAGTTATGACGCTTCATGCCACCAGCAAAACCTTTACCCTTGCTGATCCCGACGACATCCACGAATTTGATTTCGTCGAAAAGGTCTACAGTCAACTCGGCCCCGACTTCCACGTCAGCTGCCTCGGCATCAAGACGGAATTCACGGATGAATTTCTGCGGTTTGGCGTTGGCCTTGGCAGCATGCCCGATCAGCGGCTTCGTCGCCCGATGAGCCTTGACATCACCAAAACCGACCTGAACGGCAGTATAGCCGTCTGTCTCTTCCGTCTTTAGTTGAAGCACGGTGCATGGACCTGCCTGCACAACCGTTACCGGGTGCAACACGCCCGCGGCGTCATACACCTGCGTCATGCCTATTTTTTTACCTAGTAGTGCCGGTATCATTTCATTTCACCTAATCCAGCCTTGCCGGACTTGCAAAAGTTACTGGAGAAATCGTGTTCAATCACACACAATCTCATTAAAACCTAAGCTTTGATCTTGATAAACACACCAGCTGGAACAACAAGGCGGTTCAAAGCCTCAATCGTCCGAACGGTCGGTTCATAAATATCAATGATTCGCTTATGCGTCCGCATTTCAAACTGTTCACGCGACTTCTTGTCGACGTGTGGGCTACGAAGTACGGTGTAACGCTCGATCCTCGTAGGAAGCGGTATCGGGCCACAAACCCTCGCCCCGGTACGCTCAGCGTGCTCGACTATTTCTTTAGCCGAGCCGTCCAAGGCCCGATGGTCATATGCTTCCATCCGAATTCGAATTTTGTCTTGATCCATGGAGATCTGTCTCCCGGTACGCCTGTTAAACTGGTTTCTATTACCGTCTGATTCCCTACCACAAAGTGTAGAGCCTCACATGTTTACATAAAGCTCGATAGTTGTCAATTAACTATCTCGTTTTTTTTTATTTTTTTATTCAATTTTCATTTTACTGCTTAAAACAAAGCCTAAACTCAGACGAATCTGAGTAACTTTTCACCAACATGAGCAGGGGCCGGAGCATAAGAGCTAGGTTCCATGCTGCCCGAAGCTCGTCCCTGAGACAAAGATCTCAGTTGGGTCGAGTAGCCAAACATCTCAGCCAATGGGGCCTGAGCGGTGATCTGCTTATACTTGCCTCGCTGTTCCTGGCCTGTGATTATCGCACGCCTGGAAGCCAGATCTCCGGTAATCGCTCCAAGATACTCCTCAGGAGTTGAGACACTCAGGGACATTATCGGCTCAAGGAAGACGGGGTTCGCTTTCTCCACTGCTTCATTGAACGCCATCACAGCTGCGTGATGAAACACAGGTTCACTGCTGTCCACAGGATGATCCTTGGCATCAACAAGAGTGGCCCTGATATTCTGCATCGGATAACCAGCCAGCGTGCCGCTCGTAGCTGCGTCCCGAACGCCCTCTTCGATAGCGGGTATATAATTGCCCGGAATCACATCGCTGTGCAATTCATTGACAAACGCGATAGGATCTTCTTCGCCTTGGGGCGTAAAGGATTCGACACGTAGTTTGACGACCGCAAACTGGCCTCGCCCGCCAACCTGGCGATCGACTCTGGCTTCAACCGTAGCCGAGCCGAGGATCGTTTCCTTGTAGGCCACGCGAGGCTTGCCGACTCGTATCTCAAGCTTGAGATCTCGAACCATCTTGTTCTTGACGATCTCAAGATGCAGCTCACCCATACCGGAAATCACGGTCTGACCTGTCTCGGCATCATAGCTGTAATGAAAACTGGGATCTTCCCGCTTCATTATTTCCAACGCGTCAATCAGCTGTTGCTTATCCGCATTCGTCCGCGGCTCTATCGACATTGAAATCACCGGCTCGGGGAAATCGAGTTTCTCCAGCACGATGGGATGTTTCGTATCGCAAAGCGTATCGCCGGTAAGACAGTTCCTCAATCCTACAAAAGCTACGATATCCCCGGCTGATGCTTCTTCACGCGGGTTCCGCTGCTTGGCGTGCATCTCCCATATCCTGCTGATATTTTCCTTGCGATCCTGCGTACTGTTCAGCACGCGAGTACCGGCTTTGAGAGTGCCGCTATAAATCCGTGCAAAATTCAAATCGCCATGACTGTCAGAGGCAATCTTGAAAACCAACGCGCTGAAAGGCTCAGCCGGGTCACACTTGCGTTGCAATTCAACATCGCTCTTAAGCGACTCATGGCCTATCACAGGAGGCACATCCAAGGGACTTGGCAAATAACGCACAACCGCATCCAACAAAGGACGAACGCCCATATGCTTCAGTGCTGATCCGCAAAGCACTGGATGAATCTTGCCCGCAATAGTGCCCGTACGAATGGCTGAGATTATATCCGCTTCGGAAACTGGTTCGTCAGCCAAGTATTTTTCCATCAGTCCGTCATTAAACTCGGCGATCTTTTCGATCATTTCGCCCCGGGCCAGGCTGGCCTCATCAAGAAGCTCAGCTGGTATTTCACCCGTTCTGATATCTGTCGCAACCTCGGCTGGGTCGTAATAATAAGCCTTTTGGGTAATCAGATCGATCTGGCCTTGATGTTCCTCACCAGAGCCAATCGGCAACTGCAGACAAACCGGATTGCCGCTCAGCCGGGATGATATCTCACCAACGACCATTTCGAAATCCGCCCCCATGCGATCCATCTTATTTATGAAGCATATTCGGGGAACTTTGTACCTGTCCGCCTGATGCCAAACCGTCTCGGACTGGGCTTCCACCCCGCCGACGCCGCAGAAAACCGCGACCATACCGTCCAGAACGCGTAATGATCGTTCGACTTCGATTGTGAAATCAACATGGCCTGGGGTATCGATAAGATTGACGGTGTGTTTGGCCCACTCCAGCCTGGTAGCTGCTGACGTGATGGTAATGCCCCGCTGCTGCTCTTCTTCGAGATAATCCATAACCGCAGTCCCGTTGTGAACTTCGCCGATCTTGTAAGTTCGGCCTGCGAAGTAAAGCACACGTTCGGTGACGGTGGTTTTACCGGCATCTATGTGAGCACAGATACCGATGTTTCGAATTTTACTCAAATCTTTTGCCATGTTGATACAGTAGCCAAGCTGCAGCGCAACTTTATCGTCCAGTCACCTGGAAACCATCCCGAAACCATTTCAGGCTGAACTTCCAGAACAATGCCTCGACGACATGGTTAAACTTACGTTCATCTGCCGGAAGACGGCAGGATCCCGATCTTATCAGCATTTCAGCTGAATCCATTACGAGGATAATCCACGTCCGAATTCAGCCCGCTGGTTGGGGCAGATCGGTCCGGTTGTCTTATCTCAGTCGTTCAAGCGACGACTTTCGCTCGAGTCCCGCCAGCTGAAACAGAATCAGCCAATGGGATCGTCCACCGGTTTCTTCTTCGGCCTGTCCTACTGGCTGCGACGAGCAACCCACGGTACAGCCGGAGAGTTTTGCGACTCTCCCAAGAAGACCTCGTGGTCGATTCAACGATCACCGTTTTATGGGCAAGCGAGGCCTGCCCTGGCTTTCGTTTGAAATTTTTTATCAAATATACGTTAAATCATTTACAGCACTATAAGTTCCAAGCCCAAAACACCGCCTGAAATTTACAGTCCGAAGATTCTACTTCAAAATTCACAAAATTCAATCAGAAAACAAAAAGTTTTTTACAAAACAGTGACTGGTTGATCAGTTGACTTGTTGATCGGTAAAAAAACAAAAATCTGTTAAAAGCACCGGCAATAACACGCCTTAATTTATGTAATTTTTTACCAGTCAACCAGTTAACCAGCAACCAGCGTACTGTTTCAGTCTACCAAGCAAAGTGTGCAAATGCCTTGTTCGCCTCAGCCATGCGGTGGACGTTTTCGCGGGTATTCATAGCTGTGCCTTCACCGCGATATGCTGCGAGGAGTTCATCCGCAGCTCGCAGATGCGTCGCACGGCCCTTGCCGTTACGAATCGCATCCCTCAGCCAACGCATCGACAAAGACAGTTGACGCTTGGAGTTAACCGGCATGGGAACCTGATAGTTCGCACCGCCAACACGCTTGGAACGCACTTCGATACGGGGCTTGACATTGTCGATCGCCTTCTCAAAAACCTCGATGGGCGTTGCATCGGAAACTTTCTTGCCGATAATTTCCAACGCCTGGTACAAAAACTTCTGAGATGCAGCCTTTTTGCCGTCTAACATCATGACGTTAATAAACTTACCCAAAAGCCGGCTATGATATTTCGGATCCGGTGCCAATTGCTTGGCTGACGATGTGAATTTTTTACGTGCCATTTTATTCCTGTTCTCAGTTTTCCTGTGACTTCAAAAAGAAGCCTTTTATCCAGCTCAGTACTCTCAGCTATGCCGAGTGTGAGAGGCCCGCCAACAATGACGGGCCAATTTTAATAACTATCAGTTTTCAGTTGCCGACATCCGTGACCTTTATCCGTAATTTCTACTGACCTTCGATCACAGACTATAGATTACTTGAAACCTATTTAGGCCGTTTTGCGCCGTACTTGCTGCGGGATTGCTTTCTGCCATCCACGCCTAGGGTGTCCAACGTACCACGAACGATGTGATAACGAACACCTGGCAAGTCACGAACCCTTCCGCCACGCACCAGAACAATACTATGTTCCTGTAAGTTGTGGTCTACGCCGGGGATATAGGCGTTAACTTCCTTGCCGTTGCTAAGGCGAACACGAGCAACCTTCCGCAAAGCCGAGTTCGGCTTCTTGGGGGTCACAGTCTTGACCAAAAGGCAAACGCCACGCCTCTGCGGGGACCTATCCAGTGCAGGATTTTTGCTCTTGGCCTTTTGTTTTACTCGCGGCTTACGAACCAGTTGATTGATTGTCGGCATTATCTTTACCTTTATATTTTTCTAATTAATGTCCCGAAGGCGGACTTTGTCGACCTCACATCAGAATGATGTCAACAAATACAAAATCTTATTCTATTTCGATTGAACTTGAAAAGATCGCTCTTATATACTTTTATGCCTCGTCTGTCAAGCCTAAAGCTCTCTGGACTTCCAAAGCCGCCTGGGCTGCCTGGGCTGCCTGTTCTTCGCTCATCTCACCATCGTCGGAAATTCCGATTTCGTCAAACTCTACTTCCTGCCTCTTGATCTTCATTTCCAGATAAGGTTTGAAGCTCGTACCGGCTGGGATAAGATGGCCAAGGATGACGTTTTCCTTCAGGCCACGCAACTCGTCCACCTTGCCTGCAAGCGACGCTTCGGTAAAGACTTTGGTGCTTTCCTGGAAACTCGCAGCTGAGAGGAAACTCTCGGATTGCAACGAAGCCTTGGTAATACCAAGCAGCAACGTCTTTGCCATTGCGGGCTTGGGACGTTTTGTCTTTGCGGGCTGGCCTCCTGTTGCGTCAGCTTCGGCGTTGGCCTGTTCGATTTTCTCTCGCAGGACAATCTCGCCATCCTTATACGGGGTATCACCGCCATCGACAACCCGCAACGAAGTAGCCATGCGTTTGTTCTCTTCGATGAAACGGAATTTATCGACCACATCGCCAGGCAGAAGATCGGTATCACCAACCTGTTCGATCTGCACCTTGCGGAGCATCTGGGTCAGAATGACCTCGATATGCTTGTCGTTGATACCTACACCCTGACTTCTATAAACGCTCTGTACTTCAGCAAGGAGATAATGCTGCAGAGCTTCTTCGCCTCTGATGTCCAGAATATCGTGCGGAACCATCGGGCCTTCCGTCAGCGGATCGCCGGCGTCGACAAAGTCGCCGGTATGAACCAGCAGGTGACGGTCATGCGGCACGTGGTGTTCGCGTTCCATTTCCGATTCACCGCGAACGATAATAGTCATCTTGCCGCGGCGTTTATCGGTACGCAATTCAACCCGGCCTGATATCTCAGCCATGGCTGCAGGCTCTTTGGGTTTTCTAGCTTCGAAAATTTCCGTAACACGAGGCAAACCGCCGGTAATATCCTGCGTGCCTGAAACTTCCCTAGGCTGTCTTGCCAACAACTCGCCCGGCTTGACGGCTTGACCTTCTTCCACTTCGATACGAGCCTTGGCCGGCAGGTAGTGGAAGTAGAGCATCTTGCCGCTCTTGTCCTCGATTTCGACTCGCGGGTGCATTTCGCCCTTATGCTCGATAACCACAAGACGTCGGCCCTTGGCTGCGCCCTTGGTGCTCTCTTCAACTCGGACGGTTTCACCTTCCTTGATATCGCGGAAGCGAACAATACCGCCGGTCTCAGCAAGAATCGGCGTGCGGTGCGGGTCCCACCATGCAAGCATCTCGCCTGCTTTGACCTTCTTGCCATCAGGAACGACAATATGCGCACCGTATCGAATCTGGTACTTCTCAACCTCTCTGCCTTTTTCATCAAGCAGCGCTATCTCGCCGTTCTGCTTCAGGGCGACCCAGCTCTTGCCGACACTCTTGCCGCGTTCTTCGCTGGCTTCGGGGTTGGGGTCTTCGACAGCGTTCATCTCACGATACTTGACTGTACCTGCAACGGTAGCCTGGATCTCAGCTTCCAGAACGGCACGGGTAGCAGTACCGCCGGTGTGGAACGTACGCATGGTCAACTGCGTGCCCGGCTCGCCGATAGATTGAGCACCGATAATGCCCACAGCCATGCCTTCTTCAACCAGTCTGCCGGTTGAAAGGTCATGTCCGTAGCATCGGCCACACACGCCCAGCGGACTTTCACAAGTCAACGGACTGCGAACTCGAATGCTCTCCAAACCCAACTCTTCGATTTCGCGTGCAGCCTTTTCGGTAATAACTTCGTTTTCCTTGACAATGATCTTGTCCAGAACCGGATTGGCTATTGTTTCACGGGCAACTCGACCTACGATCATCTCACGTAGCGGGACATCGACCTGCTCGCCTTTGTAAATCGCAGCCTTGCTTATGCCCCTGACCGTGCCGCAATCCAGTTCGTTTATGATAACGTTCTGGGCAACATCAGCCAGCTTACGGGTAAGATAACCGGAGTCAGCCGTCTTCAACGCGGTATCAGCCAGACCCTTACGGGCACCGTGAGTGGAACTGAAGTATTCCAACACGGTCAGACCTTCGCGGAAGTTAGCCTTGATCGGCGTCTCGATAATTTCGCCCGAAGGCTTGGACATCAAACCACGCATACCAGCCAACTGGCGGATCTGGTCGATCTTGCCGCGGGCACCGGAGTCCGTCATCAGGAATACCGGGTTGAGGTAATTGGGATCATCGGCTCGTTTGTCTTCCTTGAGCGCCTGAACCAGCGAACCGGTGACTTCTTCACGAGCGTGAATCCAGACGTCAACAATCTGGTTGTACCGTTCCATCTCGGTAATGGCGTCTGAATGATAATCCTTTTCGATTCTATCAACCTGCTTCTGGGCAGCTGCGAGAATCTTGGCTTTGGATTCGGGAATTTTTGCATCGGTAATGCCGAAGCTCAGGCCAGCCAAGGTTGAATAACGGAAACCCAAAGCCTTGATGCTGTCCAACAATTCCAGAGTCGCTGCCCTACCCAGTTCCTGGTAGCAGTCGCTGATAACTCGGCCTGCACCCTTCTGACTGAGTGGATAGTTGTAGAAAGCCAATCCGGCAGGAAGAATGTCGTTGAAAATCAATCTGCCGACGCTGGTAATGACCTTACCACCTTCGGGCTTGTAATCCTTATCCTGCTCAACAACCTTTTTCACCTGCGGTAACCTGACCAACACTTTGGTATGAATACCAATGCGTTTGGTGTACCAAGCCATCATCGCTTCGTGCTGGCTGCCAAACAAAGGATACTCGATGCCATTGACATCAACCTTGCGCAAGCCTTCATTAGCAAAAGTCGCGCCACGATCACTCGTGAGGTAATAAATGCCAAGAACCATATCCTGCGTCGGAGCCATCATCGGCGAGCCGTTGGCAGGCGAGAAAATATTATTCGTCGCCAACATCAGCACGTGCGTCTCAGCCTGGGCTTCAACGGAAAGCGGAAGGTGGACAGCCATCTGGTCACCGTCGAAGTCAGCATTGAAACCCTTACAAGCCAACGGGTGAATCTTGATAGCATTACCTTCAACCAGTACAGGTTCAAAAGCCTGGATACCCATACGGTGAAGCGTAGGAGCACGGTTCAGCATAACAGGGTGCTGGTAAATCACTTCTTCCAGAACGTCCCAGATTTCCTTCTCGCGACGTTCAAGCATCTTCTTGGCGGACTTGATGGTGTCAGCCAGGCCTCGATCCTTGAGCTTGCGGATAATGAAGGGCTGGAAAAGTTCCAGGGCGATCTTTTTGGGCAGGCCGCACTGGTTAAGTTTAAGTTCCGGGCCGACGACGATAACACTTCGGCCTGAGTAGTCAACACGCTTGCCGAGCAGGTTCTCGCGGAACCGGCCCTGTTTGCCTTTGATCATGTCTGTCAGCGATTTCAGCGGACGATTGGCTGTGCCCTGAACGGGGCGGCGGCATCGGCCGTTGTCGAACAGAGCATCGACTGCCTGCTGCAACATTCGCTTTTCATTACGGATAATAACCTCTGGAGCGTTAAGATCCATCAGCTTTTTCAGACGGTTATTACGGTTAATAATTCGACGATACAGGTCGTTAAGGTCGCTTGTCGCGAAATTGCCGCTCTCCAGCATAACCAGCGGACGAAGATCGGGCGGGATAACGGGCACAACTTCCATTACCATCCAGTCACAATCGTTACCGCTGTTCCTGAGACTCTCAGCAAGTTTGAGTCGCTTGGCGAGGTCTTTGATCTTTTGTTTCGAGTTGGTCTTGACCAGGCCGTCACGCATCTCTTCGACCAGAGCGGTGAGATCAAGCGACCGCAAAATTTCGCGGATAGCTTCTGCGCCCATCCCGGCCTTGAAATCGCTGCCGTACTTGTCAAGCGCTGCACGATACTCTTCCTCGGAGAGAACCTGCTTGAACTTAAGCGGGGTCTGGCCCGGATCGAGAACGGTATAGTCCTGGAACAGGATGATCTTTTCCAGATCGGCTGTCCGCATATCCAGCAGGGTTCCAAGCCTGCTTGGCAGTGCCTTGAAATACCAGATATGAACGATCGGAGCGGCAAGATTGATGTGTCCCATACGCTTGCGGCGCACGCGGGAATGGGTAACCTTCACGCCGCAACGGTCGCAAATGATACCCTTGTGTTTCGTGCCTTTGTATTTGCCGCAGGCACATTCCCAGTCGCGTTCCGGTCCGAAAATCCGCTCGCAGAACAGGCCGTCCTTTTCAGGGCGGTATGTTCGGTAGTTGATCGTCTCCGGCTTTTTGACTTCGCCAAAGGACCAGCTACGAATATCGTTGGGCGATGCCAACTGGATTCTCACCGAGCCGTAATCGTTAATTCTGTCGTATACGCTTTCAGCCATGCTTTTTCACTCCAAAAGTGAAACAAATCCTAATTTCTAAGCTCTAAACTCTAAACAAATTCAAAATCTGAAAATTCAATTCCTAAGCGTAATAAAACTCAGGTTTAAATATTCATTTTTAATATTTGAATTTGTTTCGTATTTCGGTTTTCGATATTCGAATTTGCTTTATTCAAGTAAGTTCAATTTTTTCTTTTCGAGATGGATATTCAGGCCCAGGCCTCGCAGCTCGTTACATAGCACATCGAAGCTTACCGGCGTGCCGGCTTCGAGGGTGTTGGTGCCCTTGACCATTGATTCGTAAATCTTGGTTCGGCCTTCCACATCGTCGCTCTTGACAGTGAGCAGTTCCTGCAACGTATAGCTGGCGCCGTATGCTTCCAGGCCCCAGACTTCCATCTCGCCGAAACGCTGGCCACCCGTTCGGGCCTTGCCGCCCAAAGGCTGCTGCGTAATCAAACTATAAGGCCCTGTAGCACGAGCGTGAATCTTCTCGTCGACAAGGTGGTGCAGCTTGTTCATGTAGATGTAACCAACAGTCGTTTTCTGCTCGAACGGTTCGCCGGTCCTGCCGTCGAAGAGACGAACTTTACCGTCGATGGGCATCTCAGCGAGAAGCTCGTGAGTGTTTCCGGCTTCCTGGACTACCGTGAGGTCTTCCCGTCGCTGACGGACGTGCTCATTAGCCTCGGCGATGCACTCGAAAATTTCATCTTCCAGGGCACCGTCAAACACGGGCGTTACAGCCTGGAAGCCCAGAACCGCAGCTGCCCAGCCAAGATGGGTTTCGAGAATCTGGCCCAGGTTCATTCGGCCTGGTACGCCGAGCGGATTCAATACGATCTCAACCGGGGTGCCGTCTTCAAGGAAAGGCATGTCCTGCTCAGGCAGAATACGGGCGATGACGCCCTTGTTTCCGTGCCGGCCTGCCATCTTGTCGCCAACGCCCAGCTTACGCTTGGTCGCGATCCGAACTTTCACCATCTCAAGAACGCCGGACGGCAGTTCATCGCCACGCTTCATATGATCAAGCCTGCGGGTCTGCTCCTTGCGGATATCCTCAATCCTGGGCCAGAATTTACCGTAGAGGGCTTCAGCCTGAGTTTTCGCAGCCGGGGCACCCTTCATCCACTTCGTACTGAAGGTATCCACCTGTTCCATGATAACAGCCTGGTTTTCACTCTGGCCGACTTTCTGGCGAGTGGACGGGTCAACCATCTCGACACCGAGGACCTCGTTGATTTCCTCGACCATCTTGCGGAAGACCTTGATAATCCGGGCATTCATCGAATCTTCATAGTCCTTCATATCCTTCTTGAGCTGCTTTTTCTGCTCGTCGGACATGTGAACGCGTCGGCTGAACCGAACGGTATCGACAACTACGCCTTCTTCGCCGGCGGGGAGTTCCAGGCTGTCGTTCTTGACGTCTTCGCCGGCCCGGCCGAAGATGGCGTGAAGAAGCTTCTCTTCAGGGGAAAGCTCACTCTTGGATTTCGGCGAGACCTTGCCGACCAGAATGTCGCCCGGCTCAACGCGAGTGCCAATCTGCACAACGCCGTTTTCATCGAGATAACGAAGGGCCTTCTCCGAAACGTTCGGAATATCCCGCGTGAATTCCTCTCGGCCAAGTTTGGTCTCGCGAATTTCAACGTCATATTCCTCAAGATGCACCGATGTAAAAGTATCTTCACGGACAACCTTCTCGCTCATGAGGATGGCGTCCTCGAAGTTGTAGCCATCGTAAGGCATGAACGCCACCAGGATATTCCTGCCCAAAGCCAGCTCGCCGTTTTTGCAGGCTGAGCCGTCAGCGATAATCTGGCCAGCCTTGACACGCTGGCCTTCGCGAACGACTGGCTTCTGATTCAAGCATGCACGCTCGTTGAGCTTGGAGAACTTGCGAAGTTCATACTCTTCGGAATTATCAATGACAATGCTGTTTCCATCGACATAAGTCACAACACCGGCCTTTTTGGCGCGAACCATGAAACCGGAATTTTCAACCACCGACCGTTCCATGCCGGTTGCTACAATAGGCGCCTCGGCACAAAGGAGCGGCACGGCCTGGCGTTGCATGTTAGAACCCATCAAGGCACGGTTGGCGTCGTCATGCTCGAGGAACGGAATGAGCGAAGCCGAAATGCCAACGGTCTGCTTGGGCGAAATATCAATATACTGAACCATGTCGCTATCAGACGTACTCAATTCACCATTTACGCGGGCCAGGACTCTCTCGTCCGGCAGGCGGGTGGCTTCGCCGCGGGTTTTGGCTTCCTTGAGAACTTCCGGCGGTGCCAGAATCGCTTCCATTTCTTCATCAGCACGAAGATAGGTGATTTTATCTTTATTAACCTTGCGATTTTCGACAGTAATATAGGGTGTATTCAAAAAGCCGTAATCGTCCACACCGGCATAAATACCCATCGAACTGATCAGGCCTATGTTGTTGCCTTCAGGCGTTTCGATAGGACAGATTCTGCCGTAATGGCTGATGTGCACGTCGCGAACCTCAAAGCCGGCACGCTTACGATTCAAACCGCCTGGGCCCAAGGCTGAAAGACGACGCTCATGCGTCAGCTGGGCCAATGGGTTCTGCTGGTCAACGACCTGGCTGAGTTCGCCGCGTCCGAAGAAGAAGTCAATACTGCTGGAAATACTCTTGGAGTTCACCAGCTCGGCGATCTTCGTAATTTCTTCGGGATCTTTCAGGCTCATGCGTTCCTGAACGGTACGACGGAGCTTGAGGAAGCCCTTTCGCAGTTCGTCAGCTGCAAGCTCGTCGATAGTACGCAGCCGGCGGTTGCCGAGATGGTCAATATCGTCGATATGGCCTGCTCCACTTCGCAGGTCCATCATGTAACGCATTGTGTTGACGAAATCCTCTACCCTGATGGTCATTTCCGATTCTTCCACCGTCTGATGGAATTTTCGGTTAATGCGGAACCGCCCTACCTTACCCAGGCGATAGCGGTTCTCGTCATAGAATTTTTCATTGAACAGGGTCTTGGCCTTCTCAAGTTGCGGCGGGTTGCCAGGCCTGAGCCTGGCGTAAATCCGCAACAACGCACTTTCGTAATCGTTGGAAGGATCTTCGGCAATCGTGTTGAGGATCAATGGATCAGAAGCGTCTGATACAACTTCGATCTTTTTCTTGCATGTAGCCACGATCTGGTTCACTGCGTCGCCGACCTGGCCGCCCGACGGAACCAGTTCTTCACCGGTTTCAGGATCAATATAAGCTTCAACCAGGTACATCTGGGGCCTGATCTGATCAGCGGCGATTTTTTCTGTTTTGTAGAATTCGCGAATTATGTCCGGCGTTTTGCCGAATTTTTCGCTCATGGACCGCAGGAACATCGTGGCGGGAATCTTGCTGGACTGATCGATCCGCATCGAAATCGAGTCCTTCTTGGTAACCGTCAGCTCAATCCAGCTACCGCGTTCAGGGATAATTCTCGCACCGTGCAACGGACGGTCAGATTCCTGCATTTCCACGGCAAAGTCTACACCCGGGCTGCGGTGCAGCTGAGATACGATAACACGCTCGGCACCGTTGATGATAAACTCTCCGCCGCCGATCATGATCGGAATCTCACCAACGTAAATGCTCTCTTCGAGCACTTCCTTGGATTCTTTCCGCTTCAGCTGACAGCTGATACGAAGAGGCATGCCGTATGTCAACCTGAGGTCGCGACATTCCTGGGGCTTGTATCTGGGTTCGCCCAAATCGTAGTGCAGGTAGTCCAGCTGCATCGTCTCATCGTAACTGATGATCGGAAAAACTTCCCGAAGCAGGGCTTCCAGACCTTCGTCTTTGCGCTTGTTCACATCGACATCAAGCTGTACAAAGCGCGCGTAGCTGAGGGTCTGCAACTTGATCAAATCCGGTATGGGTGCCGAATCGCCGACCTTGTTGAAATTCCTGATTTTGTCCATTTGTAGCATGGGCATAACCTCATTCTATTTTTTTTAATTAGCCGACCCGGTCAGGCCGAAACCAAAACTGTTGTGTTTTAATTCGCACCGAAACCTGCGGAATGACCTAAATATCCGCGTTTCTCGATTTTCAAAGGCTCTATCAGTCCTATGTTCTGCAATAACCTTTTCCAGGTAACAACCAACCTGTAGCCCAAAAGGGCAAAAGCACCTTCCGCCCGTTAGGACGGAAGGTACTGAAACCATTTTTCAGATTGTTTGCCCCATTCAAAATAGCCTGAGCTAAAAGCCTGGGGCGAAAGCGCACGCATTTCGCGTACACAATCGTTTTAAAAAATGTACTAGTCGAGGGATACGGTGCAGCCGGCTTCTTCCAACGCCTTCTTGGCTGCTTCGGCTTCGTCCTTCTGTACGCCTTCCTTGATGGCCTTGGGTACAGCTTCGACGAGGTCCTTGGCTTCCTTCAGACCGAGGTTGGTCAGGGCGCGGACAGCCTTGATCGCCTGGATCTTGTTATCGACAGCCTTGAGGGTAACGTTGAAAGTCGACTTTTCTTCAACTTCTTCCGCTTCACCGCCAGCTGCCGGGCCAGCCATCATTACCGCACCGCCAGCTGCGGGTTCAATACCGTATGCCTGCTTGAGGTAATCTTTGAGATCAACGGCTTCTTTGAGGGTCAGGGCTGAAATTTTGTCGCCCAACTCCTTGATGGCCGCACCAAAGTCTTTTGTTTCCGCTACTGCTGCTTCTTCTGTCATGATCTTCACTTTATCCTTTTCAGATTAACTACCGGCCTGATAGGCAACGCCCCGCTGGCGTCATTTAAACCCGAGCAGTCGGGCCCAATCCGCAGCCGAATTTTTTAGTAAGTTTTAAATTCCACTTATCAGTAATCAGCTTTCACTTATCTCAGCAATCCATAATCTTTACTGACTACTGAATCCTGACTACTTTACCTATGCCGCGTCTTCTTTCTCTTCGATAGCCTTGAGAATGCCTGCGATCTGACCGGCAGGGCCAAGCAGACAAGCTGAAATATTGGCACCGGCTGAGAGAGCACACTGAATAACCTGGCCGATTGCTTCTTCCCGGGTCGGGAAAGTGCTCAATTGCTTGACTTCGGCACTGCCGGAGAAGATATCGCCGTCCAGGACGGCACCTTTGATTTCCAGGTTGGGGGTTTTCTTCTGGATATCAAGCAGTTCCCTGACGACACTGACAACGCTGTCTGCGCCATAAACTACAGCACATGGCCCGTCAAGCAGGTCAACCGCCGACTCCAGGCCGACCTCTTTGAAAGCCTGCCGGGCCAGGGAATTCTTCACCACAGTCAGAGATATATCCTTCTCAGCCAACCGACCACGCATTGCGTAGGTCTGCTCTGAATTGATACCTGTGAAACCAACAATGGCCACGGAACTGACGCCGGTAAACCGACAGGCCAGCTCCTTCATTATCATTCCTTTTACGGGTTTGCTCATGCTATGCAACCTCCACTTCAACACCAGGCGTCATTGTGCCGGAAATGCTGACTTTCTTCATATAGGTACCCTTCGAGGTAGATGGCTTGATGCGCTTGATATAGTTGATGAAACTTTCAATATTTTCAATCAACTTTTGATCATCGAAACTCATCTTGCCGACGGGCAAATGCAGGTTTCCGCCATCATCGTTGCGATACTCGACCTTGCCGGCGGCGAAATCTTTGACCGCCTGGGTGACATCCGGGGTTACCGTCCCAGCTTTGGGAGAAGGCATCTTGCCCGATGGGCCAAGAGCACGCCCAAGCTTGGAAACAATCTTCATCATGCCAGGCGTTGCGATGGCAACGTCAAACTCCATCCAGCCGCCCAGAATCTTCTGCACCAACTCTTCGCCGGCAGCTTCGATTGCACCAGCTGCCTTTGCAGCTTCGGCTTCATCACCTTCGCAGAAGGCAATGACCTTTTTGGTCTTGCCAATGCCGTGAGGAAGCGACATCGAACCGCGAATGGCCTGGTCGGCCTGTCGGGGATCGATACCAAGATGCATTACCAACTCCACCGTCATGTCGAACTTCGCAGCTTCGAAGCTCTTGACGGCTTTTACCGCCTCCGCGAGAGGCAGCTTGCCTTGCGGTGCGGATTCCACGCACTTTGCAAAGCGTTTGCTCTTACGTCTTGCCATTTGTTTCTCCTTGCGTCCATCAACATAGGACTCCCACTATTCTAATAAGCCCGTGGTTCGGCTTTGGCCTGCTGGCCTGGTTTTAATCCCGTCAGACGGGGTCAGTTTGTAACGGTAATGCCCATCGACCGGGCAGTGCCTGCGATAATCTTCGCGCCAGCTTCGATGTCGCGCGCTGAAATATCAGCCAGCTTGGTCTCAGCTATCTTGCGAAGCTGATCCTTCGTGACCGTACCGACTTTTTCCTTGTGAGGAACTCCTGAACCCTTTGCGATCTGGGCGGCTTCTTTCAGCAAAGCCGACGCCGGCGGACTCTTCGTAATAAAAGAGAAGCTGCGGTCAGCGTAAACCGAAATCACAACAGGAATCGGTGTACCTTTGAAATCCTTTGTCGCCTCGTTGAATTGAGAGACAAATTGGCCGATGTTGACGTTGTGCTGACCAAGGGCCGGGCCTATTGGCGGCGCAGGTGTCGCGCTTCCGCCCATAGCCTGAAGTTTGATTTTTGCTACTATTTCTTTTGCCATTTTTCTACCTTTTTCAAGTTATCCGTTTTCAGCTTTCAGTAATTTTCCCTGTATTTTTTACTGACTAATGACTTCTGACTACTGATAACTTTTCTAAATTTTTTCTATCTGCCAGAATTCCAGCTCGACCGGAGTAGCCCGGCCAAAGATGGTCACAACCACGCGGACGAGACCCTTCTCCGGCAGTACCTCGTCAACCGCGCCTTCAAAATTCTCGAAGGCACCTTCCTTGATCTTGACCATGTCACCCTTGGCAAATTCCAGAGCAACAGGCGCGCCTTCCTTGGCCATTTCCAACTGGAGCAACATCTTATCGACATCTACCTTGGACATGGGTGCAGGCTTGCCGCCCGAACCGATAAAATCGCCCACGCCCGAGGTTTCCTTAATGGTAAACCAGGCGCGTTCGTCAATGCTGCCGTCTTCTTCCAGTTCCATCTCAATAAAGACGTAACCCGGATACATTTTTCGATCTACAAACTTCTTGCTGCCAGCCTTGCCACGAGGTGCAGGCCTACGTTCCATTGGGACAAGAATTCGGCCAATGGTGTCCTGCAAGCCTTCAATGGCAACCTTGCGAACCAGCGTTTCGCGAACCATCTCTTCCTTGTTGGAAGCAACACGGAGCACGCACCAGCTCATTACCTTGGCGGGCCCTGAAGACGATGAGGCTGGAATACCGGCCTGTTGTTCCCCGGCTGGGATATCAACCTTCTCCACAACCGGCTCAACAGGGGTATCCTGCTGCTGATCTTCGCTATTTAACGTTGTCTGGTTCTCAGAGTCTTCCATTTCCACTTTCAGCCTAGGGTTAGCCCATGACTCCCATAAGTTTGAACATCTTGGCAAAAACAAAATCCACAAGGAACAACAATGCAGCCATGATGAATGTGGTTACGATCACAACCTTCGTCGAGCCTATAACTTCCTTCTTGCTGGACCAGGAGACTTTCTTCATTTCACCTTCTGTCGCAATCAGGAAATCAGCTGTCTTCGGACGGTTAACCAGCCAGAACATGATAAAACCGAAACCAACAAGAACCGCCAGAGGAATACCAAAACGCAAATAGGTATCAACACCATAGCCGCCAAGTTTCTCAGCCAAAGCTACACAACCCCAAGCAACCAGAACCATAACACCCACAGCTGTGGTCACTCGCGTGTACTTGCCTTGACTCCGTTTATATATCTTTGGTCCATGCACTTTTGCGGTACCTTCTTTATAGAGCATATCAAACTTGATAGTTCCAACTTTTCAATGCTCTAGTTTTCCTGCAATACAGCCAGGCCTTATTTTCCAAGCCATCGCCCATTGACAATGGCAGACACAACACGGCAGGGAGGAGTTGAACCCCCAACCTGCGGTTTTGGAGACCGCCGCTCTGCCAATTGAGCTACTGCCGTATCCTTTTTATTTTCATTTTGGTGATCTCAATGGTGTCGCCAGGCCTGGCTCATATAAACCAGCGACAAAACGACACCATCTTCGACCACACTCCCGGGCCAGCCGGGCTATTTTTCATTAACGTCTGAAAACGTCCTTACCTCAAAAAGACATCCACATCAGGCCTATCGCCTGATAACAGCTGCTTTTCCAGCACTTGCGGGGCGATTTCATCGCCCGAGCCTGGCAGGTTATTTACGTTTCAGCTTGTGCAGCGTGTGCTTCCGCTCGCGCGGACAATACTTGCTAAGCTCCATTTTTGGAACTCCACCCTGAACGCGAACATTCGTCCGATAGTTCAGGTCTTTGCACTCGGTGCACTGCATCCAGACATATTCTCGGGCCTTAGACTTGGCCATGGCTCACCTTTCCAGTCCGGCCCAAGCCGGAAACCGCGAGAATCGAACCCAAAAAGCCCGATTCTCGCATGAACTCTTTTCTCAAAATCTAAAACTACTCAATAACCTTCGTCACAACACCAGATGCAACAGTCCTGCCGCCTTCGCGGATAGCGAAACGCAGGCCTTCGTCCATAGCGATCGAGGTGTTCAGCAGTTCAACTTCCATGGTGACGTTATCGCCAGGCATGCACATTTCAGCACCGCCAAGAAGCTTGCAAGTTCCGGTGACGTCTGTGGTTCTGAAGTAGAACTGTGGACGATAGCCGGTAAAGAACGGCGTGTGTCGGCCACCTTCCTCTTTCGTCAGAATGTAAACTTCGCCTTCGAACTTGGTGTGAGGGGTAATCGAACCCGGAGCACAGAGAACCTGGCCACGGACGAGATCGCTCTTCTCAACACCACGAAGGAGACAGCCAACGTTGTCGCCAGCCTGGCCCTCGTCGAGCAGCTTGTTGAACATTTCTACGCCAGTGACGGTCGTTTCCTTGGTTTCGCCCAAGCCAACGATCTGAACCTTGTCGCCGACATGAACGATACCGCGTTCAATACGACCGGTACCGACAGTGCCTCGGCCCTTGATGCTGAATACGTCTTCGATAGGCATGAGGAAGGGTTTGTCAACTGCGCGTTCCGGCTCGGGGATATAGGTATCCAGAGCTTCGACGAGTTTCATGATCGGCTCACCACCCTCGCCACTGGGATCAGCGAGGGCCTTTGTAGCGGAACCCCTGACAACGGGGGCTTCATCACCATCAAAGTCATACTTGCTGAGAAGTTCGCGAACTTCCAGCTCGACGAGTTCGAGCAGTTCTTCGTCTTCGACAAGGTCAGCCTTGTTCAGGAAGACGACCAGACGCGGAACGTTAACCTGGCGAGCCAGCAGAACGTGTTCGCGAGTCTGGGGCATGGGGCCGTCAGCGGCGGAAACCACGAGGATAGCACCGTCCATCTGGGCAGCGCCGGTGATCATATTCTTGACGTAGTCTGCGTGACCAGGGCAGTCAACGTGTGCATAGTGACGGTTGGCTGATTCGTATTCGACGTGTGCTGTTGCAATCGTCAGAATTTTCGTCGGGTCACGACGGCCCTGAGACTCAGACGCCTTGGCGATGTCATCATAGGCCTTCTTCTTGGCCAAACCCTTTGACTCTAACACAGCTGTAATCGCAGACGTCAGAGTGGTCTTGCCGTGGTCAACGTGGCCAATCGTGCCAACGTTTACGTGCGGCTTGGTACGTGCAAATGTTTCTTTTGCCATTCTTCTTGCTCCTCTAAATCTAAATGTTCCTTTTAAGATTTAAAAAGGCTTTTCGATTCTTTTTCCAAAAATCGCCAGGCGGTACCGACCTCGGCACGCCACCCTTCGTTCTTCTTACAAATTGTCTCGGACAACGTCGAAAACAAATATGCCGACGCTTCCGAAAGCTGCTGATGGGGGTCGAACCCATGACCTCGTCCTTACCAAGGACGCGCTCTACCACTGAGCTACAGCAGCAAAACACAGCTCAAAAACTAATCTCGCTCAAATTCAAAACCACTATTTTAGAGCTATAAATAAAGCTCTAAATGAACATCAAACATCGCTCTATCTGTTTACCGACATATGTCAACAAAACATCCACAGGCCCCGCAAGGCCTTACGTGCAGATACACCAATAGCTAGGTCGAGAAACAGAATCGGAGAGTATATCAGACAGGGAAGCCCTGTCAAACACGGAATTTAAAATTTTTTATTTTTTTTCACAAACTCCACCACGATACTTCACTCGCCCCTTTTTAATTCAGCCCTGAGTACTCCAAATATATCGAGCGATTAACTCGTGAGAAACCTTAACATGATGACAAAAATATGTCAATGTATATTTGATCCACTGAAATATCAGCAAACACCCATTTTACTTCTATGATTTTTACTATTTTTGTCAATTTACAGATAATGGGCAGATGGCTACATGATTTCAACAAACATCGCACCGAGACACACCGCAGGTGGCACCTATAAAAAAACAGGCAAGAAATACAGCTGCATATATCCTGTTTTCATAGCTCTTATATACCACAAACACTTACCATAAAATGGCTTATATCTTAGATGTATTATACCGTATCGCCTGATCTAAAAAGCCCCATCAAGTGCCGGGAATTTCGGTTCTTCACCCTTGCAGACAGCTATGACATCCGTAACGACCATGGACATATTTTCCTTGGCTTTGGGGACACAGGCTGCGACATGCGGGGTTAGGATAACATTATCCAGGCCGAAAAGAGGATAATCTTTCGGCATGGGTTCGGGGTCGTGACAGTCAATCACAGCTGAGCTGATCTTCCCGTTGCGAAGGGCCTTGCCAAGCGCCTCGTAATCCACACACGCCCCCCGGGCGGCATTGATGAACTGGCCCCCGTCTTTGAATTTCGCAAGCGACTCGGCATTGATAATCTTTCGCGTAAGATCCGTCACGGGCAAATGGATCGTAACGACGTCGCTTTCGGCGTAAATCGTATCCTTGTCCACTGCCTCTGCTGGGTAGTCCAGCTTGATATCAAGAATATCATTATAGAGCACCCGCATCCCCAGCGCCGCAGCGGCCCGGCCTACTCTGCTACCAATTCGACCACAACCTATAATACCCAGAGTCATATCAGCCAGGAATCGGCCGAACATCTGCTTGCGAATGACGTGAAATTCCTCGCCACTAACCCAGCCTGCCAAGGGCCAGAACCGGCGGTTCATTTCGATTATCATGCGAATTGTGTAATCCACCACTGCAAGAGTGTTGGCTTCGGGGGTGTGAACCACCTCCACTCCGCGGGCCCGACAGGCCAAAACGTCAATATTGTCCAGCGCGACCCCGGCCCGGCCTACCACCTTAAGCCTCTCCGCCTGAGCAAGCAACTCCTCGTTTACCTGAGTGTAAGTCCGAACAACCAATCCGTCTGCTTGGGCGATGTGATCCGCCACACGCTCTGGCGTTGATTCAATTACCGTTGAATGGGCGCGGAGATAATCCATTGCCTCGGGCTGAAGAGTTTCCGTAACAAGTATAGTGGGCTGGGCTGACATTTTTTTGTCCTTGAATATGCTAACCTATTTTTAGATACTGCTTGAATTCCTCATAAAGAACGTCAAAACTCCAATCGGTTTCTTGGTTCAAACGTCTTGCCCCTCCAGGAAACAACTTACCGCTCCGCGTTTTAAAAGCAACATTCACGACTTCTTTTCCGGAATCTTTTAAAACCTGGACAGACGGAACATAATCTTGGTCTCCTGAAACAATTATGGCAATGTCATAAATATCTCGAAGCATGATCAGATCGGTTGCCAACTTAACATCAACAGCTTTCTCAGCGCCAAGCTTCTTATCAAAAAGATTGCATCGAATTGCCCCCGCTCGCCTGAATTCAATTGCCCTGTGCCGAGTCGATATTGCATTTTGCATAGTCTGCCAACCATTGAACCTGTTTTGCATGGTTTTCTTCGCTTCAAATAGGGCTTCCATGCATTTTTTCAAAGCGTTCACAAGTTCTTCTCCAGACAAACCCGCTAGCTTATTTTTATGTACATCATCTCTACAGAGCAACTCATTGAGTTCATTAGGCTTGTGCTCAGCGCTTGGGAATTTATAAGGCGAAAAATCTAATGACTGAATTACGTACCAGTATGTTCGAATACGTTCAACATCAGACTCATTACAAACTTTTTTAACAAGCATGTCAAAGAACCCCGTCCAATCAGCCTGCTTAGGTAGATATTCTGAATTTGTAAATTCAGAAAAAATTCCGCTGATGCTATGTCGAAAATTCTCTCCATCCACAAAAATACAAACCCTTTTTCCCATTTTTTATTCTCCCAAAAAAAAATGCGGGAGCCGCAGCGTCCCGCAAAGGTATAGCAGCTTGGGACGCACCCAAGCCAAAATTATTTCTCTATAGTATAATACGGTTTTTTAGGGAGTTGAGTACACATTTTTTTTGATTTTTTGTTTTTTTTTAGTCAACCTTTTTGCCTAAGGTCTGCTAAATTCTTATTCTCACATAAATAATAACAAAACTTCCCCTATTCGCCGCAAGCGGCACGCTCAGCCAATATACCAAACCAGCCCACATCGTCAAGCAACGATCCGGGCTGGCACTACAGTTACCTGCAGTTGGGGTACATAAAACCCCCGGCCTAATTTTTTATCAAGTTCCCGTTCAAAACCTCATCATTAACCATAACCCACCGAAGCTGACTTAACCAAAATCAACAACTGGCTACTATAGACATCAGCTTCATTAACAGGATTTCTGTTAAATCCTGGTACATTCTAACAACTCTGAACACACTGCCATGATATTATAGGCCAAGTTTCAAACCCGCCCATTTTTTTTCAGGTATTTTACAATTTCCATGGCCTAGCCAGGCTACCAACCTCCCCCACAAAAAACACCTTTACTCTCACAAGTGCATATTAAATAAGAGCTTAAAATTAAAAAAAAAATAAAAACCTGTCTTTTCACAATAAACAGGAACTGGGGAAATAAAGATAGAATATTCAGACTTTTGTCACTGGAAACCTGCGTAGATAGAACTAATCACACCGTACTCCTAGCCGGACAGGCAGGCGATCAGAGTGCGCGCATGATCAGGAGTTGGCTTGGTTCTCTGCGGACTGAGAAATCCCCTGGCAGGTTTACAACCCGGCCTGAGCCGCTCAACAGCATGTCAATTGCAGCGAGATGCTCGGAACCAATGTCTCGCTGAGGTGCTCTAAGATCCTGCAGGGCAAGACGATAGGCTGTCATCCGCACAGCTGGGTCAGCGGCGGAGATCATATTCACATCGATCAGAATTCTCTCAGCGTCGGCATGTGAAACCGAATCAGCCAACAGCTGACGAGCCTGGGATGTAAGAAATCCCTCGACCATCCCAGCCTGGCTGGCAAGCCTGAGCAAAGCATCTTCGACCTTTGGATTGATACGATCGCGAATCGACGGCAACAGTTCATTGCGGATGAAATTCCTGCGATAGTCGTTTTCGTCGTTGGTGTGATCGTTGCGCCATGTGAGATTCTGTCGTTTGCAATATTCGAGAATCTCGGCTTGGTGGAAGTTCAGCATGGGTCGGATGATCGTCAGGCCGGAATCGAATTTTCGAATTGGCAGCATTCCGACCAGGCCTCGCAATGCTGTGCCGCGAAGGATTCTGAACAAAATGGTCTCGACGTTATCATCCGCATGATGGGCCAACGCAACAGCGGAAGCGTTGCAACGGGCAGCCGATTCGGCGAAGAAGTCCAGCCTGGCAACCCGGGCCGCCTGCTCTGTGCCCTGCCCCAGCTTCTCCGCAAGCCCAGCTACATCCAGCCGCTGAACAATACCAGGCCAGCCCAATTTCTCCGCAAGCTCAGCGACAAAAGTTGCATCGGCGGCGGAAGCTTCCCGCAGCGAGTGATCCAGATGCGCGACGGTGATTTTGAAATCCGCTCCGCGTTTGGCCAGGCTGCTCATTGCGTGCAGCAGGGCAACGCTGTCAGCTCCGCCAGATACGCCCACAAGCACCATCGATCCCGGAGCGATCAGGCTGTCATCGTCGATAGCATCGGCCAGCCTTTCCTCGAAAGACGCAGAATTTTGCGAATTCTTTTGCATTTGAAAAATCTTACATCATCAGATCGTCTTTGCTGTCGTCGGGCTTGGGAGGGTTCTTATCCGGCGTTTTCCTGTAATGGTCATAGGCTGCGGTGATAGTCTTTAGAAGTCCCGGAACATTAGACGCTGCGATATGAACGCGCGCGGAAACCGCAGCTGTGGGATAAAACTGCGTCGCAAAGTCCATGAAGAAATCGGAATGCGAATGTCCGATCATAATCACGTTCGCGTAAGCCCCGCTGAGAAGTTCATCGGGCAGTTTCAGGTCTTCATATATTTTCTGAATGGTAGGCTGCTGGTTCTGCTGTTGTTTGGGAGCTGGCTTCGGCGGGCCAAGGTGCTCCTCATATTTTTGAAAGTTCGTCTTCAGGGTGTCAATAAACTGGCCCATAACGCGATGGCTGAGGATAACTCGCGAGACGACCCTGGCTGGAGGCCTCATCGCCTGGATGAAGTCTATCATGAATTCATTAGGCCCCTGCAGAACGACCGCGCCGGTGGCAAAAACGCCAGCTGCGATATGCTCGGGAAGCCTGGCTCCGACAAGGTTCTGCTGAAACTGCTGAACCTGGGGAACCTCGTTGCCGTCACCAGCCTGCCCGTCGGGATTTTCGCCAAAAACGTTATTATTAAAATCATTGTCATTCATGGTGAAGTAGATTAACCGCTCAAGCCTGCCTAGTCGAGTCTTTTCGTCAGCCAACAAGTCAATTGCCCGCAGGCTTTGCATATGGTATTATCATTGTCCGTCAGGCAAGACAGCCTGCGATTAAAAAATGGAGACATACGTGACCGAAAATACCCCAAAGCAAGATCAGCCTTTCGAACCGGTAAAGGCATATAAAAATCTGGAATTCCTCAACAGCCCCGCAGCCAGGCCTATCCGTATGCTCTGCGAATATACCGAGCCTAGGACGCGTTTCGACAAGTATAATATCCGGGACACTATAGTTTTCTTCGGCTCAGCCAGGACAGTCTCCCGTGAAGACGCCCTCGCCAGACTCAAAGCTGCTGAGATCAAATGCGAAAACGAAACAACCCACCAACTTCAGGAAGAACTCTTCCGTGCGCAGCGAGACCTCAACCACTCTAAATATTATGAAGACGCACGACAGCTTGCCAACCGACTTACCACGTGGGCGAAGAGCCTGCCGAACAATCATAATCGTTTTGCAGTCTGCTCAGGCGGCGGGCCCGGCATTATGGAAGCTGCAAACCGCGGAGCCATGGAAGCCGGCGGCCCGTCAATAGGCCTGAATATCTCACTGCCCATGGAGCAGCACCCCAATCCATACCAGACGCCGGAACTATCTTTCGAGTTCCACTATTTCTTCATTCGCAAATTCTGGTTCATATACCTTGCCCGCGCCCTGCTGGCCTTCCCTGGCGGGTTTGGAACAATGGACGAACTGTTCGAACTGCTGACACTGCTGCAAACCGGCAAGACACATCGCAAAGTACCCGTCATCATATACGGTACGGATTTCTGGAATCAGGTTTTACATCTCGACGCACTGCAAAAGGCTGGCGTCATAAGCAAGGCTGACAAAGACCTGATTAGACTGTTCGATGATGTTGACAGCGCTTTCGAGTTCCTTCGCGATGAGCTGACAAAGCATTTTGTAAATGTCGATGAAGAATGAGAAAAACAGGTAATAGGCACTAGGCCGGGTGGCATGCAACGCCGTGAACTGTTTAGTGTTTCCAATGGTTGTAACGTTAGGACTATAAATAAGAAAGGACTCTTTTGCCGATAATAATCGTGTCGCGACAAAAATCGGAAAGGAGTCCTTATGAAACACTCAAAGCAGTGTAGACAATATTCGTATCGACATTTCTTGCGGTCAGGATTAAACCAATTCCTGCCCGCGGCTATTTTTCGAAACACAAAATTTCAAATCACGCCAGATGGCAGCCAATGGTTTTGGTTTACACGGTATTGATGACGTGCTTCAGCCCTGGCTGCACGCTCAAAGACCGATTTGCCGAAGCTCGAAAATGTATCATAGAAATGTATCCGACGCGGCGACGAGTCGGCCAAACATATCAGGGTTTTATAAAGCAATTGATGTCGCTTGGCAACATTCTATTAGTTCCGGTAATGGAACATCTTCGCCGGCGGC
The DNA here is from genome assembly GCA_963664745.2 of Phycisphaerae bacterium. Lineage (GTDB taxonomy): Bacteria > Planctomycetota > Phycisphaerae > SM23-33 > SM23-33 > B1-G9. The sequence goes on from CAXXMC010000004.1 coordinate 547,842, forward strand.
TTCGGGAGATTGCAGCTGAACATTGGACGCGTGAAGGCTTTTTGGCTTTCGCCGTTGACGGCTCGCGTGTGGAAATGCCGCGTACCGAAGCGAATGAGGAATCATTTGGTTGTGGCGGCAGAAAGGGTACCGGTCCGCAGGCCTGGCTGACGACTTTATGGCATATCGGCAGTGGGCTTCCGTGGGCCTGGCTGATCGGCAAAGCCACCGATGCCGAACGAAATCATCTTCGAGATATGCTTCATATACTGCCTGAAAAGGCATTGCTTATAGCTGACGCCGGTTTTACTGGCTATGATCTGATGAAGAAAATTCTCCTTCACAACAGATCGTTCCTGATTCGTGTTGGCTCGAATGTAACGCTGCTGAAAAACCTTGGCTATGCCAAAATAGAAAATGACGGCACGGTTTACCTCTGGCCTGTAAAGGCTCAGGAAACAGCCACGCCTCCACTTGTCCTTCGTTTGATAACGTTGCAGCGCCATGGTAAGAAGATGTATCTGCTGACAAATCTTGATGAAGAAACATTGAGTACGAAACAGGCTGCGTTTTTCTATGAGTTGCGATGGGGTGTTGAAGTTTTCTTTCGCTCTTTGAAGCAAACCCTAAGCCGACGTAAAATGCTGAGTCGCGCCCCTCGACAAGCCAGGGCTGAACTTGCCTGGACGATGATAGGCCTTCAGCTGCTGGGCCTGCTGAGCGTAACGGAGATAATTCGTGTAAAACACGATCCTCTAAGCTGGTCGGTTGCGATGTCGCTGCGAGCTGTTCGTAATTCCATGCAGAATCGCCAGCCGTCTGCGCCCCACCGTGATTTGCTGATTGCCTTTTCGAAATGCGTGAAAGATAGGTATACTCGCAAGAGCAGTAAGAAAGCCCGGAATTGGCCGCATAAGAAAAAGGAGTCTCCTCCTGGCTGCCCTAAAATACGCAATGCAAATAAAACAGAACTCGCTTTAATTAAGGAAATTAGTAAAATAAAACCAGCAGCTTAGTTCACGGCGTTGGGTGGCATGCCTACGCTTGCGTGGGCATGCTGGGTTGCCACTACATTGTGTCGGCCAGGGCTCCTGTCCTGGTTGAAAGAATACGAAGCAGGCAAAATTTAGCCAAAGATTCTGAACAAAAAAACATCCCTGTAACGTGTCGGGATAGGAACCCCGGCACGCAAGCGTGCAATCCAAAAACCACACTCCAAAATTCAAAATGTTTTTGTTAGCCTTTGCCTTTTCGCAAAAAAGCTTTGCCGATGACAACCACAAGATAGACCGCCCCAGCCAGGACAATAATGGTCGCGCCTGGCGGCAGTTCGGGCGAATAGCTCACCGCAAAGCCAAGCGTCACGAACACCATGCTCAGTATCGTAGCCAGCCCCATTACCTGCCAGAGTCTGCGGGCAAAAACACCCGCCACCGCTACAGGCAGGGTAAGCAACGCAATGACCATGATAATGCCGACAACCGTCGCCAGCAGCACGACCGTCATCGCCGTCAGGCACAGCAGCAGGATATAATAGGCGTCGACGGACAGGCCTCGGGTTCGCGAAAACTCCTCGTCGAAACACACCGCCAGTAACTGCTTATACATGCCCAGTCCAATGACGATAATCACAACGTCCAGGATACCGATCAGCCAAAGGTCCCCGGCTGAGACCATGAGGATATTGCCAAACAGATAGCTGATGAGATCCTGATTATAACCCGGCGTAGCTGCGATGAACAGAACGCCCACAGCCATGCCTATGGCCCAGAGCGCACCGATAATGGTGTCCTCCCATTGCTTGGCCCGCAGGCTGACCCAGCCTATTATCACCGCTGCAAGCAACGCTGCGACAACCGCGCCGAATATAGGTTTGCAAGCCTCCCAGCCTTGTGCGCGTTGCAGCCAGTATGCCGCACCCATACCCCCAAGTACGCAATGCGCAATCCCGCCGGCGATGTAGGTTATCCGCCTGGCAACGACGTAGCTGCCCACTATCCCACACGCGAAACTCGCCAACAGCCCCCCTGCCAATGCTATCTGCAAAAAAGGCTGATCCATAAGTGCTTTGAAAAATTCGCTCATTTGTGCCCCTCCCCGTCACAGCCATGCTCTATGCAGTCGTGCTCATGGCGGATTCGCCGAACCCCTCCGCCGTACAGGTCGTGGATAACCGCGTCGGTAACTTCGTCCGTAGGATGAATGGCTACCTTTCGCTGCACGCAAACAACGGTCGTGACATACCGGGAAACGAACTCGACATCATGCGAGACGACAAGAATCGTCATTCTCGCGTTGAGTTCCTGCAGCAGATCATAGAATTCGTATCCCACACGTAGGTCAAGGTTGGCTGTGGGTTCGTCGAGCAGCAGCAGGTCGGGCTGGCTGACGATGGCCCGGGCGATCATGATGCGTTGACGCTGGCCTCCTGATAGTGCGGAAAAAGGCCTGGCTGCAAAATCAACCATGCTGACATACTCAAGCGCCTCAAGCCCAGCCTGACGATCCGCCCTCGAATAAGGTCCAAACACCCGGGCCGTCGAAACCAGACCCATCAGGACAACGTCCAACACGTTTACGGGAAATCTCAGATCGACCAGCGAATGCTGCGGCATATAACCCACACGTTTCAAACTGCGTGTAGGCGGTTGCCCCATCAGGCGAATCGAACCTCCAGCTGGGGTCAACAGACCAAGCATGAGCTTCAAGAGCGTGGACTTCCCTCCGCCGTTTGGCCCGACCACCGCGACAAAGGCACCGGCTGAGATGCTGAAATTCACATCCTCCAGCACCATGACGTCATCGTAAGCGAAACTTACGTCCGAAAATTCAATTACACTTTTTTTCATTTCCAATTGCCGATTTTCAATTTTCAATTTTTCAAATTCCAAACAAGAAAACACGGATTACACGGATTTTTTAATACTCAAACTGACCGTTTTTGATAACAAGATTAACGCAAATATAGTAGAACAAAAAAGTTAAAAACACTTGTCATTCCCGCGCAAGCGGGAATCCAGAGTGTAAAAATAAAGCCCTGGATACCCGCTTTCGCGGGTATGACACAACGAATCGGTCAGTTTGAGTTAATAAAAAAACAGATTTCGCGAATGTTTTTTTTGTACTTCAAAATTCAAAATTCCTTGTTCGCTATTCGTTATTCTTTTCCTATTGCCTATTGCCTGCTTTCCCAATTTTTTCGGCAATGTTTGTCATGTTCGTGATGTAATCTTCCGCCAGCGGGTCGATGGGCACTACCGTCCCGCCTATGGAATTGGCAACTCGCTCGGCGCTTCTGCTGGAGAACTGCGGATCGACGAACACCACTTTCACTCCCTGCGCCTTAGCCTTGGCAATAAGCTCGCCGAGTTGCCTGGCTGACGGCGCCTTGCCTTCCACCTCGACAGCCTGTTGCTTCAAACCATATGCGTCGGCAAAATACCCCAAAGACGGATGGAAAATGAAAAACGTGCTACCCTTCAGCGGAGCCAACCTCTTTGCAATTGTTGTGTCCAGTCCAGTCAGCTCAGCCTGGAACTTTTGCAGGTTTCGCTCATAATCCTCTGCGTGTTCGGGGTCTATTTTTTTCAACGCATCGCATATCGTATTAGCCTGGGTTTTCACCAGTCGCGGACTCATCCAGATATGCGGGTCCATGCCCTCGTGCTCATCATGACCTTTGTGTGCGTCTCGATCGTGCTCGTCATCCTGCATGGCATGGAGCTTAATGCCCTTTCGCGTATCTACGACGTTCAGGCCCGGCATCATGGCTGAGATTTTCTCCATCAGCCTGTCCTCAAACGGCACGCCGATACGAAAGAACACCCCCGCCTCAGCCAGTCTGGACATCTGCTTGGCCGTCGGCTCATAGCTGTGCGGGCCTGAACCGGGTTTGACCAAAACCTCAACGCTTACATGATCTCCGCCGATTTTTTTCACGAAATACGCCTGAGGCTGAATGCTGACGAAGGCATGAATGCGATTTTCATCCTGCTCATCGGCGGATTTTTTGTTACATCCCGCTGTCAAAACAGCTGAGCCGATCAAACCCGCAATCATCAAGCCAAACCAAATACGACTGCCAGAATTATTTGCAATGTCAAAAAACATTTTGCCCTTCCCATGAATTACCGGTTACCATATTCCTTATGAGGCAGTATCTGCTGTAGATACCGTCATGATAGGATGTCTCATGCCGAGACGTCAAGGAGTTTGCCGGAGCAATGAACGATTCAGCTGTATGCGTCATTAGCTCTGACGCCATACTGGGAGACAACAATGACAAGCATACCACCCTCATCACCAACCCCACCGCCTGCTCCGCAGCAGTTTTATGGATCAGCACCACAGCCTGTTTATGTCTCGGTACCCGCAGCGAAGGGACCTTCCTTCATCGGTCGGATATTTCACGGAATCGGCTGGCTGATTTTTATCGGCTCGATTGTAATGAACGTTTACCTGCTGGTCGCACTGGCGGCCTTCTCCGCCGACGGCCTGAACTCGGAACTCATCCAGACAGGGCGCGAAGATCAGATTATCGCAATTTACACCGTAGACACGGTGATCGATGGCGAGGCTGCGAATAAATTTTCGGAATTCTACCAACACGTCAAAAAAGACCAGAACATCCGGGCTGTGGTCATTCGCGTGGATAGCCCGGGCGGAGGAGTGTCCTCTTCGGAAGAAATCCATCACATGATCCAGCAGATCAAGGACTCCGGACGCAAGGTGGTAATTTCCATGGGCGGAGTAGCTGCCAGCGGCGGATACATGATCTCAGCCCCGGCTGATGAAATATACGCCGAGCCTTCGACAATCACAGGCAGTATCGGCGTGATCGCCCAGGTTCCGAACGTGAGCGGAACTATGGAAAAAATCGGCATGGACATGATGACGTTCAAGAGCACCCATGCCCAAGGCTGGAAGGATATGCTAAGCCCGTTCAAAGTTCCAGACGAATACGAAAGGCTGCGCATCACTGAAATTCTGGATACCATCCAGACTTCGTTTGAACAAATCGTGCGCGACGGACGCGGAGACAAACTTAAACCCAGGCAGGAGTCCTACGACAAAACGGTCGGTGCTGGGCAAGACGCCAGAACCGTAACAGTCAAGGAGACTGCACCGTTTAACGGCAAGATTTACCTGCCCGACGAAGCCATGAAACTAGGCCTGATCGACAAGATCGGATTTTTGCCCGATGCTTACGAGCAGGCTGGCAAACTGGCGGGGCTTAATAACCCCACGGTTCGTCACTACAAACCTCATGAAGGATTGTTTGGCCAATTGTTGACAGGCCAAGCCGCGGGGTCTGTGAACATCAATATCTCACCGGAGACGATAGACAAATTCCAGTCTCCGAGAATGCTTGTGCTTTGGACGATGGATTGATGCGAAGAAGTGTTTGTTCAGTCTTTTTGGCATTATGTTGCCTGGCCTCACCGGCAGTGGCACAAGTGCAGCTCAGTCACTCCAGGCCGATGGATGTCCAGCGGTCAATTGACTCCGCAGTGAAGTACGTCCTGGCCCAGCTGAGCAAGGACGGATACTGCGAAACGGAATACAATCCAAAAGACCCCCGGTTCGGGGTCAAAACGCTACTCTGCGCCTATGCGCTTATCTCCGCGGAAGTGGATTATCGCAAAACCCCAAAGCTCCGCCGGGCCATTCAATGGGCAATGGATCAGAATCTGCGGGGCACATACCCGGTAGCACTGCGGGCAATGACCCTCGCTGCCCTGAAAGACGACCGCGCAAACAAAATACTGGAAAAGGAAACACTCTGGCTGAAATCAGCTGCGTATCAGAACGGAGCCTATACCCACACGTCCGCCAACGGTCAAAAGCTTGGCCCGGACGACAAGTACGACAATGACAGTGGATTCTTCGCAGCGATGGGTATGTGGGCCACTGCTACGCGGGGCGTGGAAATCGATCCGTCCTACTGGAAAATCACAAAAAAATACTGGCTTGAACAGCAACGTCCCGACGGAGGCTGGAGCTACAGGCTGCACAAAATCGGCAGCCAAATCATCGGCAACCCCTACGGCTCGACCACCGCTGAGGGTATCGTCGTGCTGTCGATCTGTTTCGATCAGCTGGGCAGAGAAGAGTTCCTGGACTGCAAACCTGTTGAGCATTATGACTCCATTGACCGCGGGTTGAACTGGCTGAGGCAGAATTTCTCCGTCAAACTCAATCCGCGTAAAGGCCCGGAGTGGTATTTTCAATGGCTGTTCGCTTTGCAGCGAGTAGGCCTGATCACCGGGCGAAAATATCTCGGCGGCGTGAACTGGTACAAGGCTGGCTCGCAGGAGCTCATCAGCCAACAACAGGCCGACGGAAGCTGGCATTTCGGCGACAGGATCGAACCGACGTGCCTGGCCCTGCTGTTCCTCACAAAGGGCGGAGCACCGATTCTCGTCAACAAGCTCAACTATCCTGGCCTGTGGAACGCCAGGCCTCACGACGCAGCCAAGATGACCGAATGGCTGAGCTATAACTACGAACGAGGCCTGGGCTGGCAGGTGGTTGATATCGATTCCCGACAGGCTGACTGGAACGACGGTCGAATTCTCTATATCTCAGGGGCCGGGCCAATCGTGCTGACCGACGAGCAGGTCGCGGCGATACGAAATTTCGTGGATCAGGGCGGGACCATTCTCTCCGAAGCCGCGGGAGATAACGGCGAATTTTCGCTCGACATGCACAGGCTGTACCAGCGGATTTTTCCGCGATACAGGCTCCTGCCCGTGCCAGCTGATCATCCGGTCTACAATCTGCAATTCTCGGACGTTCAGCCTGCCAATCTCCTGGCTGTGACCAACGGTGCCAGACTCCTGGCCATTCATTCGCAAAAAGAACTTTCACGTGCATTGGAAATCGGCTCGAACAAGCGAAATAAACCAACCTACAATTTGCTTGCCAACCTTTATATGTACCTTACAGACAAAGGCGCGGACACACCGCGAGGCCTGGCCTGGCCTATCGAAAAAACAGCTCCCCTGCCGAAAAACGCTCCGGTCTTGCGTGTCGCAAAAGTTCAATATCGCGGCCTATACGATCCGGAACCAGCTGCCCTTGTCAAACTCGGACAAGTCCTCGCTCACGACAAAAAAATCAAGCTGGAAATATCCCAGCCTTTGACACTGGAAAAACTAGACGCGAAACTTTGGCCCGCTGCGTACATGACCGGTACGGGGGAATTTGAGTTGACCGACATCGAGCTGGCTGGGTTGAAAAAGTATCTCTCAGACGGCGGAACAATTATAGGTGATGCAACCGGCGGAAGCAGAGGTTTCATCGCATCGTTCGAGAAGCTCATGCGAAATTTCGGAGAAGTGAATCTGGTGCCGCAAAATTCCGCGATCTACCAGGCTGGGCCTTACAAGATCGACCAAATCCGTTACCGCAGAGCATTGTCCCTTACCCTGCCCCGCAGCCAGAAGCGAACACCCAGGCTGGAAGCTGTTTATATCCAAGACCAGCCCAGGATAGTCTTCTCACCCGACGACCTCACAGCTGGACTTATAGGCTATCCGCTCTGGGGACTGAAAGGTTACCTGCCAGCCGACGCCCAAAAACTCACCGCAAATATGATACACTACGCGAATGTTTTCAAACGTGGAGACGAAAAAAAAGCCCTTGATTAACAAGGGCTTGGACAGCAGAGAGAAGAAATCAAACTTATTTCGCACCGCGTTTATTTTTGCAATATTGGAGTGTCAGGAACCCCAATGACGTCATCATCATCGTAACCGGCTCGGGAACGCTTGCGGGAGTAACCGCCTGATATGTAGTTCCGATTCGCAACTCGTCAAAGTCCGTCGAATATGTGCCGATTACATTCACGCTGGAGAAAGTGAAATCAGACACCAGCACATCAATGTCAGGGGCACCCAGATCGCCGACACCGGCCAGTGAAGGATTCAGCCAGACTTGCACCCGATCCTGTCCATTAAGGAACAAAAGCTTGGCCAGGAACATGGCCGAGTCGCCAACATCAATTTGCGAAAATGCTTCTATAGTCTGATTCTGGGAATCCTGTATCCCCCACTTGTTATTTTTAAGCATACCGAACCTTACGCCATCGCCCAGCTGAATGAAGGCTTCCGAGTAATCGTTCGTGCCGTAAGACTGTGCAAGGAAGCTGACCCATACTTCGCTGCCGTTTGCGCCAATCTGGCCGTCTTTTATCATGTCCACCCCAACCTTAGAGACGTCAACATAACGGTTCGTAACAGAACAGCCTCCGAAACTTGTACGCATCTGTGCGCCCTGAGTAACGAGCGTTCTTCCACTCATATCGGTGTAGTTCAGTAGAGCTGTTTTATTTCCGCTGACATCGGCTGTGGTTTCGTAGGTGGCGATTCCGGCGTAGATGTATCCATCGAATTCATCTTTGGATTGAGCCTCTTTCCAGCCTCCCGCCCAGCCACTGCCGCCCAAAAGGGCAGACAACCCGCCGCTGTCAGGCGTTGTGTTGCCGGTATGGCCTGGGGTACAACGCTCGTAACTGAAATCTTCGTATGCAATCAGACTGGGTGTCTGTCCTGCTGCTGCATATATCGGAGTAGCAAACACAGCCATGTTTGAGCCTACCGCGCGAGGCGCTTCGGAAGGAGTATTGGCATAATGGGGTTCTGAATTATTAATAGCCAGCTGGGTCGATCCGCCGCCATCAAGATTGATTGCATTGTACACGCCATATTCAGCAATAAGATAGCCCAGTTCCTTTGTACTCACCCCCAGACTAATGCCGGTCTGCCGGCCATCTACAGTCATGATGACCATCTTCTTTTTGTCAGCAGAAAGCCCCACCGCCGTACGCGGATGAAGGTAAGTGTGAAGCGTATCATCCGTAGGCGCAGTATTCACTCCGTTTGTCAGAATCAGAGCATTACCGGCAATCGCGTTATACAATGCACCGTAGGCTGTGGGAAACTGAGTATAGGTATCAGCTTGATTGCTCTGAGTGATACCCAAAGTAGGCCAGCTTGGTGAAAATGTCGAAACAGGGTACCCATTTGAGTATGCCGCCCCGTAGAGATCGACACCTCCACCTGTAACATAGCCGAAGAAATGAGCATTGAACGCCAGCTGGGCATTTTTCTGCTCAAGAAAAGCCTGCGTGTTTTGCGGGGTTGTTTCTCCAGAAACAAAATCACCGTTACCCGGAGTCACATAGAACCCAAGCCCGGCAGCTTGGAGGTCTATCTCGACCACGTTTATATTCAATAAACGGGGCACAACCTCAGAGCGTTGAGTACAAGTTATACCTACAAACGGAGTTGTAATGTTGGTTTCGGCATATGAAAAACCAGCCGAAGCCAAAATAAAAGCCAAAACAATCCTAAAAATGTCCCTCTTCATAAGATATCTCCTTCGTAAAACATGTAAATTAACCGATAGAACTAAAGAACGTACTAAATACCTCTAATCAGTCTTCAAATAAGGACCAAAGCTAGTTTAACCGGTATAACTTTATCCGATTTTTCGCCTTTTGTCAAGCTTAAATCGCTACCCGGATACTATTTACTTTAGAGGTTCATGAAAAAGTTTTTTTCTTGTCATCCAAGTGGAGTGGCTGCCTGGTGCCATGCCTACGCTTGCGTGGGCATGCGGACGTTATCAGGTCGCGTAAAAAACTTGCCCGATTCCCGGTGCCGCAGTTGCTGTGTTTGCAACCACGGTTGATGCTGGGCCTGCCCTGGATACCCGCTTTCGCGGGTATGACACAGAAGGAAAAAGTTGTGTTTTTGTCATTGCGAGGAGCGCAGCGACGCGGCAATCTGAAATGTAAGAACGAGATTGCTTCGCGGAGTTTACACCGAGTGAAGCGAAGTGCTCGTAATGACAAAAAAACGTGCCGGGACAGGAGCCCCGGCACGCCTGGTGCCATGCCTACGCTTGCGTGGGCATGCGGACGTTATCAGGTCGCGTAAAAAACTTGCCCGATTCCCGGTGCCGTGGTTGCTGTGTTTGCAACCACGTTTGATGCTGGCCTGCCCAGCTGGGGTGATAATTTCTCATTATGCGCTTATTTTGCCGTCTTGATTACATTCCCTGGATTCCGGGTCTCCGCTTAGCTGCGCCCGGAATGACAAGAAAATAACTTTATCAGGGAGTACTACTTTAGAGGTTCCCTAAAGTCTTTCTGAGGGAGGTTTCAGTTGCATCGTAAATCCAGTGCATCATCTGTTGGAGACGGCGAGTTTTTATGATCGGTATATAGAGATTTTGGGTCTGATTTTTGAGTTCCAGCATTTGTTCGAGGAGTTTTTTGCCGTCGTTACTTGTAATGCCCTGTCGGCTTTGCAGCAGATATTGGATTACTTTTGCCCGGTTTTGCAGGTTTTTAGCCCCCAGAAGCCACCATTGGAGCACATCCCCGCCTGCCTTTGCGTTTTGGGCGAATTCCTCCAGCTGTTTCAGACCTAGCGTGAATTGACTGACGAGTTTTTCAGTTTCATCCAGTTCCTCATCAAGCTTGCCGGCTTTCTCAACATCGTCAATCTGCTTGTCAAGTCTGCCATTTTCGAGTGCTCGCGGATTCTTCCCTATGTCAAGTTGACCATTTTTCATAAACATGCCCGAAGACACCGCAAAACAGTCAGCTGCCTTCCAAAAGGCTTCCGCCTGGTCAGTATCGAATGCCTGCTTAACGTAATGCTCGCGATAGCTGTCGAGGGATTTTTCCGGATTCCGTTCCAGCCAGGCTGGCAGTTCAATGCACGCTTCCTGAAGAATCCACGGAAAGAGGTGGCAAGTCCAGCTGGTCAGGGCCCAGCCTGCCATTTGATCCTCGTATCCCTTTCGCATGAAATCGAAACAGTTACGCAGATGGAAGGAAATCATGGGCAGGAAAACGGTATCCCCACAAGCGCTGCTGGCAGGACATCCTATGACATCAAATCCAAGATCAGCCAGGTAGTCGCTCGTGTAGAAAATGTTGTAATCATCAGCCTTGCCCTCCCCAGCTGGGAAAATATATTTCCCGAACTGACGTTTGAAATCCTCGTCCAGTTCGCCAGGCTTCTGCATATGCCGCAGCGACCAATTCCAGAGCGTACCACAGCCCTTGAAGATATCGTACATCCAGTCGCACATTACGATTCTTTTGTCTATCAGGTCAATGGTCTCAGGATGCCGCAAGGCCATATCGGCCCATATAATAGGGCGAATCCCCTTATCCAGCAGCGGCTTGGTGAATTTGTTCATGTGCTGAAAATATAGTTGGGACAACGAATATTGCTCCGCGTAAGCTTTGCATTTATCACAGCTGCCCAAGTGCCACGCCTCATCCGCGCCGAGATGAAAAAACCTGACGTCCCCAAAAAGCTCAAGATATTCATCGATCCATTTATTAAGGAACAAAGCCACCTTCTCATTCAAAGGGCAATACTGATCGACCCTTCCCGGGATTTCCGCAAAATGTCGATATGCTTCATGCTTGAGTACGTATTCGCAATGGCCTATGGTTTGCAGCAGCGGAACAGATTCCAGCCCTAGCGATACGCACAAATCAAGAATTTCCCGAAACTCTGATTTTGAAAAGGCCTCAACCTGGCTGGACTCTGGGCAGGTGTCCCAACGAATGTTATCCTCAACCTCCCAAATTATGGTGTTGTAGCCCAGCTGGGCCAACTTCGAGAGGTACTCTTTCAGGAATTCCCCGGTAAACTGGGCATTATTCATGTCGATATGGAATGCTTTTATTTTCATTTTTCTCTCGCCTTTATAAGGCAATAATAACAAGACACCAGCTATCATAAGATTCGTAAATGTAAATGCAAGGAAAAGTTTTACCGCTTAATTATTCTCTTGACCAGCCTTCCTGATTATGACATAATAGTGGAGTAAAATTCTCCCATTGCGAGATTCCCCAATGTTATCAACGATAATCTTGGGGGAAAAAACAAGAGCTAGATTAACCGGTAAAACTTTCAGTTCCCGTTTCCGACAAGCGTTTGGCTTTGGGCTTGGAAGACAAAACATAAACTTAGATATTTGCTATAATTAAAAGGCTTAGGACAACTAAGAAAATGGGCAATTTTGTTCCAAAAAGCGTATTCTGGCATCTCAAACTTGAGTGTATGCTTTTGCTGGTGGGTATTATCTGCCAGCTGGCGTCTGTTTCCGTTTTTGGCTCGCAGGAAAATGGTTATCAGATCGAGATTTCAACAGGCCGGCCTGAAGCGATTTACAAATGCGGGGAGGAAGCTGTCTTTGAGATCAGCGTCAAGAAGCTGGGAATACTGTCAGCTGAGGGTGTGGTTACGGTCACCCTAACCAATGATGGCGAAAAAGTACTCTCGACCAGCCAGGTGGATCTTTCGCAAGGGAACCCGTTCAAAATCAAAGGGACCTTGGATCACCCGGGTTTTCTGCGTTGCGAAGCCACTTTGAAAGACGGCACAAACACTTACAGCTCGTGGGGAGGAGCAGGTTTCAACCCGCAGGAAATCAAGCCAGCCTTGCCAACGCCCGAAGATTTCAAAACCTTCTGGGCCAAAGGTATCGCGGAATTGGATAAGATTCCGCTTGATGTGAAACTCACCAGGCTGGATAAGTTCTGCACCGATAAATTCGACTGTTATAAAGTCAGTTTTGCAAATATCGACAACACTCGCATCTTTGGCTACCTTTCTGTTCCCAAGGGCAAGGGGCCCTTCCCGGCGTTGGTGACTGTTCCCGGAGCTGGGCCAGGCCATAACAGTCCGGACACTCTGTGGGCAGCAAAAGGCGTACTCGTGCTGAGAATGAATGTTCACAAATACGATCCCCCAGCTGACCCTGCAGAGCTGAACAAAGTTTACGCTCAACTGAACATGGAGAGTACCTATTCGCTCCATGGTGCGCCTGACCGCGAGAAATATTATTTCCGTCGGGCATTTCTGGGGATCAGCCGTGCGGTTAATTGGCTTTGTTCGAGAAACGACTGGGATGGCAGGCATCTTGTAGCTGTCGGTAGCAGTCAGGGCGGCGGAACTTCGCTGGTACTGGCTGGGCTGAACGATAAAATCACCGCGGTAGCTGCGAATGTCCCAGCCATGTGCGACCATGGCGGTTTTCTGTTGGATCGCAAACCGGGCTGGCCAGGGCTGGCCAGGGCGGGAGAGCCCCGCGATAAATATCTCGAAATGTCAGCGTACTTCGATGTAGTCAATTTTGCCAAATCCATAAAATGCCCCACAATCGTATGCGTCGGTTTCATTGACCGCACGTGCAGTCCAAGTTCGGTTTACGCCGCTTTTAATTCAATAGACGCACCCAAGCTGATAATCAACAAGCCACTTATGGGACACGATATTGACAGAGATTTCACCATTTTTCAGGATCGCTGGATCGCAGGCCAACTGGGACTTAAATCTCCCATCAAACCCTTGGGAGATTAAGTCGTATGCATTGGATTGACTGGTTGATAGTTTGCATCCCGCTTCTTATTGTGGGTTTCATCGGATTCAGGACACAGCGGTACGTCAAGGGCGTTTCCGATTTTTTGACAGCTGGCAGAGTTGCGGGCAGGTACGTCGTCGCCGTCGCCAACGGCGAAGCTGCAATGGGCCTTATCAGCCTGGTCGCCATGTTCGAGATGTACTACAAATCCGGATTCGCGCTTAGTTTCTGGAGCGCGGTCGCGATGCCAATGAGCGTACTGATGGCCTTGACGGGATTCTGCATTTATCGCTTCAGGGAAACAAGAGCTATGACCATGGGGCAGTTTTTCGGCATGCGATACAGCAAGTCCTTCAGAATTTTCGCAGCTGTATTGCAGTCGATATCCGGCATTATCAACTATGCCATTTTCCCAGCTGTGGGTGCAAGGTTCCTGATCTACTTCTGCGGACTACCCTTAAAAGTTTATATCTTCGGATACGCGTTCCCGACGTTCGCTCTTGTCATGGCCGGTTTTCTATCGATAGCGGTTCTCATCGTAATGCTCGGAGGCCAGATAACAATAATGGTAACCGACTGCGTTCAGGGCATCCTGAGCTATCCAATGTATGTGATCGTAGTGGTTTACATTCTTGTTCATTTTTCGTGGTTCGACCAGATGGCTCCGACGCTGCTGAACAGGGAACCGGGCAAGAGCATGCTCAACCCGTATGACATATCCAAGCTGCGAGACTTCAACGTGTTCTATGTTCTGGTCGGAATCTTCGGCGGGATACTGAATCGTATGTCATGGTCTGGCAACCAGGGCTACAACGCCGCAGCTGCCACTCCGCATGAACAGAAAATGGGCAATATTCTCGGCTCATGGCGATCCGGGTTTTCGGTTATGATGTATATCCTGCTGGCAATAGCGGCGTATACGTTTTTGAACAATTCTGACTTTTCAAAACCAGCAAACAATGTACGCAATGAGCTTTCCCGGAAGGTAATGAACGATGTCGCCGACAAGGCAGAGTTCGCCGAAGTCCGAAGCCAGGCGGAACAATACCTCCAAACGGGCGAAATAAGCCCTGCAATGCAGATTCGTCTTGACCAGGTAGCAGCGGAGGATAACCTTCAGAATGGTAACAATAAAAATTCTGACAAAACACCTGCTCCAAAAATCGATCATGCCGATCCACTTGCCGTTGTTCAAACGGCATTGAAATCTGAGAACCGGGGAGAAGCCAAATCTTTCGGGACGATATTCAACCAGATGCGTGTGCCGATGGCGCTGAAGGAAATGCTCCCCATCGGTATAACCGGCGTGTTCTGCGCAATTATGATATTCCTGCTTATAAGTACCGACACCACCTATATGCATTCGTGGGGCAGCATTATAGTTCAGGATGTTATTCTTCCGTTCCGAAGCGAACCGTTTACTCCAAAACAGCAGTTGCTGCTGCTGAGATGCGTAATTGCGGGCGTAGCTATTTTCGCCTTTCTGTTTTCCTTCCTGTTCGGCCAGATTGACTACATCTTAATGTTCTTTGCAATAACCGGTGCAATTTATTGCGGCGGAGCGGGCCCGGCGATTGTATTCGGACTTTACTGGAAGCGTGGCACCACAGCGGGGGCGTTTGGCGCTCTTATCGGTGGCGGAGCGGTTGCTGTGGGGGGAATCTTCGCTCAGAAATACTGGATGGATCATATCTATCCGTTCCTCGTCAATCACGGCATGATCAATGCCGTTCGCTGGTTCCTGGAGACTGTGTCAAAACCGTTCCATCCATATATAGTCTGGACGGTAACCCCGGATAAGTTCCCAATCAATTCGATGGAATTTTATCTGCTGTCCATGCTGGTCGCGTTGGGCCTTTATTTCGGATTATCTTTCCTGACCTGCCGTAAACCTTTCAACATGGACCGAATGCTGCACCGCGGTAAATATCGACGCGAAGGCACTGAACTCCAAAAAGAAAAACTTACAGTCAGAAATGCGTTAAAAACGCTGCTTGGCATCGACTCGCAATATACCAGGGGCGATAAGGCGCTGACGTGGTCGGTCTTCATTTATACGTTTGTGTGGCAGTTCGGAAGCTTTGTAGTGCTGGTGATATGGAACGCCTTTAGTCCCTGGCCTAACAGCTGGTGGGCAAACTGGTTCCTGTTTTACAATATCATTCTTGCCGGAGCTATCGGCATCGTTACAACCGTCTGGTTCACCATCGGCGGGACGATAGACCTCAGCCGCATGTTCAAAAGGCTGAAGGAAAAAGAGGTAAACGTGCTTGATGACGGAAGAGTTGTAGGCCATGTTTCTGCTGAGGATATAGAACTGGTCGAAAAAGTGGACCATGTAGTCATAGAGGACGCTCATTTGCCGCCCGAAACAGAGAAAACAAAATGACCATACACGAAATGCAATTTTCCAGAAACGTCCCGATTCATAAAAAAGTTGACGTTTGCATTATTGGTGGCGGCCCTGCCGGTTGCAGTGCGGGTCTGGCTGCTGTGAAAAATGGAGCAAATGTCTTTCTTGCAGAATCGCAATACGCATTGGGTGGGCTGGGTACGGTTGGCATGGTTCCTATCTTCATGACATTTACCGACGGCGTGAATTTTGTCGCCGATGGGATCGGGCGTGAGATTCACGAAAAACTTAGATTGCTTGACTCCCGCGGGCCTCTTGCCAATGCCATTAATGCCGAATTCCTCAAGGAAACTTACGATGATTTGATGATCGAAAACAAGGTCGACTTTCTCCTTGGCTGTGAGTTCATCGGGGCTGAGACAAACGGTAAAAAAGCCAAATACGCCATATTCAATTCCAAAGGCGGATTATTTGCCGTTGAAGCCGAGGTTTTTATCGATTGCAGTGGTGATGGCGACCTGGCTGCCAGCTGTGGAGCGAAGTTTGACATTGGTAATGAAAATGGAATTACAATGCCCGGAACACTTTGTTCAACATGGGCAAATATAGACTGGCAACGCCTCGAAAAAGCCGGCATTGTACCGAGAGAGGAAATCTGGCGCGGTTTTGAAACCGGCATGTTCAAGGTGAACAACCACCATCATACGGGAATCGTCCAGACCGGATGGGGAATCGGCGGCGGTAATATGGGGCATTCATTTGGACTTAATCCGCTTGATCCAAAATCGCTAACTGAAGCCATGATTGAAGGAAGAAAACAGAATCGCGAGTTTGAAAATTTTTATCGTAAATTTATTCCAGGTTTTGAAAACGCCGAACTGAGCGGAACCGGCGCAATCCACGGGGTACGGGATTCCCGCCGAATCAAATGCAACTACGAACTTAACATGGATGATTATCTCGCACGTCAAAGCTTTGAAGACGAGATCGGACGTTACTGCTATCCAATAGACATTCACCCAGCCACGCCAGACCAAAAAGGCAGAGAAGAATGCCTGAAATACTATGAGGGTAAAAAATATCAACCAGGCGAAAGCTACGGAATACCATACCGCAGCCTGCAGGTTGCAGGGTTTGATAACCTTCTTTGCGCGGGAAGATGCATCGGCACAGATCGATTTGTCCAGGGATCGATCAGGACAATGCCAGGCTGCTACATCACAGGCCAGGCTGCAGGGTGTGCCGCTGCCCTCGCATCAAAGAATCATCAGAAAACAAATAAAATAGAAATACGAAGTCTCCAGAAAATGCTGCAAAACCTGGGCGCTTTTTTGCCCAACGCACTATAGTTTCAAACACTTGCATTGATAGCGGCTTATTGAGTTCCAGCGTTTATTTAATCGCGGTTATTGCAATTATTACTGGTGCCGTTTCGGTATTTTCGCTTTCTATTGTTATCGATTCGATTTTTTTGGCAGGGTCTGTTTTAGAATCAGCTGATTGACAAATACTGCCTTACCTGAGCGGGTACTTCCATGCCACGCTATTTTAAGATTATCATCAATACCCATTTCGTCAAAAGCGAAGATGTTTTCACCATACTTCAACTCAGTACTACTCGTTGAACCATCATCGTAGTTAATTAGAATCAGGCCTATCCTCTTATCCTTTTGCGTCCGAAATGTCGCTGTTATCAAAATGTCAATTTGCGAAACAGAAATACCTCCTGTTTCAAGCTGAACGGATTGTGGAAAATCCCCGTCCGGATTCATCGGGCTTGCAAGCAAAATGACATTTTCACCCGCGGCATTTTGATCTATCGTAAACTGCGTTTTTCCAAAGAACTTCTTGTCAGCAGGAAAGGTCGAGAGGTCCATCCCCGAGCCATACCCCAACCAGCCTGCAAGTTTCTCATTATCTGAAAGAGAGCGGTTATAAACTTTGCTGAGATTGAAAACATAACCCTGCCTGCTTTCCAGCTGGGGCTTTACTTCATTCCATAGATCAGTAAATACTGTTGGCGCGTTAAAAGGCAATTCGGCAACCGGCGTTTTCCCGCCATTCCATGAATACTCTGCTGCCAGTATATACGCCCAAAACTGAGGCCAGAACTGCCGCTTACCGTCCACGTCGAACTCATAACCCGCCCATGTCGTCTGCATATATCCCATAGATTTAAAATCTACACAGGCCTGGTTGAAATTCTGAATATTCTCCGGATTATCCCAGCCACAACCAATAGTTTTCATGCCAACATCATGAAATGCCTTCAGGGAAATAAACTCATCAGGCTTTACAGGCGAATAATGCCAATCGCAAACAATGACGTCTTTCGGTAATGACTGCCGCCCTTTTGTGGCCTGCTCAGGACTTTCACCATAAGCAGAACTCGATGCCACATCGCCAGTCAAAAACATATCGCCCCATATCATGACCTTGATATCTCTTTCGGCGAACCATTTGTTGATCTTTATTATGTCATCAACCATAAGTTCTGTAGCTGTTTTCCCGGTAAATTTACTTTTAAACGGAAATCGCGCCGTCAGAGTAATTTCATCATGACCTATATGAAAGTAACGGGGTTTAAAAAGATCTATGGCTTCCTGGAAAATGTCAAAAATGAATTTATATGTATCAGGATTTGTCGGACAGTAAGCATACGGAAGATCGGGATCCTCAGCCAGATCCAAATTCTGGCCGTTGTGGAACATCCATTTGACATGCCCCATAGTCGGAATCAACGGAACGACCTCCATGGAATATGTTGAAATCGTCGCAAGCAATTCACGGACATCTTTTTTATCGAGCGTGTATTTTTCATGAAATATCTCAGGAGCAGAATCCCACTTGATATATTCACACTGCCAGAACAGCGTATTTATTTTAAATCTCGCCATAAGTATCCGAATGGCCTTTTTAATCTGCCTGCTGTCATTCCCTACAATAAAATGTATTCCGCGCAAATCAAGCGAAGGATAATCCGCAATCTTTGCACCTTGCAAATAGAACTCATCGCCTGCAAGTTTTGCAAGCTGCACCAGCGAAGTTATCCCGTAAAACACCCCCTTTGCATTATTCGCAGCAACGCTGGCAGTGTTGCCGTTGACGAAGATACTATAACCTTCGGAATGTTTCGGAACACTTACGCCTGTAATACTGCAATTACGTGCAGGCTGGATGTAACGATCTTTTTCGCCTACGAGTATCACATTCAAAGCCCCAGCCGGCGCTTCGCTCTGAATGACCGGAATATCCAATGCAAAATTTGTGGAAAACTCGTCTGTTAAAAATTCAACAGCGTCAAGTATCCCGCGTGATGGGTTTTTGCCTACATAGATTTTTGTATCCTTCGATAGCGGGAACCTGTCTTTTGTATAATCCAGTTTTTTAGGTGTTGGAATGACAAAATCGTTACCCCAATAAGGCCTTTCGGCATCATTCACGGATATTATTTCAGGCGATGCCTTGATCTCCAACGCACTCATATTAGCCGTGGTTTTACGGTTAAATCTAATGGTTGTTTCAATACTGCCGTTCCCTTTGGAAAGATTCCTCTCCAGCATGCCAAACCAAAAAGTGGGATTCGTATAACCCCATCGGTTTTTACGATAATCCGACACACACATTTCATCCTCAGGGTCAGCTTCTATCTGCATTGACCCAAATTTTGTCTGAAATGTCAGGGAAGAAAAGTTTTTGGCAAACATGGCCTTCTCAAAATCGGCAGTCTTGGCTTCAAATGGAACTACACCCGACACTATTTTCCCATCTTTGCTCTTTGCCCGATATTCTTTGGCAATAAATACCATGGGAACAAATCGGGCAACCTGCCATTGAATGATAGCTGGAGCATCTGAATCAAACGTAAAATCAATCCGAATTATAATCGTATTATCGGGCAGCAAAGTAAATATTTCCTTTGCCAGAAAAGGCGAATCCTTAATCTTTGAGTTTTTATGATAAATTATTATCTGCTTACCTTTTCCATAAGGTTTTATTTCAAACTCCTTATCCGCGTTTGACATTTCCCTGCTAGTAACATAGAAAACCTCTGACCAACCCTTGGATACGGCACAAACATCATTACTGTTGATTATAGGGATATTATACACCGACAGTTTCATTCCATCGGGAAAGCCGTACTCAAACTCCATGTCGCCAACATTAACTTTAATAGGCAATTTGTCATTCATCCCTTCCGGGGCAGCGATTAGACTCAGATTGGCAGATAAAATAATCAAAGCCGCTAAAAAAAATCCCGTCTTTTTCATTTGTATTCAGTCCTACGAACGTTCGATAAAATTTTTTTGTAATTGAACTACATATATTCATAACCATCAGGCGCTGAGATATTCTTTTACACCACCGAAGAGCTTCAGCAAAAAGATAAGTGCGTAGCAGTTTGCCCGCATTGTAACCTCGTAAGGATTGGAAGCCTTTTCTATTAAAGCACCTTTCATGAGAGGATTGAGATTCCCTGAGCTTGTCGCTCCGAAAATCCCCATTAATGCCGATTCAAATTTCGCTTGAGTAAACGATTTGATTTCCATCAGATCGCCCGCCTGCAAAGTCGCATTAAGTATAACCGGACTGGCTGCAAGTGAGTCCTCAAAAAGTCCATCCGGGCGTTGAGCCGCCCAGACGGCATTAAGAAACTTTTTGACGGCATTTAGATATTTTTCATCTTTTGAAACTTGATACATGCAGAGCAAACCAAGAGTTCCAAGATCGTCATTACCGCGGTGCAGCTGGGCATACGGATCGTCTGGTTTAACGGGAATTTTGCTATTGCGAAATACGCTTACAAAATATCCGCTCGGCTGTTGGATGTAGTCCGTGAAAATATCGGCGATGGGCTTCATGTATTCAACCCATGTTTCGTCACGGGTAACTTTATACATCTGGTAGAAAAAATTCAGACTTCCACCCTGAAAATTTCCCTGAATATCGTTTTGAATGTGCTCGGGAGAGTCTGGCTCGAATTTCGGCTCAAGCTGCACGCCGAACCATGGATACCCCTCTTCGTCAAGTCCCATCTCAACAAGCCATTTACCAAAAAGTTTGGCTCGTTCTAAATATTCTTCATCGCCCGTAAAGCGGAACAAATCCAGAACCCCCCAAGCTCCCGATATGGCGTCACGAGTATAGCACCATGGACACAGCGGGGAATTTTCACGAATAGCCCCGTAATGCCTCCTGTGAAAAGGGTCCAGAATCTGGAAGGTTTTTAAAACTCCGCCCAAACGCAATGCCGCCGTCTTATACCGTTTCTCTCCAAAGTATTTGAAAGCTGCGACTAATCCCATTGACGCAAAAGAATAATTCCAACTAGGGGCGGATACGCGATTATCAAACGCATCGACGGAAAATGGCAAACATCCCGGCGATGAAGAACCTTCAACCCATGGCGACTGGACATTACAAATCCAGTCAGCAATCCCGCGGGCAACTTCAAGTCCTTGCTTTTTGAGAGAATCACTGCAAATCATATTATTAATTTCCATGCCAAATTCACTATCTGTCCAATTTTAAAAAATTACATCCATAATATTATCAGAACGTTTCTGAACGGTTTGGGGATCGATTCTTTCGTAACCGCAGGCTTCTTTCATATCGGCAGCATCCGTGGAAAAATAACGTATTTCAATTTCATATGGGCCTGATTGCGTTAGCGGCGAGAACTTCCCGGCTTTAAATTTCTCAATCGCTTCGGTAACTTTGCTGCTTATACGTTTATGGGATTCCGCAATAGGTACGCTGAGAGCACAATTCCGCCCCAACCCGTATTTTACTTCGGCGGTAACAATATCCGGCAGTAACTGTTTTGCTTCGCGCGCCGCAGCGAGGTCTCCGCTGAGAAAAATCAGCGGGATATTATAGTGGCCTGCAGAATATGCAATCTGGGCAATCTCCCCTATAAGTTCACCATTGAGCTTATAATATTCAATCGTTCTCGAACACTGTGTATGACTAAGATTTCCGTCTGGAGTCCCAGCCATTGCATGTTGGCCTACCATCATCACAAAATCACTGTCCGTGGTATATTGGTTGAAAATCCATTTTGGCGTAGGTGCGGTAGGCCTGCCGTGGATAAGCATTGCGCTACTGTGAAGTTTTTCGTAAACAATAGCGCCGGGCCCATGCCCGTCGTTTACAACAATATCTGTAACACCACTTTCAATCAGTGCCTGGCACGCAACGTTAACCTCAGCGGTTAGTAGTAATTTTGCCTGCTCATAATACTTAGCGTCGGGCCTGCTATGCAAATCGAAGGACACAACACCTGCAACCCCTTCAATATCAGTGAAAATATATGCTTTCATTTTTACGCCCTTGAATAATATCAGAAATATCAAAAAAGCAAACTTACTCAACCTTCTGTACTATTATCATATCATATATATTAAAACTTCTAATAGGAATTTGAGAATCTGAAACTACAAGTTTTGCATCATCTTCACAGCCTGGATAGAAAACTCTCCACTTGCCTGGCTGATTAATAACAAGGTTTGCATTTCCAATCTCACGTCCATCATACCAGTCGATAAACTGAACAAGATAAGTCCCCTGCTTACTTTTTCGCAGCTGTACCTCAACACCCTCAGGAAGCCCGGAAATATCCACGACATTTTCGATATTCGCTTCATTCAACAACCGCGCAATCAGCCTACCAAGACCAGGCCAAAATAGTGTCCTCAAACCATCCTTCCACAATTCTTCTCCAACTGTTGCTGTGGGAGAAGCAATATTTATAAAACATACGCTGCCCTTCCCAATCTTATTTTCGATCACGGCTGGAGCATCATTTTCCCAACGTGCAAGAACTTTGGCAGATGGCTCTAACTTTAATTTGGCATACTTGTTTTGCGGAAAATATTTGACATTGATCCCCTTTAACTCAAAATTCGAAGCCCCGTTTACAAAACCATCATGATGAACGCCCATTATATCGTTGAGTTCATAGTCAGGTTGCAAAATTCCATTTTGATCTCTCAGTGTTGACCCGCCTACCAATATCAACCTTCCGCCATTGGCTACCCAATTGCGTATTACATCAAGATATTTTCGCTCGATACAGTCAGACGCTGGCAGAATTAAAACGCTATACTGTTCAATCAGCTCGGGGGTCAGCGTTTCGACAAATCGATTGTCGAAAGGTTTCTGGTAATATCGTGCGAGTTCGCCATAGGCTGCAACGCCTTGGAAATAATACTTCATGGTCTCAGCCGTTACAGTTTTAACTATTGCGTTCCGTTCGGAATAAAGTAATCCGACCTTTGCAATGGATTTTTTGTTCTCTATATATCCACTTGCATCTTTTACAAGATTATGCATTTGTTTTTGGATATCCCAATATTCCGGCCTCCAGTCATGGAGAATATTTCGCTGACGATCATCCTTCCCGGTATGTGTACCGGCATCTTTCCAGTAGTAATAAGCGTTACGATATTTTGCTGCATATACCTCTATCCACTGGAGCAATCCGTCGGCATGAGCAAGTGCAACCGCGAGCGATCTTTTGAATCGGTCTGGAGTTTTACATGAATACCCCGTGCCTGTCGTCAACATTGATTTACCCGCAGCTGCATTTTCCAATAACTGCATCGCGAAGCCTTCTCGCGTTGTTCCATTTTTATAAAGGTCAGTGGAAATAAACTCCACCCGTCTGCCAAAAGCAAGAAGCGAACAATGCTGTGGCCGCCAGTGACTGTGATCCATTATAATCGTGGGGAAAACTTCCAAACCGTTCGATGAAAGTATCTCGGCGTATTTCCTCCAGTGTTCTGCACAAAGGTCGCGAATAAAACATTCCCATTCCACCCAAAGTGCCTCGTGACTTTTATATTCGAGATCTTTCCACCAGTCGCTGTCTATCTCCAGATAGTCGCCTTTTGGCGTCAGTGTTAGCTGGTTCTTGCGGCAGTATTCCACAAACAGCTTTCTTACTTCTATATTATCAGCAACGGCCTGTTCTTCACCCCACCCCTTCATGCGACTGTTTACCCATGGTTCATCAATAACTACGCCGTAGAAATTTTCATACTTCTCCTGCCATGGAACACAATACTCAAGAGCCTGCCTGCAGAGTTCCTCAGTATTAGTAATGTACTTATTATCCTTTGGGTCCCACTTTTTATCTGTCGTCAAGCGGTTGGACGCAAGAATCAACGGCATGCCGAGTTTGTTGAATTCTTCAAAAAATGTCGTGCGTAGTGTCGGGTCCTGAAAATAGCCATACACGAAATTGACGCCCAAATCGTGAAAACTCTTAGCTACATATTCAGGATTATGACGATACCAGTGAAAATGTGTCGGCGATTCTTCAGGAATACTTTCAATACTCATACCAAGCGGATATTCGTGTTTCCACCAGTCCTTTTTGATTTCCTTGCGTTTATAAACTAGTCCTTTGCGAACATCGACAGCCAACGAAACTATCTTGTCTGATTTCTCAGTTGCAGTTTCCTGATACTTTTCAATATCCTGATTTAATACATCCAGCTCGGCCAGAATTTTCTCAACCTGCGGATCACTCACATATTTTTCGCGTAGGCTTGCGGCAAAAACTCCGGGATCTATCGGAAACTTGACTTCTGTAAAATCCCTTTTTTCAAAAGGGTTGCTTCCCTCGAAACAAACTACATCATTAATGGAAATTCTAAGTTTCGTCTTACCAGGCGTTTCATGATCAAGTGCGGAAACAACAATAAAAGACTTTCCCTCAGGTATTTTTTCCAAGTCAAAACCAGCTTTGACAAAATGTGCGTCAATTGGAGGAGGGCAGATAAGAATGGTGGATATAATTTCGTCTTTATAATAGTAATTATTTTTTCTGAGCATTCCATTGCGTAAATCATCTAGCTTGAAATCAATCGTTTTATCATTCTCAAATTCAATTGCAAGCTTCCTGATGGCGAACCATGTGACCCGAACGGTTGCTTCCCCCGCAGGGCCGTAATCATCAATGTCCTCTATTTTCAGGACGTATTGATTGTCAGGAGAAAGTTCCCAAAGTCTGTCTTCAATAAGCTGGCGTCTCTGTTCAAGTTTCAGCCAGTCTTCCCGCAATTGCTTGTCAACCAGTTTGGCTTGGTCATACAAATTCTGCTTGACCGGTTTGCCCTGCCTGCAAAGTTCATTGAAGTCATACAGAACAATATCAACCGGTGCTCCTGCGTTATAATAAGCAAGATCCATCGCCCTGCCTACATCATTATGCTTTGTCCACAGTTGATGAATCTGTGCTTTGGAAGCAGCAAAAACCTCGGAAGAATTTATCAGGCACACGAACATAAGAAAGACAAAAAGTCGAAATTTGCCTTGCTTCCTGGCCGTTGTTGAGCATCCGGAATGCCCCATCATTAACCTCATTTCGTTTCAAAGAAGTGATGGAAATAAAAAACATAGCCCTGGGTTTTTTATCACCTAATTGACTCAAACTGACCGATTCGTTGTGTCATACCCGCGAAAGCGGGTATCCAGGGTAAAAAGTAACTCTCTGGATTACGGCTTGCGCGGGAATGACAAGTGTATATAAACTTTTTCTTCTAATATTGTTGTGTTAACTTTATTGTCAAAAATGGTCCGTTTGAGTAATCGAGTTAAGTCTAATTAGTTTTTTGAGAAGTGACGTGTCTTTATAATTTTTTAGATTATCAGGATACAGCCTGATCACAAAACATCTTTTGTTAAGCCAAGCTGTATCCTGTATCAACCTAATTCATGTAATATTTCTGCTGTTATATTCTACTCACGGTCAAAGAGCTCTTCTGTTTCAAAATCTTCCTGGGCAAGAGAAGTAGACGAACCATCAAGCATCAATGCATTGGTCGTCTTACCGCCACCATGTCGTGTAGAAGGAATGAATGAAGTAGGGGTATAGCCATATGTTGGATCATCTATGCACTTGACAATATAGGTCGGATCATACGCAGAAGAGTTTCTATCTTCTGTATCCGTGACAAGTATACTTTCAGACGGTGACTGGAAAACATTACTGTCAACAGGCGTCTGAACTCCCCACGCACCATCCATAGCGTAGCCATAATTATAACCGTAACTGACAGAATAAGGCGTGAAATATAGCGTGAATGGGTCTGGAGCAACATGAATCCAATTCGGAATCTCATCTACGGCAGAAGCAATATCTTCGGCATCAGGGCACCTAAACAATTCCTTGTCCGCGCCAGAGTAGACGTATAGGGCACCAAACCAAAGACTGTCAAACTTGGAGACATCATAGGCGGTGATCGCATTATTATATGCCAGGGGCAATAGTCCATTTTGTTCAGATATGTACATACCAAAAGCCAAACCCATACCGTGCTGGCTGCTTTTACAGACAGCTTCCTTGGCCAAGTCCTTAGCCTTATTCAAGGAAGGCAGAAGGATACTCACGAGCAACGCTATGATCGCAATGACCACCAACAACTCAATCAATGTAAATGCTGTCTTGTTCTTTTTCATAATAATGCCTCTCAATCGTTGTTCTTTAACCTTACTGCCACCCATATCCGATCCAATCCATGTCCACAACGAATCAGATCGGTTATTGTTCATTGGTAGAATTCCGCTACATCAGTCTCGACCGCAAACATGGGTCAAAACAGTAAGAATTCACTTAAATTGTCTTCATTTTCAAGACCCTGCCAGGCTTTCAGCATATCTTTGCGGCACTGGCAGGATCGGGTTGACAAATCACACAAAAAGTTTTATCGGTTAATCTAAAAGATAAAATATTTTTTCTTCAAAACTAATTCAATTTTCAAAAAGCCTGTGTGATTTTGAACTACATTTTACCGTTTGTATCACCAAGTCAGAAAGCTTCACTTTCCAATCTGGGCCGGTCTGTACTTCATTTACATACTATAGGGTTTTAACCTTAATTCATTATATCACATTATACCGCTTAATTGGAAACGCAAATATAATTTCCTCAAAAAAAACATCTATATTTTCAGTTGCATCATTGCCTTGTTTTGAACTATTTTGACCGTTCTCTTAGCCAGGTCCGAAATCTTTACTTTTCTGAATCCGTTCAAGCCGATATTGGCAGTATCGTTGAGAATTGAAATCCATTTCTCCGGCAGTTGGTTTCTTCCGTTCATCAAGCCTGATATCGAACCAACGGTTGCACCATTACAGTCAGTATCAAAGCCGGGATAAACCGCCATGGTTATGGCCTGCTCAAAATTGCCTTCACTCCACAACAGCGCCAGCGTCACCACCTGGGCGTTTGAAAGAGCATGGCACCAGTGATGAAGGTTATAATCATCCCAGCGGGCGTGAATTTGTCCCACGCCGTTTTTATAATCCAAACCGTCCCGCCACCATTGCAAGACCTGGCGAATTTTATTCGATAATCTTGACTGCTCTGGAATCTGCTCCAGCCCAGCTTCAATCACTTCGGTAACATCATTTGTGACAAATGCTTTGGCAAGCATTCCCGCAACCCACATCTCGCTGTAAATACCATTTTTTACGTGCGAGATACTGGCATCCCGCCATGCAAGACTAGCCGCTTTTTCAGGCCTGCCTGGACAAATGTAACCAAACAAATCTCCACGAATCTGTGCTCCTACCCATTCCCGATATGGGTTCCTGAACTTCGCCGAAAAAGGTGGCTCAACCTTATTCACAAAATTTCTGTACGCAACCCTCTCAGCAGTAAAAGTTTGGAGAATTGCAAGATTGTCAAGCCAATATCTAGCTACATCCTTCGACGAAAATTCCAGTCCATATTTTTCTATCAGCCCAAGTGCTGCAACCGTGTAATTAATGTCATCATCTTCGGGCATGGAGTCAACCCCGCCACGGAATTTCAAAAGGGAACCATTATTACAGCCACTCACTCCAGGAATATCCAAATCCAGGGTCCATAGATAATCATCAATTACAGTTTTCCCCGAACTGCATAAAAGCTGTTGAATTTCACCAAACTTCCAACCTTCCACCGGTTTACCAAGTAAACAACCTACACATCGTCCAAGCCAGGCACCATATATTCTATTAAAAAGAAACTCGCCTTCAAATTCGTACTCTTCTGCCTGAGTTTGTGAAGGCCTGGCTTCTAATATTTCTTCCAACTGTGACGGCTCATGAAACTCGAAAGAATCTGACTGTGGAATCTTCTGAATTCTGTCAAGCAGATGGTCAAAATCCGCATGGAACTCAGGCCCCATTGTTCTGTGACAATGTTTGAACAGGGAGAATTCGTTTTGAACCTGGTCAGGGTTACGCCCTTCTTCCAGCGATTGCTGGAATTCAAATTCAAAATCTTTCATACTCCAAATTAAGCCTAGATTATCCATTTGCGTCTTTTTTCGTTACAATCAAACTTTTAACATAACGTCCTTCGGACGGACTTTGTCGACTCTACTTCGATACGATGTCAATAAATACAAATTCCTATACAACACCTTTAATTTCGGGCAATTTCCTCTCGCGGACTTCCGCCCGCGGGAGGCAACATATCAAACCTCTCTTCAAACAAACCTTGAGGCATTATTAACTTACTACTTATTTCTTTCTACGGATCAAAGCAACAGCGGACATACCAAACAACACCATCGTGGTCGGTTCCGGCACATTTGAAGCAATACGCATGCCGTTATCGAACCAGCCATGGGTCTGCCACTGGGCTTTTTCGCCGCCGCTAACATAACCGGTCCAGAAGTCATCCTGCATGAAGGCAGGACTGCTGCTATAGAAGCTGGCACCGTGGAACATCGGGCCATAATAGTGGGCAGTTGTACCGTCAGCTTGAGCAATCCAAGGACCCCATACAAATTCCTGGGTCCATTCCTGTACGTTGCCACCGGTGTCGCTTAGACCCCAGGTGTTTTCGCCGTAAGCCCCGACTTCGGTCAGGTGATAAGGACTGCCGATGGCTTCCACGCCACCAACTTTAATGTTTGCATTCAGGCCTGTTCCATCGGGAACATTGCCCGGAACCACACTTGAACCAGTTGCATATGTTTCATACGCGCCGGTATCGGCATTGTAGAAACTAGCCTTGTACAATTCGTCGACGGTTGGAATCCAGTATGCTGGCGCGGAACCGGTCTTGACTGATTCGTTGATAATGGGGCCTAAGATATAGCCTGGATCAGTCGTTTCTCTGAAAGTGTATACACCAACTTCAGTGTTGCCTGATGTCAAATAGTTACAATAACGGGCAGCACCAAGAAAACTGATGTAAGCTGCGGCACGATTGTCCCAGCCTGCATTGGCAACATAGGAGTCACCCACTTTGGCGATTTGCTGCGGGCCAGACGCTGAATACAACATATCAGCTGTATACAAGCCGTGAACATCACCAACACCAGCAGCTGCATTGAGGTACTCTGTGAAGTTAGCTACTGTAACTTCTGTCTTGCTAATGTAATAATCATAAGCGACACCGCCCATTGGCACTTTCATGTAACCGTAAAGCGGAGCTACGTCGTCGGCATTTCCTGCCTGATCGATCAGAACCATAGTGGGAGTCAAGGCAGCACTGGCTGACATTGCAACTCCAACAATAACAAGGGCCAACATTAATAATCTTTTTGACATTTTCCTGCTCCTTTAAATTAAGTTGATAAACTCGTTACAGTCTGAATTACACATTCAAACCGTATCAACTAACGACTCTTCCCTCCAGGCTCCATGGCAACAAGCCAAAGACAAGGGATTGGACTTTTACCGGTTAATTAAACTAAGAAAAAAATTTAACCAGCTACTACAGCTTTTTATTTTGTTTTAATTCAAGATATGACTGTCACAAACATAGGTTTTACCGGTTAATTCAATATACATGTTTTACCGGTTAATGTCAACCTAAAAAATTCTCTTTCCTAAAAAACGTCAAAAAGAATCTTTCTTTTAATGTCTTTTGGGGCATGACGTTACAAATACAAAAACTTAGTCAAAAAATATATTTCAAAAATATATTTGGATTGTCCTTCCCGGGCCGATCTCCTTATGTTAATGAAATATTTTTGACAGCTCATATCGGGGGTAAGATCCCGAAAATTGAAACTTTTCTACACAGCCAAACCGCCAGCGTATAAAAAAACTGTTGGCACTGAGGTGATCCTTTCGGATACCCTCCCTCCGTGCCAACAGCCAATAACGCGACAACAAATACTTCCCAAACTAACCTATAACTCAGTCAGTTTATGGAGAACGTTACACATTATTTTCCTACTTTTTCCGCCTGCGAATCATCGCTGCGATTCCAAGCCCTAGAAGCGTCAGGGTAGTTGGTTCCGGCACTACCGCACCGCCGGCTGTGTTGCCAAAGTTGGCCTGTACACTGGCATAATCACCAGCGGATACAACACCGTCACCATTGGCGTCGCCAAGAATACCTGGTTCGCCCGTACTTCCGAAGTTGGCCTGCACTGCGGCGTAATCGCCCGCTGAGACCACACCGTCGCGGTTAGCATCACCTTCCAGCAAGGTCACTACTTCGTCTGCCATATTTGATGCGATACGAAGACCGTTATCAAACCAGCCATGTGTTTGCCATGTTGACTTCTCACCGCCACCGTTGTAACCAGTCCAGTAATCAGAATCCATAAACGGAGCGCTACTGCTATAGAAGCTACCGCCGTGATACAGCGGGCCATAATAGTGGGCAGTTGTACCGTCAGCCTGGGGAATCCACTGGCCCCAGACGTATTCCTGAGTCCATTCCTGTACGTTTCCACCGGTATCGCTGAGACCCCAGCTGTTTTCTCCGTAAGCACCAACTTCTGTAAGGTGATAAGGGCTACCGATTGCTTCGACACCAGTGCCAGCCTTATAGTTGGCATTGTTGCCAGTTCCGTCTGGCACATTGCCCGGAACAACGCTTGAGCCGGTAGCAAATTGCTCATAGGTACCGGTGTTGGCATTGTAGAAATGGCCCTTATACAGCTCATCAATAGTAGGAATCCAGTATGCTGGAGTCGAACCTGTCTTTACTGCTTCGTTGATAATGGGGCCTAGTATGTAGGCCGGATCGCTAGGATCTCTGAAGGTATATACACCAACTTCCGTGTCGCCTGAGGTCAGGTAATTGCAATAACGAGCTGCACCCAGATAACTGATGTAAGCTGCGGGGCGATTTTCCCAGCCTGCATTTGCGACATAGGTATCACCAACCTGTGCAATCTGTTGCGGGCCTGACAATGAGTACGCCATGTCTGGCGTGTACAGACCATTAACATCACCAACGCCAGCTGCGGCGTTAAGATAATTTACGAAATTAGTAACTGTAACTTCCGTCTTACTGAGATAGTAATTATAAGCAACTCCACCCATAGGTTCTTTAACGTAACCATACGCCGGAGCGTTATCATCAGCATTTCCAGCCTGGTCGATCAAAACCATGCTGGGGGCAAATTCGCCCGCACTGGCTGAAATGACGACTCCGACCAAAACCATCATCATCATTAATACTTTTTTTGTCATTTTCCTACTCCTTAGATAAGTTGATAAACTGATGCAGCCTGAACAACACGTTCAAACCACGCCAACATTCAGGAAAAACTTTCCTCTGCTTGCTGCGAATTTTCTCTTTGCGATCTTTCAAAAACAGTCAAAAGAAAAAGGGACTCAGGTTTTACCGGTTAATTAATAAGAGAAAAAAAATTACTGCCCAAAAACCATAGCTTTTTCAATTATACTTTTTTACATTACCTCATGACAGTCATATATCATGTTGCCGACTAATCTACTATATAAGTTTTACCGGTTAATGTCAACTGGGAAAATCTTTTTTTTCAAACGTCATAAAAAACACTTTTTATAATGCGTTACTAGACATGGCTTTATCAATAAAGAAAAGAATTGAAAAAACAACTCGCCACAGGGGGTGAATTACTTTGCTGGTGGAGGGGCAGCGGAATCTCGAACAACAAGCGAGCACGGAAAATTATCCTGAGAAAGTTCCACGCCCATTTTTTCGTTATTTATTACATGATCGAGTAAAAGCTCGGTAGCGGCCTTTCCAATATCAAACATATTCCAGTGAAGTGATGTGATTGCCGGATAAAAACGCTCCACAAGGACACTATCACAACTGCTGACAATGCTCATATCCTCTGGGCATTTCAATCCACATTTAAGAATGGCCGGATAAGCAGCTACGCAAAACTGGTCGGAACCTATCACAGCAGTAGGCCTGGTAGCTTCGGGAATATTCAATATCTTCTCTATGGCTGGCTGGGCAGCCTCGTATTCGCTTCCTCGTTCTGGGATTGAAACCGAAATAATATTCATATCCCGAGTGGATTCATCCAGCATGAGCCTTTTCCGGGCAAGATCAAAAATCCTGACATTCCAGGGCGTTTGAGGAATAGCCATCGCCACGTTTTGATGCCCCAAACTGCTCAAATATTTGTAAACCTTCAGCCAACCTCCTACGGTATCACTACTTATGGAAGGAATTGTCTGGGCGGATTCAAACGTCATACCAATACAGACAGCGGGAATACCAAATTCCTCAAGCTCCTCAAGGATACCAGCATGCATAGGCCCTGCCAGTATGAAACCATCAACACACCTGTTGCCGACTTTCTCCGGCACAACAAACGATTCTATATCTGAAAGATTACACGTGCTTACATGAAGGCCATATCCCCTCTTGCGGCAGACTCTCTCAATGGCAGTTAGAGGTTGAAGATAGTAGTGGTTTGAAAAACCGTCGTGAACTACATCTGACAGGAGAAAACCAATATACCCCGTCTTTCCGGTCGAAAGTGCCGTTGCCGACGCGTTACGATAATAGCCATGCTCCTTGACAATATCCTGTATCCGCTTACGAGTTGCTTTAGCAACCTTGACCGACTTATAATTATTATTCAAAACCGCTGATATCACAGGCTGAGAAACTCCAGCAAGCTTGGCAATATCGCGGATTGTCATCCGCCCCTTGGTTTTATTACGCGGTAAAGAAATTTTGCCTTTTGGTTCGCTCATATCATTATTAACTCGGCCTTTCGGACGTGGATTGTAAAACAATTTTATTTCAAAGGGAATCCTTGATTTTTTTTATTGCATTTGTATACTTATATAATACCGGTAAAACTTTTAAAAATCAATTGTTTTCTTAGTACATAATCAATAATCGCTTATAAATGTTTTACCCTATAACTAACCCTATATTCAGGAGCTTTTTATGAACATTCTTCCAATAACCGGCAGCTGGTTTGAATTCAAGCATTGTGGCCGGGCCGAGGGAAAATACTGGAATATCCCATGCAGGGAATTTTCACCAGAACAATGGAGAATTAAACTGCGCGAGATTGCCGAACTGGGCCTGGACACTCTGGTTTTAATGCACGTAGCTTTAGAAGCGGCAGCTTTTTACGACAGCAAGATATTCCCGGACAAGGTCGAATTCAAAACCGACAATGCCGTGGAAATACTCCTTGACGAGGCTGACAACCTTGGCCTGTCCATATTTGTCGGAAACGGATTCTGGGGAAACTGGTTTGACTTCCAGACCGCTTCCGATGCAAAAGCCAATATCTTCCGAATGGACGCAATTAAAGAACTTCAGGAAAAATTTGGGCATCACAAAAGTTTTGTAGGATGGTACTGGCCTGACGAAGCCTGTATCAACCCGGTCTTTCCCGAGTCGTTCATGAAATACGTTAACATGCAATCCGAACTGGCTCGGAAACTCGACCCTGCCAAAAAAACCCTCATCGCGCCATACGGAACAAATAAAATCATTGCCGGCGACACAAACTATATCGAGCAACTAAAGAGGCTTGATGTGGATTACATCGCTTATCAGGATGAGATCGGCGTACAAAAAACGCAGCTTGATGAGCTTGAAGGCATCTGGAAAATCGTGGCTGACATGCACGAAAAAGTTCCTGAAAGAAAACTTTGGGCGGACGTTGAAGTATTTGAATTTGAAGGTGACGTTTATAAAAGCGCC
Source organism: Phycisphaerae bacterium (assembly GCA_963664745.2). Lineage (GTDB taxonomy): Bacteria > Planctomycetota > Phycisphaerae > SM23-33 > SM23-33 > B1-G9. Next base: position 581,492 of record CAXXMC010000004.1, read on the forward strand.
TTGCTGCCGGCACCTGTTGATCGCATCGAAAAACAACTCCAGGTGGCGTCGAAATACGTCGAGAAAATTCTTGTCTATCAATACCAGGGAATGTTTAACAAGCCAGGCTCACAAGCCTTCGCTGGACACCCTGACTCTGCAAAACTGTATGAAGATTACAAGCAAATGCTGCAGAAATATGATCTTTAACACAGAAGCAATGGAACACAAAATGAAAAAAACATCCTCGTTTTTTCTGACACTTACCGTGCTGGTTCTTAATATGCCTCTTCCTGCAGACATCAGGCTACCAGCCATTTTTTCGGACAACATGGTTCTCCAGCAAAACAAACCCATAAAAATATGGGGATGGGCAAAACCCGACGAAAAAATTGTTGTCACTTTAGATGATAAAGCAAAACATACCTCAGCTGATTCTGATGGAAACTGGTCAGTTGTTTTTGAATCTCAAAAATCGGACACCAAAAAACACACCCTGACTGTAAGCGGAGAAAATCAGATCGTCCTCAAAAATATTCTCCTGGGTGAAGTATGGGTTTGCTCAGGACAGTCGAATATGGAAATGGCTGTCAAGGTCTCGAAGGATGCAGCTAAGGAAATAAGTGAAGCGAATTATCCTTTCATACGATTATTTGACATAGAACGTACAGCCCGCAATGAACCTGCCGATGACTACACACCAAAAGACATCTGGCTGGAGTGTTCGTCGCAATCGATTCCGAATTTTTCGGCAACCGCTTATTTCTTAGGCAGAGATCTTCACAAAAACCTCAACAATGTGCCTATCGGATTGATATCTTCAAACTGGGGCGGAACCGGAATTGAAGCATGGACTCCAATGGAGTACCTCGAAAAAATCGACTCTGTACAAGCCAGGCTGAAACAATCAAAAGCTGTTATCGAGAACCTGAAAAGCCAAGGGCTAGTTGAAAAGTACACTGCACAAAATTCCGAATATAAAAAATCCTTTCGTACCGCTGTGAAACAGGGAGAAGGAAGTGTAATCGCAAAAAAATATTCCTCTCTCGATTTCGACGATTCTTCATGGAAAACGATGACCGCCCCTGCTCTCTTTGAGCAGTTTGGCTTGAAGGATTTCCATGGCTATGTCTGGTTCAGAAAGCACGTTCAAATTCCCTCGTCCTGGGCTGGTAAAGATATCATTCTTCATCTGGGGCCTATCGACGAAATTGACGTAACCTGGCTAAACGGCGTTGAAGTTGGACGGTCGGGAAGCGTAATTCCGAAAATACTTGATTACTGGAATGTTTCGCGTGAATATCGCGTCGACGGCAAGAATGTTAAAGCGGGTGATAATCTGATTGCAATCAGAATGGCGGACACTTCACTGGCGGGAGGTTTTGGAAGCACTGATCCGACGGAAATGTATTGCGAATCTGCAAATAATTCCACCGACAAAATATCCCTGGCTGGACAATGGAAATTCATGCCTGCCAACGAATTGCCAACCCTGCCGAGAGACCCGTCAAACCCGAATACTTTTTCGGTACTCTACAACGGAATGATTCAGCCACTCACGCCCTTTGCTATTCGAGGTGTTATCTGGTATCAGGGCGAAGCCAACGCGCCCAGAGCATATCAATACAGGACATTGATGCCGACAATGATAAAGGCATGGCGTGATAAATTCGGCGACCCCGATATGCCTTTCATCATCACTCAGCTTCCGAATTACTGCCCATCAGGTAATGCTAAAAACACCTGGCCGGAACTTCGGGAAGCACAATTAATGACCTGTCAAAACGATCCTAACTGCAAAATGGCAGTAACCATAGACCTTGGAGAGCCCGATAATATCCACCCGAAGAATAAGCAGGATGTCGGTAAACGCCTTGGCCTGCTTGCAAGAGAACACATTTACGGACAGAACATTTGCAGCCAAGGCCCTGTTTTTAAATCAATGCAGATCGACAGTAACAAAGTGCGAGTTCAATTCGATAATGTTTGCGACGGGCTTGTAGTCAAAGGTCCTGCGCTTAAGGGTTTCGAAATTGCCGGTGAGGATAAAAAATTCTTCCCCGTCGAAGCCGCCATCGACAGTAACGCAGTTGTACTTTGGTCAGATATTGTTCCCGTTCCCGTAGCCGTGAGATACGCCTGGGCTGACAATCCTGAATGCAATCTTTACAATAAGGCGGGGTTGCCGGCTGGGCCTTTTAGGACAGACGATTGGCAATGTGTAACATTCTCCAGGAATTAGAGCTTTTTTAGCGATGATGCGATAGCTGATTGTTCCAGTCGACACGTTGTGTTACAATGCTTTGCTTGATTTTGACTATACAGGAATAAGCAAGGAGTTATAAATTGGCAACACAACCGCAAACACTGGTATACAAAATTCTGCAGGATCATCTCGTGGAAGGCAACCTAGTTGCAGGCCAGGAGATAGGCATCCGCATAGATCAGACCCTCACCCAGGACGCCACCGGCACAACAGCCTTTCTGCTGTTAGAAGCCATGGACATTCCGCAAGTGAAAACCGAAGCTTCCGTAAGCTACGTCGATCATAACATGTCACAGTTCGGCCCGGAGAATCATAACGACCATTTGTATCTTCAGTCGATCGCCCAGCGGGTTGGCGCGTATTTCTCCAGGCCTGGTAATGGAATATGTCACCAGGTTCATCTCGAGCGGTTCGGCAGGCCCGGCGCGACTCAGCTAGGTTCGGACAGTCACACTCCTACCGGCGGCGGGATGGGCATGATATCCATCGGTGCCGGCGGGCTGGACGTAGCAGTAGCCATGGGCGGCGGGGCGTGTTTCACGACTTGCCCGCGCGTTATCGGCGTGGAGCTCAAGGGCCAACTCCAGCCCTGGGTAGCTGCCAAGGATATCATTCTGAAATTATTGAGCATTCTCACCACCAGGGGCAACGTAGGCTGCATGGTCGAATATTTCGGTTCCGGCGTGGACACCCTGCCTGTACCCGCCCGCGCGACCTGCACGAATATGGGCGCCGAGCTTGGCGTGACGACCAGCGTTTTTCCGTCGGACGAGAAGACTCGGGAGTTCCTTGTCGCGCAAGGTCGGGGCGAACAGTTTACGCCCCTCTCAGCTGACGCGGGCGTAACCTATGGTCCGATCACCAAAAAGCTGCACATCGAAAAAGACGCTGCTACGATTGAGAATATCAAGGCAAACTGCACGGACGTTACCGTAAGCCCTGCCAATAATGCCGGCGTTATTGAAATAACCTTCGGCCATGTTGTAATAGACCTCGATACGCTCCAGCCACAGGCTGCACTCTCGCCCAGCCCGGACAACATCCACACCATAGCGGAATTGGCAGGGAAGGAAGTCCGCCAGGTCGTCATCGGCTCATGCACGAACAGCAGCTATCAGGATCTCATGCTCGTAGCTGCTGCGTTGAAAGGCAGAACCGTTCATCCGAAAGTTGAACTTGGCATCGCGCCAGGAAGCAGACAGGTGCTGACCATGTTAGGCCAGAACGGCGCGTTGGCTGATCTTATCCAGGCCGGTGCGCGGATTATAGAGTCAGGCTGCGGCGCTTGCATCGGCCAGGGTTTCAGCCCAGCCGACGACACCATCAGCCTGCGGACATTCAACCGGAACTTCGCAGGCCGAAGCGGAACGACGGGCGACATGGTCTATCTCGTCTCGCCGGAAACCGCAGTCGCAGCTGCCTTGACGGGCGAAGTCACAGACCCGCGCACACTCACGGAAAAACTGGGCATCAACTGCCCGCAGATCGAAATGCCCGAAAGTTTTTTAATAGACGATGGCATGATCCAGCAGCCGCTGCCTGAGAGCGAAGCTGCCAAGGTCGAAATTATACGAGGCCGAACTATCGTCAAGCCGCCATCCGGCGAAGTTCTGCCGGATAACCTCACCGGCGAAGTAGTCATAAAGGTCGGCGATAAGATCACGACCGATCACATCATGCCCGCGGGCGCACTGCTGAAGTATCGCTCGAACGTGCCCGAATACGCAAAATACGTCTTCAATTGTTTCAACGAGGAAGGTAAGCCCAGCTTCGCCGACCGAGGCCTGGCATGCAAAGCCAAGGGCATTGGCGGAATCGTTGTCGCCGGCGACAGCTACGGCCAGGGTTCCAGCAGGGAACATGCAGCCCTCTGCCCAATGTATCTCGGCATAAAAGTCGTCATCGCCAAGGCAATCGAACGAATCCACCAGGCCAACCTGGTGAACTTTGCCATCCTGCCACTGGTCTTCGACGACCCGGTAGACTACGAGCGGATCGACGCCGACAATATTCTTGAGATAGCCAACACTGCTCAAGCCATCGCTGCTGGCGACACGGTAACCGTCCGCAACGTCTCCAAAAATTTCGAGTTCGTCTGCAAAGTTCAACTCGCGCCCCGCCAGCGAAAGATTCTCGCAGCCGGCGGACTGCTGAACTATACAAGACAAAACGGCTAACAACCCGGTGAAGAAGACCGTGAGAAACAAACACACAATATTTGTGTGGGGGTTTTTTCTGTCGGCAACGGCGGTTATTGGCGGATGTCACGCGCCGGTCGTGAATATGCACAACGTCGATGTAGTGGAGCTGAGTTCCAGGAAAATCGACCTCGTGCTGGATTTCAAAATCCAGAACCCCAACTGGTGCGCTCTGCCATTGGCCGACCTGGAATATACATTCCAGACAGAGGGCAAAGCCTTCGCGAAAGGCCAACTCCCGCCGCCCATGCCGCTAGTCCCCGGCCAAAAGACCATAACCGTTTACGCTCCTATCGCCCTGCAAAGCGAGGAGTTCATGCCCATGATCAGAAAATGCTGGTCCGGCAAAAACGTTGATTACAAAGTCATCGTCCGGGCAACCTTCAGCGTACTGGGAATCAAGGTGCCCGTGACAACTACGATGAACAATTCGCTGCCGGGAATAAAACTGCCAAAGTGGTCGCTGAAAGGTTCGAAACTCAAAAAAGACAAAACGCCACTGCTCCTGCTGGTCTTTGAACTGGAAAATCCCAACAAGCATGCACTGTCGCTGGCAAGCATGTCCGGAAAGCTCAAAGCGGGCGAACATGTCGTGATGGAAATATTCCAGCCCGTCGTGGCAAAAATCCCGGGCGGCAAAAAGGTCAGAATCGAAGTGCCGATCCAGGTTCGGGCAATAGAACTGCTTATGGCATTGGGGGAAGCATTCAGCAAAGGAAAACTGCTGAAGTTCGACGGCGATTTCATTCTCAAAAAGCCCATGGAATTGAAATAACGAAAGACAACAGGGGCTAACCCGGAAAATTCTTGGGCCCAGAGGCACTGAGAATACAGAGAAAACTTTTTTATTTTTTAGATAAATCAGCTGCCTTATATTACAGGGGCGAAATCTGTTAAAAACTCAAACACGGAATAAGCAGACTGTAATTCTGCAATATTTACAAATTCTACAGCTCTTTATAAAAACCACCCTCCGTGTCCTCTGTGCCTCTGTTCCGAAAAGTTATTCATGCGGCCTCTTCGACGGGTACGAGTGTAACATCATAGCCAAGTTTTTCCAAACGTCGAACATGGCTCTTGACGATCCGGCTTGTATTCAGTTTGTCGAAGTAATCTACGCCAAGGTCCTGATATGGCTCTTCGCTCAGCAGGACATGATAAATCACTACCAACAACGAATGAGCCACAGCTACCAAAGCCCGTTTTTTGCCGCGGCGACCAACCAAACGACGATACTGAGCACGAAAATATGAGTTCTTAGTTCGGCTGGCTGCCCAGGCGGACTGATTCAGAGCTGCTCGCAGCATCACAGAGATACGGCCTTGGTCCATCGCGGGGCTTCTATTGATTATTATAAAACGAACCACATTACTTTTCATTGTTTAGGGCGCTCCGGGAAGGAACTTGTTTGACTGTGGCTTGAATAACTCTGCTGCCCAAGAATAGAAATGATCTGCCAATGTGAATATGGGCAAGATGGAAAGGCTGGATAGTTGATACAAGCGAAAACTTAGTCCGATAATAGAGTAAATATTTACACCACTTCACACGCGACCTATTAGTCTTTTATTTGCATGGGTTTAAAAATAATCGGAATAGTCACATTGCCTTAAGAGGCATTCAATCTTCGTCGATAAATAGTATAGACGGAGTTAAGTACCAGCCTGTTGTTCGAGGGATGAGAATAGCGGCTGAGTCTTTAAAAAAACGGAACAGCGACACCGTGATCGAGAATGGAAGTCTCTTCACTTTCGCCCTGAATAATTACCCGTATCGGTGTCATACGGGATGGGACTGAGACAGGAAGATGGCAAAGATTTTTGGCACTCCACCGGTTAGTGGATATCAGGGAATCAGATTGACCTGTAAAAAGAATTTCCATGCTTCAGCTTCGGCTTCATTGAAAGTTTCTAATATGGATGAACCTTCAATTGTTAAAAAACTCGCAGCCAGACTTCGCAATGACGCCCCTATCAGAATGGATCTTGTTCAACGTGTGAAGGAGGAAATCGCAGCTGGGACGTATGAAACACCTGAAAGAATCGAACAGACCGTGGATAAACTAATGGAAGAACTTTTCCCTGGCTAAATATTTACTCAAAGTGACCGGTTTGGTTGACCTTGGTTTGGGTCAGTTTACTGGTGGACTGGTTAATCAGTTGACTGGTTAAAGATTATAAAAAAACCTCTTATTGACCGAATTATAAAAACCCGCAAAAAACATGAAATCTTGAGTCGAAGAAGTTTTTATGTATTTTTTTACTGATCAACCAGTTACCAGTCAACCGGTAACTCAAACGGTCAGTTTGAGTACTTAAAAAACATCCCCAAATAACCCGGGCTGGTCGTTTTAGAAACGACTGGCCTTTTTTATTGGAGCATATCAACCTTTGGGTTGGGCTCAATGAGTGCCCTGGTTAGATAAGACAAGTAGGAATTTTAAGGAAAAATGCACTTTTCAGCCGATGAAAGTAATCTTGAGTTTGTGTTTTTTAGAATGCTTGGCATTCAACACACGATAACGTGCAACGGAGATTCTGAATGAAAGGCAAGGCTGTTTACACAACCGGCGAAGCAGCTGATATCTGTAACTTGTCCCAGCAGACAATTATCCGTTGTTTCGACAACGGACAGTTGAAGGGTTTCCGTGTGCCAGGCAGCAAATTCAGGCGTATTCCGCACGAATCGCTTGTTGCTTTCATGAATAACAACAGCATTCCGCTGGGCAATCTTTACGGCGACAAAATACGGGTGCTGGTAGTGGATGACGACCCGGAAATCATCAACCTTTTCGTCGAAGTTCTTGAAAACGACGGCCGATTTGAGATCGCCACAGCCCAGACAGGCTATGACGCCGGGCTGATGACGCAACAATTTCATCCAAAGGTCGTGATTCTTGATTATATGCTGCCCGACATCAACGGCAATGTCGTTTGCAAAACCATTCGCGCGAATCCTGAGCTGGCAAACATAAAAATACTCATCATTTCCGGCATGGTCGACCCCAGCGAGGTGGACTCCCTGCTCGCAGCCGGGGCCAACGACTTTATCAAGAAGCCCTTCAATATCGAAGCTGTGATAAAGCGGATGGTGGAACTGGTAAAATAAAGTGAAGAAATCCAAACCTAGTAAGGAAACCACTGCCAAAGATCCAAAAACGGATTCCACATCCTGCACCGATCTCTCACAAAGCCCTACTCAGGTACCGGAGATAACTGACGTTCTTTCCGTAGTCGCCGACATGGCGGCGGGGGCGGCCCACGAAATAAACAATCCCCTTGCGGTCATTTCAGGCCGGGCGCAACTCATGCGAGAAAAAGCAGCTACGCCGGAAGAAAGAAAAGTCTGGGAAACCATCACTTCCCAAGCCCAAAGGATCAGCGATATCATTACAGATCTTATGAAATTCGCGTCCCCGCCACCACCTGAACCGGAATCGGCGGAAATCGGAATAATCCTGGAAAAGTCACTATTTTATTTTTATTCCCTAAATAATCTTAATACCAAGGCTGTGAAAATCGATAAAGATATAGAGAAACGCCTGCCAAGTGTGCAGGTTGACCAAGCACAGATCTTTGAAGTGATCCAGGAACTGATCCTGAATGCGGTAAATGCTTCTAAATCTGAGCCTTATATCTCTATAAAAGCCATGGCGGTATCTGGCGGCAAGCAGGTGCATCTGATGATTCGGGACAATGGCCCGGGTATGGATGCCAGAACGCTAGCCAATGCATTTACCCCGTTTTTTTCCACGCAGGCTGCGGGACGTCGGCGTGGATTGGGGTTGCCGATGGCTTGGCGGTACGTGGTGAACAACCACGGCCGAATTTGGATCGAGTCGCAGCCCGGAGAGGGCACAACTGTTCATGTTACGTTGGCGGCGGCTCAATCCTGACAGAGGACAACTAGTTCAATTGTCTGGGAGTTACACAAATGGATGGCCGAGCTAAAAAACGTATTCTTATCGTAGACGATGAACCCGCTTTGAGGGAACTGATTGTTGACGCACTCAGTGATACGGGAACAATTGTCTCAACCGCAGGCAGCGGATTTGAGGCCATGGAACTTGCCCGTACCGAGAGGCCTGATATCGTCATTACCGATCTCTGCTTGGGTGACTGCAGCGGGCTGGACGTAATCGACAATCTTCGGGAATCGATGGGCGATGTCCCAACGGTGGTCATCACCGGGAAAGGCGACGCCGAGAGTTTGTCCGAGGCCTCCCGGCGCAGGCCTCTGGAACTGATGACCAAGCCTTTGAACATCCAGCGTCTCCGCGATACAATCTCACAGGAAATCACCAGGCAGGAAGACGTTGAATCTGACATCGAGGATGCTCCTGGCATTTCGACAGCCAGCCAAGCTCAGGATCTGATTTCCGAACAGCAGTTTTTCGAAAATACATTCATGCTGGCCGAGGCTTATCGATCCCTTAGTGACCGGGCGCTCATGGACAAAACGCTCATCAGTTACCAGATGGATTTGATCGAGTCAAAGAATGATGACGACGTTTTCCGTTCGTTTTTCAGGGCATTTGTCCGCAGGAGCGGAGCCGTTCTGGGTGCCGCCCTGGTTTGCAACTCAAACGCGGAATTGCGGGTTGTAGGCCGATTCGGCGTGCCTCATCCTGATAATCTTGAATTCTGCCAGCACCTCTCCGAGCCGCTGGTCGATCTCCTCCTCGCTACGCCATGCGTGCAAACAATCGACGCGATGGATGAAGTTGAGCTTTTTGACGAAGCCATTCAGCCCTACTTGCCTGGAATCACTCTGCTGGCCATACCGCTGATACCGGCTCCGGGCGAGATGATCGGCGTGATCACGCTCTACAGAAAAGGCGAACAGCCTTTCACCAGTGAGGACGTGGAACTGGCCCAGAATCTGGCGTTTCCAACAGCCGTCGCTGTGCGACGCAACGACTGAGATGTCGTGAATTGCTCTAAGACTGTGGCTTTGAACCCCAGGCTGATAGGCGAACAGCCAGGACAGTTATATCCGCTGGCGTAATTCCGCTGATTCTTAATGCCTGGCCAAGGTTGGCGGGCTTAACGGCGGAGAGTTTTTCGCGAGCCTCCCAGCGAAGCTGTTTGATAGAGTGATAATCAATATCAGCGGGAATTTTCTTGCTGTCCAGGTCCCGCAACTGGGCCACGGCGTTGCTTTGCTTTTCAATGTAACCGGCATAGATTGCGTCGATGACGAGAGATTCCATAGCTGCGGGGTGTTGCTCAGCAAGCTCTGTCAGCCTGCCGAGGGTTTTTGCTTGCTCAGATTCTGTTGAATAAGGGCTGGATGGTTCGCTCAACAATTCCAACAGTCCTGGAAGCGTAGAACCAGGCCGACGCAACAACTCCCATATCGTCTTACCGTCAAAACGAACCGACTGCATTAACGTCTCCGCCTCGGCCAAGGCTGAGACTTTCAGCTGAAAACGATCCCAACGATCATCGTCAACCAGGCCGATATCCCGCCCGATTTGCGTCAGCCTGCGATCGGCGTTATCCGCCCGCAACAGCAGCCTGTGCTCAGCCCTGCTGGTGAACATTCGATAAGGTTCCGTCACGCCCTTGGTGATCAGATCGTCGATCATCACGCCGATGTAGGCCTGGTCGCGTCGCAGGATTATTGGTTCCTGGTTGCGGATTTTCCGAACCGCGTTCAACGCAGCCAGGAGTCCCAAGGCCCCTGCTTCCTCGTAACCGGTCGTACCGTTGACCTGGCCAGCGAGATACAAACCAGCCATGACTTTGCTTTCCAGGGTCGAAAACAATTGCGTAGGCTGGGCGAAATCATATTCGATGGCATAGCCATAGCGGATAATCTCGGCGTTCTCCAGGCCTGGTATCATGCGAACGAATTTATCCTGCACGTCGGCAGGCAAGGAGGTCGTAATGCCGTTGCAATAAATCCAGTTCGTATTCTCGGGCCGACCTTCCGGCTCGAGGAAGACCTGATGACTGTCCTTGTCGGCAAATCGCTCAACCTTCGTCTCAAAGGAGGGACAGTACCTTGGCCCGACGGACTGAATCTGGCCTGTATACATGGGAGCTCGATGAAAATTCTCTCGGACAAGATCATGGAGTTCCGGTGAGGTCTTGCTCAGCCAGCACGGTATCTGCTGAGTATCGATGGTGTCGTTCATGAAGCTGAAAGGCTGGGGGGTCTCGTCGCCGTCCTGCCGAACGCATTTGTCGTAGTCGATACTCTCAGTTGCGATTCGCGGACATGTGCCGGTTTTCATCCGTCCCAGCTCCAGACCACACTTGCGGAGAGAATCGTTCAGCTCGCAAGCTGCCGGCTCATCGAACCGCCCGCCAGGCCAGACCTTCTCGCCGCAATGCATCACACCCGCAAGGAACGTCCCAGCCGTGACCACGACAGCGCGGCTGGGGATGATGTCCAATTTTGGAGATTCACTCACCGACCGGCGAACACCACAGCCTGTAACCTGGCCATCGTGCGTGAAAATTTCGGTGGCTTCGCCTTTGATGATGGTGAGGTTGGAGCAATTTTTCAGTGCGTTTTGAATCCATCGCGCGTAATCGTGTCTGTCGGATTGGCATCGCGGGCCGTGGACAGCTGGGCCTTTGGAGGCGTTGAGCATTCGGAACTGAATCCCGGTCGCGTCCGCAGCCAGGCCCATCAACCCGCCAAGTGCGTCAATTTCCCGCACGATCTGTCCCTTGCCCACCCCGCCGATAGCTGGGTTGCAGGACATCTGCCCGACGGTTTCCATCGAAAGCGTGATCAGTGCGGTCTTCGCGCCCAAGCGGGCTGACGCCCAAGCAGCCTCGGCCCCGGCATGGCCACCACCAACTACGATTACGTCAAAATTTTCATGTTCATTCTTCACGCCGGGGATTTTACATGAATTCAACCGATTTTGAAATCCCCAAGGCGCCAGAGCATTTCAAGCGATAAAAAAACGGGACTCCGCCGCTAAGCGAAGTCCCGCATCGATTGCAACTATCAGCTTTTTTCAAGCTGTCATTATGCTGCGACTGTTTCGTCAGCCTGCTTCTTCGTCATGAGCGACACTACGACCAAGGTAATGAAGCTAAGCGGGATCGAAACGATTCCCGGGTTATCGAACGGAATTGGAGCCGCTGTGCGGGCCAGGCCGTAGCGTTCAAACATGGCCGGTGAAAGCAGAATCATTCCGACCGCAACCAGTATACCGACCAGAATACTTGCGATTATACCCTTGGCTGTCGTGCCCTTCCAGAACAGCAGCATGAGAATGGCAGGCAGGTTCGCCGAAGCTGCAACCGCAAAGGCCCAGCCTACCAGGAACGAGACGTTCATACCCTGGAAAACGATACCCAGAATAATCGCCACAAGTCCGACGGTAAAGGCGGCGAGTTTACCAGCCATGACTTTCTGCTTGTCCGTCATGCTCAGGCCGCCGAACCTGTCCATAAGGTCGTGCGCAACCGCACCGGAAGCTGCGACGATCAAACCGCTGACCGTACCCAGAACCGTGGCAAAAGCAATGGCTGAGATAATGGCAAACAGGAACATGCCAAACGACTTCGCCAGCAGCGGAGCGGACATGTTGTTGCTAAGCGGATTCACCACTCCGCTGGCCATGGCGCCCAGGCCCATGAAGAGCGTCAGCACATAGAAAAATCCGATAGCTGCGATGGCAACAATCGTGGACTTTCTCGCACATGCAGGGCTAGGTACGGTGTAGTATCTTATGAGAATGTGAGGCAGTGCAGCAGTGCCGAAAAACAACGCAAGCATCAACGACGTGAAGTCCATTTTCTCCAGCCAAGTGCCGGAAATCTTGAACTTCATGCCGGGCCTGACCACGTTATTGCCAGTCGCGACCTTCGGATAGTACACCGTTACATTGTCCTGCTGATCCTTGAACTTGGCACTTTTCCACAGTCTGATTTTCGTATCCTTGCTGCTGAGCTTGGAAAGGAAACTGAACATTCCCAAGCTGCCCGTCTTTGCGTCCGGCCCGGTCTTGCCCTCAATGGCAACAAGATTGCCAACCTGCATCAGCTGATTCTCCGAAGATGCCGGCATGCCGTTGTTCCAGATTCCGCCGTCCGGCATATTGGTTACCCACTGGGTTTCCTTCAGCTCGAAACTGCCCTCTTCCTCAGCTGGCACTTCGTCCCACCAGCTGGTGAGAATAACGAAAAGATTTCCCTTCTCCTCGAAAAACTTCACGCCGTTGATAATTTCCATGTGACCTTCGTCCAACGAAAGCAACTTTCGGCCACCCATGTTAACAACGGTAAACTGCTGATCACCGACAACAAGCTTCTCATTGCCGCCGGTTCGCAACATCGCTTCAAGTGATTCGGAAATTTCAGGAAACTGCAGAGTCTTGTCCTTAACTTTTACCGTCCAGATGTTATCGGCCTTGGACATCGGAACCAGGGATGAAAGTTTGACGAAAGTTTTCGTGTGTTTCCCAGCCTTGTCCAGCTTGACCTTTCTCAGGCCCAATATGGAATACTTTTCCGCCGCTTCGCCCTGGAGTTGCAGCTTGCCGTCAACTTCCTTGGCAGTAATCGTCGCATACTTATAGAACGGAACGTCACCGCCCTGATCGGGTTCGGTAGTCAGGCCGCGATGACAAAGGCAGATAACCAGGATCGTCGAGAACAAAATCAGCAACGCTCCCTTGAGGAACTGCACATACGTCGTCGACGCCATACCAGCGGTAGCCACGATGAAAATAACAATGGCTCCGACCATGATAACGCCAACCGCATGAGGCAGGCCCAGCAGCGGTGTGACGAGCACTCCGGCACCGACCATCTGGGGGATCAGATAGCAGACCGAAACGATCAGCGTGCTCAACGCAGCCATGAGCTGAATGCCCTTGGAATTGAACTTGGAATCCAATGCGTCAGTAAATGTATATTTGCCGAGACGCTTCATAGGCTCAGCTACCACGAACAACGCAACAATCCACCCAGCCAGGTAACCGATGGAATACAAAAAGCCGTCATAACCTGCGGTGGCAATCATGCCGCAAATACCAAGAAACGATGCCGCTGAGAGATAATCGCCCGCAAACGCAATGCCGTTAACCGACCAGTGAATGTTACCGCCCGCAGCAAAGTAATTACTCGCCGATTGCGACCGCCGGCCAAGGTAAAAACTCAGCCAGAGAACAAAAGCTACAAAACCAATAAAAATGGCAATCGCCATCGAGGCTGCTCCTAAAATACTCATACTAATTGCCTCCCTCTTTCTTAATATCTTTGTTTAGCTTCGTTTCCATTCGCGTGCACAGGGCCGAATAAATCAAGGCGAGAAGCAATGCGAATATAATCAGGCCAAACCCATAAACCACCGCCAGATTCAGGCCGAGAACAATAATCCGCTCCATAAGCTCAGGTTTTACAAGATTGATACCGACAAAGCCTGCATAAATAATCGCATACAACAGAAACATCCACACGCCAAGACGTGTTTTGTAGGCAGTGGCATTATCGGGGCCACTCTGTGCTGCTGGTTCATGTAACATTCATTTCTCCTTCAAAATAATTAAAAGATACATTGCCTTATTGGCAATAAAGTCCCGTGATGATAGCGATTTATAGGATAAATTCACGGCTTTTTTTATTTTTTTCGGGATCGAAACCGATGAAATGCAAAAAAATTGCAACTAAACCCCCTTGGTCGTGAAATTATTCACAGCTGTGTCTACACAAAATTATTCCTGGGACAGGACGCAAAATTTTCAAGAAATGCTGCTGCCATTAACGATCCGTTCCAGAGACATTCGCTTTTCATCCGCTCATTCGGAGAGTGGATATTCTCGCCGCCCAGGCCAAGGTTTACCGAGTCGAGATTCAATATGCGTTGGAACATTTCTATGACGCCGATCGATCCGCCGCAGCGAATCCAGAGAGGTTCGACATCAAAGGCCTCCGCCATTGCCCGTTGGCCCGCCAGGACAGCTGGGGAATTGCGGTCAATCAAAACCGCTCGCCCCTGTGAAAGAACCTGAACTGCAACCGACACCCCAGCTGGCGCGTTATCTTCTATGAACTTACGCAAGCCGGCAGTGATTTTGTCGGGGGCCTGATCTGGCACGAGCCTCATCGATATTTTAGCGCTGGCCCGGGCGGGGATTATCGTCTTCGCGCCGGATTGAGTGTACCCGCCGACAATACCGTTGCAATCCAGGGTAGGCCTGGCCCAGCATCGCTCAATAGCTGAAAGATCTCGCTCGCCCCCAGCCAATTCCTTAACGCCTAAATTTTCAGCAGTTGCTTCGTCGTCGAACGGCAATGCAGCCCATTCCGCCCGCTCCTGATCCGTCGCCTCAATTACGTCGTCATAGAAACCGGGAATTGTGATCCGCCCGGATTCGTCATGCATCATGCCGATCAGCCTGGCCAGGGCGTTTATCGGGTTTGCGACCATTCCCCCAGCCTGGCCGCTGTGCAGGTCGCGGGCGGGGCCGGTGACGGTAATTTCATAATAGCACATTCCGCGCAGGCCATACGTAATGGCTGGGTGTTTGTCCTCGAAGAAACCCGAATCGCTCAGCACGAGCGTATCAGCCCGCAGCGTATCAGCCCGCTCGCAAAGCAAAGCTTCCATGCTCGGCGAGCCGATCTCCTCTTCGCCCTCGCCCAGGATTTTCACATTCACAGGCAATGTGCCCCGCGTTTTCAGAAAAGCCTCGATAGCCATAATATACGCGAAGAATGGCCCTTTGTCGTCGTTGATCCCCCTGCCGTAAAGCCAGCCTTCACGCTCGATAAGTTTAAACGGGTCGGTTTTCCACTGATCCAAAGGCTCGGCAGGCTGGACGTCATAATGGCCATAGATTAAGACGGTGGGGGCGGTTTCATCCTTTATCAACTCTGCAAAAACGCAAGGCTGTCCCGCGGTGGGCCAAATATCAACCGCAAAACCAAGCCCGCGAAGATACTCCGCAAGCCAGGTCGCGCAAGGCCCGCAACCCTCAGCCGTCGGCCTGTTTGAAACGGATTCAATCGCCAAAAATTCACCGAGTACCGCAAGATGTTCCGCGCGATGATCCAACAAAAATTTCTTCACACCGTCATCAATCATTTCATTCTCCAACTGGGCGGTTCACAAAAAAACTGTAACTACGAAATCGCAGTTACAGCTTTTTTAATTAACGTCCTTCGGACAGGCTTTGTCAATTCCACTTTGATACGGAATCAGTAAATACATTCCCATGCAATGAATTTATTCGCGGCAATTGCTTATCGTCCGACTCTTATATTCATTTTTTTCAGAGCATCGCCCAGACCGTCAGCCATGACCGCGCCGGAAGCTGCCCCCATCATTTCGTTCTGAAGCTCGTCATTGATTCGCTTTGCGTTGTAGCCTGGCATGCCGATTTTCTTTTCCGCTTTTGCGATAACGCCTTTGGCAGCATTAAAAACGGCCCGGCTTCTGCCTGCATCGTTCCCAAGAGGAATATCTCGCAAAACATCTACCAGCCACTTGTCGTTCTGCTTAAGCATTCGCAGGGTTTGGCCCTGGTCTTGCATCTTGACAATTGCACTATTGCCGGAAACCGTAATTTCAATTTTGTCGTCTATATCTTCAGCAGAAGGCAACAGATCGCTCTTGCTTCCCTTAACGGCATCCTGGCCATAGGTTTCCTTCATTTTGGCGTTGAAATTATCAAATGACCGGACAAGCTCGAAAACAAAAGGCCTGTTAGCACTCTGGACATACACACACTCCATAAACTCCGCCTTGTTACCGGACCTGACAGCGTCAGCCATTTTCTTCAAAACATCTTTCTGGGGCTGATCAACTGATGCTGGAGCAGCTGGAACTTCAGAGGCTTCGGGGGTTGCTTTTGGCTCAGCTGGGGTTGGCGTCGGCAACGCCGGCGCGGGGACGGCCTCAGCAGGCTTGGTTGGGAACACGAAAGGATTCACCGGTGGGGTTACCACCTCAGGAGTGGCCGGCTCGGGCTGGGCCGCTGACTCTTCAGACACTGCCTCTACTTCTTCTACCACCTCTTCCGAAACAACGCTCTCTTTCTTCCCAGAGGAATCCCCGATCTTTTCAACCACAACAACCGCGTCAAGCGTGTGAATGTTCGGGTCGCCGTCGAGATCTCTATCATAAACGGTCGGATCGCTAGGCTGCGGCGGGTTGTCGCAACCAATCAGAACGAACAACGACAAACACATCACAGCCATCAACAATGCACAATACCTCATGCGAAATACTCCCTGTCTTAATTCAAATTTCTAAAAATTCTCAAACTCTTCTTCTCACCCTCTGAACAGGTCTATGCCTGAAAAGCCACTTTTAGGGCATGTCAAAACCTGGAATATTATCGCATTTTCAGGCGGATATTCAATAAGATTTGTGCAGCTAATCGTCCAACTCGCCGTCAGCTTTCAACTCACCGTTATCCCCACGGGCAAGTAGCTGGATTTTCTTCTCCGCCTGGTTCAGGATCAGCCTGCATTTATCAATCAGCTTCGTACCCTCCTCGTACTTGCTGATCGACTCCTCCAGCGACACTCTGCCGCTTTCGATCTCGCCCACCAAGGTTTCCAACTTCGCCAACGCCTGTTCAAATGTCAATTGCGGATCGCCTTCGTTAGACATATTCTAACCTCATGTTCTGATAACTATTATGGATCATGTGTAAACCAAGAGCATAACCTTATCAGCTGTGGAATCATACGATTTTTTAAGCCCAGCCGATTTTATACATCAGGTTCGTATAATCAGGGGCGGTTCTTCGTCATCTTCTTCCGACTCAGCCTGCTGCGATATCCCAGCCTCTGCCGATTTTCGCCCGATAACCCTCTCGACAAGAAAGGCGGGCCTTTGCTGGACACGCTCGTAAATACGGATGAGATATTCACCCTGGAGTCCCATCAGCAGGAACATCACGCCGAAGACCAGGCTAAGCAGCCCGACGGTGCTTGCCCAGCCCGGTACAGCTGCGTCAAAGGCGCGGACAATCAGCACGTAGAGAAGTTCCAGAAAACTCAACGCCGACATCGCCAGCCCGATCACAATACCAAGCCTCATCGGGGCGGTCGAAAAACTCAGCATCCCGCTGCCTGCCAATTTCAGCATCTGACGCAGGCCATATTTGCTCTGGCCTGCCTGACGGGCGGGGGCCTTGAACTCAACAACCGCCCGACGATACCCCATCCACGCAATCAGCCCGCGCATAAACAGCTGGCCTTCCTGAACCTTGTTTATCTCGTCGACGACGTTTTTGTCGAGCAGTCGAAAATCAGCCATGCCTTCTTCAAGCTCGATACCGCAAAGGAATCTAAAAATTTTATAATACATTTTACTCGTGCTTTTTTTCGTCGTGGATATATCCGCGGTATCCATTCGCCTGGCCTGGACAATATTGAAACCCTCCCGCCATTTTTCGATAAGACTGGGCAGCAGTTTGGGAGGATGCTGGAGGTCGCCATCCATCATGATCACAACCTGACCGGTCGCGAATTTAAGCCCAGCCGACAGCGCATACTGATGGCCGAAGTTCCTGCTGAGACATAACCCGACGATTCTCAAATCCTCAGCTACGATGTCTTCGATGGCCCGGGCCGTGCCGTCCGTACTGCCGTCGTCAACCAGAATGAGTTCAAAAGGCCTTGCACCCATAGCTGAAATTATTTCGTCAACCAGCACTGCAACATTGGCCTGCTCGTTGAACATCGGCACGACGATGCTGGTAAGTTTCGGCTCAGGCCGGGGCTGGACACCAATGGTTTTATCCGTATTTTCGTCAGTCATGATATCTCTTTATTTGAACACATTTTTGCACTTTTGCGCGCCGGTTTTTTTTTAGCCTTGCCGACACGGTCGCGGGTACCTTGTTCAGCGTATCTCAAAAAATCAATCCAGGCCTGCCAGATTCCGCAAGATCTCTTCATCCAAAACCGTCACCTCCAGGCCGATGATCTCTACCACGCCCAACTCGCCTAATTCATGAACGACTTCATCGAGTGCTTCGGGAGTGATTCCGATTTTCTCAGCCAGCTGGTCCATGGTAACAGAAAGCGTAAAGACACGATTACCCGCATTGACAAATTCTTCCTGTATCACTGTGGCAAGAGCAGCGAGGTTAATTTCAAGCTGCTGAAATTCCGACAAATCCGCCAGTTCCTGCAATTTCTCAGCCAACCCATTTACCAACCCAGCTACCTTCTGAATATTCGCCTGAATGATCTCATCGAACATATCCGAATCTACGATCAACAACATAACGTTATCGACCGCTTCGGCATAAGAGGAATATTCCTGGCTGGCTTTGAATTCTTCCTCGCCGAAACTTTGGCCCGGGCCAAGAACCCGCATATTTTT
This sequence comes from Phycisphaerae bacterium, assembly GCA_963664745.2. Classification (GTDB taxonomy): domain Bacteria; phylum Planctomycetota; class Phycisphaerae; order SM23-33; family SM23-33; genus B1-G9. The sequence continues at coordinate 600,251 of CAXXMC010000004.1, forward strand.
TTCAGCCTGTCCCTTAGCCATCTCATATATTTTCACATGCCCCGTCAGGATAACGAAGATGAAATTGGCGGCGGTTTTTGGCCTGTAAATAACTTCGTATGCACGAAATGATATCTTGGCCGCCGGGCTGATCAGTTCGCGAATGCGATTTTCGGTCAATGCCGAAAACAGTTCTGACGATCGGATAGTTTTTATTTCCCGGTCCGAAAATTCAGCCATGATCGTTTCCTGTTCCAAACGTCGGAATCGATAGTTCAACCAGATACCGTTTCAACAGTTACCATTTTACCCAATATTTCGGCAGACTTTCTGATATGGTCTTCCGTCGTAAACGGTCCAAAACTCAGCCTGCACGTTCCCGTCGGATGCGTACCGATAGTCTGATGGGCCAGCGGCGCGCAATGTACCCCCGGGCGAGTAAGGATGGCGGATTCATCGTCATTCTCCAGTTTCTCCGCCAGCTCCTGCGGCGATATGCCTGGGATATTCACGCTGAAAACGCCCGCGCGATGTTGCAGTTCTCTCGGGCCATAAACTTTCAGCTCGGGGATATCGTCGGTAAGTTCCAAGAACAACCGGCAGAGTTGTTCGTCATGCAGCCTGATGTTTTCCACACCCTGCTCCAACAGCCAGGCCACGCCCGCACTCAGCCCAGCCAGGCCGATGGCGTTATGCGACCCTATCTCATATTTATCGGGCATGGTCTGCGGCTGGAATGCCTGTTCACTGATCGTACCCGTGCCGCCCTCTTTCATGGTCTTGCAGAGTTTTTCCGCGCCTGGTTTGATGTATATCGCGCCCGTACCCAAAGGCCCCATCAGGCCCTTATGGCCAGGGAACGCGACAAAATCCGCCCCCAGCTCTTGCACGTCCAGCGGCACATGGCCGATGGATTGGGCGGCATCTACAAGGTAAGGAATCCCAGCCTCGCGAGCAATTCTGCCGATTTCATCGACAGGCTGCATCGTGCCGGTCACGTTCGAGACATGAACGCAGGAAATCAGCCTGGTACTCGGCCTGATTGCCTTGCGAATATCGTCGGGATCAACCAGGCCGGTCTGACTGTCGCAGGGAACGAACTCGGCATCCAGCCCCGTCTGCTCAACCAGGGCGTTGTAAGGCCTGAGTACGGAATTGTGTTCCATTGCGGTCGCAATCGCATGAGTCCCTGCCGGTGCGGTGTTAAGCAGGCCTCGGATAGCTATGTTCAGGCCCTCGGAGCAGTTCATCGTAAAAACGATGCGGTCTGCACTTTCGGCGTTTATGAGTTTGGCGATTCGTGCGCGACACAGGCTGAGCATGACGCCGCAGGCCTGTGCTTCCACATAAGCACCCCTGCCGGCGGAGGCTCCGCAGTCAGTGGCAAAGTCCACCATCGCTTCAATCACAGCTGGGGGTTTGGGAAAGCTCGTCGCCGAGTTGTCCATATAAATACGTTCCATAATATCCATATGGTAAACCTTTCCGCCCGATCTTGCAACCACCCCGCTGCCCGGAATGCCAATCCTATCGAAATGATTGATTTTCAGGCGAATTCATGGTAAATCTCTTTCACGGCTTTTGTTGCAAGTGCTGGAAGCCCAAGAAAATTTTAATCACGTTTACTAAAAGACCCGAGTCTGCCGGGTTGGAGATAAAAAAAATGCGAGTTTGTTTCATAGGCCCTGTCCAATCGGGCAAGAGTACGCTTTTCGCCGCGGTAGCCCAGGCTGGGGGTTCACACGTAGACCTTTCCCGCCCGGATCAGCCTCACCTTGCGGTCGTCAAAGTTCCCGATCCCCGTCTGACCTGGTTGACGGAAGTATACAAGCCGAAAAAAACCACGCCCGCCGAGTTGGAACTTCTCGATCTGCCGGGCATGGATCTGTCCGACGAAGCAGGCCGAAGCCGATCCAAAAACCACTGGCCCGCCATGCGACAAAGCGACATGCTCGTCTTCATCGTCCGCTCATTCAAGGGCGATTCAGTCCCAGCCTATCGTTCACGCATAGACCCGACAGCCGACGTGAAAGAACTGCTCGGAGAAATGCTCTTCGCCGACCTCGAACAGGTCGCAACCCGTGTCGAAAAACTCGAAGCCTCCGTCAAACGCCCCACCCCGAAACGCGACGAACAAATTCGCGAACTGGAACTCATGAAACGTCTCCAGGAAGCACTGGAAAACGAAAGCCCCATCACCGACGCTATAAAAAATGAAACCGAGGACAAGCTCATTCGCAGCTTTGGCCTGTTTTCGCAAAAGCCGGCCCTGGTGGTCGTGAACTGCGACGAAGACGACCTGACCGGCGACGATACCATCGAAACACTGCCAACCCTCAGACTCTCCGCCCAGATAGAAGAGGAAATAGCCCAGCTGCCGGTCGAAGAACGCGGCGAGTTCCTTACAGACCTGGGCCTGGCGGAGGCTGCGTCTGACAGACTCGTGCGAGCCTGCTACGACAGGATGAATCTCGTAAGCTTCCTCACCGCCGGCGAGGACGAATGCAGGGCATGGACGATAACCAACAACACCCCTGCTGTGGAAGCAGCTGGGAAAATCCACTCCGATATCGCGCGCGGTTTCATTCGCGCCGAAACGGTCGCCTATGAAGACTTCTTCGCCGTCAAGGGCAGCATGAAGGACGCAAAGGCAGCTGGCACGATCAGGCTGGAAGGAAAAACTTACATCGTCAAGGACGGCGATATCATCAACTTCAGATTCAACGTCTGAGTTAATGAGGAATATCGAAACCGGAATTCCGAATCAATAACGAATTACGAATGGTAAACCCGGAAGAATGTCTCGCGTGTCAATTCGACATTCGGAATTCTTAATTCGTCGTCCCTGAGAAAGTCGACATAGCCTTTAAAATAGGCTAAAAAAACTCCTAGCAGCCTTGCAACATGACGCTATCATGCGATATCCGACTGGCGATTGTTCCTCCCGTGTCATTCCCGCGAAAGCGGGAATCCAGGGCAGGCACAGCCGGGGCGAAAATTTCCCATTATAAATTTATTTCCCCATCTTGATTACACCCCCTGGATTCCGGGTCTTCGCTTCGCTACGCCCGGAATGACAAGAAAACAACTTTTTCAGGGACGACTAATTCGTTATTCTGCATCTTCCTTGTTTTCATAGCGATTTTCTGGTCTTCAGGTGTTATCATTTGCCGCAAGTGTGTGCTGATAAGAAACAACCTGAAAAGGTCGCAGGGGTAAGGCCGAAGCGACGCCTGCCAAGGCGAAAATGGTGGCAGATACTGCTGCGTATTTCCGTAGTAGGCCTGTTGGTGGCGATTTTTGCATGGGCCACGTTGCCGTGGTGGCTGCCGAAGGAATTCATCCGACAAAAAATCGCCAACGACCTGGCAGGCCAAATGGGCCTTGAGGTTAAAGTCGGATCACTTTCCATAAGTTGGGGCAACGGCGTGGAGATATCCGGGCTGAGCATAGCTTCGCCGGAAGGCTTCGGGCAAAACGCCCTGCCGATGATCGAGATCGATAAAATCAACTGCAATTTCTCGCCCTTCGATCTGCTGCTGGACAGCCATATCGACTGGATGGAGATCGTCAGCCCAACAATCCGAGCCGTTGTTGACGATAAAGGCAACCTCAACCTCACCGCCCTCAAAAAACTTCAACCGGACATCGAAACTCAACGCGTCTCCGTCACCAACGCTGCATTTTCACTCAAGCTGCCCGACCATGATCGCAACCTTTTGCTGCGTGTGAGCGATTTGGAATTTTCTCAGGGCAAGCTCAATCAGCTAGGCCAAATTACCATGACCGCTGTGTTAGACCAGAACAATCATCACGCGCCGATCAACCTTCGGGTGGCTTCCGGCTCGCAGGCCCGCAGCGAAGCCATCGACGCAGCCTTCCATTTCGCAAACCTCGATTTATCGCAGATTCCGCTTCCGCGTCAGCCTGATTTTCCCATCCGGGAAATTTCGGGGAGATGCAGCGGTAGTCTGTCGTTCAAAATTTCAGACAATCTGCAGGTCGAACAGCTCAGCCTGGAGTTATTAGCCACCGACCTGAACTTTATCCCTCACGTCAGTCAAAAAATACCCACGATTGAACGGGCCGGGTTGCAACTCTCCGCTGCGGTGGAGGCTGCAAGCGAGCGGATCAAACTTTCATCAATTCATCTGCACCTGCCCGGGGTGGATATCACAGGCCAGGCTGGCATATACCCGGATATCCTGACGGACGGTTTCGATGCCGTAGAAAGTTTCAACTTCCAAGGTCAGATTCAGCCCAGCCAGATCGCCACCCTCCTAACAGGCCGACGTGAACTGCCAGGCCAGCTGGAAATCACGGGCCAACTCGTCACAAAAATCATAGGCCTCCGCGACGGCGATGCTTTCGCCGTGTCGTCCGCCACACAAGGGGACAATATCATCATCCGCCGCGGATCGGACATTATAAAGCCGGCTGGCAAACCAATGACGTTGCAGCTGAATGCAAACGTCCAGCCCATGACCAACGCCTGGGTAACGAACCTGAATAAATGCAACCTCTCGCTGGGACAAAATTCGTTTACAGTAACAGCTACAATCATAACGCCTACGCAACCTGACCCCGCAAACTCCGGCACGCAAAAATACGATCCGCTGAAAGAGGCCCTGCTGGCAATCGAACGTATCCGCGCACGCGGAACATTCAAGATATCGCAACTTGATGAACTGCGAAACCTGCTGCCGAGCGAAGACCGGGACAAATTGGAATTTGACGGTATTATCAGCGGCAGATGGTTCGTGGGTGGCAACCAGAGTTCGCGCATCATAGCCAATATGCGGGCCGGGCGGGAAACGCATATCCGGTTCGGCGATATTCTATACAAGCCCAAAGGCAGGGAAATGACCATCGACGCAGCCTGCCTCGCAAACGCGAGGGCTATGGAACTCCAACGCCTCGCAATTGAATGCAACGTGGACAACAGCTGGGCTGGACTCGACGAGACCAGCATCCAGCTGTCGCAGCATGGACGAAATCTTGAAATCAAAGGCGACTTTGAAGTCAACGGGCTGGAAAAAATCCTGGCCTGTTTTCCTGTGCTCTCAACTGATAATTTTACTCTCTCGCAATCCTTTAACGGATTCTTCACCGCATCGCTGGGCAACGACAGGACCAATCTGACATGCTCTGCCAATCTGAACAGGCTGGATATCCGGGCGGGCGATTTCTTTGTCAAACCTTCCGGCAAACCCATGGAAGTTACAGTCCAAGTCGAAGGCCAGGCCGAACAGGCCGATATGAAATGGACACTGACCTCGCGAACAAAAACATCACAAGCTACATTTGATACCCAGCTGAAACACACCCAAAGCCAATCTCCCGAAACATCAATCGTATTCGGCGCCAACATAGACAACCTGGCCTGGCTGAGGAATTCGTCCCCCGCCCTGGCCAGAATTCTCAAAGACACTGAGCCTGAAGGAAAATTGACACTGGCTGGACGAGTGGAAAACTCGCAGGGCAAGACCAGATTCCTCCTCGCGAGCGATTCTGACAAGCTCAGTCTAATGAGCAGCAATAAGCCCGGCCTGGTTAATTTGCACAGCGAACCGTTCGCATTCAATGCAAAAGGTTCATTCGATGAGAAAGCAGGCCCAGTTGGCGATGCTCTGGAGCTGATCGTGGATAAAGCAAACTTCCAGATCAATAACCACAAGCTGGACATTCGCAACCTCCAGGCCACGATTCAGCCCAATGTCATGAATCGAGGCAACCAGGTCAATCCCCTGGCTGGGCTGCAAAAACTCAATGGCGAAATCAGCCTGGCCTGCGATCTTGGCAAGTTGTCGGAAGAGATCGTCTTGCGGGAAAATTCCAAAGATCAGTCCGACGACAAGACCTTTGGAGGCTGGCTCGTAGGGACTGGCCGAGTCTCGCTGGCGGAAAATGCGCTGTCATTTTCGCTGGACGTAGACGGCAGGAATGTTTCCATCAATGATCTCTCGGGGTTAACCAAGGCTGCGGGCCAGCCCGGTAAACTTTCGTTGCTGATCACGGTTCCAGAAGATCTTTCGACTTTACAGATTCGGAATTTCCGCGCCCAGCTGGGCGACGTGTTTTTTGATGGAGACGCACAGGCCACGCTTGTCCGAAATGAGCATGGCCTGCCAAAGGCAATTAAACCAACCGAATCGCATTTCGCCGTCTGGTCGAATCGCGCCCAGACGCTCGCTGAACTTCTCCCCGCCTGGAAAAAGTATAACCCCGCAGGCGATTTTTTTGCCGACATCCGCTGGCAGGCTCCCCAGGCTGGGATAAGCGAAACGGAAATCGGAACAATTGCCTCCGCTACGCTTTACACCCGTAATTTCCAGGCCGAATACAAAGGCAGGCCCGTAATGACCGGGGGAACAGTCCTGCTGGAAAATATACGTCTCTCCGAAGAAGGTACGCCGGAACTGGCGAGGTTCTACACCGATGACCTGGAACTCCGTGCGGGCAAAAATCACGCCTGGCTGCTTGCGGATATCAGCTCTGTGACAGATCAGCCCAAAGGCCAATTCCACGCACTGATGGAATATCTCGACGTTGCGGACATCACAAGCTGGCTGAGCGAAGCGGCGGAGAAAAAAAGTTACACCGCCGACACGCGAGAGGCCCTGGCCAGGCGTGCTGAGGATATTGTCACATCGATGCGAAATTCTCTCCGCCAGGCCGATATCAGCGGGCGAATCACCGCTGAGACATTCGGGATTTTTGACGAAAAAGTCGAACAGCATTATATGACCCAACAGCTTGACCTTAGCCTGACGGTTAAGGATAGTAAAATCGATCTCGCTTACATGACGGGAATCTGCGGCGGACTGACAAGAGGCCGGCTGACCACCAAACTCAATGACGAAAGGCCGATAATCACCAGCCATGTCGAATTCGCAGACGTTATCTCCACCCCCAGCATACAGCCTCAGATTATGATGTATTTCCCAGGTAATACCGTCAGCGGAACATTTTCCCGTGATGAATATCTCACTTACCCGCTACGGGACATGATCGCAAATTCCATGGATGTCCGCTATCGTATTATCGCGACCGGCAAGGCCAAAATGATCGCTACCGACGGCGTGGTGGTTGGGCGATCCGCTCCGAAATTCATAACAAAAGTCTTCCCCGGCCTGAACCTCACGAAATATCCATACCAGACCATGACAGGCTATTCAAAATTCCTGCCCGACGGCACAGCGGAGAACGAAACTTTCTTCTTCGGCAGTTACGACATCTACATGGAAGGCACGACCGATGCGGAAAATAATGTCGATTACACTCTTGGGACAGTGCTCTTCGGCAGTACGTTCTCGCCGGAGGCGCTGCGGGACTGGAAACAAGGCCGAATACCTATTCTAAAGGTCAAAGGTAAAATCGAAAATGGAAAACTCGTCGACGAAACCGTCTCATACCCCTGGCCTAACGAAACGCTGTTTGAAATTTTCCTCAAAAACAACCTGGTTTATCGTGCGTGGGTAAACATGAAACACAAACGCCCCCCCATGCCAGCCAACCTGCCTTAGGCTCTGTTCAAAAACCATCGAAGAGGTTGGGGGTATTTTCCGGCGGAGATTTTTTGCGTGATTTTCGTTTGGGGGCAGAGTTTTCCATTGGCGGCAAGGCTGGCTTGTGGGCAGAGGCTGCTGATTGCTCCAGCGAGGAATTATCCCGGAGATTTTGACACGGGGCGCCGTCAGCGACAACATCGCTTTGAATCCTGCCGTCAGCCAATTCGGTTTCCATACGATCACCAGGCGCGAATTCCGTTATGGATCTGCGGATTTTCCCGTCCGAGCTGCGGGTGACGCTATAGCCTCGCTTTAAAACGTTGCGATAACTCATGGCTTCTAGTTGTCGATGAAGGGCTATCAATTGCTGGCCTGCCCGGTCGAGTCGACTTTGCGGATGACTCGCGACAAGTCGGGATTCCAACGCGTCAAATTGCTGGCGGGCCAAGGCGAGTCCGTGTTTGGGATGGGTCACTGCCAGGCGGGATTCCACAGCAGCAAGTTTATCGCCCGCCCGTTTGCTCTGGCCTCCCAATACCCAGCGAAGCCTATCCGTAAGTGCTGTCAACTTCGCCCGTGCGCGATCGGCCAGCCTGGCTGGGTGCAACGCAGTCAGCCTATTGGCCAACGGTGCGAGTCTGCGCTGAGACAGCGCTAATCTGCCATGCAGCCCAGCCCTGCTGCGGTGCGAAAGCTCATCGACCCGCTGAATATAAGATCGAACCCGACCGGCTGGGTTGCGAAAAACTTCGCTCCTGCCTATCGACGCCAAAGCTGCATTTGCGGTGTCGATTTTGTCTCGCACTCGCCGGGCCAATCTGTCGTCAAGAGCGTTTATGGTCCGGCGAACTTCTTCGCCGTCCGGCACTGCCAGTTCCGCAGCTGCGGTAGGCGTAGCTGCCCGAACGTCAGCGACAAGATCGCAAATAGATACGTCCACCTCATGGCCCACGCCGGAAATTATCGGCACACCAGCTGTGGATACAGCCCGGGCAACAACCTCTTCGTTGAACGCCCAGAGATCCTCCAGACTCCCGCCGCCACGCGCTACGATTATCGTGTCAATCCCAAGTTTCGCGGCGTTGGCGTCCAACAGCCTGATTCCCTCCGCTATATTTTCCGCAGCTCCGTCACCCTGAACCAGCGAGGGATATAAAAACACTTTCGCACCGGGCCAGCGGCGGATGAGTGTCCGCTGGATATCGCGAACAGCGGCACCGGTGGCGCTGGTGACCAAACCAATGCCTCGCGGAAATCTGGGAATGGGTTTCTTGCGGGCCTGGTCGAAAAGCCCCTCTCTTTCGAGTTTTTCCTTCAGCTGCTGGAAGGCCAGCTCTAAAGCCCCCTGCCCGACGGGCGTCATTCGCTCTACATAAAGCTGCAGCTTGCCCTGGGAGTCGTATATATCGATCTTGCCCTCGACGATAACTTCCATACCGTCTTCCGGCGTGAATTTCAGTTTACTCGCCCTCGGCTTCCACATCGCAGCCCCTATCGAGGCGTTGGCGTCTTTCAGACTGAAATAAACATGGCCTGACGCCGGGGTCGAAAGATTGCTCAGCTGACCAGTAACAGTCACCGTCGTTGGAAAAGCTTCCGACAGTGCGTTTTTGATTCTGCCTACCAAGGCCGTGACGGTCATGGCTGACGGGTCGGAATTTCCTTTCCCGTCGGCTGAGCTGTTTCCCGGAGGGGTGCTAAAACTTCCGACAGCTAGGCCTTTGCGCGGGCCTGCCGCCTGGGCTGGATCAAATAATGTTTTTCGTTTCGGAGACATCGTAAAACATTCTACCGTCAATCAGCATGAAAGGCCCAGGCTCAAATCAGCCAGGTTTGAATTTTCCATCAACAGGCACGCCAGATTTGCAAAATCTGCAATTTGGCGTTTTATAAAATTTATTCGCAGGGTTTGATGATGAGCGTATTATTCTGGCCACCGAAACCGAAGCTGTTTGACATGCACGTTTTGACGCTGGCTTTGCGGGCCTCGTTGGAAACGTAATCAAGATCGCAATCCGGGTCCAGCTCATGGTTGTTAGCTGTCGGCGGGAGTATCTGGTCTCGAAGTGCCAAAATGCACGTAATCAACTCCGTTGCACCCGCAGCTGCGATGAGATGGCCCACCATGCTCTTGACCGATGACATGGGGACTTTCGTATCCTGGCCGAAGACCGCTTTTACGGCTCTGGTTTCGACCTGGTCGTTCTGTTTCGTTCCCGTTCCGTGTGCGGAGATATAGTCGATATCTTCCGGCGATATTCCGGCATCTGCCAGGGCAGCCCGCATACTGGTAGCTGCTCCGTCGCCTTCTGGGTCCTGGTCTGTGATTCTGAACGCGTCTGCACTAGCGCCGTAGCCCACGACCTCAGCCAAAATATTCGCGCCGCGAGCCTTCGCGTGTTCGTAATCTTCCATAATCAGGATGCTCGCACCTTCGCCGATTACGAATCCATCGCGGGTCATATCAAAAGGCCTGGATGCGGTTGCGCAGTCGTCGTTTCGCGTAGACAAGGCCGTCAGCCGATTAAAGCCCGTCAAGCCGAACGGATGGATCATGCTGTGCGCGCCGCCAGTGATAACGGTATCGGCAAGACCGTGGCGTACCTGCATTGCAGCTTCGCCCATAGCCTGTGTACTGGCTGCACAGGCAGTCAGTACGTTGTAGGCCGGGCCGCAAGCGCCGAACTCCGCAGCCAGGTGGGCTACGACCATGTTCGACTCCTGCTCGATCTCGCGATAGAGTTCCATTCGCTCAAATGCCAGCTCGGGCCATTTGTCCGTATCGACCTGCCCGTCAACCCAGGCGTCGATAAGCAGGCCTACAAATTTATCAAAATCTATGCTCCCCTCACCGCTGCCGAGGTACACGCCCAGCCTGCCGTTATCAAGTTTTTCCCAACCGCCCAAGCCGGACTGCTGCCATGCCTGGACCGCAGCTGCCAGCGCGAACTGACAATGCCTGCCGGCATGCTTATGCTTCTCTGCCGCTGCGGGGGAAAGATGCTTAGACATATCGAAGCCCTTAACCTGGGCTGCAAAATGCGTGGGGAAAGTGCTTGCGTCGAAAAGTTCTATAGGCGAGGGCGCGAGTTCCCCTGCCAGCATGGCTGACCATGTCGTTTCGACATCATGACCGAGCGGGTTTATCGTACCCATACCCGTGATGACAACTCTTCTTTCGCTCATGCTTCACCCCTTTTCAGCACGCACGCGCCGCTCTGGCCACCAACTGTGTAGGCACCGACGACGATATATTTCAATTCAGCTTTTCTTGGTTCCTTGGCGAAATTCATATTACAGCCTTCTGCCGGCGTGGAGAAATTTGTTGTCGGCGGAACGGTCTGTTCGTGCAACGCCTTGGCTGCGAGGGCGATCTGCACCCCACCGCCGCCTGCGAACATGGTTCCCGTCACGCCTGTGGTGGAAACAGCCGGTATTGTGGAGGCTGCGTCGCCAAAAACTTTTCGCCATTCCGCAGCCTCGGCGATATCTTCTGCAGGAACACCCGTGCCGTAGGCAAAAATCAGATCCACATCATCCGGGGTTATCCCGGCTGACTTGATTGCGTTTTTAACAGCCAAGGCCAGGTTGCCTGCTGTGGGTTTCTCAATATCAATACCAGCTGGGTCACAAGCAGCACCAAAACCGGCGAGTTCGGCGTATATTTTTCCGCCTCGCTTCTTTGCCCGATCCATATCCTCAAGTAGGAACAATCCGCCGCCTTCGCCAATGGCTGAGCCTGCATGTTCCGCGTCGAAGGGTCGCACTGCCTCAGCTGGGGAGTCATTTCTGGTGGTACAAAGTCGGCCTAGCATTCCCTGACGGAGCAGACCCATCGGATTGAGCTTGCTCTCGGCGGCACCGGCTACCACAACGTCGGCAATGCCCCGCTTGATGTATAGCGAAGATTCGCCCGCAGAAAGATGGGCAGAAACGTCGCCGCAGGTAATGCAGTTACTCGGGCCCTCGGCACCGTTGATGATAGTGACGTGGCAGGAGAGCATGTTGGGGAGATACTTCAACAGCCAAAGCGGCGTGAGATTCGTCATGCCGGCCTGGCCCCATTTTTCGTAGTCGAATTTTCCGTCAGTTACCGCAGTGTTAATGGCTGTGCCAAGCTCGTTCAGTTCGGTACAAATAAGCCCAGCGCCGATATTGCAACCCAGCCGCTTGGACTCTATCGTCGGTTCATCGCCAGTGCCGATGGTAACAATTCCGCTATCCAGAAAAGCCAGATCCGCAGCTGCGACGGCTATCTCGATATCACGGGCCATGACTTTGACCGCTTTTCGATAATTTTTGGGCACGAATTCGCGGGCTGAGAAGTCCCGCAACTGGCCCGCGATTTTGCACGGGAAATGCCCTGGCTTGAAAAGGTCGATCTCAGCCACGCACTTCCTGCCATCCAGGATCGTCTGCCATGTATCTTCCAGTCCGATCCCGGCTGGCGTTACCACACCCAGGCCGGTAATAGCGACTCTGCGATCAGCCATTCCCAGCCTCCAGGAAAGGCTCAACCATGCGCTGGAACGAACCGGTAAAAACAAAATCCTTCGGCAATTCCACGCCGGAGAGACTGTTGTTTGCATGAGAGAACATCATCGCGATCTCGCCGATCACCTCGCCGTTTTTGCGAACAACGCCCTTGATACTGGCAGCCTCGTCGGCCAGATTCTCAATCACAGCTTCATACGTAAGCTGATCGCCTGGAACGGCAATGTCTGAGAAATCCGCTTTGGTAATTTTTGCCAACACGACATCATGCTGAAAATCGCAAGCCTGGCCGACGAGTATTCCACCCGTCTGGGCCATTCCTTCGATCATCAACGAATGGGGCATTACCGGAAAGGCTGCCCAGTGATCGTGCAGGTGTTCCTCGGCCAGAGAGATATTCTTCACCGCAAGCGCTCGCTTACGGGGTTCAAACTCCTCGATCCGATCGATCCACATCCAACGCATTATTTGCTCCGCTATTTAGCCCGATTTCGAAGTACAGATTCCCTGCCGTCGGTCAAACAGGCTATGCGCTGCCCGACAAAACGAAATCGAAAAAGACGTCTCCGGCTAGTTGTTGACTTTGCCGAGAACGTAATTGACGATAGTCTGAACCTTGAAAAGCTCAGCCATCTTGTTGATGTCAGGATTCTGCTCAAAATCACTGAAGTCGGCATGCGGCATGCGTTCTTTCAGCTGGGTCAGCCCGGTCTCGGTCAACTTGCCGTCCTGGACAAACTCGGGATTGTTCAGGATGTTATCCGGGAACAGTTCGCCGCGAGGGATCTTGATGTCAAAAGCCTTTTCCAGACGAAAAACGATATCGAGGAAGTCAATGGACTCCGCTCCAAGATCGCCGGTAAGGGTAGCATCGGGCGTAACCTCATCGTCATCTACGCCAAGGGCCTCAACAAGTGTTTCCTGTACTTTTTCAAAAACTTCCGGTTCGCTCATCGGCATGGGTTCTTATCTCCTTCAGAGCCGTAAAATTATCTGTTTTGTTATTATCTAATACAAAGACTTCCGAACACACGGCGTGCCCGATGCCTTAACTTCAAGAACTATATGGTTTTTTGTAAAAAAGTCAACCGCAGACACCAGCTGGGTCGGTTGATTCAGCCTCAGCCAACGCTTCAGGGCCGCCGACCAACTCAAACGTCCGGCGAATCTGCTGATTGACCAATTCGTCGATAGCCTGGCCATACTTGCCTTTCTCAGCCAAAGACCTGAAGGTCAACTCAAGCTTGGCCGATACCGCAAGACGGTCGCCAACATAACCCGTGCCCGTAAACTTCGCACTGGTCTCGTCGATACTGACGACCTGGACATCATAACGGATCGTATTGCCCGGCTTGAGGAAATAATTGTACTTCACGTTTCTGACAGTCTTTAGCGTAACGATGCTATGCTTGTAGTCCTGCGCAATCCGAATCAGCCAAGCAGCTGACTGAGTCATGCCTTCAAGCATCAGTACGCCCGGCAAGACCGGAAACGTCGGAAAGTGATCCGCCAGATATTCCTCAGCCAGCGTGAGGTTCTTATGCGTAACAATCCGCTTGCCCGGCTCGATGGAATCAATTTTATCAATCAATACAAATTTCATATATTTCACCTGGTTTCCCGTAACGAAGGGAATCGGAGGTTTTTATCTGTTTTGCGTGGTTTTTGCAAGATTTTTTTTATCAATTCCCTGGCCGACATAGCCAAAATCAAAAAAACGCCGGATAAATCATGCGTATTTCACGTAAAAACCGTCATTTACAACTTTCTAGAGCATTGAAAAGTTGAGAGTTCACTTTTGGCGTACCGGGGGGGTTTCAGCCTTGCCTGCGAATACTTATTTTCTATGCCGGTGGTTATTATGCCTGTCACCGTTGGTCCGGTTGCGGGGCAGCCAGGCCGCGGGATCCATCTGATAATATTCCTTGAGTTCCTCATAAAGTTCGGGGTGTTTCTTTTGCAGATGCCGGCCTTTCTCGAAAAAAGCCTCCGTCGCAACGGCAAAAAACTCCGCTGGGTTTGTCGTGCCATAATCACTGAGAACATCCCGCCGATGTCGCTCTGCCTTATCGCACAGGCTGTCGTATTCCTTGTGCATCACACGTGCCCAGGCTATATAGCTGGATCGATGTTCGAGGTCTGGCGCGCCGTCGGCTGGGCCGTTCTCCTGATCGAGTTGGTGTGCGAATTCGTGGAAGACCACATTATGGCCGTCGTTGAGGTCCATGACGCCCTGCCTGACATGATCCCACGCAAGCACCACCGTCCCGCCGCCCCAAGACTCGCCAAGCCTGGCTGAGGCTTCGGAAAACATCCCCGCGCCGCTGTATGAATTACTGGCTACGTATGCATGCGGGTAAACCAGAATCGATTTGAGTTTCGGATAGAACGTCGGCTCGCGGTTGAGCATGAGAATGCACGCCTGGGCTGCAATGGTGACTTTGATTTCGTCCGTCATCTCCAGCCCGCCACAGCCTTCAAAACGCTTCTCCGCCAGAAAGACGTGCATCAGGCCGAATAACTGCTGACGGTATTCAGCCGGCAGGTATTTGAAAATAGCGACGTTCCGCTCGATAATCTCAAGCCAACCCTGCCCGGCCGGCCTGACCATGAGCATCCGCCGACGCTTCTGCCGACCAAACCATTGTCGCAAAAGCATCCCCAATACAAACATCACCACAAAAAAAGATAGCACCGTTAAAATCTGATTCGTCGTCATAGCAGGATTCTACCATCGCCTGTTGGCATTATCTAAAAATTTTTAAATGCCTTCTTTTCTTCCATTAGCTGTTACGTGTCATTCCGGGCGGAGCGAAGCGGAGACCCGGAATCCAGTGGATATACACACCTTGTGAGATTTTCGACTATTGTTGGAACATTCCCTGGATCCCAGCTTTCGCTGGGATGACACAGGGGGTATTATTATTCGTGGCTACCCATTCGGTGTAGCCACGCCACCCGTCTTTTCTTTGTATCCCAAAATTCGTGCCGGCCAAAAAAGGATGTTTTTGACCAACGCCAAAAACGCTTCCATTACAACACCCACAACACGAAAAGGTATGGAGATCAGCCAGACAATAGGCCACAAGATCAACGCCAGTAACGCGATCGGCCAACAGATAACCAATAAAATCGCCCAGAGAATCAGTACCAGTAGTATTTTCATCTTTTTGCCCTCGTGTAGTACATTAGCTTGAAGATTTTATAAAGTTCATCGCGACCATTGCCAGCCATAAGATGCAGTTTTATTCTTTCCAAGGTACATCTGCCCAACGACCTGACTGTCCCATTTTCTCACGAAGTTGGTCGTCTTTTTCCAAAAGTCCTGCAAGCTCTTCATCGTTGGCAGCAAATCGAGTTGTCGTACTCAGCATAATGATATATCTACGTTCTTTGTGTTTTTTAAACGGTTCACCTTGTATTGCAATTATGTATGGTGTCTTTCCATCCCACTTGTCAACAGGAAGATAATAAGGTGCCCGGCCTGTGTGTTTCTTGCCAACTTCCCAAACATTTTTAGGTAATCGGTATGCAACTTCTGGATACCCTCCCAAGGCTTCAATTGTTTCAATCTTGCGGGGTAATACGCCATACTCATCATAGTAAAAGCAGATCGCTCCAGCTAAAGTGGGCATATGAAAAGAAACGGCCATAAGATACCTTGCTTGGTAAAATAAACAAACTCCCCCTCCAATGACAATTCCAGTTAAGAGTACTACCGCGGTAAGAATCCTTTTTTTCTTCTTGGATATCATCATTAAAAATCCATTTTCCCTCAAGCTTTCTTCTTTTCTTCCATCAGTTTGGCCATTTCGTCGGAGGCCAGGAATTTTTCGAAGGTTTCGACGTCGGGGAAGATTTTATCGCTGTACAGGCGGATAACCCAGTTCGCAGCCATGGGGGTTATCGAGAGCACTACGGCGCCTGCCTGGTAGGCTTCGAAAATTTCTATAGCGGTTCCCATCGACGCCGACGGCAGCCAGGCTATCACCAGATCAGCCGACCTGGCCCGGGCCACGCCGTCGTCAAACGTCTCGCGAATCGCCGGCATTTCGTAAGTAATGCTGTTGGGATGAGCAGTGAAGTGACAGTAAACCTCGGCATGGGAAATATGCTTTGCGATGGCAGCCTGGATCGGCAGCCGCCAGTCCTGCGGGTGGATTTTCTCCTCAGCTATAGAACCCTGAATAATACCAGCAAGGAAAATATTCATACAACTACTCCTCTAAAAGAAATGTAGCCCCAATCTTACAGCACCCACCTGCATTCCACCAAAAACTATTTCGCTTTCGACTTTTTCCGCTCAGCCCAGAACCAGTGGATAATGATCATGGCTACGCCGATAACCAGCCAGGCGTCGGCAATGTTATAGATGTAATTGTAATGCAGGTCGCTGCAGTCGATAAAGTCCCGGACATGATGGCGGATGGGGGTGAGATGCGGCAAGGCCACTTCGCTGAACAGCCTGTCATATAAATTCCCGATAGCTCCGCCCATAATCAGCGACAACGCTATATGAAGCCATCTTGCCCCGCACTCACTGGTAGCAAAGAAAACCAGTATGACGACAATCATTATGACCGTCATAACGTTTACCACCCAGGAAGGAATCGCGTCAAATCCGAAAACCACGCCCGGATTTGTGGAGAGAGTAAAGGATAGCCCGAAACAGACACGATCACTCAATCTAAGCTCCTGCAACACAGCCCGGCTGAACTTCTCGTCCTGCTGAACGTTAACGTTCGGATCATCCAATAAATCCACCACGCGGGTTTCTATAGTGGGGTCGGAAAGCATTTCCTTGAAAACAAGGTGTTTGCTGCCCAAGTCAACCCCAGCTGCCAGAGCGGCAACGACAAGGAAAATCGCCAAAGCCCAGCCGTTCCTGCCAGCCCGTATGCTCAGGCTTGTAGACGACTCATTGGCCGACTTGCTTTCCTGTTTTTTGGAAGCCAATGGCTGTTAATCCTCATCCTCGTCTTCACGGTCGTCGTCCCGTTCGTCATCACGATCATCTTCACGTTCGTCTTCACCGTCGTCGTCATGATCTTCGTCACTGTCATCGTCATCTTCATACAGCGATTGGCCCGGACGAATCAACCCCTTTTCCACGAGTCGTTGATATTCAATGCTGTATTTGCACCAAGGTCTGGCCCGCAGCCTGGCCTTGCCGATCGGCTCGCCTGTACCTACGCAAATGCCGAAGGTATTGTCGGCGATACGGTCAAGAGCTTCGTTGATTTCACATAGCAGCGCCCGTTCACTCTCAAGCAGGCCCAGCGTGAATTCCTGCTCATAGTTATCCGAGCCAATGTCAGCGGGATGGGTCGGCATGGTTGAAAGGTCGCCGGAACTGTCCTGGAGGTTTCTGCCCAGTGAGTTGCCCTCGATACCAGCCATGTCGCCAAGCAGAGAGCGACGTTTCTCTTTCAGAAGTTCCTGGAATTCCTTGATTTCACTTTTTGAAAGAAAAGAGGAAGACGTCAGTTTCTTCTTTTTATTCACGTTTTTCTTGGCCTCGGTTTTCTTCTTTGCTGTTTTCTTGACAGTCTTTTCAACCGTCTTGCCAGCAGGCTTTTTCGCCGCTTTTTTCACGGTCTTTTTTGCCGCTTTCTTAGCCGTTGTCTTTTTTGCCAATTCTCAATCCTCGTCTATTTCGCGCTTGGCTTGTTCAAATCTACCCCAAGACAGGCTAAGCCGGAACCAAGCTGGTTAAATACTCGACACTTGTCTAACGAATCGGAGAAGTATATTGATCCAACCCCAGCATGTCAAGCATTTCAAGTTGTTTATTGAGGAGGTTTTGATCTTGTAAGTGTTCAAAAACGCCCTGTCATACTCAATTGCCTGTGTGACAAAGAATTACAATCCTGTGACGTCATCAGCAATCTTCCTGACCTCAGCTACAAGAGCTTCTGCTTCCTGTCGATCCGGAGCCTCGGCGAAAATCCGCATAATCGGTTCGGTATTGCTCGCGCGGACATTAACCCAGCTCTCGGCCAGGTCTATGCGCAAACCATCTTCCTCATTAAACTTAACGTTTGGCCGACCCTCAAAAGCCGCCTTGGTCAGGGCCGCGACTTTCGGTGCAGCCTCAGCTGGGCAGGGAAATTTGGTCTTCACAAGGTTATATGACGGAATCTCAGCTGCGAGCTGGCTAAGGGGTTTGCCAGTCTCAGCCATGTATTGTAAAATCATCGCCATGCCGACCAGACTGTCCCGCACGGGCACGACCCGAGGCTCGATCACGCCGCCATTGCCCTCCCCGCCGAAAATGCAACCCGTTGACATCATTGCAGCTACGACATTCGCCTCGCCGGTGGGCGTACGAATTACTTCGCAATCCGCAGCTGCTGCCAAATCGTCTATCATTCTACTGGTACAAAGATTGGCAGCAATTTTACCCTTGCGATGGCTCAGGACGAACGCCGTCGCCAAGGCCAGGGTGTATTCCTCGCCTATGAACGTACCATTCTCGTCCACCACGACCAGCCTGTCCGCATCGGGATCCTGAGCAAAACCAAGCACAGCCTTGTGTTTGCGGACGGCTTCACACAGGCTGGTGAGGTTTTCCTCGATGGGTTCGGGCGTATGGGCGAACATGCCCGTCGGTTCATGGTTGATGTGAATTACTTCACAGCCCAGCTTACTAAGGAGCATGGGCGTGACAACACAGCCTGCCCCGTTGATGCTGTCCAACACAACCTTGAACCGCCTGGACGCAACGCCTGTTACGTCGGTGATTGCGCAAACGGCGTCGATGTGCATGGGGTGGGTTCTGCTGTTGATAGTTTCCTTGCCGACGTCAAGCCCTGCCTGGGTTGTAAATTTCCCGCTCTGCCAGATTTCCTTGAGGCGATTGGCCTGGTCGGCAGGCAAGGCTACCCCGCTGGGCTGAAGGAATTTGATTCCATTGTAAGGATGCGGATTATGCGATGCCGTGATGATCACTCCGCCGTCGGCTTCGAGCAGGCGCGTCATAAGCGCAACGCCTGGCGTGGTGACAACACCCAGACTGACGACATTCACGCCGCAGCTCATAAGACCAGCTGCGACTGCGTTCTTTATCATCGCTCCGCTGGGCCTGCTGTCCTGCCCAAGCGCGACTTTTCTGCCAGGCCCGAGCATGGTTCCGAAAGCACAACCCATCGCCATCGCAACTTCAGGCGTAAGTGTTCCGCCAACCGTCCCCCGCACTCCAGATACGCTTACAATCAAACGCTCATCCATACCCATATCAAAAATCTCCAATTCTTATTTGGCCTATACTAAAATCAAGCTGGCCATCATAACCACCCGCCCAAATAACTGCAAGTGAAGCCTAAGCCGCCCTCGCTTTACTTCTGGCTATGAACGGTAGACAAAGAAATTTTTCACAGTACAATGTTTATCAACATCGTAAATGGGAGAAACTGTAAATGACATTAGAGGTCTCTGAATAACCTCATATCTAAGACTCGTCGTATATTCTTACTGCGAAGTGTGTTGAAAAACAATTTTCAACACACTCAGGCATCGATTTTTCAATTTTTACGGCGTCATTTTTAGCCTTGTGCAGCCAATTTTGTCCGCATTTTGCGGACTTTCGGCGTTATGCCGCAATCTGCAAACTGAAACTCCTTTTCCAATTGTAGGCTATCACATGGAATCCAAAATCCATCGCGTTTTTCCGCAGTCCGCGATATCGAGTCCGGCCATACCCGGTATTCTTCATCCACGCAAACGGATGTTCAACCACCGCGCGAATGCCAGCTACCAGACGATTATGGCGTTTCTGCTCAGCTGTCAATTCCTTCTGGCCTCGAACGCGTTTTTCGATTATCCCGCAAAACACACCACGTTTTTCAAGGGCGGCTTTGCGTTTTTTATCAGCGTATGCACTGTCGGCCCACATGCCGTGCTTTTCATCTTCCGCGAATTCGTCGATATGACGGCTGTCGTGCACAGACGCTGTATCGTAGCGGTAATCCTTTATCATGCCATTGTGGTCGGTTGCGATGTGTCCTTTGTAACCGTGATAAACGCGGCCATGTTTTTTCGTGTAACTTGCAGCCTTGTCTTTCGTGCTGGACAAACCATCATTGCCGGTTCTGCCACGCGGAGACTCTATAATAGTAGCATCTACGCATGTGCCTTCAGCCAGTATTGCTCCGCGGGCTTTGAGTATGGCGATGGTCTTTTCAAACAGCGTGGCGATGTGGCCGGCGGAGTCAAGCCGTTTGCGGAATCGCACGAATGTGGTTTCATCCGGCGCGGACTGGCCCATCTTCAGGCCGACGAAACGCCGGAACGATATGCGGTCAGCCAACATCTCTTCCAGCATAGGATCAGAAAGATTGAACCATTTCTGAAGCATCGTGCACTTTATCATCATTACCAGCGGATAGTTGGAGGCACCGCCCTTGGCTGTGTTATTGGAGTACATGTCTTTTAGAGGGTCTGCCAACTCGCTCCACGGGATGAGCCGGTCGCATTTGGAGAAAAATTCAATGGTGCGGCGGCCGCCGAGGTCAGAGGTTAAACTGTCGAGAAACGTTGGCTGATTTGTTTTGCGTTCCATTATTTTTGCCTCCATGCAAGGTTTATGTTCGCAACTGCAGCCATTATATCAAACTCCAAACAGATGTCGTACTCGTTTTCATCTTTCATGCCAGTTTTTCAGAGATCCCAGACATGATATCCGATTTTTTTTGTTTGATATGCTCTAAAAAAACTGACCACCGCTAAAGTGGTCAGTTTTCATCGCAAACATATATTTTACTCAAAGTGACCGGTTTTGTTAACCTTGGTGTGGGTCAGTTTACTGGTGGACTGGTTAATCAGTTGACTGGTTAAAGATTACAGAAAAACCTCTTATTGACCGAATTATAAAAATCCGCAAAAAACATGAAATCTTGAGTCGAAGAAGTTTTTATGTATTTTTTTACTGATCAACCAGTTACCAGTCAACCGGTAACTCAAACGGTCAGTTTGAGTATTTAATATTGTCTATTGGCAGTCTTATTATTCCAGCGGTTTCAGGACCATGCCGGTTGCAAGTTTGGGGTAGAAGTATGTGCTTTTATGGGGCATTGCTTCGCCGGCGTTGGCGACATCTTCAACCGCAGCCAGTGGCGTGCCCTGCATGATAATTGCAAGAGACACATCACCTCGTCTGCCCTCGTCACGCGCGGACCGAATTATAAAAATCCGCAAAAAACATGAAATCTTGAGTCGAAGAAGTTTTTATGTATTTTTTTACTGATCAACCAGTTACCAGTCAACCGGTAACTCAAACGGTCAGTTTGAGTATTTAATATTGTCTATTGGCAGTCTTATTATTCCAGCGGTTTCAGGACCATGCCGGTTGCAAGTTTGGGGTAGAAGTATGTGCTTTTATGGGGCATTGCTTCGCCGGCGTTGGCGACATCTTCAACCGCAGCCAGTGGCGTGCCCTGCATGATAATTGCAAGAGACACATCACCTCGTCTGCCCTCGTCACGCGCGGCATTGCCGTCGGCGGTGTAGCCTACTTCAAACTTGTCGGTTTTCCACGGCTCAAGGACACGATCAAGAATCAGTTCGTGCAGGATTGCGACATCCCCGCCAGGCTTTGCAGTGATCTGGTGCGACATCAAGCATTGCCTGCGGATCTGTCAATCGACCAGCCCACATTTCTTCCCCGCGGACAAACGCCATTGCGTGTTGGCCCAGCGGTTTGAGGTAGCCGTCGGCGTTGCCGAGATCAACATCGAGGGTGGGGCACTGGGTCCACACGAACGACGGCAGGGCTTTGCGGAGTTTTTCGAGTGAAAAATCTTTGCCCAGGCCTTTGATCAGTCGATGCGTTGGCAGAACGAGCAGGCCCGGGTCGTCACGGGCGACCAGGGCGAAGAGAACGTAGTTGGCTTCGTGGTCTGCGCCGATAAGCCCGGCGTCGCGGAGCGCGTCTCGATAGTTCATTGCCGTCGTGTAGCGGTGATGACCATCGGCTATGTAGATAGGCGTCTCAGCCAGGGCCTTCTTGATCTCGTTGATAATATTCTGGTCTTTTATTACCCAGAGTTTTTCCTGCACGCCGTTCAATTCGCCCTGAAGGTCTGGCTGATCCGGCATGACGGAAGCCAGCTTGCTCGTTACGCCGATCGGGTCGTCATAGAATCCGAAAATCGGCGATAGCTGGGTTTTTGTCGTCGTGGTAAGTTTCAGACGATCAGCCTTGGGGCCTGCGAATGTGTGCTCGTGCGGGATAATGTCTTTGCCGAAGGGCGTAGCGCGGACGCCTGCGAGCATGGCTCGGCGGGAGTAGGTTTCGCCGGCCCAGTTATAGCTCTGCTCATAGAGATACACCGCGGGTTTGCTGTCCTGCTTCATTACGCCGGATTTCTGCCATTGTTCCAGCAGAGTTGCGGAGTCCTTATAAACCTCTTCCGGCCCAAGCTCTTTCGGCGGAACATGAGGCAAGTCCACAGCTACGATATTATGCTCATGCTTCTCAAGAAGCTTATCTTTATCGGCCTGATCCAGAATGTCATAAGGCGGCGCGATGTGCCGGCTGATGTCATTTGATGCAAAACGCCACCCACAAAAAGGTTGAATATCCATTTCTAAATCTCCTAGATTAAAATAACTCAAGAGTGCCCGGCTGATAAGTCATCCGCCGGCAACTCGAAATTGCCTTATTGAATTTAAAAAACTCAAGAGCTGCGAATCAAAATAGTTCGAAGCCCGAATTTGACAATCTTCTTCAACTATCAGCCAACAGTGTACTACTTTTTCAACGCCTCTTCCAGTGCAAGAATTTCGTAACATGTAGTTAAAACGGAATTTCCTTCGCTCCATCGGCTTTCAGCCTTGTTTACCCACGATCCGTCAGGGTTTACCCTCTCAGCCAGTGCGTTGATAAGTTCCGCTCGCCAGTTGTGTTTTTCACCGCTGGGGGTTTGTATTTCGTCTCTGCCGAACGCTCGCAGCGCGCGTGCGAAGGCGTTGTAGTAGAAATACAGGCCTTGTTGATCCGTAGCTGTGGGCATATTCGGATTTGCGTTCAGCGTCCAGTTATTGGCAAACCAGGCATAGGCAGCCTTGACTCGCGGGTCGTCTTTATCGATGCCGGCATAGAGCAGGCTGAGGAAGCCTACGTATGTGATCGAGCCGTAGCTCCTCAGGCCTCTGCCGCCCAGGCCTGGGCCTGCTTTACTCTCGCCGACGCTGACGTCGCGTTTGGCGGGGGCGTAAATGAACCCGCCGTCGTTTGGTCCGTCTTGTGCCCAGGCGAGTGTGTTACTTTCCGAGCGATTCTGGCATCTGGAAACAAAAGCCGCCGCCCGCTGCATGGCTGGGTCGTCTGAGGGAACCTGTGCGGAATTCATCGCAGCTACCCACCAGCCCAGGTTGTTGAGATCAGGCCTGCCGTGTTCGCTGCCGTAACTTACCCCGCCAACGTAAGGATGATTGTCTGCGATTTTTTTACCATCCGGCGAGACGCTGCCCGGGACTATCTGAATCTTACGGAGATAAGCAACAGCGCAATCCATGTTAGGCTTGTATTTTGGATCTTGCGCAGCAGCCAGGGCGTAAACGGCAATGCTGGTGCAGTAATTGCCTTTGCCTTCCCGCGGATTATAAATTCCACCATCGTCTTGCTGATAGGTCAGCATCCGGGCCAGGCCTTTCTGTACGACTGGAGTATTGGCGGTGAAGTCAGGGTGTTGCAACAGGGCCCTTATCGCCAGAGCAGACACCGCCGGCTCGAACGCGCCTTTGATAGACCAGCCGCCATCCTCATTCTGCTGAGATAATAGATAAACAATTCCGCCGTTGATCAGCTCCTGGGCCTTAGCGATTTCTTTTTCGCTGATCGCGTTGGTCTCCGCAGGAAAAGCGGATTTTTTTACCTCTTCGCCCATTGTCATCGAAGCAGTTGTGAGTAAAACCAGTATTCCCGCCCAAAAAATATCTTTGCGTTTCATCTTAACCATTCTTTCTTGACATCATGAAAAACGTGAGTGACATTCCCTGAAAAACCATAGCGACTATTCCCCATAGTATCGCCTGTTCGGTCTGACTGGTTCCCAGGGCCTTGTAAAAAACGAGCAACAGAAAAAGTCCTACCAGCACTTGGGCAATTCCGCCAAGAAGATTCGTGAGGCGAAATTCTTCATGTTCGCTTTGCCTGCTGAGCTGACGGACGTGTCTGAGAATTTCTTTTCTGACAGCTGCGTCATCATCGTTGTCGATGATTTCCTTTTTCGGAAGGTTGGGTTGGTGTTGCGATTTCACTTTTGTCTCCCTTTCCTGTCTGATAGGTTGCCGTGCAGGCTGGGGTTTATCAGCTGGCTGAACAGCTGGCTGAACAGCTTGCTTGACAGCTTGCTGGGCGGGCTTGGCTTGCGGAGTGGGGGCTTGAGCCGTAGATTCTCGCTTGATGATCCGGGCAGCTTCGACGAGGTTCCGTGCTGAAAAATCGGCCCGGAATTCTTCGGTATTTTCTTCGTCGGTTTGCGTGGCTGGGTGTGAGCCCTGAAACTGAACCCTGATTGTGCGACAGCCTGCCCGTTGGCCCGCGCCGATATCCCGTGAGCTGTCGCCGACCATCCAGCTGTCCCGGAGGTCAATGCCAAGTTCCTCAGATGCCTTGATTAGCATACCCGGCGCCGGCTTGCGGAGGTCGGACTCCCGCGCGTATTTCTCTACCGATCCGTCCGGATGGAAGGGACAATAATAGATCGCGTCGAGCATGGCGTTTTTATCAGCCAATTGCTGGCGGAGACTGGCATGGATTTTTTCGAGCATTTCCTCGGTAAGCATACCCCTGGCAACGCCGGACTGATTCGTAATCACAACGATCAGATAGCCCGCCTGTCTTAATGATTTTATAGCCAAATCCGCCCCGGGGAGGAGTTTGACCTGCTCAGGATCGGCCAGGTATCCAGGGTCATCTATCAGCGTGTTGTCCCGATCCACAAAGACCGCTTTTTTCGACATCTTATTCCTTTTCTCCCGTCGAGTTGTCGTGAGTTTCGATAATCCTGTTAATGATATCAGTTGTGCTTCTGCCCTGGACAAGGTCCAGCCTGCGAACCTGCCCGCCGTAACTTTCAACAAACCCCTGACCAACGATGACATCGGTCGAGCCGCCCTTAACGAGGATCTCAGGCCTGAGGATTTCCAGAAGGGCCTCGGGCGTTTCTTCGTCGAAGATAGTCACATAGTCGATACATTCCAGGGCTGCGAGCATTTTCGCCCGCTCGTCCTGATTTATTATAGGCCTAAGCGGACCTTTGAGTTTCTGTACGCTCGCATCGGAGTTGATAGCGACGACCAGGCACGAGCCCTGCTGGCGGGCCTGCTGGAGATATTGGACATGGCCCATGTGCATAAGGTCAAAACAACCATTGGTGAATACGACTGTCGCACCGGCTCGCCTGAGCCTGGCCAATTCCAATGCCAGTTTGTCGCGGGCGATAACCTTGGAGCGACGCAAACCGATCATTTTACGAAGTTCGTCCCGAATTTCTTCCCGCGAGATCGGCATGACGCCAAACCGCTCGACTTCCAGACCGCCTGCGACATTGGCAAGCATGACCGCCTTTTCAGGCTCGCACTCTGCCGAGACCGCCAGGGCGAGCATGGAAATCACCGCGTCGCCGGCACCCGTGCCGTCTGCGACTTCATGAGGGACAGCGGGGATCATTCCCCCGGCTGAGTTATCCTTGCGATATAAAAAACTTCCCTCGCGGTCGAGGGTGATGACGACGAATTCGGCGTCGGTTATTTCCACAATTTTAGCGCAGGCCTGGGCGAGTGAGTCCGGGCCTGAAATTTCGACGCCCGTCGCCAGCTGGGCTTCATAGCGGTTGGGCGACAGGAGCGTCGCGCCGCGGTATCTGCTGTAATCTTTGATCAGCGCAGGGTCGACGACGACCTTACAGCCTAGTTGTTTGGCGACGTCGATCATCGCAGCTGTCGAGCCACCAGCCAGGACGCCCTTGTTATGATCCTGAATGACCACACAATCGCCAGCTGATATTTTCTGTGTAAAAGTCGACAGGAGTTTTTTGTGAATGTCGGCTTCAAAATCGGCTTTGTTTTCGTCGTCAACTCGCAGTATCTGATGGGGGTTCTTATGCTGGGCCAGGCCGACGTATCGGGTTTTTCGCACGGTTGGATGCGAGTTGACTCTCACCAGGCCATCCGTCTGAGCCCCGCCGGACTTCAGCAGGTCGGTGAGCTGCTCGCCGGCGATATCCTGGCCGATGACGCCGACGCATTGCACCGTGCCGTTAAGCGAACGGATCATGGATGCGACGTTGCCGGCTCCGCCAGGCCTGGATTCACGCCTGTTGACGTGCAAAACCGGTACGGGCGCTTCGGGACTGATCCGCTCAACGTCGCCGTAGATGTATTCGTCGAGCATGAAATCGCCGACCAGAATTATCCGCGGCGTTCCAATGGCTTCCAGGGTGTCTATCAATTGTTCCATAACATGAAAATTCTACAGCCAGCAGCCAGCCAACGCAATGGCCCAGAAGATAAAGAAAAGCAGGAATCAGGAGTCAGAAGTCAGGATTCAGTAGAAAAACATTAAAGAAAGAAACTGATTCCCGATCAAGTCGGGAATGACAACAAAACACAGCCGAGGGCGACTGTGCCACGTAAAAAAACAGTGCCTGAATCCTGTGTATACCTGCTGAAAATACTGACTTAAAAACTCTGTGTCCTCTGTGCCTCTGTGGCCCATCAATTTTTCAGAGAATCGCCCCGATTCTCTCTTTCAATTTGCCTTGCGGGTCATTCACGTTCATTTCGACAGCAAGTTGCCACAAAGGCACGGGCAGTTTTGCAGCCTGGAGTTTCACGCCGTCTTTCTGGGTCGTCAGCATGACATCGGCGTCGCTTTTCTGCGCGGCGTCGGACAGGCGGCCTATCAGTTGCGGGGTATAGTTCGCGTGGTCAGGCAAGGCCAGGGATTCCACCACCCGCGCGCCGAGATCTATGATGGTTCGCATGAAGGGTTCGGGATTACCCAGGCCACAGAAAGCGAAAACATTTTTGCCGTCGAGATTTTTCAGGGATTTCGACTGGCCTGTTTCATCAATAATGGACACCGGTTTATGCTCAGCTGTCAACCTTAGGGCGCCCGGAGAAAGATAAGCAATTTTACTCATCAGGCGGTGAAGCTCCACGGGGTTCAGGAAATCCTTGCGGGTAACGATCACCACATGAGCGTCAGCCAGGGCGGTTCTGGGTTCCCGAAGCCTGCCGACCGGCAGGCAGCAACCCTTACAGCCAGGCCCGGAGCCGAACGGATTTGTCGCATCGATCAGGACAATGTTCAGGTCACGCTTCAATCGCATGTGCTGGAATCCGTCGTCCATTACAAGCGCGTCTGCTCCGCCCGTTACCGCAGCCTGGGCCCCAGCTACGCGGTTGGGATTTACGATTACATCCACGCCGGTCAACTGTTTCAGGAGTTGAGCTTCGTCGCTCAGGCCGTTGACGGATTTATAGCCTCGGGTGAGAATCGCGGGTGCTCGACCCATCTCGATGAGTTGCTGAACCACCCAGGCTACCATGGGCGTTTTGCCCGTCCCGCCGGCGGTGATGTTACCCACGCATATTACCGGAACGTCAGCGGGGTAACTCTTTCGCAGGCCTACATTAAAGGCCCACCTTCTCAGGCGCATTACCTGTGCGTACGGAAACCCGAGCAGCTCAGCTGACCAACCGACTCGCGAGAAAGTTGTTTCCGATTTTTCTTTCATTTCTAAGCAGGCAGGCAAAAGACTTACAGCCTTTACGTACCAAAAATTATCGGCGCGAAGAATTCGGGTTTATGAAAGTTCAGTTCGCCTGTTATCGGCGCCCATGTCGCATGGTGCGGATGGGACGTCTGGTCGCCACACTTGTAAAAATTGGCTCGCCAGGTCTGGCCATCGAGCTTGCCGAGCGGGCCAACGTATTTTTCAAAAAGCGCTACCGGGACGGAATATTTTAATGTCCATTCGGTCGGCTCGGTGATTTCAGGCTCTACGACCCTGGGCATGGACGCCTGGATATCGACCATTTTCGCGTCCTGATCCTCCACAGGCCTGAACTTCGCAAAGCCCTCCGGCGTGCGAGTAGCGTCTTCGATAAAATAAAGCAGCATTGCCCCGCCGCAGTTGATCTCGAAGTTGAAATAGGCTGACCCAGGCGCGGGCTGAACGAAGAACTCAGCGCAGCTGTCGCGGCAGACACAGCTTTGCAATTCCGTGTTTACGCAACGGACGTATTGGTCCTTAATGCGAAAAAACACGTGCAAGGCCTGGCCTGTGTGCACGATCTTGGCTTGTGTCTCGGGACGATGCCCGGAGTCTCCCGCGTGCTCAATAAAATTATCGACATTAAGTACTGGTACCTCGGCCCAGTATTGGCCAGCCCAATTCTCAGAAGGGTCAGGTGCATCAGCCTTCTTGACTATCGTATATTGCATTTTTTTTTCTCCGATAAATCTCAAACAGTTACAGGTTTTCAATCTCAACAGGATGCTGTTTCACTTCCTTGATGAAGCACAGCAGGATAATAGCGAAAAGCATCATAACGCCCGCAACGGCAAGAATAAACTGGAATATGTCCCACCGTGCGGAGAAAAGCGTGATTGTCCAGTCTTCCCCAGCCCAGCCCAGAACACCACCGACGCACAACGGCGAAAGTGCCTGGCCCGTGAAAATGACTATCCATGAAAGACTCATGAAAAAAGCTCTGCCTCGGTCTGGGATAAGATGGAAAAGCTGGGCTGTGCACGCAACACCCGAAGCTGCGATCATGGCTCCTGCGAATACCAGGGCTACCGGCAGCAGAAACAGGGCTGTCTCCTTGCTCATCGTGCCGACCATTACCACGAAAAAACACACTGCGCACAATACCAGATGCGTAGCCAGGAAAATCCGTTTCGTTCCCAGCCTGTCGACCAGAATGCCTGCGATGAACAACGAAGCTATCGTGCCGAAGTTGGTGAAGCAATAGATGAAAATATTATCGCTGGCTGGGAACCCGCGATATTTTATGTAGAGTACCAGAGGCTGGCTCAGGACGCCCATGAAGAAACCCAGTACCCCGTAATAGGTCAGGAATACCAGCAAAGCTTTCTGCTTCAACAGGCCCCTGATATAGTGTCGCCAGTCATCGAACTCTATATCCCCAGCCAGGCTGTTGCCGGTCTGGATTTTCCTTACGATCAAGGTTCGTCCGACATATAGCACAATTGCTGAGAGGAAAATAACCTGGAATTGCCATACATCCGGATTCTTGCCCAAAAACGCGCCTCCGGCAAGTATTGCCAATATTGCAACGCTATTCCAGAGGCTTCGCAGCTTTCCGAAAAATCGGCCTCGGACATTTATGGGCACGATATCGTGCAGCATGGGAAACCAGAAAACGCCGCCTGAGGAATTGAACAGCGCTGCCAACGTAATAAGCGCCAGAAAAATCATGACCGTAAAATCACCTCTGCCCATAACGAACGGCAGCAGAAACGCTGAAGCCATCAACACCGTTCCGAAATTCCAGCACCCCATCATGAACCGCTTGCCCCTGCTGGGCGGGATGATCATGGATATGGGCAATTGAACGAATCGCGCAAGCAATAATATCGAGGCGGGAAGCATAGCCTGGAAGTCTGAGCCGCCAAGCTCCTTGATGAACAGTACGCTCATGGCGGAGTTGCAGATCAAGGCGGAATAAAGGCTGCCCATGGAAGCCGCCCAGTAGACAGACCGCATGCCGCGGACTTGCTGTTCTTTCGTTAGGCCCTGATCTGGAGTGTTGATATACTTTTCAGTTGAATCCGTTTTGGTCTGCAAGGCGTTTTCTTAATCTCGGCCTACCGGCCCGCTCTGATAGCCACTAAAAAAATATGCCCGACAGGTCGGGCTTTCATATGCCGATCCTATCTTTTAATATCTGACCCGGCAAGACAAAAACGAAATTATTCTCAAACGAGGCTGGGCTTGATCGGCAGTGAGTTTTTTTCATAAAACAGTAGCTCCAGACCAGGCTGGCGAGTAAATTGGTTGTGTAAATTACTTCCGGTTCAAAGGAGAATATCTATGCATGGGAAAAAACTCCTCTCTTTATTTCTGCTGACAGTATTGACTGCGGGGGCTTTTGCGGAAAAGCCCAACAAGTCAATCGACAAGTCCCAATCTGCTCCTGCCCGCGAAGAAGATCTGACCCAGAAAAGCCTGGCCGACGTTTGTCAGGCGATAGACGCGAAAGACTGGCCCAGGGCCAAGAAAATTCTCACCGCCATTCTGCCTGAGTATCGACAAGACCCTAAATATTACCTCGCATATGGCTGTGTTTATATCGGCTCGGGACACGACGCTCCTGCGGCAACGGCCCTTAAGCGAGCTGTCAGCCTGGACGAAAAACTAGGCCCAGCCTATGGTGCGTTGGCATTGTATTACCTTCGTACAGATCAGCATGACCAGGCTGCCCAGGCCTTTGCCAAAGCGGAGATGGAACTGGGTTCGGACAGGGCTTACATATACAGCAGGGCTATCGGTTACGGCATGGTCGGGGATTGGAAAAAAGCGGAAGATGTTTTTGAGAAACTCTCCAAGGTAGCTGAGGATGAACAGCCTGATGATGTTGCAATATCAGCTGGGGAAAGATTGAAAGAGATCAATGTCTTCAATAAGAATATTCAGCCCATGATCGACCGGCAGGAAAATGACCTGGCTGATGAATACGCGCAAAGGAAACAGCTGGAACAGGAAGGTGAAAAATATAAGCAAAAGCTTCTCGATGCAGAAGACGAGAAAAATCTGCTACAGGACGATTACGATGCTGACTACGAGGCTATCGAAGATGCCTATGAGGAAGCCAAGGATCGAATAGAGGATCAATATGATCGAGACAGGCCGGCACAAGAACTGGCCAGCTCTGACCCGCCCGCCTATGCCAGGTACGAGTACAATGCAAATAAAGTCCGCTCAGATGCCCTTCGCAGAGTTAAAAGACTCCGTGATGCGGCATTTGCGAAGCTCAAACGCAAGGTTGCTCCGGATGTAAGAAAAATCAAGCAGCGAATCAGCTTGGCCAAGCGAGAGCTTGAGAGTCTTGAGAAGGATATAAAGGTCAAGGATAAGGATATCAAAAAACTGGAACTTGCCTTGGAAAAATACAAGGATCAACACAGGCCTTTTGATACTGAAAAGTATTCACGCGATGCAACAATCCAGCTGACTCGAAAGGCTATTCTGGAATCGGCGAGGCCGTCTACCCAACCAACAACGCAACCGGATTAGCAGACAGTTCAGCTGACGGAGATTTTCTTTCATGGGGTGGTGGGCGTCGTTTTGCGCTTATCCAGACGGAAAGTCAGTTTCGGCTTCAAGCCAACAAGCTTCAGGTTCATATCCGGGGGGAAAGTGATTATTACTTCCCGTTCAAGCCAGCTGCTGGTGGGTTTTTTATCTCCGTCGGTCAGCTGAATGTAGGCAGTAACGTTTTCGGGCTTGAGTTCTTTTTTGGGCCCTTCCACTTCCAGCTTCAACCGCCAGTCGGCTGGGGCCTGGCGATTGAGAATATATTCCTGCCAGGTTTTATCCGTCGGGTCAGCCCAGGCTGCGGGCGTGAGGATCTGCACGGAGACCGGAATCGTCTGGATGTCGGACGCAAGAATGATGCGAACGTCGAATTTTACCGTAGCCGGCACGGGCGTAACGCTGATGCCTTCGATGGTTTTTAGAACCGTCGCTTCGACTTCATTTGATATGCCGGGCTTAAGTTCGCTGAGATTTACAGGGTTCGTGGTCAGGGTTGGGGCTTTGCCGTCGAGCCTTTCTTTTATCAACTTCCATTGGCTGGCTGGCACCTTGATATCCACTGTCTGAACGGCGGGGGGTGTTTCAAGTGTCGCGCCGGTGGTTTGCAGTTTCACGGGTATACCCGCTATTTCTTCTATCTTATCGAGATTCATCTCGATGGCGCTGGGCTGAACAGCCTTGATACTGATACCCTTTTCCTTGAGCTTCGTTGCCGCCTCGAGCAACTCCGCAGCTGGAATCAGGTTCTTGCCAGCCTTGTAATTTTGCGATACGTCGTAGTTGAGCACCCAGCTTTTGTTTGACAGTTCTCGTTCAAATTCCTCAAGCGAGGATTTACTGCCCGATATGTTGAACTTCAGCGAATATTCCTTTTTTGACAGCAATTCAAGCTGTTGGGATTCGCCCGTATTCAATTTCAGCATGACGGCAACTGACGTTTCGTCAGTAAATTCCATATCTGCATATATCCAGATCAAAGCCGTAACTATTATCACCCAGAACAGATTGCGAAGTCCGCCCAGAAACCATTGCTTGCTGAACCTGGCTGAGTCCTCGGTGTTGGGTTTATAACGGACCATCATGATTGGTCTCCCGAGGCGGTGTTGGTTTTCTGTTTTTTCCTGCACTGTGAAAGCAGGTCCACAAGAATTTCACGAATGCCCGTCATGTCCAGGCCGATGTACAATTGACCCTCATAGGCCAGGGAAACTCTTCCCGTTTCTTCACTTACAACAACTATCACCGCATCTGAATCATTTGCCATGCCCAGTGCTGCGCGGTGTCTGCTGCCCAGCGAGGAATCGACATCTTCGCTCTCAGCTATCGGGAACTGACAGCCTGCCGCTGCTACCCGCTGATTGTGAATGATAACGCCCATGTCGTGCATGGCTGAGCCGGGGTAGAAAATGGTGTTCAATAACTCCGCTGTGACCAGCGCGTCGACAGGCGTGCCGGATTCTATGATACCCCCCAAGCCGACCGAACGCTCCAACGCTATGATAGCGCCTATCTTATTTCGCGACAGAAACGACAGGCTGTGCAGTAGCTCGTCGATCATGCCTTCGACTTCCACATGTTTGCTGCGGAAAAACTTGGCCTGGCCTATAGAGATCAAGGCTCGGCGAAGCTCAGGCTGAAACGCAACCACAAAAGCCACAACGGCAAACCATAGAAAATGGCCATAGAGGAACTCAATGCGTTTCCACTCAGCTGTTTTCGGCAGCAGACGTATGAAAATGAAAACTATCGCCAGCAACAGCGCAGCGCCCTTGACCAGACGTGCGCCGCGAGTGCCTCGCAGAAAACGCATTACCAGCCAGACAACAAAACCTATAAGCAGAAACTGAATGGTTACCACCAGGAAGTTATAAGTGGCGACTCTCTGAAAATAGGTTGTAATAGCTTCTGTAACCTGGTGCATCCATTCACCTTATGTGCGCATCCATTACACAGGGGTAGACCATACGATATCATTATATCGACAGACAATAGCTGTTAACTAGAGTTAAATCGAGGAGAAAAACAAAAAAGTCGTTTTTTCGACTTTTGGGAGACAGCCGGGAGTTTGAGTGGGACACGGAAGCACAGAGATTTTTGAAAATTCCTGATGGATTCCTAAGGTACATTCAGCCAAGCAAATAGAAGACTTTTGAATATAAAAGTCAAATTTTTAGAAGAAAGTTCAGAGGCAATCAAATTTTTTCATTAGATCAATCGTGAATTGCTCTAAATCAACGGTTGCCTGTCAATGGTGTATGTTTCATTGAATATTATTTTCCCACCATTCTTTTTTTCTTGTTAAATTGAAAATAAATTTATGACTTTCATCTTGCAGATTAATCACAACAATTAATTGGCCACTCTCGCCTGTGAACTTTGGTATTTTGACTTTTATTAAGCCCCAATAAGTGTCATTCGGAAATATTGTTTCTTTTTGTAGTATTTTCTTTAAAGCTTCTTCATTGTTCTTACTCGTTTGTTTAAGCTGATGCATCTGGTGCATTGGTGAGCCAGAAGTTCTAACTTGGTATGTACCGTGGTGTGTACTATGCCTCCCGCCGCCAGCACTTCCAATAAAACTTAAAATAATAGCAGCCGTTTGCCATGCCTGACGTTGTTTTTCCTCTTTGAGAAGTTCATCGTAGGTAAAAAGCCTTAATTCTGATGGCATATCAGGCTTAGCGGGTATAAAAGTAACCTTGATGTTTTGCTGTGCAATTTCTATCTGTTTTTTTGTCAGATTAGTAATGCCAATAACGACATCTTCTCTCTGGCTTGGAGATATGTATTCAGACACAGTGTCAACTATCACTCGATGTTTTAACTGTGAACAAATAACATCTTCTCCGTTACGATGAATAGTTTTCTGTCCTTCTCCCTGATTAGGCAAAACAGAATACCTGCTTGTACAACCTGACGACATTATCACAGCAAAAAACAAAAAAGAAATAAACAAATACCTATAATTCATTATAGACCTCAATATACGGAAAATGCTACACTCCGGCTAAGTTCAGAGATAATAGCACGCACAACGACGAAAACCCTATTTTCCCTATCTTTTCAACCACTTTCGCCCATAGCCACTTTCGTGATAGTCCTTGGATAGTATCCGCCGTTTTGAAAAAATCAAGGAGGAAATAAGAAAAAGCTTTGCCCAGCAAAGTTTTCAGCTAGCTTTTGCTTGATTCTTGCACATAGTGCAGGTAAGTTCTTCAGCCATGTTAGCAGATATTATACCGGACTTTATATTTACGGATCGGTCGACCTGGATGCTGTTTGTCATGGCAGCCGTTGCAGTTCTTCTTCTCGTGAAGGGTTCAGACAAGGCCGTCACCGAAGCGGTCAAGCTCTCGAAAATCCTCGGTCTGTCCACCGTCATCATCGGCGCGACGGTTGTCTCGCTCGGAACGACTGCGCCGGAAGCGTGTGTGTCAGTCACAGCTGCTTTTAACGGCAATCCGGGTTTCGCGCTGGGCAATGGCGTGGGGTCGATCATCTGCGACACCGCTCTTATCTTCGGCCTGGGCTGCTGCCTGGTTAAACTGCCTAAAGATAAATTCATCCTCAAACGCCATGGCTGGCTTCAACTGGGCTCGGGCATACTCCTCGCAGGCGTGATCGGCGTATTGGCCCTGATGAACGGGAGCATAACCAACGTCGTGCTGGGTCGCCCCGTGGGCGTGATATTTCTGTTGCTGCTGGTGGGCTATATGTGGATCAGCGTCCGCTGGGCAAAACAACACCCCGAAGCTATCCCAGCTGAAGCCCGTGAAGTCGAAGTTCAGAGC
This sequence comes from Phycisphaerae bacterium, assembly GCA_963664745.2. Classification (GTDB taxonomy): domain Bacteria; phylum Planctomycetota; class Phycisphaerae; order SM23-33; family SM23-33; genus B1-G9. The sequence goes on from CAXXMC010000004.1 coordinate 635,321, forward strand.
AATGGCAAAAAGAAAACCGTCATAAGCCTGCTCGGCCTGATGTTTGGACTGGCTTTGGTGATCGGCGGTTCGCAGATAATGGTCGGCTCGGTCGCGGAAGTATGCAAACGTTGGGGCGTGCCGGAGAGCGTACTGGCTGTGACGCTTATCGCGTTCGGCACGAGCCTGCCGGAACTTGTGACTGCCATAGCCTCCATTGTCAAAGGCCATCCCGAACTGCTGGTCGGCAATGTGATCGGCGCGGACATTCTCAACGTGCTGTTCGTCATCGGAGCCTCAGCTGTCGCCATGCCTCTCCAGGTTCCGCCGGAATTTTTCTATCTGCACATCCCCGTCATGTTGATATCGCTGGTGATACTCAGACTGTACATATTCAAACCAAGCCAGACCTTCAGCCGATGGGAAGGCATACCGCTTCTTCTCGTATTCCTGGGCTATTACGCGATCCTTATGTACCTCGTCGTTAACGGCACACTGAGAGTGTAAGCCCGATTGCTACGGGATACACAGCAAGGTCACCCTGTTATATAGTATTAGTGCCAGGCATATGGGTTTGCTTCGTCGGAATCGTCTAAATCGGACGATTTTCTGCGTTCTTTTTTCTGGCAAGCCTTCAAGGCCTTTTGCATCTGTTTCTGAGTTTGACCATCCTGTTCATTTTGCAGGACACTTACCAGCACTGGAATCGCATCAAGCTTTGGAAATGCGGCAATATACTTCGCAGCTGCGTGCCTAACCTGAGGAGAAGAATTTCGCAGCAGCGTCAGTATCTTATGGTGCAATTCCCCGGTTTTCATTTTGAGGCAAACATTGATAGCTGACACACAAACCGAAGGAGAAGAATCGTCAAGCATCTCGTTTGCAAGATCTGGCACGGCCGAGGTATTACCCAGACGATTTAACGTTTGCACTACTATTCGCCTTATATCAGGGTCTGGATACCTCATAAATTCCTTCAGCACTTCTATCGAGACTCTTCCTCGAGCAAACATCCAATGCAGATCATTTTCAATAATCGGCACGCCCGCCCATTGTTTCCATGCAAGTAAAGACAGTGCTTCAAACCGAACCTTGTGTTCGCCAAGCTTAGTTTCGAAATTTACCCTGCCGTCGCGCTTATATGCCGCCACACTGGCTTCTTCCCTACTTACCCGAAGATAGCCATCCATATTCTCAGATACCAGAATTCCGGCATTGGAACAAAGTTTCCCGTAATAGAGTCTCTTGGTTTCAAGCACGATGCCCCTTTTGAGCTGAATCTGTGCCTTTAATCTACCTGCAAAAAAATTCTCTTGGTACTGACGGTATCTTTTGACAATCGACTTGATCAGTTCTTTTTCCTCTGGAGTTACGTAAGTGGCTGTCTCAGCCCAAGAAGCAAGAAACTTATGTTTTTTGAATTCCTTTATGCCCCAGAATATTTGAATGACACCCCAGAAAAGATCCCAGTAGTTCAAGTCGCGGAGCACAACGGATATGAGAAACAATCCTATATTCCAGAAACCGTTGAGCCCCACAATACTGCCATCGATGATAATAATCCTTGGGTGCCGGGTAACCACGCCGTACAAACCAAAAACAATCATAGCCAGCGGGATCATAAACCCACCGAGGAAAATCATGGCTTTCAAATTGTTCAAATCATTCCAGTTGATACTCACATCAGAAAGGACAGCCATGTAAAATCTGAAAAAAAGATTCAGGCATCCCCAGATAAACAGCGAGCCGATCGATTGCCAGACACGTTTCTCGATGACATTTGCCTGAATGGCTGGTATCAAGTCGTCTGTGAGTTCTGGCGGCCCAGGTGGCGTAATCTGAACAGGCGGAATTTCCAACTCTTGTGTCATTCCCTTTTCTCCCATCTTGATAACAGGATATATAATCTCAGCCAGGAAGGGAAGGCTGTTTTTTGATGAGCTTGCGGGTTGGTTCAAGCTGGGCCTTTAACAATTTGGACGTCAGTGTTCTAAAGACTGCTGATCGTGGATTTCTCGGCAGAATCGGTCGGTCATACCGGCAAGGTAATCACATACCACGCGATAAAGGTCATGCCCTGCCTGCGTCTCGTCGATCCGTTGAAGATATCGCTCAGGTAGAAGTTGGGGGTCAGCGGTAAAGGCCTGGAACAGATCGCGAAGGATTTTATTGGCCTGTGCTTCCTGTTTCAGATTCGCTTCGTGTTTATAGACACGGCGGAAAAGGAAATCGTGCAACTCTTTGAGTTCCTCTGCCAATTGTTCTGAAAATCTCACACAACGTTCCTCAGCCCTGCAAGCGTCAGCTGGCGAATTAATATTCATAAGACTGATGTTTTCGTGAGTTTTATTCAGCAGGTCTTCACAGAGTATTTCGACCAGGCCTTGCGTAGCCTGGATGCGCAGGTGAATGGGCCTGGCCTGGGGATATTTTTTCTCTGCCCGTCGATACGCTCGTTGCCATAGCGCCAGGCCGGCCAGGTCTTTCTGGGAAATCCATTTGCTCATCAGCGCGTCTTCGAGGTCGGCTGATGTGTAGGCTATTTCGTCCGCCATTTCCACGACCTGGCCTTCCAGCGGGGGCAGCGGCGCCTCGGTGTCCTGAAAATCCTCGCATACGGGCGTGTCGTATCGTGTTTCGTGTTTTGCGATACATTCGCGGGTTATGTCCGTGAGGTTCAGGCCTCGGAATTGCGGATACGGATGTTCGAGATAATCCACGATTCTCAGGGATTGGCGGTTATGCTCGAAATGGCCATGGTCAGCCATGAGGGTATCGAGGGTATGTTCGCCGATATGTCCGAAGGGAGGATGGCCTAGATCGTGGGCAAGTGCGACCGTCTCGATAAGGTCTTCATTCAGCCCCAGTGCCCGCCCGATATCCCTGCCTACCTGGGCGACTTCCAAGGTGTGCGTCAGCCTTGTGCGGAACATGTCATGTTCATGCGGCACGAAGACCTGCGTTTTGTAGTCCAGCCTGCGGAATGCGGCGCATCGCAAAATTCTATTACGATCAATCTGGAAACAGGCCTGCGCGTCGAGTTCGGGTTCAGGGAACTTGCGGGAAGTCTGAATTGGCCTAACCGCATAATCCGCAAGAGAATCCGCACCCATGGTTTGATCAGTCCTTTGCGATATTATATCGCCCACCCATGCCAAGCTCATCGGCAGTTTTTAATATACGGTTATACGTGGTTTCCAGAAATTCGGGTATAACCCGCACCTCGCCGAAGACGGGCATGAAGTTTGTGTCGCCTCCCCATCGCGGAACGATATGCGCGTGCAGATGGCCTGGCAGCCCAGCCCCGGCGCATCTGCCAAGATTAATGCCGATATTGAAACCTTCCGCGCACAGCCCTTTCTCCAGAACCGCCTGGAGATCACGAAGCATTTCCATTATTTCGGTCATTGTTTGTGAGTCCAGATCGCCGAGTTGGCCTAGGTGATCATAAGGGGCCACCAGACAATGGCCTCCCGTATATGGGAATAAATTGATTACTGCGAAGGCTTTTTCGCCCCGCCAGATCACCATATTTTTCCGATCATTTTGAAGTTCATCCCGATATCTGCAAAGGAAGCAGCTATCGTCAGGTCCCGACAGCGAGTTGATATATTCCATTCGCCACGGAGCCCATATATTGGTTTTTCGTTCGGTGCTTTTAGAGCTGTCGTTCATAATTATGAGACTATAGCATTCAAGCCCCCCGATCTCAACAACTCAGATTGGCAAAAAGTATTGCAACATATGCTTGACACAGGGTTGGTTTTATGGTAATAATCTGAATGCGAAGGACAGCAGGTAGTTTCGGGAAGTTATCCCAGCCTGTTGGCCGTAGTCTAGTGTGGCAGCTGGGCGGACTTGCAATGTTTCATGGGAAACACGTGGAATTACGGGCGAATTATAAGGTTGACGGGGGTCAACGAAGAAAATCTTCAAATTTTTTCCATGTTATCGGGCAAGACCTTTGTGTGCCTTTTTATGAAGGAGTTGTATAATGGCTATAGGTAAGGTTAAGTGGTTTAACAGTACAAAGGGTTACGGGTTTATCGAAGGCGACGATGGTAGCGACATTTTCGTTCACCACACGGACATCCAGACCGAGGGTTTCAGGACTCTTGACGAGGGGGATGCTGTTGAGTTCGAGATTTCGCAAGGACCCAAGGGGCCAAAAGCCGCAAATGTTGTAAAAACAAGCTGAGTAGCTGCATTTATTCAAAAATAAAATTTTATTCGGAGGCGTTCGATTGGGCGCCTCCATTTTTTTTGATTAATTGATATCGTGGTCGGCCCGGCCTCTTGCGGGGTTTCGCATTGGGATTTTGCTGGCTGGGGGAGCGTACTTGCGCTTGATGTTTCCAAAAGTCAGCCTGAATCCCCACCCAATCGTCCGGCGGATCGTATAGAGCAAGCCAGCCATGCCTGCCAGCTGGAGACCGGCGTCGAACATCAGCTGATTGTTCCCGGGTTTCATCAGCAAGGCCAGCAGCCTGACCGGATTGTAAAAGAACAGGTAAGCGATCAGCAGATTCAGTTGCTTTTTCCACGGATTGGGCTTCAGCGAGGCGATCACGTAATTGCCGTCAAACATATGAGGCTCGACCTTTCGGCCTGCGACAGACTCATAAACCATGCCCGACTCATACGTGGATTTGAAAAGCTTCGAGCCGGCTGATGGCGTTATCATCAGCACCTGCATACTACCTGCTCCTGCTCTTTGAAGCAGGTGCAACTGATTGATCAGGCCATCGGGCTTGCCGGGCGTGAGCAGAGGCTGATTATCATGATGCATCATCATGGGGTTCGGCACGATACCATGGCTGCGTAAAAGCTGAAAAGCCTGATGTGTAGTGTCGACATTCTGGCCCTTGTTTACCAACGTGCCGGTCATATCTTCCACGCCAAGCCAGAATGCACGCACGCCGGCTTTGCGGATCAGACCCAGATGCTCCTGCATCCTGATCGTATCGTGCACGGTAACTTCGGTGGAGATCCTCGCCCGCCTGCGGAGCGGCTCGCCTTCGATCTGGGCGCTGGCGAGAGTCTCAGCTATCGCAATAGTTCTTTCCGGCGTATTGAAAAAATTATCGTCAGCGCCGAAGAAGTTACGCAGGCCATATTTTACGTTGAGTTGACGAATCTCGTCCGCGATACGCTCGCCGCTCTTGGTGCGATATTGTCGCTGATTATAAGCGGGGATCGGACAGTAGGGGCACTTGAACTTGCAGCCCAGCGTCAGGACGATTGTGCTTAGCGGGCTGAGCTTGCGAATTTTCTCAGGCGGCAGTGGCTGAGATCCCAGCGTCGCCTTTCGACTGGGCGGTTCTATGATGGAATAGCCCAGTACAGGGTGAGGCTGTTCGTCCAGATTACCCAACAACCTTTGAATTCCGGTATCCACAAGTTCTTCAGGGGGGCCATCGTCCGGGCCGAGGGGATAAACCAGGCCCAGTATATCGTCGAGCAGCCCCTCGCGTTTGATGCGGTAGAACGTCTGGCGGATATGTTCGTCCTGGCCTTTATTTACCATCAGCCTTTCGATCAGGCTGAGCGTGACGAATTCTTCGCCTGTGATTGTGATGTCGGGGCCGAACGAATCGTTGGGGTCCAGACTGAAGAGTTCCCACGGTTCGTAATTGCACACGCTTCCGCCGGCGATGATCAAAGGCCTGTGTGCCGGGTCGATTCTGCAGGCGTCGCGGATCATTTCCCGCGCACAGCCTGAGTGCATACTCATGCTGGAAATCATGAAGATATCCGGCACTTGGCCGTCGAGCCTCATTTGCGAGGGCTGAAAATTTTTATTCCAGTGTTGCAGGACGATCCGGGTTTTTTCAAACCCGGCATCCAGCATAGCCGAGCCGATAGACCTGGGCCCAGCCGGGATCAGCCTGACGTCGGCAAAAATGAACGGCAACATGCGAGTGCGATGATCAAAAGCGCATGCGATGACAGTTGCTATGTCTTTGTTGGCAGAGAGCTTACGTAACCGTTCCCTAAGAGCGGTCAATTCGCCGGGCTTGAGCAGTTCGTCACCTTTTTCGCGTCTTGGGAGTTCCATATCTTTCCTGGCCTATTGGCGTAAACATTCCTTATATCACAAATTCAAATCAGATGACATTAAAAAGAGCTGGCCTGCCTTTTACGTCAATCAGCCGGAATCGAAGAATTGACAATTCCCCACCTTGCGTTTACCCTTGTGCCCATAATGCGAAGAACTTTGTTTTCAAAAACATGCAAACAATTGTTGAGGAAGGGAATGCGAAAAAATTCCCCCAGCTTCATCAGTGCGGGCCATGCCATTGCGGGAATGGGTTTGCTTTTGCTCATGCTGCTATCATCGGCTGGGTGTGGAGGCTATTACATTCTCACCGTGCCGGATCAGCTTGCCCGCACGGGCGGCAGGGTTGTGCCCGTGACCAGGCTGCAGCGGAACGACTTCTTCGTGCTCGCGCTGCCCATGTCAGAACAGCCCATGCGATTCCGAATCTATTCTACATACGAAGCTGCTGAGACAGCCTCGAAGAATCAACCTGTGGAAGAATCCCTGCAAGGCCCAGTTCGCGTTTGCTCCAGCGACAAGATCGGATACTCCGCCGTAGAGATCCCGATGTATGAAAATCCGATTTCAAACAGGCCAGGCAAATATTTCATGAAGGTTGCCCTGCAGGATTTCGAGGGAGAGCAGATAGCTGCGATTGTGCCGCTGTACGTCTGGAATCCGCAACAGCCTGTTGTAGCAGTTGACCTGGACGGTCTTCCGCGGGAAGGTTCCCAGAACGTTGAGGACGCCGCTGGGGCGTTGCAGAAGATTGCCCGCAATAACAACATCCTCTATCTGACCCGCAAGAATCGTCGGACGCAACAGGTGTTTCACGAGCGTCTTGAGCGGGACGGCTTCCCGCAAGGCCCGATACTGCTCTGGCAGCGGAAGAACGTGCATATTGTCCGGGATGAAAAATTTAAAATTCCCAAGCTGGTTGTAGAATCACGACTTGAAAGTCAGTTGCCGCAGCTTATGCTGGATTTCCCGAATTTAAAAACGGGCATATGCAATTCGCCGTTGGCTGCGAAAGCCTTTGTGGACGCTGGTATGCAATGCGTGGTTGTCGGTAACGACTGGGTCACCGGCTCGACGATCAGTCATAGAAAGAACTGGCAGGACCTCACGACTCAGGGTCCGTAAAAATGCTTAGGTCTCAGCCCAAACATATCGTGGTTTTTCTGCCGAACTGGGTTGGCGACGTGGTCATGGCCACGCCTACCCTGCGGTCTCTGCGCGAAGGTTTTCGTGATTCCCGGATAACTTACTTCGGCAGGGGTGTTGCGCTGGCGGTACTGGGCGGTAATAAATGGGCGGACGACGAACTTTGTGACGAGTCCGGGAAAAAGCCAAAATCGCTTAATTTCTGGCGGACGGCAAGCAGGCTGCGGAAACTTAAGCCTGATACTGTAATGCTGTTGCCGAACAGTTTTCGTTCCGCACTCCTGGCCTGGCTTAGCGGAGCTTCACAACGGGTGGGTTATAATCGTGACGGCAGGGGCTGGCTGTTGACGGACAGGCTGACTCCGCAGCGAGATTCCGCAGGCCGATTCAAGCCCATCCCCACGATTGACTACTATGCCGAGATTCTCAAAAAATTTGATATCGATCTTGATTCCAGACAGATGGAATTGCCCGTCACTCCCGAAGACGTCGCCGCTGCAGATGCTCTGCTGACAGAGGCCAGCTGGGTTGAATCTCAGCCTTTGGTCATGTTGAATCCTGGCGCGTCTTTCGGAACCAGCAAGCTTTGGCCTGCCGAACGTTACGCTGTTTTGGCTGACGAGTTGATTGGCCGGGCCGGGGCGCAGATTATTATCAACGCCGCTCCAAACCCCGCTGAGCTTGAGCTGGCCAGGACGGTTGCCGCTGCCATGACTCACAAGCCGCTGATAAATTTCGCGGACAGGAAGAACACCCTCGGGCTGCTCAAAGCCCTGGCTGGGCGATGCAGACTCTTGATTACCAACGACACCGGCGCCCGTCATATCTCAGCTGCGATGGGTTCAGCAGTGGTTACGATTTTCGGCAGTACCGACCCGGTATGGGCGCAGATCGACTACCCCAAGGAGCGGATTATCCGCGAGGCAGTCCCCTGCTCGCCATGTCAGAAAAAATTCTGTCCCTTACCGCCAGGCCCAGGCCATCACGTCTGCATGACATCAATAAACGTCCAAAGCGTTTTAAACTCAGCCCTGGAATTGCTTCAAGGGGAGGCCCAGCCATGATCGATCCGCAATTGATGGCGTTTATCAGGGAAAATCGACTGGACACCGTTACAGGCGCGTTTGCTTACGGCGAAGGGGCTGACCTGCACAAGCCAGGCCTGGGCCATCGCAAGCGAACCAAACTGGAGTTCCGCGACCATAACGGCCGGTGCTGGGAACTGTATCTCAAACGTTATGGCCCTTTGCCGCTGGGCAAACGCATCCGCAGGCTGATTACGGGCAAGGGCTGGCAGAGCGAGGCCCGCTCGGAGTTTGAAAACGTTCAGATGGTACACCAGGCCGCGGTGCCGACCATGCGGGCTATCGTGTGGGGCCAGGATGCCGGGCTGCTCGGCGTGCAGCGGAGTTACATCGTAGTCACAGCTGTGCCTGGCGATGCCGTCGAACGGGTGGGCGACGATTTCCTGACGAGATATTCCAGCCAGAGTGAAATGCTTGAGAAATTCACGGATCAGCTGGTCGAGTTGGTACTCAGGCTGCACCAGGCCGGTTTTGTCCATAGGGATTTATACGCGTCACATATTTTCCTGCATGAACACGACGGCAGGATTGTACTGAATCTCATAGACCTCGCACGGATATTCAAGCCGGCCCGGCGGAAATTCCGCTGGCGAGTCAAAGACCTCGGACAATTGAAATATTCCATGCCCTGGCTTTGGGTGGAAAGGTACTGGGAACGATTTTTGCGGTCGTATCTCCAGACTTCCGATACCGCTGAGATTGGCCTGTGGGACAGCGCGATTGATCGGAAAGTAAGCGAGATGCAAAGCAGGCAGCAGCGGCGAGCAAGGCGTTTGAAAGGCAGGGCTGAGTCGTGAAGGTTGCCCTGGTAATAGAGCGCATGGACCCCAGCCGAGGCGGGCGGGAGACTTCGACCGCTCAGATAGCCCAAGCCCTGGCCGGCCTGGGAGTTGACGTCACGATTCTCTGCCAGCAAGGTTCATGGCAACACCATGCCATTGATGTTCGACAACTTGGCGCGGGCAGTGGCAGGACGTTTGTAAAAAATGTCCAAAGCATTTGTCTCAGCGGCGAATTTGACGTCACCCACTCCATGCTGCCCATACCGGGCGTGGACATATATCAGCCTCGCGGCGGGACGGTCCCAGCCCAGATCGACTCCAGATTGCGAACAATCAATAGCCCGTTCGGCAGGGTGCTTTCAAGACTCGGCAGAGTACTCAATTCCCGCAGGCGATACCAGGCCAAGCTGGAACGACAGCTCGTCGCCGACGCAAGTACGCTTTGCCTGGCTGGCAGTCAGATGGTCGCAAGTGAATTCTGGACACACTACAAACGACGTCAAAATGTTCGTGTCGTTTTTAACGGCGTCGATACCCCTAAACCCGGCCCGGGTGAAAGCCCCCCCAGCTGTCGCGCGAATATCCGCAGGCAACTCGGCATTGATGACGACGAGCCGGTATTTCTGACTATCGCAACGAACTTTCCGCTCAAGGGCGTGGACTTTGCAATCCGCAGCCTGGTTGAGATGCGGGATAAAGTCGGCTGCGGTACCCTTATAGCCGTCGGGCAGCAGACCCCGGGCCGATTTGCAGAGTTGGCGAAGTCGCTTGGAGTAGCCCAGGCCTTGCGGTTCGTTCCTCCCCAGACCGAGATTTTCCCTTGGTACGCCGCAGCGGATGTGTGCGTTCTGCTCAGCTGGTATGACGCGTGCAGCAGGGTAGTGCTTGAAGCGTGCAGACTTGGCATGCCGTCGATCACGACGGTTTTCAACGGCGCAGCTGAGGCCTTGGTCAACGGCGGAGGGATTGTCGTAGCCTCGCCTGCTGATGTCTCAGCGGTGGCCGATGCCATGGCAGAACTGGCCGATCCTGAAAAACGTCAACGTCGGAGCGAGGCTTGTTTGGTGGAGGCTGAGAAATTGAGCATGGCCCGCCATGTCGATGAATTACTCGAAATTTATACGCAAATTGCGGAGAAGAAATGATAGATAATCCGGTTCTCTGGTTTACGGTCCTGCCCTTGGGGGCTTATCTGATAGGCTCGATTCCATTTGGCGTGCTTATTGGACGCATCAAGGGCGTGGACATTCGCAAGGTCGGCAGCGGCAATGTAGGCGCGACCAACGTCGGGCGGATTCTGGGTAAGCGGTGGGGCTATACTTGTTTCATGCTGGATATGATCAAGGGTTTTCTGCCGTCGTTTATCGGCGGGGTGCTGATCGGGACGATAAGATTCGGCGGTAACGGCGGGGAATCTGTGCCGACGATGCTTCAGCAAGGGGCCTGGCTGGCGGTGGCTGCGGGGGCCATCATGGGCCATGTCCTTAACGTTTGGCTGGGCTTTAGGGGCGGCAAGGGCGTTGCCACTTCCCTCGGGGCGGGGTTCGGCGTGTTCCCGTACTTCACGCTTCCCTGTCTCCTGGCCTTTGCGGTCTGGATCATCGTTGTCCTGATTTCAAGATACGTTTCGCTGGCGAGTATCGCGGGGTGCACTTCGTTTCTGCCATGGTTCGTGATTCTGCACCTCAAGAACATTCAAGAGCTTTGGCTGTTCACTGGCTTTGCTGCTGTGATAGTCGTGCTGGTGAATGTTACCCATCGGGCGAATATAAAACGGCTCCTGGCTGGGACTGAAAATAAAATAGGCGGCAAAAAACGCGAGTAGACTCAAAAACAGAACACTAATCACACGGATTGCACGCATTTTTGGCCCTGGTTCAAAACCAGAGCTTCACAGGTGACAGTTAAAATGGTTAAGTGTCATTCCTGACCGAGGCCAGCTTGTCTGGCATCGCAGATCGGGAATCCAGTGGAACTTCCCGCGACATTTTTTTACCAGCACAAAAGCGGTACCCCCAGGATTCCCGGTCAACGAGCCTTCGGCTCGGCCGGAATGACAACGAAAGATCTTTTTCAGGAACGACTAATCCAAAAACGTGTCGGGAAAGGGCTAAAAACCCCGGCATGCTTGTGTGGCCAATGTAAAAAAACAGCTGAGGGTTGTTGCCCTCAGCTGTTTGACAAAACTGATATTTGTATTGAAATTTACAGGCCGACTGCGGCTCGCAGTTTCTTGGCCAGGTCTGTTTTCTCCCAGGTGAAGCCCCGGCCTTTTCGTCCGAAATGGCCGTCGTGTGCAGTGTCCGAGTAAATCGGACGCAGGAGATCGAGGTGCTTGATGATTCCCTTTGGATGCAGCGGGAATACCTTGCGAACAGCTTCAGCAATTTTGCCCTCTTCGACAACTTCCGTGCCTTCGCAGTCAACCAGCACGCTGATTGGTTCTGCAACGCCGATAGCATAGGCGAGCTGAACTTCGCAAGCCGTCGCCAATTTGGCAGCGACGATATTTTTGGCGATGTAACGGGCCATGTAGCTTGCCGATCGGTCGACTTTGCTGGGGTCTTTGCCGCTGAAGGCTCCGCCGCCATGGCTGCCCCTGCCGCCGTAGGTGTCCACAATGATCTTTCTGCCAGTCAGGCCTGCATCGCCGTGTGGGCCGCCGATGACAAATCGGCCGGTCGGGTTGATATGGAAGATGATCTTGTTATTCCACATGTCCGGGCACTCAGCCATGATCACTGGCTTGATGACCTTGTCAATGATGGCTTTCTTTGCCTTTGGCGTCATGTTCCCGTCCTTGCCGACGACAGCTTCTGTGTGCTGCGTGGAGATAACGACGGTGTGAATCCGCTTGGGCTTGTCGTTGTGATATTCGACTGTGACCTGACTTTTGCCGTCAGGCAAAACCCAATCCAGAGTTTTGTCTTCGCGTACTTCGGAAAGTTTTTCCGTCATGCGATGCGAAAGATAGACGGGCATGGGCATGAGAGCTTTTGTCTCATCGCAGGCAAAGCCGAACATGATTCCCTGATCGCCTGCGCCTTGCTCGTGGTGTTCGCCCTTGCCTTCGGTAACGCCTTGGGAAATATCGGCGGACTGGCCATGGAGTGCGCGCACGACGGCACAGCTGCGGTAGTCAAAGCCGATTTCAGGATGATCATAACCGATGGCCTTGATGGCTTCGCGGGCGATTTCGTCCACGCGGGCCAGCTGGTCCTCAGCTTTTTTAGTGTGCACGGTAACCTCGCCAGCCAGTACGACCAAGCCGGTCGTAACCATGGTCTCACAAGCTACGCGAGCCTTTGGATCCGCACCGATCAAAGCGTCCAGAACGGCGTCTGAAATCTGGTCGGCCACTTTGTCCGGGTGACCCTTCGTTACTGATTCACTTGTAAAAAGATGAACTTTTGTTTTTGCCATTGATATCACCAGTACCTTTCGAACTCCTGCTTGATATTGTTTCTGCAGGAAGAAATTTAATGACCGCAAACCACTGTAAAGGCTCGCCAGGTCGTGATCAGGCCAGCCTCCGGCCGGTCAACCATTTGCATAAGCGGAACATTCTAGGCAAGGTACCCCTGGAATGCAATGGCATTTTGTGAGGAGTTTTTTGAATATGGAGAAGTAATCAAACAGACCGGGAGGGAGCTGCCAGGCCAGGCATGGGGGTAAGAATGAAAATGGAAAACTTCCCAGCTACGGAACGGGCTGAAATTCTCTCTTCAGGATAATACCCAGCCTTCGCACAATCTCCCGCATCGTTTCCGGGCGGTGCTTGGGTTCCACCTGGACACAGTCCAAAACGAGATTGCTAAGCATAGTTGGGATATCCCTGTTATGCTCGTTTGGCGGAATCACTGTTGCCCCCCGCGAGGAGGTTCGCATTGCATTGAGTGTGGGCAGAAGCGTGGGAATGCACTTGCCCGTAAGTGCCCAATAAAAAGCGGCTCCGAAATTGAAAACATCCGTCCTGGCATCGAGAGGCCAGCGGTTTACCTGCTCTGGGGCGATAAAGTCCGGCGTGCCCTGGATTCGTTCCTTGACGGTCCCGATCCTACAGGCCTGGCCTAGGTCAATGATTTTAACGTTGCCGTCGGGCAGAACCACTATATTGTTAGGTTTCATGTCGGCATGGACGAAACCTGCCTTGTTGAAGTCATCCATCGCAGCTGCGACTTGGGTGAATATGCTGCACGCATCAAGGATACTTTTCGGCGGGGCGTCCTGAACGCTCCTGCCGGGGCAATATTCCATGAGCAATTGAATTTCGCGAACTGATATGAATTTTCTGATTTTTCGCAGATCGTATACTTTTCGTATATTTGGGTGATCTATATGCTGGCCACACTCAAACTCATTTATAATCTGATTGGCAAAGCGATCGTCGTCGTTATTCTGCTTAATGACGCGTTTTAGCGCAAAGGATTGCCCCGTAGTCTCTTGACGGACTTCCCATATGGTACTTTTTGCCCCTGTACCGATGATTCGGATCACCTGGTAGCCGGACACTCGAAATGTTCGGTTTGCATTACTGCTGGTTGACGACATAGTTTTTCTTGCGCCTCGTTTAGACGACGCCTTGACATAATGGTATTTGTATAAGTCCGATATATTCTTCATAGCCTAACATGTTATCGGTGGTTTGGGAAGCCGGCTTTTGTAACAATTTGCGCAAGTTTTTTTTATTCGGGCAGTAGGGGGTATTTTGTAGGTCATTTAAGAGAAACCCCTAAATAAGCGAAGCGAATCAAAAATTCAGAAAATTCTTCCTTATTACTTAAGTGAATGCACATACCACCGAAAATACAATTGATAGAAGAGAGCCTGCCAAGGGAGCAGGTCAGAAGGACAACTAAATGTGATGGGGCATAAGTAAATGCAAGAACTGAACATAAGACAAATCGACGAAGCCATTACCCAGGCGGTTGAGAAACACATTCCGCTTACAGTCTCCATAAATGAAGGGGGTTGGGTAAACTTACACAGCCGATTCATGAGCATCTGCGAAAAACACATAATGATCGAACCACCAGCTATGCCTGATGGCGAAAATTATGAATTTACCATGGCGGAAAAGATAGCTCTGAGCTTTAAACTTAAGCACCATAAGTACCTAAGTAGTGCAAGAGTGGCCGGCTTGCAGGATGTTGTTCTGGAAGACGGCGCAGCTGGCAAGGGACTGGCGCTGTGTTTCCCCATGCATATGCAGCGGGTTCAAAGGCGAAGCTTCACTCGCGTCAATGTCCCCGAAGGTAGAATTGTCAGGGTCAGCTTCTGGCCCGGTGATAAGGACAGCGAACCTACAGCCACCGACGATAGGCCTGTATGGTCCGGTTCGGTTCTTGATCTCAGTGCAGGCGGTTTCCGTTGCGTCGTTACGGGCGATAAGCCCCCGTTCCTAGAAGTGGGTCAGCCGGTCGGCATTCGACTGGGATTCGGGCCTGGTCAGGGGTCATTGTACAGTGATGCCCAGTTCAGGCATTGCGATACATCAGGCCATAAGTTCTCATTGGGATTCCAGTTCCTCGGTTTGGCTCACACGGCTGAGGGAAGAGAAGTCCTCCGAACAATAGGCCAAAAGATGTGCGAATTCGCACGAGCCTCGCGGCGCGTTGGCTGAGTTACTTATCTCAAGCCAAATATCATATTGCGGGTAACATATAAAAGTATCATCAAATTACTCAAACTGACCGGTTGAGTTATGCGTGTCATTCCAGGCCGGGCCGAATGCCCGATGACCTGAAATCCAGGGGTTGGAACCGGTGCTGGTAAAAAAAGGTCACGGGAAGCTCTATCTGGATTCCCGATCTGAGACGCCAGACAAGCTGACCCCGGTCGGGAATTACACTCAACAATTTTGATCTCTCACCTGTGAGGTTCTGGTTTTGAACCAGGCCCGTTGTCCCCAATTTCCCCATAGTTTCCATATTTGCGTCATAACTGGGGGATGAGTGCATTGACAAAGGGCTGGCAAAAAAAATACGGGTTGCTTTTCAATGAAACAGAGTTATAATTAACTACTGACTGACTGGTCAGTCAGTAGTTAATTGAAAAGAACGCTCAGGCTGTTTAGGCTCGTTTCGACAAAGTACAGTCAATTCTAGCCAGTGATTTTCGCTTGCCGGGGTTTTTAACAAGGTTTTAGAGTAATGGGATCAAAGGAACGAAATGGGAGGCAGGTTGACCGACGACGGGATATTCTTGCCGCAGCAGAGAAAATTTTTGGAGAGAAGGGATACTCCGAGGCTTCGATTGACGAGATAGCCCTTGAAGCCGGGGTTGCTAAGGGAAGCATTTACAACTACTTCAAAAGCAAGCACGACTTGTTCATGCAATTGTTCTGTGAAGAAATGGAAGGTTTTCGGGTTGAGATTCAGCAGGTAATCGCAAAAGATTTTTCCGCCCACGAGAAACTCACCAAGCTGATTGATCTGAGTTTTTCCCGTATTATTGCTGAAAAGGACAAGGAATTCTGCAGTCTGGCGTTGGAATTTTGTATGGGCGCGATTCGCCAGAGCCAGAACGGAGAAATTTCCCAGGTATTTGGCGATTTGTATAATTGGTATCGCGATGTTATCATTGAAATTTTACAATTTGGTCAGCAGCAGGGTGAATTTGAGCTTGAGCATGAAACGAATATTTCAGCTACTTTGCTGATGGCGGTATTGGATGGGCTTTGGCTTCAGTCGCTGCTCGGTGTAGTGGAAAACATTGGCGAAGACCATCTTAAAACGCTCAGGCAGGTCATATTCAAAACGATTTCCAAGGAGATCATTCCGAATAAATGACCGGACGCGGGTTTCGCAGAGAAAATGCGATGATATTATTTTTATGAATGTTTACAAAAGTTTGACCCTAATAAGAGGTATTTGGCAGTATGCAACATAAGACAGAAACAGAAGAATCAAGGATTTCAAAGCCCACGTTGCCCCCAGCGAAGAAATCCGGCCAAGGTTGGTTGCGCAGGACGTTATCAAGCGTTGTTATGGTAGCTGTTGCTATAGGGGTGATTATTGCGCTTTTGGTATTGCTGCCCAAGCGTAACGGCAATACTCCTCCTGCCGCCCTCAAGCCTGTAGCTGTTCGGGTAATGGAGGTTCAATCTATTGCCGAGGTTGACGATTCTTTCCGGATTCTCGGCAGTGTCGAGCCGGACTGTATTACCGCGGTGGCTGCGGAAGTTTCAGGTAGGGTTGAAGCCTTTGCAGGCCGGGATGACAAGGTTATCGACCGCCTGGAAATCAAGAAAGGCCCAGCCCAGGCTGGGACTGTCGAAGAAGGCGATTCCATCAAAGCAGGCCAGCCCATTGTTTACATCAATACCGATCTGCTCCAGGCGGCGTTTGACCAAAGCAAGGCTGATTGCGATTTTGTCGAGCGTGAAACGAAAAGGCTTGAAGATCTCTTTGCCAAAAACGTAGCTACGAAATCTGAAGTGGACAATATTCTCAGGCAACGAGACATGGCCAAGGCCAGCCTGGAAATTAACCGGGCCAACCTGGAACGCTCAGTTATCGTCGCGCCAAAAAGCGGAATCCTTAACAGCCTGCCCGTGGAAGTCGGCGAGTATGTCTCACCGGGAACGGTGGTGGCCCAGATTGTGGACATGGACACCGTAAAGGTCATCCTGGAAATTCCGGAACGTGACATTTCTTTTCTGAAAGTCGGGCAGGATCAGGATATTTTTTTCACACTGGATGAATTGAAAGAGAATGGCGATAAGAATTCAGCCAAAAAGAATGAAAAAAAGATCAAGAAGATCACTGGCAAGATTACGTACATCAGCGAATTGGCAGACCCCAACGCCCTGACGACCAGGCTGGAGATAAGCGTGGATAATCACGATCGCCAACTCAGAAGCGGGCAGATGGTATACGCTCAGCTCAAGCGTCGCACCCTGCACGATGTCATCATGGTTCCTCTCAAGACAATCGTGCCGCTGGAAAAAGGATACGTTGCATATGTGAACAATAAAGGCCAGGCCGAGCGCCGGGACATTAAACTCGACCCCAGTATGTTCCGCGATGATCAGATTCGCGTGGAAGAAGGATTGGCTCCGGGCGATAGATTGATTATTGAGCCTAATATCGGACCAGGCCAGGCAATTTTTGAAGTCGGCAACGGGGAGTTGCCCTTGTCTGAGTCGC
Source organism: Phycisphaerae bacterium (assembly GCA_963664745.2). GTDB lineage: Bacteria > Planctomycetota > Phycisphaerae > SM23-33 > SM23-33 > B1-G9. Next base: position 652,521 of record CAXXMC010000004.1, read on the forward strand.
CGTCCGGAGGCGTAGCTGAGCAAAAATAAATGCGGGCGGAAAATTCCTGCTTTCCCGTGTGTGAATTGAAAAACTGTGGAGAAATGAACATTGCTGTTAAGTAATACCGCCATTAGAAATAGAACGACCGTGCTGGTGATGATGGTGATCATTACCATCCTGGGCGTGTATAGCTATATTTCGCTGCCGCGTGAAAGTGAGCCGGACGTTTCTGTTCCGTTCATTACGATAACGACGGCAAACCCTGGTGTAGCGCCAGCTGACATCGAAAATACCATCACAAACAAAATCGAACAGAAGCTCAGCGGCTTGAAGGGACTCAAGGAGATCAAGTCAACTTCCGCGGAGGGTATTTCATCCATAGTGGTGGAATTTTTCCCGGATGTCGATATTGACGACGCATTGCAGCGGGTAAAGGACAAGGTCGACCTGATCAAGGCCGAGCTGCCGCAGAATACCGACGATCCGGTCGAGCCGGTAGTCTCAGAGATTAACCTGGCGGAGATGCCCATTCTTCTCGTGAATGTTTCCGGGCCTATTTCGCCGGTCAGGCTGAAGGTCATCGCCGAGGAACTGGAGGATGAATTCGAAGCCATCCCCGGCGTGCTGGAGGTTGACGTTATCGGCGCGTTGGAACGGGAAATTGTCCTGGAAATGGACCCCGACCGCGTCGCCAGGTACGGTTTGACCATAACAGAGCTGATCAGCCTGATCCCTTCGGAGAACGTCAATCAGACAGCGGGTGGCCTGGAAACAGAGGGAACGAAATTCAATGTTCGCATCCCTGCTGAGTTTGTCAAACCTGATGAAATAGACAAGTTGCCCTTGACCGTTCGCAACGGCAAGACAATCTATCTTTCCGATGTCGCCACAGTTCGCGACACTTTTAAGGATCGCACGAGTTACTCCAGGCTGGACGGCAATGACAGCATCACCATAGCTATCCGCAAGCGGATCGGTGAGAGCATTATCCCTATCGCGGATCACGTCAAAGCCATTCTGGATGTTGCCCGCACGATGGCTCCCGCGGGCGTAAAGTTCGAGCTTACGCTGGATAAGTCCGAAGAGATCGACATGATGATCGCAGATCTGGAGAACAATATTCTCACCGGCCTGGTGCTTGTCGTATTAGTGCTGTTTCTTTTCATGGGGTTGCGGTCCAGCCTGATCGTGGCCACTGCCATTCCATTGAGCATGTTGATGAGCTTTTTCATTTTGCAGATGATGGGCATTACGCTGAATATGGTTGTATTGTTCAGTCTGGTTTTGGCGTTGGGTATGTTGGTCGATAACGCCATCGTTATCGTCGAGAATATTTATCGATACATGGAGATGGGTTATAGCAGGACGGACGCAGCCATGAAAGGCACAGCTGAGGTGGCCTGGCCCGTTATCGCTTCGACCGCCACTACGGTGGCAGCGTTCGTGCCGCTGCTGTTCTGGCCTGGGATCATGGGCGATTTCATGCAGTACATCCCGATCACGGTCATCGTTGTTTTGAGCAGTTCTTTGTTTGTCGCGATGATAATCAGCCCGGTGATATGCTCCTTCCTTGCCAAACCCGGCAAGAAGAAAAAGGATAATGTCGGTGAAGCGAGATTCGTTCGTGGTTATCGACGGGTGCAGAGTTTTGCCCTGCACAGGCCTGGGGCGACTATTCTTACCGCTGTTTGCATTCTCCTTGCCGTCATCATCATTTATGTCAAATGTGATCTGGGAATGGAACTGTTTCCTGATATCGATCCAAACGAAGTGATAATAACTATCCGCGCTCCGCAGGGAACCAATATCAGCCAGACTGACAAGCTGGCCAGGATGGTCGAAGAGAGAATCGAAACGCTCAGAAAACATCCCGACGGATTTGATCAGTTCGACAACATAGTAACCAGTGTCGGAAGCAGTAAGGAAGACTCCGGCTCGCATCTTGCCGAAGTCAAAGTGATTTTCCCCGAGTACGAAAAGCGAAAGGTTTTGTCCCGAACCCTGCTGCCGCAGTTCAGAAAGCTTATTGAAGACATTCCGGGCGCGGAAATAAAAGTGGAAAAACAGCGTGAAGGCCCTTCGCAGGAATCAGCTGTGACTGTCCGTCTGATCGGCGAGGATATGAAGGTTCTCAGTCAGCTCAGTGACCAGATAAAGAAGATGATCGCGACCGTGCCTAACATGGTTAACTTGCGAAGCGATCTGGAAACAGCCAAGCCCGAACTGGTCTTCGTGCCGGATCGAAAACGAGTGAGTTTTCTGGGCGTGAGCACTGCTACGGTTTCAAACTTCCTCAAGACAGCTGTCTTCGGCACGAAGGTCGGCGAATATCGGGAGTTCAATGACGAGTATGATATTCGCATTCGCTTACCGATGTCTGAAAGAAACGATATAAGCGACATTTTAAGGTATCGTGTCCCACGTGACGGCGGCAAGGCAGTGCCGATAAGTTCCCTGGGCAAGTTCGAGTATAGGCCTGGCCTGGGAACTATCCATCGAATCGACCGCGAGCGGGTCGTTGCCATCACAGCTGACGCTGAGGGCAGGCTGGGTACGGAAGTGCTGAAGGACGTTCAGGATAGACTTAAAAAACTTGACCTCCCAGCTGGTTACAAGATCATCTACGCCGGCGAAAAAGAAGACCAGGACGAATCCATGGCCTTTTTGTCCAAAGCATTCGGCATTGCGCTGCTGCTGGTCGTCTGCATCCTCGTTATGCAGTTCAATACGCTTTCAGTACCGCTGATTATCATGACGACGGTTGTTCTGTCATTGATCGGCGTGTTCGTGGGACTGCTGGTTTTCAATATGCCCTTCGGAATCATAATGACGGGCGTGGGCGTTATAAGCCTCGCCGGCGTGGTGGTCAATAACGCCATCGTACTTCTGGATTATACCCGCCAACTCCAGCGACGAGGGAGAGGTATACTCGAAGCTGCCATAGAAGCGGGAGTCACGAGACTTCGCCCGGTAATGCTGACAGCTACGACAACCATCCTCAGCCTGATACCCATGGCTACGGGCGTAAGCTTCGACTTCCATGTCATGGCGTGGGCTACGCAAAGTTCGACCAGCCAGTGGTGGCGGTCCATGGCCAGCGCTGTCATCTTCGGCCTGGCCTTCGCGACGCTGCTGACACTTATCGTCGTGCCGTCACTTTATGTTATGCTCTACCGGCTTACCGCGAAGTTCGGCTTCGGCGGACTTATTAAACCGGAAGACGTGGAACACAAACACCCAAAACCAACACTGGAAGATTTTTAGCCTGGGATTAGTCCAAATTCAGACGGTTTGTCACCACGAAACGAAATCCGAAACACCAACCACATAAATTGTTCCATCCTTGTCATTGCGAGCACTTCGCTTCACTCGGTGTAAACTCCGCGAAGCAATCTCGTTTTCTACATTTTAGATTGCCGCGTCGCTGCGTTCCTCGCAATGACAAGAAAACAACTTTTTCCTTCCGTGTCATACCCGCGAAAGCGGGTATCCAGGGCTGGCCAGCGTCAAACGTGGTTGCAAACACAGCAACCACGACACCGGAAATCGGGCAAGTTTTTTACGCGACTTGATAACGTCTGCATGCCCACGCAAGCGTAGGCATGGCACCAGGCGTGCCGGGGCTCCTGTCCCGGCACGTTTTTTTTGTCATTACGAGCACTTCGCTTCACTCGGTGTAAACTCCGCGAAGCAATCTCGTTTTCTACATTTTAGATTGCCGCGTCGCTGCGCTCCTCGCAATGACAAGAAAACAACTTTTTCAGGGACGACTAATTTTGCATTTTGGCCAGCCTTGTTTCTACAATCATCGCAATGATATTTATATCAAAATACTGCCGGAGTGAACCTGGTTTAAACAAAGCAAAACTGCTTCCGATCAAATCAAAACTCAACTGCTATAATAGAAAGAGGCGATAATAAATATAGTGTCGCTTTCATGGACATGTTGCTTTTGAAATTTTTAGCGCATTGAAAAGTTGAGATTTCGAAATTGTTTTTTAAAGGGAGTTTAGAAATGGCTGAGCCTATTATCATGATCAGCAGTTATCCCCCCAGGCTGTGCGGTATCGCCACGTTTTGCGAGGAGGCTCGGGAGTTCATCCAGAAAGCCAACCCTGATCGGGAAGTGCTCGTGATTTCGCACCCCGACGGCGAGGGCGAGGGCGTGTTGCCCATAATGGACATCAGTACGCGAAACTGGTGGAGGCCTATCGCGGAAAAAATACACGAGCTAAAACCCTATGCAGTCCATATTGAACACGAGTATGGGCTGTATAACTACATCGACGAACGGGGCCATTCTGACCACAACGAAGGCCTGCTCAATCTCCTGGAAGCTATCAGTGACATGCCGACAGTTATGGAACCGCATACGGTGCATGGCAGACTTACAGATTCGGAGGCGGACTTCATCTTCAAGATGTGTCACCGGATAAACGTGGTACTCTTCAAATGTCACTATCAGAAGTGGAGGCTGGACTGGAACTTCGCTGGCAGAGGCTGGCCAACGCCGGAAAATATTCTCGTCGTACCACACGGTGCACGGGCTGATCGCAGATACAGCTTAGCTGAGGTAGTTGAATTGCGGGAAGAACTGGGCCTGAACAAGGTCGGCCATCTCTCGAATCACCTCGTCGGGCTGATAGGCTGGATACAGTCCAACAAACGCTGGGATATTCTCACAAGCATGTGGGAAGAAATCGCACAGGAAATTCAGGATCGTACTGGCGAGGATTGGGACCTCCTGGCTGCGGGAACATGGCGAGACCCCAGCCATAAGGCTGACTACGATAAATATCGCAGCGAAGTGGAACTGCTGGAGAAAAAGCAGCTCGCTCACTACTACGAGTTCGTGCCTCGCGGCGAGATCTATTACAAAATGATGGCTGTGTGCGACTTCATCGTCCTGCCCAGTACGGACGAAACCCAGTCCGGCACGTTGGCGAGAATTATCGCGCTGAACAAGCCCTACATCACCACCGCACCTATGGAAGGTCTGACTGCCCAGACCCTGGAATCCGGCGGAGGGTTGCTTTTCACTAATCGCGACATGCTCAAGCAACATGTAGTTGAGCTGGCATGCAACGAAGATGCACGTATGCGAATGGGTGAAAATTTGAAGGAATATCTCGACGCGGTAGTTTCCTGGGAAGTCGTGGCCCAACAGTACAACCAGGCCTACGAACTCGCCCGCTATGCTACTAAAACCAACACCCCGGTTATTCTACCAAAAGAATTTTGAAAAAGAACCCTGGCAGGTTAAAGTATGTCATGGACATAACCAGGCAGCAACCAATTCGCCGCTACAAGGCAGGCCAGGCCCAAACCCAGGCAGATATCATCGTTACCGAAGCGCGGATCGAATTGGACATCAATGACGGCGAGCTTCGCTGGGCCATGCTGTGTTTGCCTCGCGATCTGGATGCGCTCGCAGCCGGCTTTTTGTGCAGCGAGGGGGTCATATCCAACAAGGCCGATCTGGTCGAAATCGACGTTCAGCCTGAAGCTCGGCGGGTTCATGTCCGGGGCGAGTTTAACCCCGAGGTGCTGGAATCTTTGACCAATCGCTGGACGTGGGGGGCAGGCTGTGGCGGCGGAGGGACAGGTCATGATCTTGACAGGCCCATATTTGCGCCTGCACCGGCTGGGTTGAATGTGTCAGTGGAGCGGGTGCTGCAAATCAGCAGCGACTTTGACGACAGGGGCGAACTCTGGCGGCATACCGGTGGGGTACACGCGTGTGGCCTGTGCAGCCTGGACGGACTTATACTCTTTGCAGAAGACGTCGGCAGACATAACGCGTTCGACAAGATCGTCGGCAGAGCGTTGTTGGACGACATTGACCTTTCGGATAAATTTCTGATTTCAACGGGCAGGCTCTCGGCGGAGATAATTTCCAAAGCGGTGGCTTGTGGTATACCGATTCTCGTCTCGCGATCGGCGGTGACAGGGCTGGCTGTGGATTTGGCCCGGAAATTTCATCTTACACTTATAGGCTTCGCTCGCGGTAGCAGGGCGAACGTCTATTCAGGATTTGATCGAATTGTAAATACAGGAGAAAACGCTTGAACGATTTATCGGATTTATCGACTTTGCAAAAAACGCCGCTTTACGATCGGCACGTATCGGCTGGCGGGCAGATGGGCCAGGAGGCAGGCTGGGCCATGCCGATGAATTTCGGCAGCGGTTTGGAGGAGGCCCGCATAACGCGAAAGCGGGCGGGGATTTTCGACGTCTCGCATTTGGGAAGGCTTCGCATTCGCGGCGACGGCGCGCTGGAACTCCTGGAGCGTGTATGCACAGCTGATGTTGCCCATCAGGAAGACGACACCGCAATACACACGCTGCTGTGCAACGAACGCGGCGGGATTCTCGACGAGTGCTATCTTATCCGGCTTGAGAATTTCTGGGTGCTGACGACCAGCGCGGATAATCGCGAAAAAATCCTGGAACACCTCAAGGCGCACGCAGCTGACATTGGCGGCGTGAAGATTGACGACCAGACGGAGAAGGTTTCCCAGCTAGCTGCGGTTGGGCCGGATGCGGAAGGGATTCTCGATGCGCTTCTGCCGATTTCCGTAGCAGGCCTTGCGCCCCTCACGGCGCGGGTGGGGTCGCTGATGATTGCAAATTATATAGCTTCTCGCACGAGTTACAGCGGCGGGTTGTTTACGCTGGAGGTTATGGTGCCAGCCATGTTCGTGGGCAAGGCCTGGGATTACGTCACGAAAAAGGAAGGCGACCGCGCCATGCCACCAGCTGGGATGCTGGCTCGGGATATTCTGCGAATGGAAGCAGGCCTGTGTCGCTACGGCTACGAGATAAACGAAATGATCGACCCGGCCATGGCTGATCTTATGAAGTGCGTCGACTTCAATCACGACTTTATCGGAGCCGAGGCTGTGCGAAAATTTTCCGATAACGGTTCCGGGAGAATTCGTGCGGGTTTGGTTCTGGAACCCCCAGCTGACGGCAGGGCTCCGACTGTCGTGCCCACGCTTGGAACGGTCGTAGCTGATAGCGAAGGCAGGGAGGTCGGCAACATAACCAGCGCCACCTTCAGCCCGCAACTGGAGAAAATCATCGCCCAGGCTTATCTGGTGAATGATTCGGCCGAGGTTGATACCGAACTGTTCGTTAAAACCGCCCACAAAGACACAGCTGCGCGAGTCTCCAAAATGCCATTCGTGGGGTAATGAAGACGCCCGGCCACAGAGGCACTGAGAACACAGAGTTTTTTAGAGATTGTTTGGAATGGTTTGTGTGATAAACCAGTCGTCAAATGGCAAGCCGACATCAGCCTTGGCTTGCCTTTTGGCGCGGAACTTGTTGTCACCTCCCTATTGATACTCAGTCTAAATTGTGTTGCTCTTGCCGGGGCTGTGTGGGTATACTGATTTGCAAGTTATCTGGCTGTTTGTTGACGCGGTTATAGGCATGGACGTTCATAAAAAAACTCCCTTTCCCGTGGCGGGAAAAGGAGTTTGAATTTCGCAGCAGGCTGATGGTTGGTGGTATTCCAGTGTAGCCTGCCGAAATTTTTGATGCGTCGTTTATCCTTCGGTGATTGCTTCAACCGGGCATTCGCCGGCGCAGGCGCCGCAGTCTACACAGGTGTCGGCATCGATGACGAATTTCGGATCGCCTTCGGAGATAGCTTCGACCGGGCAGGCATCCATGCAAGAGCCACACATTGTGCAAGCGTCAGTAATAAGATAAGCCATAATTAAGTTTCCTTTCGTTGTGGCTGTCGGGCTCGACAGCCTGTAGCGGAGAAGCCAAAATCGGCTTCCCAAGAATTATATATGCGTTCAATACGCACCACAAATAGACGTTTCAGCCGACGAAAAAGCCCATAGCCAATCGGAGGCAAAAAACTACTGGCATATTCTTATAGCGTTTGAGGAAAGACGGTCAATCGCATTTTTTATTAGTTTGGAAATTGAGATGAAATCTAAATATGACAATAAGCCCCAAGACCAGCCACAGCAAGGCGCTGCGTTAAAATCTGCCGGTATGAAAAACGGGAGAAATTACCTTTTTCCCAAGGCTTGGGAGGTGTTTTTTGCGTTTCTCAAGGCCCGGGGCGACAGGGTAACCCAGGCCCGGCGGATTGTTCTTGAGAAGGCTCTTGGGCGGACTGATCATTTCACCGCGGACGATCTGGCAGCTGACTTGGCAGGCGGTACGGATCGCGTAAGCAGGGGGACGGTTTACAGGACACTGGCCTTGCTTGTCCAGGCCAGGATTGTCCGGGAAATTCGAGATACCGACACGCACGCGCACTTTGAGCCGGTCTTTGATCGCGAACATCATGAACATATGATCTGTGACAAGTGCGGAAAGTTCATTGAGTTTGTTGACCAGGGCCTGGATGGGCATATCGAGCGGGCATGCGCGAAACAGAAATTTTCACAGCGGGTTCATCGGGTTGTGGTCTTTGGATTGTGTAAAGAGTGTCAGGACTGATAGGGTTTACCGAGAGGGGCAAGATCAATCCTGCAGATATCGCTCCAGTTTATCGCGGAGATTGGCCCGGCCTCGGCTGAGGAGGCTTTTCACCGCGGCGGGGGTGGTGTTCATCGTCTCTGCGATATCGGCGTAGCTGTTCTGTTCGTATTGGTGAAGAATAATCGCCATCCGCTGCTGGGCGGGCAGCTCGGAGATTGCACGTGCGATACGGTCGCCGAGTTCGGCATGGCCTAGTTGCGTTTTGGGGTCAGGCTGGCTGGTATCTGGGACGTCTCTGCTGGCGTTGTCTTCCTTGACGGCATCGAGTGAAATCGGTTTGCCGTATTTGTTGGCACGGGAGACGTTGAAGCAGAGATTCGCGACGATACGGTACAGCCAGGTTGTAAACTTTGCACGAGGCTCGTATTTTTTCGCATTTCGGAACACTCGCAGGAAGGCTTCCTGGGCGATATCTTCGACCATTGTGGCGTCGCCCAGAAATCTGAACGCCAGGCTGTGCACTGCGGCGATGTTCTTCTCGACGAGTTCATCGAAAGCGGCGGAATCTCCGGCCTGGAATCGCAGCATCAGCTGAACGTTTTCGTCGAGCTTATAATGGCTCGCGATCCGGTCGGCTAGCACAGCCTCGTCTGGCTGGTCAGATTTTATTGGATCATTACCCATATTTCAGGCCGGGGCTTGTCATAATTCGTAAGCCACCGACTGTAAGAGGTTACGATAATTTTCGCCAAACGGCAAGGGGTGAGTTTTCAAACGGACTTTTCACCGCGTTGTTGATCTGTTCTGAGCTGGCCACACGCGGCGTGCTTGCTGGCGCCTCTGCTGCGACGGATATTGACGTTCAGGCCTTCGGCGCGGAGCTGCTCGGCGAAGCGCTGTGTCAGGCCCGGCTTGGGCGGTGCGTAGGGCAGACCCTCGACTTTATTGTAACGGATAAGGTTCACGTTGCATCTGAGCTGATGGGCTATGTTGATAAGCTCAGTTGCACATTCGGGCGAGTCGTTTACTTCGTCGAGGAGAGTATATTCCAGCGTAATCTCTCTACCCCGCGCATTGAAGAATTCCTCAGCTGCGGAGAGAATATCCGCGAGCGGGTATTTTTTGCCGGCTACGGGCATTATCTGGCCTCGCAGTTTGTCGTTTGGCGCGTGGAGTGATATTGCCAGCGTTATCGGCAGGTCTTCCTTGGCGAGTTTTCGGATGCCAGCAGGCAGGCCCACGGTTGAGAGCGTGATTTTCCGGGCCGAGATTCCGCCGCGGTTGGGATCTATCATTGCCCGGACAGCTGAGATGGTGGCATCGTAGTTGGCGAGGGGTTCGCCCATGCCCATCAGCACGACGTTCGTTATATGCACCCCGGTCGCGTGTTGAAGCTGAATAATCTGCTCAAGGATTTCGCCGGTTGTCAGGTTCCGCTTGAGACCATCAATGCCAGATGCACAAAACTCACAGCCCATCGCACAGCCTGCCTGCGTGGAGACGCATGCCGTGGCCCGGTCTTCGGTTGGAATCATTACCGTTTCTATGCACTCGCCGTCAGGCCATTGCAGCAGGAGCTTGACCACGCCGTCGTCGGCATCGCTGCGGGCTTCGACCGTAGCGGTAAGAATTTTAAAAATTTCGGGCAGTTTACTTCGCAGTGGCTTTGAGAGATTCGTCATGGCGTCGAAGTCCACGGCGCCTTTCTGCCACACCCATTCGATTATCTGTTTGGCGCGGAATTTCTTCTCGCCGATTGTTTCCAGTTCCTCGCCAAGTTGGGCTAACGTCATGTTCAAGAGATGTTTCATGGCGAGGTTGTACCGCAAAGACAAAAAAAGTGCTACTAAAATAGTCGTCAGGATTCAGGAGTCTGAAAGAACAAAACAGGATAATTTCATAGAAGGGTGTGGACAAAGCTGCTACGCCGTGGCGTCCTACCTTGTGTTTACTATGTCAATTTTTGGGCGATTTGTTCTTCGAGGATATCTGTTACGGTCGGGGCAGTTATACTTATGTCGGTTCGTTTGAAAAAGGCGTATATTTCGGTCATTGCATCACCGGAATAATCGAATCATATAAAGTAACACGGCTTGACTGGATTTTACCATAAGGATACAATCACTTTGTGGTAACTATACAGGACATTTGGAACTATCGTGAGGAAATTCTCCGCATCTGCCATGCGCATGGTGGCAGCAATGTTCGTTTGTTTGGTTCTGTGGTGCGCGGTGAGCAAACTCCTGAAAGCGACATCGACATGCTGGTTGAACTAGCAGCAAACCGCAGCCTGTTGGATAGAATTGCAATTAAAAACGAAATCGAAGACCTGTTGCACACGACAGTAGACGTTGTAAGCCCAAAAGCTTTGCACAAAACCATTCGCGATGAAATTTTACATGAGGCTGTCGCCTTATGAAAAGTGACCTGATCTACCTTGAGCATATTTACTCCGCGATTTTGAAGATAGAATCTATTGCCGAATCCAGCAGAGAAAAATTTCTGTCAGATTTTACTCTGCACGATGCTGCAATTCGAAACTTTGAAATCATAGGTGAGGCTACAAAGCAATTAACCGAAGAAACCAAGGAAAAGCAACCTCAGATACCTTGGCGGGAAGTTGCCCGGTTCCGCGACATTCTTATTCACCATTATTTTGGTGTTGATCTTGAGGAAGTGTGGCAGATCATTCAAAACGAATTGCCTGCTCTGAAAGAGGCTGTCGAAAAGTTGCAAAACTGAGATTACCTTTTAAAATCGCCCCACCAAAGCAACAATCATCTTGCTATGAAAAATCGAAAACATTCTTGCGGGCAGATTCTATCAGATAAGTTTCCACTTCATCCAAGTCGACTCTTTTGTATTCCGCATATGCTCCGAGAATACGAAAAGCAAAGTGCCAACTACAGTCTATGAGAAAGAAACCGTGGACAAGTGGGCCATTTTTGATTGTAAGTGGTGTAGAATGAATCGCTCCACTGAGGAATTTTTGGATCAATTTGTACTCTGATTCGTAACCAACATCTTTTGCGATCATGTCCATGCCGGTAGTCACGGTGCCTGGAGTCCGTATAGCGTTGAGCTTACGTGCGAGTTCATTGGCAATGTGCCGTTGGATTTCGAGACACTTTGCGCCTGTTAAGTTTAATGGGATCTCTGAAAAACTGGCATGAAAGATGAAAACGAGTACGACATCTGTTTGGAGTTTGATATAATGGCTGCAGTTGCGAACATAAACCTTGCATGGAGGCAAAAATAATGGAACGCAAAACAAATCAGCCAACGTTTCTCGACAGTTTAACCTCTGACCTCGGCGGCCGCCGCACCATTGAATTTTTCTCCAAATGCGACCGGCTCATCCCGTGGAGCGAGTTGGCAGACCCTCTAAAAGACATGTACTCCAATAACACAGCCAAGGGCGGTGCCTCCAACTATCCGCTGGTAATGATGATAAAGTGCACGATGCTTCAGAAATGGTTCAATCTTTCTGATCCTATGCTGGAAGAGATGTTGGCTGACCGCATATCGTTCCGGCGTTTCGTCGGCCTGAAGATGGGCCAGTCCGCGCCGGATGAAACCACATTCGTGCGATTCCGCAAACGGCTTGACTCCGCCGGCCACATCGCCACGCTGTTTGAAAAGACCATCGCCATACTCAAAGCCCGCGGAGCAATACTGGCTGAAGGCACATGCGTAGATGCTACTATTATAGAGTCTCCGCGTGGCAGAACCGGCAATGATGGTTTGTCCAGCACGAAAGACAAGGCTGCAAGTTACACGAAAAAACATGGCCGCGTTTATCACGGTTACAAAGGACACATCGCAACCGACCACAATGGCATGATAAAGGATTACCGCTACGATACAGCGTCTGTGCACGACAGCCGTCATATCGACGAATTCGCGGAAGATGAAAAGCACGGCATGTGGGCCGACAGTGCATACGCTGATAAAAAACGCAAAGCCGCCCTTGAAAAACGTGGTGTGTTTTGCGGGATAATCGAAAAACGCGTTCGAGGCCAGAAGGAATTGACAGCTGAGCAGAAACGCCATAATCGTCTGGTAGCTGGCATTCGCGCGGTGGTTGAACATCCGTTTGCGTGGATGAAGAATACCGGGTATGGCCGGACTCGATATCGCGGACTGCGGAAAAACGCGATGGATTTTGGATTCCATGTGATAGCCTACAATTGGAAAAGGAGTTTCAGTTTGCAGATTGCGGCATAACGCCGAAAGTCCGCAAAATGCGGACAAAATTGGCTGCACAAGGCTAAAAATGACGCCGTAAAAATTGAAAAATCGATACCTGAGTGTGTTGAAAATGGTTTTTCAACACACTTCGCAGTAAGAATAAACGACGAGTCTAAAATATGAGGTTATTCAGAGACCTCGTGATAATGAGGGGCATTTGCCAAATAATTGGGAGGATTTAATCAGAGCTGGGTTAGCTGAAAAAGTACAAGATGCCCCAAATGCTTTGGTTTTTATCCATGGACATTTAATTGCTGGCCAAAGACCAAGAAGGGATATTAGTAAATACAAAATAGCCTTTGGTCTTGGCCCAGACGACATTGTTGTCAGAGGCAATGCGGTTTTTGATAAAAACGGGAAAAACTTGGCTATTATCATAAATCCACAAGTACATTGGACTTGTAAAGGCATGCTCGATCGCACAAATCTTTCGCTGGCAAAAAGGATGAAAGAAGCGGCTTCAAAGCCAGTGAGGGAAGAAAAGGCAAGTGGTAAAGCTATTGACCAAGCTGATGATAATGACCAGCAACCCTAGCTATTTTTACTGACGGGCGGCAAGGTTACCTGCGTTTTTTTGCAGGGTAGCGATGAATATGGATTCCGGGTCTTCGCTGCGCTACGCCCGGAATGACACGGAAAAGCAGGCCGATACGCTATTACAAAACTTTCTATCTTCTCTTTGTAAACTTTTCACTTACTCTTTCACCCTATCTATTTTTGCGCCGAGTGGTCGGAGTTTTTCTTCGATGTGTTCGTAGCCTCGGTCTATGTGGTAGACTCGGCGGACTTCCGTTTCGCCTCGGGCGACCAGGCCTGCCAGGACTAGTGCAGCTGATGCCCGGAGGTCGCTGGCCATGACCGGCGCGCCGATCAGTTGGCGGACGCCGGTAACGATGGCAGTCGGGCCTTCCTTGCGGATATTGGCGCCCATTCGCAGCAGCTCAGCTACGTGCATGAATCGATCGGGGAAAATCTTTTCGGTAATCGCGCTGTTGCCGTCAGCCAGGCACAGCAGGGTCAGCAGTTGAGCCTGGAGGTCGGTCGGAAAGCCGGGGTAAGGCTGGGTCGTAACGTCTACCGGCGAGAGTCTGCGGGCAGAAGCCACCGTCACCCCCTGGCCACAAGGCTCGACATGCACGCCGATATCGCGCAGCTTGTCAACCACAGCCAGGAGATGATCAATGCGGGCGTTTTTGATGGTCACGTCGCCGTTGGTCACAGCTGAGGCGATCATGAACGTGCCGGCTTCGATGCGGTCGGGAATAATCCGATGTTCCGTACCTGCCAGCTCCGAAACGCCCTCTATCGTCACTCGCGGCGTGCCCCCGCCGCTGATCCTCGCGCCCATTTTGTTCAGGAAATCGATGAGGTCTTCAATTTCCGGCTCGCAGGCAGCCGATTCGATAACGGTTTTGCCCTCCGCGAAAACCGCAGCCATGACTACGTTGGCAGTACCGAGCACCGTCGAGCCGAAAGGCCCGCCGAGGAATATCGTGGCGCCTTTCAAGCGGTCAGCGCGGGCGATAATGTCTCCGCCGTCCAGTTCGATTTCCGCCCCCATGGCCCGCAGGCCTCGCAAGTGGAGGTCGACGGGTCGCGAGCCGATAACACAGCCTCCGGGCATGCCGACGCGGGCATAGCCTCGCTTGGCCAGAAGCGGGCCTAGCACGCAGATACTGCCACGCATTTTCCGTACTCGTTCGTATTCGGCGTGGGACTGGCTGGCATCGGTGACTTCTAGCCTGACCGTGCCCCCCTCAGTCCTGGTGGACTCCACGCCAAGATCGCCCAGCAGTTCGCACATCGCCTGGATATCGGCCAGGTTCGGCACGTCGTGGAGAGTGCAGGGCCCGTCTGCCAGGATCGTAGCTGCCAAAATTGGCAATGCTGCGTTTTTTGCCCCACTGACCGAAACTTCGCCTTTTAGCCTGGCCTGGCCTTGAATGATAAATTTGTCCATCTGCGTTCAAACCTTTCATAATTCTGCGATTGCTGCGTTTACCAGCCCATTACGATACCACGCCGACGGCCCAGAATGCAATTGTCCCCCCGAGAAAACCTGACAATCCTTTTCAAAAGCCTTGTTGCCGGGGCTAGGCTGTTGTATATTATCTGGTCTGCATTATTGGCAGTGGCTACAGAAAACAGAGGTACATGATGAGTGAAGACAGGGAAAACATTTCGGAATACGCCGGCAAGGGCAAGGCGTTTTTCGATCAGGCGGATCAGGTAGCTGAGACCGGCAACTGGGATTACGCCATAGAAATGTGTGTTGAAGGCCTAAAGCGCGAACCGGATAACCTTGAGCGAGGCCATAAGAAACTCAGAACCGTGGGCATGAACCGCAAAATGAAAGGCGGTAAAGGCCCGGGCATGATGGAACAGATCAAACGCCGCGGCGGGAAAGATCCCCTCGAAAACCTCGCCAATGCCGCCTATCTCCTGGCCAAGGATCCAGGTTCGGAAATCTACATGGAAGGCCTGTTGCAGGCGGCGGGAGCTTTGAATCTTGTCGAGGTCGTGCGCTGGGTGGGCGATATTCTTATCGAGTCGCAACGAAAGGCCAAGAAGCCAAACAAGCGCATTTGCCTCACTTGTACGGATGTAATGGAGAAATTTGAGCATTATGACCTGGCTGTCCAGGCCTGCAAGCTTGCCCAGCAGGCTGCGCCAAATGATGCTGATATAGAAACCCGCCTGGGACATCTCGGGGCAAAATATACGGTAAAACAGGGCGGTTACGGCGATAGCTCGCGAGATTTCACCAAAGGCATAAAAAACATGGCTGCCCAACAGGAGCTGCTTGAAAAAGATTCTCTTGTGAAAACGGGCAGCTATCTCCAGCAACAGATTGCCAAGGCCCGGGCGGAATATGAAGCCACACCCCTGGTCGCTGGGAAAATCAACGGCCTGGTTGATGCCCTGCTGAAAACCGAAGACGAAGGCAATGAATACGAGGCAATTGATATTCTGAACAAGGCGGTGGAAGACACCAAAGCCTATCGCTTCAAAATGCGCGTAGGCGATATCAAAATCAAGCAGATGACCAGGCGATATCGAAAGCTGCGGGATTCAGGCGACGTTGAGGGAGCGAAAAAAATCGCCTTGGAACAGCTGGAGTTTGAAATTCAGGAATTTGCCGAACGGGCCAAAAACTATCCGACCGACCTGAATTTGAAATACGAACTGGGACGTCGGCTCCTGGTAGCAGGCCGATATGACGACGCAATCGGCGCGTTGCAACAGGCTCAGCGCGATCCTCGTCGACATGTGACGGTCATGAATTACCTTGGCCAGGCTTTCATGAAAAAGCAATGGTGGCAGGAAGCTATCGATACCTACGAAAAAGTTATCGACAGTGACCTGACCGAGGACAAGATAAAAGAAATACGTTACAATCTTGGCTGTTGCCACGAACAGCTGGGGCATTTTAAACAGGCGGAGGAGCAGTTTTCTCAAGTGGCGCAGGAAGATTTTAACTTTAAGGACGTTCGTGAACGGGTCGAGGCTATACGTAAAAAAATCAGTGAAGAACAGTCTCCGCAATGAAAGCTGTCGGGGTGAATATTTCGCAGGGCAAAATATTCTTGGACATGCGGGCAACTTTTGAAGAAATTATGCATTTGAACAGAATGCTGTTTTCAACATCTGTAAGCTATTTTGCCAAAAACCTGTAGAATTATACCAAAACAAGGCTCAAGAGTCCCATGTTACCCGCCGATCTTCCATCAGGCTCGGTTTTTGTGGAAGTTTTGGCCTTGCGAATAGCCAGGCGGATAAAGCACAAAACAATATTGCGCGGAAACCCGAAATGTTCTAAGTTGAGATTATGTCTTGATGCGTTGGTAAGCTGATGACGCGACCAGCAGCATGGCGCAAGGTTAACCTTTAGATGCTATAAGTGTCTGGAAGGCAAATATTAATGAGTGAGGCAGAGGAATTGACAGTAGCGATTTTTGGACTGGCTTTTGTGGTGGCGATCTTTGTGCAGCTGAGGTCATTGCAGATGCGCGAGCTGATTTTCTTTTTCGCAGGCGCAGTATTAATTTTTTCTGCTTCGGTTTTTGTTATTCTGGAGAAGACAGGTTGGGAGGAAGCGTTCAAGTTGATGGAGCACTTGTGTTACGCCTCAGCTGGGATATGTTTTTTAGTCGGGTGCAGTCTTCTTGGCCGGCGTTTTAAAGATGAACATGGGGGGGCGTCATGAACCTGACTCCTGCTGGTATTTTCGATGTCATTGCAGCCATTGCTTTCGGCGCGGCGTTGGGGCAGGCCCTTCGTTTGCCTGCAAAAAAGACTAGCTGGGAAGCCAAAGCTCTCTTTTGCCTGGGGTTGATGATGTTCATGATTGTCTGTGTTGTTAATTTCCTGGAAAATTCGGGGATTTCCACCGGGTTTGCCGGCTACGAGGATTTTTCTAAAATTCTGTTTTTACTGCTGTTAATGTTCTTTTTATACGCTCTTGGCACGAGGCGGGAAATAAACCGCAGGGCGGAGTCGGAAAAACAGCTTCTTGCATCCCGGCAGGAATACCAGTCAATTCTCAACAACATAGGCATTGCGGTAGCCCTTCTTGATTCAAACATGCGCATCGTCTCGATTAATCGTCAGATGGAAAGCTCGTTTCCCAAAATCGATTTCAAGACAAAACCCCTCTGCCACAACAGGTTTGATCCGCCACACCCAACACCCTGTCCGAATTGTCCCGTCGAAAAAACGCTGAAAGACGGCCTGGTTCACGAGGCGATCATTGTCAAGAAAAAGGACTTTGAAAATATTTCGTATCGTATCATTGCCAGCCCGTTGATAGATAGGACAGGCAAAACGGTCGGCGTAATCGAACTCGTCGAGGACGTCACAGAGAAATTAAAATCTGAGACGCATGTACGCATGCTGCAGTCCGCAGTGGAGCAGTCAAGCGAAGGCCTGGCTGTGCTGGATCAGGATGGAACCATAGTATTCGCCAATGACGCTCTTGCCAAAATGCATGGTTATGAGCCGGCTGAGGTTATCGGTAAATCGGTATCCATCTTTCACACGCGAGACCAGATGGAATATGAGGTCTTGCCCTTCACTCAACAGGTAACCCAGATCGGTTCAGCGCGGGCAGAGATACATCACATGCGGCGAGGCGGAGCTGTATTCCCGACTCTTATGAGTAGCGTCATATTCAAGGATCAAGAGGGCAATGTTGCAGGACGGGTTACGACGGTAACGGATATTACGGAACATAAGCAGGCAACGGAGGCCTTGCGTAAAAGCGACGATAAATTCCGAGCCTTGGCTGAGACCAGCCTGGACTGGCTATGGGAATATGACGAAAATTATATTTTCAGATATGTCAGCCCGAGGATTCAAAACATCCTGGGATATCAGTCTGGCGAAGTTGTCGGGAAATCACTTTTCGATTTTGTTGCGCCAGATGAAGTGGGACGCCTCAAAAACATTCTCCAGACCAACCCACCCAAGCCGATTAATCAGCTTGAAGCCAAATACCTTGCCAAAGAGGGCAAAATCGTTGTGCTGGATACCAGCGGCGTGCCTTTCTTTGATGCAAGTGGAAGATTCCGTGGCTACAGGGGCATCAGTCGGGATATTACGATACGTAAACAGGCTGAGGAAGGGCTGCAGAGTGCTCTGGAGAAGGCACGGGAACTGGAAGAAATCGTCAATCGAGGTTTCGCAATAGCCTGGTTGTGGAAGGCGGAAAAAAATTGGCCTGTGGAATTTGTGTCCGACAATATCAGTCAGTTCGGCTACACAGTGGAAGAATTCACCTCAGGGCAGGTTTCATTCTCGGATCTCATTTACGAAAAAGACCGTGCCAGAGTCATCATGGAGGTCAATCAGCATATCGAGGCCCACGAGGAAGATTTTTTACAGACATATCGTATAAAGACCAAATCCGGAGCCATACGCTGGGTGGAGGATCATACCTGGTTCCGTCAAGACCCTTCCGGTGAAGTGACCCATTTTCAGGGCATGACAATCGACATCACCAAGCGCAAGCAGGCTGAGGCGACCCGTCGAAAGCTGGAAACCCAGATGCAGCGAATGCAGAAACTCGAGAGCCTCAGCATCCTGGCTGGCGGGGTTGCCCACGACTTCAACAACTTGCTGATGATCATCACGGGCAATGCAGACCTCGGCCTGATGGATGCGCCGCAGGATTCTACACAGGCGGAGATTCTCCAGGAAATCAAAGATGCCGCAGTTCGGGCATCCAAACTCAGCAACCAGATGCGGGCATACTCAGGCCAAGGCCATGTTGGTATGGAGCAGGTCGTTCTGAATGACATCGTAACCGAGATGCTCAGATTGTTAAAATCGTCCATTCCTAAAAAAATCCAGCTGGAGTGTGACTTCTCAAACAATTTGCCCTTCATTGAAGCGGACACTTCGCAAATCAACCAGGTTGTCATGAATCTGGTGATTAACGCCTCAGAAGCCATTGGAGACAACGAGGGAACCATCTCGATTCGGACCGATACTTTCGAAGCCACGAGCGAGTATCTTGCAAAAACGCACCTGGACGAAAATCTGCCCACAGGCCCATATGTTTTGCTGGAAGTATCAGACACAGGCTGTGGTATGAATGCCGAAACGCAGGAGAAGATTTTCGATCCGTTCTTTACGACGAAATTCATAGGTCGGGGCCTGGGCCTGGCTGCGGTGTTTGGAATTATCCGCGGGCATCGTGGTGCCATCCGTGTTATCAGCGAACCAAGCCAAGGCTGTACCTTCCAGGTGCTCTTTCCCCTCGGCAAAGAAACCGCCAAGCTTCAGGCCAGCCCAGCCAATACGAATGTCCGGGAATGGAAAGGCCATGGCACGGTACTGGTCGTGGACGATGAAAAATCCTTTCTTAACGTGGCATCGATAATTCTCAAGCGATCCGGTTTTGAAGTCGCAACCGCTGAGGACGGCCGGCAGGCAGTCGACTACTTCAACAGATATCACGATCAGGTTGTGGCAGTACTGCTGGATATGTCCATGCCGGTAATGGGCGGAGAAGAAACTTTTGCTGAGCTTCGCAAAATAGACGACAGCGTTCCAGTTTTCCTCTGCAGTGGATTTTCCGAGCAGGACGCAGCGCGGCATTTTTCCGGTGGAGGCCTGGCTGGCTTCCTCCAGAAGCCATTCCAAATTGACACACTGCTGAGCGTACTCCGCAAAGTTATGGAACCATAAAAACAGTCCAGTTTCAAGCAGAACCTGTTGTGCGGAAAAGTTTTCCGTTCTCAAGGAAGATGGCTCGTTATAACCATTCAATCTTATCTCCTGAGCACTTCCATAAATTATTGACGTGTCATTACAATAGCCGTACAATCGCGACTTGACTTGTAAGTTTATTTTGTATCTGGAAGTGATAATAAACACCTCAGAAATAACGACACATTACGTCGGAGGCTAAAATAATGAGCGAAATTCGAGTTGCCATTGTGGGTATTGGAAATTGTACATCCTCGCTGGTTCAGGGGATTGGCTATTATCGCGAGGTTTTTCAGACAGGCCAGGAAGTGGTGGGCCTGGCCCATCCGACCCTGGGCGAATACGCACCGGGCGATATCGAAATCATTGCTGCTATCGATGTCGATGCCCGCAAGGTCGGCAAGCCTCTCCATGAAGCCATCTTCGCTCCGCCGAATAATACCGCCGTCTTCTATGACAAAGGCCGCTATGACGATGTGATCGTCGCGATGGGGAATGTGCTCGACGGCGTGCCCCCGCACATGGCTGAGTTCCAGGAACACCAGGCCTTCCGCGTGGCTGATCAGCCCTCCGCCACCAAGGCTGACATCTGCAAGCTTCTGCGGGACTCCAAGGCTGAAATCCTAATGAATTACCTTCCCGTGGGCAGCCAGGCTGCAACGGAGTTCTACGCCGAATGCTGCCTGGAAACCGGCGTGAGCCTGATCAACTGCATACCGGTCTTTATCGTATCCGAGCCTAAGTGGGCTGCTCGATTCACAGCTGCGGGCATTCCATGTGTGGGTGACGATGTCAAAGCGCAGGTCGGCGCGACAATAACCCACCGCGTACTGGCCCGGATGATGCACGACCGAGGCGCGAAAATCGACAATACATATCAGCTGAACTGGGCGGGTAATACCGACTTCCTGAACATGCTCGAACGCAGCAGGCTAAAGTGCAAAAAGATTTCCAAGACCCAGGCGGTGCAGAGTCAGCTCTCTGTTCCGCTGCCGGAAGACAACGTTCACATCGGCCCAGCCGAGTTCGTTCCCTGGCAGAAAGACAACAAGGTCTGTGCACTTCGCATCGAAGCCAGGGGCTTTGGCGGCATTCCGCTGCACATAGAAGCCAGGCTAAGCGTGGAAGATTCTCCCAACTCAGCCGGCGAAACCATCGACGCCATCCGCGTCTGCAAGATCGCCCGCGACCGCAAACTTGCAGGCCCGCTCGGCGCCATCAGCGCATACACCATGAAACATCCGCCGAAACAGTACACCGATGACAAGGCCCGGCAGATGCTCGAAGAATTTATTGAAAACGATTCTGAAGGCAGCTATGAATCTGATAATACCCCCGCAGAAATCCTGGCGAAATAAATAACCAAACACCTTGCTAACCGACAACTTCAGGTATAGAATATAGGTTAAGATGAGGATTAAGTTTTGGCAGGATTTTGTCGATATTAGCGTAGTGAATAACACAACTACTTCGACAAGTGGGAGTTATAGGCATGTTTAGATTTAATTTCGAAAAAGCTCTTCAGGCTGTAGGTGTAATGCTACGCACTGAGCCTTCCCACCGCATGAATTACATGCGTATGCTTAAACTCTTGTATATCTGCGAGAAGGAAAGTCTGGCCGAAACAGGACACTCTATCACCGGTGATAAAGTTGTTGCTATGGAAAGAGGGCCCGTTCTGAGTCATTTGTATGACTTGATAAAAGGTACTCATTACAACGCTTCAGCTTGGAACCGGTTTATTGAACGTGACAGATATGAAATAATGCTTAAAGAGGAGCAAAACCCAGGAACTGATCTGCTTAACAAATTTGAGATAGAAACAATAAATGCTGTTTCAGAACGTTACCATCAGCAGGATGAATTTGACATGGTGCATTTGACGCATGAGTTCCCCGAATGGAAAAAGAATGACCCTGGCAAATCATCAAAACCAATTCCTCTGGATGATATACTCGAAGCGATTAACCGCAAAGATGATGCGGAGGCTATAAAAAAAGACGCTGATTTGGAAAATCACCTAATGTCAATGTTTGAAGGGTAAAATTACGTGATTTCACAAGGGGATACTTTTCGAGCCGCCAATTTTGATGGGGATATTGATTCACATCTTTTAATTATCATTTCAGATCCCCAAAAAAATCCTAATAAGCTAGTTTTAGTTGTGCTGACAACATGGGAGATATATAAAGATGACTCCTGCATTCTACAATTGGGAGACCACCCTTTTGTAAAGCATCCAACCTGTGTGAAATATAACGGTTTTTCTAAAACAATATCAGTAGAACAATTAGAACTGGTGATTTCTCAGAAAAAATTAGTCCAGAAGGAACGTGTATCACAGGAAGTGTTACAAAAAATTCTTAAAGGGGCCTGTGAAACAAAATTTCTTCCTAACTGCCTTTGGCTTGTTCTAAATGAACAGGAGTTGGTTGATTAATTTTTAATTTCCCAAACCTGGTGTTTTTGTGTAATTTATTTCCAATGATCGGCAAAGGTATAGCTTGGATTGTCAGTTCGGCGCGAGACGCCCTCGGCAAGGGGTTGGTTGCGATGCGCATCAAGCCTGATTTCATTACCGTGATGGGAACGATTTTGACAATCGCAGCTGGGGCTTGTTTTGCCGTTTCCATTAAAACCGATGAGAAGATCTGGTGCATTTACGCCGGCGTACTGCTGTTCTTCAGCATCGCTTGTGACATGCTGGACGGTGTGGTCGCCAGGCTGACGAATCACTCCACAACGTTCGGAGCCTTTCTAGACAGCACCATGGATCGCGTAAGCGATTTCGCAATATGGGCGGGCATGGCCTTCGGCTACGCGTGGAAAGACCAAGCCAATATCACCTTCATCATGCTTTCGTTTCTCGGCTTCTTTGAGGCATCGATGATTTCGTACATCAAGGCCAGGTCGGAAGATTTTATCGAAAGCTGCAAGGTAGGATACTGGCAACGCGGAGAACGATGCGCCGCGATGATAATCTCAGCCTTCGCCTGCAACCCAGCTGCCTTCGTCGTTGAGCAAAGCATACTGCCGCTGTTCACCCTCCTGCGTCGTGCACTTCACGCAAAGACATGCCTTGCCGGCGGAACACCCGTCACAAACGCTCGCATTGAGGGGAAATGGTACCACAAGATTCAACCCTGGCTGTACCCTCGAATGAGCTGGCCTTACGACATCATGACCGCGGGCTACATTGCGTTTCTGATCTTTGCACGCTTTAATCCGGCTAATTATGACTTTATTCGATTCTGGCTTGATTGATCAGCCAGGCCAGCCGACTTGCAATCTTCGTCACTTCGCTTTTATCAGTCTTGGATTTGCGATGTCTACATGATCACTCGTACCCAGGCCATCCGGGCCGAAGTCAATTTCGATCGTCATTTTTTTTACGCCCGCAATATCGATCCGAATATTTATCGGCTTATCCAGGCCGGTCAAAACAATCGGCCCGAAAACTTTTTTGTCGTCAGCCAGAATAGTCAAATCCGCCCCGCCGCCGGGGCGGACAGCATCGTCAATCCCCACAGCGGCGGTAAAAGTCTGGAATTTACCATCCAGGTCATAAGTCAGCTTGCTGTAGCTGTGCATCCCCAAGCCGGTCTTATAAGTCTGGCCCGCAAGTATAATAGGCCCGCCGCTTACGGCCCGATTCTTCCGACAAGAAAACGTGGTATCAAAGAATCCATGTTCTTGCACCTCGCTTGGCGTCAGCTCTGTCAGGTCAATCACGCGATCTGAAAGGAACCGAATCTCAGCTACGTCCGCAAGATTCATCTTAAAACTTCCAAAGACCGGCGAATCCAGCAGAACGGTCGTATCCTCGATTGTCAATGACTTAAAGCCATACCTGCTTCCATCTCTGGTCGTCAGAAAACCAGCAGGGGGGCTGGGCACCTTTACTGGTTCAGACAAAATTACTGCGCGGACGGTTTGGCGATTGATCGAACGATCGGCCTGCCGATAGCGAAAGAATATTTTATCGTCGGTAATTTCCAAAAGCACACCATCGGGTGCAGTCCATTTGCCGTCTTTGCCCTCGATAATAAGTATATCCCGTGAACCGGCACGATACTCCTTGCCGGCTGAGATTTTTTTGCTTATTGTCGCGGACGTATAGTCCCCTGCTGGAAACAGAATTCGCTTTACAGCTTCAATCGGAATTTTTTGTTCGCGTTTTGCTAGCGATGCCGGCCTGAAACTCAACTTACCCTCCGCCAGCTGCAACTTGTTTACGCAAAGCGCATCGCCGAGAGTTGTTTCCACCACAGCCAGGCCATTTTTGTCGAATGATTCTTTTGCCGGTGAAAAAATCAGCTGCGAAATTTCACTTAGTGAAATATTTCTGACCTTGTCAGTTGGTTTATTTTCGCTTGTTTCTGCAAAAACCAACCGCTGCTCCGTAAGAGAAACAACCTGGCCTGGGACAGTCACTCCATCCAGAAGCTCGAGCGTATCTGCCAAAGCAGCCAGGCCCGGTAACGCTAAACCCAACACGATAAAAATTATCTGTCTCACTTTATCTCTCTCTGAAATCATTCGCCCTCAGCCAGTTTTTTATGATAGTCGCGAACCAATCCTGTCCGCCGCTCTCCCAGACGTTTTCGCATGATGCTTTCGAGTTTTTCCCGTTGTCGCGGCGGCATGTCAGCCCATCGGCCCGTACCTTTGGCCTGATGTTTTTGGGCAAGCTTGTTAGGCCTGGTTACCGGTCCGGGCACAAGCACGGATTCATTGGCGGGGCTGCCGGGTTTTTCCGTATTGCTGGCCTGGCTGCCTTGGGCTTCTGCGCCTTGCTTTTTTTCATCAGCCTGTTGAGAACCGGCGTCCTTGCGTCGCTGACGGGACTGCTGCTTCTGCTGGTCCTTATCCTTCTGCCGTTGAGATTCCTCGGCTGTTTTGATCATGTCATCCAGCAAAGCCACGATCTGCTCCTGAGTGTTTTGCACTTTCTCATTCGTGTCTTTTTGTGCCAGACTTTTTTCCACATCATCCATCATCCCGATAATCGTTTTCATGGGGCTTGCGTATATCTCGCGAAATTTCTTTACCTTCGCGAGCATTTCATCCAGCTCGGCCCGGCTGAGCGTTAAACTGTAATTCGCCAGGCAGTATGTGTACATCTGCATGGCATAATAATTTCGCCCAGCCTGCTCGTAAACCTCCGCTGCCTTGCGGGCACTTGATGTTGCGAAACTCAGCCGATCCGGCATGTTCACGAGAATGTCGGAAAACGCCTCAGCGGCGTCCATATATTTCCCCGCTCGTGCAAGCGAATCGGCCCGGATAAAATGCATGGCTGCACTGAGATAAGTTGTATCTTCCATGTTCAACATGGGCTTGAGCTTTTTTTCCGCCTCAGCGTATTTTCCGTTTTTATAGAGGTTGTAAGGTCCGGAAAATCGGCCATCGACAATCGCATAGGCCTCGCATATGCGGACGATGTTTTCGTCTTTCGATGACTTGTCGTTGGCTTGCAGCTTTGCCACCGCCTTTTCGACTTCCACTTCATCATAGAGAAGGTTCTGCGAAATTTCCGCAGCCACTGCCTGTCTTTCCACCAAAAGCCTTCTCTGGGCAGCAGCCTTTACCAAGGCTTCAATATCTTCCGGCGAGAGATCATTCAAAATGCTATTGATCTCATCAGAACCCTTGGGCGAGACAGTCACAGCCTTTGCCATTAAAACCAAAAATGAAACAGCCGTCATAATTATCAGAAGATGTCTTTTCGCCATCATCATTCCACTTTCTTTTCCGGTTGGCTGGCGCCTTGAGTTTTCATCTTCGAGGCCATTTTCTTTGCGATATCCGTTACACGTTTCTGACGCTCGGAAAGTTTTCTATATTGCGCATCAGCGGCCTCTTGGGTGATCTGCTTGCTTTCCACCATGCGTTGTGCCCGACGAGTGCCGGCGTTGACGCGAAGCTGTTGGAGCCTGAGCATTCGGAGCTCCGCAACGGGCGGTACGAGCGGTGCCTTTCCACTGCCCTGTCCTTGCCCTTGGCCGCCGCCGCTCATGGCTCGGCCATGCCCTTTGGAAAGTTCCTTGCGAACGGCACTGATCAGCTCTTCCAGAGTACGAACGATATCCTCCTGGGTCGTCTGGACAAGCGGGCCAGGCTCAAACTGGGCAAGCTGCTTCTGCACCGCGGCGAGGTCTTCCTGCACTTCGCGAAGTACTTCAGGAAAAACAACCGTCGAACCTTCTTTCTTAAGCATGTTGCGAACGGACTGGACTTCCTCAGCCAGGCTGCCCTCGGTCTTGGACAGTTCACCCAGCGTCTGTTTGGCCTGGCGATCATACGCAGAGGTTTTTTGATTACGTCGCGAATAAGTTTTACGTGTCTGAATATTGCAGGCTTTTTGTTCTTCGAGAATTTTTGCAAGTCGCTCCTCAACGCTTGCGAGTTTTTCCGCTTTTATTCGCCGCTCCAGCTGGGCTATCTCTTCGTTGAGTTCTTCCTGGGCCTTTCGGAGTTGCTCGAGAGTTTTCTTCTGATCATTGTTGGCTGATTTCGCATCGTTCTTTGACATTTCCCCAGCTGCGGAATTGGCACTGTTGCCCGCACTGGCCACAGCCTGCCCGCCCGCAGTAGCCTTCTTTCCTTCCCCTTCTTTCATACGCTCTGCCAGGTCTTTCAGATCTTCAGCGATACGTTTCTGCTCTGCTTCATTGAGTTTTTTTTCTGCCTGGGCCAAGGCTCGCCGATGCAGCTCAGTCACCCGTCGCAATTGTTCTGCCAACTCAACAAGGGCTTGTTCCTGTTTTGCCTCAGCGGTGACAGGCTGCTGGGCGGAGAGTTTTTTCGCAGCCTGGTCCATAGACTCAGCTGCCAGGTTCAAATCCCCTGCCACTTTTTTCTCATCCTTATCCGACAAACTTTTTGGATCAATTCCCGCCTGTTCCGCAAGCTGGGCTTCTTTGTCCGCGAGTTGACCCGTCTGCTTGCCCAGCTGGTTTTGTGGCTTGGCCAGCCGACCAGCCGGCGTGTCGGCAGACTTGTCTTCAAGCATTTTTCGTAATTGTTTGCCGGCAGCTTGCAGATCGGCCAGGGCTTTTTCCTCTGAATCAGAGGCGGAGGGCTTGTCGGATTTTTCCAAATCCGAGACAGCCTTTTCCATCTGCGCATCGGCCGATTTAATATGCTCAGCTGCTACCTGTACTTCCTTATTATTCGGATCGGCCTGCACCTCAGCCAGTTCATCCGACAAAGATTTTGCCCGGCCCGCGAGTCGGTTCTGGGCCTCTGCAAGAATAGGTAGCTCCGACAACCCGGACTTATCAACGGCGTCGCCGAGGATTTTCTGCTTGGCTGAAAGGTCTTCGATGGCTTCTAGCAGTTCGCCCAATTTTACAAGTTTCGGATCACACGAACCGACCTTATTTGTCTTGGCTTTGAGCGATTTCTGTTTCTCAATAATTCCCTGTAGAGCCTTGATGAGAGTCTCAGACTGTTTTTTAATGTCTTCCAGATTCGCAGCTGGCCTGGTTTGCTTTTCCTCAAGTTGCTGTCGTTGCAGATTTTTATCCAGCTTGTCGCGAATGGCCTGGAGTTCAGCCAGCCGTTTTTCAGCCTTGGTCAGATCTCCCACGCCGCCTTCAAGAATCCTGAGCATCTGCGTAAGATCGTCTATCACTTCGCCCTGCTGAATCTGGGCTGCCTGGTCGAGACCCTGTCGAATATCTCGAATCACGTCTTCGATTTTCCCAGCCACGTCCTCTCGTTGGGCGTGTTCGACTGTTCGCTTTAGAATGACTGCGACGTCCGGCTCGGTTTTTTCCAAAAGTTTTGCGACATCAGACATAGCGACCAGCAACTCGGCGAGTTTTTTCTTGATGAATCCAGCTGAGTACACAAGATCTTCACTGGTTTTGACTTTCGCATCATCCGTATCTTCCGCATCACTCTGCGCATGAGCCGGAAAAACAGCCAGGTTAAAAATTATCGCTGAGAAGCCTAGCAGTATTAATTTGATTATGGTTCGATTTTTCATTTCTCTGGCTCCACGGGGTCGAACATCACATCCGTGCCGGCCTCGACGCGTTTGCGAAGGATGGCGTTGAGTTCGACGGACATTTTCAACAGCCCTTCAAGCTGACGGGCAAGCTCAAGCCTGTTTTCCAGCTTCTGCATGTGTTTGATTATTTCTTCCATTTTACGGAGAATCTGTGCCTGCTGTTCGGCGATTTGCCTGGCCTTGTCGGCTAGTTGTGCGGCAGTTTTTATTTCCCGCGCCTGGTCAAGTTCAATTGCGACCGACCGCATCTGTTCCACGAGCTTCCGCAATGGTTGAACGATCTCCGTTCGTATAGCCTCGTACTGCTCCGCCTTGCCCAGCCTGTTGAGCTCCAACTCTATTGCCACAGCCTGGAGCGTAGCAGCGGCCTTGGCAGACTCACTGGCTACCTGTCGTTGTCCGCCAGCGGATTCTGAAAGCTTGCGAAGAGTCTCTTCGCCTATTTTTTCCGGCTCCTCAGCGACGGATTGACATCTGCCCTGCGCAAGAGTCTGCTGGCCCATCGCCTGGAAAAATTCCATGCGTACTTCTTTTTGCAGACCAACCAGTTGGCCTAGCAATTTCTCAGCCGGGATTACCTCGAACGAGATTGCTCTGCTGGATGAGTTGTTTGGGCCGCCGTAATCGGCAGGCAGGAAGTCAGTTGCTTCGGCGTGAACTTGCAGTTTTGTGCCGGGCGTGAATTTCATAGGCTGGATATCCCACATCCGCTGACCTTGGAGTTTTTGACGAACTTCCGAACCGGTAGCCTGGATCGGCTGACCTATCATACCGCCAGGCTGGGTCGTGGGAGCTGTCGTTGTCAACTCAACTGGCTGAGCAGTCCACATCAATCGGATCGAATCCACTCCGTTATCGTCTCGGGCAATAGCCTGGAGCGGAATGGTAGCTGAGGGCGCAATCACGTGTCGCACCCCGCTGCTGTGAAGCATGACCTCAGGAGCGGCATCGGGCAGCAAGTGCACAACGTACTTCTCGCCGCGAGGGTTTGAATAGCCTTGCGTATCCAGCAAACGAATTTTCAGCGTTGCTGTCGGCAAGGGATATTTTGCCGGTATTTTGAAAAAACCTCTCAAAACCCGGCCTGGTCCTGTTGAGCCATCGACAATTTTAATTTGTCCTATGGGTTTGTCGTCCAGCATAATCTCAGCTTGGCGAAGTGGTTTACTGGCTGAGGCGATTAACTCAACGCTTGCGCCTCGCGGCAAGGGCAGCACGCCCCGGTCGCCGGTGAGGGTTTCGGATTTGTCACGTCGCATATAAGGCGGATATTCAACGGTGAAGGCCAACTCCTGGAGCGCTGGCGGATCGACCAGCTTGACGCGACTCCGAAAAGAGGCCTTGCCCCGATTGTCGTCTCCGCCGGTGATGTAAAAGGAGAACTCTTCAGAAACAGCCTGGAATTTTTTGGCAAATCCGATTTCAGGCAACTTGCTTTTTCCGGCAGCAGACTGAAATTGTTCTATCTTCTCGCGCCAAGAGCCGATGGACTCCGGCGAGAGATTCTCTTCAGTCTCGCCTACGGAAGGATACTCCGCACGCAGTGTCACCACGTGCGGCGCCTTGCCTGACGCGAAGGCTATGATCTGCAAGTCCGCTCCGCGAAGCACTTCGACATCTTTTATACTTTGCGACTCGGCCTGGGCATGGCCCGGCATGAGTAGTTGGATTCGTCCGGCGGAGTCCATGGCCCAGACGCTCAGATATGTGCGTTGAGGCCAATTGATATCCCGTAGCAGAATATTCCTCTGAAACCACATGTTCATCACGCCCGGCGCGATCAGCCAGAACGCAACAACAAGCATCAGAGCTACACCTGCGGCGGTTAGAAATTTTCGCAATCGTCGTGTTTCTATCACGTCTGTGAATTTCAACCCGCGTGCAATCTGCTCAGCCTGACCAGCCATCTTTCCGACCATGGCCTGGCTCATCCCAGCCAACTCATCAGTCGATCTGCCTGCCAATTGCAACGCTCCTATAAGCCGGCCTGCGAATTTTCCAAACTTCTCTTCGACCAGTATAGCCAGACTCTCGTCGGTAACAGGAACAAGCATCGGCCCGAGCAATTTCCGCCAAAAGGTATACAGCACTCCCAGCCCGCAAAGGCCCAGAATCAGCCCACGCTGCATGAGATCCAGATGCAACGTGTAGTCGAATCCGAGTGTCACGACGACCAGGGCGACCCAGGCAAGCATCAACCAGGCCAGGCCTTCACAGGCTAACCTGGCCCGCAGCACTTTGCGCAGCCTGGTGAGCTTATGGCGAATTTCAGTTTGCTGCATACCTTTTGACAATTTAAAAAAACTCCATCTTTTTTATTACATTAAATTGTTTCGTTTTCGCAGAATCCACTCAGCCGTCAGGAGTGCGATGATCAGCATCAACGTCAGTTTCGTATCCCACAGCGTGAATCTGTTCTCATGTACGGTTGTAAGCAGGCCCGGCGGAATGAAGCTGGGCAGTTTTTCAATGTCCCCAGCCTGCATGAAAAACTCGGGTCGAGACGCGATGGTTTTGAGAAGTCTGTCGTCGGCTTCGGTTCGCCTGGCCTCGGCCTGGGGCAGTTCTACAACGATGGTGCGCCCGGCTACCTTGCTGCGATCCGCAATGGATTTTTCACAGGTAAGTTCAAACGTGCCGGTACGATCAGCTTGTATGATACCCTGATACTGACCTGGCTTGCCCGCTACTGCCGAGAGCTTATGTTCCTGGGCCTGGCCTGTTGTCGTATCGATCATACGCACTTTAAAACTCTCAGCCTGCAAAGGCTTATATTCCCGATCAAACGCTTCAACTTCAATTTTGATTTTATCCCCGGTGTCAAAACGATCCCCGCCAGTGGAGATCACCACCTGCCTGGGACTTTGCGGGGCAAGGTAGCGAACCAGGTTGCCCCATAGACGCCTGTGATACAGGCCATCCGCGACGAATCGCCACCGCCAGGTTTCATCAAACCCCACATAGACAACCCTGCCACTGCCAGCTGAGTGCACGACCAATAGAGGCTCAGGCTCGCTTCGCAAGTCCGTAACACGCGCAGGATTGCTGTTCTCCGCCAGAACACGGGCAGCGGGTTTCTTACGGGCCACCGCCTGCGACCAGAAAATGCCCGGCAGAACATTCCAGATATTGCGATTTTCATCCGCCTTGGGTAACAGCCTGGTAATCTCGTGGTCAACGCCATAACTTGTCAGCCTGACAGGCCAGGGCTGGGGGCGAGTTTCGTTAATAATCTCAGCGATGTTAACTTTATTCTGCGATATCTTCACCGGCAGCAGATCCGCAAGAGCTTTGGCAGCGGGATCTCTTAGAATATCGAAACTGTTCCGTCTTGATGCGATGTAGCAAAGCCCGCCGCGATGAATCGTAACAAAATCATGCAACAGATTTATAAACTTCGCGTCAAAACCCTCAGCTGTGGGAACGGGATCGTAAAGAATCACGACGTCGTAACCGCCAGGCGGGACGGGTGGAACTGACTCGCCGGCGGGTTGAGTTGTAGGTTGAGTCGCCAGGCTGCGGTTTGAATTCGAGCCTATCAATTCGGACAGGCTGCGGGGAAGGCGTTTGAGTTCCATCCCCGGCGAGGCTTTTTGCGTGACGGCCGCGTCGGTATTCTGCTGCCAGACGCTCAGGCTGTATGATTCGGGTTGACGCAGAAAGTAATTCTGCAGGTAGCGTAATTCCCAGCCTGAGTCTCCGCTGATGAGCAAAATGCGAATTTTACTGTCTGATACGCGAACGAAAGTTTCGGCAAAATTATCCTCTTCCGATTCTTCCCCCGCCTGACTATCAGCCACAGCCCGATAGACATATTCGCCCGACTCCTGAGCCTCGGGAACAAATGAGATTTCAACGGACTGGGAATTTTCATCATCTTCTTCCGTGACAAGTTGAACGTTCGTCGTTGCGACGGGCGTAAGCTTTGACATATCCGCAGGCCAGGGTTCGTCAATCTTTCGTTGATAAAGACGTACAGGCACATCAATATCTTTCATGTTGCGATGTGACAACTTTGCGGAAAATGTCGCGGGCGTTTTTTCGCGGATTTCGCGCGGGCCATGCAATGAAACCACACGGAGATTTTTCGGCGGGCGAGGATCGCCAAACATGACCGCCTGCCTGGTAGCGCAGTGTTGTTCGGCATAAGTTACAGCTGGGCCAAGTCGGCCTGCTGCGTCGGGGTTGGTGGGTTGGCCATCGGACAACATGACCACCGCGCCGAGACGCCGGCCTGGGAAACGGTCAAGCCCTTCCCGTAACGCCAAAGCATGGTTCGTTTCGTAACCCTTGCCCTGCACGCCGGTCAGTATGGAATCAAGCAGGCCCGACTGGTTTGCAACGTCAGCCTGCCCCGCGGGGAGAGTCGCCCGCGGAATTGAATCTATCACGCGAGTGTAGGTGGCCCGGCCTGGCTGATCCGTAGAAAAACCAATAAGCTCAATAGGATGATCGCGATTAATGAGTTCCAATGGCCCGCCGGGACGGAGCAGCGACTTAAGCAGAATTTCCTGCCTGGACAGATTCTTCAATTCACCCTCATCCACAGCAATGGTATCGGAGATTTTCTTCCTGGTTTCGACAGTTGCCTTATCAGCTCCGCGGTAGCTGTCATGGAACGACATTGACATGCTTTCATCAATCAGAATCAACACGGAACTATATAGCGTTTCAGTCACTCGCAAAATAACGGCCGGCTGGAACAGAATCAGGAAAACCAGCAGAATGGCGGCTAATCTTAGCCCCAACAGCCAACGGCGAGTGCGAGACGCAAGATCTCCATCACGACGATAACAGTAAATTCCCAGCGATACGAGCAGACCGGCAGCTACGATCAGGGCCAGCCAAACATAATTATTATGCTCAGCTATAAAACCCAGCTGCCATTTACCCTCCGCCAACCTGCCCGGCGAAAGATTCAAAAACCATTCTATCAATCGATTCATACGTTTCTTATAAGCAAAAATTATTGAAAAAATCTATCAGAGTTTTCCAAACTTCTGATATCAGCTTCTTCCTAGGGTGCCATGCCTGCGCTATTTGCAGGCATGTCGAATCTCAAATATATCAGAACGTTGGGAATGTCCCACGATCAATCGCAATGGGAAAATCACTCCCAGTTTCCCAGGCAAGATAACTGGACCATGGCCATTCCTCAGGAGTTTCAGTCAAACCTCGACGCACAGGATTGGCATGAATATACTCTAATTTCTCACGCAATTCATGAATGGAGAAAATATTTCGATCATATCCGCCACCTCGTTGCCAAAATCTATAAGATTTTCTGCCGTTAGGCTGTATGTCCAACATCCTTGCTTCAAGGAATTCTGGAGAAGATTCTCGTGTATATTTTATTATCCGATCCGTGAATGGTTTTTTAATAAAACGTAGTATTGCAGAAATTGAACTGCCTTTTGCAGGAAGCAGCATCAAATGAACGTGTTCCGGCATGATTACATATCCCCATAGTGAAAATCCCAAGCGTGCCTTAACATTGTTTAGATTTTCCAGAAACCACCTGGGGGCATCTTTCCCGGAGAAAAATGGCTGTCTTCGAAAACTGGAAAATGTTAAAAAATGAGCGTCACCGACATTATCATAACGACGACATGTTTTTCTTAAGATTTTCCTGTCAACTTCCATGGACATCCCAGTATCTACTTTAATTCAACATTTACATGCCTGCAAACAGCGCAGGCATGGCACCCAACAGGGGCATGGTTGAATGGTATTTATGAAGGCTGCTATAAGTTTAACTCTCAAAAAGCGTTT
Organism: Phycisphaerae bacterium; assembly: GCA_963664745.2. Classification (GTDB taxonomy): domain Bacteria; phylum Planctomycetota; class Phycisphaerae; order SM23-33; family SM23-33; genus B1-G9. The sequence goes on from CAXXMC010000004.1 coordinate 686,209, forward strand.
TCGGGCACGAGATTTCTCTAAAAGTTATCCGCCGTTGTCAGTCTTAACCGTTCTGTTTTCCAGCCATTTTTTTAAACCCTGGAGTTTTGGGGTATCGTCGAGGCGTTCGCCCGGAGGATTGAACAGGAAAATCGGTTCGACGCCGACGTATACCGACCAGAGTTCTTCAATCGGCACGAGATAAAGTTGGCCACTGGCTTGGCTGACTTTTTTGCGAAGAAATTTCAGAATGTCCTTCTTGTCATCGCCGAGAAGTGATTCGCCCGGCCCGACCAACAGTATATCCATCCCTGTAAGCCCGGGCTTGAATGCCACGATCGCCCAGCCAGACCCGACAACGTTATAATATGTCCGAGCCACACTCAACGCCCGCCGCACGCAGTCCGGCCCAACTTGCGTGCGTAACACCATCAGCCCGGAACAGGTTTTGGGAAAATACCTGCCCAGCTCTTCGACCCATTCGTCGTAGCCGCCCTCGGTGAGTCGCCTGCATCGCCGAAGGATACGATCGTTATAGCATCGCCAGGCCTGGGGATGATCGGCAGGGATCGGGGCGAGGAAAACGCCATCGTAAAAATCACACCCGACATCGGCTACGAAATTCAGCCGGGCGTAGCGGAAATAGTCAGGGTCGGAGTAGCTCAAGGGAGGCCAGCGTAAAGCTTTTTTCGGTACTGTAGGGGGTTGGGGGTTCACGCCGGCTGCGTATATCCGAGTCCAGACTGTCGCATTTTTGTTCTCGTCATCGAAAATATCTTCCGTTAACTCTGGAGCTCTGTCACGGGCTGGCAGATCGGCTGCGGATGTAGCTGCGATCCACCACTTGCCTTTGCGACGCTCAAAAACCCCAGCCAGGCAGTCGGTAATCAATTCGCTGCGCAAGTTTCGGATTTCAGGCAGAAGGCCGCTCTGGTAAAATTCCTTTTTCTTCTTGCCGCTTTCGTCTCGGACGTCTCGCAATTCGCACCTGGAACTAAGCCATTGTCCAGGCTGCATTGGTCCGGTCGTCTCGCCGGCCAGGCCAAGGGTAGCGCCAAGCCCTACAACTAACGAAGCGCTCAGCACCGCAGAAAACACGATCCACTGAATTCGTTCTGCCGTTTTGCTCGTTTGTATCGCGCCGTCAATACCGCCCGCGATGACACCTCCCCCAGCCAGGATGATCAGCAAAATCCATCCCCACGACAGCCAGCCTATGAACATGAATATCACAACCGCCAGGGCAAGCCCGCCAGTCAGCGCGGCAAAGTACGAACCAGCCTTCCCGCCGCAGAAGGCAAAATTCCGGCGTTGATATGAAATCACCATCGCAGCCAGTGCAGCGAGGGGAATTTGCGTCGCTACGCCCAGCGTCACAGCTATCCAGGTTCCGCTATCCAGGCCTATGCACAGAATCCATTCCGTCGCCTGGGCAAGCAACCCCGCAGCCAGTCCCAGCACGGCACCGGCATTTTGCATTCGAGATGGAGGCTTGTTCTTCCTGTCCAGTCGATCAAGAAAATATCCAAGCAACAATACCGCGAGAAAAACCCATAAAATCCGCCGCGTCAGACTCAGGCTGAATATGTCGCCCAGCAGTCGCATCTGGAAAATCAGTACCAGACCCAGGGCTGCGTATGTGCAGGCTATCACCAGTTCGCTGCCCTTTGGAGGTGGGCCGAACGGCAGGAGTTTTTTTCGCGGATGCGTTGCCAGCTCGACGCGCGAAATGGCGGTGACAGCTACGATAAGAATGCCGATGGCTATGGAGAACACGAGATAGATCAGATTTGCCCCAAACCACCAGCTGACCGCAAAACCAGCCAGGCCCACAGCGATCCCCCACATCAGATCGCGAAAAGCGGCACCGAAAACATCCCGCCCGCCGGATTCGCGAACCACCTTCACCGCGAAGCATACCGCTGCCAGGCCCAGGGCGACCGGCAATGAACCAGCTATCAGTGAGACCCACTCCATCAGACTCCATATCCAGTCACTCAGCAGAAAACTCGAGCCGATTCGTGCAGCTATCGCAGCGGAAGCAAGAATCCAGACCGTGCTGAAAACAAAACACACTCCCGCCAGGGCAGAAGAAGCTGCGAGAATGTACATGCGATGATTCACATCATCCCGTGACGATCCAAGCTGTTCATCGAGAGCTTTATCCAACAGGATAATTTCGCTGAGATGAAACGCAGCGAGAAATCGCCTGGCTATGCTTATGATTCTTTCGCGTCTCCATAGACAAAACCAGCACGAGGCGAAAATTATCAATGTCGTTCGCAGGGCAAAGGTGCCCGAAGCGTCATACGCCCAGCCCCACAGGATGGTCAGGCAGCAAACCCACAGAACCAGGCCTGCCACTATACCGATCACAGCCATTCTGTCCGTCAGCACAGGCCTCATTCTGAATCCTTTTTCGCATCGGTTATGGTTGCCCCCGCAGCTGGTATATATACCCGCGAGCCATTATCATCTGAAATCAACAGGCCTCGCAACGGATCAACGTCCAGCACTCTGCCGACATACTCTTTGCCCGCGGAGGTTACATGCACCCGGTCATTCAACATTCCGCACCGGCTCAGCCAGGCTTCGTGCAGTTCGTCTATTCGCGACGACTCTATCGCATCTATCCAGTGATCCAGTTTTTGGAGAAGACCTCGCACGATAGCTGCGCGAGAAAGAGGTTCGGCAATATGCTCCGCCAGAGACGTTGCGGGATAGCTGAGAGTATTGGCGGGCGGAGCGGCGAAAACATTCAGCCCTATGCCGACGACAAGACTCTGACAGCCGGCCTGGCTGGTGGCTTCGACAATAACGCCTGCAATTTTCGAGCCATAAACCAGAACGTCGTTAGGCCATTTCAATTCGGCATCCAGGCAGGTTGCCTCTACGACGGCTTCGGCAGCTGAGAGCCCCGCTGCGATAGTCACTGCCTCTTGCGGCAGCTTGCCCACAGGGTCCAGCAGCACGACGCTCAACAGGATATTAGCACTTGGCGGACTTAGCCATTTCCGTCCATGTCTGCCTCGCCCGGCCCGCTGAGATTCCGCCGAGATCACCAGCCCGTCCGTATTGCCCTGCCTGGCAGAATCCCAGGCAACATCGTTCGTAGAATCGACCTCATCGAAACAAAGGACTGACCGCCCGACGCGTCTGGTACCAAGGCCGTCTTCAATCTGCGATGCAATAAGTTTCGAGTACTCGCTTGCCAACCCGATCCTTCCATACTTTTTAATCAAAATACAGTCTAGCTATCCCAAACGGAGTCGCTAAAATGAAATCGTCATTAGTCCGTCATATCCATGTCCAGGCCGATATCAACCGCGGTAGCAGAGTGCGTTATTGCTCCGACGGCAATGCGTTCCACCCCGGCCTGCGCAGCAGCCAATACAGTCTGGAGATTAATTCCCCCGGAAGCTTCGAGGGCAATCTGGCCTCGCAGGTCTGCATCGTTTCTCATTTTCACAGCCTGGGTTAATAGCTCTGCATTCATGTTGTCCAGTAATATCACATCCACGGGCAGTTTGAGGGCGTCAGCCAATTGCTCAAGCGTATCGACCTCCACCTCGATGAAGCCTTCTTCGCTCAATTCGGATTTCAACTCTTCCAGCCTGGGGGCGATCTCCGTAAGCGCCGCAGGCTGACCGGCTTTGGCAAGTGCGACGAGATGATTGTCCTTGATAAGCACGGCATCATACAATCCGCGACGATGATTGCATCCCCCGCCTGCCCGGACGGCATATTTTTCCAGCTCGCGCCAGCCTGGTGTTGTTTTTCGGGTATCGTAGATCGCAGCCCCCGTGCCGGCTATCGCATCTACGTATCGACGTGTAAGTGTCGCAACTCCGCTAAGTCTCTGGAGGAAATTTAGCGCCACCCGCTCCACAGCCATGACTGCCCATGCCGCCCCTGTCAGCTCAGCAATAACATCACCCGGCGCGAGCACCTCACCATCCTGCCGCAGCAAGCCGACCTCTATCATATCGTCGTAGGCTCGCACAATACTCCCCAGCAACACTCCGCCGCAAAGAACCATCGATTCGCGGGCAACAAATTTTCCGTTGACCTGCAAATTAGCCGGCAGCAATTTTCCCGTTATATCGCCTGTTCCCAAGTCTTCGTCCTTGGCAAGATAAATCAGGCGATGCAGATTTTCGAGTTCTGCTTCTGTCAATGTTATACTCATAGTGGTTCATTTATACCGCGCATGGTAGCCAGAAACAATTGCTTGCGGTACACTGTGACAATGGATTTTAATGACGAATTAACTGTGGCTGTGAAAAACCTCGCCAAAGAGCAAGGTTTTGCGCGGGTTGCGATAGCTTCTGCGGAACAAATTGATTCCGCACAGTGGTATCGGGACTGGCTTAAATCGGGATTCCAGGCTGATATGGGGTATCTGGAAGAAAATCTCGATAAACGTTTATGCCCAGCCAAGCTGGTGGATTCTGCGAAAAGCGTGATATGCCTGGCGGTTTGTTTCTCGCCAGCTGACGACTGCAAAACTCCCGACGACCAGGCCTTCATCGCCCGTTATGCGCGAGGCCGAGATTATCACAAGGTTCTCAAATCCCGAGCACAAAAACTTTGCGATGTCATTCGGCAGGTAGCCCCTGAATTCCAAGGCCGGGCTTTTGTGGATACCGCTCCGGTTGCTGAACGCGCACTGGCAGCTAAATCCGGGCTGGGCTGGATAGGCAGAAGCGGCGCGCTTATCGTGCCCGGGCTGGGCAGTTATGTCGTGCTGGCGGAGATTATCTGTAATCTTCCGCTTCGCCCGGGCCGGCCTCACCCCGGCGGATGCGGAGGCTGTTTTTCTTGCGTCGCTGCCTGTCCGACCGGCGCAATCGTACAAGAAAAAATCGTGGACTGTCGATTATGTTTGAGCTATCAGACCATAGAAAATCGCGGGAAAATCCCTCGCGAACTTTGGGGCAAACTCGGCAACCGAGTCTTCGGCTGTGACAGCTGTCTGACAATATGCCCGCACAACCGGCCTGAAATAATCGGCGACGCGGAATTTTTTACAAACGCGAATTTGGAATTCACAAGCCTGGGTGACATTTTACGATGGACGCCGGATGACTGGGACAATGCAACACGCAGCCATGCCAGCAGACGGGCGACATACGAAATGTATCTGAGAAATGCAGCCATCGCAGCAGGTAATAGCGGCGATGTTTCACTGATCGAACCACTGGAAACATTACGGACGTGCCAACCTCAATTAGCGGAGGAAATCGACTGGGCTTTACAGGCTTTGCGATTGCCGGAATAAAACGGCAGGTACAACAGGCTGAAAAGCAGCACTGCGATCGGTTCGAGCATCAGAATATACCAAGGCCAGGGCAGGAAAAACAGCGGCATTGCGGTTTGGGGAGGCTGGCAGAGATACATGTAATTCGAGCCTAACAGCCAATCGATCAATCCGATCCCCGCCAGCAACACGTGCGTCCAGACCATAACTCGCAACACTGCCCAGCGGCTAGGCCTGTACTTGAGAATTAGCACCGCATATATCACCGCGGTAACTACCAGAATGTGGCCTATGAAAAATTTGAAGAACCAATAGCTGGGGAATCCGAATTCCAATTCCGGCGTTATTATAGCCAGTAGCGTCCCAGCCAGGCCCCAGAAATATGCCAATTCAAACGCAATCGCACTGGGTCTGATTAACATCCAGGCTGACAGGAAAGTCGCCATGCCGCACAAGTGCAACGGCAAGTCTTCCGCCAAAAAACCAGCCAGACCCTCATTGACCAACGTGACGCACCAGCACGCGACTTTAAAGCCCACCAGTCCGATCGCAAGCGACCAGCAGATAACTCTGCTGAGTTTTGGTGATTTGAACAGCCAGGCCGTCACGCAAAGGAGAAGCGGCAACAAAGCGGTACTGGCCAATACTACCAGATGCGCAAAACCAAATAACCTAAATTCAGGTTCCATTTTTTATCAAGGCTGAATCTTATATGCCGGGCCTTGGGCCGGGCCTGGGCCTGCGGTCGTCATCGCGCATTTTTCGGCCGCCTTGTCGTCTGCCCCAAACGCCCTTGCCAAGCCTGCGAGCCTTGTCGTTATAAAACTGGAAAGTTTCCTTGTCGTCGAAATCGTAGCTGGTATCGGCTACGCCGAACCCGAGACGAATGGCTTCGAGATTGACCAGCAGTCCATCCGGTGCGCGATAAAGATATGCAACGTATTTTCCGTCTTCGTCGGTCTCCTCGACCTGCGAATCATAAACAACGTAGACCTTCTCGCCCTTTAGCATGTTCTCCATGAAATGCTGTGTTACAGATGGCCTGTTTTTGCCTTTTTCAGCCTGCTTTCCCTGCGCCATCTCCGCGACCCCAATCATGCGGACTTTGGTCTCCTGCCCTTCGATTTGAATCACCGCTGTCATGCCATCGTCTTCGAGACGTACAATTTCATACGAAGGCTGACCAGCAAAATCCTTGTTCGTATCGCTGAGGTCAGATGCTTGAACTTTTACAGATTCGCTTACAGTATCGGCCTGTGAAGGCACGGGCGTTATTTCTATATTCGATGATTCTTCAGCAGGCTCTGCGGAAGTTGAACCGCTGTCCTGTATCACAACTACTCCGCCTGAGCCGGAATATGGACTGACGACAACTGGTCGATAGGTCGCGATTCGTCTTCTTTTCACTACCGGCTTTGCGACAGGTCTGACATGACGATAAACGCGGGCCGGGTTCGGGCGAAGGGCCCTTGGCCTGGGGTGATGCACACGGGGCGGAGCTGCGTAACTAAGCCCAAGTACCCCAAGAATTGTGAAAACAAAGAATCCAGCCAATAAGTTTCGTAAGCTTCGTGAAGCCATTGTAAAGCCCCTTTCCTTATTCCAAAAGGTTCCAGTAGCCGCTCAGCTACACGCAAAAGTGGCAGAATAACGAAACAGCTTTTACTTCTTGCTTATAAATTTTGAGAAACTATAAATCAGCTAATCAGTCAATTTGCGGCAAGGGGGGCACATCAAGTTCATCGGTTGTCTCAGGCTCTGGCGTGTCGCTTTCAGCCAGGTCGGGTTGTGACTTTTTCTGCTCAGCCTCGATGAGATCATTAACTGTGGGCTTATCAAGCGTCTGGCCTTCGATAACCTGTTTTACCTCGTCGGCGGAAAGCGTTTCATATTTCATCAGCGAATTGGCCAATCTGGTCATTTCCTCACGATGTTCTTCCAGCAGTTTGCGGGTCTGGTCTTCGGCGGCACCCATGATCTTTTTGATTTCAGTATCGATAAGCTCGGCGGTTTTCTCGGAATATTCCTTACTGCCGCCGTCCATGGGCATCATTCGCTTCTCATCGTTGGCGTAATTGATCAAGCCAAGCTGCTCGCTCATGCCCCAATCCAGGACCATCTTTTTGGCAACTTCGGTAGCCTTGGCAATATCGCTCTGCGCGCCGGAGGTAATGTCATGGCAGAAGAGTTCCTCCGCCAGCCTGCCAGCCAGGCATACGCAAAGCAGGGCCTTGCAATAGTTACGGGTGTAAAGGTAGCGGTCTTTCTCCGGCAGGCTGAAGGTCGCTCCGCCCATCGAACCGCGTGGGATGATTGAAACCTTGTGAAGCGGATCAGCATCTGGCAGGAGCACCTGGGCGAGGGCATGGCCTGCTTCGTGAAAAGCTGTAATTTCCTTCTCGATTTCGTCGATGACACGACTTTTTCGGCTTCGGCCCCAGCGAACCTTGTCGCGGGCTTCTTCCATATCGACCTGTTCGATAAAATCCTTGTTCTGCATAGCAGCAGCTATTGCTGCCTCGTTCACGAGCGCTGCGAGATCGGCTCCGCTGAACATCGGCGTTCCGCGGGCCATGCGGCGGAGGTCTACGTCCGGCCCGCACTTTACACGGTCAGCATAAATCTTGATGATCTCCATTCTGCCCTGCAGATCGGGCAGCGGAACGGTTATCTGTCGGTCGAATCGGCCCGGGCGTGTCAGGGCTGGGTCAAGAACGTCCGCCCGGTTGGTGGCAGCACATACTATGACCTGGTCTGACGAATCAAAGCCGTCCATCTCGACGAGAATTGCATTGAGAGTCTGTTCCCGTTCATCATGCCCGCCGCCGTTGAAGCCCATTCCGCGACGTCTGCCGACCGCGTCGATTTCGTCCAGGAATATAATGCACGGCGCAGAATCCTTGGCCTGCTTGAACAGGTCACGCACTCGCGATGCACCGACGCCCACAAACATTTCAACGAAGTCACTGCCGGAGATGCTGAAGAAGGGAACTTCCGCCTCGCCAGCTATGGCCTTGGCCAGCAGGGTCTTGCCGCAACCCGGCTCGCCAACCAGCAATACGCCTCGAGGCACTCTGCCGCCCAGCCTGCTGAACTTCTTGGGGTTTCGCAGGAATTCAATAATCTCCAGAACTTCGTCCTTGGCTTCTTCAATGCCGGCGACGTCTTTGAATGTGACTTTAGACTGCTCCTTGGTCATCAGCCTGTGTCTGCTTCGGCCGAAGTTACCCAGAATTCCAGCTCCGCCGCCAGCTCCGCCCATACGGCGAATCAGGAAGAACCAGATCAGAACAATCATCACTATCATGACCAGCAGATGCGGCAACATGCCAGTCCACCAACCCTCAGCTGGGTATTCAACCTTAACACTGCTGCCGGCCTTTTGGAGTCTGTCCTCCAGCCTGGCCTGGAAACCCTGATCGGTTCGATAATTGTAACTGACGTAGAAATTCCGGCTTTGCCCTTTTTCTATGGGGACCGTGTCAGCCAATGTGCCCTTGATCTGATTGGTTTCCACAACCAGCTTATCTGTCAGCTGATTGTTATCGACATACTGCCAGAACTCGCTCATGGCAATCTGCCTGCTGTTGAGACTCCCTTTTGTAAGCACGGCGGCAAGGAGCAATCCCAGAGCGATAATTACAAACCAGCCCATAAAACTTCGGCCGAATTTCGGGGGCATGTTCGGGGGCTTTGGGCCACGGGGGGGGATATTGTCCGGTTTATTATCGCTCATGTTACTCCATCTTCAACTTCAAAAGGCCAAGGCCTTGGTATTTTCAATTTCAATATCGACGTTAATTTAATTGTATCGGAATTTATATTTGTCGACTCCATATCAAGTTGGATCGACAACGCTTGTCCGAAGGACGTTAACTAAAAATTGCCCCAGTCGGCTTCCATGGTTTCCACGACTCGCCGGGCGAGCTTGTCCATAAGGTCCTGGCTGCCCTCAAAGAAATCCTCATTAAACGGCGCCGGAGGCAGATACACCCCAGCTATGCGAAAAAGCTTCTTCTCCACGATAATATTGCCCGTCCGCAGGTCTTCCCACTTGAAGGAAACCGTAAACGTCATCTGCATTTCTCGCGGATCGCCGCTATCGGGGTCAAAACTTAACGTCTGCTGGGAAATCTGCTCAATCGTACCTGTCAGGATCGTATCAGCCTGGGGCTTGGTGGTCACCTTGTAAGGCGTGTCCAGCTCGATACGTTTAACTAACGCTTCGGTCAGCTGAATTTCAACATCCCTGCGATAGACGTCTTTTCCGCGGGTCCATATCGGCACAGCTACGGTGCGAACACCTTGGCGATACTGGCTTTGCGCGGTATAGCCCGTTGTGGGATCATTGCTGAGACACCCGCCCAAAACACCGGCAATGAGCAGGCCTAGTATTATCACGCCAATTTTATTCTGATTCATCTTCATCTGCCTATCCTCGGTCAGAATTTGCTAATTATTCAACACAATTCTAAAACGATATCTCATTTATTCCAAGATTTTACAAAATTATTTTGAAAGCTCTTCCAGCCTGATCGGTTCGGTGCCAGCCTGGGGATCTGCGCCTGCCTGGTCGGGGTGGGTCTCTGCCTCGCTCAGAGAGGTTCCAGCCGAGGCTGGGCCGGTTTTTGGCGAAACCAATTGAACGGGCGTATCCGGTTTATTCCCAGGTTTTTCCTGTGCAACATTGTTGGCGGGAGCAGGCTGGCTGGCTGGGGGTTCAAACCTGGGGTCCAGTTTGATCGGCCCGAGAAGCTCCAGTCTTTGTCTTGCCTGGGCTGCCCATTGGGAATCGGGATATTCCTGCACTACCTTGTTATAGTAGAAAATCGCCGATTGCGGATGATGCGTTCGCTCGTAGAATGTGCCCGCATAAAAAACCTTATGAGCCAAAGTCTCGCGAATTTCCACAAGTATGCCAGCTATGTTTTCCTTCTTGCCCGCCTGGGGGTAGGCCTGGGCAAAAACCCTGAACCGCACAGCTGCGTTCAGCAACGGGGTATCGTCCCATTTAACCCCGCGAAACGACAAAAGCGAAGCCCTTGCAGCCCGCAGCATGGCGTAAGGTTTACGGGTCGACTGCGGATTGGATTTTACAAATTCGTCATATACCGCTATGGCTTCGGGATATTCCTGACGGTCGAAGTGATAATCCGCCACTCGCAGGAGTGCTCTTTCCGCCAGATCGCTGCCTGGAGAATGACCAGCTATGCGCATGAGGATTTCGATGCCGTCTTCTTTGGCAGATACCTTGAAGATCTTCAGCGCGCGTCGCTTTTTACCATTCAGAAAGGCGTCCGCGATCATATATTCCCGATCCATTGCCCGCTCAAAGAAGGCGCCGTTGGGATAATTTGTTATTTGTCTTTCGTACCATTGATAGGCGTCCCAATATCGGCCTCGGTTTATCTCTGCCTTGCCTGCCAGGTTGATTGCTTCCTCGCAAGCAGGGCTGGCTGCGTGTGTTACAAGAAACTTATCCACAAGTTTGACAGCTTTTTTGTTCTTACCGGCCTCAATGAGCGAGCTGATTTCGGCGATGTCCCCCTCAGGCGTACCAGGCTGGGGCGGGGTAGCTTTGACCCACTTTTGGCCATCCCAGACCATGTTATTCTCCGCAGCCAGCGCGCACTGCCAGCCCGCAGTCAACAAGACCGCCAGAAGAGACAAATTGAATAGTCGCAGGTTTATTTTCATATATTTCTTTCCAGGCTAATTGGCCCAGAATGCGCACACCATAACTGCAAATCCAACGAGCCTATTATAAGAGTCAACCCGCTCTTTGCAAGCCAATCACTGCCAATAAACCGCCCAATCGCAGATAGTTTCATTCACAAAGTATTCATTTACGAGAAATAACGTACCGGGCCATTCTGAGAGTTTTGCCTAGTTGGTGGGCGATGTTATACGCAAGCAGCCTGTTAACCGCCTTGGCCTGGGCGTCTGGAAGCGTCACTCTCTGCCCAGCCTCCGCTGCTGCCAGCGCAGCCAGGCCTGCCAGGGCGACCGGTTCGATACGAAATTTCTCTCTCGTTGTACCATCACAGCCATCGCACAAAACCCCGCCGGCTTCGCTTGAAAAATACACTTCCGCCTGAGGGCAGATCTCAGCGACGGGCATTCCACAGCTTGCGCATGCGGTCAGGCCTCCGAGCAGCCCTACGTGTCGCAACAGGCGCCACTGAAAATAGGCCAGCACCGCCTGGACGGGCGCACCGGCCTGGCCTAGCCTGTCAATGGCATTGTGCAACAGATCAAACACGCCCGGATACGGGTCGGCCTCGGCCAGCATGTCCCCGACCAACTCCACCATATAAAGCGACGCGTTCAGCGCAGCGGCGTTTTTGCGAAGGGTCGCGCGCGAAACCGTCTCGGAAAATTCCATCAATATTCCCAAGACGCCTGAATCTTTCGTGGAAAAAACCAGCTCGCCTTCAGCCAGCAGGTCGATTGGTCCGCCCGATTTACTCTTAGGTCGTTTCGTGCCCTTGGCAATCAGGCTGACCACGCCCGTTTCGCGCGCGAGAAAATGAACCACCTGCGATGTCTCGCTGAAGTCCGTCGTCCGCAAACAAATTGCCGATTCCGTATGCCGCATAAACAAAGATTAAATTCCCCACGAAGATTAGGCAACAGTTTTCAGGCCAGCACGCCGCAAAGGGCAGAGGTGCGCAAAATGCGGGAGATTCCCACAGAGATTGCTTTATAACCAATTCCTTATCGCATGAACCTACAACAACCTGGCGGCGTCGGCATCCAGGACTATATGGAAGGTACCATGTGTGGGGTTGATTCTCGCAGCTGGGAGACTTTGGTCGTTGTCCTGGAAAATTCGCCGGACAATCGTGGCCTTGTCTCCGCCGGTGACCAACAGGAGAATATTTTTCGCCGCATTGATAACGGGGAATGTGATACTCATCCGGTTTCTGCCAAGGATGGGAACATAACTGGCGACGACCAATTTTTCGTGCTCGTCAATGCCTGGACTGGCTGGGAATAGACTGGCAGTGTGCCCGTCGCCGCCGATCCCGAGCATGACCAGATCGAACTGCGGAATCCCGTTTTCCCCAGCAGGTACATGCGACCTGATAATCTGCTCATATTCAGCCGCGGCAGCCTGGATGTCGTCGCAATCGGCCCGCATGGGATAAACGCGCTCCCAGTCAATCGGGGCATTATCCAACAATATTCGCTGGATCATGTGATAATTGCTTTCGATGTCGTCCTGAGGCACGTCATGCTCATCGCCGAGAAAAAGATCCACCCGCGACCAGGGCACGCCATCGGTAATCGCGTGATTCGCCAACTCATGATAAGTCGTCCGAGGGGTGGAACCGCCGGACAGTGATATCCGACAAGCTCCGCTATCAGCAACGGCCTGGCCTACTATGGCCTTGAAAATTTCGGCTGCTTTCGCGGCAGCCTTGACAGCTGTCGGCTCTACAATTATTTTTTTTGTGTCCGTCATAGTCATTTTTCTTCTCCCCGGAATCTATAATTAACCTGCTGCACTCAGACTTTGTCAATTCCACTTCGACACGGAGTCAACAAACACAATTGCCAGGCATTTTAAATACGCTGATAACTTATTTTAACGTATTTATTCCCGTAATACCAGCAAAGGACAGTATTTTGGGTTTTATCTCAATCCGAGTTCGACAAGTTTCTCTTCGGTTGGGATGCCCTCGAGAGTCCAGCCTCGGACAGCATAATACTCCGGCAGTAACTGATCGAGGTGATGCACCTGACCTTTGAGGGGGCCTTTCGGCAAGGGTTCTTTCAGCAACCGTTTAGGTAGCGTATCCTGCTCCGGACCAACGCCGGCGTCAAGGTTGAACTGTCGCTCGAGATTCCATATCCGCTCGCCGACGCCAATGAGCTGGTCAGTCGTGAGGTTCTCGCCGACACTGACATTAAATTCGTCGCGGTAGTCGTCGGGAGTTTGCGCGAAAGACGTGAAAAGGCAAAGGCCCAGAGAATCGATCACCGCGGTGAGGTCCTGGAAAAGCTTGGCCCAGACGGCTTTGCCTTCCAGGCTGAGCGGGTCGAGCTTTTCAGGAACGCCCAGAATTTCAGGCGAAATGAGATAGCCCCGAACATGACACCCGCCGCGATTGCTGGTTGCGTATTGCAGCCCCTGACCCTGCACGCCGCGCGGATCATAGGCGGGCATTTCAAGTTTTTTTACGCTCATCGAGAGTTCCGGCGCGCCGAACATCTCAGCCAGCCTGAATGAGCCTTGGGCAAGCTTTCGGCCAAGCCCTTCCCCGGCACCCATGCGACGAGTCCACTCTACAACGGCGTCGTTGCTGCCGAATTTTAACTCCGGCCCATCGCCCAGCTCTTCGGGCGTTATGTAGCCTTTCTCAAAAAGTTCCATGGCACAGGCGAGAGTCGAGCCGGCTGAGATAGTGTCCAGGCCGTATTCGTTACACCAGCGATTCGCGCGAATCACGGTCGGCAGATCATCCACGCCGCAGTCCGCGCTGAATGCCCAGAGCGTTTCGTATTCAGGCCCGCCGCCCTGGACATCACCCACCTGACAATATCGGCCGCAAGCTATGGGGCATCGGTAACAGACATCCCTGCCGGTGAGATACTTCTCCGCCAGTGACTCGCCCGAAGCATTGTCAGCGCCTGCAAAAACGCCCTCCTGGAAATTCCGGGTGGGATATGCGCCGTGTTCGTTCATTATGTTGACAAGCACAGCTGTGCCGTACGTCGGCAAGCCCGTACCGGTGACGTCATTATCCTTGAGCTTTTTCAGCAGTGTCTTGTGAAGTTCCTTGGCTTTTTCTGGCTCGGCAGAGCCGACCTTGCCGGAACCACGGACAATGATGGCTTTGAGATTTTTGCTGCCGAATACCGCTCCCACTCCGCTTCGGCCGGCTGCACGATATTTGTCGTTCATTATCGCGGCGATGGGACTGAGTTGTTCACCGGCTGGGCCAATGGCCATGACTTTGGCCTTGTTATCGCCGGATGCTTCGAGAAGCTCGGCTGTGGTCTCGCTGACCAGCTTGCCCCAATACTTCCGGGCGTCGCAGATTTCAACTTTATCGTCCCGGATGCTTATGTAGCTTGGCTGGGGAGCCTTGCCCTCGACAACCAGCATATCATAGCCTGCGAATTTCAACTCCGGCCCCCAGTGTCCGCCGGAATTGCTGCACGCCACCGTTCCAGAAAGCGGACTTTTCGTGATAACCATGTACCGCCCCGACGCTGGCGCAGACGAACCCGTCAAAGGCCCGGTTGCAAAGAAAAGCTTGTTCTCCGGCGATAAAGGGTCTATCTGCGGATCGATTTCCCGTGTGAGATAGTAGGTGCCCAGCCCGCGTCCGCCGATATACTTCTTGGCCAGGGCGGGATCTATGGGTTCTTTTGAAATACAGCCGGTCGTCAGGTTAATCCGAAGCAATTGTCCACAATATCCGCTCATAGCTGACTCCTTGTGATGTTAACCATCAGTACCAAAACCAAATTATTTCAATTTTTTACTACTCGTTCACAGGCTTAAATCGGTCTATTACCCCCGGCTGAGTTCTTCCATCAGCTCATCGGGGATATCGAAGTTGGAATAAACTTTCTGGACGTCTTCGTGATCCTCAAGCGTTTCCATCAGATTCATGGCCTTCCGGGCCTTCTCGACATCCAGCTCAACGGTGTTCGCAGCCACCATGGCAATCTCGGCGGAGACGATTTCTATCCCTTTATCCGCGAGGGCCTGTTTGACAGCTCCGAAAGCGGTTGGATCACATGTGATTTCGAAGAATTCTCCGTCGAGAGCAACGTCGTCTGCGCCGGCTTCGAGTGCAATTTCCATAAGGGCATCTTCCGAAGTCTTGGAAGCCTCGACTACGAGCGAGCCCTTGGACTCAAACATATAAGCCACGCAGTTCGTTCCGCCCAACTGTCCGCCGCTCTTCTCGAAAATCTTGCGCATCTCCGGTGCCGTGCGATTTCTGTTGTCGGTAAGGCAAGGAACCATGAAAGCCACTCCGCCCGGACCATAGCCTTCATATGTAACTTCTTCATAGCTTTCGCTTGCCAGTTCACCAGTGCCTTTCTTAATGGCGTTCTTGATGGTGTCCTTAGGCATGTTTGCTTCACGGGCTTCTTCTATGGCGTATCGAAGGGTAAGGTTGGAATCAGGGTCACCGCCGCCAGCCTTGGCTGCGACGATGATAGCTCGCGATATCTTTGACCAGAGCTTGCCCCTGGCTGCGTCCTGACGTCCCTTGCGATGCTTGATGTTTGACCATTTACTATGTCCAGACATTGTTTATCTATTCTCCGTCTTCTTCCATTTCCTGAGTTTCAGGAGTCTCCAGCTGTTCTGCGGGTAGCTCCTGTTCCTGCGTGTTTGCCTGATTTTTCAGTTCCTTTATTCGCCTTTCAAGTACATTACTCAGCGGCGCTATCTGTACTTTTTTATCCGCTTCCACATCGGCGATTTTTTTTGGGGTGTTATCCAGTACAACCTGAATTTCCCTGGTTACATTTTTTTCTTCTTTGGCGCTGGCGAGTGCCTGCTGCCAATACCACAGGGCTTGCTTGTTCCAGCCCAGGCGATAAAAAACATCGCCGGCATGGTCCCATAAAACCGCATGTCCAGCTGCGGCTGGTTTTTGTAAATCAGATTCGTCTGGTTCTTCGGGTAATATTCGAAGGAATATTCCGCCAGCCTCGCTGAATCGTCCTTCCTTGTAGAGTACCCATGCCTTCGTATCCAGAAAGGCGGTGGGGATTTGGTTATATTTTCCAACCTGTTTCAGACAGGTCTCAATCAGTTTTTCTGCCTGGGGAAGATCCTCGCCTGACTCAGCCAGGCTGTATGCAAGATTATTGCACAAAGATGAATCATCGGGCTTGAGCGCCTGTGCCCGCCTGAGGGCTTTGAGGGACTCTGCCCGCTTGCCAAGTTCGCCCAACGCACTGGCCTTGAGGTTATAAAATTCCGAATTGTTCGGATTGTTTGCCAGATATTTATCACATCGAGCCAGGGCTTCTGCCGGCTTGCCCGCAGCGATAAGCAAACTCACCGCCGTCTCGCGACACCATAAAAGCGTAGGCACAGCACCTGTTATACGTGGCTCGGTTTCGGAAAGATCCGTAATCCAGCCATCCACGATTTTCAACGCCTGCTGAAATTGGCCCGCCTCAACCAGGCTGGATACCAGCATTTGCCTTGGCCCTTTAGCAGTGGGGTCTTCCTTCAGCTGCTCATTTACCCATTTCAGGGCCGGCGTCATATCAGAGGGGTCAGCCTTTAGCTGGGCCATGATTTTCAACTGTTTGAGAACCGCCAGTTCATCTTCGTATTTTTTCCGGGCCTCAGCTGTGGTCTTAGAGGCTGGCGTTGCTTTTTGTTCTGCCGGTTTGTCTTCTAAAGCTGGTTGGGATTCAGCAGGCTGAGAGGCGGGCTGTGAACTCGCTGCAGGCTGAGTGGCGGGATTTTGTCCTGCTGTGATTTTCTCTTGAATGATCGCAATGCGATTATCGAGGAGTGTTATGGCCAGGCTGTATTTCCCGTCAGAAACGAGGTCATACGCGAGCTTCTGGGCCGGGAACGCAGATTTGCTTTCCAATGCCAATGCTATCGCTTCATCATATCGGCCAGCCTTAACAAGCAGGCCTATTTTGCGACCTTCAAGGGCCTCGGTGGAAATATCCGGCGTGTCTTTTAGCAGCTCATCGAGCAATTTAACAGCCTGGCCGAATTGCTTGTCCTGCTCGTAAAGATCCAACAACAAACCAAGCCATTGAAAACCGCTCTGTCCCTGCGCTGTTTTGCCGGACTTATCCCACCATTGCCTTGCCAGCACGATAGCTTCATCCGTTTTGCCCATCTGAACCAGAACATCAAGCTTCATCCGCCTGAGATTCGCATCGGCTGGGGTCTTGTCAAGAAGCTCCTCCAGGAGTTTTTTGGCGAGAGCATACTGCTTGGCCTGCAACAACGAAGCGATGTATGTGCGCGTGAAAAGTTCGTCGCGCGGAAATTCATCATGAATTTTTCCCCAGACTTCCGCAGCCT
Organism: Phycisphaerae bacterium; assembly: GCA_963664745.2. Taxonomy (GTDB): domain Bacteria; phylum Planctomycetota; class Phycisphaerae; order SM23-33; family SM23-33; genus B1-G9. The sequence continues at coordinate 703,485 of CAXXMC010000004.1, forward strand.
TGGTCAATTCACCGGGAACGGGCCTGCCGTAAAGATCCGCCAGCATCCGACGGGCTTGAAGGTTGCCCGGAAATTTTTCCAGCACGAACTGGAGCCTTTTAATGGAACGTTCATAAACAACTTTTGGCAGAACGCCGGGGTATCTGTTGATTTCCGCAAGAATGGCCAACAGTGGAATTTCCACCCGTCCGGGAAACTGATTGGCCAACTGCCCCAAAATCGAATCCGCCTGTCTGAAATTGCCCTCAACAACAAACAACTCCGCCGCCATGATCAAGCCGTCAGGACTTTTGGGAAGCTCTCGCATGAGACTCTGAGCAATATCCTTTGCGCTCTCCAGGTCTCGCCAACTCACCGCCTGATCAAAGGCAGCGCGGTAGGTCAATACACGCTGCGGGTCCAACTCCAACGCCTTGACATACATATCCTGCGACCGCTCAAAAAACATCTTGCCGCGCGATGACGTTCTGAATTTCTCGGCTTCCAGTTGATAAGCCCGTGCCAATTCCAAAACGGTCGGAAGATACGAGGAATTCTTTTCATAAGATATCATGAAAGCATTGATCGCCTTTACGACATCCCTCTGCTGCAACCTGGTCTTGCCTAAAAGGTAGTAATAATAATATCCCTGCTTGGCCTGCTTTTTGATTTCCTCCAGGATCTGGTTGACTTCGTCATTGGCGCCGGATTGGAGCTGAAGCGACAACAAAGCCTCGTAGGCAGGATGAAAATCCTTCTTATCTTCGATTGCTCGCTTGAAGTGATCCGCAGCCAGTAACTCCTTGCCGTTCTGCTCAGCAAATACGCCAGCAACATAATGCAACGCGAATTTATTTTTTCCAGTATCCTTATAAGTTGCCTGACTGAAAGTGTTCAGCAAATCGGCAGGCGGTGGAGGGGTAGCAGCCAGGATCGTCTTCACGCCGACATTGACAGCTTCAGTTGTCTGCGGATTTTTCTCGATAAGCTCAGCCAGGAGCCTGAGGGCCTTATCGAAATTTCCCTGCCTGGTCGAGATCGCAGCCAGCATGGCTACCGCCTGGACATTGCCAGGCATCTCGCGAATCAGATCCTGTAATATTTCCTCAGCCTGCGCCGGCGCTTTAAGCATCATCGCCGCCCGGGCCAGGCTCAACGCCATTTCGGCAGAAACCGCGTGTTTCTCGCGATATGCTTTTATGATCCTTGCAGGCATACCCTTGTCGCCAGACTTAACGCAAAGCCTCATCGCGAGAACCGGAACTATCGTGCCGTGTACAGGTTGACCTGCCAGTTCGACAAGCAACTTCTCAGCCTGGTCAAACTTCCCGGAAGCGACCAGCGAGCCAACCAATAACTGGGCGGTGGTGGAATCCGAACGATTTCGCCGGTAAGCTCGCCGGAGTACCGTAACGGCTTCATCGTTCCGCCGCAACATTGCAAGCAACCTGCCGCGAATCGCAATCAGGTCTTCGGGTTTCATGACGATATCTTTGAGAGTATCGTCGGACTGATACAAAGCGTTTTGTTCGCGGGTCCATTGTTCGAGCTTGGTGAAGCACTCCAGAGCAGCTGTCCAATAACCCTGCTGTTCCAGCAGTCTGCCGAGAAACAACACCGCATGGGCGGCATTTTTATTTTCAGGATTGGCGTTCTGACACAGCAGCGCCAAGCGGAATCGACGCTGGGCTTCAGCCGGGTCTTTCATAATCACAGCTATGCGTCCAAGCAGAACCTGCATGTCCGCGTCGTTGCCAAAATACTCCGCCGCTACCTCGAGATTCGTTAACGCCTTGCCATAATTGGGCAGCTTTGCGTAAGTCAACCCCAACTGCTTTGCCACGGTAGGATTGTTTGGATCAAATCCCTTGGCCCGTTCCAGTTTTTCAATAGCTTTTGAAAGATTGCCTTTTTCCCGCAGTTCTCTGCCCTCGTCCAAGGCCTCCTGGCCACCGGTGGGCAACTGACGAGCATAAACCTTATCGACAGGCTGGGTCAGTTTGGGTTCCAGCTGATTCAGCGTCACCGTCGCTTCTGGCGGAAAAGGCTGTAGCTTTTCTTCGGACTCAACCAAAGAGTCCTGGGACTCCATAACAAGGTCGGGGGTCTTTTTCTGCTCAGGTTTGGGCGCATCACAGGCAACTGGCAACATCGCACCAGCTAATATTGCGCCCAGAAGCAGCAAATCAGTTGTTGCTTTCAAAAACTTTGAGATCAATGTATCACCTTATTAAGCGGATAGGTTATTAGCCCGGATGCCCCGGCCCGCTTGAGCTGCGGCACGAGCTCGCGTTCCACTTTTTCTTCCAGAATCACCTCGACTGCCACCCAATTTTCATCAGCCAGGCGGGAGACAGTGGGGCTTTTCTCCGAGGGAAGCAGTGCCAGGATTGCATTGAGCGCCTCAGCTGGCGCGTTAAGTTTCAGGCCGACAGTTTGCTGGGCCTGAATGGCTCCGGTCAACAGCATCCCGATATTTTCGATCTTATTTCGCTTCCAATCAATTTTCATTGCTTCCTTGTTGGCGATCAATCGCGGGGTGGACGTCAATAGCGTATCGATAACTCTCAGCTTGTTGGCTTTCAGGCTACTGCCGGTTTCTGTAACGTCAACAATGCCGTCCAGCATGCGGGCCTTGACTTCCGTAGCGCCCCAGCTGAACTCTACCTTCGTATTGATGCCTTTGTCGGCGAAATACTTTTTCGTGACGTTCATCAGCTCCGTAGCGACGATACCGCCTTCGAGGTCTTCAGGCTTGGTGATTTTACCTTCTTCAGGCACAGCCAGGATCCACCTGGCGGGCTTACTGGTCGCTTTGGAATACACCAGTTCGCAAACCTCAACTACATCTGAATTATTTTCACATACCCAGTCATAGCCCGTCAGGCCGACATCGACAATACCGTCTTCAACGTAACGGCTCATTTCCTGAGCCCGGAACATCACAGCTGACATCGTGTCGTCATCAACGGTGGGGAAATAGCTTCGCGACGGCACATTAATATTGTAGCCTGCCCGCCGGAATAGATTCAGCGTGCTGTCCTGCAAAGATCCTTTTGGAATACCTAATACCAGCTTGTCGTCGGCTGTTCTGTTTGCCATCAAATGTTCTCTTTCTATCTGTGTCTTTTACTTGCATCGCAAGTTTTTACCGGGTTGCCCAGGGGCATACTGACCATATTTATTTGAACTATTATTTTTTCTTCTTTTTGGAAGCCTTCTGGCTTTTTGTTTTCTCAATCATTTTTGCAGCTTTTTTATTGGCCTTTTTCGCAGCCTTTTCCGCCTCTTTGTCGGCTTTTTTCTTTGCAGCTTTCTTTGCAGCCTTTTGAGCCTCTTTCTCTGCTTCCTCCGCCTTGCGCTCAGCCTCCAGCTTGGCAGCTTTTTCAGCAGCCTCCGCAGCCTTTCGTGCAGCTTCCTCTTCAGCGGCTTTCTGGGCAGCTTCCTCAGCGGCTCTTATCTCGGCATCGGCTTTGCGTTTCTTCTGTAAAACTGCAAAGTTCTCCGCTATGTATTCGCGGAAAAATTCATGTGCCGCCAATCCCTTCTTCTGCGGAATGACCCGCTCAAGGAAAGCCTGCGTATCGAGAATGTCCGAACCCGGATGGATTTGCTCATTTATTTCCAGCAAATCACGCAAGGAATCATCAACCGGGATCGCGTGAATGCCGTAGCATGTCATTGAAACCAGGGCCTCCGCGAACGGCGGGCATCCCAACTCCCGCAGATGTCGCCTGATATCGCGTTTTCCCAGTTCGCCGATGTGATCCATCTTGATATCACTGACCTGGTTAAACAATCCGTTTAAAACGGTGTAAATTGTCTCAGCTTTGGTTCGTATTCCCAGAAAATCTTTGCCAACGCACTCGGCAACCTCTTTGCTCTGGGACACGCGAAGCTCATTGAAATCCACGAATTCTTTTTCCAGTGCAGCAATTGCTTTGTCAGTGCGCTTGGGGGAATTATCAGCCAGTAGAATGGAATAGATCAACGTCCGTAAATGCTGATCAGCACTTATCGAAGGAGATGCGACAGTTTTGATCCCGGCAAGCAATTTTTTAACTTTTACTTCATATGTCTTGGCGTTTTTCATCAGTTCTATATCCTAATGCTTGGAAATATGCGATACTTCTCGGACATGTTCCCATACAATTATTCATGTCAGAGGCACTTTTTGCGATTTGAATCATTTTAAACTCGCAAAAACAGGCCGGTACATTACAATTGCTTTGTTGGTTCCTCTTTAGTTTCAGTCGGAAGATTCCTCTAAAGCATCCTCTTGGTTTTCCTGTTTTGCCTCATCTTTTAAACGAAGCTCTTCAGTCACCTCGGAAATCAAGCTCAACGTTTCCATGGTTTTTTTATACTGGGTGTCTATTTTGAAGTACAGCTTGGGCGTATTACGCAGCTGAATTCTTTTCATCATCCGATCCTGGAGATAACCGGCGGCGTGACGAAGCGAAGAAATTGTTTTGGACTGCTCGCTTTCGTCCCCAGCGACGGTAATATACACCGTTGCCGTAAGAAGATCTTCCGGAACTTCCACTCGCGTGATAGATGTTTTGACCGGGTCAAAACGCGGATCTGCCAATTTAGCAAGGAATATCTGTCCAAGCGTATTGCGTATCAGACTCCCGACTCTTTCTGTTCTTCGCGACATTGTTCTTTCTTATAACTGAACCGGCAAATTTTGGCAGGCTCATTTCAAAACCATTGGGTTTCATGGTCGACCAGTATCATATCCCGGTGGGTCGCAGCCATGTTCCATATCTTCTGCAAAACACTCTCAATTAGCCGTCTGTCATTACTCACCATTGCCACCGCCAGCAATACCCGGCGATGCGTTTCCTGGCCTTGGACTTCTGCGACCGATACGGGAAATCGGCTGCTCAGACGATCCTTGAATCCTTTTACCACACGGCGTTTATCTTTCAGGCTGTTGGCCTGAGGAACATGCAAATCCAGATGCATTAAACCCAAGATTGTCGCCATGGTTTTGTTAAATCCGAATTTCTAAATTCGTATTTTCAAACAAATCCCAAGTTTTCAAAACTATAACACTATCGTATTTTTTACAACGTTCTGGCAACTTCGACCTTTTTGTAGAATTCCAGCACGTCACCTTCTTTGATGTCATTGTAGCCTGCTATTTTCAGGCCGCATTCCAAACCGGCTTTGACTTCGCGGGCGTCGTCCTTGACACGTTTAAGACTGTCAAGCTGCCTTTCGTCTTCGAGAACGACATTGTCTCGAATGATGCGCACTTTCGCGTTTCGCTGGGCAATGCCTTCGGTAACGTAACAGCCTGCGATTGTTCCGAGCCTTGAGACCCTGAAAATCTGCCTTACTTCGGCCCGGCCTAGTGCTTCTTCCGTAATTTCCGGAGCCAGACCTTCTTCCAAAGCCCGGCGTATATCTTCAATAATGTCATAAATAACGCGATATCGGCGGATCTGCACTTTCTGAGTCTCAGCCAGTTTGCGGGCCTGGGCATCGGCTATGACATTAAAGCCGATAATCATAGCTCCTGACGCGTCGGCCAGTGTAACGTCGCCCGTGCTGATCCCGCCAACGCCGGAATGCATTATATTCACGCGAACTTCTTCGGTATTCAGTTTGGTAAGCGAACCGACGATGGCTTCGATGGAACCCTGAACGTCAGCCTTGAGAATAAGCGGAATTTCGGTAGCTTCGCCGGCTTCGATCTTGCCGAATAGCTCTTCAAGGTTACTCGGAGCATTGGACGAAGCTGCGAGAATCTTGGTTCGTTCATCGCGGCGGCGTTGCTCGGCAACACCCCTGGCGGCGTCGATGTCACTGACGACAAAGAATTTATCGCCCGCTTCGGGAACTTCATCAAGCCCGGTAACCAATACAGGTGTGGACGGGCCAGCCTCATCGATGGTATTGCCCTTGTCGTCAAACAGTTGCCTTACTCTTCCAAAGCCTCGACCGGCCAGCAATACGTCGCCAACTTTGAGCGTACCATTGAGGTTCAACAGCGTCGCGAGAACGCCCCGGCCTGTATCCATGCGAGATTCGACCACATAACCCCTGGCTGGGGCGTCGGCTTCTGCCTTGAGCTCAAGAATTTCCGCCTCAAGCGAAAGCAACTCGACCAGTTCGTCAACGCCTTCGCCGGTTTCCGCGGACGTTTTGATAACTTCCGTGTCGCCGCCCCATTCGCGAGGCTGCAGGCCATGCTCGGCCAGTTGCCCCAAGGCCCGCTGAATGTTCGCGTTGGGAATATCAATCTTGTTTAACGCAACCACGATCGGTACGCCCGCAGCCCGGGCATGGCTGATCGCTTCAATGGTCTGGGGCATGACACCGTCGTCAGCAGCAACGACCAGCACGACGACATCTGTCATGTTCGCACCGCGGGCACGCATGGCGGTAAAGGCTTCATGGCCTGGCGTGTCAAGGAACACGACGTGCTTGTCTTCAAAATCATGACGATGAGCGCCGATGGCCTGGGTAATGCCGCCGGCCTCGCCAGAAGCCACCGTAGTCTCACGAATACGGTCAAGCAGTGAAGTCTTGCCGTGATCAACATGGCCTAGGAAAGTCACAACCGGCGCTCGCGTTACAAACTCACCCGTGTCACGAGTTTCGAGTTTTTCCATCAGTTCGTCTTCCGCGGTTTTGGCATGGGCGACCACAAGTTCAATACCGAAATCAAGCATGATTGTTTCCGCCTGTTCGGTATCGATGCCCTGATTGATCGTAGCCAGGGTACCCATTTCCATGAGCTTCTTGATGATCAGCCCACTCTTGATGCCAGTCGTAGCTGAAAGACTTTTAATGGTTATCGGCGCTTCGATTTCGACCTTGCCTGTCTTGGCTCCGCCTCCGCTGGACTGGGAAGCTTTTCCGCCCCCCATTGCATATCGTCGACGTCGCTGCGAGCCGCTGGCACCGGCAATTCGCTCGGCGCGCTCAGCCATGTCCTTATTTCGCCATTCCTTGAGCTTCTCTCCGCTGTCAGCGGTTCGCCCACCACCCTTGCGACGAGGGCTGCGCTTGGATGCCTTCGCGGAATCGCCCAGGCTTTTTTTGCCTCTGCTTCGAGTGGGATCGGCACTTGCAGCAGCCTCAAGACGGCTGCGTTCATCCAGCAGGCTGCCGCCACGTCCGCCGCCGCGAGGAGGAAACTGGCCCGGCCCGGCCTGGCGAGGCTGGGGCCTGGGGGCATAGTCGGGCTGTTCCACGCGAATAACGCGCGGGCCCTTTAACTGTGCGGGCTTTGGCACAACCTGAGGGCCGGCTGGTATTATCGGGGCCTTATCAGGCTCCTCTTCGCCTTCGTCACTATCTTCTTTTTGCTCTTTTGTGTCGCTTATCTTGGCTGCCTTGGCAGTTACATCTTCTTCAACAGGCGTTTCGGCCTCTTCGGCTGGAGTCTCCTTGGCTGCCTCAACTTCCGCGACAGGCGCTGCTGAAGGAGCGACAGCTGCGACCTGAGGTTCTTCTGCCTGTTCGGGAGATTCTTGAGTTTCAACAGCAACAGCCTCGCCAGTGCCAGCTGTTTCAGCATCGGCCTTTTCCGCTTCTTTCTTGGCGGCATCTTCGAGGGCTTTGGCGACGGCTTCGTCTTCGAGCTGTTTTTTGGTCTTTCGCCGGCGGGCCTTCTTGGCCTTTGCTTTGGCCTCTTCGAGGTCAACATGTTCGGTCTTTTCCACGGCGGTGTGTGAACCGCCCTCGCTGAACCATTCACGAATGGTTTCTTCCAAACCTGCTGACAGAGCAGCCATGTGATTCTTGAGCTCAATGTCTTCTGCACGACATTTATCAAGGATTTCCTTGCTACGAACGCCTAATTCTTTAGCTAATTCAAATACACGCGTTGCCAATAGAACCTCCGGGCCAAAATGGCCACCTGGCTTTTGCTTTGTGTCGCACGACAAACCCGACCAATCCGGTTTTCAGCGGGTCCGCGTCTTGTATGCGACACGTCGAAATTTTTAACTTTCATCAAGCCCTTCTTATTGGGCTTTTTATTTTCCTCGCCCTATGGCGCGGTGTTTTCTTCAGAGGCCTGTTCAACCTGATCCAAAGCTTCCGGATATTCCGATGTCTCTGGAGCAGTCTCCGGTTCCGCAGAGGCCTTTGCTCTTTTGCCGGAAGCCTTTTTCTCTGCCTTGGCTGCTGCCTGGGCCTGGGCTACCAGCTTGGCCTCTTCGGCACAGCGAAGGACTATCTTCTTGGCCTGTTCCGGTTCCAGTTTCAGCTCGTTTATGAGCGGTTCCGGGCCAACCTCTTCCACGTCCAATACGCTTACCATACCCATCGCGATTATCTGGTCCAGGATTGTCGAATCCACGCCTTCAACTTCGCGAAGTGTTTTTTCCAGCGTATCCAAGCCGAGGTTGAACTCATCGGGAGTCAGAATGTCGATATCCCAATTGGTAAGCCTGGCTGCTAGCCGAACGTTCTGTCCACGCTTGCCGATGGCAAGGGAAAGCTGATCGTCGGTGACTACAACCGTGGCTCGGCCTAATTCAAAACTCAGCGCGATCTCTGCCACCTCTGCCGGCTTGAGTGAATTTGCGATAAGCAGCTTGGATGATTCATTCCAGCGGACGATATCTATTTTCTCGCCGCCAAGCTCATCGACGATATTCTTGATTCTGCTGCCTCGGATACCAACGCAGGCTCCTACGGCATCGACCTTCGGATCCAAACTGTTAACGGCCACCTTAGTTCGATAGCCAGCCTCGCGGGACAGGGCCTTCAATTCGATGATATGTTCAGAAACTTCCGGTACTTCCAGCTCAAACAACGCCCGGATGAAATCTGGGTGCGTCCGGGATAGAACCACCTTCACATTGCCCGGTGCTTCGCGGACATCGAGAACCATCGCCCGAATCCTCTCGTCAGGCTGGTGCGAATCGCCCGGAATCTGCTCCGTCTTGGGTAGCATTGCTTCGCAACGATCCAACTCCACGACCAGCGAGCCGCCTTCCCAGCGGGCAACCCTGCCGGTTACAATCTGGCCTTTCCGGTCGAGATATTCGTCATGAATGCTGCCTCGCTCAGCCTCGCGAATGCGCTGGATCATGACCTGTTTGGCAGTCTGGGCTGCAATTCTGCCGAGATCTCGCATCGACATCTGTTCGCCGTTGACGGTGGCTTCGATTTCGCCAGTCTGCCGGTGAATACGAACAGTAATCTCATCATCAAGATCGTTGGCTTTTCGGATAGCTGAAAGCATAGCTATTTCCAGGTCTTCGATCACCGTCTCGGGATCAATGTTCTTGTCCCTGGCAATACCGTCAACGATACGCAGAAGTTCTTGAGTCATATTTTGCTTTTCCTAACCCAGTCCACACTGTCCCGAACTCACGTTCGGAAAAACAGGTTCTTTAATTAACGTCTTAATAACGTACTTCGGACAAACTTTGTCGATTTAACTTCAATTACAGCAGTTCCAAATGCTTACGCTCAGGCCTCTCCGGGCCAGCCTTCGTCAGTCCATAAAAAAAGTGGACTTAATTCGCCCACTCTCAAGCAACATAAGCTCGATTTTTGAACGACCGAATTTTTGCTGTGCCCAAGCGCACAACAATCGGCCGCCCAAAAAATAACCGGGTGGGCCAGTCCGAAAATCTGAACCGACACGCCCGTGGGGCGATACCAACATGGACCCTTGCCGAATCATCGACGCCGATCCTCAACAAACAGGCCATTTGTCACGACAGTGACTCCATGCCCGAAAGACCTCGTATACGATTCTCAGCCATTTCACCATCAGCCTGTGCAATAAAAGCACCGGGCTGCCGCAGGGAAAAACTCTTTCCCGCATGCAAAAAAGCCTTAAAACGCATTAAAAAATGTTCAATTCCAATTACCACGCTAAACCAGCCTCCAGCAATATCCGCCAGATCCTCATATATAAATTTATAATAGCCAAAAAATACACAAGGCAATCGGGACCTGTAAATACAAAAATCCCGCTCGCCTTACGCTAATCCTTTAGCTTAAAAGCACGTCAAATATTTAAAAAAGAATGTAAATAAATTGCAAGTTTTGTGATTTTACGCAAATCAGGCCCCTCAGGTCAACAAAAAACCCCGTCTTTTATAAAACTACCACGGATTCAGCCTGCCCGAAGTATTCCCATAAACAAAAAGGGATACAGGAGATGTAGAAAACAAAGCCCTTAATATCGGCTTTATTCCATTTTGCATATCCCTGGCATTTCTGGTGCAAGATCAATCTTTCAATACTCTAAAGCCTTATTTCAGCGAGGCTTGCCAAAACATACATCCAGATGTTTCTGGTCGGGCTTTTTCGTCAGCAGGCTCACGACTGTCATTACGACAATCGAGATTGGCAGCGCTACAACGATCGGGTCAACCATAGGCCAGCTGGGATGATCCAGCAGGAGCGAATATTTATCGAACATAGCCTTGCACAGGCCTAGCGATCTGGCTTCGGCATCCTTTATAAACAACAGCCAGAACGCTGTGACCAGAAAACCAATTATCATTGACCAGATCGCCCCAGCCCGGGTCATTCGCTTGAAGAACAGTCCGCCGACAAACGCGGGCAGGAACGAAGACGCGCACAGGCCGAAGAAAATTGCGGTCACACGAGCGATAATATACCCGCCGCGGGCATAATGGCTGAACAGAACCGCAATAACCAGACCTATAACCACGCCAATACGCGTAACCTGGATACTCTTGCCATGCCGCCCCGTCATCTGCTCATAAACGTCTCTGCCGATACTGGTTCCGCAAGCATGAAACTGACTGGACAGCGTACTCATACTCGCAGCCAACAGCGTCAACAGAAACAGCAGGCCGAACCAGTCCGGCATTGCGGAAGTAATGTAAAGCGGGATAATGCTTCCCGGATTGAACGCCCAGACCTCCTGGCCAGCAGGCGTGATGCCCTTGGACACCACCGCTCGAGTGAAAGCTGTCGCCCGCGGGTAAATCTCTACCATTCCCTCGCCGAGTTCCTTAACCTCAGCCTTTGGCATGATCGCCTCAGCTTTGCCCACGCCGTTTGCAACTATTGTCGTATCGGCGGAACCGTCGCCGTCGGAATCTATATGAAGCAGTCTGCATGGGACGGTTTTCTCTATGCCGGGCTCCTTCTTGGCAATTACATTCGTATTTTCCGTCGTAGACAGGATTCGACCCTGGATTTTTTCATATTTGTAGAAATAAAGATTACTCAAGGATCCGACAGCATAAACCACGCCGATCATGACAAGTATGAAAACACCGCCGATCAATACCGCCCGGTTGAGTTCTTTCTTGCTTTTGACGGTCATAAAGCGAACCGCCAACTGAGGCTGGGCCAGAACGCCAATACCAACGCCCATCAAGATAGTGCTGACAATAATCCACCAGAGATCATATTTTGCTTCACCCCAGCCGAATTCGGGCATAACCGTCCAGCCTTTAAGCCCTATCATCTTTTGGCCTACAAAAGCCTGATCCGCCATGCCGCTGAGTTGTTCATGCGCAGCTGTAACTCCGCCAAGTTTGCCATACGTCCAGAACAACAATATCAATATACTGAAAAACATGATAGTTCCCTGCAGCGCGTCGGTGTACATCACCGCCTTTAGGCCACCCACTATTACATAGGACGCTATCATCACGCTGAATACCAGCAGGGCAACATCATAGGAAATTCCGAATTTCAAAGACAAAAACTCACAGCCTCCCATTAGCACCGCAGCTGCATATAGAGGAATGAACAGGAATATTATAGCCCCGGCCAGGATCTGTACGAACCTGCTCTGATACCGCCGACCAAGCAATTCCGGGAAAGTGTGCGCGTCGAGTCGATGGCCCATGTGGCGGGTCGGCCCGCCTAGCGCTACAAACGCCAGGAAAATTCCCACGAATATATTCAAGAACGTCAGCCACATCAGGCTCAAGCCAAACAAACCCGCCACACCGCCAAAGCCGACAATGGCACTGGTGGAAATAAATGTCGCTCCATAGCTCATAGCCATGACGAACGGGTGAGTCTGCCGACCGGCCAGGAGATAGTCAGACGCGGTCTTCGTGTGTCGATAACCCAGAAAGCCCAGATAGCCAATTGCAAACAAATAGCAAACGACCAAAACTATTTCTAATATCACGATCTGCTCCTCAGTAATTCCGAACTATTTTTTCATGTGACAGGGGAGATATGGGCTGAAAATCGTCTCAGGGATCCCATGTCTCCCCTGTCTTTCAGGGTTCACTTTTTGCCGAAGCACATATCCAGATGCTTTCGGCTGGGCTTTTTCGTCAGCATACTCACGACTATCATCACGATAATCGATATGGGTAGCGCTACGACGATCGGGTCAACCACAGGCCAGCTGGGATGGTCCAGCAGGAGCGAGTATTTATCGAACATCGCCTTGCACAGGCCGATAGCTCTCGCTTCGGTGTCCTTGATAAACAACAGCCAGAACGCCGTGACCAGGAAGCCGATAATCATTGACCATATCGCGCCTGCCTTGGTCATTCGCTTGAAGAACAGCCCGCCCAGGAACGCCGGCAGGAACGCCGACGCGCACAGGCCGAAGAATATAGCTGTCGCACGCGCGATGATATAACCGCCGCGTGCATAGTGACTGATAATCACGGCGATGACGATTCCGATAATGACGCCGATTCGCGTAACGCCGATACTCTTGCCGTGCCTGCCCGTAATCTGCTCGTAAACATCGCGACCGATGCTCGTGCCGGATGCGTGGAATTGGCTGGACAGCGTACTCATTGCCGCTGCCAGAAGTGTCAGCAGGAACAATAGCCCAAACCAGCCCGGCATGGCGGCGGTTATGAATGTCGGGATAATACTGCCCGTATTGAACGCCCACATGGCCCGGCCTGTTTCATCTACGCCCTTACTGATAACCGCACGGGTAAAGGCTGTGGCTTTGGGTGCGACCACAACGTCCGCGCCAACCATCGGTGTCGGATCGTCGCCGGGGGTGAGTCCTTCGATTTCCGCCTTGGGCATTACCGCCGCCGCCTTGCCGTAACCCTTGTAAACCAGGTGAGTATCAACCTCGCCGTTCTTATCGGTATCAATATGCAGCAGTACACACGGCACGGCCTTGTCGTCCGGGCCAAGGAAAGGTACTACCAACTTGCCGTCCTTGTCCAGATTCAGGCCTCGCTCCTGCTTGGCGACAACCCACGACCAGTCAGCTGGCTTATCGCCGACGCCCGAAACGCTGACCAACCTGCCCTCGACCTTCTCTTTCTGCGCGAAATACAGATTGCTCAGTGAACCGACGGCAAAAGCAACGCCAGTCATAATGAGAATGAACACGCCGCCGATAAGCACAGCACGGTTTAGCTCCTTTTTGCTTTTGACCGTCATGAATCGCACTGCCAACTGAGGCTGAGCCAAAACGCCGATACCCACGCCAAGCGTAATTGTACTGATTACGATCCACCAGAGATTGTAGCCATCGGGGTTGGGTTTATCAGCAGTGCCCGCCACGCCCCAGCCGAACTGGGGCATGGATGTCCAACCCTTAAAACCAATGCCTCCAAACAGGTTAGGCTGCTTGCCAAGCTCGCTAAGGGCTTTATGACTGGCTTCAATGCCGCCGAACATCATGTAGGTTCCTGCCAACAGAATCACCATGCCGATGAACATGATCGAGCCTTGCAGGGCATCGGTGTACATGACGCCCTTCAGGCCGCCAACGACGACATAAGCAGCTATAATCACGCTGAAAACCAACAGGGCAACATCATAATGGATACCCAGTTTCGTGGCGATGAATTCACAGCCTCCGATTAAAACCGCAGCTGCGTATAACGGAATGAAAATGAAAACGATAATCCCAGCCAGGACCTGTATGGCCTTGCTTTTATATCGCCTGCCAAGCAGTTCCGGAAACGTGTGTGCGTCCAGCCTGTGTCCCATCCGCCGCGTCGGGCCGCCCAGGAAAACAAAGGCTATGAAAATTCCGACGAAAATATTTAAAAACGTCAGCCATAATACACTCATCCCAAACATGCCCGCCACGCCGCCAAAACCGACAATGGCACTGGTGGAGATAAAGGTGGCTCCGTAACTCAAAGCCATAACAAACGGATGCGTCTTTCGGCCTGCGATGAGATAGTCGGTCGCAGAGTGCGTTTTACGGTGTCCCAACCACCCCAGATACCCCACGACAAGAAGATACACTACAATTAAAATTATTTCAGCTGAAGTTAATGTTTGGGCTAGCATAGAATATTCTCCTGTTCTGAAGGAAAAGTTTTCAGTTCAATAATTGAGTCGCACTTTGGATCAGAGTTCTTCTTCAACCTGATCTTCGTGCTCAGCCCACTGAACGTCGTCTTTTTCCAGAGGCTCATCACCGCGATTCCAAGTGAAGATCCCATAAACGACGCAGAGCACCGCACTGGCAATACTCAACAAAAATGCAGCTGAGACCCAACCATCTTCAATTCCAAACATGCCTAACATACCGGTCTCCTTTCCAAATTAGCCTTCTCGCCCGACACATGCCGGCCAAGCGTAACACATCTCGTTGAAGCGCTTCCTGCGCGATAAAAAACCTATTCTGTTTTGCCCCGTCTTTCAAGCCGGTGGTCTATGACCCGGGTCGCTTTGCCGATAAAACGTTCGAGCGTCTGGGGCTTGACCAGCTCGACCTTCATCCGAATGCCGGTCACAGTCTGAATTTCACGATCAATCCGATCATGCATTTCCTGCATGACGCTGAGCTTGTCGCTGAAGCTGTCCGGGGAAACTTCAACCTTTACCGTTACCTCGTCAAGCTGCTTTGGCCTGTCCACTTCTATCATATAATGCGGAGCAATGCCTTCCACCCTCAGCAGGGCCTCTTCCACCTGCGACGGGAAAACATTCACGCCGCGGAGTATCAGCATGTCGTCCGTCCTGCCGATGACGCGGCTCATTCGTACGCCCACTCTGCCGCAGGGGCAGGGTTCCGGGTATAACCTCGCGATGTCGCGCGTGCGATAACGAATGATAGGCATGGCCTGCTTGGTCAAACTGGTAAACACCAACTCGCCGGACTCGCCGGGTGCAACCGGCTCAAGAGTGTCGGGGGCAAGACACTCGACGATGAAATGGTCTTCCTGAACATG
Organism: Phycisphaerae bacterium; assembly: GCA_963664745.2. Classification (GTDB taxonomy): domain Bacteria; phylum Planctomycetota; class Phycisphaerae; order SM23-33; family SM23-33; genus B1-G9. Next base: position 718,562 of record CAXXMC010000004.1, read on the forward strand.
CATGCCGTCCCGATATAAACATTCGCCACTGACGCCGGGGCCGATGACTTCACTCAGGCCGTAGTTGTTGAAAGCCATGATGCCGAGTTCCGCGTCGATCTGCAGCCTCATGTCTTCCGTCCACGGTTCCCCGCCGAAATGCGCGAACTTCAGCGGCAGCTCGTCGGGCTTTATCCCCGCAGCCTTGGCGCTTTCTGCTATATTCAGGGCATAGCTGGGCGTGCAGATCAGCACGTCAGTTTCGAGATCCTTCATCAGCATGAGTTGTCGGGGCGTGTTACCCGCAGCTGCGGGTACGATAGACGCGCCTACTTTCTCGATGCCGTAATGCAAACCGAATCCGCCGGTGAAAAGTCCATAGCCAAACGCGACCTGCACCAAATGCTCCGGCCTGAGTCCGCCGGCAACCAGAAATCTCGCAACAAGATCACTCCAGATCTCCATGTCATCGGGCGTGTAAGCCACGAATGTCGGCTTGCCTGTCGTACCGCTTGAACCGTGAATGCGTTGGATTTTATCCCGACTCACCGCCAGCATTTTGAGAGGATATTGTTCCCGCAAATCGGCCTTGGTTGTAATCGGCATTCGACGGAGATCGTCGAGAGTTTTGATATTATCAGGAGAGAAACCAGCCTTGGCGAAAGCATCTTTGTAATATGGCACGGTAGCTGCAAGCTGGGTCTGACTCCGCAGACGCTCCAGCTGTAATGCCCTTAGCAGGCCTGCGGACATCGTCTCGGATGCATGGTCCCAGAATCTATTTTCGATTTCAGATTTCATCTTATCTCGTCTATTCGTCCACCCGCCTGGAAAGCTCTTCGCCGCCGACGACTTTAAACCCCTTGTTCTGTAGCAATTCCACGGCTGCATCTGGATTCTCAAATCGGAAAATCATCAGAGCCTCGTTTCGCTTGCGATAAGTGAAGGCATACATATACTCGAGGTTTATTCCGCCGGCTTCGATAACTTCGAGCACCTCAGCCAAGCCGCCCGGCCGATCCGGCACGTCGATGGCGACGACTTCGGTTATGTTCACGACACAGCCGGCCTCTTCCAGAACCTTCTTGGCCCGCTCATGCTCGCGAATGAGCAATCTCAAAATGCCGAACTGATGAGTATCCGCCAGCGACAGTGTAGTGATATTTATGTCTGCATCAGCCAGGGCTTTGCATGGTATGGTTAGCTGGCCTGGCTTGTTTTCCAAAAATACTGAAAGCTGTTTAAGTTTCATTTTTCCTGTCCTTATCTATTGGGATTTCTTCCATAGCCCAAAAACTTAACACGAATTACACGAATTTTTTGTGTTTTTTTTCACTTCAAAATTCAATATTCCTTGTTCGCTATTTATAATTCGTCTTTATTCATTTCTTTTATCAATCAGCCGTTTTGCTTTACCCATGCTCCGTTCGATCGTGTGCGGCTCGACCAGTTTTACCTTCGCGCGTATGCCGATGGTATGTTCGATGGAATGAAGCAGCCTGCTTTGGAGTTCTTCGAGTTCGCTGATTCTGTCGCTGAAGAACTGGGCGGTGACTTCGACCTGTACTTCCATCTGGTCGAGCCCTTTTTCCCGCGTCAGGACGATCTGGTAATGCGGCAGCGTGTGTTCCACTTCCATCAGGGCAGTCTCGACCTGCGACGGGAAAACATTCACGCCGCGGATAATGAACATGTCGTCACTGCGCCGCCCGATTCGATGAATCCTGCGAATAGTCCTGCCGCACGGGCAAGGCTGGGTGATAATCGAGGTAATGTCCCGCGTTCGATAGCGGATCATCGGCATGGCCTGTTTGCTTAGGGTGGAGAGCACCAGCTCACCCTCCTGGCCTTCGGGCAGAACCTCGCCGGTTTCAGGGTCGATAATCTCAGGATAAAAATGATCCTCGAAAATGTGCAGCCCTTCCTGGGCCTGACACATCGAACCAACACCTGGACCGATAATTTCACTCAGCCCGTAAATGTCGAAAGTTTTCAGTCCGCCGAGTTCCTCCAGCCTGCGACCCATCTGATCTGTCCATGGTTCGGCGCCGAGAATCGCAGCGCGGATCGGCAAAGCCTTGACATCTACCCCGAGTTCCAATGCCCTTTCAATCAAATGCGCCAGATAGCTGGGTGTACAGCAGATGGCTGTCACGCCGAAATCCTGCATGACCATTATCTGTCGTTCCGTATTTCCGCCGGAGGTCGGAATGACTGTAGCACCGAGGGCCTCCGCGCCGTAATGCGCGCCGAGTCCGCCGGTGAACAGGCCATAGCCATATGAGTTCTGGATAATGTCGCCCGCGCCCAGGCCACAGCCTGCGAAAGTCCGCATCATCACTTCCGACCAGACATTCACATCTTCCTTGGTATAAGCCACGACGATCGGCTTGCCGGTCGTGCCGCTGGAGGCGTGCAGGCGTACGACGTCGCTCATTTCGCTGGCGAACAGGCCGAATGGGTAAGTATCCCGCAGGTCGGTTTTGACGGTAAAGGGCAGCTTGGCGACATCCTGCAGGGTTTTGATATCGCAGGGTTTGAGTTTCAGCTTGTCCATTCTGCTGCGGAACAGCTCAACCTTATCATATGCCCTGGAAACGATGGCCTGCATCCGCTGAAGCTGCAGGGCACGAAGTTTTTCCCCAGCCAGGTAGTCCGGCATGGAAACCGGATTGAATTCCTGGGAACCACAACAAGTATCTGTCGCCGTCACTTTTACGTCCTTTCCGTCACACGAATCACACCTGTAAAAAACGGATTACGCGAATTTTCGTGTCACTCGTGTTCTATTATTCAGTTTTTTCTGCCGTACTCGAAAGCTGCGATATTAACGTCGTGAAGATTTTCGGGCAGCTGGCTTCGGATCGCATCATGCCAGATTTTATCGCCTATTTCAAATTCTTTGCTCAGCACGCCAAGCAATGCCACATTCAGGCAGCGGGCATTTTCCAGCTTATCCGCGTCGATACGGTCGGGTTTCAGCAGCAGGCCATCCTTTCGCAGATGATGCAGATTATTATCTATCTGATCTTCGCTGAGCACAAGCAGGTAGTCAGCCTGGCCGGCTGGGACCATCGGACTGAGAACTTCTGCATCCTTTGAAAACCTTATATCACAGGCGACAGACCCGCCGCGTTGGCTCATGCCGTGGACTTCGGCCTTTTTGATATTCCAGCCCGCATGGAAAATCGCAGCGCTTAGGATGTCTGAACATTTCAATACGCCCTGGCCGCCCAGACCGGCGACGATTACGTTGGTTATTCCGTTTTTCATTGGCACGCCTCCTTGCCCTGCTGCAACGCCTTCTGTTTCTTCAACGCCAAAATGCAAGGCCGACGTGCGATAATCACACTTGGTTCGTCATTGGCTAAACATTTTTTCAATAACTCCTGGAACCCTTCAGTATCCTTGACAACGTCGATAACGTGCACGTCATCAATTCCGAGGGACTTGACCAGGTCTTCAACGCAAATCTGATGGGCTGGGCTGTAATCAAGCTTTCTGCCCGTGCCCGGATGCTCCTGCAGCCCTGTCATGGCAGTAGTGCCATTGTCCAGGATCAGCACAACATGTCCCGTGGCTGGCCTATTATAAACCATCTCGACCAGGCCTGTGATTCCGCTGTGCATGAACGTGCTGTCGCCAATGACACTGACAACCCGGCGGGCGTCTTCCTCAGCCAGCGTGTGACGTAGCCCCAGCCCCACGCCGATACTCGCACCCATGCAGACGCAGGTATCCATGGCGGAGAAGGGAGGCAAAACTCCAAGCGTATAACAGCCAATGTCACCGGAAACTATGCATTCCAGGTCGCGAAGAGTCTCAAAAACCTTTCGATGCGGACAGCCTACGCACAATTGCGGCGGCTTGCCGCGAGGCGGAGCCGGCTCTTCGCCCACATCCCCAGCCAGGATTTTCTGCACGCGGGTCACATTCAACTCACCAAAACGATACATCTCCGGCTTGCCTTCAACTTCCACCCCCGCAGCCTGGATTGCGTCGGCCAAGTACGGATCGCCCTCTTCGATAACCAGAACACGATCATAATTTTTCGCGAATTTTTTAATCTTCTCAATAGGCAGCGGATACGTCATGCCGAGTTTCAGAATGTCCGCCTGCGAGGCTGCTTCCCGGGCGTGAACGGCGGAGATGCCGGATGCGATAATGCCCAGCAATGTTTGGCCCTTATCTGTAGAATGGAAAATTTGATTGCAATCCGCCGCTTCGCCCCAGGCTTCAATTTCCGCCAGGCGTGCCCGCAACTTATGATGAGCCATGCGGGCATATGCGGGAATCATTACCCGCTTCTGCACGTCACGGACGAATTTTTTGGCGTCGGCTGGGGCAACCCGCTCGCCGGTAGTAAAGATGGTCTTGGAATGACATATTCTCGTGGTAATTCGGAACAGCACCGCAGTGCCGAACTGCTCGCTCAGCTGGACGGCAAGCTGGAAAAAGTCGTATGCCTCCTGGCTGTCCGCCGGCTCGAGCATAGGCACGCCCGCAGCTACGGCGTAACGTCTGCTGTCCTGCTCGTTCTGGCTTGACGCCATTCCCGGATCGTCAGCCACGATTATGACAAGTGCGCCGTCCACGCCGGTATAAGCAGCTGTGAAAAGCGGATCGGCTGCGACGTTCAAGCCGACATGCTTCATGGTAACCATTGTCCGGGCACCGGCGAAAGCGGCGCCAACGCCGACTTCCAGGGCAACCTTCTCGTTCGGCGACCATTGGGCCCGGCCTCCCAGCTTGGAGAATTCTTCAAGAATCTCCGTAGATGGCGTGCCCGGATAGCCTACGCCCATCCTCACGCCACAATCAGCCGCGCTTAGCGCGACGGCTTCGTTACCGCTCAATAATTTCCGTTTAATACCGCTCATTTACCTCTCCAAACCCAAACCGGGATTTTCAAAAAACTTCATTATTCAAACCATTTTTGACAATAAAATTAACACAACCATATTTAGAATAAAAATTTATATATACTTGCCATTCCAACGCAAGCGGGAATCCAGAGTGTTACTTTTTAGCCCTGGATACCCGCTTTCGCGGGTATGACACAACAAATCGGTCAGTTTGAGTTCATTATTATAAAATATAAAACTTCCAAACACAGTTCACAAATCTGCTTCCAGATAATACCCATCAGGCCCAGCTGATTCCAGAATCTTTCACGGACATAAAAACAGGCCGGACTACTGTCCGACCTGTTGGTATTTCTGATTCCATAAAGCCTACCAGCTGAAGGTCAATTCGTAGCGTACCATCACAGCTACGTCATTCATTTCATGGCTGTAATAATTGCCGGGAAAGAAAACTTCGCCAAGCAGATGGCCCGTGATATGTTCGGTAAACTGGTACTTCATAACCGCAGCAATCAGCTGGCCTCGGAATTTACCGTTGTTGCTGAAGCCAGGATTAGCAGACATGTTGTTGTGATTGGCAAAGAGCAAATGGTAATCGGCAAATAATTGCAGATTCTTGGTCGGATTGATCGAACCGCCAAAACCAAAGCGATGCAAGTTGGTAGGATCTGCGATTCGTCCCCCTGTTTCCGGTATCCAGGTGTATACATACAATTCACTGAACTGGGGCCAGCGACCCCAGAGGATATCGAATCCCTCATCCTTGCCGGTCGTACTTTCATCACCGGAGAGATATTCGTGCGTAACCCGCAGCTGGGTGTCGTATTTGTCGTTGAACAGGTATGACAGCCTGTTGCTGGAACCAAGAGCACACAGCCTGCGACCGTTCTTTCGGCCTACCTGTTGTGCGATATCAACTTTGTACTTCCAGTTCTTGTTCTTGCCCAGAAGACCGGCCATGCGGAAGCCTGTGGTGTAAATGTTCGCGTTATTGCCGTTGGCAGCCTTGGCGTCATCATGACGGTAAATGAAGTAGCCGTTGATTTCGGTATCCTTCAAGGACTTGTTTGTCACCCACAAAATCGCGCCTCTGCTGCTTTCCTCGCAGCAACGCTCTTCGCGATCATTGAAAGGTTCGATATGTGTGTCGTAATCGGCAGGCTGTTCAATATAAATTCCCTGGATTGACGTCTTGATGGAATCGATATCATACTGCATGCGGGCAGCGTCGAAGTAGATCGTCCGTGATCCGTCAAGCGGCGTACCGTCCAGCACCAGCCAGCCATCGCCCAGAATAATATCCTGACGACCGATTTTGGCGGAGAAACCGCTGCCGCCTATGTTCTTCCAATCAATATTCAACTTATCAAAGAGGGCATCGCTTCCGTCAAAGTTACGCCTGCCTTCAGGCTGGCAAAAATTTCTGAATTCCCAGACCAGACGGGAGTTGATTTCAAAATTCTTTAACGGCGTGACCTTTGACCACAGGCGAGTGCGATATCTCTGCCAATGCCACTCATGGCCTGGTACGTTGTTATTCAGCGTGATATGGTCGTTCTGATAAATCTCACGCATACGCAGGTCGGCTCCCCAAGTAAACCAGTCGGTGGGATTTTTGGTCTTGTCGATAAACTCCAACACTGGATTTCTGGGCGGAGTTGTAGATATGCCTTCGGCTTTCTTTTCCAGCTCCGTTTGGCCGGGCTCTTCGCCAACTTCCATCTGTTCCAGCATCTGGTCGGTGGCATCCTCATCCAAAGGAGCCTGCTGGGCTTCCTGGCCAAAAGCAAAAACCCCAAACACCAGAACGGCAAACACACCAGCGAGGAAATTCCGTTTCATAATCACTCCGTCTCGTTAAAGAAGACAATGGATGTTGAAATTGCAATCACTCCCACCTTATCAGCCTTACATTGGACTGAAAGTGATGTACAGGTTTTCGTGTATTTATTAGTAATATTGCCTGTTGGTAAAAAAAATATAAGGTCCAACTGTTATATGTTGCAAGGCTATTTTTTCGTTTTTTTATTGTCATTTTTATTCTTCTGTCTCAAGCTTTTCCGAAATCGGCCTGGATGGGTAATTCCACTCAATTGAAAACGGTTTCTGTCTTCGGTGGTTTTTCCACCCAGACACTTGAAGATTCAGAGAAAATCGTGCAAACTAACTGCGTACAAAACGTCCGACGAGAACAGGAATACAAAGTGAAAAAGAAGAAACTCATCATTAAGGTTGTCCTCGTAGTAATCTTCAGCCTGATGCTTTTGGCGTCAGTCATCTTTCTGATAGCAAGCTCGGTCCCGGCTGGATATAACCCGGTCAGACTTAATCAGCAGGAACGTGAGAAATTCGCGCAGGATTTCATCAACAACCATGCGGTGGAATTTCTCAATAAAACCTGGGAAAATAAGGATTTTACCCACGAAATTACGCAAGATGAACTGAACTGGTATCTTGCCGCTCTGGAAGAAATCGCCTTCCTGAAACCCGGTAAAGCCGGGGAGAAAAAGAAATCAGGCGAAGTTTACGAAGCAATGGACAAGGCAGGCCTGGCCGATCCCGTCATCACAATGGATGACGGCGTGATAACCCTCATGGTGAGAACCAAAGACAGCAACAAGGTTCTCTCTGTGGATATCTCAATGAAGATAACCGATGACGAAAGACTGGCTGTCCGCCTGGAGCAGGTGAGGATAGGCAGAATGCCCATACCTTCATCCGTGCTGAACAAAGGCCTGCGGGCGATGAAAAACGCCATCAAAAAACGTAACGTAAATGGCGAAGACGCCGCAAAAGACCTCGATGGCCTGCTGGGAACAGTACTGGCATCCATAAACGAAGAACCCATACCCACCGAAATGAAGTTCAAGAAAAAGGTGATCCGAAAAATCGTCGAACTCAATATCGACGATGGAAAACTTGTCATGCACGTCGTGCCGGTAGCCTATGAATGATGGTTAAAAAGTATAACTCAAACTTACCGTTTGGGTTACCGGTTGACCGGTAACTGATTGATCAGTAAAAAATAAACAAAAACTTCTTCGACTCAAGATTTCATGTTTTTTGCGGATTTTTATAATTCAGTCAATAAGAGGTTTTTTTTGTAATCTTTTACCAGTCAACTGATTAACCAGTCAACCAGCCATCTGACCCACACCAAGGTCAACAAGCCCCGTCACTTTGAGTAATAGTTATAGATGTAAAAAATTCACGGGATATGTTTTGAGAAAACACCTTCGCGCATTTGAAATACGTGATATAATGAAAGTCAGTCACAGACGACAAGTTATAAGTCAAGTTGCCACAGAGGTAATGAGGAAAAATATGTTTGAGGCATTAGGAATCCCGCGAAGCAAGCTTAAAATGGCCATTTTGGTCATTCTGAGTTTCGCTGCAATGTGTTAAGAGCTGCTCAAATCTACCAGCCCGTTTATCTTTGGGCATAAGTTTTGTGTATAGTGACAGCTCGCAAATCAAACTATTCAGACTATTGGGGTTTTGTTTCAAAAGTCATTGGCTTTTGGGGTTCTTTTTTTTGCATATTTTTTGTAAACTTTCATTCTGACGAAATGTTTTGTTCCTTGTTGAAAACCTTCTTGGGTGAATGAATGACAGATCGCATAGAGCAGATAAAGAAGCTCCTAGCCAGGGAGCCTGACGATGTTTTTTTGAATTACAGTTTAGGCATGGAGTACATCTCAGCTGGGGATTTTGACCAGGCCATCGAAGCCTTTGCCAAATGTGAATCGATCGAGCCTGCTTATCTGCCTGCCAAGATTGAAATGGGCAAGGCTTTGCGATCAGCAGGTCGATTGGCAGAGGCCAGGGATGCTTTCACGCGAGCACTACAATCGGCCACCGCCGCGGGCCAGCAACACGCAATGGATAATATTCAGGCACAGCTTGATTCCCTGCCGGGTACTCTGTAACAGAATTTTTTACAAAACTTACTCAAACAGACCGTTTGAGTTACCGGTTGACTGGTAACTGGTTGATCAGTAAAAAAATACACAAAACTTCTTCAACTCAAGATTTCATGCTTTTTGCGGGTTTTTAAAATTCGGTCAATAAGATGTTTTTTTTGTAATCTTTTACCAGTCAACTGATTAACCAGTCAACCAGCCACCTGACACACACCAAGGTCAACCAAACAGGTCACTTTGAGAAACTTAAAACGTCTCTGTTCACTATTTGCTATTCGTTTTTCTCTTATCTATTGCTTGATCCATGTTTTCAATTCTCTAGATTTTCAATACGCCCGAGCCGGTAACGGGCCTGCATACGTGCAGGTCTGGTTTTAAGCGTCTGGGCTGGTAATAATTTTTCTTGAGTACCGACAGGAGCGGGTCGAGGCATTCTTCCCGGACGAGGATCATGGCACAGCCTCCCAGTCCAGCACCGGTTATCTGTGAGCCGATCACACCTTTTTGCGCGCAGGCCAGGTCGACAAGATAGTCAATCTCTTCCGTGCTGCACGCATATCTGCCGGGCTGAAGCCAGAGGTCGGCATTGGCTTGGCGAAGGGGGTCTTCATTGCCGGCTTCCTGGATAAGTTTTTTCAATTGCCCGTCGGAGTAGGACGGCGCGAACTTCACTGCCCAGCCTTCGCGGTATTGCACGACGCGATCACCGTCATGACTGATCTTCATCATCCTGCCGATCTGTTCGAGATGGCCCTGCTCCAGCACCTCGGCGAACATATCGCTTCGCATACATTCTGAAATGCCGAACATCGCAACGTCCCGCAGCCTGTATGGCCCGATATCGCTATGAGTTGCGAAAATTTCCTCTAGCTTCTCGTGATGATCTTTCAGCAATCGCATGGCCCCGCGCCTGGTGATTGTCTCTGGCAGTCTTTGTATGATCCGATAAATCTCGACCGGCGACACGCCGAGCGTGTTCGGATTTATGTCCCGCAGGTGTTCCATGGATTTAAGGATCGCGCTTCGTTCTTTCATCAGCATCTCAGCCAGCCTGTAACTGGCGACGCGATGGTTGAATGTATCTCGTGCACCGGCGCTTTTGGAAGCCTTGACGTGACTGTTGGCAATTACGAGGAACATGCCCTTCGGAAATGGCATGGATTTTTCGACGCGGAACGGGAAGAAACCCAACCTGGCTACGCGTTCTCGTTTGCCGCTACGAATTGCGGCGTGGTCGGCACTGCCGCCACGTGAACCGACAAACCATTCGCCCTCTCCGCAGAGATCGACGAACTCCTGCATGTTGATATCCAGGCCGTTTAGTGCAAGGGCCGACTCGGCACACGCTACCACAATGGCTGAGCTGCTCGAGAGTCCGGCGCTCATCGGGATATCCCCAGCCATCGCACAATCCATGCCCTTAAGCCGTTGCCTCGGACAGGCGTGTTGCAGCCTGAGCACAGCTGCCTTTGCGTAGTTGCTCCAGTCGCCGCGATTGGCTTGGAGCACTTGGCGAACCGTGGTGGAGTTGATGTAATCCATCCAGTCCACCCAGTTGGCCTGGCCCAGCAGTTCGCCGATGCGGAAGTCGCTATCGGGAAATTCCTTCCTGTTAACATTTCTCAGCGTAACGTTGTCGTCTTCTCGCAAAGCTGCAGCCATGACCACTTCGCGGTTGATGGCCATGACGTTTACAAACCCGCCGCGATGATCGACGTGCCTCCCCATAAGATTGATTCTGCCCGGCGCGCGAACCAGAATTACCAATCTGTCAGGACTATGATTTTTAATAAAAAGTTTCAGCACGTCGGCGAAAGTTTTTTTGCGTTCTTCCAGAACGGCTGGGTCTTTGCCATAGATGGCGGAGAGAGCTTTTTGCAGCTTGGGCGAATTCGTTTCGATCATTTTCAGCCATTCGCTGGCTGGCCTGAACAGGCCCCTGTTGAGCTTCGGCTTACCCGCTGCGATGTCCCGCTTGCCTGCCTGGCGCTTTGAACAGATTTCTTCAATTTTCAAAAGTTCTTCGGGTGTGTTGTAGGCCATCAGATCATTAGGATTGGCTACGTCGAAAACGGTCACCTTGCATTTGTTCCTGGTTGCGAACTCGATGGTGTCCGTCAGGTAAAGTTCACCCTGTGCGTTGTCGTCCTGTAAAGAATCCAAAGCCTCATAAAGCATTTTCGCGCGAAAAATATAAAGCGATCCGTTGACGCGGGTAGCTTTTTTTTCGATCTCGCTGCCGGAGAAAGCCTGGCCTGGCAGCGAGATTTTCGTGCGTGTTTCAATAGCCCGACGAATGTCAGCCACTTCCACAATGCCAAGCGCCTCGCCCTTTGCGTCGGTAACAATACGGCCCGCGGTGGTCACCGGATCTTTCGGCAATGCTGCGAGCGTAAGGTCGGCGTCGGCCTGGGTGAAGTTTTCGATAAGATCATTTACCACGGCTGGCTGGACGACCTTGTCGCCCATGGTTATAAGGACATTGCCATCAAAACCAGCCGCCTTGAGCACATCCACGGCACAGCCCGCAGCGTGCCCCGTGCCCCGAGCGTTGGCCTGATAAACGAACGAAACATCGGGATGAACCTCAGCGACAGTCGAGAGAACCTGCTCCGCCATGGTGCCCACAACGATAATAAACTGTTTGACGCCTGCAGATTTGAAAATCCCGACAGTGCGAACAATGGCAGGTACGCCACCAACGGGAAAGCAGACCTTGTGTGTGCCCTTGGAACGCATCCGCTTTCCCTTACCGCCAGCCAAGATTACACATACCGTATCACACTGCATCCGGTTCTCCTTGAATCATTCGAAAGTGTCTGGTGGAAGAATAATTACTCGTTTTCAGATTTTGGCTCTTCTTTGGGCGTCTTATCGATATGGACGTTGGTTTTCTTTTCGCCGGGAGTTTCCTTGGTCGGATAGGCAATTCTGCCATGGTACATGCCGCACAGACTCTTGACCAATGATTCCTCGATCTGGTGAACTTCGCGCAGGGTGAGTTGGCAGTCGTCGAGTTGGCCGTCTTCGAGTCGGCTGTTAACTATGTTGTGGACATGTGTTCGGATTCTTGTCGGCGTCGGCTCGGACATAGCCCGAACAGAGGACTCTGCCGCATCTGCGAGCATAAGTATGGCCGGTTCCTTTGAGTGGGGCTTTGGGCCGGGATAACGGAACTGACTTTCATCCGGTGCGGGGGCTTTTTCGGACTCGCTTTGCTGAGAGGCTGCGTGATAGAAATATTGCACCAGCGTCGTGCCGTGGTGCGTAGCTATGAATTCCCGCAATGCCACCGGCAGATTGTATTTCCGCGCCATCTCCAACCCGTCCTTGACGTGTCCAAGAATTATCAGCACGCTCATGGCGGGGTTAAGTTTTTCGTGTTTGTTTTCGTCGGCCTGGTTTTCCGTGAAATATTCGGGCTTGTTGATTTTACCGATATCGTGGTAGTAGGCGCCGACCCTGGCCATGAGACCTCGGGCGCCGATAGTCTCTGCTGCGGCTTCGCACATGGCACCGAGTTGCAGCGAATGGTTATATGTACCCGGCGCTTCCATCGCCAGCCTTTTCAACAGGGGTTTTGACGCATCGCACCATTCCAGCAGAGTACTGCCGGTAGCCACTCCGAAGATTCGTTCGATGGCGGGCAGAAGTCCCTGGACGAGAAGCCCAGCCATGAGCGTGGCCCCAGCTGCCCAGAGACAATCAATAATAGCCAACTCCCAGTACATCCCGGCTCGCATCGACAGCGCCCAGTTTACCGTAAAGACAATAGCAGCTGAGATCAGCGAGACGGTCAACAACTTGCTGCGATTGCGGATTTCACGAACCTGGAAAACCATGCTCATCAGCCCAGCCAGGAGAACGGTTATGGTCGCAAAATTCCCTCGCATCTGAAAAACCACGAACGCAGCTGTAATGGAACCTATCGCCAATGCGAAACGCTGATCATATGCAATCGTCAGAATCACGCCCGTCATACATACGACCAGAACCATTGCGAACGGATTCACCCCAGGCAAAAGCGTCATGCCGCGAACAAGGGCAAGCATGACCAATATAAGGACCGCGAGCTTCAGGCCTCGGATATTGTCTTCGATAATGTGGGGTTCGTAATAAAGGATGTATGTGCAAAGCAAACCGGTCAGCAAAAGAACAATCAGCGTCCGCGAAATCATCCTCAGCCATTGACGGGCAGGGTGTTCCTTGTGCTCGATCGCCAGATGATTTTCATGCTCAGCCTTCAATAATTCCAGCTCCGCTCCGCTGAGACCTGGCGTTTCGTCCTTGGTGAGCATGGGCCTGTCTGATCGGCGGGCGAGTATCTGGCCCTGCTGATAATGTTTGTAACATGTGTCGGGCGGATCATTCACAATTTCCTGAACGGCATTCTTTTTGTCGAGTTCCGAAGCGGGGGCGTCGTACAGATACATGGGTTGCGATGTTAGATTGGCGAGCAGATAACTTTCAACGCCAGGTCGGATTTTTGAATCGAATGATCGGCAGGCTTTGCTGATGATTTCTTTCAGGTTTTCCGTTTCGTCCTGGCCTACAAGGTCTACAACTTTCCTGCGGACAGGCTCAACGGAACCGCCAACCAAAAACACATCCCAAGCCGTTCTGCCCTGCTGCTCCGCGAATTTGTCCGCACGGACGACGTAAAAACCTATCAGGCTGGACCTCAGTTTTTTCAGGTTGGCATCAAACTGTGCTCTCGCTTCGGGCTTGGCAAGTGAAACCCACGCCTCATAGGCCAACTCGCTTTCGGTTGGTGATTTCTGTGTGTCGTCCGCGGGTTGCGTGGCTGGCTGAGATGTCGACTCGGGAGACATCGCCTCGTTCGGTTCAGTCGCCGGCGAGGAAACAGCCAGGCCAAGATCTTTCAATAAAGGCTCAGGAACATCGGCCAGTTGCTTGGCAGCCTGGAGCTTGGCGGGAATTTTTTCCAACCCAGCTATGATTTCTTCAATCAAACGATCATTCAGCTGAAACGTCGCGGGCGTTGAACTGCGTGCGTTTCGGCAGGCATCTTCCACCAGTGGCACGGAAAGCACACGGAAATCTTCGCGCGCGGTTATGTCCGCTGAGATGTATTGCCCCTGACGATAAGGCAGGGGGTTGGCAGGCCAGATCTCCAGTGCCGCAGCTATGAGAAAAAACGTAACTGCAATAACCAAGGATCCCGCAGCGCCTGGTCTGTGGAGCATTCGCACAAACCACGAAGGTTTCTCAGCTACGTTCCGCCTGATCTCCAGTCTGCGCTGGCTGATGTTTTTCTTAGAAAAAGGCCACATGTTTCTCATTTCCACCCGCTACGAGCACACCAATACCTCATTATTGGAATATCGCTGCCAGGAGTCCACTTATTAAGTTTTTTTATTTTAATTGTATAGGTTTATAGGAATTATATGTTTTGATTTCGTATCAAAATGAAATCGACAAAGTTCGTCCAGAGGACGGACGTTAATTACACCTGTTTTTCTTCGCTGTATGCTGCAACGATATTCTGTACCAGGCGGTGTCGGACGATATCTGTTTTTTCCAGCGACACCACAGCGAGGCCTTTTATACCCTTAAGCCTTCTAACCGCATCGAGCAGGCCCGAAGGGGTACCGTCTTCCAGGTCGGTTTGGCTGGCATCGCCGGTGACGATCATTTTCGATCCGTGTCCCATTCGCGTCAGGAACATCAGCATCTGTCCTACGGTGGTGTTCTGGGCTTCATCCAGGATCACGACAGAGTCGTTGAGCGTTCTGCCTCTCATGAAGGCCAGCGGAATAACCTCGATAAGATCGTTAACCATGAATCGCCGAATCTGGTCGAAGTCCATCATGTCGTGCAGCGCGTCGAATAGCGGGCGTAGATAAGGATTGACCTTGGCTTGCATATCACCGGGCAGGAAGCCGAGTTTTTCCCCAGCTTCGACGGCAGGGCGAACCAGAACCAGTCGCTTGGCCTGTCGATGCTTGAGCATATGCACAGCCACCGCCACAGCCAGGTACGTTTTGCCTGTCCCAGCTGGGCCGGTACAGAAAACCAGATCGTGTTTGTGGACGGCTTCGAGGTAGCGCTGCTGGCCTGGCGTTTTTGGTTTTACCAGTTGACCAGCTACGTAGACGTCCAGCGCGCCGGCGGCCTGGCCTGTTTTTTCCGCCTCCTCAGCCGAGGCAGCGCCGATGGCCTCTGCTATGACTTTTGGGGAGATTGACAGGTTGTTCCGCATTCTGCGTTGGAGCGTTTCGAGTATCCCCGCAGCCCGGGAAACATTTTTGGCTCCGCCGGTGATTTTTATCTTATCGTCTCTCGCGAAAATCTGGACGTCGAGTGCATCGCGGATCATCCGCAGATGTTTGTCCGACGGGCCGAAAAGCATTGCCGCCTTGGCAGGCTGTTCCAACGTTATGCTTAATTCCATGCGATCTCCAACATTATTGTTGCAATCAGAATACCAGATAACCAGCCAGGTTCACAAGCAAGAAAGGTCACTCAACAGCGTGGGCTTAAACCGTTTCTTTCCCCCCAAAGAGCCTGAAGCCTGCACCTAACCGGCAGCGATGCCCTTTTTGCGCAAATTGAACAATAGCCCGCTGCAGTGCACTTTCTTGCGGAGCGTTATTCCAGTCTTTCACCGGCCCGCCGAATACGCGGTCCATTGTCTGGGCATCATTGGCATTCGTGTAGGGCAGAAGATAAAACGTTTGCTGAAACTGAACGATATTCGATTCCGCCGGCAGGATGTCCGGGAATTGATTGTCCAGCAGCCAGGTTGCAGTGAAAAAAACCCGCGGTTTGAGGGTTGGGAAATATTTTGGGAAAAAAGCCTCTGCCTGACAATAAGAATCCATACAGGCCTGCGGAGTCATGCGTTCCTGTTTAGTCCGGGCCATCGGGATGTGAACAAACAAGGCTGAGGCCCCTTGTTCCGCAACCAGTTGCCATTCTTTTTTATCCAGCGTGACAGGCTCGGCCAGTGCTACCCCCCGCGAAGTGACGGGGTTTGCGGTTATCGACTCGCCGTCTTCAGTCAGTGTTGATGTCCAGGCCTTCGTCGAAAAAATCCCGTTTGCGCCGTCGTATTGGCCATCCGGTCGAAACTCCTGGCCCGGCTTTGCCAGGGCAAGAATCTCACTGCTGCGGGTATTTTTATAGATACGGAAATCGGGATAAAAATTCTGGATATCGAACTGCAATCGGCCCAGGCGGAAGATTCTGTTGTGAAAATGTTTGATCAGCCAATGGATTTCGTCAAGACCGAGCCGGCCTTGCTTTTGGCGGTAAATTTGAATCCACAATTCTATGTCGCTGAACGTGTCGATGGAGATATTTTCAGGAATCCCAATTTTCCTATGACCGGCGAAGAGTTTATCGAGTCCGGCGAGCATGACGACGGCATAAAAAAGTCTGCCGGGCTGGCCGAATGTCTCCGGCAACATAGGCCAAAGGTGTGTTTCGGAGAATTTGAATATATTTTCAGCCTCTGTCAGAAGTGCCAGAACCCGCCGGCCTATCCCCATCAGGGGAGGGTTTACCCGAACCGCTGTTGCAGCCTCTATGCAGGCCAGGCGAATTTCCTCCGCCATTCCTATCATCTCCGCAGCTGCTGCAACCCGCTCAACGTCCAGCCAATCCTCGTCAACCTGCGTAACGACCGGCCCTGCTCCATCCCAAAGCTCACGCCAATGGTTTGCAGCGTCACCCAGATTCAACGCACTAACGATGTCATTAAAGCACATTGTTCAAATATCCCTGATAAGGTTGGAAATATTTCTAGTGAAGAATGATATGTGTCAATCTGGAATGGTGCAACTGAAGATTTATAAAGACAAACCGCAAGTAAGCATGGCGAGACTCCGCCATTTGGCGACTTTTTTGTCCCAACCCGCAGCTGAACATTCCTTGTCACCTTTTTAAAAACTATGACAATTCTTGACTGACAAATCAAAAAAGTCTGGTATAATGTCACCCTTAAACTTGCGCATTTTATTTTTTACTGTATTAAGGTAGCAAATGGACAATGACAAGATCTTCCAGCCTGAACAGAAGCTGGACGCGGAATTGCAAAGGGAACTCGACGAAGCTTTGGGTGAAATGAGCTTGGAAGAGTTGATGGACGCCGAGGAAACACAGGCCAAGCCCGCCGGCCAGCAAGGCACGGGGCAGGGTGTTCGCAAGGGCAGGGTCATGGCCATTCATGGCGACGATATTTTCGTCGATGTCGGTGGCCGAAGCGATGGGCTTCTCCCAGCTGAGCAGTTTAGGGATGATCCCCTCCCTGCAGTCGGCGACGAGATCGAAGTGACGCTTGAGGGGTTCGACGCCTCCAACGGCCTGATCAAACTCAGCCGGGAAGGCGCGGTACTCGCAGCTACGTGGGACTCAATCAGCGTCGGCCAGGTCGTTGAAGGTCGCGTAACGGGCCATAACAAGGGCGGTCTGGAGCTTAAAGTCAACGGCATAGACGCCTTCATGCCCATCAGCCAGATTGATACCGTCCGCGTTGAAGAACTCCAACCTTACGTGAATGAGCGCCTCCAGTGCGTTATTCAGGAAGTGGATTTCAACAAGGAATCCGTAATCGTGTCCCGCCGAGAACTGTTGAAACTCCAGGCTGCGGAGTCGGCGGAAAAAATATGGGATGATATTCATGAAGGCAAGATTGTTACCGGCAAAGTCCGTTCGATTATGCCTTACGGCGCTTTTGTTGACATCGGCGGCATTGATGGCCTGCTCCACATAAAGGACATGGCCCACGGCAGAATCGAAAAGGCTGAAGAAGTCGTCCATATCGGCCAGGAGCTGGAACTCCGCGTTCTCAGCGCAGATAAAGAGGCCAATCGCATCGGCTTGGGTTTGAAACAGGCCCTGGCTGACCCCTGGGACGCTGCCGACTCCAAGTGGATTCCCGGCACGACCGTTAACGGCAGGGTCGTGAAGCTCATGGACTTCGGTGCGTTTGTGGAACTCGAACCCGGCGTGGAAGGGCTTATTCCTATCGGCGAGATGTCGTTCCGCCGGATAAACCATCCCAAGGAAGTTCTCAAAGTCGGGGATGTGACTAAAGTGGCTGTGATGAATGTTGATCTCGAGAAAAAGCGGATCAGCCTGTCGCTGAAAAAAGCCGGCGACGACCCCTGGCAAGGCGCAGCTGTGCGCTGGGCACAGGGCAGTATCGTGGACGGTACCGTCACGCGCACCACAGACTTCGGCGCGTTCGTGGAACTTTCACCCGGGCTGGAAGGGTTGATTCATATCAGCGAACTTTCGCCCAAGCGGGTTACGACCGTTCGCAGCGTGGTTTCCGAAGGCCAGGCCGTTCAGGTTAAAATCCTGGAAGTCGACGAAGATCGTCAGCGGATTTCGCTTTCGATCAAACAGATCGCCGAACCCGCATCCGAGCCGGCTGAGCGACAGATGAGCGTGGCTGAATATGAACAGCAACAGTCAGCCGCCCAGCCTGAGACAAAACGCAAAAAGCCGCTCAAGGGCGGCCTGGAAGGCGGATCAGCCAAAACCAAGTTCGGCGAACTGAACCTGGGGTAAAACAGATTCGTAATTTGAAACTCGAATTTCTAAACAATACCGAATTCCGAAAGATAAAGCAGGGTGGGACAAAGTCCCACCTTTCGGGATATCATTGATCATTTAATGTGGGGCTGCATACCTCTTGGGTTTCGTCATCCTACGGAACTTTTGCTTTGAATGGTGGGTTTTTTTATTTGTCATTGCGAACGAAGTGAAGCAATCTCTTTGTTGGAATTTTAGATTGCCACGTCGCTTCGCTCCTCGCAATGACACCACACTGTGCCCCGAATTTTGACGCTCCAAAAATTTTACTATCTGAGTTTTGTAGTTTTGTAGGGTGGGACAAAGTCCCACCTTTCGGGATATCATTGAACATTTAATGTGGGGCTGCATACCTCTTGGGTTTCGTCATCCTACGGAACTTTCGCTTTGAATGGTGAGTTTTTTTGTTTGTCATTGCGAACGAAGTGAAGCAATCTCTTTGTTGGATTTTAGATTGCCACGTCGCTTCGCTCCTCGCAATGACACCACACTGTGCCCCGAATTTTGACGCTCCAAAAATTTTACTATCTGAGTAATCCGTGTAATCTGTGGACTTTTTCAGTTTGTATTTTTGCCAACTAGAAAAAGCTATTTTCTACTCTGCCAATATCTGTTTGCGAAGAACAGGCCTGTCCAGGTTTTAAGGTCGACGACTTTGCCCTGTTGACGTTGGTTTTCGATCCAGGCTGGGGCTTCGTCGAGGGGGATTTCATGGATGATTATATCTTCTGAATCATCCCCTCCGCCGGGGCCTGTTTTGGTCAGGCCCGTCGCAAGCAGCAGCGTGATTATCACCGAATTCGAGCCGGCTGACGGGGCGCCTTCAGTGACAATTTCCATGGATGCCGCTTCGTAGCCCGTCTCTTCGAGCAGTTCGCGATGGGCTGCGGTTATAAGGTCCTCGTTCTCCAGGCCGGCGTGATCGCCGACCAGGCCCGCGGGTATTTCGATGACATGCGCAGCTGCGGGGATTCTGTACTGCTCGATCAGAACGATTTTGCCGTCGGCTGTGACGGGCGCGATCAGAACCACGCCGGAAAATTTCGTAGGTTCGAGATATTCCCAATGGCCTGCCCGGACAAACCGGAAATATCGGCCTTGGGCGAGAATTTCTTTGTTACAAGATTTTTCATTCGCTTGAACTTCAGACACTTTGACAACTCCTTGCATATGGCATAAATGCCAAAAATACTGTAAACTTCCACATTCGTTATGTTATCAGGTTTTTAAAATTTCAATTTGGAATCCAAGCTGCGACTGGCCTGTAATTTTATGCCGCCATTCCGCAGGGACATAAGTATAACCGTAAATATGGAAGATTCACAGAAGATCATTACCGTTACGCTCAACCCGACGATAGATCGGGTGATCGAAGTCGCAGGCCTGGTGATTGGCGATCATCAGCAGGTGCGTACCGTCGTGCAGTCGCCGGGCGGCAAGGGCGTGAACGTATCGCGAACGCTTGAAACCTTCGGCCTGGAAAGCACAGCTATGGGATTCCTGGGCGCAGAAAACCGCCGCCAGTTCGACCCTTTATTTGAAAGTGGGCTGGTCGAGGACGCATTCCTTACACTGCCAGGCAGAACGCGAGAAAATATAACACTGGTCGACACCACGACAGGCCAGGATACCCACCTCCGCGATGAGGGCCTGAGCGTATCTATCGCGGATCTGCGGGAGTTGACCGAACAGCTTATCGCGACGATCGAGCCGGGAGATATCGTGATTTTCAGCGGTTCACTGCCGCCCGGGGTGGAACCTGGGAATTTTGCGGAACTTTTGAAGGCTTCAGTCGACGCCGGCGCGAAAGTCGGTGTGGATTCATCCGGGCCAGCGCTTGGGGTTGTGGGTAAGCAGAAAAAACTCTGGCTGATCAAGCCCAACAGTTTGGAACTTTCTCAACTTCTGGGTAGGGATTTGCCAACGCTTGATGACCAACTCAAAGCCGCCCGCGGTCTGGCCCAGAAAGTGGAGATGATTCTTCTAAGCTCAGGCCAGGATGGAGCATACCTGATAACCCGCGATGAAATCTGTCATGCTTCGGTTCAGCTAGGCCGGGCTGTTGTAAACACGGTGGGGTGTGGCGATGTACTTCTCGGCGGATTCCTGGCTGCGATGCTGAACGATCAGCCCCCAGGCCAGGCCCTGGCCCTCGCGGCCTCAGCTGCCACTGCCTGCGCCGCACATCAAACCGCTGCGACATTCGACCTCGATCTGTTCGAGGAACTTTGTAATGAAGTGGAAGTTACAGAAAGCTAAATTGGGGGTTACCAAATACATGGATTTAGAACAAGGCAAATCGGATTTTATCGCTTTTTGTGATGAGTGTGGGGATCACTCAATGGACAAAATAGATTCGAAATTTCCACTTTTTGTTCTCTCTATAGCTGTTGTGAAGCGAAATGATTATTCAAACGTGATAGTCCCCCAAATTTCACAACTGAAATTGCGTTATTGGGATCATGAGGGAGTTAATCTACATAGTAGCGAAATACGGAAAGCTGAAGGCCCATTTTCTTTTCTTCAAAATCCTTTTTTACGGGAAACTTTTGTGCGGGAATTATCAAAGTTGATGATGGATTTTCCCTATACACTTTTTTTAGTTGTAATTAAGAAGGATGCACATCAAGAAAAGTATGGAAAAAGAGCCTTTAATCCATATTCTCTATCACTAACATTCGCTATGGAAAGAATAGTTCATTTCATGGAAATCCATAATCAGGACAGACTTCCCATTATTGTTGAATCGCGCGGAAAAAGGGAAGACAATGAACTGAAAGCAGCCTTTTTCGACCTGATAACAAATGGGACACGATATATGACTGAGGGAAAATTCAGAAATTTCAAATTCCCCTTGCTCTTTCACGACAAGCGAAGAAATATTACTGGACTCCAACTTGCTGACTTGTGTGCGCATCCCACTGCTAGGCACATTTTAAAACCAGATCAACCAAATAAAGCTTTTGAGGTTGTGAAAAAACATATTTACAAAAATCAGTTTGGATTAAAAGTGTTCCCCTGAAAAAGAAAACGGACAGACACGTTTCCATGTCTGTCCGCCGACCGGGTATTCCCAATCCGATAATATTATCGGATTAGATTTATAAGAAGTCAAGGTTTCATCCGCAAAAAAACAATGAAGAGATCTAAGTATCAAGATCAAAAAGGTTAACGATGGTATTAAAAAATGAAATTCAAGGCGTAATTTTTGACATGGACGGTGTTTTGTGTGACTCCGAGGCGATCATATGCGAAGCGGCGATGAAGATGTTTCGTGATGTTTACGATACTCAAGTGCAGCCTGAGGATTTTCTGCCGTTCGTAGGCTGTGGCGAGAATCGCTACATCGGCGGGGTGGGGGAGAAGTACGGCATTGCGATCGAGCTTCATAGAGACAAGGTTCACACCTACGAAATTTATCTCGAACTTATCAAAGGCAGGCTTCAGCCATTGCCGGGCGTACTGGAATTTGTCAATAATTGTCGGGAAAAGGGAATCAAACTGGCGGTGGCATCGGCTGCGGACAGGATGAAGGTCGAGGGCAACCTGGCTGAGATCGGCATACCGGCTAAGACGTTTGATGCCGTAATTACCGGCTCAGACGTAACAAAGCACAAGCCTGACCCCGAATGCTTTATCATGGCTGCGGATGCGATCGGCATAAATCCAGCCCATTGTCTGGTTGTGGAAGACGCCAATAACGGCGCCAAGGCTGCCAAGTCAGCCGGCGCTTACTGCCTGGGACTTACCACCAGCTTTTCAGCAGAACAGCTTACCGAAAGCGGTGCTGATTGGACAGCTCCAGACCTCTCGCAAGTACCAGCTGAGATTTTTTGAAAACGATTATGGGACACGGCAAGTCGCACTTTTAATTGTTAGTTGTGCTTATCATCATTAACAACTATAATGATGAGCATCATGTTTCGTCAATAATACAACACGGTCTTAACAACTGGAGTTCACCAGGCTGCCGGGGCGTCGTATATTGCGCGAAACTGTTGCATGCCAAAGCGTGTGTCCACACACCAGGATCGCCCCGTAAACCATCAACACAAAAAGCCCGTTGGAACTCCATCAAGAATTTTATTAGAGCGTCGTCTCTGAAAAGTTGTTTTCTTGTCATTGCGAGGAGCGCAGCGACGCGGCAATCTGAAATGTAAGAACGAGATTGCTTCGCGGAGTTTACACCGAGCGAAGCGAAGTGCTCACAATGACAAGGCGACAATTTTGAGGGCTATTAAATGCATTGAATTTTGACATCTGGGCCAGCCCTGGATACTCGCTTTCGCGGGTATGACAACGAATAGGTCAGTTTGAGAATTAAATCAATTTTAAGGAAAATGAAAAATGACTATAAAAAAAGAGAATTTATGGCACGGAGACTACAAGATTCCTTGGGGTGACCCTGATTTCAGCGAGCGAATGCTGGTTGAGCACTTATCGCAAAACCACGACCTTGCCAGCCGGCGTACCGAATGGATAGACCGGCAGGTGGCCTGGATTCACGACGATCTGCTCGGCGGCGAGCTTGCAAGTATACTGGATCTGGGTTGTGGGCCGGGGTTCTATTCGCATCGTCTGACAATGAAAGGACACCGTTGTTATGGGATTGATCTGGGGCCAGCCTCTATCAGGTACGCCAGGCTGCACAATCCTGAAAAAACACGGTGCGAATTCGTTGTGGGTGACATTCGTCAGGTCCCTTTTGAGGGGCCTTATGATCTGGCGATGATCCTGTTTGGCGAATTGAATGTCTTTTCGCCGGCTGAAGCGTTGGCGATTCTCGAAAAGGTTCACGGGTGCCTTAAGCCCCAAGGTCGGGTTATCGTCGAGGTGCAAATGCCGAAGGCTGTCGAACGCGTGGGCTGCAGCGAACCATCGGAACAGCAGTCTGAATCAGGCCTGTTTTCAGATCGGCCTTATTCTTGCCGAACGGAAAACCAGTGGTTTCCCGAGCAACAGGTAGCCTGCCAGACATTTTATGTCCAAGATATCGACAGTGGCAGGGTACAGGAGTTTCATAGTACTACAAAGGCCTGGTCAGATGACAGCTTGTGTGAATTATTGACAAGTGCAGGTTTTAGCAATGCAACTCGGCGTGATGACTGGCCTTGCAATACTGAGGACTTGCGACTGTGGCTAGCCATAAATTCATAAGCCACACGAGATCAGAGCATGAAGAAGAGCGGTTATTCGTAAATCGCTTAAAATGCCAACGTAGATAAAATGTACTGCAAAAATGTTGGCAGCCGGGCTTAAAACCTCGGCTGCCAACACGATTGTAATTGTTATCCAAGCATGCTTATCAAAAATCGTCCGTCGAAAACTACATTGCTGCGATAATGGCGTCCGCCATTTCGCTGGTGCCCACAGCTGTCGGGTCGTCGCGGTGCGGCTTCATGTCATAGGTGGTATCTTTGCCGTCGGCTATGACTTTAGCGACTGCGTCTTCGAGCGTTTTGGCAGCTGCTTCTTCGCCGAGGTAGTCCAGCATGAGTTTGCCGGAGAGAATCACCGCTGTGGGGTTTACCTTGTTCATGCCCTTATATTTCGGAGCACTGCCGTGTGTGGCTTCGAAGACGGCACCGTTATCGCCGATATTTGCGCCAGGCGCGACACCCAGGCCGCCGACCAGGCCTGCACAGAGATCGCTGAGGATATCGCCGTAAAGGTTTTCCGTTACGAGAACATCATAGAGTTCGGGCTTTTGCACCAGTTGCATGCACATGTTGTCGATCAGCCGTTCTTCGGACTCGATATCCGGATACTCTTTGGCGACTCGCTCAGCCACTTCCTTGAACAGGCCATCGGAATGCTTCATGATATTGGCCTTTTCGATGTACGTTACTTTCTTTCTGCCGTGCTTGCGGGCGTATTCAAAAGCGAAACGGATGATTCGCTCGGAATTCTGTACGCTGATGGGTTTAATTGAAACGCCTGTACTCTCAGCCGGCGTGAGAATCTTTTTGCCTTCGCTGAGGCGGTTGACGGTCTCGATCAACTCGCCGACTTCCTTTGTGCCTTTTTCAAACTCCACGCCTGCGTAGAGGTCTTCGCAGTTTTCTCGAATGAGAACCAGGTCGATATTTTCATATTTGCTGCGAACGCCTGCATAGCTTTTGCAGGGCCTGAGGCAGCAGTACAGATCGAGCGTCTGGCGCAACTGAACGTTTACGCTGCGAAAACCCGTGCCGATAGGAGTCGTGATCGGAGCCTTGAGGGTTACATCGGTATTGCGGACGGATTCGATGGTGTCCTCCGGCATGGGCGTGCCGTGAGATTCCATGATATCAACGCCGGCTACGCATTCGGTCCAGGTAATCGCCCCTGCGCCCGGGGTCTTAGCCAAGGCGGCGTCTATGCACCTGCGGGCTGCATTGGCCAGTTCCGGGCCGGTTCCGTCGCCTGTAATCAGTGTTGCGGTATAATTTTTTGACATTTTAAATCAGTCCTTTCACGCTGGTATTTCGGTGTTCAGATAAGAAACGGGGCATTTTATCAAAAAAAACCGACACGGTCAACAGTACCGCTGGTGATGAACGCTCCAAATGCCGATAAATCAAGAGTACAGGATGAGTTGTAAGTTCAGAGTTGTTTGATATCTTTGTGCACGTATAAACTTAAAGAAGATTACTCCAGACTTTGGAAGGATGGTGGATAGATGTGGAATTTTGATTCCCGGAAGTTTTTTGCCGGTGTTTGCATAGTGGTTGTCGGTCTCGCTCAGCCAGGCTGTAAGAAGCAGGCCTCGCCTCCGCCGCCCCCGCCGAACGTGACGGTCGCTCTGCCGATTCAAAAAACCGTCATTGACTATGCTTATTTCACAGGCAGAACCGAAGCCCTCAAGGCGGTCGATCTTCGTGCGCGCGTTCAGGGTTTTTTAAAGAGCGTCAATTTTGAAGACGGTGCGGTGGTGGAAGAAGGCAAGTTGCTGTTTGAAATAGACCCCGCGCCCTTCCAGGCTGCGCTTGACCAGGCGAAGGCGGAGCTTCAGCACAATGTAGCTGCCTACAATGACGCTCTTTTCAATTACCAACGCAATAAGGAAGCCTACGAAAAGAAAGTCTCCACCTCCATGGAGCTTATGACCGCCAAAGCGGCACGCGACAAAACAGCCGCAGCCGTCTCCGCAGCCAAGGCAAATGTCGAAAAGGCAGAAATCAATCTGGGCTACTGCAAAATCTTTGCTCCGGTATCAGGGAAGATGAGCAGACACTTTGTGGATATCGGGAACCTGGTCGGCTATGGCGAGCCGACACTCCTGGCCAATATAGTCACCCTCAAGCCAATCTACGTTTATTTCAACATCAGCGAACGCGGACTGCTTAAATATCGTGCCGATGTCGAAGAACGAAGGGCTGAACTTACACAGCAGGGCAAAGAGATCAGCGTTTCCAACCTCAGGCCCGTCTGGATGCAGCTGTCGAACGAAACGGACTACCCTCATAAGGGATATCTCGATTACCTTTCAAATCAGGTTGACCCGAGCACGGGTACGATACAGGCTCGCGGGGTCTGGCCTAACGAAGATGGCACGATCCTGGCTGGGATGTTCAGCAGGGTCAGAATACCCATCAACGATGAAGACGACGCCATGCTCGTTACGGAAAAGGCACTCGGCAGAAGTCAGTTCGGCCCCTTCCTGCTGACCGTAAATGACAAAAACATCGTTGAACAGCATATCGTGGAAATCGGCCCGCTTGTTGACGGCATGCGAGTTATAAAGAAGGGAATAAAGATGACAGACCGGGTAGTTGTCGACGGCCTGCAGTCTGCCAGGCCCGGCAGCACGGTTAATCCGCAGCAGGAAGCTGCACCGAAAAAACCCGCTGTGCAAACGGCTGACAATAAGGCTGCAACAACCCAGGCAGCCAAGAAATAACGTTTTGTTTAATTTTTAAATTGATACGCCACCCTCAGCTATGTTGTATCAGTAACGGAGTACAATATGTTCAGTGAATTTTTCATAAGTCGTCCGGTCTTTGCAATGGTCATATCGATTGTCATTGTACTGTCTGGGCTTGTAACGATGGCGACACTTCCGGTGGCGCTGTACCCTGACATTTCTCCGCCGACGGTTACAGTCACAGCTGTTTATCCGGGCGCCAGCGCACAGATTCTTTCCGACACCGTTGCCCAGCCTATCGAGGAGCAGGTCAACGGCGTTGAGGACATGCTCTACATGTCCAGTGTGTGCGCAAACGACGGTTCGTACAAATTGACGGTAACCTTCGAGGTCGGCACGGACCTGGACATGGCTGTGGTGCTGGTGCAGAACCGCGTTACAATCGCCACGCCGAAACTGCCTTCGGAAGTTACTCGCCAGGGCGTAACCACGCTGAAACAATCCACTGACTTTGTTCTGTTCGCGAGCCTTTATTCGCCGGACAGCAGCATCAAGAAACTCGACCTGGACAATTACGCGTCGATCAACATCCGCGACGTGCTCAGCCGAGTCAACGGCGTTGGCGCTGTGAATATTCTGGGCGGCCAGGATTACGGCATGAGGATTTGGATAGATCCAAACAAGCTCCGCAGCAGAGACATGACCGTAGAGGATGTAATCAATGCAATCCAAGCCCAGAACGTGCAGGTAGCTGCGGGCGTTATCGGCGAAGAGCCGGCACCGCCCGGAAATGAATTTCAATATAACGTATCAGTCCTAGGCCGACTGAGCGACCCGGAACAGTTCGAGGCAATCATACTCAAAACCGGCAGCGATGGCCAAATTACATACGTCCGCGACGTGGCCCGTGTTGAACTTGGAGCGCAAAGCTATACCAACTATTCTCTGCTGAATGGTAAACCCGCGACGATTATAGCCGTCTATCAGTTGCCCGGCGCAAACGCGCTGCAGGTGGCGACTGAGTGCGAAGATCAGATAAACAGGCTGGCGGAGAATTTCCCAGCCGGCATGGCGTGTCAGATAACATACAACGCGTCATGGTTCGTCAACGCATCCATCGACGAAATTCGTAACACCCTGTTTATTGCGGTTATCCTGGTTGTGCTTACGGTCTATGTTTTCCTACAGGACTGGCGGGCGGCGCTTATCCCTGCCATTACGATCCCGGTTTCGCTTATAGGCACGTTCGCGCTGATGGCCATGCTCGGCTTTTCCATCAATACGCTTTCGATGTTCGGCCTCGTGCTAGCCATCGGCGTGGTTGTGGACGATGCTATTGTCATCGTGGAAAACTGCAGCAGAAAACTCGACGAGAGCAAAACAGGCTCTGCCAAGCAGGCAGCTATCGATGCGATGAAAGAAGTTACCGGGCCTGTCATCGCAACCACACTCGTACTGCTGGCGGTGTTTATCCCCACCGGTTTCCTGGGCGGTATCACCGGCAGATTGTACAGGCAGTTCGCGCTGACTATCGCGGCCTCGACGTGCATCAGCTCAGTCAACGCGCTTACTCTAAGTCCGGCCCTTTGCGCGCTGCTGCTCAAACCGACCGATCCGAACAAAAAGAAGGCTGTTTTTTTCAGGATATTCGACTTCGGATTTGAGAAGACCAGATCGGCTTATACGGTGATGATCAGCAAGTTTGTCAGACGCAGCCTGATTATGGGCGTGCTGTTCCTGGCCTTTGTGGTCTTGGCGGTGGGTGGGTATATCGTGATGCCCACCGGCTTTATGCCGACTGAAGACCAGGGCTACCTCATCATTAACGCCCAGCTGCCCGACAGTGCATCGCTCGAACGTACAAGCAAGGTCGTTGACAAGGCTGACGCTATTTGCAGCTCGATCCCCGCCGTTGCCAATACCGTTTCAATCGGAGGCTATTCCATGCTCGACGGTACGGTAGCCTCGAACTATGCTTCGTTCGTGGTCGTGCTCAAACCGTGGGATGAGCGAACTACTCGTCAGGAGCAGATCGCGGGCGTTCTCCGTGAAATGGTTCAGAAATTTTCCCAGGTACAGGAAGCCAAAATCATCGCCTTTGTGCCGCCAGCCATTCCTGGTCTGGGCGTAACCGGCGGATTCCAGCTTCAGCTGGAAGATCTCGGTTCGCTTGGTTCCAACGCTTTGCAGGACTATGCGGGCGAGATAATCGCCCAGGCCAACCAAAGGCCTGCAACAACGAGCGTCTACACCACTTTCCGCGCAAACGTTCCGCAATTGTTCGTGGACGTCGACCGAACGAAGGCAATGACCATGGGCGTACCGCTGGACACGGTTTTTGATTCCATGCAGGCTTATCTTGGGTCTTTGTATGTCAATGACTTCAATAAGTTCGGCCGGGTTTATCAGGTTCAGATCCAGGCTGAGGGGCAGTTCCGCTGCCAGCCTGATGATATCGCGAGTCTTGAAGTCCGCAACAGTCAAGGCCAAATGCTGCCGCTGGGCACAATGATAGAAATCGACGAAACCTTCGGCCCACAGGTCATCAGCCGATATAACATGTACCCCACCGCTGCCATCACGGGCCAGCCCGGCGAAGGCTACAGCTCAGGCCAGGCCATGAACACGATGGTGGAACTCGCCAAACAGATTCTGCCCAAAACGATGGGTTATGAATGGACGGGCATGTCGTATCAGGAAATCAAGGCTGGGAATCAGGCGCCGTACATTTTCGCGCTGGCAGCTGTGTTCGTTTATCTTTTCCTGGCTGCCCAGTACGAGAGCTTCCGAATACCAATCGCGGTTATGCTTTCCATTCCGTTCGCACTGCTGGGCGCAGCTGGCGCTACGCTGTTGCGAGGACTGGACAATAACGTCTACACACAGATCGGTGTGGTCTTGCTGATAGGCATGGCCAGCAAAAACGCGATCCTCATCGTGGAATTTGCAAAAGTCAAACACGAAGAAGGACAAAACCGTTTCGACGCCGCAAGCGAAGCTGCCAACCTGAGATTCCGCGCAATCCTAATGACGGCCTTCTCGGCATTGCTGGGTTGGTTCCCGCTGGTTATCGCCTCAGGCGCCGGCGCTGCCAGCAGGCATGCGCTGGGTACCGCGGTTTTCGGAGGAATGCTTACCGCCATCGTTATCGGCGTGGCCTTCATTCCGTCCCTGTATGTTATGGTTCAATCCGTAGCCGACTGGCAGGAAGAGCGAAAAAAGAAAAAGGCTCTTAACAAGAATATGTAACTAGTCGTCCCTGAAAAAGTCGGCATAGCCTTTAAAATAGGCTCTAAAATTTCTATAATGCCGGTTGCAAATCGCAAGGTTATGAAGAATAACTCCTCGCAGCCTTGCAATATGATGTCATCATTTAATATCCAACTGGCGATTTTTCCTCCCGTGTCATACCCGCGAAAGCGGGTATCCAGGCCGGCCCAACCGGGGCGATATTTCCATTGTGGGCTTTTTTCCCGTCTTGATTGTATTCCCTGGATTCCGGGTCTCCGCTTCACTGCGCCCGGAATGACAAAAAAACAACTTTTTCAGGGACGACTAACTAGAGCATTGAAAAGTTGAGAGTTCCAGTTTTTGCGTAGCGGGTTTGTTCGTGGCAAGGAAGAAACGTAAGGCATATTTGTAGATATTCCGCAACGTTTCTGACGCAGCCAAGAGCAAAGCAAGCCAGCAAAAAGGGAATTCTCAAGTTTGATATTCTCTAGATCTCCGCATATTTCAGGCATTCTGCTGGCGACATGCCGTGGATTTCAAGTTGGCGGAGAGGGCTTTCCGGGCGGCAGGTCTGGTTTGACAGGTAGATTGCGTCGATCACGGCGTGCGTCATCAGGTTTTCCAGAGCGGAGCACTGATATTGTCCGGCGTTTGCAGCGACAGCCTGGATGAAGCTGTCGACCTGGCGTCGGAATATATCCTGCGGGGTAGATTCGTCCTGCAGGTGGTCGATCACATCGCCGTCGGGATTTCGCAGCGTGCATGAGTCGCTCAAAGCTACCAATGAACCGTCATGTCCCCTCAGGGAGAGTTGTTCGCTGACTGGGCCTGAAATTCGGGAGACTGAAAACGTAGCCATGGCGTCATAGCGGTATCGCAACAAGGCTGAGGAGTTGTCTTCCGTGTCGTGCGGAGCTTCAGGCCTGCCTGATTCCGCGAGCCTCTCCGCCGAGGCCGTGCTGCATGTGGTCAGGCCATAGACTTCCTCGGGCAGCCCGAGCAGCCAGACCAGAAGATCGATGAAATGATAACCCAGTTCCAGCAACGCTCCTCCGCCGGCAGACTGGGTGTCCGCGCGCCATTGGAGATCCGTGCCCCAGTTGAAGAAATACTGCGCGTGGGCCAGGAAGGCCTGGCCTATGCGGGTTCGCAGGTCAAAGGCGTGGCGGTATGTTTCGGCGAAACGCCTTTGGGTACCGACTGCCAGTTTGAGTTCGGCGTCTTCAAAACGCCTGGCCATGGAAGCAGCTTCGGCAAGGTTTCTGCCCAGCGGAGCCTCCTTCCAGACGTGAATACCCAGCGACGCGCAATAATCCATGATATCCATCGCGGGCATGGGGGGCGTTGCCAGAAACAGTATCGCCGGCTTAGTTCCTAGCAGCAACTGACGATTGTCGGTGTAATGAGGAACTTCAAATTCCCTGCCTGCCTGCTGGGCTTTTTGAGAATCACGATCCGCCACGCCGACGACCCTGGCTGAGGGACAATCCGCCAGGGCCTCGAGGGTTCGCCTGGCCGATGAACCCAGGCCGATCATAGCTACGGGGATTGGCTCGGACAATACGAAGGATTCCTCCGACATTTGGCTGGTTTGGCCTGCCTGCTCGCCCAGCTGCTGACTTGTTGATTCGTCGTCTTTCATTGTGTTTCCACAAAAGCCTAGGGTCCCCGCTGATAATTGTCAAGTGCCCAGCCTGTCTTCGGGCATTTTAGTTGCTAATTTCGGGAAAAACGTTAGAGTATCTCCTCTTAAACATATGCTTCAGAGACAACATCACGTTTGGGCGGTTCGTGTAAAAAAACTTCCGAAAGAATCCTATGAGTTTGCCAATCGTATCAATTGTAGGCCGGCCTAACGTCGGCAAGAGCAGCCTGCTTAATTGCCTGGCTGGTCGGCGTATATCCATAGTCGAGGCCACGCCCGGCGTGACTCGCGACCGCGTGAGTACTACCATCTGCCTGAGCGAATTCGACGACGAAACTCCGCGATTCGTCGAGCTGGTAGATACCGGCGGGATGGGAATTGAAGACGCCGATAATCTCACCGAGGACGTCGAGTCGCAGATTCGTTTCGGGATACTCACTGCGGCGGTTATCCTTTTCGTGGTTGATGCGAGGGAAGGTATTACGGCTTTGGATCGTCACGTAGCGGAAAAGCTTCGCAAGCAGAACAAACCAGTGATTCTCCTGGCCAACAAGATCGACACGCATCTTCTTAATACGGAAATCGGCGAACTTAACAGGTTGGGTTTCGGCGATCCGCTGGATATCAGCGCCAAAGAAAACCGAAATATCGATCTAGTCCTGGAGCGTCTGAACGAGGCCCTCAAACACCTGCCGCCCGAAGCGCCCCACGAGCCTGTTTTGAAACTGGCTATCGTTGGAAAACGAAACGCAGGCAAGAGCACTTTCATAAACGCCCTGGCTGGCGAGGAACGGGTGATCGTTTCCGAGATGCCCGGCACGACGCGAGACGCCGTGGACGTCATGATCGATCACAACGGCCAGAAGCTCATGCTGATCGATACCGCCGGCGTGAAGCGAACAAAGAAAATCGCAAGCGATATCGAATATTACAGCCAGCATAGGGCAATGCGCTCCGTGCGCCGGGCCGATGTGGTCGCCCTGATGATCGACGCGTCCGAGCCGGTCTCGCAAGTGGACAAAAACCTGGCCGGCATCATCGCGGAGGAATTCAAACCCGTGCTAATCGTGGTCAATAAATGGGACCTGGCCAAGGATTTCGCCTCCACCGAAGACTATGCGGACTATTTCGCAAAAACTTTCCCGTCACTTGCCTACGCTCCAATCAGCATTACAGTCGCAAATAAGGGCACCAACGTTCATGCGACAATAAGCCTGGCAGAGCAGCTTTTCCAACAGGCTAACTTTCGTGTTACAACAGGCCAGCTTAATAACGTTATGGAAACAATCCTGGCCAAGCGAGGCCCGAGTCATCATGCCGGTACCAGGCCGCCGAAAATATATTACACCTCCCAGGTCGACGTGGCTCCGCCAACCATCGTCTGTTTCGTGAATGACGTTCGCAGCTTCGACCAGAGCTTCCAGAGATTCCTCGTTAATCAGTTCCGCGAATTTCTGCCCTTCAATGAAGTGCCTATCCGCCTGTTTATCCGCCAGAGCAAGAGCGGGCATGATCGCAAAACCCAAAAAGATTAGATGTGTCTGAAAAATGTCGCGGGTATTTTGTCCATGGGTTTCAAGGTCATCGCGACAAGCCACGACCTGATACTTTCCAGGCGGGGAGATTATTCTCCTCCAGCTTTCAGATAACATTGACCAGGCCGGCCTGAGCGAATATAAGAGAGTTTATGAACGATATAGACAGGCAGAAAATTGAGCAGGCGGTCACGACTATCCTAACAGCTGTCGGAGAAGACCCGAACCGGGAAGGGCTTCGCGATACGCCAAAACGAGTGGCGAGAATGTATGAGGAGCTTTTTTCGGGCCTGACTGAAGACCCTGCCTCTCATCTGGATATCGGCTTTACGGAGAATTACGACGAGATGGTCGTGCTTCGCGACATCCCGTTTTATTCGATGTGTGAGCATCACCTCTTGCCCTTCATGGGCCAGGCCCATGTTGCGTATATTCCCGACGGTAAGGTCGCGGGGCTGAGCAAACTCGCTCGTGTTGTAGAAGCCTTTGCACGCCGGCCTCAGGTTCAGGAGAGACTCACCAGCCAGATCGCGGAAATGCTTATGGATAAACTCCAGGCAAAGGGCGTGGGCGTTATCATCGAAGCCACTCACACCTGCATGACAATTCGAGGTGTGAAAAAACCAGGCTCGGTCATGGTAACGTCTTCCATGCTGGGCCTGTTCCGTACAAACCTGGCTACCCGAAGCGAAGCAATGCAACTCCTCACCGGCGGAAAATAGTTCGCCAGGCAAGACCAGCCATAGCAAAAACTTCACCCGATGTAACCGTTTTTATGTCGTGTAGTCCGCGTTTATTGTTATGTATTCTTTGCTGAGGTCACAGGTCAGGGCAGTGAAGGTTCCCTTGCCCAGGCCCAGGTTGCAGTCGATAATGACTTCCTTGCCGGAGAGAAGCTTTGACGCTTTTTTCGGGTCGAATTTACAGCCCGTGCCTCGCGTGAAGACCTTCACGAGTTCCGTGGTATCCCCGACCTTGATCGTGAGTTTCTCAGCCTGGACTTTCGCAGCCGATTTTCCCAACGCCATGGCGATTCTGCCCCAGTTTGGATCCGCGCCATGCACAGCTGTTTTGACCAGCGGACTTTCCGAAACGCTCTTGGCTGCGAATTCAGCCTCAGCTGCGGTGCGGGCACCGTTTACGATAACGCGAACAACGCGAGTCGCGCCCTCGCCGTCAGCAGCGAGTGCGTAGGCAAGCTCGTTGCAGACTTCCTGGAGGGCAGAGGCGAATTTTTTATAGCCGGGTGTGCCGGCTTTGATGGTTTTGTTGTCAGCCAGGCCGCTGGCAAGGACAGCTACGATATCGGACGTGCTCTGATCGGTATCTACGGAGACGGCATTGAAGCTTGGTCGGACAGCTTCTTTCAATGCCTTGTGCAGAACGGTTGGACTTATTGCTGCATCGGTTGTTATCACGCCGATCATAGTTGCCAGCGAAGGCGCGATCATGCCCGAACCCTTGACGACCCCGGCTACGGTTACAGCTTTGCCGTCGATCTTGGTCTGCACGAGAGCGGACTTTTCATGGAGGTCTGTGGTCATCATGGCCTGGATAAAAGCTGAGTCGTTCCGCAGGCCAAGACAGGCTGTCGCCTGTTCAATGCCCGCCTGGACTTTCTTCATCGGCAGCGGATGGCCTATCACGCCAGTCGAGGCGACGAGGACTTTTTCCGTTGTCGTGCCGAGAGCTTTGGCCGTCAGACTGGCCATGGTTTTCGCGTCGCGCAGGCCAGTCTTGCCTGTGCAGACATTGCTGTTGCCCGCGTTGATGACCATGCCGCGAATTGTTCCGAAACCCTTAGGCAGTATCGAGCGAACCCACTGGATCGGCGCGCCGGTGATCTGGTTGCTGGTGGTGACGACCGCAGCTGCCAGGTCGGCCTGGCCCGCGATGACAGCTAAATCTTTTTTGCCGGACGGCTTGATCCCGCAGGCAGTAGCACCCGCGACGAAACCCTTGGGGATTGTTATGTGACGCACATTTGACATTTTTTGCCTCTGTATTCTTATGACAACTTTCCACGAATGTCACTTATGAAACCTAATCTCATAAAGCTAAACTATTCGTGAAATCCGTTTTTAATCAGTGAAATCCGTGTTCTCTTGTCTGAAAAATCTGAAATCTAAAATTAGAACAGTCCGGTCGTTTCGTCCAGGCCGAACATTATGTTCATGTTCTGGATGGCCTGGGTGGAGGCGCCCTTCAGCAGGTTGTCCAGTGCGGAGAAAAGTATCACCGTGCCCTTGGCCAGCCTGGCGGAGACGTCGCAGTAGTTGGTATCGGAGACGTACTTCGTAGCTGGGATTATATCCGTCCGTACGCGCACGAAAGGTTTTTTATCATAGGTTTGCTGCAGGGTTTCGATCAGTTTGGTTTCTGTAGCCTTGGCGGTCGGTTTTGCGTAGATGGAGCAGAGCATTCCTCGGTCCATGGGGCAAAGGTGAGGCTGGAACAGCAGCGTCGCAGCCTGGCCTGAAATGTTCGATATGACCTGTTCCATTTCGGGCATGTGTCTGTGATTGCCGATCCCGTAAGGCTCGAAGTTTTCATTCCGTTCGGGGAAGTGATACTTCAGGCTGGGGGTTCTGCCCGCACCGCTTACGCCGCTGATTGCGCTTACTATAATTCCGTCCGGCTCAATCAGGCCGGCTTGGAGGATGGGCGCGATAGCCAGCGAAGCACACGTCGGGTAGCAGCCCGGGTTTGCAACGAGATTGGCTTTGGCGATATCGTTTGCAAAAAATTCCGGCAAGCCGTAGACCGCCTCAGCCAGACCAGCCGGGTCTGTGTGAGGACAATACCATTTTTCATACTCAGCTGCGTCGCTCAGCCTATAGTCAGCCGACCAGTCGATAACCTTCATTCCTGCCTGTCTCAGGGAGGGCACGTAACTCATAGCCACTTTGTGTGGCACGCAAAGCATGGCCAGGTCGGCACTTAGCGAAGCGATGGCCTGGATGTCAAACTTTTCCTGCACAAGCGTTTCCTGCTTGCTCAGCAGTGGATGGAAAGTGTCGACCGGCCCGATGCTTTCAAAGCCGAAAACTCCCACCACCTCAGCTTGCGGATGACGCCTCAACCAACGTAAGGCTTCAAAGCCAGCGTAGCCACTGCCGCCGATCAGCACTATTTTTATTTTCTGGTTTTGAGATTTCATGCTTTTCTCTTTTTCTGTACTTTCTACTTATAGCTGAGTACTGATTACAGAATCCTTGTTCATAAAACAAGCCCCAACACCTTTTCGGGAGCCGGGGCTTGAGGGATTCCGAATTTGATGTCGGATTAACGTTTCGAGAACTGGAAGCTCTTGCGAGCGCCGGGCTGGCCTGGCTTTTTCCGTTCTTTCATTCTCGCGTCACGGGTCAGGAGGCCCTTGTTGCGGAGGTCGTGTTCGTTATCCGGCATATGCTTGGACAAAGCCCTTGCCACGCCGAGGGAGACAGCACCGGCCTGGCCAGTTGAACCGCCGCCACTGACGTTCGCAAAAACATCAAAACTTCCCAGCATGCCCAGGGTGTTCAATGGAGCCAAGGCAGTTTCCTGGTCACGCAGCTTCTTGAAGTAATCAACCACTTCGCGCTGATTGATCAGAATTTTTCCACTGCCAGGTTTGATCCTGACGCGTGCAATGGAAGCCTTTCGTCGGCCTGTGCCCCAGATGTAATGCGTACCTTCAGGCAGCGGAGGTGCGGTTCTGCTGGGTTTCGGAGCAGGGGCTGCTTTCGCTTCAACTTTTTTGGTTTCGCTGGCCTGGGCCTCTACAGCCTGGCTTTCGGTTGACTCGACATTCGCGTTTTCATTGGACTCTGACATATTTTCTTCCATTTTCCCTGATGGGTTTTGTTACAGTTCCAGTGCCACAGGCATTTGAGCCTGATGCGGGTGATCCGGGCCTGCATATATTTTAAGTTTGGTCAACATGGCGCTGCCCATTCTGGACTTTGGCAGCATTCGGCGGACAGCTTCGCTGAGGACTTTTTCCGGTTTCTTTTCCAGCATTTCTTCGGCGGTTGTCAGTTTCAAGCCGCTGGGATAACCGGTGTAGTTCTTGAAGACGCGCTGTACGGGCTTGTTTTTACCGGTCAGCTTGACCTTATCGACGTTAACAACCACCACAAAATCACCTGTATCGATGTGGGCGGTATATTCAGGCTTGTTTTTGCCCTGCAGGATCACAGCTATATCGGCAGCAAGCCGACCTACGACTTTATCGGTCGCATCCACCAAGTGCCATTTGGCCTGTACTTCGCCTGTCTTGGCCATGTATGTTTTTGTTGTCATGGTTTTCGTTGTCATGGTTATTCCTAACTTGTACTCTCATTCAGCCCCGTCTGTTTGTCCTTCATTCGGAGCCTACCTATTCGATCAGCAAGATTATTTCTCGCCAATCCTCTCGGTTTGTAAAGAGTCGCGTATTATGAACATG
The DNA here is from genome assembly GCA_963664745.2 of Phycisphaerae bacterium. Taxonomy (GTDB): domain Bacteria; phylum Planctomycetota; class Phycisphaerae; order SM23-33; family SM23-33; genus B1-G9. The sequence continues at coordinate 755,579 of CAXXMC010000004.1, forward strand.
GGTGGCCCTTCTGTCAAGGCCGTTTTCGGGGCTGGGAAGGTTTTTTTGCCAAATTTTCCCAAAAAGCCATGAAACGAAGCTAATTGCCAGATATAAGCCGGCGAGTTTCCGATTTTTTTCACTAATCCGGGCTTGACTTTTTTATATCGTTAGCCAATTATAATACAATACTGCGAAGGTGTAATCCGATTCCATATGTCAAGGTACGGGAAAAAGCGTACGATTTGGCTTGGCTGTTTTCTGAACCGATTTTTAGAAGCAGATATTATCAAAATAATTCAATTAAGGAGTCTTAGCAATGTCAAGATTTTCTTTTGTTGGTCTGGCTGTGATTATTTCGGGCTTGGCATTGGTGGGTTGTGGAGAAGAGAAGGCCCAAATCTCCATAAAGTATGATAGGCCTGCTCAGTATGATATCCCCAAAGGCGTCAATAAGATAGCTATCGTCCAGTTCGGAGCCAAGCAGGGCACGGAGAAAAAATGGGGCGAAATAGCTACCGATAAACTGACTTCCGCCATGGATGAATACAACAAGAAGTTCCATCGGTATGTTATTGTCGACCGCAAGCGGGTATCGGCCATCATGGACGAGCGTGATTTCCAGATGTCCATTGCCGACACAAACGAAGCCGTCAAACTCGGCAAAATTGCAAATGTGGATGCGATGATCTACGGCTCGGTCTACGTCACGGAAAACGTGGAGGAAAACAAAAGTTCCATTCCGACCCCTTATGGCAGCATTCCCGTAACCACGCGACGTTACCAGTCCACCGCAGCTATCAACTTCACAATGGATGATATCCATACCAGCAAGACCATCTGCTCGGTTACGGTTATGCGGAAATACGACTCCAAAGACAAAGAAGACAAGGAAAAGTACAAAAAATACGAGAAAAACATGTCCGCGATCACCACAATTATGATCCAGGAATGTGTCGAAGAATTCATCTCCAAGGTCAGCCCGCATCAGGTTTCCGTAAAGGTTAATCTTGAGAAGGGTGAAAGCCCATTAACCGCAGAGGGTAACAAATTCGCCAAAGAACAGGAATATGCCGACGCCATAGACCTGTATCGGGGCGCCTTGAATGAAAAACCCGACGATTACGGTGCTATGTTCAATATGGGACTTTGCTACGAAGCCCTGGGCCAGATGGACAACGCGTACCAGGCCTACTCCAAGGCCGTCAAGCTCCACCCGGAGTCCAAATTCATAAAGGCCCGCCGTCGGGTGAGAGTGGAAAATGGGGATTAAAGCAGGATTCAGTAGTCAGTAGTCAGGATTCAATAAACCTGGAAAGCTAAAAAAAACGAATAAGAATAGTCCACAGATTACACGTATTAAGAAGATTTTTCTGAAACGACAAACATTTGTGAAGTCCGGTTTTTATCTGTGTAATAGATGTTCTGTTGTTTTGGGACAAGGATTTTTGAAAAAAAACTAATTTTCACAGCTAACCAGCCGAGAAACCATGTGTCTATTGCGGGATATGCGGTAAACAGGATTCAATGTCGGAGCAAGAGTTTCGGCAAAAAAACTTGGAAACAGGAGAATTAATGATGGGAAAGTTTAACAAAACGCTACTGGTGTTGTTGTCGATGGGTGTGCTTGCGGTTCTGGCTGAGCCTGTATTGGCACAGACGGCTCAGCGTGACGCCCAAAGGAAATTATTGGCCATTCGGGCTGCCCGAGTTGATGCGATGCGGAAAATGGCCGAGCGCATCAAGGGTTTGAATATTACCTCCAGCACGACGGTTCAGGACTTCGTCACCGAAAACGACACGATCGAGACAGCCTTGAATGCATTCATTCGCGGGATGAAGGAAGAAGGCAAGCCGAAGTTCTATGAGGACGGCACAGCTGAGGTTACCATGTCGGTAACGCTTCAAACCATCGAGACCAATCTGAAGAAGATCTACTCAGCCCACTACAAGGGTGACAAGGTCAAGATTTCCGACTTCTCGCAGATGACCCAGACCAACAAGTTTGACAAAATTACCGTTGTCGGTTCCGGCGTTGTTCCCGAGGAGCTTGACGAGGACGAGCTTCAGCCCGTCCCCACCGACGGCAGAATGCCCAGGCCTTTCGGACAGGCGGGCAAGTATTGGCATGAGCATTGCACCCCTCAAGGCCGACTCATGGCTGTGCGGGCCGCCCGGGTCGACGGCCTGCGAAGACTGGCTGAGCGAATCCGGGGCGTGCACATTACCTCAAATACGACCGTTCAGGATTTCGTAGCTGAGTCTGACGATATCAATGTCGATATGCGAACTTTCCTGAAAGGTGCCAAGGAAATCGGCATCCGATATCATCGTGACGAGTTGATCGTTGAAGTTGAGATGGAAGTGACCCTCAAGACCGTCGTAGCCAGCCTGAAGAGCTGGGCGGATACCCACTATAAAGGTGACCGCGTAAAAATCCAGGCCATGCAGGACTACGTAGAAAAAGTCCGTTTCGACAAGATCACCGAGGTCGGCATGGGCGTACCGCCGGCACGTTGTTGCAAAGGTTATGCGCCGGAACAGATCGCCGTGCTTGAGACCGCAACCAAGGCTCCGGCATGGGTGACCGATACGCTTCGCATGAAGGGCCAGGCTGCGATCGATACTGATAACCCCAACGCCGCCCAGGCAAAACTCATGGCCAAGCGGGCAGCGGAACTCGATGCGCGTCGCAAACTGGCTGAACAGGTCGACGGCTTGATGATTACGTCCGATACCTCCGTCCGAGACTTCGTCGCGCAGAACGACGATATCGCAACGCGGATGGAAGCCTTCCAACTCGGCGCAAGCGTAGTCAACAATTCGGAAAAATACTATCCCGACGGCACTGCGGAAGTGACAGTCGAGCTGGACCTCAAGCCGATCTGGAAACTGTACCTGGTATCAATCAAAAGAGTTCGCTGATTAGCGACAATAAACCTGGCTGGGTCGAAGAGTCTGCGGGCTTTTCGACCCGGCTTATTGTAAATCAACCCAAAGAATCCAATAGAAAAACAGGAGATATAAAATGTTGAAAAAACTTCTATCAATATTAATGGTGACGGCAATGTTGGCATTGGCGGGCGCTACAGTAGGCTGTGAAGACGAAGTAAAAGTTCACCGTGAAAGCGAAACGACAACAGTTCATCAGGAAACGGTTGTTGTTCCGTAGTTTTGTCACTGGTTGACCGGTTGACCGGTAAAAGATTACAAAGGTCTCTTCGGGTGCCATGCCTGCGTTTTTTGCAGGCATGTAAATGTGGAAATGAAAACAGACACCAGGAAATGGCCAAGAGAAAAAACGTGTCATCCTGAGCAGGCCGTCAGGTCGTTACCGAAGAATCTGGAAAGTTTAGAAATTCTTCGACGATGGCTTTTGTCTTGCTCAGAATGACACTATTTTAAACTCTTTTCGTGTAATCCATTTTTAATCAGTGAAATCCGTGTTTTAGTCGGTTTTGAATACCAGTGTTCATATGGAAACCCAGGAAGAAGGGAATTCTCATGCGAAAGATAATGATCTCGAGTTTAATCGCGTTTGTGCTTGTTAGCATATGCTTTGCAATGCCCGCCCAGGCTGCGAACGACAATCTCGTTACCGTCACCGTTGTCGGCGAGGGAATGTCGAAGACCGAAGCCATGAACGACGCCCAGCGAAAAGCTATCGAAGAGGCAGCTGGCTCATTCATCTACTCGCAATCCCAGACGAAAGATTTTACGCTTGTCAAAGACACCGTGTTGGCGCGGGCTGCGGGTTTTATCCAGAGCAGGGAGATTCTTTCCGGAGACAAAGACCCAGCCGATGACGGCACGTGGGCCATCCAGATGCGATGTGTGGTTTCCAAACAGGGGATCGAAGATACCTGGGGCGTGGTGACGAATCTGCTCAAGCAGATGGGCAGGCCCAAGATAATGGTCTTCATTCGTGAGCGGATCGATGAGACCTGGCAGGAAGTGCCGACCGTCCAGACCCGCGTTGAAAATCTGCTGCTCAAGAACGGCTTTCTGCTGGTCGACAAGGGTCAGATCAAGGCTATTGACGAGCGCGATCTCCAGGCTGCGGTTGCTGAGGACAAGCCGGGCCTGATCGCCGCTATCGCCAAACGCTTCGGCGCTCAGATTTTCATCACCGGCGTAGCGACAGCTACGAAAGACGCTGAATATCCCAAAGAACTATATGGCCGAATGAGACATAAATACTGGGGCGAAGCAAATATCAAAACCTTCCGCTCAGATACGGGCCAATTGATATCCTCAATCCCGGGCCAGGCGTTTCCGGGCGTTCAGGGTGCAGCCCAGACCGCAGCCAAACAGGCCCTCGACGCAGAAGGCCAATTCATCGCGCCGTTGATCACAAACAATATTCTGCGGTTCTGGATGGACGTGATGGAAGGCAGGGGCGAAGTCAGACTGAAAGTCTCCAATATCAAATACGGAGACTATGTCAAGCTCAAAAAAGCCCTCAGTGCTATCAAACAGGTCAAGGACGTCCGGGCTGAATACAACAACAGCAATGCCGACATTTCCATCGAAGCGGACTGCACCGCTGAGCTACTGGCTGAGAAAATAGTCGAGCAGATGGAAGACAAACTCGAAATCTCAGATGTCTCCCAGAACGTTATCAAAGCGGAGTTCATAAAAGGCAACTGATCCCTAAAATCTGCAATGTCCTTTTGAATGCTTTTTCAGGGTGCCGTGCAACGCCGTGAACTAAGCTGCTGGTTTTATTTTACTAATTTCCTTAATTAAAGCGAGTTCTGTTTTATTTGCATTGCGTATTTTAGGGCAGCCAGGAGGAGACTCCTTTTTCTTATGCGGCCAATTCCGGGCTTTCTTACTGCTCTTGCGAGTATACCTATCTTTCACGCATTTAGAAAAGGCAATCAGCAAATCACGGTGGGGCGCAGACGGCTGGCGATTCTGCATGGAATTACGAACAGCTCGCAGCGACATCGCAACCGACCAGCTTAGAGGATCGTGTTTTACACGAATTATCTCCGTTACGCTCAGCAGGCCCAGCAGCTGAAGGCCTATCATCGTCCAGGCAAGTTCAGCCCTGGCTTGTCGAGGGGCGCGACTCAGCATTTTACGTCGGCTTAGGGTTTGCTTCAAAGAGCGAAAGAAAACTTCAACACCCCATCGCAACTCATAGAAAAACGCAGCCTGTTTCGTACTCAATGTTTCTTCATCAAGATTTGTCAGCAGATACATCTTCTTACCATGGCGCTGCAACGTTATCAAACGAAGGACAAGTGGAGGCGTGGCTGTTTCCTGAGCCTTTACAGGCCAGAGGTAAACCGTGCCGTCATTTTCTATTTTGGCATAGCCAAGGTTTTTCAGCAGCGTTACATTCGAGCCAACACGAATCAGGAACGATCTGTTGTGAAGGAGAATTTTCTTCATCAGATCATAGCCAGTAAAACCGGCGTCAGCTATAAGCAATGCCTTTTCAGGCAGTATATGAAGCATATCTCGAAGATGATTTCGTTCGGCATCGGTGGCTTTGCCGATCAGCCAGGCCCACGGAAGCCCACTGCCGATATGCCATAAAGTCGTCAGCCAGGCCTGCGGACCGGTACCCTTTCTGCCGCCACAACCAAATGATTCCTCATTCGCTTCGGTACGCGGCATTTCCACACGCGAGCCGTCAACGGCGAAAGCCAAAAAGCCTTCACGCGTCCAATGTTCAGCTGCAATCTCCCGAAGCCGCCGGCGAAGATGTTCCATTACCGGAACTAATAGAATGTTGCCAAGCGACATCAATTGCTTTATAAAACCCTGATATGTTTGGCCGACTCGTCGCCGCGTCGGATACATTTCTATGATACATTTTCGAGCTTCGGCAAATCGGTCTTTGAGCGTGCAGCCAGGGCTGAAGCACGTCATCAATACCGTGTAAACCAAAACCATTGGCTGCCATCTGGCGTGATTTGAAATTTTGTGTTTCGAAAAATAGCCGCGGGCAGGAATTGGTTTAATCCTGACCGCAAGAAATGTCGATACGAATATTGTCTACACTGCTTTGAGTGTTTCATAAGGACTCCTTTCCGATTTTTGTCGCGACACGATTATTATCGGCAAAAGAGTCCTTTCTTATTTATAGTCCTAACGTTACAACCATTGGAAACACTAAACAGTTCACGGCGTTGGGTGCCGTGCCTGCGTTTTTTGCAGGCATGTAATGCGCAATCTTGGTTGCGTGGCTGCAAACACAGCAACCACGGCACCGGGCTGTACTTTTTTTGACCTTGATGGATCATTATTTTCGCAGCCAGGTTTCCTTCCTGGCTGCAAGGGGACAATTCGCAGGTTTAGTCCGTTTAGACTTTGTGTAAATTTTTTCCAATTCCCACAAGATACATGCTGTACAAAGTGCAGAAAATTGTTATGATAATTTTTCGAGGTTACGACTGCTATTGGTGAGTCGTTTTGCAAGATTTCAGAAAAACATAGCAAGGATTACGCAATGAATGTTAAAGAACTTTTCAGCCTTAAGGGTAAGGTCTGCCTTGTAACGGGCGGCGTGCAGCGATATGGAAAGTGTGTCGCTGAGGGATTGGCTGAGGCGGACGGCACGGTTGTCATAACCTCTCGAAGTCTGGACAAAGCCCAGGCTGTCGCGAAAGAATTTCAGGATAAGGGGCTGGACGTGATCGGCATGGCCCTTGACCAGGCCCAGCCGGATTCCGTAAATGCGTTGATTAAGCAGATCGATGAAAAATTCGGCGGGCTTGATGTGTTCGTCAACAACGCTGTCCTCCGGCCCATGCGAGGCTACGCCGATGACATCGCGAATTTTGCCGAGTCCATGCGTGTTAATGCGACGGGGATGTGGCACATAACGCGAGAGGCCACCGAGCTTATCAAGAAACGCGGCGGGGGTTCGATTATCCACATAAGTTCGATGATGGGAATGTTCGGCCCGGACCTCAGCAACTATACCGGTTCGACAATGTCTGGCGACCCGGCGCCGGATTACTTCTTCCACAACGCCGGACTGTTGAACCTCGCGCGATATCAGGCGCACGTGTTATCGGATTTCAATATCCGGGCGAATTGCATTTGTCCGGGCGGCCTGATGGAGGATAGCAGTACCGGAGTCCAGGATGCGGTTTTCCACAAAACGTACACGGGTAAAGTCCTGGCTGGTCATCGCATGGCTGGGCCTGACGACATAAAAGGCCCGGTCGTATTCCTTGCATCGGAGGCATCGTCATACATGAACGGCGAAAGCCTGCTCATGGACGGCGGAATGCATTGTTAACTGGTTGACCGGTTGATTTGTTTATTGGTTTAGATTGATTTTTTGAATACAAAAACGCGGAATGGCGAGCAGAGTTGATACCGGCTTGCTGTTCCGCATTTTTTAGTTTTTTAATTTTGTCATTCCCAACTTGATTGGGAACCCGGTTTTCCTTTTTTCTATTTTCACTTCAAAATTCAAAATTCCTTATTGGTTATTCATAATTCGTTTTCCTCTCCCTTTTCTCCGCGAGCGACGGCCTGGACTACTGCATTGAAGAAAGGCTGAGGGTTTGGCTCGAATTCCAGCGTGTGCGACCCCGGCAGGCGGATGATTTTCAAAAAATCGCCAGCTAATTTGCCTACGCGTTGTTCCGTTTCGTCATTGTCGATGATTTTCTCATCACTGGCCAGGATAAGCGTCGTTGGACAGGAAATGGAATCGGCCTTGGCTAACTTCAGCTGAATGTCTATGACCTTGCTGACAAACATGAACTGGGCGGTGACTTTGTGGAGCTGGAACTTGTCCAGCCGAAGATATTCCTGCATGGCGGGGTTGTTCGTAAAAAGCTCGGGGGCATTAAGCGGAATGCGGAAGCGGATACGGGAAAGCAAAGCTGCAACACCGTAACACAAGAAAAAAAGGGCAACGCAAACCCAGGCTGTCAAGACATCCCAGCCTATGAACATAAACTGGCTAAAGACTCCAAAGATAAAAAGAAAAGCCGTCAGAAGTTTGCTAGCAGCTATGAAAATCTTTGTAGTTATGGGCGCATCCACTTTTGAAATGATCCCCGGAGCCAGCAGTGACAGGGATGCTATTTTGTCTTTATGTTCTTTTCCCCTGGCTGAGTATGCGGTGATGAGTTTTCCGCCCCAGCTGACCCCCACCAGATGAACTTTTTCAACATTCTCCCTGCCCAGGATTTCGTGAATGCAAGCGGTGATGTCGGAATAAAGAACGCCTGCGTTTTGGGCATGGCCTCGTTGTTTGGTGTTGTCTCCGCTTCCTCGCCTGGTTATCTGATAGACGGTATGGCCCGCGTCTGCCAAGGCCAGGGCAGAACCGAAAAACCAGCTCGGATGAGATTGAATGCCGTGAATGTAAAGTACGGGTTTTTTATTATCTGTCAGGACGCCAGCTGGGGGTTTATGAATGTATACGCTGGTTCTGTATTTGGTTTCTTTTGAATGCTGTTTGGACAAAGGCCAGATTTCCCGCTTCGGCTCTCGGCCTGGCGGAGGCTGAATTGCTGGCGTCGGCAGTGGGCGATCTTCAAGTTTTTCAGTTATCTTTTTCAAGAGGCTGTTTTTTATTCCAACGTTTACATGTCTGCACACAACGCAGACATGGCACCCAAATTTAAGTTTTTCCTGTGTGTTTTTCTACTGAATCCTGACTACTATTTTTTAGGATACGTTTTAAAAATTCCTTCCATTGGTCGGTATGGCATATGGGAGGTATCTTCATCGTGTTCAAAGGGGTGCCTGCTGAGCGTGATGGGTCTTCTCTGGCCCACGTTTACGAGCAGGCCCAGCGCGGCGCAGTTCACCACCAGTGACGATCCGCCATAGCTAATCAGCGGCAGGGTCATGCCGGTGATGGGCATGAGTCCCATCGTCATGCCGACGTTAATGAACAGCTGGGTTACCATCAAGGCCAGCACGCCGACAGAGAGCAGTCTGCCGAACGGCTCGGTCGTGGTCGCTGCGATCTCCACGCCGCAGACGATTATGACTCCATAAAGAATAAAGACGCCAATGCAGCCCAGGAATCCCCACTGACCTCCGATTATGCTGAAGATAAAATCGGTATGGTCTTCGGGCAGGTTGCGGAAATATATCTCGCCGTGCTGCCAATTGCCCCTGCCCGAAAATGTGCCAGACCCCAACACGATCTTGGACTGGAAAAGCTGATAGCCTTCGCCCTGGATTACGTCATCCGCCCCCTGACGGAGCCAGCCATTGATTCGCGTCAGCTGATGGACTTTCATGCCCGCCAGGGCAGCGGCGGAGATGACGGTGTCGGGCTTATCTGCCGGGCCGGTGACCATGTAGGCCGTGGCCACTCGCTGTCGTAATTCCTGTGCGTCCATATTTGCCGTCGAACGTGGAACGGGGCAGAATAGTATGATAACCCCCACCAGCACAATGCCCAGCAGGTGTCGGATCTTGGCCCCAGCCATGAAAAGCATCGCGTATAGCGTCGGCAGCAGCAGCAGGCTCGTGCCGAGGTCAGGCTCGCGGAGAATCAACGCCATCGGGATCAGCGTAAGCACGAAAGGCGGGATCAGGCCGAGCGCTTTGCGATAGTGATCGCCGACCCGCAAGTACCATGCCAGTAGAATTATCAGGGCGATCTTTGCGAATTCGGACGGCTGGATCTGGAGGAAGCCCAGGTTGATCCAGCGATTACAGCCTCGGTTGGCCGGGAGGTATAACACCAGCACCAGCAGGCCCAGCGTGAGGGCAAAGATTGGATATGCCAATTTGCCGAGTTTCTGGTACGGCACGAATGCGAGGATCGCGAAAGCGCCCAAGCCGCCCAGGCCGAAGATCATCTGCCGCTCGACCAGGCCGCTCGTTCCCTCCGCCTGCTGCGAAACGTTAATGGCTGCGAAACCTACGCACATCAACGCGAGCATCGTCGCGACGATCAGTACGCTCGTTAAGCGAATTTTTAAAAATCGTTCTATCATTGTTTTTTAATTCAAAACTTTTTACGTTCCAAACAACGGAACACAGATTTCACGGATTAAAAACGAATTGCACATATTTTTTATAATCAGAATAACTTCGTGTAATTTGCTGTTAAATCAGTGTTATTCGTGTTCTCCGCTTCTTACCGATTCTGTTCAAAAGCTCTTATCACTTCTTTCGCGACGGGCCCAGCTGAGGCCCCGCCGCCCTTGTCAACATATTCGACCATAACGGCGAAGGCGTATTGCGGATTATTGCTGGGCCAGAACCCTGCGAACCATCCCGAGTCTCCTGATTTGACGACCTCTCTCTTGCCGTCTCCGTCGATGTCCAGTTTCATCGACGTGGTCTGGGCCGTGCCGGTCTTTCCGCAGATTTCAACGTTCGGCGGCGGATTTTTAGGATCATGCCACATTTTGTAGGCTGTGCCAAACCCGTCCGCCCTTTCATGTACGACCGCATGCATGCCGTCATGTACAGCCCTTACATGCGAAGCCGGCAGAGGCTTGCCGCGTCTGATCTGCTGCGGGCCTGCGTTTACGCAGATTCTCGGCGAGAGAAACACCCCGCCGCGCGCGATCGTCGCCATGGCGTTGGCGACTTGCAGAGGCGAGGCTGAGAAAACGCCCTGGCCGATGCTGTAGTACCAGCAGTCGCTTGGCATATAGCCTCGCGGATTTGACATATTTCGGAGGTATTCGCTGTTACCTACGACACCGGAATTTTCTTCCGGCAGTCCCGTGCCCGGCAGCGCCCCGTAGCCGAACTGCTCAAACCAGCGACAGAGATAGTCCGCCCCCAGCATTTGGCCGATCCGTACGAAATAGATATTACAGCTGTTTTTCAGGCCATTGCGACAGTTGAGCATGCCATGCGTCGTGCCGCTGTAATGCCTGTATATCCAACACCGCGGTTTGCCGTTGCGGGCGAAAGGGTTTGTGCCGGTACATTCAAGTTCGGAATTCGGAGAAATCTTGCCCGACGCCATCCCCGCCAGTGCAACAACCGGTTTGATCGTCGAGCCAGGCGGGAAAAGCGAAGCTACCGCGCGGTGTTGCAACGGCAGATCGATGCGGTTTTGCAGATCGGTAACCAGCGAGTAATAGTTTTTGCGATAAGTATTGAGGTTATAGGTAGGCCAGGATACCATCGCGATGATATCGCCGGTTGCGATGTCCAGCACGACGATGCTTCCGGTGTGACCCGAGTTTTTCATGATTTTCGTAAGCTTGCGTTGGAGATCGACGTCGATTGTAAGTCTTACATCCTGGCCTGCCTGGGCGCGCATTGAATGAGAAGCCTGGCCTGGCGTGTCGAATCGGCGGAAACCCCGGCGAGGCCTGAGTTTGTCCTCAGCCATCTTTTCCACGCCGCTCTTGCCGATGGTATCGCCCGCGAAATAATTCTTCATCTTCTGCTTCAGCCAGTCGGCCTCGCTGCTGGTGAGGTTGTACTTTTCGGCGTCCTCCTTGAAGATCGGCCCGGTCACGCCGATGATGTGGCAGGCGATGTCGCCCTGGGGATATACCCTGCGGTGACTTGGTGCGAGCGAGGCCCCGACGGACTCTGCGAAAAGCCGGCCCCAGCTGTCAGTTGCGCTGGTGTCTCGGAGCTTGTGAACCGTTTCATCATCCAGCCCGCCGATAATGGTATGGCTCATCAGCTGTTCGCGCACGGGCTCGTTGACGTCCTTGTTGCGGTTGATGATTGTGTACAGTCTTTTTACGTTGCTGCGGATTGCGTCGAGGCGTTTCTGGAGATCGACTCCGTGGGCCTGGGCGATTTCCCAAGCCAGTTTCCACGTATTGGCAGCCCGGCTGTTGTATCTTCGCTCAGCTTCCTGGGGGTCAACGTCTTCGTCGCGACGGATAAGATTTTTCTGACGCCGGATCCATTTTTCGTCTTCGGTGATGAAGCCGTAGTGCAGCTGGAGGTCGTGACAGGTTTCATCCTCAGCCAGGATAACGTTATTGCGGTCGATGATCCTGCCCCGCTGGCCTTGGGAAAACTGAAAAGACTGGAGTTTCTCCTGAGCTTCCTGCCTATAGAACTCTCCCCAGATTATCTGCATATATCCAAGCCTGGCCAGGATAATGATAAACATCAGGGCAAAGATGCCCAGCAGAATTTTCAGCCTGAGTTTGTACATTGTTTATTGAACTGGTTGCTTAGTATGTTTTTCCTCGTCGACTTTTTTCCGCGACGGTGGCAATAATCATACCCCGGCATGGGGTAAGAAGGAAATTAATCAACGGCATGAGCATTGCTGTGTATATAGCGCTGATGATTACCTGCAAAATCAGACTGCCGTACACGGCCCAGCTGCCATCGGCTGCAAAAAGGGTCTGAACGGTGATCCAGAAACCATGGCAGGCGAGGCAGAACAACGCAGCCATGAGCATCTGCGGCAGTGCCTTGTCGCGGAACATCGCTTCTCGCAGGGCGAAAACCATCCAGACGGAAAGGCAGTACCCAAATGCCATCGGGCCTATGCGGGTGGCCAGGCCTACTCCGCCAGCTGTGGTCAGGTCGATCATGAAACCGATCAGCCAGCATGCAATCATGCCGTCAACAAGGTTGCGAACGTTCAGGCCTACGAACACCGCCAGGAGCACCAGCAGATCCGGCCCGATAGGCCCGATCGGCAACCTGTCGAACGTCAGAATTTTGCCCAGCGTCGATTGTGCCAGAACAAACAGGTACGCGAAAATCAGGAAAGGAATCCAACGCAAGGTTATCTTCCTCCATTGCTGTTGCTTTGCCCGGCCTTCGGGACGACGATGAAGACTTCGCGCAAGGCTGGCAGGTCCGAGGTCGGTGTCACATGCAGCGTCATCATACCCGGATGCTTGGGGTCGTCGAAAACTTTACTGACGGTTCCTATCTCGACTGCGACTGGCAGGCCCGGCGAGTCTGGCCTGGTCTGGAGCTTATCGCCCTCGCGAATGTTGTGGACTTTTTTGACCTCGCGTACGATCAGACCCCCAGCGCCGTCGCCAACTGCGATTACTTCAACAGGCCTGTTGATCAGCGGGGTAAGTGTTTGCAGCCTGTCTATGTGTTGCACCGTTCTGGGATTTCGGGGGTCTATCACTCTGGCGATCTGCGAGGTTGTGGTGAAACCCCGATCCGTTACAAGTTGAAGTCGCGACGTAAAGGCAGCTGATTCCGTCAGTCTGCCCACCAGAGATTGGCTGGAAAGCACTGCGAGATTCTCGGGCAGTTTTTCTTCGCGGTCGGTGGTGAGGATTCTGGTCGTCACAGCCTGGCCTGGCTGGGCGGACTGTTTCTCGCCGGCGTTCAGCAATCGCGTCCAGCCATACGGCAGCGAGTCGCCGGAAACTACTCTGCCCGGGATCAGCCTGACCGGGATATCGCGATGGAAACCGTAAAGATTGCTTATGGTGGTTTTACTCCCGACGATCTGATCATTCATCACCGTGAGTTTGGATACCAGGAATCGCACCTGCCGGTTGAGTATCTCATTTTCCGTCTTGTACTGCTTGGCCTGATCGGCGGTGACGGGCTCGGTGGGCCTGGTGCTCTTCTTGACGCGGGTTGTCAGATACATGCCCGCATCGCCCATCGGCGCGAAGGCCCAGTGCAACATGCTCCGAACCCTGCCAGCTGTGGCGGGACTCAGAAAAGTCATAATCACCGAGGCCAGCAACAGCACGCCCAGCGTAAGAGATCGGGATGGCTTAACGGACATTCTCATAGAAGGGCTATTTTATCTAAAAACCACCCCCGGGTAAAGATATATGACCTGGGAATGACGAATTCCGAATCAATAACGAAAGGCTGGGAGGAACCCCGACGCGTAAGTTTATTTCCAATAACCCATTCTTTCTGGATGGTACTGCAATACCAGAATCGTCCCTCGCCAAAAGGCAAGCCAGGTTCAATGTCGGTTCTTGAGGGTACAAAGTCATTTTGTTGGGATTCAATTAAGGTTTGCCGGGTTTGGTATCGGCTTGCCTTTTGGCGAGGGAAAGACACGAATCGCCAAAGACTCAACCACTTGCCAAGTAAGCATTTAAGCTCGTAGCGACTGTCTTGATAGCCCGTAGGGCACGTAACATCTGTTCGTTACGTGCCGATTGTTACTACCTGATAAGCATTTAGGCCGACCTGTCGCGAATGTTTCATTAATCGTTATCTAAAAATTCCCAGGGCAGTGCGATTCGATCTACCCCCTTTTCGCCGGAGCGGATGGGGACTGGGTCTTGATCGGCTGGTAGGGTCAGGCCTTGTCTGCACAAATCCATATAGTGTGCGGTGGGTTTATCGCCGGGCATGGCTATAAGGCAGGCTCCGAGCAGCTCGACAGCCTGGGCGTATTTTCGTTGCTTGAAGCACTCTATAGCGGCTGCAAAATCAGCCATGGCCTGGACTTGTGCGGGGTCGGCGTCGGCGAGCCTGCCCCGGATTTCCCAAATCCACAGTGGTTTGACCTGACCTGTAACGATAATTCTGCCCAGCGGCCTGGCCAGTAGTTTTTCGCTTTCCTCAGCCTGGCCTCCCTCCAGCCAGGTCGGTTCGTCGACGAGAATATTCGAACCGAAGAATTTATTCGCTGCCTCCAGGCGGGCTGCGAGGTTCACATTATCGCCGATGGCGGTGTAGTCCATTCTTTCGCTTGAGCCGCAGTTGCCGACCATGGCTTCGCCGGTGGTTATGCCGATCCGCACGGTCAGTCTGGCTTTGTGACCCTCAGCTGCGAGTTCGTCGTTGAGGGCAGCGACAGCCTGCTGACAATCTACCGCGGTCTGAATTGCCCTCGCGGCGTGGTCGTCCTGAAATATCGGAGCCCCGAAAAACGCGAAAATTCCGTCGCCAAGGAATTTGTTGAGATACCCGCCTCGCCGGTTCTGAATGACGTCGGTCACGCCGTCGAAGTATCGATTCAACAGACGGACGGTTTCCTGTGGGCCTAGTTGCTCCGAGAGAGTCGTGAACCCGCCCAAATCAGAGAATAAAAAACTGAGTTTTCTGCTGTGTCCGCCAAGCTGGGCCAAGGACGGGTCTTCCAACAGCCTGTCAACCAACGCTGGCGAAAGTGCGTGTGCGAACATGTCCTTGATCTGCCGTTTGGCTCGTTCTTCGGTGAGTTGGCGATAGGCGGTGACCACGAGAAAGCTCGCCAGCATCGAACCCAGCGGCGCGATGAGAATCAGCCAGTATTTAAACAGGCCGAAGAGGATGTACGCGTTAAAAACGTAATAACCGCTCGCGATAACCAGCATGGCCAGCGCCGCCTGCAGCACGGGTCTGGTCGCTGCGATGAACGCCACGATCGCGCCGACGATGATGATGGTCAGCAGATTCATAGCCAGGCCTGACTGGTGAATGAATCGGCCTGATAGAATCGTGTTGACGATATTCGAGTGTACGACGACGCCCGGCGTGCGCGAGTCCAGGGGCGTGGGTACGAAGTCCGGCGCGCCGGTCGAGGTCGAGCCGATGAAGCATATCTTGCCCTGGACTTTCGCCCGCACTTTTTCGATACGCTCAGCCTGGTGGAGTTCCAGTTTGCTGCGCTCTGCGGGGATTGCGTCCAGAATTTTTAAGATACGTTTTGCCCTGGTTTCCTGGCCTGCTGTAAATTTTTCAAACACCCCAGGCTGGCGGAGTTTTTTGACTAACTCTGCGGATAGTTTCTGCACGCGCGTTTCCAGATCAGCCTCTGCCTGTCGCAGTTTTTCCACCTCGTCCACGCCTGGCCCGTCAGCGGGCGCGAACAGCTGGGCCCACAAAAATTGACCCTCGGCATTTATTCTGGCTTTGTAGGCATCGTCGGATTGGCCGACCAGACCTGCGAGTTCCTGCGTTAGTTTCGGCGCGAAATCTTCCGTGAATCCCAAGCCCAGAAATTGCATCTGCTTGGCCTGGGCGAGGGTGTCGAGTTCTTTGAGCTTCTTGCCGTCCAGCCAGATGTCGGCGACGTAGGCAGCTGGGAGATGTCCCTCGCCGACCTGCCCAGCCTGATCCAGCCAGGACCATCGCGCCCAGTCGATCAACATAGACCCAGCTGGGTCGACCGGAATGTTTATAATCGTCTTGTCCTTGCCCATCAGAGTTATGTAGCCAGGCTGGGATGAGATTGTAACGTCCCCGCCGTGCTGGGCGGCGAATGTCCTGGCTGCGACTGCGAAGGCAAGTTGCGGATAAAATTTATTATCGCATCGTGTCAGCAGCGGGATTCGCCTGGCCATGCTGTCGGCGTCGGGCACAAACGTCACGAAGCCCGACCCATAAGCAGCCTCCGCCAGCGTCAGCCAGGGCGGAGTCATTTCACTTTGACATATCTTCAAATTCCCATCAAAATCCCCAGCCAGGCTGAACCTTTCGATGGCCTGGATGGCCCGCAGATGAAGATAGATTTTTGCAAGCGTTTTTTTGTCGACGTCCTGACTCTCATTTACCGTTTGGGTCAGGATTTGTTGAAAACTGGCCTGTGGATTTTCCCGCAAAACATTCGCAACAGCCTGTCGAAGTGTTTCATCCTCCGCCGGTTTTGAATTGGCTGGCTCGCCGGTAAAAATATCGACGTGCATGGGCGTGAAAACGTCGCTGCCGGTGCGTATTGCCTGGGCGAGAAGAGCGTCGTCGAAGATCGGCAGGGCGTTGGCGTCAGCTGCCTGGGAATCGCGATCCCATCGGGAGACTTCCGCAGCTGGGTTTTGATATCGCACCTTCTCGGGCGTGGGCAGAATGATATCTAGCACGACGTTCTTGGCCCCGCACTGTGAGACGGACTCGATCAGCCCAGCCAGGTTCTCCCTGGGCCAGGGCCAACGACCCAGCTGTTCCAAGCTGCCATCGTCAATGTCGATATGAACAATTCCGTCGAGGGACTTTGTGTCGGAGTAATTTCGGAACCGCCAGTTGACGGCGTGCAGCTCGGCGCGGTAGTCCAGCCCGATGATGTGAACCCCGGCGACGATCAACGCGCCGAGTATTCCCAGCAGCAGTGAATTCCGCCAGAACGATTTTGTTGCAGTCCCGTTGGCCATGCCGAGAGTCTAATCGCCCTGCCTGTTCTGGACAAGTCTTTTGGGGCGATTATCGAACCCCCAACCAGACCAGTTGGAACGGACGCTTGACCGACATGCAGCTTTGGGCCTATAATCTTACCTGTGCGGGACGTGCCCGCCTATCGGAGAAATAAACGTGAAGAGAACCCGCAGGTTCATGGAATGGATTCTACTGTCGGTCCTGGTCGCCTCAGCCGGCTTGGGGTGTGATAACGGAAGCAGAATTTTCAAGGGAGGCCAGCCCTCGCACGTAGAACAAATCCCGGCTCCAATCGATCTGCTGCTGCCCAAAACGCTGGAAATCCATCCCTTCACCCAGACCGCTTCATTCGACGATTCGCCCGGCGGAATCCACGCCAGAATCCAGGCACGGGACGCATTCGGCGACCCCACGAAAGCCTTCGGGACAATGCGATTCGAACTTTACGATTTCAAAACCCAAAATCAGAACCAGCGAGGCGCCAGGCTGGGCCAATGGGAAATCAGCATCGCTCAGCCTGATAGAAACCTGACGCATTGGAATCGTCACTTCCGCAGCTATGAGTTCAAACTCGGCAGTAATATCGCCTTTGCCACAGGCAAGCAGATGATACTGGTGGCAACCTTCATAAGCCCGTTTACCCCCAGGCTGTCAACCGAACGCCGAATAATAGCTGGCGAATAGTTTTTAAATAATGTCTATTTGAAAAGTACAAAGCGTTGTGAAATTTTTTAATAACGTCTCTTTGAAAAGTTCACGATGTTGTAAGATAAAATAATCGGCTTAAAGTTTTTTTTGGGGGTTACCGACTATCCTTTAGACGGATTCGGTGTCTTAGGTGATGGAAAAGACTTGGGATCAGTCCCCAAAGCCGTTTTGGGGACGGCAAACATTTTAGAGGAGAAAAGATTATGAAACGCATCTTTTTGTTACTTATCGCATTTGTTATTATTGCAGGGCTGGCAGCTGGCTGTGAAGAGAAATTCACCCAGAAACGCTTTGATACCATGGTCATGAATGGCCAGTCCAAAATGGAAGTCGAAAAAATCCTGGGTCCCCCCGAAGCCAGATGGGCCAGGAAATGGCGATGGGTTAACTGGGACAAGCATTTTGGCGGAACGGTATTGTTTGACGAAAACGGCGTGGTTATTGGCAAGGCCTGGAGCGATGCCGTCCGGCAAGACCCCGACCCCGAGAAACAATGGCGAAAGGGCGATTGGCCTGCCGACAGCGACGGCGATGGTGTAATAGATGATGATTCGCAAACCACGCCGGGCAATACGTCCACGACAACGACGGAAATTATTGTCCCGTAATCAGCCGGTGTTTTTTTTGATGTATTGCGAAAAATTAAGACAAACAAAAAAGGCAGGCCTGGAGTTATCCGGGCTTGCCTTTTTTGTCGTCTTATTCTTAAGCGTCCGCTACATAGTCGTCCCTGAAAAAGTTGTTTTCTTGTCATTCCGGGCGTAGCGTAGCGGAGACCCGAAATCCAGGGAATGTAATCAAGACTGGAAAACAAGCCCATAATGGAAATATTGTCCCGGTTGGGCCGGCCCTGGATACCCGCTTTCGCGGGTATGACACGGGGAGAAACGTCAGTTGGACATTGAATGATGGCTTCGTATTGCAAGGCTGCGAGTAGTTATTCGCCGGAACCTTGCAATTTGTAACCGGCACTACAGCAATTTTATAGCCTATTTTAAGGGCTACACCTACTTTTTCAGGGCCGACTACATAATTCTATTCTTATCTTTTGTGCCCCAGAGCCGGCTTGAAGCCTGTTATGCCTTGACGTAAACTCGCTGTTTTGGTCTGAAAAGGAAGACCATTCCGCTTCCGAGAAGTATGCTAAGAACAGCTACGCTCATTCCTGAAGAATCCGATGGGGTAGAAGAGGCCTGAGCAGCTGGAACCATAGAAGACGCCGGCTCCATTGTGCTTGCGATCATGCCTGTAGCGAAAAGTAATATTGCCAAAACACCAGCAATCAAACCTATCATAACACGGTTCATTGAGCACTCCTTTTTCAAACTGAGCTTCTTAAAGCACTTAAAACTTTTGTGAGCTAAGGCATTCAATTTTCAGTAATAACTGCCTCTCATGCCTTCTATTACAGTATATGCCATCCCCCTTATATGTCAAGGTGGGAAAAGGTTATTTTTTAGCAGAATATGCGATGTTTTACCAGCCATAAGTGCTTTCATATAAAGCAAAAGCGAACAGGCGAAATTAAAAAAAAACGGCAGACAAGCTTTTGCTGCTTGTCTGCCGAAATTGCTGATTTTTGAACAGTATTCTTTTACTTCCGTTTACGTCTAATAACTGCCAATCCGCCCAAGGCGAGCATAGAAAGCATAGCTGGTTCCGGAGCCTGTACCGTGCCGCCGAGCACAGCACCGAAGTTAGCCTGTACGCTTGCATAGTCACCAGCTGAGACCACGCCGTCACAATTGGCATCGCCAAGGATTCCTGGATCGCCAACATGGCCGAAGTTGGCCTGGACACTTGCGTAATCGCCAGCGGAGACCACGCCATCGCGATTGGCGTCACCCATGAGGAGCTCAAACGGGATAACTTCGAGAGTCGCTACAAGATCGTCGGTATTCAAGAAACCATCGCCAGCTGCATTCAGCAGGCCTGCTGCACCAGCCCGGAAATTAGCTTCATCCAGGCCCGTAGGAGTGGTCAGAATGCCTAAAAGGGCATCTGCATCCAGGTCCACACTGCCAACCAGCACATCTGTCAGGCCTACGCCAAGAATAGCTGCCGTGCCTTCATTCTGGTAATTTCCAAGATTATAGTTGCCATCTGTTGCTTCGCCCGCGATGAGGTTGGCAGTCTGAAAACCTGCAGTAGACGTCGACAGGGTGTTTTGTGTAAAGCTGACCTGTGAATTGTCTACGCCATCGACCCATACTTCATAAGCTGACAGCCCAGCTGAGACGGCATTGCCATTAACGCCGTTATTTAAAATCTTTGCCCGAACTTCCCATGTGCCCGGTGCGGTTTCCTGGAGGGTATAGTGAACATCCGGGGCCGGCAATTCAGGATAGCCCACGCCCTCGACTTGAAGGGTGCCAGAAAGGCGAAGGCCTTCAATGTTCACTCCTGAGTACGATCCAAGGGAGATATTAGTCATGTCCATGTGGCCGAAGCCGTTGACGTCCGCATAGGCGTGGACTGTGGCATCAATTACGCCTGGCTCGGAAAAGCTGTCGTTGAACAGTTCAATAGGGCAGGGGCCAGACGCTGTGCCTGATCCCGTCAGACTTTCCGAGGGCAATTGGCCGGTTACGTCTAGCCAACCCAGGAGGAAAACCTTTGCCTCGACTTGTGTGATGTTGAACGTATAATTGTAATCCACATGACCAGGGTCAATGGCTGTCGGAGAAGTCCAATAGACATTTCCTCCGGTCGTGGTCAGATCGGTAACCGTCCACGTAACCGAACTTGCCGCCTGCACCGCCGTCACAGCCAAGAGTAAACAAACACCCGCCAACAAGGCCACCTTTGAAATCCTGTCCATCTTTTTTCTCCTTTTGAAAAGAACCATATTTTTTGGTTGTTTTTTCACAAAAAAACACCCTATACCAATATACCAGTGCCCTGAAAATTGCCTACCCCATATCTTTTGTAAAAAAAATTTTTTTTGGAATAAAATAGTGAAAAATAAGCAGTTATGAACATTATCCAGCCTGGCCTGCCCGGTTTTAGACGGTTTCATCTGAAAAAAACCTCCAGATGCTTTTTTGTAGGCATAAAAAAGGCGGAGCCTCTGGTTTTAAACCAAAAACTCCGCCCACTGTTTTTTTTCACTTAAGACTGACACAAGCTCACATCGTGACGTTACCAGTCAGGTTTTGCAGCCTTATTTTCGGGAGCGACGCAACATAGCCAGGCTGCCAAGAGCGATAATTGACAGCGTTACGGGTTCCGGGACTACTGCACTGGCAAGATTGCCGAAGTTGGCCTGCACAGCTGCGTAATCGCCCGCTGAGACGACACCGTCGCCGTTTGCATCGCCAAGCATGCCCGGTATGCCAGCCTGGCCGAAGTTGGCCTGCACACAGGCGTAATCCGCAGCTGAGACCACGCCGTCATTATTTGCGTCGCCGGACAGAATGGCCTGGCCTACGGTTAGCATGGTATACCCAGCCAGCTCGCCTTCGGTGAGGTACGTTAGCCAATAATCTTCGCCCATCGTCGCGCCCGTTATATCAGCCCAGTCCAGTATGGTGTCATCCCAGTATCGGATAGCGTCCGTGCCGGCGATCAAATCCAGAAAATCGCCCAGCGATCCCGAAGCGTCTACGTCACTGTGCAATGCCAGCATACCGCCAGTTGCCATGTTAATGAAATTGTCACCATAGGTATCATAGTCCATTGTCAAAAGTCCACCGACGCTCACCAAGCCGCCATCGGTAATAGTTAATGCCCCATCGCCAAAGTAGCCAACATAGAGGTCTTCAGCAGTTGTCCATGTTGAGCCTGAGCCATTAACTAGGGCCTTGTCCGAGTTAAAATTGCCAATCAGTGAAGTGTTACACTTAACTGTTCCGCCATTTTTTATAATCAGGCTTCCACTGCCACGGGCACCAACAATCATCTCGTCTGTATTCCAGGTTGAACCCAGCCCGTCCACCAAGGCCACGCCGGTCGATCCATCAAAATGGCCTATCAGAGCATCTTCACAATTGACCGTTCCACCATTGGTGATATTCAGAGAGCCGCTACCGTAGTTACCAATGTCAATTCTGGCATTAACTGTCCAAGTAGATCCCGCTCCAGTCACATTAACAAAACCCGTCGCACCAGTGTCGTAGCCGATGCTGCTATGGAGGTAATCCGACTCACTAACACAAACGGTTCCGCCATTTATGATATTGAGTGTGCCGTTACCTTCTTTTCCAATATGCAGCCCTAAATCACTCGTCAACTTTGAACCTATGCCATCGACAGTAACAATGCCTGTTGAGCCAGCTTCGTCGCCGATTAAACAACCGTAATTATTGACAACACCACCATCTGTGATATTCAAAGTTCCGTCGCCTTGGTAACCTACACGAATTTCCGCAAAGGGATGAAATCCTAAGTCGGCCCCCTCTATATTGACCACCCCAGTCGAGCCAGCTTCATAGCCTATGTTCATAATTCCTTGGTCAAGATCGAGCATACTGTTTTCGGTTACATTCAGGGTTCCGTTGCCCTTGTAGCCCACATAAAGGTCGTTACAGCTCAAACGCCCATTATCCATATTTACCTCCCCTGTTCCACTGGCCTCATACCCTATGTAGGTAGATTCACTATGAAGCCCCCCATTTATCCCAGCATTGGTTATATTCAGTGTACCGTTACCAGCCAGGCCGACAATGAGTTCGCTGGTGGCGTTCAATGTCGACCCTTCCCCGTCAATATTAACCACTCCTGTCGAGCCTGGATAATGGCCAATGTAACAGCCGTCAGAACCAACGTAGGCATCGTCACTTATATTCAACACGCCGTTACCAAACCGACCCACATGCAGGGAGCTGCTTTTAAAAATTGTCCAATCCCCATCAACATTAATTTCGCCCGTTGACCCCACACATTGGCCTACGAAGCAATAGTTACTGTTAACTCTGGCGTCATTGGTGATATTGAAAACCCCATTGCCTTCATAGCCTACATTTAACATGAAATAATTCAAAGGCAAAGAACCTGCCGAATGCGTCAATTCTTCGTTTGATTCAGGCTCAAGACCTATATAACCGGCATCGTAACCATCATACCAGCCAGCAGAACCATCTGCGTGCATAAAACCATAAGTTGCTACCTCATTCCATGCACAGCCAGAAACCCCATCGCCCCAAACTACGGCGCCTGTGTTTCTAAAGAAAATACGTGCGGTATCCCCGGCGGTGTGTGAAGTGAGAAATAATCTATACCCCGCAATTTCACTGCCATAAATACTTGCAGCATTCCAACCCGGTTGGATAGCCCGGCTCTGAATGTTAATCTCGTCAGCAACTTCCTGAATGCTGTAATGAGTAACACCAAGGGTAAAGGTCAAGACTTCGTAGTCAGCGCCTGTGCCATAGCCGATTAAAAATTCAAGGGAATCTGCGCAATCGCCTGCAATGTAACACGAATCCAAGCTTGCCACGGTTGGGCTGACTGCAATTTCATATGTACCCTGTCCTGTCCATGTTGCCTGGGCGAAGGCTGGGGGTACGCAGCAGGCCAGCAGGCAGGCGAAGATTGTTAGAATTGAACAAATGTGAATTGAAACTGTGCCAATACCGTTAGTTTTTAAAATATTTCTGTACATTTTTGCCCTTTCCAGATTGTTTCCCACGTTTTGCCTGTTTCCCATAGTTTGAACGTTTTCAAAAGTTTTCATCCCAAAAATCCCTTTCATTCCCTAAGTGGTTTAAAACACTATTTTCTTGCCTGGCCCTGAATCTGATTAGGCTGATGAATCCATATACATCAGTAGCCCCAGAACACTCAGGGTTTTATATCGGCCTGTGAAATGAAAAAATTCTAAGAGATGAAATTTTTTTGAGAGAGGTTACATTCTCAAACCCAGGCTGCGGGGGATGAAGCGTTTGTTGTATTGCTCGATCAGCATCGAGTCGGTCATGCTTGCGATGAAGTCGCAGGCGATTCTGCCGAACGGGGTGGACTGCCGATAATCTTCGGGAAGAACACAGACATGCATTTGAAAAATATCGCGCGACTCATCGCCGGAGTTCAAGTCGTCGAGGCAGGCTTCGAACAGCTGTTCAAACACGCGAGAGAGCTTGTCTTTTTCCTCCAGAATCTTTGGTGATTGCGAAATGCGGGTGTTTATGAATTCCAGCAGGGCTTCCAGTGCGTCGAATGCTTCATCGCTGAGTTTTATATGGTCGGCAAGCAGGCTGTTGGTGATGAGATCGAGGGAAAGGGAGTTGATGATTTTGAGATGATCCTGGCCCAGGAAATCTCGCACTTCTTCAGGCAGATCGTCGACTGAAATTATCTTCATCGCCACTGCGTCTTCGACGTCGCGACCGGCTGAGGAAATAAGGTTGGCCAGCTGCACGACACAGCCTTCCAGCGTTGAGGGGTTAATGGCCTTGATTGCCTTTTCGTCCTGCATACATAGGCTGAGATTCTCGTCGAGCTTTTCCCACGAAAGATTCTCAGCCGGCCTGACTACCCCGCAGGTTGGCTTGGCGTTATGACACAATATGCCATCCAGAACCTGTAAGGTAAGGTTCAGGCCCAGGCCTTGGTTTTCCAGCCTGTCAAGCTGCCGAACGGACTGCGCGTTGTAAGCAAACACACCAAGCCTGTGTTTTTTCAACTGCTTAGTTAAAAACTCCTCGCCGGCACAGCCAAACGGAGTATGGCCTATATCGTGGGCAAGCGCGATCGCTTCAACGAGATCCTGGTTCAGCCTGAGACATCGTGCGATGATCCTGGAGATTTTTGCGACGAATTGTGAATGCAACAGCCTGTGTGTCATAGGCGCATCGCCCACAGGGAAAAAAACTTGTGTTTTGTCAAGCGAGCGGGCATATGCAGCTGAGTCAAGGATACGGTCAGCGTCGTTTGCGAAGGCAAGTCTTATGTTCAGACGATCCGGTATGACTTCTTTGGCACGGCGTTTCCCACGCCTGCTTTTCGTGGCGCGTTGTGCTAAGTCCCTGTGCTCAATACGGTAATTGTCACGGATAATCTTGCTGTAGACCAGGCTGACCTGAGAATCCGGATTCAAATATTTCTCAAGATGCTTCATGACATATGCTCCAGCTGAGGAAAAAAACTGCCGAAAACCGAAAACCCGTTGTTCAAACCGTTATTTTGCCAAGATTTACCTGATAATTCAAGGCCAAGAAAACCTCAAACCTCTGTTTGGCGTTTTTTTTGCTGTCCGAATGGGCGAAAAAAACACCTGAATTTCCAAAAAACATCTCTGGAATGATCTTGCCAAAGAAAAAAACGAAGCTATAATTTAAACGCTCAAGGAATTTTAGATGCTTTTTTGATGCTAAAACGCAGAGAAATCAGCCTTCGAGAGAACTCTGAAAAGTTTTTTTAAAAAAAACCAAAAGAGTTGTTGACGAAGTGAGGTAATGAAGATATCTTCTCTCCCTCGTCGCTAATATAAGTGACGCAGCCAACGGCGATAGGCCGGGGCGAAGAAGAACAAGCTATTTTAAAAGTGAACAGTGAGTTGTCGCGAGGAAGTGGCTTGGTTCGGAATTGGTCATCACGGCCAACCGGGCCAGGATAAAATATCCAGGTAAATCATTCTTTGATGATTTTACTGCTTAAAATCCTCGTGACTACTACAAGTACAGCCAATTTATTTTTTAATTAATTGGCCCTTGTTAAAGGATTTTGAGTTAATTTGAGATTCGAGAAATCGAATCACATGCCTTCTCATTCATTTCGATGAATGGGAGACAAATCGGGTCCGCCCCTAAATGGACCCGATCAGGCAAACCTTTTCTTTCGAATGTAATCCGCTTCGGTGGATTCAAACGATATTAAGTGAAGAGTTTGATCCTGGCTCAGAACGAACGCTGGCGGCGTGGCTAAAACATGCAAGTCGAACGCGAAAGTCAAAACTAGCTTGCTAGTGGAGACGATTAGAGTGGCGAAAGGGCGAGGAATACTTGGGTAACGTACCCCGTGCACCGGGATAGCTGTGGGAAACTACAGGTAATACCGGATGAGACCACGGTGCTTTCGGGCACAGTGATCAAAGGGTGGGGATCTCTTCGGAGACCTGCCGGCATAGGAGCGGCCCAAGTCCTATCAGCTAGTTGGTGAGGTAATGGCTCACCAAGGCAACGACGGGTACCGGGACTGAGAGGTTGATCCGGCGCATTGGGACTGAGACACTGCCCAGACTCCTACGGGAGGCTGCAGTAACGAATATTGGACAATGAGCGAAAGCTTGATCCAGCGACGCCGCGTGTAGGACGAAGTCCCTCGGGATGTAAACTACTGTCAGGGACCACCAAGCGAGAGAGGTTAATAGCCTCTTGAGTTGAGGAATCCCAGAGGAAGCCACGGCTAACTTCGTGCCAGCAGCCGCGGTAAGACGAAGGTGGCGAGCGTTGTTCGGAATTACTGGGCTTAAAGAGCATGTAGGCGGATTATCAAGCGTCTTGTGAAAGCCCTCGGCTCAACCGAGGAATTGCTGGGCGAACTGATAATCTTGAGGCAGGTAGGGGCAACTGGAACTCTTGGTGGAGCGGTGGAATGCGTAGATATCAAGAGGAACGCCAGAGGCGAAGGCGAGTTGCTGGGCCTGTCCTGACGCTGAGATGCGAAAGCCAGGGGAGCGAACGGGATTAGATACCCCGGTAGTCCTGGCCCTAAACGATGTGAACTAGGTCGGAGGTTCTCTGACGGATTTCTGACCGAAATGAAAACGGTAAGTTCACCGCCTGGGGAGTACGGTCGCAAGGCTAAAACTCAAAGGAATTGACGGGGGCTCACACAAGCGGTGGAGCATGTTGCTTAATTCGATGCAACGCGAAGAACCTTATCCTGGGCTTGACATACTTGGATACCCTCCTGGAAACAGGTTGGGTTGCCCTTCGGGGTGAAACTTGTACAGGTGCTGCATGGCTGTCGTCAGCTCGTGTCGTGAGATGTAGGGTTAAGTCCCGTAACGAGCGAAACCCTTGTCTTTAGTTGCCAGCGCGTAATGGCGGGGACTCTAAAGAGACTGCCGGTGTCAAACCGGAGGAAGGTGGGGATGACGTCAAGTCCTCATGGCCTTTATGCCCAGGGCTGCAAACGTGCTACAATGGCGTGTACAAACCGACGCAAGACCGCGAGGTGGAGCAAATCGGATAAAACACGCCCCAGTTCGGATTGAAGTCTGCAACTCGACTTCATGAAGTTGGAATCGCTAGTAATCGCGTATCAGCGTGACGCGGTGAATGTGTTCCTGAGCCTTGTACACACCGCCCGTCAAGTCATGGAAGCTGGTAGCACCCGAAGTCGGGGTATTTCAACCCTGCCGAAGGTGAGATCGGTGACTGGGACTAAGTCGTAACAAGGTAGCCGTAGGGGAACCTGCGGCTGGATCACCTCCTTTCTAGAGGATATATCTAGACATTCGGATACAGGTCCCGGAAACGGGAAACCCCCTGTTGCAGAGCGATCTGCCCGATACATAGGTCAGCACGATCTCGTCTCCGCAAGGAGATAGATATATGGTAACATATATCGAGGACAACTCACTGTTTCTTATATTTAAAAGCCTCGGCCTTTCCGCCGGGGCTTTTTCATGCGCAAAAATAAGGGGAAGGACCAGTTTTTTAATTCCGAATTTCGAAGCACCAATTCAGAACCAATGACGAATTAGTCGTCCCTGAAAAAGTTGGTGTAGCCCTTAAAATAGGCTATAAAATTGCTGTAGTGCCGGTTACAAATTGCAAGGTTCTGGCGAATAACTACTCGCAGCCTTGCAATACGAAGCCATCATTCAATGTCCAACTGACGTTTCTCCCCGTGTCATACCCGCGAAAGCGGGTATCCAGGGCCGGCCCAACCGGGGCAATATTTCCATCATGGGCTTGTTTTCCAGTCTTGATTACATTCCCTGGATTCCGGGCCGCCAGCGGCGGTGGCATAAGCTTCGCTCCGCCCGGAATGACAAGAAAACAACTTTTTCAGGGACGACGAATTATGCATGACAAATGACGAAGAAACTGTGGCGTCGAGCTGGTGTCGTGGTTGCAACCATTTATTGTCATTGCGAGGATCGCAGCGACACGGCAATCGATGATGCCCGCGGGGCTGGCTCAGCCCCCTGTCGAAGCTGTTATGAATAATAAAAGGCCGAAGCGGATATCTCCGCCTCGGCCCGTTGAAACAGATTCAAATTTTCAATGCTCCAATTAAGCAAGCATCGTGAAAGCGTCAACGATCGTAACGACATTATTCAGTTCGCCGTCTACGCCTTCGTCAATGACGTTGCCTGCGTCAATGCTGGCCAGGAGACTGTAAACCCCAGCTGGCAAATCCTGTGGAATCACCGCAGAAACCCAGTAGCCATACTGGCCATCGGGCAGCAAGGACACGCGTGTTGAAAGCTCAGCCAGCAGGAAGTCGTCAGCTCCGGCCTCGAGATCGCCATCCGCCGAGGCCCAGAGTTGGATGTTGATCGGACTGACAATCCTGATGTTGCCCTCATTGGCGATATTTACGCGAACCCAGGCCCTTGTTCCGGCTGTTACCTCAGCCGGTATGCGATTGTCAACGATGGTCGGTACGAGATCGACGAACGGATCGCGGACAGCGTATTTAGCGTCTGCCGGGGTCAGGGCGGTATTGTTCGTCTCGTCGCCCTCGGCTATATCATTGTTTGCATCGACCACAGCCATCAGCTGATAGTCGCCCGAAACCATGTCATTCGGCAATGTAATAACGATGACATATTGGCCGGTCTGGCCGCTGCGGAGAGAAATCAATTTGCCGTCGAGTTGGCCTACCAGGTAATCATCGTCGCCGGCGGAGAGATCGCCGTCAGCGGTCATCCAGACCTGAATGTCAGCCTGGGCGTAGGTTCTAACGTCAGCGTTGTTTGTAACCGTGACGTAAACCTTGCTTTTAGCACCAGCCAGGGGAGCACCAGCCAGGTAAATCCTGCCGAATCCCGTCGAGAGATCAGGGTTCTGAACCGTCATCGCGCCGGCAGCCACGGTGACGTTGTTGTCCTCTCCGCCGTTGCCTTCGACCAGATCGTCATTTGAATCTACGACCGCTACGAGGTCATATGTCCCAGCTGCCAGATCGCCGGGGATGGTCACTTTCACCAAATAGACACGCTGGCCGTCCGGTAAGAGGGAAACCCTGGTATCGAGCGTGTTGAGCAGCACATCGCCGCCGTTGGTAATGTCACCGTCATCCGAGGCCCAGACCTGAATCGACATCGAACTGACAGCCCGGACATTACCGTCATTTGCAACCGTGACCTGAACCCAGCCGCGGTCGCCGCCGGTTACAGGGTCAGCAAACTTCTGATTTGTAATCTCCGGCACGAGGTCGACGAACGGATCGCGGACAGCGTATTTAGCGTCTGCCGGGGTCAGGGCGGTATTGTTCGTCTCGTCGCCCTCAGCTATATCATTGTTTGCATCGACCACAGCCATCAGCTGATAGTCGCCCGCAACCATGTCATTCGGCAATGTAATAACGATGACATATTGGCCGGTCTGGCCGCTGCGGAGAGAAATCAATTTGCCGTCGAGTTGGCCTACCAGGTAATCATCGTCGCCGGCGGAGAGATCGCCGTCAGCGGTCATCCAGACCTGAATGTCAGCCTGGGCGTAGGTTCTAACGTCAGCGTTGTTGGTAACCGTGACGTAAACCTTGCTTTTAGCACCAGCCAGTGGTGCGCCAGCCAGGTAAATCCTGCCGAATCCCGTCGAGAGATCAGGGTTCTGAACCGTCATCGCGCCGGCAGCCACGGTGACGTTATTGTCCTCTCCGCCGTTGCCTTCGACCAGATCGTCATTTGAATCTACGACAGCTACCAGGTCATATGTACCAGCTGCCAGATCGCCTGGGATGGTCACTTTCACCCAGTAAGCCCGTTGGCCGTCCGGCAAGAGGGAAACCCTGGTATCGAGCGTGTTGAGCAGCAGATCGCCGCCGTTGGTGATGTCGCCGTCATCCGAGGCCCAGACCTGAATCGACATTGAACTGACAGCCCGGACATTACCGTCATTTGCAACCGTGACCTGAACCCAGCCGCGGTCGCCGCCGGTTACAGGGTCAGCCAGCTTCTGATTGGTAATCTCCGGCGTGAGATCGACGAATGCTTCGGTGACGTTAATATTTTGGGCTGATGTGCCGACATTATTGTCCTCGTTGAGTTCGGTCACAACCTGGCCTGAATCGACAACTGCCATCAGCTGATAGTCCCCAGCAGCCATATCAAGCGGCAGAGTAATGGGGATGTTGTAGCTGGCCTCGCTACCAACGGGGATATACATTTTGACAGTCTGCGTGTTCAAGAGCGTATCGCCATTGCCGTCAAGCACGCCGTCTGTTGATGCCCAGACCTGAATATCCACCATCTGATATACGTACTTTGTTCCATCAGTATTTGCGACGGTAACCGTAGCTCTCGCAGTTGTTCCCGCCAGCGGGGTATCCGAAAGAGTTGTAGTTACGTTGGTAACGCTCAAATCAGGCAGTCCCACGTTTATGCTCAAGGTCTGCTCAACCCAGACCCCATCACCGTCCGTAGCGCGAATGGTGAGTTCCGCAACACCTGTTGCGTTGTCGGCGTAGGTGAGATTCAAAACGCCATATTCGCTAATTTCCGTCTGAACCAGCTCAGGATTGGTATTGCCAACCACCTCAAACGTCAGCTGGTCATATCCGAGGACGTCATGGATTATGACCATGTTGTTATAATTCAGTACCCCGTCAATCATCGGCACGGCGCTGAAAGTTGTGCCAAAATAGGCCGAAAGATCGGTAGGCGGCTCAGCTGCGATTGCATCCACAACGTCCATGCCGCTGACAACTTCTCCAAAGACAGTAAAGCCGCCGTTTTGGTTATCAAGGTTTTCACTATTGTCACCGAGGTTAAAGAACCATTGGCTGGTGGCGCTGTCAGGGTCACCTCCTAATTTAGCCATGGCAATGGTGCCGCGAGTGTTTGATATGCCAAACTCGTTTACAATAGGGTCGAATGTTTCAATGGCCGGCAGACCGGTAGCCCAGGAAAAACCGCCGCCCTGGATGATAAAATCAGTCACGGACCGATGTATAATTGTCGAGCTGTACAGGCCTGCGTCGGCGTAGCTTTGGAAATTGGCGACGGTAATCGGAGCTGCATCCGGGAACAGCTGAACGTCGATGATTCCCATGTTGGTTACGAATCTGTAAAAAACCTCGTCGGGAATTTCAAAGTATCTGAAAAGATACAGCGACGACGGATCTTCATCCTGTTCGACGGAAATTACGGGCATGTCTGCCATTTCGATGTCGTCCTGCTGTGACGTAACGGTAACAGTTACGGTCCCTTCATCAGTCAGACCATCGTCATCAGTGATGATGTAAGTGAACGTATCCGTGCCGTTGAAGTTATCATCAGGCTGGTATGTCAGCCCCGTGCCGTCACCGGTGATGACAACCGTGCCGTGGTCAGGCTGGGTGATCGATGTGATTGTAAGCACCTCGTCCGGTTCCGGGTCGGAGGTGTCATTTTCAAGAACATCAAAAGCGGTAACGCCGCTGTCTTCATCAACGGTGAAGGTATCGTTGTTGGCTGTCGGAGCCACAACACTTGCTCCTGTGCCGGAAAGGGTGATCTGATAACTCGACTCGTCAACATCGTTACTTTCGAGGATAAGGACATCACTTGCACTGTCGAGAGTTACGGGTGAGAAGGTCACGTTGATATCGAAGGTCTCACCGGGTTCGATAACCCAGTCGTCGCCCGCGTTGTCGACCAGATTGACTGGAACGACCGCGAATGGGGAATCCAGGCCTTGGGCCTGGGAGACGGTCAAACGATAAGCGCCTTCGTTGTGAATGGTAAGTGTTACGGTCTTTGTTGAGCCGACAAGCGTATTGCCGAAGCTGCAACTGGTCAGGCCGGAGTTTTCGCCGATTTCCACGTCAATTTCCGGGAACTGTTCAAGACCCGAGAAATTGTACGGCACTGCCTGCTGATTAGCTGTGAGCGTTACGGTATGACCGCCATTGCCGCTCGGACCGGTCTGCAAAAACTGATCGCCGTGATCCCATAAAACTTCATACGACCCCGGCAGCAGGTCTGAGAGAGTATAAACACCATTGACATTTGTCAGCGCGAATGTCTCACCATCATCGAACGTTCCATTGTCATTGGCGTCGATGAATACGGTTTGACCTTCCAGCCCCGTTTCGCCGTCATCCCAAAGACCGTTGGCATTTGCATCATCTACAATTGTTCCCGAGATACTGGCTGTTTGCAGTACGTTGAAGAAATCTTGATCCGTGACATTCTGCCCGGCTGCTAGGACAACAGGCCCCGGCCCGGCAACCAGTGCAAAACCAGCTGAGACTTCCATTTTGATGTTATAAGTACCAGCTGCCAAACTTGTAAAAGCAAAGCGACCACCTGCATCGGTGGTGTCAAAAATCTCACCGTCGTCATATTGGTCGTTATCGTTGGCGTCAATGTATACTCTTCTGGAGGCAAGCGCAGCTTCGCCCGTATCATGCGTAGCGTCCATGTTCGGATCATTCCAAACCGTGCCGGATATGCTGCCCAAGTCCGTAATGAAATCAACCTTGACGTTCTGATCGCTGATAACGACATCGTTGACGGTAATAGGCTCAGCCAGCGACGCTCCGCTAGCAGTGATGTCGTAAGTTCCTGGCTCCAGGGCGAGCGTGTACCCGCCGCTATCCCAGTTTGTTACCTGAAATTCCTGCGAATCCGACTGTCTGACTGCGACAATGGTAACTCCCGCGGAACCTTCGCCAGGTTCATAGAAATTGTCATTATTGATGTCGTCATAAGCGACACCCGTAAGATAAACCGTATCGCCGGACGATGCAAAATCCTGCGTAGCCATCACGGCGTTATAGTCTGTCTCATTGGCGAAGAACATACCTTCGAGGATTCCCACGCCGATCTCACTATAATCCTCGTTCAGAATATTCAGACGATGGCCTCGCCCATCAATCTCCGCGTCGCCAAACAGGCCGCCCTGTAGTTCCGAGACGTAGGTGTTCAGGAAATATGTGCCTGTTGTGCCCAGGTAGGCAATATTTTCGCCCGAGCTGCTTGGCGCGGTGAAAACGTAGCCAGCTGCCTCCATTCTCTCAGCGGAAGTGCTGTCGCCTTCGCCGGTATGGGAAAAAGTGTCTGTATCCAACATCCACTGGGAATGACCGCGAGCAGATTCTATAAGGTCAAGATTGAATGCCAAAGGCTGCTTGGCGGAGTCTGTGATTGTCCCCGCGACCAGGCCTTCGTTGAGATCCGCAGCGCCTTCCCAATAACTGGCGTCCCAAAGAGCCACCTCAGCCGTTGGGTTCATGCGGGCCCGGTTAATAAGCTCAAGCATGTATTGTTCCTGAGCGGTAGGCCCCACCACTGCACCGTCTAACAGGATTCTGGGTTCGAGTTGCTCCAGAATGGCTTTTGCGGTGCGAATTGATTGGTTTAATGTTTTACGAGTTGTTTTTTTTGTGAACGGACTCTTACGCTTGGTGAAATACCCCATTACCTCATACTCCTTAAAAACAAGAATGTAACCTTTACCACAATCACGATAATTCCCATGAACCGATTTTTGATACTGGAACAAAAGATTGTACACTAAAAAGCTGTTTTTTGCATAAAAAAAGCGAATTTATAAGCGGTTACTTTTTCTGCCGATTTTTATTCCACCCAAAGACTTGAAATCAGGTACGCTATTGCACTACACTTGCCAAAGGTAATGTCAAAAAGACTTTTTTCGGATTTCAAACGTAATTAATCGGAGTAACATCATGGCTAAGCAACAATTTGAATATATCAGACTCGTAGGAAGCGAAAGGCGGGTCGGCCCGACGCTGGAGAGCGTTTCGCGACACTGGCAGAATGAAAAAGAGACTTTCCTGTTCGTAAGCCCGCATGACGACGATGCAATTATTGGCGGTGGCTTGCTGATGCTATCCGCTCTTCAAGAGAAAGTGCCCGTCCACGTAGCTGTCGTTACTGACGGATCACAAGGCTACTGCAGCCAAAAAGAAGAAAGTACTATCAGCGAAGTCCGCAAGAAAGAAACCTTCGCATCCTGTAAACAACTTGGAATTAAACAAAAAAATATCCATTGGTTGGGCTTTCCGGACTGTAATCTCGCATCTTATCAGGGCAGACGCAAGGCTCAACCTGGCGAGTCGGAGGCATCGCAAGGCTACGTCGGCCTGCAGAATTCATTTACCGAATTGCTTCGGAAAGTCAAACCCACGCAAGTTTTTCTGCCCACCAGTTCAGACCTTCACCCTGACCACAGGCTGGTCCACGCTGAGATGCTGATAAGCTGTTTCCACGCCAGCGGTGCGATTTGGCCTGAACTTGGTCAGCCGATCGAAAGCATACCGCATATTCACGAGATGGCAGTTTATTGCAATTTTCCGTCACCGCCTCAGCTAAGAATCAAAGCGACAATGGCCGCCTTGAAGACAAAACTCGATGCGATTCTCGAGTTCAAGTCGCAAAAACAGATCAAAGCTTTGGTTAAACTGGTCAGACAGGCTGGGCCATTGGAATATATTCGCTCAGTCCCGTTTCATCTTTACAATCCGCATGTCTATCGCGACATGTTTGAGGAACTGCCGGAGTATGGCTACGAGCGAATGCACAGGTAATCCGCCAGAGCCTCTCAATCGGTCGTTGCTCTAACGTATAATACAGGCAAAAAAAAGCCCCCGAATGTGGGGGCTTTTTTTGTCAAAATACGTAAATGGTTATGCGTCTTTTTCTTCCGTTTTGTCTTCCAGAGTTTTCGTTGTAACAGCGCCAGCTGGGGATTTTGCACCTTCTCGGTATTCGTAGAAGGTCTCGTAGCTCTTGCGGAGATAGCCACCCGCACGCACCCGCACGCCATTGAGGACAACGCCGTAAATATGCGTCCCGAGTTTGGTGAGCATATCCCTGGCCCGCTGTGCGATGCCGTAAGTGTTAATGCCCGCTCGGACGACCAATATCGTGCCAGCCGTCCTCGTGCTAAGCACAGCTGCGTCTGCAACGACCAGCAGAGGAGCGGTATCGAAAATGACATGGTCAAATTCTTCTGATAGGGACTGGATCAATTCAGCCATCTGTTCTGAACCAAGCAGCTCAACCGGATTTGGCGGAATTGGTCCTGAATTCATAACGAACAGGCCGGGACGTATCTCCTGCAGTATGTCATGCCAGTCAGCCTGGCCCACAAGTACATTGGATAATCCGGCACTTGGGCTGTCCGGAAATAACTGGTGTATGGCAGGCTGACGGAAATTGGCATCGACAACCAGCACCCGCTTATTACCCACAGCCAGGTGGTTCCCTAGATTCAGACTGACGCTGGTTCGACCGTCTTCCGGCATGGGGCTGGTTACCAGTATGGTCTTGAGCAGTTCCGCGGGCCCGCTGAACATGAGGTTCGTGCGAACTTGACGGAAAGATTCACAAACGATGGTATTTGGGGAAGTTATAAAGGCAGTTCTGATGTCCGGTATGTCTTCTTCCACATCGTCGAGATGGGGAACCATGCCCAACATGGGAAGTTCGACCCGCCTAGCGACATCAGATGGAGCCTTGATGGAAGTATCAAGCAATTCAAGTAAAAACGACAGGCCCAAACCTAAAACCAGGCCTAGAAATACGCCAAGAGGAGCAAATATTTTGTATTTTGGGAAAGATGGTTCGTGAGGCTTGACCGCCTGACGCATAAACACGATAGGCTGTGCTGCATTCATGAGCAGTCCCAGGTCAGTCAATCTGGACTCAAGTTGTCGAATGGCTGTGGTAGAAGAAGTGATTTCATCCGTTATGTTGTCCATTCTTGACTGGAGGACATTGAGGTCTTTAAGATCTTTGTTGGCTTTGGTTACCTGAGCTGCCAGGTCAAGATAGTTTTGTTCCATCTGTTTATAATAGGTGGCTCGGCCTTGTTTGGCGTTTTCCACCGCCTTTACGGTAACCTTGTTCTCTTCCACGTCAAGACGCTGCTTAAGTGCCTTGATGTCACTCTTTAACGTTTTCACGCTTGGGTGCGCGTCGCCGAAACGCTCTTGTCGACTGGCCAGGGCGATCTCCATATTGGCCAGCTGCTGCTTCAGCATCATGACATTTCGGTCCATGTCTACCATCTGCTTAACTTCGGGCAATGTTGCAAGTTCGGAGTCAGGCACTCCCTGCACCATTCCCATGGCCATGCGAGCCCGATTGAATTCCTCCCTGGCCTCGAGCATCCTGCCTACAAGCGCAGCCTGCAGAGCAGCAATTGTTTGAGGAGCGTCAGTCGCTTCTGTCGCATCGTCCTGTTTGCGGAGAGCGCGAAGAGTCTCGCTATCTCTCTGATGCCGTGCCCGCTTATCTGCCAATTCTCTTTTGAACAGCTGAATGGTCTCGTACCGCTCTTGGTTGGAGATGTCCTTAAAATCTTTCACCGCGGCTGCAGAAATGGCATTGACGATCTCAGCGATATCACTGGGATTCGTGCCCTGCATCGACACGGAAATATACTCGGTTCTGGGTATGACACTGATATTTACCTCTTTGAGAAGTTTGTCCACAATATCAAGGTCACCGCCATCGCTACGAGCATCAGCAAACCATGTGGTGTGCCTGATGTCGTCCAACGCCTCTTCGAAAACCTTCTGGGACATCATTGCCTGGGCACGCGACTGCAAAACACGTTCAATGATATCCTTGCCCAAGAGATTTGTCGCAATTTCCATTTCAGAGGCTTTTGGCGGATTCACCGCCAAAATCGCCTGGGCTTTATAGATGGGGGCATACTTCAACCACAAAAAGGCTACGAGAACCGAGGTTATCGAGAAAAACAAAACGGAGCTTATAATAAGCCATTTCCGCCGTCGAAGCATACGTACAAAATCTTTGCCGGTGAAAGAAAACCCGGTAGCTTTTGCACTTCCACCAGGAGCCATAGGTCGGCCTGTACCGCCCCCCTGACGGATGTCCTGAGGCAATTGCTCATGTTTCGGTACCATACTCATACAACTACTCCTTCTCATTCAACGCGTTGTTAACGCGATCCAGTGCGCTTTGTATCGTCGCCCGCAGAGGATGTTCCTGCTGATCTCCAATAGCCTCGAGAGCTTGGCGATAATAATTGCGTGCGCCTTGAGCATCATTTGTTTTTTCAAGAACATAACCAATGTGGTAAAGTATTTCTGGACCACTAACTTTCTTATTGATAAGTAAATTCAACTCAGTCCGGGCTTCCTGAAGCTTACCCAATTTCGCAAGCGTCCAGGCGTAGGTGTCGATAAGGTTTATATTCCCGGGCTGCATTTGCATGGCCTTCTGAATGTATGGCAAGGCTTCCTGGGGCTTGTCCATATCATCAACATAAAGATAGGCCAAATTATTTAACGCAGAAACGCTATTTGGATTCAATTCTATTATACGTTTGTAAATTCCTACTGTCTTCTCTGGCTCATTGGCCTTCGAGAACAGAAAAGCCAATTTCTGCAATACCAGAGTTTTTTCGTTATCAGCGCTGCATAAAGGCAATGCGTCATTATAGAACTTTTCCGCCTGGGCGAATTTTCCAAGCTGCGAACTGGCATCGCCAAGTACAATAAGCACTCGCCATTCACGGGGCAGCGTTTTTATTATGTCCGCCGATCTGTCAGTAAGTTTTTCCAAACCGTAAGCTTCCTGCATCAATGCCATCACAAAGAAAGCGTCATCAGGTTTCTGAAGCTGGCCCAAAGCCTCAAGAAACTGGTTAAATGCCTGCTCGGAATTAGGTTGCCGGTTGGCAAGCGATTGAGCTAATAGTGCAGTTATGCTCGCCTTAAGGGCCGGGTTATCGATATATTTCGTTGCTTCCGAAGCCAGCTTGTCATCCTGTCTAGCCTGGCTGAGGGCGTAGAGATATTGAATTACTACTGCATCTTCAGAAGATATCTTCAAGGCAGATTCCAAGGCCTGGATTCGTCGGCCCGGGTCACCACGCTTCTGCCACATCTTCGCCAGATCCAGGTAAATCTCCGGGGATTCCGGGAACTTATCCTTGGCTGAATTTGCCAAACTTTCCAGGGCGTCCCACTTTTCCTGGTTGCCAAAAATGTTTATAAGATTTTTGTATGCAGGGAAATATGTTTTATCAATCCCGAGGATTTCATTGTAAATCCTGACGGCATCGTCAAGTTTCCCCATGGACTGGTACATCCTGGCCAGATCCATTCTGATGGCAAGATCTTCTGTCAGCTGGGTTGCAAGCTTGATCTCTTCCACAGCGGCAAACATATCGCCATTGGCTTGGTAAATCTTGGCAAGTAAAATATGCGGCTCGACAGAATCAGGCTGAAGCTTGATGGCCTGCTTGAACAAGTTTTCTGCTGCAACCAGGTCATTGTTTTTCATCTTTGCTAGACCCAATCCGACCAACAGATCGGCATCATCCGGATGTTGTTCCACTAATCTCTGGAATCCGAGGATGGCTTCGGGAATCATTCCTGCGTTTATATACTGCCGGAAGAGGGTTTTCTGGGCTGAAAGATCACTTGGATTGTTATCCGCTATTTTCTTGAGGATATCGATGGATTCTTTCCACTTGGCCTGGCTTTGGGGGATATTTCCCTGCTGGGCAAGGGATTGAGCTTCAAACGCTGCCAAGTCCGCAAGAGCCTTCAGGCCTTGGATACTGTCTTTGTCCGATTCGATTGCTTTGTTGTACATCGCCTTGGCAGAGGCGAGGTCGAACTCACGAAGGAAGTTACCGTAAGAGATATATACAGCTGCCTTGGCTTTGGGGTCACTTGCCTCCTTGAGCATTGCTCCGTAAAGGGCATCGGCTTTGGAGGACATGTCGTTGCGCTTGTAGAAATCTGCAAGGACAGGCGCAAAACCCACTTTGTCTGAAATGGATTTGAAAAGATACTCGTAAATGTCCTGGGCCTTACTTACCTGTTTTGTTTTTTCATACAATTGGCCAAGGCGATATGCATTATTGAAGTCCCGCTTGTTGTTCTCGTAGTTCTTTTCCCGTTCTTGAATTGCCGCCTTGACGTCTTTGGCTTCTATTTCCTGTTGAATGTATTTTTCGCGGACATACCTGTCGGCCTGGCCGGCAGGGTAATGATAGGCCACTCTGATCCATTTTTGATGTTCTTCCAGCTTTTTCTGGCTTTCCGCCAACTTGGCCAGGCCAATTATAGCCTGGATGTCCTGTTTGTTCTGAGCGAGACATGTTTCCAATTGTTTCCTGGCATCGTCAGGCCTGTTGTCTTTCAGATAGCAATTGGCCAGCAATAGCCTGGCTGATCCCAAATACGGTTTGGCGCTGACGAGTTTCTCAAGAATGGCGACAGGTTCGGTGTAATCTCTTGAGGCGGCATCACCTTTTTTGTCTTCCTGCTCATTGATCAGGATTTGAGCCTGGAGAAGCTCAGCCTCACCGGAATTGGGAGAGATTTTCTCCACACGTTTTGCCAGGGCTTTGGCTTCTTCCCAGTTCTTATTTTGCATTGCCAACTGCAACAAGCCGCCGATCACAGCCATGTTTTCAGGATCGATTGCTTCGGCTTCCTTTAGATATTTCAGTGATTCGTCAGATCGGCCATATCTCCTGGCGACATTTCTTTTCGACAATGCCTTGCGGAGAGGATCTGTCTCTTGATCAGCAAACTCCATTTCGATTTGCAGTCTTTTGTCTGGATCGGGCTCTTCCAGAAGGCGCAGCCACTGCTGCAATGCCCGCTGATCCGGCGATTTCTGTAAAGCATCCCGAACCAATTGGATAGCCTCTTCTTGTCTTTCGGCGCGTTCCATGGCCATGACCAGAATAGCCAGCGTCCTGAAGTCCTTGGGATCATCGGAATAGAGCTTTTCGAGCAAATTGATTGCAGAATCATAATTCTCCTGCAACAGCAATTCCTGGGCCCGGCGGAATACCATTTGTCTGCCCATTGCGCTTTCCGCGGGCATTTCCGTTGTTTTCCCCTCAGCTACGTCAAGAACCTGAAGAATTTCCTTGGCTCTCTCATTATCAGGCTGGATTCTAAGAACTTTTTCGGCGTAATCTCTGGCAGAGGTATAATCTCGCCTTTCGGTCAGGAATAAAGACAGCTGAATGAGAAAAATGGCTCTTGCCTCTTCATTCAGATTCTGCATTTTAAGGACATTGGCTACCATGGTCTCAGCCGAGCCGGGCATCTGAAGGTTTATGTAAACCTGGATCAGCTTCAACATGGTGTTTATATCCATCCCGCCGGCAGCAGACTGCTCCAGATATTGCCTTGCCTTGTTCCAGTCCTTGTCAATAAAAGCCAGCTTTCCCCCAATCTGATATTGGTAAACTGTATTCGGGGCAAGTTTTTCAAGGGTGTCATAGCATTGACGAGCCTCGGCCAGGGCCTTGTCTTTTACAGCTTGGTCATCGGATCTGTCATAAATATCCAGCAATGTCCCTGCCAGCCAGAAATTAACCATCCGCCTGGCTGCAACCGGGTCAATGCGTTTGCCATTGTCCCCGGATGTCTTTTCCAGCATCTTCAGGCCGTCTCGCAGGGCCTGGGCAGCCCCTTCATAATCCTTCTCCGCTTTGCGAATACCTGACAAGACAAAATAGAGCTGGGGTTGTGTATCATCAATCTTCTGAGCCTGGGCCCAAGCTTCCATGGCTTCGGTCAACTGTTTTTTCTGAAGATACAATGAAGCCAGCGAAATATAACCCTGAGGGTTTTGGGGTTCCAGGGCAATGGCATCCTTCAGGATCTGGATAGCTTCGTCTTCCCTTTTCTTCTCGACAAGATACGAGGCATACTCTATCAGGAAAGCGGCGTTTTTAGGATTGGCTTTGATACCTTCTTGTAAGACTTTTTCAGCTTCATCTTCCTGCTTGAGATACGAAAAGAATTTTGAATATGCTTTCCAGTACTGCGTCTCGGCTGGCTGAAGTTCGATGGCTTTGCGCAAGTCTTCGATCGCAGGATCTTTAAAGGTTGCCGGATCATTCATAGCCAGTCGCATTTTGGCCTGGCCTCGCCTGAAATACAGCCCGGCGTCATCTTCGAGTTTCAGAATTTTATCTACCGACTCAATATAATCTTTTGTTTGCGTCAAATCACCGGCCAGGCCTATGTATTCCCAGAGCTTCTTCTCATATAGACGGTGGGCAGGAATAAACGATGGATGGTGCTGCAAAATCATTCGGAGATTTCCGAAGCCGCTACCAATATAATCTCTTCTGTCAGAAGGGCTTAGGCCAACCTCGTTGGCTCTTTCAAAATACAGCTCTGCCAAATCATACTGACACTCGGCCTGTTCCATATCTTCGCTGATTTTAATGGCTTTGCCGTAGGCTTTAATGGCTTTGTCATAATTCCTCGGCGACTCTTTAAGAGCTGCCTGGGCTTGCTGGACGTAAACCGCAGGGTCACTTGGCAGTTGCCAGAGGTAAATGCCGATACAAGCTATCAGGATAACAGTAAAAACAGCTATCAGTAAAATGACACGCGTGTTAAGTTTTTTTCGTTTGGCCATGATTTTTCCCTAAGGATTCGAACTCAAATAGTCTTTAGTTTACTTTTTATCGGAAGTTTCCTTCTGATACAGCATATCAATATCGGCTTTGGTGGGTAGTTCCTTTAGAATTGCCGGGAGACAGGCTTCCAGAAACTCCTTTGCCTTTTCGTTTGCCTCTTGCCGATTCCTGATAGGCGCGGGTATGTAAAACTGAATTTTGGAATAGAAAATATACCGTAACGTCAGGCTCGTAAGGCTTATCCTTACCTGATCCCGGCTGGTTTCCGGTTCGCCATTGACATCAAACAGATAATATTGGCCCTGCTCGAACTGGCCTGCATATTGGGCCATTTCATAGTATAAGGCTTTGAACTGAAATTTTTCATTCCAAGGGGCTGGGGCATTCGGACAGCTCATCTCGATGAGTTCGTCGCCGGTCAACCTTGCTCCGCCGGAAACGGCACAGATATCCGGGACGTGGGGAACCGTCGTTTCCCCGCCGTTGTAGAAGACAATGTCCAAAACCCAATTTCGATAAGGCGAATTCTTCGGCTCACGGGTATCCTCATAGACGCGCGTGAGATACCAGTTGCTTTTGCGGGAATCATAGCGCTGAGAATCGAGAGATGTACCGATTTTCAAGGTTTCAAGAATGTCGTCTTGATGTTCTCTTTCCTCGACGAGTTTGTAAGGCCCGAACTGCTCAGCCAAAGAAGTATTCTGGAACGAAATCTTGTCAACTGTTACACCTGCAGGCCAGGGGACGGGTTCTTTGCGTACGATCCAGCCGTATGCGTTTTTTATCATGGGCCAGGTGATCAGAAAAATCAGAAGAAAACCGGCTGCGGCGCCGAAATGAATCCAGCCTGCCTTTTTTTGCGAATCAGAAGTTGCGGAAGTCATGCCTGCACCTCCGGCTGTTTTGTGGTGTCATTGTCATTGCCGTCGTCAGAAACAGCCGGCTTGTCTGCGTCGTCGTTGTCATCTTCGTCGTCAACCTCTACGTAAATCGAGTTTAGCAGCTTGGACAACAGAAGCAACAGCAGCAACGCCGGTATGAGCAACGCCATCCCCATAGCTGTGTGCATGACCTTTTCGCCAAATTCTTTTTTGTCTATGACAAACATCGAGCATGTAGCCGTTACTCGCAGGATATTACAAGCCAACGCGATAGGAATGCCCCCTACCATAATCACCAGACGCTGCCAGAAAGGTCTGTCCTCTACATACGCCATCGCTACCCCCAAAGCCACAAACGCCATCAGCGACCGCATGCCGCTACAGGCCTCGGCGACCTGGAGAGGATAGTGTTTTCCCGAAATGCTAGTAATCTCAAGGAAAGAGGCTGTTACCGAAATCTCTACGCCGAACATCTGCAGCAGGGCGGTTGAAGCCTTGGCTGCCATCTCCTGCATCGGGCCTGAGATCATCTGATAAAGTCTGTCAGGCCAGGGCATTGCCAGGGTAAGGTAAAAAATGGGAACAAAGGCCGCCATCGCCACCTTAGGCCCGCAGAGGTAAAAAACCAGGCCGAAAATCAGAATCGTAATCGTCAGTTGAGATCCCCAATTGTTGTGAGCACTGACAATAGACCATGTTTTGAGCATCAATGCTGCCAGGATGAACACCCAGCCCCATAAACACACCCGCCTGGGAGTGGTAAAAATTTCACGTCGCCAGGTATATATAAGGTAAAGACTGAAAAGAGGAATGATAAATCCGTGCGACCAGTTTGGGTCTGCCATCCACTGGTTTACCAACTGAACCAGCTGAATCCAATAAAGACCTACGCACAATAGTCCCAACACGGCCACCTTAAGCCAGGAAGAAGTTTCAACGCTTGACCTGACCGAGACCCCGTCTTCGATGGCAACCATATTGGCCAGACTGGGTTTTGGCTTTTTTGGGGCGGGTTCCGTTTGTTTATTTATATGATCCAATAACCTCTGAAGCTCCTGTTTACCATTCCTTGAATCTTCGGCTTGACGGTGTCAGCGTCATCGGATCGCTGAAGTTTCGGTCATAGATAAAGCCAAAGCCGTATGTCATGCGGAAAGCGTTACGCAAAACTGCAAGGAACGAAGTGCTCCAGTGAGTACCTATTGCGATGATATCGTTCTTTTTCAGGTACAGGTCCGGGGCCTTGCCCTGCATGATATTTTCTACATTGATCGGGATGGTCTGTTCCTGATTCTTGCCGATTCGGCGGATCAGCACTGAGTTGCTAGGCCAGGCCATAGGGCCCAGGTTGCCAGCTGCTGCCAGGGCCATCTTTATCGTAACCTGCCTGCCTGTCAGGCTGTAAACGCCAGGTCTGTATACTTCGCCCATGATATAAAACTCGCCCTGAGGAATCATGGGCACTTGAATGATGTCATTTGGACGAATCACAATGTTCTGCCTGTAATCGCCCTGCCTCAGTTTGGGCAAGTTGACAGCAATTATCCGAACCAGGTCGTTTTTCTCGATTTTGCCCCAGCCGAAGGGGTCTTCTGCATCCTGGTCCGTCGCCGGAACTGTCGGCGCGATTGGCTCAACCCTGCGGGTTGGCGTATCGGTTTGAGACAACGGGGGCAGTGTCGGCAAGGGCTTTGGTGTTGGTCCAAGATCGGGCGCGGAATCAGCACCGTTTTTCTGAACTTTTACCCATTCG
Source organism: Phycisphaerae bacterium (assembly GCA_963664745.2). Taxonomy (GTDB): domain Bacteria; phylum Planctomycetota; class Phycisphaerae; order SM23-33; family SM23-33; genus B1-G9. The sequence goes on from CAXXMC010000004.1 coordinate 799,363, forward strand.
CCGTTCTTGTATACCCAACGATATTCAGACTCATCGGCAGCCTTGGTTGGTTCGGCAGGAGCTGCCACAGCAGGTGTAGCTGGGGTTGTGGTCGGAGTTTCTGGAGTGACCGTAGCCTGCGTTGCTGGGGCTGAGGTCGGAGCTGCTGGAATTACCGCTGCCTGCGTAGCTGGGGCCGAGGTCGGAACTGCTGGAATTTCCAAGGCTGCTTTGGGTGTACTTTCTGTCTCCGCCAATAAAAGCTGCCCATGATTTTCATCGGATTGTCTTGACGAAGCTGCCAGCATAAAGCGGCGGGATGGATCCGGGACAACCCTGCTCTTGGATGCTTGTGGATTTGTCGTAGGCTGGGAGGCTGGCGGTAACGGACCGACCTGGGATTTGCGAGGCGCCGGAGCCTGTCGAATGACATATATGGTTTCGATATCAGGCTGGTAAATGCCGCCAGCCATGGCAATGGCGTCAAGCATGCGCAGGTCGGTTCTCGGGAAGGGATACGCGCCAGGCCTGTTGACGGCGCCGAGCATGGAGAACGTCTGCTGCCGACGAACAACCACCGCAACAGATACCTGAGGATTCCGAAGGACATTTTCGCTGTAAACCCGTTTGATCTCCTCGGTCAACTGCTGGCCCGTAAGCCCAGCAGCCATGACACGCTTTTCAATGTTCGGCAGATCAATATAGCCGCTGTCGGAAACTTTTCGCGGTAACGTTGTTTCCATTCCCTCAGCATACAAATCCATAATGCTTATGCTGAGATCGTCCATCGGGGCGATAATATAATCCTCATCCACATATACCCAGTCTTGTGGTCCGGGCTTGGTGGCATTGGGATAAATTTCATCTGACTTGTCCAGCTCGCCCATGTTCTGGATGATCCAGTTGACCTGTGCCTGGTCAGGTTTTGCAATCGGCTTGTCGGGCTGGAGAAAACGATATTTTCCAATTATAGGCTGTTCACAACCTGCTGCGAATAACAGGCTAAGCCCAACCGCCACTAACATCAAATGACTTCTTTTTACCATTAATCTGGTTCCCAAAGCTATATTCCTTTTAACGACCCAGGCAGAGATAATCCTTTCGCTGCCATCGAAATCCAACAGGGGTCCAAGTGGAAGCCTACACAGTATTCAATTCGTCAACTTAGAGAATCGGCAAGATTAACCAATTATCTTTATTGAATATCTGGAGTTAACTTCACCTTTGCCGATCATCCTTGGGGGACATAACGAACCTAACACTGCCAGAGTTCACCTTATTGAACGCGATAGTCTACCCTAAAGAGCTACAAAAATCCAAAATAATCAATCTTTTTTATCGGACTCCCTCTGCTTAATTGCGCCGAATACCTCGACGAAAACCGGTTTTGTCAATTTGCCGTCCAGCATGAAAACAGCACAGCCGTCAGGCAGGCTGGAAACGTTTTGAACTGCAAGCCCTTCAAGGTTGACGCTGGGTTCACCCTGCCAAGGCCCAGCTACCCGGAAAACGGGGTTCAGCACACCTTCGGGGGGGGGCAGGATTTTAAATCGGCAATGACCGTTAACAGCTTCGAGGTAATAGCAGCCTTGCGATTCGTCAAAACCGTCGTGATCCAAGTCGCCCGGCGAAAAGCCATCACCGGCCAGGATAGTTTCTATCCGAACGGGTTTGAGATAATTCTGAATCAGCAGGTCTTTGTCCGGCCCATCAGAGGCCTGCATGTAACTCCATTGCCCTGAAGGGCCTATGAAATCGTTAACCGCCAGCGACTGCGAGATTCCGCCCTTAGGCCCAGCCCAGGCGGCGGGCTTGTCAGGCAGCGAGATGCTGACCTGGCTAACAGGCTTCCCGCCTGCGTTGTTTAGTTGAATGTCCGTGATCCATCGGCCATCCGGGTAAACTGTATATATCCACTTAAGATGTCGTATGCCGACCATCGCCCATTGCCCGGCCCGGCTGGGGAACAGCCAGCTGTTACTTATGCGAATGCGAACCGGATTGTGTTCTTCAACCTTAATCTGGCCGACTCTATTAGGCCCTAGTGGCTCTAAGTGTTCTCCAGGAAGGCCTTTATGATTATTGTTCTGGTCCGCCTCCCCCTCGCCGAAATAGTCATCCTCTCCTGCGGGAAACAATTGCACTATAGGCTGATCCAGGCCCAGCCTCCATAATCCATCCTCGCCCTGCCGAATACCCGCCGTCTGCTCGTCTACGGGGAGTTTTATGGCGAAATCAAGCCCGTTTCTCAGCATGATAACACCTGCTGGCACAGGCGCGACCCGCGCATAATTGTCGATCAGCACGATATCGTCGAGCGTAAAAGTTACGACATCGGCAGCCTTGATAAAACTCAGACGAATGGCCCGCACGTCTTTGGCATCGAAGTCGGGCAGCTGGTCAAGCCTTTGGATATCGATCAGTACCTGATTCCACCCCTTCCGCAGCAGGGTCGGGCCTGACGTCCATTTTCCCTTGCCGCTGATGAGTGTTACCCGCAGGTCGTCCCGCATGGCTCCGCTGAGGATCGCCATTGACAGCAGGGTGTATTGCCTATCCGTCCCGGCGAATACGCTCGAACTGCCAGCTTCGGGCGATTTTTTTTCATCGCCTTCTTTGGACGCGGAATCTTCTCGCGGAAAATGGTACACCAGGGCTGTTTGCGGATCGAGCGTCACGGTTAACGCGCCGTAGCCTGTCCGCTGCAGGAGGTGGGTGAGTTTTCGCTGGCTGCGTGGGCCGGGCTTGTCATTTGGCCCTGCTCCTTCCAGGGAAAAACAGGCTACCTGCTGATCGACGGTCCAGGTACCATCCGGCTCGAATTCGACAAGGAAAAGGCATTTCCCGTCATGAAGCTCAGGATAGACAGCCTTTTGATCTGCCAGCAGGGCTTCTCTTGGCGTGAGGTCGATCTTGGCTGGTGCCTTATTCTCGGACTGTTGGGGTTCGGGTTTGCTGGGGAGACAGCCTCCGACACAAAGCAGCAATACCACAAGCGTTTTACAGGTCAATGAACTTTGCATGGCGAAAAAATAACTCATAGCCCGCGAAAATGCAATATTCAAACTGAGGTGCAGGCCGTCACGGTATCAGGTAAGCGGCATGGCTACACGGCATTATTCGCAGGGTAGCCAGGATAAATCCTATTGCACGGTCACTACTGCCTTGTACCTTATCTCAGGCGTTTTTTCTTTTTCGGGTCATCAGCCAGGTTGCGTGGATCGGGCCTGAGAGAATATAGAACAGCACCGCTGCGGCAAGGATGATATATGGGCCGACCATAACGCCCGCGAGAACCAGGAAAACAAGTTTCCACAGGAAGCTGAAAGGTTTTCGCCCGCGAATGTACTGGTTGACGACGTGAGGGTAGCGGAAACGCGAGACCATCAGCAGTGCGGAAATCAGCGTAAGGATTGGCAACGCAACGCTCATGACGATCATCAGCCAATACGTCGGCACCCAGCCCCGGTGCATCTGATCGAGAAAAACCAGCACCATCGCCGCCAGGCCCGCCGCGGCACCCGGCGAGGGCAGGCCTCGGAAGTCCATGTGGGCGGATTCGTCCTGTTCGGTTTCCACGTTGAATCTTGCAAGCCTTAGCGTCGCGCAGGCAACGTACATCGCAGCGATACACCAGACCGCCCGTTCGACCGGCAGATATGGATCGAATTCGGTTCGCATGATTGATATCCCCGCCCGAAGTATAAGCACCGCCGGGGCCACGCCGAAGCTCAGAACGTCACACAAACTGTCAAGCTGCGCGCCGAAGTCACTGGTGGTGCGCGTCATTCTGGCAAGTCGGCCGTCGAGCATGTCGCAGAACATCGCTAAGAAAATAAGCCCCGCTGCGATCTTGAGGTTCATCAGATTGCTTGCATCCAATGCCGCTCCCAACCCGTCCTTGGCTGCGAAGTGAATCGACGCAAAACCAGCCAGGCCGTTGAGCAGCGTAAAGGCAGCCGGCAGGGCCGCGGTGCTGCGGAGAATTCGGGCACGAATTTTTTTCCGTCCTCGGTGCGGCTTAGTTTTTCTTTCACTTGTGGCAACCATGTTGTCTCCAGGATGTCATTTCATTTTACAGCTGCAAGTACGGTTTCGCCCGCAAGCACTTTCTGACCGATCTCCACCCGCACTTCACCAGCCAATTCCAGGGGCAGGAGCAGTTCGAGTCTGGACCCGAATTTTATCATGCCGAACCGCTGGCCTGGGGTATAGGTTTCGCCAGGCTGGCAGCAGGTCACTATCCGCCGGGCGACCAGGCCTGCTATCTGACGTACAATTACCGGATACTCCACACCGTTATGCGTTACAGCCAACTCAATAGTTACAGATTCGTTTTTTTCCGCAGCTACGGGATTGCGGACGTCCATGAACGCGCCGGGCAAGTGCGTGACCTTTTTAACAAGGGCTTCGCAGGGCATACGGTTGACGTGGACGTTGAAGACGTTCATGAACACGCCGATCTGCAGGCCGTCGCGCTTCAGTGCGCTCTGCGGGCCTAGGGGAGTGATATCAGCCACCCGGCCATCGGCTGGGCTGATGAATAATCCCGGCTCAGTGGGAGCCACCCGTTCCGGGTCGCGGAAAAAGTAAAGCACCCAAATCCAGACCAGCAGCGGCAGGTCAACCGCAGCCAGGAAAAAAATATTCACCTTCATCGCAGCGAATGCTATCAACGCCGATGCACCCCAACAGAGCAGGGTTGCAAGAATTATTTCTCGTTTTCCAAGTGGAGTAAGTCTCATATCGCATCCATTGTGTCTTTTTTAAGTTCTGCGTCAAGGTCAGTAATCAGAATCATTCATCGCTAAAAGGCATGCCATTGCCCAGGATCGGCTTGCCTTTTGGCGGCGCAGCAATCAAATATGCTCAGTTTTTTCAAGAAAAAGCGATTTCGCGTAATCCGTGTTCTCTTACTGGTTTGCTACCTTCTCGGTTGCTTCTCTGCTGAGTCTAATTGCGCACCAATCCCGGCCACACATGGAACAATAGTCACTGGGCTTATCGACGTCCGTGTCATTGCCCCGGCTGCGGATGTCGCGGGCCAGGTCGGAATCAAAGGCCAGGTCCAGCTGGGCTTCCCAATCGAATTTGGCGCGGGCGTCGGAGATTTTGTCGTCCCAGTCCCGTGCGCCGGGCAGCTTGCGTGCGACGTCGGCAGCGTGGGCAGCTATTTTATACGCCACGCAGCCTGCCCGCACGTCCTCCGGCTCGGGCAGTGAGAGATGCTCCGTCGGCGTGACGTAGCAAAGGAAACTCGCGCCGTAAACCGCAGCTGCCGTTGCGCCGATCGAAGATGTGATGTGATCGTAACCGGGGAAAGCGTCCGTAACGATCGGGCCGAGTACGTAAAAAGGCGCGCCGTCGCAAACAGACTGCTGCCGTTCCATGTTCATCTGAATTTCATCGAACGGAACATGGCCTGGCCCTTCGACCATTACCTGCACGCCAGATTCCCGCGCCCGCTGAACGAGCTCGCCAAGCGTATCGAGTTCCGCAAACTGGGCTTCGTCGGACGCATCGGCCAGGCAGCCCGGCCTTAAGCCGTCGCCCAGAGAATAGGCTACGTCATACTCGCGCATGATCGCGGATATATCGTCAAAAATTTCGTACATCGGATTTTCGCGTTTATTGTCCACCATCCACTTGGCCAGCAAGGCCCCGCCGCGAGAGCAGATTCCCATTTTGCGTTTCTTCACTAGGGGCAGAGTCCGGCGCAAGATGCCCGCATGGATCGTGAAAAAGTCCACGCCCTGTTTTGCCTGCTTTTCGACGGTCTTCAAAATGTCATCCGCGGTCAGCTCTTCGATCGGTTTATTGACGATCATGGAATAGATCGGAACGGTTCCGATGGGCACAGCCGATTGGCTGATGAGGAACTCGCGCGTTTCGTCCAGGTTGCCGCCGGTGGACAAGTCCATGACCGCGTCGGCACCGTATTTGACGGCCCATTGGAGTTTGAGCAGCTCGTGTTCCTTACAGCTTCGCACCGGCGAGGCGCCGATGTTGGCGTTGATCTTGGTCGTCACAGCCCGGCCTATGCCGCAAGGGTCCAGCTTCACCCCGCCATTACCCGTGCCCTGCAAGTGAAGACGGTTGGCTGGGATCACCAACTTGCCTGTGGCGACTTCATCTCGAATGAATTCCGATGTTTGATTTTCCCGCTCAGCTACGCGGGCCATCTCCGGCGTTATCTCGCCCTGGCGAGCCTTTTGATACTGCGTCATTTCAAAAACTCCAATTTTTTATAATACGTGAAATTTATTCTCTAATATCTGTCGTACATGCATAAAAAAAGCCGCGTAAGGCGGCTGGCAGGTCTGTGATGGGCTGATCTGCTTCGCTTCCCTACGCAATTCATTTCACTTGCCGACCGGCAAGTAAAACTGATTGATCAGGTTCCAAGGGTCATTCTCAGCCTTGCTTTATCAGCGAGGCGCCCCTAGCGATTTTTTTGCTAGCGTTTTTTTAAATATCTGAAATACGATAGTGAACAGTAACAAATTTTCGATAAATAAGCAAGTTTTATGATTCGTCGGAGGGGTTGTCGGAAAAATCTTCTTTGCTTAGTTTGTCTCGAATCTTGGCGGCGTCTTCGTATCGTTCTTCTTCCACAGCCTGCCTTAGCTCTTTGCGAAGCCTGGTTTTCGGATCAACGGGGATTCGTTCCTTGATTTCGGCGATGAGTGTTTTCAATACACCGAGTTCCTTGCTGGAATCTATCATTTCCTCAAGACCCAGTTGCCGAAAAACATCTTCGATTTCTTTCAGGCCCTTGCGGACAAATGCCAGCGCTCTTTTCGGATGCTTCCGTTGCAGCGAAGCCTGAGCCTTGGCCCGGGTATGCATCATCATTACATAGGGACGATTCTGTTCCAAAGCCATTCTGTCTTCCGGATTGGCTGCGTATGCTGAGCAGAAATCGAACATCCGCAGGTTTCGCCTTGTGTCGCGAGCGACTGATTCGTAGTCGCCAAGCACGAACGTCGCGAGGTATCTGTGGTAGAACATTATTCCCTCAGCCCGCAGTTCGCCGCACGCCCGGTCGTCGATCTCGAAACCGTCAGCTGAGCCGTGCTGCTTTATATATTCCTGTAACTGAGATTCATAATAACTCAGCAGACTTTCATGGTCGTGAGGCTGTTTGCCGTCCGGCCTGCCTGTCGCTTCCATCTGGAGTATCCCCAGATCCAGACGCAGCTGAATTTTTTCCCTGCCGTCGTCGCCCATGATACGCCGAACGTTCACCTGGCCTGGCTTAAAAGGCCAACTCCTCAAAATGTCATCGATATCCAGACTCATTGAATTTTTACCAAGATCTACCCGAACAGAAGGTACTTATCAACAAACTCCATCATAATTGTACATGGATAGGCCGCAAGAGGAAACCGAATCCTGAATTTTTCCGCCAAACGGGAATGTCATTGCAAAAAAAAGGTGTCGGGGGAGGGGAGCCCGACACCAAACTCGGTCAAAAGTGAATTTCTTCACGACCGAGGAGCCTATACTATTTTTATGCTTAACCTTTAAGGCTGTCAACCCAAAATCATTTTCTTGCAAATTTTTTTAATGCGACGAAAAATCGCGTTTCCCAGAAAGGCGTCTCATTTCTGAATTATGTCCAAGCCAGCCCGGTCAGACTCGCTGCCGTCCCAGCGGTGTTTCTGGATGCTGTTGACTATTTCGCAGGCTATTCGTACCGCGGTCAGGCCATCCGTTGCAGAGCACAGCGGCGGGGCGCCTTCGACGACCGTTCGACGGAAAGCCTCAGCCTGGCGGGTCAGCGGATCGGATGACTCGTCGGGTATAATCTCCTCGACGTTCAGCAGTGATTTATAGTCCACGGACTGGGCCAGCTCGGCGATGTCGTCCACGTCCATCTCGCGGGCCATCTGGATCATGTCCAGGTTCTTTTCCTTGGTTATCACAACGCCGCAATTCTTGCCGTAGTCCACCGAAAGATACGCCTGTTCGGAAAAAATTCGCATCTTGCGTTCGGTCTTTATTGCGAGTCTGCTGGCGGTGAGTGTGGCGACACAGCCGTTGGCGTATTGCAGGCGGGCGTTGCAGATATCCTCGGTCTTGCCTATCACGTTGACGCCCACAGCCTGGACGTCCACAACCTCGCTGCCCACCAGCATGCCGACCAGATCGATATCGTGAATCATCATATCCAGCACGACGCCCACGTCAGCAGAGCGGAAAGTGAATGGGCTGATACGATGGGCTTCGATGAATTTCGGCTTGATGTCGTATTTCCGTAGCGCCAGGCTGGCCGAGTTGAACCGCTCGGTATGGCCTACCTGCACGCTCGTGCCTGTCTTCTTCGCAAGCGCGATGAGTTCCTCGCCGGCTTGGGGGTCGTCGGTGAACGGCTTTTCTATCAGCACGGGTTTGCCGGCTTCGATGAAAGGCCTGGCTGCTTTGAGATGCGCTATTGTCGGCGTGGCTATGATGGCTGCGTCTACCAAGCCGACCGCGTCGGCTACGTCCGTCAGCGCAAGACAGTCCCGCTGTTTGGCGACAGCCTGGGCGGCAGCTTCGCTGGCATCGACAACGCAAACCAGCTCCGCTGAATCCATCTGATGTAACGTCCGCGCGTGATGTTTGCCCATCCGCCCGACACCTACTACTGCGACTTTAAAACTCATAAAATCCCTTTGTAAACTATATTTATGAAAAATTAAGAACCACTTAATGCTGCAGACGCTGCTTTAACGCCTAATTTATAATAGCGACTTTTCCCTCTTAATGATTTATCGTCTTCCTTTTGTGAGTAGTAATCTCGAATTTCTTTTATGGTTCGAAATACTTTGTCTTTAGATTTCTTTTTCATTTTTCGTTCCTTTCTCCGGCAAAATATTTTGAAAAGAAATGGTGGTTAAGCGAGCGATCAAAATAATGTTTCCTTTTGATCCATATTAAACCATCACCCTTCGTAATAACAGCTACATCAATTGGACCGCCAACCGTTTCGGCTTCATGTGATACCTGTTTCCTGAATGATACCATATTTACAAAGTTTTCGGCAACAAAAGCCAACTCATCTTTCTGAAGCGATTCTATTGCATTCAAAATGGGGGCAACATAACGATGACGCCGATACGCATCAAGCTCTCGAACCACTTTTTCAAACCCACCAGTCCCAATATCTTCCAACATATTCTTAACTTTTTCGGACTCGGCTTTTGAAAAAGAAAACTTTTGTTGCAGTTCATCAGTTGAAGTATTTGGGATATTAAAAGTCATTAGCTCAAACAGTTTTTGTTTAATCATTCTTACAATGTCAGGCCCCATTCCTTCGATAAAAATTGTAACATCGTTAGATTGTGCAAAGGGGGCGATAATCGACCTGCAGTTTTCAGATACCGAGTTTTTGTTTATTTGTTTTTTAATAACTTTCCGAAAAACAATTCCAGAAACATCATAGTTTATGCAGGAAGGTTGCAAGGTCGCAAATTTCTTATCTCCCAAGGAATGTCTATACATTTTAATAATTGTTTCCCAGGGCACCCCCATAACCTCAGCCGCTCCATAAATCATAATCCCAACGGGTGCGTGTTTAGAAAGAGCAAATACTTTATTAGCAGTATTTCGCGTCTTTTGGCTTTGTGTTCCTGCAGCCACCGTGACTGCGCTGTCTGCAGCAAGTGCAACTCCAGTTTTGTTTAAAACAGCTATTTCTGTTGTCATTATCTACCCCGTTCAAGTTTATTCTATTACAATTTTGTACGTTATTTTAGTCTTTGATCCAACGCAAATCAGCCATTTTTAATAATTTATATAATTTTCCTGTTGCCCCGCCCGCAAAGCCTCATCAGCCTGTTCAAGACGATATGCAATCAGGGCTGCCACTTCCTTGCTGATCATGCAGCCACCCCGTTTCGACGGATTTCCAGTACTATCGGACTCTGAGACAACGGCCCGGCTGTGAATTCTTCACGAGAAAACGTAATGGTAGAAAGGATAATGTCTTTTTCGAAACCGACTTCCCATGCAATAGTCATAATGGTTTTGTCGTCGGCTTCGGTCAGATCATCTACGACAACACATATGTCGAAATCGCTATCAGCCTCCGCCAGGCCGCGAATTCGCGAACCGAAGGCCCAGATGCTCGCAGCTGAGTATCGCTGCCGAATCCTATCCGCAAAATCGTGGAGAACTTGTTCGTCATTTTTAATCATAAAAACTCTCTCAACAATTCTAACAACAACGATAACGCACAGCCAATATCAAAAAAAACCCCACAAAAGCCCGCAAGCACCAAAATGCCTGCCATTCAGCTTACTTTTTATTCCTTTGAATCTCAGCCAGTTTTTCAGGAGACAGGATCGCTGCCGCTTCCGGCGGGACCTGACCTCGGTATGATTCCCGGTCCCGCCCGAACTTACCAGCCAGGCTTCGCTGGCAGAATTCGCACAACGCAGCTGCCTCGCCCTCAACGCCCATGTTTTCCAGCTGTTCTATTTTCATCTGGAGTGCGGACTCATCCTCGAACAGGTCAGAGAGCGTACGGCGGAGTTCCAATTCTTCGTCACGTTTCAGATCGGCTGCCGTTATTCCCGCTTCGTGCACACCCCGAACCGACGGCGCGGTCCAGCCATAGTCTTCGGTGAAAAAATTCGTGTACGGCGGAACGTCCCGTCGAACCGGCGTGCGCCTGCCGACGCGAGCATATCGGCCTATCGTTACAAAATGATGCGCGCCGGACATGTCGTCCATGACCACCCCGTCCTGAATTAAAATATGCCCAGCCAGCTGAACCATCCTGCCGAGATGCACGCGATTATCAACAAAACAATCGTGGGCGACGTGCACGCCTTCCATCAGAAAATTGTCATCGCCGATCCGGGTAACATAGCCGCCCGGCTCAGTGCCGATATGAACCGTAACATTCCGGCCAATGCGATTGTTATGGCCTATTACCAGCAGACAGTCCGCACCGCGATATTTCAAATCCTGCGGGGTCGCTCCAAGCACACAGCCGTCACCGATGATGTTACCCGAGCCAATTGTCGTATTGCCCGTGACAGTTACCCGCCGGCCCAGCACCGTGCCAGGCCCGATCGTAACGTCAGGCCCGATGACGCAGAACGGGCCGATCTTGGCGTCGGGCGCGACGCGCGCAGAAGGATGAATTTCACTTTTGGTCTTACACTCAATCATTGTCAGCCTCTTTGGGCTTGCATGATTTCAGATAGCTTACAAGCGTTTTGACGTACTGGTTGGCTTTTTTGTCAGCTGCCAGGGCCTTGAGAACATCCTGCTTCAAATCACCAGTGCCATTGTAAAGATCGCGGAAAGCGCGCTTGAGAGAACGGATTTCCGCCTCGCCAAAGCCGCACTGCTTGAGGTTGTGCGTGTTGACTCCTCGCACGCGATAAGGCGAACCCTGAATCATCGCAAACGGCGGAGCGTCGTGGTCTACCTGGACATAGCCCGCGGTGAAGGTGTAAGCGCCAACACGAATTCCGCTATCCACAAAACTGAACGCGCTTGTGCGGACATAATCTTCGATAATGGCGCGGTCTGCGATATGTGTGCAGTTGGCGAAAATCCCATGATCGCCCATTTTAGTGCCCGCCCCCACCTGGCAGGCGATCATGATGAGATTATTTTTGCCTATACGAGTAGGCTCCTTGGCTGTGCCTGCGTAAATCGTGGAATGCTCCCGAAAATTGTTGGCTGAGCCTATGACGCACTTGCCCTTATTTTCGTCGCCGTCGAGAGTCTGGCCGATCACAGCCATGGGATAGATGTGATTCTTCTCGCCGATCGTTGTCTGCCCGACAATGGTGACGTTATTTTCAACCACGCAGCCGGACCCTAATTTTACCGAACCGCCAATGTAACAGAACGGTCCGACAACTACGTCGGATGCGAGCTTGGCACCTTTTTCAACTATACTATACGGGGAAATCTCCGCCATTATCCTTCCTCAAAATTAAAAACAAATTCTAAATCCGAATCTTTAAATCCTAAACAAATCCGAAACACGAAGTTCAAATATTCAAAACAGAAACAACGCATATCATTCACAAATTCTAAATACGAATCTCTGAATCCTAAACAAATCCGAAACACGAAATTCAAATATTCAAAACAGAAACAACGCACATCATTCACAAATTCTAAATCCGAATCTTTAAATCCTAAACAAATCCGAAACACGAAATTCAAATATTCAAAACAGAAACAACGCATATCATTCACAAATTCTAAATACGAATCTCTGAATCCTAAACAAATCCGAAACACGAAATTCAAATATTCAAAACAGAAACAACGCACATCATTCACAAATTCTAAATCCGAATCTTTAAATCCTAAACAAATCCGAAACACGAAATTCAAATATTCAAAACAGAAACAACGCATATCATTCACAAATTCTAAATACGAATCTCTGAATCCTAAACAAATCCGAAACACGAAATTCAAATATTCAAAACAGAAACAACGCACATCATTCACAAATTCTAAATCCGAATCTTTAAATCCTAAACAAATCCGAAACACGAATATTCGCATTTCGATATTGTTACTAACTTAAATTGGTTCGCTATCTACGAGCATGAATTTTATCTCAGCCTCAGCTGCGAGTTCGTCGCCTATCATGGCCTTGCATTTGCAATGACCGGTTCGGGTCCTGGCGTGCAGTGCTTCGGCTTCTAGTATAAGTTGATCGCCGGGCCTGACAGGTCTGCGCATCTTCACGCGATCCATGCTAAGCAGCACAGCCACCTTACCGGTATGTTCCAACCGGCGGCCCAGCAAAATACCCGAAAGCTGGGCCATGGCTTCGAGGATCATGACGCCTGGCATTATAGGGAGGTTTGGGTAATGGCCCTGGAAGAACGGCTCGTTGATCGTGACGTTCTTGACGCCGACGGCCTTTTGATAGCCGTCGATGGAAATAATGCGGTCAATCATAAGGAATGGATACCGGTGCGGCAGCAGCCTCATTATTTTTCGGATATCCATTATGGGTTCACCGGTAAGTGAGCCGGCTGTTTCTTTCGCGGTGATCATTTCCAGCAGACTGCGGACAAGATCATGGTTCAAGCCGTGCCCGCTGCGATAGGCCACGACCCTTCCGCTGAAAGGTCGGCCAAGCAGCGTAAGGTCGCCTATCAGGTCGAGAATTTTATGGCGGACATGTTCGTCGGGGAATCGTAATTCGTTTTCGATCGGGTTTTCGTCGCCCATGACAAGTACGTCACCGACTGAAAGATGCTGGCCCAGTCCCATAGCCTGGAATTTCCTGGCTTCCGTTTCCAGCAAAAACGTCCTGGACGGCGCGATTTCGCTGATGAAGTCGTCCTTGCCCAATCTGAAGCCGAGAACCTGCCTGCCTATCGAAGGCTGGGGATATTCCAGGTCGTAAAGAATCTCAAGACAGTCCACCGGGCCCGGCAATGCGGTCAACATCGTCTCGCCGTCGGAGACAACTATCGGTTCGTCGAGAACGTAGGTGTCTTTTTCGATATCCTGCTCCTCGATCTCCGCCTGCTGGAGGGCCTGGACGAAAGGCAAAGCCGACCCGTCGATGGAGGGCATTTCCTCAGCAGAGACTTCGATGCGAAGGTTGTCTATCCCCATAGCGGAAACCGCAGCCAGGACGTGTTCGGTCGTTTCAATTGCGACATTGTCCTTTGCCAGGCTCGTCGTGCGATGAGGCCTTTTGACGAGATATTCTATCTCCGCCGGAATCTCCACAGGCGTTACTGTGTCTGTACGGACAAAAACTATTCCGGTATCTTCCATGGCAGGGCAAAACCTCAGCCTGCAAGGCACGCCGCTGAAAAGCCCCTTCCCTTCAACAACCGCGTTGTTTCTGATTGTCCGTTGCGGATTCATGTTCGTATCCTTTTCTAATGGTCCAACTCTACATTCACAGCTTTATAATTCGATCAGGAGTTCCTGGAATCTTCCAGTTCCTTGATTCTTTTCTCCAGCTTTTTAACCTGCTGGAGCAGGTCGGGCAGCTTGGCGGTAGCATAAAGTTCCCGCATAAAAGTTTTGGCGTCTTTGGCAACAAAGCCGAAGACGGTTTGCCCGGGATCTATTGATTTCGCCACACCTGAGGTGGCTCCGACAATAGCGCCGTCGCCGATTTCAATGTTGTCTTTAATCGAAACTGCACCGCCAAGTACGACGTATCTGCCAAGTTTCGTGCTGCCCGCAATGCCCGCCTGCCCAGCCAGCAGACAACCCTGGCCCATCTGAACATTGTGGCCGACCTGACATAAATTGTCTATCTTCGACCCCGTGCCGATTCGCGTCGAGCCCCACTTGGCCCGGTCTACACAAACGCAGGCTCCGAGTTCAACATCGTCCTCGAGCACTACATTGCCGGCGTGTGGAATCTTGTTGTGTACCCCAGCTGAGAAAAAGTATCCGAACCCGTCCGCGCCGACAACGCTGTTCGGGCCTATCCGCACACCCTTGCCGATCTGGCAGCTATGCCGAATGACCACGCCTTCATGAAATACGCATCCTGCGCCGATCTTCACATTCATGCCGATCTTCACGCCGGCACATAAAACCGTACCCTGGCCAATCTCAACGCCCGGCCCGATTACAACATTCGGACCAATAGCGACATCGCCAGCCAATTCAGCATCCGGGTCTATAAGTGCAGACGGCGCGATACCCACAGCCGGCAGAGTTACCGACTCAGGCCCAGCCAGGAACCCCAAAAGCGTCGCAATGGCGCGATCCACATTGTTCACCCGCAGGTAAGTTTTCTCCGAGACACCAGCTGGGAGTTCAGCGTCGGCTGAGATGATCACAACACGCGCATTGCTTTCCCCAAGCCTGGCTATCCTCTTAATATCCGAAGCAAAGGTAATGTCCGCAGGTCCCGCCAGTTCCATCGACGCAAGAGAGCGAACCTCCAAAGTCTCGTCTCCCTCGATCTTCGCTTCGATCTGGACGGCGATTTCCCGAACTGTCATTGACTTGGGAAACATGTTTTCGTTTCTCCTGCAACCAGGCATTGATATCTGTATCTGAGGGTTACTTCTGTTTGCTTAATCGATAAGTCTCATCGAGCCTTTGCAGAACGTCAGCTGTGATATCAAGGTCAGGTTCGCTATAAAGCACCTGCCGCATCTGAGCCTGTCTATGCCATTCCTGGGGATCAGGAGCGTCAATCTTCGATGGGCTGAACTGCAGAACAATATCAATGCCGCGTTCTTTCGCCACTTCGGCAATCGTGTCATTGATCTGCTGGTAAGTTGTCTTCATTATGGCGATTTGCTTGGTCACGAATTCGTTCTGCTGCATCTGTTCCCAGACCTGGAATTCGATGGCCTGTCTGTTTATCTGGTCGGAAATCTTTTTGTATTCCGGTTTGCCTTCGAGATAGCCGCCCTTTTGCTGGTTGAGGTCTTCCATCTGGGCGGTGCGTTTTTGGCGCTCAGCCAGGAAAGCCTGATACTGCTTCTCCATCTCGTCTTTCAAATCCATATTTCGCTGGTTTTTTGAAAAAATGTCACTGATACGGCAGACAGCCACTTTTGTCGGGACAGCCTTCTTGCCGCCGAAGCTCTGGGCGCTGAGTTGTGTCAGGCCGATAATGCAGGAACTTGCCACAACAGCCAGGCCGATAAGTATTAAGTGTGTTCTTTTTTTCATGTAGCACCTCAAGTTTTGAATGTAATAGTTGCTATACTTAACTCATGCGCACAAATTCTGCCTATGCGCTCCAATGCGGTAGTGTACCCTAATGGGCAAGTGCAATCAACCAATCGCCTAGATGATTTTGCCGTCGATCAGGCCCCGCCGATCTGGCCTCTCGAGCCAAGATAGAAATTCTGGCCCGGCGAGATCGAAATGCTTTTATCGACTTTGGCTTTGAGTTCCTCGGAGGAATCTGCAAACAACGGCGAAATTTCCAGCGCCGCCGCCACCTGCCCGTTAGCGTCACGAGGCACAGCGATGCCTGCCTTCTCCAGCCAGACCCCGGCACGACGCACCTGGTCGTGCAGACTCGTAGCCAGGCTGTCGGCACCCTCGGCGTTTTTGATCGGGCTGAATTCCTCTTCGCGAAGGGTCTCCAGAATTACGGTCTTCTCCGCCTGGGCCATGGCGTCGAACACGAACATTTCGAGTTTCACGGCGTTGGGGTTTTCCGGCGTGATGGTTTGCCCGGACTCTGTATCTACATAAGGAACTTTCTTCTCCGCCCGATGGAACGGAAGCTTGCAAACCCCGCCCTCGGTGAGACGTTCGATAAACTTGCGGGTGAAAAGGTGGATTGCAATAGAACCGGCCATGAATTTCAGCCTGCCGTCTGGGTTGCACGAGACAGCGAGTTCTTCCGGCAGATCGGAATATTCGATTACATTCACTCTGCCGTCAACAACGCAGAAATTCCCGACCTTTTCCATGGGGTCGCGTTTTGCGACGCACTTGGCGGACATTTCCGCCCCAGCCTGGTCGTGCAGGCCGATGAACAGGGGGTCCAGACATCGCACCAGCGGATTGTCGACCTGGAAATAGCTTACGTGCTCAATGCCGCGGGCTTTCATATCGTCCAGCGCACCGCTGCGTCGTAAGGCAGTCAGGCTCCCGCCATGGCCGTCGGGACTGACAGCCAGTCTGTACTTTCGGCCCAACAGTAATTTGCCGTCCAACCCGATTGCGGGCAAAGTGCCCTGCTGGATAAAGATTACGTCCTTCGGGCTGAAGCCCCAGAAATCGTTCTGGCGGAAATGAGCCTGCGTTGCGGTATCATTTGTCGGGCTGGTCAGAATGTACCATGGAATCGTGATGCGATGTCGCAACGAAGCAGCCCGGATCTGCTCGGCAAAAAGACGGAAAAGCGGCTTGTTGACCACGGGCGTTGCCTGGAGACAGCCTTTCGGACCTTCGTAACCCAGACGTGTACCCTGGCCTCCCGCCACTACGAAAGCGGCAACCTTGCCGGCGGCGAGCAATTTATTGCCCCGCTTGATCGCCTCGGCGTGAGAGGTCTGGCAGGCATCGTCACCACAGCCACAACTTGCGGGGATAATTTCGGGAGGCTGAATGTCCTTGGGGACAACCACAGCTGGCTTACTACGAACATACTGCTCAACCCACTCAGCCAACTGGTCGAAATCAAGCGACTCTATCTGCTGAGTCAAAAGATTCTGGTGCTCCGGTGAAAGCTCATCGTAAAAAGCCAGTAAATGCGACTGGCCAAACTTCTGCAGCTTCTGTTTCAATTTATTCATGTCAGCCATTTCAATTCTCCAATTTGCGAACTTGGGCTGAATTGTACCGATTTCCATCCTCCGGGCCAACCATACAACCGGAATTTTATAAAAATCAGTTTACATCTCCCAAAATTGATTTAGAGCCGAATCTGTGTGACCAGGCAAAAAACCTCATATACTTAATGCCTTTTTCCTCGTAAGCACCAACAAAGCTGTATCGCCAAAAGCCAGCCAATGCCCATATTTCGGCTAGCCTTTTGGCGGGACACACTGTTGAAGATGATCGGTAAGACGTCGGACTTGTAGATGGGAACAAAACATGTAAAATGTATGTTGAAGTCGCATTCTTTTTCCATTGAGACGGTTAAACATAAAAAATGAGCAAAATAGATAAAATCAAGAAGCATTATCAGCCCAGGATCGTGCCCGGAAGGGCAAACTTTGACGTCCTTGACTGGGCAGGCCCGGATACCCAACAGGCCCGGTTTGCGATATTGACCGAATATGTTGATTTCAGCGACAATTCATCCGTAAAGACTCTGCTGGACGTAGGTTGTGGCCTGGGCGACCTGGTTGGATTTCTCAAACATCATCATCTTAAGGTGAACTACACAGGCGTGGATATCCTGGAGGAAATGCTCATCCGTGCCCGGGAAGCACACCCAGCTGAGCGATTCGTCCAGGCTGATATTTTTGGCGATGAGTCAGCACTGGCGGGGGAAGTTTTCGACGTAGTTTATTGCAGCGGAGCCTTGAATCTGAACCTGGGCAATAATATGGAATTCATAAAGACAGCCTTGCCCAGGATGCTCTCGCACGCCGGGGAGTTTATGGTCGTGAATTTTCTGCACAGCAGGGCTCCGGTGGGCGATCCCAACTATTTCGCATACAGGCCTGAGGAAGTAGTGGAGATTATCCAGCCCTTGTGCAAAAGAATCCGACTGGTTGACGAATACCTTCCAAACGATTTCACATTGATCTGTGAACCGAAAACAGGCACTGGGGATTAGGGACTGGGGAAGAAAAAACAAGACCCTGGCTACATTTGCGTGCCGGGGTTTTTTAGCCCTGTCTTGGCACGTTGCAGAGTTTTCTTTAAAAAAAACTCTCCTGAGTCTTGCCGAAGACGTAAGGCGTTTCCAAACGTCAAACATTTTCGGCAAGTGATAGCCTGCTTCGCAGGCTTGTGGTCAGGCCAGGAGCCCTGGTCACCAAAAAGGGCAAGTTTTACAGCAATTCCGAATTCCAAAATCCATAATCCAAAATTCTAAAATTCGTGCAATCCGTTTTTCATCCGTGTAATTCGTGTTCCGGTTTCCTTGACGTTTGTGGCAATTTAAGATACCCTTTTGACTTGCGGTATCGACGTATCCCGCCTGAAAAAGCGGATAAGGTTTATCCGCTATCCGTTTTTTTGCCGATGAATAAGAAAATGTCATACGAAAGCAGGCCGGTTTTGTGTGGCCGCCGAATCAGGGGTTTTTTGCTTCTGGCAGAGGCTGGATCATGAAGCCAGGCTGTGTGTCCCCCCGCAAGGCAAGCAGGCTCGCAAGATTGCTATGCCTGGGCCTGGCCTTGGGTTGTGCGGTTTTTGTCGTCGGCTCAGCCATGCTGCTGCCAAAACCGGGAGGCTACGCGACGCACCTGCAACTGGGCTTGCCTTCGTGTGGATATCTTGCCCGGACGGGTTATCCGTGTCCGGGCTGCGGAATTACGACTTCGATCTCAGCGATGGCCCACGGCAGGGTTGACCTGGCGTTCAAAGCTCAGCCTTTCGGAGTAGTTTTAACGTTGGGTGTGGTGGTTTTGGGCGTTGTCGGGTTTGTGGAGTTCCTGACAGGCCGGGCCTTGATCAGCAGGATCAGGCCCAGGGCATGGTGGCTGTTGCCGATTATAGCAGCCTGGCTGGTCGGCTGGGCGTACAAGTTGTTAACAGGCCTGGCTTCGGGCGAATACCCGGTCGGTCGATGATTTTAAATAACTCAAACTGACCGATTCGTTGTGTGTCATACCCGCGAAAGCGGGTATCCAGGGCTAAAAAGCAACATTTTGGATTCCCGCTTGCGCGGGAATGACAAGTGTCTGTAAATTTTTTATTATAATATGTTTGTGTTAATTTTATTGTCAAAAATGGTCAGTTTGAGTAAATAACGTGTTGCAAAAAAGCGAAAAGATGAAAAATATGAAAAAGATGATGAAAATGAAAAACGCAATGATAAAAATTTCGCTGATGCTGTTGATCTCAGCTGTGATAATACCGGGCTGTAAACAGGCTGGGGCGATAGGGTATTTCCTTACTCCGCCGAGAGAGAAGAAAGTCCAGGCTGAGTTCCCGGGCCTGAAAAACCACAGCCTGGCTATCGTTATCTACGTCGACGAAGCAACCCAATACGAATATCCCAGCGCCAGGCTGACCCTGGGCGCCAAAATCGCCAACGAACTGGATGAGAATGTCAAAAAAGTTCGTATCGTTCAGCCTATCTCCGTTGCCCGTTACCAGGACGAGAACATCCACTGGGAAACCGAACGTAAGAACAAAATAGGCCGGGATTTGAACGTGGATTACGTGCTATTCCTCTCGCTTGTGAACTACAGTACACGAGAACCCGGGCAGATGAGCGCCTACCAAGGCCGAATTTCAGGCGAAGCGAAGCTCTACGCGACTGAGAAAAAAGAAGGCGAAAATTGCGTCTGGGAACACGAAGACGATCTGGAAGTGGTCTGGCCTAAGGTTGCGAGATATTCTTCGCGGGTTGAACCGCAAATCCGGGAAGAAACAGAAAATCGATTCGCTGATCTGCTGGCTAAGAAATTTTACAAACATGTAATCGATCTGGACAAGGAGGAGGAAGAGAACGAATGAGATTTTGCTCAACTATAAAAGATATCTGCCGTTACGGTCTTTTTATCGTTCTTGCCATGACCGTTATCAGCTGTGGCCCAGGCGCAGCGGGCTTCTTCGCTTCATTCCTGCCGCCCGAAAACATTCCAGCCAAATACGAATTCCCCAAAAACAAAACCGTAGCTGTCCTTGTGGATGATCCAAACCATCTTGTTAATTTTTCGCCCGTTAAGTTTGAGCTTTCAAGACAGCTTGGTAAACAGCTTACCGAGAACAAGGTCGCGAAGGATGTGATTTCGACAGACGATATCATGAAACTCATCGCAGCGACGCCAGACTACAAAAGACTCACCAACGCCGAAATCGGCAAGAAACTCGGTGCGGATCTGGTGGTGAATGTCCAGATCGAGAAGTTTCAGCTCAAGGACGCCGATTACAGTCAGATATGGCAGGGCAAGTTGCAGGTAACCGTGAAGGTTGTGGATGTCAAAGAAGGCAGGCTCTGGCCTAACGACAGTGTGGGAGGCTACGAGGCCAAGGTGGTCGAGACCCCGCGAATGGAAGGCAATGCCTCGCCGCAGTTTGAAGTAAAAATGGCCAAGGCCATGGCTGTGGACATGGCCGACGTCATAGCCAAGTACTTCTACAAACATCCGGGCCGAGCCCACGACGCCCTGCCAGATAAAGTTATGGACGAAACACCATAAATAACAGGTCATATCAGTTTATCGCTTGCCGATGTTACTGGAAGGATTTTTGGAAATGGAATTTGCGATTGGCTTGATAATTGGGTTGGTGTTGGGCATTGTTTTCGCGGTGATTATGATTGCCGTTAACAAAAAGGCCGCCGCTGCGGAACGTCAGGCTGCCGAGCTGCAGATGCGGGAGGCTTTCACAGCCATGGCTGCCCAGGCGCTCGACGCAAACAGCAAACAGCTGACCGAACGGGCGGAATCCACTCTCGACGGGAAAAAGCAGCAGATCGACCAGTCCGTCGTAGCCATAAATGAGAGACTCAGCAAGCTGGGCGAATATTTCAACCAGGTGGAAAACGAACGTCGCACGGAATACGGCAAGCTTAGCAGTTCAGTCGGGTCGCTGGCGACCAGCACGGGCGAACTGCACAAGATGCTGGCCAGTACGCAACGTCGCGGTGCCTGGGGCGAACGCATGGCTGATGATATTCTGCGACTGGCGGGGATGTCTGAGGGCGTGAATTATCGCAAACAGTCCTCCGCCGACGCCGAATCAGGCCGGCCTGATTTTACCTTCATGCTCCCTAACGATCTCGTGGTGAACATGGATGTCAAATTTCCGCTTGAGAACTACAAAGCCTACCTCGACGCCGAAGACGATACCGCCCGGACTGCCAGCTCGCAACAACTAGTGCGAGACGTCAAAGGCCATGTCGGGGCAATCTCGAAACGAGGCTACATCGATATCAAGGGTGGTACGGTTCCCTATGTGCTGATGTTCATTCCGTCGGAGCAGATTTTCTCGCTCGTGATGGAAACTCAGCCTGACCTTATAGACGAGGCCTTGGCGAAGAAAATCGTCCTCGCCAGCCCGATGACGCTCTATGCCATGCTGGCTGTCATTCGCCAGGCAGCGGAAAACGCCAATATCATGAAGACAGCCGACGAGGTAATCTCGCTGCTGGGGGCGTTTAACAAACAGTGGCAAAGCTATAAAGAAGAATTCGATAAAATCGGCGACCGCATCGACCAGCTCTCTGCCCAGTACAGCAAAGTCCAGAATACCCGCACCAATATGCTCCAAAGACCGCTGGACAAAATCGAAGACCTCCGCCAGCAGCGGGGCCTGCCGGAATCAACCGAAGAATAACTGAAATTCGGGAGGAATTTTCCGTTAAGTTGTTCACACTTTGTGCCAAGTAGCTTAGAATGCGTCCGATTATTATGGACGTAATTTCAAAAGGAGTTTGCCTGTGTCAGAAGAATTTTTGACTAAGATTTTCCCCAACGGCCTGACGCTGCTGGGGCAGAAAAAAGATGACGTCTCGTCAGCGGCGATGACGTTGCTGGTGAATTGCGGTTCGGTCTACGACCCGTCAGCCTTGGCGGGCAGCAGTTCCGTAGCGGCGGAATGGCTGTTTCGCGGAGCGGGTGACCGGGACAGCAGGGCGCTGAACGATGCGATGGACGCGCTTGGCTGTCAGCACGACATCAATGCCCGGAGTGCCCATCTGCAGATGTCAGCTGCACTGCTGGGCCGAAATTTTTCCGAAGCTTTGGACATCTATGCAGATATACTGCTCAGGCCCAGGCTGGAGGACGAAACCTTCGGGCCAAGTCGAGACCTGGTTGTCCAGGATTTGGCCTCGCTGGAAGACGAACCCGCCCGCAAGTGCAACATAATGCTCCGTGAGAAATTTTTCCCATATCCGTTGGCCCGGTGTTCATACGGCTGTGAAGAGACCCTCGCAGCCATGACTCCCGCAGCTGTGCGAAATCACATTCAAGCCCACCTTGTTCCAGACGGAGTTATCCTGGCGGTGGCTGGTAAGTTCGACTGGGACGCCATCTGCGAGCAGGTCGAAAATCGCCTGGGTGGCTGGGCTAGGCAGGCTCCGCAAAGGCCAGCGCTCACCCCACAGGCCGGCGGCGTTACCCACATTCAAAAAGATTCATCGCAGACTCACATTGCCCTGGCGTACAAGTCGGTGGTTTGTCGGGATGAGGACTATTACCCCGCCCGCATAGCAGAGGCGGTGTTGTCGCGCGGCATGGGCAGCAGGTTGTTTACGGAAGTCCGCGAGAAGCGAGGTCTTTGCTATCACGTCTCAGCCAGCTATACCGCCCTGAAGGATTACGCGGGCATTTTCGTCTACGCCGGAACCAGGCCTGATATCGCACAGCAGACTCTAGACGTCACTGTCTCAGAACTCCGCAGACTGGCTGAGGGAATAGAAGCCGAGGAAATCACCCGCGCGAAAACTCAGCTGCGCAGTTCGCTCATAATGCAGGGCGAAAGTACTTCCGCACGGGCGGGCACGATGGCAAGCGACTGGTATCATCTGGGGCACCTTCGCAGCATGGAGGATCTCTCCCAGAAACTCCAAGCTGTCACGGAGCAGGAGATTATGGACTATCTCCGCCAATACCCAGCTGAAAATTTCACCATTCTTACAATAGGCCCTGAACCTCTCGATACTTCCAAGATAGAGCAGGCCGGCGGGGAGGTGGCATAATGGAATTCAAACAGGCTCAACTTGATAACGGACTTAAAATAATCGCCGAAGTAAACCCCTCAGCTGCGACGATGGCAGCTGGTTTCTTCGTGCGGACGGGCAGCAGGGATGAAACGCCCAACGTCGCGGGCGTAAGTCACTTCCTGGAACATATGGTTTTCAAGGGCACTCCCCGGCGCTCTGCCCTGCAGGTGAACCTCGCCTTCGACGAAATGGGAGCGAACTATAACGCCTTCACGTCAGAGGAAAACACCGTTTACTTCGCATCAGTGCTGCCGGAGTTCCAGGCTGATTGCCTCGACCTGCTGGGCGACATTCTTCGCCCAAGTTTGCGCGAGGAAGATTTCAACATGGAAAAGGGCGTCATCCTGGAAGAGATCGCGATGTATGAAGACCAGCCTCACTTCAGGCTGTACGATAATCTCATGACGCAACATTTCGGCCCGCATCCGCTGGGCAATGTCATCCTCGGCACGAGCGATTCCATCACAGCCATGCTTCGCGACGACATGAAAGCGTATTTCGACAGCAGATATTCGCCCACGAATGTCACGCTGGTCGGCGTGGGCAATCTGGATTTCGACGCTCTTGTCGACCAGGCTGAGAGCCTGTGTGGAAGCTGGCAGAAGTTTGACGCCAATCGCACAGCTGAGCAAACCGCCGGTACGGGCAGCAAGGGTTTGATAGTCGATCCAAAGTTGGCGAGGCAGAACATAGGTCTTATGTGCCCCGCACCCTCAGGCCAGGCTGAAAAACGCTTTGCAGCTCAATTGCTGGCGACTGTTCTGGGCGACACCACTGGCAGCAGGCTGTTCTACGCACTTATCGAAACCGCAATCGCGGACGAAGCCCAGGTTAGCTACAGCCCGATGGACGGAGCGGGCGTGTTCATGACGAGCGTCTCGACCGGGCCTGAGAGAACGGGCGAAGTTCTGAAAATCATCGATGACGTCTTTCAGCAATTTCTGGAAGAAGGCCCAACGGAATCTGAACTCCAGGCTGCGAAAAACAAGATCGCCTCACACGCCACACTCCGGGGCGAAATGCCCATGGGCAGGCTGACGTCGGTGGGCTTCGACTGGGTCTACCGCCAGGAATACGTCCCGCTGGAAAAACAGATCGATGAGCTGTTCAAAGTTACCGCAGCTGACCTGCTGGCCTTGGCCAAGGAGTGCAACATCACCGGCGGAACACTCCTGACACTGGGCCCGCTCGAAAAACTGCCGGAGTAAAACAGAACACGGATTACACAAATTAAAAGCAGATTACACGGATGTTTTTAGATTTGCAGTCGTAGTGTGTGGGTAGAATCCCGGAATTTTGTAGGGTGTGGACGGAACCCCAAAGAAGGGGTGTAGTCCCACCTTCTTGGGACTGTGAAAATGCAAAGATGTGGGACGCGGTAATACAGCTGCGTCTAACTTGCGGATTATCGGAGTTTTAAAAATCATGGCAAAAAATTTGGAAAGCATGAGCAATAATTCCGAAGCCAGCAACCATGCGGCATTGCTGGGCGCTGGCAATCTGGATGGTTTGCGAGTAACGGTCGTCGGCCTGGGCAGGTTCGGCGGCGGGTTGGGCGTGACGCGCTGGCTCCACAGCCAGGGCGCTATAGTGACGGTATCCGACCAGGCCAGCGAAGAATCCCTCGCCGATTCCGTACGCGAACTCAAAGGCCTGGACGTTGCGCTGCATCTGGGCAGCCATGATGAAGACGATTTTCTGCAAGCTGATCTTCTGGTCGTAAACCCAGCCATGCCGAAAAATCATCCGCTTCTGCAGGCAGCAGCCGAGGCCGGCGTGCCGAGAACTTCCGAGATAAATCTTTTCCTTCAACGATGTCCCGCGCCAGTCGTCGGCATTACCGGAAGCGTCGGCAAGAGCACGACCACGATCCTGGCCGGTGCTGTGCTGTCCCGAAAATACACCACGCACGTCGGCGGAAACATAGGCAGAAGCCTCTTGGAAAAATTGCCCGAAATCAAATCGGATCATATCGTAGTGTTGGAATTGTCCAGCTTTCAGTTGGAGGACACACCCATTGTGGGTATCAGTCCGAGCGTTGCGCTGGTCACGAATGTCTTTGAAAATCACCTCGACCGCTATGCCGGTTCTCTTGCACATTACGCCGACGCAAAGAAAAACATTTTTCGATTCCAAAGCCCGGACGACGTATTGATACTTAACCGCAAGTGCGGCAAGACCGCGGGCTGGGCCAATGACGCTGCCGCCAGAGTGGACTGGTTCGACGAAGAAGAAGAGCCGTTTGAGCTTGTCCTGCCGGGCCGACATAACCAGGCCAACGCCCAGGCAGCATGGGCAATCGGACGTCAGTTTGACGTTGACCGCGAGCAGGCAGCTGCGGCGCTGGGTCAATGCATCGGGCTGCCGCATAGATTGCAATTTGTAACGGAATTTGACGGCGTGCGATACTACAACGATTCAAAATGTACCACGCCAACCGGCGCGATCGTGGCGTTGAACTCTTTTGAGCCGGGCCGATGCGTTATACTTCTTGGTGGTTACGACAAGGACGTCAGCTTCGACAGCCTGGCCATCGCAACAGGCCATGCCAAGGCGGTCGTAACGTTTGGTCAGACTCGCAAGGCTATCAGCGCCGCGGTCAAACATCATCGTCAGGGCAACACGCCTTCGTTGTTGGAAGTGGAGACGCTTCCCGAAGCCCTCCAGGCTGCGAGGGGATGCGTTGAAGCCGGCGACGTGATTTTATTCTCGCCCGCATGCGCCAGCTACGATCAGTTCGACAACTACGAGAAACGCGGCGAGACGTTTTTAAAATTGGTCATGGAATTGCAAAGGTGAAAATGTATAAGCGGTTTTTCAAGCGAATAATCGATCTGGTCTTTGCAGTGAGCCTGCTGGTTCTGCTGGGGCCTTTGGTACTCGTTATCGCTATTCTTATCCGCTTGAATATGGGGACGCCTGTGTTGTTTCGTCAGGCCAGGCCTGGCTTGGGTACGAAAATTTTCACGCTGAATAAATTCCGCTCCATGCGAGATGCGTTTGACAAAGCAGGCCAGCCCTTGCCAGACGGCGAAAGGATAACAAAACTAGGCCTGTGGATTCGCAAACTGAGCCTGGACGAACTCCCGCAACTCTTTAACGTCATCAAGGGCGACATGTCGCTGATCGGCCCGCGACCTTTGCTGATAGAATATCTGCCTCTGTACAACGCCCGGCAGGCTTGCCGGCATGACGTTAGACCCGGCATAACAGGGTGGGCACAGATCAACGGCAGAAATGCCATCAGCTGGGAACAGAAATTCGAGTACGATGTCTGGTATGTGGAAAACCTTAGCTTCTGGGTGGATGTAAAAATCCTGGCGATAACCGTCTGGAAAGTGCTTCATCGCGAGGGCATCAGCCAGGGCGATCACGCCACCATGGAAAAATTCACCGGCAGTAAATAAATGCTATTTCACCTTGTTAAAAATACTATGGTTTCTGCTGAAACTTCAGGTTGCTTGTCGTTGCGAGGAGCGTAGTGACGTAGCAATCTACTGTAGTCGTCCCTGAAAAAGTTGTTTTCTTGTCATTCCGGGCGTAGCGCAGCTTATGCCACCGCCGTGGGCGACCCGGAATCCAGGGAATGTAATCAAGACTGGAAAACAAGCCCATAATGGAAATATTGCCCCGGTTGGGCCTGCCCTGGATACCCGCTTTCGCGGGTATGACACGGGGGAAAAAGTTGTTTTCTTGTCATTGCGAGGAGCGCAGCGACGCGGCAATCTTAAATGCAGAAAACGAGATTGCTTCGCGGAGTTTACACTGAGCGAAGCGAAGTGCTCGCAATGACAAAAATGTTTTCAACAAAACAAAACAGCTTCCAGTCTTAATATGTTATAATCAGACGCTTTGGATCATATGACAAAACAGGAGTACCATGCCGGACCTCAAAGTAATTTCAAAGCTCAAGCCCCAGGGCGATCAGCCTGCTGCGATTGATCGGCTGGTATCCAACATCCAGCAGAACCAGCATTTCAACGTGCTGCTGGGCGTGACGGGCAGCGGCAAGACTTTTACCATGGCCAATGTTGTCGAGCGTCTGAATCGCCCGACGCTGGTTATCAGTCATAATAAAACTCTGGCTGCCCAGCTTTACGAGGAATTCAAGGAGCTTTTTCCAAATAACGCGGTGGGATATTTCGTCAGCTATTACGACTACTATCAGCCTGAAGCCTACATTCCGCAGCGGGATATTTATATCGAAAAAGACGCTGCCCGCAACGACGACCTAGACCGCCTGAGACTCTCCGCGACGACCAACCTGAGTCATCGGCGGGATGTGATTATCATTTCGAGCGTATCGTGCATCTTCGGCCTGGGCAGCCCGGAGACTTACAAAAATTCCATCGCAGCTGTGCGCACAGGCCAGACCATCGAGCGGAACGAACTGCTGCGACAGCTCATCGCCTTGCAATATGACAGGAACGATGTGGACTTCAAACGCGGCACGTTTCGAGTTCGCGGCGACACGGTCGACATCTACCCAGCCTACGAGGAGTTCGGCTATCAGGTCGAATTTTTCGGCGATGAGATTGATTCGGTGAATCTGATCAATCCCACCACCGGCGAGGCGTTGAGTTCGGTTGACGAGGCGTTCATTTTCCCGGCGGTGCATTATATCGTCGGCGAAGATGCAATCGAAAACGCCGTCGGCGATATCAAGAAAGAACTCGAATCTCGCGTCATCAGCCTGAAAAATGAGGGCAAGCTGCTCGAAGCCCAAAGATTAAACGCGCGAACGAAATACGATATCGAGATGATGAAAGAGGTGGGGTATTGTCCTGGGATTGAGAATTACTCGCGTTTCCTGGATGGCCGATCTCCGGGCGAGAAGCCCTATACGCTGATGGATTATTTTCCGGACGATTATCTGCTGATGATAGATGAATCGCACGTAACGCTCCCCCAGATTCGTGCGATGTTCAACGGCGACCAGGCTCGCAAGCGGGTGTTGATCGAACACGGATTCCGGCTGCCCTCGGCGCTGGATAATAGACCATTGAAGTATGACGAATTTGAAGGCAAGATGAAAAATGTCGTCTTCGTCTCAGCTACGCCCAACGAATACGAACTCAACCTGGCTGGG
The DNA here is from genome assembly GCA_963664745.2 of Phycisphaerae bacterium. Classification (GTDB taxonomy): domain Bacteria; phylum Planctomycetota; class Phycisphaerae; order SM23-33; family SM23-33; genus B1-G9. The sequence goes on from CAXXMC010000004.1 coordinate 827,715, forward strand.
GGCGAAGTCGTCGAGCAGATAATTCGACCGACCGGCCTGGTTGACCCGGAGATCGAAGTTCGCCCAGCCACAGGCCAGGTGACCGACTTGCTGAAAGAGATCGCCATGCGCGTAAAGCAGGGCCAGCGAACGCTTATCACCGCCCTGACAAAACGGCTGAGCGAAGATCTTTCAGAATATATTCGGCAAGAGGGGTATCGGTGTAAGTATCTCCACAGCGAGATCGACACGCTCGACCGCGTGGACATCCTCAACGATCTGCGAGAAGGCAAGTTCGATGTACTCGTCGGCGTGAACCTGCTGCGGGAAGGACTAGACCTGCCGGAAGTTTCACTCGTCTGTATTCTCGATGCCGACAAGGAAGGTTTTTTAAGATCGGCGACGTCGCTTATCCAGACCATAGGCCGATGCGCCAGAAACGTGGATGCGAAAGTTTTCCTCTACGCCGACCGGATAACCGATGCCATGGCTAAAGCTATCTCCGAAACCTCACGCCGCCGTGAAATTCAGCTGGCCTACAACAAAGAACATAAAATTACTCCACAAACCATCCGGAAAGAGATTCGCAACACTCTCGCTGAGCAGGTTCGTGCCCGCACGACCGCCCGCCAGGCCTTGGGCGCCGCCAGCGAGGAAGCCTTCGACCGTACAGAACTTATCGCTGAACTGGAAAAAGAAATGCTCACCGCTGCGGAGGCTATGGAGTTTGAGAAGGCTGCGCGCCTGCGCGACCGTATAGCGGAACTGAAAACCCCAGCCGGCGACCCATCCGCGGAACCTGAAGACACCAAAGAAAACTGGACCTTCAAACAGCCCAAGAAAACCGTACGCGGGAAGAAGAAAAAGAAGCAGTAGAGAATAACCAATTCCCAAATACCCAATGGCCAGAGAAGCACCAAAGATTCAATGACGAATTTCGAAGCTCGAATTAAGAATCAATCTCAAACTGACCGTTTTTGATAACAAGATTAACGCAAATATAGTAGAATAAAAAAGTTAAAAACACTTGTCATTCCCGCGCAAGCGGGAATCCAGAGTGTAAAAATAAAGCCCTGGATACCCGCTTTCGCGGGTATGACACAACGAATCGGTCAGTTTGAGAATCAATGATGAATTTGTAATAACGAATTTTGAAAAATCGTGTCATTTCGAGCACTTCGCTTCGCTCGGTGTAAACTCCGCGAAGCAATCTCGGTTTTCCTGTGTCATTCCGGGCTGGGCCGAAGGCCCGTAGACCCGGAATCCAGTGGATGTACAAACGAAGATGGAGATTCCACTGGATGTTGAATCGAGTTCAGCATGACGCAGGGAGATTTAGGATTCGTGGCTACCTGTCCCTTCGTCTTGAAGTAGAATAGTTTTAATTTCTTCTTTTGAAGCAGAACTATAAAGTACATTTGCTCTATGCTTCAATATTTCTTTGACTCTTTTCACTTTAAAACCACAGTGAAAAATGAGAAGCTTCTTCGCATATCGTTGCCTCTCTTTCGAATCCAACATTATGTCTATCTTTACAAAGACTGACTCATAGGAGACATAAAGTTGCAACAAATAAATCGCGGGCAATAAGCTTATAGTTAGTACTGGTGGAAGAATGAAATCTATGAGTGTTTTAAAACTTGCGAATTTGTCAAAATCACGATAAATCTGGATTATAGCCTGAGTAAATATTACGATTCCGATGATTGCAAGTATAGTGCCAAGAATTTTCTCAGCGACTTTGTATTCTGATTTGACGGATGCAACTGTATATACCATAACCAAAATTGTCATTATGAGCACAAAAATCAATTCAATGAGCAAGGCAAAGACATAGGTATTTACAATGAATTCCAAAATAATCGTAAAAGTAGTCAACTCTTTTATGATTTTTCTATAAGGCCTTTCTGTTTTTTCATCAACGACAACACCAAAGGCAATAATGACACCTGAAAAAAAGAACCAATAAATTGTTTCTTTGAGATTTGATAAACTCCAGAGGTGGATTTTCCTAAGGAATAAAACAATTAAGAATGAATAAATGAAAAGAAGTATAAATGGAAAGACAAGCTTAGGTGTCAAAGCTATCTTCATCACCCCAAAGATTGATTGCCTTGTTTGCTTGTGTAAAAGACCCAAACCGGAAAATATTATGAGCCACACTGCCGTTGCAATTTCTCGATTATTAAACAATTCTTGCCTTTCATTTTTTTGGTGGGTAGGTCGTAGGCCGGGTCTTGACCCGGCAATCTTTGAAGTTTGCGGAATATTCCCGCCGGGGCTAGACCCGGCCTACAAAAACTAAAACATGGATGCCCGATCAAGTCGGGCATGACAATGATGTTACCCCGACTCTTTTCTACAATCCGAAATCCAAATTCCCAAACCCACAAAAACTAATCCAGCATATGGCCTAGTTTATCTTTTTTGGTTTTGAGGTAATTTTCGCTATGTTGGCCCGGTTCAATTTGGAGCGGAACGCGCTCGACGATTTCCAGGCCAAAGCCTTCCAGGCCGAAGACTTTGCGGGGGTTGTTCGTAAGCAGGCGGAGTTTTCTCAGGCCAAGGTCGCGGAGTATCTGATTGCCCACGCCGTAGTCACGCTGGTCTGGCTGGAAGCCCAGGTGCAGGTTGGCTTCGACGGTATCCATGCCATGGTTGATCTGCAAATCGTAGGCTTTGAGCTTGTTAATAAGGCCGATGCCTCTCCCCTCCTGCCTCATGTAAACTATCGCGCCCTTGCCGGCTTTTACGATCGCACGCATGGCGGTGTGAAGCTGAGGCCCGCAGTCGCATCGCATGGAGGCGAAAACATCGCCGGTCAAGCACTCGCTGTGAACGCGGACAAGGATCGGTTCGTCGTGCATGATCGGATTGCCCTCTGCGTCCAGCTGACCCACACCGCCGTAGCACAGCGCGATGTGAGGCTGATCGTCAACCTTGGACGTAAATGCGACGAGATGAAACTCCCCGAATTCCGTAGGCAGATCGATTTCGACCTCGCGATTTATCAGCCTTTCGGAGTTCAGGCGATATCGAATGATATCGGCGACGGAGCAGATTTTGAGGTCGTGTTCCTTGCAGAAAATATCGAGATCGTCCCGCCGGGCCATCGTGCCGTCTTCGTTCATTATCTCGCAGATAACGCTGATGGGTTTCAGGCCTGCGAGCCTGGCGAGGTCGACGCTGCCTTCGGTCTGGCCTACGCGCAAAAGCGTTCCGCCATCGACGGCACGGAGCGGGAAGATATGGCCTGGCCTGGCGAAGTCCTCAGCCTTTGCGTTATCCCGGCTGGCCTGGAGAATAGTATGCGCACGGTCGGCGGCGCTGATGCCGGTCGTCACGCCCTTGGCGGCGTCGATAGTCACGGTAAAGGCTGTGCTGAACTGCGACGTGTTGCGATCAGCCTGTGGGCGAAGTTCAAGCTGGTCAGCCTTTTCGTTCGTCAGCGGCATGCAGACCATCCCGCGGGCATGAGTGACCATGAAATTTATGATTTCAGGCGTAACTTTTTCCGCGGCGCAGACAAGGTCGCCTTCGTTTTCTCGCGACTCGTCATCGACGAGAACTATCATTTTGCCTTCACGTAAATCAGCCAGGATTTCTTCGATTGTGTTCACTTTTTTTTCCTAAAACTATTTTTTGAACAAGATGCTTATTATTGATTCCCACCGTTTTGGTTACTACATAGCAGGGTTGGGAAAATCACTTTTACTTGATGTTATTCGTTGAATTCAAATTTGGACGTTTTGCGGACTTCATAATGAAAAAGCGCCTCGCCCTCAGCCAGTGCTCGCAAGGCTGCGGTGTCGTGCAGGTTTTCTCTCTCCGATTTTGCCAAGTTCATGAATCTCCAAATTTTTTCCGAAAACAACGACGTTTACGGGTATGATTACTTATACAATAAACAAACGGATTATGCCACGGGTTTTGCGCCGCAGACCCCCGTTGGATGGGAAAAATGGTTTATTAACAGGGAGATATAAAAAATGTCTACCAGGCAAGCGGTTCGAGCGGGAATGTTTTACAAGGCATCTGGTCAGGCCTGTCGGGCCGAGGCGACGGCTTTGCTGAACGCCGCGAAGATGCCAGAGGATTTGCCAGTAAGGCTTTACGGCGGGCTGGTTCCGCACGCAGGCTGGGCGTATTCCGGGGCCTTGGCAGCTATGACATTCAAAGCCTTGCTCACCCCCAGACCAAGTGTCCACCCGCATCAGCCCGGCACTATCGTGTTGTTTGGAGCTGACCACACCGGCGTGGTTCAGCTGGGCGAGGTCTGGGACAAAGGGGCCTGGCAGAGTCCGCTGGGCGAGATGAATATAGACGAGACTCTCTCATCTGGGCTGATCGATGCCTGCGACGAACTGCGATCAAACCCCCAGGCCCATGTCCAGGAGCACTCGCTGGAAGTACAAATTCCGTTGATAAAAGTAGCTGCGCCGACGGCGAAGATAGTTCCGATTGCGGTTCCGCCTGCGGAGGTTGCCGTGGAGATAGGCCGGATTGTGGGCAAGTACCTCTCTGAGCGAGCCGGGGACGTTTGTGTGATTGGCAGTACTGACCTGACCCATCATGGCGGGCATTTCGGAAGTCCGGGCGGCAGCGGCGAACAATCCGAAGCCTACGCCCGCCAAAACGACAGCCGAATGCTAAACCTCATAGAAAAACTATACGCCGAAGCCATCGTGCCCGAAGCCCATCAACGGGGCAACGCCTGCGGAGCCGGTGCCATCGCAGCGACAATATCAGCTGTGCGCGAACTTGGCGCTAAAAAGGGCAAAGTCCTTTCCTATACAAACAGCTACGAAGTCACGCACGAAAAATATCCCTACGAACTCGACGACACGACGGTAGGCTATGCTTCGGTCGTTTTCGCGTGATTCCGACCTGATTTTTGATCATGGGGTACAATTAACCGCCCAAATGCACACCGATCTCGATATTGGCTTGCCTTTTGGCGGTGAGCGGCGGCAGGCCAAAATGGAACTCTCAAGTGTGATATGCTCTAAGTTGAAAAAATTCCTGATGAAGCACAACTGGATTTCTGGTACAAATAGCATATGGGTTGTCGGTTATCAAATAATTCAAGGGAAAGGGCTGTGATATGGGCAGAGATAGAAATCGAAAAGGGTTTACATTGGTTGAGCTGTTGATTATTTGTCTCGTTATCGCTCTTCTAATAATAGGTTCAATGTTTTGGATATCTCGGAGCAACCGTGAGCGGCACTGCCATCGTGCTATTTGTTCCACCAATCTCAACGGGATGGGCAAAGCGTTGGTTTTGTATGCTTCCACCAATAAAGATAAAATGCCGAGTATGGCAAAGACGGAAAACTGGACACTCTCTGCATCCGCAAAAAAACCGGTCGCTCGAAATACGATTGACGAATTCTGGGAAAAGGAAAAAGGCTGTAACCTGCAAGCATACTGGCTGCTGGTCAATGAAGGTTTTATGTCAGAAAAATCGTTCAGATGCAATTTTGATAAAAATTATAAAGAGAAGGATCCCAAAAGCGGGGAATTTGGATTCGACAGCTGGGCCAATTGTTCCTATGGCCTGCAGATAGTAGACCCAGGCTACCATTCGTCTCTCGGTGCATTAGGCCAGTCTGGCTCGGTTATCATTGCAGGCGACCAACCTGAATTGAAAAAAAACGCTGCGGGAATATGGGGGCCGGATGATTCAAAAAGACCGGGAAATCACGATGGGGAGTATATGAATATGCTTAGCGTAAGCTCCAGCGTATCCAACGCTAGTTTTTCGCCTAAACATAAAACTGACTGGTACAAGATTGGATATGAAGAAGACGACATTTTCGACTATGACCCCACGGGGCAGGGCAAAGCGCCTAACACTGCCCAGCCTAACGATTCGTATCTGTTCCAGTCGAAGTGATTATCAAGCCAAAACAAGTGTGAGCTTGATTTTTTGCGCATGGGGTACAATTCACCGCCAAAAGGCAAGCCGATCTCTATAATTTACCATAAAATGCAAGCCGATCTCGATATTGGCTTGCATTTTGGCGAACATTCGACAAAGAGGGGTTGTCACCGCGAGCTGACCTGATACAATGTCCCCCCCTGCGATTTTGGGCTAACGATTAAGTTTTAGCCAAAGGACTTATCAGAGATTGTTGGTATCTTTAATATTAAAAATATTAAAAATATTAAAAATACCCGAAAGGATTTTTTCAAAAATGAAACTTGAAGTAACATTATCGGATCGTTTGAAGAAGCTCCCGCCTTATCTTTTTGCCGATCTTCGGCGGAAGATCGCAGCCAAGCGGGCAGAGGGCGTAAATGTCATTACCCTCGGCATTGGCGACCCGGACTACCCCGCGCCAGCTGAGGTTGTAGCGGAGCTCTGCCGAGCCATCGACGACCCGAACGATCCGAATCGTCACCGTTACGGCTGTGATGTCCCGGCCAAGGAATTCCCAGCTGCGGTTCGCAATTTTTATAAACGCCGTTGGGACGTAGAGCTGGCAGAAAACCAGGTCGTGACGACCATGGGTTCCAAGGACGCCATCGCCAAGTTGCCCATGGCTATAATGAACCCCGGCGACATCGGCATCGCGCCGCTGCCGGGTTATCCTACGTATAACATCGGCCATGTTTTCGCAGGCGGAGAGACCTACTACGTTCCTCTGCGCCCTGAAAAAAAGTATCTGATCGATTTCAGCGAGATCCCGACCGACATCGCAAAGAAAGCCAAGCTGATGTGGATGAATTATCCCAACAATCCCACCACAGCCACGGCTCCGCTGTCGTTCTTCGAGGAAGCTGTCGAGTTCGGGCGGGCAAATGAAATACTCATCTGCCATGACTCCGCCTACAGCGAAAACACATACGACGGCTACGTCTCGCCGAGCATTATGCAGGTCGAGGGCGCTGCCGACGTGGCTGTCGAATTCTTCAGCCTATCCAAGGCATTCTGCATGACGGGCTGGCGGACGGGTTGCATGGTCGGCAATGCTTCTGCCGTCGCTGCCCTCAGCACGGTGAAGGATAATGTGGATAACGGCACGATCCGTGCTGCCCAGCTCGCAGCGGCGAAGGCGCTGAATATATATGACACCGTAATTCCACAGATAAATGAAATCTACAAGCGTCGTCGGGACATGGTCGTTGATACCCTCAACGCGCAAGGCTGGGCCATGGAAAAACCACAAGCGACGATCTATCTCTGGGTTCCCGTGCCGGCCAAGTACGTCAAAGCTGATGCGGGGGATAATTACAGCTCATCCGGCGCCTTCGCGACAGACCTGCTGGAAAAGGTCGGCCTGGTTGTAACGCCAGGCCGAGGCTACGGCGAGACGGGCGAAGGATTCGTCCGAATCAGCCTGACCTATCCCGACGCGGTGCTCAAGGAAGCACTCGAGAGAATGATATCGATCTTGTAAACGATATTGTCATAATGGCCACAAAAGGTTACAATGATCAATATATTGTATTAGGAATTTGTTTTTAACCGTCGACTTGGCCAGCAATTGTAAACATAGCCCGTCTGAAGGACGTTACTAAAATTAAGGGAGAAAATCGTGGAAGTTAAAGACGTAGTTAAGATGGCTATTAAATATGTCATAGAAATCTTTGAAGACGACAATATTACTAATGTTGGCCTGGAAGAAGTAACTTTTAATGAAGCCGATAAGAATTGGAGAGTCGTTGTAGGTTTTTCCAGGCCTTGGGATTATCCCCAACCAAGTGTACTCGGAAACATACGGCCTCAAGAGCAACCAAAGCGCCATTATAAAGAAGTTATTGTCGACGATAGTTCTGGGAAAATTGAAGCAATAACCATACGTGAGTAATATGACGCGTAGCGCTCTTCTAGATTCCAATCTTTGGGTACTACTGATTATTGGTACTGCAGACAGAGATTATATTTCCACCCATAAAAGGACAAATATGTTTGTGGTGGAAGATTATGATTTACTGATGCGTGTGTTAGGTGGATATGAACAGCTCTGGATAACTTCACACTGCCTAGCGGAAGTGTCAAATCTTTTGCTCCCAAGTAACCGAAAAAACTCCAGTGACAAAAATAACCAGAAAATAATGGAAACATTTAATTCCATCATCAATACAACTGGCAATGTCAAAGAATCACATATCAATAAGACTATCACTTTTAACAACAAAATTGTTTATCGACTTGGGGTGTCAGATAGTGGCTTTTTGCAAAAAGCAAAGAGTGTTACATGCTCTTTTACAGTAGATTCCAATTTGCATTTGGAGGGAACGTCTTTACAGAAAAACGTTATAAATTTTAATCACTATAGACAGGAACACTTACTTTCTTAACTTGTTTTTGTAATTTTCTCCTGACTGCTGAAAAATATGAACGAAGTACGCATGGAACATACCGAGGGGCTGGGCAAGCTGGCGGAGGTCTGGATTGACGGCGCTTTGCTTACGGTCTGCGACGGCGTGAGCCTGCCCGGCCAGCGGTGCACTCCGGGCATATTGGAAGACGTCGAGCTGCGATACTATAACGACGAAGGTTATACCTGGGAAGATGCTCTTCGGGGCAATCCGTCCCACCGTTCGATAATCGAACCGGTCAGAGGCTGGGGGTATATCGGCTTCGGCCAGGTTGAGCAGATCATGCCCGTTGTCATAAACTTCGGAGGCCTGCGTATGGAAGACCCAGCCTGGAGCACGGATGACACTCTCATAGGCCAATTTGTTCGCGTACCCATCAATAGGCTGGAGATTGTGCCCAAACGCAAACCGGATTGGCCTGACGAGATGAAGTAATCATTTCAAATTTCTGGCATTTTCGCGGGGAAACTGTTAGGCTCTGACCTATGAAGCGAACTGTTGCATATATCGCGTTGGGTGGCAACGTGGGCGACAGGGCTGAGATTCTTCGCGGGGCGCTGGATCGGTTGCGTCGTCACGAGGGCATTACGCTCAAGCGAGTCTCAGCCCTGATGGAAACCGAGCCTGTCGGCGGGCCTGCCCATCAGCCTAATTACCTCAACGGCGCTGTCGAGATCGAGACGACTCTCGAGCCGGCGGAGCTGTTGACCGCCTTGCAGGAAATAGAAAAAACCTTTGGACGGGATCGCCCCCTTGAGGAACGATGGGGGCCTAGGACATGTGACCTCGATCTGCTGCTGATGGATGATATTATTATGAAATCTGAAGAGCTGACCATTCCGCATCCGAGGATGCATGAGCGAAAATTCGTGCTTGAACCATTGGCTCAGATCGCGCCACAGGCCAGGCATCCGGTGCTGTTAAAGACCGTTGCGGAAATCCTGGAGGAGTTGGATTAAACCATGTCCACAGATTGCACTGATTGCACAGATGTGTAAAAACGGTCTTGTCAAAAAATGGTTCAGCAAAGTACATTATTAAAAAATGGCAGCAAAATTGATAAGTATTATAGGCCCGGTCGCAGCCGGTAAGACAACGCTGGCGGAGTGTCTTGCTGCTGAGCTTCCGGCTGACATCATTTATGAGGATTACGCGTCAAATCCGTTCCTGGCTGAGAGTTTTACGGGTCGGGACGACCTCATGTTGCCGAGTCAGCTGTATTTTTTGCTCAGCCGGGCCAGTCAACTTTCCGATGTGACTTGGCCTGAGGAGGGTTTGTTCATGAGCGACTACGGTTTCAGTCAGGATCGCGTATTCGCAGCGGCGAAACTTTCAGAGGCGGACCTGAAAACTTATGATTACGTCTCCGGCAGGCTTGCGAGGACGATTCATCCGCCAAGCGTCATGATTCATCTCGATGCCTCGGTCGAAACGTTGCAGAAGCGAATAGCCAAGCGAGGCCGAGGCTATGAGCAGACGTTTACCCAACAATTTTTGGAAACGCTCAGGCTGGAAAATGCTAAAATCCAGGCCCAGCCAGGCTGTGAAATCATAAGGCTCAATGCCGACGAGACGGACTTCCGCCAGCCAGCTGGGCGAGCGGAAATTATTGGTAGAGTCAAGGAAGTTCTGGCGAATAAATAGGTTCTTGAGGATTGAACCAAAACTGGATTCCCGCTTTCGCGGGAATGACAACGAAAAAAGAAACATGGAAATTGTTAATACGATAAACGAGGTCAGGCAGAAAGTGGCCCAGGCCCGGTCAGCAGGTAAGCGGATAACTTTTGTGCCGACGATGGGTGCGCTGCACGCAGGGCACGTTAGTCTGATCGACGAAGCCCGGGCCTCTGCGGATAAATGTGTCGATGGCGGATTCGTGGTGGTGAGCATTTTTGTGAATCCCACCCAGTTCGGCCCCGGCGAAGACCTGGCTAGCTATCCGCGAACGCTCGAAGCGGACAGCAAGCTCTGTGATGAACATCGCGTGGACCTTATCTTCGCGCCGTCCGCGGAGGAAATGTACTCCCGCAAACTCGGCCCGTTCGGCGGGGACGGCAGCGCAGGTCTGACCACTGTAAGCGTTGCCAAACTTACCGAGACCCTGTGCGGCAGAACCAGGCCTACGCATTTTGCGGGCGTTTGCACGGTCGTCGCCAAGCTGTTCAATATCGTCCTGCCGAACGAAGCATTTTTCGGCGCGAAAGATTTTCAGCAGGCAACTGTGATTCGGAGAATGGCATACGATCTGAATATCCCGGTTGATATCCGTGTCTGTCCAATCGTACGGGAGTCCGACGGCCTGGCTATGTCCAGCCGAAATGCGTATCTCTCAGCTGAGCATCGCAACCAGGCTGTCGCGTTGCATGGCGCGCTGAAAATGGCAGCCAAACTGATCGACGCGGGCCAGCCCCAGGCGACAACCGTCATAAATGAAATTAAAAAATACATCTCGGAAAATGCCCCAGCTGGTGAAATAGATTACGTCCAGATTGTAGACCCCGACACGCTTGAAGATGTCCAGACAACCGATAAGCCTGTGCAAATTCTCGTTGCAGTGAAGTTTGCCGGGGCCAGGCTGATCGACAATATGCGTGCGGGAAATAAATGAACTATTTTGAAAAAGCACCGGTAAGATAATAGACGCTTTGGGTTTATATACTTACAATGTGCGGAGCTGTTTTACAGCTTGAGGTTTTTTAAGGCGTTGGAAATGAAAATGCGAGAAGGTACAACATGCTTCTGAAAGTATTACGAGCGAAAATACATCGGGCCACGATAACCGAAGCCTGCGTTGATTACGTGGGTTCAATTACTATCGATAAGGATTTACTCGACGCTTCGGGTATTTTGCCGGGTGAGTGTGTTCTCGTGGCTGACCTTACGGACGGACAACGTTTCGAGACGTATGTCTTCGAAGGCGAAGCCGGCAGTGGTGTAATTTGCGTTAACGGCGCAGCTGCACGACTGGTGGACGTCGGCGATAAAGTTATCATCATGGCCTACGGCTATGTGTCCCACGAAGAAGCGAAAACCATCAAACCAAGCGTTGTGCTTGTAAATGACGATAATAAAATTGACAAAATAGCTTAGTAGGCACTAGGCCAGCGGGTCAGCGGCAAGATGAGTTCTGGAGAACTCGATTGTTTTATATAGGATCATATGCATCAGATTATTATAGATCTTGGTACACTTAAGTTTTTGGGGTTTGAGATTCCCTTGCGGATATTCGGCTATGGCCTGATGCTGGTCTTCGGTTTTTTAAGCGGCATTTTCCTTGCAAGGTGGCGGGCCAGGCGGGCGGGTGAAAATCCTGACGCGGTCAGTCAATGTGCTATCATGGCGCTTATCGGGGGGGTGCTCGGGGCGAGAATACTCTACGTATGTCTGTATTGGGACAAGGATTTCCTGGACAGCGCGGGGAACTTCAGGTTTTTCGAGTTGTTGAATGTCACATCCGGCGGGCTGGTTTATTTCGGGGGGTTGCTTGGCGGGACTATCACTGTACTGGGCTATATTTTTTACAAAAAATTACCCGTCAGACGGTTCATAGATATCCTGGCGCCGAGTCTGATGATAGGTCTGGCGTTCGGCAGAATGGGCTGTACGCTCAACGGCTGTTGCTGGGGCGGGCCTTGCGAAGCCAGCTGGGCGCTGGGAATGAAATTTCCCATGATCTCCAAGCCATTGATAAAAGTCGGAGGCGATCCGAACAATCCGTATTCGCCCACGCAGGGCATGTCGCCGACGTTTGCCCATCAATATTGGAACGGCGAGGTGCAACCAGACGCAAGACTGCTCAACCAGTTCATGCAGTTGCAACCCAACGATGACAAAGTCTACGGAGACGGCAAAGCAAGCGTTCGCCAGGCTGTTCTGCCCGTTGATCAGCTCCATGGTCAGCTGGCTGAGGATCAGTTGACAATCATTCTTGGCTCACAGGCAGCTGCCCGCAAGGCCTTTGATGCTCTGGCCGGGCCTGGCGGGTCGATAGGCAAGGAAGAATGGGACGAGGCCCTGGCCCGGGAAGACAAAACGCTCTTGCGAGGTTCCGAAGCCTGGGATGAAGCCCGCCAATTCGATCACTCCGAAAACGGCAGGCTGGATTTTGAAGAACTGTGGTTCTATATGCAGGATCGAAAGCGCCTTATCACCGCCCGGTTCGACGCCGATGATGACGGCACTCTCACCGGCCTGGAATATGAACAGGCCAACAAGTATCTCCAGGCCGACACGTTCAAAATCCTGACCGAGCAGTGGAGCAACCCCCGAAAGCCCGCCCAGGTGCTTGGAATTATCAACGGATTTTTGCTGGCTGGTTTGCTGCTGGCGTTTTATCGATATCGCACGCGGGAAGGCCAGGTCTTTGCACTGATGTTGATTCTCTATCCGATCACGCGATTCCTTCTGGAGTCGGTGAGGCACGACGACCCGCTGAATGTTTTGCATGGTAACTGGACGCACAATCAGATAAGTTCCATGTTCATGATAGCTGGCGGGTTGGGGTTGTGGTGGATACTCAGCCGACTTTCGCCCTCAGCCGGCCCGGTATTGGCTGAGCGACAGGCCCTTGCCCTCCAGGCAGCCGACCGAAAAGCATTAACAAGAAAACGTAAATAACAAAAGGGAAAGGAAAAACTGAAATGAAAAAATTGACGACATTTACCCTGTTGATTCTCGCGATCACAATGACCTGCAACACGGTCACTGCCGACGAATCCGGTGCTTTTCTTCAGGCACTCGTTCCCAAGGTGGTTAATTCGCTGGCGTTGGTGAATTGCGAGATTTCCGGTGAGACTGGGGCGCAAACCCTGGCCGGCACGGCGGTGTGTATCGATCCTGGTTCAGGGTTGATGTTGACAATGGCGTTGGATCCCAGGCTGCAGACGGAAAATATTTCAAAGCTTGAAGTTCTGATACCCGGTCAACCTGCAAAAAAAGTTGCTGCAAAACTTTTGGGAATTGATCCTGTCACTGGAATCAGTTTTCTGCAAGTCAGCGGCCATGTGTTTTCAGCGGTAGCGTTCATGAAACAGGCCAATGTTGATATCGGGCAACGGGTTGCTTCCGTCTGCCTTACCGGCAATGAAAGCAGAGTCGCTCCGGTTCTGGGAACTGGTTTTGTAGCTTCCAAGCAACGCATGCCTGATTGGCGTTTTTTCATTACGGGCGGAACGTTGTCCCAGCCTGGCTCGATCGTGTTTGATTCCAAGGGCCAAGCTGTCGGTCTGGTTGGAAATCAGCCTTTCCAGCGCTTCCAGACCACGTCAAAACGCGGGCCGGTCACGCTGCCGCTTAAGAGTGAGGACACAGCTGTCTCTTTCCTGCCGGCTGAGGAGTTTGTTTATATTCTACAGGATATTCCGCAGGATGGTCAGGTCAGACGCGTTCCCTGGCTGGGTGTAATTAACTTCAATCCCGTGGCACCGGAACTGGCATCGGCGAAGGGAATTTCCGTCCCAGCTGTGATGGTCGGACAGATTGTGCCCGGCAGCGCCGCGGAAAAGGCAGGCCTGGCCGATCGGGACATTGTAATCGCGATTGATGGTGCGCCTATCGAAGATCTGGGGTCGCCTGATCTGATCGTCGCGGGCTTCATGCGAACAATTGCAAAGCTGGGCTCGGGAAACACCGTCAAGCTGACGGTTCTCAGCGGACCTAACAAACACGACGTGAATATTCAGCTTACCCCCATGCCAATGCGCCCAAACGAGGCGCCAACTTTGCTGAGTAAAGCACTTGGCCTGTTGCTGAGAGAGAAAGTTCCCATGGATCAGTACCTTGAACCAGGCCCGGCTGGCCCGGTACCGGGTCTGTTAGTACTGGCTGTGGGTGAAAATTCGCCGGCATCGAAGGGCGGGCTTGAAAAGGACGATGTTATAACTGAAATTAACGGGACCCCCGTCAAGACGGCTGAGGAAGGTAAAAAAATATTGAATGACGCCATGCAGCAAACGACGGCGATGAATATTTCTCTGCTAGTGAAACGTGGCGACGAAGATAAAAAAATTATGATCAGAATCCCTTCGGCGAAATAGTTGAAGCGATTTTTTCAACAAGGCAAAATCGAGAATATTGTATGTAGTTGCAGCTTTCAGGCAGATGGCAGGCCTGTGCTTTGTCCGTATGCTTTTGACAATCAGTTTGTCGGGAAATCGATTACCGGCACTTGGTACAAGGAGCAATGCTTTGCGTATGAACACAAACACTGGAATCGTTAGGTGCTCACTGGTGATGGCGGCGATATTCATCTCAGCTGCGGGGGGACGGGCACAGGTAAATCCCCTTGATGCTACGGAAAAGCCCGAGAATATCCTGGCTGCGGAAAGCCTGCTGTACTCGGCGCGCAATCTGCTGTATCTTCCCGACGAACCTGCCAAGATAGGCAGGCTGTTGGCGATATCAAGATACCTCGCTGACATTGCGCCCGACGATATGGATGTGCAACAATTCCTGGGCAATGTCTATCAGATACGCAAAAATTATCCCGCTGCGGAAGTTTCTCTCCGCAAGCAACTTGACGCGAATCCGATGGATTTTGCTACCTGGGAAGAATGGCAGCAGGCGCGTCTGGACATGCTCAATACCGCTCCTGAGAGAATCAAATTTCTCAAGGGCATTGTCGATACGAAACTGTACACATCTCCCCAGCGGTCAGCGGCGGCGACTGAGTTGGCAAGTATTTATATTGGCCAGGGCGCACAGGACGAAGCAGAAAAGACGCTCGAGCAGGCGATTCGGCTGAATCCCCTCAACAGCACTGCCTTGATGAGCAGGCTTGATATGACGAAAGACGCCTCTGCGCAGATGCGAACGGAGACTATGTTGGCTTTGCTCAAAGGCAACCCGCGATCATCGTGGGTTGCGAAACAGCTGGCTGGCTATCTGGCAGATCATGGACTCAACGAGATGGCATTGGCGTATCTGGATCATTCGTGGAAACTCGCGGAGGGCGACAAGCCCCTCTCCCAGGCCATGCCCGATTTTGCCGTGGAATATGTAAATACCATGCTCGACCTGGGGCAGGCAGCTGAGGCGATAAAGCTGTTTCTCCCGGATCTTGCCAGGCTGAATACTTCGTTGGACTTCAAGGCGCTCATGGTAGAAGCGTTTGATGAGATTGGCGACACTAACAACGCCGAGCTTCTGCGTAAAGACATGGCCAATACTTATCAAACGAAAATGGCAAGTCAGAAAATCTCCCTTGAGATGAATGATGACGAAGCCACCAAAGCTGCCACTGCCAAATTGGCGTTAGAGATGGCATGGTTTTATTTGGTGATTCAGCGAGAGCCTTATCAGGCACTTAAATATGCCAACGAACTGAAAAAACTTGGGGATGAATCGGACGTGGCTGAGGTAACTCTCGCAGCTGCGGAATGGCTGGCCGGTAGAAGAGACGCAATGGCTAAGCTCGAAGCCTTGGCCCCCACGAATCCCATGGCTGCTTTTCTGGCAGCCCAATATGGATTCAGTACCGGCAAGATGACAGCACAAAAAAATCTGCTGGAAGGACTTGCAGTTGCACATTCGGGGCTTCCTTATCGACTGTTGAGAAAGCTTGCATTGGCCCAGCAGGTGTTGATCCCGCCGGTCAAAGACGCCGATACGATAAAGAAACTGGTCAATGCAATTGATCCTGATGTGTTGAAAATGGGACTGAAACCCGAGCAATACATTTCTGTGACATGTGAGCCGTTGGCAAGTACGGTCAAACTCGGAGAACCGATCATCCTGAAAGCCACGCTTACAAACACGGGAAAGCTTCCCATACAGATAGGCAAGTGGGGATTGCTGGATAATCGACTGGGACTGGCGGTAAGTGTTGACAAGGATGTCAATGCCAAGACTTTCACTTCGTTACCTCTGGTAATTTGGCCTGCTCCCAAAATTCTGAAACCAGGCCAGGTTGTAACCGGACAAGTCAGAGTTGACACAGGCGTTATAGCTGATTTCCTCTCTGCCCAGCCTTTGGAAGACATAAACCTGAATGTACAGGGTATAGTCTCGCCTGAGGAAACAGGCAAAACAATAATCAGCCGACTGCCATCAACAAATCCGCAGCCCACAGTTGTTCGTCGAATGGGAATATTGGGAGGCACATCCGGCCCTGTTGGAGATCGTTATAATCAGGCCTTGGGAGCTATCGCATATGAACAGACCAAAGGGACGGTTTCACAGCGAATGAACTCAGCCAGGCAGGTCGCGTCACTGCTGCAGTGGTATCGGGATGTCGAACAGGAAAAAACCCTTCTTTCACATTCGCTCAAGCCTGTCGTAAATAAGAATATCCTGCTGGGAATGATGAGTCAGACCCTCAACGATAAGACGCCGGTGGTTCGCGCGGAAATTCTGGCGGCTTTGTGTTTTACGGATCTTGACGGAGACATTCTCAATCAGATTGGCCCGGTCATTGGCGATCCCAGTCCGCTTGTGCGGTTCCGAATAGCAGAGCTTCTCGGTGCAAGCGGCAATAAGGGGAATCTTAAAATGCTGGAGATGTTCGCAAAGGATGAAGACAAATTCGTGCGAATGATAGCCAATGCTTTCCTGATGGCGGAACAGGAAAAAAATAAGATAAAAATAACCAAGTAACAGATACGCCATACAAGCGGGTACACGAGAAAAGCGTAATTAGGAAAATTTTTGATTTCAAAGCTTACATCCTGGCCGGCCTGGCTGATAATGACCGCCGATGACGACAAGCTAAATGCCCAACCGGCAGAGCGGTTTAAACACGTTTGGCTTGGCTTGACGGTTTTCAGTCTGGCTTGGGGGTTTTTATCCATAGGCCTGTGGAATTTGGCGGGTTGGTTGTTTGGCTGGCCCGGCGGGATGTACTTCATGCAGGCCCTGCTGGTTGTCACGGTAATGATTCTTGGGCCTTATCGTCGAGCTGCCGAGTCGCTGATTAATGTTTTGGCAGGGCCAAGTCAGACCGGCCGATCTCTTTTCGCAGCTGTGCTTCTGGTCTGTCTGGTTACATCTCTTACGGTACTCCGCCCGGACTGGTATCGTCAGGAACAGTCCCTCCCGGCTTGGCTTTTATGGGTTCGCCCGGAATCCAAAATCGACCGCGTGTTGCTGCTCATGCCTCTCTGGGGAACATGGGCCATGTTGATTCTTCCTCATTTACGCAGGCCTGACCCGCAGGAAAGCCCAGCTGTCACTGCCCTGGCCCGGGGTTGCGGGCCGATGACCGCTGCGATACTAATGGGCCTGCTGATTGGCACGGATATCGGATATTTCGCTTATATGCCCTGGACTCAACTTTCGATCTCCGCTGCGGGAATAGCAATTGCCATCGGCGGCGGGCTTTTTTTGGCGCACCGAGCGGGCAGGATGGATCGTAACGTCCTGCTGGCAACGAACCTGCTGACGCAGTTAGCGGTTCTTGTTGCATTCCTGGCCAACCGGGATATCCGTTTATGGTAAGGTGAATCCCTTGACGTCAAGGCCAGCTGCGGTTACATTTGCCGTATTCATTAACCAGCTGATTGCGAGAATATTATGAAAACAACTGCATTATTGACAACATCCGTCGGAGATTATCCCAAGCGTGCCGGCAAGGTACGCGACATTTACGAGTTGCCGGAGCACATGTTGCTTGTAGCTACTGATCGCATCAGCGCATATGACGTTGTCATGCCGAACGGCATTCCTGACAAAGGCAGGGTTCTGACGCAAATCAGCGCCTTCTGGTTTGATCTGCTGGGCGATATCATCCCGAACCACCTTGTTTCAGTAGCTATGAAAGACCTCCCGGAAGACATTCGCACAGAGGAAGAAATCGACGGCCGATTCATGCTGTGTCGCAAAGCCAAGGTCGTTCCCGTCGAGTGTGTAGTGCGAGGCTATCTTGCGGGCAGCGGCTGGAAGGAATACAAGGAATCCCAGACGGTTTGCGGCATTGAGTTGCCTGAGGGTCTGAAACAGTGCAGCGAGCTTCCCGAGCCAATTTTTACGCCAGCCACCAAGGCTGAGCAGGGCGAACACGATGAGAATATCTCGTTTGAACGGGCCTGCGAAATCGTGGGCGAAGAAAAGATGACGAAATTGCGAGACGCGTCCATTGCGTTGTACAGCAGGGGTCGTGAGTATGCACTCAAGCATGGGTTGATCCTGGCTGATACGAAATTCGAGTTCGGCACGGACGAAGAGGGTAATCTCATGTTGATCGATGAAGTTCTCACGCCGGATTCCTCCCGATTCTGGCCTGCCGACGTTTACAAACCCGGCAAAGATCAGCCCAGTTTTGACAAGCAGTTCGTGCGGAATCACCTGGACAAAATAAAATTTGATCGTCAGCCTCCCGCGCCGCCACTGCCGGCTGAGATCGTCCAGAAAACACGCGCTAAATACATCGAGGCCTTCACCCGCCTGACGGGCCAACCCTTCCCGTGGGAATAAGTCGAAATGTCTAATTAAGACACTCGAATTCCGAAACTAGTAGTGTAGAACTATCATTTGATGGCAGGTGAATTCATTGACGGTCAATTCGACATAGCCGGCGTTGGATTCCCATGCAATCTCAGTTCCTTGCGGTTCAAGCGTAACCTTTTTGACATCGCAGCCTGGGTTGACCCTGACTTTTACATTTGCAAGCGGAGTCAAATCTTCAATGACTTCAACGCCCCTGGTTTCAGTAACAATAGTTCCGCCGTACAAGTCCATCTTGCCGCCGCGATTGACAGTGTTAGCGTAAAGGAGATGGAGAACGTAACGTTTCTCGGCTGGCTGATGCATCAGGGATACTCTGCCGGTTGAGGGCATTGCAACTTCAAGGGCGGACTGGCCAAGCAGCATTCTGATCGCCTTGGTGATGTATTCCCTGTACGCAACCGCGCCCATCCCACGATAAAGTTTGAACACCGGATGAGCAAGATACATGATATTGCCGCTGAGCACACCGCAATCGTAACCCGACGGTTCGGTTTTATTCGGCGTGTGCTGATGACTGCAGAAATGATCGTATGCACGGTTGAAGTACGGATCATAAACATCGCCGAGGGATTTCCCGCCCTTTGCTTTGATTCGCTGCGACCTTGTGTACATTACCAGCGGGGTTTTGACGAAATCGGCTTGAAGTTCTTTTATCGGTAGAATGTAATCAGGCTGATATTCGCTTGGGCCTTCATGAGCGGCTCCGATATCAAAGGCGAATTCATCCTTGTCGACCCATAGGCCGCTCTCGCCGGTCAGCAAAAGTTTTCCGCCGGCTTCGAGATATTCATCCAGCTTGGCTTTCAAATTTTTGTCAACTCTTACTTCATCAGGCAGGATCATGACTTTGTATTTGCCGAAATCCATTTCAGTATCAATGACATCGAACAGGAATTGTCCTTCGAGCAGGACTCGTCCTGCACCGGTGTCGGCATCGTCGTTCATGGTCCAGACCGACTGCGCACCGCTTTGAAGCGATATGCTGGAAAGCAGGCCTATTTCCGAGACGTTTTTAACGTTATCGCACCAAGGCTCTTTCGCCTCGACTTCCCCATAGGCCTGGCCGATGATTTCATAAGTCGATTCGTTGATGTGACCATCAGGATGCAGCTGATCGCCTACCGAGCATTTGGCTCCGTATGCCAGCATCGCGGCGCACTCGTAACGCAATGCGTTGGGATGCTTGAACCCGCCGAACTCGCCCCACGTGGTGTGGAATTTTCCGGTCATGCCCAGAAAATCATACGGCAGGTTCAGGCAATACTTTGCCGAAACGGGGAAGTGGTCGTAGCCCCAGCCTCCGGTCGGGAGCGATTCCAATTCCAAATGTGAAAAATATTTCAGAATCTCGGTTTTACCCCGAGTTATATGGCCTGAGTTATGGAAGATCCGCATTTTTGGATCGTCAATTTTCGCAGCTTCGGTGGTCATGCGATAATATCGTTCCAGCCCGTGGGTGGCGCATTTCTGACGGTCTTCTTCTTTTGTAGCATCCCAGCCGCTCTCAGCCATGATTTTCATGCACGATCCGCAGCAGCATTGACCCTGCGAGATGATATCAGTAAATATGCCGTCACAAGTAGGGAACATGCGGACCGCTTCTTTGATCTGCTCGCAGAGGTAGTCAATATACGGGCTGTTGAAGCAGAGTTTTTTGAAACCAGCCTGTGTCGGGCTTGGCCGTTTGCCCTCCGAGTTGACTTCCAGCCATTCGGGATGTTCCGCAGCCATGGCTTCATCCAGGCCAGCTGAGAGATAAACCGGCACATTGATGTCGATTTCCTTGCAGGCCTGGAACTGCTCGCGAAGAAGCTCACCTTTCATGAGTGGATGTTTCACTCCGACTGCGGTTTCGTGATAAGTCAGGCCGTGATGGCATTTTGAAAAACAGGTTATCGAATTAACCCGCGCGTTAGTCAAAATTTCCTGAAACTTTTTCTTGTCGAATTTTCCGCCGACGTTGGCGATCTTTTCTGATGTATGAAAATCCAGATGAATCTGCCTGAACCGCAAACTGTCCATTATTTTATTCCAAGAGCCTGTTACAAAGAAATCCCGAATCCACCTATTGAATTCGATAACTACGCTAGGGTGACGGCCCGGTTTATTTGTATCACTCTACGCGTATTACATTTTCGCTATAATAGAGACATTGTGGAAAAGGGCAAACAAAAATACCGATTGTTTTAATTGCCCTAGCCCCCAAAAAAGCTTTAAGGCAGGATTGTCACTTTTGTGCCGTTTGGAATTTTAGGAAATAGTTCGCGTATATCGTTATCTTCAAGGGCTATGCAGCCTTTTGTATCCCGGCCTCCTTTGCGCTGGCCATGGATCATTATCTCGCCGCCAAGTTTGGTATTCCAAGGCGGTTGTTGGCCTCGGTTGATGGCAAGCGCTATCCGATCGTACTCGATCTGGGAAATCAGGCCTGCCCGTAGGCCCCGGCGGGCATCCTCGATGTTTGGGTAGCTCAGGCCCAGAGATAGCACGTATTTCGACTGGGTATTTCGCACGCAGACGTAAAAAACGCCTTCGGGCGTGCACAAATCGCCTTCGCGGGTCTTGTCACCCCTGCCGCCACCAACCGCAGCCCGATATCGCTTAACAGCTGATCTGCCCTCAAAAACCGTCAGCCTGAGCTTGGATTTTTCAACCACGATTTGAGGATTTTGCAAATCCCCAAGCGGATAATCGTCGTATTGCACATCACTCGAAGCCGTTCTGCTGATGTGACTGGTCGTGCCTTTTTCGCCCGATGTGTCAAAAAGCTGCCATTGGCTGGGCGCCTCAATTCGATCTGCTGCAGAAGCCTTTGCAATCACGGGACTTGCGGAAACGGTTTCCTGATTTTGTTGGGGTGAACTAATCGGCGGCAACTTGGCGGTTGCGGGATTATTTTTGTTCATTGGTTTGTTGGCTTCGGTTTGTGGGGTTGAATTCTTCTTATCGCCGCAGCAGGCACTCCACCCCACTATTATCAGAATCGCCCCAGCTGTGGCGACCGAAAGCACTCTGCCGCTGCTTTTGAAAAAATCAAAAAATCTGGATGTCATTTTTTTTTGCTCATCCATGAAAACCAAATCCGATACATTAACGTTGACGCCGGGTTTCAATTACATTTGTTGTTGTGTATTATCAACATTTCCAGGCATTTTGGAACAGGAAAATTATCCGACCGGCCCTTGTGGATTCGGAAGTTTGATAAAAAATTTCAGAAAGAAAGACATATGAGTTCGAGCAACGATATTCAAAAAATTCGCAGGACAAAAATTCGTGAGGCTCTCTCAACTGCGGTTGACAGCGAGCTGACCCTGGGCGGCTGGGTTCGGACGGTGCGACATTCCAAGGGCGGCTTTAGCTTCATCAGCCTGAATGACGGCTCGTGTTTCGCGCAGATTCAGATTGTCGCGGACAACGGGCTGGCAAATTACGACAGTGAAATTTTGCATCTCACAGCAGGCTGTTCGATCATTGTTACCGGCAAGCTCGTAGCCAGCCAGGGCAAAGGCCAATCCGTCGAACTCCAGGCTACGGAAATCCGCGTGCTGGGCTTAGCCGACGCAGCTGCGTATCCCATGCAGCAGAAGCGACACTCATTCGAGTATCTTCGCACCCAGGCCCATCTGCGGACTAGAACCAATACATTCGGAGCTGTCGCTCGCGTGCGAAACCGCATATGCTCAGCGATCCACGAATTTTTCCAGGCACGCGGTTTTCTTTACGTTCACACGCCGATTATAACCTCCAGCGACTGTGAAGGGGCCGGCGAACAGTTCGGCGTCTCGACCCTTGATTACGAGAATCCGCCGCGCGGCGAGGATGGCCTGATCGATTACTGCCAGGATTTCTTTGCAAAGCGAACTTATCTGACCGTCTCAGGCCAGCTGGAAGTCGAACCATATTGCTGCAGCCTGGGTGATGTCTACACATTCGGGCCTACGTTCCGGGCGGAGAACTCCAACACGCCGAGGCACTTGGCGGAGTTCTGGATGGTCGAGCCGGAGATGGCCTTCTGCGACCTGGCTGGTGATGCCGACCTGGCGGAAGTGTTTCTGAAACATGTTTTCCAGGCCGTTTTAAAAGATTGCGATGAAGATCTGCAATTCTTCAACCAGCACATCGACAAGACCATCATCGAGACGCTTACGCACATAACCGACGCCGCCTTTGAAAGGCTGGAATATACCGAGGCGATCGAGATCATCCAGAAGGCAGGGCGGACGTGGGAATTTCCCGTCGAGTGGGGCAGCGACCTGCAAACGGAGCATGAGCGTTTTTTGACCGAGGAGTTTTTTAAGACACCGGTGATAATTTTGAATTACCCTAGAAATATCAAACCGTTCTACATGCGTTGCAATGACGACGATAAAACCGTCTCAGCTATGGATGTACTCGTGCCGAAAATCGGCGAGATCATCGGCGGCAGCCAGCGCGAAGAAAGACTAGCTGTGCTCGAAGCCAGAATGGACGAGTGCAAAATGAAAAAAGAAGACTACTGGTGGTACGCTGACCTTCGCAGATATGGCACGATACCGCATGCCGGATTCGGCCTGGGCCTGGAACGCACCGTCCAGTTCTGCACAGGCATGGCCAATATCCGAGACGTAATCCCATACCCCCGTACGCCAAGAAACGCGGAGTTTTAGACCTTCGCGTGAAAAAGAGAACACGGATTACACCTATGAACAACGGATTTCACGAAGTTCTTTACTTGAAAAACAATCTGTGAAATCTGCGTAATCTGTGGACAAAAAAACCGTGAAATTTGTGGAATGACGTTTTTTGAGCGGTTAGCGTTGGCGGTATACGATTCTGCCTTTTGTGAGGTCGTATGGACTCATTTCGACCAAGACGTGGTCGCCAGGCGTGATGCGGATATAGTGTCGACGCATCTTGCCGGAGATCAACCCGATGATCTCATGCTTTGTTTCGCCCATTTCTATCTCGAGACGGAACATTGCGTTAGGCAGTGCTGCCTTTACGATCGCCTCGACTTCAATGTTATCACCTTTTGCCATACACTTCTCTATCCGGCTTGGCCGGATTTTAAAAAACTTTCGTAACTTTTGGCCAATTTTATCAACAGGCCACCGGCAAAATCATTACCTGCCCGGGCAGCCTGTCCGGAAGACTATACACGTATAATCCAATATTGTCCAGCTTTACAATAATTTTTCGGTGCTTCAATATTTTTTAATATAAAACAAAATCTGATTTTGTCAACGTTAGAAGTCGCGTCCCGGTTGACACTCAGCTGAAAATCGCCAAAATCGTCCTGATAGGCAGTGACGGGCCTGCCAGTCTGATTACTGCCCAGGCTTTATTAAAAAATGGAGAAGATGATGAGCAAAACTATCGATGCCGATCTTGTTCGGCATATTGGCAAACTCAGCAGGATCGAGCTGGGCGACGCGGAGGTCGAAACCCTAGGCCGGCAGATCGGGGCGGTGCTGGAATATTTCGATAAACTCCAGCAGCTGGACACCGAGGGCGTCGAGCCCATGGCCCATGCCATCGAGCTGACAAATGTACTGGCGGAGGATGTTCTCAAGCCCTCACTAACGCCAGACCAGGCCTTGGCAAACGCCCCGGCCAGGGACGAAAACTTCTTCATGGTGCCGAAAGTTCTGGGGGAAAGCTCATGAGCAACATTACTGAAATGTCCGCAGCCAGCCTGGCATGTGCGATAGCCGGCGGGGAGATCACGAGCGTCCAGTCTACGCAGGCATACCTCGACGCTATCGAAGCCCGCGAGGGAGATATCCAGGCCTATAATGAAGTGCTGGCGGATCACGCCCTGCAACAGGCCAGGGAAATCGACGCGAAAATAGCAGCAGGCCAGAACCCAGGCCCGCTGGCAGGCGTGCCGATCGCGATAAAGGACAATCTCTGCACAACGTACGGCCATACCACTTGCGCGTCGAAATACCTCACAAATTTCCAGGCTCCTTACATGTCCACAGCTGTTGCCAAGCTCCAAGCTGCCGGTGCTGTCATCATCGGCAAATGCAATATGGACGAGTTCGCGATGGGATCGTCCACGGAAAACAGCAGCGTCAAAATCACCCGCAATCCGTGGGATATTTCGCGCGTACCGGGCGGCAGTTCGGGCGGTTCTGCTGCTGCGGTGGCTGGGGATATGTGCGCCGCATCGCTCGGTAGCGATACGGGCGGTTCCATTCGCCAGCCAGCTGCGTTCTGCGGCGTGGTTGGATTCAAGCCAACATACGGCAGGGTCAGTCGATACGGCCTGGTCGCTTTCGGATCCAGTCTGGATCAGATCGGCCCGCTGACCAAGACCGTCACAGACGCCGCCCTGATTACGGGCGTTATCGCAGGCCATGACGACCACGACGCGACCAGCCTGCCCAACCCCGTACCGGATTACCTCGCTGATATCGACAAGCCGGTTGAAAATCTGCGAATCGGACTGCCGACGGAGTTTTTCGCCGGGGCTGCGGGAGCACTATCGCCCGATGTCAAAGCTGCAATTGACCAGGCCATAGATACGTATAAAAATCTCGGGGCAGAGATTGTGGAAGTCTCACTGCCGCATAGTCGGATCGATATCGACGAAGCTGGCGGGCTGAGTTCGTTTGCCGTGGCCTGTTACTACATTGTATGCACCGCTGAGTGCAGCAGTAACCTCGCCCGGTTCGACGGCGTGCATTACGGGCATCGTACGAACGACGAGCTGACCGACATCATCGAGCTTTATTCGCGCAGCAGGGCTGAGAGCCTGGGCGATGAAGTCAAACGTCGAATCATGCTCGGGAACTATTCGCTTTCCAGCGGGTATTATGATGCCTACTACAACAAGGCCCTGAAAGTCCGCAGGCTGATCGCGCAGGATTTCGCAAAGGCTTTCGAAAACTGCGACGTCATACTCTGCCCGACCACGCCCACGCCGGCGTTCAAGATCGGCGAGAAAACCGATAATCCGCTGGAGATGTACGCAGCCGATATTTTCACGATCAGCGTGAACCTGGCTGGGCTGCCGGGCATTTCACTGCCGGCTGGTTTCAGCAACGACGACCCGAAATTGCCCATCGGCGTACAACTTATCGGCCCGGTACTGAGCGAAGAAAACCTGCTCCGTACCGCCAGGATGTTTGAGAAAAACAGGATTCAGGATTCAGTAGAAACAAAAACGGAACACGAATTTCACGGATAAAAACGGATTTCGCGAATCAATATTGAAGGAAAACATAATTGGTGATATTGGTTTGAAGTAGTGACATCCGTGGTAGGTTGTTTTTAGCTGACTGCTGATTACTGAAAACTGACAGCTTTACAGGAGTGTTGTGATGAACGAAAACGAAGCGCAGAATAGTATCGCTATTAAATGCCCTATCTGCGGCGGGGCGGAATTCGACGGCGAGGACAAAAGGCTCATGGCTAACGGAAAGATTTTCTATTCGCCGCGAGGCTTTTTTGGCCTGTTCACGGGCTTGGAACTCCAGCCACGCGCTTGCCTGAACTGCGGCTTTGTCGCGACATTTGTGGATTCCGCAAAGCTCAGGAAAATGGCGAGAAAAAATTGAAACATCCGTACTGATTCTTTGTTTAGGCTGAATGCTTTTTTGTGAGATTAGTTCCTATTCGTGTCATTAGTGGTAAAAAAAGAGACAATAAAAATGGTAAATACAAACGACATAGTACAGCCTATTATCGGCCTGGAGATTCACGTCGAGCTGGACACGGAAACCAAGATGTTCTGCCGGTGCAAGAACAACTTCGGCGATCCGCCGAACACGAACGTCTGCCCGGTGTGCACTTCCATGCCCGGTGCCTTGCCGGTGATGAACGGCAAAGCGGTTGAATATTCCATGAAGGTCGGGCTGGCGTTGGGTTGCAACGTGCCCAGCCATACCAAGTGGGATCGCAAAAATTATTACTACCCCGACCTGCCCAAAGGCTACCAGCTTAGCCAATATGACCTGCCGCTGTGCGAACACGGGTATCTCGAAGTTCCCCTTTCCGACGGCAGTGCCAAGAAAATCCGCGTGCTGCGAGCCCACCTGGAAGAGGACGCCGGTAAGAACATCCACGACAACCCGCGTCATACGGGCGTTGACCTCAACCGGGCAGGTGTGCCGTTGTTGGAGATTGTTTCCGAGCCAGATCTCAACAGCGTGGAGGAAGTGGCTGGTTACGCGCGATCAATGCAAAGGCTTGTGCGATGGCTTGGCGTGAGCGAAGCCAACATGCAGATGGGCCATATGAGGTTTGAGCCGAATATCAATCTGCACATCACCCGTGACGGCAAGACGTACAAAACGCCCATCATAGAGGTGAAGAATCTCAATAGTTTTCGTTCGCTGGAGGGCGCGGTGGCATATGAGATAACGCGACAGTACGAGGAATGGCAGGCTGACCCCGAAGGGTTTACGCTGGCCAAGCTCGGTAAGCAGAATCGCGGGTTCGATGACGCGACGGGACGAACCGTTTTTCAGCGGGACAAGGAAGAGGCCCACGACTATCGATATTTCCCGGACCCCGACCTGCCGACCGTGGAGGTCAGCGACGAATGGCGAGAGCGAGTGCGAAGCGAGATCGGCGAGCTGCCCCTGGCCCGGCGGGCAAGGTATATGGAACAGTACAGCCTGAACTTCAAGGACGCCGACGCCCTGACCATGGACGCCGCTACCGGCGATCTGCTGGATGGGGCTGTGGCCTTGGGAGCTGACCCCAAAATCTGTGCCAAATTTTTACTCGGGGAGATTTCCGCAATAGCTAATGAAAAAGAGTGTACTATTGCTGAGACAGGCATTAACGCTGTGCAATTGGCCAATCTCGCGAATTTGATTTCCACAGGGGATATAAATGCTACTGCTGCTAAGATTGTTCTAAAGAACGTTTTGAACTTAAAAGTAAAAATGCAAAGTATTCGCGATCAAATAAAGCCCCTAATGGTTCCTAGTCAGAAAATGTTTAAGTTTGTCAATAAGAACAAGCCACAATTGACAGACGCTTTTAGAGAAATTCTGAAGCAAACCGAAACGGCTACTCAAAACTTGGGTTTACTTCCAAGCCAAATCGCCGAGGCTGAAGGCCTGCTGATCGTCAAGGATACAGGCCAGCTCGAAGAGTGGGTCGACGCAGCGATAGCAAATAGCCCCGAAGCCGTCGAAATTATCCGGTCGGGCGGCAAGAAGACGGAGAAATCATTCGGTTTTCTTACCGGGCAGGTCATGCAGGTGTCCAAGGGGGCTGCCTCTGCCAAGGACGTTCAGGCACTTTTGAGGGAAAAATTGGCTGCGAAGTGACATTTTTTCGGGAATATTGGAAAAATCGACAAAAAACCAGCCAGGCTGGCTACAAAAACGATATCCGGTCATGATTTTTGGTTGAGTTTGCCGATTGTATATGACATACTATCGCCTTGTATGCAAGTTATGAAGTAAGCTGGGTTAATGCGACCCCGTCGTCTTGTTGCGGCTGGGCTGACTAACCTGCTGACGGCGGGCCCAGGCCCAGCTGATCAGATTTTAGATTCAGGAGCAATATTGATGGCACGTCAAGTACCGCGACGCAACAAACTCCAACTGATCCTTTTGATCGTGTTTTGTATTCTCTTCGTCATAGCCACCGCCTTGGCGATCCTCGGGCTTGTCAACTACGACAAGGCGACCCAGGCATACGACGATCTTGTTGAGAGAAAGAATCAGCTGGACAAAGAAAACGCAGACCTTCGTGATCAGTCCAATACGCTGATCTTCAAGATCACCGGGAAAACCGGCACAATTGACAAAGCGCTTAAAGATACGGAAATTGCTTTTGAGGCAACAGACGAGCAGGGAGGCCTGGTTCCCGAATTGCTGCTGTTGGCTGGGAGGTACAAGAGCAACGTCGAACTTGTAAACAAACTCAATCTCCAGATAGCTGACCTGCAGAACCAGCTGGATCTGCAAAAGAAAGCTCAGGCTGAACTGGCTACCGAGAAACAGAAAGACACCCAGGCCTTCCAGGACAAGGAAGCCCAGCTGAATACCAATCTGCTGGACGAACAGAAAAAAGTCGACAAGGTCTTCGACGAGGCCAAGGTTAATGTCAGCAAGACGCGAAAAGAATTGACAAGCACCATCAATGCCCAGACCAAGCAGATCGAAAGGCTGACCGAAGATAACCAGATCAAGGCCGATGAAATCGCCAAAATCAAGGATCAGCTCGAAAGACTCAAGAAAACCAGTATGGATAGTGGTTTGGCGATTCAGTCGGATGGCCAGATTGTCAAAATCGTCCGCGATGCCAACGTATGCTACATAAACAAAGGTTCGGAAGATAGAGTCCAGCGAGGCATGACCTTTTCAGTTTATCCTCCCAGTGCAGCGGGTCAGAGCGGCGTGAAGGAAAAGGGATCTCTGAGGGTAACCAGCACCAATAACACTTTCAGCGAATGCACGATCGTGAATGAGGAGGCTGATACGCCAATTTCCGAAAACGACATTATCTCCAGCGTAGCCTATCACAACACCAGGCCTCAGATTTTCGTTGTCGCCGGCGATTTCGATCTTCACAACACAGGCCGGGCCACGGAAGCTGATGCGACCGAGGTCAAGAACGCCATCCGCCGTTCAGGCGGACAGGTCGCACCGGAACTTACAATCCAGACCGACTATGTTGTTCTGGGAGTCCCGCCAAACAAACCGACCCCGCCGGCTGAGGATGCTCTCCCAGCCAACCAGGCTACGTATCAGCAACAGTTAAAACGTTACACGGAGTATCTGGCCCTTCAGGAAAAGGCGCAGACCATGGGAATTCCGGTCCTCAATACCAATCGCTTTATTGAAATGACCGGCTACAAACCCGACCGGATCGCCGAGTAACCTTATCAAAGTCAAAAAATCACAGGGCGGTCTCGAAATAAATCGAGGCGGCCCTTTTTTTTAGAATTGACAAATTGCTCCGCATGTATATTGTACATGTCCAACCAACTAACGGAGACAATGCACATGAAGCTTTCCCAAAGAATTCAGCAGGTATCAGCCAGCCCGACGATAGCAATTACCGCCAAGGCCAAGCAGATGCAGAACGACGGTATTGACGTCGTAAGTTTCGGTGCCGGCGAGCCTGATTTTGACACGCCGCAGTTCATCAAGGACGCCGCAGCCAAGGCCCTCCAGGCCGGGGATACGAAATATACGCCTCGTAGCGGCGTTGCGCTGAAAAAGGCCATCGCCGAAAAACTCAGCAGGGAGAATAAAATCAGCGTCGAGCCAAGCCAGGTTATCGTAACATTCGGCGGCAAACACGCCCTCTATGAAGCCTTCCAGGTTCTTGTCGATCCGGGCGATAAAGTCCTCATCCCCGCGCCATATTGGGTCAGCTATCCCGAGCAGGTAAAACTCGCCGGCGGTGTGCCTGTGATTATGGAAACCACGCCGGAAGATAATTTCAAAATCAAACCCCAGCAGATTATTGACGGCGCAAAAGATGGCGCGAAAATTCTCGTACTCAACTCGCCGTCCAACCCGACGGGCGTGATGTACACCAAAGCGGAACTCCAGGCCCTGGCAGAGGCAGTCCTGCAAACGGAACTAATCGTCTTCGCCGACGAAATATACGAGAAGCTCGTTTACGGCGATGAGGAATTCGTGTCCTTTGCATCGCTGGACGAAAAACTGCCCGGCCGGACGCTTACCTTCAACGGCCTGGCCAAGACCTTCTCCATGACGGGCTGGCGACTGGGCTGGGTAGTCGGGCCGAAAGATATTATTTCCGCCATGAACAGTCTGCTCAGCCATGAGACGACAAATCCGGTAAGCTTTGCCCAGGCAGGGGCCCTGGAAGCGTACACTTATCCGGGCGCGTCCCAGGTGGTTGAAGAAATGCGACAGGAATTTGCCAAGCGTCGCGTGCACATGCTCGAACGGCTGAGAGCCTTACCCAATGTAACATGCGTAGAACCGGACGGAGCATTTTACTGCTTCCCGGATATCAGCGCGTATTTCGGCAAAACTCTCGGCGGCGTGGAAGTTACGGACTCGCTGAGTTTTTCCAAGGCTGCGTTGGAAAGTGCGAACGTCGCGCTTGTTCCGGGCGTAGCCTTCGGAGAAGACCGATGCGTCCGCCTGAGCTTTGCAACCAGCATGGAGCTGATCGACAAGGGAATCGATCGACTGGCGGAATTGCTGAAATAGGATTCAGGATTCAGAATACGGAAAAAACAAAAAGCCCGATGGCTGGAGACAGTCACCGGGCTTTTTATTACGGTCGGGTAAAAACTACATTTCGACATGGTGGGTTTGCGAGAGCGTCCGCCATGTCTTGGCTCCTCGATCAACAAGCCCGAGCGTCTCAAGCGACAATGCCAGCCTTTGCCGGATATCGGCCTGTTTGGGGTATTCGGGTTGTTGAGCGTGAATTTCATCTGCCAGTTTTTCCAACTCACCTTTCTGTGTGTAGTTGACACCGAGTTTGTAGTGGAATTGGATTTCTTCCTGGGTAGGCTGCATTATTCGCAGGAACACGTTGGCTGCTGCCTTGTATCGACTCTTCTCATGCAACGAGATGCCGAGTTTTGAAAGTGACGGCAGATGCGTGCGATGGTATCTTACTGCATAGGCGAACTGGTGGAGCGCTTCGTCAAATCTGCCGACCGATCTGAGCAGCACGCCGTAGTGGAATCTTGCGTCGGCGAAGTCACCGTTTTTGCGGACTTTTTCGGCGTGACACTGCAGTTCTGATTGCAGTTTATCTTCCGGCATGATGAATTTGTCGCCCTTTGGGCCTTGCATATCTACACGGCGCAGGAATTCATCAGCCATGGTTATTTTCCAGTGCAGCCTGATCATCTGGGCATGGAGAATCGTACATTCAGGCTCGACGGACACAGCCAGGTCGAAACTCTCAGCGGCATGTTTTTGCTGTCCCGCTGCTGCCTGTGCCACACCCATACCGATATAATTTGCAAGCAGCTTTTCGCCCTGTGCAGATGCCTGACCGAAGCACTCCGCCGCCTGCTCCCAGCGTCCGAAAATCAGATGATGAGACGCAAGTTTCACCAAGGCTTCGATATAGCCAGGCTGAATCTCCAGCGCCTCAAGGAGGTATTTCACAGCTGGATCGTCGTCACCCACCATGCTGTAAAGATTCCCCAACCTGACGTACAGGTCGGCAAAAGGTCCCTGGTCTTCGATGGCTGTATGTGTCAACTGAATGGCGGCACGGATATTGCCTTCTGCTACGAGCTTTACTATCCGATCGTCCTCAAGGGCCCAGTTTTCCGGCTCCATTGCGATAATCATCTGGAAGGCTTCGACGGATTTCTCGTATTTTCCAGCGCGATAGTAGAGATTGGCCAGTGAAGTCCGCAGCCAGGTTTTTTCCGGGTTGGTGCGGCAGATGTGTTCATACTGCACGATCGCCTCGTCAAGATTCCCAGCCTGGAGCCCGACCGCAGCCAGCCTGAGCTGGGCGAGCTCGAGAGTTTCATCCAGCGTGACTGCCCTGCGATAATGAACCGCTGCACTTACCGGGTGTGACATCCGTTCGTAACAGTAACCCATCGCAAACTGAATTGGCCCTTCGTCCGGCCTGAGACGATTGAGCACCCGTAGCTGTTCCAATCCGGAAGTCGCGTCGCCCTGCTCGATCAACACGCACGCCAAGGCAGCCCGGGCAGCAGCATTGCCGTGTTCGTGACAACAAGATCGCGACAACAGCTCGCATGCCTGATCAAGCTGGCCCTCTCGCCAATGGATCAAACCCACACGCAGACTCATTTGACTGGGGGAAAGCTGATCATGCTGGTACGCACCCGACTTAAGCGATGCCAAATCCTCACTGCAGTCCTGCCAATAATATGGCCTGAGTACGTCGCCCAGATCACAATCCAGACCTCTTCCCACCACCTCCAAAAGTATACTCACAACGCTCCACCTTATTCTCATGCGGCGCCCACGGCTTGGCCAATCTGTATCACTAATGGCCGGGCACTTGGCATGTCTTACAACTATATAGTCGGCAAGAAAAATGGGGCACTGAAATAAGAGAGCAAAAAGCTTTCACACACACTAAAAGATTGTTAGAATTGTAAAGGTCTGGTTAAAAAGGACATACAATGCCCGCCACGAAACAGCGAAAAATATTACTGATAGAACCCCCTTTTCACAGGCTGTTTAAGGAAACTTATTCCCTGGATCGTTATCCGCTGGCATTGGGATACCTGGCCGGGGCTGTGAAAAAAAACACTCATTGGCAGGTACAGACATTCAATGCCGATTTCACGCCAGGCGGGGAACTCATAAAAGTTAGTTACATGGCTGGTGAGGGGTTTTTGAACTATCGCATGAATCTGGAAAATCGGGACGGGAAGGCCTGGCAGAATGTGCGAACGGTTCTGGAGCAATTTCAGCCTGACTTTGTGGGGATTTCAGCAAAAAGTCAGAATTTCACCTCCGCTAAAATCGTGGCAGAACTGGCCAGGCAGGCCAACCCCCGTGCCGTAATCATCATCGGTGGCCCGCATCCAAGCATGGTCGGGCCGGAAGTGCTGAAATATCCTGAATTTGATATTGCAGTGCGCGGCGAAGGCGAGCGGACTATCGTGGAATTGCTCCAAGCAATCGAAACCGGGAATGATATTGCAACTGTGAACGGAATTGTTTACCGCAAGGGCAGCGAAATTCTCCAGACCCAGCCAAGGGAACTCATTGAAGATCTGGATGTTTTGGATTTTCCGCACGCCTCAGCTGCCCATACGCTGCTGGACTATGACAAGTATCCTCCCACAGCCTTTCAATTCGTCTTCGCCACGCGAGGCTGTCCTTTCAACTGCTTCTTCTGCGGATCGAGAAACATCTGGTCTCGGAAAGTACGATTCCGTTCACCCGCCAACGTTGTTGCTGAACTGAAACAGCTCCAGCGGAAAGGACTGCGGTTTGTTCACTTCGATGATGACACTTTCGGAGTTACGCGTAAGCACATCCGCGAATTGTGCTCAGCCATTAGGCTGGGCTGTCCGAACCTGAAATGGAGCTGCGAAATTCATGTCAACCTTGTTGACGATGAAACCATGGCGATGATGAAGCGCGCGGGCTGTTTCCGAATTCAACTTGGGGTAGAGTCAGGCTGTAATGAAATCCTCAACGCCATGCGGAAGGGGTTTGTCATTGAGCAGGCCCACAAGGCATGTCGCATCATTAAAAACCATGGCCTGGAGCTGCATGTATTTTTCATGGTGGGCTTCCCGCAGGAAACCGAAGCTTCTCTCGCCCAGACCGCCCAGGCAATCGCTACCATCTCAGCCGACCGGGTGCTCTACAGCATTTTCACGCCGTATCCCGGTACGGAGGCTTACGAGTTTTGCAGGGAGCGAGGGCTGGTCGGCGAGACGGTCGACCTTTCCATGCATTTCCACCAAAGCCCGGAAAATTGCTTCTGCCAAAACATTCCGCGCGATAAATTCAGGTCGTTGGTGGCGGAAATTGAGAAAAAAGTGGATAGCCGAAATTCCAAAATGCGAATAAGGGAAATGTTTTCACTTAACGCACTGCGTCGTATCGGCGAGCTTGGCCCGAAGGAAGCTCTCAGAAAAGGCTGGCAGGTACTGCAAGGAAAATAGGCCTGTAATAAGACCAACCCTGTATCCAGTGCATCCCTGCAAAAAAAATCAAGCCAAGTGTCCAAGTGACAGCAGGGCATAGAAAACGTATTCGCTGTCCGGGGTCGGGTTGCCGAGGTTGTCGTGGAATGCGCCTTCCAGGGTTCTCATGGTGAAGATGAAATTCCTGCAACTCTCAGCCTGCCGGCCTTGGAGGTGATGTCCCAGTTTGGACATTGCGTGCAAAGCGACCGCGGTGGAAACCAGATCGCAGATGGGCACAATGCCAGAAGCCCGGAAGCCTCCGTTATCGTCTAACCTTTTCCAGAACCAGTCAGCAGTTTTTTCGCCGGCTGGCTGATTCAGTCTGCTGAGCAGAATTGCTGCTACCGCTGTCGAAGGGGTTGTAGCAACTCCGACATCAGGATCGTTGATAAAACTTCCGTCATCCTTTTGAAGTGCCTGGGTCGCGAGGATGAGTTTATCTGGTTCGGGGATTTCCGCTTCCAGGTCATCCAGTGCTCCTGCGGCAAAAAAGTTGGCGAAGGCTGTCGCCCGCTTTCGGCCAGGATGGGTTGCAAATCCGCCGTCTTCCGTACGATATGTATTGAGTCTATCGACCATGGCTGAGCGCACATCGTCGGGAAGCATTTTTCGGTTTTCCATATCGGCCCAGCAACGTGCCAGAGAACACAGGCGAATCAGGTTTAAATTATCACCTGAACCGAAGGAGAGAAGATATTTGGCTATATTGTCCTGAGGTATGACCCGTCCCAGAACCATCAGACTCTCCAGCCCGAACACTGTATAGTACAAATCACTCTGCCCACCTCGATTGAGAAAACCCTCGTGCAGGGAAAGTCGGCTTTGCAGGAATTTGGCCAGACTTTCGGTCTGACTTCCCAGAGCTGGCAAAGCCTTTCGCATCGCCTCTAGCATGTCTTCCCTGATAGTCATCGCGTTCCCCAGAACGGCATTAGCCATTAGTTTAAAAAACAGCCTTCATTACATTTTAGGCAGCAGGGGGAGTAAGCAGCAATGGAAATTGAAAAACATCAGCGTCTTCCTTCCTTGCCAGACCCCCAAATATCTCTATGTTTCGCGACGAAAGCAGGGTGTTCAATGCTCTAATGTTTTCGATTTGTCAGCAATCTCGCGATTTTTTGAAGTTTTTGAGCCTTTTCCCCCAGAGGGGCCAGGGCCGTTATGGCCTCTTCCGTCAGCTGTTCGCCTAATTTCTGTGCTTTTGGAATACCCAGCAGGGTGACGTATGTTCGTTTGCCGGTTTGGGCGTCCTTGCCTGGCGTTTTGCCCAGTTGCTCAGCTGTGCCTGTCGCATCCAGCAGGTCGTCAAAAATCTGGAATGCCAGCCCGAGCTTGCCTGCGTATTCCGTCAGCGCTTTGATACAATCGTCTGAAGCCCCAGCTGCCATTGCGCCCATCCGTACCGCAACCCGCAACATTGCACCGGTTTTTCGCGTATGGATAAATTCCAGCCCCTCTATTCCCTCCGGAACCTTGCAGAGATCCATGTCGGCCACCTGTCCCGCGACCATGCCGACAGCCCCAGCTGCGGTTGCCAACTCTGCTATCAGCCTGGCCAGGACGGCTGGATTGTCTTTCGGGTTTTGAGCTTCGGCGATAACCCCCATTGCTCGGGTAAGCAGGGCATCGCCAACGAGAATCGCCATGGCCTGGCCGAATTTAACGTGGGCAGTGGGCCTGCCGCGTCGCAACGCGTCGTCATCCATAGCTGGCAGGTCGTCGTGAACCAGGCTGTAAACATGAATCATCTCAACCGCGAGCGAAGCCCGGTCGATCAGTTCCTGATTCTCGCCGCCGGTAGCCTCCGCA
Organism: Phycisphaerae bacterium; assembly: GCA_963664745.2. Classification (GTDB taxonomy): domain Bacteria; phylum Planctomycetota; class Phycisphaerae; order SM23-33; family SM23-33; genus B1-G9. The sequence continues at coordinate 863,863 of CAXXMC010000004.1, forward strand.
GCCAGCCTGAGCAGGGTGGGCCTCAGCCGCTTCCCGCCAGTCATGCAATATCGCATAGCCTCTGCCAATTCCGCAGGCGTGCCAGGCTCGATCAGCCAACGATCTATATTAGCCTCCATTGCTGTCACGTGCGGCGAGAGCAACTCGGCCAGCGTTTGCGTATTTTCATTTTCAGTCATTCGTATCTCGCAGTAAAAACTCGCCTTTAATCTCAGGCAGCCGGATTATATCATGGCTGGGGGACTGAGGACAGACCATCTTCGGAGAGAAATCGTGTTAACAGACTATTGACTTTCATGGACGTTACAAGCATCCTGTCCGATTATGTTAAGATACTTGCAAGCTGAAATCTCGGCCTCGGCCGTTCGTGAAAATATGAAAATACTCCGAAGTTGCGCCGCGCTGGGGACAAAACTCTGCCCGGTCGTGAAGTGCAACTGTTATGGCCATGGTTTGGGGCTGTTGATGCCTGTGTTCATGGAACAGGCAGACTGGCTGGCAGTGGCCACGCCCGCAGAGGCCATACATGTGCGCCGTCTGAAATTCCTAGGCCCGCTGCTCGTTCTGTTTTCCCCGTGCAGCCAGACCATTATACAAAATCGACATGCCATTCTCGACGAACTCATCCAACGTCGGGTAACCCTGACGGTTGTTTCGCAAAACGATGTCGACGAGTTAATCACAGAAGCCGGCAGGGTGGGGCAAAATGTCATGGTGCATGTGAAAATAGATACCGGCATGAACCGGTCGGGTGTCCCAGCCGATCTGGCAGCGGAGTTGATAGACCGAATTGTCAGGGAACCTCTCGTTGAGATGACGGGCGTATACACGCACCTGGCCACTGCTGACGAAGCCGACAAAACTTTCACGCATCAGCAAATCAAACTGTTCAACGAGACGCTCACAGCCTGCAATCTGCCAGCGAACGTGATTCGACACGCTGCAAATTCGGCAGGCGTTTTAAATCATCCCGAGTCACACTTCGATATGCTCAGACCCGGCATTTCAGTCTATGGCTACCGCTCCAGCGACGTAATTACAGACCATCCGCCGCTGAAACCCGCCCTGCGACTTATGGGCCATCTGATGCAGATCAAGACCATACCTGCCGGCCAAAAGTGCGGCTACGGGTTGACGTTCGAGTGTACGCGCAAGACTACACTAGGCCTTGTGCCGATAGGCTACGGTGACGGCTACTTCCGCTGCCTGTCTAATAAAGCGCAGATGCGTATCGGTGATAAACTCGTGCCAGTCGTCGGCAGAGTGTCCATGGATCAGACGATCATCGATATAACCGATGTGCCGGCTGCAAAACTCGGCGACCCGGTGGAGATAATCTCAAATAACCCAGCCGATCCGCATAGCGTGGAAAACCTCGCCAGGCTGGCAGAGACAATCCCCTATGAAATCACCACGCGACTGGGCCATCGCGTCCGCAGAAAACTTGTGGACTGAGCTGAGCAGGGAAAAATTATCGGACGATCTCTTCCTGAGGCCAATTGACGGGATTCAGGATATTCTTGCTTAACTCGGGAACAGCCTGATTTATTCGCTGCATCAGATCGGCCGGCAGAGGCCCGGCGTGCATCAGCCTGATGTTTTCCCGCATCTGCTCCAGCGAATCCACGCCGACCAGCACGCGGGTAATGCCGTCTATACCGAAGGCATAACGCATTGCCAGTTCGGTTTTCTGAAGCCCCGCTTCATTGGCTATCGCGTCCACTGCTTCGCGAACGGGAACAATTTCATGCAGGAAGGGCTTGATTTTTTCGGTCGGCATGACAGCAAGGCCCTGGAAATAGACGCTTCGCACGAAAACGGCTGTGCCTTTTGACTTGGCAATGTCGAAAATACGGGCATTACTGAATCGTCGGTCGAAAAGGTTAGTCGGAATCTGCACAGCTTCGACGTCGGCGCAATCGACAATTTTTTCCGTCGCCTCTGGCGAAACGGTTGAGACGCCAACGTTCTTGACCAATCCTTTGTCCTTCATTTTCAGGAGCGAATCGAAATATTTGAAATCGTTCTCGCTGTGAAACAGGCACACCGGGAGGACATCCAGGCCGAGCCGTTTCAGCGAGGACGCCACGGATTTTTCGACGTATTCGTCTGCTGCATTGGCGGAGAGTTCTTCTTTTATCGCGGGCACTTTTGTTACGGTCACAACTTTTTCGGCCAGGCCCAGTTCGGCGATGATTTTGCCGAGGACGTCTTCGCTGTCGCCGTAAGCCGCAGCTGTGTCCAGACCATCGATTCCACCCTCAACCGCGCAGGCTACGATATCCCTCGCCGTTTCGTATGAGGGTTTGCCGGCCTCGTTTGCTATGCCGTAATTCAGGCCGAACTGTACTGTTCCGAGCATCAGCCTGGCTGAAACGTTGCCTTTGAGTTGTTCAATTGCGTTCATTTTTTTATCCGTTGAATCCAAGTTTACTCATGAAGTCCAAATTAATACAAAGACCGCTCTATCAGGCTTAAAACAAAAGTTAAAAACAAAAGTTAAAAACAAAACATGGATTCCCGATCAAGTCGGGAATGACAAAAAGCTAAAAAACTAAAAAACAAAAAAACAAAAAAACCAATCTCTGCGTTCTCTGTGTCCTCTGTGGCAAAAAAATCTGGTTACTTAACCGTGACGGTTTTTCCGCCGTTTTCCAGGCTTTCGCGTGCAGCTACGAGTGTTGAAATAACGCGGTAGGTATCTTCGTAGTCCGTTCTGGGTTTGCCCGCCTGGAAAGATCGGACAGCTTCGATAAGCTGATTGCGGAACATGGTGTATGATCCGCCATGGTTTATTTGCAGGCTGCCAGCTGTGCCGTAAACGTTCAGTTCCCCGCCGGCGATGCCAACGAAAACGTGTACCGTCGCAAGCATACCGTTCTCGAATTCGATATACATGATATCCTTGCCGGCCTGGCTTATGTGGCGGACGGTCGCAGCTTTGGGATAACCCAGCAACGAGAACATGCCCTCGAGATAATGAATCGCATATGTTCGCAGATATTTCGGGCCGACAGCTACGCAAAGCTTGATCTCGCCAAGGTTAGCCAGTTCGCCACGAGCAGCCTGTACGCCGGGGGAGTATCGCAACGCAGAACTGGACATTATGAACTTCCCAGCCTGTACCTGCCGGGTGAAATATGCAAGGTCTTCGGCGCTGAAGGCCAGGGGCTTGTCGATGAATATCGGCACGTTTGCATCGATAAAAGGCTTGGCCATCGCAACGTGATTTTCCGGGTCGTCCCTGGCAAGCAGAACCGCGTCGACCTGGCCTATCATGTCTTCCATGTTATCTACGGCCTTGTCGATCAGGCTGGCCTGGGCGCAACGCTCCGCGACCTCAAGCCCTTCTTTGCACCATATGTGCGTAACCTTTGCTCCGTCTATGCCCAGGGTATCCCGATTTGCTTCGAGATAGGCGGGGATCACGGGGAATCCGCAATCCTTCATCAACTCTGAATTAAAATCCCCGTTGATAATGGCTGACCATGAATACGGATGGCCGTTGCCGTCACTCATTCCGATAACGCCGATTTTTAACATTTTCTATTCCTTATTTAGGAAATCAATCGCAAACTTACCAAGAAGTTGTCATGACAATTATGGTAGTTGATTTTTTTTATTTGTCAACCGTGTATTGCCGATGGTTTGGGGTAAAATGTCGGAATGGATCATCAGGCCCGCAAAATAATTCACGTGGATATGGACGAATTTTTCGCCGCGGTGGAAAAGCTCGACAATCCGTCGCTGGCGGGCAAGCCGTTGCTGGTCGCGGGCGATCCCAAGGCCCGGGGCGTCGTAAGTACCGCAAGTTACGAAGCCCGCAAGTTCGGCTGTCATTCCGCAATGCCGACCGCCCAGGCGATGAGACTTTGTCCCAATGCCATCGTCCTGCCGATCCGAGGCTGGCGATACACTGAAGTCAGCAATACCATATTTGACGTTTTCAAAAGATTCTCGCCCGTTATCGAGCCGCTCAGCATAGATGAAGCTTTCCTTGACGTGACCGGTTGTGAACGGCTGTTGGGGCCTGCGGAGCAAATCGCAGCTGATATCAAAAAGGCGATCCGCAATGAACTGGGCCTCACCGCAAGCGTAGGGGTCGCTCCCAACAAATTCCTGGCCAAGCTTGCCAGCGACCTGCAAAAACCCGACGGCCTGGTCGTTGTCACCCAGGAAAGCATCCACCGGCTTCTCGACCCGCTGCCCGTGCGAAAACTTTGGGGAGTAGGCCCAGCTGCGGGTAAAAGGCTCGAAAAATATAATATTAGAACCATCGCTCAACTCCGCAATGTCGGGCCTGAGCAGCTTTCCTATTGGCTTGGCGAGGAGGGTAAACATTTGTGGAACCTCGCCAACGGCATTGACGATAGGCCTGTCGTGCCCGACAGCCAGGCCAAGAGCATAGGCCAGGAGCTGACCTTCGCTACCGATGTCAGCAATACCGACACGCTCCGAAATCTTTTGGATTCACAGGTGGATCACATCGCTCGCCGGCTGAGGCGTCAGGGCCTGCTGTGCAAAACCGTCACGCTCAAACTGCGATACGGCGACTTCACAACCCTCAGTAGAGGCAAAACGCTGGACACAGCTACGGACGTGACGGAAATAATTCGCACAACCGCCCAGGGGATTTTTGCAAATTGGGCAAGCAAACATTTTCAGGCACTTAGGCTGTTGGGTGTTACGGTTTCGCAGCTTACGGGGCAAACAGGCCGGCAGATGTCGCTCTTTGACTCAGCCAGGGATGAAAAATCAAAAAAGCTCGATCGCGCCCTGGACGATATCGTCGAGAAGTTTGGCTCGAAGGCCGTTCGGCGGGCGACAACCCTGCCCAAAGAAAATAACCAGGATTAGAGCAATTAACGATTAATCTGAAAACAATCAGTGCAATCCGTTTTGTTCCGTGTAATCAGTGTTTTATTGCTTGTCTGTCGGAAAAGCGTAATTCTTCCCAAAACGAGTTTTGCAATTATGACCAATGTCCTCCCTGTTGCAGACTTGAGTCTCCCACGGTATCATGCTGCAAATTGGAGATCAAGAAGGTGGACTATACCCTGAAAGGTTACGTCTCAACCTGCAAAAGCCATAATAATCAAAGGCTAAAAATGCTTCGCGAGTTACACATATCGAACCTGGCGGTGATAGAAGACGCCGCCATGGAGCTTCAGCCTGGTCTGAACGTTTTTACGGGCGAGACCGGTGCCGGCAAGAGTCTCGTTATAGGCGCGTTTGAACTGTTGTTGGGTCTGAGGGCAGGCGGCAGTGACGGGGCAGCAATGATCCGCGCAGGCTGTGAAGAAGCACGCGTCTCGGGCCTGTTTGAAATCCACGACGAAAATACCGCCCGCGATATCCAGAAAATTCTCGACCGCAGTCTGCCTGCCGACGAGCCGTTGCTTGTCACTCGCAGGCTCTTTGCGACCGGGAGATCGAGCGTGTCGATAAACGGCGAACCAGCCACAGCTGGTATGCTGCGAGAGATCGGCCAATACCTCGTCGATATCCATGGCCAGAATGACCAGCAGTATCTACTCCGCCCCGGTAACCAACTTCAGATTCTCGACGCCTTCGCCGGCTCACTGGAATTGCGGGAGAAATTCGCCCAAGGCTACCAGAAACTGCGCGATGTGAAAAATAAACGTCAGGAACTGCTCGAATCCCAGGAAATCCGAAGCCAGCAGATAGAACTCTTCGAGTTCCAGGCCGATGAGATCGACGCCGCGGAACTCAAGTGCGGAGATTTTGCGGAAATTCAATCGCGATACGTCATGCTCTCCAATATTGGCAAGCTCCAGCAGGAGGCTGGGCAAATCTATGAAGGGCTTTATGAGGCTGAGGGTTCGGCTGTCGAAAGATTGCAGGTAATATGTAAACGAATATCCGAATTGGCAGAGTTGGATGCTGAAAAGCTCGCGGACATCAGCCAGCAGATTCACGATGCGACGGAAATTCTGCGGGATTCCGCCTACGAACTTAACCGATACGCCGATGGGCTTGAACTTGATCCAGGTGAACTTGGTGAGTGCGAAGAGCGGCTTGATATGCTGAATCATCTGATCCACAAATACGGCAAAAATGGTCCACACGCTACGGGTGATGACCCAACTCTGGCAGTGCTGGCATATCGTGAAGAAATCGGCAGCAAGCTGAAAATTTTGCGAGCTGAGGTTTCCGACCTTGGCGGGCTGGACGCTGAAATCGCCAGGCTTGAGTCACAGATGATGGAGACCGGTCAAAAGCTCTCTGCTGAGCGAGCCAGGGCAGGCAAGAAACTCAAGCCGTTGATCGAGTCTCAATTGAAGGAACTTGGCATGGCTGAGGCGACCTTTGATGTTGCCTTGGAAAAGCTCGATACCCCAACCGGGCCAAGCGGCCTGGATGCAATAGAGTTTCTCGTCCGAACGAATCCGGGGCAGGACTCTCAGCCTTTGAGGAAAATTGCCAGCGGCGGAGAACTTTCGCGGATCATGTTGGCGATAAAGTCGATCCTGGCTGGGAGTGACAGAATAAGCGTGTTGGTCTTCGATGAAATTGACGCGAATATCGGAGGCAGACTCGGCTCGGTAATAGGCAGAAAGATGCGAATGCTCGCAAACGGTCTTTCAGCCAGGCCTGCACAATCAACCAGGCAAGCTCCCAAGGTAGCCATGGAAAATGGTTCGGGGCATCAGGTTCTTTGCATTACGCACCTGCCTCAGATCGCAGCCTTCGCCGACAATCACTTGCATATCGCCAAGGAAATGACTGGCAAGGGCGAAAAACGGCAGACCAAAACTACCGTCAAACCGCTGGCCGGTGACGCCCGCCAGGCGGAACTGGCAGAAATGCTGGCCGGTAAGGATTTCACGCCGACCGCCTTGGCTCAGGCCCGGGAATTGTTAAACACAGCTGCGAGTTGAGTCAGCCTACAGATGCTGCAAATATCCCGCTCTAATTACCTCTAAATGGCGTCCACATATTGTATGTCGTTTCAGGTCTTCTTAGGTGTCCGCCGCGGACCATGTCTCTGATGCAAGTGTGCTTATCCCAGCCATGCCTGCGAAGCCAGCGGAAAGCTTCCCACGACTCATCATGAATTTTGCCGAGATCGTCCTTTCCCCAGAACATTCCTACGGGCACGCGTTTGTAATTGGCGGGCATATCAAGGTCTTCAAAAATCCACAGGTCGCAGTTGCACGCCCGCGCGATGAGCATGTTGAATTTTTCCGGGTGTCGCAGCCCGGTGTAATACATCGGATAGCCTCCCGCTGAGAAGCCTGTCAGGAGCACTTTTCGACGATTGACATTATAGTCGGTACAGATTTTATCAAGCACAGCCAGGATTTTCTGGTCATCCCTGGCCAGGGCATCCATTCGCAGTGATTTTTGAATGGGTACGATCCCTTGTGTTCCGAAAAGCGTCAGGGAAGGTGCAGCTACGATGAACCCCTTCTTTTCAGCTAGGGCTTTCCACTCTCGAATCTGCATCCAGGCAGTGTCCCACGGGTTTGTCCCATGCAACGTTATTACCAACGGATAGCTTTGATTTTTGTTGTAGGTGCTGGGAACGTAAAGGTAATATTTACAGCCTGTCGAAGGTTCCTTTACCGTCAAATGCGATACAGGCGTATCCTGTGACTGCGTCACCGGACAACCAGCTGCGATGAACAACAGTGTAAATACCAAGCCTGTAATGATCAAATGGACGTTTTTCATGTTTTTGGGCACGAGCATCAAAAATCCTTTCAGCTGGAAATTATACCAGAATTGTCTACGAACTCCCAGCCTGTCTGACTTGTAATTAAAAAATTGACAGTGTCTGGGCTATGCGGCATGTATAGAATTAATTGGAGACAAAAGTAATAAAGCTTCTGGAAAGGACAGATATCATGAAACACGCCATGATACTCAACGATGAGGAAATCAGAGAGCTTGACTGCCTGCTGAGTGCGGATATTTCCGAACGCCGCACGGAACTCAGACGCACTCGAAACCCCGAATTTCGCGAACAAATCCAACATCATTTGGATATCGAAAGGCAGATCCTGCTTGCACTCGAAAAGGCAACCGATACCGTCAAACAGATGTGATAGGACGATTTAATTGTCACAGGGTATTTTCAGTAACGCTGCAATCATGAATTGCAAAAATCATCCTACAACTGCGCGGACGTTTTCTGCGCTCACGGGTTGGATCAGGCCTCGGTCGGTAATAATTCCCGTGATAAGCTCAGCTGGTGTGACGTCGAAGGCTGGGCTGTAGGTGCGGATGTTTTCCGGCGCGGTACGCTTGCCGAAGCCTTCGGTTATCTCCTCGCTGCCTCGTAACTCGATGGGGATTTCCTCGCCGCTGGTAAGGTTCAAGTCGAATGTGCTGTACGGAGCAGCGACGTAAAACGGGATATTGTGTCGGGCTGCCAGAATCGCGACACCGTATGTGCCGATTTTATTGGCGGCGTCGCCGTTGGCAGCTATGCGGTCGGCACCGACTATGACCATGCCAATCCTGCCTTCTTTCATAACCTGCCCAGCCATGTTGTCGGTAATGACCACGGCATCCAGGCCGCCCTTTTGGAGCTCCCAGGCGGTGAGCCTGCTGCCCTGCAACAGCGGACGAGTTTCGTCGCAATAAACCGTAAAGGCATGGCCTGTTGCGTGGGCGACGTACATCCCAGCAGTGGCTGTGCCTATACCGCCCGTCGCCAAGGCCCCCGCGTTGCAATGGGTCAGCACCCCGGCGTGTTGTTTTATTATCGGTGCGGCATTTTGGCCTATCCTCAGGCAGAGATCCTCGTCCTCGCGATGGATAGCCTTGGCTTCGTCAAGCATGGCTGAGATAATTGCCGGCACATCGGTAGCGTCGCAACCCTGCGCCCGGGCCAGAACTCTGCGGACGGCCCAGGATAAATTCACCGCCGTCGGGCGGGAACTCTCCAGATACTCAGCTGCGGTTTCCATCTCAGCCAGGAACTCTGCCGGCGATGTCGCCCGGGCAGCCTGGGCAGCGATCACCATGCCGTAACCAGCTGCGACTCCGATGGCAGGGGCGCCGCGAACCACAAGACGCTGGATGGCATCCCAGACGGTTTTGGAATCCGGGCAGTCCAGAAATACCGTCTCACCAGGCAGACGGGTCTGGTCCAAAAGTTTTAAAATACCTTGGTTGGATTGGCTGGTAATCCATTCCGCTACGGTCACAGGAGGCTTTATTTTGAAAAATTCTTTGCTCATGAGTCGAAAAATAGCCGAAAATCCATCGGACTGCAAGCCTGCGTTTTATTATGCAAAAAACGCCAAAAACAGAGCAAAAACTGGCTGTCTTTCACCTGGCAGGGCGATAACATTTCGCTAAAGTGCTGAAGAACGTTCAACTTAGGCGGAGAAAATGTCGATATAAAAGCTGACGCTGGAAACTGCTTTAACTAACGTCCTTTGGACGGACTTTGTCGATTCCATTTCGATACGGAGTCAACAAAAGCAGATTCCTGTATAATAAATCTAGGCCAGGTGCATCGCTGCGAGTTAACGCCCGTAGCAGACGCTAACTCCAAGGAAGGAGTTGACTTTTGCTCGTACTATCAAGACAACGAGACGAAACAATTATGATCGGAGACGAGGTGCAAGTCACCGTCGTCGATATACGCGGAGACAAGGTCAGGCTGGGCATAACGGCTCCGGCTCATATTCCCGTGCATCGTAAGGAAGTTTACGAAGCCATAAAACGCGAAAATGAAGCCAGCGCCGAAACCACAGGCGAAAAACCAAGCCATGTCGAGTCGCTCGCGAATAAAAAACGAAACGAAAAGGACAAAAGCGAATGACCTGCAACTGTTGATGTTGCTTTTTCACAAAATTAAAACCGCACTCGTTGCGGTTTTTTTATGCGCGCGAACCAACTGGCCAAATCTTGACTTGGCAAATTCCGATAAAATATATGGATTAATAAATCGATATCAGAAATATGGTAAATCGCAGACGAATACTAATTGGGTGTCCACATTTTCGTGAGTACGTCACCGGCTCATATGAGTGTGACGTTGCGGGGAACTATATTCTCAGGTTGGACGGCGAGCTTGACCTTGCTCTCGCAAAGTGTGGTCAGCGAGGCTGTCAATGCAGTCAAACCCTGTGCGCACTTAATCGCTATAACCGCCGAGGCCAGGGCACATGGTATCCTACTGAAATTCTAGCCGACCGCTACGGCGCTCAGCCTGCTCCGCCAGAACCGCAACCGGCAAAAGATCTGTTCTGATTTTTTCTACAAGTACAGATACTTCAATAATTTCTCTGTCACACGGGTGGGGCTTTTCCCAGCAGCAGTGAATTAAAGCCACGCCCCAGACACATCTTTTGTAACCAATTGGAACTTATAAATTTAAGATACAAGGGCGATTGGTTCTACGAGGTCAGGCCCCTCCGCAATGTTTCCTGATTCCAAAACAGAAGATGTCTGTTGTTTGGTGTTGGCAATCTTGCAAAAAGTGTAAATTTTTTTAATAAAAATGCGTGAAATATTGGCTCTTTTCCCTGATACTACTTGGCTTATATGAATTGGCCATGTTAAGGTTTGGAAAGAATAACGGATGTCGATAGCAAAAGCATTGGTATTAAGAGCAGCTGGGACTAATTGTGACCGGGAAACTCAATTCGCCTTGGAGCAGGCAGGGTTTGAAGCGGATCGCATACACGTCAACCGCATACTTGAGGCTCCGGAGTTGCTGGATGCCTATCATTTTCTGGTTTTGCCCGGCGGATTCAGCTACGGTGACGACGTGGCAGCTGGGAAAATCCTTGCCAATCAGATGCTCCATCGACTGGCAGAGCCATTGAATAAATTCGTAGAAGACGGTAAACTCGTCCTTGGAATTTGCAACGGATTTCAGATTCTCATCAAAAGCGGCCTGTTGCCCTGGGGCAAGGTTGATCCCCAGGAGGCACACCGCGACGCAACATTGGGATGGAATGACTGCGGGATGTTTCTCGACCGCTGGGTTCATCTGAGTTGCGACAGCGGCAAATGCGTGTTTTTGCCGAAAAATAAGATTATATCTTTACCTATCGCCCACGGAGAGGGCAAATTTGTTCCGAGGAACGATGATATTTTGAATCGTTTACGGGAGGGTGATCAGGTGGCTTTGCGGTACGTCGATGCGGCCGGCCAGGCTACGGATAACCCCAACGGCAGCGTGGATGATATAGCAGGCATTTGCGATCCGACCGGCAGAGTCATGGGACTCATGCCCCACCCGGAGCGATTTGTCCAGGAAACCCATCATCCCCAGTGGACGCGTAAGGAAATATCTTGCCTGGACGGCAGGTTATTTTTTCAGAACGCATTTGAATATTTAAAATAAAAGGCTGATCCCCCCGGAGCATGCTGTCAGTAGAAAGCATCGAATGGGATGGTGTTGGCCAAGTCGATTTTAAATATTTCTTATGTGTTTTTGTGTAAAAAACCGATAAAAAGATCAAATGTGCTTTTCGGAAGTTTTTTCATTTTTGTCAGGCTTTTCCGCAATTTTTTTTCAAAAATGGCGGGCGACTCAGCCTGAGCGATGATTTTAGAAAAGCAGGGTATCGAGAATATGATGGGAATACGCTCATAAAGCGGAGTTTTAAATGCGCAACGGACTAAAACTTGGTTTGATTATCGTGACTGCGGTATTCTTGGCGGGGTGTACCTCTCCAGATGAAAATCCCGATTGGAATCCGCGAGAAGAGTTTCCAGCCTGGGCTTATGACGCTCCTTTCTACTATCAGCCTGCGGAGGAACTTGTTCCTCAGGAGACTGTGGGAAATAACATTCCGATCTATTACGTTCGGAACCAGCTTGTTTTTATCCGTCATCCCGAACTGCCTGCCGATTGGCGAACCACCCCGCCTGAGAGCTATAAAGGCAAAGATATGCCGGAAGGCAAGGACAGGGCGAACTTTATAAAGGATCTCTGGAAGTACGCGCTGACGGGCCATATTGAACTGTGGTTTTCCCCGGATGCTGGTCAGCATTGGGCACGGGCCGGCTATTTCGGCCAGGAGCAGTCGCATTACCTTTTTGATTCGGGCGGCGATGGAAATTACTGGATCAGATTTGTAGGAGCAGGCCAGAAGCCTTCCAAGGTCCCGCCGGGACAGCCTCACGAAATTGTCGTCGTCGATACAAAAGCACCGCAGATCGAAATTACGATCTCGCCGTCGCCGTGGGAAGACGAAGACAAAAAAATCCCGCATTACTACACTATTGGCGAAACCGTTACGGTCAGCTGGTCGGTATCGGATATGTGTCTGGCACCGGATTCCATCAAGCTCAGCACAGCCTATGCGTATTTCCCGCACAATCTGGTCTGGAGCGAATACGACAAGCCTCTGCAGCCCTGTTCTTCAATGCCGGTGAAAATCCCAGCTGAGGCTGCGGATCAGTCCGGTATGAAGTTCCGTATCGTTGCAAAAGACAAGGCTGGAAATATCGGCCTGGGAATGAGCGACGTAATGTACGTCAAGCCTGACAAACCAGCTGAGCCAACTACGCCTGAAGAGCCGGTTGCTCCTCCGATTGCCGAGATAACGTTACTAGAGGCTGCTATAGTCAGCAATCCTGCATCACAGGGTGAACAGATTTCTCGAGAAGAAAAAACACAGCTTGTTCCCCCTGCTGGGTTACTACAGCAGGCTGATACCCCACAACTCGCCGACAACAATACTTACTTCATCCTGGAAGAAGCAATCGAGCCGGTAGCGCCTGTGGCTGAGCCTGTAATTTCAAAGGCGTACTTTGAAATTGAACCGGAGCAGGTCGATACCCCCGCCCCCGCCGCTGTCCAGCCCGTTCCTGTGGAAGCTGAAATTATTGCTGTTGAGCAGGCTCCGGAACCAGCAGTCGATGTCATTGAGCCTGTTGCTGCCGTTGTCGAAAAGCCAACAGAGACTCAAAAGGTTGTTTCTCCCCAAGATACCGCTACAGACACCGCTGAGGTTGCTCTGGCAGAATCGCTTTTTGAATTGTACACTGAAGTGACACCAGTTAAGACCCCGGTAAAAGCTTCGCAGTCGCCAGAAGAAATCGTCCGTGATGCCGACAACTCAGAGCAATGCGACATTCCCGAAGCAATACAACTGGGCTGGCCCAGCAGGGGCATGACCCTTCGTAGCGGCGTGAGCAGGCTGCTAAGCTGGACTCCGCAGGCTGCGACAGGCTATAAAACCCTTGAGTTGCAGTTCTCCTCCAGTGACGGAAAGAAATGGATTACCGTTGCCAACCGAATCAAACCAGGTCAGGCCCTCACCTGGACTGTGCCCGTAGTGAGTTCAAAAAATTGCAGGCTCCGCATCGTCGGCCTGAGCGATAAGGGCGAAAAAAAGGTCCTGGTTACCAGCCAGGGGTTTGTTGTTGATACGGGCGTGTGGGAAACCATAGATCTCAGCGGATGCAAATCCTCGGCCAGCGACAAGAACCGTTCGTGAAACAAAGGCGAAAAAACTCGGCACTGCCTCTGCCATCGGCCTGGCATGGCCCGTGGTCAGAGAGCTGCAAGAATCGATGGTTCGAAAAAAACCTATAACATTCGCACCTGAAGTGCCCTCTTACAGCAGGGACATCGCTCGCCCGCTGAATCAACTATTGATTATCGTTCCTCTTCTCGTTCTCTTCCAGGCTGGGTCTGTCAGACTGGGCAGCGGCCTGCTCGTACCCCAGTATCTACGCGTGGCCCTGGAATGTCTTGGTGCGCCGGGACGCTGGCTGCCGATGTGCCTGATAATCCTTGTACTTATCGCACAGCATATTACCCGGAAGGATCCGTTCAAGCTGAATGTATGGGCTGGGCTGGGAATAATCGTTGAATCCGCCTGCTGGGTTCTGCCGCTGGTTGCTATAGGGTGGATAACCAGTGACTCTCCAAGCGAGGCCCAGGCTGCAACACAACCTGTTATCAACGACACTCTTCTGCGATCTTGTATCGAAGCTATCGGAGCGGGCGTATATGAAGAATTCCTCTTCCGAATGGTATTCATCAGCGTGATATTGATGCTGTTCGTGGATCTGCTGCATTGGAAAAGTGATGCGGTAACAATCATAGCCCTAATCGTAAGCGGCGTGGTTTTTTCGCTGTTCCATTTCAGTCTGGATCAACTGACAGGCCAGGTGCCGATTCACTGGGGCGTTTTCATTTTCCTGTCGCTGGCTGGGATATGGTGGGGCGTGTTATTTCTCTGGCGCGGGTTTGCGGTAGCTGTCTGCTGCCATATATGGTGGGACCTTTTCGTTATCGCCTGGGGGCTATGATTCAACCCGGAAGTTCCAACTCTGATTTTCTTGCAAAGCCTCGACAGGCCTCGCTTACGATTATGAGCATCTTTCCGGGCACGTTTATCGGAGTAGCTAACGATCAAACGACGTCCCCGGCCATAATCGATCTCGACGGAGTCGCCATTTTTGAGATTTGCGCAGCGTCTGAGGATTTCCTGTTGCATTGCATCGGTCTCGTTGCGGATACGGGCGGCTACAATGAACGGATATTTCGCTTTTTCCAATGCCGCGAGATTATCTTTGCTGAGCATGGCTGCATCAGCCACCACGACTGGTTTGCCCAGGCGATACTTCCGCTGAATTTCTCGAAGAACCGGCATCATGGTCTTTCCCTCGAAGGTGTTGCCTGCGTAGATTTGATAACCAATAGGCCAGCCGCCGCTACCAACCAGCAGCCCGAGCATAATTTGCGGATTCTGGAATTTGCCGTCCTTGGAAAATCCGATTTTGCGGAGGTCGTCTTCATCTTCCGCTTCGAAGTACAGGCTGGTCATGTCATAGAACACCACCGAGATGGTCTTGAGGATTCTTCGCGTAGCCGATAGGCGATTTGCTGAGCCTGTTGGAAGTATCGCTCCTTCAGCCGATCCAAAAACCGATAGATTTGATCGGGATGAACCGTCTTGCCCTGATAACGACAAAGATAGTCCACCGTCTTGAGTTTGCTGGTAGGATACACCAGCCGAGCGACGACCACATCGCGGAATAGAGGCTCGGGAATCGCGTTGAATCCGATGTTGTCAAAGAGTTTTCCGAAGATGAGTTCCGGGCCGAGTGTTCTAATCGATGCATTGCCCAGCTGGTGGACGAACTCTTCAATAACAACTCGGTCGTGAGAATCTTCTGCGAATAACGTGTATTGGCCGTGTTGCTTTTGTCGGGCAATTCTAACCTCCCCCAACTGGACCAGCCTCGCCACCTCTTGGGGATCACGAGAAGAACCGACCGTCTCACCACGCGATATTGCCCGCCGGATTTGTCAATTACTTGCACGCTGACCGAGCCGGATTGGTTGGACTTTTTCCGAATGAACATTGCAGAATTTTACCCGCAGGACACCCAAAATCAAAATCCTACCCTTGTAAAATAAGGAGTTACATCACTTTTTCAACCCCGTGCGGAACTCAGGAAAAAGGCCCGTCAGATACAGATATTGTTTCGCATACTGAAGTCTCATGGAAAAACCCGAAAGAATTTAATAAAAAAGCGGGATTTTTTCAAATACAAACCTGCCTTTTGGGCGAGTCTGTCCATTTCGTCTGCCAAAGCGGGAAAATGGGTGGGGTTATTTTTCCTCGTGTTCGACAAGCTTAAAATTGTCGAAGCAACCTATTTTGGTGGCGTAAGTTTTATTTTCTAAAAGCGGAAATGTCTTGTCCAGATATTTTTGGATATACAGGCGGAACATGTTAATTGGCGAGGTTTGTTTGGGTAGTGTTTTTGTGTCAATTCCCGGGAAGTATGCTGCACAGAGAACACTGGTTCGTTCCTTCATCAATTCCTTTGTGGGATTATCCCAACTCTTTAGGTCAAAACCTTTTGTAGCTGTGCCATGATCGGAATGGATAATTATTATTGGTTGTTGATCAGATGGCAATGCCGTGGCCTGTTCTACAAAGGATTTCAGCTCTGAATTCAGATACTGGAATTGTCCGACCATTCCAGGCGTTTCCCAGTCCACTGCGTGATCCATTGCAAATGAATGGGGCATTAGTTCCTTGCCGTCGGCTGTATATCTTACAGGCGGGTGAGGGAGGATGAAATGTGCGAAATACAGCGTGGGCTTGTCACGTTTTTCGTTTAAAGTGCTTCTGAAATATTCGAATATTTTTGGTTCTGAATATGTAGCGAACGTTCTGACAATTCGGCCTGCAAACGGATAGGCCGGTGTGATATTCATGAAACTTGCCCATGTTTGAACAACAGTCGTCGACAGGGCAGTCATTTTGCCGTGGCTGACGATCTTGTTTCGATATACACCCGCAGGAGCAAACTGACTCCTGTGCATGATTACATCGTATTGGGCCTGTTGCATGACCTGGATAAGAGGGTACTCTGCCGGGCCCGTTTCGATTATGTTTTGGGCCTTTTTGGCGGAGACGCCTTCCGGGATCCAGTTCTGAAGGTAGTCCATCAGGAACAGGCTTGGGAGAACTTCCTTGGTGAAAAAATAGTTAGCAAAACCTTTGGGAACCCAGCAGCCTTTCTCTTTCAGGAAATCCGTAAAAGGAGTGTTGTCGAAGTTGTAGTTGCTCTTGAGAATCTCGTTTCCTGGATAGCCGTCGACGAGCAGGTAGTAAATGTTCCGTTTTGGTATGGACTGATCGATATTCAGTTCAACTTTTCGGTCGATCTTTGCAGGCATATTGTACATGCCGAAAACTTTCAACGCCAGCTGCGCGCCTAGAATCAGAACAAACGCAATTACTATGCGGTTCATGATTCGTGTAGGCAGCACTAGAGGTTTTTTGGTGCGTAACAGAAAAAACGCAGCTATGAGCAGAATCAAGATGTAAATCAACATCAGGAATCGGTAACGAAAGCCACTCTCCATCGCGAGTCTGGTGATTTGGCCTATTGCGAAGAAAAGGATCCAGAACAGAGATATAAGCAGGCAACAGGCCAGGTGCTTGCGTTTCCATAAAAGGGTCAGACAGAAAACTATCAAGGTTGGAACGGCAAAGCAAGCCGAGATGCACACAATGGCCTTGCCCGAAAGCTCCTCCGTGCCGAAATTGTTGACATAAAACGCCAACACCGGCAGGAAAGACCATAAAATTGCATGGAAGGCCAAGGGGCGTCTGGTCTTGATTTCAGCTGAGTTTTTCTCCACGATACTGTTATCCTTTTCGCGACATCAGGAACAAGGTTCGCCTGGTTTCCGGGATGTCTGTTTTCTGCCTGATATCAAAAAAGTGTCCGAATGCTTTTTCGAAGCCCTCTATGTTGTAATTTGGGAAGACGTCTTCTCGAGAGGCCAGGAGTTTTTTGACCTGTGAGTCTTCTTTGGGAACGAATTCGATGATGAGTGATTGGCCTAGTTTGGCGAAAAAGGCTGCGATTTTTTCCATCGGCAGGTTATTTGAGATAGCCAGGTGATGTATGAGTGCCAAAGCCATCACCATATCCACCGGGCCACGCTGGATCACGGAGAACCGCTCGTCGTTGGCCCAGCCTATCGCGGGCGACGGATTTGTCAGGTCCATGATCAGCGGCAGGATGTCTGCCTCGCCAGTCTGTTTCATGAACTGATAATTTTTCTCCACCGCTACCGGATCGATATCGAACGCGACTGTCTTGATGCCTTTCGATGAACCCAGGCGGGAGAATTCGCCGGTATTGGCTCCCATGTCCCACAGTGATGCAGGCTTTGCGCTTTGGATCATGTCTGAGACTATCCGCTGCTTTTCGCTGAACGACGATTCGTCGTAATTTGTCATGTCGTAATATTCGCCCCATTCGGTAGCGGGCAGTTTCCATTTCAGTTTACTTACGGCGTTGCGCAGGCTTGCGATAATGGCCTGGAGTGCGGTAGTGGAAATGGAGGCCTGGTTCCCCGCGGTGGATTTCGTATGGTCCGAATATCGAATCTGGGTTTTGGCATGCATGTGGATATGCATGAGCAGGCCGAACCTGAATTTCGTGCGTCTGGGTAGCAGCGTTGACGCCAGATCAAGCGGAATGCCGTCTATAAAATCCCTGCAGAGCAGGCCCAGGCGGATATCGCGATATGACATCAGTGCCAACGGCGCCATGAAATGTTGACAGAACTGCTTATAGCCCACCCAAGGCTGGCCCGGCGTGTGGGGCTCGAAACTCAGGGTGTCGATAAAAACCGGGCGACCATTATGAAACTGAATGTTGTAAGCCGAAGCGTCCTTCAACGTAAAACCGCATTCCAGCGATGTTTTCTGAATTTCCAATGTTGCCAGTGCTGCATCCTTGAATTGTGAGAAACACCATTCATATGGATAAGAAATGCAATTCACCCGCTCAGGCTGGATGATGCAGTAAGCCTCCGCTGTTCGTGGCGAGACGTTTTCCACTCGCTTGTGAGGGATAAGCAGGCCTTTTTTAACCAGTTTTTCATACAGGCCTGATTCACAAAACGCGTCGAATGATTTTTGGAAAGATTGGTTGACCTGGCGGTAAAGTACGCCGTTTTCCTCGAAGAGGAAACCGCTGGGGTCTCGAAACGATCCGGAAATCAAACCAGCCTGGCCATGGGCTTGGGTGAGGTACTGTTCCATAGCTATCAGTTTTCTGGTGTCTCGTTGGAAGAAGTAGAGGGGTTTTCCGTGCTGTCAGGCTCGGCTGTTTTGCGGCCGGCCAGGCCTAGAGCCCTCTTTATCTTGTGCCAAAACAATTTAATGGTCATCGCGCCGCCAAGCAGCGATGCAAGCAGAACCTGAAGCACCATACTGCCCGTACCGGGGTCCAGGTATGCCAATAACGATGAACTTAAGGTTGTCGTAAAAAATTGTATATCGATCATTTTTTCACCAATGACTAAAGGATGCTGTCTTTTTCAAGGGGCAGTCTATCAACATGCAGATACGACTGCAAGCTGAACTTGCCAGGCCAAAGCGTGAAAATTCGTAGTATGTGGATGGAGAAACCTGATTTTCTTATTCATTTTCAGCATTTTTTGCAATATCCGCGATGTATTTCATCCGTTCGCGGATGGGCAGGTGTTGGGTGCATCGTTTTTCGCACAGGCCACAGTTGGTACAGGCAGAAGCTGTTTGGGGGTCAACCGACCAATGCCACTTCAGTCTGCCGAGAAGAGGCTCGGGATTCTCGCCTTCCAGGATGCGCAAATTATATGTGTCCATCATCGCGGGTATGTGAATTCCAGCTGGGCATGGCAGGCAGTACTGACAGCCTGTGCATAGACCATCGAATTTATCCAGAATGTTTTGGCGCACTGCCTTGATATGCGAAGCGTCGTATGGCGTGAAATTTTCAACTGCCTCCACAGCCTGGTCAACTTCCGACTTATTACTGAACCCCACAAGCGCGCACGTCACGGCAGGCTGGGAAACGTTGAACCTCAGCGCAGCTTCGACAACCGACTTGTCTTCCGGGCCTCGAAGAAAATCAAACCTCTCTGCGTTTTGCGGAATAAGCCCGCCGCCGAGAGGATTCATCGTAACCACGCCGATCTTCCGAGCCTCAGCTGTGTCAAGAGCGGCTTGACGATAAGGGAAATTTATCGCACAGTATCCCAGCGTCACGCCATCCAGCGGGGCGTCGTCAAGCATTACGCGTATATCATCGCCCGGCATATGGCTGGACGCTGCGACGTGTTCGATCAGGCCTTCTTCCTTGGCTTTTAAGGCAGCAGCCACAGCTCCGCCTGCGAGTCTTTCCTTCCACCGCTCGACTGAATAAACGCACCAGATGTGAAAGAAATTAATTTTTTCCACGCCCAGCCTGTCCAGCGATTTTTCAATACTTCGGCGCACGTCATCGCCGTCAGGCTGACCGCATTTGGTGGAGACGTAAAAACTCCCGGGTCGCATTTGCTTGAAAGCCAGGCCGAAGATATCCTCCGACTTGTCAGCGCAATATCCAGGAGCTGTATCGAAATAATTTATGCCCCGCTTATAGGCGTGAAGGACAAGCTCAGCTGAGGCATCGATGTCCTCGGGATTTGCAAAACGCATCCCGCCACAGCCTATAACGGAAATATCCTTGCCAGTTGAACCGTACTGCTTAGTCCACATTATTTATTTTCCTTTTCCACAACGTCACTTGTTCTGCCGAAGTTTTTTGTTCGAGGTTTGACTTCCGCCAGGGGCTTTTTCTGGTCCGGGTCACGATAGAGATTCACGTTATCCCAGAGATATGTCCCCGGAGGCCAATATGTGTAAATCTGAATTTGGAGATACTCGACATTTTTCGGCAGCCCGCCGCGCGGCGGAAACGGAGCTGCCAAGTGTGTCCATTGGCCTGTGTTTGATCGACAAGGCAGATACCATCGATAGCATTCTCGCACATATCGCATGGGGTTTTGTTTGGCGTCGGCGTCGATGAGTTTTTGTCGCTTGGCCTTGTCCATCGAGGCGAATTGTTCTGGCGATAGGCCTAGCTCAGCCAGCGCGCTTTCCGGCAGACCATCCATTGCGTGTGGAGTTTTGCGAAAACCCTTGACGAAGACTTTGGGGAAGAATGCGCCATTCGGGTTCGCGGGCGTATCGACGGGGCACACATCCGCCGTCAGCCAGTACCGCAGGCCTGGCTGGGCGGGGATAAACTCGCTGCGAACGTGCACGCCCTCGAGCCCGCCGACGCACGCATAGCTGGTATCGGTTTTGATTTTCGGCGGTTTGTTTCGATCGGCCAGGCCGAGGCGCAGGGCTTTGCGATATTCCAACCAGGGGTCGCGTTGGAGATCCGTCCGAACGCGAAGTACGCCTCCCCTGTCTTTCGGCCCAGGCTCAAAAAACGTGCTGACATTGTCCGCTGCCTCCCAGCCTGGACAGCCTGCGTTGAATGAACCATTTTTGTTGAGAGGTTTGCCCAGTTTTGCCGGTTCCGGCTCCTGGCCGTATTCGGGGGGCTGCCATAACGGTTGACCGAGAATCGCTTCTACAATCTGCGTTGAGATCACAGCCTGGCTTCGCTGGGTGCTGTCGCTGAAAACTTTCACCCATACAGGCTGGTCGTCCTGACGAAGATCGATGCAGGAAATTTCCGCGCGCACCATTCCGTCAACTTTTTGAACCTGGCCTATTATCCCGACCTGCGCGCCTAGCTGCCTCCCCAGGAGCCTTTTTACGGTGTCAAGGTTTGCGTTACTGCCGATGGGGCCTGATGCTTCGCGGGTGGTAAGCCTGTCTATGACCTGCCAGGCTTGTCCTTGATTGCGAAGTTTCAGCCTGACGCTGTCAGCCAGCTTCTGGCCGAAATCCATACTGATTGCATGTCCAGGTTTGGAGAGCGTAACAAAATCGAATATCGCAACGAAAGTCTGTTCCTCAGCTGGCCCGGAAGCTGCTGGCTCAGCAGAGAGAGCCGCTGCAATGCTCAGGATCAGGCAAGTAGTAAGGCGGAGTTGTATACCGGGCGTTTTTATCATGGCAGCTTCAATAAACCTCAAACAGATTATCTTATTCTAGTCGCTTGGGCGAAGAATAAAAGTCTGAAACCCGAAGTGAGTGCAAAAATAGGCTGTTGCCATAAAGTTTTCCGTCCAATTCTTGACGAAACCATGTCTTTGGGCGTAATATAGTCAGCCGTTGGCTGAGGCTAGATTGAATTTGATGGAGCAATCCCTGTCATGTACCTTGGCCTGGCTCTTACGGAGAGATCAGGATGATCAATTCTTACTGTAGGATGTGTGGATTATATGTAAGCGTACCCGCGGAATTTGCAGGCGGGAGGGGTGCATGTCCGCGTTGCAAGGTTATACTGCAAATTCCAACGCCCATTCCCCCGGACTCGCCGCATTATGTCGAGGGTTTGCGTTATATAGCTGAGCCTGCAGCCAGGCCCACGCCGCCCGGTAAAGCCTCCGCCATTGTGACCGAAGACCTAGGCCCCAGCATCAAGTATGATTGCGAAAAATGCAAAGGAACTTTTGAAAGCCTCAAGGCGCCGGAATGGCCTCAGGGCAAGTGCCCCGCCTGCCAGACCGTCTACGACAATACGGTGGGTCACATAGTTTCATTTCCCAGACAATTGGCATCCGCGGGCCAGGCTCCACCGTCGGCAAGCGAAATCCAGGCAGCCTCGGCTCCGGGCCAGGTTTTGTGGGATATGCAGGGAGAATTCCTCGTAGCCAAGCCTGACGAGAACCAGTCGCCAAGCGACTCAGTTATCGAACCGTTACCTTTCATTCCCATTCCTCTCGAAGAAGCAGCGACGCCCGAGCCGGAACCTGTACCCGTTCAGCCTGACCCAGTCAAGCCCCAGCCCGTTCCAGTCTCGCCCAAAAGTGAACAACATCCCGAACCTGTCCCAACCAGGCCTCAGCCTGTACCGGTTCAACCCCATGCTGAGAAACATCCCGAACCGAAGCCTGTTACACCCGAGTCCGAGCCTGAAAAGCCTGACAAGGAATCGGACGGTGCGAGCAATAATATCGCCCAGCCGCCTACACCTGATGTGTCTAAACACGCGGATATCGAGAACAAATGGTTCTATCTTCTTCACGGCGAGGAAGTTGGGCCTATTACTACTGATGAACTGAAGGAACTTGTCCGATCCGGCAAAGCCAGCAGCACGGTTTTTGTATGGCAGGAAGGCATGGAAAGCTGGATGCCAATTGAGGAACTCGAAGAGTTGAATGTCGAACCGCCACATGAGGCTGAGGGTTCATTTACGCATTCTTCGTTGTCGATAGTTCAACGCGCGGGCAGGCTGACCAATAATTCTGACAGTTTGGTATGGATGGCTATCACAGCTGCGTGTACTGTTGCACTGCTGTTCGCGATGCGGGAATCTTTTATGGATTTCGGCTTGATCGTGTTGCAGCTGACTGCTGGTTTCTTGGGCCTGGCAATGTTGACAGGCCTGCTTTACGGAATATGGAACGCTCTGCGCGACCTGAAACTTTTCGTGCGAGGTTCGACCACCATGCAGATGAAATGGCTCTCTGGAATCGGAGGTCTGTTTACCTGCATACTTCTGACGATTATGATAGGCTGGCAGTCTGGCAGAGGTCCTGTTGTGCCCACGGAGGAGTATTCGATAAAAAAGGCAAAAGAAATATCCGACATGATGGTTTTCGGGAATCTCTCGGCTTCATTTAATCTTATCGACTGGGAACACTTGATTGTCGATGGCGATAATTTCGGCGAAAAATTTAGAAACAGCTCGTCGATGGATGAAAAACTCTACATGATGGAAGATGTGTACGAGGTTTTTCTCAATGCCTTTGATCCGCCGTATGACAGGCAGCACATGAGAGCCAGTGCCCTGGAAGACTGGCATATAAAAGTGCAGACAATCGACAAGACTGTCGTCTCAGCCTTCAGCCCCAGTTCCGGAGCAGAAATCCGGTTTACCCTTCAGGGCGACCGGCTCTTCGGCCTGAGTATTATTCCGCCGAAAGAAGATTACCTTATCGAAAAGGCCAAGGCGACAAAACTGCGTGAGCAGGAACTTCAAGAGCATGAAGATCAGAATGACCTGGAGTATGAGGAATCAGAGGAATGATAGCTGATTTGATATTGAAAAATCGCAGCTATCGTCGTTTTGAGAAAGAGCTGATCTCCGCTGAAACTCTCCGAAGCCTGATAGACCTGGCCAGGCTGTCCGGCAGCGCCGCCAACCTTCAGCCTTTGAAATTCATGATCTCCGCGGACGCTGAAACCAACGCGAAAATTTTTCCCTGTACGGTATGGGCTGGGTATCTCAAAGACTGGCCCGGCCCCGATGAGACCGAGCGTCCAACGGGTTATATTATCATCCTTGGCGATACTGAAATTTCTAAGACTTTCGGCGTGGATCACGGCATTGCAGCCCAGAGCATTTTGCTTGGTGCAACGGAGCTTGGGCTGGGAGGCTGTATGATAGGCAGTATCAAGCGTGATGAACTCCGCGAGAATCTTCGTATTCCGGAGCACCTGGAAATACTGCTGGTTCTGGCGATGGGCAAGCCCCGGGAGAAGGTCGTGGTGGACGCCCTCAGCCGTGAAGGCGACATCAAATACTGGCGGGATGAACAGCAGGTACATCATGTCCCCAAACGCTCACTCGACGAGATTATTATCAACTGAAACATGAACCGATGGCTGCTACATGCGAGTGGGGATGTGCTGGGTGTCATCAATTATCCGCAATGTCAAAGCCAACGCCGAATAATATGAATAATTATGGGACAACATAAAATGTCGAGTGAATTTAAGAGAGTCGGATTCATAGGCCTGGGTATCATGGGTAGAGCGATGGCTGGGAATATCCAAAAGGCAGGCTACGCCTTGACGGTATTCAACAGGACTTCACAAAGATGCGAGCCGTTCGCCCAGGCTGGCGCGAAAGTATCGCCCACTCCAGCAGCATTGGCAGCTGAATGTGACGTTATAGTTTCCTGCGTGTCCGACACGCCAGATGTTCTGGATGTGATCCTTGATAAAGAAACCGGCGTTATCGCCGGCGTGAAGCAAGGCGCTATTGTCATAGATTGTTCGACCGTGGCTCCAACAGCTGCCCAGCAGTGCAGTGAGGCTTTGCTTGCCAAAGGCGCAGGTTTTCTTGATGCTCCTGTTTCCGGCGGAGACATTGGCGCGCAGGCTGGAACCCTGAGCATAATGGTTGGAGGCGAGAAAGCTGATTTTGACCGGGCCTTGCCGATTTTCCAGACGATGGGTAAAACAATCACTCATTGCGGGCCTTCCGGGGCTGGTTATACCGTCAAATTGTGTAACCAGATTCTGGGAGCTACTCACCTCCTTGCCGCAGCAGAGGCTGTCTCGCTGGCAGAATCTGCAGGGGTTGATGCGCAGGCCATGTTACAGGCTGTTTCCTCAGGAGCTGCGGGCAGCTGGATGCTCACAAACCTTGCGCCAAAGATGGTCACCGGAGATTATGCCCCGGGCTTTTTCGTGGATTATCAGCTGAAGGATCTTCGCCTGGCCCACGAAGCTGCACATCGCCTGAATACTCCCTTGCCGACAGCTGCACTGGCTGAGACAATGTTCCGAGCCGCTTCATCGCAAGGTTTCGGTAAGGAAGGCACCCAGGCAATCTCCAAGATAATCAATGGCCTGAAAGGGAACTCTCAAGTTTGATTACTCTAGCCGGCGTCCAGCCTGAATTCCATAAGGACGTTATATATTGAAAGGCCGTTGATTACATGGATAGTCGAATTCCCCTTCACCGCAGCCGGCGTGTGCAACTGGCGTCACTGACGCTGGGGCATCTGCTGGTCGATATGTATGGCGGGTTTCTGTTTCCCATGATTCCCGTGTTGGTTCGCCACATGGGGGTCAGGCTGAGCGTGGTGACCACTCTGATCGGCATTGGGGGGCTACTTGTCAACGGCATTCAGCCGGTCGCGGGCATAATTTCGCCGAAATTTCAAAGGCCTCATTTTCTGCTGCTTGGCCCGCTGCTGGCGGTTTGCATAACGCTGGTCGGGCTGACGAGTGATTATTGGCTGGTGTTGATTTTGGTGCTGGTGGGAAATATCGGGATAGGCATTTTTCACCCCGACGGCCTAATGAACGCGCACATGCTTTCAGGCTCAAAGGCGCATCTCGGAGTACCCATTTTCATGTCCGGCGGGTTCCTTGGATTCAGCCTGGGTTCGCTGGTTTCGGCACAATGGCTGGGCCGATGCGGCTTTGACGGCTTCTGGCTGTTGGCTTTGCCGGGTCTGGCGGTACTTGTTCTGCTGGCAGTGGTCGGGTTTCAGGACAAACATCGTCAGCCCAATGCAGTCAGCGAGGTAAAGGCTGAGGTCAATTTTCTGCTATTGATGGTTTTGGGCATTGCGATTGCGACGCAGGTGAGTGTGTTTTTCATGTTCGCATCGGTCGACCTGACGGGCCGATTCGGTGAGCAGGGCCTGCGCTGGGGTGGACTGACGCTGGCTGTGATAGGCCTGGCCAGTACGGGCGGCTCGTTTATATGGGGGTTCTTCAGCGCGAGGTTCTCCGCGTTCGGGTTGCTGGCATTGGGACAATTGGTCTGCATGCCGCTGTACTGGCTGCTCTGCCGGGCCGATTCACTGGCGGGGCTTCTTGTCCTTGCTGTTCCGACGGGCCTGTGTTTCGGCAGCGCGTTTTTTCCGCTGATCGCAACCGCCGCCCGAAGCGCGAAGGGAATGACTCCTACGTTACGGGCAGGCCTGATCGTCGGCGGTTCGTGGGGGATCGGTTCTCTGATAGCTATGGGTTGTGGCTGCCTGACTGATTATGGTATAACATCACATCAGATCTTATTGGCAATGCTTTCAGTAATTGGCCTGAATTCCGCCCTGGCTGGGTGGGTGTACCTGCGGAAAAGGCCGGCAGTGAGTCCAGGTAATCAGAAAAATAACGGATGCAATGATTGAAATTAAGCCAAGCGCTGGGCAGTCCAGCGGGCATTTCTGTTGTCACTTTTAAAAAGGATAACATCATGGGCAAAGTACTGAAAATTCTCGGCATTATTTTTATCGTTATTATTGTGGGATTCGTTGGGCTGATGTTCTGGGCGCACGGTGAGGGTGAGGAACAGCAAGCGCGGTTTTTCGCAGCCATCGCTTCGGAAGATCCAAATAATCTTATCGATATGATGGGCGATGATCTGAAAAAGCAGGTAGACCCGCCTGTTCTTCGTATGTGGATGATTTGGGTCAATCAGAAGTTGGGTAAGTTTACAGGACTGGCTGCGAGCGACTTCAACACGCAAAAAAAGATGATCGATACCGGCACTCTCGTGGAAACGTCGGGAACCGCCAATTTCGAGAAAGGCCAGGCCAAGGTTCGCCTGACGCTGCTGAATGGCAAAATCGAAGGCTATGAAGTTACCAGCGATGCTCTTAAAGGCAACTGGTTGAGCGATCCCAAGGATGACCTCTACCGTAATCGCGCCAAGGAGTTGATTACATACCTCGTGAATTGCCAGATCGACCAGGCCGTGCCAATGATGCACGAAGCTATTCTGAAGCAGATTTCCAAAGAAGATATGCTTTCGGGCATGACAAAATTTGCCGATCAGTTTGGTAAACTTAAAAGCATCGAGATTGTTGACGAGGAATTCATCGACGGAGAGACGGATAAGTCCCTGGTGATTAGACTGGTCTGCCAGTTTGAAAACGGCAAGGCTAACGCTTTCGTACGATTTGACTTCGACTCGGCACGAGGCCATATTCTGGCATTCAAAATCCCTGCGGATTAGAGCATGTCAAACTTGAGAGTTCCCTTTTTGCTGGCTTGCTTTGCCCGTGGCTGCTTAAGAAACATTTCGGGATATCGACAAATATGCCTTATGTTTCTTCTTTGCCACAAACAAACCCGCTACGCAAAAACTGGAACTCTCAACTTTTCAATGCTCTAGAGCATTTTAAAGTTGATCTGCGATATCTGTGCTTGTTTCGGCTGGGGTTAGTCTCGGCCGACTCAACAAGGCAAAACAGCTTCTAATTGAATTGTATAGGAATTTGTATTCGTCGACTCCATATCGAAGTGGAATCGACAAAGTCCGTCCGAAGGACGTTAATTAAAAATATTGCCTGCATTCGTGTCCGTGATAACCTTGCCCTCATGAAAGCACAGATTTTTGCATCTCATCTTTAAAGTGCTTAAAATCAATTTTTTCCTTGAATATTTTAGGAAAACTATCTAAACTAACTGTATCGTATGTATCGATATGCGTCGTTTGGATGAATTTGATTTGAGAAAAGCCCAATAAAATTGGAGTTTTGGAGATTGTGCCTGGTATGGCAAGCCAGCCAAACATTCTTTTGCTGTTTACTGATCAGCAGCGTTTTGACAGCATTGGTGCATTAGGAAATCCTATAATTCGCACGCCTGTGATTGATCGTCTTTGCAAGGAAGGTACTGTGTTTACTCGTTGTTACACACCCTCGCCTGTTTGCGTTCCTGCGCGCGCTGCTATGGTAACAGGGCTTCCCCCTCACTGCACTTGTTGCTGGGATAACTGTACCAATATCGACCCTGAGGTCCCAAGTTTCATGGAAAAGCTCACTGTCCGGGGTTACCAGACACATGGTGTCGGGAAAATGCATTTTACCCCCACGCGCAGGCGTATGTGGGGGTTTCAGTCTCGCGACATCAGCGAGCGAAGTGATGATGATTATCGTGCTTTTCTGGATAAAAACGGGTTTGATTATGTTCTGGACGTTCACGGAACTTTGGGGGAAATGTATACGATCCCGCAGGTGTCACTAATGCCGGCTCATCTTCATGAATCAGCATGGGTTGCTGATTGTTCGATAGATTTTGTAAAACGACGTGATACAGGAAACCCCTTCTTTTTATGGTCAAGTTTCTTTAGTCCACATCCCCCGTTTGACGCGCCAACTCCGTGGAATTTTCTTTACTGGGCGGGGCAGATGCCGCCACCCTTCAGACCGTCTGGGTGTGAAGATTTACTGAATTACTGGAACGAGTTCCAAAACCGTACTAAATACCGAGGCCAGGGTTTTGATGAAATGCTTATGCGCACCATAAAGGCATATTACTATGCTTCAATTTCTTTTGTGGATTATCAGATAGGAAGAATTTTAGAAGCCCTCGGCAAGGAAATTGACAACACTCTAATTATTTTCACGAGCGATCACGGTGAGCTCCTTGGAGATTACGGCTGTATGGGCAAACGCTGTATGCTCGATGCAGCTGCCAGAATACCGCTGATTGTTCGTTGGCCTGGCGGTGAAATGGCAGGTTTGGAGTGTGACGCTCCGGTGAGTTTGCTTGATATTCATCCAACTTTGCTAGCAGCTTCTGGCCATCCCGATTCACATGTGCATCGTGAAGGTCAGAACCTTTACAAAATACTTACGGATGAGAATAAACGGGAAATTGTTTTCAGCCAGTTCCAAACGGGCAAACTAGGTTTGTATATGGCGGTGACTCGTAACTTCAAATATATCTACTCTGCAGCGGACGAACGCGAGTGGTTTTTTGATTTGCAAATAGATCCTCAAGAAACCCACAACTATGCAAATAATGCCCTGTATGCCGATGAATTAAAAAGTCTGCGACAGGCACTATTCGACCGCTATAATTATGATGGGTACAGTGAAATTTTGGATAGAGATAACTGGCGGTTGTTTGGTAAGCAAAAGCTGGCATCGCATTCCGATGAGGGATTGATGGTGCAGTATTCTGCCAGGGCAAAAGAAACTCTGCAGCAACTTGGGCCTTATGCTCCAACCAGGCTGCCTGAGGAATCCTGGCCGGGGAAAAACAACTATTCAGGTCAGGAACGATCGTAAGGACTATGGAATGAATCGACGGCGGCCTAACGTTCTTCTTTTTTTTACCGATCAGCAGCGATATGACACTATCGGAGCCTTGGGTAATTCCGTCATCAAGACGCCGAATCTGGATCGGCTGGTTGAGAGCGGAGTTGCGTTTACCAATGCGTTCACGCCGTCGCCGGTTTGCGTGCCCGCCAGAGCGTCGATGCACTATGGGCAGTATCCTGGCAAGACGGGCTGTTTTTCAAATCCTTATTCAATGCCCGCAGATCGGAAGTCTTATGTAGACCTTCTGAGTGAGGCAGACTACGAAACAATAGGGATCGGCAAGTGTCATTTCACGCCCGATCGCACAGCGAATCGAGGATTCAGGCGTCGCATTATTCAAGAGGAAGTACCCCAGCGAATCGAGGATGATGACTACCTGCAATTTACGCAAGGCAGTCCGTATCGGCAGGTTCGCGACATCCACGGCGTTTGGGCAGATGAAGTTTATATGCCTCAGACTTCACCGTTGCCGGCAGATCATCACCCCAGCCAATGGGTCGGCGATAAAACTATTGAGTTTATTAACGAACAGGCCGGTAAAAATAACGCTCTGCCATGGTTTACATTCTGCAGCTTTATTCATCCGCATCCTCCTTACGCTCCGCCGGCGCCTTGGGACACGTTGTATGATCCCGATGATGTTGACGATCCGCATCTGCCGGATGATATGCTCGGCCGTCAGAATATTTATATTCGCGGAGCACTGCACAATTATTATATGGACCCGCCAATTTCACGAACCCTGTGGCGTAAAATGCGAAGCCGCTACTATGCTTGCGTATCTTTTGTGGATTATCAGATCGGCAGGGTTATGGAATCGATAGAAAAAACAGGTCAATTGGAAAATACGATTGTGATTTTTGCCTCGGATCACGGCGACATGCTTGGTGATCTTGGGCTGATTGGCAAGGAGGATATGTACGGCCCGGCTGTGCGAGTTCCTTTGATAGTAAGATTGCCCGGCAATGATGGCGGACGAATAATAGATTCAGCAGTTAATCTTGTTGATATTCCCGTGGCCATTCTTAAGGCTGCGGGTGTCGATGTGCCATCGGATTTTGATGGCGAAAATCTGTTGGATATTATTGAGAATCCCTGTGCTTATCAGGATCGAATTGTATTGTCACAGGTTCACGAAAAACTTTGCGGAATTTATATGGCTGCGAATTCCAGATTTAAATACGCATACTCAGCTGCAGATGATCGCGAAATTCTGCATGAATATGCGGTTGATCCTGATGAAGATTATAATCTTATTGATGATCCTGATTATTCTGTAATTGCCGATGAGCTGAGAAATACCCTTTTTGCCTACGCATTTGAAACTAAACAGGAAGAGGCTTTGGAGATGCCCGCGAAAACGTGGGCTAAATGGCCTAGGACGAGTCCATCCGGGAATCGCAGCAGATCGAACACGCCATGCCCATGGGCAAGTCACTTAGACTTTGGCTGTGATTTGTCGAAAGATAATGGTGGATGAAAAATTTTAAAATGAAAGTTACTTGATAACTGCCAGTGGAGAAAAAGATCGTAGAAAACAAGGTTTTTTCGGTAATAAGTTATAGTAATTAGAGAGTTTTGTAAATTTTCAAAAACACAATTTTATACTTAGGAGCTTACTTAGATGTCAGAGAAGGTGATTGCCGGAAAATTCAATGATGAACTTGCAGAGAAAATCCCATGGCGTACATGGTCGGATTATCCAGATAATCCG
Source organism: Phycisphaerae bacterium (assembly GCA_963664745.2). Taxonomy (GTDB): domain Bacteria; phylum Planctomycetota; class Phycisphaerae; order SM23-33; family SM23-33; genus B1-G9. The sequence continues at coordinate 894,789 of CAXXMC010000004.1, forward strand.
ATAATCAAGCCCCTCTTCGGCGATGTTGTGGCTGATCCGACAGTGTTGAATCCGTCGGAATCTCATGATGGCAGATGGCATATGTTTCTCTGTGCCACCTGGAACCTGATTGTTCATATGGTTTCCGATGACGGGATAAACTGGCAGCCTCTGGAGCACTATGACTGGACCGGCTTTTCGCCGTTTATGTTCAAGGAAGACGGGAAATATTACCTTTTTTATCAACGGATGGAGAGGCTGACCGATACTTGTAGTATAGCCTGCCGCGTAAGTGAAGATTTGAACAATTGGTCAGAAAGGCATGACATCATCAAGCCCGAACTGGATTGGGAAAATATGGATCTTCGGCCTACCGTACGAAATGCGTGTGTCATGAAGACTCCGCAGAACAAATACCGCCTTTATTATAGCGGTGGAGTGAAGATTCTGGATGATCTCGGATTTGAGGAACCAGCATATGTAGGCATGGCGGAGGCTGATAATATTTTGGGGCCATATGTAAAAAGGCCCGAGCCGATTTTAGTGCCGCACAAAAAAGATCCTTGGCGTAATATCGGCTGCGGGGGTATGAAGGTTTGCTATCTGGAGGATCAGAAAATTTATCTGGGCTTTAACAATGGGATATATAGCGACGAACAGAATCATAGCCGATCTGCGATACATATGCTTGTTTCCGAAGACGGTCTGGAATGGTTTGATGTGCCGGGCAACCCTATTCTGTCTTGCCAGCCTGGCTGGAAGGAATCGCTTGTGTACCAGCTGTGTCTGGTGAACGAGAAAGGGAAACTCTGGGTTTACTATAATTGTCGCGAAGGCTGGAAAAAAGGTATTGAGCGAATTGGCTTGGCTATTAGCAATGAAGGAATATAACTATGAAACTTTCAGCAGTAGTAACGTTAAACGGCGGATTTTATTTCCCAGATCTTTTGAGCGGTAAAACTTTTGAAGATCGCATTATTTGTTCGAAGGAATATGGTTTTGATGCCGTAGAAATCTGGGGTGAAGGACTTGCAGACCGTCTTGAAGAAGTAAAAAAGATTATCAAGAAGCATGATGTTGAAGTTAGTGCGGTCTGTTCCGGTTTTCGCGGAAACCTGTTGGGCGCGACAAAAGAAGTTAGAATCCTGGCCTTTGAGGACATGAAAGCTCTGTTGACCATGGCTGGTGAGCTTGGCGCACAGGGAATGATTATGGCCCCACAGAAGCCGTGCGTACCTAGCATGGAACCGTACAAGACGAGTTTTGAAATGGAAATGGAGATGTTTATCGAATTCATGGGCAGGCTTAGCGACCATGCAATCAAGGCTGGGACACACGTGCTTATAGAACCGGTGAACCGTTATGAGACTCACTTGTTTAACCGCGTTGATCAGGCAGTTGATATTTGTAAGAAGGTTGGGTCGGAGGGGTTGAAAATCATAGCGGATACGTATCACATGAATATCGAGGAAACGAACATCGCCGAAACCTTCGAAAAATTTGGCGAATATATTTACCATGTGCATCTGGTTGATTCCAACCGCTTTTTACCAGGGCAAGGACATACGGATTTTGCCGCGATTTTCAAGGCATTGAAGGAAACCGGATATGACAAGTCACTGTCGTTTGAATGTTTTGCCGAGGGCGAAGCAGCCACTGCCGTGCGGGAATGCGTCAAATTACTCAACGAATTACGGAGGTAAGCATGAATTTTGCGAAATTTATTACAGGTTTTTTAGTAGTACTGCTTTTTGCGGTGAATATCTCTGCAGTGGTGTTGGTGCAGGATGGCAAGCCGACAGCTGTTATTCTCCTTGGGCCAGAAGCGACTGACTGCGCTAAAAAAGGTGCCAGCGAATTACAGGAATTTGTCAAGGCCATGTCTGGCGCAGAGTTGCCTATCCAGACCGCTTATAAAGGGCAATATCCAAAGTATGTAAAAAAATGGAAAAATGTGATTCTAATTGGGGCAAGTGCCCCGGCCAAGGAATTGGGGGTAACCGATGAGAATCTCAAGCCAGACGGTTTCAGAATTCTGGTCAAAGGCAATGTTGTTGCTGTAGTTGGTAATGACTCTAAATTTTACGACCAGATAGCTTCCCGAACGCCGGTGAAGGCAGGTACATTGTACGGCGTATATCGGTTACTGGAGATAATGGGAATCCGTTTTTATCAGCAGGATAATACCTTGATTCCCAAGTCAAAGACTATTGAACTGAAGAATATGAAATTGACGGATAATCCTTATTTTCCATACCGTATAAACGAGTTGATGATAGACCCTTGGTTCAGGCGTATCGGTTACGGTGGAGATCGGGACCCGTGGGCGTCGCATCACTCCTTCCATTACTGGCACAAACGTTTTAAGGATACGCATCCAGAGTATTTTTGCCTAGATGAAAATGGAAAATCAGACTTATATTACCCAGCCTTTACACATGATGGTGTAATCGAGCAGATGATTGAAGACGCTAAAAGTCATTTTGGCAGAAAATCTACGCCGGACGGCAAGCGAAGGTACTTCCAGATCTTGGCAAACGACTATTTTATGAAGATGTGTTCTTGCCCGAAGTGTCAGGCCTGGGTTGATATGAGCAGGCATAAGAGTGGGTGGTATTCGGACTATATTGCGCAGGCGGTGGTTAAAGTCGCTAATGCCGTGAAAGAAGAATATCCGGATTGTTACATTGTGTACGGGGCCTACGAACGTTATCAGCTGCCGCCAAAGAAAATCAAGAAACTGCCCGATAACGTTGTTGTTCAAATCGCAAGCCTCAGGCGGGCGACACGTCCGCATTGGCTTAGTGCAGCCGATCGAGAACTGCTCGAACAATGGCAGGATCTTCAGCCGGCTGGGATCTATTTTTGGCGATATTATACCTATGGGCGCAAGGGCGTACCGTGGGTTATGCCGCACATAATTGCCGACAGCATTAAGACTATGAAGGAGTATAATGAGAAAGGCAAAACTCCTGTTCTGGGAGAAATGCACTTCTTCAGGCGCGATCCTAAGAGCAGGTGGTGGCAAAACGTTAATGATTATGTTTCAGCTAAAATGCTTTGGAATCCCGACTTGAATTGTGATGAAATTCTTGACGAGTATTATACAAAATTTTATGGTCCTGCCTCCGGAGAGATCAAGGCGTTCTTCGAGTTGCTCGAAAAGAATTACATGACATATTCGGATTCGTCTTATATACCAAGTAGGTTGGCGTTTGAGTTAAATGATAAACTCAACAAGGGTTTGGAATTGACCAAAGGGTCTGAATATGCAAAGCGAATCCAATATATTAAAGACAATTTTATAGCTCTTCGAAAATGTGTGGAAATCTACACTGTGGAAAATAAAGGATTAACTGAAACAGTTCCCACTGAAGAGATTACCTGGGCGATGACGCGAAAAGATGACAAGACTGTCACAAACCACAATGCCGTTTGGGTTAAAGACGGTTTAAGATTCAATGGAAAAAATAGTTATCTGAGGTTTAAAAAGCCGGTAATCACAGGAGACGAATATACACTTGAAGCGTGGATTTGTCCTGGTGATCTTAAAATCAGACCTGTAATATATGGTGAAAGTTTCAATACGTTTGAACCTTATTATATATTCGGATCGAGAATGAACGACCCAACATACAATAATGTGGGGCTGGCAGTGGTTGGGCAATGCCTCATGTTTAATGACATCAATAACGGAACGGTGAAGTCTAAACCGTTGGATTTGAAGAAAGGCCAGTGGTATCACGTCGTAGCCGTGATGGATAAAAAGAATAGTATGATGTCTATTTATCTTGATGGAAAACTAGTAGCCATTGAAACTATTATTAAAACCATTATTAATCGTAAACCTTCGACGGTTCAGCCGGGTATATGGCTTGTCGGCGCCGGTGGTGATAATGCCTCAAAAATGGTTTTAAAAGGCTGTCGCGGCTTTTTCGATGGCATGATCAAAGATGCTAGGATTTATAACAAATCGTTAAGTGCCGCCCAGATACTTGAAAGAAGTAAAGGAGATATAAAATGATTAATTTCGCGGTAATAGGCTTGGGTGGTGCAGGTGAAAATCACGTCAGGACTCTTGGTGAAATTCCGGGAGTCAGGGTGATACATGTAGTTGATGTGGATCAGAAGAAAGCACGCAAAGTTGCAAAGGAAAACGGTGTCTCGAAGGTTTCGGCCGATTACCGCGAAGCCCTCAATGACCCTGATGTGCAGGCTGTGATTGTGGCGACGCCGCCGTTTTTGCGGAAGGAAATTGTTATAGATGTTGCCAAAGCAGGGAAGGATCTGCTTTGCGAAAAACCTCTTGCCATAAATCTCAAAGATGCTCTTGAAATGAAAGCGGCCGTCGAAAAGGCAGGGATAAAATCGATGGTTAATTTCGGCGCAAGAAATCTTCCCGTATTCAAGCGAATACGGGAAATGATTGCGTCGGGAAAATACGGCAAGCCAATGTGGATGTGGGTAAAATATATGCTTCCTGCCACAAAGGGAATTTTTGTTCCGCCGAACTGGTTTTGGAAAAAGGAGACTGGCGGCGGCCATATTGTGGAGAATGCAGGACATATAATCGATTTTGTAAATCTCATAATGGGGCCTTCTTGCGAGGTCTCTGCCATAACCGAGACCCTGAAATTTACCAAGCCTTGCGAAGGTTTGAAAATTCAGCCTAATATTGAAGATATTGCAATACTTAATTTAAGGCATAAAAATGGTGGACTTTCCACAATTGCAAATGGCTGCATTTCGCAGGGAGTATATGGAATCAATCTAGATTTAACCACCGACAAATGCGTTATCTCGGTTAGAAAAACCAAGGAAGTTTATGTTGAAGAAAAGGGTATAGTTGTTGAAAAATTTAAAACCAAGACTCAATGGAATCCAATTCCCTTTGGCTTACGAACTTTCGTGGATTACCTGAAGGGCAAGACCGACAAGATTGCAACTTTTGACGAAGGCATTGAAATGCTCAAGATAGCAATGTCGGCTTACGATTCTGCGAGTAAAAAGAAAACCGTAAAGATTCAATAGGAGTTACTGTGCCCATGATGGCCAAAGTGCGCAAGAAGTTTGAGGTAGTTGTTATCGGCGGTGGATTGGCAGGCGTTTGCGCGGCAATACGCAGTGCGCGGTCCGGTGCGAGTACAGTTCTAATTCATGACCGGCCGGTTTTGGGCGGTAATTCCAGTGCGGAAATAGGTGTTCTTATTCAAGGTGCCGATGAGCTTGGACATTTCAGATATTCCCGGGAAACGGGTTTGATTGACGAGCTCTTTGCACGCAATGTGAATTTTCCAAACCCACAGCTGTCCCCATCTATCTGGAGTCTCGTTCTTTGGGAAGCGTGCCGGGCCGAAGAAAAGCTCGATGTGCTGTTCAATACGGTTGCTTCTGAACCTGTATTGGAGGGAACCATAATAAAACAGGTCACAGCCAGGCAGGCTTCCACTGAAATCGATTTCACCATTGAAGGAGAAATTTTTATCGACTGTTCCGGCGATGGACGTGTGGCTTTTGAAGCTGGTGCCGATTACGTGACGGGCAGAGAAAGCGCAAGGCAGTATAAAGAATCTCTCGCTCCTGACCACGAGGATCATTTGACAATGGGCAACACCGTTTATATCCGGGTACGGGATATGGGCAAGCCTGTTAAGTTCACCTCTCCGGATTGGGCCTACACTTTCGAGACTGATGAAGATTTCCCAGGCCAATTGCGGGATTGTCCGCATAATGTTGCAGCACTGTTCAGACCGTCGGGCGGTTATTGGTGGTTCGAGTTCGGCGGCGACAATGACATTATCGGCGACGCTGAATATATTCGGGATGAACTTTATAAAATCGTTGTTGGTGTTTGGGATCATATAAAAAACCGTGGCGATCATGGTGCGGATAATTTTGTATTGGAGTCGATAGGCACAGTGCCGGGCCGACGGGAATCAAGACGATTTCTCGGCGATTATGTCATGACGCAGCAGGACATTCAGTCGCTACAGGTATTTCCTGATGCAGTTGCATATGGCGGGTGGCATGTTGATTTGCACAATCCAGCCGGCGTGTTGGGCAAGGGGCAACGATACTGGAGCGGCAGAGTTTTACAAGGCCGATATACAATTCCGTTCCGATCACTGTATTCGCGTAATATTTCAAATCTTCTTCTAGCTGGCAGGCTGATCAGTGCGACACATATCGCAATGGGTTCTACCAGGGTTATGGGTACATGTGCTCTCATGGGAGAGGCTGTCGGTTGTGCAGCGGCGATGTGCGTGGAGAGAAAGTATTGGCCTAGGGCTCTGGGGAAGGATCATATCGAAGAACTGCAGCAAAAATTGATTTCCCTAGACTGCTTCATTCCGGGTGTAGTTGACCGCGATGAGAAAAATCTGGTTAAACACGCTAAAATAAGTGCTTCCAGCGAGGCAGTGATGCCTACTCTCGAACCGGAAAAATATCTTTCCCTGGAAAATGCACGCGCACAGAATGTGCTTGTCGCTTCAGGAGAGTTTTCAAAATTAATGTTGCCTCTCGAGAATTCTTCGGAAGAACCACAGGAAGTAATTGTTAATATCGTCAAGCGTGAATTTATGGACGATCTTAGAGATACGAAAAGCCTTCTGACCGCCAAAGCAGTTGTTTCGCCGGGTTGTCAAAAAATCATTTTTGAATTCTCACCAATTATTCTCGAAGGAAATAATATTTTTGGAATATGTTTGGAACCTAACGAAAAAGTTTCATGGGGTTTTACGGCAGAAGAATTTGTCGGGACTCAGGCTGGTGTCAGGATAGATCAGATATTCTCCCAGCCAGGTAGTGAGTTGTATTTCCATCGTATTCGCGGCACGCATTGTTTTGACCTGTTGTTTCCCAATGAAACATACACAGCAGCCGAGATTTCGACCGGCGTTTCCAGGCCGGAAAAAAGAGCTAATGTGTGGATAAGCCAGCCATCGCTGCCTCAGGATATTAGTTTGAATTGGGATGAAAAAGTTCCCTTCAATTCAATCGAATTGACCTTTGATAATGATCTGGATATTACGCGAGAGAAATTGGCTGAGCAGATGTGTGCACCACAGCTGGTTCGAAGTTATACGGTTACTGTAGAAAATAATGGCGAAAAGCAGATTCTGATTTCAGAAAACGACAATATATATCGCAAAAGGTGTCATCGTCTGGAAAAGCAAGTATTTGCGGATAACCTTACAATATGCGTTAAATCTACATGGGGGGCTAATTGTGCGAGGATTTCTGAAATGAAGGTTTTTAACCGCGAATAAAGTAGATCGAAGGATTTAAAAAAGAAGAAAATTTATAATTCTCAAAATAAGCGAATTAAAAAGTTACTTAGTTAATATGGAGTTTTAAATGAATTCAAAGGAGAGAGTTTTAACCTCGTTAAATCATCAGGAGCCTGATCGAGTTCCTATTGACTATACCTGCAATTCCGGAATCGACCGTAGTCTGAAGGAGTATTTCGGTTTGAAGCATGACGATAGCGAAGGGCTTAGGCGGGCTCTCGGTGTGGACTTTCGAAGTGTTAATGTGCCGTATGTTGGCCCTCAATTGCAGCCGGAAATTGAAGATTGTCGCATACACCCGGAATGGGGAATTCATATGAAGTGGACGCCGCATTTGACTGGCGGCTATTGGGAATATTGTGATTTTCCGCTTAAGAATGCAACCGCCGAGGATGCAGCAAACTGGCCCATGCCCTCGCCGGATGACTATGATTACAGTTTGGTCCGAACCATCTGTCAGAAACACAAGGATTACGCTTTATATGTCGGCCATATGGGGATGGTCGATATTGTTAACACTGCAGGCATGATTCGAACCATGGAGCAGGTTTTAGTGGATCTGATAACGGATGATCCCGTTACGTTGATTTGGACTGACCGAAGGCTCGCTGTTCAGTTGGAAGTTGTTCGTCGAGTGTTGGAAGCGGCTGACGGTCAGATTGATTTACTTTTTATCGGAGAGGACCTGGGGACGCAGATCGGCCCGATAATGAGCAAGGAACTTTTCAGGAAGCACATCAGGCCGAGGCATCAGAAATTCGTGGATATTGCAAAGTCGTTTGATCTTCCCGTGATGATTCACTCGTGCGGCTCAAGCAGTTGGGCATTTGAGGATTTCATAGAGATGGGCATTAATGTTGTAGATACGCTTCAGCCGGAAGCTACGGATATGGCACCGGCCTATCTGAAATCCCGTTACGGCAGGGAACTTTCTTTTCATGGATGTATAAGTACAGCTGGGCCGGTTGCTACAGGCACGGCTGATGAGACGGAAATTTATTGCCGGGATATTCTGGAAACTATGAAACCTGGAGGAGGATACTGCTTTGCGCCTACGCATCAGTTGCAGGATAATTCGCCAACGGAAAATGTGATTCGCATGTATGAATCTGTTTTAAAATATGGAACGTATTGATTGACCGGTGAACGGCCGATGGAATTAGAAGGCTGTAATAACGCGGTAAAATACAATTATTATGCTTGTTATGGAAAAAGAGAATGTCAGAAATTTTTAATACTGCTAATTTTTGGGAATTGCCTGAATTAACCCATATCAATAAACTCCCTGCAAAGTTTCCTGGCATTCCGTATCATGACGCAAATCGGGCGATGGAGGGTAGGCCAGAAGCTTCTGAATTTTTTGTTAGTCTTGATGGTAAGTGGCAATTTTCGCTTGTTAATTCGCCGGGGGAGGCTGAAGATTTTTATAAGAAGGATTTTAATGATTCAGAATGGGCGTCCATGGATGTGCCTTCAAATTGGACTCTTGGTGATTTTTGGGATAAGCCGCAATATACAAATGTGCAGATGCCGTTTGATAATAATCCACCTTTTGTGCCGAAAAAAAATCCCACCGGCCTCTATCGAAGAAAATTTCGTTTACCGGAAAAATGGTCCAAAAGAAGGGTGATATTGCATTTTGGTGGAGTGGAGAGTTATTTGGAAGTTTTCCTGAATGGTCAATTCGTCGGTATGAGCAAAGATACCCGGTTGCCATCAGAATTTGATATTTCAGATATGATCTGCCCTGGGGATAATCAGATAGCTTTACGCGTATTGCGATGGTCGGATGGATGTTATGTGGAAGATCAGGACCATTGGTGGATGGCTGGGGTATATCGTAGCGTTTATCTTTTTTCGCTTGCGGATCCGGTTTGTATTCATGATGTTCATGTTGATGGCGACTATGATTTAGACACTGGTGACGGTGAGCTATCGCTCCAGATAAAATTATTCCAGAACATTAATGAGTATTTTAAATTCCCGGCATGCAATGAACCTTTTACAATTAAGGCAAAGTTATTCGATCAGGATAAGCAGCTGGTTGATATCTTTTACGACAAAATCAGTCGGTATTTCAGATGCGATCTTTTTACGTCAAGCATTAACGCTACAATCACGAAACCTGCTCCCTGGTCTGCTGAAACTCCGAATTTGTATACGCTGATAGTTTTTTTGGAAGATCACCTGGGTAATGTTTTGGATATTCGTAGGGTAAGAGTAGGTTTCAGACGTATTGAATTTAAGTATCGCCAGATGTTGATCAACGGCCAGCCTGTTGTAATTCACGGGGTGAACAGACACGAACATGATGAGCGACACGGAAAAACCCTTTCCAAAGAATTGATGATAAAGGATATAAAACTGCTTAAACAATTAAATTTGAATGCAGTACGTACTGCCCATTATCCGAATGATTCCTTATGGTATGAACTTTGCGATGAATACGGAATTTATCTCTTTGATGAAGCGAATCTTGAGTCACATGCCAATTACGGAACGCTATGTCATGACCCGCGCTGGCGGAATGCCTTTGTTGAACGATGTGTTAATATGGTTCTGCGGGATAGAAATCATCCGTGTGTCATAGCCTGGTCTCTCGGGAATGAAACGGGCTTCGGCGAGAACTCAATTGCAGCGACGGAGGCAATATTGTTTTTAGATTCGACCAGAGCGATTCACAACGAAAACGAAGCCCATGCCGATGGCGTTGATCCTGATATTTTGCGTAAAGCTTTTCGCGATGTGCGGGATATTTCTTCGTCTATCTCCAGCATTCAGCGACCCGATGCCGAATTGAAAAAAGATTATGAGAAGAGTATCTTCAGATACAATAACTTTGCAGATCCCATGTATCCCGGTATCGCTTTTATGAATTTATGGGCTGATGAAATCGAAGACGAACGACCTTTTATAATGTGCGAGTATTCTCACTCTCAAGGCAATGCAAATGGTAATCTCAAGGAATACTTCGATTTTTTGGAGGCAGGCAAGGGTTTTCAGGGCGGGTTTATTTGGGATTGGGTTGATCAGGGATTTAAGAGGAAAGATCCGGATGGCGAGGAATATTGGATTTACGGCGGAGATTTTGGAGAAGAAATTCACGATTCTGAATGTTGTATAAACGGTATTGTCTGGCCCGACCGGACACCTCACCCCGCAGCGTTTGAATTTAAAAAACTGGCCCAGCCGGTTGCCGTGGAACTGGTAGATCAGCAAAAGGGCGTTGTCGCGGTAAGAAATAAGCAATTTTTCCGTAACATGGATTGGCTTGGTGGAAATTGGAAAATTACAGTTGATGGTGTGAATTGTTTTTGCGGGCAAATGTCAGAACTTTCAGCCAGGCCTGGTGAAACACAGGAAGTGCAACTGTTGAATTATAAATTACCCGAAATTTATGAAGGGCAGGAAGTTCATCTGAATCTTAGTTTTAAGACAAAAAATCATGAAGCATGGTGTGATCTAGGTTATGAAATAGCTTCCGAGCAAATTTTATTATCATGTCTTCCCGGAGGTCCCTGTCCAACTGTTTATCATGTAAAAAATAAAGTGGATATAACTGAGACTGCTGAAAAAATAATAATATTATGCGGAGATAATCTTTGCACTTTTGACCGCAAAAGTGGCCAAATGCAATTTGTCCATGATTATAAACCTTTGATTCTTACTGGTCCGCAATTGAACGTTTGGCGGGCCTGTACCAGTACGGAAGGCATTCGAGGTTTTAAAAATCAGGAAACAAAACCAATGGGATTGTGGCTGGCTGCGGGTTATGACAGGATAAAACTCGTGAGTGCAGAAGTATCGGTTTTCCGCAAGGCGGAGAATGTTCTTGTCAAAGTGGCTCGGAAATGGGTTGGGAGTGACGAGGCCAGGCTGATGCAGCATGTGGAGGAATATTCCTTTTTTCCCACAGGCCAGATTCTTGTCGAGAATACATTTGATTATGATAAATCGCTTCCCCATTTGCCGAGAGTCGGTGTAATTTTTTCCATTACTGCAGGTTTTGAGCAGCTTAAATGGTACGGACGCGGACCGTTCGAAAATTATGTGGATAGAAATTGTGCAGCTGATGTTGGATTGTATAAATCCACTGTTGCCGAACAGTATGTGCCATATATTGTCCCCCAGGAGCATGGTAATAAGACGGATGTAAGATGGTTTGAATTGTCCAATTCCAAGAACACTCTTCGTTTTGAAAGTGTTTCAGGTTTTGAATTTTCAGCCAGCCACTTCTATCCGTCGGATTTATTTGAGTGTCGTCATACTACGGACCTAAAAGCCCGTGAAGAAGTGATTGTAACCATTGACAGAATCCAGAAAGGGTTGGGAACAAGACTGTTCGAGCATGACCCTTTGACTAAATACCTTGTTTTTCCGCGAGAGTATAAGTTGGCATATAAAATTTCAGTTAAATAGGATATAAAACCGACTTAGATTGAAGGTGTATCTTTTGACGCTTTTTTCTAAGCAAAGTTACAAGGCCCACAGTCAACAGGGTTAGAGTTGTCGGTTCTGGTGTTTGGTTTGCGGATATTATTCCTTCCGTTCTGCCGAAGTTTGCCTGGACACTTGCGTAATCCCCAGCTGAGACCACACCGTCACCGTTGGCGTCACCGGGCATTCCGGGTTCGCCAGTATTGCCGAAGTTTGCCTGGACACTTGCGTAATCCCCAGCTGAGACCACGCCGTCACCGTTGGCGTCACCGGGAATGCGGATGGCTGGGCGAATCAAAAATTCATCAATATCGAAACTGATTGTTTCTTCGGAAAAGTTAAAGAATGTTATATCCGTTATTTGCGAAATGTCCTCATATTCAAGTCCCAACGCAACAAAGGAAACTTCGTAAAAGTTCCAATCGCCCCCGGCCAGGTTGATGGTTTTGGCCCAACCGGACTCTGGCGAATGCACGATCAGCCAGACTTCACAATCATCATCGGTGCGTGCGAGGAATCTGAATGCATCGCCTGCTGTAACGCCTGAATCAATCCAATGTGTGGCAATCACACTTCGGGCCATGTTCTCCGATGGATCCAAAGTAATTGTCGCTGCCATGGTTGAGAGAGGGGCCTGCGGGGGGAGTAGGTCTTTTTGGGCTACTATTTGTCCGGTGCCAGTCCATCGGTTCGAAATTCCCGCTCGAGCAGTAGTGGGATCAAATTCAGCCTGTGAAGTGCCGTCTGTAGCGGGCAAATCCGCATCGAGAATGGTCTCGAAACTGTCTATCCCAGATGCCAGGTCACGTAGAGCCCAATAATATGGCGTCGCACGGGTATTATTACGGTCATCAAACAAATTCAGGTGTGGTGTCCAAGGGCCATCCGGCGAGCCGATCCGCCAGGCATAGAACGCATCCATATTTTGAACGGCTGCGTTGGCCAGGCCTTCGTGTTCGTATGCGGCATTGTAGTCATAAAGTCCAGCCTCGTACAATCTGCCTTCGGTGCGGATTTTTGTTGAGTCTGCATACCACTGATCCGCCTGTTCCAGGCCGCTTGCCCGTTGGCTGCCGATTATGTTTTGCATCTGGGTATAAAAGGCCGTCAGATCAGTCTGGCCGTTGTGTTCCCAGATATAACTTTCATAGCCCGGTTCGCTCGGAGCCATTCCGACTGTCATATACTGTGTGACTCCAGCTGTATCCATGTATTGTCGAACTCGCTGGGTTATATCGATTACGCCTTCCCAGCGTGCGTCGAATTGCGTTCTGCCTGCGGGGTCGTTAACATACCAGGCTGTTGCTGCGACGGGTTCATTGAGGATATTGTATCCGACCACGGCTGGGTGATTTTGGGTTGCGTTGATAAGACGTTCAATGAATTGTACATGGTCTGTGCGAATTTCGGGAACGGTCAGACATGAAGTTGCAGCTATGTAATCTTCCTTGTTGCGAATCCATGTTGGAATTGTCCAGTCACCGCTCGTGCCCCAATACACGCAGTGATTTCCTATGACCACCGTCATGTCGTTTTGCTCGCAATAATCAAGCACTGATGTAAGGTTGTTCAACAGTGTTGGATTGATTTCACCTTCGGAACTTTCCCAATCGTTCCATGGCAGGGTTATCATAACGGTATCGATTCGATCCTCATGAAATCGCTGAAAGTCAGCCAGGACTGCCGTGGGGTATTCCGCTTTGCCGCGATTATACTTGATTCCAACTTGTGCAGCTGGGGCGTATGGAGTGTAGAGAACAGCCAATCCTAAAATTATCCATACTGTTTGCCGTACTTTCATTTTGCTTACATCTCTTTTATTCCCGTTTCAACAGGTTTTCTTTTTCGCAGCAAAGTAATGACTCCCGCCGTCAGCAGGCTTAAGGTTGTCGGTTCGGGGATTTGGTTTGCGGAGGGTATTCCTTCCGTTCTGCCGAAGTTTGCCTGTACGCTTGCGTAGTCCCCAGCCGAGACCACGCCGTCGCCGTTTGCATCGCCAGGAATGCCCGCGACGCCTGTATTTCCGAAGTTGGCCTGGATGGAAGCATAATCCCCAGCTGAAACCACGCCGTCGCCGTTGGCGTCGCCAGGAATGTGGATGGCTGGGCGAATCAAAAATTCATCAATATCGAAACTGATTGTTTCTTCGGAAAAGTTAAAGAAGGTTATATCCGTTATTTGCGAAATATCCTCATATTCCAACCCCAAAGCAATAAAGGAAACTTCGTAAAAATCCCAGTCGCTTCCAGCCAGGTTAATAGTTGCAGCTCCGACGGCATTAGCAGAATATACGACCATCCAGATTTCGCAATCCTCATCGGTACGCGCGAGGAATTTGAAGGCATCGGCAATTGTAACTCCAGAGTCGGCCCAGTGCTCAGAGATCACACTTCGCCCGATTTTTTCCGAAGGGTCCAGAGTGACAGTCGCTGCCATGGTGGATGACGGCGCTTGACCGGGAAGCCGATCTTTCTGGCCTACGATTTCGCCCGTGCCAGTCCATCGGTTGGAAATTCCCGCCCGTGCGGTTGCAGGGTCAAATTCAACCTGTGAAGTTCCGTCCGTAGCTGGCAAATCCGCATCAAGATAAGTTTCAAAACTGTCCACACCGGATGCAAGATCTCGCAAAGCCCAATAATATTGCGTGTTGCGTCCGCCATTTCTATCGTCAAGAATATTGAGCGTTTTAGTCCACGGATTGCTGAAATTACCTATTTCCCACGGATAAAAAGCATCCAGATTCTGAACGGCTGCGTTTTGAAGGCCTTCGTATTCATAAACTTGGTCATAGTCATAAAACCCCGCGCCGTATATCCTGCCCTCGGTACGAATTTTCGTCGCGTTGGGATACCACTGATCTGACCGTTGCAGTCCTGGAGCACCCTGGTTGCCTATGACGTCAATTGTCTTCGTCCAAAAATTCGTCAGATCGATAGTGCCGTTGTTGGCCCAGGTATATGAAGAATAGTTTTCGTCCAGGTCATTAGCGCCGACAGAAAGATATTGCGTGACGCCGTTGGTATCCATGTACTGGCGGACACGCTCAGCGTTATCAATAAGCCCGGCCCAGCGGGCATCGAAAATCTTCCGGCCCTCCGAACTGGTTACGTACCACTGACTTGAAGATACAGCCTCTTTGGAGATCACGTAACCGACCACAGCCTCGAAATCTTTGGTTGTGTCAATCATGCGATTAATGAAATTTACGTGTTCGGTTCGCACTTCCGGGACGGTGAGGTAGGATGATGGTGCAAGATATTCATCCATGTTTTGAATCCAGGTTGGAATTTGCCAATTGCCCTCGACTCCGTTGTTTACGTTGATGTGGCTGGCAATTACAACGCTCATACCATGCTGCGCCGCGTATTCCATAGCAGGAGCCATGTTACTTATAAACGTTGGGTTGATTCGCCCCGGCTGATCTTCCCAATGGCTCCAGGGCAAGGCGATCATGATCGTATTGATTCTGTCTTCGTGAAAACGCTCAAAGTCGGCCAAGGCTGTTGTGGGGTATACGGTTTCGCCCCTGATATACTGCACGCCGACTTGCGCAGCAGTGGCTGGTAAGGTATAAAAGACCAGAACGCTCAGTAAAATCCATCCTCTTTTTCCTGCTGTCATTTACAATTTTCCTCGCTTAACTAATAAATAAAATCTCAACCTGAGTTTAAATTATTTCCGAGCAGAATTTTCAGTTACACAATTTGGCAAAGCGGCTACGTTTCACAATAGCTGTCAGGCCGAAAGCCAAAAGAGTTATCATAGACGGTTCGGGGATTTGTTCAGTGCTTGTTCCAAGCGATTTGCCGAAGTTTGCCTGCACCGTTGCATAATCTCCCGCTGAAACAACGCCATCGAGATTGGTATCGCCAATGAGCTTTCTGCCAAGCTCGCCCGTGTTGCCGAAGTTAGCCTGAACAGCTGCATAATCTCCCGCTGAGACTACGCCATCGCCATTTGCATCGCCCAATAAAACCAATTTAAAATTCTTAACTTCATATTTGTCGTATGCAATGGAGAATTGGCCGTTGACTATAGGTACGAGATTCCCGGTTTCAAGGCAATACAGGTGTGTCCAATTGATTGGAAGGTTCAATGTAAAAGCATCATTTTTTTGGCTTTGAGACTTATTTACCGTCAGTAGGAAAAATTCACTACTGTTTTCACCCATAAACAGCCTGTGAATGATATCGGCTGAAGAATCAGTGAATGCATTTGGTATTTCCTGTGAATTAATGGCACTAGCTAGAATGTCCATTTCATCCATAACTGGCACGCCGACATCAGCCAGCCATTGGTCGCCGTTTCCTGCGTAAGGCTCGTTCGGCAGGGCAGCTGAGATATTCCGCCAGCGTTCACACCAGAATGCAACACCGCCGTCTTGCGCCCCATTCTTAATTAACGAATAATAGGTCATAAAACGTTCTTCGTTGTAGGTCGGGAGTCGAGTAGTAGTGTATGTTGAACCGCTGGGCTGGCCATATGCCTGCAAAACATTGATGAAGGGCTTGTTCAGGGCCTGTGCAGCATTGAATGCCCGGTCGACCAGAGACTTCCAGCCGTTATTGGCGCCATAGTAAGAATCCTCCAGATCGTCAAATTCCGGCTCGCCGATATGAAACAGATACTGGTCGAACATCATAACATCGTATGTGTTGCGGTAATTCCATGGGTTATTTGCGTTTAAATCCGCCGTGCAGAAAGTCATGTAAACCGGCTTGTTTGTAATGCTCTTGATTACGTTGTATTTCGTCTGGCAATCCGCAACAGATAGCCCGTTTCCCGAATGATATACGGGTTCATCGGCGGTGTAATAGCCAACCACGGCTGAGTATTGTTCTATACTCGTGATGAAATTTGTCAGCTGGGAAACTGTATACGGGTCCCTATCTACTCCGCTGTAATCGTCGCCCAAACTGCGGATGCCTACAATGACTTCAATGCCGAATTGATCACATTGAGACATATAGTTCGTAAAATAGCTGTGCATTGAATGGGCGGGGTCGTACAGATCGTACGTATAAAGGAATATCCTGTCACACCCGGCAGCTGCGATCTCGGCAGGGGAATACGACCACCCCTGATCAAACCAAGTTCTGGCCCATTCCTGTTGCGCATGTGCACTTGTCGCACAAAACAAGATAACCAGTAAGACGCTCACCCCCGCTGCATTCGTTCTGTCCAGGATGTGTTTCATGTTTTCCCTCAAGATTAAAACTGACCAAAATATAGTGATTAAGCCACGCCGACTGGAAAGTCGTTTACAAGCAGCCAATGTCTTTCAGCCAAATGAGTATCATGTCGTATCGATACGTGCAGTATACATGTTTCACCTGAAAAGTCAAGAATCTTCCCATCTGCCGTTGCAAATAAATTTGGGGTATGTTTTAAAACGTTTGTGAAAAGGAAAGTTTTATTAAAAAATCTTTTTTTACAGTACTTTTTGTGAGTGTGGGTTTGAGCATAAGTAGTGTTTTTTTGAGGTATTCCGGTTCCTCAAAACTGTGGTTTAGTTTGTCTAAGAATATTTAGTAAAATTACATTGACAACTGTACTGATACAGTGTATCATACGTATCGTACTGAAAAGGGAGAAGTACTGGTTGCAATTGAAAAGTGTGAGCTTGGGTACGATTGGGTCTCAAGCCATGATCAAAAGAGAGATGCGAATGCAGGTAACATTCCACAAGGAGAAAGGACAAATCCTATGAAGCAACGCAAGATCCTAATGGTATCGATTATTGCTGTAGCTGTTCTTAGTGCAGGTCAGATCACTTTTGCGGGCGCTCCGCCGGTTGAGTACAACGCGCCTACCGGAGGAACGTTGGTATTGTCGGAAAACTATGGTAGTGATGCAGATGGGCAGGGAAGTTGGGTGAATATTGGTACGAATAATGCAATTACGGTTAACACTGATCATATTCTGGTAGGCTTGAAGGATTGGGATGGCAAGAAGATCGGTATTTGGCTTGACGGCATTCTCGATATCGCAGCCGACTCTTACACGATAGACATGGGGTGGAATCTTTGGCGGACCGACGATGTAACCAACAGTGCCATGCGGATGGTCGTCGCAAGTGACACTGGCGAATCCAGTGGCCCTAAGATCATTTATTCCATCGACAGTACCGTTGCCAACAGCGAAGGGCTCCTCTGGGGAGAACCAGGAGGCAACACGCTTAGCGTACAGCAGAATACCCCTCAGGTGATTCGTATGACGGGTACTCCCATCGACGGCCCGGACTATAACCCCATTCTTGCCAATGACAGTGACGATACTTCGCTTGCAACAGTTTATTGGGGTTCTACGAGTGATATTTTAGCTTTGACCAGTGGCGGCAAGCCACGTTGGAGTGTTGTCGAAATCAGCTGGCTGCGTATTTACAAAGACGTTATGGATGATTCAGCCCCCCTGGGCGGTTCGACGCCTACCTACCTTCTCGGCGATGCCAACCTGGATGGTGTTGTTTCCGCGGGTGACTATGCCAGCGTTCAGTCCAACTTCGGTAGCACAGGTGCAGTTGGCGGCGGGCTTTTGGGCGACGCCAATCTTGACGGTGTCGTTTCCGCGGGTGACTACGCCAGCGTACAGGCCAACTTCGGCGCTACATTGGGCGGTGCGACCGTTCCGGAACCGGCAACAATGGGTCTGCTCGCGATTGGTGCACTTGCTGTTATCCATAAGCGTCTTTAAGTGTGAATGGATGTTTGGATTGAAAAATGAGACTTATGAGTTTGTTACATTTTGTTGAGGACTTGCTGAGAGCTTGTAGTGGCCTACGAGGGCACAGCCTCAGACTTTGGAGCCAGGAGTAAAAATAAGGAGAAGCATGATGAGAAACCTAACTTCAAGAGTTGTAATTTTTATAGCCATTCTGGTGATCGGCACTGCTGCTTATGCGAGTACCGTTCCCCTCGTCCCGGCTGGTACGAGCTACGATGCCCCAACGGGCGGTACGCTGGTGCTTTCTGAGGACTATGGCTACAATGCCGATGGCCAGGGAAGCTGGTATAACCTGGGCACAAAAAATGCCATCACAGTAAATGCGGATCATATTCTGGTGGGTCTGAAAGATTACGACCAGAAAAAGATCGCTGTTGCATTGTCAGGCCTGGTTGATATCGCTACGGACTACTATACGATCGATATAGGGTTCAAGCTGTGGCGTACTGATTACACCGGCACCCAGCCTTTGAGAATGGTTCTGGCCAGCAGCACTGGCACGACCAGCGGCCCGAAGATTATTTATTCCGTAAACAGTGATGTTGCCAACGTTTCCGGGACCCTTTGGGGCGAACCTTCCGGCGCAGGCGTGGACATGCCCCAGAATACCCCGCAAGTCATCCGCTTTACAGGTAACCCGATCGACGGCGTGGATTATACGCCCGCCCTTGCCAATGAGAGCGACGATATTACGTTGCCAACGGTTTATTGGGGTTCTACCAGCGATATCCTAGCCTTGACAAGCGGTTCTTCTCCGCGTTGGGCTGTTGTGGAAATCAGCTGGATGAGAATTTACAAGGACGTGATGGATGACTCTGCTCCTTTGGTACCTGAACCGGCAACCATGACCCTTCTCTTTGGCGGCGGAATCGTGTTGGCAGCGATTAAACGCCGTAAATAAAAACTGAATACTGTGTATTGAATGCAAAGTGTGCAGTGTTTGTAACTCATGTGCCAGCACAACGTGATGTGGCGAACATTCAACTGTTCGCCATGTCACGTTCATATCAAAAATATGTTTGGATTTTTTGAAGAATCGGACAGGCCGTTGCCTGTCGAACCAAATTAGGATTTTGAACAATGACTAAAAAGAAAAAGATGAACGGATTTACGCTGATTGAGCTGTTGGTAGTTATTGCAATCATCTCATTGCTAGTTTCGATTTTATTGCCGTCGCTGCAAAAGGCTAAAGAATTGGCAAATCAGGTCGTTTGTATGAATAACCTGAAGAGTTTATCTTTTGCGAACAGTTTTTATCTTGAGGACAATGAGCATGTCTATCCGCCGACGTTGTACGAGGTGGGCAGCGTCAGAAGGCATTGGCCTTTCTTTCTTGCCCTTACGATGGACGAGTTTGAGAATAGGCAAAACGAGTGGGACTGGATCAATTTCGAAGTGTTCTGGTGTCCCACAGAAGACGTATTGCCCCCGTACAGCTATGCCCAGAACATTAATCTTGGCAATCATCTCTCGGCCTATAGTGCTACCGGGTGGTATGTCAATGCAGATCATGTTCGTAACCCCGCCAAGACCATTCACTTGGCAGATGGGAAGAACATCGGCGTGAGTACAGGTTGGACGCTAGCCTTGTCTGTAAGTACCAGCATACACGTTCAGCCTAACTTTGACAGACATCCGAATGGCACGACCAATTCGCTTTTCTGCGACAGCCATGTTGAAGCCCTGACTGAAGATGAAGGCGAATGGTTTGACTGGTCCATGGATACAAGTTTTTGGGATCCGCTTGCTGATTAATATGGAGTTTGAGTTCGCCGGGCGTTGATTTTTATATAGAAATTGGCTTTATTAAAGCTTACTATTTTGACATTTTAAGAGTCGGAGTTTTCGGTTTCAAGTTTTTGGAACTGGTGCAACCGGAGAGAAGCGAAGATGGTTTTCTGAGGTGTAAGGAAAATTATTATCTTAAAGTAATCTGGTAACTTTTGTAAGCTGTTGTGGGCAAGTCTCTTGCCTTGACAGTGTAGGAGTTAGTTGTAGGAGAGTGTAAAGATGGCAATAGCTGAAAATAATATAACTCGTTCTCATTTGCCCAAATATAGGGTAATGGCTTCTGATCTCGAAGCCAATCTGGCTGAATATCAGGCCGAGTCTAATGGTAAGCTGCCATCTATCAGGGGACTTATGCGCAAGTATTCCGCCAGTCAGGCTACCGTAGAACGCAGTTTGTTTGTACTTTCGGAAAAGGGACTTATCAAACCGGTCCCCGGCAAGGGAGTTTTTGTTACGCAGGCTACAGAGAAAGAAAGTGATTTGCTTAATGCAGACCTCTGTTTCTTTTTTGAAAAAAAGACGTTGTATGATAACCCGCTTTACAGTCAGATGATAACGGCCATGCTGCAGTATGCCGCTGAGTTGGGAATGCATCTGAATGTGTTTTCTTACGGTGAGATGGGTGGGGTGGATGAATTTAAACGCAGGCTGAATCTTAACTCCCAGGACGGTGTAATTCTTATGTGCGTCATGCAGGTTAATTATGAATTGCTCGTCAAGCACATGGGTAAACCCGTGTTGCTGCTGTTCCCCAATGCTCATCAGGATGATTCGACGTGTGTATGGATCGACGGTGCCAAAGGTATCCATGATTCCGTGGAATATCTGCAAAAACTGGGCCATAAGAGAATAGCTTATCTGCATGGCCAGGGTTTCCATGGTTATTATCATCTTCACCAGGAAAAACGAATCGAAGCTTTTTACAGCGCGATGCGAGAATTTGAACTACCCGTTCCTCCTCCCTTTGTGCAGTATGGCGGATTTGACGAGGAAGAGGGTTATGAAGCAGCCAAGAAGCTGCTGGCTGAAACATACAGGCCCACTGCAATTGTCTGTAATGACTACAATGCCACGGGTGTCTATAAGGCAGCTGCCGATGCAGGCCTGAAGATCCCCGGAGACTTGAGCGTAATCGGTTTTGACGACCTGGTGACATCGGCACATAAGTCTCCGCCGCTGACGACAGTTAATATCCAGTGGAGAGAGATTGCAAAGCTCTCCCTGCAGATGATCAGTGACATGGTCAAGGGCAAGGTTGCAGCTGGTACCAAAGTTAGTACTCCGATTAAACTTGTAGTGCGAGACTCAACCGCAGTACCGCCGGATATAAATTAACGTTTGAAACATTTATCGGCGAGAAGGCTGTTGAGGTATTACAGGCATTGTTCGTAATTCGCGGCATTTTGCCCTCGCGTGCTCACCCAGCGGAACACAAGGCGGAAAATCTTTAGAACATCATTCTAAAGACATTAAAGCAATTGACGTTTAATCTGCAACATGCCTTCTGGTTTCTGCTTCACAGTCCTGGCCGGACTTGTCCTCACCAACGAATCCACATTGCATCTTAATCGTTAACCGCTATAGTATACTCTGTAACAGGAATTCTACCGGTACTGGCTTGTGGCGACAAGGTATCTGCATCGTCAGAAAAACGGTGGAATATTCACTAATATGCAACCGCTTTTCTTTCTTGCATCTACCAAACATTATTCCTGTTAAAGAGTACTGGACTTTGAAGCCATCTTTGTCACAACAACCGAAAGAGGCATCACAATGCCTTTATCGTATTTACATGAATCTGCTCCGAAAAGGACACAAAGGGCGGTAAGTTTAGTTTGAGATTAGTACCGTCAAGTGTGTTTGTAATGGCTCCTCACATTTCAGCAGAATACAGCCTAATGCCCACGCTTGTGGGCTTGGCACCAGATGCAGGTAGGCATAAAAAAAGGAGGACTAGCTCTTCAATAACGGCCACGGCCGATAGGGTGATCACCTTAATCTTTTAAATTCAATCAGTTATGATTATTAGGATTGACAAACCATTCCTTATTAACGTAACATAGTATTTGCTCTGGCTCGCTTGTGGGAGAGGCGGAGCTGTTATCAGTAGAGCCTACTGAGTCTTTTTATTAGGGCAGGGGCATTCTCGCTCAATTTTTCCTGCCTGAGGCCAATCTTAGGCCAAGTTCCCTTTGTACTGTTTTCTGTGCGCATAATTTACATCGGGATTGTTCCTTTTGTAAATGCGGAACCATGCAGTCATCACGGCTGCGAAATTGAAAGGGAAAGAAAAATGAAAAAGATTGTAACAGTAATGTTGGTTATTGGGCTGATGGCGATGGCCGTTCAGGCGGCAGGGGTATGCTATTCATTCGAGGAAATTTCCTCTGGAACATGGGAAGTAAGCGTAACAGTCACGGGTAACACGGCTGGTCTGTCAGCCTATGAGTTCTTTGTAAATGTTGATCCTAGCCTGGTCAGCTATACCGAGAATACTCTAAGTACGATTAATGAAGACTTTATGCTCGTAGGCTTCACGCCAGGAAATTTGTTATCTGGTGACGTCGACGGCAGGTTCAATGCTGGTAACTACCAGTCTTATGGCAATTCAGTTATTTCTGGAATTGGCATGATGCCTGTGTATGAACAAAGCTGTTTCCCTAGCCAAATCCCGAACGTTCAGCTGGGTGTTCCTGCTCTTTTGGGCACGTTGACCACCCCGGCAGGCCTTGGTTATGGTGACTTCTCTGTGAGTAGTGCGGGCTTGCTGAAGCCAGACAATAGCGGGTATCTGGCAGACGACATTACGGTTACTCTGGAAATACCAGGGGTGCCGAAACCACCAAGTCCATCAGCCGTTCAATGGAAAGTTGAGAATGGTGGCAATGGGCACTGGTATGAAGTTGTCGTCGTGCCTACTGGAATCAACTGGACACAAGCAAATGACGCCGCTTCTTCTAAAAATGGGCATTTGGCAACAATTACCAGTCAGGCAGAAAATGATTTTATTTTTTCCCTGATAGATGATTCCGAATATTGGGTAACTGATAGTTATGGTTTTGATTGCGGCCCTTTGATTGGTGGAGTTCAAAGTGAGGGAGCTGTAGACCCATCAGAAGGCTGGGGTTGGGTTACGGGCGAAGCTATGAGTTTTACCGCCTGGGCGCCAGGTCAGCCGAATAATGTTGGAGATCAAACTAGAATTCAATTTTGGAACTCACGTAGCATTAATAGTACATGGCAAGATGTAAGCGTAACAGAAACAGAGTTTTCATATATCGTGGAATATGATGTTCCCGAACCGGCGACGCTTTGCGTGATGGCATTTGGAGCGGCTGCTTTGATTCGGATGCGGAGAGCGTAGGGAAAATTCCCAGCGGAAGGGACAAAAATATCCATGGCGCCGGGGCGTCTGTCTCGGCGTCATGGATAAAGTTACCACCTACCGGAACAGGAGCCCCCCACGCAAGGGCACATTTTGCCCTTACGCGCCTGCAAACAAAGTGGGCATGACACCCGTTTTTTCTTCATTCTGAATTCTGACTACTGAATCCTGTTGTCACATAAAGCCGGCTTGTTTGAGTTTGTCCAGAGTCAGGCCGGGTGAGCCGGCTGCGGTTGAGTTGCCAGTATTTTCACCCGCAGCGTCTTCTAAAAGCGTCTGGAGGTATCGGCGGACATATTTTCCCAAAATATCGACTTCGATATTTACCCGCTCACCTACCGTCAGGCCCGGAAGTGTGGTATCAGCCAGTGTGGTAGGAATTATCGCGACGGAGAAATTTTCCCCAGCTGCGGTTACAAGCGTCAGCGATATGCCGTTGATAGCTATTGAGCCTTTAGGAACCATCTGGTCGACCAGGCGGCGTTCGGCTGAGAATTCCAATACCCACTGATCGCCCTTTTTGATATTTTTCACGGTAGCCAGGCCATCAACATGGCCTTGGACGACATGGCCGTCGAACCTGCCGTTGGCTGGTAGGGCGCGTTCTAGATTCACTTTAGAACCAGGCCTGATGTTGCCCAGGGTTGACCTGCCAAGAGATTCCGCTGTAACGTCGAATTCAACTCGGCTGTCCGAGATGGCGGAGGCGGTGAGACAAAGCCCATCAACCGCGACACTATCGCCCAAGGCCAATCCCTCAACCAATGGACCTATATCGATGGTTATTCGTCTTCCTGCCTGGGAAGCACGCGAATCCGAAACCAGGCCTATATGTCTGATTATTCCTGTAAACATTATTCACCCACTCTATTGCGGTTCTTTTAACAAAAGTTCAGGCTGTCCCTGTTCCGAGAATATGTTATAGTCATACTGATTGAATTTCGCAACATTCTTGCATAATGGAATACTGTAATGAAAATAGAAAACACTGAAAAACTCGGCAAGCTCGTAGAGCAGATTGAATCGGTAGTCTTGGGTAAGCCCTTGGCTGTCAAACATGTTATCGTTGCGTTACTGGCCAAGGGTCATGTATTGCTGGAAGACGTGCCCGGTGTCGGCAAGACGCTTCTTACCCGTGCCATCGCCAGCAGCGTGCACTGCAAGTTCAGCAGAATCCAGCTGACGCCCGACCTGCTGCCAAGCGATATTCTCGGCGTGAGCATTTACGATTCACAGACAAGCCAGTTTACGTTTCGCAAGGGCCCGATTTTCGCCAACATCGTTCTGGCTGACGAGGTCAACCGCACCACGCCGCGAACGCAGTCTGCCCTGCTTGAAGCCATGAACGAATCCCAGGTAACAGCCGACGGGCAGACCTATCCGCTGGGCCCGCCCTTTATGGTCATAGCTACGCAGAACCCTTATGAATTCGAGGGCACATATTTCCTGCCGGAAAACCAGCTGGACCGTTTCATGATCCGCGTGAAAATAGGTCATCCCGAGAAGGAAACCGAACGCGAGATTTTGCACAAACAGCCTGCGCGAACCCTGATCAATACTCTTCAGCCCGTGATGACTTCGCAGGAGCTGATCCTTCTGCAGGAGGCTGTGCAATCCGTGCGTGTTGACGAAGCCATCGTCGAGTACATCCTCGATATTGCAGAGGCTACCAGGCGATCTGACGAGTTGACGATCGGAATATCTCCTCGCGGTTCGCTGGCGATGCTCCAGGCGAGTCGGGCGCTGGCACTGCTGGAAGGCAGGGACTATGTCGAGCCGGACGATGTGAAATCTCTCGCTCCCGGGATATGCGTTCACAGACTCATGGCCAGGGCGTTCGCCCACGATGGCGTGTCCTCAGCAGCTGAGGCGGTGTTCAATAAAATCCTGGAAACCATCCCGGCACCGCAATGATGAGAAAAATAACTCAAACTGACCGATTCGTTGTGTCATACCCGCGAAAGCGGGTATCCAGGGCTTTATTTTTACACTCTGGATTCCCGCTTGCGCGGGAATGACAAGTGTTTTTAACTTTTTTGTTCTACTATATTTGCGTTAGTCTTGTTGTCAAAATCGGTCAGTTTGAGTAAATAAGAAATACGAAAGCCGAAAATCGAAACAATTATGAATATTCAAAATCCTGAATTTCAAAAATGAAAGCGCTGGCGTCCCTGTTAAGGCCGATTAAGAATTGGTGATTAGAATTTCATGTTTGTTTAGAATTCAAAAAATTCGCTTTGGGAAATTGTTGCAATAAAAATGGATCGAGAGACTGTACGAAAAAGACGATCGCGCATTCACTTGCGTGTACCCCTGGCAGGCTGGCTGTTCCTGGTTGTCAGCCTGCTGGTAGGCATAGCTGCGTTTCGTAGCAGCATGCCTCTGATGTTCGTTATTCTGGGGGTAATGTGGGGGGCGTTCCTTGTCTCTGGTATTTTTGCTCGCAGAATGCTAAGCGGCGTGACCGTTCATCGCGAACTGCCTGAGCGGGCCTGGCAGAGCGATACGCTCTATTTCGGTTATTACCTCAACAACGTTCGCCGTAGTTCGTGTTTGGGTATTTCGCTTCGTGAGCTTAACCCGTACGGCGTGGAGGATGCGTGTGGCTACTGTATGCATCTGCCAGGCAGGGGTAGATTCCGCTCAGGCAGCAGACTTTCAGCTCATCGCAGGGGCAGGGTACGTTTGAAGGATATACTTTTATCCACGAGATTTCCGTTTGGTCTGGTTGCAAGCCAAAGGCGAGTCTCCCAGCCTATCACTCTCGTGGTCTGGCCCGCGAAAGGCTATATCAACAGGGACCTGCTGCGTAGAGGCGCTACGGCTGCCACGACCGCACACCCCGGCAGACAGCAAGGAGGACAGGATGAATTCTTCGGCCTGCGCGAATATCGCATGGGCGACAATATGCGATGGATTCACTGGCGACGCAGCGCCGGACGAGATAAGCCGATCGTAAGAGAGATGGCACATCCGCTGCCGGAAGTTCTATTCCTCATCCTGGACGTCCGTCGCAACAGCCTGGATGAACTGGTCGAAGCACAGCGCGAACGGCTTTTGCGATTCGCAGCTACGCTGATCGATAACACTCTCGGGCGAGGTTACCAGGTGGGAATGGCTTTGGCGGATGAAAAAGGCCCCTGCATTATTTCGCCAAGCGCCGGAGTAGGCGCAAGATGCGAACTGCTCGATATCCTGGCCAATGTGCGCGACCCCCGTATAGGACTTGAAACCATTATCCCAGCTATCCCGCCCAGAGACTTAAGAGACGCCCAGACTATCCTGGTCTGCCCGGATCCGGGAAAGATGAACCAGCTACAATTGGCCCGCCTGGCCAGCCGATGCAAAAATTTCACAGCCTTGGGACACAAGGAACTGGGTTCCATTTTCGTGGACAATCCACATGTGGCAAGGGAGGGTCTATAATGCCCCTCGAAAGCTACACCCAGGCGGATATTCAATTGACCGAGCGCCGCAGGCTCGAAACGCCGCTGCTGCTGCTGATATGGATGGGATGTCTGGGCTTCAGTCTGGCTGAGGAGAATCTGTTCTATCTCGTCAGTTCCACGCTGGCTGTTGGGGTGAACTGGTTCGCAGCAAGACGCAATAAGGTGGTCTACATAAATCGATGGTTCGTCAATATTGGCGTTATCATCGCAACCCTGATCGTCATTGCAGAATACAGCCGTAGCGGGCATAGCGTGTTTCTGACTCTGGGCCATTACATTATCCTGATCCAGCTATGTAAATTATTCGAGAAGAAAAAGTCCCGCGATTACATACAACTTCTCGTGCTGAATCTGCTGCTGTTGCTCTGCACTGCACTGATAACGGCTCATCCGTTATTTGGATTCTGGACTATTGCGTATATAGTTCTGGCATGTTATGTAGCTATGGTTTTCACGCTCAAAAGAGGGCTTGACCATGCGGCAGAGGTTAAACTTCACGGCGAACTCGGGCCGCTCTCGCCCAGGCGGGTGGCGTGGAATGTTTCGCGATACTGGCCCAGCAAAACCATTCGCCGAGCCATGCTGGTTACTCTCGTTCCATCACTCATAATGGGAGTGGTAGTCTTCATTTTAGCTCCGCGAAACAGCGAAAAGATGTCTGGGCTTAGCGAACAGTTTTCCGCTGATTATGACCCTAACATCAAACTCGGTCGCAGCAGAGAGATTTACCTATCAGATCGTATTGTGATGACTTTGCAGATAATCAAGGGCGGCAAGCCCAGCCTGGCCCAAAGTCAAGCGTCAAAATATATGCGTCTATTCATCCTGGACCAATACATGAACTCAACATGGAGCAGGAGTCAGAATTTAGACAGGCGAGGCTTGAGCATGCCCGTCGTGATAGATGAAACCTTGACGGATAAACTCGTCACTCAAAATATTCACATGCCGCACATAAACCAGCCTGAACTGGCTGCTCCATATACAACAGTCAACATCGAATCCGCCGATAACAATATCAGCGTTTCGCGCAATAATGAATTTATAATGGAAGGTCCGATCAGACCTCTCCAGAGCTTCGACTATAAAACATCATTTTTTCCAACACCTCTGGAAACAAAGGAGTTGGCTTTCCTGCGTAAAGTCGGAAGGGTTCCAAAGGCTTCTGCCAGGCCCAGCCGATCTGTGCAACTGACATATGCAGCACAAAGCAAAGTTTTGGGACTGGCTGAGAGCTGGTGCGAAGATCTCCTGGAAAAACGCAAAGTACTTCCGGAACTCAGGAGTAAGTTTAACCTGGCCATTGCTCAGCGGATCGCGGAAAACCTCAGGCTGGATTACAGCTATACCCTGGATCTGACCGAAGCTGACCCGAACATCGATGCAGTGGAAGATTTCCTGTTCTATCTAAAAAAAGGGCATTGTGAGTACTTTGCCTCTACCATGGCCGTGATGTGCAATCTGCTTGAAGTGCCCACACATGTAGCTACGGGATTTTTGCTGGAAGAATACGATACGGAAAAAAACGAATACATAGTCCGTAATCGCGACGCGCACGCCTGGTGCGAAGTTTATACGCCTGAGACAGGCTGGGAAATAATCGATCCGACATCCGGCACTGCCAGGACAGAGGCCATAAGGCGATCATGGTGGACATTCATGTCCGACTATGTCGATCAAATACGCTTCCTGTGGTATGAAAAAGTCGTGGGATATGATTTTAATTCCCAAAAAAGTCTTAGCGAAGAGGCATCCTCACAGGCAAAAGACCTTTGGCAAAAAACCAGAAAATATATGAGCTCACTGTTCAAATCTTTGAGAAAGAGCCTGGACAATCTTATTATTAACGGCGAAGTTGACCTGATTCTTGTCAAATTGCTGGCAGGCATGACGGTGGTGTCTGTCCTGATTTTCTTTTTACTGTTACTCCGCATGAGAAAGCAGGAAAAGCAACAGGAACAGGCGGACATGTTCAAAAAACTAAAGTTGCTTTACCGGTTCCTGGCAATGCTTCACAAGCAGGGCCTGCCGTATCATCCTGACCTGACATTGCGAGAAAAACTTTACAGTGCAGCTGAGCAATTTGATTTGCCCCTCCAGCCCCTGGAAGAACTTATCAACCTGCAGTACCGCTGGCGATGGGGCGGGGTTGAACCCACCGCAAAAGATATCCGAACGGTTCGGCAGAATTTCGTTGCGCTTTGTGTAGCGTTGGATGCGGCTTCCTCCACCCCGAAATAGTCCTGTAAAACTTCAAAAATTGTAATGACAATTTTTTGAGTAAATTATTGACGGCACGTTGGGGATGGGTTATATATCCTGACTTGTGCACTTCCGGAGCGAAATGCAAATTCATAAGTTTTTGGAGAATAACATGTCTGAGAATACATTGCAGCTGCGTCCAAGCAGAGTCCTTGCCAAGATGCGAGCAGGCGGCGTGGCGGTTTCCGCCAAGAGCAATCTGACTGACCCGCGTGTAACGGAAATCATGGCGTTGTGCGGTTTTGATTGTGTGTGGCATTGCATGGAGCACGTTCCAAATTCCATTCACGATATTGAAAACTGTGTCCGGGCCGCAGCCATGTATGACGTCGATTCCGTAGTCCGCGTTCGGCGGGGCAGCTACAGCGATCATGTCCTGCCGCTGGAAATGAACGCCACCGGCATCATGGTGCCTCACATCATGAGCCTGGAAGACGCGAAAAAAGTCGTATGGAATACCCGATTTCATCCCATCGGCAGAAGGGCGTGGGACGGCGGAAATGCCGACGGCGCCTACTGTATGATCCCGCCGCTGGATTACATCGAACAGGCCAACCGGGAACGGTTCGTGATTGTCCAGATAGAAGACCCCGAAGTTCTGGACGATCTTGAGGAGATTGCCAAGCTTGATGGTATCGATTGTATTTTCTACGGCGCTGGAGATTTCAGCCAGGGCATAGGCCATCCGGCAGAGTTCGATCACCCGAAAATCACAGACACGCGAAAACGTATCGCCGATGTGTGCAAAAAGTACGGGAAGTTCGCCGGGGCCATGGCCAGCACTGGCAACTTCCAGGAAATGGTCGATATGGGCTATCAGTTCCTGAATGTCGGTGCGGACGTGGTGGGCTTGGGCGATTACTTCAGAAGCCTCATGTCAGAACTTGGCCTGAAACCAAACCAGCCTGCGCAAACAATCTACCGCGGCAAAGAAGCATAAAATACTCCAGCACGCTGTCCCGATACGCCGTGGCTATGAGGCAAATAAAAAAAGAAAAACGACGGTATCTTTAAAGATATTCCGTCGTTTTTCTGATTATTTTGGTGCCTTATCGGCACAAGCAGTTATCCTGCATTATTTGCGGCAGAGTACTAGCGCCTGCGTTTAATCAACAGGGCGATCGCGCCCACGCATACCAGGCCCATAGTAGCGGGTTCTGGAACGGGGGTCGGATAAACCTGCAGGCCGAACCATGGCAGATGACCCGTGTTGGCGGTGTAAACGCTGAACGTAGCTGTTTCGCCCGGCTGTACCGGATCGCTGTAGAAGTACAAGTCCATCGTAGCGCCGACAACGACGTTATCGATAACCCAGGTCATGGGGCTTTGCGTGCTGCTGGGGTCAATGCCTTCCATCGAAGCATCCAGAAATGCCAACCCGGAAATATCCTGGCCTCCGATGGGATCATAGAAACCAAAATGGAAATCACCCCAAGGCTGATCGCCCGTGTTGGTAACTGTCAACGTTGCCGAGCCTTTGAATGGATCGGCATCTTCATGCTGGAGATCAAGCAAAGCACTATCGCCGATCCAGCTAATCTCCAGTGGCGTGATATCGCCCCACGCACCGTCATCGGCGAAAGAAGATGAACCAGCTGAAAAAAGCGAAACCGATACAGCGAGACTACAAATCATGAAATGAGACAGTTTCATAACAACTCCTCTCTACTGAAATTTAAAGGCTCCAAACTCTCCATTAGTCAGAACTCCAGGCTCGGAATTCCGCTCGACTCAACAACGCTGTACAGTATACACCTGAATTATGCAAAAGTCAATCATTTACTTTAGATAAACATTCCCCTCAGGCATAACATCTTGTATTAAAGGCAATTATGTGAGCGACCGATACATTTGCAGCTGAGACCTAAAATTATACATAATACTGCATATTGGAGTTGTATTTATAGGCCGTGTTATTTTGAAACGGCACTTTGTGTTTTTCCAGCGACGTAGCCTGAGGAGCCGATAGCTTCCTGGACAGGTCGTTTTTCCGCGGGTTTTTCGCTGGGAATCTCAGCGAGGCTTAATTCCATCTGGAGATCCTGCATCATCAGCAGGCTCATCAGGAACGCAAGCGTGCTCTCCGCACCCTGATTTTCATTTACGCTATCCGGGTGCAAGCCATCGCGACAGCCTCCGGTCGTGAAGTCATACAGACTGGTCTGGAGGTCGTTTTCGCCGAGGAACCAATAGAAAGCCTTCTGGGCCTGCTGAATCCAATAATCTTCACGGGTCACGTGATAGGTTTCTATGCAGGCGTCGACCATGGCGTGGGCCTCTATTGCCTGCTGGTCGAACTGTGCCCGCTTGCCGCCCCGCTCATACCAGCCATTGGAACCGACCGGCGAGAAAAAGCCCGCTGAGTTTGTCTGGATATCGATAAGCCAGCTCAAAGCCTTCTTGCCCACATCGATCATATCGCCCCTCTGCATCCACTTGCCGCTCATGATAAGAACGTGTGGAAGTTTTGCGTTTGCATAAGCCAGGCTGTCCTCCGACCAGGGCCAATCGTCCGTCATATTATGTTGGAAACCGGCAAAGATTTTCTCAGCCAGCACACCGCGATGCCGCCTAACGTCAGAATCGCCCCCGAATCGCCGGAGATACGCCTGTATGCCGCATAACGTAAATGCCAATGCCCGCGGAGATTCAAAATCATCGACCATTGGAAGCCCAGCCAGGAACAACCGGGCTGCGAGGGCAATCATGGATTCATGCGGACAAAGCGCCACCGCTGTGCCCAACCCCCACAAGGCCCTGCCGTGCGAATCTTCACTGCCGACCTCTTCAAGCCATTCCCTGCCGTATGACATGAAATTCCGAAATCTGCCGGTTTCCTCATCCTGGGCATGAGTCAGAAAAGACAGATACCTGTGCATCAACGGCAAAATGCTTTCTTCGTGATTCAAATCCCAGTGCATACCCGTGACAATCAGCGCCCGGGCGTTATCATCCGTACAGTAGCCATGGTCGCGGTTTGGAGTGATAAACCTGGCGTGCTGTAGAATGCCGGTATCGTCGGTCATTATCTTCAGATGGCGTAGATCGAGTTCCGGCAGATCGAATTTTTCTTTTCGGCGGGGTCTTTTCGCGCCGGCTGGGCCGGTGTTGTGACGCTTCTCGATCCAGGCCTCGGTAGCTTCGTTGAACAGGTCGAGATAATCCTGGGCTACCCGCTTCCAGATCATTTTCCGGCAGAAGTTGTAGCCTTTTTTTCGCATTGCGTTAAGTTCAAGATCGTTGTCCAGCAGGGCAATGATCTGATCAGCCATGGCTTGGGAATCCTTGAACGGAGTCAGAACGCCCCTGCCGTCCTGGAGAAGTTCCTTCGCATGCCAGTACGGCGTGGAAACAATCGCCTTGCCAGTACCCATTGCGTAGGCCAATGTGCCAGATGTCATCTGAGCTTCCTGCAGGTACGGAGTGACGTAAATTTCCGACGCGCCAAGGTACTCGCAGAGTTCCTTGAGGTCGACGAATCTGTTGACGAAAATTACGTTGTCGCGCAGCCCGAGTTCGTGAACCCTTCTTTGCAGGCTGTTTCGATATTCCTCACCGCAGGCAGCCTTGATATGCGGATGCGTTGCGCCGAGAATGATATAAGTGACGTCAGGATGTTTTTTGACGACGTGGGCCAGGGCTTCGATTGCATATTCCAGACCTTTGCCCGGTGAAAGCAGGCCGAACGTCATCATTACTCGCCGACCTTCCACGCCGAACTGATCCTTGAAGAAGTGCGGATCGACAAACGGCACATCAGGAATGCCATGCGGAATGACACACACTTTTTCTTCAGGAGCGTCGTAGACTTCCATAAGAAATTCTTTGCCCATCTCAGCCATGGGAACCAGGCGGTCGGAAATACGGACTATTTCCTTCATGACGAGCTTCTGTTGTTCGGTGGGGTCTTTCAGGATCGTATGCAGGGTCGTGACCAAAGGCCTGCGCAGTCTGCGCAGCATCGACAACAGATGCGAGCCGCATGTCCCGCCAAAGATACCATACTCGTGCTGCAGACATATAGCAGAGACCTGGTGCATGTTCAGAAACTCCGCCGCCAGCCTGTAATCCGTCTGTGTGTTCTGTCGCACTTCAAACCGAACCCGGTCAGGATAATCATATCCCTCTGGCTGATCGTTCATCGCTACTGTAAAAACGTCGTAGCTTTTTCCTGCCTGTAGTGCGACCGCCTCGCAAAGATCGTGCGTGAATGTAGCAATACCGCACCGGCGAGGAAGATAATTACCAACAAAAGCGACTGATGAACCTTCGAGCATAGTTTTGGATCTGGGCATGTCTGTCCTTTCCTGACCTGGCCTGTCTGAGAACCGACCATTTTTTCTATTTTCACATAGTACACAAAAATAATCAATTACTGCTAACAGCCTAACGCAGTATAGAAAAAAAACACAATTTTCTCAAGAATATCTAATTTTTCGGACGAACTCCGAAAACATAATAATACAAAAGCACTCCCCGCCTGGTGCTTTGCACAGGCCGGCAGTGCACTTGAATTTCGGAACGTCAGGCCTGAATCTTGCAGAAAATTTCGCCTAAACTCTTACAAAATCCACATTCACAAAAATCGCCACGCCAGCCAGGCTGGGCGAACGAAACACTCAAAAACCATTTTTCCCGTATTTTTTTAACAGAAAATCAAAAAAAATTTCACATCAACCTGAAAAATTGTCAACAGGTAACAACACCAGGTCATATCTCAAGCCCAAGCCGGGAAAAATGCAGCCTGGCCCTTTTTGTCCCTTAAAAACAGGCCTGTTGATAACTTTTTCAGTCTGCCGAATTGCCTCTTTCAAAGGTTTTTTATGCCGTTTTATGTAGCGACAAGCGGGCACATATTCCATATCTTAGCTGGTCTGGGTGCTGCTGGTACAACTGGAAATCAGGAGCAGGTTTAACAAATTGGAGTAGCTGCGAAAGCGGCGATGGTGGAGGTGTCTCAACAAGAAGACATCACACCTTAAGTTGGGAGTCGGAACAATGCGAAAGGCTATTATTGTTTGCGCAGCGATTGCGTTGGTTACAGGTGTAGGTACTCTTTTTGCGTGGAAAATCGTAAGTTCTCGTTCGGGTGAAGACAAGACCAGGCCGGGGAACTACACGCTGGCTGCGGTTACAGACGGAACCGACTTCGGTACCGACGCGACAGCCAATACCGCCGAAGATCAGCCCGCCGCCGTCACCACTCCGCCAACGGACAATCAACCTGTTACAGTCGCGGAAAAACCCGACGACGAAGATCAGCCCATCGCCGTTGCTATCAAACCAGTTGACGATCAACCCGTTGCAGTTACAGCTCCACCGGAATCCGATCAGCCAGCTGCGGTAACAACCAAGCCGGCTGTCACCGAAGTCGAAGCCGTATCCGTCGCGGTTGAAGAAGAACCAGCTGCGGAAGTTGTCGAAGCACCTGCAACCCAGCCAGTTGAAGCTGTAGAGGTTGTGGAAGTCGAAGCCGTAGCGGTCGCTGTAGAAGAACCAGCTGCGGAAGTTGTCGAAACACCGGCCACCCAGCCAGTTGAAGCAGTAGAGGTTGTGGAAGTCGAAGCCGTAGCTGTCGCGGTGGAAGAACCTGCGGAGGAAGTTGTCGAAGCACCAACCACCCAGCCAGTGGAGGACAAAACCGTAGTACTGGAAGAAATTGCTGAAGCTGTAACGGATACCACCGAGGCTGTGGAATCCGAACAGCCAACAAAGCCTGTCGAGATCGCAGCGCCAGCTGAGATCGAGACGACTGAACCAGCCAAAACATTCCAGCCAGTCCAGGCTGCGATTACGACACCAGAAAAAGTCGAAGAACCAGCTGAAACTGAAACCGTAGAAACAGCCCAGGCTGAAGGCGAAATGAAACTCGAACCGCTCGAAGTCGACGAGGTCGTAGAAGTTGCTGTTGCTGAACCTGCCGAGGCTGAAGTTGTTGCTGAACCCGTAGTGGTTGTCGAGACTGAAACTCAAACTATCGAGCCGGAGGTCGTTGAGGATAACACCGCCGACCAGGCTGAGCCGGTATCGGAGGAAGACATCGCAACGCCCGCAATTGAACCGGAACAAGAGCGAATTGACACTACCAAGACCATTCAGGTTGTCAGTGAAAAGGGATGGAAAAAGCCTATCCCGATCACATTCAGCGTTGATTACACCATGGCGACCGATTACATTTTCCGTGGCATTAATTTCAGCGAGTATCGTCGTTCGTGGGGCCAGGCCAAGAACGAAGGCAGGGAAAAACTCAACCACCAACTCTCAGCCGGTGCTGAACTGGATATGCAGAAATTCGGCAGGGTAGGCTATAGTGTCTGGTTCGAGTGGTTCGCAGGCCAGCACTACCTCACTCCTGAAGACGGCCATAAGAATCTGCAGGAAGTCGACCACACGGTTTACTACGGTTATAACATCGAGCCGCTGGGCTTGGACATCGAAGCCGGTTTCATCTGGTACATGTTCCCCCGCGTAGCCAGCGGCGACGGGTCATCGACGCAGGAAATCTATCTGCGTCAGACTTTCGACGACAGCGTGCTTTGGCGGGCGTTGGGCTTCAAGAACGTCAAGAACCCCATCCTGAACCCTTATCTGTTCATGGCCTGGGATCTGGACCTCGCCCGCGGCGGAATGTATAGCGAATTCGGCATGAGCCATGACTTCGAACTGGGCGAACTCGGCATGAATAATATCCCCATCGCAAAAGACATTACCATCACGCCGACCTGGTCGATGGGCTGGGACAAGAACTGGCTCAACAAGATGAGCCTGGACTGGATGCAAAGTCACCCCGCCGGTGGCCTGGGCAATGAAGGTCGAGGCACCGCCAGCAACTCCAGCCATCTTGATTTCATGAACTGGGGCCTGGAGATGAACTTTGACCTCAAGAGCGCTCTGAAAATTCCCGACAAGTACTGCGGCGAGATGTACATCAAAGGTTTCCTGAACTACTCAGATGCCATCGCCAAGAAATTCCTGAACGACGAATTCTACGGCGGTATGAGCGTCGGCTTCTCGTGGTAGTTTTTACAATCTGAATCATTAACCGAAAACGCAAGGCATGTAACGGCAGTAGTCGTTGCATGCCTTGTCCTTTGTTGACACACCTAGTACTCTGTCCCGGGAATAAGGATGTGTAGATGCGCCGTGCCGATGAGGTAGATGCAAGGAAGAAAAAAGGTTGCATATTAATGGATATTCCGCCTTTTTTCTGACGCAGCAGATACCTTATCGCCACAAGCAGGTACCATTCTTTATTCCTGGGACAGAGTACTAGCACCTACTTAATGTTGTTTCCCTTATGGAACAGCAGCCTTGTTGTATGGCGTAAGAAGACTTTGACATCCTCAACACCAAGATAAAGCGATGGGATAATAATCAGCGTTATGACCGTTGCAAAGACCAGGCCGAAGCCCAGCGACAAAGCCATCGGAATCAGGAACCTGGCCTGGCGGGACGTTTCAAATATCATCGGGGCCAGGCCGCCGAAAGTGGTAACGGTCGTAAGCAGGATAGGACGGAATCGCTGAACGGCTGCGGATGTTATCGCGTCATGAAATGAAAGGTCATCTTCGTTTCGCCTGCGGTTGGCAAAATCGATCATAACCAGCGCATCATTCACCACCACGCCTGAAAGGGCGACAATGCCGAACATGCTCGGAATGGACAGATCATAGCCCATGAAAAGATGGCCCAGGAACGCGCCGACGATTCCAAACGGAATACTTATCATTACGATCAAAGGCTGGGTGTAGCTGCGGAACGGGATGGCAAGCAGTGCGTAAATGGCCAGCATGGCAAGGATGAAGGTGATTTTCAGACTGCCCATGCTTTCCCGCATGTCAGCCTGATGGCCTTCAAAGCTGTATTGCAGGCCCGGGAACTCATTTGTCAACTGGGGCAGGGTTTCGATTTTGAGATCGTCGAGAACCTCGCCGGCTTTGCTCCTGGGCGTGATGTCCGCTGAAACCTGCACAACCCGTCTGCCGTTGCGACGATCTATAGTAGTATAAGCTCGACCTCTTTGCAGCGAGGCTACCTCTCGCAGGGGTACGTAAGTCCCTGCCGGCGTGCGTATCATGAGATCATTGATGGTCTGTTCCGAAGAACGCTGATTCTCGGGCAGCCTGACCATGACCTTGATTTCATTTCGCCCACGCTGCTGACGGAGCACTTCCGCTCCGTAGAAAGCACTGCGAACCTGACGGGCAATGTCGCGGGTGGAAAGGCCAAGGCTCTTGCCTTCGGGCTTGACGGCAAAATCCAGCTGTTGTTTGCCGGGCTGAAAACCGTCGTCGACGTCCTTTACCCGCGGATAGGTTCCGATAATGCCAGCCAGTTTCTTACTGGCCTGTTCCAGAACGTCAACGTCACGATGGCTGAGTTCAACTTCCAGCGCGCTGCCTCGTCCGCCCGGTCCGCCGGCATCGGCGGAGAACTTCAGAAACTCCACGCCCACCACTTCCCCCACATTCTTTCGCCAGCGATCGGTAAACTCGCCGGTACTCATGATTTTATCGCGAATTTCAGGATCCGCCAGTTCTACGCGTACGCGCCCGTTATGGCCTCCGCTTTGGCCTACGTCGGCAATGATTTCCTTGACCAATTCAGGATGGCCGATCTCGTCAACAACCTGCTGTGCACCCTTTATGAGTCTCTGAACGATTGCCTCGGTCTTGGCGACGGGGGCGCCGTATGGCAGGACAACTTCAGCCTGGGATCGATCCGATTCCACCGTAGGAAACAGGCCGAACCCCATTCTGCCGCTAAGCGCGTAAGACAACATGATCATCAGAATGCTGATCGCAGCGGTAATCGTGAGATAACGATGATGAAGCGTGAATTCCAAAAACGGCCCGTATCTGTTCTTGACCCATCTGGTAAAGGCATTGCTGAAGCCCTGCTGTCTGGCATGCAGCCAGGCGCTGAAACCGTGGCGGGTTCGTTCTTTTTGATGGCCCAGATGCGCAGGTAATAAAAATAAACTCTCACCAAGCGATATCAAGAAGACAGTGCACACAACAATGGGAATCATTTTGAAAATCACGCCCATGGTGCCGGGAATGAAATAAATCGGTAAAAACGCGACCACGTTCGTCAAAATGCTGAACGTTACGGGCATGGCTACCTCGCGAGTGCCGCGAATGGCAGCAGCGATTCGCCCCATCCCCTCCTGCCTATAGTGATAAACGTTCTCGCCGACGACAATGGCGTCATCAACCACAATACCAAGCGCGATGATATAGGCAAAAAGCGAAATCATATTGACGCTGACATCAGCTGAGGGCAGCAGCAGGAAGGAACCCAGGAAGGAAATCGGAATTCCCATCATGATCCAGAACGCCAGCCTGGCTTCGAGGAAGAGTCCCAAAACCACCAGCACCAGCACCAGGCCCATTCCGCCGTTTTTCAGCAATAGCATCACGCGCTGACGATAAGTGTCCGACTGATCGTGATGTATCGCGCTGCTTACGCCCGGCGGGAGAATAAGATTTATTTCATCAAGCTGTTTATGAACTGCATCGGAAACTTCAATCGGGGTCTGTTCTCCCACGCGATATATTTCCAGCATCACCGCCGGCTTGCCGTTGTATTTCGTGTAACGGTCGGTATCGGCAAAGCTGTCGTCAATGGTGGCGAGCTGTCCAAGCAGAACCTCACTGCCGTCAGCAGTGGTGATGACGGGCAGTCTCGCAAACTCTCTGCCGAAATCACGACGCTCTTTGAAACGCACGAGAATCTCGCCGCTTACAGTTTTCAGTCCGCCGCCTGGCAAATCCACCGAAGCGTTACGTAACGTCGTGGCCACATCATCCAACGTCACGCCGTAACGACGAAGGTTTTCCTGCGAAATTTCGATCCTGATCTCGAGCGGCGGAACTCCCGAAACCTCAACCTGCGTAATATCGGGTTCCTGAAGCAGAATATCGCGGGCCTGCTCAGCCAGTTCATGCAAAACGGTATTCTTGGCTTCGCCATAAAGTACGACACTCAGAACATCATGTTTGTGAGAGACAATACGAACCTGGGGTTCTTCCGAATCTTCCGGGAAAGTAGTGATTCTATCGACTTCGCTTTTAATATCCTGTCCGAGTTTTTGGACATCAGCCCCAAGAAGCAGTTCAACAGTAACCGTACCGGAACCTTCGCTTGCAACGGAAGAGACTTCGTCCACGCCGTCCAGGCCACGGACAGCTTCTTCGATGGCCAGGATAATTCCGCTCTCGACCTCTTCGGGACTAGCGCCGGGATAAGGAACAGTGATAGTTACGGCATCAATTGTAAGGTCTGGAAAAACTTCCTGTTTTATGTTCAGCAAAGATAAAAATCCGCCGACTAGGCATAGCAGCATTATCAGATTAGCTGCGATGGAATGTCCAGCCATCCATGCAATCGGGCCTCGTTTTTCCTTGGTTCTGAGTGTGTGCATTATTTATCGCCCTTACTGTCTTCCGAAGCCTGGCTTGTCGGGGAATCCGCAGTTCGCAGTGCGATTCCCTTGACAGGCGTAGCCAGGTCGCTGGTAATCAGCAGATCACCTTCAACAATACTGTTGGTGACGTAAACTTCCTCGTCGCCGCTCCAGGCGATTTTTACATCGCGAATATCAAGCGTATTGTCCGGGCTATAAAGCCAGACCTTATTGCCGTCCCGCAAGGCTGTGCGAGGAATGCGAATGACGTTTGCCAATTCTCTCCCGTCAATTTCAACCTGTACATAAGAATTCAGGATCAGCTGGTGACGAGGCCCGGTCTTCAGCTTCAATTGAAGTGGGTCCTTCACAGCCACGATAAGCATGGCCATTCTGCCCTGGGTTTCCAATTGCGTCATCAAACCTTTGACATTGCCCTCTCTTGAGACGCCACTGCCCCAGGCTGACTCACAGAAAATCCGAACCGTCGAACCGGTCTTGATCTTGCCATTTGGAATGTCAATCCATCTGAGTTCATCGGTTGGTATAGAAACCTGCACCCAGTATTCATCCGTACCCACCAGAGACGCCAGCGTCGTGCCCGCATTTACATGCGAACCGAGGTTCACGCTGCGTGATTCCACCATGGCGTTGAATGGGGAGACTACGATGGTTCTCTTGAGATCCAACTTGGCCTGTTCCAGGGCTGACGTCGCAGCATCGATGGCTGCCTTGGTTTGGATAACCATAGCTTCGGCGTGTTTCAATTTGGCCTGGCTGAGATTGTATTGCGTGATGGCATCGTCCTGTTCGGTTTCCGTGGCGATACCTTTTTTGAATAATCCTTCGTAACGCACTTTTTCTCTTGTGCTTTGCTCAAATGCCAGCTGGGCTTCTTCATGGTCTGCCTGGCTGACTTTAAGGGCGGCGGTGGCCTTTTCCAGATCGCTTGTTTTCTGCATCACAGCCAGGTTGTAATC
This sequence comes from Phycisphaerae bacterium, assembly GCA_963664745.2. Lineage (GTDB taxonomy): Bacteria > Planctomycetota > Phycisphaerae > SM23-33 > SM23-33 > B1-G9. The sequence continues at coordinate 935,495 of CAXXMC010000004.1, forward strand.
CTTGGGTTCGATATGCAGAATCTCCTGGCCTGCCTTGAAACGCCCGCCAGGCACGAAATCAGGACTGACCTCCACGATCTTGCCCGCAACCTCAAAAGCCAGCTGAATCGTCCTGGATGGAATAACCGTGCCCATGGCTTCGAGGATAACAGGCTGAGTTTTCGGCAAGACGGGCGTGACCTCGACTAGAATCGCCTGAGCTTCCGGCGGACGACGAGTAGCCTTGGGCTTGTGGGTCATCCAATAATAGGATATCCCTATCGCCACCGCCAGAATTACCAACACCAGCAAAAAACGGAATCCCCGACCCAACCACAACCAGGCTGTGGATGTGTTGTTCTCCATCTCCGATGGCGACTCATTCTGAACTTGTTCTGTATCAAATGTCATCTCTATTACCTCTCAGCTCCCGCCGCTCTGCGGGGGTGTTATTTGCAGTTAAACGCTCTCCGACTGTCCATATTTCATTTATCTTTATTTTAATCGCTCTCGATTTGTCGTCTCATTTCGCGAATCCCAGCCAGGCTGAATTGAAAAATATGATTGATCATAATTTCATCATTATACTCAAAATTAAAATGCTTGGGTAAAAGCCCAGGCTGCCCAGAGATTACCTTGCGATGACGCTCCCTGCCCATTACATGAAAGCATTGCGACATAATGCTCATCTGACCAAGCTCAACCTGCATATCGGAAGCCTTCGGTCCGAGCATTTCGCGAACCAGAAGGTTCATCTGTGTCTTGATAGGCTGAATCGATTCCTCTTTGACCGTTTCGAGCAGGCCTGTAGGGTTTGCAAGTTCTTTGTGTATGATCTCGAAAATCAGGACATCTGGATCCATAATCCTCTTCACAAGGGAAGCGATACGCCCACGCAACCTGTCTTCCACGGAGCTTTCGGGCGGTACCCCCCCATCTGGCGGATGGGCCTGGAGAGCCTTATCAAACGCCAATCGCCATGCTTCGACGTACAGATTCTCCTTGCTGTGGAAGTGGTAATTCACAGCTGCGAGATTCGCGCCAGCCCGGTCACAAATGTCCGCAACCGTTGCGTCGCGATATCCTTTGTCCGCGAAAACTTCCACCGCTGCTCGCAGCAGCTTTTCTTTTGTATCAAAGGCATCCTTGGCAGACATGGTTTTCCTCGTGTACTCACATTTCAAATGAACATTTTAATTATATATATTAAATACTCATTTCAAATAAAAGTTATGAATTTTTTTGATAAAAATTTTAATATTTATTGGCCCCAAAGAGTCGAAACAAAAATCCCCCTGAGCATAAATTCTTTTAATAAAGCGACTTACTTCGCAAGACAAAAAAGCGGGACCCCGCCACGTTGTGGTTTGGTCCCGCCTGGGCTTTGTGAAAAGCAGATCAATCAAGAGCATATCAAAGTTGTGAATTCCCTTTTTGCTGGCTTGCTTTGCCCTTGGCTGCTTCAGAAACATTTCGGAATATCTACAAATATGCCTTACGTTTCTTCCTTGCCACGAACAAACCCGCTAAGCAAAAACCGGAACTCTCAACTTTTCAATGCTCTAAACTACCTGATTGATTTCGGTAGTATCCAGGCGATGATAATCATAGCAACGCCTATAACGCCAGCTACGATTGCGCCATGGAGATTGCTGAAGATTACGTCAGCCTTGTCGGTGGTTTTTGCGAGGGTCACCGCGCCGCCGAGGATATCAGTGAAAACGCCGGTCTTATCAAGCAGGCTGAAGAGTATCATGAACAGCCCCGCTCCGACCAGACCGCCGATGATGAAAAATATGGCATCCTTTCGGCCCGACCCCACAGCTACCACGCCCGTGCCCGGACAAAAGCCCGACAACCCCCAGCCCAGGCCCAGTATCGCTCCGCCAATTAAAACGCCGACGTTCATGGTCTTGATGCTAAGATGGCCGGCGTCTATGACTCCGGTTAACATGCCTACAAACAGCAGGCCTGATGAAACGCCAATGGCTGTGAGAATTGTCTTGGCCAGGTGCATGTCCGTCAGACGCAGCATGCCGATAATTTTTTCAGGATCAGCTGCGCCTATCCGCTGAAGAACGAAACCGAATATCGTACCGAGTATTATTGCCCAGATAATTTCCATTGGAGTTCTCCTATTTCCTGTAGATTATAATCGCTACCGGTATGGCTGCTGCGAAGGCAGCCGCTGCGAACAGATACCCGCTCAGGGCTGTTTGCATCATGCCGCTCATCATGTGTCCGCTGGTACAGCCTCCCGCAAGGCGAGCGCCCCAGAGCACAATAATTCCACCAATGAATGCTAACAGATATCGCATCGCCGATCTCTTGCCGAACCGTGCCTGATGGCAGAGCGGAACCTGTTCCACGATTTTACCTTCCTTGGGTCGCCTGGTGAGCAGTCTGCCTATCAAGCCGCCCAGAATCATGCTCAACACAAAAATCGGGCCATAGACCAGAGGTTTGGCGACAGCCTTGGCCAATTTTCCATTCGACTTATTGAGATATGCGTTTGTGCTGCTGTAGGTTGGCTTGTCGCCGGGCGTTTCGGTGACGAGTTTCGGGTAAAAAATCTTTGCTATCAAGCCGTCGTATATGACGAATTCCGTGGATACGCCGATCGGTTTGACGATAGCCACTGCAAACAGAAAAGTTAACCCCAAAACCAGGCCGCCAATTTTCCAGTTCCAATACATAGTTACTCCCTTCTTCCAGAGTTATGTAAAGTCTTGAATCGTGACCGTTTTTACTTACTCAAACTGACCGATTCGTTGTGTCATACCCGCGAAAGCGGGTATCCAGGGCTTTATTTTTACACTCTGGATTCCCGCTTGCGCGGGAATGACAAGTGTTTTTAACTTTTTTATTCTACTATATTTGCGTTAATCTTGTTGTCAAAAACGGTCAGTTTGAGTTACTTATCCATTTATAGCCGGTTGACTACGCATCAGACAAGCCGAATTCATCGACAGCGTATGAAGATTTCAGTCATCAACATTTTTGCCGACAACAGCGATGCCCAGTTTTTCAGCCAATCCGAGCGTAGAGGGTTTATCGACTATTATGGTTCTGTCCGCTTCGAGTACGAGGCATTGACATTTTGCTTCGGCGAGGTTCTTCATTGTCTCCGGGCCAACGGTGGGGACGTCGAATCTCATATCCTGATCGGGGCGAGCGACTTTTATGAGCGTCCAGCCGCCGTGTTTGCAAAGCTGGCCTGCCCGTTTAATCATGGCGTCGGTTCCTTCGATGGCTTCAACCGCTATGATGTCCCGCTCCTTCACCGCCAGGGCTTGGCCGATGTCCAGATCGGCGCTGGCCCGGGCTATGCGCCAGCCGAACTCGATGTCTTCCTGAACCCCAGCTGGGAGCGGAGCCTTGGTTAGCAGACCAGCTGTGGTCAGGTGCTCTTGACAATATTTGACTGATGACATGAGATGTATTCCTTCGCTTGCAAGTTCGTCCGCCAACGCCAGCAGGACTGAGTTGTCGCGTTTGTCTTTTCGGATTTTTCCGTACCATATCCTGGCTGTGCGTATATCAGGCAGATACTTCAGCAGCCTGAACCTGCTGTACATTTCACTCTTGCGCACCGACCCGACGAGAACAGCCTGGCTGATACCATGATTGTGGAAAAATCTCACCCAGCTGCCCAGACGAACAACGCCCGCCCATCTGAATTCGTCACTCAGCCCAGCCAGCCTGGGCGAAGCAAAGCCGCTCAACCCCACCGTAACCAGCTTCTGGCCTGACTCTATAACACCGTCAGCTACCAGAAATGGCAACCTGCCGGCACCGGCAATCAACCCGATCGGCCCGGCCTGAGCGGTATTAGTTGTAATCCGATTTTCCGGCATAATATTTAATTCATCCAACAAAATGTCTCGTTTACGTGAGTGTGGTTTTTTTAATTTTACAAATGAACGTTACACCATTTTATATTTACATGCCTGCACAAAACGCAGGCAAGGCACCCGACGTGGGAAAACTCTCAGGGTAAATACACAGCTGTGATGTCCTATAATCTGACTGTGCAATACAACTCAGCTTTTACAAGTCAACCAGTCAACCGATCAACCAGTAACTAATCAAAGGATCACTTACTTTTTATCAGCTCTGCAAGTTTTTTCTCAACATGTGAAAGATGTTTCGTAAGTTTTTTTACGGTGTTTCGCAATTCGGGCACTTTCATCGCAGCCAGGACTACCCGGCGGGCGTCTGGCCTGGGTATGGCTGGACTGCCGAGTACTTCCAAACCGGCTGGGACGTCATTCGTCACGCCAGCCTGGGCTCCGACTTTCGCACCGTCGCCGATCTTGATATGCCCCACCACGCCGGCCTGGCCTGCAAAGACGCAATAATTTCCTACCATCGTCGAGCCTGCAATCCCGGCCTGGGATACCATCAGGCAGTGCTTGCCCAATTTAGTACCATGACCAATCGCTACAAGATCGGCGAACTTCGTACCGGCTCCGATAATCGTCGCGCCCATCGTCGCCCGCTCGATTGCACAGCAGGAACCTATCTCGACGTCGTCTTCCAATTCGACCCAGCCTGGCGTGGGGATTTTGTCGTGGAAAATCATGCCCGACTCATTTGCGTGGGTCGAGTAACCAAACCCGTCCACGCCGATACTCGTGTTTGCGTGAACCGTAACACGATTGCCGAGGACAGATTTATCGTACAGGCAAACGTTCGGATAGAGAATACAGTTCTCGCCGACTTGCGAATCAGGCCCGACGAACACGCCGGGGTAAATCACCGTACCAGTCCCGATTTTTGCACTGGCACAGATCGTCGCGAACTGGGCAATGTAAACGCCGTCGGCGATCTGAGCAGTCGGGTCTATAACAGCCTGGTCGCTTATGCCCTCGAAGGGTGGTTTCCGAAAACCGTAGAAGGCTACCATCGCCTCGCGATAAGCAAAGTAGGGATCGGCACATCGGATCAGGGTTCTAGGCAAGGCCTGGGCGGGAAGCTCGAAATTTTTGTCCACAATCACCGCAGCTGCCTTGGTGGTCACAACTTGCGGGATATATTTATCGTTGGCCAGGAACGCAGCCTGCGAACCGTCAGCCTCCTCCAGGGACGCAAAGCCCTCGACGACAATCTCGCCGCACTCGGAAGGCCCAACCAATTCTCCGCCGATCAGCTCTGCCAAGTCACTAAGTTTCATCTGCTTGTTCATCTTGATTCCAACTTCATTGAATAAAAATTTTTAATTAACTTATTGCAGCTGGACTTTACTTATAAATGTGTACATTTACTTTCAAATCTAAGCTTATAAGGGTATTCTGCGCAGGGCTTCACGTCAAGCACCATGAATGAAAAGTGGAAACAGCCGCAGCCCCTAAATCATTTGAATGGGCTGATTGCCCGATTTAGCCACAAAAAAAAGACAAGGCTACACCACGTTTGGGCGGAGTAGCCTTGCCTGCCAAGCAGTATAAAGGAGTCACCAAAAAGTTGTTGTCTCGAAACGGTCAGTAATTATTTTTTTGAAGGGAATTTCTGAAGGATAAGTTTCACTGCTTTGCGGAGTCGCTCGTCGCGTTTGGCCTGGGGCTGATTTGGACGTATTTCCGTACTGGCAGTGCCTCGCCAATAAAGGCAACAGGCCTTTCCAGGTATCGAAAAGTCAAGAATCAGCGAACCCTCTTCGTATTTGCGTTTGACGGTTTTGGTAGCAGGAGCCTCATCTCCGATATAAAATTGGACCCGGCTGTCTTCGCTATAGTCAAGATAATCGTCGATCACCTGCGTTTCGACAGCTTCGTTTATGACAACGTGGTCCGCGACCTGAAAGCTGGCGTCGGGGCTGGTTGTGAGGGTGTAGCCCTTCTCGGCCAACTCTTTATCCACCGCCTGACGAATGACCTCATCGAAATCAGACGTCAGTCTGGGGTCCCGTGTTTTGTCAGCTGGTGTCGGCATCCAACGATATGTATCCAACGGGCCCGGCTTGGCGGAGGAAACCGCATATTCAACGGTTATCGCGTCGGAACAGCCTGGACACATGGAAAGCAATGCAGCACAAAAAGTAATCAAGGCAACTAAAAGCATCTTTCTAGACATGTTTATTCTCCCGAAAAGTTTTAAGGCCCAAAATTGAACTGCCCATTTTTCCCAAAAATGTACTCAACACCTTAATAAACTGATTGGTTAATCAATTATTACCCGTATTTATTTCGTCAGACCACTTTTTTTAATAAGCACCGATGTCTTTTATGAATCTCGGCTGACTTGCAGCATCAGGCCAGCTATTTTTAATATTTTTTCGATTTTCATCCTGATTTGTGAATTCCTAATCCAATTTCTCGCATCCCGCGTATTCCTGCCGATTTAATTTTCCGCACTCCCGGCTGTTTCATCACATAACGATAGATAAAAATTTCTGGACACTTCCCGGGGTATCGTTAGTATGTCGGCTATATGAAAGCGGTCTTTTATGACATCAAGCCGCTCGGCTGGGCAACGTGCAAATGGTTACGCCATTTCTGGCCTGGCTGTCTGGTTTCAAGCCTGAACGGGTTTTCGCTTCGGGACGTTCGTCCGCCGGAGTTGCCCGCACGGGACTGGGTGCGCGTCCGCACACTGATGGGCGGGATATGCGGCTCGGACTTGGCGCTTGTCGCCCAGAAACAGCCTCACAATTCACTGCTGCAGGCCTACACTTCAATGCCCATGATCCTGGGCCATGAAAATGTTGCCATAGTAGACAAGGTCGGCCCTGCTGTGGATTCGTCGTGGATCGGCAGGCGGGTGATGGTCGAACCGACGCTAGGTTGTGAGGCACGCGGGACGGAACCGAAATGTGACCGCTGCAAGGCCGGGGAGTTTGGAGCATGTGAAAATTTCTCCGGCACATATGGAGGCGCCGCTTCTCTCCCAGCTGGGACGAGCACGGGATATAACAGCCAGACCGGCGGATCGTGGGGCGAATATTTCGTCGCCCACAAAAGCCAGCTGATCCCGGTCATGGAAGGAATATGCGACGCCGAGGCGATACTGGTCGATCCCCTTGCATGCAGTCTGCATGCCGTGCTGCGAGCCGACCTGTCAGACGTCAGCAGAGTTCTTGTCTACGGCGCGGGAATGCTTGGGCTGGGAACTGTCGCCTGCTTGCGGGCGATCGGCTATCAAGGAAGAATCGAAACCCTCGACCGTTTCGACTATCTCAAGAGCATCACGGAGAAGCTTGGCGCAGATGAATTTTTCACGCTCCCTCGCGAAACCCCCAGCCGATTCGAGCAAATCGCTGGCAGAACCAGCGGCAGGGTTCAGCGGGCAAGGTTCGGAAATTATATGCTTTCGGGCGGCTATGACCTCGTCTTCGACTGCGTCGGCTCGCAGCAGAGCGTGATGGAATGTCTCAAGTGGACACGCGCCCGAGGCCAGCTTGTCATGCTAGGAACACTCCAGGGCGAAATAGAAGACCTCACGCCGCTGTGGTTTCGCGAGTTGAACGTTATAGGTGCGTGGGGCAGGCAGATGGAAAAATACCAAGGCCGGGCCGTCAATACGTATAATCTGGTACAGGAACTGCTCCAGGCCGGCAAGCTGAAAACAAAAGGCCTGCTGACGCATAAATTCAAACTGGAAAATTATAAACAGGCTATTCACGTTGCCATGAACAAAGTCGCAAACCATTCTATCAAGGTCGCATTCGACTTCAGGCAAGGCCTGGAGTGAGAACAGAACACGAATTACACGAAGTTATATGTGGCTACTGAATACTTTTTTGGTGAAATTAGTTTCAATTTGCGACATTCGTGGTAGGTTTTAAAAAATGGAGAAAACAATGAGTAATCCAATAGTAGGCGTAGTAATGGGCAGCGACAGCGATTTGCCCGTAGTGGAAAAGTGTTTGAAGTGCCTTGCTGAATTCGGAATTGGATACGAAGTCCGTATTATCTCCGCTCACCGTACGCCTGAAATTGCTCACGAATATTCCGCGACTGCCAAGGCTCGCGGGCTGAAGGTTATCATAGCTGCTGCCGGGATGAGCGCTGCTCTTTCCGGCGTACTGGCTGCGAACACGACCCTGCCGGTGATTGGCATTCCAATGTGCTCCGGGCCATTGGCTGGTGTGGACGCGGCACTGAGCACACTGCAAATGCCGCCCGGAATCCCCGTCGGTGCCATGGCTATAGATGGTGCGAAAAACGCAGCCATCTACGCCGCGCAGATTATCGCGATAGCTGACGACACACTGGCTGAGAAACTCGCAGCCTTCAAAAAATCCCTTGCCGATGAAGTCGCAAAAAAAGACGCCGACCTGAAGAAAAAACTGTAATCTAGGATTGCAAGATAACAGAATAAGCTATAGATTGATAATGCAGATATGAGCATTGTTTTATTTTAAAATGTTCATTTCTCGTATTTACAAAAGTTTTCATCGTTGATGGCTGTATACGTTCAATCTATTTGTAAAATACTTAAGAAGACTGTTATGGCAGACTACATAGGTAATATACAAAGCAACGTACAGAAGCAATGCAGTCACTGTTCCAACACCTGGTGGGAAAATCATCAATCGTCCGGCTGGGCAAGCAGCTCGAAAACCGCTGCTCATAACAGTGCGTTGAAAGAACATGCCAAAGAAATCATCAGCACAAAAGTTTTATGCCCTAAATGTAAGCATTTTGCATTACTCACAATGCAAAGATATTTCCCAACCGGTTTTGAACCCGGGCTGAGGAGGCTTTATCAAAAACAAACATGGATGGCACTTGCAAGCGCTTTGATGTATACCGTGTGCGGGGCCATTGCATTGGGACTGGGGATTTTCTTTTGGAATTTGGATATTAGTTCTCAGGCATGGTTTTGGCGGGCTGGAAGAATATTAGTACTGATTATTTTTTGGGGATGGTTTTTTGTGAGTTCAATAACCGTTCCAATTTTAATCTGGAAATTTATATCACAACTATTTCAATATCCTTTTTGGATAACACAATTGAAATACTTGACTGAAGACCAGATGCTGGCGATGGCTGTGCGATTCTATGAATTCAACGACGAAACACTCAGAATAAACATAACCGCACCTGTAGGATTACGAAGCCCGTGGCGCATTAATTCCGAAATACTTCAAGCCGAACAGTTTCTACAAACCCAATGCGATCTGTCTGAAATCGTCAACGGAAGCTATATTTCCCCGCCCAAAAGTACAGGGGATAAAAAATGGTCATATAAAACCGACGACGGGATAATTTGTGGTCCGCTTTCAGCCCGTGAAATAAAAATGCTGGTAAAAGCACTAACAATAAAACCTGAGACACTCCTCCAAACATCCGATAAACCAGACAATTGGTATCCCGCATCCAGGATTAAAGGTTTGTTCAACCCAAAAGTAAAAAATGGCTAAGAGTCATTAACCTTGATAAATCGGTTTTCATCACCGCCAACCCGCTCATGAAACCTTGAGTATATCCAGAGCGTCCCATGTCATATCGATGAGTTTCTCCGCTACCTTGTCGTCGATTTTTTCGCCCCACATTTCGCTCAGCAATCGGAACAGGCCTACGGGCGTAAGGAGATTCGGCGCCTTGGGCAGCAGTTCCGGCACATGGGACAGTTCATCGGCCCGGCAGATCATTGACGCGATCCCAGCTGCTGCTCCGAGGGCGAGATTTTTCGGCTCAACGCCGTATTCCATCGCAATTCGCATCGTGCCGAAGAGTCTGTCGTCGTAGCCCAGTTTCCGCAGATGATCCCGCCCAACCCTGCCGACCAGATCATGCAGATTCGGACAAACCATTCGCTCAAGCAGATCGTCGGCATATTCGGCGTAACCAGCCGGGGTGAACAGCGGGTCGCCAAGATCCTTATACCGCGCGCAAAGCGCCACGCCTGACTCGTCCACAAACGCCCGACGAGCAATAGCCATGAGTTCAGGATCATTCCCCGCTTCAGCGATTGTTGCCAGCGCTTTCATATCCGAAAGATACGCCAGCAATGCGTGGATCGCGTTGTGGCCGTAAAGCTTGGCTTCCTCGAATGGCAGCAGATCGGCCTTCTCGTCAAAACACTCAATGCCGCGCTCATAGCCAGGCAGTTCAATCCGAGAAATGAGGATGCGATTAAATTCCTCAACCAGAATGGCATGGGAAATTTTGGGGGTAATGCGTTCGAGCTTCATTTCCTCTATTGTTTCATCTTCGGAAATAATTCCGCTCATTTTACCGATGACCGTATTGAGCACCTGAACATTTTTAACAACCTCTGGTGACGCATTCTCAGCCAGTGCTTCGGTAAAAATCTCAGCTGCGTGATTATTGTTTTCCGAAGCGTATATGATTACCGGCTTGCCGGGTTCGCGCCTGGCCAGGCCGGCAGAGAGTAACTTCACGACGCTCGTTTCTTCACCGACATTATAAAAACGCACGCTCGGCAGACACGTAGCCATTTCGTCAGACTCAGCGATGGCTTCGATGAGTTTCTCTCGATCAGCTGCGTTGCTGGGGTCGTAAAGCTCGACATCCCGAATGGTATGCTTGACGATTCGATCCTTACAGGCAACGTTGAGTTCGTAGGCTCCGCCGTTTTCGCGTACCGCGCGCACAAGGGCCGGGTTAACCTCCGCTACAACGTATCGGTCGAAATTCCCGGACTGCCAGGCCTCGAAAAGAAACAGGCCGCTCTGGATTGGTCCAAACCCGAAACCCACAAATGTCTTGCTCATAACTTTGTTCTCGCCTTATTTGACTTTCATGTCGGTGCCGTGTTTGCTGTATTTGCAACCACGCTCAACCATTACATGCCTGCAAAAAACGCAGGCATGGCACCCAAATTGTTTTTTTAAATTATTTCGCGATTTTCAGCAGTTCGTTTTCAGCTTCGCGCGTCCACAAGCCGTTGTTGAGCTTCTCAGCTACGGTCGGAAACTTCTCGCCGAGTTCGGTCAGTGGAACCAGGCCCAGCTCATGAAGTTCGGGATAAACCACGATCTTCCCAGCCAGGGTTCTGTCTTTGACCGCTTCGATACCTTCCAAGGCACCAGCCATGCCACAGACGGCGTCCATGGACAAATTCGTATCAAGCTGGCCTGACTGCATTTTATCGCGGACAATTATAATGTCGCTGATCAGGGAACCGCTCGTACCGAACATGAACAGGCCCTTCTGGATATAAGCGTTGAGGTCAAGCTCCTGCTTTACCGGAGCCGGGATGCCTGCAAAAATATTGATCATCGCGCCGGGCTTGGCAGTGACCACCGCGTCAGCTACGAGCGCTCCTATAGGAGCCATCAGTGCGTAATAGGTGAATCCTTCAGTGACGGGCGTTTTTTGCGGATTGACCATTTTCAGTGTATAACCATTCGCCTCAGCGAGCGGCTGGGCTTTGACGTTCAGCGATTCGAGTCGCTCGTCGTCAAAATCGGTAGCTGTCAGAGTCATCTTGTCCAGGCCGAGACAAAGATCGCGGATCACATGCATCTGCCCCATCGGCCCGCCTGCACCGACGACGACCAAATCTTCGCCTTCGCGGATCTCGCCAATCTCTGGAATGATCTTATAAGCATCCGACGCCTTGGAACTTGTCGTGCCGATCCATCTGGTCAGGCCATAATGAACCCTGCCCACGCCGACGGACACCGGCCTTTCTATTTTCTCACCGCAGAGAACGATATTCATAATCCCGCCGCGGGCAAGTTTGTCATTGAGAGCTTCAATAGTCTCAGCCTTGGCGCCGAAGTAAACGATATCGTCAAAAGTCTCATCCGGCAGCGTGATAACATCTTCCAACACGTCAGCTGACTGGTAAACTCCGCCGGTAGGCTGAATCTGGAAAGTATCCAAGTCCGTTCCCGTGCCGTAAATTGCGGTAACCTCGGCTGGATGCCCAGCCTGGTCAATGCAATCGTCGATGCTGTCAACCGGATGCCCAGCCTCTGCTACGATCAGCAGCTTGCCGCCTGCCTTGATAGCCTGTCGCTCCTGCGTGACGTATGAACATTCCACACAGGCCCACGGTTCCACCAACGCCACCGCTGAGGCACTGCGATCCTCGTTAACCGGCACGAGATACTCATTGCCGTTGACCTGATCGATCACGATCCGCTCGTCCATGATGACATATTCCTGCAGCGCGCCCTCGAAGCAATAGCCGAACGCGCCGTTACTGGCTGGGGTGACCATCTGTCGCCAGTCAGCCTGAACCAGATAGCGTTCGCCAACCTTGTGCTTCTCGACCTTATCGCCGACGGCTACAACGCGAACGCACGCCTCATGGCCCGGCACGGTGGGTTTCTCACCAGGCGCGTAACTCGGCAGCTCGGTCAAAACCTGGGGATCAACACCGGCAAGAACATTTTGCTTGCGGGCATGCTCAGAAAACTGGTGCAATAGTTTCAGGTCGGAAAAGCAAAGTCCAACCGCCTCTATCCGGGCCAGGATATGGTAAGGCCCAGGCTGATCGACTGACTTCTGGCTGTTGAGTTTCAATTCATCAGGCCCGACCAGTTGCACCGCGTATTGAGTTTCAGGAATTTTTTTTTCATTCGTCATTATTTATGTCCTTTAAGTTTTTTAATTTTCCAATTGTAAATAGGAAATTGCAAATCGGAAATTCGCCTAGCTCAGCATTACCTGTCCGCCGGTGACGGGGACAGCCTGACCTGTCTCGTATTTCTGTTCCATAATATAATAAACTGCCCGCATCACGTCATCCGTGCGACAGCCTCGCTGCATGGGCACTTTCGCCTCATAGCCTTTGCGGACATCTTCGATTGTCTTGGCGCCGGGGATTTTTCCCGTTCGCAGATACTGAACGAACAGGCCGTTCTCCGGATCCGACCAAAGCGGGCCATCGAAAAAGTTGCCCGGACAAATCGCGTTGACCTTCACGCCGTCCTCGATAAGTTCCATCGCGAAGGACTGCACCAGGCCAATTCCGCCAAACTTGCTGCCCGCATACGCACCGTTGCGATTCGAGCCAACCAGGCCGCTCTTGGAGTTGATCTGGATGATATCGCTCCAACAGCCAGGCCGGGCCTTGTGCTGGGTAACCAGCACAGCCGATGCCTTCTGCGTACATACGAAGAAACCTTTATAATTCACATTCGTCACAAAGTCGAAATCCTTCTCAGCCTGCGTCTTGACACTCTCAGCCCGAAGCACGCCCGCGTTTGAAATAAACGCGTCGAATCCGCCAAATCTGCGAACCACCTGATGCAAAGCGTCCGCTACCGACTCGCCGTTCGTAACATTCATAGCCAGGCCCATCGCGCGATCTTTTTTGACCTGCCCGACTATCTTCGCCGCTGCAGCCTGAGCGCCTTCAGCATTAATGTCCGCCAATACGACGTGTGCGCCCTGCTGGGCAAGGTCGGTCGCGATCTCCAGGCCGAAACCCTGAGCTGCACCCGTCACGATAATAACCTTGCCGTCGGCCCGGCCTGTGTTGGCACCGGCTGCGATCTGCCGACGATAATTTTCCAACTCCCAATTTTCCAGCTCCACACTCTCAGCTTCGGAAAGATATTTCACCCCGCCAATATGATAAGCCCTGCTCATAACCTCAATCGCGTCGCGATAGACATCGCCCGCGGTGACAGCTGAGGCAAAATCCTGCCCAGCCGAGAACATGCCCAACCCAGCTACGAGCACAATCTTGGGTGCAAATCCGCGAGCGTCACGATATTTTTGAACAACGGTTCTCAGCGAATCAATGATCGAGTCGTCGTCGGCCAGCCCAGCTGGGTCGAACCACACTGGCAAGCTCTTGCAGTACACAACCTGATCGGGAATAAGTGATCCGCCCAGCGCAACAGCCTGTCCATTCTCCCCAGCTGCTATCGCAGTCGCCAACTCGCCGTCATCAAATGTGACGATAGGCAGCATCGCGTCATCGTCAGCCAGGAAACCGCGCAAGGCTGGTGCGATCACGTCTATAAGTTTGCGGGCCTGTGTGTCGGTGACTTTGTTTACCTTACCGAACGGCTCGGCTGAGGCAACTGTATCAACCCGCTTCTTTATGGTCGAGAGAACGCGATCTGTTTTTTCGCGGATTTCTTCGGGTGTCTCGCCGCTTACGGTCAGGCCATGGTTCTGCATGAGAAAAGCGGCAGGGCAAGCTTTGCCGCTTTTTGCAGCGTAAGCCGTGATAAGATCGTGCATGATTTTCGCCAACATCCAACCCGGCGCGTACGGAATCCAGAGCACGTCATCACCGAAAAGCTCAGCTGCGATTTTCTCGCCTTCATTACAGCAGCATATCATGTTCGACAGCGTCGCATGCGAGTGCACCACATACGTGCCCGGCACGAGTGCGTGCAGCAGACATTCCACGCTAGGCCGTTGAGCCTTGGCGGGGTGCCTGCGACAGGCGAGGGTAAGTTCCTTGAACTCGGCCTCTCGCTGATCGAAATCTTCGGGCATGGCCTGATCAAGAATCGCCAACAGCTGAGTTCTGTCCATTTCGACGAAACCCTCAGCCGGCATCGTCGCCAATGAATGACCAGAACCTTTCACGAACAGCGTCTTGCCGTCGTCAACCTTGACCGATGTATTCCCACCGCCAGCCAGGACGATGCTCGGATCCGAACCGTAATAATGCGACAGCTTCACGAGCGTGTCCATCGGATCGCCATGGTTGAACGCGGGCCAATCAATTGCAGATGCCATAATTTTTATTATCCTTTATCGTTTCGGGTGTAGCGTAAAAAATTTCTGAATCACAGCTGCGCCAAGATTTGCAAATGCCTGAATTCGTGCTTCGTCGGAGTCGAAGTCAGGATTAGGCTGGCCCTGTTTATCCACGAAACCAACCAGGCCATTCAATACGAGGAATTGATGAGCAGCGGAAACGCAAATGCCCTCGAAAAATATTTCCTTGATATCATCGGGCACAGGCAGGCCTTTGATGCAAGTCGGTTCGATGTCCAGCAGGTCCAGCGTGTTGTGCTCCGTACCGCCTACGACAACGATCCCGGCCGCACGGAGAGCTTTGACGTACTGGCTGAGGATTTCCGGTGTATTACGGATCGGGATAAGCTCAGCCATGTTTATTTTGCGGGCCTTGAGTTCGCCAACGAGCTTCTCAGGCAGGTTTTCAAAGTCGCACAGCGGGCTGGTT
The DNA here is from genome assembly GCA_963664745.2 of Phycisphaerae bacterium. Classification (GTDB taxonomy): domain Bacteria; phylum Planctomycetota; class Phycisphaerae; order SM23-33; family SM23-33; genus B1-G9. The sequence continues at coordinate 950,552 of CAXXMC010000004.1, forward strand.
CCGTCAGCAAGGGTGGGGTAGCAGGGCACGCCGTGAAGCTCAAGAATCAATTCGCGAGCGTCTTCAAAATTGAGAAATGTTTCCGTCACAAACGCAGCCTTGCCTGCCTTCATGAGGTGCGAACGAATCTCGCCCTGAATTTTCACCGCGTCGTCACCAGAAGCTTTGGATTCAGCGCCGAATATTTCAGCCAGCTTGGCCAGGCGGCTCTCAGCTGGGACTTTATCAAACAATAACTGCTGGAAAAACTGCGCGATATGACGTTCCTGAATGGTCACGGTTTCCCGCTGGCTACCGTGACGGGCAACGATCATATCAATCACGTCACTGTCGGAAACGTTTTCGCCGATTCCAGCTGACGCAAAAATCCTTGCGACTTTCGCGGTCATCTCAGCCATGCGTTTGGTATCGTTGATGCGGATTTTTTTAAGCAGCTCCGCAGCCCGCGGCGAAGGATCAGCCACACCGACCACACCCTTGCCGCAAAGATACATTCTGCCGGGATTGCCCGGGTCGTTGACCTTAACCCCAGCTGTGACCAGATCGTCAACCAGCGAAATGACCTCAAGCCCGAAAAGCGGAAAAATACCTTTCTCCGCAGCCAGGGCCACGAATTGACCATAAACGTTGTAGTCGTAATAATTCGTCACGCCCACGACACGAACGTCCTGCTCATCAGCCAGGCCGACCGCCTGCGAAACGCTCTCGAACGCGGAAAAATTCGGCGGCAGGTGAATATGGGAATTGACCCTTGGTCTGGCCTGCGGAGCAAAACCATCCTCCGCCAAACCCCGCAACTCCTCAACACCGCCAACATCCCGAAGGATTTTTAATGCATCCTGCAATTCAGAACTCATCAATTTCTCTTTTCATTTAAAAAAAGCATACCACGAATTACACGGATGAAAACGGATTCCACAAACTTAATTTGATGCAGATTTTCCATTGCTTTGTTGAAGGCATAGCCTCTCAATGCTGCTTTAGATTACTTGTCATTGCGAGGAGCGTAGCGACGCGGCAATCTAAATCCAACAAAGCGAGATTGCTTCGCTTCGCCCGCAATGACAAAAAACATGTTTTCAATAAAGCAATTTTCTTTCAATAGTTTTCAAAAATTCGTGTTATTCGTTTTTATCTCTGTTCTCGTGTTCTATTTTACTCAGCCGTGATTTTATGTATTTTTCTTGGCGGCAGATGCAATGCCATTCCCAGCGCGTCCTCGGCGGATTCCTTGATCGCCTCGCTGATTGTCGGATGCGCAAAGACCGCCTCAGCCAGGTCGGTCGTACTTGCGTTCGTGTGCAGCATGCAACCCGCAGATGCGATGCACTCTGTCGCATTATGGCCCAGCATGTGCACGCCGATCAACTCGTCAGTCTCGCGATTGCGGATAACCTTTACGAAACCATCCGTCTCGCCCACAGCCATGGCTTTGCCGAGATGCCCAACCGGGAAATTGCCGATCGAGATCGGAATGCCCTGCTCGCGAGCCTGGGCGGAAGTAAGCCCCACAGCTCCGATTTCGGGGAACGTATAAACCGCGCCGGGTATCGGCGCGTCGTAGGTAACTTCATGACCTAATGCATTTTCAACGGCGATAACGCCCTGAGCGCTGGCTGCGTGCGCCAGCAGACATCTGCCGTTGGCGTCGCCGATACAATAAACTCCATCCGCCGAAGTCTGCAGATGATCGTCAACCTTCACAAAACCGCGGTCGGTCGTAATGCCGACATTCTCCAAGCCGATATCTGCCGTGGCTGGTCTTCTGCCGATAGCGACGAGAACTTTGTCGACGTCGAGCGTCTGGGCCTGGCCATCTTTGGAGATCGTCGCGGTAATCCCGCCGTTGGCTTCGACCAGGCCTTCGACCTTCGTACCGACATGAATCCCCATGCCGCGCTTTTTGAAATCCTTCGCCAGCGTCAGGCCAAGCTCTTCTTCCATTCCCGGCAGCAGGCTCGGCAGCATTTCCACGACGGAAACTTCCACGCCGTACTGCTGCATCATGCACGCGAACTCACAACCTATCACACCGCCGCCGACAATCAGCAACCGCTTGGGCAGCTCGGGCCAATGCAAAGCTTCGTCACTCGTACATACCAGGTTCGGATCGCTAGGCCAGGCGTCGATGCGGATTGGGTTCGAGCCGGTCGCGATAATGATCTTGTCGGCAGTGAATTGCTCAGTGCCTTTTTCACCGACTACAGCGACTTGGCCTGGGGCTTCGATTTGGGCTGAACCTTGAAATAGTTCAACACCCCGGGCTTTGAACAGGCTGCCGATCCCGCCGCGAAGGATCTGGACGACCTTATCCTTGCGTTTTTGAATCATAGGCCAATCGAATTCGATCTCGCCGTTCACAGCTATGCCGTAATGCTTGGCCAGGCTGATTTTGAATATCAGTTCCGCCGGGGCCAGCAGGGCCTTGCTCGGAATACAGCCGTTGTTCAAACACGTCCCGCCGAGGTTACTCTTCTCGACCACCGCAACAGTCGCATCCATCTGGGCAGCTTTCAAAGCTGCGATGTATCCGCCAGGGCCTGCACCTAAAACCGCGATATTAAAATGCTTCATAAATTAAATCCTAAATAAGAATATCGAAATCCGAAACAAATCCTAAAAACGAAATACTAAAAACAAAACAAATTCAACAAAACCAATTAAAACCTTCATAGTATGAACATAAATTAATTTTTTGAATTTGTTTTCTGTAGTATTGCTCCAAATATTTTCATTAATTCAGTTGCTTCCTGTAACAGGTCACCTGCTACTTTTTGTAATTGCAGATCGTCACCAACGTCCAACAGCTTCAACCAATAGCAGGTTTCCTTGGCTTCTTTGCGTGAAATTTTGATTCGCATTAAAAAATCTTTTTTGCCCAGGGCTTCATTGGCTTCGATATAATTTGCACCAATAGACCCTGAAGAACGAACCAACTGTTTTATGTCTTCCCTGTTGGCTAAGGTTAGTGATAATCCACTGACAAATTGGCGGACATTTTTCGCAAAAACCAGTGTCCGATCTTCAAGATCATATATTTTTCTTACAGCATTTAATTCCTTCTTCTCAGTTTCCATTCAAATTGCCCCACCATTTTTGTTTTTGAATTTGTTTAATATTTAGATATTCGCATTTCGAATTTGTTACATCACTTCCGGATTTTCCAAAAGTTCTTTGAGTCTTGCTGCGAACTGGGCAGCAGCCATGCCGTCCACAACGCGATGATCACAGCTGAGCGTTGCGTTCATGATTCTGCCGGGCTTCATTGCGCCGCCTTCGACTATGACAGCTTCCTTCGCCGCGCCCACAGCCAAAATGGCAGACTCCGGCGGATTGATGATCGCGCCGAACTGATCCACCCCGAACATGCCGAGATTCGTAATAGTAAAACTGCCCCGGCCCATAGCTTCTACCTTGCCGCCCCTTGCAGCATCAGCCAGCCGCTTGCTCTCGCCGGCAATCTGCTGGAAACTCATGCGGTCAACATTCTGCATGACGGGCACGACCAAGCCGTTCTCCAAACCCACAGCCAGGCCTATATTGGCGGTCGGGAGTTCAACTACCTCATCACCCTCAAGCCTGCTGCGGAATGCGGGGAATTCGTGCAACGCCCGGCCACACGCCATCAGCACGACGTCGTTAACCGTGCATTTGAACTGCGATTTCCTGCTGCGATAGTAATTCATCATCGCCTCGGCATTGATGCTGACCGTCAGATAGAAATGTGGAATCGTCTGCTTGCTCTTGCTGAGGTTGGCAGCGATGGCCTTTCTCATGCCGGCAAGTTTGGTACGTGTGATTTCGCCGACCGGACCAACCACCGCCGGTGCCGCAGCCGGGAGGGGCTTGCCGAATGACATAGCTGCGACTGCCGCCTGGACAGGAACGTCGGTGGAAACAATTCTACCGCCAATACCACTGCCAGCTACGCCAGCCAGGTTCACGCCCCGATCAGCTGCGATACGACGGGCAGCTGGTGAGGCTTTTATGCGTCCGCCCTGGGCCACCGCCTGAACAACAGGAGCGACCGGTGCTGCAACAGCTGGCGCGGGCGCAGGCGCCGCCACGGGAGCAGATGCAGCCTGGGCTGGTGCGGGCGCTGGTGTTTTTTCAGCCACTTCGTTGCTCTTCGCAGCTGCAACATATGCAGCGATGGCTGAGTCGTCATCTCCCAGGTAAGCTACGGGAACTTTAATCGCGACGGTTTCGCCTGCGTCGGCGATTATCTTGGAGAGCCTGCCAGCCTTGTCTGCTTCGATCTCAATCGTAGCCTTGTCCGTCTCAACTTCAAAAATGATATCGCCGATAGCGATGGTGTCGCCTTCAGCGACTCGCCACTTGACGATCGTACCTTCTTCCATGTCATTGCCGACCTGCGGCATGAGGATCGGCTCGGCCCCGGCTGGTAACTCCGCAGACGCCGATGCGGAACCTTCAGCGGTTGAAGCAGCCGCCCCGCCACCACCATTGGCTGAGATATAGGCGTCCACGTCAGCATCGTTATCAGCGATGTAGGCGACGGGCACTTTGATCGCGACAGTCTCACCTTCAGCTGCGACGATCTTAGAAACTCGGCCAGCCTTGTCAGCCTCGATCTCAATGGTAGCCTTGTCTGTCTCGACATCGAAAATCACGTCGCCGACGGCAATGACATCACCTTGGCCCACTCGCCACTTGACGATAGTACCTTCTTCCATGTCATTACCGACCTGGGGCATGAGAATGGGGGTAACATTCAACGAAGCTGTGCTATTGTCGCTCATATCGCTCTTCACTTTCTTATCAGTGTTTTTTGTAATATTGGTTTTGCTCGCCGTGCCATCGTTGTCCGTGGAAATTTCCGCAATGGCCTGGCCAGTCGCAGCAGTCTCGTTCAACTCCACAAGAATCTTCTGCAAAAATCCGTCCGAACCGGACTCAAGATCGACGAAGGAATCTTCCGTCTCAATCCGGGCCAGCAAATCGCCCTTTGCTATGGGGTCGCCAGCAGACTTGCACCAGCAGATGATCGTGCCGGTCAGACTGGAATCTTTGAACTTCGGCATTGTGATTGTTTTCATACCGCTCCATCCTTCAAAAAACTTAACCTGACCAAGGCAAGCACAAACCTGCCAACGCCCAGGCAAAAAACCAAAATTGGCGCATTAACTCATAAATGTTTTACCCAATAGCCTGACGCCAAGCTATTGTATACCACTCGTCTTTATAAAGATATGGAAAAAACTTGCAAGAGTCAAGCATAAAGATGCAAAAATATTGCACAAAAGTTGCACATTTCTGTTGCTTAATCGTTCATTAGATGGTAGATTTGATGAAGGTTTAGATAGTCACAATGGCCAAGGTTCAGAATTCAGACAGGCGAAAATGAGCGCTACGACAGAACAACGACAGGAAATGATTTTATCTCAAGTCTATGAAAATGGACGAGTTAAGATCAAGAGCCTCGCTGAGAAACTTGAAGTTTCCGAGGCTACCGTTCGTCGTGATCTGAAAAACCTCGCCCAGGCTGGCGACCTTGAGCTGGTGCACGGCGGTGCTGTGCTGCCGAGGAAAAGCGATTTTTCCTTTCACTCGAAAGAAATGCGAAATATCGAAGCCAAGCGTATCGTCGGCAAACTGGCAGCGGATATGGTAAATGACGGCGACGTTATTTTTTTGGATTCAGGCACGACCTGTTTTCAGATGGTGCCTTTCCTGAAAACCAAGCGTAATCTTTCGATCATAGCGAACTCAGCCAGGCTTGCCCTTGAACTGGACTCGCCAGGACTGAACGTAATTGTTCTCGGCGGCAACTACAGGCCTGAGCGCATGGATACCGTAGGCCCGATGGCCCAGGCTTCGCTGGAACAGTTGAGAGGCTATACCGCGTTCGTGGGGGCTGACGGTCTGAGCATGGACTTCGGACTCACCGCTGGCGATATCGACAGCGCCGCAATATACAGACTGGCGATCAGTAACGCGCGGGAATCTATACTCCTGGCTGATCACAGCAAGTTCTTCAGTCCGTCGCTTTTTAAAATTGAAGAATTCGAAGCCATCAGCAGGGTCATTACCGACAGGCCTGCCCCTGCGGAATGGGAAAAATTTCTGGAAGACAGAGGAATAGATATCATCTGCTCCGAAGCCGGAGAGATACAAAAGTAACTGGTGGAACGGTTGGCCTGTAATTTCAATTTTGGAATGCAGGCTAGCCGAACCTTTTTTAGTACTGGAAAGTTAAAAAAAACGGATTTCGTAAAGCGAAATTCAAATGGTTTAACAGGAGTATATCAATGCCAAAGCATCAAATAGTATGTCCAAACGAATCACGCAAAGCCGGTTCGGTTGAATTTCAATCCATCCCGGTAAATCAGTATAAGACAAGCATAAAAGATGAGCTGAAATCGAAAAAATTCGCGAAGGAAGACCTGCTGCGAATCCAGCGCGATATGATGATTATCCGTGCCTTTGAGAATATGCTCAACGAGATCAAGCTCCGAGGCAATTACGAAGGCATAGAATACAATCATCGCGGCCCGGCCCACTTGTCAATAGGCCAGGAAGCCGCAGCTGTGGGGCAGGCATACCTGCTCGGCACGGATGACCATATATACGGCAGCCATCGCAGCCATGGTGAAATTCTGGCAAAGGGCCTCTCCGCTATTCAAAAGTTAGACGACAAAGATCTAAAAGACGTCATGGCCAACTACTTTGGCGGCGACTGTCTGAAAGTTGTTGAAGGCGACGCAAAAGGCGATACGAAAGACCTTGCCATCGATTTCCTGGTCTACGGAGCGCTGGCTGAGATCTTCGCGCGGGAAACCGGATTCAACAAAGGCATGGGCGGATCGATGCACGCGTTCTTCCCGCCGTTCGGCATCATGCCAAACAATGCGATCGTCGGCGGCTCGGGCGACATCTCCGTCGGCGCAGCCTTGTTCAAGAAGGTCAATCTCAAGCCGGGCATTGTCATCGGCAATATCGGCGACGCCTCAGCTGGCTGTGGCCCGGTCTGGGAAGGCCTGTGCTTCGCGACGATGGACCAGTACCGAACGCTCTGGGACGAAAAACATCGCGGCGGCCTGCCGTTGATCATGAACTTCTTCAACAATTTCTACGGTATGGGAGGCCAGACCAACGGCGAGACCATGGGCTATAACGTCCTGGCCCGTATCGGTGCCGGGCTTACGCCGAACCAGATGCATGCCGAACGCGTCGACGGCTACAACCCCCTGGCTGTGATCGATGCCATCCGTCGAAAGCGGGAAATCCTTCTCGCCGGCGAAGGCCCGGTACTGCTGGACACCATCACGTATCGTTTCAGCGGCCATTCGCCTTCAGACGCGAGTAGCTATCGCGAAAAGAGCGAAATCGAAGCCTGGCAGGAACATGATCCGCTCACCAACTTTGCAGCTTCGCTCGTTAAAGAAGGCGTGTGCAAACAGGCTGATATCGACGCGATGCAAACGCAGGTCAACGAGATTATCCTGAAGGCCTTCAAGAAGGCCATTGATTTGAACATTTCGCCAAGAGCTGAATTGAAGCAAGTTGGCTGTCTCTTGGAAAAGACGATGTACTCCAATGAAAATCGCCCCTCGATGGAGCCTGATCGCGAAGCTGAAACGCTCCTGCCGTACGGCGAAGATCCACGCAGCCAGGCCCTGGCCAAGCGGAGTCGATCTGGCCTGGACGAGGCCGGCAATCCGCTGCCGAAGGGCAAGTGCATCGGCATTCGCGACTCACTCTTCGAAGCCATTCGGGACGGATTTTACCGTGACGCAACGCTGGTTGCCTATGGCGAAGAGAATCGTGACTGGGGCGGAGCTTTCGCTGTGTATCGTGGCCTGACTGAAACACTGCCATATCATCGCCTGTTCAACTCGCCGATTTCCGAAGGCGCAATTTGCGGCACAGCCTGTGGCTATGCTCTGGAAGGCGGACGTGTAATTGCGGAACTTATGTACTGCGATTTCATGGGCCGGGCTGGCGATGAAATTTTCAACCAGCTCTCTAAGTGGCAGAGCATGTCGGGTGGCCTGCTTCACATGCCAGCAATCATCCGCGTTTCGGTCGGCAGCAAGTACGGCGCGCAGCACAGCCAGGACTGGACGACGATGACGGCACACATTCCAGGCCTGAAAGTAGCATTCCCCACAACGCCTTACGACGCAAAGGGCCTGATGAACACCGCACTAACCGGTACAGACCCCGTGATCTTCTTTGAAAGCCAGAGGATTTACGATCAGCCTGAACTTTTCGAAGCAGGCGGCGTACCGACTGACTTCTATGAAATTCCGTTCGGCGAGCCAGCTGTTCGCAAGGAAGGAACCGACCTGACAATCCTGACCATCGGCGCGACGCTTTACCGTGCACTCGATGCAGCAAAGGAATTGGAAGAGAAATACGGCGTAAGCTGCGAAGTTATCGACGCGAGGTCTATCGTGCCGTTCAACTACGACAAGGTAATCGAGTCGGTCAAGAAGACGCGAAAGATCCTGCTCTCCAGCGATGCCTGCGAGCGAGGAAGTTTCCTTCACACGATGGCATCGAAGATTACGAACCTGGCCTTTGACGAACTCGACGCTCCGCCGGTCGTCGTCGGTGCACGCAACTGGATCACCCCAGCTGACGAAGTGGAAGACGCTTTCTTCCCGCAGCCTGCTGATATGATGGATGCTGTCAATGAATACATCATGCCGCTGGCTGGTTATAAGACCGTCCGCGTCTGCGACACAGCCGACCAGCTCCGCAGAAGCGCTGAAGGACTTTAGCAACTTCCAAATGCCAATTTCCGATTTACAATTGGCAATTTCCAATTGAGAAATAAAACATAAAAATAAGCACAAACGGCGCGTCGAAAGTTTGCATCAAGAATTTTCGGCGCGTCTTTTTTTTATTCCCTGCCAACTCAGTCTGTAGCCAAATCGCGTAGAATTTTTGCGTTTATGACATCCCAGTCCTGGCCTGTGTCGGTTAATTCTTTGGGGGTTTCCAGAATCAGCGGCACATTGCGCAGCCTGCGTGATCGGACTATTAATCGGAATCCATCCAGGCCGATGTGACCCGTTCCGATGTGCGTATGACGATCAACCCGCGCGCCGAGCGGGGCTTTGGAGTCGTTACAGTGAATGGCGTGTAGGTTCTTCAGCCCGATTGTCTGGTCGAAATTTTGCAGCATGTTCTGGAAGGTCTGTTTCGTGCGGAAGTCATAGCCAGCTGCGAATATATGGGCGGTGTCCAGACACACGCCGAACCGGGCCGGCCTTTCCATCTGTGCAAGGATCTCCGCGAGCTGTTCAAACCGATGGCCTATGCAGTTGCCCTGCCCCGCTGTGGTCTCCAGCAGAATCATCGGGCTGGTTTGCTCGCACTCAACAATAATCTGGTTCAGTGCGTCGGCGATGCGCGATATCCCGACAGCTTGGTCCGGGCACGAGCCGGGGTGCAGGACAAGATATTCAATCCCAAGCAGGCCAGAGCGATTCAGGTCATCTACGACGGCGGAGATGGATTTTTGTCTGATTTCCGGTTCGCCAGCCAGGTTCACCAGATAGCTGCCATGTGCGACGATGGTAAGAATGCCCGTTTTTTTACGCGTTTGACGGAAAAGTGTCGCTTTTTCGTCGGTCAGTTCCGCAGCTGACCATTGTCGCTGATTTCTCAGGAACAGGGCCAGGGCATTAAAGCCGTACCCCTCCGCTGCTTCCAGAGCTTTCTCCAACCCGCCTGAAATACTTAGATGTGAGCCGATTATCATGGCTGAATTGTACACGAACCTAACGACTGTGGAAATATTTTCATGGAATACTGCAAAAACGTTCGTGAATTGCCGATGTCTATTTGCTGTGGGGCCTTGCAAATAGCTCGTAAATGGATATGATTTGAGATTCCGCAGTGTGCGGAGACCGGCCCGGAGACGCCCGAATGATTACGGCGCGCAGGCAGGCTGGTTTTTAATTACCGCGTTGCACACGGATTTTGTCGATTCGACTTCGATACGGAGTCGCCAAATACAAATTCCTATGCAATTAACTTAACCCGTAACAGGAGTTTAAATATGTCGATGTTGGGTTTTTTCCGCAAACGGCAGAAGTTGATTTTTGTCATAATGGTTGTACTTATGGTCAGTTTCCTAGTCGGCGCCCAAGGCCTGTCCGGCCTGTTCGGAGACAAGCAAGGCAAGGAAATCATAGGCCAAACCAAGGACACGAAATACACGCTGAACATGCGAAGCCAGGCCAATAACGATCTTGGTCTTCTGCAGATGATTCTCCCGGGCTTTGGACAGAACTCCGAGCAGGGCTTTGCGTTCCAGGTACTTTACCGGGTCGCGCCCAGCCAGGATAGCGTGTCTTTAGCGTACATGCTACTGTTGGGTGAAGCCAAAGAGGCTGGATACACAGTCACAGACTCTGAAATCCAGCAGGCTATCGATCAGATGAGGAACAGGGGCTTCGATTACGACGGCTTGGCTGGGAGCCTTCGGCAAAACCGCGGGATGACTACAAGCGAACTCAATGGCGTCCTGGCCCGTTGGCTGATGGTCTTCAAGAATTATCAGGCATCAAATGTTCTCGTCCCGCCAAGCCAGACACAGGTACTTAACCTCTTCCGCGATCTGAACGAGAAAATGAACCTGAGCGTCGCAAAGCTCTCCGCCGACGTGTTTCTGGACAAGGTCGCCCAGGCTGAGCCTACCGAAGCCCAGATAAATGAACTTTTCGACAAGTACAAAAACCGTACCGCAGGCCAGTTCGGCGGATTTGATTCGTTTGATTTCGGCTACCTTTATCAGCCTGCTGTGAAACTGGCATACATTTTCGTTAATCAGACAGCCATCGAACGCGCCGTCGTTCCGTCAATGGAAGATGTCCAGGACTACTACAACGAGCACAAATATGAATTGCAGGACGCAGCTGGGAAAGTCAAGAGCTTCACAGATGCAAAAAGCGATATCATAAAAATCCTGGCTCCCCAGGCAGGACAGGCCAAATTCGCGCAGGTAATAGAAGATATCGAGCGGGCTGTCAACGAAGCGACCCTGGCCAACAAGGAAACCGGGATCGACGGAAAAACGTTTGACGAAATCGTCGCGAAGTTCACCATCCCAGCTGATGATCTGCTGAGTCGCAAAATCCCCATCGTAGCCATCGATAAGCAACCGCTGGAAGAAGCTATCAGAACCCTGGGCGAGCTGGTTAACCCCAGACTCTCTGCTATATGCTTCCCATGGGGCAAATTCGAGAAAATCACAATAGACCCCACCGTCAAGGTTTCGCTCGCAGGCAGAAACATGACCGTGGCTGAGGCGCTGGATAAGATAGCTGCACAAATTCCAGACATGCCAAAATTACAGTGGGCATGCTTCCCGGGCATCGACAGCGTGATCTTCCCGGTAAGCGGAATCAGGCTGTTCCCGGTCACCGCCGGGCAGACAGGTTTGGAAACAGCCAAGCAACTCAAGGAAAACAGTCTCATCGCCAATGCCGCGTCGCAGGAACAGCGAGCCTGGCTGTTACAGCTGGTGATGAACGCACAGGCTATCAACCCAGCTGGGACGCTCAAGGTCGGACAGCAAGGCCCAATCGCAACCCTCGTGCCGGGCGGAGACTATTCCGGTCAGCTGATATGGCTGCTCGCCGACGCCCAGCCCGCCAAAAGCCCCGAAGAAATCACCCCGGAAATCAAAAAAGATATCGTGCGTGACTGGAAGTTGACCCAGGCATACGACCTGGCTGTGAAGGCAACCGAAAACGTCAAGACGGCTGATGAAATGCAAGCATTTGTAAAGACTCAAAAACTTACGCCCGTCGAGACCGGTATCTTTGCCCGCAGGGAACAGGATCAGTACGGCTCGGGATTCTTCCAGCTAACCCAGCTACCAATGCTGGAGTTCAGTGACGGAGCAGTGGATGCATACTTCATAGACGAGGCATTCAAAGCCCTGGCACCGAAGGATATCAATAAACCCTACGAAAAACTCTCCGCCGAGGCGGTGGTTCTGCCGGTGAAATGTGAAGAGGCGATATACCTGGCCAGGCGAACAGATTTCCTGCCCGCTACGCAACAGGACTTCGAGAAAGCCAAAAACGATCTCATCAATCCAATGCTCGGAAAGCAACGAGCAATGAGCTGCATGGAATGGTTCGTGCTGGATAATATTCTCGAGCGAACAGGTTTTACGGAAGAACGCGAAGGCACGCTTCTTCCTGCGAAGAAATAAAACCCTCTGCCGAACAAAGGTTTGAAAAAACCTCAGCCAAAGGGTTGACATAAATAAAAAAACGACTAAAGTATGTAGCCCTTCCATTTGGAAGGCAATGGCTTGGTAGCTCAGTTGGTAGAGCGCGGCCCTGAAAAGGCCGGCGTCGCTGGTTCAATTCCAGTCCAAGCCATTTTTTAATGCGCGGAAATAACTTCAAAAAAAAGATATTACGTCTGACTGTTTTATCCACAGATTAAGAAGATTTCTTTTTGCTCCTATCAAAAGTATCCATGTAATCCTTTTTAAATCAAAGCATGGTTCAAAACCAGAGCCTCACAGGTGACAATCAAACTGGTTTAGTTGTCCCTGAAAAAGTTGTTTTTTATCATCTCTGAAAGCGTGGTTGTCATTCCGGGCGAAGCGCAGCTTATGCCACCGCCGCTGGCGGCCCGGAATCCAGGGAATATAATCAAGACGGGAAAATGAGCACATAATGAAAATTTTCGCCCCGGCTGGACCGACCCTGGATACCCGCTTTCGCGGGTATGACACGGGAGAAAAAATCGCCAATTGGAAATTAAATGATAGCGTCATATTGCAAGGCTGCGAGGAGTGATTCATCAGAACCTTGCGATTTGCAGCTGGGATCACAGAAATTTTAGAGCCTATTTTAAAGGCTATGCCGACTTTTGCAGGCACGACTATTTAAAAAACTCATCGAAATTGCAGGCGTTGAGTGAGCCGAGTTTATCGAGGTCGGTCAGGTTCAGGCGAAGCGGGGTAACGGTGATGTATCGCTCTCGCAGCAAGGCTACGTCGGATTCCACATGCGGATTGGTAAACTCGTATTCATCGCCCAGCCTGTATCTTTCTATTCCTTCGGGTGAGATTTCCCGCACATATCTGTCGTCGACTTCAGCTCCGGATTGCTCGCAAACCCGACACCCCCGCGGCGCGCCAGCTGAGAGCGTGGGGACATTGACGCTGACGAGTTCACCCGCAGCCAGGCCAAGCTGCCCGCCTTGCCCAGCCAGGAGTTTATCAAGGACTACTCTGCAATATTTAGCGACCGCGACGAAGTCCGCCTGTTCGTTTTCCATATCGGCAGAGAAAGCCACCGACGGGATTCCATACATGGCCCCCTCGGCGGCAGCTGCGACCGTGCCGGAATAAAAAACGTTTATGCCCACGTTCGACCCCGCATTGATGCCGGATAAAACAAGGTCAGGCCTGGCTGGCAGGAGGTTCCGAATCGCCAGCCTGACGCAGTCCGCGGGCCTGCCGGAAACCGCAATACCCTCAAGCCCAGCCTCGCCTGGAAGGTGCACGTATTGAACAGCCAATGGATGTTGAAGCGTAATCGAATGTCCCATTGCCGACTGCGGAGAGTCGGGCGCGACAATCGTAATATCACCCATGTCCCGCACAGCTGAGACCAACGCCACCAGGCCCGGAGCAAAAATCCCGTCATCATTACTGATAAGAATATTCATCAGCAGTATTGTAACGGATTTATGGCTTACAGAAAAGCTAACAGTTGTTTGAAGCTGTCTCCAAAAATCATTTAACGTTGTTATCGAAATAATTCCAGATATTCTCCGCCGGGCCGGCGTATGGATTGTCCAGGCCAGCTGCCAGGCTGTTGGACTGAACCGTGCCGTTATCGACCGCGACTTTGACACAGCCGTTGCCGCGAAGGACATTATAACCCAGGCCATGACACGCAGACGGTTTTTTTACATTCGCACTGGCAAGCTGGGCGGATTTATCATTCAACCAGAACACATCAGCCAGCAGTGCGTCAACAGCTGGGTCGAAAATCTCGCCGTTGACCCTATACGTCCGCTCCATATTGATGAGAGGCACGGTCTGGTATTCTGTGCCCACCCTCACATGCTGGCCTCCCGCTGCCCACCGATAAACACCCAGCAGCTCACCCGTTTTGTATGCCAGTCCTGGCGAATCGCGAAAAACGTCTTCGCTGTACGGGAATCTCAGACAATACGTGCTGAACCGTTCGTTATACGGGAAATAATTCCCAGCTTCGGAGTGAAGGTCTGCATCCGCAGCTGGGCATATCAGCGATTCCTCCGCCACGAAGGCTGGGCCCACCAAGGCCCATAGGTTTATGTTTTCCATGCCGATTCTGCCAAATGCTTGCGGGTCGTTTGGGCTGGTCACTCCTCCCCAATGGCCTGACAGTGGCAGGTTCGGATTGGCGTAGTCGGAAAAAGCAAACGGCGGGAAGTTCTGGCTGTTTTCACTCGTATAAAGCGTCAGGCCTTTGTGAATGGAGGACGCATTGTATTGGCAAACAATCAGCCTGGCTTGTTGGGTGGCGCGGATAAGCGACGGGCACAAAATGGATACAAGCAGAGCGATAATGGCTATGACCACCAATAACTCAATTAACGTGAATCCCTTACCCTTCATGCTCCAAATCCCTACACCGATCTATAATTCCTCAGCAATATCGCCTCCGGTATACCTTAGAAAGCATTTTCACACTTTTTTGGAGGGGTGTCAAGTGTATGTCACTGCGGATTTGTACGTGAACTACCCCAATTTTCGATATTGGCAGGACACGATAGCCGGTCTCTGGTATAATTCGCGTGTTATGCGAGCAATATCACCGAATCATCTGAAGAGCGGCAAAGGCCAGGCCTGGCAGCCCGGGAAATTCCTGCTGGACGACCTGGCTGAGGGCGATAGCCTGGATTTTAGCGAAATTTTCCCGGAAAGGCCTAATCAGCCTGTTGAGATCGAGATTGGGGTGGGCAAGGGCACATTTTTGATGGATCGTGCCAAGCGCAGGCCTGACGTAAATTTTCTGGGGATCGAATACGCCAAGTCATACGCGGTTTACGTAGCTGACCGGGCCAGGCGGGCAGAGTTTGAAAACGTCCGAATGCTCTGTGCCGACGCGAGTGGAGTTTTCAGAAAAGCTCTCGCGGATGCCTCGGTCATGCGTGTGCACATCTACTTTCCAGACCCCTGGCCTAAGCGGCGACACAATTTTCGCAGGCTGGTCCAACCGGCTTTTATAGACCAGGTTCAACGTGTCGTCAGGCCCGGCGGGCAACTGCTGCTTGTAACCGATCATCGCGATTATTTCGAGCAAATGCAACGCACCATGAACAACAGGCCAGGCTGGGCAGTGACGGAATATCCAAACCTGCACGAAGACAGCCCGTATGTGGTGGGAACAAATTTCGAGCGAAAGTATGTACGCGAAGGCAGGCCTATCTTCAAGATGGCTTTTCTGAAATACGTTTGAGCTGAATTTCGTAACAAATTTCCAACACAAAGCCATAGTACTTGGAGGGGGGGGATAATATCATCGACTTGGCTTGTAAGGCAAACCCTTTGCATACAAAAAGCCGACGGTGGGAATCGAACCCACAACCTCAGCTTTACGAAAGCTGTGCTCTACCGTTGAGCTACGTCGGCGCAACATACTATCTTACAAGACTTTGCAATCTTAGGTTTTGTAGCAAAACCCATTTCTTCGGCATCTGGAAAGAACCTCAAACCGCTCTGGATAATTATCGCAGTGCTGCTGCGGGTCTTCACTCAGGACGTCAAACGTGGCTGGCAAGTTTAGCAGGAGATTGCATTACCGTCAAGTATGTTTGTAATGGCTATCTCACATATCTGCCACATTTAACAATCACAGTACTCTTAAATCTTTGAAAATATGAAATATATTTTTGTCTCAAAGTCATTTTTTTAACCGCCGGGCTGAATGTTATAACACGCTTAATATAAATGACTTGTGAAATATTGTCCAAGGTGGGTTGAAAAAAGTTTCCCAAAAATCGAAAAAAGGGGTTTCCAGTTTGGCCTGTTTTTGACTCTTTATTTATGTAAGGACAATTTCGAAACGGAGGTTCGGGAGTCTTTGGCGTACTGGTTTGGGCTGTGAGTTGTTTCAACTGGGAACAAGACGTTCTAAGGCGTTGGAACTCGATAGGCAAGGATTTGCTTCTTTTGTCCACAGGATGGACATCGTAGTTTTTCTGTCCCATAAAAACTGCCATGTGGCAGTGACTGACCCCTTCCCGTTTTTTTATACCATGTTATATGAGATAATTTAGTCAGCCGGAAGGCCGGAAAGGATTCTCGATAAAGAAGCGACATATTGCAGAACCGATAGTCTCGATATTACGGTAGGCTGACGTTGAATTGGGCGGCAAAGGTTAACAATCATTATCTACTGGTAGGGAAAATTGAAAAGGGAGCCAGGTGGAGCATCGAAATGGGTACCACCTAGGGCCTAAGAATACCCCTTTGCAAGGGGTTTGTCAACGGCTGACATGGGGTGTATCAGCGATCTGATGTTCAGGATGTTGGGGTCAAATCATATGGCCTCCTTTTCTTGATTTTCCAGGTTATTTTCGTCGGTATTTTTTGTGGTTGGCCTATTGTTATGGTTTTGCAGTCGGTAGCTTTCGCCGGCGGCTTCTATCACATGCACGCGATGCGTCAGCCGATCTAGCAGTGCTCCGGTCAATCGTTCATCGCCGAAGACTTCCGGCCAGGCGGAGAAAGGCAGGTTTGACGTAACAACCACGCTGGTGCGTTCATAACATTTCGAGAAAAATCCAAATAGATTTTCCGCTCCAAGCCGGCCGAGGGGAATGTAGCCAAGCTCATCGACTATAATCAAATCTCGCTGCTCTATAAACCGTTCGAGTCTTTGGACGGTCCGTTCATCTCTGGCTTCGGCATATGCGGTAGCCAGGCCTGTGGCGGTGAAGAATTTCACTCGTTTGCCCTGGCGGCAAGCTTCACGGCCCAGCGATATGGCAAGATGAGTTTTGCCTGTTCCGGGCGGGCCAATCATTACAACGCATTCGCGCTTTCGAATATAATCGCCTTTGGCTAAATCGATGATTCGTTTTTTGTTCAAAGTTGGAACGGCTGTGAAGTCGAAGTCTGCAAGTTCCTTCTCGGCTGGGAACGAAGCCTCCTTTATCCGTCGCTGCATCGTTCTAATTCTTCGCTGTTGAATCTCCAGTTCCGTTAACTGCTGTAAAAAAGGCTCAAAACCGCGTTTTTCCTGGGCACACTGTCTGGCAGCCCGCCGATACTCTTTAATAAACGTCGGCAGCTTGAGCTGCTTAAGATAATTTTCAAGCAATATATTGTTTTCCATATTGTACACTTCCTTCATTAGTAGTTTTAAAATTCGTTAATAAAAACTCGTCATATTCGCTGGCTTGGCGAATGCCGTTCGTTTTAATCTGCAATTCAGGCTTATGCGTAAGATCAATGCTTTTGCGGATCGCATCAGGCTGATATTCAAGTATATTTCGAACGGCTTCGTCGTTGAATGCTCTTCGCGAGATGCAGGTTTTTACGGCAGCCTTAACCTGAGAAGCTTCGTATTCGCAAAACAGTAAAAGCACGTTTATAAACTTCTTTGTTCCTTCGCCATCGTAACGATATTCCAACTCTATTTTAAGCTTTTCAAAGTCACTGCCCCAGGGCTGGCCGATGAAAGCGGCTGCGTTATGAATCCCGCCAGGCTTGGTCTTCAGCAGCGGGATATAGTGCATATAATTCAGGATATATTTCGATGAATCCCAGCAACGTTCATGGCTGGCGACGAGATTGTCATCGTGATACAACTCTACGCGACTTACAAAAGCTTTGATAGTGATGTCATGATGTGCCCATTGTGTTGGCACAGAATAGAAGTTATTATCATGCTCGACCAAGGCCTGCTTTGTTGCATAAGTGCTGCCCCCGACGCAAGCGTTATACTGGTGCTTTGGCAGGGGTAGAAAGAACTGACGTTCTTCTTCGAGCAGCTGACCGCGCGTTTTACCCTTGTCTTTAACGACTATATCCAACCGCTTAGTGCATTGTCGCAAAAGCAATTCATTCAGCTCATCAATGTCGACAACATGCGGCGGCGGAGACATTAAATCTCGCTGGGAATCTTTGACAAGATTTTCAGCATGGCCTTTTTCATTGCCGCTTGCTATATTGCAAAAACGACTATTAAATAGATAATGACTACGAAGCTCTATAAACTTAGAGTTGAGTTTGCGCTCCTTGCCTTTGCCGACCTGAATTACCGCTGATTTTAAGTTATCATACGCATTGCTCCGCGCTACACCTCCAAAAAAATCAAACGCATGAACATGGCCGTCGAGAAAACATTCCATCTTTTGCGACGGATATGCTCTAACAAAAGAGGCGCGGGAATATGCCAGCCGTAGGCAGAATAAATGCACCTTCGTGTCTTTGCCGTTTATGATAACATCAGCTTCTCCCCAGTCGACCTGACCCTCCTGGCCGGGCTGAAACTCCAACTTGAAAAAGACCTCCTTGGCTTGTAACTTTTTAGTCGCAATGTAACGCCGAACCGTCTGAACACAGCCGCAGAATTCGTAATCAGAAACAAGAATATCATGAATCTTAGTGCCGGTCATCTTTTGCTTGCGACGAATCGTTTTGTTCTTTTCGAGAAGGGTGTCGATGACAAAACGCAGCCGCTCCGTGAGTACAACAGCACCTGCCGGCGAACTTCGCTTTTTGTATCCCTGCGGAACGGAATGCGTCAAAGCCTTTTTGATGGTCTTGCGCGAATGATGAAACTTACGAGCCGCCTGCCGCTCAGACAAACCTTCAACTAAAACAGCTTTACGTATTTTTTCATAATCTTCCACTGTAAGCATCTCCAAACTCCGCATATGCCGATCCCTGCAACAAAATCACAAGCCGACATCATACAGAATTTTCAATTAAACAGTGGTCCCCTTTTCAATGCGCGAAACCCCATCCACCTGGCTCCCTTTTCGATTTTCCCTACCATCTACTAATTCAAGTCCTCCAAAATCGTGACGGCAATCGTGTTAAAGTTTTTTGTTATGGAACTAAGTCCATAGTAGGGGAAAATCGAGAAATGAAAATTGATCTGAAACTTTACTTATGTTGAGGACGTAAAGGTTTTGTAAAGTGATTAGCGAGGGCTTGAAAAGCCTATAGAAATGTGTACAAAAGATATGCTACAGAATTTTATTCCAAACCTGATATTGTTTGGTGGAGTTGCAAGAGTGGATTATCGACAACGACTGAAAATGAAATATTTGTCCGCTAATGAATCAAAACAAATCGCATCAAAGTGTGATATGCGTACAAAACTTGCAAAATAGAAATAACCGGATGCCTTTTTCCATAAATTATTAAATATTTTATAGTGAAAACCTTCCTCCGTTATGCTAGGATTTGCAGCCTTGATATTGAGATTAGGTCACAATCTGGTCACAGTAGCAAAAGCAAGAATAATCACAAATCGATAAAATAATGTTAAATATAGAGTTAACCATACGGTGGCTGTAGCTCAGTTGGTCAGAGCGCCTGGTTGTGGTCCAGGAGGTCGGGGGTTCGAGCCCCCTCAGCCACCCTCTAGCAAGCCCTTGCAAAACAAGGGCTTGTTTTTTTTATGGTACTTGCCCTCGGCTGGATAAAAAAAAAACAGGGCCAACAAATGCTGGTCCTGTTGTCATGCCCAATTTCGTGGGCTGTTTTGCCGTGGCTTGTTTCGTCTTACTTCTTCTTCGCGACTTTCTTCTTCGCGACTTTCTTCTTTACAACTTTTTTTGCAACAGCCTTCTTCGCGACTTTCTTTGCTGCCGCCTTCTTCGCTACTTTTTTAGCCATGACCATGATTCCTTTCTGTGGCTATCGCCACCGATGTCCCAGCCTCCCATTAGTTTCCGCATCGACACCGATGCGCGACGGGATGCCTGCATATCGTCCATGAATATGACTAAGCCAGATTATTGAGACTAATTCAACAGGAGTCAATCCATATTTGTGAATTAAGAAAGAAAATTTTACGTCAAAACCGGGGGCGGGCAAGATATGAAATCGCATGAAGAATTTCCATGAAATACAGACGAGGTCTCTGAATAACCTCATATTTTAGACTCGTCGTTTATTCTTACTGCGAAGTGTGTTGAAAAACCATTTTCAACACACTCAGGTATCGATTTTTCAATTTTTACGGCGTCATTTTTAGCCTTGTGCAGCCAATTTTGTCCGCATTTTGCGGACTTTCGGCGTTATGCCGCAATCTGCAAACTGAAACTCCTTTTCCAATTGTAGGCTATCACATGGAATCCAAAATCCATCGCGTTTTTCCGCAGTCCGCGATATCGAGTCCGGCCATACCCGGTATTCTTCATCCACGCAAACGGATGTTCAACCACCGCGCGAATGCCAGCTACCAGACGATTATGGCGTTTCTGCTCAGCTGTCAATTCCTTCTGGCCTCGAACGCGTTTTTCGATTATCCCGCAAAACACACCACGTTTTTCAAGGGCGGCTTTGCGTTTTTTATCAGCGTATGCACTGTCGGCCCACATGCCGTGCTTTTCATCTTCCGCGAATTCGTCGATATGACGGCTGTCGTGCACAGACGCTGTATCGTAGCGGTAATCCTTTATCATGCCATTGTGGTCGGTTGCGATGTGTCCTTTGTAACCGTGATATACGCGGCCATGTTTTTTCGTGTAACTTGCAGCCTTGTCTTTCGTGCTGGACAAACCATCATTGCCGGTTCTGCCACGCGGAGACTCTATAATAGTAGCATCTACGCATGTGCCTTCAGCCAGTATTGCTCCGCGGGCTTTGAGTATGGCGATGGTCTTTTCAAACAGCGTGGCGATGTGGCCGGCGGAGTCAAGCCGTTTGCGGAATCGCACGAATGTGGTTTCATCCGGCGCGGACTGGCCCATCTTCAGGCCGACGAAACGCCGGAACGATATGCGGTCAGCCAACATCTCTTCCAGCATAGGATCAGAAAGATTGAACCATTTCTGAAGCATCGTGCACTTTATCATCATTACCAGCGGATAGTTGGAGGCACCGCCCTTGGCTGTGTTATTGGAGTACATGTCTTTTAGAGGGTCTGCCAACTCGCTCCACGGGATGAGCCGGTCGCATTTGGAGAAAAATTCAATGGTGCGGCGGCCGCCGAGGTCAGAGGTTAAACTGTCGAGAAACGTTGGCTGATTTGTTTTGCGTTCCATTATTTTTGCCTCCATGCAAGGTTTATGTTCGCAACTGCAGCCATTATATCAAACTCCAAACAGATGTCGTACTCGTTTTCATCTTTCATGCCAGTTTTTCAGAGATCCCAAATCAATATATTGCGTCAACGCTCTATCTATATCAATTAGTTCTTGTGAGGAATGTAAAGACCCGCGAGATATTTTCCCGAAAAAATGAAAAGCCGTAAATATGAGCAATAACACGAATACCACAGTTACAACTTTTCGGAATCGACTTTTTTTCGGTTTGCTAGTATGACAGCGCTACTTGAATTCTGTTTTACGATTTTGTTTTTGTCGGCTTTTGTAGGCCGCCTCGTTACGCCACTGATAATATTCGTTTATTCTTATGATCGCAGCCCATGATCTTGGCCAAGTCTGCCAGATCTTGGCGGCCAGGGTGTTGATCACCGTGGCTACCTGTTCCAGCGTAATACGCGGATTTTTCCCCCCGAAGCCGCTGCGTCTGCTCGGATATAAAAAACATCGCCAATCGCGAACACAGCCAATGCCGAATCAGTCCGGTATACGTCCGAACCTCAAACGAACCAAATCCCGTTTCCTGCTTGGCTCGCTCGAACCACATCTCAATATGCCACCGCGCAAAAGCCACAACCAGCAGCTTCCTGACACTCACCGAAGCAGGAGCGTTACTCAAAAAATATTTGTTCTCGCCGGTTTTAGGCGATTGAGCCCAAATCAGCCAATACTGTCGAGTTGTCGGCACGTTGACACCCTCAGCCGTATTGGTCAACTGCACACGTGCGGCTTTATATTTCCAGTACATCATTCCGCGCGTCGTGTTTTTGATCTTCACCGTTTGCCAATCCTGTCCGTAAAACACCGGACTGTGGCGAACCAGATCGGCAACTTTATGCGGCGCATATTCAGCCCGGCAGGACTGATACGCCGGCGGAGTTGCCCAGCATAAAAAGTTAGACCGCACCTCACCAATACCGCGCTGGCCCAGCCGATCCAATTCAAACCAGAACCCAGGAACACTGCCGTATTCCTCATCAAAAGTAAAATACGAAAACTTTACACCACTGCCTATGGCCCGTTGAATCTGCTCTACCGCAATTTTCCACTTTGGCCGATAAGACAATGAATCCGGAATATGTGCTTCTCTTCGTCTCTTTGGATCAGCTGCCCATTTTTCAGGCAGATACAGGTCGCTACATAAGACGCATCCGAACGGATTTGTGGGATGGTTGTCGGTATACAGCAAATGCTGGCCGACAATGCAATTGTCTATCTTGCCGGTTTCACCACACCATTGACGCTGCACGCCAGGCGTTTTGGCGCCCTGCTTGGCGTGGCCGGAGCCGTCGATTACGCCAATGCCCTCTTCCGTCGAAGAGCGATCAGCCACACGATAAAGCAGCAACTCTTCAGCACGATCATGATCCCAGCGAAATGAAGATAAAAATTCCTGCAAAGTTCGGACGGGAACTTCTGCCGCCAGTGCAATCGGCTCAATACTCTTGCGTTGAATGTCTGACATCAGACCAAGCATGTATGTCTCCAGGTAGCCGAAAGTAACTTCTTTGCGAAAACAAGGTCGAAACGATTCCAGAAATTTTTGCAGCTCCGGCTGCAATGTCATCATCTGTTCTCCAGTCATTTAATGCCCTTTCAATTGGATTTTTATTCCCATCGACAAGAACATCAAAAAATCTTGAGCTAATCTAGCGCTGTCATACTAGTTGGCATTCCTTACCCTTTCAAAATATTAACTTCATTACAGGATATATCGTCGTCAAATTTTATTTCCTGTAAAGAGACTTCAATATTTTTCCTTATCTAGCCAAGTAGGCCAGTGGCGTGATTGCTGTGTTTGCAACCACGTTTATTGTTGCGAGTTACAAAATTCCCCTGGATTCCGGGCCGCCAGCGGCGGTGGCATAAGCTGCGCTTCACCCGGAATGGCAGCATGCAGCTGTAGGCTACCCTACGAACTTATTAGATTCAGAGAATCCAAACTTTGTGTTATTGATGTACTATACAACTGGATTCTTACGCGCAGTTTTTGCGTCTGTGGAGGCAGGCTGCCAGTGTGATATGACGAAGGCGCTCGAGGGTGATTGAGTTGAGATATTCTTGCGAAAAGTCCAGTGGAAATGAGCAATGGATGTCATGAAGCAATGAGATAAGCTCGTCACGATCCATCGAAGCCACCGCGGAAATAGTTTTTTCTACCGATACCCTAGCCATCGCTTCAGCCTCGTTTTCCAAAAAACTCTAATGCGGTTGCCACCCAAAACCATTTTCCACCCGCATTCAATTCGGCCTGGTCAGGCCTGAAAAATGGTCTCCATTGTTCTATCGGCCAATCCGAAGGCCAACTAAGGCTATAAAATGAAAAAAATATTAATTTTCATAATACCATGTCAAATCCCCCATATTGCCAGAATGCCTCGCATGGAGGCTCTTGTGGGGATACTGTGGATAAGTCTGTTGCCATTTCTTTAAGACTTTTATTTAAAGCTACTTATCGCACTTGCCGAACCATGGATTTATGTGTATAGAATCTACAATGTTTCAAGTAAAGCTCTTTTGTGTTATGCTGTCGCATTGTCTGGAATGAAGGAAATGTTCATGTCGATAAGCCTGAGTGATTTTGATTACCCGCTGCCGGATAGGCTGATAGCCCAACAGCCCGCCCAGCGTCGCGATGCGTCTCGTCTGATGCATCTGTCTCGCAAGACTGGTATGGTCAGCCATCATGCCTTCAGCGGGTTGCCCTCGCTGTTGCAGCCTGGCGATCTGCTCGTGATCAACGACACAAAGGTTATCCCGGCGAAGTTTTTCTGCAGCAGGGCCAGCGGCGCGAAGCTCGAAGGGTTATATCTGCAAACCGACGACGAAAATCGCTGGGAAGTAATGCTGAAAAATACGCGACGATGTAAGCCCGGCGAATTTTTGAAATTTTTAGTAACGCCATTACCCGGGGCTACATCAGACGCACAGGCTGAGATGATGGGCGTATCGGCTGGGTTGGGCTTGGAGTTGTTGGAGCATTCAGGCCGAGGCCGTTGGCTGGTTAAGCCCAGCCCAGCCTTGCCTGCGGAGGAGATACTTAAGCTGGTGGGCGTACCTCCCTTGCCTCCCTATATCAAGCGTCCCGATGCGATTGCCAAGGCCGTTGAGGATCAGCAGCGATATCAAACAGTTTACGCAGCCAGGCCCGGCGCGGTGGCAGCCCCCACAGCAGGGCTTCATTTTACGGACGAAATCCTGGCCGAGCTTGCCGGGCTTGGAGTTACCACTGCGCGCGTGACTCTGCACGTAGGCCTGGGTACGTTCGAGCCGGTCAAGTGCGATGATCTCGCCGAGCATGACATGCATACCGAGCGGTTTGAGCTTTCAGCGCAGGTGGCTGAGGAAATCACATTGGCCAAGAACCAAGGCCGGCGTATCGTGGCAGTCGGAACGACGTCGGTGCGCGTGTTGGAATCAGTCGCAGCCAGGCATGGCGGGAAAATCCAAGCCGACAGGGGACAGACAAATCTTTTCCTGTACCCACCGAGCGATTTCCATGTGGTCGATGCGCTGATTACAAATTTTCACCTGCCCAAGAGTACGTTACTGATGTTGGTAGCGTCTTTCTGCGATCCGGGAGGCCTGGGCGGAATCCAGACAATCATCAACGCATACGCCCAAGCCGTCCAGAACGAATATCGATTTTTCTCATACGGCGACGCAATGCTGATCGATTGACATTGTTTTTATTTTCCGATTTTTTTCAGCAGCCAGGCCATGTTCTCGCCGAGGTCAGTCATGGTTTTAATGCCTTCTTCATCCTGTTCCACATCTCCTACAGCCCGGCCGATCCCGTGGTTCCAGTACGATGAGCCGGGAATGACCATCTCCGAAATAAGGAAGAAATGATTGATGGAATCAAATGCGTGAATTTGCCCGCCGCGCCGAACTGCAATCACAGCGGCACCGACTTTCCGGCGTAACAGATTCCCATTGGCTCTGGTTACATATCCTGCACGGTCAATAATGGCTTTTGTTTCAGGAGTGATGTCGGCAAAATACGTTGGTGATCCTATGATAATGCCGTCGGCCTGGATCATTTTTTCAATGCACTCATTGACCATATCATTTTTGATTACACATTGACGATTTTGATTTTCGTGGCATTTTCCGCAGGCAATACAGCCATGGATTGCGTTCCCGCCAATTTGAATCAACTCGGTTTCAATACCCGCAGCCTGCAAAGGTTCGAAAACTTTTCCAATCAAAATTGACGTATTGCCTTCTTTTCGCGGGCTTCCATTGAATGCGATAACTTTCATTTCAATCCCTTTCCCAATAATTTGATCCGCGCAAAAAAGATGGACCGAATAAACCGATCCACCTGATTTTCAACATGATATATTAAACTGCACTTACTTTATCTTGCCAGTATTAATACTTAGGCAACCTATAAGTGCTGTTTTCCTATCAGCCCATATCCTCGAGAGCCTTTTGTGCTTCGCGTTTGCCCATTTGTCGTACCTGGGCCAATGCAGCCTTGGTTTTATCGCGAAGATTTAGTTTGCCTTCAACTGTTTCATATTGATAAACGCTTTGCCCGGAGACGCCGAGGAGTTGGCCCAGTGCATTTTGAGTCAGGCCAAGTTTTTCACGAAGTTTAATAATCATCGCGCCTGTGACCCTGATTTTCTTGAGGTCTTCGGATGTGGTTGTTGACGTTTCCACAACAGCTTTGACTTTTGCCGTTTGCTTCATCAAGAGCTTATTATCACGTTCCACCGCAGCCAATCTTCGTTTGAGATCAGCAACATCCTTTTTAAGACGAATGCAATCCCGTTTCAATACCGCTGTATTTGCCTTGATTTCTTTCTTTGCAATTCTTGAAACTTCTTCTTTTAAAACCTGCGCTATGTTCGCCATTACAACTCCTTTCATATAATTTCAAGCGATAGTCTACCTTATTTTCATAGTTATGATGTCATATACAACTAAATATTTCAATAGAAATTTCAATCCCCCCTTTTTTCAGATGATTAAAAAACGCTACTGAAACCCGGAAGAGGCTCTTCATACTCCTCCTTGCTTTCAGTAGCGTCCTATTAAACTAAACTGACAATATCTTTTTTTATGTGAGACCTTATACTATTTCTTTTTTTTCCTATTCTTACTTTGCTCGCGATAGTATTCCGTGATATTAACGCCGCAATGAGTACAAATTGATGGGCCCATGTCCATCATCATCATTGCCTGCGGATCCGCGCTTTTCATGGCTTCGGTCACAAACCATTTTTTGCAAGCGGGACATTGCATCATGGGAATGCCATTTCGTTCACCGGTACTCGGGTTGATCACCCGCATGCCGGGCATGCCGGGCATCATTCCACCCGGCATACCCTCTGGGCCGCCGGGGCCTTCCATCTTGCTTTGTTCCATCATCTGGTCACGACTTAGGACAAATTCTTCGCCTGTTACTACATCATAGTAATGAAACTCATTCGGACCTTTGTCCCTCCCGCCGCCGGTAAAGGAAGATATCGCAGCTACCAGCGATATAAGAATAACAAGCACAAGCGTACCTGCCAAAAGATACTGAACTTTATCCCCGCCTCCACGGAGACCGAGTTTATCACCAATAGTTGCGAATATACCTGCCATTGTCATGCTCCTTCTCAGCAAAAATCCGAGTCATTATTTTCCTGTCCATGGCCGCCCATAGCCATAACACGTTGTTTACCTTACCATAAAAACCCCCAAAGATACAAGTTTTCTCTTGAAAAGTTTTATCGGCTGGCAGATGATTTTTCAGTTTTGATGTGGTTGCCCAAACAATGCTTTTGCACATCTTTACGACTTGCCAAAAACCGATATTTCGAGATAATGGAGCGACTTGACATTTTTATTAATTATCATCTGGCCTTGTTGCCTCTGAGCACAATTCAGGAAGGAATAAAATGGCAGACCCTCAATTGGTTGTAATGGCTGCGGGTATCGGCAGCAGGTATGGAGGCCTGAAGCAGATCGATCCGGTCGGCCCATCGGGCGAAATTGTGTTGGATTACGCGATTTATGACGCTATTCGTGCGGGTTTCAAGAAGGTTGTTTTTATCATTCGCAAGGATATAGAAGACGTTTTTCGGGAAAAAGTGGGCGAAACCATAGAAAAACACATCGAAGTGGAGTATGTTTTTCAGCAACTTGATATGTTGCCCGAAGGTTTCAGCATCCCAGCCGGCCGAACCAAGCCCTGGGGCACAGGCCATGCCATTTTGTGCGCCAAAAAGGCCGTCACCGCTCCATGTGCAGTCATAAACGCCGACGACTTCTATGGCTATGACTCTTTCAGGACTATGGGCGACTACCTTCGCACCGCCGAAGATAAGGACGGTGTTTATGATTACAGCATGGTCGGGTTCGTCCTTGATAATACCCTTACAGACCATGGCCATGTCGCCAGAGGCGTATGCTCTACCAACGACGACAATTATCTCACCAACGTCGTCGAACGTACAAAAATCCAACGTTTCGGCCAGGCTGTACGCTTCACCGAAGACGACGAGAACTGGACGGAGCTAGACCCTGCCAGTATCGTTTCAATGAACTTCTGGGGCCTGACGCCGAGTATCTTCGCCGAACTCGAAGCCCGATTCCCGGCGTTTCTGGAATCCACCGCCAAGAACCTAAAGGCGGAGTTTTTTATTCCCACGGTCATTAACGACCTGGTTCAGGAAGGCAAAGCACGTGTGAAAGTCCTTCCGACGATAGACCGCTGGTTCGGCGTGACATATCAGGAAGACAAACCCAGGTTGAAAGAAGAAATTCAGAAAAAAGTCTCAGCCGGGGAATATCCAGAAAGCCTTTGGAGGTAGTTGATGACAACAGAACTTAAACATGATGTGGCAAAAGTCGCTTCGCAGTTCCAACTCAACGGCGATTACATAGACGCTATGCCGTACGGGACGGGACATATTAATGACACCTACGCCAGTCGGATCAAAACAGCTGACGGCGAGAAGCGGTTCATTCATCAGCGGATAAATCAGAACGTTTTCAAAAAACCCGATGAACTGATGGAAAATATCGCCCGCGTAACGGAACATCAGCACAAAAAGATCGCTGCTGCCGGCGGTGACCCAACCAGGGAATCGCTGACGATCATCAAGACGGTTGACGGCGGGAATTTTCTGCTCGACGATGATGGTAATTACTGGCGGACTTATATTTTTATCGAAAACGCCAAGACATATGACAAGGTTGAAAAGCTTGAGCATGTTTACAACGCAGCCCGGGCGTTTGGTAGATTTCAAAGGGACATCAGTGACCTGCCCGGCGGCAGGCTGCACGAAACCATCCAGAACTTTCACAACACACGCTGGAGATTCGATAACTTCCAGGCTGCGCTCAAGGCAAACATTAAAAATCGTGCCAAAGACGTTCAGCCAGAGATAGATTTCATTCTCGCAAGAGAGGCTGAGACTTCCGTGCTGCTGAACCTTGTCGCTGAGGGCAAATGTCCCGAACGCGTGACTCACAACGACACGAAACTCAATAACGTCATGATCGACGATTCTACCGATGCCGGCCTATGCGTCATCGACCTCGATACCGTCATGCCAGGCCTGCCCGGCTATGATTTCGGCGACCTTGTGCGAACCGGAGCAAACCCCGCGACTGAAGACGAAAAAGATCTCAGCAAGATCAAGCTGGACATTGACATGTTCGAGCGAATCACCGGCGGTTTTTTGGAAACGTCCAGAGAATTTCTAAACCAGGTGGAAATCGATCATCTTGTCTTTGCCGCAAAGATAATGATTTTTGAAAACTGTATCCGTTTCCTTACGGATCACCTTGCCGGTGACGTTTATTTCAAAATCCACCGCGAAGGCCATAACCTTGACCGCAATAGGACCCAGATGACCATGGTCAAGGATATGGAAGACAAAATGGATCAGCTACAGGAAATAGTTTTGAAATATGCGAAGAAATAGGCACTGAAAAAAGTTTGGGTGCCATACCTGCGTTTTTTGCAGGCATGTAAACGTTACATGTAGAAAAAGCAAATATCGAATCGTGAACAAGGAAGTTTTGAATTGAAAAGGATTACAGAGAAGGCTAAAAAACATTGGTAGCCAACACCACAAAAGACTCTGTGTCTCTGTGGCCTATGTTTTTTATCCGTGAAATCAGTTTTAATTCTTGTAATTCGTGTTTTGCCGTTTATGAATCGAAAAGTGGAAATCAAAATGAATAAAAGAGCATTTGCCGTTGCCTGTCACCCTGACGACATTGAGTTTCTGATGGCTGGGACATTGTTGCTGCTAGGCCAGGCTGGTTATGAACTTCATTACATGAACGTCGCCAACGGCTCAGCTGGTTCTGTTTCGATGGGGTCTGCCGAGATCGCCCGGGTTCGTACGGAAGAGGCCAGGGAATCGACCAAAATTCTCGACGCTACATTTCATGAGCCAATCACTGATGATCTTACCGTTTTTCACACGCCGGAGCTCATCGCCAAACTCACAGCTGTGATGCGGGAAGTCAGCCCAACCATTCTCCTGCTGCCATCGCCTCAGGATTATATGGAAGATCATATGAACACGTCCAGGCTGGGTGTGACAGCTGCATTTTCACGGAATATTCCGAATTACAAGTCAGATCCGCCTGTCGCAGCCGTCATGGGCGAGATGGCGGTGTATCACGGTCAACCTGCCGGGCTGTGTGATCAACTGCGGAATTTCATACAGCCTGACTTTTTCGTGAACGTCACCGACGTAACCGAAAAAAAACGCGATGCTCTGGCTTGTCACCGCAGCCAGAAAGAATGGCTTGACGCTACCCAGGGCATGGACAGCTATCTTAAAACAATGGAAAATCTTTCGTTGAAAATGGGTCAGGCCAGCGGGTGTTTCCAGCACGCCGAAGGCTGGCGAAGACATGATCACCTTGGCTTCTCAGCCAGTCCTAATTTCGACCCCCTCTGCGATGCACTGGGCAGCTTGGTAAAACAATCGTAAATACTTTTGTAGGCGTTTTAGAACATAAAATTTTTGTTTAAAACTCAGGAGATTATTAAATGGCAAGGCCTTTGAGCAAGATTGCACCAGACTGGTGGGACTATACGACTCTTGATCCGGAAATTCTTTCAGACGCGGCGAACCTTACAGCCAAGGATATGCTGCAGCTCAGCAGGGAAGGGTTTCAGGTCAAGTTTTACGATACGCTTGAGGATTTCTATCTGGCTGAGGCGTTGGAATACATCGAAGCCTGGAAGCAGTCGACAGCTGATAACCCCGTGGGAATTTGCGGCCCCATCGGCCCGACGGAGCAGCTGCCTCTCGTGGCCAGGCTTGTTAACTCCCTGGACATGTCGCTTAAGGATTGTCATTTCTGGGGCATGGACGAATGGCTGATTGACGGCGTTGCTGCCTCGGAGGATCACCCGCTGAGTTTCGCTAAGGCTGACCGCGAGATGTGCTTCGACAAAATCAGGCCCGAGCTGCTCATGCCCGCGGAGAACATGCACTTTCCCAAGGAAACCCCCGGCGAATACGAAGCCAGCTACGACTCCGTCCGCTGCGCCGTCATGCAGGGCGGCCAGGGCGACATCAAGCACTGGGCCTTCAACGATCCCCTCCGCCGCGAAGGCAAATACGCCGACAACCCGCCGACGCCCGAAGAGTATCTCCAACTTTCCACCCGAATCACCGAGCTGCACCCGGTGACGATCATGCAGAACGCACGGACCTCCGGCGGCGGCAAGCTGGACCTCGTGCCGACCACCGCGATCACCGTCGGGCCGGTTCAAACGTGGAAGTCGGATAAGGTTTCGATCTGGCAGGCCGGCACGCACGACAATCCGTTCGGCATGCGGCTGACGACGCTGATGATCGGCAAGAAACTCCCCGACAGTGCCTGCCCGATGAGCCTGCTGGCCCTGCATCCGAACGTTCAGTTCAATTTCTACCGACCCGCCATCGGCAGCTGTGACGTGGAAATGCATTAAAAAAGTCGGGATTCAGTATAAAGAAAATAATTACACGGAATGAATTGAAAAAATGTTTACCAAGATCAAAAATCGCATGAAATCAGACGAGCCAGTCAAGTACCTTTTCACTGGCGACAGTATCACGCACGCCGCCTTGCACACGTTTGGCTGGCGGGACTATTCGGAGCATTTTTCCGAACGGGTGCGTTTTGAAATGGGGCGCGTAAGGGATTTTGTTTTCAAAACCGGCATCAGCGGCTGGACTACGGCGGAAGTCCGGGAAGATATCGAATGGAATATTCTCCAGCACAATCCGGACATCGTTTCCATCATGCTCGGCATGAACGATTGTGCAACCACTCGAGAAATAAGCCAAGCCGATTACCGCGACAATTACAATTTCATTCTCGACGAAATTGAAAAACGCAACTCCGCCCTGGTTATGCTGCACACGATGAATCCAATCTGGGATGTCGCCAAAGACCTCCGAGGCAGGCTGCCGGAATATGTCGAAATCATTCGCGAAATCGGCAAGGAAAGACAGCTGCCCGTTGTGGATCATTACGCTTTCTGGACGCAAAAAATCGAGCAAGCTCCCGACCTGTTCAACTACTGGATGAGTGACTCGATTCACCCCAACAACTTCGGCCACATTGTATTTGCCCACTTACTTTTCCGCGAGCTTGGTATCTTCGATTCTGCAAGTAACACATGTCGCCTATTCTCGCCCGGGCTTGAATAGGCATCCTCTTGGGTTGAAGATTCGGCTTTGATCTTTCGCTAAAGGCGATTTTTGCGTATAATGTTTCGCTCTAAACTTAGTCAGGAGTAGCACATGTTTGAAGTTTTAGTTAATGAAATTCTGGCACCGAAGGTTCACAGGTTGACCTTAAAGGTTCCGCGAGTAGCCAAATCCAGGCAGGCCGGTCAGTTCGTGATAGTACGAACCAATAATCAGTCCGAGCGGATTCCGCTTACCATCGCCGACGCTGACGCCCAGGCCGGCACGATAACAATTATCGTCCAGGCCATCGGACGCGGCACGGAAGAGATAGTCAACACGCCCGTTGGCGGTTCGCTGCGAGACGTAGCTGGGCCGTTGGGCGAGCCAACCCACATCAAGCCGTGGGGCAAGGTTGTGTGTGTTGGCGGCGGAGTGGGAACCGCGGTGCTTTACCCTCTGGCAGCAGCAGTGGCCAAGGCCGGCAACGAAGTGACTACCATCATAGGCGGCAGAAGCGAACCGTTCGTTATCCTGCGCGATGACCTGGCTGCTTTCAGCAAAGTGGAAGTCGCCACCGAAGACGGCTCGCTCGGCACGAAGGGTTTCGTCACTGCCATTCTCGAAAAGATCATCGCTGACGAATCGACCAGGCCGGCTGCGGTTTTCGCGGTCGGCCCAGTGCCGATGATGGCTGCGATTGCAAAAATGGTGCCCGAAGATATCGAGCTGATCGTTTCGCTGAACCCGATCATGGTTGATGGTACGGGCATGTGCGGCGGTTGTCGCGTCACTGTCGGCGGGGAGATAAAATTCGCCTGCGTGGACGGCCCCGAATTCGACGGCCATAAGGTTGACTTCAAGGAACTCGCAAGTCGTCAACAGACGTACATCGAAAAAGGCCCGTGCAAGCTGGATGCAAAAATCGAAGATATCAAGAAGGAGGCTGAGTAATGGGTAACGACCTTACGCCGAAAGAACGATTGGCCATCGAGCGGGCGTCAATGCCGGAACAGCCTGCCAATGAACGCATAACAAACTTCAAGGAAGTAAACCTAGGCTTGGCTGAGGCGGAAGCTATCAAGGAAGCCCAGCGCTGCCTGGACTGCAAACATAAACCCTGCATTTCAGGCTGTCCCGTATCTGTGCGTATTCCTGAATTCGTCACAAAAGTGGCAGCTGGTGATTTCGCAGCAGCGGCCGAAATTCTGTTGACCGACAACGCTCTGCCGTGCACGACAGGCCGAGTCTGTCCGCAGGAAGTGCAGTGCGAGAGGGAATGCGTTCGCGGTAAAAAAGGCGACCCCGTCGCAATAGGCTGGCTGGAACGTTTCGTTGCCGACTGGGCAGCTGCGAATGCCCAACCGCCCAAGCCGCCCGCACAGAAAACCGGCAAGAAGGTTTGCGTTGTCGGTTCCGGCCCTGGCGGCCTGACCGCAGCTGGCGAATTGGCCCGGCTTGGTCACGACGTGACCGTATTTGAAGCTCTGCATGACACCGGCGGCGTGTTGCGATACGGCATTCCGGAATTTCGTCTGCCGAAAACCATCGTCGACCGCGAAGTTGATAATCTTCGGGCACTCGGTGTGAACATCGAGTGTAATGTAATCGTCGGCAAGACGATCACAGTTAAGGAAATCACCGAAGAGTTTGACGCGTGTTTTATCGCCAACGGCGCAGGCCTGCCGATGTTCCTGAATATCCCCGGCGAAAACCTAAAGGGCGTCTACTCGTCGAATGAATATCTCACGCGAGTGAACCTTATGGGCGCTTACAACGACGACAGCAGAACCCCCGTAATTCGTGCGAAAAAGGCTGTCATTTTCGGCGGGGGAAATACTGCGATGGACTCTGTCCGAACCGCGCGCAGGCTCGGGGCAGACCCCGCCATTATCGCATATCGTCGCAGCAGGGCCGAGATGCCTGCGCGAATCGAAGAAGTCCATCACGCCGAGCAGGAAGGCATTCAGTTTGATTTTCTCGTAGCGCCGCTGGAGATAGTCGGCGACGAGGCCGGGTGGGTCAAGGCTGTGCGAATGCAACGAATGGAACTCGGCGAGCCGGACGCCTCAGGCCGACGTCGACCAGTCCCCATCGAAGGCAGCGAATTTGAACTGCCCGCAGATATGATCGTTGTAGCTATCGGTGTCAGTGCCAACCCGATTCTCACCAACGCCTGTCCCGAACTTGAGCTTAACAAGTGGGGCAATATCGTGGTGGACGAAACCGGCATGACGAGCATTCCTGGCGTATTCGCAGGCGGTGATATCGTCCGCGGCGGGGCTACGGTTATCCTCGCAATGGGCGACGGAAAAACCGCAGCTGGGAATATCGATAAGTTTTTGAAGAAATAAAAAAACTGAACTTTCCAGACTTACGAATGATTATAAAATTAAGAACTTTGTAACAAAACGCCAAACGGCAAGCCATAATTGAACTCGGCTTGCCGTTTATCGTTTTAGCAAATGGACTTTTTAATGCTCTAAAATTTTTTTGCAGAGCCTGCACTATGTCTCTGGAATAATATTTCTCCCAATTTTGAAATAATTCACGGCTGAGACTCAAAAAAAACAGGCCAAAAACAACAAAAAAACTATAAATCTCGCTTTTCTCCCATTTTTTGACTTAACCCCTTTATGATGTAGGCTTTCTGATATATTTGATCTTTTTCTTTCTGCTGCAGCAAAAGACTTGCATTTTTTTCCAATTCAGGGCAAACTATTGCCGATGGAAAACCTATGGCGGCGTAGCTCAGTTGGCAGAGCGTGGGATTCATAAGCCTAAGGTCACTGGTTCAAGTCCAGTCGCCGCTATTGTTGTATTGGAAAGTTGGATATTATTTGTCGGATTTGTGTTCGACAAGCCGATATGTATCTCTAGCAAGCCTTGCGAAAGGCCTGCTGTTTTGTTGTTTCGGCGTTTGTGTATCCTGGTTCTTTGGACAATCATGGAAAGGAGATTCACATGGTGAATCTTGAAATGCTTTGCGAAGAAGGTTATTTCAACTGGAAACTGCAATTACCATTGCTGGTGCTCTTGATTGGCGTAATCTGGTTTTATGTCTGGTATCGCAAAAAACAGATGTAGTCTGCCTATATAGGCCTACCGCTCCGATAAGCTTTTTTATAACTTTATTCTTGCCCCGCGTTAAGCGCGCAGGGCTGTTATTGAAAAATTCAGAGCTCGTCGGTGCGGCTGCTATTATCTTTATTTATTTCGAAATTTCGAATGCTTTCCTCAGGGTTGCATCCACAATAAATCCATAATAGTGGATCGCTTAGGGTAAGTGTAGAGTCTTTGGTTTATGTCTGGCTTTCGGAACTGAGACATGTCAAGCAAGAACCGTCAAATTCAAGGGCTCGCCCAATTCTTTCGTATTTTGGGCGACCCCTCTCGGCTGCAACTCCTGACCGCACTGGCTGAGAGAGAATTGAACGTCACCCAGCTTTGCAAAAAACTTCATATGAGCCAGCCCACCGTTTCGCGACATCTGAGCATTCTCAAAATGTCTGCGATCGCAGAAGCCCGACGCGACGGGAAAGAAATTTACTACTCCATAGACCCAGCCAAGCGTCGCACTATCAAGTCACTCATCGAACGCGGGGCTAGTTTTGTTTGATGAATGCTGAACCCTCCAAGCCCGTTTATGTACTCCAAGGCAAAGACGTGCTGACGCGCGATCGGGCCTATCTGAAAATCGTCGACTCACTTCTCGGCGATGCCGACCGGCAACTCTGCCTGACGCAATACGACCCGTCAGTAGAGATCGCTACTGTCCTGGACGAGTTGCGAACACTGCCATTCCTGGCCCCACACAGGGTTGTAGTCGTACGAGAAGCGGAGGCGTTCATATCCAGCAACAAGGATCTGCTGGATCATTACCTCGACAAGCCTGCAAACAGCGGCTCGCTGATACTCATCGTCAACAGTCTGGACGGCAGGCTTAGCGTAAGTAAGAAGCTCAAAGCGGTCGGCACGATCATTGATTGCAAGGAGCCAGACAAGGCAGACCTGGCCAAGTGGATTACGGCAGAAGTCAAAAGGCTCGACAAAACAATTGATCAGCCAGCTGCGCACATGCTGGCGGAGTGGATTGGAACAGACCTGGCTTCGCTGAGAAATGAGCTGGAAAAACTCTCGATATACGTAGGCGATAAAAACCGGATATCCGTTGATGACATCTCAGCCATCGTAGCTGCGGGGTCTTCACCGGAAGCGTTCGCGCTTTCCAACGCCATTACCGCAGGCGATATTAAAACCGCTCTCGAGGTCACAGCCGGCGCTCTTGCCACTCGTGGGGCGGAGTTCATGATGCTGGGACAGGTGGCGTGGCACATCCGAAGAGCTCTTCAGGTTCAGCAGGAGATCGAGGCTGGCGCCTCTGCCAACCAGGCCATGAAATCCGCGAGAGTTTTCTATGGCCAGCGTGAATTTGAAGCCATGCTAAAACGGCGTTCTCGTAAAAAACTCCAGTCCGACATGCGCAGGCTCATCGCAGCCGACCTGGCCATGAAATCGGGCGTACCTCCAAAGGCGGCGATGCAACAACTCGTCGTCGAATTGTGCAGCTGATTATGAATAACAATGACACAGACCGGCAAGACCAGACAGACCAGGGCCCAGACGACAACGACGCGGATTTAATGGACGACGACAAGATCGAACTGATCAAATGTCCGAATTGCGGCAGAATGATCAGCGAGCTCGCCCAGCAGTGCCCGTTCTGCAAGGAGTGGATTGTCGGAACCGGCCAGGCTGGGGCTTTCCAAGGACGAAGGTGGTGGTGGGTCGTACTGGCCATAATCGGAATCGCAATGTTCGTTCTCTTCTACGCAATGTGATAATTATCGAGCAGTACTGAACTCGTCGCGGACAATTTCTATATCCGGCAGCACTCCGAGAAACTCCCTGCCGTATGATTTCGTCACGATCCGATTGTCCAACACCACGACAAACCCAGTGTCGGTCGTAGATCGTATCAACCTCCCGAAGCCCTGCTTGAAGAGTATCACCGCCTGGGGCAGCTGAAAGTCACCAAACGGATTACCGCCCGCGTTGCGGATAGCTTCGATCCGGGCCTCGATAATCGGCGAGTCCGGCACGGCAAAGGGCAGCTTGGTGATTATGACGTTGGTAAGTGAATCGCCCGCGACATCCACACCCTGCCAGAAACTCATCGTCCCGATCAAAACGCAACGTTCCTGCTGGCGAAACCGCTCGAGCATCGCGGTGCGTTGAATCTTTCTGCCTTGGACGAGTAACTCGTAATCGTTATCGTCACACCAGGGTTCGATCTGCTCGGCCAACGCGTTTAGCAGCCTGTAGCTCGTAGCCAGTACGAAACATCGGCCTTGCGACTTGCTGACGTAATGACAGATCGCATCGCCCGCAGCTGGTGCGAAACTTTGTAAATAATTCGGGTCGCCCAATCGCGACTCGATATAGAGTTTCGCCTGTTTGCGATAATCAAACGGACTGGCCAAGAGCACTTCGCGGCCGTCGTCGAGACCCAGACGTTTGCGAATATATTCAAATCCATGCTGATTTCCCCTGGCAGTGGCAAGCGTCGCACTGGTCAGGATCAC
This sequence comes from Phycisphaerae bacterium, assembly GCA_963664745.2. Lineage (GTDB taxonomy): Bacteria > Planctomycetota > Phycisphaerae > SM23-33 > SM23-33 > B1-G9. The sequence goes on from CAXXMC010000004.1 coordinate 988,077, forward strand.
CGAACGAACCTTGTCAAAAAGAGCGTGTCGCAAAATCGGTGCGACATTTATCGGCGAGGATGAAAGCGTAACGATTTTTTTAACCGTTTTTTTCCTGCCCCGCAAACCGCCGTCCCCTCCAGGCTGATGCGTTGAGTACCAATAAACATGCTCTTTTTCATCCTGCGCAATAAGCCCAGCCAATGCGTCGGCGGTTTCTATCGCGCGAAGTTCAAAACTTACCAGCTCAAATTTCTGATCCTCATTCTCTATGGAATTTCGAAGCTGTCGGAGCTTAACAGCCACGTTTCGCAACGATGTCGAGATGGTATCCGGCACGACATTGTGGTGCAGAATCCTGCCGTTACCAGCCACTGCCGGCGGACCAAGAACAGCCAGGCTGTCAAAAAAATCATCGCTGATCGCAGCTGCGTCCTGCACTGCCCGAATAGCATCTGACGCGCCGATTAGAGCAAGCAGGCCACGGTCGGTCTGGTCGTTGTAAAGTTCGCGTAAAAGATACGACACATTTGAACTGGAAACGGATCTGCCAAAGTGATCGCTCGCGACTGACTCTATTGTGTGAGCTTCATCCAGCACGGCATAGTCGTAATCGCCGAGGAGCACAGCCTCTTCGCTCTCCATGGCCAGGTCGGCGAAAAACAGCGAATGATTCGCTACCACGATATCGGCTGCGAGCAGACGTCGCCTGGCTGAGGCAAGGTGACAGCGGGTGTGGTATTCACACTTCCCGCCGCGGCAAGCGCCCGGCTCGCTACAGACCCTGCCCCACACATAAGGATCGAGTTCAAATTGGATTTCCTGCAACTCGCCGCTGGTGGTCTGCATTGCCCAGGTTTCGAGGTCATCCAGTTGACACTGCTGACGCTCGGAACCGAAGATTTTATCCCGCCCTTTCATCGTCAACGCCATCCGTCGAAAGCAGAGATAGTTCCGCCGACCCTTGCCAAGCTCAGCTGAGAATTCAACGGGAAGAACTTTGCTCAGGAACGGCAGGTCCTTGTTTATAAGCTGTTCCTGAAGGGCGATGGTATAGGTACTGATGATAACGCGATGCTTGTTCTTGCCTGCAACAGCCTGGAGAATGGCCGGGACGAGATACGCAAAACTCTTGCCCACCCCCGTCCCTGCCTCAGCCAACAGGTGCTGGTTATCCGCAAAAGCCCCCGCCACCGCCTGGGCCATCTCCAACTGCTCGGGCCTGTGCTCATAATTCCCAAGCTGCCGGGCAATAAGCCCGCCTGGAGCAAGAATGTCCTCAATTGTCAAACCAGGCTGTTGCAATTCAGATGACCTTCCGTGGCGTTATAAGACAATTTCGAAATCCGAAGATCGAAATTCTAAATTCAAAACATATCATTTTGGAATTGCCCCAGAGGGCAAGACTGCTGGCGATGACGTCGCAGGCCCAGCTGGGCGAACACTTGTAATTTCGGGGTGTTCAAAATGATTCACGAACTGGCGAACAAACTGTAACGCCAGCCCGGCAGTACATATCCCGATAACCACAGCCAAAACCGTGCACAGCGTCCTGCCGCGCATCATGGCGTCGTGCATAGAGTCGGAAATCCTATCCTTGGCCAGGGTAAGCATCGAGAGCATGATGGCTCCGACAGTTATCCAAATGCTGATCGAGTGAATACCCATATACACGAACTCGCCCCGGGGCACTTCCATGCCGGAATCCAGATAGTATCTGAACTCATCACCGGCTGGGGTCTCGACCTTCTCAATCTTGCCGCGAACGGATTCCCCGCCAACAATGGAATAACTTATCGTATAGGCCAAGAAATTCACCATGCCAATTACGATAACCCAGATGCAGATTTTCGTGCGTATGTCCATTTTCTGTTCTCTTTGCTATTGGTACATCCACAGATTTCACAGATTACACGGATTTTTTTAAAACCAAACAACTCCGTGCAATTGGCTTTTCATTCGTGCAATTCGCGTTCTTCTTTCTTCAACGAATCCTGTTTTCAAACTCCTATCACGCCTTCGAGCGGGCTGGAAGCGGTAGCGTAGAGTTTTCGCGGAATACGCCCAGCCTGTCTTGCCAGCAACCCAGCCTCTATAGCATATCGCATAGCCTTGGCCATTTTCAGCGGATCTTTCGCGCCGGCGATTCCGGTATTCAGCAGCACGCCATCGGCACCGAGTTCCATAGCCACCGTCACATCGCTGGCTGTGCCGACACCGGCATCGACGATAATCGGGAAATTCTCGTCTCCCTCTTTGAGTTGTTCGAGAATTATTCGGATATTATATTCGTTGAGCACGCCCTGGCCGCTGCCGATAGGAGCAGCTGCGGGCATAACCGCATCGGCACCGGCTTCTTTCAGCCTTTGCGCCATGATCGGGTCGTCGGAAGTATAGCAAAGAACGGTAAAGCCATCCTGCTTGAGTTCCTTCAATGCTTCAAGCGTGCCTATCGGATCAGGGAGGAGCGTTTTCTTATCGCCCAGCACTTCCAGCTTGACCCAGCCTGCCCCGGCATTGCCGATACCTTCCAGCAGCTCCCTGCCCAGCCTGCTCGTGCGAATAGCATCCTCAGCATTAAAACAGCCTGCCGTGTTCGGCAAAAGCGTGTACTTTTTCGGATCGAGGAAATCCAGAATATTTCTGCCGTCGCCATCAACCATCCGCTCACGACGCACAGCAACAGTTACGACTTCCGTACCGCTCGCAGCCAAGGCCTCAGCCATGAGCTCGTAGGTGGCATATTTGCCGGTCCCTACAAAAAGTCGATTCTCAAACTCAAACTCACCAATTCTGATTTTTTCAGTAGTCATTTTTCAATTTCTCTTTCTAAACTTTCTCGAATAACCTTCTTCAAACTTGGTATCTGCTTTTCAATAATCTGCCACACAGCGTTCAGGTCGACACCCATGTAATCATGAATCAATACATCGCGAAATCCTGCAATGCTCCTCCACGGAATAGCGGGATTACGGCTTTTGAATTCCTCACCCAGTCGCTTTGTTGCCTCGCCAATGATTTCGAAATTTCGGATGATTGCATCCTGCCAGTGCGGCGTAGCCATGAACTCATCATGACCAACTTTTGCATAGGACTCTATCTTGTCAATCGCATCCATGATGTGGTGGAGGTAAACTTCATCGCGGCTCATAATGCCACCGCCTCTTCCAGCACTTCCTCTCGCAAATACGGCGACAGCGCAGCTGCCGTCACAACGTCGACAGAGCGGTGAGTTAAATCTTCCACTTCATGCTTGATCGCAATTATATCTACAAGCGACCGATCCGAATCCATGTCAACGAGCAGGTCTATATCGCTTTGGGGACAATCCTTGCCTTTTGCAAATGAACCAAACACGCGTACTTGATGCGCACCATGAGCAGCGGCAATCTCAAGTATCTTCAAACGATTTGTCGTCAATAGTTCATTCATCATCAGTTATCTTATTTGTATCAGAATAACAATTGTCTGTTTATAATTCCGAAATCCTTACTTCGCAATCCTTTCACCCTCCGCCGACCAGGCTGACGATTTCCAGCACATCGCCGTCCTTAAGGAGAGTTTCTTCATGCAGGCTACGGGTGACAAGTTTACGGTTAACTTCCACAGCTACCAGCCTTTGATCCATTTTCAACACTTCCAGCAAGGCTGCAACGGTTAAATCCGTTGAATGCGTCTGCTTTTCGCCGTTAATTACAAGTTCCATAAAAATCCTCATTTCAGACAAGCCAATCCGATTATAGCCCTGCGTCGGGCTGTTAGGCAAGGCTATAGCTGGCTGAGGATACCCCACAAAATATCAAAACAACAGCCTGAAATGTCCATTGAGCACTTGTTATCCTGGCCCGGAATGAATATCTTAAGACGTTAGCCGGAGTTATGTCCGGCAATTATTTTTGCGATTAAAAAAACTCGAAAGGATTTTTCAATGATACGACTTTACTGGAAAAATGCGACAGCCAAGGTTGTCGGAGAGGATCACGGCATTACCCCTGCCGACCTGGCTGCGGTGGAAGCCAAACTGGCCAAGGCACATGCAGCGGTCGTCAATCAATGTCGCACAGGCAAGCTGGGCTACGCAGCCTTGCCCACAAACAACGATTACAAAAAATCCGTCAAGGAACTGGTCGCCCGCTACAAGGACAATACCACGGATATGGTAGTTCTGGGCATTGGCGGCAGCGCTTTGGGCAACATCGCTCTGCAGCAGGCATTGAACCCGGCTACGTATAATCTCCTTTCTGAAAAACAGCGTGGCGGCCCGCGTCTGTTCGTGCTGGATAACGTAGATCCATCCCTCGTTGTCGACACTTTCAAATTTATTCAACGTCGACTGCCGACCACCCTGATCAACGTTATCAGCAAGTCCGGCGAGACCGCGGAAACCGCAAGCCAGTTCATGCTCATCCGCGATCTGATGAAAAACAAACTCGGCGACAATTACGCTCAACGAATCGTCGCAACCACCGATGCCAATAAGGGAACGATGCACGATATCGCCAAGGCTGAGGGGTTCGCCACTCTGCCCGTACCCGGCGATGTGGGAGGCCGATTCAGCGTACTCTCGCCGGTGGGACTCTTCTCAGCTGCGATGTGCGGAATCGATATCGACGAACTGCTTAAAGGGGCGGATTCCTGCCGGCAGATCGTGGAAGTCATGGACCTCATGCAAAACCCCGCAACCATTCTCGCTGCGGTAAAATACATCATGTTCACCGCCAAGAACAAACCCATGCATGTCATGATGCCTTACTCAAACAGGCTGTACATGCTGGCTGATTGGTATCGTCAGTTATGGGCTGAGAGCTTAGGCAAGCAGGTAGACCGCGAAGGCAATGAAATTTTCACCGGCCCGACCCCCATCAAGGCCCTGGGCACGACGGATCAGCACAGCCAGGTTCAGCTGTACCGGGAAGGGCCAAACGATAAATTCACCGTCTTCATGGACGTAAAAAAGCATCCGAAGGAAATCAGAATCCCCGATGCGTTCGGGGAAATCCCAGGCCTGACGTATCTCCGCAAGCAAAAACTCAGCAAACTCCTGGCTGCGGAAAAAGTGGCAACCGAATACGCCATGGCCTATTCAAAACGGCCTAGCGTCACGATTACTTTCCCGGAAATCAATGCACGTCACGTCGGGCAATTCCTGTTCCTTTACGAATTTACCACAAGCATCGTAGGCGAAATGCTGAACATCAACGCCTACGACCAGCCTGCTGTTGAACTAGGAAAACAGGCTACTTTTGCACTCATGGGCCGGGCAGGCTACGAAGAGATGGCCAGGCAAATGAAATCCTTCCAACGAACAGATAAAAAATACCTGGCCTAACAGGATAGTGAAAAAAAAATTCCCGAAAATCAGATGGGCGTAATAGGTTGCGGAAAAGTCTGTGAAGTCAAAAGCGTTCCGGGTTTGCAATTGGCAGACGGTAGTGAAGTTGTAGCTGTGATGCGCCGCGATGAAGCAAAGGCAGCCGACTTCGCAAAACGTCATAATGTTCCGAAATTTTACGGCAATGCCAACCAATTGATTAACGACCCGGACGTAGATGCAGTATACATCGCCACGCCGGTTGGCTCTCATTGTGAGCTGGCGATGGAGGTCTGCCAGGCTGGGAAACCCGCCTACGTCGAAAAACCGATGACACGCAACACGGCAGAAGCACGACGAATGGTCGAAGCTTTCAAGACGGCACACCTGCCGCTGTTTGTCGCATATTATCGTCGCAGGCTACCGAGGTTCCTCAAAGCCAAGGAGCTTATCGAAACCGGTCAATTGGGCAAAATCACCGACGTCGCTTATCGTCTGCGCCGGCCCAGGAGTCACGTTACGCCAGACCAATGGGGTTGGCGGGTCGATGCGGAGCAAAGCGGCGGCGGGCTGATAATGGACATCGGCTCGCACGGGATAGACATTCTCAACTACATCGTCAGTCCGATGGTTGAAGTGCAAGGCCGGGCTGTGAACGTCGCCTCGCCGATCAACGTCGAGGATTGTGTCGTATTCAATTTCGTCATGGAAAACGGCGCACTCGGCTCGGCGATGTGGAACTTCGCCAGCTCCGTAGATGAAGACCGCATAGAGATTACCGGCACGTCAGGGCAGATTTCGATGTCGCTGCTGGGCAATGAACCGGTAACCTTCACAACCGCAGCAGGCCAAACGCAGACGTTCGACCTGCCAAACCCGCCACACATTCAACAGCCTTTGATTCAGTCAATGGTCGATGAACTGCGCGGACTGGATGTGAAATGTCCAAGCACCGGCCTGACTGCCATGAGGACCACTGAAATTCTCGACGAGGTTCTTCGGGAATATTACGGCTCGCGCGAAGACGGGTTCTGGCAAGAGCATTGAAAAGGTGAGAGTTCCTATTTTTGCCGACATTTGTGGCGCAAAATCCCCAGCAAGCCTAACCCCCCAGCCAAGGCCAGGTACAACAGAATGGTCTGATACCAAAGCACCTCGCCCGGGCTGACGTATTCGCCTATCCGCGAAAAATCATACATCATCCCCCAGTCATGCCACACAAAATTCGTTTCGTAAACCACCGCGCCGCAAGCTGCGTAAAAAGGATTAACGCGAATCGCCCAATCTGCTATAGTCTGCTGAACCTCCGGGGAAGGGCTCGGGCCTCCGATATGCGCACTGGCCCAGACGGGCGACGCCAGCGCAATCGCCAGCAATCCAACAGCAATCACCGCAACAACCTGTCTGCCTGCTGAACTTCTCGCCAAACATACCGCAGACACCCCCATGAGCGTCACTGCTACGAACACACAATAAAGTTTCACCACCCCCATAAAAGTCAGACAAGCCCCAGCCGGCGCGAACATCCAAATCACAAGCAGGGCTACGCCTGTTGCATCGGCTACGATTCCGCCACGCAAAAAGGCTGAGAGATTACCCCTCCCCCAGGCCGCCAAAGGCCCAGGCGCCAGGACAACCCAAAGCGACATGATCCCAAGCGTCGCGAGCAACGCCAGCCGAAACTCCGCGCCGTAAACCCGGCCCACAAAAAAGCACCCCAACTCCACCGCCAACGTCATTGCTGTCACGAAAAGCATCGCCCAGCCATCACGAACTAAAAGTTCTCGCCAAACACCTGGTCGTAAGGAAGCGTCCAACGCGGTTGGTTGAGATGTACTTTCAGTTTTTTGGCTGAACGCGATCATTTTGTTGGATTAGCATTCTGGTTCGAGCCTGGTTGCGTAGCTGGTGTTTCCGTCGCCATTGCATTATACGCTTTCATTTCAGCCTCAAGCGCCTTTGCATACTGGGCCCAGAGAATGTTCAGTCTTTCCAGCTCGGCCCGCTCAATCTGAATGTTCTGCAGGATCAGCCGGGCTGATATTGCCGGATTCTGAATTTCATCGCCAGGATTTTTGAAACGCGACTGCCACTCTGCCAAGGCCCTGGCTGACTGGCCTGCGGTGCGAGGCAATGGCGCGTGCAAAAATGTAACCGTTCGATATTGAATATCAAACACGCCACCCAGCCTGAGTTCTTCCCCAACCCGCGGAGCAAAACCGCTCAACGCCTCCGCAGCTGAGCGAATCACGACCGTTCCATGCTTGTGACGGGAAATATACTGCTCTGCCCACGGGGCAAGTTGATCGTGCGTCATAGCCTGGCCATCGAGTTTAAGCTGATTGTTGCGATCTATTTCCAGCAGTGCGCGGGCATAGTCAGCCCGGGCTGCATCCTTCTCAGGCGTTATGATCAACTGCACTTCCGTGCCGGCTGGCGGAAGGGCTTTTTTGTCCTCCACATATTCCCGCCGATCAATAGTTTTCGTACTGGCGAAAGGAACATCTATCACAGATGACGGGAGGTTGGCAACTGAAATAATTCCGCCGTTATCGTCGGCTTCGTATTGACCGTCGGGCAAAAGATTCGATCCAACAAAAATCCATCGCTTGGGCTTCGGCGCTCCTTTGCCGATGGTGCTAGCCTTGAACCAGTCAGCTGCCTGTGCAGTGCAAACCCGGCCTGCTCCGTCTTTCCACTCAATTGAAATTTGCAGACCCGCTCCACGCGGCGGGTTATATTTACCATCCTGTTCTACAGCAGGTAATCCTGGCGACAAACCCAACATCAACAGCCCGGCGTGAATCTGCCAGGCTTCGGCGGGGGTAGCAAGAACGGATTCGTATTCCTTGGTTCCTGCCTTGCATAAAAGGAATTCCAGCGCATACTGTGCACGAACAACAGTCGCATCCACAGTAACCGTGCCAGTTTTGCGATCTATCCGAACGTGTTCAAAACGAAATTCATCGGGCGTATTTTGCAGTTTGCTTGCTTCTGCAGGCATTTCGCCAGGTGGTTTGTCGGGCAGCTCAGCCTGGGCGTATCCAAGCCCAGGCAAGACCCCTGTCAGACTTAATACCCAACCCATCAAACCAATACGATCCATAATATCACGCTCCCAAGATCAGGCTTAAGATTATATAAGAAAACAGGCCACGAGTCATTAAGACCCGCAGCCTGTTGTTGGTTTTTATTTAACGTCCTTCGGACGAATTTAGTCGATTCCACTTCAATATGGAGTCGAAAATATTCCTATGCAATTAAATTAACCTGCCTCATCATTCCATGCCAAGCCCGGAATCAAAGGTCGGCTCTTCCAGCCGTTTTGCCGGATCCCGCTCAGCTTCGTCGGAGATAATGATTGTGGGTTTAATAAGGATCAGAAGCGTTTCTTCATCACGCAGTTTGCCCTTGTTTGTAAATGCACGATTGATAATGGGCAATTTGCTTAGAACCGGAACGCCCATCTCTCGTTCAACTTCGCCGGTAAGCTTCTGGCCACCGATAAGCAACGTTCCGCCGTCAGGAACCGAGACCGTCGTCTCGATATTCTGCAAAGTAACAACCGGCAGACCGATGAAAACGCCGCTGACATTTGTGCCGCTGATCTGGCCATTGTCATTAAGATTCAGCGTAACGACCTGAGGCCTGAGTGTCATTGTAACATAACGCCTGTCGTGAGAAACGATGGCATCGACATCCAGCATGGTTCCGGTCGGGGCATAGGAAATCTCAGGCTGTGGAGCCGTGGCGTTTTCGGAAACGACCTGCTCAATACCGGAAATATAAGCCTGGCTGGTTTGAATGCTCACGTTTGCCCGCTGACCATTGAAGAGGGTCAGGCGCGGCGCGGTCAACGTGCGGGTTGACTGGTGAGCCTGGGTGGCCTCGATCAGGAAATCCACCTGAACATCGTCGAGGAAAGTACCCACGATCGACATGGCCGGTGCACCGCCAACCAATCCCATCGTCTTGCCGATACCGGCAGCAACGTTGGTCGTCTGCGTCATTACATCCGCAAAATTCATGCTGCTCTGGCTGACGCCGATAGGCGAAAAATTGCGAAGCTGCCGGCTGCGGCTGTAACCCTGGTTCTGCCAGGTACTGCTACCAGCAGCTGGGACCTGTGCACCGGTAATCGGATCAGTTGCCGTGGCTCCGTCAATAGTGGAACCAAGGTTGAAGTAGAAATCGAGATCGACGCCGATCTGGCTCAGGAAGCCGGTGTTAACCGTAATGAACCTGGCTTCAATTGCTACCTGAATTGTACGGGATTCTCTCAAGCTGGAGATAAGCTTGTGCACCTTACGGTGATTTTCAGAGGTCTGGGTTATAACCAGGTTACCATGCAGTTCGTTGATTGCACCGATTTCACCTTCAGGCCTCCATGAATCAGGAGCGATGGTTTCGGTAATCATGTTACGAACACTGGCAATCAATTCGCTACGAGTCTGAGCAACATCCTCATCCTCGTTGTCTTCACTGTCTTCGTCATCGAAGAGACTTTCAGAACTGCTGCTGCCGCCGCTGTCGCCACTACTTCCCATGGAAGAACCGATAGCGTCAAGGCTGACGCGCGTGCCTGGGAAGTTCGGAATACGAATCAACAGGTCACGAATATCATAGACCCGAGTTTCGGTTTCGCGGTTGAGATTCTCGCGGGTGGATATGGAAACAACTCCGTCGTTGACCGCATAAGCCAATTCCGTAGCACCGCCGCCGACATCGTTAAGGGCAAGCTCCAATGCCTTGCGGAAAGAAACATTTGTCAGCTTGATCGAAACTGTCTGCGTATTATCGATACCTGCCGCTTCCAGAGCCTTCCAGTTCACAAAAATATTAGCGCCGCTGTTCTCACGGATGTAATCCACGACTTCGGAGAACGGCAAATCCGGGAAGTCGAACTTCGGCATTTTCATCTCAAGTTTCTGGTTTGCCTTGCGGTCCTCTTCCGATTCATTGATTTGGCCCGCACCGTATCGTTCCCGGCGAGCTGTCAATGCCTTCCAATCCTTGGGATAACGGATCAACTCATACCACGGAATTTCCGTGTTCCGTATATCTGCAGAAAGCTTCGACGTCTCCATGTCAGCTGCGACATCCGCCTTCTTCTGCTGCTGGATAATAATAATCCTCTTAAGCGCGCTGCTGTTGTAGATCGCCCAGGTATTCTTCGAATCCAATTCGAGAATTTCTTCCATTACGCTAAGGGCCTGCTGGTATGAATCTTCGTTTAATAGCGACTGGGCCCTGGTTGTCAAATCTGCAATGCGTTGATCACGCATTACCCTTACTTTGGCGGAACGATCGCGGTTTTGAGCTTCTATTTGCTCTACCTGTTCCCGGAGACTTTTCTTGGTAAATTCGTCACGCTTTCCGCGAATCCACCTTAGCTGGTCTTCACTCTTGGCCAGGCCAGTACGATATTCGCTGGTTGAGAACAATCTTTTATTGTTCTGCAGGATATTCTTGGCAACTTTGGCAGCCTGTTCGGCAGCGTCGAATGTATCTATGCTGACGGGCTTGGCCATGAGTTCCATAGAACGCTTCATATTCTGCTGAATTTCCTGTTCGGCAATTTGTTTCTCAATACGAAGCTCTTTTTCGTATTTGGCGAGGAACGTTGAACCTGTTGGCCTGGCTGTCAACAGTTTGGCCTTGTTCAGTTCCGTGCAAGCAACTTCGTTATTCGGATCAAGCTCCAGGGCGCGAGAATACAAATCCACCGCCTTTGCAGCCTGGTCTTTGTTCAAGGCATCTTTGCCCTGTGTAATCAACATCTCAACTTTGATCTTTTTCGCCTGCTCGTCGGAAGGCCCAGCTTCTTGGGCAGGAGCTTGGGCGATTGTCTTGGTCTGGGCTGCTGGAGCTACATCCGCAACTTCCTCTTCGGGGGCGGCTTCCTCACCCGTTTCATCCACAAACTTAAGATCGTCTGTCTGCTCCGAGGCTGCGAGGACCGCTTCAGCCTTTGCCAAGCCCTTATCAGACTCCTCGGCGTCGGTAGCCATTGAAGCAGCGAGTTTCATCTCCACCATAGCCAGCTGATCCCTCGCCTTTGCACGGAGGGTTGGCGAGACGTATGGTGAGTCGGCTGTCTTGGCAAAGCCTTCACGAGCCTGCTTCCAATTCTGTGCCTTTAGCGACTCTTCAGCAACGGCATACTGGGCTTTGTCAACCACCTGTGCCTGAATGGCCTGGTCAACTTCCCCTAACAGGCCGGCGAGAACCTGCCGTTGGGTATCTGAAAGCTCAGCCTTTTTGCCGTATGCCTTCCAGAGAGATGTCCTGGAGGTGACATAATCCTGATTCTGGAATTGCTGCTGACCCTCTGCCAAAAGGTCAGTAGCGTTTATTTGGGTATTTTCCGCCTGAGCTGGCAAGGCCACTGCCAATACAAGCGCTAAAAGCGAGATCAATGATAACAAACCTCTACGATAATACAACACCGCATGCTCCTTTCTGAACGTACAGTCCTTACCAGTCATCGAACCAGTTACCTCTTCAGTAGTTACAACCGGACTGCACTTAAAGACGTGGACCATCTGTCCGGACGCCTTACCACTTCAGCGCCCGATTCCCAGGCAGCCTATAGATTCCTTCGTCCAAATGGCTCAAACTTGATTAGTTTTTTGCCAGAAATTTTTTCACGCGATAAAGTTACACAAATTTATGCAATAGGGCAAGTGAAAAAGGCTAACCTTTTTCCTTCGTTTTGCTGTTATCTGTTCCTTCGTACGCCCCTGCCGGCCCCTGCCCCGCCGGGCATACCGCCAGGCATGCCCCCAGGCATACCGCCAGGCATCATGTCAGGCATCACACCTCCACCGGCCGGTGTCCTTCGTCGGGCCTCGCGCTCAGCCTTGAGCCTCGCTCGCCGTTCCTCAGGTGTTTCGCGTACAATGCCCCGGGCTGCATCCTGAAGAATCTTTACCTTCTTCTTTGTTTCTTTAGCTTCCTGCAACAATTCCTTATAACGACTGGAAGCCTTGTCGGCATAATTAATACGCCTGCCAATGTTGCCCTGCTCATCAAGGTACACCAGCTCCATGCCGTCACGATGTACTCTGCCGTCAGGGAGAACCACACGCTTGTTGAAATTTATTTCCAGCGGAATCGCTCCGGTATCCAGATCCAGGGAGGTTTCTTCCAGTTCGCCTGTCGCGGGGTTGATAACTTCAACTTTGGCGGTTTCACCTATCTTCTCGCCAACAAAGACTTTTCCGAAAGATATCTGAACTCGCTGGCCTAGGGTTTTGGCAAAAACCGTAACCGCAAGTGATTGATTGTTCGGGAAGCCTCCCGTCACAAAGAATTCAAGCTGCCGATATACTGAAGCAGTCTCTGACCAGGGCGACCACTTTGACTTGACGTACTTGATTTCCGCATCCTGCTTCTTATCATCCGCAACAATCTGCGAATAGGTAAGCAGCGGATTGACAAAGATCATACGAAAACGACAACGATATTCCCGACCAAACTTGATATCTCGCGTATGGAACCAAGCCAGCAACTTACCGGCATCGATCTGACTTTGTTGAGTCGGAAGAGTCAGAATTTCTTCTTCACCCTGTTCTGTACCAGCGGCAGCGGCACGTGTCGGTTGAACGGCGGCACGTCTGACAGGTTGTCTGCCGGTTGCGCCAGGCATTCCGGGCATCATGCCAGGCATCATCCCGGGCATCATTCCGGGCATCATTCCTGGCATGCCGCCGGGCATATCAGCTGCACCCCTGACATTTCTGGGCTGCCTTGGCTGAACTGTCGTCCTTCTTCGCGTGGGGGTGGTGGGAGTATTAACGCCGGACTCGTCAGTCTCAGCCTTGGGGAAAACTTTCAGGATCTCTTCCAGTGGCAGATGCTCCTGCCAGCTGACTTCACCTTTTGATGTCCATATAGGATCATATTCAGGCTGCATGAGATCCAGCCAGGTGTAATAATCATTATTGATAGCCTGCCTGACCTCATCCGTGTTAGTTCCGGTGAAATCAGGAACTTGGGGAATTAGCTGTTCACTGCCATCGGTATTTACCGGGCGTATTGTTTTAATGGTATCTATGGTTTGCCACTGGCCTCCAGGCTGTTGTTCCTGGAATTCAATCTCGTAACCCACAGCAACAGGTTCAGGAATGATGATCGTCTCTTTCAATTCCTTTTCCCAAGCCTTCTGAAGATCAGCCAGGGGATAATAAATCACAGCTCGCCATATAGGCTCTTCCTTGAACTTCAGCTGCCGATCCGCATCCTCGAGGCCTATGAGTTCTTCGCCCATCCATTGCCATGGTTTTGAAGGAGCGGGCATAACCTCCGCCATTTTCTCCACGGTCGGCTTGGGCCCACCATTCATAAGCCCCTTGTATTCAAGACCGCCAGCGACAGGTGAGCCATAGTCCATCCAATCCTGCTGGCCTGGCAGCGGGTTGTCCTGCAACTTTTTCAGCTCTGCCAGATCTGTTCTGGGCGGTGAAACGTCACGACTCACCTTGCTTATGATATCTTTGACTTTTCGGGCTGAGTCCTGCAGTATCTTGTCAACTTCGTCCGGCGGCACAAGCTCTTCCTGCCAGCTGGTGTTGATCACATTCAGCCTGCGGGGAGTCGAAGCGCCGTATTGAATAACAACGTAAATAAGAATGAGCAGACATACCCCCAGTATGATCTTCTCAATGTGTGCGTCTATAAAGCTGGGTCCTTGAGCTTTGGCCATAAGGTCTAAGCCTCCTTATACTATCTATTTTCACCAGAAGCAGCTGTCTTGGCAGAAGAAATCCAGGGTAAACTGGGCTTTCTCGGGTCAAGTTTCCTGCCTGTACGCAGGTTTTCAGCCTGTTGTATCAATTCTTTATCCACTTTACGCAGCGCAGCCTCGGGCAATGCCTCTATTACAGAGACAGGCATCAAAGGCAGCAGCGTCCATTTATTTTCGTTGTAGTCCCAAGAGCCCCGAATCCAATCAGCCAAGAGATACAGCTGGCCTGTGATAGTCACCCGACACATCGGTTCGGTTCCATAGTAATACAGGCTCTCATCACCAGCGGCAACTGTCCTGCCGCCTGTTGTCATGGTCGACCCAACAGATTCCAGAGGCGATACTTCCTCATTGAGAATGATATGGTAATTCTGCTTCAGCAGATTTTTCTCCAACACGGGCAGATACCGGGCGGGCATGAGAACGGTGAATCGATAATTCACCACATTCAGCATCTGGTCGTTACCTTTCTCGGTAAGCGACTGGGGAAGACCTTGACCGTCTTGCTGCGAACCACCACCGCTGGAGGGCTTATACCCGCCGGGCATTCCACCGGGCATTCCGCCAGGCATTCCGCCAGGCATCATTCCGGGCATCCCGCCGGGCATCATTCCTGGCATTCCGCCGGGCATCATTCCTGGGCCACCTTGTTTTTTTTCAGTCTTAGGTGCCGCAGCAGTGACCTGGTCGAGTATCTCAATACTCTCCAGCCTGCGGATCGGGGAGTTAAGAACGCTGCGATCTTTTTCAACCAAGCCACGCGTATCCATAACTTCTTTGATAGTCTTGCCAATCACATCAACAATGTCAGTTTGAACCCACAAGCCGACCTGCGCCTCCCATATTTTTTCCGGCTCAAGTTCCGACACCATAACTCCGCGTGGGAAAAGCACATGGAAAGAGTCCGGCGAGGCGTAAATATTGCCCGCCCTGGCCTTTCGCAATTTCATGTTGTCGATGGCTATTTCCATCGCTTCGTTACTGATGTTGGCGCTGGTCTTGCCCCCAAAACCAGGTTGGGCCACGCCAACGGCCCCAGCAGCAGTTGGCTGGGTCGCGTCAGGTTCATTTTTCAGGCGGATACGCTCTCTGTATTGAATTGTATCTTCCTGAAGTTGAGCTTCTGCGTCAATTTCAGATTGAGACGGAGGGACAGTCGCATCAAGTTTTACCAGCATTTGGCTAAGCAATTCATGATATTGCATCACGAACTGATCAGCCATGCCATTGTCTTTCCAGGTTTGAACGTCATAAGGCAAGGCTGGGACAACATCACCCCTAAGCGTTTTAAGCTGGGGAACTTTGAAGTCTCTGCTGTTCCATGCGATATTCTGATCAATCACGCCCTTCAGTGACTTCTCGATATCCTCAACCAACAGCCGGTCGCTGTTGTTTGTCTCAACGTTAACATAAGGTTTTCTAGAAAGTGTCTTTATGTCATTAACCAGCTTCCGGCGGGGAGCCATCTCTTCTTCATCTATCTGATCCGACACGCTAAAGCCCCAGGCCAGCAGTGCAAAAGATACCACCGCCGTAGCTACAACGAGCATGATCAGGAACAGGTTGTTACGCAGGAAACTCATCTGTTTTCGTCCTTCTTTTCATCTTCGGGCTTTTCAAGTCCGTCACCCACCACAGCCAGCTTGATCGTCAGCTCAAAACCAATATCTTTCGACATGGATTCCTTTGGAAACAGAGGATCGGGGTTTTCAACGATTTCTTCTACCGGGCCGGCAGCCCCATTGGTTGTTTGTCGACCAGGCTGGCCAGGCATCATTCCGGGCATCCCGCCGAGCATCCCGCCGGGCATCATTCCCGGCATTCCAACCCCGCCAACAGTTCGCTTTGGCTGAGCAGCTCCGCCGACACCGCCCGCTGGAGCTTCTTCCGTCTTGTAAGACTCGCTTATGGTGCCCACCACTTTCAAATTGGGGTCGGAATTCAGAACTTCGTCCAATTTGGCTTTGAGTTCGTTTATTCTCAACCTGGCCTGTTCGCGGGGAAGAGATGTCCTGCCGGAAAGCGTTATTTCAAAACCGCGAAGAACGTCCTTCTTCTGCTGGCCATAGCTCTTTTTGCTTTGAGTTTGATAGCCACCATAGCTAGGGGTACCTCCATCTTTTGCCTCTGGTGCAGGATCAAGATCTGCAATGTAACTGGAAGCCTGGCCTTGCAAAACAATTATCTGCCGAGCCGTTCTGTCCTTGCTTCCAAGTTTAGCAATAAGTTGTTCTCGCAAATCAGGCTGAGCGTTTGTTTCATCAGGCTTGGAATAAGGAAGCATCCCGATAAGTTCGAATATTCCCTGGTCGGATTTTACCTGAGAAGCCAGCAACTGCTGTTTCTGTACATCGGCGGAGGCAAACTCCTGGAGAACTTTCGTTTCCACATCAACGTTTCCGCCGACAGTCAACATTGTTCGGAGCACAGACTCCGCAACCCGTGAATTTATCGTAGGCCAGGTATTCGCATAAGCCCGCAGCCCAAGGTTCCGGGCAATCTCCTCTTTTTTCGACTCGAAATTCGTATCGATCTTCCGGTTTTCCGCCTTCCATTCCATCAGCGTTTTGACGATAGCCTGGGCGTTGCCCAAGTCTTTTTTGCGCTGGAGCGACTGCAACTGAGAAAGGTCCGCCTTTGTCCGAATAACGAAAACGCCCGCAGCAAGCACGAGCACCGACGCGGCAACGACAAACCATGGCTTTTTCACAGCCCAAAGCCTCTTGCGAACCAGTGCGCGAGGCAGCAAGTTGGTCTGGATGGTTGCTTCGCCCAAAGCCTGCACCGCCAAACCGTAAGCCACGCCAAAGGAAAGGTTACTTTCCTGGAACCGCGGGTCGGAAGATTTAAGCTTGTTGAACGAATCAATCCGCTTGACCGACATGTTGAGGTTCTGCTCCAGATACTTCAGCATGCCAGGCAGCTTGAAGCCGTTACCTATCCCAACAAGCTGTTTGAATCTGGCATCGCGATGGAGCGAAGTGTAATATCCTATCGACCTTTGGATTTCCTGTACGAGGTCGGCAAAAACAGGCCTCATCACCTGGAAAATCTGCCGGGCGTATTTGCTGGAAGCAGCGGTGCGTTTAAGCTTTTCAGCCTTGGCGAAAGAAAGCTTGAAACTCTTGACCAGAGCCTGGGTAAAATTGTTTCCGCCGATCTGAATGGTACGAGTCCATATTCGCGACCCGTCGGAAACTATCAGGTGGGTCTTGTCGGCGCCCACGTCAGCCAGCATCGTAGCGCCGCCCTCTGCGACCTGACTATCAAACGTCATGAAGTTGTACAACGCCAACGGCGCCATCTGAACTATATCCACAGCTAGATCAGCTGTGGAAAAATGCGAGAGCATCTCGGAAACGTCCGCCTGCTTCATCGCAAATATGCCGACCTCAACATCCGGCGACTCTTCGTCGGTGAAAGTCTGATACCGCCAGATAACTTCGTCGATGGGAAATGGTATCTGCTGCTCGGCTTCGAAATGAACGATGTCGGGAATCTTCTTCTTTTCAACAGGCGGCAGTTTGACAAATCGGGTAAAACTGCTCTGGCCCAGAACCGAAACAGCAACCTTTGTACCCGCAACATCCGCCCGCCGCAAAAACTCCTGCAGGGTCGCTTCAATCACTGCCCGAACATCAACATCAGGCTGTGACAGTACACTCGAATGTTCAATAACCTCAAAACCTTCAACTTGGAGTTGCCCGTCCACATCAAGCACTTTCACGGCCTTGAGAGCGCATTGCCCAATGTCAACACCCCATACAGTTTTCGCAGCTGCCATAGATACTCCTTGGCTTTCTCGGCATTGAGCCCAACCTGACGGGCCAATCCTGCCATTTCATTGCATGTCATTCTGAAACACGCCAATCGTATGCGTAGAAAAATCCCGACCGGAATCGTCAAATCTGACAATTCTTTCGCGACCAAAACGCAACGTTAAGCTATACTATAAAGCCTTGCCTGCGGCGTGGCAAGTATGTCGGCGACAATATCCGCCTTGTACATCATTCAAGATACTAACAACTATCGGCAAATGCAAGACTTTACGATTACAACATTAGGCTGCAAAGTTAACCAGTACGACAGCTCTGCTATCGCAAAGGCCCTTCAACAGGCTGGACTTCGCAATGCTAACCGAGGCCAAATGACCGACCTCATCGTCATTAATACCTGCTGCGTAACCACCGTAGCCATGCGGAAAAGCAGGCAAACAATCCGAAACGCATTGCGAAAATCCCCAGACGCAACCATCATAATCGCAGGCTGCTACGCAACTTATCACGAAAACAGGCTCCGGGAACTACTCGACGACATGGATATCCCAGCCGAGCGGAGATTAATCGTAGGCCATCACGATGACATAGCGGAGGAACTCAGCGCTTTCCTTATTAAACAATCCGCCAGGCCGATTCGGACGGAAATTTTTAAAAAAAAATCCACTGACATGCCAGGCCTTCAATCCAAGGCTGTGAACCACCAGGCCTCGGGAACCAAACTGCCTAAGACAAAAAAAATCCCAGCTACCATGCAAACCCGGCGAATCGACGCTGTTGACCAGCAGGCCCCAGGGGCATACCACCTGCCCTCCATCGACAATTTCCCAGGCCATCAACGGGCATTCGTAAAAATACAGGATGGCTGCGACGCTTTCTGCAGCTATTGCATCGTCTGCTATACCCGACCGAGAGTGACCTCCCGCCCAATCGATGAAATCCGGGCCGAGTGCGCCGCCCTCGTTGAAGCAGGCCATCGTGAAATTGTGCTTTGCGGCGTGTTCCTCGGCGCGTTCAGCCGAGACACAGCCATCCGAAAACGCTGGCCCGCCGATCAGCCAAGCCAGCTACCCAAACTCCTGCAAACCATCGCAGATATACCAGGTCTTTGGCGCGTCAGGCTCAGCAGCCTGGAGCCTGGCGACCTGAATGACGAACTTCTCGACGTCGCAGCTAGCCATCCTGCCGTCGCGCCGCACTTCCATCTGCCGCTGCAAAGCGGATCGCGGGAAATCCTCAAACGGATGAACCGCCAGTACACGCCCGATGAATTCCGCCAGACCGTTGACCACCTGCAAACCAGACTTGACAGGCCTGCCATTACGACGGATATAATTGTTGGCTTTCCCGGAGAGGGCGAGAGCGAATTCGCCGAGACATTGACTATTGCTCGCCATGCCGGCTTTGCGAAAATTCATGCGTTCCCCTTTTCCGCTATCGAGCCGACCGCAGCCTGGCGATATCGGCAGGAAACCCCGCCGGCGGAAGTCCTCCGCGAAAGATTGGCCAGGCTGAATGCGCTTGAGCAGGAATTAGCCAAAAAATACCGCGAGCAATTCATAGGCTTTGAGCTTGAGGGGTTGGTCGAATCCACAATTCCCCAGCCCGACCTGCGACAGGCCATGACAGACCGATACCTTACCGTGACTTTCCCCAATCCATACAATACCACTCGACCCGATGCAAATTCTAATTCGTCGGACAACATCCCCATGGCTACCCCGCAAACAACGCGGTGTTGCCATGCCACCCACCATTGCCGACCCTCTTCGCCCCAGAAAACAGATGTCATTCCCGCGAAAGCGGGAAACCATGGTGTTTGTGATACCCCTCCCGACCTCACAGGCCAGGTGGTCAATCTGAAAATCACTTCCGCCACCGACACAGGCCTGGCTGGGATTTGCTGTAATGTGAAAATAACCGGCCCGTAGCAAACAACGCTACGTGCACCCTACGAACTATGATAATATGAAGAGAAGGCATCCTTTATTTCGAATATTCAAATAGGTTAGGAATCGAATAGACGAAAGGAGCCTTCTCATGGGCACCGAACTGATAATATTTTTAGGACAGACGTTGGCTGGATTATTTATGAATTTTAAAAATCTTATTAAAAATATTAAAGATATTCAAAAAATTCGGCGGAACATGACGTCGTCTCATCCCGTGCCGCTGTCGGTGATGGTTAACATCACGGGCAGGTGCAATCTGCGTTGCGAATTTTGTGAGAAGGGCGCGGGGCAAGGCGGCAGGCCTGCTGAGTTGTCATTCGAGGATATAAAAAAACTCGTCGATCTGGCGGGGCGGTTTGATTGCCCGCTTTTCCTCGGCGGTGGTGAGCCGTTTTTATATCCGTATATTTGGGACATTTTGGAATACTGCAAAGCACAAGGCCAGCGTTTGAGTGTAGTGACGAACGGTACATGTTTCGACAACCTCACCAGCGAGCAGTTCAGGTTATTGAGCGACACCATAAGCATAATGTCCATTTCCATAGACTCCGCCGATCCTGCGGAGCACGACCGCATAAGAGGCCTGGCTGGGACGTTCGATAAAATCATACGATTCGTACGTCACCCGGATCGCAAATGTCGCATTGCAATCAATAGCGTACTGAAGCCTGGTTTAGAAGGAGCAGCTGAGCTTATAGGCTTGGCCCGCGAACTAGGCTGTGCCATAAATTTTCAGCCTATCCAGTTCGAGACGAATTTCCCCGACCTGCCCACGCTGGAATACAAAGCTACCCTCCGCCAATCCATGGCTGATCGTGGGGATATGAAAACCCAGCTGAGAAATCTTGGCAGACTTGCCCGCAAGCAAGGAGTTTCAACTAACTTGGGACTTGTGAAACAGTTTTTTGAAAAATATTGCAAGTACGCCAACTCACGCGAATTCTTCGGCGATTATCTGCTGGTCCAGTTCATGTGCTGCGCGCCGCTGGTGCAAGTTACGGTTGATGAGCAAGGCAGACTGTGTCCGTGTGCTTTGCTGGCTGGCGAGAGCTTAGCACTCGAAGGCGACGTTTATAAAAAATGGTGCCAGCAGGCGATTGCGTATCGCCAGCGCTGGCAGGCTGGGCAAAGGTGGGATATCTGCCGAAGTTGTTCCTGTCATTTCGCGGAAAATTTCCGCAGCAGCATCGTTGCGTTCCCGCTGATCAATCGGAAAAAATTGCCCTGGCTGTTTTCATATTACATTGCGCGCGCCTATCGCAAAGCCGGCAGAAAGATTTGAATTACAAGCTGGAAAAAACAGAACACGAATTACACGGATAAAAAGCGGATTTCACGAATTTTTTGAATTTGTCATTCTCGCGAAAACGGGAATCCAGGGCCTGGCAGAGGATCGCGAGGTAAACCCAGATCATGTGTAAAAAATCCCCGCAGAGAAATAAAAGAGTCTCAATGTCGGTATTTTTTAGCAAAATATCACAATTTTTGATAAAAAATTTATAAATGCTTTATCGGAGAACCCTTATCTGTCGACGACGCAATAATGAGCTTTTTTCAGGCAAAAAGGTTTTTTTGTAAAAGAACACTTATTTACAAAATCATAACTTGTTTATGAAAAGGGTTTTAGGCAGCTGCTGTTGCGTGGGGGGAATATTACTTTTTAACGTTTTATATCTGATTTTGCTGTAAGAGTATTTTTTGTGGGTGGGCGGTTTTTTGTTGCATGGCGGGCTGGGGAACTTAAACTTCTACGGAGAAATAAGATACCTGTATAATCCCAGAGTCCTAGGCCCGGGGAAGGAACATGGCAACAGTAACATACGACGACCGAAGCTTTATGATAGATGGCCGACGGGTTTGGCTTGTAAGCGGGTCGATGCATTACTTCCGCGTACCAGCCCAGCTGTGGGCAGAACGACTTCTAAAGGCAAAGCGTGCCGGATTGAATTGTATAAGCACGTATTTGGCTTGGAATATCCACGAACCCGTTGAGGGTCAGTGGGAACTTGCGGATCGGAATGATCTTGTTGAGTTCGTGAACCTCGCAGAGGAGCTCGGGCTTTACGTTATTCTGCGCCCGGGGCCTTACGTTGGGGCCGACCTGGATTTTGGTGGGCTGCCAGCCTGGCTGACCGCTAAGTCCGGCGTAGGGTATCGCACGAACAACGCAGCCTACCTGCACTATTTCGACAAATTTTTTGCAAACATCCTGCCGTCGTTGAGTGAATACCAGGTAAGTAACGGGGGCAACATCGTTCTTATTCAGAACGAGAATGATTATCAGATGACGACCATGCCGGATCGGCTGGCGTATCTGGAGTTTATCAATCAGCTTTTCCGGCGGAGCGGGTTTACGATTCCTATCATCAACTGTAACGTGGTGGATGATTTTGCTACAGGTTGTCCCGTATCTACCGAGCCGGCTGTGCCGGACAATATCGAATGTATGAAGGGGTGGGACATTGTTCCTGCCCTGCGCAGACTTAAGCAGCATCAGCCTGACGCACCGCTGCTGGTAACGGAGTTCAGGACAGGCGGCCCGGATTGCTGGGGTGGGGAACACTGCAGACACGATGATCGCGAAACAGCCCGACGCGCACTGGAAATATTAGGGTGTGGCAGCCAGTTTAACTACTACATGTGGCACGGCGGGACGAATTTCGATTTGTTGGCAGGTAGAAGCGACGCACGCGACGATGCTTATCAGACCACCAGTTACGATTACGATGCCCCAGTGGCTGAGGGTGGTGGTCTGACGCCGAAGTACTATCTAACGCGACTCGTGAATGTGCTTGCCGATTCGATGGGTTCATATTTCGCAGCTGCCCGTGCTAACACGCGAGGCGCGGGAATCATGGATGCTTCGGATGTTTCCACACTGAGCGGGCCTACGGGCAGCTGGGTGATAGTGACGAACAACGGCCTGGCTGGGATAGAGCAGGTAAAAGTAGCACTGCCGGATGGTAAGCGGCTGGATGTGGATCTTCAGACTTTTGGGGCTGTGGCTGTGCCTTTCGACCTCAGGCTGCCGGATGGCAATATTCTTGATTACTGTTCCTTCATGCCCCTGGGCCTGTTCGGGCGTGATGGCAGGAAAGTGCTTATAATCCATGGCCCAGCTGGGGCAAAGGGCGTTATCAGTATCGAAGGTAACGAAACTGAAATCGAAATTCCAGAAGACGATACCCCCGAGAAACACGAAATTCATGGCCTGGCCGTTGTCGTTGTTAACAGCGAACTTGCAATGCGAACCTGGCCTATGGATGACCGTATTATCTTTGGCCCGGAGTTTGTCGGCGAGACTGAAAATACCATGCACCTGCCTGCAAAAGCGACGCACTATTACGTCCTGTTGCTGGAAGAGCCTTGTATGGTTATGAAGAAGCACAGCGTTCAGCCCGTCGCAAAGAAAAAACTTACAGCTCCGAGCCTGGGTAATTGGAAACGCATGTTTATCTGTCCTGAACCTATTTCCAAAAAATTGGAATGGCAGAAACTTGATCGGCCGAAGGATATGGATAAGCTGGGCCTGCATACGGGTTACGCGTGGTTCAGGGTGGACATCCAACAGCCTCGTGCCCAGAAGCGGAGTCTGTTTTTGCCTGACTGTGAGGACCGGGCCTCGATCTATGTAAACGGATCGCTGGCTGGTGTCTGGGGCAGGGGAGACGGTGCGACTCTTGAACCGATCAAGGCGGATTTCAAGCGAGGCCCCAACGCGCTGGTTCTTTTAGTCGAAAATATGGGCAGATTTGATCGCGGTGATCGCATGGGTGAGCGGAAGGGTCTCTTCGGTCATGTTTACGACGCGAAAGTTCTTAGGACAAATAAGTTCAAACTCAAACCCTGCGAATCTTTCCCCAAGCGAATCGTTCCGAGGAACCTGACCCACCTCATGCCGCAACTGGAAGCTCTGCCCCTGTGGGCAGCTGAGATAGATTTTCCCTTGTCGAAAGTTCAGCCTATTCACATGAGCTTCAGGGATTTACCAGGCCATGCCGCCCTGTTCTGCAATGACAGGCCTTTGGGATTTTTCGCCGCCCAGGAATCAAACTGGGGCGAGGTGACCTTGGGGGCAGACCTCAAGAAAGGTAAAAATACCATTCGCATGCTGCTTTGGGGGGATGTGAAAACTGACGATTTGGCCAATGTAAAGTTCCATTCGCTTATTGATCCGATCTCGGCTGGTATGCCGTGGAGCTATCGTCCGTGGGCCATGCCCGAGGTGACGGTTGGCGAACCGATCCTGGGCAAGAGCTGCTGGTACAAGGCCAAGTTTAAATACAGCCCAGCCGAGCGACCAACTCCATTGTTCCTCAAGATTTATGGAGCCAAAAAAGGCTTGCTGTATCTGAACGGCCATAATTTAGGCAGATTCTGGTCAATTGGACCTCAGGAATATTATTATTTGCCTGAATGTTGGCTTGGCGAAGAAAATGAATTGATGATCTTTGAAGAGAATGGTCAAATGCCCAGCAGATGCAAGTTGGAATACAGGCCATTGGGGCCGTTTCGCCAATAACTGCGGGTATTGTGAGACGATTTTTTGACAAGCCCTTGACAAAGGCCTTGCTACTCGCATAAAACCTGAATATAAGTCTTTGTAATTCTTGCGTTCCAGATCAGGCTGCACGGGTTGGAAAACCCGAGGTGGTTGTCGAACGGTTTTTGAAAATTGCGATGATTAATGTTGTGTTCTTGTTTTTGAGGAATTACGTTTACCGTAATGAAATGCAGTTTTTTTTTAAGCATGGGCTTGTTAAACAGCACAAGTTCGATTAATATAAGTTACTTCCTGAGTGACAGTTCGCTACAGAGAAGTATGGAATTACAATCCTAGCCCGCAGGTTGACATTACTTGATGACAGCGTAGAAAGGGTATTTTATGCATACGATAACAAAGAAAGAACTGGTGGATCGAATTGCTGACCAGACTCGCCAGAAGCGTGTTGTGGTCAAGAAAGTCGTCCAATTGTTCCTCGATGAGGTTATCGAAGAACTTGGTCAGGGCAACAGGCTGGAGTTTCGTGATTTCGGTGTATTTGAAACCAAGGAACGAGCCGCACGCATTGCCCAGAACCCGAAGACCCTCCAAAGGGTTCAGGTTCCGCCAAAGCGAACCGTTAAGTTCAAGGTTGGCAGGATGATGAAGCAGCGGTTGCATGACGGTATGGAATCAGCCCCAGCTGCTCCACCAGCCGGGATGCCTCCGGCGGAGTCTTCCGAAGGCCAGACTTATTGATACGGACTGTTTCCGGTAAACAGCCCAGTTTTGTGACAATTGAGTTGCATCGGAATTTGTATTTGGCGACGCCGTATCGAAAAGGAATCGCCAAGCTCCGTGAGCAACATATCAAGTAAAAAAATAGCCAGCGCCTTTGTCTAACTGCAATTAGTCAATGGCGTTGGTTTTTTCGTGCAGCAACTTCCGCATGGCCTGTGCGGCGACATTGTCCACAGTGCCTTTCTCTACTGCGATCCCGATTGTGCGCAAGCCTATCTGACAATAGAGTTTCCGCATTGCGGGGTCCATTTTCTCCATTGTCGTCAAGTGTCGTTTCAGGGTTTCGATATCGCCTCGGGCAATCGGGCCTGTTAAAGACTTCGCGGTATCGTTTGCGATGGTATTTTCCACAGTAGCCCGCACGAGCGGCCCGAGGGCTTTTCGGGCGATATTTCGGTCAATGCCGGCCTGTTGCATGAGTTCCAATGCTGCGTCCAGCAGGGTAATGATATAATTCGCACTCATTATCGCAGCTGCGTGATACAGGGGCTTTACAGCGGGGTCTATTTTTACGGGGTTTCCGCCTATAGCGTTGGCGAGTTGTTCCAGGGCATCACAGGCAGCGGAGTCGCCTTCGATAAAGCAAAACGCGCCGGGTAATCTCGTTACAGCTGACTCCACATCCGGGAAAGTCTGCAATGGGTGCATCGAGCCGATAGCGCATCCAGCCTTTTTGGCAGCGGAGAGAACTTCACTGCCGACCGCGCCACAGCAATGAGCTACAATCGGTTTGTGCGCCAGGCCACCCGAAGCAGCCAATTGTTCACAGACGGGTATTATGGCAGCATCACGGACGGTAAGCAGCACGAGTTGGCCAGCCGCTGCCGCCTGGGCCAAGTGCTCATATGGAGTTGCATCGACAGCCCGGGCGAGTTCGATAGAGTTTTTTGCGCGCGATCCCCCCGCGACAGCTGAGATTGTGTACCCAGCCTGATGGGCGAGCCTGGCTATAGCCGAGCCGACCATGCCTGGGCCTATAATCGAGATTGTTGGCTTATTTGGCATACGCTCATTGAAGGTCAGCCGGGCTGAAAAGTCAACTATCTTCGCTGGCGATGGAGAAGGCCAGCTGTTCGAGATTGGCTGCGATATCGACCTGGCCTATGGCTACGCCCACGGATTTTTGCAATATGCCCGGCGCGAAACTCAATACCCCTCTAATGCCAGCCCGGGCCAGCTGGTCAAGAACTTCCTGGGAAGCGTTGGCGGAGGTTGTCAGCAGTGCCAGCCTGACCTTTTCATTTTTTACATAGTCCGGCATTTCTCGAATATGTCTGATTTCAAGCGTGCCTACTTTTTTGCCTATTTTTTCGGGCTTGATATCAAAGGCTGCGACCATAACAAAGCCCCGCTCTCTGAAGCCTCGATATCTTGCCAACGCTCTGCCAAGATCTCCCACGCCGACAAGAATGACATTCCACGTTTTATCGGTTCCCATGATTTCATGCAGGCTTTGCGTGAGCAGGTTGACTTTGTACCCCACGCCGCGTTTGCCGAACTGGCCGAAGGTCGCCAGATCACGTCGAACCTGGGCGCTGGTGAGCTGGAGGCTTCTTGCAAGCTCCTGGCTGGAGACAAGGGCGATTCCCTTTTCCGATAGTTTTTCCAGTTGATGCAGATAGAGTGAAAGTCGTTTTACCGCAGGGGCGGGTAAGGGTTTTGTCATACGGCTATCTCCAATGTTTCCTCGTCTTGGATACACGGCAGGCCAGCATTTACGGATGATAGGCTCTCGGAACCCTCCAGGTCAAGCCCCTGAACAACAGTTGGCGCTTGACAGAGGGCAACTCTGTAGCCTACTATTCCTGCAATAGGCCTTTCGCAGCCAAAAACATGCTGTCAGAGAGGTTGCGCATTTTTAGGTGCGCAAATTTTGTAAAACTGCTTTTGGTAACCAGCTAACCGATGTGGAAGGAAATTGAACACATGTGTAGAAATATGACATTGTCTGCCTGCCTGGGGATATTAATGATTACACTGTGGGCCAACCAGGCCCGGGCAATACCGCCAGAGATAAATATTCCCGAAGACGCCCTAAAGCGACAACTCCTGCCTGCATACCAGAAACCGGTTGATGCGCGAATTGAGTGGTGGAAGGATATGCTGATCAATGCCCGTAAGAGCAGTGAAGTTATCGCCGCCCGCAAAGGCCTGATGACTGACTTTGAGTTGTACAAGAGTGAACGGTATCAATCTTACTTTGCCTGGGCCACCGTTAAAAATTTCAAGGATCTCCTGGCTGGGCAGGGTTATAACGCCAACGATTCGATGGTTCAGGAAAAACAAATCAATATCGCCCTCGCGTTTGCGGACATGGCCAACAGGCAGACCGTCCCCGCCCTGGATGTCATGATAGCCAGCCAGAATAATGGGCTGAGATATCTGGGCTGGAAGGGATACCAGAGCATATCCGAACAGATCATCAAGGGAGGCCAGAAGGCAACGGATCCTTTCGTCCAAACCCTGGCCGATGCAATGCAGGCAGAGAAAAGCCCTGCCATTCTCAAAAAGATTTTTCAGGTAATGGAAACATCCTGTAATACCCAATCGGTCTCAGCCATAGTTCTCCGCGATATCAAAGGCAAAATCCTCGACGCATTTGAAAAAGCCTGGCCTGCCTGGCGGGCCAAGGTGCAAGAGGGTACAGACGCTGAAATGATCGATACAATCGGCGAAGCAGTTACATCTATGGTTTCCATCGCTACATCCAAACCAAGCGATTTGAAAGGTAACGAGCGAACCAAGATGTTGCAGATGATCCTTAATCAGGCCTACACCGCTTCGGTAACTTACGACAAGGCCCTGCAGGCGGGGAAAGATAAATTCGCGAATATTACGAACGAAAAGGTCAGAGATCGCCAGATCGAAGAAAATATGGCATTGCAGCAGGCGTGCAGCCAGCTTTTGCTGTCATGCGAAGACGGACTGGGTAAAATCTCCGGAGATAAGAAAACCCCCATCCAGGCAGCCCTCAATGCCGAAGTCGCCAAAGGCGCCGCTGTGCGTGGCAGTGTTTTGGATTGGGCAAGCACACTGAAAAAACAGGGCGTCAAAGACCCGGTCCCAGCTGCGACAACCACCCCCGCCAAACCAACGACAACAAAGCCTGCGGGAACGTAAAAAACAGACTGGCAGCGACTGTAGAATTCGTACCAGTCGCCGGGCCTGCCTATAATGGATTTCGTAATTTTCCACGGATTGGATTGATAACGATATGACTGTCCGACATTTGCTATTGGTGCCCTTGATTATCCTGGTTGCCTGGGTAGGCCTGGCGTTTGTTACGGTACGCCAGGGCGAGGTCGACAGGAAAAAAGACCAACTGGTCCTGGGCACTATCGGCGAACCGGGTCTTTTGAATCCGATCCTTTCGCAATCCGTCGCAGCTTCGCAGATTGAAGATATGGTTTTCAATCGCCTGCTGAGTTCGGACGAAAATTTCAATGTCATTCCTGAACTGGCCCGTGATTATCGCGTAACGCAGAAGTCGACAGCCTTTTTCAAAAACGCGACCCAGGCACAGGCTGCACGAGATGCTCTTTGGGCGGCCAAGGATAAGTGGCAGGGCCTGGCCTTGGCAGATGTCAAGCTCGACGACGCTAAACTCCTGTTACAGTTTGAAGATCCCAAACGTAAAGTGGTTGGCGGAACGGGATACGAAAACGAGCTTTTTAAAATCATTGATCAGAAAACACTGCTGGAAGTTTGTGTTATCACGATTACCCATGATCCAGAAATCATGCTTCCCGGGGGCAAAGCTGCTGATGCCGCCGGCGTTACAAAAGCACTCCAAGCGCTGGCCGACAGAATCGAAGGAGTTTCTGTTCACGAAATTTTTCCGGTAGGAAGTTCTTTGTTAAGCGTCAGCGTTTTTGGCGACAGCAAAGCTTTCCTTGACGCCATTCCCGCAACATTGGCAGGGTCAAATGCAGATGGTTCATCATCGCAGGCTGGCGAAGTCATGGAATTTCTTGACGAGGCCCTGCTGAACGAGCCGACTATCACGTTTTGGCTTCGTGATGATGTAAAGTGGCAGGATGGGGAATCTCTCACAGCTGAGGACGCAGCCTTTACTTATCGTGCCGTGATCGACCCGCAATACCGCTCTCCGCGCGCGGGTGACTATTGGCCTATCAAAAAAACTTCCGTGCCGGATAAATATACTTTCGCGGTGGAATATCGAACGCCATATGGCGACCTGGTTCATACGTGGCAGAAGACCCAGATTCTGCCCAGTCACATCCTGGAAGGCAAGACAGCTCAGTGGTGGGCGGACAATTATAATTCCAATCCGGTTGGCTCGGGCCCGTTCAAGGTTGACGAATGGAAACGTAACGAATCGGTATCGCTGGCAGCCAATCCGAACTATTTTGAAGGCCCGCCGAGTCTTTCGAGTATAGTGTTCCGCGTAATGCCCGACCCCTTTGTCAATCAGATCGCTTTTGAGTCGCGTGGCTTTGACGAATACACGATAGCTCCCTATCAATACGACCGCTACAAAGCGGAGACAGACCGCTTTGACGTATATAGCCAGTGGAGTCTGGGTTATCTGTACATAGGCTGGAATCTTAAGAAGCCGATGTTTGCGGACCTCAAAGTGCGGGTTGCCCTCGCCCATGCGATTGATATTGACCGGATCATAAAGTATGTATACTTCGGCCGGGCCCGGCAGTCGACGGGTACGTTCCCGCAGGAAATGTGGTATGCCAGCACTAAGATAAAGCCCTTCCAGTATGATCCGGAAAAAGCTCTTGCCATGCTCGCAGAGTGTGGCTGGGTCGATACTGACGGCGATGGCATTTTGGATAAGGACGGCAAGCCTTTTGAATTCACCCTTATTACCAATCACGGCAATACGCCTCGTAAGCTGACCTCGATTCTTATTCAGGATGATTTGAAAAAGATCGGCGTTAAGGTAAACACCGCCTTTTATGAGTGGGCGGTGTTTATTAAAAACTATCTCAATACGCGAGAGTATGATGCGTGCCTGTTGGCTTGGGCGTTGTATCATAATTATGATTTGCATGGCATATGGCACAGCAGCCAGGCCGAGCCGCCGGGCATGAACAATGCCTGTTATGCCAACCCGAAAGTGGACAAATTACTGGAAAAAGTCCGCACCTGTTTCCGTCGGGATGAGATAAAAGAATATTGTTCTGAGATACAGGAGCAGATTTACCAGGATCAGCCTTATCTTTTCCTTGTAGAAGCGAAAGGTTCCAGTGCGTTATACAAAGATCTGTTTGTTGTCCGCAGGCCCGGCCCGGACGGAACCTGGCTGGTGGAACCCATTCGAGAAACCAAAGCCGGCTTTGAGATGTACATGAAGTGGTGGGCGCCGCAATCAATTGCTCCGCACATGAAACCATAATAGAAAACAAAAACGAATATCGAAAAACCAAATACTCGGATTTCGAAATCAGCATTTAGGAATTGAAGTAAAAAAATGCTTAAACTGATAATAAGACGACTGTTGATAACCATTCCACTGCTGATCGGCATATCGATCATCAGTTTCCTGGTGATCAACATGGCCCCGGGAGGCCAGGTTGCGTTGCCCGGCAGCGAAATGGACCCCAGCCTGAGCCCGCATGTGCGTGAGCAGATCGCCAAACAGTTTCATTTCGATGAGCCTCTTATTGTGCAATATTGGTTGATGATGAAAAATATGTTCACCGGCGAGCTTGTGAGCTTCAAGGATAACCAGTCAGCCCTGTTGAAAGTTATCCACCGAGTACCAGCTACGCTTGCCCTCAGCGCAATGGCGTTTCTGATCAGTTTCAGCGCGTCGATCCCGTTAGGTATTTATGCAGCCCAACGCAAGGGCCAATGGCAGGACCGGGCTATCAGCGTGGTGAGTTTCGGCTTGATCAGCCTGCCTACGTTCTGGTTTGCCTATATGCTCGTGCTTGTGATTGTGCGATTTTTTCATATCCCGGTTTTGGGTACGGAAACCTTCGGAGTGGAGTATGACAGCGGGTTCAAATTTTTCCTAGATCGTACGTGGCACGTGTTTTTACCTGCCTTGACGCTTGCCCTAGGCGGCATTGCGGGGCAAAGCCGATACATGCGAGCTTCGATGGTTGAGACAATGAACGAAGAATACATCCGTACCGCCCGGGCCAAGGGTTTGCCGGAGTCCAAAGTCGCATACAAGCATGCCCTGCGAAACAGTCTCAGGCCTATCGTGACTTTCCTGGGTTATCTTCTGCCGGCGTTTTTGAGCGGCTCGGTTATCATAGAACAGATTTTTGCGTATCCGGGCATGGGCCGGTTGACGTACCAGGCTTTGCTCGAGCGCGATATGCCGGTGATTATGGTATCGCTTATGATTGGCTCATCGCTGCTGCTGGTGGGCAACCTTATAGCGGATATCCTTTACGCGGTGGTCGACCCGAGAGTCAGGCCGAATTAACTGCGAGAGATTTCGGGATTCGGCTTGAAAACAGAACACTGATGACACTGATGAAAAGCGGATGGCACGAAGTTTTGTTGGTTGTAAAAATCCATGCAATCTGCGTAATCTGTGGACTAAACAAAAAATGACAGAGATCGAAACATTTGAGACAGCTGAGATGGCAGAAGCTTTGCCGATAGCCCAGCGTGGTTTTTGGCGGCGGTTTGGCAGGAACAAACCCGCCGTCGTCGCGTTGATCTGCATGATTCTGCTGTTCGTGGTAGGCATGGGTTACTGGGGCCTGAATGCTTTGGGCGTGCATTGGCCTGCCGACCCCAATCAGCCTGATCCGCCAGCCCAGTTTCAGCCGCCCTCTTGGGAACATCTTTTGGGTACGGACGACCTCGGCAGGGATGTTTTTTCACGTGTGTTGCTTGGGGCGCACATATCGCTGATGATCGGTTTCGTCGCGGTTGGTGCGAGTATTTTGATTGGCATAGTGCTGGGCAGTGTAAGCGGTTATTTTGGAGGCTGGGTCGACACGATTCTCATGCGGTTTGTCGACATGATGATGTGCATACCGACGTTTTTCCTGATTCTTACGGTGGCGGCGTTGGTCAAGCCGAGCATATGGTATATTGCGGGCATTATTGGTGTGACGAGTTGGATGGGCACAGCGAGGCTTGTTCGGGCGGAGTTTCTGACGTTGCGGGAAATGGATTACGTCCAGGCTGCCCGGGCCACCGGTGCCAGCCATATGCGAATCATCTTCCGCCATGTCCTGCCCAACGCGCTTCCGCCGGTATTCGTTACCGCGGTGCTTTCGGTAGCAGGGGCAATCCTGGCGGAGGCATCCCTGAGCTTTTTGGGTTTTGGCGTTCAGCCTCCCGCGCCGAGCTGGGGCAATATCATAGCCGACGGCAAGCAGTACATTCTCGATGCATGGTGGCTGATCGTATTTCCGGGCGTAGCGATTTTTATTACGACAATGACATTTTACCTGACCGGTGAAGGGCTGAGAATCGCCCTCGACCCGAAGGAAACCAAGAAGATATGAGTAATGAAGTACCATTACTGGCTGTGAAAGACCTTCACACGTCTTTCAATACCGACGACGGCATGGTTCGGGCGGTGGGCGGCGTGAGTTTTGCCATCGGCCAGGGTGAATCTTTTGCGTTGGTGGGCGAGAGCGGCTGCGGCAAGAGCGTGACAGCTTTTTCAATTCTCCAATTATTGCCTACACCACCCGCTAGAATCGAGTCAGGCCAAATCGAACTCCATGGCCAAAATCTGCTGGAGTTGTCCGAGCGGGAAATGCGAAAAGTTCGCGGAGGCCAGATCGGCATGGTTTTCCAGGAACCCATGAGTTCGCTGAATCCCGTATTTACGTGCGGCAACCAGATCGTTGAAGCGATCAGGCTGCACAAAAAGGTCTCCGCCCGCGAAGCAAAAACCCAGGCGATCGACCTGCTGAAAAAAGTCGGCATCCCTGCGCCGGAGCGAAGGTTTAGCGAGTTCCCGCATCAGCTCTCTGGCGGGATGCGGCAGCGAGTGATGATAGCTATGGCGCTGTCCTGCGATCCG
Organism: Phycisphaerae bacterium; assembly: GCA_963664745.2. Lineage (GTDB taxonomy): Bacteria > Planctomycetota > Phycisphaerae > SM23-33 > SM23-33 > B1-G9. The sequence goes on from CAXXMC010000004.1 coordinate 1,021,109, forward strand.
AAACTGCTGATTGCCGATGAGCCGACCACCGCGCTGGATGTAACTATACAAGCCCAGATCCTTGATTTGCTCGCAGCTATCCAGCGGGACACCGGCCTGTCTATAATGCTCATTACCCATGATCTTGCGGTCGTGGCCCAGACAGCTGACAGGGTCGCAGTGATGTACGCCTCGAAAATAGTTGAGATGACGGATATCAATTCACTCTTCGCCGGGCCTAGGCATCCGTACACGCAGGGCCTGTTCCGATCCATCCCCAAACTCGGCCAAGCTAAAGACAGGCTGGAGACGATTCCCGGCTCTGTGCCGAACCCGCTGCACTTTCCCGCCGGCTGCAAGTTTCATCCGCGATGCCCGATAGGCTGTAATAAAAAACGCTGCCGAACAGAAGAGCCGACCCTGCGAGAAGTTTCGCCCAATCATTGGGCTGCCTGCTGGGAAGCGCCAGGCTACGAGGAGGCTGCGGAATGATCGACCACGCCAACGACAATACGCTCCTGCGAGTGACAGGCCTTAAAACGCATTTCCCCGTAGGAAGAGGCCTGTTTTCCCGAGGCCAGACCGTCAAAGCAGTCGACGGCGTGGACTTCTCCGTAGATCGCGGTCAGACCGTCGGCCTGGTCGGCGAGAGCGGTTCAGGCAAAACAACCGTCGGCAGAACGATTCTAAAACTCATTCCAGCCTTGGCTGGCGAGGTTGTCTTCGACGGCGAGAATGTTTTGTCAATGCAGCGCAGCCGGCTGAGCGTGATTCGACAAAGAATGCAAATGATTTTCCAGGATCCTGTTTCGTCGCTCAATCCGCGAATGACGGTCGGCAGTATTGTCGCGGAACCTTTGTGTGTGCATTTCAGCATGACTCGCAAACAGCGTCGAGCGCGGGTTGGCGAATTGCTCGAGCGCGTCGGCCTATCCGCGAGCTATATCAATCGATATCCGCACGAATTCTCCGGAGGCCAGCGGCAGAGGATAGGCATAGCAAGGGCACTTGCGAGCGAGCCTGACTTTATCGTCTGTGACGAACCGGTCAGCGCGTTGGACGTTTCGATTCAGGCGCAGATTCTCAACCTGCTTTCCGATCTTCAGCAGGAGCTTGGCCTGAGTTTTCTGTTCATTGCTCATAACCTTGCGGTCGTTGAGCATTTTGCCGACGTGATAGCGGTGATGTATCTTGGGCGAATCGTGGAAATCGCCAGCAAGAGCGAGGTCGTAAAGGGCAGCGGCTATGGTCATCTGCAACATCCCTATACGCAGGCGTTGCTTTCGTCTGTTCCCGTGCCCGACCCCACAGGCCGGGCCGAGCGAAAGCGGATCGCGCTGCCCGGTGAAATCCCCTCGCCGATAAATCCGCCCTCAGGCTGTCCGTTCCACCCCCGTTGTCCGCTGACGCGTCAACAGGCGCAGGGTCTCCCAGCTGAGGAGACGTGTGAAATTCCCGATGAAATCGGAAAAGTGCGCATTGTCAAGCGCTGCGCATGTGAACGACCAGAACTTCTGCCGCTACCGGAAAATCCCACTCATCGTCACGCCTGCCTGCTGAAACAGGCTTGATCTTCCGCTGCTTATACCAATTCAATTAATTTCAGGCCGATAGAAGCTGCAGCACTGTCGTTTTTTGAACAGGTTGTATTTGAATTATTGTATTTTGATAAAGGGATTGGTGTTGCTTACGCCCTAAGAAACGGCTTTTTTTGTTTAAGCCCGTAGGGCTGGCCAGAGTTTAGCCGGGGGTGGAGCGAAGCGGAACCCCCGGCTAAATCCTTATCACCCCTATCGGGGTTAAACAAAACACATATGATATTGATCTTATGAATAAAATGCCGATGGAAATGCCTTCTGGTCTTGTGAGACAACAAGACAGCCATTGTTTAGTTGAACTGGTATTAGAGAATATCAAACTTGAGAGTTCCCTTTTTGCTGGCTTGCTTTGCCCGTGGCTGCTTCAGAAACGTTGCGGAATATCTACAAATATGCCTTACGTTTCCGAACAAAACCGCTACGCAAAAACCAGAACTCTCAACTTTTCAATGCTCTAGAATAGCGGTTTGTGCAAAAATCAATTCAGCGTATCGAGAATTCTAGCTGCGGTTTTGACACAGCCTGTGCAACTGAGGCGATGAAGTTTTCGGATTTCCTTGCACTTGATTGCCCCAGCCTGTTCTTGAAACAGTTGTTCCAATTGCGTGACTTTTTGGCAGTCTGTTACCATGCTTCGCGCTGCATATAGCGCGCCGCACATTCCCTCTTCAGCCCGGCCTCCGCCGAACGCGGAAAATTCCTTGATCTGTTCATCTGCAATATCAAAAACATCCTGAAATGCTTTTAGTACGGATTGCGCGCAGTTATAGCCTTCATTACCGTGGAAAAATTCGCCCGCTTGTTTAGAACGCATGAAAAAACCTCTATCTAAAATTAAAGCATATCAAACTTGAGAGTGAGCGTTTTGCTGAATTGTTTTGCCGTTGTTGCGTCAGAAACATTTCGGGATAGGACGAACTATGCCCCATGTTTCCTCCTTGCCACAAACAAACCCGCTGTGCCAAAATACGAAATCTCAACTTTTTACTGCTAAACATTACTCTTCTATATTCTTTTTAAAATCCATTGCGCGATTGGCCATGGTGTCAGCGGCGGTGTTTTGTTCCCGTCGAACATGTTCAATGGAGAATTTTTCAAATTGCTTCGCCAGACCCATAGCTTCCTGGTAGAGGGGTTTTAGGCCTTCGTTTTTTACCCGATATTGGCCTGTAATCTGACGGACCATTAACTCCGAATCGCTGAAGATTTTTACATCCTTTGCTTCGAGCCTGGCTGCCCGTTTCAGGCCTTCGATCAGACCGGTGTATTCCGCGACATTGTTCGTAGCCTGGCCTATGAAAATCCCAGCCTGATGCAGAACGGTTCCGTCGTCAGCAGAGGCTATGACCACACCGGCCCCAGCTGGTCCCGGATTTCCTCTGGAGCCGCCGTCTATATTGATGATAACCCTCATTTACGCCGACTCGTCCAGATAAAGCAGCCTTTGACAATTATCACACTGACGGATTGCGTCATGTGTGCGGAGTGCGTTTGAGTGTTCGGCATTGAGGCTCATGAAACAGCCGCCGCAAGCGTAAGTGTATGGTGGCTTCCGCCCGGCCTGTTCTATTTTGGCCATCGCTTCGCCGTCATACTGCTGGGCAATACGCTCGAAGAGGGCTAAAGTTTCCGGCGAGATATTTTTTGTTGCTTCTGCCCGTCGTTCGGAAAGGTCTTTAATCATGTCGTCGAGCATTTGGATGTCGTCAGCGCAGGATTCCTTGATCTCGACGAGGCGTTTTTCCTCCTCGGTGATGATGGCTGCGATTGCTTCACCCTGTTTTTGGATGGCATCGACTTCTGCCAGAATTTTCAGAGCTTCTTCTTCCACCTTGGCGTTATCAGCCTTGCTGGTATTGATTTGTGTCAAGACGGTGGCATATTCCTTGTTCGTCTTGGCTGCATTGAGAACCCCGCGGAGTTTTTCGACGTGTGCTTCGTGTTCGCGGAGTTGAAGCTCCAGCTCGTCTGCCTGCTTACGACGCTCAAGGCGCTGTTGATTTATAGACTCAAGCTCCTCGCTATGTTTCTTGATGCGAGATTCCTGCGCAGTAACGGCGTTTGCCTTATTGCGTCTTCTCCGCCGCAATTGCCCGAGGTCTATTTCGATCTTTTGTAGCCGGACTAATGCCGAAAGAATCGGTCCCATGAACACATCCTTTTCTATTTCTTCACTTGTAATTGTAAACAACAACCGAATGTTAAATTATGTCGAATTTTACGAAAAAAACAAGCAGAACCCAATATTTTTTTAAAAGCGGCGGGATTTTTATATATAACTCTTTTATCTTGCAAATATCAGCAGGCTGGAATCTTGGGATCATTTGAATTGAGTCGTTTCAATGGTTGGATTTTTGGGGTAAGATATCTTTTTCGGAAATGAAGGAGCGATTAGTGGATTTATTGGCTGGACTTAATGAGCCTCAAAAGCAGGCGGTGCAACATATTGACGGGCCTTTGCTGGTACTGGCGGGGGCTGGCTCGGGCAAGACGCGCGTGATAACCAGGCGGGTCGCTTATCTCGTTTCGCAGGGAATAGACCCCTATAATATCCTGGCCCTTACGTTCACGAACAAGGCAGCTGAGGAAATGCGTCAGCGCGTTGCCCAGCTTCAAACATCCGCAGGCGCGACGGTCTGCACTTTCCACGCCCTGTGCGCCAGGCTGTTGCGCGAGTTCGCAGACCAGGCTGGATTGGGCAAGAACTACACCATTTACGACCGCAACGATCAATTAAAGGTTGCAAAAAAAGCAATCGAGGAATTGAATCTCCCCGGCTCGTATCTTACCCCAGCCCGCGTACACGCCGCCATTTCCAACGCCAAAAACGAACTGAAAACTCCCCAGGCCTATGCAACTACCGCAGGTGAATTTTTTGAGCGAAGCGTCTCGGACATCTATGCCAAGTACGAGCAGATCCTAGCTGCCAACAACGCGGTGGATTTCGACGATCTGCTGATGCGGATGGCGTTTTTGCTCCGCGACAATGCTGATATCCGGGAATATCTCACCCGGCGGTACCAGTATATATTGATAGATGAATATCAGGACACGAACCACGCGCAGTATATTATTGCTCACAGCATTGCGCTGGGGCACGAGAATATAGTAGCGACAGGCGACCCTGATCAGAGCATCTACGCCTGGCGGGGGGCGGATATTAACAATATTCTGGATTTTGAAAGCGATTATCCCGGCGCTAAGGTAATCAGGCTGGAGGAAAATTACCGTTCGGTTCAGCCCATTCTCACAGCTGCGAGTAATCTCATTGCCCACAATGTGATGCGAAAGAGCAAGAATCTCTTTACGCGCAAAATTGGGGGCGAAAATGTCCGAACTGTCGTTGTGGACGACGAAGGGGCAGAGGCCAGGCTTATCGCTGACCGCGTGGAGGAATTTAGGATTGCCGGCGGAGCTTACAGCGACGTTGCGGTTTTCTATCGCGTCAACAGCCTCTCCCGTGTGCTGGAAGAAGCCATGATCCGCAAAGGTCTGCCGTATCGAATCGCGCGCGGCGTGGAATTTTACAATCGCAAGGAAATCAAGGATGTCATCGCGTATCTCAAGTTGCTTGTAAACCCAGCGGATGATCTAAGCTGCCTGCGGATAATCAATACGCCCGCCCGCGGTATTGGCGCGACGACTATAAAAAGGCTTCAGAGCTTTGCAATCATGACCGGGCGGAGTTTTCTGGAAGCTGCAAAAACCGTCGAACAGGCGGGCCTATCCGCGGCGCCTACCAAAAAAGTCCAGGCGTTCGTGGAAATCATAAATTCTCTGGTTGAAAATTTGGATAGGCCTGTGCGTGAGATTCTCGAAGAGGTCGTTGCCAAATCAGGCTTTGAAGAGTCGTTTTCAAAGGGCGATGAGGATAGCAGGCAGATCAAGGCAAACGTGGAGGAGTTGATTTCCACCGCGGCGGAGTTTGATGAAAATCGCCAAGCTGCAGCTGGGGAACAGGCTGAGGCGGGCCCAACGGCCGGCCAAGAGTTTGACACCCCACTGGCTGAGTATCTCAACCAGGTTTCGCTCGTAAGCGATGTCGATCACATGAAAGGCCAGACATCCGGAGCGGTTACGCTTATGACGTTGCATGCTGCGAAAGGCCTGGAATTTCCGTGCGTTTTCATTGCCGGTTGCGAGGAGGGCATGCTCCCGTTCAGCAGGGGCGCGGAACTGCCGGGCGAGAGTGAAAATCTCGATGAGATCGAAGAAGAGCGACGCCTGGCCTTTGTTGGCATAACCCGGGCACAAGAGAAACTTACACTCACCAACGCCCGCTCACGAATGATACGAGGCCAGAAGCTGCCGCAAACGACTTCAAGATTCCTGTTCGAGATTGGTGACGAAACCGTCCAGCGCGAAGATCGCACGAGTAATATTTCTGCCCGAAAGGTAAGACATCGCGGCGGGTTTTATAGCCTGGATAAATCACCAGCGAAGCAACGGGAAGAGATCGAAGCACTGGCTGATGATTATTTCGATCAGCATGAAGAGCCGATCCCGCCGGAGTACGAACATCTCAAACCAGGCTGCATGGTTCACCATGGCCGATTCGGCACGGGCAAGCTGGTCAAACTCTCCCAGCCCTGGCCTGATACGCGAGCGACCGTCCTCTTCCACGACTTCGGAGAGAAAACCCTCGTCCTCGCCTGCGCCAAACTGGAAATGATGGATTCGCCATTTTAAAAATGACGAATTCCGAAGGACGAATGTCGAATCAATAACGAATATACGAAGAAATGAAATGGATTTGAAATATGATAAACCATACTCGTTTTCCTGAGTAATCCACCGCCAAAAGGTAAACCGAATTCTGGTGTTGGCTGGCCTTTTGGCGATGGACGATAAAGGAATGTGCTCAATCTATCTTGAAGCAGGTCATTCAATTGAGTGGCTAACGCCTCGTCTCTTTCAAGAAAAGAAAAAGCCACATCATATTTATAATCATATTGTTCCATTTGATTTATTAATCCGCCACATTCACAAACCCTTTATCTGAAATTTCGACGGTAACTTCTTCGGGGATATCCAGGCCGACCAGCTGGGCCGGTTGCGTCGAAGCCATGCCCCAGGCTGTTTCCCAATCGACGTCACAATACTTCACAACGTTGATAACGCCCATGTCGAGGGTGAGGGCTGAGCCGGCAAGATTCTGCTGGCCCGGGATTTGACAAAAACCGTTTTCCAGAACTTCAACTTCGCTGCTATTTCCCAGGCGATATCGGCCCGGCGGCATCTCAGCTGCAGCAATCGCATCGGTCGTCAGGATACTGCGGTCGGTTGTTTTAGCCCGCAGGAAATTTTTAAGAGTGAAGAACGGGACATGATGGCCGTCGGGAATAAAACTGGCGAAAAGCTCGTCCGCTGAGAGTTGGGCCTGTATGTAATTGTTCATGCGGGGCATCATCTGCTGGCTGCCGTTGCCGAGGTGCGTGGATATTTTCGCCCCGGCTTCCACCGCAGCGACGACGTCTTCATACGAAGCGTTGCAATGTCCGATCGCCATCGTGATTCCAGCTTCAACTCCGCGCTGGATAAGATCGATTGCGCCCGGCAGTTCGGGTGCGAGAGTGATAATGCCGATCCGATTTCCGCTGGCGGCGAGGAGTTTATCCAGGAATTCCGGCATTTCCGCGGGCGTTCTGCAGAACTGTTCCGGGTGCGCGCCTCGTGAGCCTTCCACGGGCGAAATCATCGGCCCTTCGATATGCAGCTTGGGAAAAGTTTTAGCAAGTTCGTCGTCTTGCTTGATGAGTGTTGCGTATAGTCTGCACCGCTCGAGGATATGCTCGAAGTCATCGGTGATGAAAGTAGGCAGGGCTGCGACCACGCCACGTCTGTTCAGGGCCTGTCGGACGGTGTGAAGTTCATCGGCGGAGAACATAGTCTCCTGATCGTTGAAATTCACGCCCGCATAGCCGTTGAGTTGAATATCTACCAGGCCCGGGCCTGTGTATTGCTCGGGTATTATGTTGCTGCAATCCATTTTGATGCTGCTTTCTTCTCGTTTAAATTGTTATTTATGGTCAAAACAACATCCTAACGTAGCGGGCGGGGTTGTCAAGGTGTTGTGGAATTATTTGAAACAGCTTGGGTTTCGGCGAATATTTCAGGTGCGAAAATTTCAGCATTTTTTGGAAAATGTGATATACTTCCCGCATGAATGTCACAGCTGTTCAATTCGACGTTACCTGGGAAGACCCCGCTGCCAACTTTGAGACTTTGGTAGAAATGTTTGAAAAAACACCCCCGCCGACAGAGTCTCTCGTGGTGTTGCCTGAAATGTTCGCGACCGGTTTTTCCATGAACACCTCGATTACTCTTGGAGCGTATGACGAAACGAAAAAATTTATTGCAGGGCTTGCCCGGCGATTTGGTGTGGGCGTATGTGCAGGCCTGGCCTCGCCGGGCAGGAGCGAAAAACCTTTGAATCAGGCCCTGCTTTTCGACCGAACAGGCCTGGAGATAGCTTCTGCCGAGAAGCTACATTCGTTCAGCAAAGCTTGCGAGGAGCAGTACTATTCCGCCGGCAGTGAAGTTGGCGTGATTGATTACGCCCAGACCAGGCTGGCTGTGCTGATATGTTACGATTTGAGATTCCCGGAATCTTTTCGGGCCGCGGTTGACCTTGGGGCTGAGGTGTTTCTTGTTATTGCAAGCTGGCCTGGCGTTCGGCAGGAACATTGGCTGACGCTGTTGCGGGCAAGGGCAATAGAAAACCAGGCCTATGTTGTCGGCGTGAATCGAATCGGCGAGGACCCGAATTGTCATTACTCCGGCGATAGCATGATCATAGGCCCGCGCGGCGAGATTCTCGAGAATGCGGGCGATAAGGAGTGTTTGATATCAGCCGAGTTGGATATCCAGGCCCTTCGCCAATATCGAAAGGAATTTCCCGCCCTGGCCGATATGAAAAAGTGAAACAAATTCACAAACTCTTTGACCTTCAGAGCAAAGCTTGCTTAAATATTGACGTGGTAGCAAAACGTTAGAAAAATCTGAAATGTAATTTCCGACTGAACGGTTTATAAAAAGATATTGCAGAGCAGATTGGCATTTAAGAAGTCGTGTTGGAGTACCACGGAACTGATTGTTAGACTGAACGGTTTATAAAAAATGCTCGTACAAAAACGAAGGACATCTCGATTGGATGTTGGGTTGGCGATAGCGTTCGCGGGCATTGCGTTCATGGTTTGGGCGTTGCTGGCCGGTGTTAGCAGACTGATGCTACAGAACATGATTCGCACCACAGCCGGCCTGACGGACACGCTTCCGACGGTAACTCAGAACGTGAGATTGTTTTTTGTCGATACCGGTTTTGTAATAGATCTGGTGGGGCTGGGCTGGCTGGCGTTGAGTCTGACGTTGATCTTCTTCGCGAACTGGCAGAAAATCAGCATATCCTGGGCCTGGCTGGCGTCTCTGGTGCAATCCCTCGTTGCAGCGTTGGGCGGTATGCTGGTAAGCAGCGCCCTCTACGCACCGCATATCATAACCGGCGAAGCGGACGACTCTATCCTGAGTAAAATCAGCCAAATTTCCCTACCAATCGTGATAGCTGTAGCTGTTCTCATATGGGGCCTGTTTGTCTATTACATGCTAAAGCGACGCGCAAGCATGAGGCCGTTCGCCCCCAGCAGAAACGACGGCCTGCGAACCAACCGATAGCTTATCCAAGTATCCCCGCGGGAAAACCGCCGTTCCGGATGCTGCTCACTGTTTTCGGAATACTGCTACGATATCAGCGTCGTTGCACAGGAAATAGCCGAACAACAGATAGAAGTACGTTCGCGGATCAAGCCAGATTTTTTTACGGAATGATCGGTCGAACAGCACGTCGATTGTGCCGTCATCCGTTCGCATATAATGGTGCAGGAACGGCAGCGAAAGCAGGGGCATGTTGGTGTATGGGGTTGAATAGGTTCGCACATTTTGCCAGCCCATGTCATGGCCTGCTTCGCATAGGGCGTTGATAGAAAATATGTGTCGATGATAGGGCTGATGCAACGGGTGCACGAAATTTTCGGGTTCGTTCAGGTTTATGCCGGCTGCGTTCGGCGTGCCGATAATCACAAGCCCGCCCGGATGAACCAGACTGTCGAGGGTTCGCAGCATGGCCAGTGGATCAGGCGCGTGCTCTACTACGTCCTGTGCGATAACGACGTCATACGTTTTTTCGAGCGAAGCTGGATCGCCGTGAATTTCGGAATAGGGATCATAGCCGACGGCATTGAATTTAAGTTCGTTCAGGAACTGTACCAGCAGTCCGCTGCCGCAGCCGAAGTCAAGAATATGGTGGTTCTGATGCAGACCCGCCCGGCGAATTCTACGAAGCAGGCCGAAGTATCCCAGGCGAAGCGCCCAATCCAGTTTCTGTTGGAAAAACGGATAATGGCTGTAATATTCATTGAGGTTCACCTCTGCGCCAGAGTGTATGGACTGGCACTGAGAGCATCGCCAGACGGGGAATCGTCGCTTGGCAAAGTGCCTCACATTGCAGCGGACGGATGCAAATTCCGGCGGCTGGGGCGGCTGGTGGTCACAACCACAAATACAACACTTATATTCAATACTCATTCCGTATAGGATAGACGCTCACGATAACCCCTGTCAATTCGTAAGTCTATCATTGCGGGGTTCTGATTTTTTGACGGCTTGGTGTTTTTCCGCCTCGATAGCCCGGCCATATTCGGAATTTACGTAAACCCCGGTTCTGTCGTGATATTTGCGGACCTTTTCCTTCACGATATCGATATCTTCAGCCTTGATATACCGCCACTTGTGCGTTTTGCTGCGTTTCATGAACGCGTTACCCCTTGGCTCACAAATATAGATTTCGCCATCGTGTTGCACTTCGATCCAGCAATGGCCCGTTTTGGCGTAGCGATGCTGCAGGCCGAAGACTACCTCGGAGGTATAACCCTTTTGTTTCAGCAGGTGTTGGAAATAAATTGCGATATCTTCGCAATCACCCTGGCCCGTAGCTTGGGTTTCTTCGGGCGTCTGCCAACGGTCCTGGCCGATTTTGTCTGGTATGTATTTGATCTGGCCTACCTGGATAATGCAGGCGATGAAATCTTCCGGCATTATTAACGGTTCGTAGGCAGGCTGGGCGGGGGGATCGTCTGGGACGGAAACCCCACCAGTTTGGTCGCAACCAGCCAGTATCGTAAGGGCAGCTGTGAGTAATATGGACAATTTCAGTTTCATACAGCCCGGCATAATAACCGATATCCCGGAATGTCGCTGAAATTTTTGCACAAAAATGCCCTCAGCCTTTGCATATTTCGTGGAATTCAGGACAATACACAGCCTGATTAAGGAAGATGATTTTGCCACAGAGGCACAGAGAACAAAAAAATTGAGAGGCAAGGTATAAGGTTTTTTGAGTGAGAATGAAATTCTTATTATCCCATGAATCCCTGCTTAAAAAGTTGAAAACGTGAAAAAAAATGTCACTGATTATAGCTGAGAATATTACCAAGGCCTTCGGGACTTTGGAGGTCATGAAAAACATATCGTTCCGTCTTGGCGAGACCGAGCGCGTTGGCCTGGTTGGTCCGAATGGCGAGGGGAAGACCACCATGTTGCGCATAATCGCGGGCCTGGCCGAGCCGACAGCAGGCCAATTGCATCGCGCACGAGATATGAAACTCGACGCGGGAATCGGCTATCTGCCCCAAGACCCGCCGAGAATGGGCGATGCGACGCTGTATGATAGTATGCTGGCTGTGTTTGCCGATCTTATCCAGATGGAACGCGACGTACATGACCTGGCGGACAGGCTGGCTGCTGCTGGGGACGACCCGGCGCTGCTTGAGAAATATGGCCAGCTCCAACACCGCTTTGAAGATCTGGGCGGCTATGATTACACCAATCGTATCGAACAGACTCTCACGGGCTTGAATTTTCCGCGTTCGATGTGGACTCAGCCCGTCTCCCAGTTCAGCGGCGGACAGTGCACACGGGCTTACCTCGCCAAATTGATTCTGATGCAGCCTACTGTTCTCATGCTGGATGAGCCGACAAACCATCTCGACCTGGATTCTGTGGAGTGGCTGGAACAGACGCTTGCCACTTTCCGCGGCGCGTTGGTTGTGGTTTCACACGACCGGTATTTTTTGGATAACGTCACGACCGCGACTTGGGAAATAGCTGCGGGCAGTCTGGAAACTTATCGCGGCTCGTACAGCACGTATCTCACCAAGCGCGAAGAACGGCTGGCGGATAAGATGCGGGTTTGGGAATCGCAACAGGAATACATCAGCACGACGCGGGACTTCATTGCCAAGCACATTGCTGGTCAGCGAACGAAAGAAGCACAAGGCAGACGTACCAAACTCGAACGATTCATCCGCGACGAAGCCATCGAAAAACCCCTGCAAAACCGCGAAATTCATCTGCCTCTAAAGCCAGCCAGGCGAGCGGGCGATATCGTGATCCGGGCCAGGGACCTCCAGGCAGGCTACCAGCAGGGCAAGCCATTGGTTTCGGTGGAGAGCCTGGAACTGCTCAGGGGCCAGCGAGTTGCAATCGTGGGCGCAAACGGTATCGGCAAGACTACGCTCCTGCGAACGTTGCTGGGCCAGCTTGAACCGCTCGCAGGCGAAGTGACCCTCGGCTCAAATGTCAGCGTAGGCTATCTTTCCCAGACGCACGCCGAGCTGGAGCCGAACAGTACCGTGCTCGATGCCGTGATGAAGGACAACCCCACCTGCACCACAGGCCAGGCCCGCGACGTTCTCGGCAGCCTGCTGTTCATTGGCGACGACGTGTTCAAAAAAATCTCGGAAATCAGCGGCGGGCAGCGGAGCAGAGTTGTCCTAGCCAGGCTGGTCGTACAGAACGCCAACCTGCTGATGCTCGACGAGCCGACAAACCATCTCGATATTCCTTCGACGGAAATTCTGCAGGAAGCACTGGCGGTTTTTGAAGGGGCTGTGATGTTCGTCAGCCATGACCGGTATCTTATCCAGTCCGTCGCGACGCATATATGGGCGATTGACGAGACGGGCCTGCGCGAAATCCTCGGAGGCTGGGACGCCTTCGTGCAGTGGCGGGAATCGCGAAAGAACAAACCGCCTGCAAAAGGTTCTGCCGCCCCGGCAACGTCAGCCTGCCAATGCGAAACAGTCGCTGAGGATATAGAAAAATCAAAGACTCAGCGTAAGGAAGATTATAAAAACGCCCGCAAGCAGTCGAATCTGACCCAGCGTCTCAAACGTCGCCACGAGGAATTGGAATCTCTGATAGAAAAGACGGAGCAGTCGCTGGCTGATTTACATGATGAGATTTCCCAGGCCGGCATGGACGGCGATATGGCGCGAATCGAAAAACTAGGCTTGGAATTTCCCAAGAAAGAAGACGAACTGAAAAAGCTCTGGCAGGAATGGGAACAGGTTGGCGAAGAGCTGGGGTAATGTCGTAAAATATCTGTGGCGACTTTGAAGTCTTTTGGTCGACAGGGAGAAATGATCATGGCCAACGAATCTGAACAGGACACGACAAGTGCACGCAAGTTGATCTTTTCAAAAAAGGATTGGCATATTTTGCAGTCCCTGCAACGCCAGGTAAAAAAGCGATACGTTACTCGCGCGCTGCTAGTGATAGGCCTGCTCTACTGCCTGGGCATGTGCGGCCTGAGTACCTATTACGCAGTACTCATGTTCATGGGCGCGGAAGATCACGTGCAGGTCGTTATGCCGGAAGTGAAAATAAAAAAGGTCTCCATTCCCGCTAAAGTCACAGACAAAAGTCAATCAGACGAAATTTCTGCCCCTCCCCAAGCAACCAATCATGGCCTGGGCGGCTTGCTGCCCTCAAATATGCCGACCGTCGAAACCACGTTGGCGCTGGTCAAACCGATTTATGAAAGAATAAATTTTTTCAATATAGGCTGGACGAGCGCTCTACACGCTGCACTGCTGTTCTACCTGGCAACACGCGCATTCCTCCGCCTGCGACTCCTGAAAAAGCAGACGCCTCGAGCCAAACTTGCACTCAAGATGGCTGACCGACTTCGAGAACTGGGCGAGTTGGAAGAAGAAAATCAAAATGAACCGTCTGAGTAGGTTTGTTTTCCGACGAACTTTACAGGAGTCGTCCCTGTAAAAGTCGGGATAGCCTTTAAAATAGGCTCTAAAATTTCTGTAATGCCGGTTGCAAATCGCAAGGTTCTGATGAATAGCTCCTTGTAGCCTTGCAATATGACGCCATTATTTAATATCCAACCGGTAGTTTTTCCTCCCGTGTCATTCCCGCGGAAGCGGGAATCCAGGGCCGGCCCAGCCGGTGCAATATTTCCATTATGGGCTTGTTTTCCAGTCTTGATTACATTCCCTGGATTCCGGGCCGCCAGCGACGGTGGCATGAGCTTCGCTACGCCCGGAATGACAATAAAACAACTTTTTTTTGGACAACTACAGTATTCTAGCGATTGAGTTTTCGCAGCGCAGCTTCTGCCTGATTACGAACAGCCAGGTCTGGATCGTCGCGTAATGCTTGTAGTGGCGCGACAGCCTGCCGGTCGCCAAGTTTTCCCAATGCCCCAGCTGACATGTAACGCACCATCGCGTCTTTGTCCTGCAGTGCGCTGATAAGCGCAGGGATGGCTGGGTGGGACTCCGCTTGGCCAGCCTGACCTAGCAGTCCCAGAGCGCCAGCTGCGGCGGAGCGGACTTTTGGCGAGTTGTCTTTCAGAGCTGTAACAAGCGGTTGCAAGGCCTTGCTGTCTCGACACCATCCCAATGCCCCCGCCGACGCAGCTCGAACCGCAGGGGCGCTATCCTTCAATGAAACGATCAGAGTATCGCAGGCTGCGGGGTTGGCCAGTCTGCCCAGAACCTCAGCTGAGGTTTTGCGGACATCAGGATCGGAATCTTTCAAATGTGCCGTTATCGGCAATGCCGCGTTTTTTGCATCTATCCAACCTACTGCTCGAATGGCAGCTGAGCGCACTGCAGGCGAATCGTCTTCGGCTGCAAGCAGCAGGGCGTCGACCGCACAGGCCTTGCGATACGCCCCCAGCTCCTCAGCAGCTTGCCTGCGCTGAGCAGCGTCACGATGGGCTAACATGCAGATTATCGTGTCTTCAAACGCAGCCTGCAGTTTTTTGTCGTCGCTACTGTCGTTGACAAAACCTTCGCTGCAACGTTCCGCCATCTGTCGGGCTTCTTTTAGCGGCATTGGCCCGCCAAGATATTCAGCAGGTGTTTCTCTCCCTGATCTCAATGAAGATGTAGAGTCAGCCGGCTTGACATCACAGCCCAGAGGAAGCCAGAATACCGCGAATAAAATCACAATTACAAGAATATGTGACTTAAATTGGTTACGATCCATTTTATTCACGCACCTGGCCCGTGCCGGTTACGATCCATTTGTAGGTTGTCAGGTCTTCTGCGCCCATCGGGCCGCGGGCGTGGAGTTTGTCTGTGCTGATACCGATTTCCGCGCCCAGGCCATACTCTCCGCCGTCACTGAAACGGGTCGATGCGTTCACCATGACGCTAGCGGTGTCCACAGCCTCCACGAACCTCGCCGCCGAAGCGATGTCATTGGTGACAATGGCGTCGGTGTGTTTCGAGCCGTACTGGTTGATGTGCGATATGGCTTCTTCAATGTCAGCCACGACTTTCACAGCCAGGATGAGTTCCAAAAATTCTTCCGCCCAGTCAGCATCGGTCGCGGGTGTAACGTTATTTCCACCCAGGCTGGCTGATTTCAGAATCTCAATCGCGATTTCGTCCGCTCGCAACTCCACGCCGGCTTTTATAAGCTCATCTGCGATTGCGGGCAACATGCTTTCCGCGACAGCCTGGTCGATCAGCAGGGTCTCTGCTGCGTTGCAAACACCGGGCCTTTGGGTTTTGGCGTTCAGCATTATTTTCACAGCCATCTCTTTATCGGCCTGGGCGTGAATGTATACGTGACAGTTGCCCGAATAATGTTTGATTACCGGAATTGTCGCGGAGTTTACTACCGCTTTAATCAGGCTGGTTCCGCCGCGTGGGATAATCAGATCGATGTATCCCTCAGCCGTAGCCATGGCTGGGACGAATTCGCGGTCGGTCTTGTCCAGTACGGTCACGCAGGCTGCGGGTAGGTTCGCAGCTTCCAGACCCTTACGAATCGCAGCTGCGATGGCGAGGTTGGAATGAATGGCTTCCTTCCCGCCGCGGAGAATGCACGCATTGCCGCTCTTTAAGCAAAGCCCGGCAGCGTCGGCGGTGACGTTTGGTCGAGACTCGAAAATAATTCCCACTACGCCGATTGGCACACGTCGCTTTTCGATCCGCAAGCCGTTGGGCCGATTGGCAGCGGAGATGGCCTGGCCTATGGGGTCGGTCTGGGCGGCGATCTGCTCCAACGCCACAGCCATGCCTTCGACGCGCCCGTCAGTCAACCTCAGCCGATCTACCATCGCATCGCTCAACCCGAACTCTTCCGAGCGGGCGAGGTCTTTTTCGTTCTCTGCCTGCAGCGTAGCCTTGGCATTGCGGATGGCTTCCGCACAGGCCAACAGGGCGTCGTTACGCTGCTGACCTGTGCTGCCAGCCAGGACACCCGCCGCCTTGCGGGCAGAGGTCGCTATTTCCAAAACTTCCTGTTTTATGGAATCCATATTCGTTACTCCTCGATATTTTTCCTATAATACTCTATCGACCTTCTTCCAGCGTAGCCAGGATTCGCAAATAGCTGTCATATCGTCTGGGCAGGATTTCACCAGCCTCTACCGCAGCCTGTACTGCACAATCCGGCTCGTGTGTATGCGTGCAATTTCTGAACTTGCACTCTGGGGCGACCTTTTCAATTTCCGGGAAATACCATGGCAGTTCCTGTGCGGTCAGGCCGACGCCTAACTCACGCAGGCCTGGGGTGTCGATGATCATTCCGCCGCATGCCAGGTCGTAAACCCGGGCCTGACTGGTGGTGTGCCTGCCGCGTTCGTCCTTACTGCGAACCGACTTCGTAGCTGCTTCGACATGCGGCAGCAGCGCGTTGATGAGTGAACTCTTGCCGACTCCGCTGGCACCGGCTAGGACGCATCGCTTTTTGTGCAACATCTCGCCGACTTCATCAATACCATCGCCACGGATGGCCGAGCAAAGCAGAATCGGCACGCCCTGCTCGGCTACGTCCATGAGAATCTCGCCATGAAGATCGGGAGGCTGTACGTCGACCTTGTTGACCAGCAGCACAGGCTGGAGCTTGCCACGTTCAGCTGCGATCAAAAATCTATCGATTAGGCCGCGCCGCATCGGAGGCTGGGCCGTGGCGGCGACGATCAGCAGAAAGTCCATGTTGGCTGCGATGACCTTGTCGAAGGCTTCGTCGTTATATTGATCGCGTCGTTTCTGGCTTCTAGGCTGAGGCCTGGCCAATACCGTCCGCCTCGGCTCGCGCGACAGGATCATTCCATCCATCCGGTTTCTGTCCAGCTCGGTCTGTCCATGCGTATGCTCAGCCTTTGCAAGTGCGATCGTCACGTCATCGCCTACTGCCAACGGACTGGCCAGGGCTGATTCTTCCGGCACGCGGAAAGTTTTTGCGATTCCGCAGAACAGCTCTTCGCCTTCAACTCGAACGTACATTCCCCGTCGAAAAACGCCCGTCACCATGCCGGCGCGCATTTCCATGTCCTGCTGTTCCTCAGCCTGCCCGCCGCCGAAACTGCCCGCCCCGAGTTTAACTTCCTGGGCGGAGAATTTCGACCGCCGGGCGATTGAGCCTTCAGCGTCTTCGTTGGATTCAAACCGGTTTTGCCAGTCCTTAATCCGACGTCCTGATTTTCCTTTGTACTTAGCCATGCGTTATCGTACAAGAGTTTAACGAATCATATCGTCTTTTTGAAGCATGTGGTGGGATTTCAAACATTTTTGGTTTCTGCCGCGTCGAGTTGACAATACAATACTTCAGGTTGTCGACAAGGTCAGCCGAAAGGAGAAAACAATGGCGATGAAAGCAAAACGTGGAACGATTGTGCTGCTGAGCCTATTGGCAGTCAGTGTCCTGATGAGTGGCTGCTGGCCTAACAATAAAATAAACACAGCCAAGACCGGCGAAGCGACGCATTTCACGCTCGGTATTATCCAGGATGGCCGAAAGATTCCGATCGAAAACAACCAGGTGACACTGGAAAAGAAACCGTTCACGATAGTATTTCATTTTTCCCAGCTCGGTTCCATGCTGGTGCAGGCATCGTCCAGTCCGAACCTGATCGATCAGGCCCGCCGGGGTAGCCATATCGATCAGCTGTTGGGCGAGGACAATCGCATACCGGAAGACAACATGAACCCCGATGGGATTTTATATGTTTCGGAAAAGGGCCAGTATCATAATTGGCTTTACCTTGGGCCTCAGGTTCATCGGTTTGACCGCAACGGGGTTGAGAAAGTTCGCGACGGCGGTTACGTCTGTCGGCGGACTGTTCAGCGGCTTTTCATCCAAGGCCGGGAACTGCCCATAGAAAAATGCCCGAACGATAATCTCTATCTGCTCCTCATAAAAACCCAGCGTTCCGCCGGCTCGGGCAGACGAGGCGAACTGCAACGTGACTGGTTGGAAATTAATTTTATTCCGTAACGTTTTGTGACGTTAGCCAGCGCTATAGAAAACCTGTCATTGCGAGGAGCTTGGCGACGCGGCAATCTAGAGCATTGAAAAGTTGAGAGTTCCGGTTTTTGCGTAGCGGGTTTGTTCGTGGCAAGGAAGAAACGTAAGGCATATTTGTAGATATTCCGCAATGTTTATGACGCAGCCGCGGGCAAAGCAAGCCAGCAAAAATGGAACTTTCAAGTTTGATATGCTCTCACTGCTGTCCCAACGTTGGGATTTTAAATTTTGTTAAGTTAAACATATAAAAAATGTTACATCAAAAAACAACTTGGATCGATTTGAACGGCGTCGTACATTTTTTTGCTATCTTTGAAAAAGGAATAGCAAATGAACGACGGACGAACAATCTTTTCGCAACTCATGGACTTCCTGCCACGCGACGAATTTCATCGATGCGTGCAACGCTACAACGGCAACCACAAAATCAAAACCTTCTCATGTCTCGACCAGTATCTCTGCATGGTTTTCGCACAACTCACCGGCAGGGAATCACTACGAGACATCGAAGTCTGTCTGCAAACGTTCGGCTCAAAACTCTATCATGCCGGATTCCGCTGCAAACGGATTTCACGCAACACACTGGCCAACGCCAATCAGGTGCGACCCTGGCAAATCTACGCCGACTTTGCTCAAACTCTCATCGTAACAGCAACCAAATTGTATGCCGATACGGAACTCGGCTTCGATTTGGAAAACACTATCTACGCACTCGATTCGACAACAATCGACTTGTGCCTTTCTATGTTTCCGTGGGCAACTTTTCGTACGACAAAAGCGGCTGTCAAAATGCATACGCTGTTAAACATCAAAGGTTCGATACCCGAATTCATCTATATTTCAGAGGGTTCAGTGCACGATGTCAACATTCTCGACGATCTGCCGATTCTGCCGTCAGCCATCTATCTGATGGACCGTGGCTATCTCGATTTCGAGAGATTGTTCGCTATGCATCAAGCCGGTGCTTTCTTCGTCACTCGCACAAAATCAAACACACGAACCAGACGAATTTACTCGCATCCCATCGACAAATCGACGGGGTTGATATACGACCAAACCGTTCAGCTGACAAACTTTTATGCCGCCAAAGATTATCCAGATCAACTTCGACAAGTGAAATATTACGACGCCGAAACCGACAATCGTCTTGTGTTTTTAACCAATCTGTTCAATATTCCGGCCTTGGTAATCGCGATGCTGTATCGATGCCGCTGGCAGGTCGAACTGTTTTTCAAATGGATCAAAGGTCACCTGTGCATAAAACGATTCTTCGGCACGACCGCCAATGCAGTCAAAACCCAAATCTGGATAGCCGTGAGCGTTTACGTCCTTGTTGCGATTGTCAAAAAACAGCTGGCTCTCAATCAGAGCCTCTACACTTTATTACAGATTCTAAGTCTCAGCCTGTTCGAGAAAATGCCTATTTTACATGCCTTTTCGCAAACAAATTACAATATTCAAAGCAATCAAAATTACAACCAATTGTCCTTGTTCAACTTATGATGGGACATTAGTGATATGCTCTAAAGTATAAAATGAGAGATTGCTTCGCCTTGCTCGCAATGACAAGCAGAACATCGAGAATTGAAAAACAGAGTATATTGAGTTGTGGATTGAAAATTGTTGTAAAAAGTATTTCAAATGGACCGACTAACGCTTGAATTTCAGGGCACGGGAGCGACATACCTTCTGGCGATACTGCTGGCTGGGGTATCTTTTGTGCTGTGCGCGTGGGGAGTTCGCCAGCTGATCGCAAAGCGATGGCGTCTGGGTCTGGTCAGCATTGCAGCAGCAGCCGGGCCGGGCGTGGCGTTGCCTGCCCTGCTGATCGACGGCTCGTTGCGATTCGTACGCGGGGAGCGTGTTTCGGGCAGGCGGAGTTTTTTGGCTGGGGGCGTGTTGGCGGTTCTCATCGCTGCCGGCGTGGTATTTTTCACAGCCGAAAAGTCAGCCAACGCTTTTTGGCTTGCCCTGCTGGCTATTCAACTTACTGTTGCGATAACTGTGATTTACTCATCGGTCTACGCCTATCTTGGGCCTCGCCGACAGGGATTGTTGCTAGCCCTTCGCGTTATAGCGGTGCTCGTGCTGCTATTGATACTATTCAAGCCCGTTCTTCTCATTCCGCCCAAACTCACCGACAGCGCGCCAATCCTGACAATACTTGTTGATCGCTCCGGTTCCATGGCCACCGCCGATGAAGCCAATCTGCCACCCCGTTACACCCAGGCCCTAGAGATGCTGCACTCGCAGGAAAAACGCCTTGGCCGATTTTTCAAGCCCGTGTGGATAGACTTCGCAACCAGGCCCGCCAGACTGAGAGACCTTTCCGATTTTCGGGACGCTCAACCAGCCGGCGAGGGCACAAACGCTACGGACATTACCGCCGCCATTCGGGCCGCGAGAGATTCCGCCGAGGCTGGCAACCAGGCTGGGGTTTTGCTGATTTCCGACGGTATCAATAACGCAGCTGAGAATCCAGTGAATGTAGCTGGGGAACTTGGCACGCCGGTTTACTCGCTGGCGGTAGGCGCCTTGAGGCGGGATAAAAACGCAGGCAAAGCCAATTACGAACTGCTATCCGTAGCTGTGCCTTTCGTGGCTGCCGTAAATAACGTCACACCAATTTCAGCTCTGGTGAGAATCTCGAATCTCCCAAACGCAGGCGGAGAGGTCAAACTCTACGAGGGCGAAAGCACCACGCCCATAGCGACGGAAAAAATATGGACAGCTGCCAACGACTCAGCAGTGACAGTCAAATTTAACTGGATGCCGCAAGCCCAGCAGCCCGGTCAGGACAAATCAGTCGCTGCTTATACGCGCAAGCTAAGGGTGCAAATTGCACCCAACAATCTCGAAGCCAATAACGACGACAACTCGGCGGAATTTCACGTACTGCTAACGAATCCGAAAATTCGCGTGTTGTATATTGAGGGTACGGTCAGGCCGGAATACAAATATCTGCGTCGGCTGTTGGAATCCGATCCGAACGTGCAGTTCGTCGGGCTGATTCGCATCGCGGAGAACCAGTTCTGGTCGCAGGGCAGCATTGGCGGACGGAAGCTGAAGTCGATTCCCAGCACCGACGAAGAGTTCAACATGTTCGACGTGATTATCCTGGGCGACCTGGACAGCTCATTTCTTTCTCGCGACCGGCAATACAAGTTGCGGGAGTTTGTCAACAACGGCGGCGGATTGCTCATGACGGGCGGCAGGAGCAGCTTTGGCCCGGGCGGATACGACAACACGGAAATCAGCCAGGCCCTGCCCGTGGAACTCGGCCCGAAATCGATAGGCCAGGAAACGCTCGAATTTTTACCGATGCTCACCGCAGCTGGAGAGACGCACCCGATATTCGCAGGAATTACGGGCTATTTTCCAGGCCCAGCCGGACGGCAGCCGGCCCCTGGCCTTGCAATGCTCCCGAAATTGCGAGGCTGCGTTCGTGTCCCCCGCGCGAAACCCGCAGCTGCGGTTCTCGCCCTGCACCCCTCAGCCAGTAACGCTGCTGGACCTTTGGTTGTGCTTGCGGTGCAACAGTTTGGCGGGGGGCGGAGCGGAGCATTTACAGCCGATACGACCTGGCAGTGGTATCTGCCGATGCAGGCGATGGGCGATGAGAGTCCGTATCATCGCTTCTGGGGCCAGCTGATCCGCTGGCTGGCCGGTGTGGATTCCAAAAACACCCAGGCCTGCTCGGCAGCGATTCTCAGACTTGGCAATTCGTACGGCCGGGTCGGCGGCGACTCGATAACTGTCTCCGCATTCGTTCAAGCCCAGGCCGGTCAACCCGCCCAAAACGCCAGCGTCATCTGTAAAATTCAGCCCGCCCAGCTGTCAACAGATAATTCAGTCCAGACCATAAAACTCTCAGCTGGACTCTCGCCTGGAATATACGCCACCACATTCCAGCCCGAACAGGCTGGCGATTTCATCGTGCAACTTACCGTCAGCAACGAAGCCGGCAATCAGCTGGGCCAGGACGAACTGCCTCTGAAAATCGCGCCGCAGTCGACCGAGATGGAAAATCTTTCCCGCAACGACAAACTCCTGCACGAAATCGCCCAAGCCTCCGCAGGCCAATTCGCCGAACTCTCAGCCTTGCCCGACCTGCTGGATCAAATCATCGCCAAACAACAGACTATCCTAGGCCCGCCGCCAACACCAACCGCGCGAAGGTTGTACAATTTCCCAATCCTCTTTGTTCTCTTCGTCGGCCTGTTGACGTGTGAATGGGTTCTCCGCCGCACCTGGCAGATGCACTGAGTCTAGAGCAATTAACGTTTAATCTGCAACATGCCTTCTGGTTGCGGCTTCGCCCGGCGGCGTCCGGTTCCATCGACAATGTAATCATTGTCTGCTTCACCGTCCTGGCCGGGCTTGTCCTCACCGACGAATTCACGTTGCATCTTAATCGTTAACCGCTCTAAAAAGCAAATTGATCTGCCGATGTCAGCACCTGGCCTTGATGATGCACAGCAGTTTTATGTCATTGCGAGGAGCGTTAGCGACGCGGCAATCTGGAATTTGAACGACGAGATTGCTTCGCGGAGTTTACACCGAGCGAAGCGAAGTGCTCGCAATGACAAGGCAAGGTTATGTTTCTGATAAAACGAAATCAGTTAAATCGCGTCACTGCTTCGGAGGCGACGCCATTTTGGCCTTGTGGTTTGCTGTTCCATCGTTGGCCGCCCTTGCGCTCGGCTGAGGGGACGGGTTTTGGCTCGAACTTCAGATACTCCTGGCTGCCCAGCAGCGCCTCCAGTGCGCTGATAAGCTCGCGCGAGGGTTTGACGCACCAATCCCGTCCGACTCGCACGATTGCGATGACGTCGGGACGTTGGCTGGGCCTGGCGTTGACGTACAGCTGGGTTTGGCCATGATGGGCCTTGATGATCTCTGCAAGCTTGGCTGGCAAATCCTTCTCAGCTGCCGGCGGAATGCGTACATATAGCGCGCCGGTGAAGGCTGGAATTGCGTCGTCAATGGGCGTGATGTCGTCGACGATAATATTAGGCCTATCTCGATCCCGGCCCATCGAGCCGGTGACGAACACCATGCTTTCCGGTACGAGCAGATGGCCTATCTTCTGATACGTTTTGGGAAAAACGACCGCTTCGTATTTGCCGGTGAGATCCTCGAAAACCACCAACGCCATTTTGTCGCCCTTGGATTTCGTAACCGTATTCCGCACGGATTGAATCATACAGCCTATTCGTACCCGACAGTCGTGCGGATAAGTTTCCGGCTCGCCTTCCAACCTGGCCAGGGAAACTCCCTTAGGCGCCGAAAGTGCCGTCAGCTCCCTGCCGTATTTTACGAGCGGATGACTGGAAACATAAAAGCCCAGCGTGTCCTTTTCCGCGGCGAGCAGTTGCGATTCGCTCCACGGCTCGACGTTTGGAAATTGCGGGCCTGCCTTTTCGCCGGCAGAGTCCAGTGCAAAGCCCCCGCCCTCGCCGAAGAAGCTAAGTTGGCCACTCTTGCGATCAGCTGCGGCGGAGTTGCCCAGATCAACAGCCTTGTCCAGCGCAGCTACCATTGCAGCGCGGTGTGCTCCGAGCGAATCAAACCCGCCGCATTTTATCAGCGCTTCGATTGCGCCTTTGTTTACGGCTCGACTGTCCACGAACTCGCAGAAATGATAGAGGTCCTTGAACTTGCCCACTTCTTTGCGGGCTTGGACAATGGCTTCGACGGCGCTGTATCCGACGCCCTTTACCGCAGCCAGGCCGAACCGAACAGCCTCGCCGTCGACGGCGAACCTCGCACCGCAGGTATTGACATCGGGCGGCAGAATTTTGATTCCCATCCGCGCAGCCTCAGCCATGTATTGGACGACCTTGTCAGTGTCGCCGCATTCATACGTCAGCGTCGCAGCGAGAAATTCACGTGGAAAATGCTTTTTGAAATAGGCGGTCTGGTAAGCGATCATCGCATAACGCGCGGAATGCGACTTATTAAAGCCGTAACCGGCGAATTTTTCGATCAGAGCGAACAGCTGTTCCGCTTCTGCTTCTGAAATTCCATTTTCCATCGCGCCTTGAACAAAGTTTGGCTTCTCAGCTGCGATAACTTTCAGCTTCTTTTTCGAGATGGCTTTAATGAGTGTAAGTGCGCGGTTGAGCGTTAGTTTGCCCAGCCTGTTGAGCACCTGCATGACCTGTTCCTGGTATGTCATGATTCCATACGTCTCAGCCAGCAGGTCGTCAACTAGCGGGTGGACGGAGGGTACGGATTCATCGCCTTTTTTACGGGCGCAATATGCGGGGATAAGTTCCATCGGGCCGGGGCGGTACATGGCGTTTGCGGCGATGAGGTCGGTTATCGCGGTAGGTTGCATCTGTTTGAGGACGCCCTTCATGCCCTCGGATTCAAACTGGAATACGCCGTCGGTATAGCCGTGACGGAACAGCTCGTAGACACTGTCATCATCGAGCGGCACTTTTTCCGGGTCAATGTCCTCACCTGTACGATTCTTGACAAGTTCTCGCGCCCGCTGAAGAATAGTCAGAGTTCGCAGGCCGAGGAAGTCCATCTTCATAAGCCCGGCCTTTTCGCTGGTCGGGCCGTCCCACTGTGTGATCACGTCTTCGCTGTTGGCTTGGCGGTAAAGGGGCACAACGTCTTCAAGCGGAACATCCGCGACGATAACGCCGGCTGCGTGTACGCCGGTGTGACGACAAAGCCCTTCGAGTTTGCGCGCGTGCTCGAACATCTGCTGATAGCGAACGTCTGAGTCCACCAGCTTCTTTAGATCCGGCTCGGCCTTGAGAGCCTTTTCGATGGTGACTTTCAATCCGTCGGGAACCAGTTTTGTAATGGCGTCGACTTCGCTGAGCGGGATGTTCAGAACCCGGCCAACGTCTTTGAGCACAGCTTTGGTTTTGAGAGTTCCGTATGTAATGATCTGCGCAACATGGCCGTATTTTTCACGGACGTATTGAATGACCTTGCCCCGGCCTTCCTGGCAGATGTCGATATCAAGGTCAGGCGCCTCGTCACGTTCGGGGTCGGTAAATCGCTCGAAAAGCAGGCCATATTCCAACGGGTCGATTTCCGCTATTTTCAGCGCGTAGCCCAGCAGCGTACCAACGCCCGATCCACGAGGTGCGGACGGAATGGAATTATTCCGCGCGTATTCCACAAAGTCGTTCACGATCAGAAAATATGAGCTGTAACCCTTGTCTTTGAGAACCTGCAGTTCACGCTCCATTCGGTCTTTGTACTCTTGCGGAATTTCCTTCCCGGCAAATCGCTCCGCCAGTCCCTCCCAGGCCAGCTGGGCCAGAAATTGATCATCGTTCATACCTTCCGGTACGGGGAATACCGGCAGATATTCCTTGCCGAATCCAATATCCGCATTGCACATCTCAGCGATTTTCAGCGTGTTGTCGCAGGCTTCGGGGAACTCTTTGAGCGCCTCTCGCATCTCAGCTGGGGAACGGAGGTAGAGTTCTTTCGGATAGACCATCTTGGCCTGGCCTGACCGCAGGGCCTCGTGCGTTTCCTCGAGAGTCTTGCCGGTAGAGACGCATGTGAGAACTTCATGGGAGGGCTTGTCCTCAGCCTTGATGAAGTGCACGTCGTTCGTACCGACCAGGCCGACGCCGAGTTCTTTGGCGATCCGGGCAAGATCGGGGTTGGTTTGAATCTGCTCGTCGATGCCGGCGTTCTGGACTTCGATGTAGAACCGATCCGGCCCGAAGATTTCGAGATATTCCGCTGCGATGCGTTTAGCTTTTTCGTAGTCGCCGTCCAGCAGGGCAGAGGGCACTTCGCCGCCGAGGCAGGCTGTGGTGCAGATCAACCCCTCGTTTAGCTCACGGAGCAACTCTCTATCTATACGTGGCCGATAATAAAAACCCTCGATGTAGGCTCTGCTGGAAAGTCGTTTCAGGTTCAGCCAGCCCGTTTCGTTCATTGCAAGCAAGACCATATGATAGCTGGCAGTGCGCTGGTTGCCCATGGATCTGTCGTGTCGGGTCGTCGGCGAAATATAGGCCTCTATGCCGAGGATGGGCTTGATCCCTTCCTGCTTGCAGGTGTTGTAGAAATCGACCGCTCCGAACATATTGCCGTGGTCGGTCAGGGCAAGGGCAGTCATTCCCGCTTCCTTGGCGGCAGCTACCAGCCCGCCCACGCTCCCAGCGCCGTCCAGCAGTGAATAATGCGAATGTACGTGAAGATGTACAAAACCTTCCATGGCTGTTCCTGTCACTTGTAATAAAAAATTCTTTGCAGTCAGCAGTAGTTGAAAAAAGTCGGAAATCTCCGGCCCACGAAATATACCATTTATCACCCTTTCCATCAACGATCCATTGCCCGCCAAGCCCAGCTGGCGTAGAATAAACAGAAAGCATATATGCACAGGATGCAGGAAATCAATTTTTTGATGCACCAATGCACCATCCTTTGAATCCTTTGTATCCCTGCTTAAAACCTGTAAAAAACCGAAAAATCCACGCAATATCCCACAGCTGATGACGTTAACCTTTTTGAATGAGCATTGTTGTGATGAATACTAACGAGCTTCGAGATGCTATAAATCAAGCCCAGGCCGGTGACGCCGGCGGGTTCGAAGCCTTGTTAAGTGCTTATAATTCAAGACTATACGGGTTTTTCCTGCGGGCCACAGGAAAACACCACGATGCCGAAGACCTCTTGGGCGAGATGATACTCAAGCTTGTTCGCACGCTGAAGCATTACGATCACACTGGCCGATTTGAACCCTGGCTGTTTCGGATCGCTGCCAATATGGTCCGTGACCGCTTTCGCCGGAGCAAAACCAGGCCTGATGCGATTAGTTTGTCGATCGGCAGTGAAGCCGGCCGGGATTTGGCAGGTGAGATCGCCGATGCGAACCCAGATGTTGGTCATGACCTTCTTACGAAGGAGGCCGCGGGCCAGCTTGGTCAGGCATTGGCGAATCTGGACGAGACCTCGCGAGAAATGATTCTGCTGCGGTATTTCGGCGAGTTGAGCTTCAAAGAAATTGCCCAGCAGTTTGACTGTCCGGTCGGCACGGCCTTGGCCAAGGTACATCGAGGCCTGAAAGCACTGCGGACAGGATTGGAGACGGATTAACATCATGAAAGAAGAAATGAAAAAATTTGAAAACGTTGCCAGATACCTCGACGGCGAGGATCTGCAACTTAACGACGAAGAGCGGGCACTGCTGGAGGAATTCCTTTGTGACGAATCAGCGATGGCTGAGAGACTTTCGCCAGATTACCATCCTGAGCTGACGAAATTTGTAAACGACAAAATCCATACGTCTTTGGGAGCTTCTCCGTCGCGGGTACAAAAAATTTCGCTGTTTCGCTGGACGGCAGCTGCAGCTGCGGCGATTTTAATTATCACAGCCATGGTTGTTTGGCAGACATCCGACTCACATGATTCCAAGTCCGTTGGGACTGGTGGTACGGTGGCCAACGTTCAATCTGCCAATGATCTCAACACGAGTGATCCCAGCGAAGATGACATCGATGAGTTTCTAACTCCGTTGTTCTACGATGAAAACGCACAGGCCATCATCAATAACGGTATCTCTGAGCAGGACTTCATCGAAGTCTATTACGAAGATGGCGACAATGTGATGCTTGTCCCAGCAAGCTCATCTCGGGCGTGATTTTATTTGCATGTAGATTTCCTGTTCCTGCATTTTTCAGCCTTTAACCCGGCCTGGATATCTTGCGACCAATAAGAGCATAGCCTTGGGGGCAATTCCCGCTATAATGCCGATATGGCTTTAGATGACGCACAATTCATGGCCCGCGCTTTAGGTCTTGCCAAACTCGGCCTGGGTTCAGTCGAACCGAACCCGATGGTCGGCGCGGTGATTGTCCGCGCGGGTAAAATCATCGGCGAAGGTTACCACAAAAAATTCGGCGGCCCGCACGCGGAAATCGAAGCGATAGTTTCCGCCCGCCAGGCCGGCGCTGAGGTATGTGGCGCTACGATGTACGTCACACTCGAGCCGTGCAGCCATTACGGCAAAACCCCTCCTTGTGCAGAAGCTCTCATAGACTCTGGAGTTTCAAGGGTTGTCGTAGCCATGCAGGACCCGGACGAAAAAGTGGCAGGTCGAGGCCTGGAGATGTTGCGACAGGCAGGGGTCAAGGTCGATTTGGGCGTTTGTCAAAAGGAGGCGTTGGAATTTTTAGCGCCTTATGTGAAGTTGAGGACGCAGCAACAGCCTTGGGTTATCTGCAAATGGGCACAGACGATTGACGGCGCGATTGCCCTGCCCCCCGAACAAGGCCGATGGATTTCCTGCCCAGCCTCGCTGGCCCGCGTCCACGAACTCCGAAGCTGGTGTGACGGGATTCTCGTGGGAGTAGACACCGTCCTGGCTGACGATCCGCTGCTGACCAATCGGAGCGAGGGTTCCTCGCGCCAGCCTGTCAGAATCGTTATGGATTCCAAATTGCGTACCCCGGCTGGCTCGCAACTCATTCGCACAGCAGGAGAAAGCCCGGTTATTATAGCGACCACCGCTGGCGGCGCCCAGGCTGTCAATGTGGATATGAAAACGAACGTCGAAATTCTGGAATTGCCCGCAGGCCCGGATGGAGTGGACGTTGTCGCGCTGCTTGATGAGTTGGGCAAACGGCAGTACACGTATCTGCTGGTTGAGGGCGGTGCGAAAATACTTGCGGGTTTTATCCAGACAGGGCTGGCTGATGAGTTGCAGGTTTTCGTTTCGCCGCAGGCTGCGGGCCAGGCTGGGCTGAGGCGATTTGACATCGCCGACGTGATCCAGGCTGGGCTTTATTCGGAAATCAGCAGTGAAACAATCGGGGTTGATACGCTGCGGATTTTTAGGCTGACGTCATCTCCGCCAGCATAGCTTCTGCAGATCGCAGGCCATCGATAGCGCTGGTGATAATTCCGCCTGCATAGCCTGCCCCCTCGCCGGCTGGGTATAGGCCCTTTGTTGATGTCGATTGAAAACTCTCATCGCGCACAATTCTTACCGGGCTGGAGCTTCGTGTCTCCGCTGCGTAAACCAGGCCTTGAGATAGCTGAACTTTTTCCATTTTTCTTAGCATGATAGGCACGTTGTGCAGGAGTGTATTTCGCACAAAGTCCGGGAGGATCTGATGCAGATCGGCGGTGATGGATCGGAGCCAGCTGCGGTCGTTCGGCAGGTCGGCGGAATCCTTTTTTGCCAGAAATTCCGGCAAGGTGCAGGCTGGCAGGGAATAGTCGCTCCCGCCTGCCCGGAATGCTTTCGTTTCGATCTCAGCCTGCCAGGCCAGGCCTGCCAACGGATCGTCACTTTCGAAATCGTCCGGCGTGACCGGCACAAGAAAGCCCGCATTGCCGTATGTTTGAGAACGGCTGGACATGCTCATGCCGTTGGTCGTCAGCTCGCCCGGCGAGGAAGCACAAGCCATCACCGTGCCGCCCGGACACATGCAGAATGAATAACACGCCCGAGTATCTCTGCCCGGCTTGCGGGTCAGTCGAAAACTCGCAGCCCCGAGTCGCGGATTTCCTGCATCTTGGCCGAATTGAGAAAGGTCAATCTGCGTCTGCGGCACTTCGATTCGGACGCCAGCAGCAAAGGGCTTAGCTTCAAGGGCAACCTGTGATTGTTGCAGCAGCTTGTAGACATCGCGGGCGCTATGGCCTGTTGCCAGCAGACAATGTTGCGTTGGAATATGCTGACCATTAACGATCACGCCTGCAAGTCGGCCTTGATCGATATCAAAAGCTTCCAGCCTGCTGTGGAATAGCACTTCGCCGCCTGCTGTTTTTATTCGCTCGCGAATTTGCGGCAGTATCTCAGCGAGTTTGTCGCTGCCTACGTGCGGCTCGGCATCGATAAAAATGGATTCCGGTGCGCCGCATTCCACGAGCAGTTTCATGACATAATGCAATTCGCTGCGCAGTTTTGATCGTGTGGTAAGTTTGCCGTCGGAGAACAGGCCGGCTCCGCCTTCGCCGAAGAGCACATTGTCTTCCGGGTCCAGTTGGCCTTGCGCCCAGAATTTTCCGACGCTGGCGTTGCGATTTTCCACCGGTGCGCCGCGTTCTATCAGTATGGGTTTTAGCCCTGCCTGCGACAATCTCCACGCTGCCAACAGCCCAGCTGGGCCTGCGCCGACAACAACAGGCGGATTCGTAGCGGAGCTTGCTTTTTCGGGAGTGGAAAAGTTGATATCGGCAAAGGCGGATGAGCCGGAATCTTTTACAGCTTCAAATTTACTTCCAGCACCGGGTGAGCACAAAAGCTCATCGCCGACATAGTTTTCCACCTCGACTTCAACGCTCAGATTGAATCGGACTCGGGCACGGGTTCCGCGGGCGTCAATGGATCGACGGATGACGGTACATCTCAGCAAATCCTCAACCTGGATTTCCAACAGCCTGGCAGCGGCAGCGGAGACCTGTGCGTCTTCGTAGTCCAGGTTCATCGATATTTGTGGGATTCTGATTTTCATTAACGGAATTCTTTCTGATCTTTAATTTTGCGTAAGCCGGACAATTATATTACGACAGAGTCAAACTTGATTGTACAGGAATTTGCATTTTCGACGTCATATCGAAGTGGAGTTGACAAAGACTGTCTGAAAAACGTTAGAAAAATCGTGCTGGTGCGCGAATGACTTGTTTTTGGCTATCCTCAATTGTCATAGTAAGAGGTATTTTTCGCCAATGAACCAGAATCACTTTCCGTAGGCAGTGAAACGGGGAGGGGATGCTGAATCGATATCCCGCCGACGAGAACGTATTTACCGTTCTGCATGAGTTTATTGAGAAGTTTTGCCGTGATTGCCTTGGAAGATTCCAGCAGCGGCTCTTCGGGGAAGGTATCCCGCAGATCGAGTTGCTTTAGGAACTTGAACTTGCTGGCCCGCTTAAGAGCAGCAACGACATGTTCGGTCATTTTTTCTGAAAGCAGCAGGCCCTGGTCGGTGCCCTCGCGATTGCTCAGCGAGACGACGATGACACCGGCGCCGATAGGAATATTTCCATCGCGTCCGAATTCGCCCACAAGCGTTCGGGCAAGTCGTTTTATATTACTGAAAGTGGCAATGGCGCTGGCACTGCTGACAACCAGACCATCGGAAACCCGAACGACTCGCAACTCGCACATTATCCGCTGATCCGGGTTAGGCAGAGATGGGAGCTTGGCTGTGGTTGTACGCATATCCAGCCTGGCTGTTTGATCGCTGACAGGGGCGATAAGTGCCCAGGGCGTGGTGGCGGGGAATTTTTTACCGCAACGAGATTGACTCTCCAGCCTGGCTTCTGAGGGCCAGGTCCAATCCTTGGGAGATTTTTTTACAATGACGACTTTCGGCTTTTTCTTTTTGACAACCCGCGATTTCCTGGTTTTTTTTATTGGTTTTTTGGCAGCGATTTTTTCAGACTTGGCCGTCGTCTGAGGCTTTTTTTTATCTGATCCGGTAGCGACGGGTTCGGTAATGTTGCCATGCTTTGGCTGCCATACAACTATGCCGTCAGCGATCCTGCTTCGGCTGTCGTCGCTCTCGTAATCGGTAGGCGGCGCGAGGCGAGTCCATGGTGCGGTGGAGATGAATTTTTTCCTTGGCAGTTCCACCACAAGCGGCTGGGCCTGTTCTGAAGGGTCTGGTTTTTTTTCAGTTGCGGGATCGATTTTTGGAACTTGCTTTACAATTTCTTTGGCAGGGGCTTTTGCCGATTTTTCGGTATCAGGTTTTGTTTCCACTTTGGCGGGAAGGATGCTGCTGGAGAAATCGCCCGGATAATCGTGAGGCGGAGCCAGCAGAGCCCATGGAGCAGAAGATACAAAAATATATCTGGGCTGAACGGAGTGGGCAATGTCTTTGTCTTTTTTCACAGCGGGGGTTTTTGACTTGTTGCAGAAGTCCAACGCAGCCTTGTCTATGGTAAGACTTTCCGCCTCAGCGGTTGTCGGCCCCGGCTGAACGCTGATCGCCTGCTGTTTTTCTTCAGCACAGCCTATAGTCCCCGCCGCTGCGCACAGCAACACGAGCAACCAACAGGATGCTGAACAAATCCCTCGCAGGATTTTTGGGAATCCCAGTGTAACAGCTTTAATCATTATCATCCTTGATGCCCGGGAAATCCCAGACCAATCATCTCGCCAGAAACGTCAGCTGGCAACCGACCCACAAACTCCGCGACATTCTAAGGTCTCTGCCAATTTAAAACAAGACGTAAACCAATACTTTTTGGAGAAATTCCTCTGCTTTTCCGGAAAATTAGCCTGCTTTAGGTATTTGTCCCTCAGGGCACTATCGCCTCTGCCAGGCCACCGATAATCACGTATTCAATGCCGTGGAGTTTCTCCCGGACATTGCGTTTTTTCAGTATCCCAGGCAGGTCCGTTTTAGATTCAGTCACGCTTTGGCGAAGGTCGAAATCTCTGGCCAGGCCTCGCGGAGAAGCAAAGCTCATCTCCCTGCTGATAAGTGCGGTCAACTTATCAGCGAGGTCGCTGCCACGCGGCGTTTCGCGTCGATTTCGCAGCCTGCACACAGCCAGGGTGCCAGACTGGCCCGGCGGGACGTGCCGCTTGATGATTCGAGTCAGTTGATCTGCGAGCCTGGCGAGGAAATCGTCGCAGACCATGCCAGAAGCGTGGCTGAGCACTTTGCCGTCAGAGACCCTCACCAGCATGATTTCACACGTTACCCGTGAGAGATAATTACTAGGTACGCCGCGAGGAATATATTTGCCAACCGCTGGTATGTCCGCATCTGTCATGCCCTCCGACAGGGGCGGGAGAGTAAGGTTTACCTTTCGCCCCGCCAGCGAGCCGGGCTTGGTTTCCGTGAGATATTCCCGGGCTGGTTCATGGCCTGGCAGCCTGGCTTCTATGATATAGATTTCGCTGAACATGCTCTTGGGGCGGGGCGGCATAGTGACGGAAACAGGGCTTGTGCCCAGTTTCTGATTATTGCAATACACCGCTGCCCCGGAAGGCGTTGTGCTGACATGAATCTTACGATCTTTAAGCTCACAGCCGACGCAACTTGCGACGAACGCAACGAGCATCAGCCCCATTTTGAATCTCGAAAAAATCATTAGGGTATTATGATGGAAATTACCCCTTGTGGAAAGGCCAATCATTGTACTCCACGACGAAATCCTGGCTTGGGGGGTCGTAGTTGCTATTGCGGTAATTATTCTCAATATACGTTACGCAAGTCCGCATAGCAGCAGCCGATGACTTGAAAACGTGACAACTCCTCGCACTGAAAATGGGGTGATCCTCATGTGCAAAACCCATTTCCAGCAAAGCTTCCCGTCCGCTCTCTATGATAAATTCCGACATCTTTTCAGCTTTGATCCGATGCTTACGGATAAGCACATGGACGTGATTGGACATAACCGCACACGCATAACAGGTAAGATTCTCCGCACGCACAGCTGTCCCAATGACATCTGCGATGACTTGTCGTTCCGCACGGTTAAACCAGAGAATCGGATGTTTTAGTTTCGTCTGAGCTTCCCGAAAAAACGCTCTGAGCTCCTCAATGGGCGGTTGAATCTTTCTTCGACCATAGTGATGCTCCGCCAGCGGTTGGAGTTCAGGTGAATAAACCTCGTGTGACATGCTGCCCCGCGGGTCATTTGGAAACCAATGACCGTATCCGGTCAGGATTATGTGATAACCGATAACCATTTTTGGAACCTATTGAAAACGGTGGAGATTCTCAAGAAAAAAAGAGAAGAAGGGAAAAAGAAAAAGAGAAGCGGAACGGCAAGCCGAACCCCAGGGTTCAGAATAAGTTCAGTTATTATTAAAAAAAGCGACGGGCTCAATTAAGAACCCGTCGCTTTTTTATTATGCTTTTAACTGAAAGAATATTTCAGTTTTAAAAGTCGCGAATTATTTCTTCTTCGCAGCTTTTTTCTTTGCGGTTTTCTTTTTTGCAGGCTTGTCACAGCAGCAGCATGTCAGGATGCCTTTGGGGCCCTTGATTGCCGCCTGTGCAGCTGCGAGTCGTGCGATCGGAACACGGTACGGGCTGCAGGACACGTAGTCCAGGCCGACCATGTGGCAGAATTCGACACTGCTCGGATCGCCGCCGTGCTCGCCGCAGATGCCCAGCTTGATGTTCGGGCGGGTCTGACGGCCTTTGACGACCGCGATCTTGACCAGCTCGCCGACGCCGCTACGGTCGAGGACCTGGAACGGATCGTTTTCGTAAATGCCCAGGTCGACATACTGGCCGAGGAAGGTTCCCGCGTCGTCCCGGCTGAAGCCGCAACCCATCTGGGTCAGGTCGTTCGTGCCGAAGCTGAAGAACTCAGCCTCCTCAGCCACTTCGTCAGCAGTCAGAGCACCACGCGGAACTTCAATCATCGTACCGATCTTGAAGTAGGCAAGTTTCTTGCCCTTCTTCTTGGCGATGTCGGCGTAGACGTCTTCGACGATCTTTTTCTGGTTTGAGAGTTCCTTGACGTTGCCGACGAGCGGGATCATGATTTCCGGTTTGGAGCCTTTGACGGCGTAGGCGGCTTCGATGACCGCCTGCGCCTGCATGGCTGTGATTTCCGGATAGTAGATGCCCAAGCGGCAACCACGATGACCGAGCATCGGGTTGAACTCGTGCAGGCTTTCGACCTTATCCTTAATTACCTTCGGGCTGGTTCCCATAGCCTTTGCCATTTCAGCCTGGCCCTTTTCGTCGTGTGGGACGAATTCGTGCAGCGGCGGATCCAGGAAGCGGATGGTGGCAGGCAGACCCTTGAGGGCCTTGAAGATGCCGATGAAATCATTGCGTTGCAGCGGCAGGAGCTCCTTGAGAGCCTTGACGCGAGCGTCCTTGTCCTCAGCAAGGATCATCTTACGCATCGAAATGATACGGTCGCCTTCAAAGAACATGTGCTCGGTACGGGTCAGGCCAATGCCTTCTGCGCCGAACTTCACAGCTACTTCCGTATCGTGCGGGGTGTCCGCATTGGTGCGAACGCCGAGTTGACGATACTTGTCAGCCAGCTTCATGATGTCGCCAAACGCGCCGGTGAGTTTCGGGTCGACGGTGGCAATCTTGCCGGCATAAACATTGCCGAGTGAACCGTTCAGGCTCAGCCATTCGCCTTCCTTGATCGTCTTTCCGCCGGCGGTTAAGGTCTTGGCCTTGTAGTCGATAACGCATTCGCTACTGCCGGCTACGCAGCATGTGCCCATACCGCGGGCAACTACGGCTGCGTGACTCGTCATGCCGCCTCTGCTGGTGAGAATACCCTTGGCAACGTGCATGCCGCCAATGTCTTCCGGGCTGGTCTCGATACGGACGAGGATTACAGCCTGACCCAATTCCGCAGCCACTTCAGCTTCGTGCGCACTGAAGTAGACCTGGCCGGTTGCTGCGCCAGGGCTGGCGGGGAGACCCGTTGCGATCTTCGGAGCGGCACTTTCGCTCTTGGGATCGAACATCGGGTGCAGCAGCTGGTCGAGAGCTTTCGGCTCGACGCGGAGGACGGCTTCTTTCTCGGTGATAAGTTTTTCCTTCACCATATCGACAGCGCACTTCACAGCGGCAGCTGCGGTACGTTTGCCGTTACGGGTCTGAAGCATGTAAAGCTTGCCCTGTTCGATGGTGAATTCGAGGTCCTGCATATCCTTGTAATGCTTCTCAAGTTTGCTGCGGATCTTAACGAGCTGATCGTAGCTTTTCTTGTCGACCTTTGCCAGCTGGGTGATCGGTTGTGGAGTACGAATGCCGGCTACGACGTCTTCGCCCTGGGCATTCATGAGATATTCGCCGTAGAACTTGTTCTCGCCGGTGGAAGGGTTACGCGTGAAAGCCACGCCCGTGCCGGAAGTGTCGCCCATATTGCCGAATACCATCGCCTGGACATTCACAGCCGTTCCGAGCAGACCGCGAATTTCGTTGATCTGACGATACTTGATGGCGCGTGGGTTGTTCCAGCTGCCGAAGACTGCTGTGTATGCAGCCTTGAGCTGCTCGCGTGCGTCCTGCGGGAAAGTCTTTTTCGACTTTGCGTAAACCTTCTTGTACTCGGCAACGACGTCCTTCAGGCCTTCGACGCAAAGGTCGGTATCCTGGGCAGCCTTGCGGGCTTTCTTGACCTTATCGAGAGCGTGCTCAAAGTCATGGTGTTCCATGCCGAGAACGACATCGCCGAACATCTGCATGAAGCGGCGATAGGCATCCCAGACGAACCGCTCATTGCCGGTCAGGTCGATCATGGACTTGAGGGTTTCGTCATTCAGGCCGAGGTTCAGAACGGTGTCCATCATGCCGGGCATGGAAACAGCTGCACCGGAGCGAACCGAAACCAGCAGCGGATTCTTGCCCTTGCCGAAAGTCTTGCCGGTAACTTTTTCGAGCTTCTTGATGTTCTCTTCGATCTGCTTTTCAAGATCGGCGGGATACTTTTTGCCGAGTTTGTAATACAGGTCGCAGACTTCGGTGGTGATTGTGAAACCTTCGGGGACGGGCAGGCCCAGGCTGGACATGTCGGCGAGGTTTGCACCCTTGCCGCCGAGCAAGGCCTTCATTGCGGTCGTGCCTTCGCTCTTGCCGCCACCAAAGAAGTACACATACTTAGCTTTTTTAGCCATGGAAATATCTCCATTATTTAAAGTAGGGTTTGTTACAGTTTTGAAAAACTGTCATTTTAAAATTGTACCGACACTCTAGCGCAAACCTTTTCCACTATTCCAGTGCGCGGGCTGTAAGTGTAGGATCATAATGATCCGCTGTCAATGGCGTTTTGTGTGAAAAAACACCAAAAACACGAGAATTAGAGAGAAATATACATCTACCCCGGAGAAAACGCTATTTGATGAATTTTGTATTACTTGTTCCGGCCTACCCCCACAACGACCTTGGTTTTATAACCTCGGCTTTTGCTGCGTTGATCCAACCCGTCTTGTCGTCTGCCAATTTAATGTGCAGCCATTGGCCTCGATGTTCCATTACGTGGAATTCCGTGCCTTCGGTGAGGGGCTCTTTGAATTTTTTGGCAAACCCTTCGCCGTTGCCTTTAAGAACCGGTGCGCTTGATGCCGTAACCACGCCCTGAGTATTCTTGGCCTGCATGAAAGTTTCATAGCCTACGGAACCTGCCATTGTTGTGAAAATAATCACACTGACAGCCAGGACGTATCGCCAGCGAAATTTTTCCTTTATGAATAGCCTGGCGATCAAGGCTGACCAGAAAACCAGCCAGGCCACCAAACCAAGCCAGACTCGGGTAGAAGCTGAAAAATGTTGATTCCAGTCATTGAGCAAACTCGACATTTTTTTATCTTCGTTCGTGTTATTGCTTTTACAGAGTGAGCGTGCGTAGCGCAGGTTTTCCTCCAGCTGTTGGTTGGGCCCGAGAAGCAGGCAGGCCCGTTTGTAATTCGCGATGGCCAGGCCTAGTTGATCCGCCTTGAGGTACGCATTGCCCAGGTTATAAAAAAGTTCTCCCGTATTTACGCCGCTGTCGACCAGGAGTTGATATTTGCTTGCAGCTTCCTGAAAATCCGATCGCGCAGAAACGGGGTTGGTCGGCAAGGTAGCTGAGCCTCTGTCAAAAGCAGTTTCCGCCTCAGCCAGGATATCCGCCTTCTGCGTGACGGAAAGCTCCATTGCCCCCGCCCGATCAACCAGGCCTAACAAAACCACCCCAGCCAATGCAGCTGAGATTATGATACGCGTTTTATTAAAAAATTTATTTGAATAAGTCATATGTGTTCTTTCTTTTACATCTTGCCAAGTGCCCGCTATTTCAATTCCCGTTCCAATTGATCCATACATTTTCTGGTCTCCTCCGCCAGTGCAGCGGTATGCTGCTGAGCGTTGCCGGAGTACAGATGTTCTTCGCATCGGCCCAGTAGTTGATCGGTGGTGCGGATGACCTCTTCCGGTGTAGCGTGTTGTCGGAGTTTCTCAGCTACGTCTGTCCGGGTCATTCCCACGCCAATCACGTCAAGCCGATCAGCGACGTATTGTATGAGGGTTGCAGCAACTTCTTCGGGGCCTGAGACATTGTTCAATCGACGCAGGCCGTTTTTGTAAGCCAGGCGCTTGCGACTCTGGGCGGGATCAGCCCGGGCAGCCCGCCAGGTTTTCCCAGCCAGTACGCCTCCGAACAGCAATGGTCCCGCAGCAAGGATGAACAATATCGAATTGCCTGCCAATGCGGTTGAGTGAGTTTCAAGCACAGCAGGGCCTGTAAAATTCGCGTTGATGCCCTCGGCCTGTTCCGTGAGTTCGGCGTTTGATTTCGTCCCAGCTGTTCCATTTGCGCTTACGATACGATCCATTGTAAGATTGTCGACGGGTTTGACGGTCAAGGGGATCGGTTCAGTCCTGGCCGTGCCGAACTGGCCCAGTCTGGGGTCGAAAAAAACCAGCGGGATAGATGGGATTTCCGTCGCCTTGTCCGTCTTTGCGCGCAGGCTGACGGTGAAAGTTTTCGTATCTCCAGTAACGATCCCAGCCAGCGATTCTTCGGGCACCTTGAAATTTTTTGTAAGATCCGGCATCTCCGCCAGCGGCGGAGCCTGCAGAAGATCGAGCTTGCCCTCACCCGCGTTACGAACGGTCAATCTCAGGGTAATAGGATCGCCGACGTACACTTCCTTAGGCAGGGCCTGTGCGGAAATTTCATATCGGCCCACCGCGCCGCGATACAGCACAGGCCTATTGGTTGTCGGCACGGAGAGCACTTCAATGTCATCGACTTTGGCAGCCTTGGCCAGGGGTCGCGAACCAGTCAGTCTAAGTTGAGAGTCCAGTGCGAAAAAGGAATCCGACCGGGCCAGGCCTGTTGGATAATGGACGATGACAACAACCGCTTCGCCGTCGATTTTGCCTGGTTTGTCAGGCCAGGCCTTGGCTTCGATTTCGTAGAGATAATAGCTTCGGTCTACGCCCTGGCTGTCTTTTCGGAGCACTTCTCTGCCGCGAGGCCTTTGTCTGTTCTTGGCCATCGTCTCCAACGTCTCGCGGAAAACGCCCCATTGGCTTTGATCCATGGAAACCAGTCCCCACATATCGGCTTCGCTGAGGGTGAATTGCAACTCCCTGCTGGTGTAAGGCCTGATCCATATCCGCAGCGTCAGATCCACCTGCTCGCCTACGTAAGCCTTTTCGCGATTGCCCGCGATTTCAACAAACAGCAGATCGCCGGTTTCCGATTTAGTCGCGACAAATTTTTGGGAACGCGTCGTAAAGACCTCACTGCCGATTTTAACCGTGATTTCAGGAATAACAAACGTACCAGCCTTTTGGGGCACAAGTTGATAGGCGTAAGTGACGGACTGGTTTTGCGTGACTTTTCCGTTGATGATGGTTGTCTGAGAACTTCTGCCTGGCACACCGGCTGAGCTGATCTTCACGCCCGGGATTTCGGGGAAAACCGGCGCGTCATGTTCAGCGGCGTTCTGGATGGATATCTGCGCGTAAACTGGAACGCCCACATAGGTTTCGCGAGAAGACAAACGCAAATCCACTTCCGCCGCTCCAGCCCACATCGGACTGAGCATCAAAACTGCGCAGGCCAATATGCCAAACGATGGCCGACATAAAAATTTATCAAGCATTCTCACTATTATATCTCCAGCTTAATTTCGACGTCTACATGCCTGCAAAAAACGCAGGCATGGCACCCGAGCCTGTTACCTAGTGCCCATTTTCTACCAATCCTTCTTGACGGGCATATCCCAGACTTTCATATTCTGCATTTGTTCTTTTCGGCGTTTCAGGTTTTTGTCTCGAACTGCCTGTAGAAGCTTTGCTGCCTCTTCAGGACTCATTTTCTTCGGCTGGCCGGGCTTGGGTTGTTGCTGTGCTCCAGGTTGCCCGTTTGCATCCTTGGGTTGTTGCTTTTTATCGCCCTTCTCAGGCTTATCAGGTTTTGGTTGAGCCTGCTGCTCTTGCTGCTGTTCTTTTTTATCCTGATTTTGCTTATCTTTTGCCTGTTCGTTGTTTTTATCTTTTTGCTGGTCGTTCTTTTGTTGTTTTTTCTCGTCAGGTTTTGATTGCTTATCCTGTTCCTGCTGCTGTTTCTTGTCTTGCTGTTCTTTATTTTTTTGATTCTGCTTTTGTTCGTCTTTCTTCTTTTGCTGGTCTTTTTTCTTATCCTGATCCTGATTTTTATTTTGATCTTTGTTTTGCTTATCGTTTTTCTGTTCTTGATTCTTATCTTTATTTTGTTGCTGGTCTTTTTTGTCCTGTTGTTTCTGATCCTGTTTCTTTTTGTCTTCCTGTTTTTGTTCTTTTTTCAGTTTTTCTATCAACATCTGGGCCAGTTCAATATTTGCCCGCGTATCGGAATCGTTTCCGTCGATTGCCAGCGCGTCGCGATAATGTTTGATCGCCTGGTTGAGATGTTCGATAGACTGCTTTTTATCTTTCTGTGCCAGCGGCAAGGCGGCAGCGTATTCGCAGTTGCCCATATTGAACCTGGCTTTGGCTTCCAGCTCAGCCTGGCTGGTTGTTAGGGTTTCCCGGAGACGCTCCTGAGCTTTTTCATATTCGCCCTTTCGATAGAGCGCCACTGCCTGGTTGTAGGAGACTTCGGGCAGTGCTTGCCCCTGAGCTTTGGCAGCTTCCTGTGCCTTTTGAAAAGCTGCCAGGGCCTTGTCCGCATCTCCTGCTGCCAGGGCCTGGTTGCCCGTGCGTACCAGTTCGCTTGGTTTGGCTTCCTCAGCCCAGGCCGAGGCGCTCATCGCCAACACCACCGCGAGTCCAAAAACGATGAGCACCATCGGCAGCCTGGGATTACCGGATTTTTTTGTATCAACCCAGGACTTTTTAATCCCGCCTGCGGGGTTTGCATTTTCTGTCCTGGCTATAAGTTTCGCAGAACCGTCATCACTTGCGTATTGCGGCGCTGGGCCTGAAAACCTCGGCTTTCGGCTGGCAGCTATAAGCGATTCAATCAGCAACAGCAGCACAGCTGGGCACAGGAACCACTGGAACCGCGGAATATATCGGTTGACGCGGGCCTGTCGAAACTCCCGCTGCTGAATCGAGCGAATATGCTGATCGTAAACATCAGCCATGTCCACGTGTTTCGTGCCCGCTGGGATATAAGCTCCGCCGCCGGCAAGGGCTGTCTGTTCCAGAATCTTGCCGTCCATCTTCGACCAGACCTCCTGGTCGTTGTACTTGAGATAAATTTTCCCCTCTGCTGAAGTTTGCACGGGAATTCTCGCGCCGGTCTTCCGGTCGCCCAGGCCTACGGTGTAAACGCGAATGCCTTTTTCCTTGAAAATCTTTTTCGCCGCCTCTACGGGGTAACTTTCCTGATCCTCGCCGTCGGTTATGACGACGATAGCCTTGTGGTCTGCGGTCTTGTCTACGAATCCGTCCGCAGCTGTCCTGATAGCATCGCCCAAAAGCGACCCGCCTCGCGAAACGCTCTGCGTGGTGACGCTATCCAACGCGATATTGACGTCGCTGTAATTGCTTGTCAGCGGCACGAGCTGTTTTGTTTTCCCGGCGAAGGTGACAAGCCCGACGCGGTCGCCGCCCATCTCTTCCATCATGTCGCGGATGTATTCCTTGGCCCGGGTAAGCCTGTCAGGTGAAACATCCTGGGCCAGCATGGATCGCGAAACGTCCAGGGCGAAAATGATATCCACGCCGCGTTGCGGTACGTCCGTCCAGACCTTGCCCCACCGAATATCGACAAGCCCAAGAACTATCAATGCCATTGTAAGAATGTACAGCACGGCTTTGATGCGTTTCCGCCCTTCGCTTATATGGGGCGCGAGATGTTTGAGCAGGCCTATGCTGGCAAAGCGACGCATTGCCCGTCGCCGGAGCAAGAGTCCCACGACGATGAGTACCGCGATTGCTAACACCGCCCACATCAATGGCCAATATATCGGACTTTGGATTATAACTTCCATTTAACACTCCATTAAATACTTACAATATCTTTACGTTCTGCAGCGGCTTGGGGTTCAGGGAATCTGTCTCAGCCAGGTGTTGGCGAGCACACCTTCCAGGCCCAGCAGTACAAAGGCGACCAGCAGCAAAGGCGGGAAAACCATAGCCCCAGCCTTGATAGGTTTAATCGCCAATTCCCGGTATTCCGCGAACCGTCGTTCATCTATTTTTGTTTTCTCCAGCTGATCTATCGTCTCATATATTTTTTGCAAAGAATTGGTATCTGTCGCCCGGAAGTATTGGCCTCCGGTTGTCTTGGCAATATTCTTCAGCGTCGCTTCGTCGATATTGACGGGCATCATTCGCATTTGCTGCTGGCCTGTAAAAGGATTAATTACCGGTACGGGAGCCTGTCCCCTCGTACCGATGCCGATGGTATAAATTTTCACGCCCATGGTTTTCGCGAGTTCCGCAGCCTGTTCCGGCGAGAGGTCGCCCTGGTTGTTTTCACCGTCAGTCAGCAGGATCATGACCTTGCTTTTTATGGGCTGGATTTCTCCGTCTGCGTTTTTACGTTCTTTTAGTGTCCGCAATCTTTCCACGCCCAGGCCTATGGCTTCGCCGATGGCAGTGCCGTCTTCGTTGCGATCATTTACAATTTCCGTCGAGTTGAGTTTGTCTACGAGATAACTGTGGTCGAGTGTCAGCGGACTTGCGTTGTCGGCGTAGCGTGCGAAGCTCACCATGCCCACCATATCATGCTCTCTGCCTTTGAGATCACCGCCGTCACCATTGACGAATTTGCCCGCAACGTCCTTTATCGCACGAAGCCTATCTACACGCTTGCCGTCGATCATGAAATCCATCGCCCTCATCGAGCCGGACCGGTCAACGAGCATTTCTATGGCAATGCCCTCGGAGAATATCCTCGTTTTCTCATTGCCTTTCTGAGGCCTGGCCAGGGCAACAATCAAAACAATCAGCCCTGCAATACGCAATGCCGGCAACAGCCAGCGCATTCGCACTTTCAACGTCGTGCGGAGCGAGCCGGCGATCTGCGTCGAGCTGAACTTCACAGCTGTCCACTTGCGTCTGACCCACATTCGCCAGATAACCAGCGGAATGGCCAGTAATAATAAGAGAAACCAAACTGATGGATATTGCCACGTCATATTAAACAACTCCTAATATCTAAAAGCTAAATTCTAAAAAATTGGTTTACACTGTTTTTAATCAGGTAATTCGTGTTCTTTTTTCTTCGCCGCCGAGGCTATGATGAAATGCTTCGCTGTTTCCATTGCGTTCTGACATTCATCCTGCCCTGGTCTGAATTTCGCGAATTTCACCATGTCCGCCGATTGCAGATTGGCCTGTAATTCATCGCGATATTCTTCGAGCTTGTGGTGGGCGTGCGCCTCTTCCAGAAACTCTCTGGTCGTGAGGGTCAGCGCGTGAATGGCGAATCGTCGTTCGATGTACGCGCGGATGATATTGGTCAGGCGAATATAAAAACCTTCGACCTGTCCAGCTTCAACCAGGCCGTCGCTTGC
The DNA here is from genome assembly GCA_963664745.2 of Phycisphaerae bacterium. Lineage (GTDB taxonomy): Bacteria > Planctomycetota > Phycisphaerae > SM23-33 > SM23-33 > B1-G9. Next base: position 1,064,684 of record CAXXMC010000004.1, read on the forward strand.
CAGCCTATCTAGCTGGCCCAGCGCCCACTGGTCGGCTGTCAACATTCGTTGTCGTCTGGCGTGGACAAGCAGCATTGCGATAGCCATGACAAGTCCCGTTACGCCCAGGCCTGCGGCGGGAAACCATACCCATTTATAACTTGGCTCAGCGGGAAGTTCCACCACGCCCTTGATATCCCGAAATTTCGTAGGATCAGCCTGGCCTTCCAGCACAGAGGCGATCTGCAATTCCAGCTCCTTGGACGTCAGCTGGGAATGAATGGGCTTTTCCGGATTGCGGTTATCGGTAAAGTCGACAGTCAAGGCTGGGATTTTCAGCTTGCCGGACTTCAGCGATTCCAGCGAATACGTCCGCGTCCACAGCCTGGCTTTCCCTCCATCGATCGGCACATCCGGGGCGTCGTTGACTTTGACGATATCAAACGGGCCGAGTTGTTTCTCAGCTTTTGGGAATTTTATATCCACGCCCTTGGCTGAGCGGACTTCGACCGCGACTTTTATCGGCTCAGCGATGCGGGCCTCGCTGCGGTCAGCCTGGACGATCATTGCAACGGGTCCCTTTTCGACCTTAGTTTCCGGACGGTGCCGCTGTTGATCCTCTTTGGGCTTGCTCTGGCTGCAGCCTCCGCATGCAATCAGGATAAAAGTCGAAATGAGTAAAACAACGGCACCGCCCCAGGTTAAGTGGTTTTTATGTTGTATGGCGGAGCGAAAAGAAACGGAGTCATGGTTTCGCACCGGAACCGTGACGCCTTCTTTGCAGGAGGCGTCAACTATGCGGATCGGCCTGCGAGCAGTTCGGGTTTGATTTTCAAATGTTTTTTTCATGAATCACCGTTTAAGTCTTGCTTCGCGTTTGTAGAAAAATTTTCGCAATGGCTCTACAAAATCTTCATCAGTCATCAGATGTATGCTGTCCATTTTCATTTTGCCGAAAAGTCTGTCCCTGTCTTCCGCCTGTTGGCGAGCCTGTTTTTCATAGGCCAGCCTATTGGCCTTTCTGGATGTGTCGACGATAACCATCTGTCCGGTTTCGGAATCCATCAGTTCGATCAGCCCGACGTTCGGCAGTTCAAATTCCCGTCTGTCGCCCACGACGACTGGGATAATGTCGTGCTTGCGACGTGCGATACGCAAAAGTTTTTCGTAGCCTGTGTCCTGGAAATCGCTGATGAGGAAAATCACGCTCCGCCTTTTGTGCGTCTTGTTCAGATGTTCGAGGGCTTTTGCGATATCCGTCCCACAGCCTACCGGTTGACAATAAAGCAACTCGCGAATGACGCGCAAAACGTGTCGAGTGCCTTTGCGAGCGGGTACGACTTTTTCGATCTCGTCGGTAAAGCCGATCAGCCCAACCTTGTCGTTGTTGCGGATAGCTGAGAGTGCTAACGTCGCGCCAAGCTCCGCGATGAGTTCGCGTTTAAGCTGGCCCGCGCTGCCGATGGCCTGTGATGCGCTCAGGTCGACAAGCAGGAGTACAGTCAACTCGCGTTCCTCGTGAAAGAGTTTGACGTACGGGTCGTTATAGCGGGCGGTGACGTTCCAGTCGATTGCGCGGATATCGTCGCCGGCCTGGTATGGCCTGACCTCTTCAAACTCCATGCCCTGCCCCTTAAAGGCAGAATGATACTGCCCCGAAAGCATGTCGTCGACGATATGCGACGTGCGAATCTCTATCCGCCGAACTTTTTGTAGCAATTCCTTGGTTATCATTTATAAGTGCGTCCTTCTCTCAAACTTAATTCAAGCCCGGAGAACACTGATTTCACGAATGAAAAGCGGATTTCACTGATTATTTTTCGTGTTCTCTTGTTTTTACGGCACGGGCACATGGTCCAGGATGGTTTTGATTATCTGGTCGCTGGTTTTCTCCTCAGCCTCAGCCTCGTAGCTGACAATCACGCGATGTCGCAAAATATCCAACGCCATATCCTTGACGTCCTGCGGTACCACGTAGCCTCGCCCAGCCAGGAAAGCGTTAGCCTTGGCTGCAAGGGTAAGGGCGATTGTAGCGCGCGGGCTGGCGCCGTATTCGATCAAGCCATGGACAGGGATGTTATACCTGGCCGGTTCTCGTGTTGCGACGACCAGCGAAACTATGTAATCCTTGACCTTGTCATCGACGTACATTTCGTCGATCAGGTTCCGGGCTGAGGTTATCTCAGCTGGGCTCATGACGGGGTTGATGGGCAGGTCTGGTTTCGTCATAGCCATGCGGTCGAGAATCTTCCTTTCCTCCTCAGGCGAAGGGTAGCCAACAATTACCTTGAGCATGAATCGATCGACCTGAGCTTCCGGCAGCGGATATGTGCCTTCCTGTTCGATTGGGTTCTGGGTAGCCATGACCAGGAACGGGTCATCCAGTTTGAACGTCTCGGCTCCGAGGGTGACCTGTCTTTCCTGCATGGCTTCGAGCAGCGCGCTTTGCACTTTGGCCGGGGCGCGATTGATTTCGTCAGCCAGGATGAGGTTCGAGAAAATCGGGCCTTTCTGCACCACGAATTCCTGATCCTGAGGGCGATATATCAGCGTACCGATAAGGTCTGCCGGCAGAAGGTCGGGCGTGAATTGCAGCCTTTGAAAATCGGTATTGATACCCTTAGCTAAAGACGATACCGCCAAAGTCTTTGCCAGGCCCGGCACGCCCTCTATAAGCAAATGGCCGTTGCATAGCAGTCCGACCAACATTCGGTGCAATAATTGTTCCTGCCCGACGATTACGTGTCCGATCTCGTCGAGCAACCTGCGAAACGGTGCGCTGGCCTGTTTGGTTCGCTCGCCGATTTCGGAAATTTGAGCGTGTGAAGATTGCGATGGAATTGTACTCATACTTGGTTCTCCTTATCCCGGCCAGGCCGGGAGCATAGTTGGTTTTCTGTTTATATTTTTATCGTTTTTGCGGCGAAACTCTTATTAACTCAAACTGACCGTTTGAGTTACCGGTTGACTGGTAACTGGTTGATCAGTAAAAAAATATACAAAAACTTCTTCGACTCAAGATTTCATGCTTGTTGCGGATTTTTATAATTCGGTCAATAAGATGTTTTTTTTGTAATCTTTTACCAGTCAACTGATTAACCAGTCCACCAGCCACCTGACCCACACCAAGGTTAACAAAACCGGTCACTTTGAGTTATTAATTAACGTTCTTCGGACGGGCCTGGTTTATAACAGAGGGCTAAGTTGGCAGTTGAATCCAAATTTCCATGCAATAAATTTTTACAACAATTCCGCTTATCCCGGCTCTTTGCTCCGCCCGGTGTATCACTTTATTAAATACGCTGAAAATCCAATGTGGGTTCAGCATTTTTTGCGAATAGATCAACTTTTCAATGCTCTAAAAACGACATGGCAAAACCGCTCTAACAGAATAAACACAACAAAGTCAGGATGGTTTCGGCGACGTAGCAGCCAAATTGGATGCTTGCAATTTGAGGCCCTTTATTGTATTTGAAACATCACTGTTTTCCTGAAAAATCCCGGAAAATCGAAAGGAAACAAAAATGGCTGCCAAGATAATCGACGGCGAAGAGCTTGCTAGTGAAATCAAGCAGCGAGTAGCAGCGAAAACCGCTGAGCTGAAACAGGCGGGGAAGCCGCCATATCTGGTTGCTATTCAGGTTGGTAAGAACCCGGCTTCGAAAATTTACACCAACATGCAGGCCAAGTCGTGCGAAGAGGTCGGTGTTGAATATGACCTGCGAATCTTCTCCGACGACATCAGCCAGGCCGATCTGATGGGCGAGATTGGAAAAATCAACCAGAACCCCACCATTACCGGCGCAATTCTCCAAATGCCTTTGCCGACGTACCTCAACGCCAGAATTATTCAGCAGTCAATCTCTGTGGATAAGGATGTCGAAGGCATGCACCCCGCCAATATGGGCAAACTTTTTTACGGGGGCGGAGCAGTCGGGCCATGCACAGCCATGTCTGCAATAGAATTGCTTAAACGCACTGTTGGAGGCAAGGCGAAAATGGCGGGGCTTGAGGTTGTCATCATAGGCCATAGCGAAGTTTTCGGTAAGCCTGCTGCAGTCATGCTGCTGGAAAGTTTCGATTTTTCGCCCACCGTTACTGTCTGCCATGTAGCTACGAAAGACCTTGCTTTCCATACCCGCAGGGCAGATGTCGTTATTGTCGCAACTGGCGTTCGCCAGGTGCGGTGGCAGGGTTATCAGACACTCAAGAAGAAAAATCCGTTCGTTACGTTGCCTGATCTCTCGCCTCTTATCAAGGCTGACATGCTACGCGAAGGCTCTATCGTTATCGACGTAGCCATCAACCGCATTCCCAAGGGTTTCGACGATGAAGGCCTGCCTCTGAAAAACGAAAAAGGTAACAATGCGATGAAAACAGTCGGCGATGTGGATTTTGATGGCGCCCTCGAAAAAGTCGCAGCCATTACGCCCGTACCCGGCGGAGTTGGCGCAGTCACCACAGCAATGCTGCTGCAAAACACCATCGCCTGCACAGAAGCACAATTGAAGATTTCCCAGCAATAGTCCCGTAGGGTGGGACGAAATCCCGGAGGGATGTAGCCCCACCAAAAATTATTTATAAACCTGAAAGGTGGGACTTTGTCCCACCCTACCAGACTATTCTTTATTGCTAATCCTGCCGAACCCAATCCCAATAACGCCATTGTTGTAGGTTCCCGGCAAGTGTTTTACAACTTAAGGAATCTTGACAACCTGCCTGTGCGGTGGGTATATGTCTGAGCCATGCTTTTCAGATTCTGCCTTTATGGGTTTCTCAAGAACCAGCAGTATTTCGAGCCTTTTCTGATCCTCGCTTTGCGAGGGCGAGGGCTTAGCTTTGCTATGATCGGCGTGCTGATCGGTTTTCGGGAGATTTGCATAAACTTGATGGAAATCCCCACCGGTGCTATTGCCGACGTCATGGGCAGACGGCGGGCGATGATAGCGTCTCACGTTGCGTACATTACAGCCTTCGTTATCTTTGCGATGTTCTGCGGCGGCCAGATACCCAGCCAGGTTGCCTGGCTGTTCGGCGCGATGTTCGCTTTCAGTATCGGTGAAGCCTTTCGGACGGGCACGCATAAGGCAATTATCTTCGCCTGGCTGGAAAATCAGGGGCGGGAAAACGAGAAGACGAAAATCTATGGCTATACCCGGTCGTGGTCGAAACTTGGCTCGGCTGTTTCGGTCTTGGTGGCGGCGGGGCTGGTTTTCTACCTCGAAAATTATGAGTGGGTGTTCTGGCTTTGCATCGTTCCATACGTTATCAACATAGTGAACTTTCTGACATACCCAGCCTGGCTGGACGGCGAGGGGCATTCCCACGAACATCTGCGAGCCATTCTGCAGACGCTCTGGCGGACGCTACACAACAGCTGGCAATACAAGCCGTTACGAAGACTGCTTGCCGAGGGGATGGGGTTTGACGGTCTGTTCAAAGTCACCAAGGATTATTTGCAGCCTGTGGTTAAAACCGCTGCGTTGGGGCTGCCCGTGCTTTTGTCTTTTGATGATCATAAACGCACGGCATTGCTTATCGGGGTGGTGTATTTTGTATTGTATCTTCTGAGTAGTTTTGCATCGCGTCATGCCGATACACTCAGCCGGGCTTCGGGCGGCGATGAGCGAGGCTCGCGAATCTTGTGGCTTTTGAATTTTTTAGCATTTGCCATTTTGGGTATTGGAATTTTGGTGGAAATTCCAGCCCTGGCCATCATTGCTTTTGTGGGGTTGGCAATGTTGCAGAATTTCTGGAGGCCGATGTTGGTTTCCCGCGTGGCAGGCCGGGCCCATTCGGAGGATATGGCTACGGTCTTAAGCATAGAATCTCAGGCGCAAACCCTTTTTGCCGCCATCGCAGCGCCTTTATTGGGTCTGGCGGTAGACTTTCTGGTTAATCATCAACAGGCCTTGGCTGGGGATGGGCTATTCCGGTTCCTGCCGATAGCCATGCTTGGCCTGGCGGTTTCGATTGTGATATTGTCAACGGGGCGGAGCAGGAGAGAATCTTAAAATAAAAGGATTCTGACACATAAAACCTTGACATTCAGGGTTTTATTAATTAATCTCTGTCGGTTTGTCGGCTTTGTTAATCTGCACTGGGAATCACAGGAGTGTCTTCTGAAAAACTGGTTTTGAAATACGGCTTCGTTTGCGACGGCAAATCGCGTGCGAGGCTCAGAAAAAAATCTTGTTTTCGGGAGACTGAAAAGTGTAAGGTACTTTGCCGTGGCACGTAAAAAAAATAGTAAGGCATTGTTTGAAGTTCTAAGCCGAGGCCAGGGTTCTATGAAGGTTCCTGACTGGGCCAAGAAGACGGTAGCGGCTCCGGGGCATCCCCTGCCCGAAGAACCTCAAGAGCCTATCGAAGATGCCGTTCCCGTTGAACCGGTCGAACCCCCTGAACAAAAAACCGCCCGGAAAGCTCCGCCGGTAACGCCTCCGGCCTCGGAAGATCAACATCAGCCAGAGCCTGTCCCAGTCGATGATCTGGCTGAGGAAGAAGATCTCGATATCGTCGAAGAAATCGAAGAACCTGAGGACGAAATCGAAACTGAGATTGAAGACGAGGTTGAAGAGGCAATGGAAGACGAAGACTTCGACGTTGAAGAAGAGGACGTTGAAGATGAGGATATCGAAGAAGAACCAGAAGATGAAATAGACGAAGCTGAGGATGAACTCGAAGCGGATGTCGAAGATATTGAAGAAGAAGTAGAAGATGAAATTGAAGACGAAGACGACTTCGATATTGAGGAAGAAGACATTGACGACGAAGATGTCGAAGAAGAATTAGAAGAAGAACTTGACGAATCTGAGGATGAGCTCGAAGCGGATGTCGAAGACGTTGACGAATCGCAAGAAGAACTTGGCGATGAAGTCGAGGCCGATGTCGAAGACGTTGAATATCTCGAAGAGGAAGAATCCGAGCCTGTTGAGGCTGTGGGTACTTCGGTTTTTATTGAGGAAGTTGCCCAGCAGTTGGCTGATGAAGAAATTGGGCCTCGATACGAAGTTTCGCGTCAGGAACAGCAACCTGGCGCTCGGTCGCGAGCCTGGTCGATGGCGACGGCACCTATTTTCAAAATCGCTGGCGATAGGATTCGCCTGTCGGTAAATTTTGTCACTGCGGGCGTTATTGTCCTGATAATTTTTACGCTTTTGCTGGCTGCTTATGTTATCGGGAAAAAGACAGCCTCGCCGTCCGGTCAGGATACCTCCGCCGCGAGCGTCGGCCAGACCGTTCCGGGCCAGGACAAACCCGCCCTGCCGGGTTCGGAAGCCGAAGTCTTGAAAATCCCAGACGGTCCCGTCGAGGCAGCTCCGGGTCATCGGGACCCCAAACGGTACTATCTCGTAATCGAAACCCTCAAAGGCGCCACATCGGAAGATTATGACGATGCCGAAGAAATCATTAACTTCTGTGCAGCCAGAGGTTTGCCGGCAGAGATGGTTAATATCAACGGCCGATTTGCCGTATGGTGCCTGCTGGGCTTCAAGTCTCGAATAAGCGACGCAGCCTTGGAGCACACCCGGACAGTGGAGCGGGTCGGCGAAGAGTATTTCGCCAAGAAAAAGACGTATATGTTCATGCAACGGAATAAAAAAGGCGGCGAACTCAGGCCTTTCTTTAAACGAGGCGCATATCGGAAATAAAAATTGCCCGATGGATTATTGGTGCGATTTTCAAAAATTCGATTGTAAATTTATGGTTTTTGCCGTAAAGTACTCGACCAATTTAACTTTATCAGATTAGTTCCGGCCAAGCCGGGATGGGAGTAATTAACGATGTCTTTGGATAGTTCATTAAAAGGACGTGGCGGCCTGAAGGGTAGCAGAAGCGTGTTCACCCGGGCTGAGCGTATTATGAAAATGCAGGAAATCGGCAAGTTCGACGAGGAAACCAACAGTCCGTTCGGGCTGCCAAAGTTCAGCACTCGTCACTCCAAGGCCGGTTCAAAGGGCAAGAAGGAAGAAGCCTCAACTGAGGAAGCTGCAGAGGCTCCTGCCTCGAAGAAGTAGCTTTAATAGCGAAACAAAACGTCCGCCTGCTGGCGGACTTCGGAGATTTTCCCAGAGCCGTTTCAATTCCTGAGACGGCTCTGTGTGACGATGCACGCTGGATATAGCCTGAAAGGGATCAGAAAAATGGCTCGCAAACTCGACCAGATCGCAGATCGGATGAAACTTCTTGACGCTTCGGGGATACGTAAAGTTTTCGACCTGGCTGCCAAGATGAAAGACCCTATCAACCTTTCCATAGGCCAGCCTGATTTCGACGTGCCGGAGAATATCAAGCAGGAAGCCATCGACGCTATTTGTCGCGGCGAGAACAAGTACACGCAGACCCAAGGCACAGCTGAGCTTCGCGGGCTGATTGCCGAGCAGTGTCGCGAAGAGTTCGGCTGGGCCGATGCAGCGGATCGGAAGTATCTTATCACTTCCGGCGTGAGCGGTGCGCTTCTACTGGCCTTTCAGACGCTTGTCAACCCCGGCGATGAGGTCCTTTTTGCCGATCCGTATTTTGTCATGTATTCGCACCTGGTTAATCTTTCCGGCGGCGTGCCTGTTACGGTGGACACCTATCCTGACTTTAGGCCTGACGTTCAGAAGATAGCTGACGCGATTACCGACAAAACCCGAATGCTGCTGATCAATTCGCCGACGAACCCCACAGGCTGCGTCTATACGGAGCAGGAACTCCAGGCCATCGCTGACCTGGCCCGCAAACACGACCTGCTTATTATCTCTGACGAGATTTACAATTTCTTCTGCTACGATGCGCCGTTTGTTTCGATGGCTTCGTATTATGAGAACACGCTGCTGATGCGAGGCATGAGTAAAAGTTATGCGATGACGGGCTGGCGACTGGGCTGGTGCACAGGCCCAGCTGCGATCATGGAAAAAATGACCGTGCTGCAACAGTATACTTTCGTTTGTGCTCCCAGCATGGCCCAGTCAGCTGGGCTTATCGCGCTGAAGACCGATATGTCCGAGCATGTCGACGATTTCCGTAAAAAACGCGATATGGTCTTCGACGCACTCGGTGATAAGTTCGGCCTGGTCAAACCCCAGGGCGCTTTTTATGCTTTCATCCCGGCTCCGGGCGGAAACGCTACCAGGTTCGTGGAAAAAGCTATCGCCAATAACGTGCTGGTCATCCCGGGCAATTGCTTCTCGACGAGGGACACCCACTTCCGCCTGGCCTACACCACCACCGACAAAAAACTCGCCCAAGGCCTGGATATTTTGACCAAACTGGCGTGATGAATATCTCAACGCCAGCCTGAAAGACCGAACGGTCATCAAGGGAAGCCGTTATCTGCTGCTCAAGAATCGTAAAATTCTCAGCAGCCAACAACCAAGCCGACTCGACAATCTGCTGGAGATTAATACCACTCTTCATACGGTTTATGTTCTGAAGGATCAGCTGCGGGTTATTTATCGTTACCGTCACCGTCATGCCGCCAAACGGGCCTTGGATAACTGGTGCACGATGGCCGAGGAAGTTGACCAGCCCAAACTTAATCGTTTTGTTCGGCGTTTGCGATTTTTTGAGTATGGGATTTTGAATCATTGCGATTATTCCATCGGCACCAGCCGCCTTGAAGGCGTTAACAACAAAATTAAACTTATAAAACGTAAAGCCTACGGCTACCACGACGATAACTACTTCGCCGTGAAGATCAAACAAGCCTTCACCGGTAAAAAACAACCAACTATTTAGGATGAGAACCTCTTTCTTTAAAACAACTTAAACCACGCCACCAGCCCACCAGCCGTCTAAATGAATGTGTTTTTTATTTTTCTCTCTTGACATGTACACCAATCCTGCTAAAATTCATTATAGAGGAAAGGTGTTCCATATTATGGAAAAAAGAAATATTCCTGTACAATCCGTAAAGCGTGCATTTGACTTGCTCGATATGCTAATCTTCGATGATGCTGCCAAGCAAGGCATTGCTTTGAAGGAATTGTCTTGCTGGATGTCGATGAAGGCCAATTCTGTGCACAACATTTTGAAAACCATGGTTGCTTGCGGATATGTTGCTCAAAACGAAAACGGTAAGTATATTGCAGGTGTAAAGTGTAAGCAGATCGGGCTTATTAATCAGCTTCAAAGCGAGTCCAATCTTTCCGTGCTGGAGTCCGAATGTGAAAAAGTCTCCCAGGAGCTTGGCGAATCTGTTGTATTCATAACCCTGACTGGCGGAAATCGTAACCGATTGGCGGGTTATGATTCCACGCAAGCCGTTCGAGTAGACAGAGCCGTGTTTGATCAGCAAAATTTTTACACCACTCCTACAGGCAGAGTTCTCATCAGTTTTTCAAGCGAAAAGCAGCGAGAACTTATTTTAAGTCAAAATGGGCTTCCTCTAAAGCAATGGGGAAACATAAAAAGCATTAAAAAACTCGAAGGTGAGTGTGAGGTAATAAGACGGAAGGGTTTTTCCATCGTTGAAGGCTCATCCAATGGTTTAATTGCAATAGCTTTTCCGGTTTTTAACAAAGAAGGCACGCTTATAGGGTCAATAGGTTGTTATGCTCCCCAGTTCCGATGGGCTGGTGACAAACCTGAAACAATGAAAGCTGCTCTACGAAACGCAGCCCAAAGAATAACTGATGAATTAGTGTTATAAATTTTCCCTTACCTGCCGTATCCCGACAAATTAAATGGTGATAAAATGAACAGATATTTGACTGAACAAATTAAGAGTCGCTTATTATTAGATGGAATGGATCTGGTTGGCTTTGGTCCGGTTGATCGTTGGAAGGAAGCTCCATTTCTTTTAAGCCCCCAGGCCATACTTCCTGAAGCACAAACGGTTATTGTTGCAGCTACTAGCATAACCGATACTTGGACGGAAATGGGCGGGGAGCCCGAACCGCAGGATCAAAGTCCGGGGGGATGGATGAACCAAAATACGCTTTTGGATAGAGTGGCTTATCACACTGTAAGATTTCTCAACGATCAAAACCAGAAGGCCATTGCCGTTGTTTCGTCGAATATATGGCGCTATCGGCAATTTGACGATATACCGAGTCTTTTTGCCCCTGATCTTTCGCACATGCATGCTGCGGTAGCGGCTGGGTTGGGAGAAATGGTCTGGACTGGACTGACGTCTACGCCGGAATTTGGCCCGCGAGTCAGGTTTATTTCGATAGTCACGGATGCAAAACTTTTACCTACCCCTATGTACGATGGCCCGGAACTTTGCGACAGATGTATGGACTGCGTCAAATGTTGCCCTTCTTACGCTATGAAAAAAGACCAGAACGGTCAACCGCATTGTGTAAATATTGGCGGCAAGATTTATAAGTATGCCAATAAAAATATATGGCGTTGTGCCTGGGCTGAACATTTTGATCTTGATCTAAACAGCAAAACGCTTAATGAGAAAGATCATATTGACGAAGCAGTAATTCTTAACGAAATTCACACAAAAGGGACAAGAGGCCATGAGAGGGGTGTTTGTCAAAAGGTTTGTATTCCACCGCATCTGCGTACTGACAAACCTTCCTTCGGCCGGGTTGAGAAGAAAATTGCGATGAATCGCATCAATAAACGCTATTCGGAAAATATGCCGACGCTTCGAAAGATGCGCGATGACCTTATTGCCCAGGCTATATCATGGGGCGCCGATTTTGCTGTTTCTAGTCCGCTCGATTTCAGTAAGGAATCAACGCGTGAAATTCTGAAACAGGTTCCGGGCATGAAATCGGCGATTGGCATAGCAATTCAAATTCCTGAAAACGCATTATTTCCCGAGCAATTTGACGACTACAGTAAAGCAGAATATGAATTTCCAAAATACCAAATGCTACATCATATTCTTCTGAAACTTGCTCGTTCCGTTGAAAATTACGGCTATCATGCTGCAGTGTTCGGGTGGCCCGGCGATTTAAACAGCAAAGAATTGAGACTTGAGTTGGGACAACAGGTTGGGCTTGGAAGAATGGAAGGAGGTAAATTTATTACTTCGGAATTCGGCGAGAATGTTTGGTTTGGTGTTCTCGTCACCGATGCAGAAATCGATGCAACTCCAAAGGCGGAAAGTTATAGTGAAATAAATTTTCCTCAACCTAAGCTTTCGGCAGGAAAACTGAAAAATAAAATCGCCAGCTTGGCCGAGAGGAATTATGTTTCATTGTTCGGTGTAGCAAAACGCGAGGTTTTTGATACCGTTGTTGAAGACCTTAAGGCTAATATAAACGAGGAAAAACTAAAGGATGTTGTCATTGATTCTTCCCTGACCAATCATGGAAAATGGAAATCAAAAATTATCGACAACGGCAATAAAATAAGAAAACCTGAAGATTATATCAAAGGGGCGAAATCTGTAATTGTTCTGGGCATGCACTACAATCGGGAACTTATAGACAATTCGGGATTGGAAACTACAAAGCAGATTGGCACTTACACATTCTGGACATGTCAGACACGACTTGAACTTTACTATGCTGCCTTTGAGTTGGCGGTGCAGCTTGAACGCTGGGGCTATAAGACGCATATTTCAAGCAACATGCTGGGTATAGGATCAATGATGGATACTCCAAGAGGCCCCATACCAGATATGAGATGTGGTTCGATTGAAGCCGCTGCCGCAGGTCTGGGAACTATCGGGAAAAATGGGGCACTGCTGACGGAGCAGTATGGTCCTCATCAGCGTTTCATTACAATTATCACCGATGCAGAACTTTCTGCAGATCCAATTCAAACACAAAACAACCTCTGTAATAATTGCGAAATATGTGTTTCAAGTTGTCCCATGGTGGCGAACACCGGTCAGAATTTTCCTATCAGACTTGGCGATGAAGTGATTCAATACCCAAGAATTCACCACAATCGTTGTGATTGGGCGAAGCGATACAGTTTATCTCCGGTGGCCGGTCCGGCTCTGATTGGAAATAATACCAAAGTACCAATCCCACATGATGGAGAGTTGACAATAACAGAATTGGCCCAAGGATGCGAGAATAAGGACATGATCCTGAAACACAGAACGTGTATTCTTGAACCTTGCCTTAGATACTGCCCAGCGGGAAATTCATCAAACGAAAATTATAAACATGCCCACGCAAGCGTAGGCATGGCACCCAACGCCGTGAACTAAGCTGCTGGTTTTATTTTACTAATTTCCTTAATTAAAGCGAGTTCTGTTTTATTTGCATTGCGTATTTTAGGGCAGCCAGGAGGAGACTCCTTTTTCTTATGCGGCCAATTCCGGGCTTTCTTACTGCTCTTGCGAGTATACCTATCTTTCACGCATTTCGAAAAGGCAATCAGCAAATCACGGTGGGGCGCAGACGGCTGGCGATTCTGCATGGAATTACGAACAGCTCGCAGCGACATCGCAACCGACCAGCTTAGAGGATCGTGTTTTACACGAATTATCTCCGTTACGCTCAGCAGGCCCAGCAGCTGAAGGCCTATCATCGTCCAGGCAAGTTCAGCCCTGGCTTGTCGAGGGGCGCGACTCAGCATTTTACGTCGGCTTAGGGTTTGCTTCAAAGAGCGAAAGAAAACTTCAACACCCCATCGCAACTCATAGAAAAACGCAGCCTGTTTCGTACTCAATGTTTCTTCATCAAGATTTGTCAGCAGATACATCTTCTTACCATGGCGCTGCAACGTTATCAAACGAAGGACAAGTGGAGGCGTGGCTGTTTCCTGAGCCTTTACAGGCCAGAGGTAAACCGTGCCGTCATTTTCTATTTTGGCATAGCCAAGGTTTTTCAGCAGCGTTACATTCGAGCCAACACGAATCAGGAACGATCTGTTGTGAAGGAGAATTTTCTTCATCAGATCATAGCCAGTAAAACCGGCGTCAGCTATAAGCAATGCCTTTTCAGGCAGTATATGAAGCATATCTCGAAGATGATTTCGTTCGGCATCGGTGGCTTTGCCGATCAGCCAGGCCCACGGAAGCCCACTGCCGATATGCCATAAAGTCGTCAGCCAGGCCTGCGGACCGGTACCCTTTCTGCCGCCACAACCAAATGATTCCTCATTCGCTTCGGTACGCGGCATTTCCACACGCGAGCCGTCAACGGCGAAAGCCAAAAAGCCTTCACGCGTCCAATGTTCAGCTGCAATCTCCCGAAGCCGCCGGCGAAGATGTTCCATTACCGGAACTAATAGAATGTTGCCAAGCGACATCAATTGCTTTATAAAACCCTGATATGTTTGGCCGACTCGTCGCCGCGTCGGATACATTTCTATGATACATTTTCGAGCTTCGGCAAATCGGTCTTTGAGCGTGCAGCCAGGGCTGAAGCACGTCATCAATACCGTGTAAACCAAAACCATTGGCTGCCATCTGGCGTGATTTGAAATTTTGTGTTTCGAAAAATAGCCGCGGGCAGGAATTGGTTTAATCCTGACCGCAAGAAATGTCGATACGAATATTGTCTACACTGCTTTGAGTGTTTCATAAGGACTCCTTTCCGATTTTTGTCGCGACACGATTATTATCGGCAAAAGAGTCCTTTCTTATTTATAGTCCTAACGTTACAACCATTGGAAACACTAAACAGTTCACGGCGTTGCATGGCACCACTGAATACATCATCAAATGTTAAATATATCTCACCAACAACTTCAGGGTAAATTCACTTCAAATGCCACTCTTTGCCGTCGGCCTGGATAAGTTCGTCTGCTGCCTTTGGCCCCCAAGTGCCGGCTGGGTATTGGTGTACCTCTGCCTGACACGTCTTACAGCAGCCTTCGATAACAGGCGTCACAAATCGCCAGGCTGCTTCGACCTCATCACTGCGCGTAAAGAGGGTCGCGTCACCCATAGCTGCATCCAGCAGCAGTCGCTGATAGGCATCCGGCGGGGCTGAGCCGAAAGATTTTTCGTAATCGAAGTCCATTTTCAGGGGCTTGATGGTCATGGCTGGGCCTGGCACTTTGGCTTGGAATTCCAGTGAAATTCCCTCCTCAGGCTGAACCCGGATGGACAGCACATTGGCAGGCAGCGGCTCAGCTGGGGGGAGATTAAACAGCACCTGCGGGACCTCCTTGAAATGCACGGAAATTTCCGTGCAGCGTTTCGGCAGACATTTTCCCGTCCGCAGATAAAACGGCACGCCTGCCCATCGCCAGTTATCCACGTTGACTTTGAAGGCTACGAATGTTTCGGTCCTGCTGGCCGGCGGAACGTTTGGCGACTCCACATAGCCCGGGACTTCCACGCCCCCGACAAGGCCGCCGGTATATTGCGCCCGAACCACACCGTTGAAAGCGCAGATCGGCGAAATCGGCCTAAGTGCCTGGAGCACTTTTAATTTTTCGTTTCGGATAGCCTCAGCGGTAAGTGCGACGGGCGGCTCCATTGCAACCAGGCTGAGCAGATGCATCATATGATTCTGCACCATGTCCCGCAGAGCACCTGCTTCGTCGTAGTATCCACCCCGCCGGCCCACGCCAAGAGACTCACTGACAGTTATCTGAACGTGATCAACGTTATCGTGCGTCCAGAGATGCTCGAAGACGCTGTTGGCAAATCGCAGAACCAGAATGTTCTGCACCGTCTCCTTGCCGAGATAATGATCGATGCGGAAAATCTGATCCTCATCAAAAACCGATTGCACCGTTGCGTTGAGTTCATCGGCGGTTTGCAAATCCCGGCCGAAGGGTTTCTCGATTACGATCCGATTCCACCCAGCCTGCCGATCGGTGGACTTGGTCTGACCCAATGATTTAATAACCGTTCCGAAAGCATTAGGCGGAGTGGCCAGATAAAACAGGCAATTGGCAGGGACACCTTTCGCATCGGCCAAGCCTTCGACGCGCTGACGCAAGTTTTGGAAATCAGCCAGGCTGTAATACTTGCCCTGGTGGTAGAAAATATGGGAGGCGAATTTGGCCCAGGTTTTGGCGTCGGGTTTTTGTCCTTTGCACTGCGTGGATTGGCTCATGGATTCAAACAGCGACTCTCGAAAAGTTTCATCCGTCTGCCCGCTGCGTGCAAAACCGACCACCGCGAAAGAATCCGGCAACAAATTCTGACACCAGAGTGCAAATACCGCAGGCATGAGCTTGCGATGCGTCAAATCTCCTGAAGCTCCGAATATCACAAGCGTAAAAGGGTCAGGCAAGCTGCGTTCGCTTGAATTGGCTGTCATTGAATCTTCCTTTCGCGTCTATCCCAAAGCCACGTCGAGCGTCATCATTATCGCAAAACCGAGAATTACGCCCATGGTCGCGATGTCAACGTTGCCGTTGCGTTGCGATTCCGGGATAAGTTCCTCGGTCGCCACGAAGATCATGGCCCCAGCTGCGAAGGCCAGGGCATAAGGCAAAACCGCTGTCATGGAAATAACCAGTACCACGCCCAGCACGCCGGCAATCGGTTCCACTATCGCCGAGAGCTGACCATACCAGAAACTCCTCAGCCTGCTCATGCCCTCGCGTCGCAAGGGCAACGCAACAGCAGTGCCCTCCGGGAAATTCTGCAGCCCGATACCAATAGCCAGCGCAATAGCAGCACCGATCTGCCGGGCATGTGCATCGCCCGTCAAACTCGCAGCTGCTCCGAACGCAACGCCCACAGCCAGGCCTTCAGGGATGTTGTGAATGGTAATGGCCAATACCAACAACGTGCTGCGCTGCCAGGATGTCTTAGGCCCCTCAGCCACAGCCAGGCCCGGGTGCAAGTGCGGCAAGAGCCGGTCTATTACTCGCAATACAATAGCCCCGAGCAGGAAGCCCACCAACGGCGGAACCCATTTCCACTTCGCGCCACATGAAACCTCAGCCATGTCAATCGCTGGGGCAAGCAAACTCCAGAAGCTCGCTGCGATCATGACCCCAGCTGCCATGCCCAGCGACGCATCGAGAAACTTGGGAGAAATCCGCTTGGTGAAAACAACCACACCCGCGCCAAGGGCAGTAAGAAACCAGGTTCCCAGAGTCGCGATCAAACCCTGAAAAACAGGATTAAGCTCGTAAAACCATGTCATCGATCAAACTCCCTTTAAACACAAACTACCTATCAGGTTTTTATGCAACTCCGCATTTACTTCTTTTATCGCCAAAAGGCAAGCCGAGTTCAATCTCGACTTGCCATTCAGCGTGATTTAATCCAACGAAAAAATTCTACGGAAATCGTTTTCTAAAACTAATCGATTTCCGGTGCAGCTGGGAAGTCGACATCCGTTTGCGCCAAAGCGTTGGTCGCATTGGTGAAAATGTTGCAAACGATAATCGCGATAGTTTCGAGCATTTCGGCATCTGACAGACCTGCGTCTCGGAACTTTTTTAGCTCGTCGTCGCTGATTCCATGTTTGGCGACCATCAGGCCGGCAAAATCCAAAAGCGTCTGGATTTTCGGATCGGTCGCTTTGCCCTTGCGGAAGCCGATGGCGTCTTCAGCGCTTGCACCTGCCATCTTGGCCTTGGCTGTATGAGCAGCGGTGCAGTACTTACAGCCGTTCTGTTGGCCTATGTAAAGCGCGATGGCTTCATTCGGCAGACCTTTCAATTCTCCGCCGTCCAATGTCCCGAAAATTCCCATAAGGGTTTTCAGCGCTGTGGGAGAATGAGCAAGCGTGCCGAAAATATTCGGAACTTTTCCGAATTGTGCTTTGATGCCTTCAAGAACAGGTTTTGCCCCAGCCGGTGCGTTTTCGATGTTAAGAGGTGTAATACGTGCCATTTTTAATACTACCTTTCTGTTTATCACGGCAATACAGCCTGGTGAAAAAAATTACCTGCCGGTTTTCCCAGCTACGTGTGTATGGTCGTCACGGAAAATCCGTGAATCGTCAAATTTGATTTCGTGTAACATTGTAATCGCCGCGTCGATCATGCCGGGCGAACCGCAAAGGTAAGCCTCCATCTCCGAACCGTCCTTAACATATCGCGGTACGACTTCCGTTATCAGCCCGGTTTCGCCCGACCAGTCGTCGCCCTCAGCCGGCTCGGAAAGAGCGGGAATGAACGTAAACCAATCCAGCTCATCAGCGAAGGCCTGCATTTTTTCGACAAGTACCAGGTCTCGCTTCTGCACCGCGCCGAAAAACAACGTGCACTTGCGAGCGATTTTGTTTTCCTGCAAAAATTCCAGCATAGAGACGAACGGGCTCATGCCCGACCCGCCGCCGATCCAGATCATATCCCTATCGGAATCCGACAAGCCGAAACTCCCGAATGGGCCGCTGAATGAAATTTCATCGCCAGGTTTCAGTCTGCCAAATACCCAGCCTGTGCAAACCCCGCCGGGGACTTTTCGCACCATAAGATCCACGAAACCATTTTCGCTTGGACTGTTTGAAAAACTGTACGCCCGCGAAAGTCCCGCTGGGTCTATACTGATCGGTACATTGAGCTTGATATACTGGCCCGGGGTAAACTGTATCTGCTTGGGTTCGGTCAGTTTGATCCTCAGCCTTTTGATATCATGGTTCAGATTCGTCAGCATGACCACTTTGCCGCTGAATTGGCTGGCTCCGAGGGACTCCTCGGGAAGCTCGATCTTCAGATCATTTTTGATAATAACCTGACAACCCAGTCGCAACCCTGCTTCGAGCTGTGCGTGCGTGAGGTGCTGTCGCTCAGCTGGGGTTATTTCCGAGCCGCCTTCCAGCACGGTCAGTTTGCACATGCCGCACATGCCCTGCCCGCCGCAGATGGTGGGGAGAAAAATCTCGTGTTTCTGCAGCGCGAGAAAAACTGAATCGCCAGCTGTGACCGTCAACTCCCGCATGCCGGAATTGATGTCGATTTTAAATTTTTGGGCAGGCTGGCTTGTTGGCTCATTTTCGATTTCTGTGGGAATTGCTTGGCCGGATAGCCTGGCCCGATTGGCCTGGGCTACCCGCATACCGAGATCACGACACTGCTGAAGTGCTTCTTCGTCCGGCACGTAATTAATTCGCAACGGCCCGGAGATGGTCTCAACACCCATGTCCTCGAGCATCTCGTGCAGCTGTCTCGGCGCTTCGCCACTCCAGCCAAACGAACCAAACGCAGCACCGATTAAATTCTTCGGCTTGAGTCCTTTGAGGTAGCACATCACATCGGCCAGTGTGGGAAACAGGCCGTTGTTGAGTGTCGGCGAGCCGACGACTATCGCGCCGGCTTCGAGCATTTCGGTAGCGACATCGCTGCGATGGGCTGAGCTCATCGGCAGGAGTTTGACTTCCGCCCCGCCGGCAGCCAGGCCCTCACCAACCGCCCGGGCCATTATCGAAGTACTCTGCCACATCGTGTCGTACAAGACCATAGTTTTATTGGTAGGCTCCTGCTTTGACCAGTGGGAATAAGAATTCATGATGCCCGTAATATCTTCGTCGCGACGCCAGATCGGGCCATGGTCAGGGGCGACCATTTTAATATCCAGGCCCAGACTGTCGATTTTCTCCAGCGTCTTGTCTATGAAAGGCGAAAGATGCAGCAGTATATTTGCGTAATATTTCGCAGCTTCGGCATGAAGAACCTTGGGGTCCAGTTCATCGGCGAATCTTTCATAGCTGGCCAGGTGCATACCGAACGCATCCTGCGAAAACAATATCCCAGCCTCGTGCAGATAGCTGACCATGCTGTCAGGCCAATGACACATCTTCGTTTCGGCAAATGAAATCTTCTGCCCGCCGAGGTCAATGGTGTCGCCATCGCCAACCACGGTAATGTCCTGTTCCATTTTCGGAAAATGACTCACCAGCGCCCGTTGGCCCATCTTGGATGCGAAGATTTTCTCCGGCTTGACAATGTGGACAGTCTGCGGAAGCGCGCCGGTGTGATCCATCTCCGAATGATTCGAGACAATATAGTCTATTTTATGAGGATCGATAACCGACGCTATGCGGGAAAACATTTCGTCTCGGAAAGGCGCTTTGACTGTATCGATGAGCGTGACCTTTTTGCCCATCACGAGGAAAGCGTTGTAGGTCGTGCCCCTGCTCGTCAGGTAACCATGGAAATTACGAACTTCCCAGTCGATCGCTCCGACCCAATAAACGTTATCCGTAATCCTGAATGCTTCAAAAGCCCGATCCATTCCGTCTCTCCCTGTAAAAAATCACCAATGCCGAACTGCGTTTGAACACAAAGCCTTACCCTGCGAAGCTCCCACATCCCACAACACCAGCAGCCGATGGGACATCAGTTTTTTGACAACGTTTCAAGTTGTTTCGTCAACTCAAGAATGTGTCCGATTTCCTGCTGAATAATAACTCCGATACGTTGGGCAGTTTCCGGGGTCGCAATGGCTCGTTCCCTGATGCACTGATAGAAAATGATTGAATCCTTTTCCAGATTGATCGCCACTTTCAGGATATTTTCCAGATTCATCCCGGCGAGGGTTTCCCGTGAGACATCATTCTGGAATATTTTACCGTCCACCATGGCTCGCAGATAGAGAACTCCCTGATCTTTCGCATCAGAGGAAATTGATTTTTTCTCGTGCTCAGCCAGTGCTTCATGCAGTTCGGAAAAAACATATTCGTGGTCTTCTTCCATCTTCGCGAGCCTAAGCAAGAGCGCTTTTCTTCCTTCTGTTGCGAACTCAGCTGCGTCTTTATAAAACCTCGCGCCGTCTCGTTCGATCTGCTCCGCCATCTCAAAAACTTCGCCTGCTGTAAATGTAATCATTAATTTGCCTCCGCAGCCGGTGGTGTATAAACCCGTTGGCCAAGTTCCCCGTCTATCATGAACAACGCTCCAGGGGCACCAGCCATGAGCTTGAGTTTCTGAATAACGCCATCCACATTCGATTCCTCTTCAACCTGCTCTGCAACGTACCATTGCATGAAATTTGTCGAGGCGTGATCTTTCTCCGCCATCGACAGCGAAACTATATCATTTATCCTGCCGGTAACGATTCGTTCATGTTCCAGTGCGTTTTCAAAGGCTGCCAGAGGAGACTCCCAGTCTGTTGGCGGTTCGGGCATACTTCCCATACGCACGCGTCCGCCGCGTTCGTTAATATGGCCATAGAATTTCATCGCGTGAAATATCTCTTCCTGATACTGAACTTTCATCCAGTTTGAAAAACCCACAAGATTCATCGAATCAAAATACGCCGCCATAGACATGTAAATATTGGCGGAGTATATTTCAAAGTTCATCTGATCATTCATCGCTTTTTCTATTGTCTTGCTTAACATGATAATTTTCCTTTCCCGTTTGAGTTAAAGTCGCCAGCTGTCTGCCGCAACTTCCGAGTCATGTTTAAAAGCCCATGTAGTTAGTTTACGCTGCAAGGTAGCGCATGTTCAAGATTTCCTGCATTTTCGCGATAGCTTTTTTCTGAATTTGTCTTATTCTTTCATTGCTCAGACCCATAGCCTGGCCAAGTTCATTCAATGTTTTTCGATCCTGGCCATCCAATGCAAACCGATGTTTCAGGACGGAATGCTCCAATTCCGTCAGATTGGCAGAGTTGGACTCGATGATTTCACTGACCACTTCAACCAGATCGGCCTGGGTCATTTCGTGCTTGTATTCATCATAATTGCTGCTTTCCATCTCCGGCTCGAAGGACTTGCCGAATCTCTTGACATATCGCTTGGTGTTTGTCGCAAGCCTGTTAAAGGACTTGAAAATTGCCCGGCAGACATAGGTGGAAAATTTAAAACCACGCGAAGCGTCGAATTTTTCCACCGCCCGCAGCAAGGCCATGCTTCCCTCGGATACCTGCTCGGCAAAATCCACATTGCCAACTCTGCTGCGAGTAGCCATCGCTACCACCAGGTTCATGTTGGCAGATACCAGATCCTCACGAAGCTGCAATACCCGCTCGTGCCACTGGATCATGCTTAAAGCACGAAGCTTGCTGAAACGCTCGCGCTGAAGTTCCATCAGCCCAGCCAGGCGATACCTTGCAAAGTTGTATTGAAGGAACAGATGTCGCTCTTCCTCCCGAGTGAGGGCTTTGTATTTGTCCCTTGTCTTGATTTTGCCCGGGATTTCAGGAAAAGGCTGCCAGACCGGCACGGAAATATCAATGGACTCAGGCCCGAACAGCTCAACCCAAGTGTCCTGCTGCTCAAACGACGGATGGGCTACAAATTCCATTTTTTCAGGAATCCGATCATAAGCCTGCTGCTCCTGAGCGGAAAGCTCTTCGTCCACTGGATTCGCCAGTTTTATTGCCTTTTTCGACATTTTCTTCATGGTTGTTTTCATTTTATCTCCCTTTCTGATCTATTGGCCGACTTCTGGACAGCCTGATGATCATAGCGTCTTAAGTTACTGATTTTTAAGTATTTGTAATTGACTTTCGTCAAGCGGCCGACTTTCTGTTTCGTTTTTATCTTCCAAGCCAGCAGAGGCACATTTGCTGCAGATGCCTTCAAATTCCAGCACATGTCCCAGGATCCGAAAACCACTGGTTCCCTGGGCAACAGAATCAAAATCCTGGAATAAATTGGCAGGTAGGTCCCAAATCCTGCCACACTGCACACAATGCAGGTGATAATGCCTCTGAGAACCAACGTCATAACGTTTTAATCCATCGGATGTTACAAACTGAGTAACCAACCCTGCCTCAGCCAGAACCTCAAGATTCCTGTACACCGTTGCCAGGCTGATGTTCGGGATACGCTCACGGACAACCTGAAAAATCTGGTCTGCCGAAAAGTGCAGGCCTGGCTTTCTGGTCTCTTCCAAAATGATTCGCCTCTGCCTGGTCATTCTCGTGATGGCTTGGTTTTTAATCATTTCTTTTGATTCCTTATCAATAACGATTATCACTACTAATAGTATAACATTGGATTTCGCCCTTGGCAAGGCCAATGTGGAAAAAGAATAAACTTTTTCCACCTTGACGTAAGTCAAGGACTTAACTGGGTCTGGGAACGATAATATTAGTGTTCCAGCCGATGCTGTTGTTATCAGAGAAGGCAAAAAGAGATGGGACATTGGAGCCAATGCTTTGGCAGATTGGTGAGTATCATGAACAGACAGATGCGAAAAATTGTGAAGATTGATGAGGACAAGTGCGTAGGCTGTGGGCTTTGCGTGCCGAACTGTGCGGAGGGCGCAATCAAGGTCATCGACGGCAAAGCCAGGCTCATAGCGGATAACCTGTGCGATGGCCTGGGTAATTGTCTCGGCACGTGTCCGTTTGGCGCAATTACCATTGAGGAAAGGCCCGCGGCGAACTTTGATCCTCAAGCGGTCGAATTTTTTCTAAAACGCAGCCTGGGGAAGCAAGCGGAGAATAAAGAACCTTCTCAAGACGCCCAGACTGCCGATAAACCCGCCACCTTGCCATGTGGCTGTCCCGGAACCATGATGCGAAAACTCTCAAAACCAGCCCAGGAAACATCAAACTGCCACAATACCGATGAAGACAGACCTTCGCGATTATCTCAGTTTCCGGTTCAGCTTGCGTTGCTGCCGACTACTGGCAGCATGTGGGCAGGTGCGAACGTGTTGCTGGCAGCGGATTGTGTCGGTTTTGTCATGCCGGACTTTCACGAAAAACTCCTGGCTGGGCCAGAGAAAATCCTCGCCGTCGCCTGCCCGAAACTGGATGACATTTCCGAATATATTGGGAAATTGACCGCCGTCTTTGCGAATAATGACATCAGGTCTATCACGATAGCTCACATGGAAGTGCCCTGCTGCAACGGCCTGGTTCGCGCGGTCAATCAGGCCTTGGAAAATTCAGGCAGGGGGAATATCCCGGTTCGGGATATCACCGTGGCAATCACTGGCCAGATTCTGGAAGACAAATAAACACCTGCCAACATTCATCTAAGCAAAAAACTTGGAACGGGAAAGGCAACTGTTGGATGTTTACGAAAATCATCGAGCAAATGAAAACTTATTTCGGCCAGGACAAAAAACGAATCGATCACGCCCTGGCTGTTCTGAACCAGGCGGAGCAGATTCTAACCACCGAGCCGAATGCGTGCAGCCTGGTCGTGCAGGCCGGTGCGATTCTTCACGATATCGGCATACATAACGCTGAAAAGAAATATAACTCGACCGCAGCCAAATATCAGGAGCTGGAAGGCCCGCCAATTGCCCGCAAAATTCTGGAAGATCTCAAGATGCCAGCAGAAGACATCGAACACATCTGCAGAATCGTGGGCAGCCATCATACCGCAAAAGATATTGACACTATCGAATTCAGAATCGTATACGACGCAGACCTGCTGGTGAATATTAAGGAGAATGGCATCACGAAAAATTATGACCAAGTGTCGGAACTGGTAGATAAAAAATTTAAAACCCAATGTGGGAAACAGATCGCTAAAAAATTTCTGGAAAGGAAATAACTATGACAATGTTTTGCTATCAATGTGAACAGACAGCCAAGGGAACAGGCTGCACCTCGCACGGCGTTTGTGGAAAAGACCCCGAGACCGCAGCTTTGCAGGATCTGCTTATCCTGGCTGCCAAGGGACTCGCGAGATATCTGCATCGCCTGAAACCCCTCGGCGTTGTGGATGAAGAAGGCAATGAGTTTATCATCACCGCTTTGTTTTCCACCGTCACGAACGTAAACTTTGACCCGACTCGTCTGGAGGGACTATTGGCTCAGGTGAAGAAACTCAAAGCCAGACTCAAGCAGAGTTACGCTCAGGCTTGCGAAAAAGCGGGCCTGCAGCCGGAGGTGTTTTGCTGCGATGATTGCAGCCTGGCTGACTCCAGAGCGGGTCTGCTCGAACAGGCTGAGAAATGGCAACTCGACAAGCGCAAAGCTGAGCAGGGCGAGGATATCACCGGCCTGCAAGAGCTGATTCTCTACGGTCTGAAGGGCGCAGCTGCCTATGCCGACCACGCCAAAATCCTGGGCCTGGCCGATGATGAACTCTACGCCGCGTTCAACGAGACGCTCGACTTCCTGGCTGGGGGGCCGACGGACATCGGCGAGCTCACCGCCCAGGCCTTGAAAGTCGGCGAGATCAACATGAAAGCAATGGAGCTTCTCGACAAAGCCAATACCGACGCATTTGGCCATCCCGAACCGACAGCTGTGCGTATCACTCCTGTCGCGGGCAAGTGCATTCTTGTATCAGGCCATGATCTCAAAGACCTCGAAACGCTGCTCAAACAAACTCAGGGCAAGGGCGTGAATGTTTACACCCACGGCGAGATGCTGCCGTGTAACGCATACCCAGCCTTGAAAAAATATCCGAACCTTATCGGCAATTACGGCGGAGCCTGGCAGGATCAGAAAAAAGAATTCGATGAATTCCCCGGCGCGATCCTGATGACGACCAATTGCATCCAAAAGCCTCGCGAAACATACCAGGCCAGGATTTTCACGACCGGCCTGGTTGCCTTCCCCGGAGTGACCCATGTAAGCAATGATGATTTCTCTCCCGTCATCGAAGCTGCATTGGCTGCTGACGGCTTTGCTGAGGATGGCGAGGACAAAACCATCATGATCGGCTTTGCGCGTAACACTGTGCTTGGCGTAGCAGAGAAGGTCATCAATGCCGTCAAGGCCGGGCAAATCAGACATTTCTTTCTCATCGGCGGTTGCGACGGCGCAAAACCAGGCAGAAATTATTACACCGAACTGGCAGAACAAGTGCCCGACGATTGCGTTATCCTTACCCTGGCCTGCGGAAAATACCGCTTTAACAAATTGGAGTTCGGCGACATCGGCGGCATACCCAGGCTGCTTGACATAGGCCAATGCAACGACGCTTATTCCGCCATCCAGATAGCAGTCGCCCTGGCAGGCGCGTTCAACTGCGGCGTAAACGAGCTGCCGTTGAGCCTGATCCTCAGCTGGTACGAACAGAAGGCTGTTGCTATCCTGCTGACGCTGCTGAGCCTGGGCATAAAGAATATCCGCATAGGCCCCAGTCTGCCTGCCTTCGTAAGCCCAGCTGTGCTGAACGTCCTGGTCGAGAACTTCAACATAACGCCCATAACAACACCAGAAGAAGATCTCAAAGCGATACTGAATTGAAAGTGCTCAGCCAGACTTTGTCGATTCGACTACGACAAGAAACCTACTACATACAGTCGTCCCTATATAGTCCTGAAAAAGTTGTTTTCTTGTCATTGCGAGGAGCGCAGCGACGCGGCAATCTTAAATGCAGAAAACGAGATTGCCTGGTGCCATGCCTACGCTTGCGTGGGCATGCGGCCGTTATCAAGTCGCGCAAAAACTTGCCCGATTCCCAGTGCCGCAGTTGCTGTGTTTGCAACCACGTTTGATCTGGGCCGGCCCTGGATACCCGCTTTCGCGGGTATGACACGGGAGAAAAAATCGCCAGTTGGATATCGCATGATGACGTCATATTGCAAGGCTGCGAGGAGTTATTCGGCAGAATCTTGCAGCTTGTAACCGGCATTACAGGAATTTTATAGTCTATTTTAAGAGCTACACGGACTTTTTAAGGGACGACTATATAAAAACGGACGGGTGGGTGATTCTGACGAGGTCGGATTCACCCGCGATTAAAAAAACTGTCATTGCGAGGAGCGAAGCGACGCGGCAATCTCTCTTGTGTCATCCCAAACTTGATTTGGGATCCGGGGGAATAGTACAGCTGCGATGATTTCCCACATGCCAGCCAGATTCTACAAGGTTTCACCTTCCACTGGATTCCGGGTCTACGGGCCTTCGGCCCAGCCCGGAATGACAGGAAAACCAAGATTGCTTCGCGGAGTTTACACCGAGCGAAGCGAAGTGCTCGCAATGACAAAAAAAACGTGCCGGGACAGGAGCCCCGGCACGCAAGGTGCTATTTGCGTGAGGTTCAATTTGTGCAAGGTTTTTTTGTCGCAGGGGGTTTTTGTCGCAGGGTTTTTGCTCCCCAGGCCAAACTATTGCCTTATAGCCAAAAGGCAAGCCATATTGAAATCGGCTTGCCTTTTGGCGGGGGCATATGAAGATAGGTCTCGTACTTTAGCCGCCAGCCTATCTTTATATAGGTAAGACCGATCCCCCTATTAGTTTAGTTCGGCTTACCATCGACAACTTCAATTGCTGAGAGAGTCAAAACCCGCAGCCTATCCAGCAGTTCAAGCTGCCAACTCAGCATTCGCTTGATAGCCTTGGTATCCACCTCGCCAGGCTCACCTCCCGAGTACCGTGCCGAACCGGCCTGGGTTTTGGACTTACCTTTTCGTCGGCCTGGTTTTTCCGTCTTCACCAAGGGGGAGTTTGCAACAATTTTCAACTGTTCACCATTCTTCTGCCCACCTGCCCCGCTGCCGACTGGCCCACATCCAGCCGATACATGTCCAGCCAACTTTTTACCACCCACTTTGTCCGCTACGCCCGCTTTGTTTGCCACGCCCATATTTTCTACACCCATATTTATTAAACCTGCTGTGCCCATTTCTCCCACTTCGCCCATTTTATTTGTTTCGCCCACTGCACCCACGTCGTCCACGTCATTTGTTTCACCCACATTTGCCACGCCCACATTCATGTCGTCCCGTTTCCTTCCGCCCGATTTTTTTCTTGCTGACATTGCGTCCTGCCCCTTGGCTCCCGACGCCAAATAGGTTAAGATAAAATAGTACGCGTTTGAGTTACTATGACCAAATCATATCCCTTATTGCGAATGAGTCCAGATAAAAATTCGCAAATGCGAAAAAATTTCCTGCATATGGGTGAATTTTCTCAAATTGAAATATGTCGCCGGATAGCCAGGGTTCGCATGGAATTTGCTGGCCCTCGCGGTAAGTCCAGCTTTTCCAAGCAGTTAGGGCTGTCGCCCAGCACTTATGACTATTATGAGGCTGCACGGGTACCGCCTGCGGACGTTTTGGTTCGGATAGCGGACCTGGCTGGGGTGAATCTTCGTTGGTTGCTGACGGGTGAGGAAATTGAGGGCAATAATCTGCCTGCTGTCCCAGCTGGGCATCCCGCGGTGCTGCGAGCAGCCGAACTGATAGGCCAACATCCCGAAGCTGCCAAGCCCTTGGCTGCATTTTTGGATATTCTCGCAGCAACGATGGAATTCCCCGACAGCGACACAGCTGGGCAAACCAAAGCCAATAACGCCAATAAAACTGCCAGCCTAGCAGGAGCTTCATCGCGGATACCATCAGCTGGGCCAAACGACAAACCAGCCTCAGCTGCGGTTTCCGAAACAATACCGCCTGAACCCACAACCAAGCCTCAGCCCACAGTTGCAGATCAGCCCGGTGAAGATTGGATTCCCGTTCTCGGCAGAAGTGCAGCTGGTGTTCCGCACTTCTGGACTAAGCCAGGCCAAGGCGAAAAAGTCACCACGCTGGGCGATCTGATGGATCGTCATGTTGCTGAAATCGCAGCGCGGGCAGAACACACGCCCGCAACGCAAAGCCCCGCTGGCGACGCAGGCCCGGAGGCCATAAGGCCTGTTCAACTGATCCGACTACCCGAACCGCTCACCGAAACCGGGCCAACGGAATACGTCTCCGCCGGGGCTATCAAGCGAAAATTCCCGGATGCCTTTGCTGTCTGGATAGACGGCGAGTCTATGTCGCCGGAGATCCGTCACGGGGATTTGGTCTTGTTGAGTCCGTCGGCCCCGGCTGAGGCAGGCCAGGCTGCGGTGGTTCAGCTTGAGGGCGCAATCGGCGTGACGTGTAAGCTTTATCATCCCTCGGGCAGAAATGTGCACCTTGTGCCGATCAACGATCAGTTCCCCCCAGCCACAGCTGAGGCTTCGCATTTGCAGTGGTGCCTCCGAGTCCTGGCCCGTATCCGCCTGGCAGGAAAATAGGATTGGTTTCTCAATGATCAGTCTCATCTTGTTCTCTCCGGGCTGGTTGCATATAATCTCTGCACGAATCGATGGATGAAGAGTCTGAACAATCTGACGAAGGCCTGCCTGGTCGAAGGCGGGTTTTATGATACTCGCTGAATTGGCTAACCATGGCTGGGCGCTCGGGGCGATGGGTCTGTTGCTTTTGGCCAGCGCGTTTTTCAGTGGTTCGGAGACAGCCCTGTTCAGTCTGACAGCTGCGCAAAAACTCAGACTTTCTGACGGGGGGCATTTGTTTTCCGGTCTGGCGGTGAGTCTCACGCGCCGGCCTCGCCGGCTGCTCAATACCCTGCTGCTAGGGAATATGCTTGTCAATGTCGCTTTCTCGTCCACCGCAGCAGTGCTTGTCTTGAATCTGAAGGATGGCCAATCGCCGGGCTGGCTGATCGGAGCCGCTTCGCTCGTGCCGCTGCTGGGGTTGATTCTCTTCGGCGAGGTCATGCCGAAAATGCTCGCCTTTTCCACCGCTCTGCAATGGAGCCGGATCGCAGCTGGGCCAGTTTACGTCATGCAGTTCGTACTTCTGCCTGTCCTTTGGATACTGGATACAATCCTGGTCGGCCCGATTGCGAAAATCGCAGCTCCGCCATCGAAGGAAAATCCGAACATCACAGGCGAAGAACTCACCGCACTTATGACCCTATCCGCCAGGCAGGGCATTATCGATCACGAAGCGGGCGACCTGATCCGGGAAATTATGGAACTCACGGATGTCAAAGCCGGCGATGTCATGGTCCCGCGCGTGGACGTGATTGCATACAACATCGATGACCCGCCGGAAGGATTGATTGAACTTTTCAAGAAGACCCATCTCCGTAAAATCCCGGTCTTCGAAAAAGACCTCGATAACGTCCTGGGCGTAATTTACGCAAAGCACCTGCTGCTCATGCCCAGCGCGCCGATGCGCGACCTTGTTCAGCCTGTTTCGTTTGTTCCGGAATCGGCCAATCTGGATCATGTGCTCGTACAGTTTCGCGTTACGAAAAAACAGCTTGCCATAGTTGTCGATGAATATGGCGGATCGGCTGGGCTTATTACGCTTGAAAACATTCTCGAAGAAATCGTCGGCGATATTCCTGACACCAACCTGGCTGAGCTGCCTCAACCTGTGCAAAAAATCAGCGCGGGCGAGTATCTTATCCGCGGCGACCTTTCCGTCCGCGACTGGGCGGAGTTTTTCAATATGGATTTGAGTCATCAGCGAATCAGTACTCTCGGCGGGCTGGTTACCTGGTTGCTCGGTAAGATTCCGCATCCCGGCGACATATGTACTTTTCGTAATCTGCAATTTACCGTTGAAACTCTCCAAGGCCGGCGCGTGGGCATGCTCCGCCTGAAACTCGCGGAGGGCCAGAAATGATAGCCCTGACTTCCGATATATTCTGGTTCTTCTGGCCTGTTGTGCTGGTCGTAAACATCGTTCTGGTCGGGCTGTATTGCGGGCTGGAGATGGGCGTTTATGTAGCTAACAAGGTTCGGGTTGAGCTTCGGGCCGAGGCCGGCAGCAGGGCAGCAAAAATCCTGCGAAAAATGATCCTCAATAGCGACAACCTCCTTTCAGTATTGCTGATAGGAACTAACATACATCATTATCTCGCCACTTTCGCCGTCAGTGCAATGCTCGTATTGGCTGGGCTTGAAAATCATGCTGAACTTTTCACGCTGCTTATTGTCACGCCGGCGATGTTCGTCTTTGGCGACAGCGTGCCAAAGATAATTTTCCAACAGCAGAGCAGGCTGGTGTATAAATTCGCCTGGTTTTTGAAATTGGCAGACTTATTATTCAAATGTCTCGGATTGAGTTATCTGGTCAGGCTGGTTTCCAGCGGGCTGTTGCATTTACTAGGCCGGCGCCGGCGATCGGTTTCTTTGCTTGGTCATGAAGGCCTGGCTGCGGTTCTGGCTGAGGGTCACGCCAGCGGTGCTCTTACGCTCTCGCAAACGAACATGGCTGAGCGCGTCATGAACATCGCAAAAGTCCGGGTAGCCGATATCCTTCAGCCTTTGAGCAATTCGATCTGGGCTTCGCAAAATATCAGCAGGGAAGAGTTTTTGATGATCGTGTGCGAGCATGATTATTCCCGTATTCCGCTGCTGGACGAGGCTGGGCAGGTCTGCGGAGTAGTGGACGTCTTCGATGTCCTGGCTGACGAGAAAGGCCTGGACCCCAGGTATTTCATGGCTCCGCCGGAGTTAATCCCAGCTGCTACGAATATCCGCGACGCATTGCTTACAATGCAGCGGCTTCGTGCCGTTTTCGCCATTGCGACCGACAAAGAGGAAAAACATCGCGGTATCGTAACGGTCAAGGATATCGTGGAAGAAATCGTTGGGGATATTGAAGAATGGTGATTATTGACGTAATGTCCTTATAAGCATTGGACATCTGAGCCTTGGAGGAGTAATCTTACAGCTATGTGTAAACGCATTACAGTAATTGGCGACGGCGGGATGGGAACAGTCTGTGCCGTCATGTTGGCTGAGAACGGCCAGGATGTAACGATGTGGTCCGCTTTTGCCGACCAGGCCGCCGATTTGAACAGGGATCGTGAGAACCGCAGGTTCCTGCCGGGCTGCCGGTTTCCCGATAACCTGAGAGTCACAGCAGACGGCGCGGAAGCGCTGGCCGACGTGTCGCTTATAATCTCAGCTGTGCCGACGCAATACATGCGCTCGGTTTGGCAGGGCCTAAAGCCTCATTGCCAGGACGGCTTGCGGATTTGCTCCGTTGCCAAAGGCATCGAGAATGGCACAATACTCAGACCAACCGAAATCCTAGCCGATGTGCTTGGCGAAAAACTCGCCGCCGTTGCTGCACTCAGCGGCCCGTCGATCGCGCCGGAAATCGCAGCTGGCCTGCCGGCATCGGTCGCGGTGGCTTCGGAATCCGAAGAATTGGCCAGGACGGTTCAGGAGTTGATAGCCCGGCCTTATTTCCGAGTCTATACAAATTCGGATCTCGTCGGCGTAGAACTCGCAGGCGCGACGAAAAACGTTATAGCCATCGCAGCTGGCATGATCGACGGAATGAAATTCGGCGATAACGCAAAGGCGGCCCTCGTGACCCGAGGCCTGGCTGAGATCACGCGACTGGGTCTCGCCGCCGGCGCCAAGGCGGAAACCTTCGCAGGCCTGGCTGGAATCGGCGATCTGGTGACAACCTGCATTTCACCGGTGGGCAGAAACCGCAGCTTCGGCCAGGCGCTGGGCAGCGGAAAAAGCGTCGATGAAATCCTCGCTGAAACGCAAGCCGTCGTCGAAGGCGTCGCAACCACACGCAGCCTGGTTGAACTGGCAAACAAACTCAAAGTGGATATGCCGATCACGCAGTCAATTTGCAGTATCCTGTTCGAGAACATGGATCCGAAGATGGCCCTGATTGAACTGATGACGCGACCACTGCGAGCGGAAACGGAAATTTTTAATTAACTCAAAGTGACCGGTTTGGTTGACCTTGGTGTGGGTCAGGTGGCTGGTTGACTGGTTAATCAGTTGACTGGTAAAAGATTACAAAAAAAACATCTTATTGACCGAATTTTAAAAACCCGCAAAAAGCATGAAACCTTGAGTTGAAGAAGTTTTTGTGTATTTTTTTACTGATCAACCAGTTACCAGTCAACCGGTAACTCAAACGGTCAGTTTGAGTAATTAACGTCCTTTGGACAGACTTTGTCAATGCCACTTCGATACGGAGTCGACAAATACAAATTCCTATACAATTTAATTAACGTCCTTCGGACAGGCTTTGTCGATTCCACTTTGATACGGAGTCGACAAATACAAATTCATGTGCAACAATTTTTAGGACGATCATAAACAATGCGAATTACTATTGCTGGAGCAGGATATGTCGGACTGGTAGCTGGCGCTTGTTATGCGAGCACCGGCAATAACGTCACAATGGTAGACTCCAACCCTGCGCGTATTGACATGCTCAATGCGGGCGAGGTTCCGATATACGAACCGGGACTGGGTGAACTTATCGCCGAGAGCGTCCATGCGGGCCGGCTGAAATTCACAACCGACCTGGCCCAGGCTGTCGCAACCGCGGAAGTTATCGGCATCGCTGTCGGAACGCCCCCTGGCCCGGATGGATCAGCCGATATGACATATGTAGACGCCGTGGCTGAGGAGATCGGCAAGGGCTTGAAAGATTATGCGGTCATCGTAACCAAAAGCACCGTTCCGGTCGGCACGAGCGAGCGAGTCTGCAAGATTATCCGGGCACAAACCAAAGTCGAGTTCGACTACGTCAGCAATCCTGAGTTTCTCAAGGAAGGCTCAGCTGTGGATGACTTCCTTCGTCCCGACCGCGTGATTATCGGCACAGCCAGTCTGCGGGCAAGGCGAATTATGGAACATATCTACGGCCCGTTCATGAGACAAGGCCGACGTATCCTGTTTATGGACCCCGTCAGTGCAGAACTTACTAAATACGCCTGCAACTCCATGCTTGCCACTCGAATCAGTTTCATGAATGAAATGGCCAGGCTGGCAGAGGCCGTCGGCGCGGATATACAACATATTCGCGCGGGCATGGGGTCGGATGCGAGAATCGGCAGGGCTTTTCTGTTTCCGGGCCTGGGCTATGGCGGGTCGTGCTTCCCTAAAGACGTGCAGGCGCTTATCCATACAGCTGAGGGCCTGGGCCTGGAAGCCGGTGTCGTTAAGGCTGCCCACCAGGCTAACGATAAGCAGGTGGAGTTCATGTTCGGCAAGATAAAAAAATATTTCAACGATGACCTTGCTGGGCGGACGTTCGCAATGTGGGGCCTGGCCTTCAAACCCCGCACAGACGACATGCGAGAAGCGCCATCGGTCAAACTTATCGACAAGCTGAAACAGGCTGGTGCCAAAGTGGCTGCTCATGACCCTCAGGCGCATCACACCGCTCGGGAGATTCTTGAAGATACGATCACATATCATGATGATGTTTACGAAACGCTAACCGGCGCAGATGGCCTGATTATCTGCACGGAATGGATGGAATTCCGAACGCCGGACTTCAAACATATCGCAGAAACATTAAAACGACCTGTGATTTTCGATGGCAGAAACTTATATGATCCGGAATACGTAAACGAAGCCGGCCTGGACTACGTTTGCATCGGCAGACCCGACGCGATCGTAACACCGACACCATAACAGCAAAAAACTGAAGGTGAAAATAAAGATGAAAATTCTTGTTACCGGCGCAGCTGGGTTTATCGGATCGCATCTTTGCGAGCGACTGCTCGCGCGCGGCGATACTGTGATAGGTGTGGATAACTTCGACCCGCTCTACGACCATAAAATCAAGGAACGAAATCTCGAACCCTTTCTGCATGATGAAAATTTTCACTTCTTTCAACAGGATATTCGCGAGCCGGCTGAGTTGGAAGATTTCTGGCAGCATAACTGCGACGGAATCAATGCTATCGTTCATCTTGCAGCCCGTGCTGGCGTGAGGCCTTCAATTGCCGATCCGCTGGGATATGAACGGGCGAATGTTCTCGGCACCTTGAACATGTTGGAGCGGGCAGCCTGCTGTAAGAAAAAACCCAGGTTTATTTTCGCGTCTTCCTCGAGCGTGTACGGCAATAATCCGAAGGTTCCTTTTAGCGAGACCGACAATGTGGATCATCCGATCTCACCATACGCAGCTACGAAAAAAGCCTGCGAATTACTTTGTCACACCTATCATCATCTCCATGGCCTGGCTATTTCTGCATTACGGTTTTTTACCGTCTATGGCCCGCGACAAAGGCCTGATCTTGCGATTCATAAATTTACCGAATGCATAATGAAGGGCGAATCGATCGAAATGTTCGGCGACGGCCTGAGCAGCAGAGATTATACTTATATTGATGATGTGATTAACGGTGTCGTCGCCGCTATCGACAACTGTCCCGGTTTTGAAATTATTAACCTAGGCAGTAAAGATCCGATAACGCTCAAGGAAATGATCGCGACTATTGAGCAGGCTACGGGTAAGAAAGCTCAAATTGTTCCCAAGCCCGCACAACCCGGCGACGTTGACCGCACTTTCGCCGATATCGAAAAGGCTTCCCAGCTGCTGGGCTACGAACCCAAAACTGTTTTCGCTGATGGCGTTGCAAAATTCGTGAAATGGTGGAAAGAAACCAACAGCTAGAGCATTTTAAGATTTTCTCTCCCGTGTCATACCCGCAAAAGCGGGTATCCAGGGCAGGCCCCGATCAACTTTTTCAGGGATGACTTTTAAGCGGTTTCAAAACGGACTTTTGTCGCAAGGCTGGAGTAAAACCTGGTAAGGAAGGCAAGGTTGCACTCTAAAGTTTGGTATGCTCTAGTACTCTGTCCCGGGAATAAGGACGTGTAGATGCGCCGTGCCGATGAGGTAGATGCAAGGAAGAAAAAAGGTTGCATATTAATGGATATTCCGCCTTTTTTCTGACGCTGCAGATACCTTATCGCCACAAGCAGGTACCATTCTTTATTCCTGGGACAGAGTACTAGAGGAAGTCCTCGTGAGTTAATCTTGTCTGAACCAAGGCCTTGAATTGTTCTATTTCTTCGCAGGAAACCTGAGCTGTTCCGCCTGGCCTGCCCGCAACAATAGCTCCTACCGCGTTGCCGTATTCGCAACACTCAGCCAGTTCACAGCCTTGCAAAAACTTGTGCACAAACCCAGCTGTGAACGAATCGCCAGCGCCAACAGTATCCACTACATCCACACTGAAACCCGGCGCATAGGCTGTCTCGGTTTCAGTTACCGCCATCGCACCTTTCGAGCCGAGTGTTATTACGCAGGCCTGTAGTGAGAATTTCTTAACCAATGCCCGGGCTATTTCAACGAGATTATTTTCACCCAATGACAACATCACTGAGAGTTCCAACGCTTCGTCGTCGTTGAGCTTGAGCAGATCGGCCCGCTCCAGCGAGGCTGTGACTGTTGCGGGCGTATAACATTCTTTCCTCAAATTGATATCCAGCAACTTCACAGCTGACTTGGCCTGGCTAAGCAAAACCTCCAGCGTTTGGCGCGACACCGACGCCCTTTGTGAAAGAGTGCCGAAACAAATGCAATCCGCCGCTGCCACCGCTGAAAGAAGGTCTGGCGTAGGTTCGATGTAATCGTAGGCAACGTCCGGCAGGATATTGAAATCAGGATGGCCTGCATCGTCGAGGGTGACGTCAACCGTTCCGGTCGGATATTGCGAGTCAGACTGAATGCAGGATATATCCATGCCTGCTGTGCGCATTTTCGCAATTGCCTCATTCCCGAGTGCATCAGTGCCGACACGGGAAATAATGACACCCTCATCGCCCAGGCCATTCACGCGGAAAATAAAATTTAGCGGCGCGCCGCCAAGTTGTCGCCCGCCTGGCAACATGTCCCAAAGCACTTCTCCAAAGCCTACTATTTTTTTATTCATTACAAAGGCCCGCGTCAAAGTTCACCAGAGTACAGGAACTCCCAGTTAACTTTTGTTGAAGCGGTTTTGCCGCCAGAACAAAACGTAACTTTTCTTTTGGCGAATTCAACCTTGCTGACCTTTCCGAACCCTTTCGGCACACGGACAACGCCTTGGATTACGCGGACATCGCTCGGGGTGTCTGCTGAGAATTTAGTCGCAGTGCTGATACCTGCTCTTCTAAGGACGTTTGGTTTCGTGCTGTCAGCCAGGCCATTGGCGAAGAAGCTGCATGTGTTTTCCAGGCCGAGGGCTGCACTTTGGCCGGCCCAGGGTTGCTCCCAGCGGTTATGATTGTAGATCCAAAACACGGTAGCGGGCATGACGGCGGCTTCTTTCAGCGAGTACCATAAAAATCCCTCGTTGATATATGTAGCGGTCACCCACGCGGGTGTTTTGCCGTCACCCGGTTTC
The DNA here is from genome assembly GCA_963664745.2 of Phycisphaerae bacterium. Lineage (GTDB taxonomy): Bacteria > Planctomycetota > Phycisphaerae > SM23-33 > SM23-33 > B1-G9. The sequence continues at coordinate 1,101,198 of CAXXMC010000004.1, forward strand.
TGGAAAATCTGCAGAATATCGCCCAGTCCTTTACGAGTGGGAAATTTTGAACAGTCCACTACCGCGGGCTTTTTGAAGAGCGACGGCACACGGGCAAAGTCGCTGAATTTCTCCCCGCTAGCCAAGGCTGAGTAGCTCCCGCCGGCTGGGTTGCCGTCAGTGACCGGATTCGTCATCCCGAACAATATAGGACTACTGGCTACATGAACGGATTCCGGTTCATCGGGCATCGCCAGCGTATGATGATGGCCGATGGGCATCGAGCCTGTAAAACCACTCAAGGTATGTGTGGAATAAACGGCGGAATGACCATCAACAAGAAACTTCTTTTTGATGATTTTTCCCTTACTGAGTTTCGTGTTCATCGAAAGCGTAAGGGTCGTAAGCTTATCCTGTTTTTCAAGTTTTTTGAACTTCCATGCGTGCACGGCAGGGTCGCCGTGAACCGGATGTTGCTTGCCGTCCACGGGTTCGGCATTTGCGCCGAACGGCATACAGAAAAAATCTCCGCGTAACGGTTTCAGTACACCTGCGACTGCGGGAAGCTTGCATTTATTACCGTCCCACGGCGCTATCCAGTAAGGCTGGATTGGATTTCTGCTATCGGGGAAAAAAGTTACCGGGGCAAGATGGCCTCCGAGTTTCGTGATTGCCATTTCGACAACATCGTTGCGAATTACCCATGAAGGTTGATTTGAAATATTTTTTTCTTTCGGTTTCATAATAAGCGCTCCTATTCGCTGATACTATTCCGCGGATAGCTTAACATCAGCGCAGAGCATGAGCCAGTTTTTGTTTCCGAAAAAAAAGCAGCGAGTCCTCGAATCTCGCCACTTTACATTGGATGAACCCAGAACATTCTTTTCAGAACTTCCAGCTCAGAGCTGCTCGGGAACACCTCTCCTTCGGACGACACCGCCGGCGCCCTTTGGTTCCTTCCAAGCGCGTCACAAGCCTTGTGGGACATCACAAAATTACTTGAAAAGTACTGTTTTAACAGGCTTTTCAATCTGTCTTTTACCTTATTCTAGCCTCGACCAGCTGTCCAGCCAGTCAAAATTCCAGAGGTTTTTTTCGGAGTTTTTGTACTGCAGCATTGATTGAATTTACACTTCCAGCGCGCCGATTATCTCGGTAATGGAGGAGTGGTTGTGTCTTGCAAGATATTCGACAATGCCTGTTTTGATATCCACTATACATCTCGGATCCACAAACAGGGCTGTGCCGATAGCCAGTCCAGTTGCACCGGCGAGTAGAAATTCTATCGCATCACTGGCATACTGGATTCCGCCCATGCCGATGATCGGCACGCCGGCTGGTTGGGCGACCTGCGTATAAACGCGATGCACCATCTGGACTGCGACGGGTCGAATAGCTGGGCCGCTCAGGCCGCCGGTACCGTTGGCCAGGACTGGTTTGCGTTTTTCGATATCTATCACCATGGCGGTGAAGGTATTGATCATGCTGAGTGCGTCGGCCCCGCCGTTGACAGCTGCCTGGGCGGTGGCTGTGATGTCCGTGACATTTGGCGAGAGCTTGACGATGAGTTTATTCTGCTTGCAGACCTTTTTCAATTCCGCGGTGATGTTCTCCACAGCTGATGGGTCTACGCCAAACTGAATTCCCCCAGCCTTGACGTTGGGGCAGGATATATTAAGCTCCACTCCGCGAACGATATCCACATTTTCCAGCGCCTGCGCGACAGCAACGTAATCTTCGACCGTCACGCCGGCAATGTTGACGAAAACAGGCAGGCCAAGGAGTTCCAGTTGCGGGACTTTCTCTTTGAGAAAAACGTCCAAGCCGACATTAGCCAGGCCTATCGCGTTGAGCATTCCAGCCCGGGTTTCGACAATCCGCGGATAATCGTTACCTTGTCTGGGCGCAACGGAGATACTTTTCGTCACGAACGCGCCGAGCTGGCGGAGGTCTACGAAGTCTGAATATTCATCGGCGTAGCCACACGTTCCGCTGGCGGTCATTAGAGGGCAGTGGAGTTTCACGCCGGCAATATCCACAGCGAGATCAACTGATTGGGAACCTGATTTTTTATCTGATGTTGCAGAATTCATGCGCCGGATTATACCGGCTATGTGTCCGCTTGGCAAAGGGCTTCACGTTGTTTGCAATCAATCCATATTCAGGCGGAAGAGCAGATTATCCTTTTTCAGCTCTACCCATCGATGTCCGATTTCGACGACTGTGGCGTCGTTGATGACTTTGCCCACGGTAACAACCGTATCGTTAATGAAGGCCAATTTATCTCCAGCAAGATTCATCGTGCCGGTCAACTTGAAGCCCTCCGGAGCCTGGCCATATATAAGGTCTTCCGCCGCTGGGGCATCTGCTGATTTCAATGCCGTCTTTTCTCCATTGGCAGATGGTGCGTTTTCACTATCCGTATCTGTCGCCAAGGCCTCGCCCGAAGCATTATTCTTGTGACGGTTTGCATTTTCCGTGGTTTCCTGCAGCCTGGCGTTTTGGCGGGCAACTAAGGCTTTGGCCCGGTCAAAAAATCCCATGATATTAGTCTGGGCTTCCTGTATCTGCGCAGCGGTCGGCTTGGGGCGGGCGGGTGCAATCTTCACACCCTGAGTTTTTAGCTGCGACTTTGGATTCGCCTGCGTAATAAGGATTTTGCCCTCGCCGGGCTGAGCTTCGTTGGCTGGTTTGACTTCGGATTTTTCAGCCGATTTCACAAACCTCTGATAGCCCAGATATCCGCCGCCTGCCAGGATCAACAAAACTATGACTATCTTGAAAACAGGATTTCCCTTGCGGGATTTTTTGGGTGTTTTCTCAGGATTCTCTGCCAGTTGCTCTTCCATCCCCGGGATATATTGCTGCGTTTTTGGCGCAGGCTCAGGCTGAACGGGGGGCACCTCCGCCTCACTTGTAGGTTTTAGAGAAGGAATCGCAGGAGGTTTCGTCCACTTGCCCTGGCTATCAGAAGCATGAATCGGAGGCTCATTGTTTTCCATATCGGGAATGTATGGCTTATGGATAGGGACGTCAGTCAGCAGTTCGTTATCGTCCAGGATGAAATCCAGGCCTGCTGAGTCTTCAGATTCCTGAGCCCTTCTTTCCTTTGCACCCTTGGACGGGTTGGAGTTTTCCGACAAATCCATTTAAATATCCTTTCTGCCCGACGGGAAACATCCTGTTAACCCCGGCCTTTTTTATATGTAACTATAGTTAATAAAAAGGTTAAGCCGATATTCTCGCCTCCATGATTTGGCTGGGTCGCACCTTTTTTGCTTCCTTGAGCATATCAAAGTTGAAAGCTCCCTTTTTGCTGGCTTGCTTTGCCCGTGGCTGCTTCAGAAACGTTGCGGAATATCTACAAATATGCCTTACGTTTCTTCCTTGCCACGAACAAACCCGCTACGCAAAAACTGGAACTCTCAACTTTTCAATGCTCTTATATTATCGGATTGAGACACTTGAAGTTTAATATACAAAAAAAGCGTGTGAAGCCCGAAAGCTCCACACGCTTTATATTTTTTCTACCCTATTTTACGGATTTTTAAAAATTTTACAGATCGAACGGGCTGACGTAATCGCCCTTTTCAGCCTGGAGCGCTACCAGACGTTTGCGTTCCGCAGCCATTTCTTCCGTCATGGCTTTGGGGTTATCGTTGACCGTTGCGTAAATCTTTTCCATTCGGTCAAGCTTCTCAAGACACTTTGGAATTCGGATCGTAAACTGATCAATATAGTCCTGCTCGGTGTATTCCTTTTTCAGGACTTCCATGAACAGCCTCTTGAGGTCTTCGTACTTGGGAATCAAACCATACCCTGCGTCGAGGGCTTCAGCTTCACCGTGGATTCGCAGCTCCATCCATTTCACCCAGATCGACTTGTCCAGCTTGCCGTTGAGGAACTTGCCGTCCTTCTTGATGAAATAATTCGTGCCGAAAACCTTAGGCCTTTTGATTTCTTTTGCAAAATCCAGATTGTTCTGAATATATCGGCCTACCGACATGGACAGGAAGTCCATGTTGCTCATGACGTTCCAGTTGCGAACGCCTTCTGCACCGATGGTAGCTGCGGTGGTTTCGGATTCCAGCGTAGCGCCCATGGTGCACACGCCGTGTTCCCAGCTGTACGCTTCACGAACGGGGACGGAGGTATCGCTATCTCGGCCACCGTAAATGATGCCGCCAACCGGCAGGCCGTTGGGATTATCCCAATCTGGGTCTGCGTTTTTGAGATCGCGCATCTGCACGGTATATCTTGCGTTCTTATGGCTGGGCGTGGTTTTGTTACCGTCCGGGCCTGTTTGACCTTCTTTCCATGGGCCACAGTAATTTTCGCCCTCAGCTGGAATGTCTCCATCCATGCCAAGCCAGTAAGGATTGCCGTCTTTCACCAGCACGTTGCTGAAGATAACTTCGCCTGGCTTGTGCAGAACGTCCCAGATAACCGGGTCGTCGCTGGAATTAACGTCGGAAATAATGCCGAAAATACCGTTTTCCACATTGGCAGCCCGGAATTCTCCGTCGATTACGCGGAAGTAGGCCAGGTCATCGCCAACGATATTCTCACCCGGAATCATCGCGGTTGAAGTCTTTCCGCAAGCGCTGGGAAACGCGCCGCAGAGGTACGTCTTACGATCAGCTGGGCCGTTGACGCGCATGATGAACATATGCTCCGCCAGCCAGCCTTCGCGGTCAGCCTTGCGAATGGCCAATCGCAATGAAAGTTTTTTCAGGCCTACGGTATTGCCTGCATATTGCGTGTTCACTGACAACACGGTGTTTCGCGTATAGTCCATATAAACGCGATTCTTTTCCCAATTCACACTGACCATACGATCATCAACTTCGCCGGTTGCGTGACGATACTTGAAAAATTCAGTCCCCGGCTTCATAACCAGAAACTCTTTGTATCCCTTGCGATAGAGCAGGTCTTCGCTGTGTGCGACGTAGGCAGAGTCCGTAATTTGCAGACACGGAATTGCGAAAATCGAATCAACGGGGCCCAGGCAGAAGAATCGGACGTACATTGTGCGTCCGGCATAGCCTCCGCGCTGGAGGTCTTCCATTTCCTTTATGCCTTCTTGGCGGTCCATCTGGTTGAGTTTCTCATCAAGAGTAACATCGGCGGGCACGAGATATTTGGTCACAGCCTTGTTTCGGCCCTGATCGTAATAACCATCAAAATGAACGGTATGGCCTTCGATATTCAAAGGAATCTCTTCCTTGTTGTCGATTGCCTGCTGACGAATCCATGCAACATCCTCGTCCGAGTCGTCGCATACGACGACCGTCTTCGGCGTGCATAGTTCGATAGCCTGGGCTACGAATTCCATGACTTCGTCATTTTTCAAGGCCTCCAGCTTGGCAAGGCTCTCGGCACTCATGTTTTCCTTCAGTAGGGCGGCAAATTTGTCGTCCATAATCTTCCTCAGTTCTCTTAAACAGGGGTTATTTTGCCCAAAACGGGCACGGTTGGTTTCTCTGTTGGGATATATTTCGAACCATTCGACCCAACAGCCCAAAATAAGGGTCTTACTTAGTACGAAAATAGTCCCCTGATGTCAAGCAAATTAGCTAAAAAAGCCCCGAATTGATGTGAATTTTGATCATTTTGGCGTTGAAAACAAATGGAGGGGATGACTATTTTCCCTTCATGAGGTGAGTTCTGCCGGGCTTCCACCTGGCGAAAATTGCGCTGGAATTGGCTCGCAAGCCAGCTGTCTGAAGCAGGCCCAGAAGCGTATTTACGACGACCTCACCCAAGCCTTCGACATTGAATTCCAGCCTGCTCCACTCAATGCCCTTGGGCAATCGGGAACACACATTGCTCAGTGTAATGACACCCAGATCCCGGCCTGGCACGATTCCATCAGCAATAAGAACCTCAGCCAAGCCATTTAATACCGTATCATTAGCTACTATAATGGCTTGCGGAGATTCTGGCCTTGCTAAAAACCGTCGACAAGCTGCAATGCTCTCCTGAACGTCTGCCTTGGTAAACTCTGAAGCCTGGTAATCCAGACCAGCATCAATTACAGCCCGCTCATAGGCTTTACGCAATGAGTCGGAAGATTCCCCAGGCCTGTCAAAATAATCCAAACCTATAAAACCAATCCTCTGATAACCTTGCCCAGCCAGCAGATGCACGCCCCTGCCGACGGCTTCCAGTGAATCCAACATGACAACCGGCTCATGTCTGATCCCACAGCTTGATTCAGAAAAAAAGACGACCGGCGTATGGACCTTGCCCAATGCTTGCAGAAAAATATCCGCCGACAACACGCTTACCAGATATCCGTCGCTTGGATCATCCTTCAATCGCTGTGTCAGTTCGGCTATTTTCGGGATTATACCGTCAGCCCCACATATTGAGTTTCTGGACAGACCATGGCCCGCCCGTTCAACCCGATGCATAATCCCGTTAACCAAGGCATGACTGGAAGCAAGCTCAAAATCAGTCCAAAGACTAATATGACAGCGCTAGATTAGCTCAAGATTTTTTGATGTTCTTGTCGATGGGAATAAAAATCCAATTGAAAGGGCATTAAATGACTGGAGAACAGATGATGACATTGCAGCCGGAGCTGCAAAAATTTCTGGAATCGTTTCGACCTTGTTTTCGCAAAGAAGTTACTTTCGGCTACCTGGAGACATACATGCTTGGTCTGATGTCAGACATTCAACGCAAGAGTATTGAGCCGATTGCACTGGCGGCAGAAGTTCCCGTCCGAACTTTGCAGGAATTTTTATCTTCATTTCGCTGGGATCATGATCGTGCTGAAGAGTTGCTGCTTTATCGTGTGGCTGATCGCTCTTCGACGGAAGAGGGCATTGGCGTAATCGACGGCTCCGGCCACGCCAAGCAGGGCGCCAAAACGCCTGGCGTGCAGCGTCAATGGTGTGGTGAAACCGGCAAGATAGACAATTGCATTGTCGGCCAGCATTTGCTGTATACCGACAACCATCCCACAAATCCGTTCGGATGCGTCTTATGTAGCGACCTGTATCTGCCTGAAAAATGGGCAGCTGATCCAAAGAGACGAAGAGAAGCACATATTCCGGATTCATTGTCTTATCGGCCAAAGTGGAAAATTGCGGTAGAGCAGATTCAACGGGCCATAGGCAGTGGTGTAAAGTTTTCGTATTTTACTTTTGATGAGGAATACGGCAGTGTTCCTGGGTTCTGGTTTGAATTGGATCGGCTGGGCCAGCGCGGTATTGGTGAGGTGCGGTCTAACTTTTTATGCTGGGCAACTCCGCCGGCGTATCAGTCCTGCCGGGCTGAATATGCGCCGCATAAAGTTGCCGATCTGGTTCGCCACAGTCCGGTGTTTTACGGACAGGATTGGCAAACGGTGAAGATCAAAAACACGACGCGCGGAATGATGTACTGGAAATATAAAGCCGCACGTGTGCAGTTGACCAATACGGCTGAGGGTGTCAACGTGCCGACAACTCGACAGTATTGGCTGATTTGGGCTCAATCGCCTAAAACCGGCGAGAACAAATATTTTTTGAGTAACGCTCCTGCTTCGGTGAGTGTCAGGAAGCTGCTGGTTGTGGCTTTTGCGCGGTGGCATATTGAGATGTGGTTCGAGCGAGCCAAGCAGGAAACGGGATTTGGTTCGTTTGAGGTTCGGACGTATACCGGACTGATTCGGCATTGGCTGTGTTCGCGATTGGCGATGTTTTTTATATCCGAGCAGACGCAGCGGCTTCGGGGGGAAAAATCCGCGTATTACGCTGGAACAGGTAGCCACGGTGATCAACACCCTGGCCGCCAAGATCTGGCAGACTTGGCCAAGATCATGGGCTGCGATCATAAGAATAAACGAATATTATCAGTGGCGTAACGAGGCGGCCTACAAAAGCCGACAAAAACAAAATCGTAAAACAGAATTCAAGTAGCGCTGTCATACTAAGCTGTAACTGCTGCTGATGTCTCATGGGTTCCAACGGAGGAACGATATCCTCCTTAGGCTGGCTAAGCGCAAAAAGAGACTTGGGCTGAATTTTCAAATCGGTCGACGAAAGAGTACGAGTAAGTTTGGGCACTTTTCGCACGTAAGTCCCGCTACCATGCCTGCGAACCAGAACACCCTTACGCACCAATTCACTCAGCGACTTTCGAACCTTGAAATGGTCCGTTTCAAACAAGGCTGCGAGGTCTCTCTCAGAACGAAGGCGCAAACCAGCTGAAGACGGAGGCCGACTTAGAGCATACTCTAGAACTTGTTCAAGATTTTCCACGCCATTTATCCCATTCAACAACCCACTTGCTGATCAATTATACACAAGTGATTGGCACACAAAACACAAATGAAGTTTATGCTAAATTTACTAAAAAGTCAATAATGTACTAAATCATAATGGCGATATTGCGCGTAAGACTATTGGAAATATTGGCCCAGACGCAATCTCACCGGTTTTTGCTTAATTTTCATCCGCACAATTGCATACCTGCTTGACCGGAATGGACTAAGCGGATAAAGTGGTCGAATATGTGGTAGGGTGTCCGAGCGGCCGAAGGAACTGGTCTTGAAAACCAGCGTACCCTAACGGGTACCGTGGGTTCGAATCCCACCCCTACCGTTTAAGTATTCATCAATCTGTACTCAGCAAAAGGATGATTCCAACTCTTTTTCGGTGGGATGAGAACACACCATACTGCGAACGTCAGTGAGCAGGATACCGTGGGTTCGACGCCGCAGGCGCCCGCACAGCGGAATCCCACCCCTACCGTTTAAGTATTCATCAATCTGTACTCAGCAAAAGGATGATTCCAACTCTTTTTCGGTGGGATGAGAACACACCATACTGCGAACGTCAGTGAGCTGTTTTTTCAGACACGAAACGTCAAGTTGTTCTGCTGGGGGCAGGATATGGCTTGCCTTTTGGCGGCGGATTTTTTAAACAGCCTTATCACTTTTGTATAAGCACACTGGCAAACCAGACTGGCAAAATTCAGTACATCCCTTTGCATCCGTGCAAATTTTATTCCTGCAATTCAGCAAAGAGTGTCAGGTCGTTTGCGTCGGTGATAGTAACGGTGGTGTATTGGTCGATCAGGTTTTCCGGGCCTGTGAAGACCACGATATGGTCGCCCGTAGTGCGGGCCATGAGTTGCATGGCTTGGGCGGTCGCGGGGGCAGGCTGCTTGTCGCTTCGCCGGCTTCGACCTGTCACAAGAACCTCCATGGCCTTTCCTATGTAAGACTGATGATGTGCAAAGCCGATTTCCTTCTGCACAGCCAATAATTCATTGTTCCGCCGCTTCTTGATTTCTTCGGAAATATCATCGGGTAGCTTTTTATCCGCCAGAGTGCCTGGTCGCGTTGAATATTTGAATACAAACGAATTTTTAAAACCGCTTCGGCGAATCAATTCAGCTGAGGCGGCATGATCTTCTTCAGTCTCGCCGGGAAAGCCTACTATGAAATCACTCACAATTACAACGTCGGGCACGATCTGACGCGCAGCGTCGATAAGTTCATCGTAGCAGGCTCGGGTATAGCCTCGATTCATTGCTTTGAGTATCGCGTCCGAACCGGACTGGGCGGGCACATGAATATACGGACAGACATTTGGCAGATCTCGCATGGCTTCCAGGATATCCAGTCCAAAATCTTTGGGGTGACTCGTAACGAACCTAAGCCTGCGCAGGCCTTGCAGCGGCGAAAGAAGTTTCAGCAGATCGCTGAACCGCGTCGTCCGCCCGCCAGCTGTATGTTCATAGCTGTTGACGGTCTGTCCTATAAGGGTGATTTCGCTTCGCCCAGCTGCAAGGAGTTTTTTTACCTCAGCCAAAATATCTTCCGGAGCTCTGCTGCGTTCCGGGCCTCGTACGAATGGGACAATACAATAGCTGCAGAAATTATTACAGCCTCTCATTACGCGCACAAACGCCTGTGCCTCACCCGAACAGGCAGCTGGATTGCGAGTTGAGTCGAGAATATCCATTCTGTGCTCAGCCTGCGGATCACGTGTTTCATTGCGTGCAGGGTCCACCAGTACCGCGCCGGTTCCCTCAGCTGCTGCTTCAATGAGTTCCGGCAGCCTGAAAAGTTGTCCCGGTGCGCAAACGATGTCCACCGCTTCATATTTTTGAGGCAGTTCCTTGCCAAGTCTTTGAGCCATGCAGCCCAGTACACCCACAATCTGGCGTCGACCTGCCCTTTTACGGACAGCGTCTGCGCCCAGCCTGGAGAAAATTTTCTGCTCGGCATGCTCGCGCACAGAACATGTGTTATAAAGTACTACATCGGCTGATTTGACCTCGGCTGTCATTTCATGACCAGCCATGCGCAGCAGTTCGGTGACAAGCTCGCTATCCAGCCTGTTCATCTGACAACCTAAAGTCTCAATAAATATTTTCATCGTTATCCCAGCTCGTTCCAAAAAACGGAGCACAATCTTAGTAGATGTTTTGTGGAAAAGGAAGATCAGAGTTTTCTGGAATGGTCACACTTTTGCATGCCGGGGCTCCTGTCCCGGCACGATACTAGATCGTTTTTGGGAAAAGAGCACTGCCAACACTCCCCCCGGCCCAAAATTCTGATCAACTCGGTTAGACAATATAGCCGAGATAATCCTATAATACTATTATGGAACGAGTGCGGACGTTCGCTGGAAGTCAGTAATACATAGCCTGTTAACCAAAAAGCCGTGGCGGAAAAATTGCTTTTGTGGTTCGCTAGGCCAACCTTCTTGGCGCTTAAGTGTCCTTATTACTGCTGGAGGACATTATTGGCATCGGGAAAGGAGTAGCGGTTTGAAAACGTTAATTACTTTTGCGGTTGTACTGTCAATTTGCATTTTTACGGTTCTTGTCATTGTGCGTTTAATCGATTTCAGTATCAACGAACCTGTATCCGAAACCGGAGTGATTGTGATTACACCCCTCCAAAACTACGGCAGTATTTATCCGACAACAGGCCTGTCTCCGGAATCAGACTATAAACCCCTGGATCCGAATCAGAAAATAAGGCGTGTTATCTCTCGAAGCTCCGTAAGTGAGTCAGCAACGATCACTGGCAGAGGGTTTCAGCCTGCCTCTGCGCCTGCAAGCGACTGAAAGTACAACCACAGAACCATTTGCGGTTCAATTTGGATAATTTTCAGAGTTCGAGCGGGGATCAATTAAATTCAGATAAGCCGAAGATAATGAGTATCGCTCCGCCCAGAAGCGGCGCGACCGTTCTGCCGAAAAAAGCCAGGCTGAAAAACTGCCGATCAGTTTGTGCATCTATCCAATCCGTAGCTGTCAGCGCGCCAAAGATCAGCAACGCACCCCCAATAATTATCAGTATCACTCCCAGCATGTATCGACCTTCCCCAACTATGCGTATTTATGACGAAAAAAGGCTCTAACGGCAAGTTTAGGGATTATATAGGCCGATAGGCAAGAACAAAACACCGGCTTTGTTGAAATATATGCACAACGAGCAATTTATTGGCAGAGCCTCATTGGCCGTTGCGGTTTTTTTTGATTTTATTTCGAATCAATAACTCTAAATACCGTATTAATTAAGCCGTCGCTGCTGCAAGGTGACGTTGGCTGGTGTTGGAATTGAGTCGGGCATTTTCCAATGCTATCACAACTGCTTCCTGCAATTCCGAAGCCTTGAAGATCGGCTTCATCAGCAATTCATCTCCACCGCGTTGCCACGCTGCCCAGGCACGTTTGTAATTGCTCATATGCTCGGAAATAAGAACCGCAGGCCTGACCCGCAAGGCACGAAGAGAATTCAGAACCTCTTCAGATGAATACTCCGCAGCCAAGATTACAAGATCAGGTTGCCAACTGCGAGCATGACCAGCTGCGCCGCGAGGAGTCTCCTGAACAACCAAATGCCCACGGGATTCAAAATAACGAATGGCCTGGGCTGCAAACCGCCAGTCAGATTCAACTATCATGATCTTCATAATAAATCCTTTCCTGCCTGCTTTTAGCATCAAATATCCATATTCATACTTCGTGGAACACTCAAACATCGGATCAAGTATAAACGCAAAATGGCAAAAATCAAGAATAATCCGAAAAATATTATTTGTGGCCATGCGGCTTTAGCTGAGCTTGTAATGTCTTTTGAAGTAACAAGTTGTGTGTTCTAGGAATACTATGACAAATTTTTTAAAAACAAGAAAAATAATAATTTTCTTATCTATGGCATTTATTTGCAAGCCTGCAACACCCTGTTGCCGACAAGTTGATATGGGAATTGGAACTCAGAAGGCGCTGTGAGATTTGCTGATAAAGTTACAGGTGAACCTTGTTTTAGATTTTTGGCGGAGAAATAATATAAGGATCAATAGGGTTGTACCTGACTTCGGCGCAGCTGGGGTCAATATTTTCATCGTGAACACAATGGGTCTTCACACAGAAAGGAATGCTGAAATGAAAAGGTTTTTTTCAATTGCTATCGTTCTTGTGGTTGGTGTAATTGCTGGAACTGTTTTGGCTGAAGATATTTACGTTCGAGCTGGCAGCGAAGGCAACGCCGGCACGCTCAAGGAACCATTCAAGGATCTGTGGAAAGCTACGGAAAAGGCTATGCGCGGCGATGTGATTCACGTCGCAGCTGGAGTCTACGAAGGCAAGGGAGGCTGTGGTCATATTACGATCAAAACGCCAAACCTCACAATAGCAGGGGGTTATAACGCCGATTTTTCAGAAAGAAACCCGTTCAAAAATCTGACGATAATTCAGCGCGCCAAGGACTACAAAGGCGACTGGACAGGGCTGCCGGAAGGAATAATCTCAGGCAAGGCCGGCTCGGATCACAGCGGATTGATCGTCGATGGTTTCGTCCTCAACGGCCAAAGTAGAAATCTCTACAAACCCTCGGGCGATATCAATGCCAAAGGTTCGTATAAGGGCAAACTCTTCGGAGCTGTCAGTAAAAACGTTAAAATCCGCAATTGTATTATGCTAAACCCCTATGGAAAAGGCATTTACTGCACATGGCAGGGGGAAGAAAATGAAATTTCAAACTGTTTTGTACTCAATACTTTCTACGCTGCGATAAGTACGCGATCGGCCCAGCCTGAATCGAAAATACTGATTAAAAATTGCACCATATTTTTTGGTTGGTTCAGGCCTGGTATGGGCGGCGGAATGGGAATCTTCATCGGTAATCAGGGGGCTACTGCCATCCAGGATAACATCATCGGCTTTATGCAGACCGAGGGCGGCGAAGCGGGCGAAGCTGTGCTGAACGGCTTTGGCAATGAAGATACCATTATGAAGGGCAATGTTTTCTTTCAGTGTCAGGGCGGCTACTACAAGTATATGGATAATGACAAGAAAAACCTCCTCGTCTGGAAAGATAGTGAGCTAAAGGAGTTAAATGACGACCCTGAGAACTATATGCTCCTCGAAGCGGGCGGAAACACTGATCAGGACCCAAAATGCCAGCCTGATAAGGATTATTTCGAGCGATTCAGCAATACCATTGCATCTGAGCCAGGCAAGTTGAATATGGACATCATGAACGAATGGCGGCGGAGTGTTGGGCTGCCTCTCCAGGCAGGGCCTGGCACTGCCAGGAAGAACTGGGGCATGGCCTATCCGCTGGAAGCTGTCATCCCGAACCTTGTCTCTCCTCTGAAAGGCAAAGGCGTCCAAATTGACGGGCCATTTGAAAAGTATGCGTCCAAGGCAGCTGAAGTAGAGGAAAAAAATTATGAAGTTGTGGAAATTGACGTCTTCAAAAAAGGGGGCCCGGACGTAAAAACACTGGCTGGCAAGCCGGTTGAACTTACCGCGCAAATGGGACCTTCGCAAATGACTTTTCTTCTAAAAGAAGCGCCAAGAAGCGATTACGTCTGCTTCCAGCTGGTCAAAATGGGACAAAATGCCTCCGCAACCCGCGATTTCGTATATGGCTATATGCTCAAAGGCTCCGAAGCTCACAAAAACTGGCAGAAATATTACAAGAAACGCGACCGACACAACAAAAAAGGCCTGAAATTCAAAGGCTCTGCCTGGTATGTCGGCAATGACTCATACAACTATCCGGTGGGAATTATTATAGACGACGTCTCACGATAATAATCTGCCGTAGCTTAAACACTATATACACCAAAAGGCAAGCCATCGTAACGTTTGGCTTGCCTTTTGACATTTTTTTAAAAATCAACTTTGCTGATTTTTGATTATTTTTCGTATTCTCAGTACTCTGTGCTTTCAGCGCCTCTGCGGTACATGAAATTTCAGTCGTTCACATCCAGGCCAAGGGCGTTGGAAATTCGGTCAAAATCATCCAGGCTGTAGTATTCCACGACGATCTTGCCATGATTTTTCTTCCTGCTGGGCAAAATCGTCACGCGCGTACCGAGAATTTCCGTAAGCTGTTGTTCAATATCCTGCACATAAGCCTGTTTCTTGAGCTGGGGCTTCCCAGCCGATGCCACCGAAGCTTTCGGCTTGGCAGAAACCAGTTCCTCAAGCTTGCGAACACTCAAGCCCTCACCAAAAACCTTGCGGGCTAACTCAACCTGACGATCAGCCTGGCCGGCCAGACCTGCCAAAACCTTCGCATGACCAAAACTTATCTGCCCGGAGGCTATGTAACCCTGGGCTTCTTCGCATAAATCCAGCATTCGCAAGTAGTTAGCGATTGTTGCTCGTGGTTGTCCCATTCTTTGGGCCACTTGTTCCTGGTTCAGATTGAATCGGCTCATGCAGTCCCGATAGGCCAGGCCTCGCTCGATGGGGTTCAGATCAGATCGTTGAATGTTTTCGATAACTGCCCATTCGATCATCTGCTGCTCGGTAGCTTCGCGGAGCACGCAGGGCACTTCAGCAAGCCCAGCCAGCCCAGCTGCCCGTAATCTTCGCTCGCCTGCGATAAGAACGAAAGGCGTGTCGAGTTTCATGTCTTCACTGGCTCGGGTCACAATCAAAGGCTGAAGAATGCCCTGCTGCTTGATACTCTCCGCCAGCTCGTTCAGCTCGGCATCATTGAAATCGCGCCTGGGCTGATGCGGGTTGGCGGAAATCTGATCGAGTCGAATTTCCATTGGCGAGCCAGCCTGGGTCTCTGTCATCTGAACAGATGCATCACCAGCATCGGCCTGGGGGGTCTGAATATATTCACCCTCAATTGAACCGGTAACGGAATTGGAGACTTCTTGGGCTTCGGGTTCTGCGACGACAGCCGCAGCTGCCTGATTATTAATTAAACTGGAAAGTCCCCTGCCTAGGCGTCGTTTTGGCTGGGCCGATTTTGATGTTGGTGCGGTTGTCATCTGAAACTCCTTTCTCAATTTTTTCATCCCTCTCCGCATATTTTCATATGCGATTGGTATGAAATCATTCCATTATCTAATGACGCAGACTCAAAAGTTCCACGTGGAACATGTTTTTTAACAATTCATGAAGCTAAAAAATACCAAAGACTTCGCTTGCTGAACAAAAGCATACACCCAACTCCACCGATCGACAATAACGAATTGATTAATTCTAAATAAAAAGTTCCACGTGGAACTTCTTATAATACTCGATCTTGGAAGATGCGTTTTGGGATAACTATCAAGAGAACACGGATTGCACGAAGGTGTGTTATTTAAAATCTTTTTAATCTGTGAAATCTGTGGACTAGTTTTTGATAATCATTGTTGTGTAAGCCAGCGGCCAAGTACCATCAGCACCCACAGGCGGTGGCGGTGGTCGGCCCGGCCTGATATGTGATCATTCATCAAACCGACAAGGGCCTCTTCCTGAAAAATCCCCATTTTCTTCAACGCCGGATCAGTCAACGTAGCTATCATCTCGTCACGAAGTTCCTCGCGGAGCCAGCTGCCCAAAGGCAAACCAAAACCTCGTTTGGGTTTCTCAAAAACCTCAGCAGGGAGCAGGTCCCCGAAAGCTTCGCGGAGGATTAATTTGCCTGCAGTCGTGTTGACTTTCATCTCAACGGGCAAAGACAGGCCCAGTTCTACAACTTGATGATCCAGCAGAGGTGCCCGCAGTTCGAGTGACCCAGCCATGGCTGCGATGTCCGTCTTGACCAGTAGATCGTCCGGCAGATACGTCATCAGGTCATGTCGCTGGGCATTGGCAACTTCGCTATCGAATTCGCCCTGCTCGTAAAGGCCGCAGAACCATTCCTCGCCGCTGTAAACATCCAGATCGGTCTCAGCCAGGTATGCTGGGGTAAATAATCTGAGCAGATCATCGGGACTGAAAAGTTGACGATAGGCAGAGTATTGCAATGCAGGCGGCAGAGACAGGCCATCTGCAAACCGGATAAATCGTCGAAGTTTGTTTCGTTCATCCAGCCCCGCGAAAGGCCTGGCCAGTGCAGCAGCTATCCGAACCGCGAGATACTTCGCCGGGTTCATAGTCTGGCCCAGCAACATCGCCCGATACCGATCATAGCCTCCGAAAACTTCATCTCCGCCATCCCCAGCCAGGGCTACCGTCACGTGCTGCCGGGCAGCTTGACAAATCAAATACGTCGGCAGGGCACTGGAGTCGGCAAACGGTTCGTCATATTGGCTGACGACCCGGTCGAGCATTTGTTTAATCTGCTCGGGGGTAGACTTAACCATTAATTCGGTATGCTCTGTGCCGCAATAATCAGCCAGGATCTTCGCGTCGGCGCGTTCGTCATACCGCGGGTCTTCAAACCCAGCTGTGAACGTCCGAACCCCGCCGGCCCGGCCTGCCTCTTTGCACATCAACGAAACAACCACCGCAGAATCAATCCCACCACTAAGCAACGCACCTAAAGGAACGTCCGATAACATGCGCAACCGAACGGCCTCCTTCACTGTTTCTCGAACAGCGTCGACAAGTTCAGCCCGGTTTGCGGTGGCCTGGCCTGACGTGGCTGGCTGCCAATATTTTTTAAACTCAACACAGCCTTTATCTGACCCAAAAATTAAAACCGAACCGGGCGGTAATTTTTTTATTCCAACCCACGCAGAAGCAGGGCTAGGAACATAACCAATGCTCAAATAGTCACTTATGCTCTCTGGCGAACAGTCTCTTTTCACCATGGGGTGTTTTAGGAGCGCTTTTGCTTCTGAAGCGAAGACTACCCGATCAGCCAATTCCGCGTACCAGAGCGGCTTTTGGCCCAGCCTATCGCGGGCAAGAATCAATTGACCTTTGCGATTGTCATACAAAGCAAAGGCAAACATGCCTACTAATTCAGATATTGATTCACAACCATTTGTTAAATAAAAATTTAACAAAACTTCCGTATCGCCTGAAGTGTGGAATTCAGTTCCTTGGCTTTGGAGTTTTTCACGGATTTGCAAAAAATTGTAGATTTCGCCGTTGAAAGCGATGGCTGACTGTTTATCGTCGGAGACCATGGGCTGATGCGAGCTGATCGGGTCGATAACGGAAAGCCTGCGGAAACCGATTGCACATCTCTTATCGGGCGATAGATATGTTCCGCTCTCATCCGGGCCTCTATGGAAGATGCTCTCAGCCATCGTTTCGACACGATTCTGATCGGCCCGGCCTGCACAAAACAGAAACTCACCTGCAAATCCACACATTTTTTATAAGGGGCTTAGAGGCTAATTACCTTATTGGTAATCAATTACAAAACTTGCTTTGCTGGCTTACAAGCCAGACGTTTTTGAGATTGGCGCGCCTTAACCAGCAATCCTAACAACCAGCCAACCAGTCTTTATCTGCCTTCTGCCTTTTTCAGCGCTTCGGCAAATTCCTTGTTTTCGGGCTTTGTCAGCAGGCTCTCAAAACTCGCAGCTGGGAGAAATACCGGCTCGCCATGCGTATATAAAACGGCTCGGCCTTGTTCAGGATAGTCTGCAAAATTATCGGCAAAATCACAGGCTAATAGTTTTTGGCTCTTTGCATCTGCACGCCCGAGACGTTCAGGCTGAAAATAGAAAAAGCCTATTTTCCGAGACGGATTGGCGGGGCTTTTGAGCCATTCAGGATCTACACCTTCAAGTTCAAGGATTTCTTCCATCGATTTAGGCAGTTTACTAGGCCTATTGCGGAGAAATTGATAGATATAATCCAAGTTTTGAGTCGTAATTCTTTGTAATTTAATTTCTTTGACATAGGCTCGCCTGATCATGATCGAAGGAATTCCGCAGGCTGCACCAGCAATCCCAGCCAACAACAAAATACTCACCAAAGGCAGGAGACTTGCTCGAAGCGTTTCACCAACAGACTCTTTAAACATCGAAAATACAACAAGATACGCCATTATCAGAAAAAAAGGAATCGCAACAATCACCCCGGTTTTCGGCATTTCCAGGGCCTTGTAGAAAACTCCAAAAACCATCCCAGCTGTCAACCAACCCACTCCGCCGGAAAGTAATGATATCTGGATCGCCTTGCCCAGTTTCATTCTTTTATAGTTTGGCAATTTTGAAAACGTTTTTTGGAACAGATACCCGCCGCCGATAACCCAGCCTGCGATTACCAAGAGGATAACGGGCAGCTGCCATATTTGAAATAAGCCATATTGATTTGCAAGCACGGATGATTCTCCTGTAGATTCCTGTCAGTTTTCACCAATTCATGTTGATCTTAAAGCCCATCTCACAGCTTGATAGCCTACCGTACAAATGAGCAAAAGGCAAGCTTTGGCAGGTATGACCGGGCTGTTTGAGTTCATGAAAAAATTAAAATGTTTCCTTTGTATTCATTCTACAAAATTTCTCGCTACGATTGGCCTGGCTCGTTACAATCGGTTTCGGCAGATACACGAGTCAGGATAAAGTTAATATCGCTTATTATACTCACGGGCTTTAGCATAAATCAGGAGCAGAAACATGACGGAACATCGCACGGAGTCGCTGGAAGACGTTTGGCCTTTACAGGCTGCCTTAAACGCACGGGCCGGTTTTGACACGCAAGGGCTTGGTGAGGAACTCATCGCCGCAGAAGCAGCCGGCGGGGAACTGCCGAACGAAGTAACGGTTAAAATCGGACGGGCACTCAAAAATTATATCGACGCGATGACTTCAGAATGTCACGAACTGCAGGATTGTCTGTCATGGAAACACTGGTACAAGGAAGCCAAAGAAGGCAGACAGTATCAATTGCAGGATCTCCAGAACGCCCGGGTCGAAGCGACCGATATGCTGTTCTTCTGGGTCAGCATCTGTCAGATTTTAGGCCTGGCTCCTTCGGACATCTACCGCCTGTACGAAAAAAAGCTGGGCATCAATCACAACCGTCAGGATGAGAACCGCTCACAGGCTGAGCATTCCAACCACGAAGACGAAAACCGTGCGGTGGTATAATAAATGAACGATTAACTTGGGAAAGGTCCCAATATGAAAAGCACTGCCAAACACCTTGGGTTTTGGGATGTGTTTTGTATTGCAGCCGGTGCAATGATCAGCAGCGGCCTGTTTGTTTTGCCCGGACTTGCCTTTGCCAATGCCGGCCCGGCTGTGATTCTATCTTATGGACTGGCAGCAATTCTGATTCTACCAGCCTTGCTATGTCAGGCTGAGCTAACCAGTGCAATTCCCAAAGCCGGGGCTACGTTTGTATTCATCGAGCGATGTTTGGGTTCCGGCGTTGGCATGTTTGCGGGCATGGCAAGCTGGTTCTCGATGGCACTGAAATCCGCCTTCGCGCTGATCGGTATTGGCGCATTTGCACGCCTGATTTGGCCTGACGAACCGGAATGGATAATGAGGCTGATCGCGATCGGTTTCTGCATTGGCTTTACCGTTCTCAACTGCCTGACAGTCAAAGGGGTAGGGCGAGCCCAGATAATCATGGTGGCCGGCCTTCTTGCTGTGCTGATAGGTTATGTCGGCAAGGGATTTGCGTCGCCTCTCTTCCATGTTGACAATTTCGAGGGATTTTTTCACAAAGGTTTCATTCCAATTATCGCCACTTCCGGCATAGTATTTATTTCATTCGGAGGCCTGACTGCTACAGCTGACATTGCGGGTGAAGTCCATAGAGGTGCAAAAAATGTTCCGTTGGGGATGTTGTCAGCTCTTCTCGTCGTAGGCCTGCTGTACGTAGCCTGTGTTACAGTAACAGTGGGCGTGACTACAGGTATGGAGTTGGATCACAATTACACTCCGCTAAGTCTGGCGGCGGAAAAAATCGCAGGCCGGGCCGGGCTGATTATACTGAGTTTCGCAGCAATGTTGGCCTTTATCACGACAGCAAACGGCGGAATCCTAGAAGCATCCCGAAGTCCTCTGGCGATGAGTCACGATGGTCTCTTACCTGAACGTTTTGGACGACATTCCAAGAAATTCGATACGCCAATTTTCAGTGTGATTCTTACCGGTACGTTTATGGTGTTGATATTGGCTGGTCTTAGTATTGAAAACCTTGTTAAGGTCGCAAGCACAATGTTGCTGATGCAATACTCCCTGATCTGCCTGGCTGTGATTGTCATGCGGAGCAGCAAACTCCAGAATTACAGGCCGTTGTTTCGGATACCTATGGGCATAATTTTCCCCGCCATCGGGCTGATTGTCTATCCGCTCCTGATTTTTGATATGGGCCTGATTCCACTGCTAACCACGGTTGCCTTTGCTTTAGTCGGCCTGGTCTGGTACCTCATATACATTCGCCCAAGAATCCAGCGGGAAAGCGCAATGGTCTATCTGGTCAAAAAAATCGTATCGAAAAATATTTATCGTACCGGGCTGGAAGAAGAGCTCAAACAAATCGCGATTGAGCGAGACGAAGTTATCCACGACCGATTCGATACCATCATAAAAAGCGCCCCCATCCTCGATCTGCCGGAGCAAACAACAGTCAAAGTCTTCTTCAACCTCATAGCCCAAGCTCTGGCACCGAGGTTGAAAATGTCCACAACCGATCTTGTGGAAAAAATTACCGCGCGAGAAAAGGAAACCAGTACGATAATTCAACCAGGCTTGGCGATACCGCATGTTATCGTAGATGGCGAAAACAAATTTGAAATACTCCTGGCCCGGTGCACCAAGGGCATAATCTTTGACCCCAAACGCCCGCCAGTGCATACCGTCTTTGTGCTAACCGGCTCAGCTGATCAGCGAAACTATCATCTTCGCGTACTCATGACCATCGCGAATATCGTCCAGGAACCCGATTTTATAGACCGCTGGTTCGCAGCAGCCGATGTCGAACACCTCCGTGACCTTGTCCTAATGTCCAACAGAAAACGGGACCACGAAAAATTTTAACCAAAATTATAGAAAACTTGACATTCATGTTAAGTTTTTATATAATAAAACAGGGAGAGTTGCCGATGAGTAAGATACCGGGGTTTACAAAGGATGGTTTGTTACCGGAAGGTGATTATGAGGTTAGTTTAAGTGAATTAAGAAATTCGTTTCTGGTTTTTGGAGAACCAGATCACGATGATTCTTGGGATGAGGAATGGCGAACCAGGCTGGTTGATAATCTTGGAATATTGGTTCGTCAACTTTGGCAGGTAGGCATAACAGAAATTTATATTGATGGTTCTTTTACTGAAGACAAAGGCCATCCTAATGATATTGATGGTTATTTCGAGTGTGACCAAGACTTTTGGAAAACCGGTGAGCCTCTAAGAAAACTAAATACGTTGGATCCTCACAAAATTTGGATTTGGGATCCGAACACGCGTCGGCCTTCTCGTGGATTTGCCAAGAAACAACTTCCGATGTGGCATACATATCGCGTGGAATTATATCCCCATTTTCCAGGCAAATTTTGTGGAATTCGGGATAAATACGGGAATGAGTTGGAATTTCCTTCGGCATTTCGCAGATCGAGACAAAGCGGTAAGCCGCGCGGAATAATTAAAATAGGACTAGAATCATGATTCGCACTGAGAAAGAATATAAAGAAGCTGTTGAACGTCTTCAGGGGGAATCACAAAGACTGCAGGATTACGAGAAACAACTCAAAAATCAGGGTAACACACCAGAAGAGATCAAGCTAAGCCTGGACCCTTTCCGCTCTTTTCATGAACAGCTGAAAGAGGAAGTCGCTGAATACGAACAAATAAAACGTGGCGAATTTCCAACCATTGATAATTTTCTCGGCTTAGGTCATGTTCTGATCTGCCTTCGTATAGCGCGTGGAATCTCTCAACGGGAATTAGCAAAAAAACTGGGGACAAACGAGTCGCAGGTTTCCAGAGATGAACGCAATGAATATCGCAACATCAGCACCGAAAGGGTAGAAAAAATCCTGGAAGCGTTGGGCTATTGCCTGAGAACTACCGTATGCGATAAACAATCAAATGAAAAATTGGTTAGCTGTTAATCCATCTACTTCCCGAACTTTTTGTTGTTCTTGAAAAAATCGGCGAAGGGGTTGTTGGAAGTATCAGGCTGATCGGGCCGACGGCCTCCTGATGATTGATTATTTCGCTGGGAATTACTCGGTCGGCTGGGCGCACCCTTACTCTGGCTCGGCTTGGCTGTTGGGCTTGTGCGTTCGGTGCGGGCAGGTTTGCCCTCACCAAGCAAGTCCGGGTTCGCACGCATACTCAAGCCTATCCTGTTACGTTCCAAATCCAGTGAAACCACCGTAACATTGACCTTTTGGTGCACTTTTACGACGTCGGCTGGGGTTTCGATGAACTTATCAGCAAGCTGGCTGATATGAACCAGACCGTCCTGATGAACGCCCACATCCACAAACGCCCCAAAGGCAGTAACATTCGTCACCACGCCGGGCAATTTCATGCCGATCTTCAAATCCGTCACTTCAGTCACACCTTCGGCAAAGCTGAACAACTGGAACGGCTCACGGGGGTCTCTGCCCGGTTTGGCAAGTTCGTTCATTATGTCATTCAAAGTCGGCAGGCCGACCGAATCGGAGATGTATTTACTGAGATTGATTTTCGAACGGAGTTCCTGCGAGGTCATCAGCTCAGCTACGCCGCAACCGACATCATCAGCCATGGCTTGGACGATATCGTAACGTTCCGGGTGCACCGCTGAGGCATCGAGGGGCTGATCTCCGCCTTGAATCCGCATAAAACCCGCAGCCTGCTCAAATGTCTTAGGCCCCATGCCCGCCACTTTCAAAAGTGCTTTTCTATTCTTGAACGCGCCGGCTTCGTTGCGTTGTGCGACGATATTGCCCGCTATCCTTTCGCTCAGACCCGCAACGTGCATCAGCAGTTCCTTGCTGGCGGTGTTTACCTCCACACCGACGGAGTTAACACAACTTTCGACAACGTCATCGAGCATTTTCTTAAGATTCCGCTGATCCACGTCATGCTGATATTGGCCCACGCCGATAGCTTTGGGATCGATCTTCACAAGCTCAGCCAGCGGGTCCATCAAACGCCTGCCGATCGAAACCGAGCCGCGGACGGTAAGATCATAGTCCGGGAATTCGTCACGGGCAACCTCGCTAGCGGAGTAAACGCTGGCGCCGCTTTCGTTGACCAGGATAACTGGAATTTTTTTTCCCGGGCCGAAGTCAATTTTATCGCACATCGCCTGGGTCTCTCGGCCTGCTGTGCCGTTACCTATCGCGATTGCTTCTATGTTCAGCTTTTCTACGAGCACACGAATCTTGGCCTGGGCTTCGACTTCTTTATGAAGGTAGATTGTATCGTTAAAGATCAGCTTGCCCTGTTTGTCCAGGCAGACTAGTTTGCAACCCGTGCGGAAACCGGGGTCGAGTGCGAGCACTGCTTTTTGGCCCATCGGGGAAGCCATGAGAAGTTCGCGCAGGTTATCGGCGAAAACCTTTATCGCGTCTTCTTCGGCGCGTTTGCGGGTTTCCAGCCTCATTTCCGTCTCCATCGACAGGGCAAGCAATCGCTTATAGCTGTCGTGCACAGCAGTGCGGACTTCTTCCGCAGCTGGGCCTGTCTTTACGAATTGTCGTTCGAGCAGGGCGATGGCCTGGTCTTCGTCGGGGCGGATATGGAATGTTAAAAAACCTTCCTTTGAGCCGCGACGAATGGCCAGGATTCGGTGTGACGGCGCTGTAGCTGCCGGTTCTGACCACTCGAAATAATCCTCGAATTTCGCAGCTTCAGCCTCCTTGCCTTTGATAATCTTAGAGCTGAGTATCGCATGTTTCTCGAACAGTTCACGCAGCTTGGCCCGGGCGGGGGCGTCTTCGCTTACCCACTCAGCTATAATATCCCGCGCCCCAGCCAGTGCAGCTGACTCGTCGGCCACTTCCTTTTCCTTTTCCGCATTGACATATTTTTTCGCTTCGGCTGTGGGGTCGACCGGGCCTTGGGCAAACAGCAGCGTCGCCAGCGGTTCGAGCCCTTTTTCCTTGGCAATCATGCCGCGCGTCCGACGCTTGGGCCGATACGGCAGGTAGATATCTTCGAGCACGGCAAGAGTCTCAGCTGCGTTAACCTTCTTTTTGAGATCGTCCGAGAGCTGGCCCTGTTCAGTCAGCGATTTAATAATGGCTTCGCGCCGCTTGTCCAGTTCCCCCAGCTGTTCTATACGGTCGCGAATCTGAATAATGTTAACTTCATCAAGCCCGCCGGTGGCTTCCTTACGATAGCGGGCGATGAAGGGCACGGTTCCACCCTCTTCCAAAAGGGCAGCCACGGACTGAACTTGCGCGTTTTTTATCCCCTGCTCAGCTGCTATTTTTCCAACATATTCACTTAATTTATTCAAAATTTCCGTCGTCATGTATTCCCAGCGTTCCTTGCTTTTTGGTGTTTTTTGTAAGCATTCATCTTCATAATGCAACAAGCTGGGGATTCTAACCGCATGAGTCAAAAAATTCCAGATTTCATTCCCAGGCAATGCCTCGTCAAAATTTTTAACAGAAAAAATGGGAACTTTTCTTCTCCGTGATGGTCTAAGATTTTGACGTTGGATCGGAACCTTTTAACCTGTTTCTTAACTTAAGGAGACAAAAAATGAAACTCTCAACAATTTTCCTGACGCTGGCTATCGTATCGGTTTTGGCGACAATCCCACTGGCGGTGACGCAAGCAGAAACCCCTGCTCAACCAATAGTTACAGTCGAGGTTAAATGCCTGCCCGTGCCGCCTGCCCAGCAGCGCGACGTGGATATCGCTATCTGCCTGGACACATCCGGCTCGATGGACGGCCTGATCGAATCGGCCAAGCAAAAACTCTGGGCTATCGTAAACGAACTGGCCCAGGCCAACCCTAAACCTAATCTGAGAGTGGCTTTATATCATTATGGCAACGACGGCCTGAATGAAGAAACAGGCTGGGTCAAGCAACTCTGCCCGCTGACAGACGATCTCGACCAGATCTACGAAGAATTGTTTAAATTACGTACTAATGGAGGTACTGAGTTTGTGGCGCGAGTCGTCCGGGCTGCGACGAATAATCTCAACTGGTCGAAACAGCCCGGTGCGCTGAAGATGATCGTGGTAGCTGGGAACGAGCCAGCTACTCAGGATAAAAAATACGAACTCCACGACATCTGCAAAGCCAGCATCAATGATGGCATTATCATCAATACCATTTTCTGCGGCAATGTCGATCAGGGCAGAAGAACGGGCTGGTCAGACGCAGCTGCCTGGGCGGAAGGTCAATATTCCGCGATAGATCAGGATCGCGGCACAGTCATTATCACCACACCTTACGACAAACGAATCATCGAACTGAACATCCAGCTGAATGCTACATACGTTGGTTATGGCCAGCTCGGCAGGCAATATAAAGCCCGCCAAGTCGCTCAGGATACCAACGCCGCATCGATGAACGAAGCTACCTACGCAAGCAGAACAGCTGGCAAGGCTTCGGGATTGTACAAAAATTACAGTTGGGATCTCGTCGACGCCGTAAAGGAAAAGAAAATGGACCTTGAAGCTGCCCCCGCTGAGATATTGCCGCAAGAAATGCAAAAAATGTCTGCTGAAGAACGAACTCAATACGTTGCAGGCCTGGCTGATAAACGCGCAAAACTGCAAAAAGAAATCAACGATCTGAATAAAAAACGCTTGGCCTATCAGCAGGCAGAGATGAAAAAGCAGGGCAAGGACGAAAACAATTCGTTCGACGCCCAACTCCGTCGGGCCATACAAACCCAAGGCCAAAAGAAAGGCCTGACATTCAGCGAAAAATAATAACAGTTCCAGGGGAAAAACCTGTGGCACAGTCAAGCTCGGCTGTGCCACAGGTTTGCGGGAATCGTTAAATAATCTCTAAATAGTCTTTACAGGGCAGTTCGGGGAACAGTGCGGTCGGCAGGGTCTGGTACCAGTAAGCAACCGAGGCGATATCATCCTGCAAAGGCAAGTATCGGCCACCGCTTCGCCAGCCTAGTGCTTGAATTGTTACCCGCAAATCCTGCTTGAAACGAATCGGATCCGGAATGTGCCACCTATAAAGCCCGAATCGTTTTTGTGCATTATTCCAGCCTGTAGGCTTGATTACCTGGGGCATACCGGCATAGGGCGTTGAATATTCAGCATATTCATTGTTGAGTATGAAACTGTATGCGCCGCAGAAATAATCTTCGGCACCGGTGCCGCAAATCGTTGGGAATTCGTAATCGCCGTCCATGAAAAATTTGATTTCGCCTTCGCCCCACCAACCGTTGTTATTGACACCCCAGGCCATGTATGTCCCAACATATTGTCCTTGGCCTTTGATTCCGTCGATAATTGTGTAATCCTGTTTGTATGGCAGTGGATTGGTTCGGCGAAACTGGGCGTGGAAATAAGCGGCGTCCTGAGGAACTTCCGTGAGCGTATAATTTACCTGGTAAAACAGAAGTACCTCCTCATAGTTTATGTTTTCCAGGGTTATTCTACATCTTTTACGGAAAGGCATTTCCCAATAGCAATTTAACCCTCCGACGGGGTTTACGCAAACAGGCAGTGAAGTAACTTGTGTGAACGGTTCCTTGCTCCAACCGCTTGCAAAGAAGTCACCAACCGGACATTCGACGCTGGGTATCTCCTGATCGTCCCAGTATATACGCAAGATATTGAATCGCCAGTTGCCTGTCGGGGTCATCCATATCTGTTGGATTGCGCCTGGACCGGTGATGTCGGCTATTGTAAACGTTTCACCAGGCTGAATCTTAACCGCAGGGGACACCTTCCATTTTTGCCCAAGATCACGGGAAGCCTCTTTGCCAAAACCATCAGTCGCCATACCACCTTTACCTTTTTCACCTGTGAAATTTTCGGCGCTTATGGATCGGGTTTCGGCATCGCTAAGTCTGCAAAGATTGCCCATGTTCATTCCAAGTCCATTGAAAGCTGACATTTTGATAACTCCTGATAGTAATAATTTAGGTAACCGAACATTTTGCCTTACTTTGGCAAGGCGTATTATTCTGTTAAAAGTTTAGCATTTATTTTATTTTGAAAAATAGCTATACTTATTAAAGTTTTGCACTATCTTATGGTTTTATATGCAACCCATCGTATCATGGTTTACCTTTGATTCTGAGCCTAATCCGCAGATAACCGTCCGTGGAGTGGGGATTATGGAAGAAATGAAGCCATGTTTTGTCCATCGGCCTGATGGCACGGATGATTATCTTTTTATGTTTTTTTATGATAAGGTTTGTCTGGGGGTTCAAGATGGCAAGCAGTGGTATGCTCCAGGGACATTGATTATATGGAGGCCTGGCGATTGGCAATATTACGGTAATGATCAAATACATTGGCGGCACAGCTGGATTCACTGCAGGGGTTATGAGATTGATCGGTTGATAAAACTGTCTGACTTGCCCTTGGCCCAGCCTATTGATTTGCCCCATCCTGAGGATTTTGAACAAATGCTCCGGGAAACACATCAGGAATTGACCAGCTACGCCCAGCCTGACTGGATAATTGTGGAAAACCTATTGCACAATTGGTTTCGGCAGGTTTTCAGGGTTATCCATGGCCCAGCGGAATCAGTGCCGCCACGCATGTTGGCGGTGAAACAATGCCTCGAACAAAATTTCAGTAAACCTCTTCGCCTGGAAGAGCTTGCAAACCTGGCCCATATCTCCGTGCCGCACCTGTGCAGCGAGTTCAAAATTCATTTCAGAACTTCGCCGATCAAATATCTCATCAACATCAGGCTGAACCATGCCCTGTATCTTCTGCAGGACAGGAACCTGAGGATTAGTGATATCGCCCGCCGGGTCGGATACGACGATATTTATCATTTTTCAAGACTTTTCAAGACACATCTAGGCCGAAGTCCCCAGCATATGCGAAAAGCCTGATTAATCAGGAAACGGTACAGTTTTTTTAACGAAAGATAAAGAAAACACAGGGATGCTCTTGCAAGGCGACCCGCAAAACCGTATAAACATGCTGATCGTATCGGGAATTTTGAAGGCATTTTTTCAGTTGTTTCAGATTCGCGGTACCTGGCCTGGAAACTAGTACTTCGTTTTAGGAATAAGGTCTGATAGATGCGCCGCGCCGGTTAGGCAGATGCAAGGAAGAAAAGCGACTGCATATTTGAAGATATTCCGTCGTTTTTCTAACGCTGCAGATGTCTTATCGCCGCAAGCAGGTAGCCGGCATTATTCGTAAAATGGAGTACTAGGGTCAGATTTGCAAATTACATGGAAGGAAGGCGGAACATGAAGGTTATTGCACAGACGGCTGCTTTACAGGAAGCCCTAACGCTTGTGGGCAGCATTGTAGCCCTGCGATCTCCAAAACCCGTATTGCGATGCGTTAAACTCATCGCAGCCAATGACACATTGACACTGATGGCGACCGATCTTGAGGTAGGCTGTCGGTTTCAGATAACCGCGGTAAAAATCGAAGAGCCAGGCGAAGCACTCATACCTGCTGACAGACTTAATGGTATTGTGCGAGAATCAGGCAGTGATGAAAGTCTTACTCTCGAGACGGACAAGGAAGCCTGTCACGTCAAGGGTTCGGGCAGCCATTTCAAAATTTTTGGATATGATCCTGCTGAATACCCAGCTGTGGCTGAGTTCCCCGGCGAAGCGGATTTCACGGTTCCATCAGCTGTGCTTGGCGACATGATCGCAAAAACGCTTTTCGCGACCGCCAAAGCGCACAGCCATTATGCCATTTCAGGCGTCTTGTGGGAAGCTACCGAAAAGAAACTGCAACTCGTTGCGACGGATGGCCATCGTTTGGCCCAGGCAAAAGGCAGCCTGGCCACCGCAGCAGCCAAAACTCGTACCGCTATCGTACCTGCCAAGTTAATGGGCCTTATCCAGCGCATCGGCGGTGAGGCGGAGTCCGTGCTGGAAGTGAAAATCGAGGAAAACCAGATCCTCGTTCGCACAGCCCGGGCTACACTGATCAGCTCGCTGGTACAGGGCAACTTCCCGAAGTATGCAGACGTTATTCCCAAGGAAGCAAATCGAAAGGCTACCATCAAAACAGCCGAGTTCGGCCATCGTATCCGCCAGGCTGCTCTGCTGACGAACGAAGAATCACGAGGCGTGAAACTCAGCTTTGGCACCAGTGCAGTCACGCTATCCAGCAGGGCTCCGGAAACAGGCGAAGCGGAAGTCGAATGTCCAATCCAGCTCGAAGGCGAGCCGGTGGACATCGGATTCAACCCAACATTTTTAGTCGACGTTCTGAGAATCATCGATACCGATGAACTCATTGTGGAAATGACTGCTAGCAACAAGCCGGCTGTCATCAAGGCTGGGTTCGATTTCCTGTATGTCCTTATGCCCGTAGACCTTGGTTAGAAGTAAACCAGGCTGGTTGAATATACCGTTTTCGATTAAGGTTTTTTCTTTGCCTTTTTCGATAAAAGTGATATACCCATTTAATTGCATTGCGTAACAGTGTGCGAATTTTTTTATTTGTTTAGTAGAGCAAAGCAATCCCGTTGATGGAGAACAGTCATGGATGACGCACAACTTCGCACAATCTGGCAGCAACGTCAATACGATGCGCAAATTGCCTGTCTTTCCGAACCCTTAGCTGTGTTTATGAAACAGACACTGGCTAAGCGCGTAAAGCAACTCGGCCAATTAAGTGCAATCTGGGACGAGGTGGTTCCGCAACCTATCCAGGATCATACTGCACTCGATAGTTTTCAACGCGGCGTATTGACAGTACTCGTCGACTCTGCTTCTCACAGGTTTCATTTACAAACATTGCTGACCGGCGGACTGATGAAGGAAATTCAGGAACGGTTTGAAGGTGCTCTGAACAAAATCAGGCTTGTCCCGGGGCAATTTTATTCGGTTGATCTCGAAACAGGCCAAAAACGATACGAATTTTAAGCTGTTTCAAAACGCCGGGTTTTTCGGAAAGGATATCATGTCTGCGATACTGGCCTGTATAGGCGGAGAGGAAATTTATCACCAAATTGCTGCTGGGAGGATTCTCGCTGAGTCCCTGGGCAGAAAGTCCACGCCGTTCGGACAAAGTTCTGAAATTTTTAAAATCGCTCCCCAAACACCTGAGGACGCTGAATTCTTTCTCATGCCTCGCTGTCCTGGCGGAGCGAACAAACTAAAATCTTTTCGGACAAATGCCCGAGCAAATCTGTTCGCCCTGAAAGATCTGGGTGTAACGTGCATCTTCAGCTGGGGTGCCGGCGGAGCTATCACTCACAATTTCGCGGTTGGTGATATGGTTATACTCAGCGATCTTATTGACCAGACCTATCTGCGCGAGCAGACCTTTTTTACGGAATCACCGCTGGGATTTCTCCGTCAGTTTCCGGTTTTCTGTCCTCCGCTGCGAGACCTGCTGAGCGAAACTTTAGGCGAGATGAAACTGCCGTTCAAAACCACAGGCATCGCCGCCGTCCGCGAAGGGCCCAGACTCGAAACGCCCGCTGAAGTTCGCATGCTAGCCAAAATGGATGCCGAGATTGTAACGCATCTGTTCGTGCCGGAAATGTTTCTGGCCAAGGAACTCCAAATGTGCTACGCAGCTGTCTGTTATATCATGAACTACGCGGAAACCGGCAGCAGACATCATCCCTTCGCAGCTGGCGGTCTTTTCGGCGGACTTCGGCAACGATCAGATGATGACAAACTGGCTGATGTTATTGACAACCTGCCCGATGTTGCTATAAGGCTGGCAAAAAAAATCCAGGACGCCACAAAAAACGCCAAACCAAACTGTGAGTGCAGCAAAACAATGCTCCAACACATACAGGAATACGATCTGCCCGAAGACTGGCATGGCTGGTTTGATGAACAGGCAAAAACAAAATAAAACACCATGTTGTGATCCACAGATTACACGAATTAAGCAGATTTTTTTGAATGCAAAAAAATAATTTCGTGCAATCCGTGTTCTTTTTTTTGGAAACCAACCAAAGTGAAGTTTTTGTATGGAAGTTAACCAAAATATCGATAAACCGAAGCCTCGTTCCTGGCGGGGTGTGTTGTATGAAGTGATCTTCGAGGCCGATACCCCAGCTGGCAAAGCCTTCGACGTTATATTGATTCTGAGTATTCTGTTGAGCGTTTTGGCAGTCATGCTTAACAGCGTCGCGAGCATTGA
Source organism: Phycisphaerae bacterium (assembly GCA_963664745.2). GTDB lineage: Bacteria > Planctomycetota > Phycisphaerae > SM23-33 > SM23-33 > B1-G9. Next base: position 1,132,525 of record CAXXMC010000004.1, read on the forward strand.
AGAAAAGATCGGCTATATTCTTCACACCGCGGAATGGGTTTTTACCATTCTTTTCACGATAGAATACTTGCTCAGGCTGATCTGCGTCGACAAACCCTGGCGATATGCCAAAAGTTTCTTCGGCCTGGTTGATCTACTCGCTGTCGTGCCGACATATCTGGGAGTTTTCCTGGTGGGCAGCCATTATCTGCTGGTTATCCGTATGTTGCGCGTACTGCGTATCTTCCGGGTACTCAAACTCGCACCGTATCTGGGCGAAGCAAGCTTTCTCTTTAAAGCCTTGCGGGCTTCTCGACAAAAAATCACCGTCTTTCTCGTAACCGTTCTGACACTGGTGGTCATCCTGGGCTCAATCATGTACTTGATCGAGGACAAGGACAACGGGTTTACAAGCATACCGCGCAGCATCTATTGGGCTATTGTTACACTCACAACAGTAGGCTACGGGGACGTTTCCCCACAAACGCCCCTGGGGCAGGGGCTGGCAGCTGTAATTATGATCCTGGGTTATAGCATAATCGCAATTCCTACCGGCATAGTCACCGTAGAGTTTGACAGGGCGTTTAAAGCCCAAAGTCAAATTTCAACCCAGGTTTGTCCTGAATGTTACGCGGAAGGCCATGATACCGACGCAAAACACTGCAAATACTGTGGTGCGCCGTTGTAAAAGCGGGCTAAGACCAAGTTGGGGCATACACTTTCGGTGCTGCATTACCCGGGTATTCACAAGTTATCCACATTAATTTGTCGCCTCTTTGATAAAACTTTTGGTTGGGCCATTGCCTGTTTTACAAATTAAGCGTATATTTGGGGACTATGCTGTTTTTTTAATGGATCGAGTAAAACAGGTTCGGAGAATAAAATGAAAATCTGGCTGGACGGCACACTTGTCGACGAAGAAAATGCGAAACTTTCTGTCACTGATCATGCTACGCTTTACGGCGATGGCGTATTCGAGGGAATCCGTATTTATGATCGGAAAATATTTCAGTGTCAGGCGCATCTTGATCGTCTGTTTGCCTCAGCGGAGTTTCTTCGGCTGAAAATCCCATATACCCGCGCTGAGCTGACACAGGCAATGAATGATTGCATTAAAGCCAACGGTCTGACGGACGGGTACATCAGATTGGTCGTTACGCGAGGGGCTGGCAAGCTGGGCCTTAATCCGTTTAACTGTCCGAAGCCGGCGGTTTTTGTCGTCGCTGATCAGATAGAACTATTCAGCCCGGAATTTTACCAAACCGGAATGCCGGTGATTATTGCAAAAACGGTTCGGATTTCACCAAATATGCTGAATCCAAAGGTCAAGAGCCTTAATTACCTCAACAACACCCTGGCTAAAATCGAAAGCCTCGATGCCGGTGTCTCAGAAGCCCTGATGACCAATGTGGATGGCAATATCACTGAAGGTACTGGCGACAATATCTTTATAGTTAAAAACGGTGTTATATTCACCCCGCCGGCTGATGCTGGTATCCTCTTGGGAGTTACCCGAGGTGTCACAATGCACCTGGCCAGGAAACTGAACCTGGAAGTGCGGGAAGAAAATTTCACGCCGCAGGAACTTCTGGCTGCTGATGAGTGTTTCCTCACAGGCACAGCTGCGGAAATCATAGCTGTAACAAAGGTGAATGATCAGCCTCTCGGCACAGGACAAGTTGGGCCTTTTACCAAACAATTGCAGGATGCATTCCACAAATTTATCAGAACCGATGAACAGGTTCCATATACAGTCTGAATGCTTGTTACACGACTTGGATAGGCTATCTAAAGAATATCCAAAATTAAGCGTGTTTTTCCTGCATCTGGTGTAAAGCTTCCGCTGCGCCTATGCGACCTACCAGAATGAGATTGTCACCTTTGGCCAATTTCAGAGTGTGGTCAGGCCTGTAGTTGGTATTCCCGTCCACATGTCGCACAGCTACGACGTGCGCCCCAGCCCGACGGGGAAGCTCAAGCTCAGCCAAGGTCTTGCCAATCAAGGAACTGCCCTCCTCAAGCACTAACTGATCCATTTCAAGATCAACCCCACTATGCGCCATCTCCACAAAATCGACCATCGCCGGCCTGAGTACAACATCGCTGATCCGATTGGCTCCGATTAATTGAGGACATATGACCCTGTCGGCTCCGGCACGTTTCATTTTACTTTGGCTGGTGTCTTCTTGAGCGCGCGAAATAATCAACAGCTTTGGATTATCCTGCCTGGCGGTGAGTGTAACGAAAAGATTGTCAGGATCGCCGCTTAATACCGCAATCAAAATGGATGCCTCCTGAAGGCCTGCCTTGGTAAGGATCTCTTCGTCCTGAGCATCACCTTGTAAAAATAAAAATCCCGATTGTTCAGCAAGCTGAATCCTTTGTGGATCTTTATCTATTATGACCACATCTCGGCCTGCTTCGCTTAATTCCTTTGCTACGTTTGCACCCATACGTCCAAAACCACAAATAATGGTGTGTCCACGTAATGCTGATATTTTCTTATGCAATTGACGCCTCCCAAGAAAACCTTGCAGCTGGCCTTCAACAACAAAAGCTGCTATCTGAGTTCCGGTTATAGTTAGTAAAATCAAACCCCCAATAATGACAAATATTGACCATAATTTACCTGTCCGACTCATTTCTCCACCAACAACCTCGTATCCAACGGTGGAAATTGTTATCATGGTCATGTAAAAGCTGTCTAACCAATCGTAATGTGGCTCGATCCATTCGTAACCGATACAAGAAACAAGGATAAAACCAAAGAGTAGAAATAATGGAAGACCAATTCTTACACGCCAGGAGTATCCTATCAGCCTATGCTTGGACTGCAAGGTGGATACGGATGAAGAAGAACGGACATGATGTAAGAAATCCGAATTCATATGGATTGGATTATAACAAGAAGATCAGGTGATTAACCAATATCTTGTTTGATATTTTGGTTGTTTTCTTTTCTCTCTTATAAGTTAATTAAATAAGTATGTAGTATTAAATAGTTCTTGTTTTTTGTGTGACTATTTTAATGTTATGTTTATAACTATCAAAGAAATAAAAACTTGACACAATGAAGAGAGAAAAAAGAATGTGGAAGACCTGTTGATTGTTAATATGTGGGCTGTTAAACAAATCCGGGTTTCTCGTGAGGTTGAAATGTTATATGGATTGACTGCCGAGATTAGTGTTAAGTTCCAAAACGTTCAACACACAACCAAAAAGTTTTCCACCGGGTTTCCAGAATTTTTTGAATGGTATCAACAGATAGGCTGCAGTTGAGAGTTTGAAGAAGTACAAAAAAACAAGCCCCCGCCGAAGCGGAGGCTTTTCCAATTCCCAACGTCAGCTCCTCACTTGCACTTATACTAATAATCCTGCACTTATATCTTCCGTCAATTTCTCCAAGGTAGCCTGGAACACCGGATCTTTTTCCCTCATCCCTTCGATTAACCGATTCGCATGCATCACAGTTGTATGATCCCTGCCACCAAAATAGCCGCCGATCTCCTCCAAGCTGTGTCGAGTAAGACTTCTCGCCAAGTACATGCAGATCTGTCTTGGCAATGCGATTGAGCGATTACGTTTTTTAGACTGCAGGTCAATTAATCTGACCGTAAATCTTTTGGTTACGACATTCAGAATATCGTCGATAGTAATTTCACGTTGCGACGGTCTCAATTCACCGCCGAGGGCTTCCTCCACCAGTGCCAGGTTAATTGGCCGATCTGTTACCTGGGCGAGCATGGCAACTTTTGCGACAGCTCCTTCGAGTTCACGGGTGTTGGAGTCAACCGTGCCGGCGATCAGGCAAACGACATCTTCCGGCAGCTCCACGCCGCGCAGGCGAGCTTTTTTCCGAAGAATTGCCACTCGCGTCTCGTAGCAAGGCCGATCTATGCGGGCAACCAGACCCCAGTTGAATCGGCTGACGAGTCTGTCTTCCAGCTTTGTATCCTGTGGGCCTCGGTCTGAGGAAAGGATAATCTGTTTTTGCGCCTGATACAGCGTATTGAAAGTATGGAAAAATTCTTCCTGACTTTGCTCGTGATCTACCAGGAATTGGATATCATCGATAACAAGCACATCGACATGGCGGTATCTGTATCTGAAATTGTGCAATTTTCCCTGTTCGACGGCTTCGATGAAATGGTTGACAAACGTCTCGCACGTCAGAAACTGGACTTTGGCGTCTGGTTCAGCCTGCATAATGCGATGGCAGGCTGCCTGAAGCAGATGGGTTTTGCCCAGGCCGCTTGGGCCGTGCAGAAACAGGGGGTTATAGGTCTGGCCCGGTTTATCGCAGATAGCATTGCTGGCAGCATGGGCCAGCCGGTTACATGGGCCTATGACGAAACTTTCGAAATTATAATCGTTATTCAGTTCCAGGGTTTGTTCGCGGTCTGCGAACGAATCAGCGGTGGAGCCTTGGAAATTTTCATCCAGAACCTGGCCTAGTCCCTGATCATCCTGGCTGTCGGCGTGGGTAAGAAAACAAACGCCCACAAGTCTGCCGGTAGCTTTCTGTGCCGCATGGGTAAAAAGTTGGCTGGCATGGGTCTGACAATACTGTTGTTCTTTTTGACCAGGGACTTCGATTTCAAGCAGACCATGCTCAAGACTGATCGGTTCTAACTGTGGGAACCATGGACGTATTATGTTTCCCCCGTTAACTACTACGTCCTGAATGATCTTTTGCCAGAGAACACGATCTACGCTTGCCATATTCTTAGTTCCGATCTTTTAAAAAATACAGGTTATGAGTAATTATTATAATATCAATTTTGGCAGGGCCACCCAGAGCAGCATTCAGGGCGCAACCCGGTGTGGAAATAAGATCAATTAATCTTGCGTGCGATATGCACGAATTGTGCAAAACCGTCAAAGCAAGAACACGTTACACCCAAGACCAAATTTCCACAGCTATCCACGAAAAGCGTAAACAAAAAAATCAATAACGTAGATGGGGTGGTCTGAATTTAGCATTCCTTGCTGACAGCCTCGAGCATCCCTCTCGAAAACCGAATTCCATCTCAACGAAGCTGAGTTTACTTTCCCGACTTGCCCGTGTCAAAAGCAAAATGTGGAAAACTAAAATATGCGAAAGTTTTTTACACAAAGCCTGTCTTAAAAAACAACAGGGTTATCCACACAAAGCAAACGACAAATATATCCATATTTTAAATGGTTTTACAACACAAACCACGGGTTATCCACAATGCAGTAAGTCTTAGCGTTGCAAAACAACCCACAGAATATCCAAGAAAAAAATATCTGTGGAAAAGCGACAGCCAGAATAGCAACAGTGTAAAACTGCGAACTTTTCAACGAAATCCGTATGGTTTTTTTATTCTATCCCAGGTCTTCTGCTGCGCGATGGGCCTTTGTTCTGCTCGTGAATAAATTTTTGCTGAATGTTACGAAGTTTTTCGTTATCGGACATTGATTCAGCTTTTAATTTTTGCAGTTTCATTTTTTCTTCACGGTCGAGAATAAGATTCACCGCATCGCGGAGTGTTTGTTCGTGATTACCCCGCCGGTGCCCAGCCAGTGACATTTCAACAATGGCAGGCTGGAGACTTGCAAGTTCTTGAGTGGCGAGCAATTCTTCCAGAGACAGTCTGCCCTCGTTCCCTTTTTGCCAAACCCATTGTGCGATTGTTCTTAGCATGGCGTCCGTAAAATGACTGGGATCGATTCGCTCAGCTGCGTCATCGAACAGATCCGGGTCGTCCAGCAGTACTTCCAGAATTTGCCTTTGCGGATTTCCATGCACGCCTTGGGCGGTAGAGGAACCATTTGCAGACTGGGCTGGTTTAGTCGGCAAAATAACGCCACGACGCAATCTGCGCATTTGCAGCTGGAGGTCCATCGCGGGGATATTCAGAACGTGAGCGATATGCTGGGCCAGGTTCTGTTGTTTGATAGGGTCGATTGCTCCGAAAGTTTCGCTGGTGACGATAAGTTTCAGAAAATCTTCAATCAGCCGGTTTTGTTCAGCTGGATTGTTTGCCTGCCCAGCTGCTTGAAGAGCAGCATGCCTTTGATTCCAAACGTATTGCAAAGCATCGGGAGAATTGTCCACGAGTTTCCGCAGGGCGTCGGTACTCTCAGCCAGGACGAAGTCGCAGGGGTCTTTCCCAGCTGGGATGGTTGCAACGCGAACATGGAGTTTCTGGGCGAGGAACAGTTGCAGCGCTCGCTCAGCGGCAGCAGCCCCAGCTGCGTCTGCGTCAAACAGCAATACGACTTCATCGGCGTATCGGCTGAGCAATCGGACGTGACGCTCCGTCAAGGCCGTGCCGAGCGTGGCGACGATGTTGTCGAACCCAGCCTGGATCGGCATGAGGACGTCAAGATATCCTTCGACCACGACTACTTGCTTTCGTTTGACAATGGCGTCACGGGCGAAATGCAAACCATAGGCCAGTGACGACTTATCGAACAGTGACGTATCGGGACTGTTGAGATATTTTGCCCGTTCATCCGCCGCCAACGCCCTTCCGCCGAACGCAACTACTCTGCCTGTTAAATCATGAATCGGAAACATCAGCCTGTTGCGAAAATAATCGTAACAGCCAGCCTGGCCGTCTCTCCTGCGAATCAGCCCAGCTGCGACCAGCTGTTCTTCACTGATCCGTTTTTGTCGAGCAGTGTTCAGCAGCGCATCCCAGGAATTTGGCGCATAACCCAGGCAGAACCGTTGAATTGACTCATCGGTCAGGCCTCGCCGATAAGCATAGTCCAATGCATCCCGACCAGCTGGGGTTTTGAGCTGATACTGAAAAAATTTCGCAGCAAATTCAGTTACGGCGATAAGATCGTTTTTGCTCATCCCGGCGCTGACGGGTGTTTCGTCGTATTCCGTTGGGACGGGAATATTTGCCCGTTCCGCCAGTGCCCGTACAGCTTCGGGAAAATTCATTTTTTCGTACAGTTCCATCCACCGGAACACGCTCCCGCCGGCATTGCATACGAAACAGTGGAAAATCTGCTTGGCTGGGACAACGCACATAGATGGTTTGTGATCCTCATGGAAGGGGCACAGGCCCACAAATTCCCTGCCTTTTTTGTTCAGCGCAACATACTGGCTGACTAACTCGACAATGTCGGTTGCCTGTTGAACCTGCTGAATGAAATGTTCGGGTAATCGGGCCATGATAGTGCAGCTATTCTACCCCATTACCCGCCCTGGCGAAAGAGTCCAGCTGAATGTGTAGCACAGCCGCCCTCGGCTGGGAAAAAAGAACACGGATTACACGGAGGAAAAACGGATTACACGAATTTTTTGAATTTGTCATTGTGTGTGGCACAACAACCCCTGTGTCATTCCCGCGAAAGCGGGAATCCATTTTTAATAGTGTGATCTATTCCCGCCGGGTCAAGACCCGGCCTACTTGACTATGCTTCGTGACTACCCTGCTGCGCAGTGTTGTCACGCCACCAGCCTCGACGTGAAAACGTCGGAGCAATTCTTCGCATCTCGGTGATAGGTGTGACCGAGTTTTGGACTTGCATGAAAACTGTGGTTACACTTTAATAACAGAGAGCAATGACATTGCCAAACTTGGAGAATCCTATGAGTGAAAAAGATGCTGCGAAGAACAATTGCGGGAGGTTTCAAAAATACCGTGTTAAGATAGACATTAACAACACCGCCCATGAGTTAGCCCAGAACAAACTGGCCAAAATGAATGGTAGCCTTTGCGAGGAGATTATCCACTTATGCGACAGCATGATCAGGGAAATATTTTCGAGATCACTATTGGCCTCCAGACTAACTATTTTGTTGTCTCCTTGCCTCCGGAGATAGCAAACTTTGGCACACCACTTGGTAATGGAATGACCGGATTTTTGGCTTCGCAGGAGGTGGCTGAGGAAGTTATCGAGGAATGGGGGAAACTGGAGCACTAGCGTTTACCTTCTCTCGGAGTAAGTTTATAGGCGAGGTCTTAACCTGGCTTACGGACTAAACCAGTCCCTTTTTCTTCCGTAGTGACCACTCAGTGCACAGCAATGCCAGCAGGATAAAAAATACCCACCAGCGATATTTACCCAGGATATCTTCTGATTTTGTAACTTCGCGCGTTCGAGGTTTGCTGGCGGTGCGGAGGATTTCCAACAGATCGTGCAGATCTTTGAGCTGGGCAGCTTGGCCTCCGCCTGCTTTTGCGATTCGTTTAAGTTGTTGGAAATCAGCCAGGGTCTCCCCGGTTTCCATATTGCGAGTGATTATCTCGAATTTATGCTCTGCTGCAATTTTTCGCCCAGCCAGCTCGGCTGAGAGCCTCAAAGTGTAAATTCCCTTGGTCTTTGGCGGCTGTAGCGTGGTTTTTAATAATTTGTCGTCACGCGCCAAAGTTATTGGTGTCGATTTCCCAGCTGGGTTTATTAAAACAACTTCATATTTCGCCTGTTCGACAGATCGGCCTTGTGCGTCTTCCACGCCGGCAGTGACAAGGATCTCCTCACTCCCCCTTGCCAGAGCAGCGCTGTCATAAGTGGTGCGATTTGTGTGGATCCAGACGTTACCTTTCGGATCAGCCAGGTACAAAACCACCTGTCGCCAGAAACGTTGCAGCATATCCCGGCCTGTGGAACCTTTCAGATTCGGTGACAATGCCCACCGCCATGTCGTATCAAACGCAATGGCCAATGTCCTGCCCTTGCCGTACTGCTGAATTACGATCATCGGCTCACCGTGCGAAGCCTCAGCCAGGACAGTCGCAGCTGGTTTAAGCCCAGCCAATTTATTGGCGCCGGGCAAGGGGTCCAGTTTGGCCCAGGCTTCTTTTACCGTCATTCCTTCAGGGCCGATCTGCATGATCGGAGCAAGTTCGCCTTCTTTTGTAGGAATAGGCTGAATGAGCCTGTCGATCTGCCCCTTGCTGTCGGCCAGGGTGACGGGCATGATATCCGCGATAGGAGTATTCGCCCAGCCTCCGTTGCCGAAGCTGTTCTGACCTCCGATCATGCAAAATCCTTTGCCGTATTTGCTGACCAGTTCTTTAATAATCTCGAGCTGCTTCTTTGAAAAATGCTTGGCAGAGACGTCGCCGAAAATAATCGCGTGATACCTCAGCCATTCTTCAAGCGTTTCGCCCAAAGGAGGCTGGCGGTCAGATTGGAGAGGCCTGAGCATGAGAAAGTTGTGTACCGAAAAACGTTCGCTCGCAGCCAGTGCCCGTGCAATGTATTTAGTCTCATATCTGAATTTTCCCTCTACATACAGCACATGCATTTCGCGGTCGCTGACATGCACGAGCATTTCCGCCAGCGGTTTCCCAGCCAGGCTGCGAATAGGCTGGCCGACCACTTCCGCCGAGACGCTCAACTTATGAAAACCGGCCTGGAGCGGCAGATATGTGAAATCGAACGTAAGTTTTTCGTTTTGTAATTGCACTTCACGATTTTTTGTACCTATGGTTTCATCGCCGAATTTACAGATAACGCGGACTATTCTGCCTTCCAGCCCCATTATTTCCACGGTCGGTTTTATAGCGATTCTGCTGAAGGCCTGGACACTTTGTTCAGCCCCAATATCTGTGACAGTAAGTGCCCGGATTCCTTCCGAGGCTTTGTGCGCTCCGACGCAGACGGTATGAACGGGCACATTTCGCCCAGCCAGGCGAGTTGCGAGTTTTTCAGGCGTTATGCTGACGGCGGTGTTGTTACACCCGTCACTTAAAATCAGAACACCCAGAATATCCAGCCCTGATGCGGCAAAGGAATCAAACGCCTCCTGAACGCTGTCACCAATGGCGGTAGCCGATTTACCTACGCTACTCGCAGCTAACATGTCCTGCCAGAAAGTGGCATTATCGGGGTCGTATTTTCTCGTCGCGTCTGCCTGTGCGGCAAATGTGAAACATTGCAGGTCCGTCGACTCGGCGATAGCGTCGATGGACTCGGATTCCGACCACAATGCCCGTTCCGAAGCCGAGGTTCTGGCGATGAGTTCGTCGTTGTCGTTAAGCTTACCCGTTCGATAATTGGGGGGCATGTCTTTTTGAGCCATCGAAGCTGAGGCGTCTACGCCGATCAGCAACACGCTGCGAATATTTTCGGTGAAGGTATGCAGCAATACGGGTTTTAATGCCCAGGCTGTAAGTAGCAGGATAAGTAGAATTCGCAGCAGAAGCAGTACCCTGCGCGTTGAGCGGGAAACCGGCGTAGTTGTTCGTCGATAAGTGCGGATGGCCCAGGTTGAGGCGCAAAAACCTATCGCCAGTACCCCGCCGATGCAAGGATAACCACGAATGAGTAAAACAACGCCGCTTATAAAAATTCCCCAGAGTCCCGCCGCTGTGAGCGAGATATGTTCAAAACGCTGGTGGTGGACTATTTGTTTGGCTTTGACAATCAGGCCTTCAGACTTGGAGGCCTGGTTTTTGTGATCGTCCGATTGCGAAGCAGCTGTGGATGTACTTCGCATAAGCCCGACCAGTAACAGCACGGGCCCAGCTAAGAGTGCCATTACGCTTAACAGCGTTGCCCGGACGGCACCGCGATTGTCTCTTAACCTGGCCCATAAGAATATTGCCTCCACACCAAGCAACACCCACCCCGTTACCGCCAACAGCACAGGCCATTGAGGTGGAGCAAAGCTCAGGTTGAAAGCCAATATATTTTCCATGGAAACATTCTAACAATCATTAGCTTCAAGAGCACGTGTGAGTTTTTTTGCAGGCGTTATTGCAAAACCGCAAACATTCATGCATGATGAAGGAAACACGTTTTTTCAAACGATGAGATAACTACATAGGGTGGGGATGAAGTCGCAACGCAGCGGTTCCCCCCTTTTTTATAAATCCTGAATATAGGCAAAACAAATGGCACGACAAGCATGGAAGCCCGGGGCATTGCGATGGGATATCGCCGAAGCGCATCCAGGTGCAGCCGAGTTGGCCAGGCAGGCGGGTATCAGTCCCCTGACAGCTGGGATTCTCATGAACCGTGGCCTGGCCGACGTCGAAGCCGTCAAAAATTTTCTCCAGCCGAAAATGACCGACCTCATCGACCCTCTCGAATTGCCCGGTACGGAAGTGGCAGCTAAACGCATCGTACAGGCTGTCGCTGACGGTGAGAAGATCGTCATCTACGGCGATTACGACGTCGATGGCATGACGTCGACTGCCATTCTGCACGCATGCATAAAGATGATCGGAGGCCAGGCTGAATTCTATGTTCCGCACAGGCTGGATGAAGGATACGGTGTCAACGCCGAGGCCGTTAAAACCATCATTGCCGACGGAGCCAAATTGATTATCACCGTCGATTGCGGTATCAGTGCCGGTAACGTGCTGGCTGAGGTTGCCCAAGACGTTGATGTAATCATTACGGATCATCACACTCCGCCGGATACGCTGCCAGATGTAATGGCCATAGTTCACCCCGCCCTGCCGGGCCATCCGCACGGTGAGAAAAATCCAAACCTTTGCGGAGCGGGCGTTGCCTTCAAACTCGCATGGCAGGTGGCGCGTGAAGCGTCAGGAGCGGACAGGGTCACCGAAGAACTGAAAACTTTTCTGCTCAATGCCACATGCCTCGCTGCCCTTGGAACCATTGCCGATATCGTGCCGCTCATCGGCGAAAACCGCATCATCGCGACGTTCGGCCTGCGCGGCCTGCGAACAACCTCGCACATCGGCATGAGAGCGTTGCTGGATTCCGCGAACGTCAACGCCGCGGTCGATTCTTATCATGTTGGCTTTGTGCTGGCACCCCGCTTGAATGCCTCAGGCAGAATGGGTCACGCCGCACAGGCGGTGGAAATGCTTACCGGTGAAGACCCCGCCAGAGCAACGGAGATCGCAAAATACCTCGCTGAGCAGAATACCCAGCGTCAACAGGTGGAACGCGAAATTTCCGAACAGGCCAGAGAAATGGTTCTGGCCGGTCAGCTTGATGCAGATGAAAATTTTGCACTTGTCCTGGCCAATGAAAATTGGCACGGCGGGGTTATAGGCATCGTAGCCTCGCGAATGGTCGACCAGTTTGGCAGGCCTGCTGTGATTATCGCGATTGACGATGACGGGCTTGGTCAAGGCTCTGCCAGGAGCATTCCGGGCTTTCACATGGCTGAGGCGCTAAAGGCATGCGATGAATATCTCATCAGCCACGGCGGACATGCCATGGCGGGCGGCCTGCGAATCCACAAAGAAAACATCGACGCATTTATCCAAACCTTCAGCCAGTACGCAAAGGATAACATCAGGCCCAGCCAACTGACGCCCACACTACATATCGACGCCGCAACTACAATTGGCGCCCTTGACTATAATGCCGTTCGACAACTTGAAAGCCTAGGCCCGTTCGGCTCGCAGAACCCCCAGCCTATCGTGGCGATCCAAAATTGTCGCGTGCTCACGCCCCCACGTCGCATCGGCAAGACCGGCACGTCGGTAAGTATGGTGCTTCAGCAGAACGGCAGGAGTTTGCGAGCCTTCGCGTTCGGCATGGGCGACCTCGCCGACCGCATGGCTGGCGTGACCGAATGCGATATCGCGGGCCAACCGAACCTTAATACATTTAATGGCCAAACCAACGTGGAAATCAAACTCACCGACGTTAGGTGGGAATGATAGAAACGTCTTCGCGCGTGAGAATCCACTGATCAGAATTGCCCAGACTTGATTTTGTTAACAAAAAATTTCCGCGCATTAACTGGCCTGACATTTTGAAGCGCCAGCAGGCCTCGTCGACTTCTATCTGTTGATAACTACCCTGCGCTACACGTTTCACCAGGCCTCGCCCGCCGGAGATTTCACCTTCATATGTCAAATACGCCAGCCTGTGATCCTGAATTTTTTTGCAGATCAGTTCACAGCCCACTTCAAGCCCAGCTGGGTTCCGCTCAAACTGCCACGTCGCCAGAACATCACCAGCCTCCAGCATGAAATCATAATGCACCGCCCCACTACATGTGTGCTCCAAAATGACAAAAGATTTTTCCATGCCGATTATTTCTCTTCAGCTTTGATATTGCCTTTGAGTTCGCCAAACCATATCCAAATTTTTCGGCCATCGCTTGTGTGAAGTTCCTGAAGCTGAAACCTCATAAGATACGAAGTCTGTTCTTTATTTCCAACCCGATTATCATATTCACTTTCGCGTGCAATAATATGCTCAGCCAGCTCGCTTTCAGAACCCGCGGACAAGTGAAAAACCATGGAGTCACCAGGTGTCAAAGGTTTCTCCGGTGTTAATGTCACAGTTTTTTCAACATGGCCATCGGTGATATCCATGACATGGAATTTTCCCTTCATGGATGCGATTGTCAGCTTGCCAGTATTAGTTAACCTGAAAGAAGCCCGATAGGGTTGTTCCGAATTTTTGTCATTAATGTGCTTGACTTGAATCATCTTCCATTCGGGGCTTGTGAAATCGCGCATCATCTCGAAAAAAGCGTTCTTGTCAGCTATTTCCATATTTCCAAGCCAAGCCACATATCGTCTCCCGTCACTGGTCTCCATCTTTTGCAACTGGAAGCGAAGATGATAATCGATATCAGGCTTAGGATTTATCACAACTGCTGGCTGATCTCGCACTGGAGTTCGAGGTTGGTCGGTACGTTTACTTTCCAAATAACAGTAAGCATTACCGGCAGCAGCAAACGCATTGTTATTTTTCCCGTCTATGATGTCTTTAACCTGGCCGCCAAAGTTGTCCAGTGGAAAATCAATACGTATTGATTCGCCCGGTTCCAGCGGTGTGCTGGATTCAAAGGTGACAACTTTCTCAGCATGAAAGAGAGTCCATGCGTGAAAATTCCCCTTCAGAGCGGAAATCTTGTGCGGGCCTGTATTGATCAGCGAAAATGAAGCCTTGCCCGGTGTTTCAGGTAAATCGCTACCGAGGTATTCAATCTTTATCATTCGCCATTCCGGGCCGGTAGCGTTGGCCATATAATTCTTTATGCCGGAATCTATCATATTAATAATAGAGGCTACCGCAATGCCCTGTGGAGTACGTAAAGACATCAAACCGGCGAGGATTGTAACCTGACCTGTCGAGACACAGATAGCAATCAGCACTTTTATAAGGAAATGAATCGACAACCCCAGCGTACCGAATATAGCCAGCCCTCCAAATATCGCTTTAATCTTGCGTTGCCAGTTTGTGACGAAAAAATAAACCCCCATACCAAACCCGGCGATTAAAAATACGATCCCCAACCCAAGAATTATCCACGTAAAACCCGAGAATAGCCATACGAACGATTCTTTAAAACCTTCCCTGGATAACCAGAAAATAAACAGTGACATCAGCCCAAAAAAAAGCGACATGAAAAAAGTGGTCAACAGTTTATGTTTCTTTCTTGCTGGCTTATTGGCAACCAGGTCATCCTGTGCAGGAACAGAAGGGGTTGCAGCTGTTTCTACAGGTAGCTGATTTTGTAATGGCGGAATCGGCGGTATAGGTGGCGGGGACGACGCGGACATTAAATCCCTCCTATTAAAGTTTACGCAAAACAAACTGGTTCTATTCCAAGCTTTCAGTTTATTTTGACGTACTGAGCAAAGTCAACTAAATTCCGAATGTCGTCTGGTGCCATGCCCACGCAAGCGTAGGCATGGCACCGTTTCAATATCTTCTGATACTTCATAATACTTTTAAAACTAAAAACATGGATTCCCGATCGGGGTCGGGAATGACAAAAGCACAACATAAAAATCTCCTGCATCCGATGCATCCCTGCTATTTTTTACCATTACGAAAAGATAAATAAAAAATCTCTGTGTTCTCTGTGCCTCTGTGGCGGGATATGAAAATTATTCTTCCGGGGTGAAAGTTGACGTTTGTTGTTGAGCATCGACGTCAGCTTCGATTTTGCCGTAGCCAAGTGCAGCCAGGAGCATCGTAACCATGGCAGCTATCCGAACAGCTGCGGACTGAAACTCCGCCTCTTGCGCAGGATAAAACAGCGCAGCTACGGATGCGATCTGAACAGCCAGGGCTATCAAAAATTTTCGAGATGATATTCTTTCTAAAAATGTTCGCATTTTTTTCTCCTTTATTGAGTTTGCAGTGGTCAGCTATCAGTACTCAGTTTTAAAAAAAACCACCTGTGAAATCCGCTGTTAATCCGTGTAATTCGTGTTCTGTTTTAATGAGGAAATAGAAAGGAAGAACCACAGCCGAGGGCGACTGTGCCACAATGCTAAAAATCACAGCCCCAGAACTTTTTGCAGGATTGGCCCTGCGAGGTCTATAAGTTTATTTACAAGGTCGAGTTCGTTCTGACTCTCATAGAACCCAGCCAGGGCCTGTTTAAATTCCGATGATTGTCGAATCGACTCCGCTGTCCGTTCTGTCAGCACCACTCGATCGATCACGCTTGCCAAAGACGGATGGGCCGTCGCCCATTCGCCGTATGCCTGCTGCGTTGCCTGCTGCACAGCGGACTGAATTGTCTGAAGGGTTGTCTCTTGATTGTCGTTTGGTTGCGAATTGGCTGAGTCGCTCATTTTTTAATTCCTTTCGCTTGTTTCTACATTCCGGGTATCTTCAACTTTTGAAAAAAGTCCTGAAAGTTTTAAAAACTGTCGTTTGATCTGTTCCCCAACATTCCATTGCAGCACGGTCAGCTGAGTTGCCATTTCCAATGCTTCGTCGGCGGCATTGATGTTATCCATTTCAACCAGGCCAGCTGACATATTTGCCTGCGCCTGCTCAGCCAGGACAGTCCTGGCAGCTGCGTAACCTTTACGCGCGGAGATAACCCAATCGGCATCAAGTGTTTTTACATTACCGTCTGCCGTTTTTATTTGCCCAGCCTCGATAAGGCGCACATCGTTATCGAACGCACTGTCCAGGGCAGCTATCTGCGATTTATGATATCGTTGCATTTCTATCTGGTGTGCTTTCTGTGCTTCACGTGCCGAGGCAAGCCCTTTTCGGCCTATGGCTATAAGGTCGAGTGTAGCAGTTGGCGTTCGGCAGCCTGGAAATAAAAGCAGGACTGCAATCAAAATAATTGTTATGAAAAAAATTCGTTTACGACAGTTTTGCATGGTTCATTACCTCCATCAAATGTTGGATAAGGCGGGATTGTTCTTTTTGATTTTCCACAAACCGCACAATCGCAGCGGTATTTTTGTTCACTACATCGGTCAGGCAGGTCAGTTTTTGTTCATCGCGCAAAATGCGTTCGTGAGCGGCGTCGAGTTGTTCTTCGCGCCGGCGGTTGAGCTTGCGCTCCCACAGCCAGAGTGCTCCCATAAGCCCAGCTGTTCCGAAACTAGTAAGGTCAGATATCAAACTCAGAAAATTCATTGGCATTGCTCCAGCTCCCGGATAATGGCTTTGTAAAAATACGATTTTAAAATTTTTAATTTGGCGGAGAATTCAGATCGAACTCGACACGCAGTTGGCCTGTGATGTTTATAGTTTCATTTCCGGTGTCAGTTCGGCGGACGATGAAATTCTGTACTCCGCCATCCACCATAGTTTGCAACGCTGATTGCAATGCGGCATTTGAAAGCGTAGTCGGCACATCAGCTGTAAGCGTCAATGAGCCGATACTTGTCGCATCCCCGCCACCCAGTCCGCCAGGCGTTGTCCATGCATTGCTATTGGACGGGTCATATTCATTCCAGGTCGGCAGATTGGTAATAAAATCCACGTTCCGCAAACAATGGTAAACTTGCACCTGGCAGTCGACATCAGCGGTAATTTCCAGTTCACTGCTATTGCGGACAGTCACGTTCGTCAGGCCCAGGGCTGGATTGCTGCCGCTGGTGAGAATTGCAAAACCAAGTGCTCGCAATTCGTCTGAACCATTGTTGGCTATATACTCGCCAAGCCAGGGCGTGTCGGTCAGTATGGAAAAAATTCCAGCAGAGAAATAAATCGGCAGCTGCCATTGTCCCCGACGTAACCACTCCATTGACTGACGCAACTCATTACAGTGAACAACCCTGACTTGATCATCCGCAGCCAGGCTTGCATCTGTCCAGTTACTGCCGGAATTGATTTTCGTAAACAGATTCACCTGTTCAGGTCCAGCTGAGCCTGCAACAATATGCTTGTCCTCGTCGCTGTCCGCAACAGGCCAAAGCCATTTCATGGTTCCCGGTGTTGCTGGTGATCCTCCCAGGCTGCCCGTAGGTGCGGAAAGCAGGCCTGTAACCTGGCTGCGGAAATCGGACGTCGGCAAAGTGCAAACGTCATTACCAATGGTGAATATCTGATCAGCCTGAAAAGTCAGCCTGCGTCTCCGATTCACCGCCAATGCCAGCTCCTGTGGATCCGAAAGCATAATCCAATCTGTCCCGGCCTGAACTCTGCCTGAACCATTTCCGTTTGTCCAACTCGCTTCGTAACTCATTTTCTAGCTCAGATATTTCGCGTAGGCAGGATGGCTGAAGATATAACGAACTGTTGCCGGCGAGCCTGTGTCCGTGATGGAAGTGACAAGCACGATTGTTCCCACAGTCACAGCTCCTCCGGAGCCGAGTGAAAGTTCCGCGAGATTTTGTGCAGTTATGTTCACAGAGCCGGCTGCGTCGCTGAACGTGCCCAATGCAGAAACAGATTGTTCTCGAACAGTGTAAACTGCGCCGCCCTGGGAACTGACGATCACAGCTGGGAACATCGCCGAGCCTGCCTGCCGGAGGAAGACGACCCATCGCTTGCCGACGTCCAATGCAACTGCGTCCGTATTGGCCTGTACCGAACCGGTCGCGTTGGCTGGCTCGGCAAGATTTGTAACTGTCATCGTGTTTGTGCCGACAATTTGAGGCTGGCCGGTGGCATCAAATTCTAGCGGTCGGGCGTTGTAGACGTTGTTGGCTGAGACGCCCGTTATGCGAACCATGCGAACGCCACTGCCGCCAGCGGCACCTACCTGCACAAGTCGGCCAAGTTGATCAATGTGTTTGACTCTTCGAATCATTTTTCAAAACCCTTTTTTTGTATGTCCACCGCTTATCAGGCAGAACAAAGAGAGTCGGCCAAATTAAGTTGAATTTTATGAAAACCCTCTGTCCTGGCGTCCGTGTTTTATGAGTTCAAAATCTCAGCCTGTAATAATCAATTGAGTTTGCTGTTGCCGGCCGAACTTATGATGCACCGCAACAACATGAGGATGTGATCTAATTCTGGCGGAGAGCTCCAACCTACGTCCTTCGATCCTCTCTATGATGTCGCCGACGGACCATGATGTGTCGACCCAGCCGAGTTCAACGGTAGCTTCTGTGCCACCGCTGATAATGTCAGCTAGGTTTCGTGCTCGGGCGGCAAGCATTGGAGTGTCGTCCCGGACGACTATCCGCGATGCCCCAGTGCCATTATAAAAAACGCTCTCGGAGACAATCGCTTCATAGCCAGCCAGGCCTGATAGATCAGATATTTCCCATGCCCGATCACTTGCGCCTGGAATTTCAAAGTTAATATAAGTATCAGACTCTATTGTCGCGGTTACACGTACCTCAGCCTGATGAGCCACAGCAGCGTCGAAAAAGTCTCCAGTGAGGGCATCGCCGCCCAGGGTGATGGTACATTCAGTTTCACTTACCCATACAGCGCCAGGCCAGCGTTGCCAGGTACCGCTAGGCGAAGTCCTAGTTTCAATTACCACACCAAGGCTATGGCCTTGTTCATCCAGAGAAAGACAGGGCATGAACACTCTTGCTTTTCGCGCGGTGAAGTCCACCGTGCTGATGTCGGAAAAATCGTGCGTAGACAGGCCGAATATATCGTTGTACTGACCATGTTCGTTGAGTACCCATGTGCGAAAAACTCTACTCCGCTCCAGCCAATCCTCCGAGTCGCTCCGCACAAAATCCCGCCAGTCATCCGTCTCCAGGCTGCTATCCCAACCTGGCTGGAGCTCGAAGGTCGATTCGTATTGTTTGATTCCGCCGATGACTCGTATGGGAGGCTGCGATGGCCTTCTATTGAATGAGATCTTTGCTGAGTACAGATTGGTTTTGCTGCAATTCAGCGACTGGCCGGCAGGTTGCAAGTTGATTTTACCACGCCGGCCTCCCGTCCCAGGTTTGTAAACCACCAGACCTCTGCCAAACCTGCAAGCGCGAACAGCCAACCCGCCACGATGCGCAATGTCACAAAAAACCTTCGGCAGTGTTTTACCCGTACCGTTATATTCGCCCAGATCAATACCACCAGCCAGGAATTGTAACTCATCATCATCAGGTGCATAAGCAAGATCAGCCTGCGAAAATTCAGCTGCTATTAAATATGACAACGCATCAGCAACGGTCCACCGTAGAGACTCATCTGAATCATCAAATACGCGTGCCGCTCGTTCGCCAATCAAGTGAGTTATTGGACTTGCGAAGGAATCAGCTGTCATATTGAATTTCAGTTTCGCGTTTTCGACCCAGGCTGCGCCGGTCACGGCACTTTGCCAACGGCCTGCGATTGGCTTGGCCAGCACGTCTGAAAGATAATGCTCAACCTCGGCCAGGAGTTCCTGATTTTCACCGCCAGCCTTAACAACATGAGCGGTTACCACGCCCTGAAACTCTACAGCTCCCGAACCAGGCTGGGGTTTGATAATTATTCTCGAACCCACAGCCGGCAGTTTACGATAATCAGAAATTTCCGCTACGCCTGCTTCTGAAACCGGAGATTGCAACATCAGTTTAACGTGTCCGAATTCAGGCCCGGGCAAAACAGACCAGGATTTCACTGCCAGATCGTGCCTTCGCTGGCCTGCAACAAAAACTCTTACGGGCCAACACCGTAAAACATCCTGCTGTGGAGTGGCTGGTTGAATTGTGACTGTTTGCATTTTCTTCTCCGAGACCGCATTGGGCTACTTCGAGTACGCGTGTGCTTTTCTTACAAAATGACGGGGTGTGTTGGCTGACGATTTTCAGCAACGCAAACGATATGACTCATCAATCCAGTCTGCAGGTTTGACCTGGCTTGAACGGCAAATTTACAAGGAAAAACCGTAGCGGGAACATCCAACACAAAATCCGTCTGGCCTGGTTCAATATTCGTTACGCTTGCGAGCGGAGTTTCAACATCGATTGTACCCAGGCCTGAATCGCCTAGAACCTCAAAACAATTCGGGTAAGAATAGGCAATTGGGGTTTGACATGTAAATCCGATTCTGACTGTATTTTCAGCGACTCGGCAGGCTGTGATATCGATGGGTTTCGGTAAAGGGGCAGGCTGGAATTCATCATTTTCATCGATTTCCACAAAACCAACCACATGCGTATTACGTTCCTGTGTTCCACTCGCAGAGGTTGACCGAATGCCAACTGCATATTTTTTTGCTGCTTCGAGAGGAGCATGAATTGTTGCGGTATCGCGGTCAGCTGGCACCCAGCCTGAAGGTTTTTGCCAATCAATTTGATCCGGTGCTCCCGGGCTGACGAAAAAGTAATGGCCTGCCTGATTGGACAGGCTCAACAGCGGATTACCAAGGGCCATGATCTTCCCGTCAAAATGACTTGACGCAACATGTATCGCTTCGGCGAATGTACCTCCTCCGTGCAGCATTGTGTAAAATGCCTGAGGGTCAATTATTTCATTTGCTTCGGGTGAGTCGGACATTCCAGCTGCAGCCAGGTTGCCAATGGAAATAGCGTCCCAACATGTTCCGCCGCCGGTCTGTATAGGGGCAGCTGAATCTTCCGCATTGTCTATACAAATCTCCGAATCAGTTGCGTCTAGAATAGCCTTACTGTCAATCAGCGAATCCGCGTCGATACGAGTCACCATGTATCGGCCAGGGCCAAGCGTGCTACGCGTTACGCGTTGCGTTGCACCCGCCAACGGATTGACAGTGATCCCGTCTTTTTCAAAACCAATATTATTAAGCCTGGCTGTGGCACTGTGGTATTTTCCGGCAACGCCGTAATAGCCTGGTACTCCGGGGCAAAGCAGGATACAGGTTATCTGCTCAGCAAGCAGCGGACGATCCGCCAACCATTGCTTGAGAGGATTTTCAACCTGGTTCTGAAATGTATTCAGGTCCAGGACATACTCGTTATCATTACAGGGCACGGGAACAATGTTACAATACGGTATGCCGTAATTTTCAGCGGCATAACAGGCAAAGCTGAAACCATTCGCGTCTCCTGCACGATATACCAGCATTGTCCTTTGAGCACAAAACGTTTCAGCTGTCGGCTCCGAAGGAATCAAAGTCACATCGTCAAGTGTGTCGCCGATGAGAAAATTACGATATCGCATTTGCGTGCCCGCATTACCATACGCCACCCTTCCCAATACCGTCAGGCCAAATTGATCAACTCGGCTATAATTCGCTACATTTCCCCCAGCTGCAAAAACCCCGTCAACATACATCTCAGTGTAACCGTTGGTAAATCCCAAACCAGATGAACGTTTTATTTTAAATGCCAGGCGAACTTCTTTGCCAGAGACATATGGCAAGACCATGGGAAAAACATTATAGTTTCCAAAGTCGTTCCTCAAAAATAAGGCGTGAGCCTCAACAGATTTAAGATACACGAATAAAATTGTCTCAGATGACCAGGCATTACCCACACAAAAAGGCTGGACAAAATCTCCGACGTAACTTTCCGGAGTATAATCCAGAGCACAACAGATTTCTTCTCCGGGCATTGCTACAAAGCGCTGGTCGTCGTATACCGAATATGCGTTACCTTCAATAGCGCAATTGACATTGAGGCTGGCTATTTTATCTTCATCATCTCCAAGATATTCCTCAATGGCTACTGAGTTTCCTGTTGCTACTACTGTTGTCCAATCTGCTGTGAACCTGGGGGAGTCAGTCAAAAGATCAGCAAGTAATCTAGCCATGTTGCACCTCCGTTAACTGCTGCCTGATTTGCTCCAGCTGTTCTTCCGCATCCATCATCACCGCTATCTGCTCAGCCACAACTTCCATAGGATCGCCTTGTCGTGTAGCAGTCGCAATTGTGTAATTGACGTGATTGAAAACCACGTTATACCTTTGCTTGGCAATCTGGCGAACGGGGCATGTTACGCCCCTGATATTTAATTGCCTTGTCTGGCCAACCATTATTAATTTCCTGTGATTGCAACACTATTGGAGTAAATTCGCCCGTCGATTTCAGCCATGACGTAAACGGTTTTGTCAGTAGCTGTGTCTATATTCATTTCAGCCAGCCCCGCAGAAGTCGTGATCACTTCGTAATCCGCATCGGCCTGTATCTCTCGCAACTGTGTGCCGGTTGCAACGGAAAAATCCGTCTGCGAATCAGGTTCTGCATTAAGCGAATCTGCGATCCACAAGCGAAGGACAAATTGTTGAGCAAGATTATTCCCAGCTGCGTCTTTAACCTGAATGGACATAGAACCGGTTCCGTCTGCGTCGTTTGTACCGGTAAGCGTCAGCTGTGGAATCATGCCCTGCAATCCTGAATCCAGCCCGGCAACGGCGTGGATGTGCAAGGCGTCCCCATTGCTGCCGTCAGTCAGAGTATTTGCGTTGGCGGAGCTCATGCCGCTTGCCACTACCAGCATAGCTGTTCCGCGATAGTCCGTAATGCTGCTGATAGACCCGCTGCTGGTAACTATTACGCACAGTCTTATATGCGGCGTTGATGACGGATCAGGAAAGCCGATCGTATTTTTCGTGAGTGTCCCAGCGGCGGTCAGATAAACATAATTGGTGGCATTATCGGTCAAACTCTGCTCGGCGGCACCGGCGTAATTTACCATCGAATCTCCATTCAAAAAAATTCCAGCCCGCACGCCAAAAGTCAAACCGCCGTCCTGAAAGGCTCGTAAATCTCCGGCCCGGCGGGCTACGTTAAGCAAGCCGTGGAGCATCTTGTAAAATGTGGTGTAATACGGGGCTTCGTAAATTGAAGGAAAGACAACTTCCTGTTCGCTATCGGTTGTTCCAGAGAGGGCATTTAGTTCGGCATCTGACGGATAAAGTTCGGACATTTTTCAACTCCTGATCTTGTTGACATGGATTTGTTTTTGTGGAAACGTGTAAGGTTCGGATCAATTATGAAAGCTGCAACGTGAGAAGGCTTGTCTGAGAGTCGTAACTGGTTATGGAAAAGTTTTCTACTGGCTGAGGCGGTGGTGCTGACATGAGCGTCGCTGTCAAGGCCGATGATATTTCACCGTTGTCGGCAATTACGCGGAACTCCACATTATGTTCGCCCTCGTTGGTCATCGCCAGATTGGTTTCCAGTATATCCGCACCTAGCCCAAACGGGCCCAGGCCAAAACTTCCGCCGCCCAGGCCTGGTGCAGAAGTGCCATCTATGCCGAACCCGCCCCAGCCGAACTGATTTTGGCCGAAGCCCCAATGCGATACCGATGGAGGCCAGATTTCGCTTTCAAGAGAGGCTGCCTCGCTCATCAACCCGCTTGCACTGTCGTGGAAAATGGCAAGCCGATCACCCGGCTGATGTTCTATGTCTCGCGGGAATTTCGTGCGTAATACCCAGGGTGGATTTTGCACATCAGCTGGCAACTCAGCCGAAAGATCAACCGTACGATATCTGCCAGACACCGCGGTAATGGCTAGTTCCTGAGGATAATCGGTGGAGATCATCTCGAACGTTCGTTGGGCAGGGCTATCACTAAAATCTGCCAGACGCCCATTTATATAAAGCTGGTGGTGCAGGCCCGCGTGACCCGAGCGAAAACGCAACAGCCAGGAGAATGGCCTGGCTAATGGAGTCAGTACCAGCCTGTCAATTTGATCATATATTAAATGTGTAATCATGGCAGTTGTCTATATGTAATGGAGTAATCGCACCAGTAGGCCCGGCCTTTTTGTATGGGCGTCTTTGCGCGGAAATTTTCGATGATTACATTTTCGAATGTCCGGGCCAGGCTTGTTACTAGCGTATGAAGTTGACCATCTGCTTTTAGGTTTATTGCGTTGATCAGATTTTCCAAGGTTGAGACGCTTGCAGCCTGGAGTTTGCCGGTTTGCTCAATCGTTCGACTGCGTTTCCCCAGATCCATTACACATTCACCGTCAAGGCCGGGAAAGCCTCGTCGCATGGCATCGCGATTCCAAGACCCAGGCGTTACTTCACAAGGCCCGGACGAAAACAAAGACTCACCATCCAGAGTGCCGGAACCATACGATCCCGAAGCTGGCTGATAGTGACAGCGGACGAGCAGCACGATTTCAATTTCCGGCGAATTTACCGACAGCGAGGTTTTGCGTTGCGGATATCGTTCATCTCGCGGCATTTCAGCCCGGCTTACTTCAGTAGCCCGGCCGATCGGCAGGTCATGACAACGTTCCCCGCGATACGGATCAGCCAGCAAGGCTGCGGTGGCAGCATCGGCCAGGTCTGTAATTCGGCCGGCAGCTTGCGATGCGGATTCCGAGCGCGTACGGATGACGACTCTTGCCTGAAGTCTGACCCACGTCACAGCCTGGTCGTCTTCCGGCACGGTTGTATCCTGCCGTTCGAGAATCACAGCTGCACGAGGAACGGTGGCCTCAGACCGTGAACCGCCAAGCTCCACCAGCGCAAAGGCTCCACAGCTACGAAGAGCTGTTACAAGATTGTTCAAAATTTCAGTAGCCTGTGATGCCATTGTTCAAATTCCTAGCAAAGTCCTGTGTCATGCTCTCAACTACACTCGCCTCAAGGTCACGTTCCCCAGGGTTCTGGTACTCTCAGCTGTGCCGTCACCGTTAATATCCACTGCCAGTCGCAACTGATTTTGGGAATTAATAAATTCATTGCGATAGTAATCCGCCTTAATCCAATTTGCATCCTGAGGCCTGCCGTTGTCTGCCCTGGCCAGGAATACTCCGGCAAGCACGCCAGCCACAGTCGTCGTACGAAGTTGGCGCGAGTCGACAAAATCAGCTGATGAAACTCCCATAGCTTCAGCCAGTGTGCGGAGCTTTTCTGCAAGGCTAGCAGAGGTGGTTGTAATGCGGGACGCAAACGTACGGACATAAAATGACAACTCACTGCCAGCGGGTGGTGGGACAGGACTGTCATCACTGTTTGCTCGCAGAATGGAAACTGTCAGCATGGTAGCTGAGTCAACCGAAACAATCTCCCAAGCAGAGCCTTCCGTCGGAATAGTGGTGGTAGTGCAAAGAACCATACCAGGTGTAATGCCGGCAGAGACAAAATCGCTACATGCTGATATAAATGTCGTGCCGCTCAAAACCCCATCATTGCCGGAGACCAATTGTCCTGCGGTGTCAAAACCTCCACCCAAAAACGCAATCGGCTCCATTACCAAAATGTCTCTGTCCTCACAAAAGCTGCTCATGACTTTTTCCTTTTTGCTTTGACGCTATTGAAATTCAGGCTGTATGGAATCCTATCCCCACGCCACCCGTTCGCCCCATAATGGGACGAACGGGTCATCTGGCGGGGTTTATGCAACGTCAAGACCGGTGATGATTCCGTGGGCGCTTTGGTTGCGAAGCTCGAGCGTATATTCGCCGATGAGTTCGCCCGCGTCGTAGTCGCCGGTGCTTGCGAGGGGCTTGTAGTGGAAACTCCGCCCAGCCAGCGGCAGAACGTCAATTCGACTGGAATCCAGTAGAAGAACAGTATCCGTAGGAACAGACCGGCTGAGGATTACGCGGCAGATGCCGAAATCGCTCTCGTAGACGCTGACCATGTCGCGGAAAGTTTCATCGGGGGTAGCATAATTACGAGACGATGTGATGAAATTATTGATGCGCCTTTTCTGATAGCCGTTGACCACTATGGTATCAATTCGGCTGGACGCTTCTTCCCATATGTAACGCAGTGCCAGATTCAACTGTTCTTCGGTCAGATCGGTATCCGCTGGGAAATCCGAATCGGTCGGATTGAAAACGTTACTCGTGAGTGACGGAATAATACCCTTCATTGTGCGTCGAATTGTACTTGACCCCTGCTGGGTAGCTGACGGGGCTGTGCCGTTAATGACGGTATTTTCCAGGTCACGCAACAGCTCGCGGAGACGCTCCTGTTTCTGGTAGTCCAGTTCATCCGAGACGGAGAGCTTGCGGACAGCCAGGTCACTACCGCTGACGCGAACGCCAGCTGTGAAAATCTGCGTCCAGTTACCCATACGCGATCTGTTCGTGAATCGAACACTCGGAGCGTCGTCGCCTTCCAGAGCTGCATTACCGAGAATGTGGATGACTTTATTGTCAGCCAGGTCTTCAGGAGTCGTACCGCCATAACCGCGTGTGACAGTCAGCGTATTTGTGTTTATGCCGGTAACGAGCAAAAGTTCTTTACTGCCGGCTGCCTGTAGCTGATCGCCAATTCTGAATCGATCGCCATGATCCACAACGAATGTGGTATCAACGGATGCGTCAACCCAGCTGGCGTCGTTGATGGTGTCCTTGTTCGGCAGGAGTTCATCTTCCAGCCATTCGTGATAAGTGCTGGTCGCAGCCCGCGGAGCCTCGCCAAGATGATCCAGCAACGGCGTCTCGTATGGCGAGACAATGCTGACGATATCCGATACATCTTCGGCAATTTCCGGGAGGGTAGAACCTGCTGAATAAGTGGCTTTGCCTGTGAAACTCATGTGTGTTTCCTTTCTGAAATAGAAATTTTTTCCGCTTGTTTTTTTTAAAATTAAATGACACGTATTCCCACGAATTAGCCGATTATTGATTTGGCTATGTGTTCATTCAGTTTGAGGATTGGTGAAAAATCAGCATTGCGACATTTGTCTTCTGAGCCTTAGATACTCAGCGATATCCCTGCGATTGCCTGACCGGGCAGCACGCTGAGCCACCGCAGCCAATTGCACAGACTGGGTTGGACCTGTGTCGCGTGCATTTGATGTCATGGTCGGCATGGCTGAACCTGCCGGGCTTGTAGCAGCCAGAAGATATGACTTTTCCATAAGCAACTCCTGGGCAGCCTGCTGCAATTGATCCGGTGCAACCTCAGCCAAATCAAGTTTCTGCTCGAGCAGAACGCAGGCGTCTTTTGGGTTGGCTACGCCCGCACTGGCGAAGATGGAAACCGCGTCGAGACGATTCTCAGCTATAGCTTTTTGCATTTTTGCTTCGTCACGTTGTGCTTCAATTATTGCGCGTTCCTCCTGGGCTTTGCGAATAAATTCAACTTGTGATTTAAATTTATTGTCAGCCTGTGAGGTGACCTGCTGATCATCCGAGAAATCCTGATCAACGTTGTCACCCTTGTTTTGGGTTCCCTGTTCATCCGCATTTTCAAAATTTTTCAAAACTTTTGTCATTGTTCGTTCTCGATATTTTCTGTTGACGTTTTAAGTTGTTGCTAATCCGAATTACGCATTCCAAAATCCGCAAATTTTCACACTTCCCTATCGTAGCCAAGCTCAGCCAGGATTCGGTCCGCCGGGACACCGAGTTCCTGTTTTATGCGAGCGTTCTGGAGTTGCTCCGCCTCGTCGCTTGGCAGCGGGCTTGGCCAATGAATTTCGACTCTGCGGTCAGCTGGGGAGTTTTTTAGTACGCCAGTTTTATCTAACCAATCCAATACCAGATCCGCGATCTTCTGAATGCCTGCACCATACGTCAGTCGTTTTCTCGCGGTCTTCGCAAGCAGGCCGGAGAGAACCACCTTCAGCGCGGTGGCACTGCTGAGATTGCCCAGTTTGCTTTGCAGAAGTCCCGCAGCCAGCGGACTGACGCCGGAAGATTTGTCCATAGCTTGTCGAACCTGTTCGATGTGAATGTCTTCACTTGGCGAGCCGATATCGGTGCCGAACTCTTCAATGCTGGCTTGGAGATTTTGCGTAGCCCACATTTGGCCCGGGCCGACGGGTCGTTCTAGAAAGTCGTCAATGCCCTTGCCGAGATACATTTTGAATGACTGATACGTCACGCGGTTTGCCCGATCGGACAGCCTGGTGTTGAGTTCGTCCTGAAGTGGAATGAGAGGTTCTACATCGCTCAGGCCTGCATATGTGCCCGGCGAAGGAAGATTCTGCATGTGCACGATAGGAATTCTGCGGAGTGCGTTTTCCCCTTGAGCTACCAGCATACGATTTTCGTAGCGTTGCCAGAATGTCGGCGAGATAATTTCGACAACTTCCACAAGTTCAGGCTGCGCGCTTTGATTGCTTCTGCCCAGTCTTAGCCAGGGCTTTTTCTGGATCGCCAGGCGG
Source organism: Phycisphaerae bacterium (assembly GCA_963664745.2). GTDB lineage: Bacteria > Planctomycetota > Phycisphaerae > SM23-33 > SM23-33 > B1-G9. Next base: position 1,160,551 of record CAXXMC010000004.1, read on the forward strand.
GCAGGCTGCTTGAAGAAGCGTTGGATCCAGTATCGCGTCTGGCTGTAATCGTCTTCAGCGAGAACGGGAAGAATTCGGCTGGCTTCTATGGTTTCGAGTCTAAGTTTACGAGCCAGGCTTATAGCCTGCTGACGATTTTGCGGAGAAATGCCCGGCCGAGGCGCTTCCTGCGAAACGCCAAGGCTTGCGACCGGGGAGCTTTTCGCCTGGGGCAGGCGTTTAATTGCAGTCGCAGGCCAATCGGCCGGGATTCGAAGTGCAACATCTACAAAACCAAAGACTGCGCCAAACAGGGCCATTTCCTGCAGCAAGGCCAGGCCGCCGTTGGCTTCGAGCAGATTGCTCATGACCTGTTCAATAACCGCAGCCAGTTCGGGATCAGCAGCCAATGAGCGAAACGTCACGCCCTTGCCGAATAGGAAATCAACCATTGTCTGAACTCGCCAGCCTATGTCGTTTTCAATCACCACTTCCTTCCGCCGCAGATCGGTCATATGATCCTGCCCAGCTCCATTACGCTGTACGCCGGTGATACGAGCGGGCAGTCCGACTTCCTGAGCCAGGGTGTAAGGCCTGGAATTTTCGTTCAGCTTTCCAGCAGACACCGCAGAAGTAGCCAACAGCGGATTGCGGAAATAATTCCATAACCGATTGTGAAAAATTTCATTTTCAATCGACTGCTGCTCGATAAGAAAAGTCACATAGTCCGCATCGAGACTTGTGTCCTGAAAATTTCTGAAGTCAAATGCCATTACCATTTCTCCCGTTCAGGCCGGCTGGCAATTTCGATTTTCTTACGAAACTCCGTCGGCAGCTGTGATATTTTTTCGTATCAACTTTTTATGTTTATCAGAAAAACAAACTCCTCACCCTTTGGTTGATATTCCGTCGCGGCGCGCGCAAAGCAGGCCACGGCTGATAATGTGGAGTAAAAAGATTCGACAATTACAGTTTGAAAATTTTTTGGAAAATAATCTTGGCGGTATGTTTTCCACAACTCACCGGCGCGCACAAAAAAGCACACTCGTTTTCCAGAATTTGAAAATTACAGGAGATATGTTTTTGATAACCCCGTCTTATACGTAAAAAACAGCATTCAACAAACACAACCCGTTGCCTGCGGATTCGGCTTGACAAATCCTCCGTTCACCACTGTAATAGACTTGGACAAACAGCCATTTTCTATTAGAGCATTGAAAAGTTGAGAGTTCTTATTTTTGCGTAGCGGGTTTGTTCGTGGCAAGGAAGAAACGTAAGGCATATTTGTAGATATTCCGCAACGTTTCTGAAGCAGCAACGGGCAAAGCAAGCCAGCAAAAATGGAACTGTCAAGTTTGATATGCTCTACAAGACGGGAGACACGATCATGAAACTTACTATTCTGTTTTCGAGTTTTTTTGTAGTTCTATGCAGTATGCCGCAAACACTACAAGCGGCAGATAAGTCTGACGAATCCAAAGAAGGCCTGATTGCTACGCTTCAGGATGGATCAAAAATTATCGGAACTGTTACTCTGGATAAAATAAGTATCAAGGCTGAGGGGATTAATGCTGTTAAAATCCCCATCAGAAAAATCAGACGAATTGTTTTTCACGACGGCCAAAAAGACCAAACGGTATTCCTGATAAACGGAGATAGATTAACAGGCACGCTTGACATTTCCAAACTCACAATGCAAACGCTGATTGGAAACATAACTATCCCGCTGAAGGTAGTTGTCTCGCTGAAACGCTCGACTCTTAATGGTTTGGAAGCTCAGTATTCATTTAATGGAAATGCTCGTGACAGCAGCGGCAATGAAGTTAACGGAACAGTTCATGGCGCGACACTGTGTGAAGACAGGCACGGAAACAAAAACAGCGCGTATAAATTTGACGGCGTAGATGATTATATCAAGTTCGGGAAAAAGCTACCCGACATGGAAAAAATGACCATTTCTGCGTGGGTTTGTGCTGAGAATAATCTGGTATGGCTAAGTGACGCGGATTGGTTCGGCGGCAATGATGTGACAATTCAGTGCGGCCCGAGTTCAGTATTTCTCAGAGCAGACAAGGGAAGTTATTCTCTATGTGATAAGATTGACGTTGGTGTTGATCTTCTGAATCAGTGGCGACATATTACCTGGACAATGACACCAAAGCAGTCTGACACCTACATTGACGGCAAACATTGTGGCAGAATAAAAAAGGGCGGCTCTAATGTGGGCTTTCACGACTTTATTCTGGGGACTATGGAGTATCCGAAGGGCCGAATGGGCTGGTTGGGATATTGGAAAGGTAAAATATCCAATCTGAAAATTTATTCCCGTGTTTTAAGTAGCAATGATATCCGGGAAATCTACGAACAGAATGACTGAAGGAGAAAAAATGGATGTCAGAACAAAGGCAGTATTGATTTTTGGAGCATTTATAATAGCGATAGGTGTTGTCGGATCATTTCAAAAAATGACCAGACATGATGGCGCACTTGCCATTGCAGGTGCATTGCTTGTCGCAGCGGTAACGATTGCCTCCGCTATAGAAAAGCAAAAGTCAAAATAATTAATTATATGACGGCTACATAACAAGTAAAACCGGATTTTCAAGGCTCCGCTAATCCAGTTTCACGAGTTTTCGGCAGTATGTTTTGTACTCAGCTTCGAAGGCATTGATATCCTGATTGATATAGTGTTCGAAGATTCTTCTGCTTAGGGCTTTAGGCCGCCTGATGCCTGGTGCGGGCCTTTGATGGGCGAAAATTTTGTGAAATTGTCCGCTTTCGGCGTCCTTCATCATTTGTTGCCAGCGGGGACTATAGGTTGGGTCGTTTCGCAGGAAGTTCACCAGCGCCCAGACCTGGCCGTAGTAGCCTAGGGCTTTTTCTTCTCTCTCCTTTATTTCCGCAGCTGGGCTTGTAACGAGCAGTTTCTCGAGCGGAATCCAGTAATCGCCGAGAATCGCCTGCCTGAGATCGACTATTCTCAGCACATTATTATCCCACAGGAATCGCACTCGACCCGGGTCAAAAACAAACCCCTCGGAGTTCGTTGCCAGCCCTTCCTCAGCCCAGAGAGGGAGCTTGTTCTTCAATCGATGGTATAAAAACTGGTGCATCCCCTCATGAGCAGCAATGGAGTAAGTCACCACTTGCCCGATATTCCAGCAAACGGTCACGCCTTTATATGTATAGCCGCCGGCTTCGAGTTTTTCGGCGGTTTCCGCGCCACTGCCGAATTTGCTTTTGGTCAGGTTCAGCCATTCTTCACGACTGGCCAACATGTACATGGGCATGGGTGAAATCGGTTTGGCTGATAGCTCCGTCAGATTGTTATAGTTGATATAGCAGGCTTCCATGAAGCCCGGCAGGGTGCGTTCGAGTTTCTGATCACCAGCTGTGGTAAAAATCTGATAATGACTCGTGGTCAGTTCTATACCTTCATCAAGTCCGGTTTCCCAGGGCCTTTGTCTGATGTCCGTACTTAAGGAAATGCCCTCAGGCTGGCCTGGCTCACAGCCCGCTATCAGAATGGTAATCAAAGCCAGGCCTATTGTTACAGCAATTTTGTTCATTTTGGTTGCCTTACGTTTCAGAAGATTCTCCAAACCATTATAGCAAAAAAAGCTGGCATACGCAGGCATAATCCGTATCCTTTTAGGGTGAGTATCAAGGGTAATCGACAAGAAAAGGTGAATTCCGTCAGGCTGCGTTGCCGGCGGGCAATTTAAGGAGTTTGATCATGGCTTATTTTTCATTACTGAAATTTTCACGCGTTCGTTCATTCATAATGGTTTCGCTTGTGTTGATAATCTCAGCCATGCTGTTGCCAGCGATCACCAGAGCAGGCGTTGAGGAAAAATTGCCTGCCGACACCATCGCTTATGCCCACTGGGCAGGGCGAAGCCTGACATTCGACGGCTCGCAGTTCGGGCAGATGATCCAGCAGGATTCCATGATGGAACTTCTTAAGGTTGCCTTCAGCCAAGGGTTTGACCAGGGCGTGGGCATGGGCCGAGACGGCAAAAAAAGTTCCGAAGCCCTCCTGAAACTTATCGATATCGCCTGGCAGAGGCCTATAACGATAGCAGCAGCTGGGCTAAGCAAAGAAACCGGCGTTCAACGGGCTTATCTTTTCATTGAGCTCGGAAAGGATAAGCCTGATTTTGAGAAAGCTCTCAACGAACTGACAGCAACACTGTTAAGGCCTAATGACAAAATACCGGATCCGATCTCGTTTGGTAATGGTTCGTACACACTGATTGAAATGCCCAGTGAAAGCATCAGCCTTGCTTATGGTTTTTCCGGTGAGATGTTTTTCATAACCCTAGGCCAAGCCAAGACCCAGGCTGAAGCGATCCTGACCGATCCGATCAGCCAGAACCTCGCTACGAACGAAAAGTTCATCGCAAGCATGAAGGATGTCGGCGGCCCGGACATCCAGGCTGCACTCTATGTAGACGTTGAAAGCATACTCGCCCAATCTGAGGAACTTTTCTTCCCGCCGAAACCAGCTTCCACTCAGCCTACCACTCAACCAACATCAGCTCCGATAAGTTTGCTGAAGAAAATCACCGCTGCCCTTGGTGTGGAGAAGGTAACTGTTGTAGCTGGGACATTGCGGATTGTGGATAAAGGTATGCTCTCGAAGCTGAAGATTTTCTCGCCCGCTCCACACACGGGGATTCTGATGCCCTTTGCCGGTGAAGCCCTTACCCAGGCCGACCTCTCAGCCATTCCTGCTGACGCTGATTTTGCGATGGCTTTGAATATCGACCCGACAGCGCTATTGGCTACGATCCGCAAAAGCACGATGGACATCAGCCCGCAGGCATCAATCGTGATGAATGGAGCGTTATTCGCAGCTGGCAAGCCGATGGGAATTTCCATCGAAAAAGACATCATCGACAACCTTGGCGATACCTGGCTGATCTCCACCGCTGAAAGTCAGGGCGGCCTGCTTACCGGCACAGTGATAAGTGTTGACCTCAAAAATCCTGAAGCTTTTGTCGCGACCATCGCGAAAATCGAAGGCCAAGTCAGACGAATGCTAAACCCGAAATCGCGAAAAGCCGATGGCGCAACAACCCAGCCTGCTCCCCAAGAAATGTCCCGTTCCGAAAAACGGCTTATGATGAATCGACCTCGTATTGAAAAAATGACTGTCGCCGAGATTGAGATTCATTATCTCCGCACCCCGGCCAGCAAGGCCGCTATGGCGTTTCTACCGGCCTGGGCGGTGCATAATGACAGACTTTACCTCGCACTCTGGCCTCAGGTTATAGCGTCTACGCTATCCAACAAGACCCAGCCGGTGACTGAGACCGACGCTTTCAAAAAGCTACAGACGCGAGTCTCAGCCAAGCCTTCAATGTTGTCATATATCAATACGCCGCAGATCGTCAAACGTCTATACCCGATCCAACTCATCGCTGGAACAATGATTTCCAACGTTATGAGGACTCAGCTCGGTGCTGCCAAATTGCCCATCATGCCCGATACGCTTGAAAACGTGCTTCAATTCCTTCAGCCTGAAGTCGGCGTCGTTTCTCACGATGAAACCGGCATTACGTTCGAGGGCTTCGGCTCGACCCCGTCGCTTGTATCCGTACCAGCTGGGGCTGCACTGGGAACTGCCATAGCATTGCCATCCTTAAACCGAGCACGAACAGTGGCAAAAAAGGCCATCTCAATGACCAATCTTAATGGTATGGGCAAGGGCTTGGTGCTGTATTCATGCACCAATAAGGACAAGTATCCCGAACATCTGGGACTGCTGATTGACGAGGGTTTTATATCCGCCAAAGCGCTCGATAGTCCTGTCAGCCCCAGACCTGGTCCTTGCTATGACCCGGCTACTAAAAAACTCTCCGGGCCGATGGATTATATTTATGTTTACTATGAAACATTCCCCGGCAGGCCAGACCAACTTTTGCAAGCCTATGAAGACCCCACTAACTATGGCGGCGAGGGGACAAATGTATTGTATTGCGATAGTCACGTCGCATGGGTTGACCTGCCGACATTCAATAAACTCCTGGCCGAGTCCCTCGAAGCCGGCGGTAAGGAAGTTAAATAGCAGGCCGCGACTTCGCTTGAAATGACACGCACTGATACTGATTCGTCAACAGTTCACGAATTAATTTTTTTGATCCATCGTCGTCAAAAGGCAAGCCGAGACTCAACCTTGGCTTGCCTTTTGGCGGTGGAAGTTCCTGGTACTCTGTAGGGACGAAACCTATCCACTTAAGGGGCCCCACAATAACAGAAAAACACGGAAACCGTGCAAGATTTCCGGGGTTATGTTATTATGGTTCTTATGTGTTATTCACACGGAAGACATATAATGAAATAAGGGGTATGAGAGAAAGATGCGTTTGCGATTCAGACTTTTTTTAGTGGTGTTGATGCTGCTGGCGATGGCTGGGCTGGACGGCTTGGTCTGGGCACAGAGCGCGACTAGCCAAGCTGTGGACTCGGGGGATTCCGTCTCGATTCAAAATGCCAGCCAGGCCTACATGAAGGGCAACTATTCCACAGCGACCGAAATGTTTCGCAGTCTCTTGGAGACAGGCCCAGCTGATTTGCGAGTGGAAGCGGCGATCGGGCTGGCAGAGTCGCTCGCGATAGTGGGCGAGTACGAAAAATCTCTCGACGTCCTGGACTCTGTTGCAGAGACGTCTCAGCAAAATTCAAAATGGCACGTCGCGGTCGGCCTGGCCCAGGCTAACCTTGGCTTATATGACGACGCCCTCGCTCACGCAACAGCTGCCCTGAAATTGAACGACAAATCAGCGCCAGCCATTCTGCTGCAAGGGCAAATGCTCGAAACAATCGGCCGACGCGATGACGCGATCAAGGCGTATAAGCAGATGGAACTAATTATTGAAGACGAATCTTTCCGCAAGGACGCCGAAGCGCTCGTAGCGCTGGGGAAAATCATGGATCGCTACGCTGTGCTTACAGGCAGGCGGGCGTCGGATCAGGCGAGGAATATTCTGCACAACTATTTCCAGGACGCTTATCAGAAAGTCCAGCCCGGTTACTGGCAGGCCAATATCGCAGCGGGTATTTTCCTGCTGGAGAAACACAAAGCTGCCGAAGCAGCTGAGGAATTTGACCTGGCCAATAAACTGAATCCCAAAATCCCCCCAGCCCATGCGGGCATGGCAGTTGTGTTTCTGGAGCAGTGGCAGTTCGAGAAATGCCTGGCCGCCGCTAACAGGGCGCTGAAAATCAATCCTGATTTTGACCAGGCCCTGCTGGCAAAGGCAGCTTGTTACATGCAATGGCGAAAATTAAATAACGCCCTGCCGTTGCTGGAAAAAATTCTGAAGACAAATCCAAATCATATCGAAGCGCTTAGCATGCTGGCGGCGGTTTACGTGCGGAAGGATCAGCCCGACAAGGCAAAGCCTTTTGAGAACAGAGTTCGGTCTATCAATCCCAAGTGCGTCGAATTGCCGGAAACCATCGCAGCCTGGCTGATCGCTGGCAGGCAGTTTGACCAGGCTGAGATTTACCTCAAGCAGGCAGCGGAGTTGAGTCCCACCTCAGCTGGGCCCTGGGCGGCGCTGGGCAGCTTGTATATGCAGACCGGCGAGGAAGACAAGGCGCTGGAGGTGCTCGAAAAGGCACACAAGCTCGACGACTTCCGGGCAGATGTTGTAAACTATTTGAATATCGCAAAGAAATTGGAATCTTTTGAGGTAAAGGAAAGCGAACATTTCATCGTCAAGGTGGACGGCAGGTATGATCGCGTTCTGCTTGAGCAGATCAGCAGTTACATGGAAGAAATTTATCCCGAAGTAACCAGCGATTACAGCTATGAGCCAAAGCGAAAGACTATTGTTGAAGTACTACCGCACCAGCAGGAATTTTCCGCGCGCATCAGCGGCAGAGGCTGGGTTCCCACCGTCGGGGCCTGTACGGGGCGGGTTATCGCGATAACTGCACCTAACAAGGCCCGAGGAGTCCTGGGCCTGCACAACTGGGCACAAGTACTTCGCCATGAATTTGCGCATTCCGTTACGTTGGAAGCAACGGACAACAAAATTCCTCACTGGCTTACTGAGGCATGCGCCGTCTGGCAGCAGAAGGATAAGCGGGCTTTCCAATACATCCAAACGCTGGTCAACGCTACGCAGAAAAAAGAACTCTTTCCGATAGCCAGGCTGGACTGGGGTTTCATTCGTCCCAAAAAACAGGGCGACAGAATCTTGGCCTATGCGCAGTCGGAATGGATTCTGGAATTTATTATCCAGTCGCGTGGTTTTGAAAAACTCAGCGAAATGTTACAGGGTTTTAAAAAAGGCCAGTCCCAAAAGGAAGTTTTTGAAAACGTTTTTGGGATTAGCGAACGGCAATTTGACAAGGAATTCCAGGCCTGGGCTCGAGAGACTGTCACTAAGTGGGGGTTTGAACCCCGGGCGGAGGGTAAGCTCATCCAGGCTGCCCGCGGAGTGGGAATTTTTGCCAACTCCAAAAAATCCCTTATTGCAAAGGCCCAGAAGTTGCTCACTGCCCGCAAGTTTGCCCAGGCCCGTAAGCAGGCCGATCTTGTGCTTGAGAAAGAACCCGATAACTGGAAAGCAATGCACATTGTGGCGAGGAGTTATCTGGGTCAGAAGGATTGGCCTGGGGCAATAGAATCGCTGGAACTTCTCCAGCGACGCAGGCCTATGGATTCGTTCAGCTACGAAGAGCTTGCCAAGATTTACGCTCAGCTGGGCCAGCCGGAGAAAGCCTTGCCGAACCTCATATACCTTCACAAGCACACCATGAACACGCCGCAATACGCCCGGCAGATAGCGGAAATATATCGAACGCTGGGCCAACCCGATGCTGCGCTGGACTATTTTCGCGAAGTGACGTTCATCAATCCTTATGAAACCAGCGCGCATGAAGCAATGGCGACGCTGTTTCTCAAGCAGCGAAATTTCGACCTTGCCCTGAGCCAGGCGGGCAACTTGACGCTTTTGGAACCCCAGGCTGCGCACAGCTGGAATTATCTTGCGATGGTGCGATATCGAGTAGGTCTGGCCCGGAAAAACCCAGCCATGCTCAAACAGGCGCGCGAAGCAGCACTCAAAGGCAAACAGCTTGATCCCAAAAGCCAGGCCGATCAGATACTGCAATACATTGACGCGGCCTTGGAAAAACTGGACAATACGGGATCGTGAGAATTTTTGTAAAAAATAAATTTAAAATGCTCTAAAGCCTTTGTTTTTTTTGACACATGAAAGAATCAGGACAGTAATGACCATAAAAGAATTTCAGGAATTCATTCGCACCAAATATTACGCAACCGACAGCGCCCGCGGAACCCCAGCTACGTTTATGTGGTTCATCGAAGAGGTCGGCGAGCTTTCGACAGCCTTGGCGGGAACTGACCAGGCCAACAAGGAAGAGGAATTTGCCGACGTCCTGGCTTGGCTTTGTACGCTTGCGAATATCAACAACGTAGACCTCAGCCAGGCTATCGAAAAATATACCTCCGGCGCGGTCGAAGGATATAAATAGGCGCAGACCTGTTCATGGCTACACCGAATGTTGTTTTCGAGGTAACCATGCGACCTGTCAAACGTGGTTGCAAACAAAGCAACCACGGCACTTGGCCTATTGGTCGATAATAGCCAATCTATTTGGTTTATGTAGAATATACACCAGCTATGACCAAAAAAATGCTCATTTGAGTAACTAAGAATTCAGGTTTAGCATTACGGCTGATTTTTATCCGCCATATCTATTACTATAACGCCATTTTGTTCCCTTGCCACAAACACAGCAGCATTGGGTGAAATTTTGGTTGTGCTACTAAGAGCGGACCAGTCACCATCACTTCGGGAGTATTCATAGTATCTAATAATTTTTTCTTTATGCTTGAAGACCAGGAGACAGAAAGTGTCTGACATTTCAATACCGCATTTCCTGGCAGGCGGCCAGGCTACCCCCAGAGCCTTTTCGATTTCATTCGCAGGAGTGTATGGGCCAAAGATGTATAAGCCATCCCATGGGAAATCCGTTATGGTTTCCATGGCGAAGGATTGAATTTCTCCTTTGGCTGACTTCTGAATTGCGACTCGTAGTTTGGATTCAAAACCACTTTGGGATGAAGCACTGCCCGCACAGGAAACCAAGCCGCAAGCAATAAACAAAAAACCAAAAAGTCCAATGATATACAGGATGCCTTTATTGAATTTAGTAGTCATGGGTTAAGAACCTTTAAATCGCCGTTATCCAAAGCGTCCTTACAAAGATCGGCACAACTGCCTTGCTTACTCGCAAGCTTTCGGCCTTTGTGATTATTATGCTCGTCCATTAACCGTTCAGTTGCCGGTTGCCCATAACGATCCCCGCAATCCTCATGATTATCTGCCACCCTCTTGGCACAAGGCTTGCCAACCGACCGTGTCATAAGGCAATTCCAATAGCAGTGCCGCCATGCGTCCCCTTTACCATTGTGTAAGCTCTTGGGATACCTCGCGGCAGCTGCGGAAGCCGCCTTTGACGAATCTTTTCTTGCTTGTAAGCAGTTACCCACACTACATTCTGAAGACAATGCACAACCGCACTTCTCCTTAAAGTCAGGACATTTGCCCGAGTATAATCCTGCTGGGTCAACATTGTTAACCGGATTACTCCTTTCATACTGATACAGATTCATTCCGTCGTCATATTGGTTGTTGTGGCCGTTTTGGCTGACGCGGGAAGATTGTGCGTTGTTGGCGTAATCGTACAGCGTCACACTGTTAGCATTGGATTCTGGACCAGCTCCGGGGTCTCGACCGGCAAAGGCAGGGGGGGCTATGATGAATGTAGCAATACCCAGAAGAATAAATACAAGTGTTGTGCGTCTCATGGTTGAACCTATTTTACAGTTTACCCGTTTCATATTCAAAATCCTTTCATATTATTGAAGTTCAAGGTCTCCTTGGAAAATTAGCTCTATGGCAGGTGGCATGCTTTTGATGTTCCACGTTAGGTGCCATGCCCACGCAAGCGTGGGCATGGCACCAGGCTGTTCCCGCCCCGACCTATTGTGTCATTAACTGGATTACAGCATCTTTATCAGGTAATTTCCCATTGTTCTCGGAAACAATACGCTGGATTGTCTGCTTGCTCTCGTTAGAAATCCGTATCCACCAGTAACCATGCCGAAGAATTCCAGGCCAGCGAATGTCTATATTCTCAACTGTACCGTCCTGGCATGTGACCTTTATTCTATATGTGCTACCTGTCTTTGGGGAACGAAAAGACCAAAAACTACGAAACTCGATGATACTAGCAAGCTTAATCAATGTATCTTTGTCTTCTCCGGAAATATCCAGCATTTTAATATGACGAGGATAATTGGTTAATGGTAAATATTGTATTTCTACGGCCTCAGCATTTTCTATCAGTTGTTGATAATCACTTTGGCTTGGAAGAAATATAAAAGTTGCACTTAGATAAATCATCCATAAAAGCAATACAGTAAACAGTAACGTTAGACAGATTTTAGTTCTTTTATTTAACATTGATACATTTCCAATTCCAAGGTGCAGGCAAAGTAATGTCAGTCCAAGGTATGTATCTCAAACTTTTTTTGTAGCCGCATACTTTTTTAATTTTGTTACATCCAGATGCGACCTTCTTCATATAATCTTCATTTCGACCGATTGCGCAACCATGCAAATAGAGGGTGGCATCGCAACACAAGTCCGAACATATTGCTTTTATATCATCCGCCATTAACATCATGGTACCATTCTTGCCATTTGTCATGCCCACTGGAACACATTTTTCATTTCCATCAATCTGACTCTTTTTTGCACAGTCATCCTGTAAAAAAAGACCATGTCCTTTTATGTTCAATTCTTTCTTACATAAACCAGATGGATCCACATTTCTAACAGGATTGCTCTTTACATACTGATATAGATTCATTCCGTCGTCATATTGGTTATTGTAGCCGTTTTGGTTGACGCGGGAAGATTGTACGTTGTTGGCATAATCGTACAGTTCCATGCTGTCAGCATCAGATGCCGGGCCGGCTCCGGGGTCTCGACCTGCAAAGGCAGGGATAGCTACGATAAATGTAATAATACCCAGAAGAATAAATACAAGTGTTATGCGTCTCATGGTTGAACCTATTTTACAGTTTACCCGTTTCATATTCAAAATCCTTTCATATCTCCGAAGTTCAAGGTCTCCTTGGAAAATTAACTCTATGTGGGGAATGCGAATATGGTACATTTGACGTTGGCGGTGAAATTCTCATCCTTCGTTGCATATTCGCTCGATTCATGGCATTAATCTGTTCAATGTTCAATGTTCGGGCACGGCTGGGATTAGGAATGGGGAATCCGTCATCCAACAGGCTCGTTCTGGCTACTCGAATTTTTTTGCGATGGGCTGCCCTTCTAGCCCATATAGCAGAGGCAATCTGCTGTCTGCCAAACGGGTTCTGCGGTGCGAGTTGATAGCTGCGGGTGAACGCCTGCTCCGCTTCCTTGAACCGGTTGTTGTCCATCAGGCAGTTAGCACGATTCTGAAGAAAAACAGCCAACTCCTCTGCCGGTGTCAGCGACTTGAGGTACCATCCCTGTTTGAGTTCAGCATCGCTAATTTTCGGATACGGCGGATTGCAGTAGTATGAGTCCGGGTGATAATTGAACCGTGGATTGGTACCTTCAATGTTGAATCTTTCCTTGCCATCGTCCCAACGAGCAAAAATATGTGTTTTCGCCAACACAAGTCTCATCGGATACCCCAGCCGGCGACCAACCGCAACATACATGATCGGCATTGATGCACAGGTACCTCCGTTGCTATCGTCGATCAGGCCGTGGATGAAAGGATTCTTTGAGTCAGTAAAGTCACAATTCCGCTCACCCCGATAGTTATAGTGAACCCCATATTCCTTTTGCAGTACGGAAATCAGCAGTAAGACTCGAAACTTGGCTTCGGAATTATCATATTTGTCCGGATTTTCGTGGAAAGCCGGCATACTTTGATTTGTCCAGTAACGCACGCAACTGGCATATTCGTCGAGCCTTGACAATTTTTTGCTTACATCAAGGTTCTCCGCCCCCGGCAGTCCGCTTGCACAGAGCAGGTTCATCTCAGCGATGTCAACTTCCGCGAGTTGTTCGGGACTCATGGCCAGTAGATCCTTAAGAGACTTGGCTTTACGCTCAACTTTGGCCTGTGGGTGTGTATTGGAGTAAAAAGTAACTTTAGAGCCAGGTTTTTTCGGGAAGAAAACAAGATAAGCCAAAAAACCGAGGACAGTAACAATCAAGACGGACAAGACGAAACTCAAGAGCTTCCTTGTCTTGCTCAGTCCCTCTGTTGTTTGGGATACTGATTCACATTCCCTGGTTTTTCGCCCGCTTCCCGACACGACAACTCCCACGAAACACACTAAAAAAGAATTCCACCCCGGAGACATCTTCCACCATCCCCAACCTTGGGTGACTAGATGAAAAGCTAACAAAGCGAAAAAGCAAAGTCAAATTGAAATTTTCACCTGGCCCGGTGCCATGATTATCGTGTTTGCAACCACGTCAAATCGGCACGTAACGAACAGATGTTACGTGCCCTACGTTTTAAAATCTGGGCGAGGCCTCCGCATTATATTAAGCGTCTCGAGTAGTTCGTGGCTACACCGACGGTATAGCCACGCCACCATTCCTATTTAATCTATTCGCCTTGGCTTGGTGTGTTGCCTGAGTTGCTTTGGCTATTCTGGCCACCTTGGCCTGGTTTTTTGCGTCTTCTTCTTCGTCTTTTCTTTTTGGCAGGCAGGCCTGTGGAATCGGACGAGGCTGCCTTGTCAGTAGTTTGTCTTTGGCCTTCTGCGGGCTTTTGGCGCTGTTGACGATTCTGCTGTTGCGAAGCCTCTGCCTGTCCGCCCGAGGGTTTCTTGCGCCGGCGACTTCTGCGACGTTTTTTATTGGCCTGTTCGCCGGGAGTTTTCTCAGGCTGCGCTTCGAACGGTACATCCGTACCGGTCGCGTCTGCGGTCTGCAACTCTTCCTCAACCTCGCCGGTATCGTCCCGTCCGAAAGCGGATGACGGGAAATCAAATGACGGCGGCGGTGGAGCGGCGACAGCTTCGCGACGAATAGCAGCATGTCGGGCTGAAGCGTTCTTGAGCTGATCTTCCGACGGAGGCTGCATGTCGCGCTCGATAAGGTCGTTCACCGAGACAGCGATGTACGTATTGTCAGGCAGTACCAGCCTGACCAGTTGAGTGATGATCTGCGTATCAAGAACTTTACCGAGGTAGTCTTTCGTGCGAACCCAGGAATTTCTGCGGGGCAGATTCTTGCGCAGTTCGTCGTAGGCTTCGTCCTCGTACCTCAGGCAGCACATGAGTCTGCCGCATCGGCCTGAGATTTTAGACGGATCGAGGGTGGCTTTTTGGACTTTCGCCATTCGCATCGAAACTGGTTTGAGATGTTTGAGGAATTCCTGACAGCAGCAACGCTGGCCACATCTTTCGTAGTCGCCGACGAGCCTGGCTTCGTCACGTGCGCCGACCTGTCGCATCTCGATTCTTGTACGGAACTGGCTTGCGAGGTCTCGAACGAGGTCCCGGAAGTCAACACGGCTTTCGGACGTGAAGTAAAAAACGATCCGTTCGCCGCCCAGCATATGTTCCACGGTAACTAGCCTCATTGGCAGATTTGCTTTTTTAATTTCCTGGCGGCAATATTTTCCCTCTTCCTTTGCCGAAGCTTCCAGGTGTCGGAAGTCAACTTCATCTTGCGGGTTGGCCAGTCGCATAACTCGGCCTGTTCTGCGGAAGGGATATTCCGGGCCGGAGTTTTTCAGAAATTTTTTGAGGTTCTCGCCGTGAATCGCCCGCGGGCCACAGTGAGTATCGGGGTTGCGATGCACAGCTGCGACTACCTCAGCCAGCTCAACGCCCCGGTCGGTTCTCACGACAATCTTTCGGCCTGGCATGGGTTGGGTTTTCAGATTGTGCGAAAATTCCCCGATATACCGCATCACGCCATACCGGGCTACAACAGTCGGACCGGCTGGCTCGGCGGGCTGACGGGATCGCTGGGCGGACTTACCCTTTGGCTGGGATTGGCCGGCTTGCTTGAACTCATCCCTGGCTTCTGCCAGTTCCTGCTCCACAGCCCCTAAGTCTTCGTCAATATCGTCTTCCAGCTCTTCCAGTTCGGATTGCAGAGAATTGTCCTCATCATCAGCTATATTTTCCGAAAAATCCTGCTCAGCAATAGCTTCAAATGGTTGTGGCTCAGAAGGGTCAGGCTCACCAAAGGCCTGGGAGTCATTTTGCTCTATGTCGTTATTATTAGGGTGATTATCGTCAGAAGGTTCGTTGTTCAGAGGGGAAATTTCGTTCTGGGGCTGCGCAAAATTTTGCGCATCGGGATTCAAGCCCGACTGGTCGGTCGGATCAGTCATAGAGTACTCCGAAACTCGCTAACCGCAGCGGCCTGCGGAATTTTTCAAGGTTTCACGTCCCCGGCCCGTAACCGAGGGTCCATACGCAAGGTCAGGTTGTCTAACCCGGAACAGGCAGGCAACTCCGTGCGATAATCGCCAGGCCACACCCGCATCGGCATCTTGATACCAAAATGCTCTTGCAGCAGCAGCTAGGCAGGTACATTATACCCTGAGACCCCGCCAATGCGAAAGCCGTTTTTTTAATGATTTGGAAAACCACCCGCCAGGCCTAAAAAAAGCGTTGCAATACGAATATGGCATGGCTTATAATCCGCGGGTTATATTTGTCCGAAAATACCGCAGGATGTAGGTTTATGAAAAACACAATCAGCTCGCCTAACCGTAATAAGCAGATTCTCTGGGCTCGGTGGTCGGCGGTAGTGCTGCTTGGCATTATCGCAGCAGGGCTTTTGGTGTCTCTGGGCATGAGTGCTGCTGTTGCGCAAACACAACCTGTCGGCGAGGGAGGGAAAGAAAGTGTTTTTGTAGTGGCAGGCCAAATATCTCGCGAAACTTTTGGACTCTATTTGGTCGATTATAAGAACAGTACGATTTGCGTCTATCAGTTCACCGGTAAGGATCGGATGTTAAGGCTGATCGCGGCCCGGACATATGCATACGATGTTCAGTTGGATGCGTATAATACTCCGGAGGAGATGTCGCCCGCGGAAGTACGCAGAACGGTAATAAAACAAAAACGTTTGAAATCAAAGGATGTACAAGGCGATGCGGGTTTGCAAACCCCAGCCGGGAGTAAAGATTAATGAGTAAGAAAGCGTATCTTTCCGTTGAAGAATCATGTCAAATGCTTGGCATTGGCGAAGAACAACTCATGGAGTATGCCAATTCAGGCCAACTGCAGATGTATCGTGATGGAACCAAGAATCTCTTCAAAAGCGACGATCTGGAAGCCCTTGCAGGTAAGCTTGGCATTACAGTAAGCGATCCGCAGGTTGATATCGACCTTGGCGCAGCTGATACCATTCCAATCAGCGAACCTAAGAAAGAGGACACCGTTATCACATCTGAGGGCATAAGCATTTTCGATGACGAAGATCTCGAAATAGATGAAGCTGATCCGCAGGCAAAAACGCAAATCGCTCCTTCGCTGGATGACCAGATTGCCCTTGAAGGTGTCGGCAGCGGCTCGGGGCTGTTGGATCTTACTCGCGAAAGCGACGATACCTCCCTGGGCCCGGTTCTGGACGACATGGAAGGCATTACCGGCAGCGGACTGGGAAGCGGCCTGGTCGAGGCAGGACTCAGCAGCGGACTGGACGGTATTTCCACAGCCAGCGGTCTGGGAGGCATGAGCGAGGTCGATATCCCGACGGCATCGTCCGTACGGGTTGAGACTGAAACTGTATACATAGAAGAAGACGACTCCACCGACGCCGTTGGCGGATTGTTCGGCGGGCTTTTGGTTGGCGCGACGATCATCATGCTGATAGTCACAGCTGCGAGCCTGGCAGCCCAACAGCTGATAGCGCCAAGATTTCTTACCGTACTGCAGGGTAGCATGGTGATGCTTGTTATTGCCATCATCGTCATTACGCTGATTGCTGGTGGCGTGGGCTATTTGGTGGGCAAGGCATTCCAGCAGAAGGCTGACGGTGCCGAAGCCTAAGGTTACTATAGCTGAAATCTAGACAGTTCAGAGTAGAAAAATTCATAGCAACAACAAAGGTTCTGACAAATCCGTCCTGTATTTTTTCTGGGTTTAGATCTGGCCGGGATGGGAAAGGATTTATGATGAAAACATTTAGAACAATTTTGGTATCGGTTGTAATGGCGGGGCTTCTGTTGGCAGCAGCTGGTTGCGAAGAACAAAGGCTGCGGGCAGCCAATCGCTCACTGGGCGACAGGCTGGATCGGGCCATGGCTGAGAATCAGCAGCTAAAGACCGAGAATGCCCAGCTGAGCAGCAGGCTTTCAGGCCTGGATGCCGGTTCAAGCGCTCGTGAACGCAAAATCACCGAGCTTGAAGACTCCAATCAAAAGCTCACCGACGCCCTGGCCAAGCTTAAGGGCATGTACGACGAGCTAGCTGCGAAACCCAGAACCGTGGTTATCAATCCGCTCCCACCGGAGCTGAACAAAGCCCTGCGAAGTTTTGCAGACGCGAACCCGGAAATCGCGGAGTATGACGAGAAGCACGGTATGGTGAAGTTCAAAAGTGATTTTACCTTCCCGCCCGGCAGTGCCAACGTAACCCCCCAGGCTGGTGACACCCTCGGGAAGTTGGCAAAAATTCTCAATACCCCGGAAGCGAAAAAATTTGCAGTCTACGTCGCAGGCCATACTGATGATATGCCCATCGGCAAACCTGAGACGCGTAGAATGCATCCAACCAACTGGTATCTTTCCGCTCACCGGGCTGTTGGTGTGGAGAAGGTTTTGGAGAAGGCGGGTATTGCTTCAAACCGGATAGCTGTTATGGGCTTTGGCGAATATCACCCCATAGCTCCGAACAAGGCAGGTCACAAGGGCAACCAGATCAACCGCCGAGTGGAAATCTGGATCGTCCCGCCAGGGTCGTTCCTTACGCCCTCCGCGCCTGACACCAAAATCGAATAGTTTTTCAAGGTTTTATCATCCAGAGGGAAATGGAACCTGAATTTCACAATTAAAACGCCGTAGATAGTTGGCGGAAGCGGTCTTTCTGGAGGCAAGTCGGCGATTACGTGGGCTTGCCTTCTTTTCTGGATAACTCAATGGCCTCGAGAGTGAGTAAAATTCGCGGCGTACTGATCTGGCTGGGTTTGGCAGTTCTTTTTCTGCTGGCTGGGCTATCAGTTTTCGGGGCGTTTCTGGGGGCTCAGCGCGCAAAGAATTTTTTCAACTCTATTCCTCTCGCGATATTCTGGTTGTTCCTGGCTGAGTTGCTGCTCGTTAGTCTTATCGATTGGCGAAATCGTAAGCCCAAGCTGGGAGTGATCACGATACATCTTGGTACGCTGCTGATTATCTGCGGAGCCATGTGGGGTTCTCAATACGCTCACAAGCTTCGCGCTCTTTGGATGGGCGAGAATAAAATGGTTGTAGGCCAAGTCTCCCTGCAGCCTGGGCAACAAGCAAAACTGCATGATCTGAATATCAAACTTGAGAAGGCGTGGGTGGAATACTATCCGCCCACTAAACCGACCTGGGATTTATTCTACGAGACCCGCAGCCCGGATACACTCACAGCTGTTTATCAACCTATCATCTGGCAGGTGGGTGAACCGGTGGAACTGGGCAGGTCCGGCATTAAAATGACCGTAAAGAGATATGTCACCGACGAAGCCAATCCGATTCACGACGGTCAGCTGGCTCCGCCTGTGGTAATCCTGGAGGTGTCTCTGGGAGATGTCGGCGGTGAGCTTATGTTTTCCGTAAAAGATAATGTCGTTACCGCCAGGTTGCCGCTTATCGCATTGTTCGATTCTGAAAGTGCATGGTCTATGGCAGGCGCGCCTTCTATTGTTTTTGATCTCGGCCAGGCGGTGAAAGACTACAAAGCCGAGCTGAGCATTTCCGACACGACAGGCGGCCAACTGGCTCACAAGGTGATAGAGGTTAATGATCCGTTGCAGTGTGGCGGGTATCATTTTTATCTCACGGAGAGCGACGGCACGGGCCAGAATGTGACGATTATGTTGCGTAGCGATTCCGGCCTATGGATAGTTTTTACGGGCTTCGGCCTGCTGATGCTCGGACTGGTTATCAACATGTGGCTGAGCCCCGCGTGGAGAGCATCAAGACTCGAACAGGCCGTTACACTCGACACGCCAAGGGAAGAGGAAGGGCAGGTGTGATGGCGATTAAATATTCCATGCTGGGACTGTTGGTTTACGCAGCCATGGTGGCATATCTGCTGGCTGGGCTTGGACTGGCGACGAGATATCTGCCCAGCCGATTCCACGCTGTGCGCTGGGGCATGTATCCGCACGTTTTTGTGACAAGGCTTACAAAAGTCGGTTGGATTTTTTACATCATCGGCTTTTTGATATCCATCTCAGCCATAATTATACGAGCTATAAATGTCGATCACATCCCACTGCGGAGCATGTTCGAGATAATGTTGTTCATGGGGATGGCTATGTTTCCGGTGTCCGTTTTCAGCAGGCAGGTTTTGCGTGTTGGCGGTGAGGCGGTGGACGCTTTCGTTGCAGCGTTGGTTTTGTTTCCCGCGGGCTTCGTGTTTCCGACGAATATAGGTCATCTTCCGCCGGCGTTGCAGAGTCCGCTCTTTGGCCCACACGTAATTGCTTATCTGCTCGCATACGCAATCCTGGCCAAGGCTGCGGTTCAGGCCTTTGCGCTGCTGATAACACCAGGTAACGAAATTGCTGAGAATCCAGATTGCTCTCGCGCTCAGGCAATGAATCGTATGGTTAAGTTTGGCTTTCCGATGCTGACAGCTGGGCTGTTGCTGGGCTCTGTCTGGGGGAAGATGGCTTGGGGCGATTATTGGAACTGGGACCCGAAGGAAATGTTGTCGTTGGCGACCTGGCTGGTGTTCGCGGGTTATTTTCATATGAACTCCTCGCCCAGGCTGGGCCCAAGACTACGCGCAGCGGCAGTACTTTTAGGCTTTGTGTTGATACTCGCAACGTTGCTCATGGCGAACCTGACACGGATATTCGGCGGCATGCACAGCTATACAACATGAAAAACAATTTCGACTCTCGAAATACTGAATTTCCAAAGAAAACACGAAATTAAAATAATGAAAATTAACAAGGTTTCAATGGCGATGGGTTTGCTCAGCCTGGTTTTGATTTTTTTGGCTGGGTGCGAGAAAAAGACAAATTCGCCTTCGCCGGTGGTGAAAATCGGGGATAAAACATGGCAGGTGGAAATAGCCCGCACGGAAAAGGAGCGATATCAAGGCCTTAGCGGCAGGGATGAAATACCTGATGGGCGAGGCATGCTGTTTTTGTATCCGCGTGCAAAAAATCTCTCTTTCTGCATGAGAGGCTGCAAAATTCCGATAGATATAGTGTTCGTCGGCCCTAACTGCAGGGTCGTAAACATTTTCGAGATGCAGGTCGAGCCCGACCTGGCTGGCAGGGTTGGATATTCTTCCAATCTGCCTGCCCAGTACGCACTGGAATTGACGGGCGGAGCTGCAGCGCAGGCTGGGATAGCCATCGGCGATCTTGTCGAGTTTATCGACGTGCCGGACCCCAACCTGGCAGAACGTGGAGACTGATTTAGGAGTTAAAGCTCGTTGGATTTAACTGAGAGACTCATCTGGGCTGGTGGCGATGTCCCGCCCTGCCTTCAGCAGGCAGCTGAGGGTCGGTGGGAGATTATTGCGCCCTCGCAGGAGTTGTTGTTGGCTGAGCCTGCGGTGGGGGTGGTCGCAGCTGTTCTGGATGATAAAATCGACGGTGTGGAAAAAGTTTTGCGACACTTGTACGCTGTTGGAATTGTCGCGATAATCATCGGAAAATCGACGGATCTGGGGCATATAGATGACATTCCATTATTGCGAGTAGGGCAGGATGTCTCAGCAGAGGAATTGCGAATCCGTCTGGACAGCACATCAGCCATTCGTCAGAATCTGTTGCATACTTTGGATGAACTTGCTGCGGCAAAGTCTCTTGCAAAATATGCCGCCAGAACAGCTGACGAACTGGATGAAGAAATGCGATTGGCATCTAGGCTGCAGCAGGATTTTCTGCCGCGACAGCTTCCCAAGGTCGGCCAGGCCAGGTTCGGCGTGTTTTTTCAGCCTGCCAGTTTCGTAAGCGGCGACCTCTACGATGCAGCCCGCCTGGACGAAACCCATGTCGGCTTTTATATCGCCGATGCTGTAGGGCATGGCCTGCCCGCAGCGCTTCTGACAATGTTCATCAAGGAAGCCCTGCAAACCAAACGAATTTCGGGTAATACCTACGAGATCATCCCGCCGCACGAAGCTCTGACCCAATTGAATACCGATCTCTGCAAACAACAATTGACCATGTGTGAATTCTGCACGGGCCTCTATGCCATAGTTGATACGACAACGCTTATGGTTACCATATGCAGGGCAGGGCATCCTGCGCCAATCCACATAAGCGGCCGAAAGGTGCAGGAACTGGATTTGCCTGGCCCGCTGCTGGGGATTATGGAAGACGCGATTTTTGAGTCTCACCGTTTCCAACTCTCAGCTGGAGACAGACTTATCATTTATTCCGACGGACTGGAAGAGTGCTTCGCCCACGATAGCAAACATGGCTCAATATTGATACTTGAGGAAATGCAACACCTCATAGGCCTGCCGAGAAATGAATTTATCCAACGCATTTCAGAAAAGGTAAATAACTCAGACGTTCATGACGATGTGACCGTGCTGGTTATGGATGTCTAAGT
The DNA here is from genome assembly GCA_963664745.2 of Phycisphaerae bacterium. GTDB lineage: Bacteria > Planctomycetota > Phycisphaerae > SM23-33 > SM23-33 > B1-G9. The sequence goes on from CAXXMC010000004.1 coordinate 1,182,340, forward strand.
TACAAATCGGCAGGTTGTTAAAAAAAAGGCAAAGGTCGAATAAGAAAACTTGACATAAAGGCCTTGGGCGTGTGAAATCGCATTTCCGCCAGCGTAATCTGGCGGAAGATTGCGAGTTTTTTTTAATGGCTAAGAAGAATAATAAATCCAAGCCCATGTGGTTTATCGCCTTGATACTGGCCTGGCTGATTCCAGGTGCAGGACATTTTTATATCGGGCGTAAAGCTCGGGGTGTCATTCTGTGTATTACTATCGCTGCAATATTCTGGGCGGGCGTAGCTATGGGTGGCGTGATGAGTGTCGATTCCCGATACGAGTCATGGTGGTTTGCAGCCCAGAGCATTACGGGTATTCATGGTTTGATAGGCTGGTTCAGACAGGAGCAGGTTTACAAGAGTCTCCCGCCATATGTGGATGACGAAAGGACCAATACTGACCGCCAAGGCCGACCAGGCCGGGAACAGATGGAAAGAGATTCTCAACTGCAGCAAAAGGGATTGGTTTTGGCAACGCCGACCGAGGGAATTGTGAGAGCCTACACCGGCGTGGCGGGCATGTTGAACCTGCTGTGCATATTTGATGCGGTTATGCTTTGTATTCTTGGATTGTACAGTGAACCCAAGCGGGAAGAGAAGACTACCGCCGATCGAGAAGAAAAGGACGGTAAGAATAAATGATCGCCTGGACACTATTTCAAAATCCCATGACGATTCCTGCCTGGCTGGTGCTTTGGATGATACTGCCTCTTTGCCTGGCGGTGGCGGTGGTTTACAAGACTATCAGGACCGACGATATTAGCAAGTTGCCTCGTCAGGTGGCTGGTTTGATGCTTTACATGGTCGGCGGACTGATATTGCTCGGTGCGGTACTCTGGCTTATTCAATACTGTTTTGCCTGATTTGTTTCGGGGGGCAATAGTTTCATCAGATGAAAACAGCTTCCGGTGGTTTCCCCGCAGTTTCCTTCCCTATAATTAAATAGAACAATTCGCCGTAGGTCTTAGTACCTTCGTAAGGAGACGCATCATGGGAGCCAATATACTTGTGTCCATTGATTTTTCCGACACCACCGAGTCCGTTTTGATCCATGCTAAAAAACTAAGCCAGGCCATAGGCGCTAAAATTTGGTTGATTCATGTTCCGGTCGTCAAGCCAGACCTGGTTGGGTATGAAACTGGCGTTATGTTTGTGAGAGATCACGTAGCTGAAAGGCTCCAGAGTGAACATCATATGCTACAGGAGTTTAAGGACAGGCTCAGAGATGAGGGTTTTGATGTCGAAGCCATGCTCCTGCCGGGCAACCCGGCGGAGAAGATTCTGGAAAAGGCCCATTCAATTCAGCCTGACTTGATTATTCTCGGCTCACATGGTCATGGCGCCATGTGCCATCTATTGGCTGGCAGCGTCTGCGATGACGTGATCAAAGGCGCAGACTGTCCTGTCGTAATCGTGCCGGTTACAAAGCATACGCACAAACATTCTACCGCTGGGATCGTTTAACTCGATTCAGTTTGCCGGTTTTGGTTTGGGTTGCGGCTCAACTATATGTGCAAAAATATCCGTAATCTGGCCACCCGTTCCGAGGGCATCCTTGAAGAAATTTTCTGTGCTTTGGGCAATATCCGTTATGGGTTCTTTGTGGATAAGTTTATCTTTTGGCTCATGCCAATATCCCTTGATCCGCAGCCTGGACATGCCCTGGCCTATTCCGCCGAGGATTCCCAAGATAGGTATTTTTCGTAAGTCTTTCAGAAAGGCTGAAACCACTACGAAATCCATCATTCCCGTCTCCAGGTTGATCTTGCCGTACGGTATCATATCGATGGCAAGAATATTGTTTCCAAGCCTGGCCTGGGCGAAAGTCAGGACGTTTTCCTTAATTTGAAACAACGCCTTCAAGTCACTGCCGTTCTGTATGTCATTGCCGCTGACTTTCAGATTGTCAAGGATTTCCCCGATCACCAATGTTTCGTCAAGGTCGGAATTATCCATGAACAGCATGCCTTCCACTTCTATGCCTCTGGTCTGAAATCCTTTGCCGTCAATATCGACAAACATCCCAGCTGTGCCGAACTCGACATGTCGACTGGGATCATATGAAGCGTAAAATTTTCGCAGGTTTATCTTCAGGGCCCGCAGATCGTCGAGTTGGTATCGGAAGGGCTGATTGGGTCTTATCATTGCCCGAGCCCGGCCCCAGATTTTCCCATCACAGGTTTCAATGTAATAATCCGGAATGGTCAACAACCCATCGCGGAATGAAATAGTGTGCAGCTGAATCCGGCTTACGATGAGAGGTTTTAGTTCCTCTTTAATTTTTGGCAGGCCTAGGAATTCGCGCAGATCCGTTACCGAAACGTTGGTCAAATCCAGCCTTGCCCGGAACTGGGCGTCGATTCGTTTTGTTTTGCCCAGCAGAATATCGATATCGCCCTCTGCGGAGGCAGTGCCCTTAAGGCGAATGAGCTTGATCTTTTTCAGGGCAGGCTGCCAAGTCATTTTGCTGTGAGCAGGGCTGTTGGAGTCGACAATCGAAAGCGTAATATCGTGGATCGCGATTTTCTGGATATCAACAAAGCCTTTTTTTTCGGCGTCCTGAGCAACTTCAGGCTGGGTCGTCGAGGCTGGTTCATCCTGTGAATCCTCAGGCCAGGTGAAAGGCAGGTGCATTTCGCCCTGATCGACGAAGCCAATCACAGCTGGGTTTTCGATGTCTATTACCTTGAGTACGGGCGACAGACTAGGCCAATTGTCCAGGTGGAGTTTAACGGATCTGACCCTTAGCCATTCTCTGCCGTCCGGGCCTCGCGCGGAAAGATTATGAAAGACAATAGGGCTTGTCAGGCTGAAATCTACCTTTTCAATATTGATTTTACCTTCCCAGTAGGGCTTGAGAAACCCCCGCAGCTCCATCTTAAGTACCGTCGGCACAAGCCAATACCACCCCGCCAAAACTAAACTGACGGTTAATATTGTAGTTACGAAAGCGGCTCGTAATAATTTGCGAAACCACGAACGTTTCTTTGCCGGTTCGGATGTTTGGGGCATAAAAATCCTGTCTTCACGAATTGGGTATTGTTTCGTACCCATTTTCGGCGTTAAAATCAATAACCATGATACGTACTCGACTTATCTTATCGGCTATGTGTTTGGCAAGTCTTTATTCAGCGGGTTGTGCGCCGGCGCCGCTGCCGCCAGTCCAGCTGAATACAGCGGGCGTTACGCCCAGTGTCAATTACGATAACCTCAACGAAGTGCTCACATGGCTGATAGACAAGCAAGGCCTCGTCGAGCCGCTTCGCATAGAAGATGTCGAAAAACAACTCCACAGCCAGCTGCAACTTTTTGCAGTCACAGGCCCGGATGTCACGCCGAAACTATTTGGCACCAAGGCCGACAGGCTTGCCTACTGGTACAACGCCCGGGCTGCCTGGTCAATCAGGCTGGCGATGGATCTCTTCAACGCCAAGCAACTCAAAGCCTGCGGGCTGGACACTCGCAGCTTTCCTCTCGACGGCCAGGCCATGACCCTCAAAATGATCGATGCGAAACTGGATTCACTGGCCGGCTTTCAGGGCGTGGTCGCAAGCCCAAGCATGAAACAGGATCGGGCGATCATGCCGCAAAATGCTTTTGACCCGAAAACCGTGGAACAAAAAATACCCGAAAGATTCAATCAATATATCTGTGACCGCACCCGCTTTATTATAGACATTGCAAAACGGCAAATTCAATTTCCCCCTGCCTTCTGGCAATACCGCGAAAAAATTATTGCTGATAACATAAAACAGTACGGTACGCCCCAGCCTACGTTTGCAACGGCACTGCTGCCGATGCTGAACAGGCCGGCAGTGTACAGACTGCAAAACGCCGTAGGCTACAAATGCGTCGAAAGCCCCCAGCCCTGCACAATCACCGTCAAAAACGACGAGTGATTTTTAGCTGGGGTTTTGCCACAGAGCCACAGAGGACACTGAGAGTTTTTTATATTGTGCTTTTGTCATTCCCGACCCCGATCGGGAATCTATGTTTTTAGTTTTAAAAGTATTATGAAGTCTTAGAAGATAATGAAACGGTGCCATGCCCACGCAAGCGTAGGCATGGCACCGGGCGGGCTAGCCATGATCGAATCTATTGTCTAATGTCTATTCTTTTCTCAACCTTTACATGCCTGCAAACAGCGCAGGCATGGCACCCAACGCCGTGAACTGTTTAGTGTTTCCAATGGTTGTAACGTTAGGACTATAAATAAGAAAGGACTCTTTTGCCGATAATAATCGTGTCGCGACAAAAATCGGAAAGGAGTCCTTATGAAACACTCAAAGCAGTGTAGACAATATTCGTATCGACATTTCTTGCGGTCAGGATTAAACCAATTCCTGCCCGCGGCTATTTTTCGAAACACAAAATTTCAAATCACGCCAGATGGCAGCCAATGGTTTTGGTTTACACGGTATTGATGACGTGCTTCAGCCCTGGCTGCACGCTCAAAGACCGATTTGCCGAAGCTCGAAAATGTATCATAGAAATGTATCCGACGCGGCGACGAGTCGGCCAAACATATCAGGGTTTTATAAAGCAATTGATGTCGCTTGGCAACATTCTATTAGTTCCGGTAATGGAACATCTTCGCCGGCGGCTTCGGGAGATTGCAGCTGAACATTGGACGCGTGAAGGCTTTTTGGCTTTCGCCGTTGACGGCTCGCGTGTGGAAATGCCGCGTACCGAAGCGAATGAGGAATCATTTGGTTGTGGCGGCAGAAAGGGTACCGGTCCGCAGGCCTGGCTGACGACTTTATGGCATATCGGCAGTGGGCTTCCGTGGGCCTGGCTGATCGGCAAAGCCACCGATGCCGAACGAAATCATCTTCGAGATATGCTTCATATACTGCCTGAAAAGGCATTGCTTATAGCTGACGCCGGTTTTACTGGCTATGATCTGATGAAGAAAATTCTCCTTCACAACAGATCGTTCCTGATTCGTGTTGGCTCGAATGTAACGCTGCTGAAAAACCTTGGCTATGCCAAAATAGAAAATGACGGCACGGTTTACCTCTGGCCTGTAAAGGCTCAGGAAACAGCCACGCCTCCACTTGTCCTTCGTTTGATAACGTTGCAGCGCCATGGTAAGAAGATGTATCTGCTGACAAATCTTGATGAAGAAACATTGAGTACGAAACAGGCTGCGTTTTTCTATGAGTTGCGATGGGGTGTTGAAGTTTTCTTTCGCTCTTTGAAGCAAACCCTAAGCCGACGTAAAATGCTGAGTCGCGCCCCTCGACAAGCCAGGGCTGAACTTGCCTGGACGATGATAGGCCTTCAGCTGCTGGGCCTGCTGAGCGTAACGGAGATAATTCGTGTAAAACACGATCCTCTAAGCTGGTCGGTTGCGATGTCGCTGCGAGCTGTTCGTAATTCCATGCAGAATCGCCAGCCGTCTGCGCCCCACCGTGATTTGCTGATTGCCTTTTCGAAATGCGTGAAAGATAGGTATACTCGCAAGAGCAGTAAGAAAGCCCGGAATTGGCCGCATAAGAAAAAGGAGTCTCCTCCTGGCTGCCCTAAAATACGCAATGCAAATAAAACAGAACTCGCTTTAATTAAGGAAATTAGTAAAATAAAACCAGCAGCTTAGTTCACGGCGTTGCATGGCACCCAAAACAACAACAGCGTTAATTGCCCCATCCTTGTCATTGCGAACGAAGTGAAGCAATCTAGGGTTTTGAATTTAAATTTTTTGCGATGTAGATTGCCACGTCGCAGTGCTCCTCGCAATGACAGATAAAGGAAAATCACTCTTCCCCGTTATCTTCCTGGAGTTTTCGGATGCGGAGTTTAGTAATTTTCCGTTCGTCGGCAGCCAGGATTGTCATCTCGACTCCGTCGGCGGTGAGGGTTTCCCCCTTTGAGGGAATATAGCCCAGCTCGGCGATGGCGAACCCAGCCACGGTATCGAAGTCTTCGTCTTCCGGCAGTTCGGTGTCCAGCAGGTCGTTGAGTTCGTCCACGCGCAGCCTGCCATCCACTTCAGCGGTGGTTTCATTAATTCGCCGAACCTGTTCATCTTCGATCTCGTCGTATTCGTCGGAAATATCGCCGACGATTTCCTCAAGCACATCCTCGATACTCACAAGGCCAGCTGTGCCGCCGTACTCATCCAACACGACCGCGAGATGAACTTTTCTGCTCTTGAATTCCCGCAGCAGGTCGTCGAGGGTTTTGGTTTCCGGCACGAAGAACGGCTTGCGGGCAATGGCGTTGAGTTCCACGCCGGAATCCACACCGACATATTTCAGCAGATCCTTTGCGTAGAGAATGCCCGTAATATCGTCGAGATTTTCGTGATAGATTGGCACGCGGGTATGGCCTGCCTGGTGTATCTGGCTGGCAGCTTCTTTCCAGGGCGTCTTATCCAGTAACGCAAATATATCAGTTCGCGGGGTCATGATCTGTGCAGCGGTAATGTCGCCGAACTCCATGACCGACTCAATCATTTCTACTTCCGCTTCATCGACATGGCCGTCCGCGGCACCCTCAGCTGCAGCGTGGAGAATCTCCTGCTTGGCGTCCTCTTCCTCGGTTTCCTCCGTGCTGTCGCCCACGCCAACCAGCCTGCGAATGGGAAGATCAAAAGCCTGCATCACGGCAGTGACGGGGTAGAACAGATATCTCAAGATCATCAGGGCAGGGAGCGTTGCAGCGATTATTCGCTCTCCTGAATACGATGCCCATGCCTGCGGAATGGCTACGCCGAAAATCGCGATGATGCCCCCCGCGCAAACCACAGCCAGGATGATGTGTGACCAATCCATCTGCTTTTCGATTGTGAGCATGCGCACCATGCCCACGACAATCAGCAGGTTCGCAAGCGCACGACACAGGGAAAGGGTCAATTGAAGGGGTTGCAGATGTTTTTCCAGAGTATCCTGGCGCCGTCGCCCACGATGTCCGTTAAAAGCATCTTCGATTCTGGCCCGGCTGAGGGATCGCAGGGAAAAACTGTTCAACGTAAAAAAGCCGGACAGGATCGTAGCTGAAACTACGACCCATAGTGACGCAGGGTCCACTTTATTTTGTACTCCATCAAACGCGCCCCACTCCGACGGCTGACACACACCAAGGCCCATTCGCGGGGAACGCAAACACGGAGCCTTTCGCTGAAAACCAATCAGCCGCTGACGTATATCATACAGGCCAAATAAAATCCTGCAAGACAGGAAATTACATTACCTGAACGTAAAACAGTTGAACTCCAAGCCAGGAAAACCGACAATTGCTAATTCAATCTTGCGTCCGCGTAAAAAAATCTTAATTGTATTGGATACCGTCATATAACTTGTAGTTGGATAATTTTTGGAAATGGAAAAAATGTTACGAACCGAAGAAATTCTCAGCACATTGGAGATGTTACACAGCGAGCATCTGGATGTCCGAACAGTTACTTTGGCCTTGAACGTCGATGACTGCTCCGCTACGAGTATCGAGACCGTTTGTCGCAAGTTACACGATAAGATTCTTTCGCGGGCAGGGTCGCTGGTGGACACATGTAATCGTGTGGGGGAGAAGTACGGTATTCCGGTGACGAACAAGCGGATTGCGATTTCGCCAGCGGCGAAATTGTTGGCAGGTCATGGGCGGGCAGCGGCGGTGCAACTGGCCAAGACTCTGGACAACGCAGCCAAGGAGTGCGGCGTGGATCTGGTAGGCGGTTTTTCCGCGCTGGTGCAGAAGGGCATGACCACAGCTGACGAACTGGTAATGGACTCACTGCCGGAAGTCCTCAGCCAGACTCAGCGGGTATGCTCCGCGGTGAATGTCGCGACGAGAAAAGCAGGCATCAATATGGATGCCGTAGCCAAGATGGGCCGAATTATCCCGCAGATCGCGCAAGCGACCGCAGATCAGCAAGGCTTCGGTGCTGCCAAACTTGTCGTATTTGCGAATATCCCGGAAGACAATCCGTTCATGGCTGGTGCTTCCATGGGCGCCGGTGAACCGGAGGCTACCATTAATATAGGCGTAAGCGGGCCTGGCGTTATCTGCAGCGCACTGAAGCGGCGGATCGAGACCGGCCATAAGCTTACCCTCGGCGACCTGGCTGAGGAAATCAAGATTACGAGCTTCCGCGTAACCCGAGTCGGAGAACTTATCGGCAGAGAAGTTGCCCAGGAGCTTGGCATTCAGTTTGGGATAGTGGATTTGTCTCTTGCGCCAACGCCCACGGTAGGCGACAGCGTGGGCGAGATCATCAAGGCTTTGGGCATTGAGCGTGTCGGTGCGCCGGGCTCGACGGCGGTGGTAGCCATGTTGAACGACGCCGTGAAAAAAGGCGGTGCGTTTGCATCCAGTAGTGTTGGCGGCATGAGCGGTGCGTTCATTCCGGTCAGCGAAGACGCTACGCTGGCTCAGGCGGCAGCTGAGGGTTACCTCGTGCTGGAAAAACTCGAAGCCATGACATGCGTCTGCTCAGTAGGCCTGGATATGATCGCCATTCCCGGGGATACCAGCCCAAAAACAATCGCAGCTATCATCGCCGACGAAATGGCAATCGGTGTTATCAACAATAAAACCACAGCTGTGAGGCTAATCCCCGTACCCGGCAAGAAAGTCGGCGATTTCGTAGACTTCGGCGGTTTGTTCGGCTCGGCTACGATCATGGAAATCCGAAACGTAGGCTACTCCGACTTATTTGTGGACTTCGGCGGTAGAATCCCAGCTCCGATCCAATCGCTCGGAAATTGATACGACTGATTTGGAAAACCTGGCAATAAAAAAACACCGCCCCGGATGGAGAGCGGTGTTTTGTTATTTACAAGCCAGCTGGGAATTTACTCTGGTTTGTCATATTGCGTAGGGTCTACTATTTCCCAGTCGTCCTTTTTGTCATCGCTTCCAACTACTGGCTGAGTGTGGCTTAATGGCGGTGGACTGGTAAGGGAGGTGACGGCTTTTTTGCCGAAAACCTCTGCCCAGTTAACCCTGCCTGTGGTTTGCATCAACACGAAAAGCGTAGCAACGGCTCCGATGGTAATTGTCAAGCCGGTCATGCCAACCCAGAAAAACGCATACGAAAAACCTACAAGATACATCAGCTGGGCTATACCGGCGTAGAACACTGCAAACTTGACGCCCGCTACCAACCGGAGATAGCTGACGACAAGCAGGACGCTTATGCCTGCACAAATCCAGAAAGCAAGATGGATCGAAACGTGATCCGCCAGGTAGGCCAGCAAAATGTGAAACGCGAAAAATCCCGCTGACAGGAACAGGAAGTGCATTGGATGGAGCGGGATTTTCTTAAGTACGCAGACAACAAACATAACGGTGAAGAAAAAGAACAGGCTGACTGGTGCGAAGAAACTCATTCTCGCTACGATAGGTCCGGCGTTGGCGCGTATCGGCATGACGATACCCATGGGTTGGCGGGTAATAAGGTTTTGGAATTGCCACTCGACTTTCATTCCGTTGTTGTTTGGGATGGCTTTGTTGTTGGGACTCTGCGAGCCGCGGGGGTAGTCTATAGCTCGGAAATCCGTCTCCACATTAAGTGTAAAATTTTGAAGTTCACTGGTTGTCTGGCCTTGCACCGCGGAGTTATCCGGTGTTTCGTATTCACGGGAAGAAGGATATTGGCCTGCCTTGCCGGGATAATACAGCCACATGTTTTGGCCGTTCGTTTTGAAGGTAATTGAAATGGTGTGGTCTGCGGAGCGATCCATCGGGATGTGAATCGAGCCGGAAACTTTCTGTTCATAAGGCAACTGAATCGGCTTGTTGTCCAAACTTACCGTCAGATCTCTTGGAGTAGTGTCAGCAGGCAGTTCGAAATGGAAAAATCCCTGCTTCTTGCCCGTTTCGATTTCAGACTCAGCCAGGATTACATAAGTTCCCGAAAAACCAGCAGTAAATGTGCTGAACCACAGCAGCCCCTTATCGCGATTCTCATGCGAAAGCTTCACATAGATACTGCTGCTTGAAGGCACTGCCATGCTATAGGAGTCTCGGCCCTTTGGGTCCAGTGACCAAAACGGAGCAGATTGCGCTACTACCTTCGGGCCCCATTGGCTTTGCATTTCAGCGTCCACGGTCTGTCCAAGGTCTTCCGTCCTCACAAAAACCGTTCCGCCCAATACCATCCATGCCAAAGAGATGACTCCGAAAATAAAAATGATCGCAATTAGCCTGATACTTGACATGATACAACTCCTTCCCGTGTTTTTCACAAAGATCTATTTTGCTTTGTCCAGTAAAGACTGGAGCATGTTGATATAATTTTTCAGCGCGATTCTTCCTTGTGCACTGATCGTTACAATTGTTTTTGGTTTTTTGGCTTTGAATTTCTTGGTGATATTGATATAGCCGGCCTTGTCCAACTGCGATAAGTGCGTCGAGAGATTCCCGTCCGTCAGTTGAAGATCAGCCTTGAGTTCGTTGAAGTCCAACGAGTCCACCCCCGCCAACGAAGCCATGATGGATAATCTGGTTCGCTGGTGAATGATTTCATCAATATCGTTTTGTTTATTTGTTGCCATTTAATTATCCCTGAAAACAGGGCAAATCTATCATCTCATTAAAAATCTACCCGCCGTATCGTAACCACACAATTATTCCGTAGATGAGGTGAAAGCCGCCAAATGTTATCCCCAACGACATGTAAGGCCTGGCCTGGAAGAACATCGCGGTGCAAAGCCCTGCCAGAATAAACGCCACTCCCAAAATCCTGATCTCGCGAACAGAGAACTCCCCTACCTGCCAGCACGCCACGCCATAAAAAAGCATCCATATGGATGGTATAAGATAACCTTGAAGGTCATTGCCTGTTTTATACCACATGTACAGGGTGGCGAATGTTAACCCTACTCCCGCGACAAATGGCGGCAGAATGGTGCGGAGAATCCTGGCTTTGACGTTCGACCAGAGAGGCATGCCGCGTTTCTTTTCCCGAATACGCGTCATGACCAGCACAGCTGTGAGCGCAACCAAAAATACCCCAAGCCAGACAAACATGTTCTGCCAAACCACCTGAGCCAATGTTTCGGCATGTAATGAGTTATAAATATCGAACGTTAATCCCCCCAAAGTGGCCAGGCCTGCGATTATTCCTGCCAGGCCAGACTGAGTGGAGTATTTCACAGGCCGTTCCATTAGCTCACGAATAACTTTTAACTCCTCGGCAGCTTTGTTTGTGTCCATCATTTTCTAGCTCCCTATCTTAAAACACGGGATAAAACTCTTTTGTTCTGCCCTTCACTTTGCCATACAAAGTACTTTGCCATAATATGAGCGAAAACGCAAATACTTTATTTGGATTTTTTTTTAAAAATGAATTCCAGCAGAGTACTCCCTGGCAAATTTGATTTTGTTCCAATTTTCTCGGAATATTTTTATTACTTTTATTTCTCCCAATATTTCTCTCAGGACAATCTATATCTTACGCTCCCTATGTGGTGGACTGTGTAAGTGGTGTATTGACAGACTTGGCGGTTCACAGAAAGTTATTATTTTCAATCACTTGGGTAAAAATGATTGTAAAAAAAATAAAACTCGCAAAAGGTTTTACGTTGTTGGAAATCCTTATGACAACAGTGCTTCTGGGCATGGGCATTACTGCTCTCATGGCTGGGATGGCCTCAACTGCCAATGTCAACTCTTCTGGATCGGAGATCACCCAGGCGGTGCTTTTGGCTCAGGATATCCGTGAATGGACGATGAATCTCCCGTTCCATGACCCCGATCCAACCCAGGCAGCCAACCCGCCAGGCCCGGACGGCTCGTCCCCTCAAACTCTTGTTGACGATGTGGACGACCTGATGAATGTCACCTTCAGCCCGCCCAGGAACAGTCATGGCGAAATATTGAGTGATATGGATGACTGGTCGGAAACAATAACGTTGACCTGGCGAAGTCTGGCGGATCCCACTCAGATTGTTACGCCAGGATCGAGTACGGTAATGAACATAAATGTAACCATAAGCCACTACGGCCAGGAGGTTCTCTCTTCATCCTGGTTGAAAACCGAGGCATTTGTCAGTCCATAATGTCCACAAAAAATTTTCGTGCGAGAAAGGCGCGATTTAAATAATGAACCAGAGCCAACAGGCCCTGGTTTGTTACGGAGACTAAAGAGTAGTGAAAACGAAACAATATCATTTTAAGCGAAGAGGTGCCACGCTGATCATGGCCATTCTTACGCTGAATGTACTGTTTGTCATCGCTCTGATGTTGTCCTCGACAAGTACCCAGAACGTAGTTCAATCAGGAAGCCAGCGGGATTCACACCAGGCCAGACTGGCTACGGAAAGCGGAATTGCTTTCCTGGCCCATTTTGTGCCCCAACTGTCATTATCCAGCAGCAATTCTCAGGCGATTCTTGACGATCTTGCCGCCGGCCTGACCAGTCAACTTGCCACCGGTGTTTCGTATAACGGCTCAAACATAATTGTCTACGGAATCAACCCGGACTCAGCAGGCGGAACATTCGCAGCGAATATTTTTGTCAATGCCGACGACAAAATTCAGATTACAGTTACGGGCACCAGTAACGAAGCAACGCACACAGCCAGCATTGCATTCGGGCTGGCTGGGGGCAGTGGAGTCTTCGACTGCGGAGTGCTTCTCGGCGGGAAATTGCGAATGACAGGCAATGCGAGCATTACCGGAGCCAACGATCCAAGCGAAGCACAAGTACTCACAGTCCTCATGAGTGATGATGAGTGTTTCAAAATGACAGGCAATTGCGATCTCGAAGGCGATCTTAACGCAAGCAATCCCGACGGTTATGCCAGCCTGAGCGGCAATATTACCATCGGCGGGGCATCCAAATGGAGCGGTGATATCGATGATCATATCCACTTCGGAGTTCCGGTGGTCGAACTGCCCAGGCCTGACCCTACGGTCTTCGAACCATTTGCCGTCAACGTTCTCTCCGGTTCAACCAGTGGAAATCGGACGTTCACGAACATTCGCATCCCAGCGAATACGAACCCGACGTTTTCCGGCAATACCACCCTTGAGGGTGTGATCTACATAGAACAACCTAACAATGTGCACTTCTCAGGTAACGTGAGCATGAAGGGCGTGATTGTCACCGAAGATGCCGGCCAGGACGCCTACGCCAGCAACACCATCAAATTCACGGGCAATTCTTCATTTGAAGGTGTGGAAGCCCTGCCAGATACAGCTGAGTTTGCCGGACTAAAAGCCATGCCTGGCGCAGCTATTCTTGCTCCGGGATTCGACCTGAGATTCACGGGAAACTTCGGTACTGTAGGCGGAACACTCGCAGCGGAGAAGTTCACATTTACAGGCAACTCCGGCGGGGTTGTAAAGGGCGCGATAATCAGCTATAGCGACGAAGAAATGACGCTGACAGGTAATTCCAGTTTGATAATAGACCGCTCGGCATACGACAAAGTGCCTCCGGGCTTTTCCGTACCCACGACGTTAGCTCCGGTAATGAGCTCATACACAGAGGAATAGTTGGATGAAAACTCCTCATAAAAATTTGAAACGCTCAGCCTTTACACTGGCAGAGTTGCTCGTCGCAATGCCGATCATGGCTATCTTGATGGTCTCCATGGGAGCTGCGATAAGCGGGGCAATGAATAATTATGAAGAAACCTCGCAGGCGTATTCGTTAACTCAGTCCGTGCGTATTATCGGGGAAAGGATGACCCGCGAAATTCGCGCTGCGGAGAATGCGTCTTGCGTCACAAATGCGTTGAATCTTGAGATGGCTGGTAATCCTGACAGGGTTATATACTTGCTATATGAGGGAACGCTTTATCATTATCAAATACAGGATGGCCAGACAACCTTATCGAAATTACTCGGGCCTGCAGATGATCTGACCGTTCAGTCCTTTGTCATAGATATGACCATGAAAGATGTAGACGGTACAGACTATGCGACTCTTATAACTGTTAAAATTAGTATTCTGGTTGATGGCCAGACCAAGTCATTCACCATCTCAGCCTCGCCTCGCAAAAACCAGACAAGTTTTTAACCAACTCCCTAATTAGGATATTCCAGGTATTACCTGAAAAACCTCAAATCGTGTGAGGCAGAGCCTCGTACTCTGATTAATCTCTTCAAGAAAAAACGTTACATTTTTTCTATTGGTGCGTCTTTATCTGAGAAAAGGAACTTCCCAAACCGGAAAAAGCCGACGTTTGTTTGAACCATATGTTGACAAAAAATCAAAAAAGGACTTTTCTCCTATGTGCTCTAAGGCTGGGCGGGAACTTAAGGTCGGATAGACTTTAGCTTATACCGGTATTTTTTGAAAATTATTTGCAATATTTTGGATCGAACTGCGTTAGTTCAGGTTCCTGTCCCCAGGCTGGCGTAAAAAAAGCGAAACAGTTTGTCAGGATTTTGGTTTCATTCTGGAATAGCACAAATCGCGGTTTTTTGGTATGCTCCAGGCACTGGGAACGAGGGCAAGGCGTGAATTGTAGTAGTAGAGTAAAAAAAGCAGGGTTTTTCTATATTTTCCTAGCGGGAATATGGCTGGTAGGGTGTACGCCTTCGCAATACGCAAAATGGGCGGACAAATCAGCTTACCGTACTTTAGCCAAGGGTGAGAAGACTGCCCTGGGCAGAGTGGATAATTTCGACGTGATGTACAAGCCGCTCGGTAAAGACGCCGCCGGCCAGGCTGTTCCTATCTGCATTGGCGGTAAGACTCTTTCAACTGACCCCAAGGCCGAGTTGCAGAAACTTACCCTTGACGATTGTCTTGAGATAGCCTTCAGGAACAGTCGTACTTATCAGGACAGCAGAGAGAATCTCTACTCAGCGGCCTTGAATCTGGCAAATACCCGGCGAGGGTGGGATTGGCCTTTATTTAGCGGGAATCTGGACGCAGCTGCGGAATTTGAGCGCGTCCGTAAGACAGGCGAGACAAAATCAGCGGCAGCTGGTATCAATCCAACTCTGACGCAGCGTTTTGTCAACGGCGGGGTGTTGACCCTGGCAGCGACGCTGGACTGGGTAACGGATTTCCTTCTCGGCAGCGAGAGCAATATTGTCGGCTCCATGCTCCAGGCCAATTTCACTCAGCCTCTTATTCGCGGGGCCTGGCGGGATTTTGCCTATGAAGATCAATACCGTCTCGAACGGGATTTTCTGTTCAGCGTTTTTGATTTCGATCGTTACCGGCAGACGTTTGCAGTGGATATCTACACGCAATATTATTCCGTTCTCCAGCAACGCGACAGGTTGGCCAATGATGTTGCCAACCTCGAAAGGCTGAAAAAGACCCGCACAACCACGAAAATCCTGGCTGACGATGGGCATGTTTCGAGAATCGAGGATTACCAGGCGGAATCTGATCTTCTCAACGCGCAGGTTGCCTACAAGCGAAACGTCCAGAATTACGAAAATTCACTCGACCAGTTTAAAATAACACTTGGGCTGCCGGTGAAAACAAGAGTGGAGCTTAATTACCCGGATGCACTGGAGGGCTTGAGGAAATCGACGACGGATAAAGGCCTGAAGGATTTGGCTGTGAAGGAAAACGAAGCTGTCGACATTGCACTGGCAGTTCGGCCTGACGTGTTGACCCAGCGGGCAGCGGTTCGCGACGCTCAACGCGATGTCGTTATCGCAGCCGATCAGTTCAACCCGCAGCTTGATATTGATGTCGGCACATCCGTGCACGGTACGGAGCCCCGAAAATTCGCCAGGCTGCAATTCAATAGACGCACGACGTATGCGGGCGTGACTTTCAATTACGATCTGGATCAGATCGATAACCGCGACGCATATCGATTGTCTATTATCACTTACGAAAGAGCTCAGCGGAATCTGGACGAATTTATAGATCAGGTTCGCCTGGATGTGCGAAGGTCTTATCGCGAGCTTCTGCAAAGCAGTGAGAGCTATGAGATACAAAAACGCAATGTCAGCATTGCCCAGAAGCGAAGTATTCTGGCCAGGCTGCAACAGGAGGCTGGGACTGCGTCGGCCAGGGATAGACTGGAAGCGGAAAATTCACTCCTGGCTGCCCAGAACGGGCTAACCAACGCACTTATAAGCTACAACACGACCAGGCTGCAATTCCTCGCAACGCTTGGCATGATTTCCGTTGATAAAAAAGGGCTGCTGCATGAACGAGAAAAACCATTCGGATTCGAACGAATCACAGAGCGATACCCATATGTCGGAACAGAAAAAAAATAGCAGATTTCTTACGTTTTTGCGGAAGCGAAAATGGTTGATTCTCGGCCTGGCTGGCTTGGCTGTAGTGGTCGCAATTATTATGGCAATGACCAGTGGCGGTGAAGAAGAACTTTCCCAGACACCCACAGCTGTCGTTACTCGCGGGCCAATGCTCATCTCGGTTACAGAAGGAGGCGATCTCGAAAGCGAACGTCGTAAAATAATTTCCAATGAACTTAGCTGGCCCGTGATTATACGTGAAGTTGTGGAAGAAGGCACGGTCGTCAAAGAAGGCCAGACCATTATTGAATTCGAGTGCAAAGAACTTCTGGATGCAATAGTCGAAGAAGAATTGCAGACGACAACCGCCAAAAACAGTTTTGAGCAGGCTACGCAGAATTTCGAGTTGAAAAAAGAGGAGATGGACAACAAGGTACTTCAGGCTCAGCGCTCGCTAGAAGAGGCTGAGGAAGATCAGAATCGGTATATAAAACATGAGTATCCTATTTTGAACTTCGAGAAAGACAGTGCCGTCAAAAGTGCCGAGGAAGATCTCGCCATTGCAAAAAACAGCCTGGAGTCCAAACAGAATATTAATCAGAAAATGAAAGAGGACAGCCCGTATAGCGCTGCTGAAATCCGGGCAGATCAATTGAAAGTTCAGCGCCTGGAAAATACTCTTCGGAAAAGTGAACTGGAAAAGAAAAAACTCGACCTTTATGATCATAAACGCAAATTGCGCGATCTGGAAGCTGCTGTGTCCGATGCAAAATTGGCGCTGAAGCGAGCAAAGCTTGAAGCCCAAGGCCAGCTGCTTATCTCAGAAGCTGACGTTATGGCAAAGAAACGAACGCTGGATATGAGAAATAAAAAACTCGAAGAGCTTCGCGAAGATGAAAAAAAGCTTATCGTCAAGGCGGAACAGGAAGGATTGGTCGTTTATGATACGGGCAATAGACGCAATACTGAAATTGTGATTGCCAAGGGCGAAAAAATAAACCCTCGCCAACAGCTTCTGATGATTCCGGATATGTCAACAATCCAGATCAAGACGAAGGTTTATGAAGCTGTAATATCAAAAGTCAAGCCGGATATGGAAGCATTCATCAGGCTGGATATAGCACCAAATAAACCAATTAAGGGGAAAGTCAAGAAGGTAGCAGTCCTGCCAAATACGCAGAACCGCTGGTTAAACCCGGACCTCAAAATATTTGACGTGGTAGTTACGTTCGACGAAACACCCACGGACCTGAAACCGGGCATGACATGTCAAGTGGAACTTATTATCGACAGACTCCCGGATGCGGTTCAAATTCCCATAGCGTCAATATTTACCCTGGAAGATAAAATCGTCTGCTATCGCGCGGGAAGCAATAAGCCGGTGGAAATAAAAATCGGCGGAATGAATGATACCCAGGCCCAGGTTGTCTCAGGCCTGGCTGAGGGCGACGAAGTGCTTCTAGTCAAACCGGGTTCACAGTCCGCCAAGGAAAATGGCGAGCCAAATGGCGACAAAACTTCCACAAACGGAGGCCCGGGCGTTTGAGCGATGTAATTGTACAACTTGAGGACCTCTGGAAAATATATAACGTCGGGCCGGAGGATGTCCCAGCCTTGCGCGGCGTGAATGTAAAAATTAACCAGGGCGAATATCTCGCCATCATGGGCCATAGCGGTTCGGGCAAAAGCACGATGATGAATATCCTGGGCTGTCTGGACAGGCCAACGAAGGGAACTTTCAAGCTCGGCGGGCAGGATATTTCGCATTTAAATGACAATGAACTCTCTGCGGTCCGTAATGAGCGGATAGGCTTTGTTTTTCAGAGTTTCAACCTCATACCCTGGTTGAGCGTCGTGGAGAACATTGAAGTTCCCCTGTTTTACCAGGGCATTTCCCGCAAGGAGCGTCATCCGCGCAGCAGAGCTTTGGCTGAGCAGGTCGGCCTGGGTCAGAGAATTCGTCACCGGCCAAGGGAGCTTTCCGGAGGCCAGCAGCAGAGAGTCGCAATCGCAAGAGCATTGGCCAATGAGTCACTGATTCTGCTGGCTGACGAACCGACCGGTAACCTGGACTCCAACACGACGAACGAAATCTTGGAAATTTTCGACCAGCTCCACGCGACGGGCAAAACCATAATCATGGTCACGCACGAACACGATGTAGCTGCCCGGGCCCAACGGGTACTCTACCTGAAAGACGGCCTGGTCGAATACGACCTGCCAAATGAAAAATACGAAAAACCAAAAGAGAAAAAATAGGAAAAAAGAACACGAATTACACGGATGAAAAACGGATTGCACAAAAGCTGTTAGTTTCAAAAACTGAAAATTTTTCGTGAAATTTGTTTTAATCCGTGACATTAGAGCACTTTAAAGATGAAATGCGACATGCTGTGCGTCAGTGAGGACAAGGTTATCAAGGACGACGATGCAGACAATATTCGGTATTGTCGAAGCAGGCGGACGCAGATAACCGCAGCCGCAACTAGCACGGCGGTCGCAGATCAACTTTAAAATGCTCTAGTGTTCTGTTAGTTGGAAAACTATGAAGTCGATCAACAAAGCAACTGATATTATCCGCCTTGGGCTGCACAGCCTGCTGACGCACAAGGTGCGCTCGTTGCTGACGAGTCTGGGTATCATCATTGGCGTTTGCAGCGTCATTGCGATGTTGGCTATCAATGAAGGTTTCAGTTACGAAGCCCAGAAATCACTGCGTGAGATGGGCAGCAATAATATTCTCATCGAATCTGTAAAGCCCCCGGATCAGGGGACCCAGGCGTCCTCTGGAGGGCAGGCTCTCGTTTATGGTCTGACGCTCAAGGACACAGCTGTGCTAACCGACAATATCCCGGGAGTTCAAAAAAGCGTATCCGTATATACAACTCCTAAATATGCGCATGTTGGAGAGCGAAACATCGTAACCAACATCATTGCGACCTCACCGGAGTTCATAGAGGTTGCTCAGGTGGATATATCAAGCGGAAGGTTCCTCAATCAGGAGGATCTTTTAAGAACAAAAGCGGTGTGCATACTGACCGACGCTATTTCCAAGCTGCTGTTTCCCGGCGAAAACCCGCTGGGCCAAACGGTCCGTTTCAATGGCGAGCCGTTTGTGGTTATCGGCACGGTAACCAGGCTGCCGAGGTCGATTGTGGGCGGCAGCGGCGAGGGCGGTAAGTATGCAATCGTACCGATGAGCTCAGCCCGGAAGCGGTTTGGCAAACTTTCCGTCATGTGGGGTCAGGGTGGCGGTTCGGTGGAGCAGGTGGACGTCAGCCAGCTTATTCTGCAAATGAAAGGCGACAAGGCTGTTATCAACGGAGCTGCGGTAGCCAGACAATTGCTTGAACGTACCCACAAAAAACAGGATTACGAAGTCGTCGTGCCGCTGGAACTGATCAGACAGCTTGAGAAACAGCGACGCTTATGGAATTTCATGTTTTTCATCATAGCGTCGGTTTCATTGCTGGTGGGCGGAATTGGCATCATGAACATTATGCTCGCCAGCGTTACTGAGCGGACGCGGGAAATCGGCATCCGCAGGGCTCTCGGCGCTCATCAGCGGGATATCGTGGTGCAGTTCTTGGTCGAATCGGTCACTTTAACGACAGCGGGGGGTTTGATCGGCATTGGAATTGGTTTGGTGATTCCGATTATAATCAGCAGGGCGCTTCAATTGGCTACGATAACCACAGCCAGCACTCTTATACTGCCCTTTGTCATGGCTGTTTGTGTCGGACTCCTCAGCGGACTCTACCCAGCTATGCGGGCAGCCAAGCTCGATCCCATCGTCGCTCTCCGACACGAATAATTTTCAAATTCCAATTGTGAATTTCCAATTCTCCTGGCGTGGGTCAGCGCAAAAAAATCTCCGATCCACCTGAAGAAGGGATAGTGGACCGGAGGTTGCCACGGCTATTGGAAACAGCCGATATCATTTGTCCACCCGACACTCTCTGAAACCAGGCCAGCTGGACCCTTATTTACTTGCCTCAACGCAACCGAGTATAACCATGCACATAATGAGTGTCAACGAAGGGAAATATTTAAATCAAATTTTTTTTAACTCTTTTTATAGAAAAGAGTTGCGTGTTTTTTGACATAAGCGTTTTGTAGTGAAGTCTTTAGGGTCCAGTCTAGCGCAAAACATTGCAAAAAACCCCAAAAAACGGTCTGAAAGTGGTTACTGGCTCGGGTATTTTCGGGAGTAAATAAGGGAGAGACATTGGCCTTTCGTGTCTAATTGGGCGGTTTGGTTATTGCGTTTCTGCGCTGGGTGCTGTAGTCTACTGATCTTTGACGTTACGAATGAAACTCGAAGGCTATAATAAGTAATCACATAATCAAAGCAGGAGACTCCTGGAATGGCTGAATACAAGGCATTGGATCGAAAATTAATTAAAATTGCCAAGCAAGTCGTGCGAATGTGCACGGAAGCGGGCACAGGCCATCCGTCCAGTTCTTTGTCGCTGGCCCATATAGTCATGGCCTTGATGTATCGTCAGATGCGATATGACCCCAGCAACCCATGGAACACCGGTTCGGACAGGCTTATTCTTTCCGAAGGTCATGCAGTTCCGATCGTTTACGCATGTTATTGCGATCTCGACGGGGTGGTAGGCTTCCCGGAACAGGCGTCGGAGTTGCGTTTCAGTGACGCCACGAGCTTGCGTTCAGCTGACAGCGTACTTGACGGCCATCCCAATCCAGCCATCGGCATGCCATTCTTCGACGCAGCTACCGGTTCGCTTGGTCAGGGCCTGTCGGTCTCAGCCGGTCTTGGACTCGCAGCCAGGCTTGACGGCTCGAATCGAAAATTCTACTGCATCTGTGGTGACGGCGAGAGTCGCGCAGGCCAGGTGTGGGAAGCCCTGGATTTTATCGTAGACCATAAAATTACTTCCGTGCGGGCGATTTTCAACTGCAACGGCCAAGGCCAAAGCGATTACGTCTCCCCGCAACAACAGGCCGACGTCCTCGTAGCCAAGCTCGAAGCGTTCGGTTTTGACGTTCGCACGATCGACGGCCATGATTGGGACCAGGTTTTCGAAGCCCTCGCAGCAGAGGCAACCGACAAGCCAATCGCAATTGTAGCCAAGACCGTAAAAGGCTGGGGCGTTGCGGAATTACAGAAAATCACGTCGCATGGCAAGGCGCTGTCCGAAGCTCAACTCACCCAGGCCCTGGCTGATCTCGACGCAAAGGCAGCTGAGCTTGGCGTGGCCGATCTTCAGGACGACGACGTTGACCAAATCAAAGAGCCTCTACCTGTCACACGACGCAACGCCGGCGACAGCGTCTCGGTCGGTTCGTTCAGCGAAGCCATGAAAGCAGCTGGGTTGGAAAATGCTTTGGAATCAAAAACCCTTGCTACTCGCCGCGCTTGGGGCGTAGCCATGGCTGCCCTGGCAGTGGACGACAGAGTCGTCAGTATCGACGCCGACGTGAAGGGTTCGACCTTCGCAAACATGTTCGAGAAAGCATGTCCCGAAAGATTCTTTGAAGCCAAAATAGCCGAGCAGAATATGATCTCCGCTGCTGCTGGTCTTGCAGCTGGCGGGAAGATTCCGTTCGCGTCGAGTTTTGCAAAATTCCTCGTTCGTGCTTACGATCAGGTCGAAATGGCTGCGATCACCAACGCCAATATCAAGATGGTCGGTTCGCACGCGGGCGTAAGCCTTGCTGCCGATGGCCCAAGTCAAATGGGCCTGCCCGACGTCGCATTTTTCCGCTCGTTGGCCCACGCAAAACGCGCAGACGGCCAGCCTGCCTGCAGAGTGTTCCAACCTTCAGACGCTATCAGCGCATTCAAACTCACCGAGCTGATGGCCAACACTACAGGCATGTGCTATATGCGGACACATCGGCCTGACGTGCCGTTCATCTACGACGAAAACGAAGAGTTCTCCCTTGACGGCTATAAGCTTCTGGTCGACGGCGAGGATATCCTTATCGTAGCCAGCGGCTATATGGTTTCCATAGCCCAGCAGGCGGTGAAAATACTTGAAGAAAAAGCGGGCCTATCCGCCAGCTTGGTTGACGCCTACGCTCTACCGCTTTCGACCGATGAAATTCTTCAGATCGGCGATGACAACCGAGGCCAGATTCTGGTCGTCGAAGATAACTTCACGGGCGGCTTTGGTGATGAGATTGCCGCAGCAGCCGCCAAGAGCGACTTCGGCGTGATGGTTGAAACAATGTGCGTCACGAAGGCTCCAAAGAGTACCCGTACTCCCCAGGAAGCCCTTAAAATGACCGGCCTGACCGCACAGAACATCGCAGCGAAAGTCCAGAAGATGTTCGATAAGTCGGTAGGATAATTGAAGACAGACGTCGCATCGTCGAAAAAAATTATATTTTAGGGAACTGAGTTACGCTTTGTGCGTCAAAGGCGATAGTGCGAGCATATCAAACTTGATAGTTCTTTTTTTGCTGGCTTGCTTTGCCCGTGGCTGCTTCAGAAACGTTACGGAATATCTACAATATGCCTTACGTTTCTTCCTTGCCACGAACAAACCCGCTACGCAAAAATAAGAACTCTCAACTTTTCAATGCTCTAGTCGTTTTACGGGCAAAGTCTAGGCGCGGTATTAGAAGCTGTTTCAAAACCTGCTTTCGTCGCGAGGCTTGGAGATTTTTGGGTCTGGCAAGGAAGGAAAAAGGTTGCATATTAGTGGATATTCTGCCTTTTTCCTGACGCAGCCAGAGCGAAAAAGAACAGGCCGCAGCAGAAATGAGGTTTTGAAACAGCTTCGAGTTGTTCGCGGGGCCTTGCTCGTGTATCGTTATTCCAGGCACGAAAGGATAGAACAATGCGAAAAACACTTTCCCTGATTCTTACCATGTTGATGTGCGCTTCTGTTTTGGCTGATGAGGACAAACAGCCTGAGGTCTTTAAGAAATTACCTATCCGCGAAGTAACCGTTTTCAAGGACGGTCATGCTTTGCTGGTTCACGAGGGCCAGCTGCCAAGCGATGCCGATGGTAATGTTAAAATTGATCAGCTGCCTCAGCCTGTGCTTGGGACATTCTGGCCTTACTCAGCTGAAAAGGATGTCAAACTGCGCGCGGTCGTAGCGGGCATGGAAGATGTTTTGAAAACCAGTCAGGCGGCGAATATCCCTGAGCTGATCCGAGCCAACCGCGGAGCCAGAGTCATCGTCAGGGAAAACAACAACTCTTATCAAGCAACGATTGTCGATACCCCCCAGGCGAAAATTGAGAAGGAAGATGCAACTGCGCCTGTGGTGGCCGACTACGTACAATTGTTGACATTCCAGGGGGTTAGGGTCGTGCCGATTGGCAGCATACTTGAGATTACTTTTCTCGATGATTTTAAGCGGGAAAAGGAATATGACGCTAAACGCGGCGTGATGACGATGCACCTCGACTGGCCCGGCCAGCCTGGGCAAAACGCTGCTGTCGGTATGATGTACGTGCAGGAAGGCCTGCGGTGGATTCCGAGTTATAAAGTAGATATTGACGGCCAGGGTGGCGCTAAGGTCAAGATGCAAGCCACGCTGGTAAACGACTTGGCTGACATGGAAGACGTTACCTTGAACCTTGTTATCGGCGTGCCTCGGTTTGCCTTCGCAGGCCAGACGGATCCGATATCCCTTGCGGAAACAATCGCCCGCGTTGAACACGCAAGCCATAGGGATAGCAGACGATATCTGAGCAACGCGATAATGACACAGATGGTGTCTGCGGATATGCCGATGATGCCCGGCTCACCGGCGCCTTTACCCAAGGTGCAGGGTGGCGAAACGAACGAAGACCTGTTTGTGTATACAGTTGAGCATGTTACGCTGAAAAAGGGCCAGCGGATGGTTTTGCCGGTCAAAGAGTTCAGCCTGGCGTACCAGGATGTCTACACGCTCGATTTGGCGATCAGTCCGCCCCCGGAGGCTTGGCAGCATTTCAGTACCGAGCAGATTACGGAGGTAGCAAGGATGAGCGCCATGCCAAAGGTCATGCACCAGCTCAGGTTACACAACACCTCCGATGCGCCGTTGACGACGGCTCCTGCGCTTATCATGAAGAACGGCAAGGTTCTGGCCCAGGGGATGATGAAGTATACTTCCATAAAGGCGACGTGCGATTTGGCTGTTACCCAGGCGGTTAACATCAAGGTCAAAAAGACTGACAGGGAAATATCTCGTAACCTCAAGGCTGCGGAATGGCGGAATCACTGGTACTGCCAGATTGATCTTACGGGCGAAATTCTTTTGCACAATTATAGCGACAAATCCATCGAGCTTGAAGTTACACGAAGTGTGCTCGGCGCAGTGGATGAGTGCAGCGACGACGGCATAAAGAAAATGATTAACGTTTTTGAAGATCCTTCATATCTGGATTCCTCAAACCGCCCCGGCTGGTGGGGATGGTACAGATGGCCCTGGTGGTGGTATAGATTCAACGGGATCGGCCAGATTGAATGGAAAATCACGCTCGAACCGGACAAGAGTAAGGAACTTAATTACAAATGGCATTATTTCTGGGAATAGTGGAACTGAAATGAATTGAGAACGGGAGCAATATCATGATTGAAGAATGCAAGAGTGATAAGGCGCTTTGTGATGAAGGTAGCTTAGCCGGCGGGGCAGATTCCCTCTGGAGTTTGGTAGCTGGTCTGTTCAAAGGCCCGTTGGGATGGACAGCTGTATTCGTTTTCGTCGAAAGCATCATTGGGCTGGTCCTGATGATTTTCGTGGCCTTTAAATTTTTCGACGCCGAAGGCAGCCGGGATCAGATCATGCTGGCTACGATTTTCCTGGGGCTGATGATGATCATGTTGCTTGCAAAAATATGGTCATGGATGCTGATGTTCCGCAACTCAGCCATCAAGCGGGTCGACAGACTTGAGTGTCGCATCGCGGCGCTGACAAAGATGATATCGGAGAAGTAATCGAATATCGCTCGCGGATAAGTTATAATTCCCGGCTATGTGTGGAATAGCAGGAATAGTTGACTTAGCTGGCGGGATCGACTCTGATCTTGTCAGGCGAATGCGTGATACGCTCACTCATCGTGGGCCTGACGACGCGGGGCTTTGGATTGCGCCCGGCGGAAGGGTCGGCCTGGGCCATCGCAGATTGAGCATTCTCGACCTCTCGGATCGCGGCAGGCAGCCGATGCAGGGAGCAGGCGGACGAGCTACGATTGTCTACAATGGCGAGGTCTATAATTTTTTGGAACTTCGTGGGGAATTGGCTGAGGCAGGCTACAAATTCACCAGCGATACCGACACCGAAGTTATTCTCGCAGCCTACCTTGCGTGGGGGGAATCTTTTGTGGATCGGCTCGAGGGCATGTTCGCAATTGCACTCTGGGACGCTGCGGAGGATAAGCTGCTGCTCGTTCGCGACAGGCTGGGCATTAAGCCTCTCATATATGCCGTCCTGCCCGGCGGGCTGGTATTCGGCAGTGAAATCCGCGCGGTGCTGGCGAGTGGAAAAGTCAGTCGGGATTTATCGCCGGAAGCGGCATGGGATTTTTTCAGTTACGGCTATGTGCCCACTCCAGACACCATCTACCGTGCGGTCAAAAAACTCCCGCCGGCTTCGATGCTGAGAATGGTAGCAGGCCAGATCGACATCAAAAAATATTGGACGCCGTCGTTTGAATCGATTGGTGACGGCCCGGAGGTAGCTGCGGGTAAGCTTCGCGAACTTGTGGACAATTCGGTCGAGTCTTATCTCATCGCCGACGTGCCGACGGGCGCTTATCTTTCCGGGGGGGTGGACAGCTCCATTGTTACCCAGCGGGCAGCTGAGATTTTTCATAGCGACGGGTGCGGACACAGACTTGGCGGTAAGAATCTGCATACGTTTACGATCGGCTTTGACGTGCAGGAGCATTCCGAGGTCGACTTTGCCCGTGCCACAGCTGAGCTTTACGGTACGGATCATACCGAGCTGATAGTTTCGCGAGAGATGGCCCATAGCCACGATGACGCAATTATCGATATGTTCGATGAGCCATTCGCAGCGTCCAGCACGATTCCCATGACATTCCTTGCTGCCCTGGCCCGGCGAAAAGTTACCGTCGCACTGGTCGGGGAGGGTGGGGACGAAGTTTTCGGCGGGTACAGCTGGTATAAATGGTGGCTGAGGTTTCAACAGCCTAGTTTCTGGAAAACCCAGCTGGGCCAGGCTGTTCGACGTACGATAGAGATTCTGACCGGCAAGACGCAAAAGAAAATGCTACTTCCCTTGCTGGCGGATGTGGAGTTATACGCCCAGCTGATGGGTGCGGTGACTGTCCTGGATAAGTCCAAAATTTTCTCCGGCGAGTTGGCGGGTCATATGGCAGGCCGGGATAGCGCAGCCTATTTCAGGCAGCATTGGCGCACAGACCTTCCGCCCCTGGCCCGGATGCAATATGTGGATATGTGTACGTTCCTGCCGGATCTTAACCTCACACGGGCTGACCGCACGAGTATGCGGGCATCGCTGGAACTGCGTGTGCCGCTGCTGAATCATCATCTGGTGGAATACGCAATCGGCCTGGATCAGGAAGTACGTAACCCCGCGGGTCAACTGAAGGGACTGTTTAAATACGCTGTTGAAAATAGGCTGCCGGAAACGATTCGGAATCGTAAGAAGAAGGGTTTTAGCGCGCCGGTCAAACATTGGTTTACCGGTAATGACCTGGCGAATCTTGTGAAAACTGTTCGCAGCGAGCATGGCGACCTGGCCAAGGCCTGGCTGGCTGATAACCTCGAATCCACCGCCCGGAAGATGACCGGTTCACGCGCGTACAAACTCTGGGTCTTCCTGCAATGGCTGAGACGGAACGGGTGATGTTACCTTTTTTACGACGCGGGGTCCAGATGTCAGCAAGCCAGGAGAAAGCGTTGGCTTGCCTTTCGGCGAGGACAATAGCTGCAAAGCGGCCTGCGAATAAAGTGGACAGGTTCTCCACATAGGCACAGCCACTCTGTAGTTGTTTTGATAACCCCCATAGGTTGCAAACGCAGGCTATTTCGACGAAAATTATCGAAACCGCATTGGCTGGTGGGGGTGACATTTTTATTGGTCGCGTGAAGTGG
The DNA here is from genome assembly GCA_963664745.2 of Phycisphaerae bacterium. GTDB lineage: Bacteria > Planctomycetota > Phycisphaerae > SM23-33 > SM23-33 > B1-G9. The sequence goes on from CAXXMC010000004.1 coordinate 1,209,559, forward strand.
AAAAGAGATCAGCGGTGGCATGAAAAAATTTGTGAGGAAGACATCAAAGCTGGTATTGGCAGCGTTTTGCTGTTGTGCCTGTGGTGTACTTTGTGTGTGGCCTGTTTTTGGGGATGTCGGTGCAGCGCCGGCTGAGCTGTTGCCTCTGGTTCAGGCCGACAGCAGCCTGGCGGATTGGCTTGAGCGGGCGGAGAAGTGCATCGCGGACAAAGATTTCAGCCAGGCTATCACCATCCTGCAGGCTCTTATCGAAAAGCCCGAAGGCGGTTTTGTTGCCGTCGCAGGCAGTAAGAGTCATTACGTTTCTCTGCGATCCGAGGCGACCAGGCTGCTCGGTTCGATACCGCAGGCGGGGCTGGACAGCTATCGCAGGCTGTATGACGCCAAGGCCGCTCAGAAATTGGCAGACGCCAGCGCTGCAGGTGACGTGCCAGCATTGACTGAGCTGGCCCAAATTTTTCAATACACCAGCCAAGGCCCGGCTATTTTGAAACATCTCGCAGCTGGTCAGTTCGACCGGGGTCAATTTCTATCAGCTGCTCACACATGGCAAAAGTTGCATAATGCAAACCTGGGGCGGAACGGTTCTGCCATAGCCGAGAATGAATCGGCATTGCTGTTGGCCAAGATCGCGGTTGCCTTTCACCTGGCTGGTCAGGTGGAGCTATCGCAGAAATATGCGAGTCAGCTAAGGGAAAAATTCCCGTCCGTCAGTGCTAAGCTTGGCGGGAAGGATCAGAACGTTTCGACCTATGTCTCAGCGGTGCTGGCCAGGCCTGTGACAACCAGACCCGCTAAATCTACTTCAACAAAAAAAATTTATCCAGGCTGGGGCGGCCTGCCCACCGGTCAGGCTCTTATGGACGACTGCGATGTTATCCTTCTGCCCCGTTGGCGATATCCAGACCCGGGCCCAGAAGAATCGAACATTTTTTCAGATCTCGCAACGAAGTTCACGCTCACTTCGATGAGCGGAAGCCGGCCCCGAAATAATTCACCGCAGTTATCAGTTGAGCTTAGGGACGGGCGGGTTTATACCGGCAGGGCGAATGTCGTAAACAAGACCGGGCCAGGCCAGGCCTTGCCCCCAATGCTTCGCCCGGTGGTTTTCGGTGACATGATTATTTATCGCGATGACGAGCGCATTCAGGCGGTGGATATGTTTACCGGGGAACTGCGATGGGAATCCCCAGCCCTGCCTATGCTGCGGAGTCCTGAGCAGGAAGATACGGACCGACATTACTATTACAATGCCGGCGGAATGGTTATAGATCGAGGCCAATTCGGTTTGACGATAGGCGAAGACAAAATCTTTACCATTCACAGCTTCCTTCCGCCAAACCTGATTTTCAATCCCGTCGTATGGGGGGGGCAGCCTGGTGTGAAACCTCCGAAAGAAACGAAGCAGGGCTCAGCCCTTTCTGCGGTATCGGTGGAAACCGGCAAGGTACTCTGGACGGTTGGCCTGGGCAAAGGCGATGATTTTTTGAAGACGTGTATTTTCATTTCCCTGCCTACGTACATTCCGGCTGGCAGCGGTATTCTGTATATAAACGCCATGGTGAATGACAATTACTACGTTCTTTGTCTACAGGCGCAGACCGGCAAGCTGATATGGAAAACCCAGGTATCCCAAGCCCCGCCGACGCGAAACTATTTTGGCCCGGGTTTGGCAGGGCTTGTCAAGATGATTGCGACCCCCCCAGCTGTGGATGGGTCCAGCGTGTTCGTGTGCACCAACGCGGGCGTGATCGCAGCCTTCGACGCAGCTTCAGGCCAGCCCAAATGGGCATACCAATACCCGTCCGATTTGGCTGGCAGACAGTTTTGGCTTGGCATTGCTCGTCGATCTCGTTCGGTGAGTAAGGAGAATCCCCTTATTATTACCGACGGGCTGGTCATAGCCTTGCCTATCGATTCAGTCAAGGTTTTTGCACTGCGAACTGAAGATGGCAAGGTTGTCTGGCAGGAGCCGACGGATGGGCTGGACCATTTGGCGTTCGTGGATGACAACAGGGTTGTCCTGGGCAGCGAGAAGATACACGTGTTGAAAGCAAAAACGGGTAAAACCATTTTTAAATCCGGCGACATCGCTGGCCTGGAAAGGCCAATCGTAACGAAGGACAATATCCTGCTGGCTGGGAGTAATAGCATTCTGCGAATATCGCTGAAGGATTATGCGATATCCAGAATGGGGCCTGTGCATGGCGGCGGGTTGCTTGGGAATTTGGTCAGTGTTGGCCCAGCCTTGATAGCTGCGAATTCACTGGGAGTTTGTGCATATTTCAGCTATGAAGACGGCTATGACATTTTGACCAAGCGCATGGCGGGTCAAAGCGGCCTGGCCTTGGCGCAGCTTTTGTTGCAACGGGCTGGGCTTTCATTCTCAGCTGGCAAGTACGACAAAACCAGTGACGATCTCGCCAGCTGTCTGTCAGTATTAAATGATACTGAAGCAAATACTGAAGACAGGAACAGGCTCGGAAAGGATTTGTCACACTGGCTTTATGTTACGGAATTGGCGAAAGGGAATTCAGCAGCCGGGCCTGATAAGCAACATGTGATGATGGCTCATTTTCAAAAAGCCTTGGCCATTGCGCCTGGACCTCGCGAAAAAGCGCACACGCTGCTCAGGCTGGCGAAGTGTTGCGAAAAATTTGGCGACATGATCCAGGCTGTGGCTTGGGCGCAGAAACTGATTCAGGAATTCCCGGATCAAAATGTGGTTGATATATCCATAGGCCCAGCTGTGATAGACCCAGCAGGAAACCTTCCGACGGGCCGAGCCGAACCAGCCAGGCAACTCGGCAACAGGTTTATCGAAAGGCTTATAAAAATCCATGGCGATGAAATATACGCGAGCTTTAACGTCAAGGCCCAGGCGGAACTTGATAACGCGATCATTACGGGTGATCCTGCTTCGCTGGAGGCGGTCGCCAAGCGCTGGCCTTTAAGCCGGGCTGCGACCGAAGCGTTATTCCAGGCTGGCGAAGCTTATTATCGCAAGGCAGCCATTGAGGCTGGTGATCAAGCCAAGGAAAGTCTTGCCAAGGCCACGGCTTTGCTTTGTACAGTTGCAGGTCGGGTTAACCACCACCGCAGCGTTTCTGCTACGACCGTGCTGGTAGCAGTTTATACCGTGGCGGGCTGGACGCAGGCAGCAAAGCTCACAAGAAATGAGTTAAACGATGTTTCGCCTGAAACTCCCGTCGCCTTTGCAGACATCCAAGGTACGCTGGGCGAGGTGCTCAAACAAATCGACACCGGAAAAATCAGCGTACCCGTATATTCCAGCCAGGCTGACTTGGCCAGGCCATTGTCCGCCGATATCAATCCGCCTTTGCGCGAGATATTCCAGCTGCCCGGCGCTTGTATTCTCACTGATCAGGAATACCGCCCCGTTCGCATTGGCCCGATGGTGCTTGTTCAGCAGGCAGAGAAAACAATCATGCTGGATACTTCAGCCGACACTGCCGAGCAGGCATCGCGAAATTTTGTCCTGGCCCGGTTGAATAGTCAGAATCTCGATAAAACCCAAATGTCTATTCCGGGAATGGGGATGATAGCAGGCCGAAGTAAGGACGGCAATATTATCGTACTGTGCAGCAAGAGTCTGATGACGGCTTTTCGGGTGGACACGGGCAAAGTTCTTTGGAGTCATGCGCCCGAGCGTTTTGGCCTGGTCTGGTCGGAAGTCATGGGTCTTGGCAATGACACGCTGATAGTTGGGAATTTTTTGGGAAAAATAGCGGCGGTCAATTTTGCCGACGGCAAGGTGAAATGGAAATCTAAAATTGTATTCCAACCCGCTGGGGAAAAAGAGGCTGAACAACGAGTGCGATTGCTGAGAGCACAACGCTCAAGGCAAGGTTTACGTATTCTGCCGAACGAGATATCTCCGCCAGTTATCGGTGGTGAACTGGCGGTTTTTTCGCACATGGATGGCAGAGGCCGGGGGTTGAGCGTTATTGATCTCAAGAACGGCAAGCTGTTGGATACCCTCATGGGCCGGGAATCGGCCCGGGCATTTATCACCAGTACAGGCCTGCTTGTTACCATGGTCGATGGCGAACTTGCGATTCGCAACCGGGAATCCTTTGACACCAAAGAGCCTATCTTGACAATTGCTTATCAGGCTGATCTGCAGCCTGCCATCATTGGCGTCTCGAATCAGTACGTCGCCGTTGTCCCCAGTAAAACAGGCCAGACCGTAGAGCTTGTTTCGCTGCATGGTTCTTCAGTTCTCAGGCATATCGAACTGAAATTGGAGACGGAAAGAAAACTAAAATCCCCTCCCCAGCTGGCGGTGTTTGATGGCCCAAGCGTTTATATTACGTTTGCATCGAGCGCATCCGGGGTTGGGCCTTTGCTCTCATTAAGCCCCAGTATGCTGCGAGATCCGCTATTGGCCAAGTTTGATACGAGCACAGGGCGGGAACTTTGGCAGAGAGAACTGGTCACGGAGAAACGAGACTTACGCAGAGCCTTTCTGGTCGTACCCCCTGCCTTTGGTCGCAGTAATCTCGCGTTGCAGATGCGGGGAATCGGAGCAGGTTTGCGATGTGATATCCTGAATCAGGAGGCCGGGGAAATTGTTCAAGATGTAAGTTTAACGCGGGCATCAACACCTGACCGAAGCAGGGCTGCAAGAAGGAAAATGGTTGCGGAGGCGGGCGAGCAGTGGTCTGTGCCAGGCACAAGTCCTAAAAATTCCAGACAGATAAACATTCCCGTTATCACCAGCGGCAGGCTGATGGTTGAGACGGAAAGGGGAATAACTGTTTATGGTGAATAGAAAAGGTTACAGATTTAATACATGGGCTTATGTCGTAATTGATCAAATGTTTTGAAATACAAATTGGGCAGACTGTGCTAAAATTCGGGCAGGTTTTTGAATGGGCATTTATAAGGCAACTTGGTTGGCAGCTGCTGTAGTAGCGGCGATGATCGTTGGGCCAATCGCTCAGCAGGCTCCCGCTGCGCCGTCTACCGCCTTGCCCTCAATGATCCAGGAAGATACCGCCCGCCGGATCGAACGAGGCCTGCGATACCTGGCACGAACACAACGCTCAGACGGCAGCTGGCTCAACAGCGGGGGTTATGGAACCTACCCTGTGGTTATGACCTCTCTTGCCTGTCTGGCCCTGATGGCTGGCGGGTCCACTCCGGAGTCTGGGCCTTACAGCAGAAACGTTCTTCGCGGATTGAACTACGTTCTGAACGTTGCAGAAAGCAATAACAATCGGCCTGACGGCGCGATACTCATTGCAGGCGGAGGTTCGGAGGGTCGAAGCATGTATGGCCATGGTTTCGGCATGCTGTTCCTTGCAGAGTGCTACGGCGTAGAAGGCGACAAAACTTCCGACCGCGCAAGGCGAATCAAAAAAATTCTCGACGGCGCCGTCAAGCTTACCGCTGGAGCACAATCGGACCTCGGCGAGGCGGTTCAACATGCAGGCGGATGGATTTACACTCCAACAGGCAAAAGTGACGAAGGCTCGGTTACCGTAACCCAGCTGCAGGCGCTGCGGGCCTGTCGTAATGTCGGTATCGATGTTCCGAAGCAGACCATCGACCGAGCGGTACACTACCTGAAAGTTTGCCAGAACAAAGACGGCGGAATATGCTATTCCTACAGCAGTAGAGGCGCATCCAGGCCCGCGATTTCAGCTGCTGCGGTGGCCTGTTTTTATTCCGCCGGCGTCTATGACAGGCAAACCGGCGGTAAGGGCAGCGAAGCAGCCATGGTCGAAAAACTCGTGGATTACTGTCGGAAAAATGTAACCTCGGAATATAACCAAGGCCATTATTTCTATACGCATCTATATATGTCACAAAGCATGTACCAACGCGGCGGAGAGGACTGGAAAAAATATTTCCCCGCGCTTCGGGACAGACTGGCGGAGATGCAAATGCCCGACGGAAACTGGAATGGAGACGGTGTGGGCGAAATTTACGGAACTGCCATCGCGACGATGATACTACAACTGCCCTACGGCTACCTGCCAATAATGCAAAGATGAAAATAGTATTCAGAAGTCAGGATTCAGAAATAAGTAGAAAGAAAAGAGAACACTAAATACGCGGATAAAAATGGATTGCACAAAGGAGTTTTGTGTTTTTGACTCTATGAAAAATCTGTGAAATCCGTGTAATCTGTGGACAACTTTTTAAAAACCAGGAGAAATATTGTGACTGAAAAACAATCCATCGAGGGCGAAGATATCCAGGCTGCCGAGCAGCTCAAGGACGCATATCATCGGATCAGGCTGGAAATGGGCCGGGCTATAGTAGGCCAGGAGGAAGTGCTCGAGCAGCTTTTGACGTGTATCTTTGCGAAAGGCCATGCCATCCTCGAAGGTGTGCCAGGCCTCGCCAAGACTCTCATGGTCAGCTCACTGTCCAAATGCCTCGACCTGAATTTCGCGAGAATTCAATTCACGCCCGACCTCATGCCCTCCGACATCACCGGCACGGAAGTTATCCAGGAAGACAAAGCCTCAGGCCAACGAGAATTCAAATTCCTTCACGGCCCGATCTTCAATAACATAATCCTGGCAGACGAAATCAATCGAACGCCGCCCAAAACGCAGGCTGCTCTTCTCGAGGCCATGCAGGAAAGGCAGGTTTCCGTGGGCGGTAATCGCCTGGCCATGGCTGATCCGTTCTTCGTGCTGGCCACGCAAAACCCCATCGAGCAGGAAGGTACATATCCACTGCCGGAAGCTCAGCAGGATCGGTTCATGTATAAAATTTTTGTCGACTATCCAGACTGGGACGAAGAGTTCGACGTTATCCGTCGTACCACCGCACAGGACGAGCCGGCCCTTTCGCCTGTGCTGGACGGCGATTCCATTCGTCGCATCCAGCAGATCGTTCGACATGTACCGGCGTCGGATCACGTCATCGGCTATGCCATGCGAATCGTCCGAGCCACGCGGATCAATCAGGGCGAAGGCAGCGACGTGCCGGAAATCGTACGTGAATATATCAGCTGGGGTGCCGGGCCGAGGGCGTGTCAGTATCTCATACTTGGCGGAAAGGTTCGCGCTCTGCTGCAGGGCAGGTTCCACGTCAGCTGTGAAGATATCTCCGCCGTTGCCAAGCCTGTTTTGAGACACCGCATAATTACGAACTTCAACGCCGACGCGGAAGGCTATGACCCAGACCGGATTATCAGCCAGCTGCTCGAGATGATCCCCGCGAATGAATCCGATCTCACCACGAATCCCAAAACCGGTGGGGCTTTGGAGTAAACGGGATTGCGAATTTTGACTTTCTGAATTTGGATTATAGAAATTAGATTATAGAATTTGGTTTTCAACAATGTGAAAGCTTTTATAAATGCTTGTTTTTGATTTAGTCTACAAAGTTGTTTAGCCCTGAAAGGGCGAGAGCGAATAGCCGGGGGCGTTTTTAGCCCCCGGAAACAAGGATAATAAGAGAAAAGCCCCGAAGGGGCGACAGCGAGTAATGAAAACGGAAAGCGAAACTTAATGTCTTACCTGGATGTCAATTTACATATTGTCTTTGCCGAGAAGCGACGTAGGAACATGTTAATCGAGTCTACGATGGCCCGACTGGTGAAATATACAGGTGGTATTATCCGTAAACTTAAGGGCTGCCTATATGAAGCCAACGGCACGGATAACCATCTACATATTCTTTGTTCAATATCTTCACAAGCTTCAATAGCTGATTTATTACGCGAAATAAAAACCAATACGTCGGCCTGGCTGCATCGTGAATATCCTGATCTTCACGACTTTGCCTGGCAGGATGGCTATTCCGCATTTTCTGTCTCGCATTCTGCGTTGCCTCGCGTCAAGGAATATATTCAAAACCAACGTAAGCGTCATCAGGAACAGTCCTTTCAAAATGAACTGAAGATTCTCTTGGAAAAACATGGAATTTCATATGATCCCAAATTTCTATAATATTCTTTTGCTGTCGCCCCTTCGGGGCTTAAATCCTTTTAACTACCCTTCCGGGGGCTTCCGCCCCCGGCTATTAGCTGCCGGCCCTTCGGGCCGAAATAACAGCTGACCAAAAAAATGAATAGCAATGATCTGACAAGCAACTAAACGATGACACAACAAAAAAACGAACTTGAAAAATATTTGGACCCGAAGGTTCTAAGTCGAATCACTCGGCTGGACTTGCGGGCGCGTCATGTGGTGGAGGGTTTCATCAGTGGCCAGCATCGAAGCCCGTTCCACGGCTTCTCCGTTGAGTTCGCATCGCATCGTGAGTATGTGCCCGGCGATGACATCAAACATATCGACTGGAAAGTCCAAGCTCGGACTGATCGGTTTTATATCAAGCAGTACGAGGAGGAGACCAACCTCAAGGCTACGTTCCTGCTCGACGCTTCGGAGTCCATGCACTACAGCAGACAGGCAGGCGGGCTTAGCAAATATCAATACGCAGCTACCGCAACAGCCAGTCTGTCCTTCATGCTTCAGCAGCAACAGGACGCGGTGGGCCTGGCTGTTTTTGACGAGCAACTGCGCCAGTACATCCCAGCCTCAAGCAATACCAGTCAGCTTAAGAGCATGATCCACGCAATGGAAACAGCATCGTCTGATCTGACGAAGAAAACTTCTCTCGAGCCGATTTGTCACGCACTGGCGGAAAAGATTGCGCGGCGAGGCCTGATCTGCCTGGTAAGCGATCTGTTTGTCGATGCCGAGGGCGTCATAAAAGCCCTCGAACATTTTCGACATTACAATCACGAGGTAATCGTGCTACATATTATGGATGCCGACGAATTGGAGTTTCCTTTTGAGGCGACCACCCAGTTCCGCGGCATGGAGGCGACGGGCCAGGTTACAGCCCAGCCAAGGGTGTTGCGTGAAGCGTACCTGGATGAAGTTGAAAAATTCTGCAATACGATCCGCCGTCGATGCACAGCTGCACGAATAGACTATAAGAGAATATCAACCGCCGATCATCTGGACGCAGCCTTGTGCGCGTTCCTGGCTGCCCGGGCAGCAGCGGTAAGAAAGGCTTCGGCTAAGAGATAAGAAGAAATTTGCCACAAACGAAAACTGATTGATGGGTTACGGAGAATCGCTTTTTGATTTTTATACAAACCTTTCTCAGTGTCCTCTGTGTCTCAGTGGCCCAGGATTTTTAACAACAGGAAAATGAATGCCATTTATGCATCCGATTTTATTTTGGATGGGACTCGGCGCGATAGCGATTCCGATTCTCATCTATTTGATTAACCGCCGGCGGTTTCGCATTGTCGACTGGGCAGCTATGTCGTTTCTGCTCGCAGCCTTGCGGCGTACACGCAAGCGTCTGCGTATTGAAGAGTTGATTTTGCTGGCATTGCGGTGTCTGATTTTGTTATTGTTCGGAGCAGCATTGGCCAGGTTCGCAGGCTGTGGATCGCGGGATGCGTTTAGCGTCGGAAATGACGGGCGAACGATTGTAATCGTACTTGATGACAGTTATTCCATGGGTCAGGCCCAGGGCGGGCGGGAGGCTTTTGCCAAAGCCTGTGAAGATATCAAACTTATTATCGAAAAACTTACCGGCAGTGACCGATTGGGCATTCTGCTGACAAGCCGTCCGGGCAGCAAAGAATGTTTTTTCCCGCTGGCAGAAGTGACTGATCCAAAATCGCTCATAGGCCGGGTTGAGGCTCTTCGGCCTAGTGGCATGCGGACGAATATGCTTGAGGCGTTGGAATCGGCTGAGGTTTTTTTAAAGAATATTGATGGCGAGAAGAATCTTTTTATGTTGAGCGATTTTCGGCAGGTTGACCTGGACACACCAGGCCAGGCTGGGCTGCTTGCAGATCGAGTAAAGCAATTGCAGAACCAGGGCGTGAAGGTTATAGCAATGGACTTCGGCCTGGCTGGGCAAAAAAATCTCACCGTGGAAAAAATCGCCCTCGCCAGCCGATACGCTTCCGCTGGCCAGCCCGTTCGCATCAGCCTGGCGGTTCGCAATAATGGTCAGTCTCTTCTAGGCAATGTGCCCGTAGAAATGTCTGCGATATTCAGCGAGGGCGAAACATTGCGGACTGTTGCGTTGCCCACCCGCATGATCGAGTCGCTTGAGCCAGGCCAGGTCTGGCAGACGGAAGTGCCTTTTACTCCTGCATCCGCAGGCTTTGCGGTAATTGGCGTGAAACTTCCAGCTGACGATCTGCCGGGCGATAATGAGGCTTTTCTTTCCCTTGACGTCCGCGCAGCTGCGCGTGTTCTGCTGGTTGACGGAAAACCGAACGCAGCTGTGCCGGAAGATGCGGAATCGTTTTTTGTGGCGCTGGTATTGAACCCCAACGGCAACGGCAGCCATGGTTTTGAAGTCGAACGGATCACGCGGGATAAACTCAATAGCGTGGACTTTAAGGACTACGACCTTGTTATGCTGCTGAATCTCCCGAATTTTCCACTCAAGCCGACCGAGACGGCCAACAAGAAAATCGAAAATTATCCTGCGGTGGCTGCGTTGGAACAATATGTTTCCGATGGCGGCGGGCTGATAATTTTTACCGGTGATCAGATCGATACCGACTTTTACAACACCAGACTGTACAACAAGGGTTCAGGCCTGAGCCCGCTATTGATTCGCCAGCCTGTAGGCGACGCGAAAAGTCGTAAGGATTTTTTCAAGATCGACCCTACCGGTATTTCGCCGACTGGAATCATGCGGTTTTTTTCAGGCTCGGGTGGGGCGCTTACGGAGCTGATAAGATTTTTTGCCTTTACTCCCGCGGACGATAATGTTCTGCCTGCCGGTGATGGCACAGCCTTGCCTGTCATCGAGGCGAGATTTAATGATCGTTCGCAAAGCCCAGCGGTGGTTTCCCGCAAGCTTGGCGATGGCAGGGTGGTGATGTTCTACTCGACTGCGTCGCTGAGCTGGAACGACTGGGCAATGGATTCGGTGGGGGACGTGCAGGGATTGTTTGTGCTTTTCATAGCGGACCTGGCGGAAGACTTGGCGCGTCGGCAGAAGGATGTCTTTACCGGGCCGGTCGGCAATGCAATAAACTATACTGTGTCGGCTGACCTTCGCGACGCAACAGCTACGCTGATTTTGCCCCTTGCAGAAGCTGATCTGGTAAATCTGACTCCCCAGTCAAGTCCAGCTGGGCCACAGGTAAGGTATGATCAGGTTTACGACGTAGGAATATACAGGATTAGCCTTAGGTCGCCCAACCAGCGCGTGAAAGAAATTTTCTTTGCTCGCAATCCAGGCCCCGTCGAAGGCAGACTTGATCACGCATCGGAGCAGGACATATCATCTTTATTCGATAATCAAGATTTTAGATACATTGACCGCACCGGCACGGGTCTGGCAAACTTGGACAAAGCTGTCGCCGATAAGCAACATTGGGTTTGGCTTGTAGCAGCCGTCCTGGTTTTACTGACCCTGGAGATGTACCTGGCCATGCGATTCGGTCATTGGAAATAAAAACTAAAAATTAGATTGGATTATCAGCAATCTAAATCGTATATAGAAAGCGGGGCGGTGTAACTGATTTTGGGTTAGATTTAAGAATGGGTGGTGAACGCATGAAAACTGTGCCGGATTCAATCTTGAAAGAAGCTGTTGAATGTCCCTACGAATTTTCCTGCCTGGAGTCTGGAAAATGTGGCGATAGGGAGATGTGTGCCGTGGATTATGTCGGCGGCAAGAATGTCCTGTTTTTGATTGCCAGGGAACACGCCAGATGCCCCTACCGTTTCCAGTTTGCTGATCGGCAGGTCTGCAACTGTCCCATGCATTACTATCTTAACCGGGTATGACAGGCGCAGCTGGGTAAGTTTCATATAAAGCGGGGAATACGCAGAAAGATTTTCATACAAACTGGTTTTTCGTCCGACTGCTATTTTGAGACCGCAAACTATAAATTCGCATATCGTTCCTCAGCTGCGGTGATGATAGCCATGAGAAAATCGGAATAGGACATTCCGCCCCACTCAGCCATGATGTTCATCTTGCCGTCCCAGCACCAGCCCGGGTTTGGGTTGACTTCCAGCAGCTTGACGTTGCCTTCGGCGTCGGCGCGGAAGTCGAACCTTGCATAATCGCGACAGCCCAGGCGGGCAAAGAGTTTGTTTGAGTAGTCAAATAAGAGCCTTTGGGTTTCTTCTTTTAGATCGGCCTGTTTGTATTTTATCTGCTCCCAATACGGCGAGTCGGGCAGCCATTTTGACTCGTATCCCAAAATTGGCGGAAGATCAGGGTCAAGATTTGAATAATCCACTTCCAGAGGCGGCAGGATAGTATAGTTAAGTCCCGGATTACCGATCACACCAATCGAATATTCCGTGCCTGTCAGGTATTCCTGCACCAAAATTGCGGACTTGCCGACGTTATCCCTAATCCAATCCACGTAATTAAGTAATTCATCAGCAGTGTGTACCACAGCGTTGCGAGTAATGCCGATACTGCTGTCGCCGAAATTAGGTTTCAGAATCGCTGGGAAAGTGGACGGCAGCGTTGCGGCGTTGTCATCCGGGCCAATGTATGATTCCAGCGGAGTCGGTACATCCAGTGATTCACTTATAGCCCGCACAAGTGATTTGTTGTAACACAGGCCCAGGCAGCTTGGGTTGGCCCCGGTGTATGGTATTTCGAGCATTTCGAGCAAGGCCACGATATGAAGTTCCATAAAGGCATCATTCATAAAGCCCTCGTCGCAGAGGTTCAGGACAAAATCGGGCTTTTCCGTCATCAGCGCATTGATAAGTTTTTTATGGTTTTTAAAATACTTGAAATTGTAGCCATTAACGCTTTTCAGTGCTTGTTGCATAAGGTCAATGGTGCGGAGGTCTTCGGCGTTAAATTGGCCGTTGACTTTTATGCTGTCCGGCAGGCTGGGGTCTCCCATAAGCACGGTAACTTTCTTGATATTTTGCTCAGCTGTAACCGGGGTTGGGGCGGCTTTGACAGGCGCCGTTGCCGTAAAGAACATCCGCCGGGCCATCATTCCCAGATCCTGCTCTCGGGTCGAGTGCGATTCCATGATATCATGATACCGGACATCGCGATAATTAAGGTTTTCGAGTAATTCCGTCAATTCATTACGGGAATAGATTCGTTCGGCATAGAATTGATCAGCGAGCACTCCCTTTTCGGCATGGGTAATGACTTCGCGGGAAATAATCCGGGTTAGATCTTTGCTGAGGGCACGTTCCCGGCAGACGAAGTGGTTTTCGTCAATCCATTCCCAGGACCGTTTTTCGTAATTTTCCCGCATCCATGCCCCGTCCACAACGTCCAGGACAATTTGGCCGTCGGGGTTGAGGGAACGGGCAACGCTTTTCAGGACGGCTTCGTCGTCTGCCTGCCGTTCAAAATAGCCGAACGAGTTGCCCATCAGGATTATATAATCGTAGAAATGTACTGGTGCTTGAAATTTACGAGCATCTCCCTCATGAAACACGACATCCAGGTCTTCGGTGTTGGCCCGTTTTCTGGCCAGCCTGATCAGATAGCGCGACCGATCAATGCCTGTCACATGTTCAAAGCCTCTACGCGCCAGCTCGAGCGAGTGTCTCCCCTGGCCACAACAAAGATCCAGAACGAAGTCATCTTTTTTCATGTCCGTAATTTCTTGAACATAATCGATTTCCTGCAGGGTGTTCTGGTGGTTTTCCACGACATCGCCGTCCGTTTTCAGATACAGCGAATTAAACAGGCTACGCCACCAATCGGAAGGAAGATGCTGTTCCAGGTCGGAAACCGGCCCGAAAGTTCTTTGTGCATTGACATTTTGCGAAGACCTTGTCTTCACGCTTTTGCTCTTTTTAACCTTCATTTTTCCGTACCAAATATAAGTTTCAGGACGACAGAATTGAGGGCTGACACTCAGACCCGTAAGACAAGTGAAGTATATTTCGTCAATTTAACAACGCAATCGCTAAAATGGATTTTCTAAAATAAAACTTAGGCCAAACCATTCGTCTCAAAACCCCTATGGACTCAGGCTCACCGGAGAGCTACACTGTAGCTATGGGTAAGCTGACTTTATCGGAAAAAATCGACGCTCTCAGGCTCGTGCCGCTGTTTTCAGCCTTGGACGAATCTGAGCTTGAGGAACTTCTGCGGGTTTGCCTCGTCCGTGAATTCCCTGCCGGCTCGCAGGTTATAAGTTCAGCGGAACCGGCTGAGAGTTTTTACGTAATTCTTTCCGGCGAGGTAAAAATTTACAAAACATCATCGCATGGTGACGAGCAGATTCTGCACATGTACGGGCCTGGCCAGACCTTCGGCGAAGCTGCGATGTGGGCGAACATAAAAATTCCCGCCAAGGCTGAAACCATCACCGCTGCAGCAATCCTGATTGTTCGTCGAGGGGCGCTGAAGGCTATGATAGAAAAAAATGCCGAGATCGCCTTGGCAATGATGGCTGGGCTGTCGGGCAAGTTGCAAGAGTTCAATCAGCTCATTGCTCAGCTGTCCTTGCGTGACGTGCCGGGCAGGCTGGCAGCGTTTATTCTCCAGCAGGCCGGAGATGTCGAGGGGGATTGTTTAAAATTATCGCAGAGCAAAAAGCAGCTTGCCGCCCAGCTTGGCACGGTGCCGGAAACCCTCAGCCGAGCGCTGAAAAAACTCAAAGCCGCTCAATGGATCGACGTGCAAGGCTCAACTATCACCATCCTGAACCGCTCAGCCCTGGAACACATCAGTTCTTAGGCAGGGGTCACTTTTGCTTAATTGCCCTCGCGACGATAAGAGCGTCACGTACTGCGCGAACGTCGTGGACGCGGAAGATAGTCGCTCCGTTTCGGAATGAATCCAAACAGGCAGCGATGGTACCCCCAAGCCGCTCTACGGGGTCAGGCTGGCCTGTAAGCTCGCCGATAAACCGCTTCCTGCTGGGGCCTATCAAAATAGGACAGTCCAGGTCGCAAAGCTCTGCCACTCCGCCCAAAAGTGACAAATTGTGCTCCAACGTCTTGCCGAAACCGATCCCCGGATCAACTATGCAATGCTCTCGCGGAACACCTCCAGCCTGGGCTGATTCAATACGCTCAACTAGAAAATTTTTAACCTCGTTAACCACGTTTTCATAGGTCGGGTTTTGCTGCATATCGCAGGGCTGGCCAAGCATGTGCATAAGCACGATCGGTACGGATGCGCGAGCGGCGAGTTTCAAAATTTCCGGATCATCCCTGCCTGCGGATATGTCATTTATTATGCCGGCGCCGGCATCGATGGCAAAGGCTGCAACTTCGGCACTTGTGGTATCGACACTCACCACGGCCTGGCGTTTTTTATCTGACCCAGCTGCCAAACTGCAAACCGCGGGAATAATTTCCCGCAGTCTGTCTATCTGATCCCCAGCTGAGATCCTTGCACTGCCAGGACGGGTACTCTCAGCGCCAACGTCTATGATATCAGCACCTTCTTCGAGCATGAGCTTGGCGTGGTTAATAGCAATGGCGGGTGCGTCGAAACACCCGCCATCGGAAAAGCTGTCCGGCGTAACATTCAGAATCCCCATAATCACAGGCTTGCCTGTCATATGCGAATTCAGAATCTCAGCCAATAACGAGTTCATTATTATTCAAATCAGGCGTTATTCCGCGACCGATGCCTGCATTTTTTCCTGGGCAGCCTTGACGGCCTGGGCGGTTTTGTCGTTTACTTTAGCAATGGCTTCAGCTGGTGAAGTCTCGGCGTAAGTGACGCTCATAATTGCGGGGATATAGTTGTCCATCATCATGCAGTTAATCAGAACCAGTACGCGAATCATGGTCTCTGATAGTTCACAGCCTTGGGTATCCATGCTTGTACGGAAGCGAACCGTTCCACGATCAAAGTCCATTTCAAAATTGCCGATGGCCAAGTTGAAATTAGCGCGAGTAAGGCATTCGGCGACTTCCGCTCTGCGATCCGCAGGGACATTCGTTTCCATTACGGAATAGAACAGCACGCGCTTGTGTTTGTCCAGCGATTGTGCGAAAAACAGCCAACGCCCGTTCTTGCCAGTAAAAGATGAACGAAGGATTTTCTGCTCGTCCACTTTTTGGAAAGTCCATTTTTCGTTCTCGAAGAATTCTGCGATTTGTTTGAAAATATCCTGCTTTGTTTCTTTTGTACCCATGGTTCAGTACCTTTCTTTCTGAATCTCCCGTCTGGCCCAACCCCAAGCCGGCCGGCGGGACAAAACTGATACGTTATTTTCCACGCGCCCTTTGCGCCCTGAAGCGGAATGTAAAATATGCACGCCGCAAAGTAGTAGAATGCCAGCAAAGGCTCGAAAGAGCAAGTTTTTTCCATTGTACATTTCGTAACTCGAAAAAAAATCCGTATTTACTCATGTTTTTGACTTCTTTTGACGCTGTTTATGTTGAAAAAACAGACGCGGGCGGTTATGTTTTTTCAAGGACTGGCCAAGTAGGTCAGCCAACACAAAGACGTCACCTGAACCTGAACATATGCAAAAAATAGAAGGCATACTCTTTGATCTTGGGGACACGCTGCTGGATTTCGGGCAGGTGGATCTCCAGGGTTTGTTCAAGCAGGGTGCCAGACAGGCATACGAGTATCTCCGACAGCAAGACCTGGCCATGCCTGCATTCTCGAAGTTCAGGCGAAGACATATGCTGGCTGTGCGCTGGAGCGTACTGAAAAGCACAATCACAGGCAGGGAATTCAATGCCAAGCATGTTATAGGCCATCTCTGCAAAAAACTGGGACTGCCGCTTACCGAAGAACAACTCATCGAAGTCTGTTGGCAGTGGTACGCGCCTTTGCACTATCAAGCGATGGTGGAAAAAGGCCTAGCCGAGATGCTTGGCGATTTCAGCAAGGCTGGCCTGAAACTAGGTGTCGTCTCGAATACATTCATTCCCGGCGAAGCTCTCGACAGACACCTGGCTGACGAAAACCTGCTGGACCTGTTGCCCCTGAGAATCTACTCCTGTGATATAGGCCGGCGAAAACCAAATCGAAGCATTTTTTCAAAGGCTCTCGAAAAAATGGAATTGCCGCCGGAGAAAGTCATGTTTGTGGGCGATTCGCCGCGCGCGGATATTTTCGGTTCCAATCGGATGGGTATGGTTTCTGTTCTCAAGGATCCCACCGGCCGACATGGATGGTCAGCCTCCAAAGCCAATCATCGTATTCGCAGCATTCTTGAATTGGATAATCTGATCTCACGATACAACGACAATGGCCAACAATAAAACCGGCTGTTTTGGGATTGTTATAACCATGTCTACATGATCACCCACGAAGCGAACAGCAGCATAGCCAAGCCAATCGCCAAAACCAGAAATTCCGAAACGCCTCCCAGAAAATCAAAAGTTTTTTTCGACAAGTGCATTTTCAGCCTCCTACGTAAATGCCTTCTACCCTTTATATCGACATAACAACCCCTTAAAAATTATGTTTTTCATCCTCGCGACTATATCGTCCGCAAAGGCCGACACTTGACGAGGCGCTCAACATCGGCGACGATTAGGCCATGAAAATTTGTCACATTATAACCAGGCTGATCGTGGGCGGTGCCCAGGAAAATACGATTCTTACCTGCGAGGGTCAGCACGCAGCTGGGCATGACGTAACGCTGATAACCGGGCCGACAACAGGGCCTGAAGGCGAGTTGGAAACCCGCGCGCGAGCCGGCGGGTATCGTGTCGAAATCATTGACGATCTTGTGAGGCAAATTTCTCTTCGCCAGGATCGGGCTGCTGCTAAAAGTCTCCGAACCCTGCTGGGGCAGCTGAAACCTGACGTCGTACATACGCATTCATCCAAAGCTGGAATCATCGGGCGGAAAGTCGCAGCTGAGATAGGCGGAATGAAAATCGTCCACACAATCCACGGGCTGGCGTATCATCGTTTCAATTCATGGTGGCGAAATCGATTGTATATCTCGCTGGAGAAAACAGCTGCCAAACGTTCCGACGCGATCATCTGCGTTGCCGACGCCATGGCTGATCAAGCACTGGCTGCGGGCGTTGGAAAGCCCAGCCAATACGTCACCGTTTACAGCGGCATGGAAATAGAACCATATCTCACCAGGCCGCCTGAAGCCGACGCATTCCGAAAATCCCTGAAATTGCCCGCCGATGCTGTTCTTGTCACGCAGGTTTCCAGACTGGCGGAGTTGAAAGGCCATGAGTTTATTATCGAAGCGGCAAAACGGATATACGATGAACGCGTGATTTTCTGTTTCGTTGGCGATGGCCATTGGCGTGAAAAAATCGAAAGGCAAATCGCCAAAGCAGGTCTGACTGACCGGTTCAGGCTCACAGGCCTGCTCAGGCCCGAACAAATACCCGCGGTCATGCACTCAACGGATATCCTGGTTCATTGCTCTCTCCGCGAGGGCCTGGCCCGCACTCTGCCCCAGGCCATGCTCGCAGGCTTGCCGGTAATCAGTTTTGATATCGACGGTGCGCGGGAGGTGGTGGATCATGAAACCGGAATTCTATTGCCGCCGAAAGACACAATAGGCCTGATCGAGTCCATAAAACTCCTGGTTGAGCACAAACAGCTCCGTGAAAAACTGGGCCAGGCCGGCAGAGAACGCTGCCGAGTCCGTTTCGACTGGCGAACAATGGTCGACCAGATCGAACAGGTCTATCAGCAACTCTTGGCGTAGCTCTGTATAAAAAATCCCCCTGAAATTTTGAAGGTAGACTACAAACTAAGGTTTTATTGTACTTGCCTTTAATTTGTCTTGCCCTATTTGAGAAGACTGGTTTGACCTGTAGGGCACCTTTACAACTGTTCCACGAATACGATAACCACTTGAGAATACCCTGTCTTCGTAATAGACAACAGCGTTAATCATAAGGTTTCCGCCACCAGCTTCAAGGGCACGATCAAGTGCATTTTCAACATTTGCTCCAATTCCCAGAAAACGGACATCTTCAGCCTCAACACCCTCCTTCTTAGGCAGTTTGGTGACGTCAACATTTTCACAGTAAATATTTTTTGTGGAAATGGCGGTACAGTCGCCAATCCGATGAGAACAGCCTGAAAGAAAAAACACAAAAAGACCTATAAAACCGAGTAATATATAGAATTTATTTTTCATAATTGTTGCTCACCAATTGAATCAAAAAGAAATAAGGGTAGTGGTTCCCTACCCATTTTTAGTCCGTAACCCTTACAAGGTTGCCTTTAACTTCCATTTGCATCTCACCATAAACATATGGAATGTACCATTTATCAAAGTATATAACAGCATTGGTTAAGGCCATGCCATGAGTTTTCCCCTGCTCAATTGCCCTATCTGCCGCTTCCTCAAAACTGGGATAGCCAGTACGAACTGTAAAAATAATGATCTTCTTGTCTATCCCAATGACGGGTTGAGATTTTTCAGCAGGCTTGGTATTAAACCGTGTCAAGTCGACATTCTTCGTTGAAAGAATAGTAAAATCTCCCAAGCGTTCTTTACATCCCACAGACAATAACAAACACAAAATAAATGCGCACAACAACAATGAGAAAAACGTTCATTGAAAACCCATATAGCACACTCCCTATTATTTCGCTTCGCCATAACTCCAGCATGCTATTTCACCTATGCCGTGATGTCAGATGAAAAAATGGGTATCAATCTTATCGCTTAACAAGAGATAAAACTTTTTCTACAGGCCAACTCCAATATCGCGTTTTACTGGCACGTTTAGTGTTTCCACTTTCTGGTAGTATTGGATTTCTATGGTGGCTTTGTCGACTTTTTTCTTCAAGCTGTAGGTCAGGTTGATATTTTTGTTGCTGGTGCTTTTGCTTGTTTGCTTGCTCTCAATTTCCTTGCCTTCTGCGTCGAAGAATTTGATCGACTTAATGCCATCGACAGGCTGGTTGGTAAAGAGTGTCACCGCCCGCTCCCAGGAGCCCCAGCCTTTTTCGATGCGTTTGATCTCAAACGGAACAGGGCCGATGGTTATTTTCCCATCGAGTTTGAACTCCACATCAATCTGCTTTTCCGTCGTCAGATCCGAGCCAGCCAGCAGAACCATTGTTGCGCCTACGGTAAGTTTCGTCGCGCCTTTGGTGGGACAGGCGGCGCTTTTGATTTCAAACCGAACGGCATGCTGGTCGTCGGTTATTTTCGGAAACGAGCCAAGCCAGTTTGGGCTGCTACCCCAGCCTTTTTTCTTTGTCTTTGCAAGGTCGGTGCCCTTGTTGTCCAGAAAGGCGGAGAGTTTGCTGGCTTTGGCGTCCAGCTTGATGAAATTTCTTGTATCGTCGGCAATTTCGAAAAAGATATGAGTTCCAGCCGGGATATTCGCCGCTTTGGACTGGTTGTATTTGTTGGCCTGGTCAGGCTTGGCAACAGACAGCCCGGTTACTTCCACCGTTGGATCAGCCCGGACGGAACCGACAACCACAATGATAAGCAGGCAACATATCGCAAGAGTTGAAAAGTTTCTCATCGCCCTGTCCTTTCCTAAAAAAATGTTTTGTGATTTTTCCCGATGGGTAATATTACACCCAGCTGGGCGTTGGAATCAAGTAAGCCGGAATTTTTTAAGGTTCCAAAAAGAGTTTATTGGGTATAATGCCCGTTTGAATTTTTGGCAAGGTCTGAAGAAGACAAAAAGAAAGATATTCGATGGCAAAGACGAAAATACATCCGACAGCGTTAGTGGACGCCTCAGCCAGGCTGGCTGACGACGTGGAAATCGGCCCATATGCGATTGTCGAAGCTGACGTGGAGATCGGCCAGGGCACAGTGCTCAGGCCACACTCCATGGTCCGACGATTCACCACAATGGGCGAGGGCAATTATGTCGATTCGTTCGTCGTCCTTGGCGGCGAGCCGCAGGATTACAAATTTGATCGTGAATCCGCAACGTTCCTCCGCATCGGAAACAAGAACACGTTCCGCGAGGGAGTGACGATTTCTCGCGCGACCACCCCTGGCGGAGCGACGACGGTTGGGAATAACACATTCTGGATGGCCAATTCTCATGCAGGCCATGATTGCACGATCTATGACAACGTCATTCTCGCCAACGGCGGCAATCTCGCGGGCCATTGTACCATCGGCAGAGGTGCGATACTGCCTGCCAACGGCAATGTGCACCAGTTTGTCTGGATCGGCGAGAAGGTGATGTTCCAAGGCTGTGCGCAAGTCAGCATGCACGTTCCGCCCTTCGTCATGTGTGCTCAGGACAACAACGTCATCACGCTAAATGCAATAGGCCTGCGACGGTCGCCGGAAATTTCCGACGAAGACCGCAAGCAGATAAAAGAGGCATTCAACCTGACGTACCGGTCGAACCTGCCCCCGGCACAGGCGCTGGAAAAAATGAACGCCTGTACGGATTGGGGCGAGGCAGCAGGAAAATTCCGACAGTTCATTCATGAAGCCATCAACGCCGAAAAGCCATTCCATCGAGGCCTGTGTCCTCACCTGTCAAGAATCGGCGCAAGACGGTAAAACAAAAACGAATTGTGAATATCGAATAGTGAATTTTGAATTATGAAGTAACAACGAAGACAAATGTACTTCTTCACAGATTTTACATCCCAATTCCTTGTTCAAAATTTGTTATTCGATATTCCTCAGTATTCCACACCG
Source organism: Phycisphaerae bacterium (assembly GCA_963664745.2). Lineage (GTDB taxonomy): Bacteria > Planctomycetota > Phycisphaerae > SM23-33 > SM23-33 > B1-G9. Next base: position 1,231,085 of record CAXXMC010000004.1, read on the forward strand.
AAGTTGTGGTATCTTCCGCCAGCCGGAGCTGTTTGCTGTGTGATATTGCGTATATGAAAACTCATCTGGCTGGTGAGTTCGTCGAGGAATGCGTCGATCTCTTTTTTTTCGCCTTCGATAACGCACTGGACTTTACCGTCAGGCAGGTTCCGCACGAAACCGGTTACGTCATAGCCCCCCGCGACCCGGCAGGCAGTAAAGCGAAACCCAACGCCCTGAACGTTTCCGGAAAAATGTACCACCCGCTGCTCAGCCATGTCAAAAACTCCTGCAATTTCCTTCATTTTATGTTTTTACAGAGCAGATTCAAAATAAATCTCTACCCAGGAACCTCAGGGTTTATGTGTCTAGTGATTTTTCCAGACAATTGCCAATTCGCTCCACTCATGGTATCTTGCCGCAATGCAGACTGTCAAAGAAATCAAGGAATTACTAAGCCGAGTCGACGCCCATCCGCAAAAGCGGTTCGGCCAGTGTTTCCTCATAGACCTCAACCAGATGCGAAAAGTTTTAGATATTGCGAATCTCCCTGATGATGGGTCTGCCACCGTCCTGGAAGTTGGGCCTGGTACAGGCTCGCTCACCGAAGAGCTTCTCGAACGCGCTGCCAAAGTCGTAGCTGTGGAAATCGACAAAAAACTTGCAGGCCTGCTGCGCCGAAGATTAATAACAGACCCAGCCTGTCAAATTGAACCTGCCGCATCACCAAAACGAATTGAAAAAATATCCGACGCGTCATCCAAAAATATTTGGCGGGTAGATCGGGCAGGGAAATTTGTTCTGATCGAGGGCGACATCCTGGCTGGCAAGAGCAGAATAGCCCCAGCTGTGCTTAGCGAACTGGGCCCCCAGGCCAGACTGGTCGCAAATCTGCCATACAATATCGCCACGCCACTTATCGCTGAATGTCTGCTGGAATCCTGGCGGGCAGTCATGGGGTTCGGCGGCGTGCGGTTTGACACCATGACTTTCACGGTTCAGCAGGAAGTAGCTGAGCGTTTTGTCGCGAAAACCGGTCGAGAGTATGGACAGGTCAGCGTGCTCATCGATCTGCTCAGCCGGGCTACACTGGGGCCGGTGATATCGGCTGGGTCGTTCTGGCCTCAGCCTAAAATCGCCAGTCAGATTGTGCACATAGAATTTGATCCGCAAGCTGCGATGAAACTGAAAAACGCCGAGACGCTCCAGGATTTGCTTGGCATGACGTTCACACAACGGCGTAAGCGAATATCTTCCACCGTTAAATCCCGCGGTGCTGCGTTCGACCCCGAAAAATTCTCAGCTGCACTTATTAAAATCAATATCGATGCCTCAGCCAGGGCAGACAACATCCCGCCACAGGCTTTTCTGGAACTGGCAAATGAACTGGCGGAAAAGTGACAACGGTTTCTAATCCTCAATAATCACAGTCTCTGAAACCGTGGAGTTTTCCCGCAGGTGCTTTATCTTTGCGTACTCAGCTGACTTAAAACACGTTTGCAACCTTTCCACATTCTCAAATTTTATCAATACCATTCGCAGAGTCTCGCACTGCCCAGCCATCGAGCCCAGGCGTTCGGATGTAAAAATATATTCCCCGCCGTGTTGTCGAACGATAGGCCTGGCCTGGGCGACGTATTCGTTATACATAACCTGGTCGGAAATTTGTTTGATCTGAACTAATAAAAACGTCGACATTTTCGCCTCGTATTCTTCTTATGATCCAAACTATAACAGAATAAACTATAGAAAACTAATTAGTCGTCCCTGAAAAAGTTGTTTTCTTGTCATTCCGAGCGTAGCGAAGCTTATGCCACCGCCGCTGGCGGCCCGGAATCCAGGGAATATAATCAAGACGGGAAAAAAGCCCATGATGGAAATTTTCGCCTCGGCTGGTCGGCCCTGGATACCCGCTTTCGCGGGTATGACACGGGAGGAAAAATCACCGGTTGGATATTAAATGATGACGTCATATTGCAAAGCGGCGAGGAGTTATCCCCCAGAACCTTGCAATTTGCAATTGGCATTACAGGAATTTTAGAGCCTATTTTAAAAGCAATGCCGACTTTTTCAGGGATGACTAATTACACGGATGAAAAGCGGATTACACGAATTTTTTTTTGTTAGAACAATCCTTTCAATCTGTGAAATCTGTGGACAAAAAAATCTGAAAGTATCAGGTCTTGTCTCTTGTTCTGCCTGAGAGCAGGACGAGATCTCGCAAGCTCTCGACATTCGGCGCAGCTAGCCAGTTTTGGGAAAAATCTTTTTCCTGCACGACCTGAGCGATAGCCATCAGCGCCCGCAGGTGATAATTACGCTCATCTGAGGAGCCGACGAGTATAAATACGGTTTTCACATACGGTTTATCGACGTCGAAGATTATGCCCTCGCGACATCGGATTAAAACGAGATCGAAGAGATGATGGCCTTCCACGATGATATGCGGAATAGCCAGGCCCGGTTGAATGACAGTACTGGAATCGGCTTCGCGAGTTTTCAATTTTTCCAACAGAACGGCAGAATCCAGATTCAGTCGCTCCGCCAGGACAGCTGAGACCTGGTGAAACATTTTGTCCGCGGAAGTCGGGCCGGGCAGGTCGAGAATTTCACAATCCTTGACTATGAAATCGAATCGGTCATGAATAATCTCGTCGCGTTCGGTAGCGATGGCCCGGAGTTCGTCTTCCAGTCTGCCTCGCCGAATAGCAGGTGCGACTATATTTTTTACCATGTATACCAGCGCGCTTTCGCGTTGGCTGCGTCGGCTGACGTAGAAGAGGTACCACAATAGGCCTGCCACTATAAAAGTTCCCGTCGTAATCAGGGGGACTGGCCCGAGCATTGCGATCAGTTCGATAATCAGCACGCCATATACGCCTATGCCCACCAGCTGGATCCATGGAAAAAGCGGGCTGCGGTATCTCGGCCGGTAATTCTGGATTTTGCTGCCCCGCATGATCAACACAGCGACGTTAACCAGCAGGAACAGAATGAGCATCATGGTACTGGCGACTTTCACCAGGTCGCCGATACTCAGCAGCAGGATCATGGCGATCATGAAACACGTTGTAAGAATCACGCTTATGTAGGGCGTACCGTATGCTGCGGAAATTTTGCCCAAACTCCTTGGCAGGAGTCCGTCATTGCTCATCGCCAACGGGCTTCGAGAAGCAGCCAGGATTCCGCCATTGCCCGTCGTCACAAATGCCAATATCCCCGCAGCTGAGAGCAACAGCAAACCGCCTCGGCCCATAAACTTACCCGCTGCGGAACTTAACGGCGTGAGATCGCCGTAAGGCCCAGCTGACATACTCGCCCCCAGTGTGCCCACAGTGACAAACACCGCTGAGACATATAAAGCCGAGACAATAATAAACGCCAAAAACATCGCGCCAGGCAGATTTTTGCTAGGATTGCGAACCTCCTCGCCGATGCTGGCTGCCTTGGTCAATCCGCCGAACGAAACGAATACAAGCCCAGCTGTGCCAAAGACGCTACCGAAACCCTTGGCCAGGAAATTATCGAAATTCGGGTGCTGGTTAACGTTCGGTAAACCCACGACAACAAAGATCACCAATACGATCAGCAGCCCAACCACCATGAAAAACTGCGCCTTGCCTGCGAGCTTTACGCTCATACAATTGAGTATGCCGAACAGAACGCAACAGCCTGTTGCAACAAATTTTATCAACCATTCCCACTGCTGGGTTGAAAGGTCAGCATCTGGCCAGATCAGCCTGGCAAATGCACCGATACCTACCATGGCGAATGCGCTTTTGAGGGCCAGGGACAGCCAATTCGCAAACCCCGCCAGCGTACCCGGTAAGGCTCCCAGACTGCGTTCGATAAAAAAATAACTCCCGCCGCTTTTGGGCATGGCTGTGACAAGCTCGCTCTGGCTGAGCAGTGCGGGGATCATCATCACCGCTGCCAGCGCGTAGGCAAGCACCACCGCGGGCCCAGCTGCGACTGACGCCTGGCCTGGCAGGACGAACAGTCCGCTGCTGATCATAGCCCCAGCTGCGATCGCAAAAACATCCCAAAACCCGAGTTTCCGCTTTAACGCCATATTTCAATTCTATAGAAATTTGTATCTGCCTACTCCGTATTGAAGCGGAATCGACAAAGTCCGTGTGCAACACGTTATTTAAAAATCCTTTACCCTGCTTCATTATATCGGTTAAAAGCTGTTTTGCCTTGTTGAAAACCAACTTCTCGCTTGTGGCTTGCATAATTTGTATTTTTTTTATATCATCTGCGTGTTGTGCAAGGCGATTTTTGTCCTGTTTCCGCGTTTTGACGGAGCCAAAATTCCCCCCTCGGCGGAATGTAGGTATCAGGCTGTCAAATTGCCGGCAGTGATGTTGGGTCCTTTGCAACGCTGGGACGTGAATTTGGTCAGGTCCGGAAGGAAGCAGCCATAAGCGAATCTACGGTGTGTGCTGAAGTGTACCTGGCTGAGCTGCCGGCAATTTGGCTGCCGGGCCACAAGCCAAAGAGGGGGGCGAGAATTATTGATTCAGTAACGGGTGCACTTTCGACAAAAAAAATCTTGGTGGGAGATTAAATTATGTGTCTTCTTGGGCGCGGCGACAGAACGATAAAATTACAGCCTGCCACTTCCCCCTTAGCCAAATATCACTGGCTTGATGTTGCAGACCATCCATACAGCGAGGAATTTCGCAAAAGCTTCAACTACAACCATACCAATGCAACTTTTTCCTTCGATTTTGCCTCATCTGTATTCAAGGGAAGATTGGATGCGAAAAACTTGAAACCTAATTTTGCCTATCAAATCAAACTCGTCGGCGAGCCAGGTTTGGTTTCGAATGAATGGATTGGCCTGGCTGGGCGGTGGTGGCAGGAAACCTGGGACGGCACAAAATGGTCTGAAGGACAAAATCTCAATGATAAGGGTGACGGCACTAGGCCAAACCCAAACGATGAAATCTACATTCAAAACAAAGATCTTCCGAAAATTTCCAGTCCAACCGGCCTGAAGTATCGATATACGAGTTACATGCTTATTTGTCCCTTTATTACGGATTCACGGGGTCAGGCAGGGGTGGATTTCCTCGCCAATTCCAGTCTTCACGTTATCTGGAAAACATCGCAACGAAAACCAACCCAACAGGATGGCTCGACTGTTGAGACTCGCTTTACCGTGAAAAATCACCCTGCGTATGATCAGGATTTTCCCGAAGCTCATATTGCTGTTTTCGGCGAATGGGAACGATTGCCCGTAGGCCAAACCCTATTGCCGCCAGGTACATATAAATGTCAGGTACTATTGACGGAAGAATCTTTTCATAGCCAGGCCGGTGAATATACCGGCGCGTGGGCTGCCGCCCTGAAAGGAACTGTCGAATTTAATATTTCACCTGAAAATTAGCTTTTTCACCGCTTTTTCACGCCCTTTTCTCTGGGTTGCCCGTTTTTTGAATTGATTTGATTGCCCAAGTCGTGTCAAATTACCAACTGGTCATTTCAACTTGGAATCTTTTAGAATTGCGTTGGACTTTTCAATGCTCTAGATCCATTTAGACTTTTAAAAATTTGGAAATTATTGATGGCAGGTTATCTCGTACTGGCAAGGAAGTATCGCAGCGAAACCTTCGACGAAGTCGTAGGCCAGGAGCCTATTGCGCAAACCCTCGTCAACGCCATCAAGACCAACCGGGTCGCTCACGGGTACATCTTCATGGGTACTCGCGGCGTGGGCAAGACAACCATGGCCCGCATTCTCGCCAAGGCCCTGAACTGCATGAACTCCGACGGCCCGACCACCGAGCCATGTAATAAATGCGAAGCATGCCTGTCAATAAGCCGGGGCGATGACGTGGACGTAATAGAAATCGACGGTGCATCCAACCGCGGTATTGATGAAATTCGCGAGCTGCGTGCCAACGCGATTTTCGCCCCCGCCCGCTGTCGATACAAAGTGTACTATATCGACGAAGTTCACATGCTCACCAAAGAGGCGTTCAACGCGCTGCTCAAGACGCTCGAAGAGCCGCCCAGCCATGTTAAATTCATCTTCGCGACTACCGAAGTCGAAAAAATCCCCGCGACCATCCTCAGCCGATGTCAACGGTTCGATTTCCGAAACATTCCTATCGCGAAAATAGCCAAGCATCTCGAAGAAATCTGCCAAAAAGAAAACGTCCCAGCTGAGCCGGACGCGTTATTCCGTGTTGCCCGGGCAGCAGCTGGTTCCATGCGCGACGGCCTGAGCTTACTCGACCAACTTCTTGCCGGCGGATCGACCGTAACCGATGCAGAAGTCGTGCGAATCCTCGGCACGCCGCCAGACGAAATCACGCTCGCAATAGTTCGCGCCATAGCCACCGGCAGCAGCTCCGACGCATTGGGCGAACTTGCGAAAGTTCTCGATGGCGGAGTTACGCTGGGCAGCGTAGTGCTTGCACTGAACGATATTTTCCGCAATATCATGCTCGCAGCCAGCTGTGGCCCGGATAGCGAGCTGATCGAATTGCCCGAGTCTCAACGGAAGCAGGTAGCCGATCTGGCGGGGCAGTTTACGATGCCTGCTATTGTCCAGGCTGTGGGAATTCTGCAGAACGTAGCGCGTAATATTCGCGGCTCGTCGGTCGCCCGAGCCTTGGTGGAAGCTGCCCTGATTCGCCTGGCGGAAGCTGATAAATTTATCGATCCTGCCAGCCTGGTTGAGAGACTCGAACAACTCTCCGGCGGCGGAACGATGCAACAATCCTTCCCGCAAAAAAAAAATTTTTAACTGACCCCGCGACGCTATCAACACCAGTCGGTCAATCATCCCAGCCAGCCAGTCAAGCTCTGCCAAACCAGCAAACCAACGGTACTTCAAAGCCGCCAGTTTCGCTTTCCCCTGCCAAGCCGGCATCATCGTCGGAACAACCCACAGCCCCAGCAGCGTCTCCCGCGCCGCCATCACGAATGTTAAGCACTGCGGAACGCCAGGAAATCATGGCCGATCCAAATGTGCGGGAAGTTATGGATCTTTTCGGCGGTGACCTGATCGATATAATCAAGGACCCCACCATGCCAGCTGTGAACCAAGCCAATGACGAAGAAGAAATTCCGCAGGACGAATCCTGACGTTTTGGAGTACCAAGCATATCCCACCCGGGGGTTGAAAAAAAATCATCGCCAAACGGCAAGCCGAGATTACAGGTTGGCTTGCCTTTTAGCGAACGAAAATGATCTGTCTGTTACAATTGTACCATTGCGAACTCAGCCTTTCCATGCAGGCGAATTCCTGTTATGCTCTTGCGGTTGTTGTAGAAATTAACCAATGAAAAAACAGGAGCAAAATAATGGCTGGGTTGCAGGATATTGATACCGTAGTTTCGACAGTAAAGCAGGCGGTAGCTGAAGTAAAAATTACCGACATTCACACTCATCTTTTCCCGCCTAGCCATGACGGCCTGCTGCTGTGGGGAATCGACGAGGTCTTGACATACCATTATCTCGTAGCTGAGCTTTTCAACGTTGCCCCGAGCAACTTGACGTATGATGTGTTTTGGAAAATGTCGAAAACGCAACAGGCTGATCTTATCTGGGACGAACTGTTTATCAAGCAAGGGCCGCTCAGCGAAGCCCGACGAGGCGCGTTGACGATCCTCAACAAACTGGGCCTGGATGTCGCCTCGCGAAACCTCCCAGCCATTCGCCAATGGTTCGCCGAACAGAAAGTGGAAGATTATCTCGAAAAAGTTTTCGACGTCGCAGGTCTGGACTACGCGGTCATGACGAACGATCCGTTCGTGGAGGCGGAAGTCAAACAATGGTCAGCCGACAAACCAGGCCATCCGCTACTCAAGACCGCGTTGCGAATCGATACGCTTATCGTCAATTGGCCCGGCGCGATGAAAACTCTGCAGGGTCAAGATTACAAAGTCGATGGCCTGAATGAAAAAAGCTTCGACGAAGCCAAGCGTTTTCTGAAATCCTGGACAGCCAAACTCGATCCGATCTATCTCGCCGCTTCGCTTCCGCCGCATTTCAACTTCCCCGGCGATGACACGATGGCGACCGTAATGCAGAACGTGATTCTTCCCGTCGCGCGTGAGCTGAATCTGCCGGTAGCTATGATGATAGGCGTTCGTAAGGGCGTCAATCCTTCGCTGGGCGACGGCGGGGATGGCGTGGGCGTAGCGAACGTCGAAGCCGTCCAGAACCTCTGCATGCAAAACCCGGATGTGAAATTCCTGGTTACCATGCTTTCTCGCGTCAACCAGCACGAGCTTTGCATCCTGGCCCGGAAGTGTCGCAACCTGCACCTGTTCGGCTGTTGGTGGTTCTGCAATAATCCCAGCATTATCGACGAAATGACGCGACAGCGAATCGAACTGCTAAACACCACCGTAACAGCCAATCATTCCGACGCCCGCGTGCTCGATCAGCTTATGTACAAATGGACGCATACGCGCAAAATCGTCGGTGATGTTCTGGTGGAGAAATACACCGACCAGTTCGCTACAGGCTGGCGACCAACCACGGACGAAATCAAACGCGATGTACGAAACCTCCTCGGCGGTTCGTTTGAGTATTTTTTAAATAAATGAGAAAAAGCCAGCTTGCCTGGGGCCATGCCTACGCTTGCGTGGGCATGCGGACGTTATCAGGTCGCGTAAAAAACTTGCCCGATTCCCAGTGCCGCGGTTGATGTGTTTGCAACCACGTTTGATCTGGGCCAGCCCTGGATACCCGCTTTCGCGGGTATGACACGGGAGGAAAAAGTTGTTTTCTTGTCATTGCGAGGAGCGCAGCGACGCGGCAATCTTAAATGCAGAAAACGAGATTGCCTGGTGCCATGCCTACGCTTGCGTGGGCATGCGGACGTTATCAGGTCGCGTAAAAACTTGCCCGATTCCCAGTGCCGTGGTTGATGTGTTTGCAACCACGTTTGATCTGGGCCGGCCCTGGATACCCGCTTTCGCGGGTATGACACGGGGAAAAAATCGTCAGTTGGATGTTGGTGTCATATTGCAAGGCTGCGAGAGGCATTTTATTCTCAGCCTCTTTTTGTCCAAAGAGGGCCTTTGGGTTTCTTGGGCCTGTTGTCGCGCGGGCCCCTGCCTGAGATGTCAATGACCGTTTCCCGGGCGGCTTCCTGCTCTTCCTTTTCTTTTATGTGAGCGCGAATCCGCTGCTGTTCGATAACGCCGATGGTTGTAGAGGCCATGATGTATAACGTCAGGCCCGACGGTGCGGTATAGAAGAAAAACAGCATCATGATCGGCATCATGAGCAACATCATTTTCTGTTGTTGTGCCTGTTCGGGCGTGCTGGCTTCCTTGCTGGCGTGGGGGCTGAGTTTCTGTTGCAGGAACATTGCGACAGTCAGGAGTATGGGAAGCAGGTTAAGGGAATGGCCTATCAGCGGGAGATCTTTTGACCACGTCAGCAGTTGATCGGGAGCAGCGAGGTCGGTTATCCAGAACGGCAGGAAGGCTGCGTGACGCAATTCGACGGACGTATTCAGGCCTGAGTAAAGAGCGACCCAGATGGGCATCTGGAGCAGCATGGGCAGGCAGCCCAGCATGTTCGTCATCGGGTTGCCTTTGTCCTTGTATATCTTCATCATCTCGGCGTTGAGGGCTTTCTTGTCGTCGCCGTATTTTTCTTTTATCTTCTTTATCTGAGGCTGCATTGCAGACATGTTTTTCTGCATTTTGGCCATGGAGACCTGGCCCTTCTTGGTCAGCGGGTGCAGGATAATACGCACGATAAGCACAAGCAGCATGATTGCCAGCCCGAAGTTGCCGAAGAACAATGTGTTGGCGAAAAATTTCAATAACCACATCAAGCCGACCATCAGCCAATCAAAAGTACACCACGCGCAACTGCCCGAAGCAATGGAATCGACATATCGAAGTTTTGCATAAAGGGGAACTTCCTGGAACAGGCTGCGATCCTTCGGGCCGACGAACAGATTGAATGTCACTGTTTTTTCGGCTTCTTTTGCCCCAGCAGCTGAGAGGGATATTTTGCCAAACTTTATCGTCGGCAGCCACATGCGGTCTTCTTTCGTGGCCTGTACCGGCGTCATGAAATATTCCGCCGGTATCCCAGCTGCGTTTAGCTTGCCTTCTTCCAGCGGCATGAGGTACATCATCGACGCGAAAAACTTATTGGCGGAACCCAGCCAGACTACAGGTTCTTCCGGGGCTTCGCTTTTGCCCTTTAATTCGATCTTGCCGTATTCTGCCTTGTTCAGTTCCTTCATGGTGAGAATGACGGGCTGGATTTTATCGTCGATCCATTTGGCTATGACTGCGGTTCGTTCGTCAGCGCGGTAACCTTCGCGTTGGAGTCCGACGGGCCCGGCCTGGTCCAGCTGAACCTGCAACTTCTCTCCACAATGGTTTACCATGCGGAGCGACATTTCGATGGAGTAGCTGTCCTTGACGGCCTTGTATGTCTTGAACAGCGAGAAGACTTTTTCGCGTTTCACCTGGCCGGCGTCTGCTGTCTGCCGCCAGATTTCCCACTCAAAGACAACTTCTTCGGGATTGTCCGACTTGACTTCCCGCCAGTTCTTGTGCCTCAGCAGAGTCGGAGCAATCTCAATAAGTTTTTCGTCCTTACCAATGTAAACCTTGAGGGCCATTGATTCAAAAGGCTGATATTCACTGCCGCGATAGTCGACGGTTTTTACGACGGTATAGTGACCTTCGTACTTTTTCGGATTCTCAGCGGCTAGCTTGGCGTATTCATTCTGATCTTTTTTCAGCCTATCGAATAGTTGTTTGTCTGCGACGGTCTCAAAGTAGTCCGCCAGCTTGACCGAACTGACGGATGCGCCCTGGGCGGAAAAGTCGACCTGGAATTTATAACCACTTGCAGGATCCAGCGAGCCGATTGTGCGGGTTGTTTCACTACCCGGCCTGATCAGCCATTTTACCGTATCAGCTTTCTTGGCGGTGAGAGCTGGGCTGGAGGCTGGAGTTTTGGGCTCATCGGCCCATGCGTTCAGGCAGCAGAGTAATGCTGTCGCGATGATAACTAATTTTTGCTTCTTCAAGTTTTTCTCCAAATCCGGCCTGGCCGGGGTCTATGCTCTTGAGTTTTCCATGAGTTTCACAGATTAAGCAGATTGTGATTTTCTAACAAACGCTCGTGTAATCTGCTTGTTATTAGTGTAATTCGTGTTCTATTTTTTTTACCAGAATCTTTTATCAAAAAAACGTTATTTACTCAAACAGACCGATTCGTTGTGTCATACCCGCGAAAGCGGGTATCCAGGGCTAAAAAGTAACACTCTGGATTCCCGCTTGCGCGGGAATGACAAGTGTATGTAATTTTTTATTCTAATATGGTTGTGTTAATTTTATTTTCAAAATGGTCAGTTTGAGTTATTTAAAACTATCTGCCTTCCTGCAGACGTGTTCCCAGATAGTCATCCAGCGCCGGTCGCGAGAGGACTTTGTCTCGCGTGGCCTGCCAGTCGTATTCCAGCCTGACGAACCTGATGATCTCCGGCTCGACAATGACGTATCCTGCCCGCGGGTCGCGGTCACGAGGCTGGCCTACCGAGCCAACGTTAATAATAGCCTTGGTCGCGGAAATGTCGAAAACATCATTGATATCTTCAGGCGTGTAGAAATCCACCGACTCCGTAAACACTCCGGGCACATGGGTATGGCCAACGAAGCAAAGATGCGAAAACCGTTCCATCATCCCGGCAATTTTGGCGGGGCTGTTGTATATGTCGTCCGGGAAAATGTATTCATTTATGGGTCTGCGCGGGCTGCCATGAACGAAGGTTATTTCCCGACAGTGATATTTTTCGCATTCCTCCGCTTTGCGGACGATCTTTACTGTCCGGTCGCCAAGAAACTTCCATCTGCGAGATACAGCTTCGAGGTCTTTATCGTTTTCCAGTTGCAGGCGAGTCCAGTAAACGGCTGCTTCTGCGCTTGGGTTAAATCGGCTTGGTTCGTAGAGCACTGCCCAGTCGTGATTGCCCATCAAGACTTCGGAGCAATTTTCCATGACCATATCCAGACAGGCCCCCGGGTCTGGCCCGTAGCCTATCACGTCCCCGAGGCAGATTATTTCCTCGATACCGCGCGAACGAATGTCGTCCAGCACAGTTGAGAGTGCTTCAATATTCGAATGGATATCGCTAATGATCGCAAACATGCATTTCGCTTTGCCTTTTGGCTTTGGAAATCCGATACCGAACCGGATTCAAATAGCCCCATATGCTATGGGCCAGCAGGTATGTTGTCAAGGAACCAAAAGGTTTGCAGAATAACAGCCTCAGCAAAGTCGGGCGAATTACGCAGCTGGTTTTCAAAAACGGATCAGTCCCCAGTCGGCTGGGTGAAAAAGACTACAAAACAAGGCTTGTATTATTGTGAAGAATTGTGCTTGGGAAAAAACAACAATAATCAACAGGGTGCCCATAGGTAGTGTGCAAAAAAAAATAGAGCACAACTTATGGGATTTTTACGGGTTATTAACCGAAATCTTACGTATAATTAATTGTTGAAAGCTGTTTGTAAAGTTGAGGGCGATAAAAAAATGCCTCACAAGTCTTTTGTTGGCAACTTCTTATAGATACATACCACATTTAGTCATATTTTACTTGATTGGTACCAGATGTTGCGTATACTCCGAGAGTTATGGGCTTCTTTGGTGTTTGGTGAGTTGCATTAAACAAATTGGAAAATAAAGCTTTTTCAAAACGGAACAAGAGAGATTCATGGCTGCAGAGGAAATGCTACAACCAGGCAAAGGCAATGATGTCGGCACGGGCCAATCACGTAACGCCCATGACGGTCTTCGGGTAGAGCGAACCTTCGCTTCGAAGGGGGAGAGTCCGTTCGATCAGATTGTATGGGAAAAGCGGGCAGCCCGAATTTCCGACGATAAAGGCAATACGATTTTCGAGCAGACGGACGTGGAAGTTCCTGCTGACTGGTCGCAGATCGCAACCAACGTTGTCGTAAGCAAATATTTCTACGGTGAACCCGGAACGGATCAGCGGGAGAATTCAGTTCGCCAGCTGGTGCATCGGGTTAGCAGAACCATTACAGACTGGGGCAAAGCTGACGGGGTTTTTGCGACTGACGCAGACGCTGAGGCATTCTACGATGATCTGACCTGGCTGTGCGTTAAGCAATACGGTTCATTCAATTCGCCTGTCTGGTTCAATGTGGGCCTTTTTCAGCAGCACGGCGTCAGTACCAGTGAGGGCGGGTTCCACTGGGACACCAAAAAAGACAAAGCCGCTGCGACCGACAACGGCTATGAATATCCACAAGCCTCCGCCTGTTTCATCCAGGGTGTTGAAGACACCATGACCGACATCATGAGGCTTGCATCGCAGGAAGCCCTGTTATTCAAGCACGGCAGCGGTACGGGTACGGACCTTTCAACGTTGAGAAGCTCACGCGAAAAGCTCAGTGGCGGCGGAACTCCGAGCGGGCCGCTTAGCTTTATGCGCGTCTTTGACCAGGTTGCCGGCGTGATCAAGTCCGGCGGAAAGACCAGGCGAGCTGCGAAGATGCAGTCGCTACGCTGCGACCATCCGGATATCAAGGAATTTATCGAAGCCAAGACGATCGAGGAGAAAAAGGCCTGGGCTTTAATCGAGCAGGGCTATGACGGTTCGTTCAACGGCGACGCTTATGCTTCGGTGATGTACCAGAACGCTAACTTCTCAGTTCGTGCGACTGACGAATTCATGCAAGCAGCCATGGATGATCAGGATTGGCAGACCCGCAATGTTACCGACGGCAAACCTAACGTCAAGTACAGGGCGCAGGAGTTGCTCAGGAAGATCGCTGAGGGAACGCATGTGTGCGGCGATCCTGGCATGCAGTATCATACTACGATTAACAGGTGGCACACTTGCCCGGAGAGCGGCGAGATTTGTGCGTCCAATCCGTGCAGCGAGTATATGTTCCTGAACGACTCCGCCTGCAATCTCGCGAGCTTGAACCTTATGAAATTCCGTCAGCCTGACGGCTCGATGGATATTGACAGGTTCCGTGCGGCGATTCGTATTTTCACGATTTCGCAGGAAATTCTCGTTGATCACGCGAGCTATCCGTCGGAGCAGATATGCCGGGCCAGTCACGACTACAGGCCTTTGGGTCTGGGATATGCGAATCTCGGTGCTTTGGTGATGTCGCTTGGTTTGGCGTATGACAGTGATGCAGGCCGGGCCGTGGCCGGGGCAATTACCGCGATTTTAACGGGCACTGCCTATGCAACCAGTGCAGAGTTGTCCAGCAGGCTTGGCTCGTTCCCGCAGTTTTATAAAAATCGTCAGTCGATGCTTCTGGTTATCGGCATGCACAGCTCAGCTGTGGCTTCGATCAGCAAGGAACTCTGTAGCGAGCAGCTTCTCCAGGCTGCATCAGAGGCCTGGGATGAAGCATACCAAGCCGGCGATCATTTTGGATATCGCAATGCCCAGGTTACCGTGTTGGCTCCGACGGGGACTATCGGTTTCATGATGGACTGTGATACCACGGGCGTTGAGCCTGACATCGCGTTGGTGAAGTACAAGCAACTCGCCGGCGGGGGCATGTTCAAGATTGTCAATCAGACGGTACCGCTCGCCCTGCAAAGGCTGGGTTACTCCAAAGAGCAGATTGCCGAGATCATCGAGTACATTGATGAGAACGATACGATTGAAGGCGCGCCAGGCCTGGATGATGAGCATATTTCGGTATTTGACTGTGCGTTCAGGCCTGCCAATGGTACGCGGTCGATCCATTACATGGGCCACATTCGCATGATGGCTGCGGCCCAGCCTTTCATTTCCGGTGCTATTTCAAAAACGGTTAACATGCCTCACGAGGCGACCGTTGAAGAAATAATGCAGGTTTACATGGATGGCTGGAAGCTGGGCCTGAAAGCAATCGCTATTTATCGCGACGGCAGCAAGCGAATTCAGCCTTTGAATACGAGCCAGCAGCAGAAGAAGGAAGAAGTTCAGTTTACGGGTATCAGTTTGGAAGACCTCGAAGCCGCCAAGCGCAGCCCGCATCGTGAACGTCTCCCAGCCACCAGGCCAAGCGTGACGCATAAGTTCGATGTCGCAGGCCATGAGGGTTACATAACCGTTGGGCTGTATGAGGACGGCAGGCCTGGTGAGGTTTTCATTGCCATGGCCAAGGAAGGTTCCACCGTTGGCGGCATGATGGATGCCTTCGCCACTGGTGTGAGTCTTTGCCTCCAGTACGGCGTACCGCTTGAGTCGTTGGTCAAGAAGTTTACGCATCAGCGGTTTGAGCCAAGCGGCATGACGTCTAACCGGAACATTCCTTTCGCCAAGAGTATTGTGGATTATATATTCCGTTGGCTGGAGCAGACCTTCCTGGACAAGGAAGACAAGGCTGGTTTGAAAGCCAAGACCGCTGCGACTCCAACAGTTGATGGCAAGATATTGTCGGATAGTAAATCAGTTAAAGCAGCACCCGAGACAGTCAAGGACGATAAAAATTCCTCGGAACCTGGCCGCGCTCAACAGACTCCCCGCATGGATGCCAGGGGGTCTGTGAGCGCACTTTTAGGGGACGGCTATGTTCCCTCAGCCGGTAATAACGGCGGAACCAAAACCTCCGCCGCAACCGCGACAATTACAGCGACCAGACTCGCTCCGGCGCGGTCAGAACGTATCGATGTACAGTTTTCGCACTTTCAGCAGGATGCCCCGCCGTGTCCGACGTGCGGGTCTATAACCGTCCGAAACGGTAATTGCTATAAGTGTCATAACTGCGGCTCATCGTTGGGATGCAGTTAGACGGACAAGTTTGGATTAAAGTTTAAATTCAATTGTATACGATTTTATATTTGTATGATTTCGTATTGAAGTTGGCGCGACAAAGTTCGCATGCAAGACGTTAATTCGATTGCGTAAGAATTTGTATTTGTCGACTCTGTATTGAAGTTGAATCGACAAAGTTCGTCTGCAAGACGTTAATGAAAAATTGCCAGATGGTTGGCAAGATAGTGGGCCGCATTGCTAGGATGCTGGTGTGCCCGCGAAGTTGAAACTGGGTTTTTATCCAGTGCCTGTCGTTATGGAAGACAGATTGGCACGGTAAGGACATGAGTTCGAAGACGTGAAAACCCAAATTGAAAAGTGGAATTATTGCTGGGAACCGGGTACCTGGATTGTCAACTTGCCACGGCTGTGATTGCGGGTGCCCGTCTAAGAGTTTTTCCAATATACAGGAAGATGCTCTTTCGGCGTCAAGGACGACGCCAACCTCCAGGGCCCCGGCTGTACAGGTTGTCACGGATAGCCAATCTGTGATTTGGGGTCAAGTTAATTCGATGCTTAGCAGGCGCCATCGCCGCGGGCCGTTTTTATTTTTTGTGGGTCCACCTTCTAATGACATCGGGTCGAATGTCCATTTTGGTAAGGGTAGTTTCAGGCGGCTGGGGAATTGCCCTGATTATTGCTCAGGAAAACACTGACGAAAAAGGTAAAACTCGAAAAAAGCAAAAAAAACCGCGCTTTATTCGAAGTTTGGCTTGCGTCTTTCCGAGTAATAAGGTGAAATAAAGTTGTCCGCTGCACCCAAACTATGGTACAGGTCTCCCTCCACCTGTACTCATTTGGGGAGCGGCTTTGTTTGCGACGTTCAGGTCTCCCTCCACCTGGACGTCGCGTTTTTTTGCGCTGATGTTTTGAGAAGGCAGTGATGCTCATCTACGAAAAAGTGTTTTTGCTGCTATCCCAGAAATTAGAACTATTAAGATTCGCTTTAATTTTCGTATTTGACAGAAGGCCATGGGGGAAATCAGCTACTTTCGCTTGGCCAGAGCTGTTCGTTCTATGGCTTGCATATCCCGGATGATGGTTGGTTCTTCGAATTGGCCCGTGGCGATTATCAGGTCGCGGACGGCGTCGGCCTGGCCTTGGCCGAACTCCATACAGAACAACCCGCCGGATTTTAGAAAGCTGGGCACTTGTTCTATCAGTGGCTTGATAACATCCATTCCGTCAGGCCCTGCCCGCAAAGCGCCAGCCGGCTCATGATCCACGGAAAAGCCCACTTCCTCCGCATCGCCGACATATGGCGGGTTTGCGGTGATTACGTCAAACTCAGCTGGGTTTGGCCAGGCAGAGGGGATAGTAAGCAAATCGGCTTCGGCGCAGGTTACGCGATCCGCCAGTTTGTTGGTCTGTGTGTTTTCAGTTGCGATAAGGACGGCTGCCTGTGAAATATCCGTAGCCAGTACGCTGGTGGTTTTTACATTGTGAGCAATTGCGATGGCAACACAACCACTGCCCGTGCAGACGTCCCATACCGTTGACGGACCGTCAAGTTTGCGAAGGTATTGCACTGCATTTTCGACCAGCAATTCGGTTTCAGGGCGAGGAATCAGCACATCGGGCGTGACGCGGAACGGTAGGGAGAAAAATTCCTTCGTACCCACCAGGTAGGCCACCGGTTCGCCCTTGGCTGCCCTGCTGACCCAGTCGCGAAATGTCGCCAGTTCTGCAGCGGAGGGTTCCTGATTGAAACGGGCGTAAAGTTCTACCCGCTGGCAGTGCAAGGCTGTAGACAGGAGCATCTCCGCACATAGCCTGGGAGCGTCAAGCCCCGCTTGGGCGAAGTAGTTTCGAGTCCAGTCCAAAAGTCGCATTACCGTCCATGGTTCCTGATTTGCCATGGCTGCATTTTATGCAAAGTGTCCCAGCCCGTAAAGATCGCAGACGGTTTTGAGACGCCGAAATTGAATTTTTAGATCAGTCGTCCCTGAAAAAGTTGTTTTCTTGTCATTCCGGGCGTAGCGAAGCGAAGACCCGGAATCCAGGGAATGTAATCAAGTTGGGGAAAAAAGCCCATAATGGAAAATTATCGCACCGGCTGGGCCGGCCCTGGATTCCCGCTTGCGCGGGAATGACACGGGAGGAAAAATCGCCAGTTAGATATTAAATGATGGCGTCGTATTGCAAGGAGGCGAGGAGTTATTCGGCAGAACCTTGCAATTTGTAACCGGCATTACAGGAATTTTATAGCCTATTTTAAGGGCTATGCCAACTTTATCAGGGACGACTAGATCAATCGTGAATTGCTCTACTCGGCGGTCAATATTCTTCGGGCAGTTTTTCTACCTCAGCGAGGCTGAAGACCGGGCCGTCGACGCAGACGTATTTGCTGCCGATATTACATCGGCCACATTTGCCGATGCCGCATTTCATACGCATCTCAAATGAAAGATATGTATCGTCCCGTGTAAAGCCGAGTTTCTCGATGACGGGCACGGTGAACTTCAGCATTATAGGCGGGCCGCAGACCAGGCAGATAGCGTTGTCAGCGGAGGGTGCGACCTGTTCCAGCACAGCAGGCACGAATCCGACGTGTTTATCCCAGCCTGCCGCGGGCTGATCGATCGTAAGGTGAACGTCAATATCAGCCGACTTTTCCCACGCCAAAAATTCTTCCGCATAGCAGAGTTCGCCCGGATTTCGCGCGCCATATACGACCGTGATCTTGCCAACGGTAGGCCTGATCTCAGGATGCAGCAAATATCGAATTGTCGAACGAAGCGTCGTCACCGCAAACCCGCCGGAGACGATAACGATATTTTTCCCAGCGAATTTCTCGATCGGATATCCATTACCCAACGGCCCGCGCAGGCCCATCTGCCGACCAGGCTCGCTTTCGTGTAATGCCGTCGTCACCACGCCCGTATCATATCGCTTGACGGTAAACTCCACGTAATCCGCGTCGAGCGGGGAAGATGCAATGCCGATAGGACTCTCGCCATAGCCCAGCAGTGACAGCTCGGCGAATTGGCCGATGCGGAAGTCGAACTTTTTCCGGTCAGCTGGGTTTTGAAATTTCAGCCTGAACGTTCGTAGATCTTTTGCAGCGTTCTCGACGGTAATCTTGTCGATGACTACCGGGTACGGGATATACGGATTTTCTGTCATATCATTTTGCCTGCGGGCTGGGCCCGTTATTCGTTTTCGTTTATTTTCCTGAGTATTTCCCGCACATCGCTGTGGGCGGGGCAGTTCTCGATACATCTGCCACAGCCGGTGCAGAACGGTATCTCGAAATTTTTATAGCCGTAGTTGAACTTGTGCATAATTCGCTGGCGGGCGCGGGGCGATTGTTTGTCTCTCGGGTTGTGACCTGATGCGTGTTTCGTGAATTGTGAGAACTGGCAGGTATCCCAGTTTCTCACTCGTGCGCCGAGCCGGCCTCGGGTTTCCTCGGTGATGTCGAAGCAGTGACAGGTCGGGCACATGTACGCGCACGCGCCGCAGCCAACGCACACCTGGCCGATCTTGTCCCAGAAATCCGAATCGAAAAGTTCTTCAAGTTTCTTTGCCAAGGCTACGGGGTCAAACTCATTTGTCACATGCCCAGCTGCCGCTTTGCGGAGGGTTTCGAGTTCGGCGATATCTTTCTTGTCCGCGTCGGGCAATTTTTCGAGTAAGCTGGAAATTTCATCAGCCTTTTCGGTGAGAACCTCTACGATGAATCGCCCGTCAGCCAGCCTGGTGATGAAAATATCCGCAATGCCGACGTCCATCGAACCGATACCCATAAGATGACTGAAGCAGGTGTCGGGATTTTCTTCAAACGCCCGGCCCATGCCGATGATGAGCGTCTTGGTTCGGCGATCAATATATGGGCCGTCTGGTGAGGGCTTGGCTGAGAAGACAGCGTCAAGCACTCGCACCGCTGCGATGTCCGCTGCGTGCAGGCCGAAGATAGCTTGCGGCTCGGGCGGTTTCGGCGGAATGACCTTCTCGGTATTCTGCCCGGTCTTGAAGTAGAACAGCACCTCGGTTCGCGGCAAAAGAGCCTGCTTTGCACTGCCATGCGGGATAGGACAGTCCAGCGATACAGCCTGGCCTTCGCTTACCCAGTCGAACTTCGTCACGCCTTCCTTCTCGACCGGCGCGAAAACTTTACGCTGCCGGGCCAGGCCCGTGATGAACTCAGCCATGGTGTCAGCAGCGATGATTTTATATTTCGTCGTCATAATTTATCTCATTTGCAAAATGCACTCCAGCCCTGGTGTCGTGGTTGCTTAATCTGCAACCACGCTCCCTACGCTTACCTGCCTGCAAAAAACGCAGGCATGGCACCCAACGCCGTGAACTAAGCTGCTGGTTTTATTTTACTAATTTCCTTAATTAAAGCGAGTTCTGTTTTATTTGCATTGCGTATTTTAGGGCAGCCAGGAGGAGACTCCTTTTTCTTATGCGGCCAATTCCGGGCTTTCTTACTGCTCTTGCGAGTATACCTATCTTTCACGCATTTCGAAAAGGCAATCAGCAAATCACGGTGGGGCGCAGACGGCTGGCGATTCTGCATGGAATTACGAACAGCTCGCAGCGACATCGCAACCGACCAGCTTAGAGGATCGTGTTTTACACGAATTATCTCCGTTACGCTCAGCAGGCCCAGCAGCTGAAGGCCTATCATCGTCCAGGCAAGTTCAGCCCTGGCTTGTCGAGGGGCGCGACTCAGCATTTTACGTCGGCTTAGGGTTTGCTTCAAAGAGCGAAAGAAAACTTCAACACCCCATCGCAACTCATAGAAAAACGCAGCCTGTTTCGTACTCAATGTTTCTTCATCAAGATTTGTCAGCAGATACATCTTCTTACCATGGCGCTGCAACGTTATCAAACGAAGGACAAGTGGAGGCGTGGCTGTTTCCTGAGCCTTTACAGGCCAGAGGTAAACCGTGCCGTCATTTTCTATTTTGGCATAGCCAAGGTTTTTCAGCAGCGTTACATTCGAGCCAACACGAATCAGGAACGATCTGTTGTGAAGGAGAATTTTCTTCATCAGATCATAGCCAGTAAAACCGGCGTCAGCTATAAGCAATGCCTTTTCAGGCAGTATATGAAGCATATCTCGAAGATGATTTCGTTCGGCATCGGTGGCTTTGCCGATCAGCCAGGCCCACGGAAGCCCACTGCCGATATGCCATAAAGTCGTCAGCCAGGCCTGCGGACCGGTACCCTTTCTGCCGCCACAACCAAATGATTCCTCATTCGCTTCGGTACGCGGCATTTCCACACGCGAGCCGTCAACGGCGAAAGCCAAAAAGCCTTCACGCGTCCAATGTTCAGCTGCAATCTCCCGAAGCCGCCGGCGAAGATGTTCCATTACCGGAACTAATAGAATGTTGCCAAGCGACATCAATTGCTTTATAAAACCCTGATATGTTTGGCCGACTCGTCGCCGCGTCGGATACATTTCTATGATACATTTTCGAGCTTCGGCAAATCGGTCTTTGAGCGTGCAGCCAGGGCTGAAGCACGTCATCAATACCGTGTAAACCAAAACCATTGGCTGCCATCTGGCGTGATTTGAAATTTTGTGTTTCGAAAAATAGCCGCGGGCAGGAATTGGTTTAATCCTGACCGCAAGAAATGTCGATACGAATATTGTCTACACTGCTTTGAGTGTTTCATAAGGACTCCTTTCCGATTTTTGTCGCGACACGATTATTATCGGCAAAAGAGTCCTTTCTTATTTATAGTCCTAACGTTACAACCATTGGAAACACTAAACAGTTCACGGCGTTGCATGGCACCCATTTTTGAAGTATTTAGTTGTCAGCTGTCAGTTGTCAGTAAAAATTACACTAACCAATCTGCGGAATCTGTGTAATCCTTGGACATATTAAGAATATCCGTGCAATTCGTTTTAATTCGTGTAATCCGTGTTCTGTTTTGCTGACTTTTCAAATAAACGTTAGTCAAAAATTATTTAAAAATATCGTTATTGTCTTCAAGACAGTAGCAGCTCAGCGGCTGTTTTGCTTCGGGGTCGTCGCCTGCGATGAAATCGAACATTTCGTTTACGTCTTTGCGAAGCTTGTCGTTGTACAGCCTGAGGTCGACCTCGACGGGGCAGGCCCGTTCGCATGCGCCGCAGCCTGTGCATCGGCCAGCCAGGTGTTGCAGCCTGGTAAAGTGAAAGAACATCGCGTCAGCTGGGTCGTCGGTCTTGCTCATCCACCTGGGCTTTGTAGCCTCGGTGAAACAGGTTTCGCAATAGCAGGCTGGGCAGACATTTCGGCAGGCAAAGCACATTATGCACTTGTCCATCTCCTGGCTGAATTTGTCCCAACGCTCGTCACAACTTTTGGCTTCGTTCTCAGCCACCTTTGGCGAGATACTCGCGACAGCAGGCTGCTCGACAGGCTCGTTAATGAGATAATCTGCGAATCGCGGATTATGGCTGAAGCAGTTCCGGCAGCATGTGTAAATCACGTCGTTGACAGGAATTTCCTGCTCGAAACCGCTGGTTAGCGTGACGAAAAGTTTGTCGCCGTCGAGGCGGGGGTTTTCAAAAGGTTTCCTGTCCAAGGCCAGCCAGATCAGCCTGCGGTCAACCACGCCTTTGCACGACGCGCCGATCAGCACGAGATCTTCGCGTTTGACCTGTAACTCCTGAATCAAGCCGACCACCGACCGCTCGTCGCAACCCTTTACCACAATGCCGACCTTCTTGCCCTTGAGACGATGCAGATACTTGACGAGATTATTCTCGCACGTCCGGTCGAAAATCAGCTGATCGGCTTCGTCTGCATTTTCAATTACGATTGGTCTGCTGGCCAGTTCGCGTTGAACCTTTGAGTAACCTACGATCACATCAACCTTGCCGTCGCGGAGAAGCTCAGCTGCCAGTTCATTCAGATTTTTCACATCGTTTCCCAAGGCTAGCCCTCCTGACTTTCGAATTCCATGAGCAAGTCGTCCGGAAGGGTCCAGAGTTCTTTTACCATTCGCGTAGCTGGGCCGAGGGCGCGAACGGACTCGGTCACTTCGGTTATTACGTCGGCGAACTTTTGGCCTTCCGACGCGCTGACCCACGAGAACTGAACTCTGCCATCTTCAATGCCGCAATAATCCAACATCTGTTTGAGAAGTACAAACCGCCGGCGTGCGAAATAGTTGCCCGTAATGTAATGACAGTCTCCCGGATGACAGCCGCTGACCAGCACGCCGTCAAGCCCCTGCTGCAAAGCACGCAGAATGAACATGGGGTTCACGCGCCCGCTGCAGGGTACTCTAATGACTCGCACGTTCGGTGGATACTGGATTCGCGCCACGCCTGCCAAGTCCGCGCCGGCATAGCTGCACCAGTTGCAGAGAAACGCCAGTATCCTGGGCTCCCATTGATCAGCCTTTTTCGTATTGTTTTTTGTCTCACTCATATTTTTTTAATTCCGAATTCCGAAACCAGAATGTCGAATCAATTTTGAATAACGAAGCCAGAATAACTTATTTCACAGGAACCGCTAAATAACATTTCGACATTCGTTATTCTGTTTTCGATATTGTTTCATCATTCGGACTTCTTAATTCATCATTCCCAACAGCTCTGCCGTTGGATCACAGCTGCATTATTTCCGCAAGGATTTGCTGGTTGGTAAAACCGCGTAAATCAAGTGCGCTGCCTCGGCAGGCAGCTACACACGCGCCACAGCCTTTGCAGACGACCGGGTTGACCTTCGCGAAAGTTTTTTCAGTTCTGCCGATACGTTGCGGCTCGACCGTAATTGCGTTGTATGGGCATATGTGTTCGCACAGGCCACAGGCTGCGCAGGCGTCCGGGTTGCACTCGGCGATTGCGCCCTGGGCCTCGATTTCGGTTTTTTCCAGTACGCTGCATGCCCTGATGCCCGCAGCCAGCGCCTGGGCGATACTCTCGCCGGCGTTCTTGGGACTGTGCGCAAGACCGGCCAGCAACACGCCGTCAGTCGCAAACTCGACGGGCCTTAATTTAACGTGGGCTTCCAGGAAAAAGCCGTCATCGTTGATAGGCACTTTAAGATGCTTAGCCAGTTCGTCGTTGGCTTCGACATCGGGCTCGATTCCCGTCGAAAGCACGACCATATCAGCTGGGATTGCAACATCCTGACCTATCGCCGGCTCGCGCACCGTCACGCTCAATAAACCATCGCGTTTGACGACCGGCGGGGCGTCGGCCTCGAACCGAATGAAATTCACGCCCAGTTCGCGGGCACGCTGATAATGTTTTTCCAGCCTGCCGTAGGTCCGAATATCGCGATAAAGAACAATCACGTCCGTCTCGGGCGAGGCTTCCTTCACGCCGATGGCGTTTATAATCGCCCGCGTGCAACACAGGCGTGAACACCACGGATGTTCCGCACTTCGCGAGCCGACGCACTGAATCATGACAATTCGACTCGGCTTATCGACCGCTATCGAATCCCCGCCGGTTAGCTTGTGATGCAGATCCAGCTGAGTGATAACAGCCGGGTCTTTGGCGAGATAATCCTTGGGCTTGTGAGGCTGCGCTCCGGAGGCTACAACCACCACGCCATGAGTAATTTCCTTGCCGTCGGACAGCTTGGTCGTGAAATTACCCACGAACCCGACGATATCATCGATAGTCGTATTTGTGAAAACGGTGATCAGCGGATTACTCTCGAGCTTGTGTTTGCAGTCGGCAAGCAGCTTGCGGTAGTCCTGGCCTTCAAAACCGTAACGGACATACCGAAGATTCCCGCCGAGTTGCTTTTTCTTCTCGATCAGGAAAACTTCATAGCCTCTATCCGCGATAGCCATCGCAGCGTGCATGCCCGCAACTCCGCCGCCGATCACGAGGGCCTTTTGTGTCACCGCCATTTTTTCCGGATGCAGTGCCTGGAGCAGCCTGGCCTTGGCAGCCACCATTCGCAGCAGGTCGCGAGCCTTGGCAGTGGCAGCTTCGGGGTCGTTCATATGCGCCCAGGAACACTGGTCGCGAATGTTCGTCATCGCGAAGAGGTTCGGGTTCAGCCCAGCCTCGCGGAGAGTCTGGCGGAACAGCGGCTCGTGCGTTCGCGGCGTACACGAAGCCACGACCACACGATTGAGACGTTTTTCCAGAATCACGTCGCGGATGTGCTCCTGCGTATCCTGGCTGCACGTGTATAGGTTGTCCTCGGTGTGAACCACGCCCGGCAGCGACTTGCAGTACTCCGCAACGGAAGGCACATCCACCACGCCGCCGATATTGATTCCGCAATGACACACGAACACGCCAATCCTCGGCGGTTCGGCGGATAAATCCATCTCCGGCGGATATTCAGGTTCACGAGTAAGCGTGCCGGACGCCTCAGCCAACAGTCGACCCGCCTGACAGGCAGCAGCTGATGACTGCACGACAGTCTCGGGAATATCCTTTGGCCCAGCTGCCACGCCGGCAGCGAAAATTCCCGCACGTGAAGTCTGCAGCGGGAAGTCGGGGTCTGTCCAGACAAAACCGTACTCGTCGCAACGAATGCCCAACTGCCTGGCCAGCTTTCGCAACTCCGGCGGAGCCTTGAACCCTACCGAAAGCACGACCATATCAAAATTCTCGCAAGCTACCTCGCCGACATCGTTGGTGTATTGCAGAATAAGCTGGCCTGACTTATCGTCACGCTCAATTTTGTAAACCCGCGACCGCTCGAAACGAATTCCGTATTCGTCCTGTGCCCGCGTGCAATATTTATCAAAGTCTTTGCCGTACGCGCGGACGTCCATAAAGAAAATCGTCGGGCGGACCCGCTTGTCGTGTTCGTGTGCGATGACGGCTTCCTTGACTGCGTACATGCAGCAGACGCTGGAGCAGTAGCCTGCCCGGCAGGGGATATCCCGCGAGCCGACGCATTGAAGGAACGCGACTTTTTCGGGAGTCTTGCCGTCGCTCGGTCTTACAACATGGCCTCCGGTGGGGCCGGACGCTGAGAGAATCCGCTCAAACTCCATGCTCGTGATAACGTCTTTGTATCGAGAGCCGCCGAGGTCGAACTTGGCCTGCTTCTCGAAAAGTTCCGCACCGGGGCAGAGGATAATCGAGCCGACTTCAATATCGCTGAAGGTCGCGGTCTGACAGTGGTCGATAGCGCCGGCTTTACAAGCTCGAACACACTCATAGCAGTTTGAGCAGATGCCGCATTGCATGCAGCGCTGGGCTTCAGCCTGGGCCAGGTCTTCGTCAAAGCCGATTTCAACTTCGTCAAACGTCGAGGTTCGGCGGGCCAGGTCTATGATCGGCACGTCGATCCGCTCAGATTCTGTTTCGCGCCTGCCCGTGAGGTCGGGTTTGGCTACGGGAATCGGACTCTCAGCCGGCGGGAGGAGTTCCATGCCTCGAAGATGGCGGTGCATATTTTCGCTCGCGTGGTTGCCTGCTGCGATTGCTTCGATAACGCTGGCGGGGCCTGAGACCGCATCGCCAGCTGCGAAAACCCCGGCCATGGAAGTCTGCAAAGTTTTCTCATCCACATCCAGCGTGCCCCAGCGCGTGGTCTTGAGTTCGTCAGCCAGCCAGGCCAGCTCGGGCTTCTGCCCGATCGCGGGAATCAACGCATCAGCTTTGAGTTCAAAAGTGTCGCCATCGATGGGCACGGGCCTGCGCCTGCCGCTTGTATCCGGCGCGCCGAGTTTCATCCGCTGACAGACAACGCTCTGAAGCTTACCGCCGGCGGATTTGATTTCAACGGGATTGGCGAGGAATAAAAACTCCACGCCCTCTTCCATAGCCTCAGCCACTTCACGCGCGTCAGCGGGCATTTCAGATCGCGTTCGTCGATAAACAACTGTGACTTTCTTACCCAGTCGCACACTGGTGCGTGCTGCGTCGATGGCTGCGTTTCCGCCGCCGGCTATGACGACGTCCTGGCCGATCTCCAGCGACTCACCCGCAGCCAGCCTTCGCAAAAACTCCACGCCGTCGTAAACGCCATCGGTGTCGTCCTCGCCAGCCAGGCCCATCTTGCTGCCGATGTGCGCGCCGACCGCCAGCAGTATGCCCGCGTAATCCTTCCTCAACTCAGCCAGTGTGATGTCCTTGCCGATCTTGGAATTGCAACGAATTTCCACGCCGAGTTTGCGGACGACATCAATTTCAAGATCGAGTAGATTCTTTGGCAGGCGATAGTCAGGAATGCCGTATCGCAACATGCCCCCCGGTTCCGGCAAGGCTTCGAAAACAGTAACCGCATAACCTTCTCTCGCCAGATTCGCAGCTGCCTGAAGCCCGGCTGGCCCGCCGCCTATAATCGCGATTTTTTCATCGTGGGTCACTTCCGGTTTTTCGACAGCCTCGACGACTTCATCGGCGTGAGCGAGTTCCCAATCGGAAATGAATCGCTTGAGGTGCATGATGTCGACGGGCTTGTCGATATGATTTCTCGTGCAGACGCCTTCGCAGAACCGCACGCAAACCCTGCCGCATACCGACGGAAATATCATCTCCTTGCGGACAAGGGCGAGAGCTTCGGCGTATTTCTTCTGCTGGATCAACGCGATATAACCCTGCACGTGAACGTGGGCGGGGCATGCGTTTTGACATGGAGGCTCGCCAGCCTTTTGAATCGTGAAAATATTCGGCACGCCCTGCGCGTAAGGCCGATAGATGGCTTTGCGGTCAGTGGCGTTTTCTTCGTATTCGTTTGGAACCACGACGGGACAGACTGCTTCGCAGTCGCCGCAGCCCGTGCATTTTTCAGCATCGACATAACGCGGTTTGTGCTTCACTCGAACCTTGAAATTCCCTTCCTCGCCCTCGACGCTCACAAGATCACTGTACGTCAGCAACTCGATATTGAGATGCCTGCCGGCTTCGACGAGCTTCGGCGAGAGAATGCACATTGAGCAGTCGTTGGTGGGGAATGTTTTGTCCAGCCTGGCCATGATCCCGCCGATTGCAGGGGACTGCTCCAGCAGAAAAACCTTCTGCCCGGAGTCAGCCAGGTCCAGCGCAGCCTGTATGCCGCCAATTCCGCCCCCGACAACCAGCACGGCACCGGTCTTTGATTTTTCAACAGCCTTTATCATCATTGTTCCACAATCTTTTTTTTACGACAAGCTTTCAGTCGTAATTAAAATTTTCATGTATAACGGCGTTAGTTAAAACTTTTTCACAATCTTTTTTACCAGCCCAAAATTTTTATAATAATTTCTCGATTTCAGCCTGTGTTTTTTCGCACGTAGCGGGGTCGTTAAGAGTCTGCTCGAGGAGTTTGCGACGCATTTTCACGGCGAACTTATCGAGCTGCTGAACTTTTTCCAACATCTCCGCCGGGGCAAAGCCCTCCGCTACCGCCATTTCGCGCAGGGCGCGCATGACGTCGCGGAACTTTACGTTCTGCGGGCATTGCGAATAGCAGGCATAACATTGTATGCACTGCCACAACAGCGGCGATGCCAAAACTTCCTTCCGCATACCCAGCAGTACCTGACGGATAATTTTTCGCGGGTTGAATTCCGGGTCGACGGCAGAGGCTGGGCATGCAGCGGTACACGTTCCGCAGGAATAGCAGAGCGTTATATTCTCTCCGCCGGGCCAGGCTGCTACATCATATTTAAATTGTGAATCAAGTTCCTTGCCGTCTATAACTTCCATTTTCACACCTCATTTTTAATGCAAATTCTAAATACGAATCTCTAATATCTGAACAAATCAGAAATCCCAATGTCCAAATTCTGAACGATTTAGAATTTCGATATTCGTATTTGTTTCATAATGTTGGTCTTGGCAGCAGTCCTGCGCCTTCGAGAATTTCTGGAACCTTGTGTTCCCACTCGATAGCCATCAGGTGGATGCCCGCGACGCCTTCGGTTTCTCGCAGTTGCTCGATCTGTTCCTGGCAGATTTTTATGCCCTCAGCCGGGCCGTCCTCCGCAGCTTCCATACGTTTGAGCAGTTTCTCCGGCACGGTAATTCCCGCGACGTTGCTGTTCATGTACTGTGCCATGCGGAAGGCCTTGAGCGGCGTCAGGCCGGCGAGAATTTTCACCTTCTCGTGCAACCCGCGATTGCGAACCTGCTTCATCCATTCGGTAAAACGTTCCATGTCGTAAATGCACTGGGTCTGGATAAAATCAGCGCCGGCGGCGACCTTCTGGGCCAGGCGGGTAACGCGGAAATCGAACGGATCGGCGAACGGATTCGCAGCTGCGCCTATAAACAGCTTCGGCGGAACAAGTTCGCCCTTTTTGCCCTGACGAATTTCGTCGCCGCACATAAACTTGCCTTCGTCTCGCATATCCTTCACCGCGCGCAACAGCTGGATCGAATCGATATCGAAAACATGCTTGGCTGTCGGGTGATTGCCGAAACACTGATGGTCGCCGGTGATGCAAAGCAGGTTCCGCATACCCAGCACATACGCGCCGAGAATATCCGCCTGAATGGCAAGGCGATTACGGTCGCGACAGGTCATCTGGACAACCGGCTCGAGCCCGCGATCCACCAGCAGCTTGCCCGAGGCGATACTGCTGATGCGAACAATCGCGGTCTGATTGTCGGTAAGATTCACAGCGTCGACACTGCCCGCAAGATGCGCGACCTTCTTGTCTATCAAACTCACGTCCGCACTTTTCGGCGGGCCGAGTTCAGACGTCACCGCGAAATGCCCAGCTGCCAGCATTTTTTCCAGATTACTTCCAGATTTCAATTCGCTCATAATTTTTTTCCAAGTAGCCAGTATTCTGACTTCTAAAATCTCATCTTTTATTCCGTGTCGCCAGCCAGGTCTTCTCGCACGATTTTCCTTGGTCTGCCGTCATGCATTTTGGACCAGTCTCTCGGCGGGGCGAATTCCTCGATCAAGTCCAATTGGCCCAGGGTTTTTAGTCGCTCAATGATCAAGGCCCAGCCACATTCAATATTTTTCTGATCCACTTCACACATGCCGTCCTGCGATCCGCCGCACGGGCCATTGGACAGCGACTTGCTGCACATTGTTACCGGGCAGACCCCGCCGCGGATACCGAGTTTGCAATCGCCGCAGCCCAGGCAGGCCTCTGACCAGGCGCCCGCGCCTTCGTTTATGCCCATCATCTGCGTGTTCAGTGCGGGGTATACGGGTTTATCGTATATGCGGGCTGCGAGTTGAACCCCCACGCCGCAGGCCATGGAAATAATCGCGTCGCAGGAGGCGACGAGTTCATCCAGCCCGTCGTAGAATTCCTTGTCACAGCCTCGCTCAATGGTTTTCTCCATGCATTCCAGCCCGTCATCTGCCAGTCGTAAAAGCGAAGCCAAAGTCTCCACCTCGCGCTGCCCGCCTGCATTGCAGACCGTGACGCAAGTAGCACAGCCTAGCACGAGCACTTTGCGATGACCGCGGGCCTTGAGGAAACCCTGGATTTCTTCGATCGGTTTTTGTGTCGCTACTATCATTTTTTCTTTTACCTTCCAACAACAGAACACTAATGACACGGATTAAAACGGATTGCACTTTGATTGAAAACAAAACAAATTCGTGTTCCATCTGCGTAATTTGTATTCTCTTTATTCTCTATTGAATCCTGAATCCTGACTACTTTCTCCAATCAGTTTGTTGAATCTATCGGTTTCGTTGGCTGTCAGTGCAGCCCACTGTAACCTGGCGGGATTGAATCCTACATTTTTCAAAGTTTCCTTCAGCCTGGCTAATCTGGCCTGTGCGCGGGTGGGGCCATCGAAATATTTGCACGCTTCGGGGTTACAGCCCAGCACGAGTACATTTTCCGCGCCCTGCTCAAATGTTTTTAAAATATTTCTCGGGTCCACCTTTCCCGCACATGGAACTTCGATAATCTGCACGTCGGCGAAATTCTGCTTGCCCGCCAAGCCAGCAGCGACAGCGGCGGAATTTGTGCACGCAAATACGGTCACCTTTTTCTTATCCGTCACCTGGGCAAGGATTTGTTCGTCAGTGAACTTCGGCAGGGTAATAGCGTTGGCTGGGCATTCCGCGACGCAGATGCCGCAACGACGACAGGCGAGTTTGGAAATTTCCGCAGCCTGTTCGGCCTCGTCGAATCGAATCGCGCCGTGCGGGCAAAGTCTGAGGCACGTCAGGCAGGAGACGCATTTTTCGGGATCAATCACTGCGGCATCGTCGATAATGTCTCGCTTTGGTTCTGCCAGGAGTTGATGAATCTCAAAGGCTGCGAGTTCAGCTTCAGTTCGCAAGGCCTGGAAGTCGCAATTTGCACCATCCATGCCCAATGCGAACAAGCCCAGCCTGTTCGTCTTGCAGGGCGTCAGCCAAATATTGCCCGCCTGGCCCGGCAGGGGTTTTGTTGCAAACGTCTCGAAAACTTGCGAGGTCCTGACACATTCATCGCCTGTCTTGTAGACCAGATCCGCGAAGATAACCATATCGAACTCGCCCGTAATTTCCCGGCCTAATTCATAATCAGTTGATCTGATTTCAATAAGGCCTGCCGGTGTTTCCGCGAGTGAAATCTTTCGATCATGTCGCGAAAATTCCACGCCGGCCGATCTGGCTGACGTGTAGATCGTATCCAGACCTGGCGAGGACACCCTGGTATTCCGGCAGTAAATACGAATCCGTTGACAGCCTCGCTGGGCGAGATATCGCGCGGTTGTAAAAACCATCGAGCTTGTAAGCCTGCCCTGCTCAGCGGCGAGATCCATCACAATCGCGATCGAACGCGGGATGTAGCCTTTCCGCAGGTTCAGCATCAGGCCAGGGAAACTGGTAATGGCTGTTGTGGGCTGTAAGCCGAAGTTCTCGGCACACAACGAAGTCGGCTGGAATTTATCGTCAGCCAGCACAATAGCGCCGACCTGGATTTTCTCGTATTGACTTTTTTCAGTTGTATCGTCATTTGTAGTCTTGAGCAAAACATCAAAAGCGCCGGCCTGGCCTGTGCATCTGACGGGCATCGCGCCGGGCAGGAACCGGATATTTTCACAGGTATCAAAGCGTTCGATCAATTGTTTGACAGGCTGATTGGGCAAGAATTCTTCTGGAACATCGCAGCCGAAAGTTTCGATGCTCTCGATGAAGTCGACCATTGCACCGGACAGGCCTAGGGGTGCTTTTGCATTATCGTTTTGAGAATTATTCAAGACCGTGATTTGAAACCCTTTATCCGCCAGTGCCAGGCTCGTGTACAAGGCCGAGAGGCTCTCGCCGACGATCAGCACCGAAGGGCAGAACTCAAGCGTGACGCTGGAAACCCCCGTTTCCAAAGTTTCAGTTGTCTCGACCATATGCTGTAATTCTTTCGGGCGGTTTCCCGCATACAAACTTTTTTACTGTTTCAGATTTTTTTAAACCGCCTTGTTGATTCATTACCGAAGGCCAAGCCTACGCTTGTGCTTCGATGATCGAACCGGCAGCTGCCTTTGCGGTGGCGATTGTGCGGGCGATATCCATAGGGCCTGTAGCTGTACCAGCTGCGTAAATTCCAAGCCTCGCTGTGGCGCCCTCCACGGTCTTGATGGTATCGAAAAAACCGAATTCATTCAATGGGACGTCCAATTTTGCTGCCATTTTGTTGTTGTCAGCATTAGGCCTGATTCCAGTCGAAAGCACAACCATATCAAAAGTTTCCTCGATAGGTTCACAGCCTGGCTGATTTTCGTAACGTACGGTAACGCAATTGTTCTCAGCGGGGCTTAGCTGGTAAGGCCTGGCTTTTACAAACCGTATCTCTCGCTGACATTCCTGATAGAAAGTTTCAAAGTCCCGCCCGAACCGCTGGATGTCCATCTGGAAAATTGTGATTTCCGTAGGCTGATCATTTTTGCTCGTAAGAAAATTCAACAACCTGGCCAGGCGAAGCGCGTAAGCACAACAGATCGTGGAACAGAAATTCGTCTGCTCAGGCCCGCGAGAAGGTTCCTGATTTCTGGAACCGACACACTGAATGAAAGCAATACTGCGAGGTTCTTTGCCATCGGACTTACGGAGCAAAGGCAGAAGATGATTGGACGGGTGGGTTTTTTCCAGATCCAGGCCTGTGATAACGTTCGGGAGTTTACCGTACTGCAACGCATTGTTATCTGACGGAACATATGGGGTAAATCCGGTACAGACAAGCACTGCGTTAACGTCGAGGGTGGTTGGCTTGCCTTGGCCTGAATGTTCGATTGTAGCTTTAAAGGTTGGGCCAGGCTGGGTTTTGATTTCTTCCAGGCCCATAAGTTGCGAATTGGTGTGCAGCGTTATTTCAGTGCTGTCTTCTCTGGCGAAAGCGTTTTGGGTCAGATCCTTGGCTACACATACGTTGCATCGCTGGCAGCGCGTTGTTGCCTTGCAACTGAAGTCGGCAGGCAGGCCACCCGGTTGGGCAGATTTCTCGACCATATGTACATCAAGCCCTGCCTGGAGCAGTTGGAGCGCAGCGGCAGTACCGGCTGGGCCTGTGCCCAACAGTAAAACAGTAGGCCTTTCGGCTCGCTTGGATTTAACTTTTTTTGACATTCGGCTACTCGTTACTTTCTCCATCAAGGTCAAAGCTGCGTAGCCAATCACAATCAGCTGTGGATTCCAGAGTATTTCTTTCCAAAATGTTCAATTAAAACCCAGCCAAATCAGCGGTTACACAGACTGCGTATATACAGCTCAGTCCAATTTGCCTTCTCGATGGGCAGAGATGAACTCCATGCCGTACATATCTTCACCCGTCAGAACAGCGCGGGCTAGTTTGAATTTTTCCGATTCTACGTCCATGGCTGCGATAGCGCTTGCGGGCATGGCTATAGGGTTGATAATGCCGCTTCCTGCGCCATTCTGCACCGCCAAATGCACGAAAACCATATTGAGAAGCTTCCGCTGAGGCATGCCAAATGAGACGTTGCTGTAGCCTCCCGTAAGCTTGACCGGGCCGAATTCCTTTTTCGCTGCTGCGGTGGCTTCGAGGAAGTATTTACCGTTGTTCGGATCGGTGCTTATGGGGAAAACCAGCGGATCGAGGTGCATTTTTTCTCGCGGCACGCCGGCAGCGTCCAACAATCCGATAATCTCGCGGAAATTCACCAGCCTGTCTTCGACGAGGCAGGGCATGTCTTCTTTGCCGGTCGCGCCGACAACAACCTCAGCCTGGAATTCAGGGATAAGCTCTACACAGTCGGCCCGTTCGAGCGAAACGGAATTCACCATCGGCGACCCGATATCGGTCCGACAGCATTTCAGCCCTGCCCGCAAAACTTCCTTGTTGGATGAGTCGATACTCAGCGGCGTATCGAACCGCTCGGAGAGAAAACTCGCCAGCCAGGTCATGGTCGCCTGTCGTTCCGCAGGGTCATTCGTGTATTCATCGACATTTACGTCCAGGAAATTCGCTCCGCCTGCGATCTGGCGCTCAGCTGCGTTTACGAGATAGTCTACGCCCGCCTGCTTATCATCGCCTGAACTGTTGCGAGCGTGATAAATTGCCAATGCGATATGTTTCACTTTTTCCTGAGCCATGGCTGGGGAAATCTTTTCCCAACCAGCTGGGATGGGGAGGATGCGATCTTGGCCTTGGTAATCGAATTTCACGCCAACGCCGCCTGAGGGCAGTTCGACCGTGCTGATTCCACCCAATTTTACAATGAGCGTACAATGAATATTTTCGCCAATGGTTATGAAATTGGACATGTCCATGAAATCATTCCTTTCCTGCTTTGGCCTGAGAGTGCAATCCTTTTTCAAACGGCAGCGCAATACCCGTTCACAGGTAAAGAATGATATTCAGGTAGGTGGTGAAAATCAATTATCTTTTCCCCATTCGAGGCGTATTTGGGTATGGTGGATCGGCTAACAATCGTTTGGCGGGCCTTTTTGGCAATTGCATCAACTGGGCCAGCCTAATATACTGGCTGGCTCGGAAAATGCAGTCAAACTTGATATGTGCGACATAATACCCGGAACACCTGGACTTGGAGAAGTTAATTATGGCGAAAGTACCATCGGATATCGACATTTCACGCGCAGCTACGCCCCTGAAAATCACCGAAATTGCGACAAAGGCTGGTATTTTACCCGAAGAGCTGGAACCCTATGGCCATATCAAGGCCAAGGTTAAACTCAACATCCTCAAAAGGCTGGCAGGCAAGCCCAACGGCAAGTACATTGACGTCACAGCCATTACTCCTACCCCGCTGGGCGAGGGTAAGACGACAACTTCAGTAGGCCTGACGCAGGCACTGGGGTTGCTCGACAAGAACGTAATCCTCTGTATACGTCAGCCTTCAATGGGGCCGACGTTTGGCATCAAGGGCGGAGCGGCTGGGGGGGGGTATTCCCAGGTCATCCCGATGGAAGAATTCAATCTCCATCTGACCGGCGACATCCACGCCGTGAGTATCGCCAATAACCTACTCGCAGCTGCGATAGACGCCCGCGTGAAACACGAAGCACAGGCCGACGACGAAACCTGGGCAAAGACTAACCTGCCCAGATTGAATATCGACCCGGACACAATTACCTGGCGGCGGGTGGTGGACGTCAACGACGCTGCGGTTCGATCCATAAAGATTGGCCAATCC
Source organism: Phycisphaerae bacterium (assembly GCA_963664745.2). GTDB lineage: Bacteria > Planctomycetota > Phycisphaerae > SM23-33 > SM23-33 > B1-G9. Next base: position 1,266,304 of record CAXXMC010000004.1, read on the forward strand.
GAAGCCTGGCAGGACGGCCCAGCCCGCGATACGGGCGTTGATATCTCCGTCGCCAGCGAAATCATGGCTATCCTTGCGCTGGCGGAAGATATCAAAGACATGCGGGCCAGACTCGGCAGGATTATCGTGGCTATGAACAAAGACGGCAACCCTGTTACGGCTGACGACATAGGCTGTGCCGGCGCTATGATGGTGCTCATGAAAGACGCCGTCAAGCCCAACCTAATGCAGACCCTCGAGGGCCAGCCCGCATTCGTTCACGCCGGGCCTTTCGCGAATATCGCACACGGTAACAGCTCGATAATAGCGGATAAAATCGCGCTGAAATTGGCTGATTATGTGGTTACAGAGAGCGGTTTCGGTGCTGATATCGGTATGGAGAAATTTTTCGATATCAAGTGTAGAGTCAGCGGCCTGGTTCCCAACTGCGTCGTGCTGGTCTCGACTATCCGTGCCCTGAAAATGCACGGCGGCGGCCCGAAGGTAATACCCGGCAAACCGTTGGATAAAGCCTATACGTCCGAGAATCTCGAACTGCTCGACAAGGGCGTCTGCAATATGCAGCGACACATCGCCATCGCCAAGAAATTCGGCATTCCGGTTGTCGTCGCGGTCAATGCCTTCGCCGACGATACCCCTGCGGAAATCGAGCACGTGCGCCAGGCTGCGGAGAAGGCAGGCGCGGAAGCAGCGGTGGTTTCAAACCACTGGGCGGAGGGCGGCAAGGGTGCGGTCGAACTCGGCCAGGCTGTGATCGCAGCTTGCGAAAAACCGGTGGACTTCAAGCTGCTATACCCCGACGAAATGTCCATCAAGGATAAGATCGAGACGATCTGCAAGGAAATTTACCTCGCCGACGGCGTGACGTACAGCCCGCTTGCGGAAAAGCAGATAGCCAGTTATATCTCAGCCGGCCTGAGCCATCTGCCGATATGCATGGCCAAGACTCACCTCTCACTCAGCCATGATCCTGCCCTCAAGGGTGTGCCGACCGGCTTTACCGTGCCGATTAACGAAGTCCGAGCCTCCGCGGGGGCTGGGTTCCTGTATCCGCTGCTGGGAACGATGCGCACCATGCCGGGCCTGCCCAGCAAACCTGCATTCTTCAATATCGACCTCGACGAAGACGGCGAAGTAGTGGGCATGTTTTAAATAACGCGTGCTCTAATTTTGTTTTCGCCGGCGGCAAACCAGGCCCGCCCCGCCGATAGTCATTAAGCCTATTGTCATCGGTTCGGGGGTCGCGCGCACGTCCCCGTAAATGTTCAGATTCGTGCCCGTTCCGCTGAGGTCAGGATGCGCATATGCCAGACCGCTGTAATCGCTCCTGCCGTCGGCATCAAAGCCGTAAAGGCGGAACGATACCGTGCCTGACTGTGTGCCCAAAGCGGAAATATCCTGATCGGTAAAGAGTTGTATCTCATCGTAGTTGCTGCCTGAAATATCCCAACTCAAAAGGTCAATAGCCGAACTTTCAAACCCATCGAGACTGGCGCGTAATACCCAGCTCTCCGCGCCGTGTGCGCTTCGCCAGTTGCCGCGAACCAGTGACAAATCAATATTATCATAGCTGATCTCATAGCCTTCGTCAGGGGTCACAGACCATGCAAAATATTTTTTTGCGTCTGGGCTATGGGACTGCGCCCAATTACTGGCAGTATAAACCCCGCTTCCATAGTTTCGTAGCAGGTTCACGCCGGCAGCGGTAAGGTCACTGCCTGTTAGGTGTTCCGCTTGATCAGATGCCGCGATAGTCGACCCGGACGTTGAGTGATTCTCCAGGTCATAATTGAAAAGCATATCTGCCCATGCCTGTCCCGTGGAAAAAACTGCGATAATCAAGACGCCGACAATTCGTTTTTGCATAACTTTCGCTCCTCAAATCGAGCCCATCAATGGGGCAGGCCTTTCAACAGGGATACCCTTATAAATAACGCACACTCACGTTATTTATGCGTATAGCGAACCTTCAGAGTTATCATGGCCTGAATGGCCTTTCATCTATGAAAGATAGGATTCACATTGCAGAAAGACAAATGTGGCAAAATTATTCCTGTCAAAAAAATTGTGTGGGAATGACGGCTGACTGGAGAATGCGGCTGCACAAGCACACTTTTCAGAGATAGGCTTTTTGGGGGCGTAGAGTACTTGAGCATATCAAACTTGATAGTTCAGTTTTTGCTGGCTTGCTTTGCCCGTGGCTGCTTCAGAAACGTTACGGAATATCTACAAATATGCCTTACGTTTCTTCCTTGCCACGAACAAACCCGCTACGCAAAAACAGGAACTCTCAACTTTTCAATGCTCTAAACGCAGGCCATGTTACAGTTGTATTGTGACAGGGTGATCTGACTTGATGTCAATCGGCACGTAACGAACAGATGTTACGTGCCCTACTATAAAGACAGTCGCTACGAACTAATCGATTTTGTCTGTGCTCAGGATCAGTTCGGGCATTTGTTCGCTTTGCAGGTTAAGTGCGCCCAGCAGCTGGGCGGCAGCCTGCATCAGCTCATGCGAGCCATTATTGGTGACAAGTTTCACCAGCGTGTTGACCTGGCTGGCGGTGCACCGATTGCCGAACCGTCGAACGGATTCGGTTGCGGCGTTGAAAGCCACGATACGGATTTTTTCGTCGACCTTGGTATCCAGCGCTTTTGTGACGATTGCCTGCTGTGCGTCTGCAAGGTCAATCACAGCCAATGCGCCAGCTGATTCCGTCTGAAGTTCAGCGCTGCCTGTCTGCAGGGCCTCTGCCAGCTGGGGCACGACGCGGCGGAGATCGAAAATGACGTCGCTTCGCTGACCAACCTGACGGATAGCCTTGGCGGCTCGAATGGCCCACTCGGCTGCGGAAGTTTCGGTCAAGGGCTTGCCTGCCGACTTTGCGATGGCTTTATCCAGAGCGTCGGCTATGGATTTTGCGTCGGTTTTTCCTTCTGAAATGAGGACTATTTTTCCGTCACTTTCTGCGAGGTCTCGCAGGAATGGCGTTTCAGCGGTTACGATTACCGGCAGATGGTTGTAGATGGCTTCGCCTCTGAAGGCGTCGATGACATCGCCAGCCCTGGTGTCTGCCCCGACGATAACGACGTCCAGCCCCGGCGCCTGCTGGGCGGTGATGAGAACATCCGCAGCAGAGGTTGCGTCGACCGTGTCAAAGCCTGCTGTGCGAACCGATTCCTTGATCGCATTTCGTTTCTGTTCATCCTGCACTAGGATCATGGCGTACTTTTTGCCTTTCTGACGAAGGGCTTCACCCAGCAACGACATGACAACCTGGTCGCCGATGAATTTTACTGTCGGCATGGCCAGGGCGAGAGTTTCAGCTGCCAGGAAACGGACGTTCTGGTCCGGGTAGGCCATGGCACTGACAAGCGGTCGCGAACCGCCGGTAAGGGGCATGACCAGGCTGGCAGCGCCGGTGTTGCGACTCATAGCCTTGATCGTTTCGCTGGCGATGGCGACGTTTTCGTCCTTCAATGCCCTTGCCAGTACCATTTGCAGATACTGCGGACTTGATGCCAATGCGTAGTACTGGGCCTTGGGGTCGTTCTCGCCCCATAGCGGGTCTGTCTCGCCGGCGGGCAGTTCCAGTTGACGACGCATACAGGCCGACAGCCAGAGCGGCACAGCTGGGTAGAAATTAGGCTGATACTTCAGTGCCATCCTGGCCATTCTCATGGCATAGATGTCGCAGAAAATCTGCTTTGGAACAGGCCTGGCTTCTACGCCCTGGCCCTTGATCCAGAACCATACCAGAGCGGTCTTGCTTTCGTCCTTCGGGTCCGGCAGAAGAGAGTCGTCTTTTGCATAGTACTTCTGGCCCTGCTGGTAGAAAAGTTCGGCAACCGGTTTTTTCAGGGCTGCATCACTGCCGCCGGAGCAGGCGATGATTGCGCGCTCCAGTGCTTTGCGTGTACTGCTTTCGGGATTTTTGAACTCAGGCCTATCCAGGGCTTCCCGCAGTCTTGGCAGGGCGCTGGGATATTCCATTCTGCCGAGTGCGTTGGCAAGGAACTCTACAAGTTGCTCGTTTTCGGACTGCAACGCGACAGAGTAGCCTCGCACAGCTGATCGGCCCATTTCGTGGAGCATGGTCACGATCCTGTCCCGCAGAACCGGCGGGGTGTTTGGGTCGGTAAGTTTGAAGAGGATAATGGGGATGGCATACTCGCCGCTTTCCTGCAGACGTTTTATAGCCAGCTGCATGCCTTTCAGACTGCTTCCCATCATGCGGAGGGCTTCTTCTATCTGGGCGGGGTCGGCGCGTAAGACCTGATGGCCCGCTTCGATTTTTTCACGAAGCAGCGGTACCAGCTTGGTCATGGCTTTGAGATTTTCAGCTTTGCGGAGTGTGCTGAGCGTCTGGGTATTCTGTATTGACAGGATGTAAACTTCCTTGGCGGAAGCTTCGGGATTATCCAGGATAGCTTGGGCGTAGGAAGCAGCAAGTTGTGGCCTGGCTATGTTGATATAGTGGAGCATGTCTTCCCATTGCTCCTGCAGCTTCATTGCCTTGATCTTGGCTTCGTCGACAGGCTCTTCGTCAGTGGTATCCATCCCGCCGGCATCCGTTGTGCCTTCTTCAACGTAACCTTCCCCAAAGGTTTCCTGAGCCCATAATGAAGTTGTAACAGCAGGCCCAGCCAAAAGAAGAGCCACAAACAGAGCCGAGATCAGTAAAAGTTTTTTAATCAACATTCCTTTTTACTCCTGAGTAAACGCTTTGCTGGACGTGTCGATCTGCCATCGCGGTAAAAACCAGCTGCTCAACAAGGCAGACAGGCAAAATTCCGACGACTCTCCCTGTACGACACAAGGGGGCCAGAACGTTCAAAAGTCCGTTTAATTTATGCAATTATAGAAAAACGCCAATAAGTGTCAACAGAATACATTTTTCGTTTTCGACGTAAACACTGAGGAAAAAACGCAGCCTAAAAAGCAACCCCAAGCAAGTAAGTCTTCGCATGTCGGAAAAAAGACTCTCGACGCGGGGTAACTTATTCGTCATTCTCAGGCTGGACGATAAGATCGTATCCATCTGCCCCGACGACAGTTGTGGACATAAACCCGCCTGGTTCCTGAGGTTCTGTGAGTATGCACAAGCCGTCGATATCCGGGGCCTGGCCATAATATCGCCCGACGCACTGCCCCAGGCTGTCCACGCCATCGACAAGTACGACCAAAGGCTGGGCCGATTCGACCAACTCGGCGTTGAGAGCTTCGACGATTTCCTGCTGGGTCTGCATGACGATCTTGGCCCGTTCGGCAGCGACCTCAGCGGGGACCTGATTTTCCATAGCTGCTGCTGGCGTGCCAGGCTCGGGCGAAAACTCAAACACGCCCAACGCATCAAATTGAAAATTTTCAACAACGTCGAGCAATTCGGCGAAGTCTTTTTCAGTTTCGCCCGGAAAGCCGACAATCAAACTTGTGCGTATGATCAATCCGTCGATTCTGTCGCGCAGTCGGCCCAGCAGATCTTCGGTCTGCTTTTTTGTCACGCCTCGATTCATGCGTTTCAGGACGGAAGTGGAAAAATGTTGCAAAGGCATATCGATGTAGGGCAGAACGCGGTCGCATTCCTGGATGGTTTCGATAAGTTCGTCGTCGAAGTTTCGCGGGTACGTATACATTACCCTTAACCATTCCGCGCCGGGCAGTTTGTTTAGTTCGCGCAGCAGCGAGGCAAGATTCAGCCCGCCGAGGTCTCTGCCGTAGGCGGTGGTATCTTGTGCGATGATATTAAGCTCAAGAGCGCCGGTTTCGATCAGTTCGCGAGCCTCAGCCAGTACCATTTCGATGGGTTTGGATCTGAGTGGGCCTCGGATTGAAGGGATTGTGCAGAATGTGCATTTCTGGCTGCACCCTTCGGCGATTCGCAGGTATGCGGTGTGAGGCGGGGTCAGGCGGAATCTGCCGGCATCGCCCGTGCCTTCACGATAAGGCTGCGGGTCACGACAGATTTTTATAAAAGGCTGATCTATTGTGGCAGGGCTTTCACAGCCGGGGGCGACTGTGCCACAAACGGCATCTACGATATGCCTCCTGTCATTGACCCCGATAACCGCGTCGATTCCGTCAGCCTGTTCCAAAATCGACTCGCCCTCCCTGTTGGACATGCAGCCTGCTACAACCACACGTTTCGCAGACCCCGCAGTCTTGCAGCCTAGCGCTTCATGTATGAATTCCCACGCTTCGGCACGGGCCGATGCCAAAAAGCCGCATGTATTAATAACGATAACCTCCGCGTCTTCCATAGGCGCGCCGACAATGCAGCCGGCTTCCGCCAGGTCAGCCAGCATCCGCTCGCTGTCTACGAGGTTCTTCGGACACCCCAGCGAAACCAGGGCAACGGTAATTTGCTTCTTACTCATGCGGGGCATGATAGGTTAAAAAACTGTTTTTGAAAAGCAGGATTCAATTTCCAACTGGCGATTTTTCCTCTCGTGTCATACCCGCGAAAGCGGGTATCCAGGGCTGGCCAGCGTCAAACGTGGTTGCAAACACAGAAACCACGACACCGGAAATCAGGCAAGTTTTTACGCGACTTGATAACGTCCACATGCCCACGCAAGCGTAGGCATGGCACCAGACAATCTCGTTTTCTGCATTCCAGATTGCCGCGTCGCTGCGCTCCTCGCAATGACAAGAAAACAACTTTTTCCTCTCGTGTCATACCCGCGAAAGCGGGTATCCAGGGCCGGCCAGCCGGGGCGGAAATTTCCATTATGGGCTTGTTTTCCCGTCTTGATTACATTCCCTGGATTCCGGGCCGCCCGCGGCGGTGGCATAAGCGTCGCTACGCCCGGAATGAAAACAACTTTTTCAGGGACAACTAAAAAAAATCGTGCAATCCGTGTTCTGTTGTTAAAAACCGCTGATTTCAAAAAAAACCGAAATGCGCAATCAAAAATCCGAAATTTGTGTATATACTGTCGCTGTGAATTTTGAAATTAAACCATTGAGAATCGGCGAGCTGGAAATCGGCTTGCCTGTCGTGCTGGCACCGCTGGCGGGGTATTCCGACCGCGCGTTCCGTTGCTTATGCAGACGGATGGGCTGCGAATATTGCACTTCCGAGATGGTTCTCGACCGTTGCGTTACAGCCCGTCGACGTAAGCCGCCGGCTATTCTGGCAATTAACGAAGCTGACCATCCAGTGGGAGGCCAGCTTATAGGCAACGATCCCGAAACCATGGCGACCGGTGCTCGGGCGATTTGTGCAATGGGCTTCGATGTTGTGGATCTGAACTTTGCTTGCCCCGTTAACAAGGCCATGAAACGCAGCAGAGGCGGCAGGATGATGGACGAGCCGAAGCAGGTCGTGAAAATCGTTAAAGCCGTAGTCGATGTCTGCGATAGGCCCGTGACGCTGAAGGTGCGCCAGAAATTCGCGGACGCCGATACCGAGGAAAATTTCTGGTATCTGGCGGAAGGCGCCCGCGATGCAGGCGCAGCTGCGATTACCGTCCACGCACGAAGCGTCGAACAGAAATATATGGGCACAGCAGATTGGGATTTTTTGAAACGCGTGAAAGAAAAATTCCCGGATTGGACGGTTATAGGTTCAGGCGACGTTTTAAGCCCAGCCGACGCTTTACGAATGATAACCGAAACCGGCGTGGACGCCTCTGCCGTTGCCCGTGGCGTGCTGGGCAACCCGTGGTTCTTCAGACAGGTAAAAGAACTTATAGACGGACGCGAACCATATCAGCCCGACCTGGCTGAGCAGAAGCAGATATTGATAGATCACATGGACGCAGCTGAGGAACTCTATGGGCCGATTATGGGCCCGAAAATAATGCGGAAATGGGGTATCCGGTACGCCCGAATGCACCCGCACCCCAAACAGGTTCGCATGGCTTTCGTGGAAATCAAGAAACCGGATGACTGGCGAGAAGTTATCGAAAAATACTATGGAAGTCCAATATGATGCAAGCCAATGACCGGAAAGTGAGATGATAATATGAAACAGTATGTTGTTACGCCGGCAGCAGGCAAGCGGCTGATTGCTAAAGCCATTGTCGCTCATCCTGCCATCAGGCAAGCTCTGGAATTCGGCACCGTTGTCATCGTTGCGGGAACAACAAACGGCTACATTGCCGAGGAAATTTTGCGTGATATTGGGGAAGACAAAAACTTTGACAAACGTCGTTTTTTCCGGGGTGTGACACTGCCGCCTTCCCAGCCAACGACGAAGGCTGGACGACTGCAGGATGAATGCCATTTTCCCGGTGACGTTGTAATCGTTAACGGTTTCTGGCAACAGGGAAAAACTATTTTTGACGTTGCTGACGACCTGAATGAGAGCGATGTAATTTTGAAGGGGGCAAACGCGGTTGACCTGTCCAGTCAACGTGCGGGAATTCTCATAGGCCATCCCCAAGCCGGAACCATAGCGGTTGCATTGCAAGCCGTTGCCGGACGACGTGTCCAGCTAATCTTACCCGTCGGGCTGGAAAAACGCGTACACACGGATCTCGACAAAGTAGCTGAGATACTCAACTCCGCCGGCGCTGAGGGCCCCAGATTTTTACCCGTTCCAGGCAAAATTTTTACAGAACTCCAAGCCATCAACTTGCTGACGGGGGCAACAGCTGAACTTGTGGCTGGAGGGGGAGTTGACGGGGCTGAGGGCAGCGTCTGGCTGGCAGTTTCGGGGGACGACCAACAGGAAAAGGAAGCTTGTAAGCTGCTGGGAGAAGTGGCAGACGAATCCCCATTTGCCCTGTAACGAAGGCAATAAGAAACGTGTCGGGACAGGAGACCAGGCGCGGAATGACACAGAAGAAACGAGATTGCTTCACTTCGTTCGCAATGACAAAACGATATTTGAAGAAACAGTGGTATCAAAAACTTTCAGTCGGTGTTGTTGGGGGCTGGACGGTTTCAAATTTGCCGACGCACTTGTTTTCGACGATATTTCCCAGCCTGGTAGCTGCGATGCCGGAGAGCACCTCCGCCACAACCACGCCGACAAACAGCCCCGTGAGATTGGCGAGGTATGCGCCCAACGCAGCCAATGGAAGTATCAAAAGAAACTGTTTGATTATCGACAAGATCAGGGTTGGGTACGATTTGCCCAGGCCGTTCATTTTACTGCTTGCTATATGGAACAGGCCTCGGAATCCGAAAGCGAGCGGCAGAATCCAGAGGAACTTGCAAAGTACTTTTTTGACTTCCGGGTCTTGGGTGAACGCGCCTGCTACCCAGCTGCCCGTTGCCCAGAGCGTCAGAACCATCAGTACGCTCCAGAAACTCACGAAAACCGTCGCAGCTTTGCTTGCCTGTCGGATTCTCTCGGGCAGCATGGCTCCGAAGTTCTGGCCTACGAAAGGCACGAGTGACGTTCCGATTGCAATTATGGGCAGGACGACGAACATTTCAATTCGCGACCCGGCCCCGTACCCAGCCACCGCAGCTGTGCCGAATCTCGCGATTATGTTCAGGAAAATCCCGGCTGAGATCGGCATGAGCATGTGAGCTACGGCAATCGGCAGGCCTACTTTGAATATTGTCTTTGCCGACGCATAGAGATGTCCGAACCTAGGCCAGGTCAGGGCGAGCATTTTTTTCCGCCTGCGGAGAACATAAAGAGATGCTACCAACGCCAAGGCTCGGCATATAACCGTGGCCAACGCAGCGCCTCTTATTCCCATGGCTGGGCAAGGCCCGAACCCGAAAATCATGATCGGATCGAGAATGATATTCAGCCCGACGTCAACAGTCATGATGATACTCGGCGTGAGCGTGTCGCCCGTGGCCCGTATCGCGTTGTTGCCGATCATGGGAACCACAACGAACATGATGCCGAAATACCAGACCTGCATATACTCTTCCACGTAAGGCAGAATTTCCGGCGTGGCTCCTAGGGCACCAAACAGCGGCCTGATCGTCAGCAGCCCGGCCGAGGCCAGCACCACCACCATGCCCAGGCCGAGAATCAGAGCGTCGGTGGTTACCCGACGCACTTCGCCCAACTCACCCTTGCCAAGCAACTGTGCCAGCACGGCTGAGGCACCCACGCCGACCCCCATAGCCAAACCCTGCACGAGCATTGCTATCGGAAAAGTAAAACTCATCGCAGCCAGCTGAACCGTGCCAAGCCTGGCAACAAAATACGTGTCGGTGATATTAAAGGCAGCGGCTGCTATAAAACCGATCAGAACCGACCCGCTCATTTTTAAAAGCGTTACCCCGACAGGAGCATGGGTTAATTGCTTATTTGACAAACTCATCTATTTTACTACTCTAATCACTGATTTTTCCCATTCGCGACGGATTGCCTTAATCCCCTCTGAAGGAAAACAGGTAAGACGCCTTAAAATGTATCTTTTGCTCTAAAACGACGTTCTTATCCATTATGGACAAAACAAAAAAAACAATCCACAAAGTTTATGGCCAAACTTGATTATTTTGCCGTAAAAAATCCTTTGTAGGGATAAAACGGACCAAAAGGCAAAAAATTTCGTGATTTTGTTCAAAAAAGCAGGAAATTTCAGCTTGATGCTTGAGAGCAACGCTTAGCTGTGGTATCTTGTGCCCCCAAGCTAACAAAAAAGTGGTTGTTGTGTGCGCCAGTGATTTTATGCAACTGTAACAATCGCCGGCTGGGTTAAACGGATGCCCCTCAAAAAAACCGTGAAATCTTTTGTAAGTTTTTTATTTAAAAATAATTAGAGTCTGAATAGGCCGCTTTTCAATAAGAGGACGTTCCAGTTATGCCAAGACGTGACGACATCAAAACGATTATGCTGATCGGTTCCGGGCCGATAGTTATAGGCCAAGGCTGCGAGTTTGACTACTCCGGCACGCAGGCCTGCAAGGCCCTGCGCGAGGAAGGATATCGGATCGTCCTTGTCAATTCCAACCCAGCTACGATCATGACCGACCCGGAATTTGCAGACCGGACATATATCGAGCCGATTACGCCCGAAGCTGTCGCGAAAATCATCGCCAAAGAACGTCCCGACGCGCTGCTGCCGACCCTTGGAGGCCAGACCGGCCTGAACACAGCTGTGGCTTTGGCGGACAACGGCACGCTGGAAAAATATGGCGTGGAGATGATCGGCGCGACGCGCGAAGTGATCAACCGGGCGGAAGATCGGACGGAATTCAAAAATATCTGCATCGCCTGCGGCCTGGATGTCCCCAAAAGCGGTGTGGCCCATACGATGGAACAGGCTCGCGAAATAATAAAAGAGGTCAAATTGCCCTGCGCAATCAGGCCTGCTTATACTCTCGGCGGCACTGGCGGCGGGTTCGCTTTCAATATGGAGGAGTTCGAGACCATCGCGAAACGAGGCCTGGATTATTCGCCGGTCGATGAAATCCTGATAGAGGAATCCGTACTGGGCTGGAAAGAGTACGAACTTGAAGTCATGCGGGACAAGGCTGACAACGTCGTGATCGTCTGCACGATCGAAAACTTCGACGCCATGGGCGTGCACACCGGAGACAGCATTACCGTTGCTCCAGCCCAGACGCTGACCGATAAGGAATACCAGCTTATGCGAGATGCGTCGCTGGCTATTATCCGGGCGGTGGGCGTGGAGACCGGCGGAAGTAATATCCAGTTCGGCGTGTGCCCGAAGACGGGGCGAATGATCGTTATTGAAATGAATCCGCGGGTGAGCAGAAGCTCGGCCCTGGCCAGTAAGGCGACGGGGTTCCCGATTGCGAAAATCGCAGCCAAGCTTGCGTGTGGCTATACCCTGGACGAACTGCCAAACGATATTACACTTGAAACGCCCGCCTGTTTCGAGCCGACCATAGACTACTGCGTTACGAAAATCCCACGCTGGACTTTTGAAAAATTCCCCGATGCCGACGAAACGCTTACCACTCAAATGAAATCCGTCGGCGAGGCTATGAGCATCGGCAGAACGTTTAAAGAGAGCTTGCAGAAGGGCATTCGCTCGATGGAAGTCAAGCGGTTCGGCCTGGGGCTGGACAGCCATGATAAATGGCTGAACGCGGAAAAGCAGAAGTCAGGATTCGGGAGTCAGGATTCAGAAAAGAGAAAAAATCCGGATATCGATATCGAATGGCCTATTGACGAATCCAAGTTACGACGCAAACTTTCCATCCCCAGCCAGGGCAGAATGTACTACATTCGATATGCCCTTAAGATGGGCTGGTCGGTGGATCTGATTTACAAGCTCACGAGCATCGATCCGTGGTTCCTCACGAATATGAAAGAGCTTGTCGATTTTGAAAGCGAGCTGGAAAACGATTCGTTGCAGGCCGTTACTCCCGAAAAGCTGCGCCAGGCCAAGAAGTGGGGCTATAGCGATATTCAGCTGGCCAGTATCTGGGACGTTTCTCCCGAAGAGCTTCGAGAACATCGCAAGAAACTCGGCATTGAGCCGGTTTACAAACTCGTGGATACCTGCGCCGCGGAGTTTGAAGCTGCTACGCCGTATTACTACTCGACATACGAAACGCCAATAACGCAGATCGACGTAAAGTCGTTCAAAGATTCAAAATCAATTGTTGACGACGAAATCCGCGTTTCGGATCGTAAGAAGATCGTGATTCTCGGCGGCGGGCCTAACCGAATAGGCCAGGGTATCGAGTTCGATTACTGCTGCGTCCACGCCGCCTTCGCCGCACAGGAACTGGGCTACGAAGCCGTGATGGTAAACTCCAACCCGGAGACCGTCTCGACCGATTACGATACGTCAGACCTGCTGTTCTTCGAGCCGCTGACGCTCGAAGATGTTTTGAATATCTGCGAAAAACTCAACGGCAAGCCCCTGGGCCAGCCTGACGGATTGCTGCATGGCGTGATAGTTCAGTTCGGAGGCCAGACTCCGCTGAACCTCGCCCGCGGGCTTGAAAGCTACGGCGTGCCGATTATCGGTACCAGCCCGGAAAGCATAGACCTGGCGGAGGATCGCAAACGGTTCGGCCAGGTTCTGGAAGAACTCAAGCTGCAATGCCCGCCCGGCAGTACCGCGTTTTCAATAGGAGATGCTCGCAAGGTCGCAAGCAAAATAGGATATCCGGTACTGGTCAGGCCCAGCTATGTTCTGGGCGGCAGGGCAATGGAGATTGTTTCCGACGAAGCCCAGCTTGACATGTACATGGCCAAGGCTGTCGACGCCAGCATGGTAGGCCGGGATTGTCCTATCCTCGTGGATAAGTTCCTCGACAATGCCACGGAAGTGGACGTCGACGTGATTTCAGACTTCGGCCCAAAACCCGATGGCCTGCGGGAGAAAAATCCCCGCGCGATAATCTGCGGCGTGATGGAACACATCGAGCAGGCGGGCATACACTCGGGCGACTCCGCCTGTGCGCTGCCGCCGTACTCGCTGTCCGATGCGGTCATCGCCGAGATCAAACGGCAGGGTGTCGCACTGGCAAAGAAACTCGATGTCCGCGGCCTGATGAACATCCAGTTCGCAGTGAAGGATGAACAGGTCTACATTATCGAAGTCAATCCCCGGGCCAGCAGAACCGTACCTTTTGTGTCAAAGGCTACGGGCGTCCCCTGGGCCAAGCTGGCTGCGAAAGTGATGGCTGGTCTCAGCATGGACGACCTCAACGTTGTCGAGCCGTCGCGTCCTGCCCAGACATCCATCAAGGAAAGTGTTTTCCCGTTCACGAAGTTCCCTGGCGTGGATGTCATCCTCAGTCCAGAGATGCGCTCGACGGGCGAGGTTATGGGCGTGGATATGAACTTCGGCCTGGCCTTCGGCAAGAGTCAGATGGCTGCGGGAGGCCAGCTGCCGACAACCGGCACGGTGTTCCTGAGCGTATGCGACGCCGATAAATCCAGCGTCGTTGAAATAGGCAGAGATCTCGTGGATATGGGGTTCCAGATCGTCGCGACAGGCGGCACGAGCAGGCTGCTCTTCGAAGCCGGGGTGGACGTACAATTCATTCCGAAAATGAATGAAGGCAGGCCTAATATCGGCGACCTTATAACCAACAGCCAGGTTGACCTGGTAATCAATACCCCAACCAAACGAGGCCCAGCTACGAACGAAGGCAAAATCCGCGCCATGGCCACTTTGCGAAAGCTGCCGATTATCACGACCATTACCGGCGCGAAAGCAGCAGTACGGGCTATCGCCGAGTTGCAAAACGGAGAAAAAAGCCCGGCTGAAGAATGGACAGTCAGGCCGTTGCAGGAATATTTTCCTCCACTTTGATGGGATATTGTCGTATTAGAAATGATATGCTCTAATTGCGAGCGGAGCATCTTGCTTGTCAAACAGGGAAAGGACTACAACATGAAATTGCGAAATTTCGTTAAGTGTATCACTCTGATGTTTATTACCTTGGGCATGACTATAATGCCTCTGGCATGCGCGCCAGCTCAGGATGCCAAAACCCAGTCCTTTACGTTCGTACAGATAGCAGATACCCAACTCGGTTTTTCGACATATGATGCGGATATCGCAGCCTTCAAGCAGGCGGTGAAGCAGATCAACCAACTCAAGCCGGATTTTGTCGTCATAGCAGGCGACCTGGTCAACGTCCCGGGCGAGAAAGCGTATGATGACTTCAAGGAAATCAAATCCACTTTTGATATGCCCTGCTACTGTGCATCTGGTAATCATGATGTGGGCCAGAAACCCACCGCCGAAACCCTGAAAATGTATCGGGATACCATCGGACAGGACTATTATTCTTTTCAACATAAAGGGTACGTTTTTGTTGTTATAAATACGCAACTCTGGAAACATCTGGTTCCGGGAGAAACGGAAACGCAGGACGCCTGGCTGGGGAAAACCCTCGCCGATGCCAAGCAGGCGAAAATGCCCGTCGTTATAGTGGGTCATATTCCGATATTCACGGAAAAGGCCGACGAGGCAGATGCTTATTACAATATTCCACTTAAGGATCGCAAGAGACTGCTGAAACTTTTCAAGGATTCAGGAGTTGTCGCCGTACTGACAGGCCATCGGCATGCCAGGACTGTCAATGATTACGAAGGCATTCAGCTGGTTACAAGCGAAACCACCAGCAAGAATTTTGACAAAAGGCCCAGAGCTTTTTTCTTGTGGCGGGTTGAATCACCCACATCAGTTAGTTATGAAGCCATCCAGTTGGACGACAACGACAAATAACGTTATCTGATTATTTTTAGTGTCACATGTCCATTTTCATCTTTGGAAAAAAAGTGGGAGATTTTGTTTGAACGATGGGTTTCCGTCATCATTTTTGGTACAATGTTCCAGCCGCGAGTGTTACTTGCGGTTTTTTTACAGTTGTTCGGCATCTGGGGGTCAGCCTTCGCGGAGGCATGACCCGGGCCTTGAAGGGCTTGAGGCGCCGCAACTGAAATAGGAGTACAGCCATGGAAAAATGGATTAAGGATATCGAGTTTGAAAAATTAAGCGGCCCAGCCAAGCTTGCCAAGAAGCTGGTCATAAATCCCTTGGCGAATAATTTGCCGCCGGAATGGATCAAAGCCTGGCTGCGTGAAGGCAAGAGCGAATTGGCCCTGGCAAACTGGCGCGATCCGGGCGGATGGCGGAGCATGGTCATTAGTTACAAGGGCAATCCGGAAAAAACCTGGGATCGCATACTTGTCAAAGGCGGCACGATCCCCATGGCCTTGCGGAATCGCCGAAAGCTGGCCAGTCGACTGATAGCTAAGTTGATCGATGAAACGCCGCATCGTGCGCACGTTTTGTGTCTCGGAGCCGGGCCTGGTCATATCATCACCGACGCCATGCTTGCCGCCAAAAACGATTCTCACGCCACGCTCGTTGACATCAGTTCGGACGCTTTCGACCATGGCCGGGCCGTGGCGGAAGAAAAGGGGCTTCTCGACCGCGTGCGTTTCATTCAAAGCGACGTTCGTGAGGTACGCCTTGACGAGCAGGTTGACCTGGTAAAAATGATCGGCATTTGCGAGTATCTCGAGGACGATCAGATCGAGGCCATCGCTGGGGCCTTGGGTAAGATCATGCCACCAGGGTCTGGTATTGTCTTTAACAGCATCTCGGACGCACACGGCACGGACAAATTCTTTCGCCGGGTGTTCGGCCTGCACATGATCCACCGCACGCCGGAGCAATTACAGGCCTTGCTGAAACGAGCCGGTTTTGGCGAGTTTCATACTTTCCCCGAGCCGCTGGGTGTGTATCATGTTGTTGTGGGCAGGATGGTCCGCCCTGAGAATCAATCAAAAACACCGAAAGGTGACGAATAAACATGGCTGAAGTTCAGGTTCCATGGGGCGATGGGGAGCTTGATGTCCAGATCCCTGCGCATTGGACGCTTCAGCAGATAGCCGAGCCGGAACTCTCCGCCACGTCTGAAGACTGGGCTCAGCGCATGGCTGGGGCTATTAACCAGCCTGTAGCAGGGCCTTCGCTTGCGAAATTACTGGAGGAAAATCGCGACGGGAAAATAGTTTTCGTCGTTGAGGATCTTACCCGCCACAGTCCGCTGAGCGAAATTCTGGAAATCGTCCTGCGCGAAGTCCGCCATGCCGGAATCAAAGACTCGCAGATGGAAATTTTCTTTGCTGCGGGTATGCATCCATCCTGTGATCCCCAGGCTGCCCGTGACAAACTAGGCCCAGCTGCGGAGGGCATAGCCTGGCGATGGAATCCGTGGGAGCATCCCAAAAAATATATACATCTCGGTAAGTTTGGCCAGCTTAACATCGCTATAGACAAAGGCGTTGTCGAAGCTGACGTGCGAATACTAATTTCGTCGGTTTCGCCGCACCTGCAGGCAGGGTTTGGCGGTGGATATAAAATGTTCCTGCCGGGCTGTGGTCTGCTGCAGAATATCCGCATGCTGCACAGGCTGGGCATTCACCCGCGAAGCCAGGCGCAAATGGTGGGCACGAACCCGGACACCAACAAGATGAGACAGGCCATCGACGCCGCGGGCGCTATGGTCGATGCGTATCACGGCCAGACCTTCTCCATTCAATATCTCCTCGATGCCGACGAAAAACCCACCAGCATCGCAGCTGGCGAGCCGATGCCCACGCATCGAATGGTGGTAAAACAGTGCGCAAACGCCTGCGGTATTGTTTCGGATGGCCCAGCTGATGTTCTGATCACCAACGCGTATCCGCGTGATCATGATCTCTGGCAGGCTTTCAAGTGCATTCCGAATACCTGTTGGGCAGCCAGGCCAAACGGGGTGGTGATCTGCCTCGCCCGATGCCCTGCCGGGCTTAACGAACTCAAACAGATGGCCTGGCCCTTGAACCCGGTCTGGACACGACGACTTGTAAAATGGCTTGGCCCGGAGAACATAACCTCGCTGTTGGATAGGCTGGTAGCTTCGCTGGCGGGTGATTCGCTCTGGTTCATCAGACTTGCCACCCAGATACTCAAACGGAATCCGATAATTTTCGTCTCCCCGCAGCTCGTGGAAGAAGGTGCGAAATTCCCGGGCGTATATCTTCATGCCACCGTCGAGGAGGCGTTGGCTACAGCTGAGACGCTCCTCGGCCCCGGGCCTCAACGCGTCGCGGTTTACAAAGCCGGCGGCTCAAGCTACCCGATCAGCATGGGCTGAATATCCAACGTAACAATCTTAATTTGAAATTGATATACGATAAAAAATGCATTGTTTTGCCATAATCCTGACAATTTTTGCCAGCCTGCTCGGGCTGGAATGGCTATTGCGCAACGCGCTGGCCTTGCGGGTGTGGCATTCCATTTTCACGCTCACGCCGGAATCCGAAACACTCAGCCTAAGCGAACCGGATCAAAAAACTCCTCTGCTGAGCATAATCGTCGCAGCCAAGGATGAAGAAGCGAATATCCAGCCTTGTCTCAATAGCCTGCTGGCCCAGGACTATCCGAATTTTGAAATCATTGTCGTCAACGATCGCAGCAAAGACGCCACTGCGAAGATCATAGAAAAAATGGCTGCTGACGAACCGCGCATCAGGCCAATAACCATCACGGAATTGCCCGAGGGCTGGTGCGGCAAGAACCACGCCATGCAAAAAGGCATCGCGCAGGCAAAAGGCGACTGGATCTGCATGACGGACGCCGACTGCACCCAGGATTCATCGAGAACCATGTCCATAGCCATGCACTACGCGATGAAAAACCGGACAGACATGCTCAGCCTGCTGCCGACGATGACCATGTTGGGGTTCTGGGAAAAATTTCTGCTGCCTATTCTATCCGGTGTGTTGATGATCTGGTTCCCGCCGAAGAAGGTCAACAATCCCAAGAGTTCAGTAGCTTATGCCAACGGCATGTTCATGCTGATACGTCGCGAGGCCTATGAAACCATCGGCGCACACGAGAAAATCAAAGGCAGCCTGATTGAAGACATGGACATGGCCCGGAACATCAAAGCCGCCGGGCTGAAGTTGAACATGGTTCCTACGCGCAAGCTGTTCTCCGTGCGGATGTATTCTTCGCTTTCGCAGATCGTCACAGGCTGGGTGCGGATATTCCTTGGTTCGTTTGGAAATTTCCTTGGTCTGTCCAAAGCCCTGCTCGTGCTCATAGGCAGAGGCCTGATGCCCACCATTACTACCGCGCTGGGATTCACGATGTACGGTATCAACGCCCACGCATCAGAATGGTGGCTGGTGTGCGGGTATATCAGTGCCGCCGGGCTGGTCGCGCAACTTGTAATGACCGCCAGATTCTATCACTACGCCGGAACTCCATGGATACTGGGCTGCTTTTACCCGATAGGGTGCAGCTGTGTTGCGGGCATTCTTCTCAAAACGATGTTAAAACTTCGTCCCGGAGCAAAAATGACCTGGCGGGGCACACACTACGACGCGAAGTAAGATAAAGACTTTTCTGCCCCACTCCATCTTTGGAAAAATAAGCATACTTGACACTCTGCCTTCGTGAGATTAGCCTTCCTGCCATGGATATTGAAAAAATTAAACAGGATTTTGCCAAAATATTTGGTTGGGCTGCCAAAGGCGTGCTTCGCGCGCCAGGCAGGGTAAATTTAATCGGAGAACATACGGACTATAACGACGGTTTTGTGTTGCCCATCGCAATTGAAAGATGTACTGTTGCAGCCTGGGCTTCGCGGGACGACGGGCGATGCTGTTTCGTCTCCGCCCAGCAGAAAGAGCCTGTCGAAGTCGATCTCTGCGAAGCTATTCAGCCCGGCAAGCCAGCCTGGGGCAATTACTGCAAGGGCGTTGTCGCAGGTCTGCTGGCGAGAGGCCTGGACCTGACTGGCGTTGATGTTTTCCTCAACAGTGATGTCCCGCTGAACGCAGGCCTGAGCAGCTCGGCCTCGCTGGAAGTTGTTACCGCTGTGACTTTACTGGCTGCGTGCGGCGCGACGGTTCGGCAGGATGAATTGGCGGCATTGTGTCAGAAGGCGGAGAACGTTTTCGCTGGCGCGCCGTGCGGCATTATGGATCAGGCGATTTCGATCATGGGTCAGCATGGCCATGCTTTGCTGCTGGATTGTCGCAGCCTGGCGACTCGACAGATACCGTTCGATTTCCCAAAGACCACGCTGCTTGTCTGCGATACGCAGGTTTCGCACGACATTGGCGACGGCGGATATCCCGCCAGGCGAGCCCAGTGCGAAAAAGCAGCTGAGATACTGGGCGTAAAAGCATTGCGGGACACGAACCTTGAGGCTCTCCAGCAGGCACACCAGGCTGGGAAGATCGACGAAATGCAATTCCGCCGCGCACGTCACGTAGTGACGGAAATAGATCGAACTCTCCAGGCTGCGGATGTTCTTACTGAAGGCGGCGAGGGAGCATTGGCTACATTCGGCAAGCTGATGACAGGATCTCACGAATCGTTGCGTGATGATTTCGAGGTCAGCTGCGAAGAGCTTGATGTTATCGTAGAAACGGCACAAGGCTGTGACGGGGTGTTCGGCGCTCGAATGACGGGCGGCGGATTCGGAGGCTGCGCTATTGTCCTGGCTGATGCGGACAAGGCCGACGCTATAACCGAAGCAATTCAAAAAGATTTCGAAGCGAAATTCGGTAGGATCTGCCCGGTCTTTGCAACAACCCCAGCCGACGGAGCGGGTGTCGCGAACTGATCGTATCGCCCTGAAAAATCAGCGTGCCAGAACAACCCGCTTTTCATTCTGAAACCGACAAGCCATGACAGTTGAAGCAAAATTCGTTTTTTCCATATGCCTGATTCTGCTGAGCACAGTGGCGGGGTATTTTGCCCGTCGGCGCGGCCTTCTCCAGGAAAAACATGCTACCCCGATCATGACTGTGGTTGCTGTGGCGGGATACCCTTTGGTCGGGTTCCTGGCGATTTGGAAAATTTCACTGCAATGGTCAGACGCCTGGCTGCCCGCGATGGGTTTTATCCAGGCGATACTCATGGCCTTGCTTGCCTTGTGGATTGCACGCTGGCTGTTCCCGGATAAAGTCGAGCGAGGTCTGCTTGGCTTCAGCTGCGGGATCGGCAATCATGGAGTAACCATGGCTGGGTTTGTGGTGTTCCTTTTATATGGCGACTATGGCCTGGGCCTGAACACGCTCTACGCCCTTTATACATCCTTCGCGCTCGTGCTGCTGTCGTACACCATCGCACAGGCATATTCTCCCGACATTGTGCCTCAACCTATAGCCAAGCTGATGATAAAAAATCTGCTGCACTGGCGGGCAATGGGTCTTTATGCGTGTATGGCAGGTATTTTGTTTTCGGTCATGGGCGTCCGCAGGCCGGCGGTTATTGATGATTACCCGATCCTCGACATTATCATCTACGTGCTGATTGTGGTCGTATATTTTACGGTCGGGCTTAGGCTGCACCTGCCTCACCTGCTGGAAATGCGAAAGGCTATTATCAGCCTGATCGCGATCAGGCACGGCGCCGGGCTGGTGATTGGCCTGGGCCTGGCGGGGTTGACCATGCTTACCCCCTGGCCTTTGACGGACCTTGCCTGGAAGGTTTTTGTAATCCAGTCCTCCGTACCGATGGGCGTGATGGGCGTAGCTGTCGCCAACATGTTCCACCTCAAACCCCAGGAAGCATCCGCCCTGTTCGTGGTATCATCAGCTTTCTATCTGCTGCTGGGTATCCCGCTGGTTTTGTGGATATTTGGATAATCAGATTATCATTTTTACTGCGGGATATTTTATCAATGCTGCGTGGATGGCGTCGCGGGCCTCTTCACTGGCTACCACGGTTTCGAGGTTCATCGAAATATACTTCCCGCCGCTGCTGCTGTTGGATAGCGCCAATTCATATTCCTGTTCGCCAAGCACCGCTGAGATTGCTTCGCGGATCAGGTTCTCATCCATACCGATAACCCTGTACGTCCAGGGCCTGGGATATTCCAACGCGCCCATTTCCATATTTTCGATGTTTTCCATGAACATACTCTAACGCCTTGGATACAAAACATGCAACTGTGCGTGTGTTTTTTGTGCCCAATTTCAGCGGAAATATCGTACAATACAGGTAGCTGATTCGGAGATTGAACCAGCTTGGACAAGTTTTTGACAATCGATAAATTTATGTAAAAAGTGGATTATATGAAGAAAAAAGAATTCTCAGACGGTAATGGCCCGGAATTGATGTTTCATGGTGCAGCTCAGGAAGTAACGGGTTCCATGCACCTTTTGAGAGTACATGGCCGAAATGTAGCACTGGATTGTGGCCTGTGTCAGGGCCAACGAAACCAGTCAAATGAAAAGAACCGGAATTTCCCCGTTCCCCCCAACGAAATCGACGAAATTCTCCTTTCGCACGCTCATATTGATCATAGCGGAAATATTCCGCAATTGGTAAAGCGAGGGTTTAAAGGGCGAATTTTCGCGACATCGGCGACGGCTGACTTGTGTGAAATAATGCTGGCCGATTCCGGTCATATTCAAGAGGAAGACGCCACCTACTGGAATAGCAAACGCGCAAAAGACGAGAGCGACTATATCGAGCCGCTCTACACAGCTGAGGATGCCGTCGCTGCGATGAAGAATTTCCAGCATATTGAATATAACCAGCAGTTCAGTTTCAATGGCGGCACGAAGGCGACGTTCATCGAAGCAGGCCATATTCTCGGCTCGGCCTGTATACTTATAGAGCTGGAAGACCCCAAACCACTCCGCCTCCTATATACGGGCGACCTCGGCCGATTCGATATGCCCATCCTTCGCGACCCTACATATCCGCTGCCAGATGTGGATTATCTGATTACCGAGTCCACTTACGCAGACCGCATCCACAGTAACCCCACCGACATGAAAGAACGTCTGGCCAAGGTAGTCAACGATACTATCGCACGTGGCGGAAAGGTTATCATTCCGTCGTTCAGTGTGGGGCGAACCCAGAACGTGGTTTACTACCTTGTGCAAGCCATCGCGGAAGGTCTGATTGAAAAACTGCCGATTTTTGTAGACTCCCCACTGAGTACGAACGCAACGGAAGTTTTCAAAAAACATCCTGAGTGCTACGATAGAAACGCGCAGGATTTCTGGATGCAGGAGGGCGACCTGTTCGGCGACAGCATTATAACCTACATTACGGACGCTTCGATATCCAAGGAGCTCAACAGCAGAAAAGATCCGCATGTCATCATTGCTTCTTCGGGCATGTGCGAAGCGGGCAGAATTCTGCACCACCTTAAAAATAACGTCTGGAACGAAGCCAACACCATCTGTGTTGTCGGCTTCATGGCCCAGCACACGTTGGGCAGACGTATCGTTGAACGTCGCAAAGAGTTGAAAATCTTCGGCCGACTTTATCCGCTGATGGCCCGCGTGGAAATTCTCAACGGCTTCAGCGCCCATGCCGATCTGCCGGCCTTCGAGAAAATGCTTACCCCGCTGGCGAAGAATCTAAAGGGCGCGTTTGTGGTTCACGGCGAAGGCCCGCAACCCATAGCCATGCAGAAATTCCTGCAAAACGCAGGCTGTGACAATGTCCATATTCCCGCACCGGGGGACGTATTCGAATTATGACCACAAGCCCGGCCAAAAAGCTGAGCTTTCGCGATGGCGGCTTTAACGCCGTCCTTGCAGACGGAAGAAGTGTGGAAATCCAGTGGCAACTTGTGCGAGAGATCGTCGCATTCAGATTGGACCCTGACGGGGCGGATCTCATGTGCCTGGGTTTTAGAATTTCCAACAATCGCGATTACATCAACATCAGCGAGGAAACGCCCCAATACCAGGAGCTGCTGGTACACATGTGCAACGCATGTCCGGGTATAGATCGGAACTGGTGGCAGAGTGTTGCGACTTCTTACGGTACGACGACGATCCACGGCATTAGTCAGTCTCAACAGGCCAATACCAGCCCGGCTGAGCAGTATCTCGCCCAGGCAAGCAAACGCAAACCAATGACGCCCAAGGCTCGCAAACGAATCATTCCTGTTATTGTGGCAATCATCCTGGCTGCGGGGGTTGGAACTCTGCTGAGCTGGTGGATATCAGGTTTGAGCAATATCGCTGCTGTGGCGATCTGGCCCATGCTGCTGATAATAGCTGTCGCCAGATTCTGGCCTCGCCCGAGACTTTTTTTCCTGCTGCTTGGATCATACCATCTGGCTGAACTTTGTTGGTATTTCATTCTTGGCCAGCCAGGCCCTTGCCTGCTGAGCAAACTCCTGGACGGCAAGTTCCAGTATCTGCTGATGCTCGGCGTGGAGATTCTACTCGGCATTGGAGTGATGCTCTTGCCCGACAAAAACGCAGCAGGCCGACACCCTAAATAATTTTAGCGCTACAAAATTTGCAGGGATGCAAAGGATGCAGGGGATTTTTTGTCATTGCGAGGAGCGTTAGCGACGCGGCAATCTGGAATTTGAACGACGAGATTGCCTGGTGCCAAGCCTACGCTTGCGTGGGCATGCGGATGTTATCAAGTCGCGTAAAAACTTGCCCGATTCCCGGTGCCGCGGTTGCTGTGTTTGCAACCACGTTTGATCTGGGCCGGCCCTGGATACCCGCTTTCGCGGGTATGACACGGGAGGAAAAAGTTGTTTTCTTGTCATTGCGAGGAGCGTTAGCGACGCGGCAATCTGGAATTTGAACGACGAGATTGCTTCGCGGAGTTTACACCGAGCGAAGCGAAGTGTTCGCAATGACAAGTCGAGATTTGTTTTGCCCCGGTTTACATCTTTGGCACCCAAAAACGGCGCCCAAAAATGGAAATTCAATGGTCATTGGGTGTTTGTGAATTCGTCATCCTTTATTCGGAATTTTTTTTACGAGTCTTCAACAACATCTGTCATCAGATATTGATGCTTGTATTGTTCGGATCGGCCTCGGCGGTTGAGGATGGCTTGGTGCTCCGCCGCTTCGAGCGTGCCGTGCGGCAAGACGACGGGTCTGATAGGCCCAAGCCTGCCGCCTTCTCGCTTGGAAGCATATTCGATATTCATTTGAGCGAGATTTTGATCCATGCACTCAGCCAGGCTGGCTGGGTTCGTATCTTCGCTCAATTCCAGTCGCAGTTCGTAGTACGGATCAGCGGTCGAGCTGAATCGGCCCTGCAAAACGAAACGTTCGACATGACAGCCCATCTGCCGCCGGGCCAATCGCATGGAAGCTACCACCTGATGCTCGGTAATTTTCTCGCCGGTTATGTTTGCGGTATGCAGGCCTCGCGAAAGGAACTCAAATTCCGGCGATTGCCCGCGGAAACCAGTCACGCGAATGCGGTCGTCCATGTTGTAACGATATAGCCCAGCCCAGTTTGTCACGACCAGGAAATATTCTTCACCCTCGGTGAGTTCATCGGCTCGCAGCGTTTGAGGATTTTCGTTCTCGCGTTGGTCAGCTGGGATAAACTCCATGAAATTTGAAGTTATCTCTGCGACCCCGCTAGGCGTGTTACCTTCAAGCGGTACGCTGAATCTGCCCTCGCTGGCGAGTAAACCGATATCGTGAATCGGCACGTTGGGGAAAAGCTCCCTGAGTCTGCGAAGGTACAAATGCAGTGTGCCGCCCGTCCAGTTTGTCAGGAACGCCAGGTTCCAGAAATGTTTTGGCAGCAGTTTTCCGTCAGCTGAGATACCCGCTTCGAGTTTGCGAGCCAGGCCTGGATTCGGCCTGAATTTTTTTACGGTTTCCCCAGCCGGCATACAATCTTGTCCGCCGGGCAAACTAAAACTTCCGTCTCGGATATCGCGGATAAGTCGTTCGCACTCTGCCTGGCCTGTCTCGATAAGTTTGATTGTGCTCGAGGGATTGGCAGTGGTAATGAAAGCAACGTCTCGGTCGATACTGTGTCGTAGAATCGTGTAATATCGGCTGGCAGGATCGTGCATGTTTGTGACCCACCTGGGTACGACGTACATCCATCGGACGATTTTTTTCTGTGTTTGTGCGAGCAGGCCACTGATTGCGCCGCAGGGCTTGCCCGTCGGGCTGGATTGTTCATGTGTGGAGGATGAAATCTGAATCAAAGGCCTCAGCCAGGCTGTTGGGTTCTGGTTCAGGACATTCACGCCGAACATATTCCAGCCTCGCCTTATATCGGCGAGAAACCTTGGAGTCACCGGAATATGTTTCGGCTCGCCGGTCGTGCCGCTCGTCATGGAGAACATTAAAACAGACTGATTGTCTGGCAGCAGTGCGTTGGTCTGGCCTTGCAGGAGTCTGTGCATGTAGGGCTTGATGTAATGATAGTTTGTGATGGGCACGGCTGCTTTGAATTCCTCATAAGTCCGCACTTTGTCCAGTTTGTGATCTCGCCCGAAATCCGTCTTCGCATGCGCGCCGAGAAACACCGTCAGAAATTCATCCTGACGGGCGCGGGTTCGCTCATGGGCAGCGAGAAAATCCCTTAGCTGCAGTGTCGCGTGCAACGCGCCCAGCTTGGCGACTGGTTTGAGAATGATTTGCCGCAATGTCATATCAATTACAAATTCCAAAGATAAAAATCAGGTACTGTTCAAGCCACTTCGACTTCAACGGGGTCGGTGGTTATCTGCGCTTCAGGTACGTCCAGCCCGGCCAGGTGTTTGTCGAAAAATGCAACCGTTCGGGCTGCGTAGGCAGCGGGTTGGCAGATCACAGCCTGGTTATGTTTGGCCCGTTCGACTATCCACAAATATTTTGGCGAGGGTGCAGCCTCGTGCAGTATCTGGGTCTGATCGACTCGGATATAGCTGTCACGTTCGCCATGGATGAAGAATATCGGGCGAGGCTGCATGTCTCGAAGTGCCTTGCGGACGGATGGGAATCTCCGTTTGAGCTTGGGCTGGGCGAACCGCATTATCAGCCAGAGCAGGAATCGCCAGAACGCGTCCGGATGGTTCTGGTAGACCAGCTTGATGCTGGCGAAAATATGTGCCCATCTTTTCATAAGTGCAACGAGTGTGGTTTCCGTGCTGAAGGCTCCGTCGCAGACTACAGCTTTTATGCTTGGATCGCTCGCAGCTGCGAGCAGTCCCGCGCCGGCGCCGCGACTGATGCCGAACAGACCGATATCGCTGCTCTTGCCCTCGCTGCTCAGCAGGGCCTGGACGTATGCGCAGGCGCCGAGGACATCGCCGAGTTCCTTGTCGCTGGGCCATTGGACGGGTTTGTAGTCGGCTCCGCTGGAGTCGCCATGTGCCCGGAAGTCGAAGGTAAATACATTGTAGCCGGCGTCCAGGAGTGGCCTGGTGTAGCGGGCACAGCTGTACATGTCCGAACCGTACTCATGGCTGAATACGATCGTGCCCTTGTAAGGCGTACCCTTGGGCGGGTCCAGATGCATTCCTCGCAGGCTCGTGCCGTCAAAACTGCGGAATCGCACGATTTCACCTTCCAGCCTTTGAAAATCAATCGGACTCATCGACAGCGGCGGGGGGGTGTCCACAAAGATATTCAGGCAGATACGAACGTAGTATGTCAACAACCATACCGTGCAACCCAGCAGCGCCAGGCACGTCGCTGCAATTGCGACAGCTGCCCAGTTCCTGCTAACCCAGTCCATAAAAGCCAAAATGGTCAAACCTTCCGCCAAATACCAGTCTCCTGAATGTTTTTATCAAATAATCAAAAACTCGATAGCCGATAGAACCGAAGAATACACCTAAAACAGAGTTAAAATCAAGTACGCGGTACGAAATGCAGCTGCTTCAGTGTTCTGTAAGTTGCTCAAGCATTTCCACGGTCACGCCCGTCAGGTCGCCGACGATCTTATCTGACATGCCAAGATCCTTGACCTGGTATGTGCTTGTGATTGCGAGAGCTTTCATTCCCGCAGCCCGCACAGCAGCAAGGCCTGTCGGGGAATCTTCAATGGCGACGCACCGGCCCGGCCTGACGACCTGGCCTGTATGCTCGGCCAGTAACTCAGCCGCCCGGAGATATCCCTCGGGATGCGGCTTGCAGTTTGTGACATCCTCAGCTGCCAGAACGACCGGGAACATCTCACGCACGCCTAGCCTTTTGAGCCCCAGTTCGATCTCGTCTCGCAACCCGCCGCTGCACAAGCCAAGCGGTATTCCCCTGGCAGCTGCTGAGTTAATCAGTTCCACAACGCCGGGAATGGGCAGGGTGACCTCAGCCAGGTTTTTCTGCAGATATGCCGTTTTCTCAGCGACGAGCTGGTTGATTCTATCCTCGGAGATTTCCATATCGTAATGCCGGCTCATCAGGCGGAGCACTTCGTAATCGTCGAAACCCAGGTATCGCTGTTGATATTCCTCGTTGGTGAACTCGATTCCCAAAGGCTGAACGACTTGCGCAAAGCCGGAGATATGCACCGGCTCGGAGTCGAAAATCACGCCGTCAAAATCAAAGATAAGTGCGTCCATATTTTGCGGATCTTAGTGATTAAAGTGTCTGGCGCCGGTGAAGATCATAGCCAGGCCAAGTTTGTCGGCATAGGCGATGACGTCTTCGTCTTTCTTTGCTCCGCCGGGTTCGATTACCGCGGTGGCGCCTGCGTCTTTTGCCCAATCCAGGCTGTCCGGGAAGGGGAAGAAAGCGTCGGAAGCTAGTACGCAACCGTTGGCATTTACCTTGCCTGCCTGCCCGCCATACTGCTTTGAGATTTGACCTGCAAGGAAGGCGGAGTTCACGCGACTCATTTGGCCCGCGCCGGCACCGAGAAGGGCCTGGTCTTTGGCAAGGACAATGGCGTTTGATTTTACGTGCTTGCATACCAGCCAGGCGAATTTGAGGTCTGCCAGCTCGCGATCATCAGGCTGGCGCTTCGTGACGACCTTCCAGTCGTCGGTATTCAGGCCCAGAAGGTCGCGGTCCTGCACGAGCATTCCGCCGACCACGAATTTCAGGAATTTTTCCTTGTTCTGCGTGCCGTCAAGCGGGCCTACTTCAAGGATACGGACATTTGCGCCCCAGCCTTCGCGGTTCTTGATTATATCCAACGCGCCGTCTTCAAAACTCGGAGCCAGCACGATCTCGGCAAAGAATCCGCCCGCGCCCGCGTCTTTGCCCCAGCGGGAATACGTCTCGGTAATTGCAGTTGCCAATTCGCAGGTTACCGGCCTATTGACCGCGATAATGCCGCCCATCGCGGCGTTGACGTCGCCGTAATAAGCCTTGCGATACGCTTCTACGAGGTCGGTATCGACGGCACAGCCTGCTGGGTTTGCGTGCTTGATGATGGCGATGGCGGGGGCTGAGAATTCCTTGACCAGTTCCAACGCACCGTTGGCGTCGAAATAATTGTTGTACGAAATAGCCTTGCCGCCAATGAGCTTGGCCCGGCCTATGCATGGCTCGACTTCCGCATCGGGCGCAACGTAAAACGCACTGTCCTGGTGCGGGTTCTCGCCGTAACGGAGATCGGCTGCTTTTTCGTAGCTGAAGCTGATTCGCTCGGGGAATTTTTCATCCATCTGCTCAGCCAGGTACGTGCTGATGGCTGTGTCGTAAGCACACGTCAGAGAAAAAGCCTGGCGGGCGAATTTCTGACGCAGGTCGAATGTTGTCTCGCCATTATTGGCCTGTAGCTCGGCCAGGAGCTGATCGTACTGGGAAATATCCGTAACGACGGTAACGTATCGATGATTCTTCGCAGCTGCCCGCACCATGGTCGGCCCGCCGATGTCAATCATCTCCACAGCCTCTGCCAGCGTACAACCCTCTTTGGCGATAGCTTTCTCGAAAGGATATAAAGAAACGCAGACTAGGTCAATCAGCTCCAATCCATACTTTTCGATATCCGCCTGGTGCTCAGCGTCGTCACGAAGAGCGAGGATGCCGCCATGAACTTTCGGGTGCAGGGTAACTACCCGATGGCCCAGCATTTCCGGGAATCCCGTCCATTCTTTTACATAGCGAACAGGTATGCCGGCAGCTTCAATTGCCTTGGCAGTGCCTCCCGATGAGATGATCTCAACACCCATCTCAGCTAGTTTTTTGGCGAAATCTTCGATTCCTGTTTTATCAAATACGCTTAGCAGCGCCCTGCGAATTTTGACATTTTCCATTGTCCGATCCTTCAGTTTTTTCCTGGGTTAGTAATCCAAAAAAGGACGCAACACGAATATCCCTGATTTTTTTTAAAATCGTTCGTGCAGTCCTCGTTCTATTTGCCTATTTGCCTATTTAATCATTTCAGCTGTCAGTTTTGGTGCGCTTGCTTGACGAATGCAGCAGATTTCACCTGTATTGGTGGCTGCATAGATAGCTGATGTATTGATATTGGTTGCGAACAAGTCGAACTTTTTCATGGGAATGGTTTGGCTGGTTTTGCCGGTGACTGTGTTAGCGACTTGAATGTTCTTGGCAAGATCGAGCACATACACATTATCGCCCATCACTGCCAGTATATCCCGGCCTGTTGGGATATTCCATCTTAACAGGCCGTTTGCGATATTGATCGCGGAGATTCCGCCGCCCTGACCATATTGATAAATTGTGGACTCTCCGATGAGCAAAGGCCCTGCTGGTGTGCCCTGGATATCAACAGGCTGCCAGATCTCTTGCCCAACAACCGTGCCGAAAGCATAAATTCTTCCATCCTGAGCAGCGATATACGCATTGCCTCCTGCGACGGCAAAGGGTGTTTTGATTGGACTGTCCAGTCTGATTTTCCATTGTTGTACGCCTCTGTCATCAGCAAAAAAACAGCGGAATATTCCCGCAGACGTGCCGACGAAAAGTTTCTCGTCACCACATATCAGAGGGGTAAATACCCGTTCGCCGATATCTTCTGCCCAAGCTTCAACAGCTGGGAGTAACAGAATAACGTGAATCTGATTGTCACTGCCCGAGACAAAAAATCTTTTGCCGTCGGTAGCTCCGCAATTGGTTGCGGAGAAGTCGGCAAAATGGATATCGCGAATCACTTCGCCTGTAGAACGATTTATTACTTTTACGTTGGTGAGGGTATTGATGATCACAGCATCAAAAGCCGGCAGCGAAAGCTGTGATGGCGGGTTGGTGATATCGTCGACCGTCCCGACCTGCTTAGGCAGTTTCATTCCGTCAAAGGCGATCGGGGCAAAAACTTTTTCAGTTCTGAGTGTGACCGGGAGGCTCCATTTGGTAACCCCGGAACGAGCATCCATGGCGATCAGGTTTTTTTGGTTTGTGACGAAGTAGAGATTTTCGTCGAGAAGGGTGACTGACTCGATACGTTCATTGGGGGCAAGGGTCAATTGACGCTGCCAGTATTCAACCAGTCCCGCCTGTTTCATGGGGTCTGGTCCGACGGCAGCTGGGGCCTTTGTGGAAGCCTTCCTGCCTGCGTCACAACCAACCAGCGGCAAGAGAATAGCCGCGGTAAGGAAAAACCAACAAAATGAACCAAAAATCATTCTAGCCTTAATACCCATGATCCAATACTCCTAAAATTCCCGTGCACACCGAGGCAGATCAGCTAATACGATCAGCCAGCCTGACCTGATGGTGACTCAAATTTTCCAGTCTGATAAAATCACTTAAATCCAGTTTCATTTTTCTTTCAAACATCTCGAGGAACTTTATTCTCTCGATGTCGTCTTCTATCCGGTTGGCCAGTTTGAATATATAAGGCCTGCCCGCCAGTCTCGCATGGAGATCAGCCAACATCTCCTGCCAGCTGCCTTCGTACAATTCACGTTTCAAGACCACCAGCATCTGCTCTTCGCTGGTGAGGCTTTCGATGAATCGCTGCACTTCCATTCCGGGCTTAACCGGGGTCTTTGTCACCTGCCAACCTCTGTTAACTTGCCAATACTGGTATCTGATCCACTTACATACAACTTCTGAAAGGGAAAGATTATAGGCTGGAGGGCGTGTTTGCAACCGATTTGTTGTAATATAAGGCGTATTCAGGATTCAGAATTCATTATTCAGGAGTAAGTCGCGTCACTTGGTCCTATAAATTTGGCGTTCTGAGAACGCGGGATCCCTTTGGCCTCAAATTTCCACAGCAGCAATTTATAAGCACACAGCAGCTGTGACATTCCATGATGATCCGGCAAATACACGGCCTAAAGACTTACTAGGAGCTAGTTTACAGAAATAATGCCTCTGCGAATGGCAAATTTGACCAGTGAGGTCTGATCGTGGATGTTGAGTTTCCGCATCAGCCTCGTGCGGTGCGTGTCGACGGTTTTTGTGGACAGCCCAAGTACCTCAGCTACTGCCCGGTTGGTTTTACCCTCAGCTATCAGCTGGAGTACCTGGCGTTCACGAGTCGAAAGCTTGTTGTACTGGTCGTCGTCAACTCGGCCTATCCTGTACAAGACTTTCCGTGATATGCCAGGCCCAAGATAGACCTCCCCGGCTGCTACGCGGAAAATGGCTTCGGTGAGCTGATCCCCAGCCGATTCCTTCAGCAGGTAGCCTGTGGCGCCGTTTTCCAGTGCCCGGGCGATACATTGCTCATCGCTGTGCATGGTAAGTACCAGAATGCCGATGCCGTCACATTTTCTTACCAGTTCCCTGCAGATATCCTGGCCGTTCAAACCAGGCAGGGTAATATCCAGAAGAACCACATCGGGATTTGTAGCCAGGACCTGATCAACTACCTTCAGGCCATCGCCACATTGCCCAACAACCTCAATAGAAGGTTCTCCTGCGACAAGGGATGCAAGTCCCTCGCGGACCATCGCGTGGTCATCTGCCAGAAAGATTTTAATTGCTGTCTCTGTCATGCAAGTTATCTCCCCAGATAATTGCTCTACCCGAGGGCGTTCACCAAACCCACCCCGAAATACAGAAGAGGCGCCCTGCCCCAACCGCCCGAATAACACGGGATACCAAAGTATTGTTAAGGATTTATCAGGATAAGGCAAGCAAAAACCAACGTTTTTTTTTCACAACACCAACCTACAAAACAGATTACAGTGATCACAGTACACTTGAAAAAGAACTCTTTTTGTTTTTCCTGGGATTTGTCTTGTAAAAATGTCGATGATAATTTCCACAGGCAATGTTTGAGGTATGTCGTCGTTTTTTGGAAACTTATCAATCTTTTGCTTGACCGGCGGGCATTTCTCGTTCAAAATGCCCCGTTCCCCATGATGGGGAACCCCTGCGCCGTCGCGCATGACGGCGCATAGATATACTTACTAGATTAGTCAAGGTCTTGCGTGTTGGCGCTTGGCCGCAGAAAATGGTGTGAAAAAATGAGCGGAAAATATTTACCGTTGAAGTTCGCATTTGTCGCTATTCTCGTCCTTTTGTGTTTGGGCAGCCTGTTTTATGGTAATGGCTTGAAGAAGGGGCAGGATATCGCTGGCGGGTACAGCATGATCTTCCAGGTTCAGAACGAAGATAACCGTAGCGACCTCGTCGAGCGTGTTATTGCCGTGCTGAAGAAGAGGATTGACCCCACCGGCCTGAGTTCGCTTGAATGGCGGCCTTTGCAGAACGACCGCTTTGAAGTGCGTATGCCGGCGGCTTCCGATGAATCACAGGCCTTGAGGAACGCTTACCTCGAAGCCCGCGATCTGCTCCTGGCCAGCAACATAGATCGCAGCGACATCCGTGCGCTGATGCCCCTGAATGCAGAAAAACGGGCCGAAGCTGTGCAAAAGCTCACCGGCGGCGACGCAGAGTGGGGCAAAACCGTCACTGCCATGCTCGCAGCGATGGATCAACTGAAAACCGCAGAAGCCAACCTCAAAGCTATAGAGCAAAAGATCCAGACCGACACAGCTGCGACCGATAACGCTGAATTGCAGAATGCGCTTCTTGCCGCCAAGGCTGCCAGGGACGCTGCAAACGCCGAATATCGAGGTCAATACACAGCTGTGCGCCAGGGCAATATAAATCCGTACACCCTGATGAGCGTTCTGAAAATTTACAACGATGCCAGCATTCAGAAAAATAAAGATGAAAAGGCTGCCATCATGGCGGTCTACACGCAAAGGCTGGCAGAGTTCGGCGAGCAGTTCCCATCGCGTAAGGAACAGATAAATAAAGTCGCTGATCTGTACAAGCAATGGTCGAAAATCCGCAGACCTCTGGAAGACCCGTCCGACCTGAAGAGAATGATCCAGAAAGCCGGCGTGCTCGAATTCCGCATTGCCCCAGGCAGGGGATCGGATGCTGTCACCGATGCACAGGTGGAAAATTTCAAGAAAAGCCTCAATACCGATGGCCCGGAAGCGCTTCGGATCGAAGGGGCTGATTATGCATGGTATCCCATTCAGGGCGACGCCGAGGGTTATGGCGGGCTGATCACCGCGACGGACAGGATCGGCACGCTGTACATGCTTCTCAGCAACAAACCCAACGAACGAATGGTACAGGCAAAGGGAGATGAAGTCCGCTGGTCACTCAGCAAGGCCAACGTCGGCTCGGATCAGTTCGCAAACCCGGCTGTTGACTTCAGATTCGACGAAGCCGGTGCACAGATCTTCGCCAGACTCACCGGCGGAAATATCGGCAGGAGCATGGCGATTCTGCTGGATGACGAAATTTACTCCGCACCGAATATCAAGTCCGTCATTTCCGAAAGCGGCCAGATTACAGGCAAGTTCACTTTCGATGAAGTAAAGGAACTCGTCCAGATTCTCGAAGCAGGCTCGCTGCCGGGCAAGGTTGACCCCAACCCAAGCAGTGAAAACAGTTTCGGCCCTGCTATCGGCGAGATGAATATGCAGAAGGGTTTCCAGGCTGCGATCTACGGCCTGATTGCAGTGGCAGTCTTCATGCTGCTCTACTACCTCTATTGCGGTGCTATCGCAGATGTGGCGCTGCTGCTGAATATCGTTCTTGTCCTCGGTGCTATGAGCATGTTCGACGCCGTGCTGACTCTGCCGGGTATCGCAGGTGTCATCCTTACCATAGGTATGGCTGTGGATGCGAACGTGCTGATCTTCGAGCGTCTTCGCGAAGAACAGGCAAAGGGCCTTAGCTTGCAGATGGCGGTGAAGAACGCATACGAAAGGGCGTTTACCGCGATTTTTGACGCGAACATTACCACGCTGCTTATCTGTCTGTTCCTGTTCGTCGTGTTTGACTGGGTTGGAATGGAAGAAATCCGCGGCTTTGCCATTACCCTAGGCCTGGGTGTCGCGTTCAGTATGTTTACCGCACTTGTAGTGACCCGGTGGATTTTCCAGACACTCATAGGCCTGGGCATACTCAAAAAGCAGGTGCCCATGCTCAGACTGATTCCGGTTGCAAACATCAACTGGATGAGTAAAAGGTATTTCTTCTGGGGCCTGTCAGCTGTGCTGCTGGTATTGGGCATTGTTTCGATAGCTTGGCAGGGCAAGGGATTGTTGGGTATTGACTTCTCTGCGGGTACCCAGGCGATTGTCAAATTCAAGGACGACGCCCTGGTAAACGGCGAGCTGCCGAACGACGGCATGGTTCGTCAGAAGTTTTTGAAAATAGCTGAGGAAAAAAAGGCTACAGCTACACCTGAAGAGCAAAAGGATCTGGATAAACTTATTGCTACCGCCCGTGTCGAAACCCAGATCAACGAGAACAACGTTCGGGACTTCATTGCCCTGTTTGATCTGGACAAGAACGGCAAGGTTCTTGCTGATGATTGGAAGACGCTTAACAAGAATCCCGAGTTCTTCAAGAAGCTCGACGTTAACGGCGATGGCGAACTGGCTGTCGAGGAACTAGAAAAACTTTCGCAGACTTCTTACCAGGTCTCGACGACTGCGACAAACGCCAATATGGTTCGCGAGATTGCCAACGAGGCTTTCGGCAAGACTCTCCAGCGGCGTATTCCCTGCAAGTTCAATATCGCCAAGAGCAAGACGATCAATGCCATTGGCATTACGCTGGCTGCGGACGGCATGACGTTTATTACCGATGAAACCGCTGAGGGCGTCACCGCTGCCTTCTCGGATGAAATCGACGACTTTATGGACGGCGTAATGATGGTTACCGAGAACGTCAGCCCAGCCATTACCGTAAGCGACCTCCAACAGCGAATCCGTGATATTCGTCTGCTGCCGGACTTCGGCAGACAGGCAGTCAATCCGTACAAGGTTGTCGGGCTGACCCACTCAGCGGAGAACCCCGGTGAGTTTACCGCTTTCCTTGTTCTGGTCAGGCCCGCCAATCCTGATGTCATGAAAACCGACAAAGGAAAAACTGAATTTGCTGAAGGCGAAATGAGCGTGCTGACGGAAGCGATGAATCGTGAAGACGCGATGGTTATTTCCAGCTTCGATGCCGCCATTGCCGGCGAAACCGGACAGCTGGCCATTGTAGTTGTGGTCATGAGCTGGTTGGCGATTGTCTTCTATCTCTGGCTGAGGTTTGGATCGATGCAGTGGGGCCTGGCTGCGGTGCTCTGCCTCGTTCATGACGTTATTATAGTCATCGGCTTGGTTGCTGCCTCTGGCTGGCTTTGCAATAGTGCGTTCGGAAGGGCGCTTGGCATTGCGTCGTTCAAAATCGACCTGGCCATGGTAGCTGCGATCCTCACAGTCATCGGCTATTCCGTCAACGATACGATCGTGGTCTTCGACCGTATCCGCGAGAACCGCGGCAAGCTTAAGACCGTTACCGCCAATTGCATTAACGACTCGATTAACCAGACCCTGCCTCGTACGTTGCTGACCTCGTTCACAACGTTCCTGGTCGTATTCATCATGTACGTCTGGGGCGGCCCGGGCATCAAGTCGTTCAACTACGCGTTGCTGATCGGTATCATCTTCGGTACGTATTCTTCGGTAGCTGTGGCCAGTCCGTTATTGCTCGGCTTTAAGCAGGCAATAGTTGCCAAGGTTGCCGACACGGTTATTGAAGTCGAAGATCCTGATAAAGACTTGAAAGACTGATAAAATGTAAATCACACGATGATGTGATTTGAAATAAAAAAAGCGGAATGAGAATTATCTCGTTCCGCTTTTTTTTGTGACTCATGTTTGTCTTCATTTTATTTCTGGCCTGCCTTGTATCTCAGGTAGGCATCGATAAAATCCTGGATATCGCCGTCAAGAATTCGGTCGGTATGCGGATTTTTTAGTTCGGTTCTTTCGTCTCTTACCAGTTGATATGGGTAGAGAACGTATGATCTGATTTGGCTGCCGAATGCGATTTCGCCCTTATCGCCGTAGAGTTTGGCAAGGTTGGCGTCGCGTTTTGCCTGTTCAGCCTGGTAGAGTTTTGCGCTCAACATTTGTCTGGCGGCAGCCCGGTTTTTATGTTGCGAGCGGTCGTTCTGGCATTGCACGACAATATTCGTCGGAAGGTGGGTCAGCCTGATCGCGCTGCTGGTTTTGTTGACGTGTTGCCCGCCGGCACCGCTGGCACGGTAAGTGTCTTCTCGCACTTCCTTGTCCCAGTCTATATCGACATCCACTTCTTCGAGTTCCGGCAGGACATCGACGGAAGCGAAACTCGTATGCCGCCTGCTTTGGGAATCAAAAGGACTGACCCGCACTAACCTGTGCACGCCGCGTTCGCAAGAAAGATATCCATAGGCATAAGGCCCGTTTACGCGAAGAGTGATTGATCGAATGCCAGCTTCTTCGCCATCTGTGCGATCTATTTCCTCGGCGGAATAGCCATGCCGTTCAAAATATCGCATGTACATTCTCAAGAGCATTTCAGCCCAGTCGCAGCTTTCCGTGCCTCCCGCTCCGGCGTGGATGGAGAAGAAGCACGCCCCGGCATCGTGTTCGCCGGACAGCAGCGTACGAAGCTCGAGCCGTTCCAGATCGGCCTGGAGTTTACCCACCGCTTCTGCGACTTCCTTATATTCATCCTCGCTGTCGACCTCAGCTGCAAGCTCGTAGTGAACCTGTAAATCCTCAATGCGACCAGCCATTTCCGTTACCGGCGCGACGATAGCCTTGACGGTTTTGAGTCTGGCGACGATGGGCTGGGCGGCTTCCTGGTTATCCCAGAAACCGGGCGCGGACATTTTCGCTTCGAGTTCGGTCATTTCCTGCTGGCATGCAGGCAAGTCAAAGAGAGTCCCGGATTGCGATTATCCGGGCGCTGAGGGTTTCCAACGTATCTTGCAATGCTTCTATTTCTATCATGCGAGTATCATACAAAAAATTCTGCAAAAAGCAAGATGGGCCGTTTCAGCTCAGATAGAAATTTTGCTTTTTGGCCCAGCTAAGCTACAATGCTTTCTTGGGAGAATTTTTGGAGAATTTAAAATGATAGATTTTCATACACATACATTTTTATCTGACGGCGCGTTGTGTCCCGCGGAGCATATCCGCCGGGCCGAGGTGCAGGGCTATAGAGTTCTCGGTTTTGCCGATCACGCCGACCTGGCCACGATGGAGCGATTTCTGCCGATTCTGATCACAGCTGCCCGCCGGGAAAACGAGTTGGGGAAGATCAAAGTTATAGCTGGCATTGAGCTGACGCACGTCAGGCCCGAACACATGGCTGAGGCGACCGCCCTTGCGCGCAAGCTCGGGGCCAAGATCGTCATCTGCCACGGCGAGACTATCTGCGAACCGGTTGACCAGGGCACGAACCGCTCCGCCATTGAAGCGGGCGTGGATATTCTGGCCCATCCTGGTCTGATCTCAGAAGAGGACGCCAAACTCGCAGCCGAGCGCGGGGTCAGGCTTGAAATCTCGGCCAAGGCGGGCCATTCGCTATGCAACGGCCATGTTGCCAAACAGGCCCGGACAGCAGGAGCCCAGCTGATCTTCGGCTCCGACGCGCACAACCCCGACCAGATGCCCACCCTTGAATTCGCCCAAACCGTCTGCAAAGGCGCAGGCCTGAGCGACACGGAAATCGCACAAATGTTCAAAGCAGCAGAAGAATTCGCAAATACGAAATGAAAGTTTTTTTGTTAGACATTCCTGTCAGGTCAAGACCCACCCTACTTGGCTTGTTGTTACTATTATAGAGGACTTAAGAAATGAACAAATTCTTTATGCTGTCAATGCTCGTTTGTGTCTCATTTGCTTTCGCAGACAATGGGACCGTTCTTTTCGAGGGCAATTTCTCCAATGAGAATTTCACCAGCAAGTGGAAACTTCAGGCTCCAGCAGAATTTAAAGACAGTGTACTGAAGACCGAGGGAAAACTTTCGCTGGACCAGGCAATAGCTCGGAGCAAAGAGAAGTTTTATCTGCCCGGCAGCAAAGATGATTATCTACTTAATGCGGAGTGGGAGTTTACTCCAACTGAGATGAGCGAGCGTGGTCAGGGTTTTGGTTTCGAAGATGGGGGATTCTTTGTATCCACATTCTGGTCGGTTCCGATGCTGAATGACGTTGTCCCGGGTAATTGTAAATTAGTACTGAATCGTAAGTACAAAATGTCATGCGTTTTTAATCGCTACGAGATATTTTCCTGGAAGATTGACGGTAAAGAGCAGTTGTCCGTTCCGGTTCAGGCGTTTCGCGCGGGGGCAAACAAATCTTGTATACAGATTCAGGATTACTGGGATGTAAAAAGTAAAACCAAATGGTATCAGCTGAAAATATCAAAAGTTGCCCTTGCTGATATGCTTTCGATCAGATTGAGCAAGTGGTATCAGGAGGCCGACCCGCAAAAACCAAAACCAGCCGCTTTTTTGCTTGGTAATGCTACGTCCATGGAAAAGATTTTTCAGCCAATCAGTGAATACCGCGGGCAGGTTGGTCAAACAGTTAGTATTTCAGCTGCAGGCCGAGAACGCGAAAGTTTTCAGGTCGTTGTCATGCCGTTGGGGAAATCCCTCAAACAGGTCGATGTAAAAATAACCGATTTTCTGCACAGCGATGGTAAGACACATTTTCCGGCGGAGAATATTTCGTGGTCTCCGGTTGGTTATGTAAAGACTGTAAAATCTGGTTCGGCTTATCAACGTATCGGCTGGATGTGGCCTGATATTCTTCTACCAGCCAAATCTTTTGATGTGGCAAAAGGCAATGTGCAGCCGGTATGGTTTACCGTAAATGTGCCGGCTGACACCAAGCCAGGACGTTATCGCGGACTTATAAACATCCAACCCGAAGGTGTTGAAACAGAATTTGCCAGAGTAGAATTAACCGTTCAACCTTACTCCCTACCGTTGCGTGGGAAATTAAAAACCGCGTTTTCTTTTCGCCCGGAGCACTGGGAATCATGGTATAAGCCTGAAGAGTACGCAAAATACTCTGCCGATAAACGGGCAGGGAAAACTGTTCCTCAGAGCGTCCTGCCTCCTGAAGCCTGGCGAAAAGTTTATGATTTCCTACTTGCCTACAGAATCAGTCCGACCTGCATATACAGCTATAAACGCACATTCCCGTTCCGTGAAGATATGGAGTATTGCTACAAACGCGGCATGAATGCAACATGTCTGAATTGCTTTAGGGGGCTTGATAAAGACCCGAAAAAAGCTCGTGAGTTTCTTGCTGATATTGAGCAATATCTGCAAGATTGGGAAAAGTTTGTAAAGGAAAAGAATTGGCCTGATTTCACGTGGTATGTGCATGGGTTTGATGAATCCGAAATGAGGGCTAATCCTCAACAGTATGATTATCCGTTTAATAAAACTTATGGAATGATCGGCGAAAAATTTCCTTGGCTTAAGCGTGAAACGGCGAACCCTGTAATAAAACGATATTACGGGTTGGTGGATATCTGGTGTCCGGTAACCCGAGAATTACTGGATAGCAAACTTCCCGAATATTATCAGCGTCAGAAAGAGGGTGAGGAGGTCTGGGCATATGTTTGCTGCGGGCCGAGAATGCCATTTGCGAATTATTTTATTGATTGTCCGGGAGTAGACCCCCGCGTGCTCGGCTGGCAGTTTTACCAGTACCACCTGACCGGAAAGCTTTATTACATGTTGAACCTGTATACCAGTCAGGTGAATTACAATAAGAATGCTCCCAAGTGGCCTGATGTTCCCTGGAATCCTTCTGCCTACGGAGTAAACGGCGATGGTTTTCTGATGTACCCCGGGCGTGACATGACCCCGCTTGCCAGCACAAGGTTGGCGAATATTCGGGATGGTATCGAAGACTACGAAGCCCTTGGACTTCTTGCAGATTTGGCTGATCGTTTAAGAGAAAACCCCTCAGCTGATGAGTTGCTCAAGAAAATCGATGTGGTTCTCAAAGTTCGTCCCGAGGTAAGTGAGTCTTTCACCAAATACACAAAAGATCCGCAGGTGATTTTAAAGGCTCGCGCAGAAATTGATTCACTTATAGGCAAGGCTATGCAGACGCTTAAAACGGGGGATCAGAAAAAGTAAGGATAAGTCCAAAGATAATAGTCGGGCATAACAGGGAAATAGATAAATTCAGGGTATAATGTTTACGGAAATTATGACGAACGAATCTGAACCAAATCTGAACAATCATGATGAGCCTGTGATAATAGCTCGGGTCGGCTCGCTGGCCCAGGCTGATGTCATCTGCGCCGTGTTGCGGACAAACGATATCGAGACGTTTATCGTGAACGAAAACGCCTGTCAAAATCTGCCGCATCTTGGCTTGGCTGTGCATCCCAATGGTATCCAGATAGCTGTGCGCAAGAGCGACCAGGCCGAAGCCCAGCTGTGCATCTATCAGCACAACCTGCTGGATGCAGAAAACGAACGGGCAAAGTCCAGAGAGCAAAATGACGCGGATCGTTTCGCCCGCATAGCTGGGGTGTCGGGCATTTTTGCGATATTGGCCAGTCCGCTTATTTTCGTGACGGTCTGGTATTTCAGCCGGGCCATCAAGGCCGAGAGGAAACATTCGCCCACAGACCGAGTTCTATTCCGCCGCAACATGATCCTAGCAAAAGTCTGCATGGCTTGCGGAATAATCCTGCTAGCCGGTTATCTCGTGTTTTTGTTCAAGCACTAAATACTTAAAAGTAACGCATAAAAAGCTCACACAGGGGCTGTATGTGTGATATATCACTCTTCCTCTTCGGACAAATTAAGTTTCAGTTTTTTAGCAACAACTGTTGTTGGTATCCCAAATGAAAGACCTTCTGCACTGGAAATTTTCCAACTTGCAACGCCCACAACCGTACCGTTTTCTCCCAATATAGGCCCCCCACTATTGCCTTGATTCATACTGGCATCGGTTTGAATATAAGTATGGCCGGTATCTTTTCTAATCGCGCTAAGAATACCCTTTGCTACGGAAAAAGAGAGATCCTTGCTAAACGGAGAACCAACCACATAAAGTTCTGATCCCACACTTGGAAGGCTATCAGTTTCGATAGGCAGAGCAAAGTGTCCATTGCCTGGAACTTTCAGTAAAGCAAGATCCTGGTCTTGATTAAGTCGAACAACTTTTGCTTGCAATTCTAAGCCGGACTTTGTAGTAATCGTAGCTTGTTGTACACCGGCAACTACATGGGCAGCTGTAAGAATATAGCCGTTGCTTGATATAAAAAATCCCGTCGCATGACTTTTGCCAACTTGCACCAAAACGACACCCCGCATTATTGTATTTATGTCGCGGGGTACTCTGATATTTTTTATCGATTTTCTAGTTTTTATTGGGATTGTTTGGGCGTATGTTTCCTTTTGATCATTATCGATCGAATCATCCATTAGCCTGGCAAATTCTTTCTTTTCCAGGAGTCTAAGCAGACCGTCCTTGAAGGCTGCATATTCAGCCTCATATTTTGAGGTTGAACTGGCCCCGCTGCCGGTTGTAGTTGTCGTAAAAATAGTTTCGCGCCGTATAGCATCTCGCAGTTGCCATTTGATATCCATCTTTACTTCCGTTAGATCATTTGGAAACCCTACGAAAATGTTAAAACTAAGTTCACTCACCACCCCACCAAGTTGATATCTGGCTTTATATGAATTATCAGCATCGTCAAACAGGTCATTGTCTTCTCCAATGACGTTATAGCCATAATTTCGTAATTCTTTGCGAGCAATCACGCGGTATTCACCAGCAACACTGAAAGAGCCACCCTTTGATGGCAAAGAATTTATCCGCCTGCGAGACGAGGTATAGCGGTTCACAATAGGTGTACCTGCGGGGATTTTAAATAGGATTTTGTGGAATGCTATTGGTTTAGTTTTTGCCACCTGAAGAGGTTTTGGATCAGGCCTAACTTCGGCTGGGGGGATCGGATCTGAAGCAAATTGCCCCAAAAATAAACAGCCCGACAGAAAAAAAGGTGCGAGAAGAATGGTCAGTATGCCAAAACGGTTATATTTCATTTTATTCCCTTAAAAGCCTACAAAATAACGCATAATTATTTTGGTTCTCAATAAACAACAAGTAGCTTATTCAGAGAAGCCGGAAAAATCAATTAATTCCCAATCCGCCAGCTCTTCTGAATGCCTTTTTCAAATATCCCGTCGTTCGTTTAGGGCGTCGGTGAGTATGGATTTGTTTGCGTATTCGATTTGGCCTCCCGCGGGCAGGCCCCGGGCCAGGCGAGTCACGCGGATGCCAAACGTTTCCAGCTCAGCTGTGATATACAGGCTCGTGCTGTCGCCGGCTACGGTGGGGTTCGTCGCGAGAATGACTTCCGTCACCCCGCCAGCCTGGACGCGTTGAACCAGTGCGTCGATGGTAAGGTCTTCCGGCTCGATATTGTCCAGCGGCGCGATATGGCCCATCAGGACGTGGTACACGCCTCGGTATGTGCCCGTGGCTTCGATGGCAAGGAGATCCTTAGGTTGTTCGACTACGCAGATAATGGCGGTATCCCGCTGCGGGTTCGAGCAGATATTGCATGTGTCGTGTTCGGTGGGATTGTAGCAAATGCGGCATGGGTGGATGAGCGTTTTGAGATCGCGGATAGCGTCTGACAGAGCGAGGGCCTCATCGTCGGAGGCTTTTAGCAGGTGGAACGTCAGCCGTTCCGCGGTGCGTGCACCAATGCCCGGCAGATGGCCGAACTCTTTCATCACACGTTCAATTGTTTCACTGTAACTCGACATTTTTTTAATTTCTCGCTCAAACGTACTGGTATCATTTAACAGCAGAACACGGATTACGCGGATAAAAGCCGGATTTCACGAATGTTTTGTGGGGTTCTTTTCTTCAAAATTCCTTGTTCACTATTCGCAATTCGCTTTTTCTATTGCCTGTTTTTCTCTAAAACATCCAATGCTTAGCCTGCAAACTTTCGCAGGAACCCAATCTCTTTCTGTGTTCTTTTTACTGACGACTGAATCCTGACTACTGTTATTACATCAATCCATCCAGGCCTGGCAGGTCCATTCCGCCGGTGAGTTCTTTCATGGCGTCCTGTGCTGCCTGTGCAGCTTCGGCCTGGGCTGAGGAAATCGCAGCCTTGATGATATCTTCCAGCATATCCAGTTCCAGCGCGCCGTCTTCGATCAGCTGGGGGGACAGCTTGATATCCATCAACTGAAGCTTACCGTTTACCGTCGCGCTGACCATACCCCCGCCAGCCTGGGCGGTGTAGCTGGTAGCTGCGAGTTTCTCTTTGAGTTCCGGCATCTTTTTTTTCATCTCGCCGGCTATTTTCATAATCTTGCCAAGGTCACCAAACATCAATTTCTCCTGATTTTTTCAATGATTATTATTTCCTAACTTACTGTCGCCCCTTTGGGGGCTTAATTTTTTAGCATTGCTCCGAGGGTTCCGCTTCGCTCCACCCGACGGCGACTAAAAAATCCTGGCCAGCCCTTCGGGCTTAAACAGACAAACTACCTCTTTGTATTCTTTTCCTTCACAATTCACAATTCTTTGTTCGTTATTCGTTTTTCAGGCTGAGAAGGATTGTATGAACACCAGCCTGGAATGACAAGAGGATTCAGGCTGGGTGATTATTTCCCGCTGGCTGGCCCGGCGGCTCACCAAATTCCTAATGAAACATAGAACATTTTTTGGTATAAGCAAGATATGGGCTGTTGATTATCAAAAAACCAAGGGAAAAGGGTGTTACGATGAACAAATACGGAAATCGAAAAGGGCTTACGCTGTTTGAGTTGATCATTGTCATTGTTGTGATTTTTGTCGTCTTAATCTTAGTGTCTTTGTTCTTGCCTTGTCACGGTATAGCTCGCGAACCTGCAAAGCGGGCTGTTTGTTCCACAAATCTCAACGGGCTTGGTAAGGCGTTGATTTTGTACGCATCAACCAATGATGGCCGCATGCCAAATATGGGACAGACAGAAGATTGGATTATTTCTTCCTCCGCCCAGGCCCCTGTCGCGCACAATACGATTGACGACTTCTGGGCAAAGGAAAAAATTTCTAATCTGCAAGTATACTGGCTACTGGTTAATGATGGTTTCATGTCCGAAAAATCATTCAAATGCCCGTCTGATGAAAATTGGGAAGAGAAGAAATCTAACAGCGGGGAGTTTGGATTCGACAATTGGGTCAATTGCTCCTACGGCCTGCAGATTGCGGACCCAGGCTACCATTCATCTCTGAAATTTTCTGAAGGCTGTTCTTCCCTAATCGATACTCAGCCTGCAATTGAACAAATCAGAATGACTGGATCGACAATTATCGCGGGCGATCAGCCCGAATTGAAACAAATCGCTAAGGGAACCTGGGTGCCGGATAACACCAAAAGATCAGAAAATCACG
Source organism: Phycisphaerae bacterium (assembly GCA_963664745.2). Taxonomy (GTDB): domain Bacteria; phylum Planctomycetota; class Phycisphaerae; order SM23-33; family SM23-33; genus B1-G9. Next base: position 1,311,025 of record CAXXMC010000004.1, read on the forward strand.
GTGCAAAATATATGAATTTGCTTAGTGCAAGCGGCAGCGTGTCTAACCAAAATTTCTCACCCGAAATGAAATCCGGCGAGTACAACAACTTCGGCTTCGCGGGTGACGATATTTTTGACTACGATCCGACGGGTAAGGGTAAAGCGCCCAACGCTGCGGCGCCTAACGATTCGTACCTGTTTCAGTCGAAATGATCCCCTGCATCCTGTGCATTTGTGCTAATTCTGTCAGGATTTTGGGTAGGCAGCGGCGGGGGTGCTCAGGGGGGAAAAGAGCTCAAGTAGCCAGGATAGTTTCTTCGACCTTTTTTCTCAGGATCGCTTTTTGCAGTGTGCCCACGAGTTGTTTGCTGTCGAATTGCCATTTGAGCAGATAGGCCTGTGCTCCGTGTCGAATGGTGTCCAGCCTGAGCATTTCGTCTTCCATTCCGGATATTACGACCACGGGCAGGTGGGGCACGCGACCCATAATATTATGTAAGGTATTCAGCCCCCAGCTCTTATCGAGATTTAGGTCTGAAATTACAACATCAAACCGTCTCTGGGTCATTTGGCCCATTGCATCGGTGAGATTCCTTGCCCAGACAACATCCGCATTGCCGTTAGTCCCAGCCTTTAGCAGTTCCTGAACTAGACAAGCGTCTGTTGGGCTGTCTTCCACAAGCAAAATATGTACCGGTTTTGTAAACATGGCGTTAATTGAACAATACGACTTGAATAGCTAATATGCAAAACGCTTGCATAATTAAATTTCCTAAAGATCTTGATCTGCAACAGACCATCCCCCGCAGGCGGTTTTTCTGACTTTTGGCAAAACCAGCCATCGCGGAATACAGCGTGACGTTACAAAAACCTGCTGAACTGCAATGTTTGCCTGCTGTGCACCCAATGGAATTATCGGATGGCTTGAAAAAAAAATGAGTTTTTTTCACAATTCCTCCAAATTTTTCGTATTTGCTAAAATGGTGCTATTTTCCAGCCTGTCCTGTGAAAACCTTGACTCTGGCGGGGTTCTGAAATACCCTGCATTAAGTTGGATTTTTTAATAGAAGTTTGAATATCGTCAGCTTGAAAGGATTTTTGTTATGGAATATCGTCAGCTTGGGAATTCCGATGTTACCGTCTCTGCCGTGACTTACGGCGCCTGGGCCATCGGAGGCTGGATGTGGGGCCAGCAGGATCACAACGACGCCATCGCCGCTATCAGAACTTCAATCGATGCCGGAATAACCGCCATAGACACCGCAGCTGTCTACGGGTTCGGCCATAGCGAAGAACTCGTCGCCGAAGCCATCGCCGGTCAACGCGATAAAATCGTCATAATGACAAAATTCGGCCTGCGCTGGGACTCCCAGGAAAAGGGCCAGTTGCGATGGGAAACCCATGACCTCCAGGGCCAGCCGGTTACTATCAGAAAATATGCAGACCCGGAAAGTGTCATTCTCGAATGCGAGCGCAGCCTGAAGAGACTGCGAACGGATTACATTGACGTTTTCCAGATACACTGGCCTGACGATTCCACGCCGGTTGAAGAAACCTTCGGAGCCGTCGCCAAACTCATCCAGCAGGGCAAAGTGCGATCAGCCGGTGCCAGCAACTATCCGCCCGAACTCCTTGTCAGGGCCCAGAGCGTTTTACCGTTGGCCTGCGCCCAGCCTCCCTTCAGCATGGTGCTCAGACAGGCAGCTGATGATGTCATTCCGTGGTGCATAGAAAATGGCGTGGGCGTGGTTGCGTATTCTCCGTTGCAGCGGGGTTTGTTGACCGGCAAGATCAAGACAGGCCATCGGTTCGCGGAAGATGACCACCGCCAGGAGAATTTCTTGTTCACGCCGACTAATATCGATCGCATCAATGCTTTTCTGGATTCAATCCGCCCTATCGCCCAGGCTCACAATGCTACTCTGGCCCAGCTGGCCATTAACTGGACTACCCGTCAGCCTGGCCTGACCGCAGCGCTCGTAGGTGCAAGAAACGCAACCCAGGCCGGCGAAAACGCCAAGGCTCTGGACTTCACACTCACCGACGACGAGTTGGCCCATATCGACGCCAACCTGGCTGAGCTGAAGATCGAAGAAGCTTAGGGCTTTTGAAACAGCTTCTAATACACTACTTTTACCGTGTGCCTGTTGCCTGACACTTGTGGCAGGAGCAGATTGCCTTCTATCTCTTGGTCGTCCAGGACTAATTTTGGCTCATTATTTTGGCTGCTGTTTGTAATACATATTTCGTATTCCTTGCCTCTGAATTTTCGGAAAACGGTTGCGGAGGATAATGACGCCGGCAGGCGTGGGCTGATTCGCAGGCCGTCATAATCGGCTTTTGCGCCGAAGAAGTCTTCAACCAGAAGTTGTATTGCCCAGCTTGCCGAGCCTGTCCACCAGCCGGTATACGACCAGCCTGGAACGGGCCAATCAGGCCCGGTGAACGCATTTACCACACAGAACGGCTCGGCCCCGCACCGGGTCAAATCCAGCTTGCCGGCAGCTGGAACGATAGCGGTAAAATCATCCCAGGCCTCTTCCGCCATGCCAAGTTCACAGAGGGCCGCGATCTTGAACAAGACGGCGTGATTATAAACGCTGACTCCTTCGGTGGGCCAAAGGCTGATTCTGCCTACGCTCGGATCAAACCCGGAATATTTTGGCGCAAAACACAAATCGCCATATCCGACGGAAAGATGCTTCCTCACCGAAGCCAGCGCCTGTAGCTGGCGTTCCTGATCGCCGCACCCTGCGAGCACTGCCCAGGCCTGTGGATTGAGAAATATCTTTCCGCCATCCGGGCAACTGGCCGAGCCGATGGGTTGGCCAGCGTCGTCAAATCCCATTTTATACCATTCGCCATCCCAGCCAGCCGAGTCAACCGCATCGAGAAGCTCCTGCCGCCATTGCTCATAGATTGTTACGCGATCTTCTCTATTGGAACGGCGGGCGATTTCCGCCAGTTCGCGTAACGCATAAATTGTTGCCTGCGTCAACCAGACGGATTCCCCTTTCCCCCTAACGCCAGCTGTGTTCAGCGAATCAAGCCAATCCCCTGCGCCGATGAGACACAGGCCATGACTGCCGCGATTACGATATAAGAAATCTACCGCAAGGTGCAGATGTTCCATGAGAGGCAATTTGTCTTTTTTATCCACGAACGGAATTTCAGTATCCAGAATTTCGAAATAACCGGTCTCCTTAAGATATTTTTCAATACCGTAAACAAGCCAGAAAGGACTGTCTCTATAATCCCGCCAGTCATGCTTTCTCCATGGCTCGAGCACCCATTGCCTGGGGGCGAATCCGTCACTGCGTTGATGTTCCGCAGCTGTCAGGATCATTTTTTTCGCGGGCTTGACATCCAGCAGACGCAAGCCGGCTGAATCCTGCAGAACGTCGCGATAACCCTTGTCGCCCCCCCAGCGTGTCCAACGTGCATTTTGCACCATTTGATATTTAAGCCAAACGTCGGCAAATGCGGATAGGCTCGCATCATCGAACTCTATGCGATAGCCGCTGAGCTGTTGATCCCAGTAGGCAGCGACCTTTTGAAGTTCATTATTCACTGCAGCTGAACCCAGATAGCGCTGCCGCAGATTTGCAACTTCGTCATAATCCTCAAATACACCCACTGCGTAGGTAACGCACTTGGTTTTTCCCGATGGAATTTCAACTCGGCTGTGAATGGCTCCGCACGGTTCCGACAAAACCGGACTGGGCATATTTCCGCATTGTCCTTTTCGCACAGCAGCTGGAGATGAAACGCTACCGGGCTGGCCTAGAAACGACAAACGCCAGCCGTCGTAGCCGAGAATTTCCTGATCGCATGTAAAAAAACCGCTCTGCTTCATGCGATATTGCGGCGGAAGCTCAACCCTGCCGATTTGCGCATTCAGAGGCTTATTGAATTCACTAAAACAGGGTGCCCCTAATTCCCTCGGAGCGCCGAAAAACGACCATTCCAGATAACCAAAAAGATCAAGCCGACGATTGTTCGGAGAAGTATTGGTTATCTCCAGACTATACAGCTCAACAGGGGCGTCCATGGCTACAGTTGCGGTTAGCGTTACTTGTAAATCATTCCGGCTGGTAAGCCATTTCAAGTAACCCAGTCCATAGTGGACTTCAAAGTTATCGAATTTGTCCAGCGTTGAATCAACAGGCCAGACTGTCGGCGAAAAAAACTCGCCGGTCTCCATATCTCGCAGATAAAAACAACGACCCGCTCCGCCATCACGGGTAACAATATTGGCGCAGAGACTTCCATAAAGGGAACTGCCGACGCCCCACTGATCCAATATGGTGAGATACTTTTCGTTGGAAAGCAAATGCCTCCATGGCCTGGGAGTATGTGGGTTGCGCAATACATATTCCTTATTTGCCTGATCAAATTCCCCAAATTGTCCGTTTAAAAACATATTATCATTTCTAGATTGCATCATTCGTTTTCCTTCTATCCGGCTTAGCGGCGTTTCACTGTTCTGCATGCCGTTGTTTTTGGTGTCTTCGATATCTCCCTCACGCTGGAGTTTCTCCCCGAAGATTGTTGCTGAGACATGCGCTTCTGCTATTTTTTTAAGATTGATGTATTTAACATGTTCAACATTATCGTTAAAAATAAGGCTTATAATGTTGCTCCGCATTGTAATCTTTTTTTATAAGTTTTCACGGGAATTTATAAAAAAGTGAAAACAAGGTCATATTTTATGCTGTTGAAAAATTCAGTTTTTAATATTAGATGAGTTGTTAGTTCTTCATGCACAGAACCTTTCAGCAAGAGCTTATTGTTATAATGACGACCCGCAAAAAAATTACGCTTTGTGCACGACGTACCTATTTATTCGTGTGCTCATTCCTTTGATTGGTTACAATACGCAGCATGAAAGAGAATGAATTTTTAGATTGGATATATAGTCAGCCTGGGCTTGATCCTCGAAAGGTCCCTGTCGGGCCTGGAGACGACATGGCTGTGCTTGCATTCGATCGTGATCGTATGCTAGTTGCAGTCGATCAGGTTCTCGATGGTGTGCATTTTGACCTGGCCAGTCACGGTCCAGCTGCTGCGGGGCGAAAAGCCTTGGCCCGTAATCTTTCGGATATCGCAGCTATGGCTGCGCTGCCGGTCGGAGCGGTTGCGTCGGTTGCAATGCCGGAAAACGCCAGCCAGGATTTTGCGAAAGAAATTTACCAGGGCCTGCGAGCGATGGCTGATGAATTCTGCTGTCCACTCGTCGGTGGCGATGTAAGCGTCTGGCCCGGCAAGCTGGCTATCAGCGTAACGGTTTTTGCCAAGCCAGCCGGCGCGACGGGTGGCATTAAACCTGTTTTGCGATCAGGCGCCAGAGCGGGCCAAGCCATTTGCGTTACCGGCAAGCTTGGCGGAGCCTGGCTGACGGATAGACACCTGAATTTCATCCCGCGAGTTCGCGAAGCCATTCTCCTGGCTATGCGGTACAAGCTGAAATCCATGATAGATCTTTCGGACGGGTTGGCGATGGATTTAGGCAGACTTTGCAAGGCTTCTGGTGTAGGCGCGGAGATTCTGGCTGACGCTATTCCGATAAACGATGATGCCCAGGCAGGCAGGTCTGACGTATCGCCACTCCAGGCAGCACTTGGCGACGGCGAGGATTACGAACTGCTCTTCACCCTGCCGGCTGGTCAGGCTGAGCGGGTCTGCAATGACAAGCTCGTGCCCGTCAAAATCACGCGTATCGGAACCATAACGAAAGAGCCAACACTAACGCTGATTGATGCTAACGGCGTTAAAGAGGAAATTCCGCAGACAGGCTGGGAGCACGGAACATAATGGATATATACGAAACGAGCAGTCCGGAGGACACTGTTGCACTCGGCAGACGGTTGGCAGGCCAGACCAGACAGGGCGAATGCATCTCGCTTATCGGCGATCTCGGAGCCGGCAAGACTGCCTTTGTCCGAGGCCTGGCTGAGGGCATGGGCGCCGACGTCCAGCTGGTCTCCAGCCCGACATATGTGCTTGTGCAGGAATACCCGCTCGATGAGATGTCGCTGTACCATCTGGATTTATATCGCATGGTTCACGCAGCTGAGGAGCTGAGCGATCTTGGACTGGAAGAAATGCTCCAAAACGGAGTAGCGGTTATCGAGTGGGCCGATCGGGCAGCCGACGCTTTGCCGGTTCCGCGAACCGAGATTTCAATCGAGATCACCGGCGAACAATCAAGACGATTTACTGTCAATAACATTAATTGACAAAGGTGTGAATTGCCCTTAAATTACGAAATTCCTCGTGTCGTGAAAATATAATCGAGCGGGGTTATAGAAGGCGAAATAAAATGCAAGAAGCTATTACAAAAGCTCGGACGTTGATTGAGGCTTTGACTTACATTCAGCAGTATTCCGAAAAGATTGTTGTGATCAAGTTCGGGGGTTCGGTTATGGACAGCCCCGAAGCCATGCGCGACATCCTCACTGATGTTGTTTTCATGAATTCAGTCGGCATTCAGCCTGTGCTTGTTCATGGAGGCGGCAAGGCGATATCGGAGGCCATGTCTAATCGCGGATTGGAGGTTCAGTTCGTGCAAGGCCGGCGGTATACGGATCAGCGTACGCTGACGGTTGTGGAGCACGTGCTCTGTAACGAGATTAACACCGGCATCGTCGATATGATTCAGTCGCTAGGCTGTCATGCCATGGGCCTTCACACGCTCAGCAGTTGCGTGCAGTTCGGCGAGAGACTGTATCTGCAAGAAGAAGGCCGAAAGATCGACCTGGGCATGGTGGGGCGAATTACCAGCGTCAATGGCCATCTTGTGGAACTGTTATGCAAGGCTGGGACGATCCCGGTCATAGCGCCTCTCGCGCGGGATGAGACAGGCCAGAAGCTCAACTGTAATGCCGACACCGCAGCTGGTGAAATCGCAGCTGCTTTAAGGGCAGAGAAGTTAGTCATGGTCTCAGATACGCATGGTATACGTCGCAAAGTGGACGACCCGGAAACAATGATTCCGAAAATTACCGAGACTGAGATCAAGAAGCTCATCGATGACGGTACTATTTCTTCAGGCATGCTGCCCAAAGTGGAAGCCTGCCTCAGAGCCCTGGATGCTGGCGTGAAGCGGGCCCATATTATCGATGGACGATTCCCGCATTCATTGCTGCTGGAGATTTTCTCCGACAACGGAGTGGGTACATTGATAACAAAGGAAGCGGACGAATAATAATGATCAAGGATTTTATTAATTTATCAGATTTTAACGGCCAGCAGCTCAACAAACTCATCGACAGAACCATTGCGGACAAGCCCGCATACCTGGCTGGGACTGGCCCGACGCCCCTGGAAAGAAAAACCCTTGCCCTGATTTTCGAGAAGCCCTCTCTTCGCACGCGGGTAAGTTTTGAAGTTGCAATGACCCAGCTGGGCGGCACGACTACTTACCTGGATCAGACTTCCATCGGCCTGGGTGAACGCGAAAGCGTAAAGGACATCGCCCGAGTGCTCAGCAGAATGTGCGACGGCATAATGGCCCGGACTTTCAGTCATGAACTGGTGCAGAATCTCGCGGAGCACAGTTCCGTTCCTGTGGTAAACGGCTTGACCGATTTCTCGCATCCATGTCAAGCCATGGCTGACCTGGTTACTATAGTGGAACATTTCGGCGACCTGGCTGGGCGGACACTTGTTTTCGTTGGCGACGGAAACAACGTTGCCCGCAGCCTGGCTATCGGGTGTGCGAAACTCGGTATGAAGTTCGTTCTCTCCTCTCCGATAGGCTATGAACTGGAAGAAATTTTCTTTGAACAATTATTGGACGAACACCCCGGTGCGGATTGTATGTCTATCCTCAATCCAATGGAGGCGGTGGAAAAGGCCGACGTGATCTATACCGATACGTGGGTTTCGATGGGCCAGGAAGAAGAGAAGGCCCGGCGCATTAAGATTTTCCGAAACCATCAGGTCAACAATGAACTATTAGCCAATGCCCCAGACCACGCAATAGTGCTCCACTGTCTGCCTGCCTATCGTGATCTTGAAATTACCGACGAAGCCTTCGAGACACATGCAGAAACCATTTTCTCTCAAGCGGAGAATCGACTGCACTTCCAGCGAACACTGCTGAATGTCCTGATGGCTGAGGGGGGTATCGCCTGATATCATTGAAAAACTTTTGGATATGTTGAAATGTTTTACAAGCGCCCTTGCGGGCATGGAGATAATTAAATGTTACGTATTGGTATTGTTGGATATGGCCTGCGAATAAACAATCTGATCAAAGGCGAATTTCGTGCCCTCGACCCAGACCTGAAAGTTGTCGGCGTGGTCGACCCGGACGAAAAAAGCGTTCGCGTATTGATGGGCGATTCAGATCCCGATGTGGTTTTCTACAAATCGCTCGATCAAATGATTCGCAAGGCAAACCTGGACGGGTTGATGATAGGAACTCGCTGCAATCTGCACACAAAATACGCAATCGAAGCTGCCAAGTATGACGTGCCTCTGTATCTGGAGAAACCTATCTCCGTCAGTATGTCTCAGGCAACGGCTTTGGAAAAAGCCTTTCGCAAGACCCGGTGTAAAGTGATAGTGAGCTTTCCGCTTAGGGTATCTCCGATTTGTCAGCTTGCTTATCGTGCGATACAGGTCGACAAGACCATCGGCTCGCCGGAACATGTGCATGCGGAAAATCACGTTACCTACGGTACGGTTTACTGGGAGAAGGGTTATCGAGATTTTGACGTAACCCAGGGCCTGTTCCTGCAGAAGGCTACGCATGATATCGATTATATCAGTTACCTTATGGGCTCGCCGGTCGTTCGCGTCGGGGCCATGGCCAACTACGGCAGGATCTTTGGCGGAAAGAAGGGCGAAAACCTCATGTGCTCCAAGTGCAAGGAACAGGACACATGTAAGGAAAGTCCTCAGAATCGTACAAAAAATAATTCCATGGGTGTGAGGGAAGATCATCTTTGCGTTTTCAGCAAGGCCTGCGGCTCGCCCGAAACCGGAATGAACGAAGATTGTTCAAGTGCGATTATGGAATTCGCCAGCGGCGCGCATGGCGTGTATTCGCAGGTGTTCTTCTCCCGTAGGGACGCCGCCGCCCGCGGAGCAACCGTCAGCGGATACGATGGAACGGTTTCGTTCGACTGGTATACCAACGAGCTGAAACGTGTGAGACACCACGAACCTTTCACTGATGTCTGCAAGGCCGACCAGGGCTTGGCCCATTTCGGGGGTGACTTGGAATTGGCATCGGATTTCTTTAAGGTGATTCGCGGAAAAGGCAAGTCCCGTACGCCCATTGAGGTAGGCCTGGCCAGTGTTTACACGTGCCTCGCTGCGAAAGAGTCAGCAGAGAAGGGCAAGTTTGTAAACGTTCGACAAGTCGGATTCTGATATAAGAAATCCTGAAAATTATCCCACAAAAAAACCTGTCCGCCGGTTATGGCAGACAGGTTTTTTTATTCGAGGATTTTTTATTTTTACTCAATAACTGGAACCGGGCCTGCGAGGGCCTCGAAGTTATTGTTTACGAACTGGTTGGCGGATAGGATTTTTTCCTTATTCATTCGGAATTCCGGCATACGCCACGCCATCCACTGTTTGGCGACCAGAAGTTTTCGCTCAGCCATTGCCTCGTCAACGGTCGTAGCTGCCTGATCTGCGAACAGCGTTCCGACGATGAGGAAGATTCCCATGTCGACCAGCTTGCGAGCGACCAGATCGCGGTACTGGGTTGACTGAGCCTTGATGAAGTTAATAGCTTCGTCGAGGTCCGGGATAGCTGCGACGATTTCATCGATAATAGGCTGGGTTTCCGGGGTCCAGGCATCGCGTCGGCTTGGTTTGGCGGTAAGTTCTTCCAGAACCGTTTTGCATGTTCCGCTGAGAACGCCGGCCACGGCTGCGAGAACCTGCAGCTGACTTGTGCCTTCGTAGATAGTCGTGATTCTGCTGTCGCGGAGGTGACGTTCGGAAGCATAGTCCTTCATGAAACCGCTGCCGCCCAGAACAGCAACGGCGTCGTTGGCGACACGCATTGACATTTCCGAGCCGTAATACTTGGCCATGGGGGTGAGCAGCTTGTTATATCTGCCGATTAGGCGGAGGAATTTTTTATTAGTTTTCTTCGCGTCTTCTTCGAGGTCGGCGTAGTGCTCTTTCATTTTCGCGTCGATTTCGAGGTCGACGTTGAAGGTCGCGTAGTAAGTCAGGCTGCGGGCAGCCTGGAGATCGACCTGGCTGTTGACTAGAAGTTCCTTGACGGCTGGGAACGTATCGATTGTGACGTCGTACTGTTTTCTGCTGTTGCCGTAGTCCCTGGCCACGCGATAAGCAGCTTCTCCGATGCCGATGGACTGCGAAGCGATGCCGATTCTAGCACCGTTCATGAGGCTCATTACGTATTCGATCAGGCCTCGTTGACGCTCGCCGACCAACTGGGCGGGAACGTCGTTGAAAACCATTTCGCAGGTTGGGCTTGCGTGAATGCCGAGCTTGTTTTCGAGACGGCGGATTTTTACCTTAGGCCCGTTTTCGCAGACCAGCAGGCTCAGGCCTCTGCCGTCGGAAATTTCGGGTTCAGTCCTGCACAGCACGAGCAGAACCTGGCCACAGCCATTGGTTATGAATCGCTTTACGCCGTTGAGGAACCAGTTTCCGTTCTCGTCCTGGTAGCCTCGGAGCTTTACCGCCTGGAGGTCACTGCCGGCATCCGGTTCGGTAAGAACCATCGCGCCTGTCCACTCGCCCGATGCCATCCTCGGCAGATAATGTTGCTTGATTTCCTCGCTGGCGAAGGCGTTGAGTGTATCGGCGTTGCCCTGCAGGCCGTAGATGTTCATAAGCGAAGCATCGGCCCGACTGACCATATCGTTTGTCATCGCGAAGACCAGCTGAGGGCAGTTAATGCCGCCAAACCGGTAGGGCAACGTAAAGCCCATGGCGTCGGCTTCGGCGAAACGCTTGAGTGCGTTTGCAATGCCCGGTGCGTAGGTGACGCTGCCATCTTCGTTGAGAACATTGCCAACCAGGTCATTGTTCTCCGCGGTGGGCGCGACCTCGTCGCCGCAGATCTGGCCTACGGTTTCCAACATACGCTCGTAATTATCGAGAGCGTCAGCGGCGTTTTCCGGGGCGAAGTCGAACTCTTCGTGAAATTTGAAACCCTCTTCCTGAAGCTCAGCGAGCCTGGCAATGTCAAAATGCTTGAAGAGGAATTTGATGTCGTCGTTGTCAGTGTAAAAATTAGCCATTCCGTGTCCTTATTGAACTTAGCTTAGTTATAAATCTTTTATTCTTTTAAATTCTCAAATCAGAAATCCACAAGCCAGCATTAATGGCTGGTTTTCACAGCCATGCCGCCTTGTATGGCTTTGATCAGCTTCGGCAGGATGTCATTCAGGTCGCCGATGATGCCGTAGTTGGCAACGCCGAAAATTTCCGCACTTCTGTCGGAGTTGATCGCAAGAATCTTCGCGGACTCCTGCATTCCAGCGATATGCTGGATAGCGCCCGATATGCCGACTGCTATGTAAAGGGCAGGGCGAACCGTAGTGCCGGTCTGGCCGACCTGGTGGTCGTGCGGAATATAACCCAGGTCGACAGCTGCCCTGCTGCCCGCAGCTGTGCCGCCAAGGCAATGTGCCAAATCCCAGATCAACTTGAAATTCTCTTTGCTTCCTACGCCCGCTCCGCCTGCTACGATGATTCGTGCAGCTTTGAGGTTGACCTTCTTTTCCTGGCGGTGGGAATCGTTAAGCGTCAGCGGCAGGATCATGCCGTTCATCGCTGCGTCGAATTTCACGACTTCGCCGGTTCTGCTGGCGTCGGCTTCGCTCATCGGCATGACGCCTTCGCGAACGGTAGCCATCTGAGGCCAGCGTTGCGGGTTGACGATCGTCGCGATGATATTGCCGCCGAAGGCAGGGCGGATCTGGTACATCAGGTTCTCGAAAACCTCACCGGTTTTTTTCTCTTCGTGGTTGCCGATCTGCAGGTCGGTGCAGTCTGCGGTCAGGCCACACTTCATCTTGCTGGCGACTGTGGGGGCCAGGTCTCTGCCGAGGAAGGTTGCGCCGAAAAGACAGGTCTGTGGCTTGAACTTTTCGATCATTTCGCAGATGACCTTGGTGTAGCTTGCGGTCTGGTAATGGCCTAGTTTGGCTTCGGAGGCGACGTAAACCTTATCCGCGCCATGCGCGATGAGCTTCTCAGCGAGGTTTTCGATCCCGTCACCTAGCAACATTGCTCCGACCTTCACGCCGAGTGTGTCCGCCAGTTCACGGGCCTTGCTCAAAAGTTCCAGCGGAACGTCCGACAGCTGGCCTGCTTCCTGCTCCGCAAATACCCAAACCTCACCTTGCTTGTTAACCTCTATCATATGTGTTTCCTTGCTCGTGGATAACTTTCAAATTTTCTGTAACAGCTATGGAAAATGACGAATTTTAAATTTCCGAATGACGAATTAATGACGAATTAAAAATTATGAATAACGAAAAAAGCCCTTCATTTTCGAGTTTCGGTATTCGTTATTACAAAATTGATTCATCATTCTGGCTTCGTCATTCCTGATTCGTTTTTCATTATCCTACCGTATGGTCTTGTATCAATTCGCCAACCAGGCCGGCGATACCTTCTTCCGTGGGTTCGATTTCGTGGTATTCCCCGCCAGTCAGAACTACGGACTGTATGCGGTTTACCTTGGTCGGACTGCCGCTCATGCCGCACCAGTCCAGATCAGCGGAAATATCATCAAGATTCCAGCTTTCGATCAGCAGGCCCTTGGCTTTGAGGGCTTCACATCGGCTGGCCAATTGACTCTCTTCGGCGCCGGCGGCTTTGATTTCGCCCGCGATTTCGCCTTCGCTGCGAGCCTTCTTGAATTTCATGATTCGCTTTATCGCGAAGGGACGCGGGTGGTTGGCGGTTTCCATTACGGTTGCCAAAACGGGCAGCTGGGCAGTGACGTCTTCCCAACCATGGCCCGTGTTACGCTTCACGCGTATGGAGTCATTGGTTACGTCGATAATTTCTTCCAGATACGTAACCAGAGCAAAGCCGATCTTCTCCGCCAATTGAGGCCCGACCTGAGCCGTATCGCCGTCGATGGCCTGCCTGCCGCAGAGTACGAGATCCGGGCCAATTTTTTTGACGGCACAGCTGAGGATGTAACTCGTTGCCAGCGTGTCAGATGCGGCAGCCCGGCGGTCGGTCAGCAGAATGCACCGGTCTGCTCCTCGGAAGAAACAGGCCCTGAGAACTTCACAGGCTGCTGGGGGCCCCATGGTCACAGCTGTGACTGTCCCGCCGACGCGGTCACGAATTTCCAAGGCTGCCTCAAGGGCGTTGAGGTCTTCGGGATTGAAGATCGCAGGCAGTGCACCGCGATTAACCGTACCGTCTTCTTTCATGGCATCGCCGGTGATCCGCTTGGTGTCCGGCACTTGCTTTACGCAAACTACAATGTTAAGACTCAATGTTATTCTCTCCATTATCCTTCAGGATACAAGTCAAGTTGTAATCGAAATAGGAATTATTGAAACACCATTCAAGGCAATTAACGATTTTTCAAGATAGCATAGCAGACTACAGAAAAACAGCCTGAATGCAGTCCAAAGGTTACATTCCAGCCGTAGAATCGAAGGATATTAGGTGAAAACCCCCTCCAAGTCAAGGTCAAAAGACGTTACCCGGGCTGTATTATGTTCAGAGCATCTCAACCTTATCAATGCTCAGCAGAAGGCCAACAAGGCGACGTTATTGGGCCTGATAATTTTTCAAAAAATTTAAAAAACCCCGGTTCACTCCTAAAACACCCCCAAAATAATGTCGATAGGTTTTAACGATAGCTTGATTCCAGAGGAGCCTTCTGCAGGCTATCAGCCAATAAAGTGAGAAGAGTCGTCATTTTGAATTTTAAGCCAAACAACCAGAGCAACTGGAGCCCCATGAAGCGACACAGTTTTGGGTTGCAGTTAAAGGCTGTGATTATAATAGGTTACCTCGTTGTTGGCGTGGTAGCCTCCGGCGCTTGGTACTATTATCAGGTTGTTTGCGACATGACTCGGCAGAGTGATCTCAGCCATGCGCGGAAGTTGGGCAAGGCTCTTAGCCTGGCTGCGGAGGGCGATCTCAGCGATAAGCGATATACCTCTCTCGACGAGTTGACAAAGGATTGGGTAAAAGACGAATGCGTACAATACGTAGCCATTGTTGACAGGGACGGCAAGGCAGTTTCGGTTGCCTCGGCCCCGGGCAAGAGCAGTTTGTGGGAGATGCATACAAAATTCTCCGCCGATCAGGCTGTGATCAAATATCATGGCCAGAATCATCTAATTATTGCCCATCCCGTTATTGCCAAAGACAAGCTCTGGTATGATGAACGCCTCGCCGGCGGGGTACGGATTGTCCTGGCTGTGGATACCACTCAGAAAACCCTGGCAGCGACCCGGCAGAAGATTATCCTGATCACAGCCATCATTGTGCTCTGCGCGATTCCGATAGGCTATATTCTGGTTTGGCAGTTCATGGTCAGGCCCATTCGGCGTTTGGCCAGGGTTACCCAAAGGCTGGCTGATGGCGATTATTCCGCCCGGTCGGACTTGACCAGTAAGGACGAGACAGGGGAGTTGGCCTTTGCTTTTGATCACATGGCTGGGCAGGTCTCCGCCATGCGCAGCAAGCTCCTGGCCAATAATATGCTTCTTGAACGAAAGGTCTCCGAACGAACCGAAGAGCTTCAGCATGCCAACGACAAGCTATGTGCTGAAATGAAGGATAAGGAAGAATTTCTCCGGGCAGTCAGCCACGATCTCAACGCGCCGTTGAGGAATATAGCGGGCATGGCGACGATGATTTCGCTGAAATGGCGTGACCAGTTGCCCGAAGACGTCATAGCCAGGCTGCAGCGGATCCAGTCCAACGTTGACCACGAAACATCGCTGCTGGAAGAACTGTTGGAACTCAGCAGGATCAAAACCAGGCCGCAAAGCCGAAAGGTCGTGGATATCGGCCAAATGCTCCAGACGCTCGGAAATACTTTTGAGTATGAACTGCAAAGCCGGCACATCGCCCTGGAAATCGAGGAAAATATGCCTGCCCTGAATATCGAGCCGAACCGGATTCGACAGGTTTTCCAGAATCTTATCGATAATGCGATAAAGTACATGGATCGCGAAACGGACGGCAGGATTATCGTGGGCCATAAACTTATCGACGGCGTGCATGAATTTTGCGTGAAGGACAATGGGCCTGGGATTCCGGAAGATCAGCAGGAAAAAGTTTTCTGCGTGTTCCGGCGAGGCTCTGCGAGCAGCTCAGCCAGGGCCGATGGCAAGGGCGTAGGCCTGGCGGTTGTGCGAACTGTAGTGTCAACATATAACGGCAAGGCATGGGTGACTTCCAGCCCAGGCCAGGGGGCGTGTTTTTACTTTACGCTCTCTGCCAAGGCAACTGCGCCTGATGAATCGCTTGCCGAAGCACCCGAGGAGGTGACTTGTGCGTAAATTAGCTGACAGAGCGGTAAAATTGAACGTAATGATTGTCGATGACGATGAGGACCAGCGCTGGCTGACGTATGACGCGGTAGCCCAGATGGAATATGACTGTTCCATCAGCCAGGCAGCGACAGCTGAGGAGGCGCTTGCGAATCTTGTAGGCCATGACCGCTGCCGGCCTGATATTCTGTTCCTGGATATTGAAATGCCCGGCATGGGAGGCCTGGCCCTGCTGGAAAGAATCAAATTGACCCCGGAACTGCAGGATATAGAAGTTGTCGTGGTATCCGACAGCAGGGATTTTGTGAATCGAAGGCTTGAAGCCCTGCATCGCGGGGCGGACGATTTCATCGAAAAATCCAAGGACATTCTTGGGATGATAAAACATCTTCAGGACAAAATTAAAGAGACGGTTAACGTCAAGCTGGCTGTGAAAAACTTTGAGTAATACGAAAGATAATCAACGTGAAAAAAGCCTGTCCCAGAATATTGATTGTTGATGATGATAGCGACCACTCGATACTATTGGAAGATTCCCTCATGATGTATTATGAGCTGACTGCCGATAGCAGCATTGTGTGCGTTGGTACTGGAACGGATTGCCTGGCCCAGCCTTTGCAAGAGTTCGATGTTGTCCTGCTAGACCTGAATCTGCCGGATATGACAGGCCTGGAAGTGCTGGGGAAAATCCTCGATCGCACGGACTTGCCGGTGATCTTTGTTACCGGTGAAAACGACTTGGCGGTGGCTACCGAAGCTATAGAAAAAGGCGCCCAGGATTATGTCGTCAAACACGGGGAATATCTGCTTTCGATTCCCGCGATCGTTCAGAAAAATGTGAGCCTGTATCAGATTAAGGTCGAAAACGATCAATTACAGCAGAAATTGCAGTGGATGCTCAAGGAATTGCAATTGAAAAATGACCAGCTCGAGGAGTCCATGGCCAGGCTTAAAACCATGGCTATTACCGACCCGTTGACTGGCCTGTTTAACAGACGGCATTTTGCAGAACAGCTGGCCAGGCAGTTCAGCGAGGCTATGCGCTACGACAACGACCTCAGTTGTGTCATGATCGACCTGGATCACTATAAGGAGTTCAATGATACGCTAGGCCATCAGATGGGCGACAAACTCTTGCAAGCCATGGCTGAGGAAATTCGCATCTCCTTACGAGCCAGTGACATAGCTGCCAGGTATGGCGGAGATGAGTTCGTTCTTCTGTTGCCTCAGACTCATACTGCCGAGGCCTTGCCTTTGTTGAACCGAATTCGCGAAGGCATGGCCAGGGAACTCCGGCAGGGTAGTCTCTCCCGTGTGCCGGTGACTCTTTCCATCGGCATCGCCTCGCTTAAGGACGATTTCCCGGAATGCGCGGACGGCTTGGTCGCCATGGCAGACCGGGCACTGTATAGCGCCAAAACAAATGGGAAAGACCAGATCGTCTCATTCTCAGATATGCGAAACCAGCCTCTGGAAGCCGTCTGATTTTTTTCTAGAGCACTTTATAATGCACCGGGAAAGCGCCCCTGCGCGCAGAGTGTATGACACCAGAATCTTCCATCGCCAAAAGGCAAGCCGGTGTCTGGTCTGGTGTCGGCTTGCCTTTTGGCGGCGGAACTTTTAAAATATTGCAAACAAACCGCATGGGTGAACCCCTCGTTCCTCCAGAATCACTCACCCTCCTCACTTATTGTTCTTCATTTCCTGCTGTAGCTATAAGTCCCTATTTTACAGTCACATGTAAGCTTAAAAAATCCGCAAAAAACCAAATGGGGTGGTTGACGGTTTTTGAGATCCGGTGTAGTATTAGTTAAGGAAGGGAATTTTGTCGCCCCTTTCCCGGAACTTTTTGCTTGTTTTCAGGCCAGTGAGGCCTGCTCAAAAGCTCGAAAAATGAGAACTTTGACCTATGAAGAAGTCACTTGCCATCATGGATAGCAGTTTAACAGCCTTGATAGTCCCAGCCGGGGCTGTGGGCGAGTATGTTTCGTCATCATCCGAACCTGGAAATTCGTCCGATCCAGGCCCATATCGCGTCACTGTTCGTCGCAGGCCTATCCAGATCAGGCAGAGGTTAATGTCATCGGCAGCTAGGGTATATCGCGAGCACGCAACGTTGGGCTCTGCATGAATTAATGCAATTTTGTCACACGTCTTCAAACGCCCAGCTGTCCGGGCGTTTTTTTATGTGGGGAACAAGTTTTTCACAATGCCGTCCAAGTTCTTTTTGCAGTATTTTTCGCCCCGTCCCGGCAGGGGGGAAAAGGGTTTTTCCGAGGTATTTTTTCGCATATTTTAAAGTTTATCCGATTGTCAAATTCTGGTTCGTTGTATATATTTAATTTTGAAGCAAAAAAACTGTTGACCCTTGAGATAGCTTTGTAGTATATAGCACAACCATTTTTTAGAGCCCTGTATTATTAGGGGCAGAGAGGACACTCTATTGAACGAAAATTGTGCTGCCGCAACGCAGGGCCTTATTGAATACTGCGGAACTAACGGATATATCCGATTTGCCGGAATTCACCTGATTGTTGAGTTGTGGGAATCGCGATATATGACAGATATCGAAGAAGTGGAAAAGATTCTGCGCGATGCGGTTGCAGCATGCGATGCTACGCTGCTGGACATGAACCTGCATGAATTTTTGCCCAGCGGAGGAATCTCTGGGGTGGGCGTTCTGGCAGAATCTCATATAAGCATACACACCTGGCCGGAATTTGAATACGCCGCGATGGATATTTTCGTCTGCGGTACGAAAGACCCTTACAAGTGTCTCCCCGTCCTGAAGGCAGGCTTCGAGCCAGGCCGAATGCAGGTCACCGAGCACAAACGGGGCATTCTTTCGTGAATGACGGTTGTGGATTAAATACAAAATGGGTTGAAGAGGTCTGGCCTGACCAGCTTTCTACCCGCTACGAGGTCGCTGACGCCTTACATGACGAGCAGACGCCCTTCCAGGCCATGCGCATTGTCGAGTCTAAGATGTTCGGCAGAATGTTGATGCTTGACGGCATGGTTCAGACGACGGAAAAAGATGAGTTTATCTATCACGAAATGATGACCCATGTGCCGATCATCGCTCATGGTGACGCGCGCAAGGTTCTCATTATAGGTGGCGGGGACGGCGGGATTCTCCGCGAGGCACTGCGTCACGATTCGGTCGAAAAGGCTGTGATGGTCGAGATTGACCAAGGCGTGATAGATTTCTCAAAAAGGCTGTTACCGACAATAAGTGATGGAGCTTTCGATGACCCGCGAGCTGAAATCATTATTGGTGACGGCGCTAAGTTTGTAGCTGAGACCCAGGAGAAGTTTGACGTAATTATCGTTGATTCCCCCGATCCGATAGGCCCCGCCAAAGCGCTCTTTGCGCCCGAGTTCCACGCGAACGTTGCAAAGTGCCTGACCGAACGCGGGATAATGACCAAGCAGAACGGTTCTACCTGGATGCAGCCTGGGGAATTGCCTGAAGCTTTTGAAATGATTCGTCCGCTTTATAAATATAACGCCGCATATTTGTTCGCCGTGCCCACATATGTGGGCGGTTTGTTCGCCAGCCTGTTTTGTTCGCAGGGTACGGACCCTGCCGGGCTGGATATCGTTACGTTGCAGGCCCGCTTCAACGGGCTGAATGATAGGACCAGGTATTATAATCCCGGCGTACACTTTGGAGCGTTCCAATTGCCGGGCTATGTGAAGGAGAAACTACAATGAGTCCAGAACAGATGTTCGCACAGGCCGTGGAAGAGACGGATGAAATGATCGAAGCTCGTGAAGTTACGTTCGGCTGGGAACTCCAGCTCGACCTGTATGATTGCGATCAAGCGGCGATCTCGACAGAAGAGACAATTCGGAAATTCAGCCCCGAGCTTTGCAAGGTGATCGACATGATCCCCTTCGGCGAACCTCAGACGCCGTATTTCGGTGAAAACAACGAGCACACCAAAGGGTACTCGCTGATCCAGTTCATCGAAACCAGCTCAATCACGGGCCATTTCTCCGAAGGAACCGGCGCAGCTTATATCAATATTTTCTCTTGCAAGCCATACGATGCGAAGGCTGCCGAAGATTTTACGATTAAGTATTTCGGTGCCAAGTACTGCAAGGCCCGTTTCATAATACGCAAGTAACGGCCAGCAGAGATATAGCAGTGACATTGAGATCGGTTGGGATTTCAGGGTTTTTATGCGCCCTGAGGTCTCAACCGTTTTTTTATTTGAACGCTGGAAACACGGAGGAAATTTTATCGACGTTTTTCCGCGAGGTCTATTGCGAGATTGATAGCTGCGGTCATGCTGGCTGGGTTTGCGGAGAAATTGCCCGCGATATCGAATGCCGTGCCGTGGTCTGGACTGGTTCGGATAATTGGCAGGCCCAGGGTTACATTGACGGCATCTTCCCAGCCCAACAGCTTGATGGGGATCAGTCCCTGATCGTGGTACATAGCGATTACGATATCAAATTCCCCCGCCAGTGCGCGGTTAAAAATAGTATCGCCCGGAAATGGCCCATGCACGTCAATTCCGTTTTCGGCAGCCATGGTTATCGCGGGTTCGATTATGCGTGTTTCTTCGTCGCCTATGTTGCCGTTCTCGCCGGCGTGCGGGTTCAGGCCGCATACGCCGATTCTGGGGCGTTCCATGCCGAACCAATCCCGCAGAGCCTTGTGCGACAGCTCGATCGGATTGTAAACGCACCCTATCGTGAACTTATCGCGAATGGATATTATCGGGTCGTGTATGGTCGCGAGTGTGACCTTGAGTTTGGGAGCCACGAACATCATTGCGACGTGTCGGACTTTGCACTTATCAGCCAGGAGTTCGGTATGGCCCGGATATTTGCCGTGCTTCGCCATGTGCCAGCTCGTTTTGGATATCGGGGCGGTGACGATCGCATCTATCAACCCCTTCTGGGCAGCCGATATGGCGTCCAGGCAGAATTCCATGGATGCTTTGCCGCCGATTCTGCTGGGCCCGCGGGGCATGGTGGGAGGCATGTCAAATTCATCGTAATCCAGCACGACCATGTCGTGGGAATATTTGCGGATTTCCTCGTGATGATTCCGGTAGAACACCAGAGGCAGTTCGAGTCGCCCAGCTGTGTATTCCAGCTGGTCGCTGAAACCGAAGATAACGTACCTGGCTCGCCCGCGACGGGCTGAGTCTGCCAATGAGCGCACTATAATTTCCGCCCCCACGCCGCAGGGGTCGCCCATTGTAATCCCAATTGTCGGTTTGCCGTTTGCCATGTTAATACCAACACCGTTTCATTCGGAACGAAGCATTCTAGACAAACTCCCTCGATTCGTCGAGGTGTAATCCGAAATAAAGTATCGCAGGATGCAAAGCATAAGCCCAAATGCCCTCTCCAAAAGGGCAAAAAAAAGCGGCCCTTTCAGACCGCTCCATGAAGAACCATACGGGTTCGAAATTCTTATTGTAACTATCTTTCCAGACTGCACTTACTTCCAGTCTTCGCCGTTTTCACCATTATTTCCGCTATCGCGACGCGGCGTGGGAGGCCGCATTTCCAGCATCTGTCTTAGATACCGATTTTCTCTTCTAGAGGCCTCCAGATCAAAGAGTATGTACTTAATCTGAACACGGAGATGATCCAGTACTTCCTCTGTTTTCATGCCAGTTTCAGGCACATAAAGTCCTTCGCAAGTTTGATTTTCCTGCTCAGGATTTTCGTTGGCGACGATCTTCTCAAGCAACTCAAATAATTTTTCTTTTACAACCGCCTCATTCATGGCAGTACCCTCATTTCTGTTAAAAAAAACCTTCTAACTAAGTATACCACGCTTACGAAATCTGTGGCTTATTTTTTGAAAAAAACAACGAATATTTCTAGTGGAACACTGAAAAGCCGGGCTTCCAACAGTATTACTTACGAGCTTAACAAAGCCTCGCCGAGAAAACTGCCCGCGGGATGGCTTTTAAGTTTGATCCACAACTATTAAACGAATTTCGATGGGGATAAGTTCTTTAATTTTCAAGTTATTTCTAAATAATAAGACAGACTGTGAGCATTAAAGATAGGTAGGAAAAGTATTTTTATTCAGCCTCATTACGTGTATCCTTTCCGCGTCAAGTTTTCAATGCTCTAATACTTTTAACTTTGAAAGAATCGTAGATATGAGTTTGTGTAAGAGAAGGTTGATATTGGCGTCGTCGAGTCCTCGTCGTCGGGAGTTGCTTAGCCTGGCTGGGTATGAATTCACGGTCGATCCGCCGCAGAAGGATGAGCCAGCCGACCTGGATATTTCCTCGCCGATTGAGTATGCTAAATGGCTCGCGCATTTCAAGGCTGCGGAAGTCGCGGAGCGATATCCAGACGATATGGTTCTCGGAGCTGATACGGTCGTCGCCTGCAAAGGCCGAATCATGGGCAAGCCAGCCGACGCTCACGATGCCCGGAAAATGCTGGCTGAGCTTTCCGCCAACAGGCACGTGGTTATAACCGGCGTAGCTGTCCTCGGCCCAGCTGGGCGGAGTCTTATCCAAGCCGACGAGACAGCTGTTACCATGAAGCCGATGTCAGCTGAGGAGATCGAAGATTATATTCAGTCCGGCGAATGGGAAGGCAAAGCCGGCGCCTACGCCATCCAGGAAACAGCTGACCGATTCATCGTGAAACTCGACGGCAGTTTTTCAAACGTTGTCGGCCTGCCCATGGAACTGCTGGAAAAAATGCTTAAAAAAACCAGGATGTAGAGCCGACCATTGCCGACCATTTTTTTAAAATTGAGTCAATTTGCTGATCGGCCTTAATGCGCCGGATCACACCCGAAGATAAATCTTCCGCTGAGTGAAGATATTCACCACGAATAAAATGAACATGGTAATCGCAACGGACCAGGTCGTGGCGATGGCCAGATTGATATTGATCAGCTTCTGGATCGGGTAGATAAGATGTGTCAGGTACATAATCGGGGTAATCAAAAGACCGCCCGTGATGTAAGCGAGCATGGCGTTACTGCCTGCCACGCGCAAAAAGCCGAAACCTCTCCGCCATTTCAAATCGTCTAGAACAATCAGGAAAAATGTCAACATCGAAATCGCCATCCCCGACGAGATGAAATAGTAGGCTGGCGTCGCGGGGTCTTTCTTGATCCCGCCCTCGTAAGGTTCGAGAATGTAGCCTACGATGAGCAGGAAGGTCATCCAGTTACACAGCCGGTGCACCAGCACGCCCCTAGACGTCCGCATATCCTTCGTCAGCCAGTTGATTAGCAGACATACCGTCGCGGTAAAGATCAATCCCCAAGTCACATACCGCATCTGAAGGAAGTATAATCCGCCTGCTGTCAACGCGAGCAGTGCCAGCATAAGCCCAGCCAGCTTCGCCATCGGCAGCTCCATGCCTTCCGTCACATCCTTGCGCTCTCTGGACCACTTATAGATTATATCGCCGATGATACTGCCAAAAATCGCCACCGCCGAAACGTAGATGATACCCACCCCATAAAACCAGCCAAGATTGGCCTGGCCAACCCATTTGGCTGTGGTCTGCAGAATTTGTCCTCCGCCGGCACTGTGCAGCCGAATCGCAAAAATCCCGGTCAGAATCGCCAGCCGAAGCTGAATGCTCTTTCGACTCACCAGCCAGACCAGAGACGCCGTCAGGTAAACCTGCGAAAGAATAGTAATGATAATGTCCTTCTTGGCTGTCGTGAAGCCCGAACCGTCTGCATGCTGGACAGTCGCCATTAGGATAACCAACCCTGCCAGGCCCGCGACTTTAGGAAACAGCTTCAGGATTTTCCTTTTTTCCGGGATAAAAGGCATCCTCGCCAGGAAAAGCACCAGGCTGACAAACCCCAGAAGGGTTCTTATCCACGTCCAGGTATCGGGCGTATTTCCCGTACTCCATGGCGAGGCGTTGCCCAGAAAATATCCGAAACCGCAGATCACCAGCGCCCGCCAGAAAATATGCCCCACCAGTCGCCACATGGGCACCTTTTTCTCGACCCGTTTGGCAAGGGCGAACGGAATGGCCATGCCCAGCGAAAAGAGGAAAAACGGAAACACGACATCCACCCACGTCAGCCCTTCGATAATCACCAGCTTGCCGTCCTGCCAGAACTGGTCGTGATGCATCCAGCGAGGCAGGCCCGGCGGGATATACGCAGAAAAAATCATCCCGAAAATCGCCAACCCCCGCAGAACATCCAACGATTGCAAACGGGTGTCCCTGCTCGCTAAGGTAATAGAATCCCCACCCCTGTTTATGTGCAGTTTGTTGTTTGGGTCTTCCATTAGCACTCTGCTTGGTTTTGCTTTCAGCCGGGCGGACTGCGTGGCTACACTACATTTTTTGCAGAGTAACCCTGATCGATGAGCTACAGAATACACCCTTTTAATTCTCTTGTCAAACAGCCCCGTGCCATGCAACGCCGTGAACTAAGCTGCTGGTTTTATTTTACTAATTTCCTTAATTAAAGCGAGTTCTGTTTTATTTGCATTGCGTATTTTAGGGCAGCCAGGAGGAGACTCCTTTTTCTTATGCGGCCAATTCCGGGCTTTCTTACTGCTCTTGCGAGTATACCTATCTTTCACGCATTTAGAAAAGGCAATCAGCAAATCACGGTGGGGCGCAGACGGCTGGCGATTCTGCATGGAATTACGAACAGCTCGCAGCGACATCGCAACCGACCAGCTTAGAGGATCGTGTTTTACACGAATTATCTCCGTTACGCTCAGCAGGCCCAGCAGCTGAAGGCCTATCATCGTCCAGGCAAGTTCAGCCCTGGCTTGTCGAGGGGCGCGACTCAGCATTTTACGTCGGCTTAGGGTTTGCTTCAAAGAGCGAAAGAAAACTTCAACACCCCATCGCAACTCATAGAAAAACGCAGCCTGTTTCGTACTCAATGTTTCTTCATCAAGATTTGTCAGCAGATACATCTTCTTACCATGGCGCTGCAACGTTATCAAACGAAGGACAAGTGGAGGCGTGGCTGTTTCCTGAGCCTTTACAGGCCAGAGGTAAACCGTGCCGTCATTTTCTATTTTGGCATAGCCAAGGTTTTTCAGCAGCGTTACATTCGAGCCAACACGAATCAGGAACGATCTGTTGTGAAGGAGAATTTTCTTCATCAGATCATAGCCAGTAAAACCGGCGTCAGCTATAAGCAATGCCTTTTCAGGCAGTATATGAAGCATATCTCGAAGATGATTTCGTTCGGCATCGGTGGCTTTGCCGATCAGCCAGGCCCACGGAAGCCCACTGCCGATATGCCATAAAGTCGTCAGCCAGGCCTGCGGACCGGTACCCTTTCTGCCGCCACAACCAAATGATTCCTCATTCGCTTCGGTACGCGGCATTTCCACACGCGAGCCGTCAACGGCGAAAGCCAAAAAGCCTTCACGCGTCCAATGTTCAGCTGCAATCTCCCGAAGCCGCCGGCGAAGATGTTCCATTACCGGAACTAATAGAATGTTGCCAAGCGACATCAATTGCTTTATAAAACCCTGATATGTTTGGCCGACTCGTCGCCGCGTCGGATACATTTCTATGATACATTTTCGAGCTTCGGCAAATCGGTCTTTGAGCGTGCAGCCAGGGCTGAAGCACGTCATCAATACCGTGTAAACCAAAACCATTGGCTGCCATCTGGCGTGATTTGAAATTTTGTGTTTCGAAAAATAGCCGCGGGCAGGAATTGGTTTAATCCTGACCGCAAGAAATGTCGATACGAATATTGTCTACACTGCTTTGAGTGTTTCATAAGGACTCCTTTCCGATTTTTGTCGCGACACGATTATTATCGGCAAAAGAGTCCTTTCTTATTTATAGTCCTAACGTTACAACCATTGGAAACACTAAACAGTTCACGGCGTTGGGTGGCACCTTAACTTTACTGCCAGTCAAATCATTTTTCTTTCTCTTCCAGCTTCTGTCCTATCCAGTTGATGCCCCTGGCCAAGTGTTGAAAATGATCGTTCTCTGTTTCTTTTAAATTTTCAATGTCCTTTACCAATTCAGCGAGTTTGGCGCTTTGGCGTCTCATCTGAACAAAGGCTCGGATAATCTCGATATTCACCAGCACAGCCCGCCGGGACTTCAGCACACTCGAAAGCATTGCAACGCCAGATTCGGTGAAAACATAAGGGTTGTATCGGCGACCTTTTGAGGTCACATTTTGTGACCTCAAATCCATAAACTCTTTATCTGTAAGGTAAAACATGAAATCGGACGGGAATCGTTCAGCGTTTCGTTTAACTGCTTGAATAAGTTTCTTGGTTTCCGTCTGGTAGAATTCCGCCAAGTCTGAATCCAGCAGTACGGAATGGCCGCGGATAGACAATATTTTCTTTCTGATGATTTCGTGAGGTAGTCGTCCCTGAAAAAGTTGTTTTCTTGTCATTCCGAGCGTAGCGAAGCTTATGCCACCGCCGCTGGCGGCCCGGAATCCAGGGAATATAATCAAGACGGGAAAAAAGCCCATGATGGAAATTTTCGCCTCGGCTGGTCGGCCCTGGATACCCGCTTTCGCGGGTATGACACGGGAGGAAAAATCACCGGTGGGATATTAAATGATGACGTCATATTGCAAAGCGGGGAGGAGTTATCCCCCAGAACCTTGCAATTTGCAATTGGCATTACAGGAATTTTAGAGCCTATTTTAAAAGCAATGCCGACTTTTTCAGGGATGACGAGGTAGTTTCGCAAGATTTGTCATACTCAAATTCTCCCAGTTTCTCCCGATGCTAAACGTAGCTGCACATTCCGCAACCACAAATCCCAAATTTTTCCCAACACTCAGCTTAACTTGAAATCACAATTTGTGATCTCAAGTTTGTAAGCACCCAATTTATAAAAATTTATTTCGACCCCAGCAGTCTGGTGCTTCTGCCTGTTCGGTTGGTGATTGTTGCGAAGGCTGGCAGCAGCAGCGGGCGGACGACGAAGGTGTCTATCAGCATACCCAGGCCCAGTGAGAAGCCCAGCTGATGCAGCAGTTCGATTTCCCCAGCCATGAGGCTGCCCAGGGTCGCCGCCATAATCAGGCCACAGGAACTTATCACCGGCCCGGTATGAATTACCGCCTGTCTGATCGCTTCTTTCGGCGGATATATTTTCGCCTCCTGTGCCAGTCTGGATGCCAGGAAAATATTGTAATCCACACCCACCGAAGCCATCACCACGAACAGGAAAATCTGAACTTTCCAGTCCATCCCCGCACTGCCGTAGTACCAGGTGAATGCCCAGGCGCACAGGCCCAGCGTGGCGAGGTAGCTAAGCCCTATCATGCCGACCATGAACACCGTCAGCAGGAGATCACGCAGCAATGCCAGCACGATGATGAAAATAACACTCAACACGAGTACAACCACGATTTTGAAATCCTTCTGGGTTGTCGTTCGGATCCCGATCATTTGAGCCGTAGCTCCGCCGACGTAGGCCTTTGCGTGAGGCGCAAGTTCTTCGGTTGTTGTGTTGACGATCTTGTCAATTTCCCCAGCCAGCGTCATCGCACGGTTGCTCATGGTGTGCATGCCCAGGAGCACTTCAAATCTGAGATCCTGTCGGTCTGAATTCAGGTACTGGTTTTCCGCAAAACCGCGGATCATCCGTTGAGCGTTTGTTTGGTCTGAGAGTTTCACGTCCCTGCCAAGAGGCTGGTTCATCGAACGCACATCCTGCACGCCATCGAGCGATTGCAATCTGTCCGTAAGCGTTTGCGAAAACTTTCGCCACTGCTGTTCGGTCATAGGATCTGTGGTGGAATTTTGTTCCACGAGGATCGTGACTGGCGCGACTTCTCCGATGGGCCAGTGTTTCTTGGCCATTTCCACACCGGCAGCAGCGTTGCCCACGCCGTTGGGCGACTGGGCTTCAATGCCGGAGAGAGCGTCGTACACCCAGTGAATTTTTCGCGTAGCCACCGCCGGTATCGCCAGCAGTACCAGGACGACGATCATGATCAGCCCGGGCCTTTTTGTGACTCGCGAAGCAATGGCAGGCCAGATTTTCGCGGTGATCGGCGTTCGCTCTATTCTGCCGATATCAACGCGCACGGGCCAGAACATCTTTGGCCCGAATAATCCCATCAGTGCCGGCACGAGCGTAACCGATGCCAGCCAGGCCACGACAAGCGATATCGCAACCACCGGCCCGGTCGTCTGGAATATCAGGAACTGGCAGAATATCAGCATGAGAATGCCCAGTGCGTCTGTACCAGCCGAGGCGGTGATGGCTGGGAAGGTTGCATTGAGAGCCTCCGCCGTCGCAGCTGCGCGTGGCCTGCCCGTGCGGAGATATTCGCGATATCGGCTGATGAGCAGCAGCGAATAGTCAATGCCCGCGCCATACATCAGCACGAAAACGAAAATTCGCTCAGCCATGCCCACGCTGAATCCCATATTCTGAATCACGTTCATGAACTTCATGACGATCGCAGCTGCGAGACTTATCGCCACCAGCGGTACCATAGCCGCCAGGGGCGCCCGGTACACAATCAGCAGGATAATCACCACAGCTATCAGCGTAGCGTAGGTTGTTTTCTCATGGCTGCTTTTGACGAACTCGGCATAATCGTACCCATAACCACCCGTGCCCGTCACAGCAACCTTCAGACCTTCGGGAGCCGGGTTTTCGACCAGCATGTCGCGTATATGTTTGACGATCTGTGAGGAACGATAGGTAATAAACCCAGCTGGGATATTCACCCGGACAATCGCAGCCTGGCCCTCTTTAGTAACCTTGCTTCGCAGAGGATTTATCAACATACTGCCGTTACTCGGCAACTTGCCGCCGCGGGCAGTGCGAATAAATCCGCCAAGCATCGAAGCGCTGTTCCGCAAAATGTCAGCTGTGTTGCTGGTTCGGATAGCCAGGTCCATCAGGCCCGGACTGATTACGGTCAAGGACGCCAGGGCTTCCTTCGAGGGCCCGCCTTCGCGGTAATCACGTATCTGAGACGCAAAATCATTGATATATGCGTTGTCCTGGTAGGTAAATTTGCCGCCCTTTCGCTCGAAGACGATCGCAGCCTGCTCAGGCCACACTGCTGGGGGAAATGCTTCGCCAACTTGTCCATAGCCTTGCGATATGACGAATCTTCAGGCAGAAAGCTGGCCCGCTCATTCTTGGTCGGATCGCCCTGCGGGACAAACGCATACAACAAAACACAAACTGCGATCCAACCGGCAAGGATTACCCAACGGAACCGATATATACTTTTTCCTGGATACATTTTTTATGAGGAGTCAGGATTCATAATTCATAAATCAGGATGCCTGACTCGATTTTTCTTTTCAGCTAGCGGTTAATGTTTATAAAGTGCCTTTTGGCCCGGCCTGCCCACGGCAGAATCTATGTCGGCGAATTGTAATCGGAGCGATT
Organism: Phycisphaerae bacterium; assembly: GCA_963664745.2. Lineage (GTDB taxonomy): Bacteria > Planctomycetota > Phycisphaerae > SM23-33 > SM23-33 > B1-G9. The sequence goes on from CAXXMC010000004.1 coordinate 1,339,844, forward strand.
GAATTTTACCAGACCCCATCGGGGAGCATGTGAATATGAAAAAGGCGGAACGTCGCCGCTATGCAGCTTTGTCCCTACAAAAGAAGAATTTTCACTTCATCTTTATGCCGACGCCCTGTTCTTCCCATTGTTTTACCAGTCTGCGGAAGTCTTTTACCAGTTCGGTCATCTGCTCGCCTGTATCGGTGAGGTTGTTGTAGAGTTTCGGATCGTTCATAAGTTTCCCAGCTGTGCCTTTGCCGCGATTGATCTTATCCACCGTCGTGCGAATTGAAGTCAGCAGTGCGGAAATATCTTCAGCTGATGTGATCAGTTTGCGAGTCAGTTCGTCAGCTCCGCCGAGTGTTTTCTCGCCCTGTTTGATGAAATCTTTCAGAGCAGCCATGGCTTCGTCGGCCTTGGCGGTGGCCTGGGCAAAATTCGCCAGTGTCGTCTTGAGGTTTGCCTGATTTTTTTCGTCGCCGGTTATGGCATACAATGCGTCGAGGGTACGATTCATTCTCGCGACTGTCCCCTTCAGGCCGGCCGGGAGGGGAGGGGTTGTTGGGTGACTGGCTGGTTCACTGGTTGGCGTGGTGGCTGGTGTCGGTACGGGGGAGATAAGCTCGTTAAGATTTTTCGCAAGCGTGCCGAAGTTTTTAAGCGACTCGGTCAGTTCCTGGGGCAGCAAGCCGTTGCCCGAATCGTGTATGCCTTCAAGTTCTATGGTTTCATCAGTCGAAAATACTCCGACCTCCTCGCCGGGCTCAGCCGGTGGGGTCAGGGTAAGGTAGCCCTTGCCGACCAGGCCTTTCGTGAAAACCCTAACTTCGATATTTCTCGGCAGAATCACGTCCGAGTCCACCTTGGCGACGATGGTTACTCCTTTTCGCGGATCGCCCTGGGTAAAAGCCACCTCCGTCACCAGCCCAACCCGCTTGCCGCGCAGATAGATCGGATCGCCTACGATGATGTCGTATGTTTCCCAGAAGTGCATGCGGACTTCGTAGCCTGACTTGAAAAGCTGGGGCAGCCCGGCAAAGAGTATGATCAGCCCGCAAAGCATTGTCAAGCCGGCTATAACGGTCAGTCCGATTGCTATATTACGTCGGTTTTCACTCATTTTGCAGTCTCCGGTGTCTTTTGCGTTCCGTTGGCCTGGCCCCCTTGCGGTTTACCCGTTTCCAGCTCGGCCAGTTCTTCCGGATTGGCCCGGCCTTCGATAAAACGCGTCACAATTTCATTATCCACATGGTCCAGATCGTCGGGAGTTGTGTCGAGTATAAATTTTCCCTCGTGCAGCATGAGGATGCGATTGCCCACCTTGCGGGCCGAGGCCATGTCGTGCGTGACGACCACAGCGGTGTTGTTCATGGTCTTTTGCAGCCTTAGGATTAGCTCGTTTATAAGGTCTGCGCGGATCGGGTCCAGGCCTGTCGTCGGCTCGTCGTAGAAAAGCACCTGAGGTTTCAGTGCGATGGCCCGGGCCAGGGCGACGCGTTTCTTCTGGCCTCCGGAAAGCTCAGCTGGGTAGCGATTCTGCAGGCCGTCCAGCCCGACGAGGGCAAGAACCTCCTTGCTTCGTTGCAGCTGAGTTGAGCGGTTACCCACGTGGTGCTCCTGCAGGGGAAAGCAGATATTCTGCTCAACGGTCATGGAGTCGAACAGGGCAGCGCCCTGAAAGAGAAAACCCATGCGCCTGCGGAGGGCAACCATTTTCCTCTCTGGAAGTTTTGAAATTTCATGTTCGCGGAAGAAAACCTGACCTTGATCCGGTTTGAGCAGGCCTATCATGTGTTTGAGGAGCACACTCTTTCCGCATCCGCTTGGGCCGATTATGACTGTTGTTTGTCCTGTCTGGATGTCAAGGTCCACACCGCTGAGGACGTTTGCCTGGCCGAACGCTTTATGCACGCCCAAGAGTCTGATTATCGTCTTGGCGTCTTTCATTTCACCTCGTTGAGATTCAGTAGCATGGCTGTTTCGTGTCGATGGCCCTGATTGTACCAGGCCAGGCATTCCCGCCAGACTTTCTCAGGTAGTTCCTTGAGGTCAACCTTGGAAAATCCGAGTCGCAGGAAAAACTCCTTTTCATATGTCATCGCGAAGAGTTTTGGCACGCCAAGCCTGCGGGCGTCTTCAATGCAGGCTTCGATGAGTTTCTTGCCCACGCCCGTGCCCTTTGCAGTTTCCGCAACCGCCAGAGAACGTATCTCCGCGCAATCGCCCCAGAAAATATCCACAGCAACGCAGCCTAGCAGTTCGTTTGAGCCTTCATCCCGCGCGACCATGAATTCGCGAAGGCAATCGTAAATGCTCTCCAGCGAACGATGTAGCATCAGATCTCTTTCCGCATAATGATTGACCAGGTCGCAAATAGCCTGGACGTCAGAAACTTTTGCCGGTCTTATTATCATGGCCTTTCCCAAAAACAAACCCGAAATGCTAATGCCTAAATATTAAACAAATCAGAAATTCCAATACCTAAAAACTAAACAAACCAGAAATACGAATTTCAAAATACCAAACAAAGACAACACATTTACTTCATGAATTTCATGTAGTTCTTTTTTTAGATATTTGAATTTTATTTTTCGAATTTGTTTGGTATTTCGATATTCGTATTTCATATTTATTCTTCCTGTATTCTCGTCTACTGATTACCGATTGTCAATCAATTGGAAACGTAGTACGATCTTTACCTGGCAGGTGAGGCATAATTGCAGCCTGGACAGGAGACCTGACTGTCAAAATATTCTGGCTTGATGAATAACGATAAGGATTGCGAAATGAATACTCTTTTTGAAAACGCCTACGTCCTGAACGTCATGAGTGATGACCACCCTGGTATCGTTGCCGCCGTCGGCAAGGCGGTCACCGACCTGGGAGGTAATATGGACGATGTCAGCCAGACCGTGCTGGAGGGCTATTTCACGCTGATAATGATCGTGAGCTTTGCCAAATCCATAGATCACAAAAAACTCGCAGCTGAAATCAGCGGGGTAAACCCCGGACTGCAGGTTCTTATCAGACCTTTCCAGGCCACCGCCACAGTCAACCCGGAAAACTACGAGCGTTTCGTTGTCACAGCCTTCGGCCATGATAAGCCCGGTATAGTCCTGCGATTCAGCCAATACCTTGCTGGTAAAGACATTAACATCATTGATCTGTTCGGCGGCAGAAAGGACGATGATTTTGTACTTATCGGCCAGGTCGAAATTCCGAAAAAGCTTGAGGTTCGCCACCTCCAGGCCGACCTGGAAGAAATGGGCAAAGACGAAGGATACACCGTACGCCTGCAGCATGAAAATATCTTTGTTGCCACGAATCAATTGCGGTTAACCCGCCAGATATGATATAATACTGGACTGGTCTGGCCGCAGTGGCTGGGCAGGGCTATGGGTTTGGTTACATGAAAACCAAAGCATGGCCACGGGTTTTTCGCCCGAGAAATCTTGTTAAAGAGATAAAAAACAAACAAATTTGGAGAAGTAGGCAGTATGGCAAAGAAAATCAATGAATTCAAGCGTGGTCATGGCTGTATCTGGAAGAACAATGAAATGTGGATATTCATGGGCATGGATCACGTCAAGCCCGGGAAGGGCCCCGCTTACCTTCAGGCTGAACTTAAAAATGTTAAAACAGGCCAGATCGTATCAAATCGGTTCCGACCGGAAGAAACGCTTGAGCCCATCCATTTTGAACGCAAAAAAATGGAATATCTTTTTTCCGATAACAACAGTCATGTGTTTATGGACCCGGAAACCTATGAGCAGGTCGAATTGCCCCTGGCTTCCGTGGGCGACGACGCGGTTTTCCTCACGCCCAACTGCGAGTGTGAAACCTGTTTTGTCGGCAGCGAACTGATTTCGGTCGAGCTGCCCAATACCGTCGAGTTGACCGTTGTCGATACCCCGCCGAACGTAAAAGGCGCCACAGCTACCAATCAGGCCAAGGAAGCCCTCTGCGAAGGCGGAGCCAAAATCAAAGTGCCCCCCTTCGTTGAAAACGGCACGGTTATCAAGGTCGACACCAGAACCGGCGAATACCTCGGAAGAGTGTAAATGATTGCCGATTTTCAATTGCAAATTTGGATTGCATTTGTGATAAAAAAGTCAAAAATAAGTCTTTGGTTATCCGATGTGGATATATAGGCACATTTTTGCTATAATCACCCGGAGTGTAAACAATGGGAAAAGTAATTAAAAATATTGTTAGAGGGATAGGGTCTCTGATGGATATTCAGCCTGCGCCTCATAAAAGTCGCGCATCACATTGTTTGCCCAAACATTCTGATATGGAAGCCATGCGAAATGATTGGAGACAAGTTGGGGAAGACTTACGAAAAGTTATGGATGACTCAAAATTTGACCCTCCGGTAAAGCGATGACAGAAAATACGGACAAAGATCTAGCCAAGCAGGAGGTTGACGATTCTGACGATTCTTCCGAGCTTTCTGAAAGGACTGTGATCGCTTGTGGTTTCAGCGGGCCCCTTCCTCCACCACAAGTTCTTGCACAATACGATGAAATTCAGGCCGGCTTTGCCGACAGGATTGTTGCAATGGCAGAAAATCAGGCATTGCATCGCCAACAATCTGAAAAACTTGCGATTGAAGCTGAAATAAACGATGACCGGCGGCAGCGGCGCGAGACTTTTATTGGCCAAATTTTGGGTTTCATTCTCGCCTTAGCCATTATTCTAATAGCGGCGACCTCTATTTATCTGAATCCCACCTGGCCTGTTGGAGCTTTCAGCACACTGATTGGCGGCGGCGGTATATACGGTATTATCTACGCTTTTCGCTATACAAGGCAGGTTGAAAGTGTCGACAAAACCAAGCCAAAAGCCCAGTAGTTGTTTTGAATCAAGGCCAATCTTTTTCCATCTATCCAGAAATAACATTCCAGGACCCAAAAATGTCATCAGTTTACGACACATTGAAGAGCAGAGGGCTGGTTGAGCAGACCAGCGACGAATCGATCGGCGATTTCCTAGCCAAGGAAAAGACGACGATTTATACCGGCTTTGATCCGACAGCGGACAGTCTGCACCTGGGCCATCTCGTACCGATCATGGCTTTGGCGCATTTTCAGCAGGCGGGTCACAAGGTCATCGCCCTCGTCGGCGGTGCGACCGGAATGATAGGCGACCCCAGCGGCAAGAGCGAAGAGCGAAATCTTTTGACTAACGATAGGGTGGCTGAGAATGTCAAGGCCCTCAAGGGCCAGCTCTCCCGCTTCCTGGACTTCGAGGGCGACAACGCCGCGCTTATGTTGGACAATAACGACTGGATCGGGCCGATGAGTTTTACGGATTGGCTTCGCGATGTCGGCAAATATTTTACGGTCAACTACATGGTCGCCAAGGAGTCTGTCAAAACCCGCATGGCTTCGGATAACGGAATCAGCTTTACCGAGTTTAGCTACATGACCATGCAGGCCTATGATTTCCTGCACTTGTTCGATGCGCACGGCTGTACTATTCAATATGGCGGCAATGACCAGTGGGGCAATATCACCGCGGGTATCGATCTGGTTCGTAAGACTCGTCACAAGCCAGTCTACGGCGTGACCTGCCCGCTGGTTCGGACATCCACAGGCGAGAAGTTCGGCAAGACCGCTGGCAACGCGGTCTGGCTGGATGCTGAACGCACGAGTCCATACAATTTCTACCAATACTGGATTGGCGTGACCGACGCCGACGTTGAGCAGTATCTGAATTTCTTCACGTTCCTGCCGAATGAGAAGATTGCCGAAATCTGCGCTGCCCACGCCGAGTGTCCCGAACGTCGAGAAGCCCAGAAAGTTCTAGCAGCTGAGGTTACGAAAGTTGTCCACGGCGAGATCGGCTTGGCCAAGGCCCAGGCAGCTACGCAAGCAATGTTCGGCGGTGAACTCGAAGGCCTGACCGATGCTGACCTGATGGATATTTTCGAAGACGTGCCGTCATCCAACCTGGCGGCAAGTGACGTAGAAGCTGGGATAAGTCTGGTTGATGTCCTTGCTGGTACAGACCTGGCTGACTCCAAGGGCAAAGCCCGCAAGCTCGTCCAGCAAGGCGGTATTTCGGTCAACAACGTTCGCGTGACGGACGTCGATGCTATCGTAAACGCTGAGACCCTGGCAGGGAGAAACACCCTGATCCTGCGGGCTGGCAAGAAACGATATTATTTAGTCAAAATTTCTGGCTAGCGCAAAAAAACATGGCCACAGAGGCACTGAGGACACGGAGTTTTTTTAGCAGTGATGTAGGGGATTGCTGTTTTTACTGGTCCCAGAATAACACATTTTCGCAAGCTATAATCCAATGGTGTTATCTGCAATTGAACCAAGCCCAAAATTCTTATCCTTTGCATCCCCTGCATCCCTGCTCATTTTCCTTGCGAACAGGAAGACCTATCCATTAACCGGATACCCCAAAATTTCTGACTAGCGCAAAAAAATCGGGCAAAGCCTTTTTTGAAGACTCCACCCGATTTGGTGATTGGATGACATTCGTAAACTATTTACGCTTGCGTCTGAGCACCGCAAGCCCGCCACCCATGGCTATGAGGGCCAACGTAGTTGGTTCTGGAATAATCGGGCCGTTTGCACCGACCGCCCATTCCTCGAAGCCAGCTTCGTAATTACTGAATTCACTGTAGAGATTGACGTATTTGGTTTCGTCCGTTCCGAACAGGCTTGACGGGATAAGAGTCAGCATATCGCCGCCGCCGCTGCCGGTGTCCAAGGCTGCATTTAGCAGAACCTTATTGTCTTGGCTTGGTGTGTCCATTTCGTAAACCGCAGCTGGGAAATTCTGGGGGTAACCCGTGATATTCTCATTTGATGTTATGTGAATCTTGAAATTTTCCAGTGTAAGAAATCTTCCCAACTCGGAAATATCCTCATTTATGTCCAAAACGAATTCGCGGTATGTTGTGCCGCCGATGGTTACTTCTGGAACTTCGGAAAGCAGAAGGGCTTTTGTATGTACCCCAGGTTTGGTATCGAATTCCAGCTTACCGTTGGTGTTGTAGCCTTTTTCGATCACCGTGGGGTCTTTGGTTTTTGTGCCCTGAATCCCAAGAAACGCGTTTATGACGCCTGTTCCCATGGGAGTTTCAGGATCTATCTGCAGAAAATAGACGTCACCAAGCCAGCCATCGCTGCCTACGGTTGTCAGGTCAATCATATCTGCACCAGCAGAGCCCACTAACCCCAAAACAATAATTGATGTGAAAACAAACTTCTTTACAACTGATAATTGATCTTTCATTTCAATTCCTCCGACAAAAAAGCGTCCAATTTGAATTTGAATGATTTGAGCGAAAATTCCCTGAGCTTTCCTCATTCTCAAAACAGGATTAGGCTAAACCCTGTTACTTTCGAGCAATTACATCTAACGCAGAGCAATCACCTACAAGTTTTCAACACAAGAAAAACAGACCACTTTGTTCCTACCGTAAAATTCCGTTCCTGGTTCCAAAAAACTATTATTTTTGGATTTTTTCCACTCCGACTTCGAATTGAATATCCAAGTGGGCTGGACTGGGATAATCTCGATTCAGTACATTATAGCAGAAAATTTTAGGTGCATACACCTAAAACATTGTTTTTTGAATTCTTTTTTCAACAGCCTGACAGGCCATTTTTTGATTATATAATGTCTTTTCTGACAGCCTGTTATGTTACAGGCTGGTTTTGGAAAGGATAATTAATTTTTGGGATTTTGATTTTTTCTCATCGTTTGGACATCCAGGCCTGTCTTGCCGAACGTCAAGCCGATCCAGCCGTCGCGGGCGGTTGAGTAAAATCGATACTTTTTCCTCATTGCCTTATAAAAATCGAGAACCTTTTCGTTCCCTGTTGATGGCCCGTGGGGGTCGCGCGAACTGCTTACTAGAATAACCTCAGGCCCGACGGCAGCGACGAAATCCGGCAGCGTTACAGTCCAGCCGCCGTGGTGAGGCAGAATCAAAACGTCCGATTTCAACTTCTCACGATTGCCAGGCTTCATCAGCTCGACCTGACTTACCATCTCCAAATCGCCGGGGATCAGCAGACTCTTGCCGTCACAGACAACCCGTAGCGTGAGTGACGTATCGTTTTCCGGCAAATCTTTTCGCCCAGCGGGAGGCCAAAGCACATCGACGTGCGTGTGGGCGTCCAGCTGAAGTTTGTCGCCCGCCCTCAACTGATGAATGTTAACGTCGCGCTCGTTGAGCAACTTTATCATTCGCATGGAAGTGTAGTTGCCGCCCTGACCCAGCTGATTAAAATAATCGCACAGGTAAATCTCATTCAGTCTGTCGTCGCGAACCATCCCCGGCAGTGCGCTGTAATGATCAGTGTTTGCGTGCGAGACAAAAGCACCGGCAGGGTCTTTCAATTTCATTTCGCGATAGAACGGCTCGAGCACTTTCAGATAGGCATCGAAGCCGCTGCGTGTGCCGGCGTCGAAAATATAGGTTTTGCCTTCCGGCGTTTTGAGTACCGCGCATTGGCCCGAGCCGACCGAGAGCATGTGAAACTCAGCGTTCCTGCTCGGCCCAGCTGGCAGTTGTGTCCAAATCGTCAGCCCTGTCAGGGCAGCCAACAGCAGAATAAGAATTATGATTCTGGTTTTGGAACGTCGGCTGATAGTAGTGATCGCGACGATCAGGGTTACATAACACAGCATCAGCCAGCCCAGTCCCACGGGTTTGAGTTGGACGCAGAGCATGGGCAGAAAATTCATTGCCTCTACGAGTTTGGCCAGGATATCAGCAATGTTGGCGGCGAGTGATCCGAAGGCGGAGGCCAGGTTCGGCATGGGCCAAGCCAGTCCCAGTGAAAGGTAGCCCGGCACGAGCGTTGCCACAACGAGCGGGAATAGAACCAGGCCTAGGATAATTCCGTACGGGCTGAACAGGCCGAAATGATACGCGACCAGCGGAGCTGCGACGATGTAAGCAGTGACACTGATCGTGACCGCATCGATTGCCCAGTTCGCAGCTGAGAACCTCAGCCAGCGTTTGAAACGACTTTCATCATTGCGGAAAACCATCAGCCCGCGACGGTCAAGCCATCTGCCAAAAAACAGTCTGCGTATAGGAGCCTGAAACAGGACAATCCCGGCGACGATACTAAAACTGAGTTGGAAACCCGGGCTGAGCAGGCTTCGGGGATCGAAGGCAAGGAGAATCACAGCTGCCACAGCCAGGGCGTTGAGAGCAGCGTGTCGTCTGCCTGAAATCACCGCCGCTGCCAACGCACCAGCCATGATCGCGCTTCGCAAGAGCGGCGCTCGAGACTCGGCGACCAAAAGATATCCCGCCAACGCGATAAGCACAACTATGGCAGCGGAGCGCCTGGAGATCGTGAGCATGCGACAGATTAAATAGATAAATCCCAGAAAAACGCCCAGGTGCATCCCAGATATGCTCAGGAAGTGCGCGACCCCGGCCTGCTTCATGGTGTCGTTGAGTTTGGACAGACCAGGATGCCGCTCGCCGAGAATGAGCGCTGCCAGCAGTCTGCCGCTGAGGAGATCGCCGGATTCCGTGAGACGCTGATGCAGCGTGGCCTGTAATCTGTCGGGCAGTTCGCGCCAGCCTCCCGCAGATGCAGAGGCCAATACTATTGCGCCATCGTCACTGGGAACGCGAAAGTTTACCATCGTGCCGTCCCGCCGGGCCGCAGCTGCGGTGTCGAACTGGCCTGGGTTACGTGCCGAGCCGAAGCGATTCATCCAGCCCAGCAATTCCAGCCTTTCTCCGGGCTTATGATTTTTATACGGTTCGCTGATGGTCACGCGAACCAGGCCTGTGGTGGGTTGCCACCCTGACTTGGTGAGGATGGACTCCGCGTCCAGGATGAATTGTACGCTTGGCTCAGGTCTATAGCCGAACTCGATATCGGGGCGGGTGATCCAGGGGTAGCTTGCAACTCGGCCTTGGATGGTTGCCAACGTTCGTCCATGTCCTGCGAAGTTTATGATAGCGCTGTCCGGCACGGAGAAATAGGCCAGTCTGAGTCTTACCGCGCCGAGAGCGCACACAGCTGTCAGCAGGGCGATGGTTGAAATCAATCGCAAATGGCGGCGTAACAGGCTGAGGATGCCGACGAACATTCCCGTCAGGGCCAACACCCACCAGAAGCCGACCGGCAGGGGCAGAAAAAGTCCCGCGAGAATTCCAGCTACAAACGCCCCAGCCACCGCCAGCATCGGCCCGCGAACTATAATCCTGCTGCCACAGAAGTTTCCACCGTCATCACCCATACTATTTCAGATTCTAGAATGCAACGCTGGGATTCGGAAACAAAAAATTCGGCAGGTATACACAAGGATACGGGTTATGTTGTTTTCAGAAGACAATAGCTGGTACAGGTTATTTGACTTCTTCTCGGACTTCTTCGATTTTCAGGCCGAGTTTTGTCAGCGCCTTGGCTGCGATGCCGTTTGTTTCATGCAGCAGTCCCAGGAGGATATGTTCCGTGCCGACATAATTGTGGTGCAGTTCGCGTGCTTCCTGTACGGAAAATTCGATTACATTCTTGGCTTCGGGGGTGGGGTGAAGTTCTTGGACAGATTCCATTGGCGGGCCGACCTGTACAAGTTCCGCAACGGCATCGCGAACCTGTTGTGGAGTAATTTTATGCTGTTCAAGTTCCTTTGCGCCCGTACTCTCGACAACCCTGATAAGCCCCAGTAAAATATGCTCTGTGCCGAAATACTCATGATTCATCGCCTGAGCCTTTCGGCTGGCTATGTTCATTACTTTTCTGGCACGCTCCGAGTAACGTTCAAACATAAACTTTTCTCCTTTTCCATTATTTAGATGATAAAAATCAGATTTTCAAAACCGCTCCGAACACGGATTCCAATTCCTTGTTCAGTGAGTGCATTCTAACTGAATTGATCGTGTTTCGCCAGCGGGGTTTTGGCCCATTCGCAGAAATAAATTGATCAGCCAGGTCTTGAAAACGCCGTCGTATTCGCTACAGCCTTGACCGGCGGGCCGGTCTGGTGTAGCGTGTCGGCATGAAGACACTTTACCTTATCGACGGCCATTCGCAAATTTTCCGGGCATATCACGCGACACGCCCCTGGAGCATGACCGCGCCGAACGGCGAACCGACATGGGCGACGCACGTTTTCGTCAGTATGCTTTTGAAATTCGTAGCTGACAAAAAGCCCGATTATCTCGGAATGACTGTCGACGGGCCAAGGAAAGACCTCAAGCGGACAGAGTTTTATCCCGAATACAAGGCTCACCGCCCCCCGCCGCCGGACGGCCTGGCTGACCAGGAAAAACGTATCTTCGAGATCGTCGAAAAGCTGGGCATCCCAATTCTCCGGGCGGAAGGATACGAAGCCGACGATGTCCTGGCCACCCTGGCTGACCGGTTCGCCTCACCGGATATGCAGGTCGTTATAGTCAGCAGAGACAAGGATCTCGACCAGCTCGTTTGCGAGAACGTCCTGCTGTATGATCCTATGAAAGACGAAATGTGGGACGCCGCAGCCATCGAGGCCAAGAAGGGTTACCCGCCATGCAAAGCCGTCGAAGTCCAGACCCTTATGGGCGATTCGACGGATAATATCCCAGGCGTGCCGGGCATTGGCCCGAAGACAGCTGCCAAGCTCATTGCCAAGTACGGCTCAGCCGATGCTGTTCTCGCAGCTGCGGATGAACAGACGCCAAAACTACGCGAAAATCTCAATAACGCCGTCGAGACAATAAAAATATCGCGCGAACTTGTCACCCTCAACCGAGCCGTTCCGATTGATCTGCAGCTCGACGACCTGCACACCGGCGAGTTGAACATCCAGGCTGTCGAGCCGATTTTCGAAGAACTGGGATTTTCGACAATCCTTACCCGTTACGGCTGCGGGGAAAGCAAGGACAAACCCAGCGACAAGCCGGCGGTTAGTATCGCGGGTGACTTGAAAAATGCCGTAAAAACCGAGAGGCAACAATCAGCCATAACTGCCTGGGATCGCCCAGCTGCGCAAACAACCGCAGCTGATTTTGAGTACACTCTCATCGACACTCCCCAAGCGTTGGACGACTTGGTCAGCCAGCTGGCGGGAGTTACCCGTCTGGCGGTGGATACGGAGACCACTGGAGTCAAGGCAATGTGGTGTTCGCTGGTGGGCATTTCGCTGGCATGGCAGCCGGGGCGGGCATTTTATATTCCGGTCCAGGGGCCGCTGCTTGCCCAGTCGCTGGATGTCGAACTTGTGCGTGAAAAGCTCGGGCCGATATTGGCTGACGCGAGCGTGCAGAAGATAGGCCATAATTTCAAGTACGATCAGATCGTGCTGGAGAACGCCGGTTTTGTCATCGGCGGGCCTGAGAACGTTTTTGACACCATGATCGCAGCCCACGTGTTGGACTCGGGCAGAATGTCGTACAAGATGGACAACCTGGCTGATGATTTTTTGAATCATCGTTGCATACCGATTTCAGAGGTTATTGGTTCTGGCCGAAATCAGACGACCATGAACGCTGTTCCGACTGACACCGTAGCTGTTTACGCAGCGGAGGATGCTGACGTAACGCTCAAGCTGGCCGATGTTTTTTCGCCGATGTTAAAGGCTGAGGGGCTGGACAAGCTTTTTGCCGAGCTTGAGATGCCCCTGCTGCCCGTACTTACCGAGATGGAGCGGCGAGGCATTCGCGTTGATCCGCAGGTGCTCAAGGCCATGGAGGTCGAGCTGAGCAAGGCTGCAGATGAGATGCGAGAACAGATTATCGAATTAGCGGGTAGGCCTTTTAATCCGGATTCCCCCAAGCAGCTGGCCGAGGTAATGTTTGACGAAATGCAGCTGCCCGTTCTAAAGAAGACCAAGACCGGCCCGAGCACTGACTCGTCCGTGCTCAGTCAGCTGGCCGAGATGACCGACAACCCGCTACCCGCGCTCGTGCTGGATTATCGTCAGCTGGTCAAACTTATCAGTACGTATCTGGTTTCGCTGGCGGAGAACATTCTGCCGAAAGACGGCCGGGTTCATACGTCGTTTCACCAGGCAGCCGTCGCGACTGGCCGATTGTCCAGCAGTGACCCTAATTTGCAAAACATTCCGATTCGCACAGAGCAGGGGCGGCAGATCCGGGCTGCGTTTGTCGCAGCTGACGGCTGCATGTTGCTGGGCGCGGACTACTCACAGGTCGAGTTGCGAATGCTTGCCCATCTCTGTCACGACCCCAGAATGCTGGCGGCGTTTGCAGACGATCAGGACATTCACAAGACGGTCGCGTCGGAAGTCTTTGGCGTACCGCTCGCGGAGGTCACCAGCGAACAGCGTAGCAGAGCCAAGGGCGTGAATTTCGGCATAGTCTATGGCCAGACCGGGTTCGGCCTGTCACGGGCACTCAAAATCTCCCGTACCGAAGCCACCGAATTCATCACGCGGTACAAACAGAAATTCCCGAACATCGACGAGTTCCTGGCTGACTGTGTTGACCAGGCCCGAAATCAGGGCTACGTGGAAACTATCTTTGGACGGCGGCGAAATATTCCCGAAATCGATTCGTCGAACAAGCAGCGTCAAGCCATGGCTGAGAGACTCGCGATAAATTCCGTAGTGCAAGGCTCAGCTGCCGACCTCATCAAGCAGGCGATGATTAATATAAGTCGACGAATCACAGCTGAGGCACGCCCGGCCCAAATGCTGTTGCAAATTCATGACGAACTTCTCTTTGATATCCCCGCCGAGGCCGTGGCTGACGAGCGCGAGATGATCGTCCATGAGATGACCAACGCGATAAAACTTACCGTGCCGCTGAAAGTTGATGTCGGCGTCGGCAAGAACTGGCTGGATGCTAAATGAGGCTTGGCAAAACATTTTTATATCAACAATGAATTCCGCGTATGATTTTCAACTTTGATATGTTCTATTCTCTGCCTCAGCAATAAAGACTTCCTGTTCGGCAGGCGAGAGGTCTATGAAGCGAACATTCCAGCCGCATACTCTGACTTGCAGATTGGCGTATTTCTCGGGATAAATCTGTGCATTACGCAATTCTTTGGCATCGAAAATATTGAACTGAATAGCCATGCCGCCCAGGCCAAAAAAAGTTTTGATCAGAGCCATAAACGCAACAAGTCCATCTTCGCCCTGAACAGCGGTGGGATGGAGCATGACGTCAAGTACCGCACCGTTGGGAAATTTAGAATAATCTAACTTTGTTACGGAGTTGATCAGGCTGGTAACCCCATCCTTATCCATTGCCGTCATTGCGCCCGAGTTTTTGGCCAGAGGCTGGCCTGCACGTCGTCCGTCGGGCAATGCACCCGTACGGTTGCCAAAAATATGATTGTAGTTGATCGAGAACAATGCCGCCTGAAAATAACCGTTGCGCGAATTGGGCTCCCGATTTATACGATGAGTGATGAAATCGGATATCTTGACGCCCAGGCTGTCGACGGCTGGGTTATTATTACCCCACTTCGGAACTCTTAAAGCTTCCAATCGCAGTTTCTCATAGCCTTTCCAATCACCCGCCAAAGCCGCTCGAAGGGTTTGTATAGTACAAAGCTTTTTTTCAAAAACCAGACTCTTCACCGCCAAAAGCGAATCCGCGGTATTGGCCAGCGAAGCGCACATTACCCCTGTGGAGTTGTATTTGGCACCGGCGGAGGATATGTCGCGTCCACGTGTAATGCACTCGATCATAGTGCCCGAAAGCAGTGGTGAAGGGCTGACATCTGGCCAAGCTTTTTCCCATTTCAGGCATAATTTTATAGCTTTCGTTAATCCGGATTGGAGTTGATTGAAATATTCCTGTTCAAATTCTTCGTAAGTCTCAGCGTCGCACTCCATTGCGTCTTCGATGAATTTTGCCAGATTAATCCGTATTGCCATCGAGCAACACAATTCTTTGCCCATGACTGCCGGTTCATAGCAGCCTATTAATGTATATTCGTAGGCATCTGCCAGGCTTTTCCCCTGTTTACGCATCTGGGGGATAATTACTTCGTCATTTGCAAAAACTATACCAGTCAAGCCGGAGCGAACGCATTGGGCTACCTGTTGTAAAAAATCCTGAGGCGTTTTTCGATTAACTCGCATGGACAGCTTGGGGTCGACCGTCTGCATTTCACTGTAAACTTCAAATGCCAGTCGAGAAAGTTCGTTATTTCCGTCAATGTCCTCATTGATCAAGCCGCCGAAATAAAAGTTTTTGCCGAACTGTTTTCCTTGCGTTCTGGCATAAAATTTAATCCAGAAGAATTTGAGCAATTCCTTGGCTTGCTCGCGGGTTAATCGGCCTGAGTCAATATCATCTCTATAGAATTTAATATATAGCCGGTCAAATCCCCCCATTGAACGGACATTCTCACCTTCCATTTCCTGCAATTCATGAAAAATATATGCCAGTTGAAACGCTTCATGAAGAGTGGACGGTGGAGCTATGGCCAGATTCCGCAATGCGACGGCAACTCTTCGCATACGTTCTGACTCGGGGTGTTTTTCCGCCTGTTCTGCAAGTCTGATAAGCAAAGCAATTGAAGAATTATAAACCTTGACTACCGCCTCCAGGAAATCTTTTGCGCTTGCATCAGTTGTTGATTCTAAAGCGGCAGAGGCACGGTCGCGCAATCCGCTCAATCCGAGGGTCATTATTGCTGACCAGTCTGGAGAAGTGTGACTGATATCCAACTCAGTTTCAAATTTACCTGCGGACCAGGCTGCTATAATTTCATCTCTCTCTGCCGCAAAAGAGTTCTCAGCCACCTCGCGACGCCACGTCTCTCTAAGTTTGATTGGCAGATCGCCATGTTGAAGATGATCCGCAAACCAGTCGATTGGATCAACGCCGACTCGGCCCTTGGTCACAACAAGTTCAAAGAGAGCAGCCCTTATTGCAATCCCGCTTCTGCCAGCCATGTTTTGAAACAGCTGATCGGCCAGGCAATTTAGTTGTTCTGGAGAAACACCACTTGTCGGATCATACTGCGGGTCAATGTACTGCTTCTCCAATTGAACCCTTACCGTGTCAAATGTATTCCATAAGGGAATTTTCATAAGTACGGCTCCATGAAACTATCTGACCATTTTTGGTTCCAGTTTGCCAACTAAAAGCATTTTGTCAAAATGCTTCGTCGAATACTGTATCTGATGGCGCGAAGTCGATTTGTTTTACAAAATCAGCAGACTCCCTGCCGCCGGCAAAACGTTCCATTCCGCAGTCTTCCCATTCGACAGAAAGCGGGCCGGTGTAATTTATCTGGTTCAAGGCTCGGATAATTTCTTCGAAGTTTACTTCACCATGACCTAGTGATCGAAAATCCCAGCCTCGACGGTAATCTCCGAAATTTAAATGGGAAGCAAGAATTCCGCTCTTGCCATCCAGCTGAAGCGCGGCATCTTTCATATGCACGTGATAGATCCGGTCTGAAAATCTGCGAATGAATTTCACCGGGTCGACCATCTGCCAGTGAAGATGGCTGGGGTCAAAGTTGAAACCGAAAGTTTTTCGATTATCGAGAGCCTTTAACGCTCTCTCGGTTGTGTAAATGTCAAATGCTATCTCGGTTGGGTGGACTTCCAGGGCGAACTTTACGCCGCACTTGTCAAAAACGTCAAGAATGGGATTCCAGAGATCGGCGAAATTTTTGAAACCGGCGTCCAGCATTTCTTCGCTGACCGGCGGGAAGCTGTACAGCAAATGCCATATTGACGAACCTGTAAAACCATTAACTATTTCTATACCGAGATTCTTCGCTGCCTTGGCGGCATTCGTCATTGATTCGATTGCCCATTTGCGTTTCTTTTCCGGATCGCCGGCGCAGTCGGCAGGTGCAAAACCATCGCTGCGGGAATCGTTGTTCAGGTCACAGACAAGTTGGCCGGCCAGGTGGTTGCTGATCGCAAAAAGTTTCAGGCCATTCTTATTCAGAATTTCAAGCTGCTGCTGACAATATGTTTTGTCCTCAGCTGCTTTGAAAACATCCATGTGATCGCCCCAGCATGCGAGCTCAAGTCCATCGTAGCCCATGTCTTTTGCTTTCGGCGCAAGTTCCGCAAGGGGAATATCAGCCCATTGTCCTGTGAATAATGT
The DNA here is from genome assembly GCA_963664745.2 of Phycisphaerae bacterium. GTDB lineage: Bacteria > Planctomycetota > Phycisphaerae > SM23-33 > SM23-33 > B1-G9. Next base: position 1,356,861 of record CAXXMC010000004.1, read on the forward strand.
TACCGGTCTGGCCATGTTTTTAATCTCCTACAATTTTAAACAGCTTCTAGATTTTATACCACTTGTCTTGAGTTTTGCTGCTTTCGACGGCGGCTTCGATAAAAGCCATTCCGCGAATTCCGTCTTCAACGCCCGGATAATCTGTTGCGAGTTCGTCCGGTTTTTCACCTGCTTTTATGGCTTGCAGGGAATCAGCAAAGTTGCAGTAGATGTTTGCGAAAGCCTCGATGAATCCTTCAGGGTGGCCGAACGGCAGACGCGTTACGCGGGCCGCGGCTGGGCTTGCCGCTCCTATATAGTCATTTCCGCGTGCCCAAACCTGAACGGGTGCATTTGGCATTTTGACGTTTAAATAATCAGGATTTTCCTGATGCCATTCAATGCTGCCGGCCCGGCCGTGGATCCAGATAGCGAGATTATTCTCCTCGCCGATTGAAACCTGACTTGCAAAGAGAATACCCTTGGCACCGTTGGAAAATCTGATAAGGCAATTTCCGTCATCGTCAAGTTGCCTGCCTTCAACAAAACTTGTAAGGTCGGCACAAATCTCGGTTATATTGTCACCCGTTATATACTCCGCCAGATTCGCGGCGTGCGAACCGATATCGCCCATGCAGCCGGCCGCTCCGCTTCGCTTGGGGTCGGTACGCCACTCGGCCTGCTTTGCACCTTCGTTTTCAATAGGACTCGCAAGCCAGCCTTGGGGGTATTGCACGACCACTTTGATAACTTCACCTATCTTGCCGGCTTTGACCAAATCCTTTGCAAGTTTTACCATCGGGTAACCGGTGTAATTATGCGTAAGTGCGAAAAGTTTTCCGGTTTGCTTAACCAGCAATTCAAGCTGCTGCGCTTCATCCAAGGAAAAAGTCATAGGCTTGTCGCAGACCACATTAAAACCGGATTCGAGAAAAAGTTTTGCTACCGGAAAGTGCATGTGATTCGGTGTGACGATGGACACAAAATCAATTCGTTGATCTTCAGGAAGCTTTGATTCGCACTCAGCCATATCCTGAAAACTTTTATATACGCGAGATTTATCAAGGCCGAGTTCGCATCCTATTTCCAGGGACTTTTCAGCGTCGCTGCTGAATGCGCCCGCGATAATTTCTATTTTACCGTCCAGCCGTGCCGCCTTGCGGTGGACTTCCCCTATGAAAGCACCAGGCCCGCCACCAACCATACCCATCTTGATTTTAGCAGTCATTTTCCACACCTCGCGATGATTAAGTCTTAAAAATTGTCATGCAACCATTTGAAACTTTTCTGGATAGATTCAATAGGATTGTCATTTATCCAATTGCTATCCTGCTCAACAAAAGCGTATTTAATTCCAAATTCTTCAGCAAGTTTTATGGTTTCTTTAAGCTCCACAACACCTGAACCAAGCTCGCAAAAGTTTTTATCCTGAGGATTGTCCATATCCTTCAGGTGGATTAGGCCGAGGCGATCTTTAAGCTCACGCATTTTTTCTGCGGGATCCAAATCGGCATATTGAACCCAAAAAACGTCCAATTCAAATTTTAAGAGTTGTGTTTCCGACACAAGAATATCATAGCCGCATTTTCCGGACTTGAGCTTCTCAAACTCAAACGCGTGATTGTGGTATGCGAGAGTGATATTATCCACTTTTAACCTGACAGCAGCTTGTTCAAGAATTTCAGCTGCTTTTGAAAACCCTTCATCCGTTCGATATTCTTCGCCTAAAATACCGCAAACGGCATAACGGCTTCCCAGCGTTTTACAAATCAGTTTAACCGCATCGAGGTTATTCATTAACTTTTCAAGTGGAAACATGATGGCTGGGACAGACAAATTCAAGCGGTCCAAGAATTTCTTTAAGTCCTCAGGTTTATTCTCGAAAAGTCCATACAATTCAAGATATTCATACCCGGCTTTTTTCACTTTATTAAAAGCAGCTTCAAAATCCTTAGTAATTTCACCTCGAACTGTATAAACCTGCAATCCAACATTCATTATTTTACTCCCATCAGATGATTTACAATCAGAAGCTCCAGGCTTTCATAATCTCGGTCGGCAATCAGCTGTGCTTCTGTGGCGGTATCAAACGTGCGAACTTTATCCACAAGGTTCAAAAAGATTTCACGCGAATTTGAAAGATGTTTTGTAGCGACCTCGGCCGGCTGGGTTCGCATGGCTTTGACATCCAAACCAACCATGTAACCTTTTTCGGCGTATCCACGCTTTTCAAGAATACGAACTTGATTGAACGCACGCCTAAGGTCGACCGCACCAAAAGTTTTATCCTGATCAAATTTCAATCCATTCTGGTCGTTAAGGTGAACCGTCCAGAGTTTATCGTGTGCTAACGCGTACCCCATCTCATCGGATGGATCCAAACCGGCCAATATGGCATGAGCAGATTCTATATTAATTCCCACACGCGAAGCATCTTTAGTTAGCATACCAAGTGCGATGGCATGGCCAGTCGTTGGAATATAAGTATGATCCATGGGTTCGTTTGGCTTGGGCTCAATGGCAATTTTGATATCCTTGTCATAATCAAACATCGTATCAATTGCTTCGGCGATTTTTCTGACAGCATCACAAGAATCCTTGGCTTCGCGAATATAAGTTCCTTCTCGTGCCAGCCAAAAGACGATCAAATTAGTATCAAGTGCTTTTGCAATGTCGATGCAACGCAGGCTGCGTTCTATTGCGTATTTGCGGCATGCAGGGTCGTTGGAAGTGTATCCGCCGTCAATTGTCCGAGGATCTTCCCATAATCTAGGAGCCACAAACTCTGCCTTCAGGCCGTGCTCATCCAATTTTTTCTTAACTGCGGCAGCTTCAGTTATTATCTGATCTGGAGTTAAATTATTCATATTGGGGACGGCGTCATCGTCATGAAACTGCACGCCGTCGAATCCAAGTTTTTTGTACTCTTCAAGCTTCTTATTAAAATCTATCGATTCACGAACCTCCGGCCCAAAAGGATCTGCACCTTCATGGATATTCCACGGCCCAAACGAAAAAACATATCCTTTGTTATCCATCTTACTATTCCTTTAAATTGAAGATTTCACTGAGTTTTTGGCTTCCCTTTTCAACAATCAGGCTATCGACGTTTTCAACGGGCAGATAGGTATTTACCGCAGTTTCCATATCCACTTCGTATCCGCCGAGGCTGCGGGCCTGCTCGTCAGGAATATAGGCGACGCAGCCGTTGGCATTACTGACGAGCAAGGTGTATTCATACGGACTCGCTTCTCTAAGTCTAAGCGAGATTGAAGAAAACGGTTCGCCCGGCAGTGTCAGGATAGCAACCGGCCCCAGCGTAATAATTCTCGATTCCAAGGTAACCGTGTTTTCCGCTGGTTTTGAATGCGCATCGAGAACCCGCGACCAGTAATGATACTGACACTTGCCGTGGCCCCATGCCTCTTTTTGAGGTTCGAGTTCCGCGACTTTCGCTTCGGCTTCGGCCTTTGAAGGCAGAGGCTTGGCGGGGATTACCATGTTGGAAACGGCTGTCTGAAGCCTGGCGTTTCCATCGAAATTTTTAACCTTGTCATAGCATCTCAGAGCATCGTCAGCGGCCCGATAGCCGACTTCAAGTACAGATTCCAAACCGTCGCCGACCCCGGCGGAGTAGTTGCCCCGCTCAGTACGAGTATTGGTTCGCGGGCCTGTATCTCCAATCGTGCCGTTAAGGAACATCGCCGGCGAACCGGTCTGTTTCTCAATCCGGTCGATCATGACTCCTGCCCAGTCTCGCGAGACGATCCTCCCCAAGCCCCACGCGGTGCAATGGGCTCCATAATGAATCAGCGTCGCTATCGGCTTATCGTCAAGATCGACGAACCTGATGAGGGTCATGTTCGGGTCGAATGAACCCGACAAGTTGCCGTCAAAACAGAACTGGCCGTCATCGAGAAAAGTTCTGCGGTTCACGCCGACCCTGCTGGCTAGGCTGGCAGCGCCCATTTTTGCGGGCGCGAGATTCTCCGCAGCCAGCCTGGCCGATTCTATAATCGCGGGCATTACCGAATCGATATAATCCTGTTCCACGTCGCCCCAGCCCGGAATGCCCATGGTATTCGGGGCTGTGTGCGAATGAATCGCGCAGACGATGATATTATCCATCGGCACGGAAGCGACCTCAGAAACGGCGGTCTTGATTGCACGGGCAGTTTCAGTCATCACGCTCAGCCAGTCCAACGAGATAATGGCTGCACGGGTTTCACCGCTCTCCAAAACCAGGGCTGAGGAAAAAAGATGGTCATGAATTTCCTCGGCAGGCCTCTCTGGAATGCCGTATCCGCCCAGGCGCACGCCCAGTTTCGGTGTGATATCCGTTTTGGCAAAGCCAGCCTTTAATTGAGTCATCACGTTCACCTTTCAGCTTACGATGGCAGTTTGCTTAGCGTATCGGCGTTATTAACCAGTTTTGCAAGAATCTGACCAATTGTCTCTATCATTTTCTCATCACCCCCAAGCCACTGGTGCAACATGACAAACGATCTTTCCGTTCCAATACCTTCCGTCACCCCGCAGGAACCGCCCGCGATGCGATATTGATCCGGTGGAAGATTGAACAGAATATGCTTATATACAGGCCCGAAAGTGCCGCACAAAGGCAACCCTTCCGCAAAGGCGGCTTCATTAATTCTATTCCGCGGAATATCAGCCAGCGGCCCGCCATCAAAAATCATGACAAAGGCATAACACCCCTGTGTCGTGGCCAGTCGGCCTGGGGACTGAATGCGCACGCCGTCTATGGATGCTACGATCTTTTTCAATCGTTCGAGATTTGCGGCATAAGTCGCAAGTCTCTCGTCGATAAGCTCGAGCTGTTCGAGAAGTATCGTCGCTTCGAATGCGGTGCTTCTATAGTTGTGACACGCCAGGTCAGCAGGAGGGCCTTGCTGTGCACCTCCCTGGGCATTGCCGAACCTGTAACCGATATGTTTGAAGCAGAAGATTCGATCCGCCAATTCGTCGTCGTTGGTTATGCAGATACCGCCTTCGCCGCTGGCCATGGTTTTGGACTGCTGGAAACTGAACGATCCGACCTTCCCCCAACTGCCGACGCCCTTTCCCTTCCACTTGCCTCCCTGCATGTGGGCACAGTCCTCAATCATGACAAGATCATGCTTGTCGCAAAGTTGCTGAAGCTTTTCAAGATCAGCCATGGAACCGTAAAGATGCACGGGAATGATGGCCCGGGTTTTATCAGTCACGGCTTCGGCAACCTTGGCCGGGTCCATGCAAAGCGTTGTCGGTTCTATGTCGACGAAGACCGGGGTGGCCCCGACATAATGTACCGCCATCGCAGTAGCCATCCACGTCAACGCAGGAACAATAACCTCATCGCCCCGGCCAATGCCGCACGCAGCCAACGCTGCTTCGAGAGTCGTAGTACCGTTGGACATGAAAATTCCATGCTTCGCGTTGTGGTGAGCGGCAAAACCCCGCTGAAATTCCTGCTCAGCCTCACTGTTGAAAGACCACTTCCGAGACCTGTAAACGTCCAGAAGCCTTTGTGCGGTCTTCTCCGTCACCGGAGGCCAGGCCGGGCTGGTCAAACCCCCTTCACATACAGGTTTTCCGCCGCAGATAGCTAACTTGTCCATTGTCTTCTTTACTCCAAAGTCAGTTTATACGATCACTTTCAAAACTCAACGAACAATAATATAACCATTGCGGAAAACCGCAGGAATGGGTAAACTAATTATTACATGGACTTTCCAACTCTAAAAAATGAATTTCCAGAATCGATGCAATGCCTGGAACTTGCTCTTAGGAGTCTTTCCGACAATTCGATCTCCAATACGCTCTGTTATGGAAACACCGTGTTAAACAGCCGAAAAATAAAATCCAGGCCCGCTTATCGACACAGCCTTGGAACACATCATCACCCTTTGCCTGAAATAGCAATTGTTCTGGGGGGAGAATGTTTTTTTGAATTTGAAAACGGAACTTTCCCTGCAAGCCCGGGAAGTATCTTTGTATCACATTCACAGATGGAACACTGCGAAGGTTTTTTAAGAAAAAGCGTAGGCTATTCTCTGCTTTGGTTGTCTTTCGCCCAGCAGGGGATGCTGGCCTTCATAAACAAGTACACCCCCGGGAAAGGCTGGGACGCGACATATCGCTGGGCCTATCGCGCCCAGGCTGTCAAAAGCCTTTTCGAGTGCCTCAAGAAAAGGCAAATTCCTTCCATACAGCAATGGTATTTGCAATTTCGCAGCGATCTTCTGCTTGTTCTGGCAGGCCTGTATCAACAGAATTTGCATGAAATAAACCTGCGGCCCAATTCAAGGCGATCGCCAATAGACAAGCATGAGCCGATTCTTCGCGAAGTCAAGGGCATCCTGGAAAATCATTTTACCGAATCGATTTCCCTTGAACAGATGGCTGAATCGACCGGCCTAAGCCCGAACTATCTGAATAAACTTTTCAGCCAATATACGGGGATGGCAATTCATTCTTATATCATCAAACTCAGAATGGAACACGCGGTACACCTTTTGAAGACAAAAGAAATACTCGCCAAACAGGTTGCCATGGAAGTAGGTTATGATGACCCCTTATACTTCAGCCGGGCCTTCCACAGATATCACGGTAAATGGCCTTCGGAATTTTGATGCTCTAAGCGGTAAAGCACGGAATATCGAGAGAATTATATCCCGGCTCAGACAAACACGTTTAAACCGGCAACGATAACCAGATCTCCCTCTACGACTTTCAACCCAGTGAAGCGGATATACCTGGCAGACTCAGGTTTGTCAAAATAAACCATTTGTTCAATAGGATTATTTTCTATATTGGAGAATTCACCCTGAGCCGCTGTCGTCCAATTTTCATGATCTTCACTGACCTCACAAAGGAAATGTGTAATTAACCCGCAAGCGGAGTTTTCGCCTTGCCTGGGAATATAACTGAATCCTTTAAGCTTGAGATTTTCCTGCATGTTGATTTCTATCCACTGTGGCTCGCGTTGCAGATAGGGCATGGAAGCCCATATGGAATTTTCAGAGGCATCCAGAACGTTCCTTGCTGGTGATTCGGGGTTTTCGGAACTTGCGGCACAAAGTGTCCATTTCTTTTTTGGATAACCAATTTGCTTACAGGTTATCTCGCTTGTCTGTCCATGGTCGGCTACCAGAGCGGAAATACACCCGGACAGATTATATTCAAATGGTGATCTATATACTGGGGAATCGGTTCCCGGACTTGTGCCATCCAGCGTATAATGTATGGTTCCGTTTCCGTTAATGACAATGTTGTCATCTGAATCGCGGTGAATACTCGGAGCCTTCAGGACGACAGGCTCTTTATGAACTCCAAATTCAGATAGCACTGGGCAGACGGGTGCATCGGTTATTCTCAAGCGTATTTTATGTGAGTTCAATAAAGTTCCGCGCCACAAATGGCGGTTTCCTATTGATTCGCCTTCGGCAAACTTAACCCATTTCTCATCGAGCCAAATATCGATAGCCCATCCATGAACGCGCTGGCCTAGTGGCAAATACTCTCGCAGAGAGATGACATTGAATTCTGTTTTTTCGGGAAATTGCAGCGTGATTTCAGGATGTTTTACATTTGGCCCTGCCGTCCAGTAGGTGTGCGCATTGCCATCGACCAGATTATTGACTTCAAAATGATTTCTGTCATCTTCACAGGTCTCATCAGCCTTGATTGTTGCATTGGCTGCGAGATTTTGGCTGAAAGTCGCATCGAGTATAGATTGAAATTTCCTCAACGCATCAATATCACTTTGATGAATTTGTCCCCGCCGATCAGGAGGGATATTCAAATTCAATCCGCAGCCTCTGCCGATACTTTCGTAATAAATTTCAATCAGGTTCTCTGCCGTTCGCACCGCGGAATCTTCAAAAGCATGATAGAACCATCCTGGACGAATTGAGACGTCAACTTCAGCGGGTATCCAAAATTCTCCATCCCTATGCCCATGAATACCTTCTTTCGATAGAACTGCTCCGGGGGCTGGGGGATTTCCGTCGATTCCTTTTGGTGTGTAACGGGACCAGCATGGATTACCAGCCCAGCCTGCTTCATTGCCAATCCATCTTACATCAGGCCCAATGTCTGAAAAGATAACCAGATTTTTTTGCAATTCATGGGCAAGCTCGAAAATCTCGGTCCACCCATAATAAGTCAATCGATCGACAGCCCGGACTTCAGATTTTCCACCATAGTATCCATCCCCTCCATTAGCTCCGTCAAGCCAAAGGCAAAAAATATCGCCATATTGAGTTAATAATTCAGTCAGCTGATTTTTAAAATATGTAACATATGCGGGCTTACCGTACTCTGAATGATTTCGATCCCATGGCGAAAGGTAAACTCCGAATTTTATTTGATGTTTGTGACAAGCCTCGGAAATCAAACGGACCACATCCCCGGAACCGTTTTTCCACGGTGAATTTTTTACCGAGTGCTCGGTGTAAGCGGAAGGCCATAAACAAAAGCCGTCATGGTGCTTACATGTAAGAATCAGGCCTTTCATGCCGGCTGCTTTGATTGTGGTTACAATTTGATCTGCATCAAAATCGGAAGGATTAAAACGCTGTGCCGGCTCATCGCCGTAACCCCATTCTTTATCCGTAAAGGTATTGATAGAAAAGTGGATAAAGGAATAAAACTCCGTTTCGTGCCACTGCAATTGCCGCAAAGACGGAATCGGGCCATACGGTTGAATAGCGTCATTTTTTTGCTTGTACATAATCGTTCATTTCTTTGTTAACTCGCACGACAGAAATCTCAATCGTTCGTTGCTCTAATTGATGGTTGAGAGCGACTCAAGACTTTTCTGTTCCTCAACTTCCGTCATTAGATTTACCGGGTTTTATCCTATGAAACGGTTCAGCAAGGGGAGATTGTTACATTATAATCATGCTATGTCTACTGTAAAAATATCTGTTTATTGTTGTTTTGCATCATATTTCTGGTCTTGATTGGCCTGGCAGGATGTTTTAGGATTGCCTGGCATGTTGAATGCGAAGCGAACCGACTGTCATCATCCGTTTTTTTACACTGTTTTCTCAACGGCATGGGGTTTTGTCGGAGCTGTTGCAGGCGAGGGGGGCATATGCAGAGTTTTGCTGCCGGGCTATGAGGAAAATGAACTTGTTGAACTTATTGAGGGGCAATACGCCCACGCCCAGCGGGATGAGACGTTTTTTGAGACTTTCACAGCTGACTGTCGAGCCTATTTCCAAGGCAGGCCTGTAGATTTCTCCGCTGTGGATTGTCAGCTGCCTCGTGCGGACTCTTTCGACGGGAAAGTGCATCGTGCCTGCAGATCAATTCCGCCAGGCCAGACGCGGAGCTACGGCGAGTTGGCCCGTCAGATAGGCTGTCCATCTGCATCGCGGGCGTTGGCTGGGGCCCTTGGACGAAATCGCGTTCCGCTGCTTGTTCCGTGTCATCGCGTGATTTGCTCTACGGGCAAGCCTGGGGGGTTCAGTGCCTCAGGAGGCCAGGCCCGAAAAATTCAACTGCTGAAACTCGAAAAAACTTTTTGAAATGCTTCAACACTAATTACGTCAGTCGTGAAAAACCGCTGTGCGCGATTGGGCCGCGAAGTCGTTTGTCAATATCGTCCGCCTTTACAGCCTCAGCCAGGATGCCAAAAACCTCATCCACCGCTGAGAGGTATTTTTCGACAATCTCCGGCGTGTGGGCATAAATAACATATAATGCGCTCTTGGCAAGGTAGCCTCGATCGAGCATTTCCTGAGTAAAGAGAGTTTGGAGCGCCTGATTCTTCTCGCCATATTCCAGGCTGAAATGTGAAATGGCGGGCCAGCCGACCACGTGGAGCTTTAGACCATGCTTTTCCGAAAGTCTCAGCCAGCCAGCCTGGGCCAACCTGCCAACCTTCGTAAGATGTTCCGTAAGGTTAACGTCTCGCATCTTTTTTATGGTTGTCAATGCAGCCCGCGGGCCGATTGCCTCCGTCCAGTACGTACTGCTGATAAAGCTGCTCTGTGCAGCTTGCATTACATCGCGCCTGCCAATTATCGCGCCCATTGGAAAACCATTTGAAATGGATTTGGCAAATACTGCGATGTCCGGCTCGACGCCAAACAGCAGATGTGTACCGCCGAAGTTATTTCTCCAGCCTGATGTTATCTCATCGAAAATCAATACAATATTGTTCCTGGTCGCGATCTCTCGGACTTTGTGAAGAAATCCGTCCTTCGGCTCGTCGTAGCGGAATGGTTCCATTACTATCGCGCCAACCGAATCGCCATGCTCAGCCACGATAGCTTCGAGCTGTTCAATCTGATTGTATCGGAATGGTAGAGCAGTGCCCGCCAAGGCCCTTGGAACGCCTGCCGGTTCCAGGCCCGGCAGAAGATGGCCGTCAAGAGCGCTGTCTGCGGAGAGATTGGCAGCAAGATACCAGTCTGACCAGCCATGATAACCGCAGATCGCGACCTTATCCTTGGCAGTAAACGCCCTGGCGATTCTCACAGCCACAGCCATGGTTTCCCCGCCGCTGCGTGCAAACCGGGCCATGTCTGCCCAAGGGTGAATCTCACACAAAAGCTCTGCCAGTTCCACTTCCGTGGGAACATTAAGCGTGCACATGCTGCCGTCGTCAATCACGGCTTTGACCGCGTTGTTGACATCGGGATCCGCGAAACCCAGAAGACATGCGCCTATTCCGGTAATACCCATATCAACGTACTTATTGCCGTCCATATCCCAGGTTTCACACCCCTTGGCCTTGGTGTAATAACTTGGCCATTGGTCAGGGAGGAACATCTCAGGCCGTTTGCTTAAAAGCTGAGTGCCTCCCGGAATCCACTGTTTTGCCTTGAGATAAAGCTGCTGGCCAGTACCCTGTTTGAGATCCGAATTTTCCACTTTAACTTTCCTTTCAGGAAAACAGCGTATTTTTTTGCGTGATGGTGATGTACGGGATATTGATTGTTTTTTATTATATCTGATGTTATACTGTTCAGATAGTCCTATTATATAGGGTTTTCTGTCAATTAAAATTGCCCTATCTGATGGTTTTATTGCCAAAAATGACAAAATGATTCGATGTTTGAATAATGATTACGGCGAGTTTAACGAGACTCAAAAGATAGGTCCCGCAAAATGGCCTCATTTTGATCTCATTTTCATTCATCAAGGCCAGGTGCAGATAAAGCTGCTGGAATCGGACGATATCAGTTTACATGCAGGCCAGGCTGTTCTGATTTACCCGGACACGCCTTTTGAGGGTTATTCGGTTACGCCTGTCAGCAGGGCATCGGTTCATCATTTCTCAATCAGTCCCGGGGAGAGAAATCCCCCAGCTGCCATGAAATCATTTGCGAAGATGCGACAGGGCTTTGAGACTTTTCTGTGTCAGCCCGCCGCTTCGGTCGAAAGGGATATTACGCGGATAACGCTGCTGGCTTACGAACCCCCATCGCCTTTGATTCAGGATATGCAGGCTTCGGTGATGAGGCTGATATTGGCCCAGCTGAGTATAGCCAACAGCGAGAAATATCCAGCCTCGTTTCGTGAGACGAAATTCCAGCCTTTGATGGCCTGGCTGAGTGAGAATCTGGATAAGAATATCACGATGGAAGATATGGCTGCTCAGACGGGATTTTCGGCAAGCCATTTTCGAGCGATCTTCCGAACCGAAGTTGGAACCAGCCCGGGCAATTATTTTCTGAACATGAGGATGAATGAAGCAGCCAGACTGCTTCGCGAGACACTGCTGCCTATCAAGGAAATAGCTAGAAGAGTGGGATACGACGAACTTCCCCATTTTTATCGGGCGTTTAAATCGCTATGCAACAAAACTCCAAAGATATACCGCAGGGAACATGCGACTTCAGGATGATGCAGGTCTCCTGAGTTCCGCACGGGGTTGAAAAAGTGATGTAACTCCTTATTTTACAAGGGTAGGATTTTGATTTTGGGTGTCCTGCGGGTAAAATCCTGCAATGTTCATTCGGAAAAGTCCAAGAAATCCGGCTAGGTCAGCGTGCAAGTAATTGACAAATCCGGCGGGCAATATCGCGTGGTTGAGACGGTCGGTTCTTCTCGTGATCCCCAGGAGGTGGCGAGGCCTGTCGAGGCTTTGCAAGAAAATCGGCTCTGGCAAGATGGCCAAGGAACATCTGAATAATCGAGGGTACAACAAGTTCCTCAAACTCACCAGCGATGTTTCCATAGAAATCGATGAGGCAAAGATCGAACAATCCGCCCGAAGGGACGGCCTGAAGGGATGCCGAACAGCAACAAGTTTACAATTCTGTTCACCAAACAAAATAACAATCTCAAACTGACCGTTTGAGTTACCGGTTGACTGGTAACTGGTTGATCAGTAAAAAAATACACAAAAACTTCTTCGACTCAAGATTTCAACTGATTAACCAGTCAACCAGCCACCTGACCCACACCAAGGTCAACCAAACCGGTCACTTTGAGTAACAATAATAATCCGTTGGGTGTCCCAACGCGGAACTCAAGAAAAAAACACTATCCAAACAAACCTCAGCAATTAACATGTTCCGCCTGTATATCCAAAAATACCTCGACAAGACATTTCCGCTCTTAGAAAATAAAACTTATGCCACCAAACCAGGTTGCTTCGACAATTTTAAGCTTGTCGAACACGAGGAAAAATAACCCCAGCCATTTTCCCGCTTTGGCAGACGAAATGGACAGACCCGCCCAAAAGGCAGGTTTGTATTTGAAAAAATCCCATCTTTTTATTAAATTCATTCCGGTTTTTCCATGAGACTTCTAGTATGCTAAACAATATCTGTATCTGACGGGCCTTTTTTTTTGCCGTAAGTCTTTATTTTTCAACAAAACGCTTACAAAAATACTTTAAGTGCTTCGAAATTTTGAAGTTTTTTAAAATACTCAGCCAGTTGGGATAATTGGCACATACTTTGCAATTTTGTTGAGCAGAATGCTGCTGCAAACTGATTGACCTAATTGGCAAAATAAGAGTTAAGTGGCCCATAAAAAAGGGCTTATATGTTTTTTAGGCAAATTGACGGTTTTATGAACTTTTCAGTCTCTTATGCCGATAGAACTATGACTATAATTTAGAAGTCTATCGAAATGTGAAAATCAGGCACTCTCGCTGTAGTCGGACGGCAACCAGCGGGGCTGACTGAGCTATATGGAGTGAAAAAATATGTTCGAACGTTTCACGGAGCGTGCACGGAAGGTAATGGCCCTTGCGAATCAAGAGGCCCAACGGTTTAACCATGAATACATCGGCACGGAGCATATCCTGCTGGGTCTGGTAAAGGAAGGCACAGGGGTGGGCGCAAACGTCCTGAAGAATCTCGGTGTGGAACTGCACAAGGTTCGGATGGAGGTCGAGAAGCTCGTCAAAGCCGGGCCTGATATGGTTACCATGGGCAAACTTCCACAAACGCCTCGGGCCAAAAAGGTTATCGAGTATTCCATCGAGGAGGCTCGGAACCTGAACCATAATTACGTCGGTACGGAGCATATCCTGCTGGGCCTGTTGCGGGAGCATGACGGCGTAGCTGCCCAGGTGTTGATGAATCTTGGGCTCAAGCTCGAGGAAGTCCGCGACGAAGTGCTAAACCTTCTAGGCGCGGGTGTTGAGCCTGATGACGGCGGAACAGCCACTGCCGGCGAAAAGGGCGCTGGCCCAGGCCAGGCCGCTGCCGCTCGCAGGGCAAAGAGCAAGACTCCTGCCTTGGATAACTTCGGACGAGATCTTACGGAATTGGCCCGCGAAGGAACACTCGACCCGGTCATAGGCCGAGTTGACGAAATCGAACGCGTCATTCAAATTCTCTGCCGACGGACAAAGAACAACCCCGTGCTGCTCGGAGAAGCAGGCGTGGGCAAAACCGCTATCGTCGAGGGATTGGCCCAGAACATCATCAATAAGGAAGTACCGGACATCCTGCATGATCAGCGGATCGTCGCACTTGACCTTGCGATGATGGTGGCTGGCACGAAATACCGAGGCCAGTTTGAAGAAAGAATCAAAGCGGTAATGAACGAAGTCCGCCGGGCCAAGAACGTGATCCTGTTCATCGACGAATTGCACACCCTAGTCGGGGCCGGCGGAGCAGAGGGAGCCATCGACGCTGCCAACGTACTCAAGCCCAGCCTGTCGAGAGGCGAAATACAGTGTATCGGCGCAACCACGCTGGATGAATATCGAAAGTATATCGAAAAAGACGGCGCACTTGAGCGTCGATTCCAGACAATTATCGTCAACCCGCCGAACCGAGAACAGACCGTGGAAATCCTGAAAGGACTCCGCGACAGATACGAAGAGCATCACCGAGTAAAGATCACCGACGAGGCCCTCGCCAGTGCTACCGAACTTTCCAACCGGTACATTACCGGCAGGGTTCAGCCTGACAAGGCCATCGACGTTATCGACGAAGCCGGTGCCAGAATCAGACTGAAAAACATGACCAAGCCGCCGGACCTTGCAAGCCTTGAGCTTCAGATCGACAGGCTGCAGAACGAAAAAGACGACGCCGTCAAAAACGCCGACTACGAACGGGCAGCTGAGTTGAGAGACCAGGCGGAACAATTCCGGGCAGAGAAAGAATCTCTGCAGAAAAACTGGAAAGAGCAGAGCAAAGAGGCAGCAGGCATTGTAGACGAGGAAGTTGTCGCTGAGGTCGTCAGCAAGATGACCGGCGTGCCGCTGACCCGTCTGGAGAAGGAAGAAGCACAAAGGCTGCTCGAACTCGAAAAAGAGTTGCACAAGCGCGTCGTCAGCCAGGACGAGGCCATCGTTGCTGTCTCCAAGAGCATTCGTCGTGCACGCAGCGGCTTGAAAGATCCGCGCAGGCCTATGGGGTCGTTCATATTCGCAGGCCCCAGCGGCGTCGGCAAGACCCTGCTTTCCAAGGCCATTGCCGAATTCATGTTCGGCGACGAGGAAGCCCTGATTCAGCTGGACATGTCGGAATACATGGAAAAGCATAACGTCAGCAGGCTCGTCGGCGCCCCTCCCGGCTACGTCGGCTACGAAGAAGGAGGCCAGCTTACCGAACGCATACGCCGCAGACCGTACGCCGTGCTGCTGCTGGATGAAATCGAGAAGGCACACCCCGACGTGTTCAACATGCTCCTGCAGGTCATGGAAGAAGGTCAGCTGACCGATTCCTTCGGCCGACGTGTGGACTTCCGAAATACCATCCTTATCCTTACCACGAATATCGGTGCCGAGCTTATCAAGTCAGGCGGCGGGTTCGGGTTCGGCAAGAGCGACGAGGAAGCAACCTACGAAAAGACCAAGGAGCTACTGCACAAGGAAATCGAGCGACACTTCAGGCCTGAGTTTATCAACCGTCTCGACGATATTATCGTGTTCAAAGCGCTCAACAGAGAGAATCTGCAAACTATCGTGGATTACGAACTACGCAAGGTTCGCGCACGACTGGCCGATCACGATCTGGGCCTGGAACTTACCGAAGACGCCAAGGAATTCCTCATCGACAAGGGATACAACCCGGACTTCGGCGCCAGGCCATTGCGACGGGCAATCGAACACCATGTCGAAGACCCGATCAGCGAAGAAATCCTCCGCGGAAATTACAAGGGCAAAAGCAAGATCGTTATCTCCGTCAAAACACGGGAAAAAACCGAAGATACCGACGAAGATGAAGATCTTCGTCACCTGTTCTTTGAAGGCGTCGGAGAACAGCCTGAGGAAAATACCGAAAACAAGGAACACGCCGCTGTGCCTGAAGGCACATAAGACAAATTCCAATTTGCAATTGCCAATTGGAGTAATAAAAAATCGTATGTCAAAAAACCCCGGTCGGAAGACTGGGGTTTTTCTTTGTATTCCTTACATGTCATCCTGATATTTACTTTTTTTCATGCAGCATTTGTTTTTTTGTCATGCCCGACTTGATCGGGCATCCATTGTTTTTTTCATACCAACAATTATTTGGGAAATTTTAAAAACTGGATTCCCGCTTTTGCGGGAATGACAAAAATATAACCTGCAGGCCGAGATCGGACATTGGTTTGCTTTTTGGTGGAATTTATAATTGCTTTTTGAAATTAGAAGCGTTATTTGGGGAACCTGGTGACGGAACGAGCGTCCAATATGATAGCTGGCGACGAGCTGGTCGTTGTCGAGTCAGCCAGCCGGGAGCTTTCGGCTGAGGCTGAGGCTGAGCTTGTCCGTTGCGCCCAAGCCGGACAGACAGATGCGTTCGGGCAGTTGGTTCTGGCGTATCAGGACAGGCTTTACAACGTGGTTTGCAGACTGTGCAGCAGGCCTGAGGTGGCTGAGGAATTGGCCCAGGAGGCGTTTTTGAAAGCCTTTGAAAAGCTGGGTGATTTCCGCGGCGGAAGTCGATTTTACACTTGGCTGTTCCGTATCGCGACAAACCTTGCCCTGAGCTATCGACGACGATTGGGCGTAGTCAAATTTCATTCGCTACAAGGCCAGGCCTGCTCGGACGAAAATGCTAACCCATCTCTCGCAGACGCCCGCACAGCTGAGCTTGCTGAAATTCGTAATCCAGGCCCGGAATCGATAGCCATCGCCCGCGAAGAAACATTGAAAGTCCGCGATGCTCTCGACAGCCTGGACGAAGAATTTCGCACCATAGTTCTTCTGCGGGATGCTGAGGATATGAACTACGACGAGATCGCGGAAATTCTGGAAATTCCGCGCGGCACTGTCAAAAGCAGGCTGCATCGCGCGCGTAAAATACTGAAGGAGAAACTCTCTGATCTGGTGAGCATGAAATGAACGAGAAAATGAACATCTCGGATCAGCTGTCAGCCTACCTTGACGGCGAGCTGGACCAAGCCACAACCCAGCTGGTAGCTGAGGCATTGAAAAATGACCCTGCGCTGGCAAAGGAGCTTGATGAGCTGCGCGCGACGCGTCAACTTGTGCGGGAATCGCTGCCCGGCTTGCGAGCGCCGATCAATTTCGCCGAGCGGGTTGCGCAGGCTGCCGCTGAAAAGCAGGCAGGGAAAAACGCAAGACCTACCAGATGGACTTTTGGAAAACAGACCCTGACGGCAGCTGCGGTAGTCCTGTTCGCCATTGGTGCCGGCCTGATTATCTCCCATCAGATGAATCGACACATGCTTCCTCCGCAGCCTGATGATACGATCGTGGCTATCTCGCCACAGGCCGAAACGGACGTGGATAAATATGGCACGGACATGGCTGACGCACAATTGTATAAAGAACTTGTCGACGACGTATCCACTGACGGCGAGGCCATCGCCAGCCTGGACATGAAAACCGAAGCCAAATCGTCTACCACATTCGGCAGAGAAAAAATCGCAATCGCAGACGCCCCAAAAGAAGCTATGGATGAACTTTCCGAGTCGCGAGAAGAGGCTGAGGCGTGTCCCGTCGCTGCAGCTGTGCCCGCGCAGCCAACAGGTGCGCCAATGGTAGTATTGCGTTCTCCCGCACCAGCTCCAGTTCAGGTGGGCGGAACTGTTAATAACATATCCCCAGCCAGGGAGATGGCGAAAGCAAAAAACCAGCCAAACGTGCAAACAATCGTTGATGGTGACGTTGTCGAACTGGCAGACCGCAGCAGGGCGGGAAATAATGAAATTGTCTGGACTGACAACATGCGGGCCAGTCAGCAGGCTCTTGAGCGGACGATAATTTCCAACGGTTTTGAACTCGCCCCTGAAAAGCAGAATGAACTTGCGTCGAACCAGGCCATTAATCTCAATAACAGTTTCAGCTACAACCAGGCCAGGCGACGCAGCGGGCACAGGCTTGACAAGCAGATCGAGTATCTCGTAGTCGGCGATGAAAAGCAGATCGACAAACTTCGCCAGGCCATCCGCAACAATCTGCAGCAACAGCAACGTGTTTCGCAATTACCCGAGCCTCTCTTCCGCCGGGCATTGCAGGCCCAGCGCGTGACGACTACGCAGACTTATGAATATCTCGCAGGCCAACAAAAACAGGACGCCCCTGCGACTCCGCGTTTGGGCATGAAGAAGGATACTCATCAAAGCCCAGCCGAGATATCTGCAAATCAGCAAACAATGTTGATTACGCTCAACTTCCGCTCGCAGGCCAATCTTAATCGCGCCCAGGCCGACGCAATAAGACAGGCAGAGATGGAAAATAGCGTTCCGCCCATGCCAATATCCCAGCCCGCAAAGGCCGGACAATAAAAGAGTCGTCCCTGATAAAGTCGGCATAGCCCTCAAAATAGGCTATAAAATTCCTGTAATGCGGTTACAAATTGCAAGGTTCTGCCGAATAACTCCTCACCTCTTTGCAATACGACGCCATCATTTAATATCCAACTGGCGATTTTTCCTCCCGTGTCATTCCCGCGCAAGCGGGAATCCAGGGCCGGCCCAGCGGGGGCGATAATTTTCCATTATGGGCTTTTTTCCCGTCTTGATTACATTCCCTGGATTCCGGGTCTCCGCTTTGCTCCGCCCGGAATGACAAGAAAACAACTTTTTCGGACGACTGAGCGTTTCAGATCTCTAAAACGTTTAGATTGCAAATATATAGATGTAAAAGAGGATAAGATTCGGAATGGATTCCGGGTTGAATCATAGCCCCCAGGCGATAACGAAAAGGTCCCAGCATATATGGCAGCAGACAGCTACCGCAAACCCACGCCAAAGAAATAACACGCCCCACCATATCCCAGCCAGCGACAGTAAAATGAAAACGCCCCAGTGAATCGGCACCTGGCCTGTCAGTTGATCCAGACTGAAATGGAACAGCGAAAAAAACCACGCCGCTTACGATTATGGCTATGATTGTTACCGCATCACTTTTCCAATCCTGAGTTCCGCACGGGGTTGAAAAAGTGATGTAACTCCTTATTTTACAAGGGTAGGATTTTGATTTTGGGTGTCCTGCGGGTAAAATCCTGCAATGTTCATTCGGAAAAGTCCAAGAAATCCGGCTAGGTCAGCGTGCAAGTAATTGACAAATCCGGCGGGCAATATCGCGTGGTTGAGACGGTCGGTTCTTCTCGTGATCCCCAGGAGGTGGCGAGGCCTGTCGAGGCTTTGCAAGAAAATCGGCTCTGGCAAGATGGCCAAGGAACATCTGAATAATCGAGGGTACAACAAGTTCCTCAAACTCACCAGCGATGTTTCCATAGAAATCAATGAGGCAAAGATCGAACAATCCGCCCGAAGGGACGGCCTGAAGGGATGCCGAACAGCAACAAGTTTACAATTCTGTTCACCAAACAAAATAACAATCTCAAACTGACCGTTTGAGTTACCGGTTGACTGGTAACTGGTTGATCAGTAAAAAAATACACAAAAACTTCTTCGACTCAAGATTTCAACTGATTAACCAGTCAACCAGCCACCTGACCCACACCAAGGTCAACCAAACCGGTCACTTTGAGTAACAATAATAATCCGTTGGGTGTCCCAACGCGGAACTCAAGAAATATATACCGCAGGGAACATGCGACTTCAGGATGATCAAAACCTAACTGCCCCTGCAATGCAGCTGCCAGAAGCGGATAAAAGAAAAGCCCGGACTTTCAGTCAAAAGTCCGGGCTGATACCGTTAATTATTGCGGCAAAGTCTATTTGACTAATTTCAGTTTCGCGTATTCATCGGTCAGATGATAATTAGTAGCTGAAAGTTTTGGGGCAGATGAAAGCTCTGGGGCAGTCTTTAAATCGACGGAATAATTGTAACGGGCCACAAGAATCCGCCAATCAGAATCCGGGCCGAAGGTTTCGCCGCGGGCAGTGAGGTCTTTGATGGGTACAACCATCTCGGCAGTCCAATACGAATCTCCACCTTTCCCGTCGTTCAAAGTTCCCTGCACACAGGCAGCCACGTCAAGGTTTGCCACGTAGTCCGTAAAGCAACTGGGCTGTCCCAAATGAGCCTTTGAGGGGAAATAGAATGTGGTTTTCTTGCCGGCTGGCGTGACATACAATTCCCAATACCATGGTTTGTCCGCCGGTTTGAGAAACAGCTCGCACAGATCACCCAGTTTGTAGTGATGGAGCTGATCTTTGTCGCCCTGGGCTATCAAATCGGAATCTGTAAACTTGACACCAACATAGAAATTCTCGTCATCCCAAGCCAATTGAACTTCGGCAGCTTCTTTGAGTGTCCCTTTGGTTTCCCGATCCGCCGGCAGGGCCATCTTGTACACGGCTGCTTTTTGCCACACAGGCTCATCGAGCTTGCCATCCAGCACAATCGGCGTTTCAGTATACTGGGCCAACATCGTAGGAAGCTGGCCAGCAGTAACAGCGGGCTTGTCGCTGATCTTATTATTTGCAGGCTCACAGCCGATTACAAAACAGGCAAAAATAACGGCCAGGACTAAAACGATATTTTTAATATTCATAACAAACTCCTTCAATTCGTTTTAAAAGTGGAATTATTCAGAATCTTTTTTGTCTTGTTCATCAAGATCCTTCAGACCTTCAACATCCCCCTCTTCTGCCAGTTCTTCTCTGAGTATTTCCTCTTCAACATGAGCCTCTTCGATCTTGATGTGATCGATCTTCTCAACGAGCGCTACGTCATCGGCAGAAATGCCGTCAACCACTCGACCGTCGTCAAGCATGTTGGTTTCCTTGGCAGCAAGTGCTTTGAACATGCGTAACATGTCTCGTGTTCCTCCCCATGTAAACCAGACCGTCGAAACGGCACCGATCGCGACGCCTAAAACGACAATCGCGATGAAGTTCCAGTATCCCCACCATTCTATAGGCCAGGGTGAAATGAAATTCCAAGTGGCAACACCTACGAAAGCGATCAAAAAACCATAACCGAAGGACCAGATAAAGACCGACCACGCGAGGATTTTATCTCCCGTGGTGTATTGAGAATCTATGCCGATCAGCTTGCGGAATGCATTACGAACACTGATTTTTTCCACGATAAGTTCTGCGCCTTCACGTCTATATTTTCCGCGGTGCAGCATACGATCCATATTGAAAGGCGTTTTGCACGTCAGCAGTGAAATAATGATAAACAGCGAGATGGAGAGCACCATCGCCACAAAATACATTTCCTGGGAGTTGATGGGGAATTTAGTAGGTGACATTTCCCATTTGATATAGGGATTAAATGGGTCAGAAGCGTTCTTCAGCCAGACCGCGACGTCACCAACCATCGCTTTGGATTCCAGCCAGGGGTAGATTCCAGTCTCCCATGTTTTTTGCAGAATCATACCAACCACAGCCAGTGTCGAGCCAACCGTCAATGCGACAAACGCGCCGGCAGTGGTTGCCCTCTTCCAGTATAATCCGAAAACGATGCAAGGCCCTGCACCGCCCAGCCAGATCATTCCAGTGATTGCAAAGAACATCAAAATGAAATCGACCTGACCAAAGAAAGACGAGAAAATAAACGCAAACAATGCCACAAAAGCGATAAGAATTCGCAACAGGTTAAGATGCTGCCGCGGAGTGAAAGGTTTGCCGCGAATCGGCAGGATAACGTCCTGCACGATAATTCCACCCCAGCTGTGGAGATAGGTGGTATCAGTTGAAATCAGGAGAAATACGCACAATGCACAAAACAGTCCGGTGATGCCTATCGGAAGCATACTCTTAAGCGCCATTGGCACACGCATCTGGCCGAAGATGGTTGAATATGTCTGGCTGGAAACAGCCTGGCCTGTATCAATGGCATATCCCTGCAAAACCTCGTTACCAACCCCAACGGATTCTTCAAGTTTGGCAAATTCGTCCTCTTTGACTTTGTCTTTTTCCTCTTGGGCTATTTCCGCTGGGGTCTTGTCTTTTTCCTTCTTATCCAGCCCCCATTTCTTCATTGAGGCCTCGACCTGATCTTTACGGGTCTGTGTTTTCTCCTTTGCCAAGGCAATATGCTTTTCCATATCAGGAGATTTTTTACCTGTTTCAAGATAGGTTTCAAAATCCTTTCCTACATTTCCGCAGTCTACCCCGGATGTTGCAGTCACATCTTCCATCGCCTTGGCGGCAAGATCGGTGCGGACTTGTGCAGCCTCTTTGGAAAAGTGTCCACCATTGAGGTAGGCAAAGGCACAAACACCTAGTAAGATGTACATTGTGCCGGAAAACCCGGCTCGCCACGTACCTAACACGCCACCCATTTTCTGTTCGTGAGCATCCTTGGCTGCGGAGTTATACCCTTGTGTGCCAGACCATGCCATCCTGTTAAAAATGCCGCTAAAAACACCAACTGCTACATAAAACAGGTTAAAGTCACTCAATTTTTGGATGTCAAACGGATTAAGGAAGCTTTTTCCTGAAGGTCTGTCCAGCATTGGCGGAACGATGTCGTTGAACCACGAGAACTTTGAAAGGATGAATATGACAACAATGGCGTATATCGGATAACTGATAATGCCTTGAATGCAGTCGGTGGACATGATGGTAATCTGACCGCCCATAGTTGCAACAAACACAGCTATGGTCAGGAAGATGGCCATGACGATCATGAAGGTTGGAATAGTCCAGCCCCAAAATTCAGTTGTTATCGGAAGGTCGCAAAAATAGACAAGAAAACGGGCTCCGACAGCTGGGAAAATAGCATAGTTCAGAACCCCTGAAAACGACTGAAGAATACCCGCGTAGATACGAAAACCACGATTGTATCGCATCTCAAAGAATTGCCCCATGGTCATTGCCCGGCTTTCACGATACCGGTAGATGCAAAAACCTGTCAGCAGGAAAATAATTCCGAGCGGAGCGGCTATTGAGCCCCAGAAGCCATACGCCAAGCCTGAGTTGTAATAGGCTTCGAACATGGCGACCAGGCTGATAAGCCCCATTGCAGCTTCGCCGCCAGCGACACAAACAACATAGCGACCGGCTACACGGCTTGCCGAGAGAAAGTCTGAAACGCCCTTGACGTATTTTTGTGTTTTTATTCCTATCCAGGCCACCAACGCCAAAGGACACAAAACGATAATCCAGTCGATCCAATGCATAATACATACCTCTTGTTGGTTGCGTCTCTTCTCTCAAGAGTCAAGAACTATTCCAGTATCTCAAAGTTGGAGACTATATTCGATTTTCCTGCAGCATAGCTGGCAGATGGTATCACAATGTCTGCTTTTTATCAAGGCTGCTAATGACAATATGTAAGTGACTATAGTAGTGGGCATGAAAAATCCGGTTTGTCATTTTTTATATGAAATTTCGGTTGGACATGTTGTTTCACTCTTCATAAATAAGGCAATATCCTTTTTAAAAACACATGTTTTACGTTGGCGGTGAAATCTGGTAACATTTCATATCCAGATGATATTCCAACGTTACGGAAAATTTACAGGCGGGATTGATCTGCCGGAAGAAAAACTGGCGACCATTGATGAGCAGGTCTCGTCGTGGCACTTGCCGGATGAATTGCGCGTTGGCCTGGCTCCTTGCGGCGGCAGGGTTGCCGAGCCGACAGTGACAACAGGCCAGGCTGTGGGGCAGGGTGATTTAATCGCGCGGGCCAATGGCGAGGGTGTGGATATATTCGCGCCACTGGCGGGTCGTGTTCGGAAGATCACTGCCGGGCATATCGAGTTTTCCGACATCACAGGCCAGGCCGAGATGCCCCCCAACCAGCCCGTTTGCGAGTGGCAGAAACTCTCAGCCGAGGAACTGTTGGAACAAATTCGCAAAAGTCAGTTGCCCACCTTTGCCCGAAGTCCTCGTCCCGTCATAGATTGGCTGGAAGAGGCCCACCGCCATCACTGCTCTCAGCTGATCGTCAACGCGATGGAAGATCAACCCTTCGTGACCGCTGATCATCGTCTGCTGGTGGAGCATGGCAGAGAGGTTATCGAAGGCGTGCGTATCCTGGCCAAGGCTGCGCATATCGGGCGAGTGATTTTGGCGGCAGATCAGTCTCGCACGAGCGATTACCAGCACTTGACGGATCCAGCTGATGAGTATGAAGTTCACCGGGTTGCCCTGCCCAGGCGGTATCCTATCGGAGCGGACAATATTCTGTTAAGCGTGTTGACCGGTAAGGAGGTTCCATGCGGCAAGACTCCCGCGGACATAGGCCTGGCGGTTATCGGCCCAGCTACATGTCAGGCTGTTTATCGATGGGTCGTTTGTCGTCAACGTCTGTCCGGTCGGATTGTGACGTTGGCTGGGCCTCATGTGAAAAGGCCTGGTAATCTGTTTGTGCGGTTTGGCACGAACTGTTACGAGCTGGCTGGTCCCGCCGAGCCGCCGATTATTATTGGCGGGCCTATGATCGGTAGGTTAGCATCGCCGCGATCTGTCGTCGGGCCTGGGACGAATGCAGTGCTTGCCCTTGATCCGACTCCACCTGCGGTATCCACTCAATGTGTAAGGTGTGGCTGGTGTCGCGACCACTGCCCGACCAGGCTGAACGTTGCAGTATTGAACGACCTCTACGAACTCAACCATATCGAACCCGCTGACAACCTGGGCGTGCTGTCCTGTCTGGGCTGCGGTGTGTGTTCTTACATTTGCCCAGCCAGGCTGCCCCTGACGGAAAGAATGCGACAACTCAAACGGGCGCTTCACGCTCTGCCGGATCGCAACCAGGCTGCAGCTGAGGATTTTGCAAGACACATGCGCAGACGTGGCATTCGTAAAAAATGGCAGATGAGGAAAAAGAAGCGAAAGGAGAACCGGTGATGGACTTGCCAACAACTCCGCCGGATGCACTTCTCGAGCCGGGCAAAATTCCAACGTCTATAACGCATGCCCCGCTTCTGAGGGCGCCGGAAAAAGTGCGAACGATTTTCCTCGTGACCATGGCGACGGCCTGTCTGCCGCTCGCAGCTGGGATTGCCTTTTTCGGCTGGCGCGCCGCATGGGTTGCTGCTTTGTCCATTACGTCATGTGCGGTGATCGAGCGATTCTATTTTCACGTCACGCATACGCCTTCCATGCTGGGCCGAAGTCACGCATACCTCACCGGGCTATTGCTGGCCCTGACCCTGCCGCCTTTCACGCCCTGGTACGTGGTGATAATCGCAGCTGCGTTTGCGATAATCATCGGCAAGGCGATTTTTGGCGGGGTGGGCCATTTTCTGTGGCAGCCTGCGCTTGTGGGAAGGTTTGCGGTGGCAGTTCTCATGCCCGTTCTGGTAGCGCCGCCTGCGGTAAGCAGTCTTCAGCCTGACGATTGGCCGATCCTGGCGAGAGGGAATCTGGTTTTCGGTGATATTAAAAACGCGCAACACGTGGATCGGTACAAGGGTTGGAAAATTCAGGATCAGCCAGCCAAGGCTGACGCTTTCGATCTGCCGAACCCGGCCCGGACCCTGGCCAGGCTGACCAACCCGAAAGATGCGCCGGCTTTCAGTGCTCTTGCAAGGGTGCGGGACGATATCTCAAATCGCAAGCCCACAGCCTTGACGCAACTGCCCCCGCTGAGCGATATGCTCTTTGGCTGCAGACCTGGCGCGATCGGCGAGACCTGTTCGGTAGTGATCATCATCGCGGGGATGTACCTGATTTATCGCAACTATGTCAAATGGCAGCTGCCGGTTTCTTTCCTGGTATCGGCTGCTCTCGTCGCAGCGATTGCGCCCATCCAACTGGCTGGGCCCAGCGATACCGCGGAGTGGGTTTCCATGCCGCTTCTATACGACGGCTTGGATGTACCAGCCACTCTAGGCGTGGGGTTCACTTACGTCAACTATCAGATTCTCAGCGGCGGGATGTTGCTGGCAGCTTTCTTCCTGGCTACGGAGATGACTTCTTGTCCGGTAACGACGGGCGGCCAGGTTATTTTCGGCACAGGCTGCGGTGTGCTGGCGATGCTGATAAAACTCTACCTGGATACGCCTATCCCAGCCTTCGTTGCAGTGCTCATCATGAACACGTTTGCCCCAAGCATCGACGCATTCTGGCTGCCCCGCGTCTTCGGCCAGCGTCATTTCGCCTGGCTACGCAGGAAATCGTGATCGAAATACTCAATACCCGATCAACCGGGTATCGCAAAGAAGATTCATTTGTCAGCTTTGAATTACCTTGTCATTTGCATGTGCATCGGAGGCCAGACTCGGTCGATGATCCACGGTGCGATGTATTGAGTGGTGAAGGCTGTGCTGCAATCTGCGAAATGCGGGTCTGCGAAATCGTCCACCATATCCTGCAGTATCTGAACCTGGAAAAGTTTGGGGTACCTTCGATCAAAGCCGACTCGCCCAGCTGAGTCGCCATGGCTGCCGTCAACATTGCCCATGACCGCGGTTCCGAATTCCAGCAGTGCAACATCTTTGGGATTATAGAAATTCACGATTCCCTGTTGCGTCATGCACAACGCCCGAGTGAGATCGTAATCCGCAGCCAGGCTTGCATCCAGCAGGACGATGCCTTCGATTGGCTTGGCGATGGGTATTTCCGAAAGTGCTTCTGCGCAGAAAACCGCCACGCCGCAACCCCCGGACTGACCGATGATGTAGACGGGTCGGCCCGGATAGTCAGCCTGGTATTGGACTATCTCCTTCGCAATTGTCCTGCCCCATTCGCGGTCGCCGCGGGTGTCCGTCTCATTTACGAGCAGGTTCAGGCCCGGAATTTCACAGCCCCACGGGTGAATCTTGATCGCACAGTTGATACTGGAACCAATCAGGCCCTTACGGATGTTCTTGTAGTGGTCGTCAACCCCCTGAATGCCCGGGAGAATGTAGACCATACCCACATCCTTCTGCGAGGAAGTCGTAAAATCCTTGTTGAGTTGATCGATGCATCCTGTCATGGACGCGGCAGAAACCAGCAGCAGACAAAGTTGAAAAATTTTATTCATGACATACTCCCTTATGTTTTGGTTAATTTGCGGTCGGTTATGTTACCCCAAAAATTTATCGCGCCGGGCCTTGGCCTGGTCGAGCATTTTTTGAATCGTTTTCGGGTTGCCCTGTTTAATGAGTTTTTCCAGTCGGTCGATTTGCTTTCGCATCTTGGCCAGGGTTGTCAGGAGGGGTTTTGGGTTCGTAGCTATGATATCGCGCCACATTTCCGGATCCCCCGCTGCCAGCCTGGTCATGTCCCTCAAGCCCGTGGAAGCTATGGCGAAATCTTCATCTCGCGGAATTTCCACAAGCATACTGGCCAGCATGTGCGGCAGATGGCTGACGCTGGCAACGGCCTGGTCGTGATCGGCTGGGGACATCTTTTTCGTTCTCATACCCAGCAGTTTCCATATTTTTTCGACTTTTCGAACCAGGCTCGGCGGAGTGTTTGCGGTGGGCGTTATCACGCAAAGAGCATCGGCCAGCAGGTCCGCCCGTGCGAAGGCAGGGCCTTTCTGCTCGCTACCAGCCATGGGATGCGAGCCGACGAATGGGCCGCCCCGGCCCAGCACTTTCTCCGCGATTCTGACAACCTCAGCCTTGGTGGAGCCGGCATCGGTGACGATAGCGTCAGGTTTCAGGTGAGGCTTGATTTGGCGCAGAATATTTTCAAAAGCACACACGGGCGTGGCGAGGAAGACAAGGTCGCTTTTTGCAACGACTTCGTAAGTGTCGAGATGGCTGGAGTCTATCGCGCCGACTCGCTTGGCTGCGCGCAGGCTTGAGAGCCTTCTGCCTACCCCGGCGATCTCAATATCGGGAAACCGCTTCCGCAAAGCCAGGGCGATCGAACCGCCCAAAAGCCCAACACCGATAATGGTTACATGTTGCAATTGCTTCGTTGACATGGTCAGAGCTTACCACAGCCTGCTCCATCGGTCAATTTCCACTTGCCAAACCGCCCAGTTTCCGCGAAAATACCCCCAATCAGCCAAAGCTGTGCAGAAGCATTAAAAAGTGTATAAAAAATTCCGAGAATCCCGTACCGGATTCTCCTGACACCTTGGCGGGCCAGAATGTCCGCGGGAATTTTTGGGCGGAACCCAAAGGGTTCGCCTGAGCGAAAAAACATGGCAGAAAATAGTGAAAATTACGACTCCGGGCTGCAATTACCGTTTGAAAAGCCTATAGCCAGGCTACATCGACAAATTGCGGATCTTGAAACTGAGCAGATAAAAACCGGTCGCGACTTCTCCAGCGAAATCCGCCAGCTGCGTGCGCAGTACATATCGCTTTTGCGAAAGACGTATCAGGCCCTCACACCGTGGGAAACCGTCCAGGTCGCCCGGCATCCCAAAAGGCCTCTCGGACGGGATTATATTAACCTGATCGTAAAAAATTTCGTGGAGCTTCACGGCGACCGCGCTTTTGCGGATGACAAAGCCATCGTCGGCGGGCTGGGTAGGATTGGGACGGAGAAGGTTCTCGTGCTTGCCCATCAGAAGGGTCGGGAGACCAAGGAAAAGATCGAGTGCAACTTCGGCTGCGCCCAGCCTGAGGGTTATCGCAAGGCATTGAGGTTGATGAAACTGGCTGAGAAATTCAGCCTGCCCGTTGTGGCGCTGATCGATACGCAGGGCGCGTTTCCGGGTGTCGGCTCGGAGGAGCGTGGCGTGGCGGAAGCCATCGCGAGGAACCTGCTGGAGATGAGCCGTTTGAAAACTCCGATAGTGTGTGTCGTTATTGGCGAGGGTGGTTCCGGCGGCGCGTTGGGTATCGGCGTGGGCGACAAGGTTGCCATTATGGAATTCGCATATTATTCCGTCATCAGCCCGGAAGGATGTGCATCTATTTTGTGGCGCACAGGCGAGAAGGCAGCTGAGGCAGCCGAGGCTCTCAAACTTACCGGCAGCAGTTTGAAAGAGTTGGGCGTGGTGGACGACATTATAGCTGAGCCGCTCGGGGGAGCGCATCGTAACCCGGCAGAGGCTGCGCATAATCTCGAACATTATATTGTGAAAACTCTGCGGCACCTGAAGAGAGTCCCCATCGAAGAAACCGTCACAGCCCGCTATGAAGCCTGGCGACAAAAGGGTAAATACAGCATTCTCGAACCAGCCCTGGTTAAAACCTGAGGGGAATACTCAATTTCCACTTAATACCCAACAACCCAATGATGAATCTGTAATTTCCAATTGCCGATTTTCAATTTCAAATTTATTTTCGCGTTCGCTACCGGCTTGCCTTTTGGCGGGATATTCGCAGCCAAAAAAATAGGGCCGACCGTTGTCGACCCTACTTGATCGTGATCCATAAAACTATTAGAGCGGTTAACGATTAAGATGCAACGTGGATTCGTTGGTGAGGACAAGCCCGGCCAGGACGGTGAAGCAGACAATGATTACATTGTCGATGGAACCGGACGCCGCCGGGTGAAGCCGCAACCAGAAGGCATGTTGCAGATTAAACGTTAATTGCTCTAAGGCTGTGCATAAACCGTACCGGGTTCTGCAACTACTTCCTGATTAAGCGGAGGATGAAGGTCTTCGTAGAATTTTGCAAGGCTGGCCTGCATATACGGACTCAGCCAAAGGAATCCGATAAACAGCGTGAAAATGCACAGGAAGGCCAGGAGCATAAACCACATCTGCATGCAAAACAGTCTCCACTTGTGACCTTTCATCATCTCCTTGCTGCGCGTTATGGCATCCCCGGCCCCGATATCCGGGTTATCAGCAATGATGAAGAACGTCTGGGAATACGCGAGCGCAGCTATGATTCCGGGGATGATCAACAACAACAGCCAAAGGAAAGTATACAGAGTCATCAAAAGATAGGCTCCCAGTGTCTTTCCGTATATCTGAAAACCAACGAACATGTTGCCCAGCTCGGGCTGGTCGTCACGTATAAACTTCAGGAAAAAAACCACGGTTCCGAAAGTAAACGCTCCTGTGAGGAAAAGTGACACCAGGTTACCTATATTAGGGATCATCGCAATAACCATGTTGATCAGCCCCAGCAGGACACAAAAACCCATCGGCAGTCCCCATCGGCCTTTCAGGGACTCATGGGCGGCAGCGGTGATTTCCAGAACCGGCGTCGTGCCGTTTGTTCCGCCCTTTCGCGGGGGTACGAATCGTCCGGCCCCCTGGGCAGCCGGCGGAATGACAGGGGGAACACTCCCAGCTGCGGTACAGAACTGCGGAAAGTTCGAGACGGGCTGCCACTCAGCCATGCCTTCGGTCCAAATCAGATCTGTCAGTTTGAGTCGTCCCTCCGCAATCCAGGATTTCAGAGTCTGTTCGTCAGCAGGGCCGTACTGTTTACCGTCGATTGCACAATGCCATTGTCCCATAAATTAGTCTCCCTTGAAAATTTTGTTGTTATCTCAAGTATCGGATTGATCCATCCGTCTAATTGACAAATAAAAGTGCAAGATCAGCAGCTTCGCCATTTTCTTATCGGAGAGCTTGAAATGCAAGCGTTGTATCAGCTTTTGCTGTGTGAGTTATTTCGTGGCGGCGGGAATTCTTGATTGACATTTTTTTGCAGGCTGATAGTTTGGTGTCATGCAAGGGACGTTAACAGGGAACAGATCGGATGAACCAAATAAGTCGCGCATTGTAGTCAAGCGACGCAGCGGAAGATTGTTGATTCTTTTGGTTTCATTTTTGGCGATAGGGATGTGGCTGGCTTCGTGTTTTCCGCCCTCGTCTTTTCGGGCTACGAAGGAACCTCAGGTAGGTAGGCCGGCGAATCAGAAGGTTGCTATCGTTTATAGTCAAAAATATCACATTAATCTGTGGGGGTTTGAAAAACTCCATCCTCATCCGCAGAAGTATGGCAATTTGTACCTCCGGCTTTTAACCGAGGGCTATATCAGGCCGGAGGATGTTTTCGTACCCGCCGAAGCCACCCCTCAGCAGCTTGGCCTGGTACACAGTGAAAAGTTTTTTCAGAGCTTGGAAAAGTCTGAGAATGTTGCCAGCTATCTGGAGGTGGCTCCGTTAGCCTATGTGCCGATGAGCATTTTAAAGCCCGGCGTGCTTGAACCATTTCGTCGGCAGGTAGGCGGGACGATTTTGGCTGGCCGACTTGCGATGGAGTACGGAATCGCGATCAATATAGGCGGCGGTTATCACCATTCGAGCATCGATCATGGAGAGGGTTTTTGCATCTATAATGACCTTGCGGTGGCAATCCGAGTGTTGCAGGACGAAGGGCTTATCAAGCGAGCGTTGGTGGTGGATTTGGATGTTCATCAGGGTAACGGCACAGCTGAGATTTTTGCAGGGGATGATGATGTTTTTACTTTTTCAATGCACGAAGGAGACATTTATCCCATTCCTAAGGCGACCGGCGACCTTGATATCGAGCTGCGAGCCGGCCTGGGTGACGATGCGTATCTCAAGAAGCTTCGAGAAGTTTTGCCCGACGTACTTGATCAGGCCAGGCCTGACATAGTTTTCCTTCTGGGCGGTGCCGACGTGCTGGCTGGCGATCCGTTGGCGAGGTTGAAGATGACACCGGCAGGCCTTGTTCAGCGGGACGCGATAGTGATTGACGCCTGTGCCGCGTTGGGTATTCCGGTCGTCACAACCCTTGGCGGCGGCTATACGCAGGATTCCTGGCTGGCCCAATACGAGAGTATTACCCGAACGATAAAAAAATACGGCACGAAAACCAATCGCCCAGCCCACCCGCCACGCAAGAAAACGATTAAAGAAGGCATGTATGTAAAATGAGTAACAAAGGATTTTCTATTGGGGTTGTGTTGTTGTCGGTTCGTCAGGTTTTGGTCTGTCGCCGTTGAGGAAGAAAAGTGTGCCGTATTTTTCCCAACTCTCCAGACCGTCCGTTTCAGCCGGCAGTGTAGTGCATGTTTTGTAATAGTCTGCGCCCTCCAGGCTGGCGCAGTATAGTATGGGCCTGGGCAGATCGGGTCGATAGCCGATAGGCTGGCTGGCCGGCGAGAATGGATCGACAGGGATAGCTGGCAGATATTTCGGTACTAGCTCGGTGAGTTTTGCAGGCCGGCGGTGGTGATCTATTTCGTAGAGTCTCATTGCCAATGCAATCGCCGCCATGCGCCGTTGAGCGACCAGCCTGAAATGCAAAGTTAAAAACCTACTAAAAATTTCAGTATCGCTCTCCCGTATCGGAAAAGAAAGTATATCAAGAATACCTTGATCCGAGGCAGGGGGGACAAATTCTTTTGCTTGAGGCCAGTTGCTTTTTTGGGCTGCCTCAGCCAGGGCTGTAAGATCTTGAAGAATCCTAAGGGTATCGCGGTTCAATTTTGGTAAAAAAGCCTTAATTCTGACGTAATCCAGAATTTTTATGATAGGTGAACTTGGGCTGAGTCTCCCGAGATAATCGTCCGGGGTTATTTTGCCATTCACCACGAGATTACAACAATCAAGCGAATATGCCCTCTCGCCATAGAATGTTCTAGCTGTGACTGATTGAAGTTCCCGTTCGTCCAGCAAATCTTGAATAAATGATTCTACAGCAGCCCGGCTGGCCGGTTGCGGGTGAGCGGTTTCTGACGCAGGGCTGGATGAGATTTTAAGATTGTGGGTGATATCTTCCAAGGTACCACAAGCGATGGAATCGGTAGCCATGGCGACCAGGCTGGCTATGAGAGTCGGCGTTTTTCGGATAGTCAGGCCTAGTTTAATTATGTCTCGGACAGTTTCAATAGCAGCTGCGTCGTTACCGACATGGTGATAATGGTCGGCAAGAGAACCAAGAAATTTTGCCAATGTTCTGGTTTCCGCCCAGGATTTAAAAGGTTGATCGAAGAGAGGGCTTCTCATTCGATAGCCCCAGTCAACGCCATGCATTGTTCGGGCTTCAAGGACAAGTTGCAGGGTCTTGGTATTGTCGGCGATGGCTTGGAGCATAACCGTCTGGTTTGCAGCGACCGGTATGGGCGAAGGCCCGAACATCTGGTCGCGCTGCTCTGGAGTAAGCGTTAGGGCCGTGGCTGCGTTCGAGTAGGCCCGCGCAGCGTTGTCGGAGTCTGGTATGGCCGGCGGGTCGAAATTTTCAAGGTCTACGGGTTGGCCCGCATCGCGATACTCAGCCAGCTGGGCCTGAATTGCACGTTCCCATTTGATTGTCTGGTAGAACCAGTAACCAACGCCCAGCCCGATAATCACAAGAAAGGCGAGCAGAATCCTCCGCCGTCTTTTTCGTTTGCGACGTTTTTTGTCATTATCATTTGCATTATTCGGATCAGTTTTTTGTGAGGTTGGTTTTTTGTTGTCAGTTGTCATTGTCTTTTTCCCCCGTTATGGGTGTGGTGGATGGCTTTTCGGATTTCGCCTGCTATTTCGTATGGTCTGTTGATATTAGTCCAAGGCTGCGTCACAGCCAGGCCTGACTCGGCGGAGAAATTCAGACTTCCCAGCCCGAAAGGGCGCTCCAATGAACTGTGCGTTACGGAGACCTGGCTGATCTCCGTCAAATTGCAGTCGGTTATCGCACTCCAGGCCAGGCCTCGCAGATGGATCACCCGGCGATTCGTCAAAACGTACAGTGTCCCAAGCCAGCGAAGCCCAGCAGAGACTACCTGAAGCCCAGCTGCCAGGCAGCAGGCCAGCAGTATGAGGTTTCGGGTTGAGTCGTTCAGCGGCTTGGCGAAATTTTCGAGCAGAATCAGTATTGTCAGTATCGCCCCGGTAGCCAGCAGCACGGGCAGCGACCGCAGCAATACGGTAATGCCGCTGGGCTTGACGGTGAGGATAATTATCTCGCCGTCCTGCAACGATATGGTTATGGCAGGAGCCTGTGTACCCGTAACGGTGACGTCGCCAGCTGGGCTCATGGGTGCACCTCACGAAGATGTTCCGCCAGCACGCCGATATCCGGCAGGTTGCGGTACAGGCCGTCGAAATCCAGGCCGTAGCCTACGACGAATTCGTCGGGGATCTTGAACCCCACAAAATCCACGCCGGGCCTGTCCGGCAGGTCGGGTCGATCTTTCTGCAGCAATACGCATTGTCGGATACTGGCGGGTCGGCTGAGTTTTATCGCGTCGACGAGGATTTTCATGGTCTGGCCGCTGTCATAAATATCGTCCACGATCAGGACGTCGCGATTGCTGAGGTCTTCCGGCGGGGGCAGTCGGAACCGCGCCTGTCCTGGTCGGGTATCCCGGCCTCGGTATGAACTCACCGATACCGATTCTATCCGCAAGCAAAGGGGCATCTGGCGGACAAGGTCAGCTACGAACATCAACGCCCCGGTCAGCACCTGCACGATGGTGATCTCCCGGCCTTGGTATACCTCGACCAATTCCCCCGCCAATTCGGCTACCCTCAGAGCGATCTGCTCTCGCGTAGCCAGGACCGAGGCAAGCTCCATCGGCGTCGATGACTTGATTTGATTCGGTTTATCACTCATATGGTTGACATCTATCGTATTCTTGCATTAATAATTATGCAATGATGTAAAGCTTAAGGATACCTCCAAAAATTCAATTTTGGCTGAGAGCGAATCTTTTCCCATCTGGACTGCGTTACGCAAAACAGACAATATCGACAAATATGGACTGTTTTACGTTCCTTGCCAGCTGAGAAAATCGTCTACTCTCAGCTCAAAAGCAATTATTAGAGGTACCCTTTAAACTTCCTGGATAGTTTTTCCGATAATCCCGGTTGAAGGTTCATGAGACGGACGAGTGGTAACGGAATCGGAAAAAAACGTGGACTGGGTCTGCCTGCGGGCACTTAAAAATTGTAATATGTGAAATCCAGATGATCAAAAAAGCTGAATTATCCCTAAATATGGAGTTGTTTAGCCTCGCCGGTAAGGGTATGATTACAAGCCGCCCGGTATTTGGGCGAATCTTTTTTGGGAATATCGGGTTCAAAATCTAAAAGTTACTTTTTGTGCAATTGGCGCACAGAATAGTCCCGCGGTCTGTTTGGCGAGAGTCAATCAGGCGGGATATGGAATTCCAACGTAAGTAAGGAGATCTAAAATGATCAAAAAACAACTTCTGGTAATGATGTTGGTGGCGAGTGTTTTCGCTGCTGGTGCAATGGCTCAGGAAGCCCAGGGAATGAATATGGATCAGCCCAAGGCTGAGTCTGTCCTGAAACACATTCCAGCTGATTGCATGGGTTTTGTGATGGCTGATAATCTCAAGGGCACTGTCGCCAATATTGAAAAGTTTGCAGGCGAGATCGGCCTGGGCGAACTGCTTAGCGGCATGGCTCCGGGCGGAATCCTGCCGATGGTTGGTGCTGTTGCAGGTATCGGCGAAGGCTTTAATCCCAATGGCGGCGTGGCGCTGGTATTGCTCGATTTCGAGAAGGCTGGGCTTGACATTGATGCCATGGTAAAGGGTCAGAACCCCGGCGGGGCGCCTCCTTTCGTTATTCTGGTAGCTGGCAAGAGCGCACAGACCGCCTTCCCGGCGATGGCTATTAGCGAAGACGGCAAAAAAATCAGAATGCCCGGCGGAATGGGCGAGATGTTCTTCACTCAGCTGGGCCAGTATATCGCTCTTAGCCCGAGTGAAAAAGCTATAGAACTCATGGCTAGCCCCGCTATCGAAGGCACGATCTCCGCAGCCCAGACAGCCCTGCTGCAAAAAAGCGACGCAGCATTGTTCTACAACATGAAGGTTGTCGCTCCGTTCATGGACAAGATTTTCAAGGCCATGGAAGAGCAACAGGCAGAGGGTGGCCCGAACATGATCATGCCGCTTCCCTCGGGATTTTTCAAGGCTTATGCAGGTATCATGAAGCAGGTCGATGGCCTGACCATCGGGCTTCGTATTGCCGAGACGGGCATTATCGCAGAGAGCGTAGTTGAGTACGTTCCAGGGAGTGATCTTGGCAATCTTTGTGCTTCCTATGCCACAGTAGATAACAAGAACCTGCTCAACAGGCTGCCGAGCCTGCCATACGCTATCGCCGGCGGGATGGCTTGTCCGCAAGGACAGGACAAGACCATGGTCGATCAGAATATCATGGCTCTTGAAATGCTTCTGGGTATGGCTGATCTTAAACTGCCCGCTGACCTCAAAGAGCGGATTGTTGCCCTCAGCATGAAGGCTGCCGGTGAGATGCAAAAGATTCAGCTTGTTGTCGGTGGCCCGAAGGACGCAGGCCTGTTCGGCGTGGCGTTTGTCGTTGAATGTAAAAGTGCGGAGCAAATGCTTGCTCTGCTTCCGGAAAAGGCTGCACTGTTGACCGATCTGGTTCAGAAAACCATCGGCATGCAGGAAGAAGAACTGCAGACTCTTCAGTTCAATTTCATCAAGGGCGTTGCGACCGTTGCAGGCGTATCCGTGGATGCTATTGAAGTTCAGCATGAAAAACTGACGACCATGGAGCCTGACAAAAAGGCTGAAATGGTCAAGGTTCTTGCTGAAGACAAAATCCGTTTCCTGGTTGCCCAGGTTGACCCCAAGACGCTGGTTGTCACCTTTGGTGGCGGCGAGAGCTTCCTGGCTGAGGCAATCTCAGCTGCACAGAAGGGCGGACCTATCCAGGCCGATCCGGGCGTCGTAGCTGCAATGGCTCAGCTGCCCGCCAATCCCGTAGCTGTGTTTGTAGTTAGCCCAGCCAACATCTTTGAAATTATCCAGAAAGGCATGACAGTTATGGGCGAAGAGTCCAGCCTGCCCGAAGGTTTCACGTTTGAAGGCAAGACCCCGCTGGCTATTGGATCAGCAGTCAATGGAAGTACCGTAAATTCCGTTATCTATCTGCCGACGTCTGTCGTAAAAGATGTCTATAAGTGGATCGAAGCCGAGATGGCAGGCCCAGCTGTGGAAGAGGAAGAAATAGACGTCGAGATCGACGAAGAAGCAGCACCTGCTGAGGAAGCTCCTGCCGAGGAAGCAGCCCCAGCCGAAGAAGCTCCCGCTGAGGAAGCAGCACCAGCTGAGGAAGCTCCCGCTGAGGAAGCAGCACCGGCAGAGGATGAGTCTTCTTCTGAAGAAGCGCCTGCTGATGACAGTGCAGATGAAGAAGCAGCGGAATAATTTTTCTGCACAGTTCACGTTGCTCTAAGGCGTGATAATTGATGATAAAAAAATGGCTGGCGGTTCTAATGAATCGTCAGCCATTTTTCATTTGGGGCAAATCTTTACCACTTGAATTTCGTCATGGCGTCTTTTTCATCTTTTGCGAAAACCAGGAGTTTGTCGAGTTTGGTTATTTCGAAAACTTTTTTGAGGTTTGGCCGCATCCCAGCCAGGACAACCACCCCGCCTATAGCCTTGCTTTTTTTCTGAAGGGTGACAAGCACGCTGATCATCTGCGAGCTTAGAAAGCCCACAGCGCGGAAGTCCACAATAAGTTTCGTGATGGCCTGCTCGTCAACAAGCGCGTTGAGTTCATTGCCGATCGATTCAATCATGGGGCTGTCTATCAGCGAAGCCACACGTAACGTCGCCACCGTAACACCCTCTGACTGGTTAATAATGAGATTGCTTTGAGCCATTTCATTTCCTTTTCAATTTAGAGCAACGGTCTTCCACACGCCGAGAAGTACGCGGCTTGCCCTGATTCAGTTTTGTTTTTTGGCAGAATGTCGGTTCAGCCCAGCCACGATAGCCCGCACGGCAGCCTGGCCTATATTGGTATCGCTGCCGACACCAAAAACAATCTGCCCGTCGGTGAATTCAAGAGGCACATAAGCCACCGCCCTTGCGTCGGCACCTTCGCCGATGGCCTGTTCGTGATAGTCCTGCAGCCTGAACTGTTCTTTCACGACCTGGCGAATGCAGTGAATGAAAGCGTCGATCGGGCCATTGCCGTCCGCGGTAAGAGTCTGCTGCTGGCCATTGATTTTAATCCGTACCTCGCCGTGGATATTCGTCGGGTTCTCATCGTCAGGCCTGGGCCAATAACCAATCAGCTCAAACGGCCCTTGCGGATTGAGGAACTCGTTCTCGAAAATTTCCAGCACTTCCCTGCTGTCCAGTTCCCTGCCTGCTTTGTCGGAAACTTTCTGCACAGCTGCTCCGAGTTGAGGATGCATTGGCTTGGGGATTTCCAGCCCGTGGTCCTGCTCCAGAACCCAGGCCACGCCGCCCTTGCCGGACTGGCTGTTGATGCGGATCAGGTCTTCATATTTTCTGCCTACGTCGGCAGGGTCGATATGCAGGTATGGAACTTTCCATCCAACGCCGAACTTGTCAGCAGCCGAGCTGCGACCGGCCATGCCTTTGCGAATTGCGTCCTGATGCGAGCCGGAAAAAGCGGTGAACGCATATTCGCCCGCATAAGGCTGGCGGTAGTAAATTCCCATGCCCGTCAGCCTGACCACCACCTCCGCGATATGGTCCAGGTCTGAGAAATCCAAACCGGTATCCACGCCGCGAACGAACAGATTATTTGCCAGCGTCACCAGGTCGACGTTGCCTGTCCGCTCGCCATGGCCGAAGAGCGTGCCTTCCACTCTGTCCGCCCCAGCCAGCAGTGACAGTTCGGTCGCCGCCACAGCCATGCCCTGGTCGTTATGTGAATGGAGCGAAACGAGAATTTTATCCCGCTGGCTGAATCGCCGGCAGAAAAGTTCGATCAGATCGGCGTAATGATTGGGAGGCCGACGTTCTACCGTTGCGGGGAGGTTGAAGATCAGCGGCTTTTCAGCGGTGGCCTTGCCCCACGTCTTGAAGACAGCTTCACAAAGTTCAAGGCAGAATTCAAAATCGGTGTCGGTAAATTCTTCCGGGCTGAACTCGAAACGGATATCGCTTTCGGGCATGGCGTCGGCCAGCTCACGAATCTGTTTGACCGATTTCACGGTCATATCTATCGTCTGCTGTCTTGTCAGGTTGAAGACCTGTTTCATGTGCAGATCGCTGGTAGCTGCGTATGCGTGGACGATGCCTCGCGGAATGCCCGCGAAGGCTTCGAAAGTTTTGCTGATGAGATGTTCGCGGCACTGCGTCAGGCCCATTATGAAAACGTCGTCCGGGATATGGCCTTCCTCGATCAGCCTGCGGGTGAAGTCGAAGTCATCCTGGCTGGCTGATGGAAACGCCACCTCGATGTGCTTGAAGCCGATATTGCAAAGCAGTTGGAAGTACTCCAGCTTGGCAGCTGGGCTAAGCGGATTCGGCAAGGCCTGGTTGCCGTCCCGCAGGTCTACCGAGCACCATATAGGTGCGGTTGTTACTTCCAGGCTGGGCCATTTGCGGTCGGGCAGTTCGATCCGCGTTGGCCTGGCGTACTTCGCTACTTGTTTGTCAGACATTTTCAAATTTCCTTCCGGCAATTGTTGACTACGGTTGTTAACAAGAATCAACCGAAATCAATTGGATTAAACCATAAAACTCGCTCACATGCAAAAGCCATAAAAAAAGCTCCGCCATCCATTTGGATCGCAGAGCCTTTCGATTTCATGTTGGAAGGTCTTCGCGATCCGTCAGCGCAGCAATAGCCCTAGCAATAGTGTTAAGCTCAAGCTGTCGTTTTGACGGATCATTTTCCTGCAAAAACCTTTCTTCACTAAGTATATCGACCTGGCCCGCAAAAAACAACGATGATTTTTGTCTGAAATTTGCTCCTTTGTTTAAGGCCATGGCTTTTTGGGGCCGGAATTGCTATAAATATCATCCTTATCATGTTTAATACGGAAGACACCATCGTAGCAATTTCAACCGCAGCCGGCGTGGGCAACCGGGCCATTGTGCGATTATCAGGCCCGCGAGCGGTTGAGCTGGCTGAGACGGTTTTCCGATCCCCCGGGCCGGGCCTGGCTGAGTTGGGCGGGTTTCGGGCTGTTGACGGCCTGGTTCAACTGCAGGCTGAGAATATCGAATTGCCCGCACGGGCCTACAGGTTCCGGGGGCCGCTTAGCTATACTCGTCAGGATCTGATCGAGTTTCATTTGCCGGGCAACACCACAGCCACAGCTGCGCTGATGGAAGTCCTTATTTCCCGCGGAGCCAGATTGGCCCAGGCTGGTGAGTTCACAGCCCGGGCATTTATCAGCGGTCGGATCGATCTCTCCCAGGCAGAAGCCGTCGCCGACGTAATCGCCGCCAGCGACGACGCCCAGCTGCGCGCAGGCCTGGCAGGTCTGGATGGGCAGGTGTACAAACTCTGCTCAACGTCAGCTGGGGAAATAGCAGAATCGCTCGCGACCGTCGAAGCGTCTATAGATCTCGCTGAGGAGAAAATCGAGCTGGACTCCCCCAAACGCTTGGCCCGGATGCTCCAGGACCAATCGCTAAATCTAAAAAACGTCGCCAGGACGGCCACCGAATTGCCCGATAGCGTTGAGTTGCCGCAGGTGGTCATCGCCGGTAGGCCTAATGTCGGCAAGAGTTCGCTTCTCAACGGCCTGGCTGGTACGAATCGCGCGATTACCTCTGCCCTGGCGGGCACGACGCGAGACGTTCTCAGCGCCGCGATGACCCTGCCGTGCGGGGCAAAAGTCAATCTGCTGGATGTCGCGGGTTTTGCGCCGGCGGAGAATTCCCTGTCCCTGGCAGCGGATGTTGCCGCCCGCAACGCCGTCGCACGCGCGGATATGATACTGTTCGTGATTGACGCCCAGACAGGCTGGACCGGGGAGGATCATATTCTGCTCGAACATGTCC
Source organism: Phycisphaerae bacterium (assembly GCA_963664745.2). Classification (GTDB taxonomy): domain Bacteria; phylum Planctomycetota; class Phycisphaerae; order SM23-33; family SM23-33; genus B1-G9. The sequence continues at coordinate 1,397,130 of CAXXMC010000004.1, forward strand.
AGGCTGCCAACCCAGCGGCGCCGATACTCCAGCTGGTGAATAAGGTCGACCTGGCTGAGAATTTTTATAATGATGCGATTGCGACGTCGGCAGCTACGGGCGATGGCCTGGCGGAGGTTCGACAGAAATTGACCCAGACGCTGCATCTTTCTACCGCTCGGTCAGGCTCGGCATTGGGGTTGCACGATCGTCAACGCCGATGTTTAATCTCAGCCAGCCAGGCTGCGCAAAACGCAGCGGAACTATTATCTGAAGTCGATGAAATTGCGGATGTCGCGGAACTCGCAGCTGTTGAACTGCGGGATGCTCTGGCCCAACTTGGCGCGATAAGCGGAGAAATAGTGACCGACGATATCCTCGGCAGAATCTTCGCCCGATTCTGTGTGGGAAAATAAGCGAGTTCTGTGCCTTTGTGGCCCAAAATCAAATATTCAGATCGCCGGTTTTTTTCAACAGGTGCGCATATTTGTTGCGGACGGGCGTGACCAGCTCAGCCAGAAATTCATCGGTCTGCTGGGGGGCTCGACCTGTGAAGGTCGCGGGGTCTAACAACGAATCGATGTCGATTCCCGCGAAGGCAGGGTCTGCCTTGATGCGTTCGATGAGGTCGTTGGGCCGGCCATGGATTTTTACCTGCTCGCCCGCAGCCATGCTGTGGGTGCGTATGACCTCATGCAACTCCTGGCGATCCCCGCCTGCTTTTACACCGGCCATGATGAAATTTTCCGTCGCCATGAACGGCAGCTCCGCAGCTGCGTTTGTTGCGATAACCGCCGGGTAAACCACCATGCCTTCAGCAACGTTTGCGACGATACGCAGACAGGCGTCGGCGGAGAGGAACGCTTCGCTCATGGCCAGGCGTTTGTTGGCGGAGTCGTCGAGCGTTCGTTCGAGCCATTGTTCCGCAGCGGTGTGCATCGGGCTGGCTGAGACGTCCATGAGGAATCGGGCCAGGCCTGTCGCTCGTTCGCATCGCATGGGGTTGCGTTTGTAGGCCATGGCCGATGAGCCGACCTGCGTTGTTGCGAACGGTTCTTCGACCTCCTTGCGATGGGCAAGCAGGCGGATATCGTTGCAGAATTTGTGTACGCTCACGCCTACCCCAGCGAGGGCCTGGGCGATAACCGTATCGATTTTTCTGCTGTAAGTCTGACCCGTGACGGGAGCGATTTTGTCAAATCCCATCTTCTCCGCGACGAGCGTGTCGAGTTTTTTTACCTTGTTGTGATCGCCGTCGAAAAGTGCCAGGAAACTTGCCTGCGTGCCCGTCGTCCCCTTCACGCCCCGGAACTCCAGATTCTCCAGCCTATATTCTATGTCCCGCAGGTCACGAATAAAATCCATGCACCAGAGCGTGGCCCGTTTTCCGACGGTCGTCATCTGGGCAGGCTGAAAATGCGTAAAGCCGAGAGTCGGCAGAGCGCGCCATTTTTCCGCGAAATTTCCCAGCGCGTCGATGACATTCACAAGGTGCGAAACGATCAGCTCCAGGCCTGCCCGCATCTGGATCATGTCGGTATTGCAGTTGACGAATTGGCTGGTCGCGCCGAGATGGATGATCCCCGCCGCTGCGGGCGCGACATCGCCGAAGGCGTGAATATGGGCCATGACATCGTGACGGAATTTGGTTTCATAAGCGTCGGCAGCGTCGTAATCGATATCGTCGAGGTGTTCCAGCATCTGCTGGAGTTGCTCGTCTGTAATGTCCAGGCCGAGCTCCTTCTGAGCCTGGGCCAGGGCCAGCCAAAGCCTTCGCCAAGTGGAGAATTTCTTGGCTTCGCTGAAAAGTTCTCGCATTTCAGCGCTTGCGTAACGGCTTTCCAGCGGACTGCGATAACTGCTGCGATTGGAGTTGTCCTGATTGCTCATATTAAAATCCCAACCCGAATTACGGGCCTAATTTTTGAAAAATGGTGTGGGTTTGCTCAATGCTCTTAAAAAACTAACGGTAATATTTTCGCACAGCCTGCTCGACTGCCAGCATCATGAAACTTCTGGTGTCGCCGATAGTCGCTTTTTCGTAAAGATTTTTCATGTATTCAGCCCGGAGGTCCAGGAATTGTTCTTCACGCAGTTTGCGTTCGATGGTTTCCTGGGCCTGCTCGAATGGAACTTCCTTGCCGTGCTCAACATCCTGTGCCTTTACGATATAGAAGCCTGTCGGTGTCTCGATAATTTTGCTGTATGTTCCCTCTGCCAGCTTGAATGCTTCGGCTTCCACTTCGGCATTTCGGAAATTACCAGCTGCCATCATTGGCCAGGTTCCGCCCTGATTGGCCCGCAGGCCTCGGGAGAGTTCCTTTGCGACTTTTGTGAAATCTTCGCCGGCCTGGAGTTTGTCCCATGCTTTGGTGATCTCCTGTTTGGCCTTTTTCTTGGCGAGGGTTAGTTCCTCCGCTGTGGGTTGCTTGCCCTTGGGCAAGAACGTTGCGAAAGGCTGGGCTATGATCTGCATTTGAACTTTTTTTTCCGATTTGAATTCGGACTGGTTCGCCCTGTAATAGTTCCAGAGCATTCGGCGGTTGACGACGATAGCCGGGTAAAACTTGGCTTGCAGATAGATGGTTACCGTCAGATTCATTCGCTGGTTTTGAAGGATGTAGTCCAGAGTGGTTCCATCGCGTAGACATTTCTGCTTGAGTTTTTCCTTGCTGCCGCCAGCCAGGGCTATCATGTCCCGCAAAGTGTCTTCCATTTCCTGATCGACCTGTGCTTTGGCAGCCTCTTCGAGATACTTCTCCGCCTCGGCATTTACGATGACCTGCTGCACCTGGTAGATCGTGCCGCTGTTGATGACTCGGGCAACCTGACTGCGGAAAGCCTCTTCCGAAAGATTCTTCGGTATCCGCTCCAGGCTTGGATGGAGGGCAGCGAGAAGATCGTCCACCGTGATGTACTTGTTGTTTACCTGCAGGGTCTGGCCCGCGACGATCTCGGGGCGATTCAGGACAATGGGTTCATCTTTAACGGGCTGGGCAAGATCAATTTCATCTATGGTCTGCTGAGCCTGGAGTTTTGCGACCTTTTTTTCCTCCTCAGCCATGCGTTGCCTGTTTAGGTTCCAGGGTAACTCCTCAGCCGAGTCCGGTGGCGTATTGGGTTCCGGATCATCCTGGGGATTCACTACCGGCCCGAAGGCAGGGTTTGCGCCATTGGGGTAACCTTCAAGGTCAGCCTCGAATTGCTCATCAGGCTCGGAGATAGGTGCCAGTTGCAGGGGCTTTTCAACTTCGATTTTTTCCGGTTCAGGCGTTTCTGTCGAGAGCGCCTGGGTTTGTTCTACAATTTCCTGGCTGAGATCGCTCAGTGCAATCGGTTCGGATGGCGGTGTTTGAATCGGCTGGGCCTTGGGTGGCGAGTCGATTGGTTTCATAGAGGAAAGATTGACGGGAGTCTGACTTGCCTTGGCTGCGGTCAGGGTCAGCAGGCCCGGGTCGGTTTGCGTGAGAGTTTGGGTTACGGCTGCTTGGCCCGTTTCGGTCAGCGGGGTCGGCAGGGCCTCGGGAGTCTTTTTCTCTGAAGCGGGCTGGGATGAAGCCGGCGAACTCGCAATTTCCTTGGAGCTGACTGGTTGTGACTTTGTTGGCGCAGCTGGCGTGGGCGAAATCTGAGATTCGGTTACCGGAACTTCCTTCGAGCCGCCAGGCCAGCCCGGCTTGTCCGATTTGCCGCACCCTGCAACCAATGCCAACGCCAGCAGGGCCAAAATGATTATTCTCGTATTCATCAGTCCGGAATTATAACCTCTCGCGGGAAAAATGCGAACGACTTCTGATGGAAAACCCGCCCGCCATTTTTAAAAATGATTGCACTATCCCTGCGCCGCAGAGCCAACCACCTTGGGTTTGCCTCGCGCGGAGAGAATCACGCCCATGCTGATAAGCACAGCCCCAGCAAGGAGTTCAAGCGGCGGGAAATAACGTTGGACAAGACACAGCAGCAGCGTCGAAAGGATAGGTACGATGGCTGCGAGCATTCCGAGGGTGGTAGCACGGGTTTTATGCAGTGCAAGTTCCCAGAGCATGTAAGCCGTGCCGCACGGGCCCAGGCCACAAAGAATCGCGACAAGCCAGTCGCTGCCGGTCATGGCCTGCCACTTTCCCTGAATGACGCACGCAGTGCCCGAAGCCAGGAATGTCAGCAGAAAACCCATCGGAGGCGTGGTGTGATTTTTCATCCATACAGTCCACCGCCCGATCAGGCCCGAGTAGATCGCCCAGGACATTGCGCCCGTAACTGCAAAAACATAAGGCCAGGCCGATCTGACCTCGCCAACCTGACCCTTGAATAATGAAGAACCGTTGGCCAACAGCAGGCCGAACGACGCCAATAACATGGCAATTACCAGCCTGCCTGTGAAATGCGCACCAGGAATTAGCACAACCGCAGCTATAACGCACATGATAGGCCAAAAGTAATGTATAAGGTTGACGTTGCACAATTCCGCGTCGCCCGAACTGCCCGTCAATGCAAGGGTGAAGAAAATCGCGTCAATTGCGAAGAGTGCAAGCAACAGCCAGACTTTAGGGCACAGGGTTACGGTAGAGCGTAAATTTTTCCGCACGACGCCCTGTATGAAAAATTGGGCTACGCAGCCTATGCCGCTAACGCACGTCAGGAACTGCCACGCTCCGAGCTTCCCGCCTCCCAGCGTCATGAAAACACTGAAAGTGGACCAAAGAACTATCGCAGCCAGGCCCATAAAAAATCCAACGATATGACTTTTTTCGCGCATTAATAACTTTTCGGAATCAAGTGCCCGGAATAAGGATGACAAGAAATAATTCATGACATCCGTTTAATTTGTGTTCTCTTGTATGGAAAGCTTATCCAGAATTGGCTTACAGTCTGGTCATGAATTGGAATGTTTTTTCGCCTACATAGGGCAGGCCCTCATGGCCGAAGTCTGGATAAATCTCCATCGATTTTTTCGAGGTTATTTTGTTATAGGCTGCGAATTGAGTGCTCGGGGGGCAGATGGTGTCCATCAGGCCTGTGAACATGCAGACCTCAGCTTTTATTCGCGGTGCGAGGTGCTGGATGTCAATATAGCCCAGCTTGTTGAAAATTTCATCCTCGCGTTTGTGCTGCGGGTCGAACATGCGAAAATAGTATTTCAATTCTGCATAAGCGCCCGTTGCGAGATCCATTTCCCATACTCTTTGATAGTCGCTCAGGAATGGAAAGACTGGGGCAGCAAGTTTGATCCTCGGCTCAAGCGAGACGCACGCCATTGTCAACCCGCCGCCCTGGCTGCCGCCCATGGCACCGACGCGGTTTTCGTCCACGTCGTCCATTTCCATTACAAGCTTTGCCATCTGGGCAGTGTCGAGGAAGATGTTGCGGAAGAGCATGTTTTCCGGCGGGCCATCCAGGCCTCGGATAATGTGGCCACTCTGTGTCGTGCCCTTAACCCCGCCGACGTCTTCGCTTTGGCCTCCCTGACCTCGACAGTCCAGCGATACAGCTGTGTAACCCATGGCGACATATGGCAGCAGGCCAGTCCATTCGCCGGCGTTGCCCGAGTAGCCATGGAACATCAGCACAGCAGGCCCGGGTGAGTCGCATTTCTGTGTCGGCTGGGCCAATCTGGCGTGAATGCGGGCGCCGCCGACACCCTTAAAATACATGTCAAAACACTCAGCGTAAGGCGTTGGAAAATCAGCAGGGACTAATTCCAATTGTGAATCCAGTTCACGCATCTCAGCGATACTGTTGTCCCAGAAAGCGTCAAAATCTTTCGGCTTGGGATTGATGCCCTCGTACGTCTTGAGCTTTTCGAGGGGCATGTCAATTAAAGGCATTTTTTTTCTCCAAAAATTATCATCAGGTTGTCTGTTTCAATTTAAAACAGGGTCAACAAATACAAACTCCTGTAAATTTAAGCAAGCTCAAAAATATCTGAGACGTCATATCTTGTCGCTATTTTTATAGGCAGCCGTTGCCCCAGGACTTTCCGATGCGTCTCCAGTGCAAGCTCTGCTGTGTTATTGTCCTGCGATAAATGCGCCAGACATGCCCATTGCAATTTTTGGCCGAACCGCTCGATAAGCTCCGCAGACTCGATATTGGAAATATGGCCTCCTGGCCCTTTTATGCGGGCCTTGAGATAGGCTGGATAAAAACCGCCGTCCAGCATGGCAGGGTCGAAATTGCTTTCCAGGAAAACCGCGTCGAGGGAATCGATCGCATCGCCCAGCTCTGGGAAGACATGGCCAAGGTCGGTCAATATCCCCAGCCGCTTTCCCTCGGCAGCTACGATAAAACCATTGCCGTCCGCCCCGTCATGAGGCGTGGGAATTGTTTCAACACTCAGGCCTTCAAACTTTAGCGTCTCGCCGGATCGAAAATGATTAACGTCGGCCAGTTTGCCCAGAGCATGTCGCTGATAGCCCGCAGCAAGGGTGGTTTCGGTAACGAAAATGGGCAGGCCAAACTTACGTTGGAACACGCCAGCAGTAGCTATGTGGTCGCGATGATCGTGACTGATGATAAGCGCATCGACGTCCCGAATGTCTCTGCCGTGCCTGCGAAGCCTGGCCTCGGCCTGCTTGCCGCTTATCCCAGCATCAAACAAAAGCTTCTTTCCGCCGGCTTCAACGTAAATCGAGTTGCCATTACTGCCAGACTGAAGTGATATCGCCAACATGGCCGATAACATAATCTGTGAATCCGCTGGAATCCATTGCTAAATGGGTTTTGTTTGCAAAAAAAGACCTTAAAATAAAATAAGCGGACTGATTTAAGTCAGGCTGGCTAGGGACTTTTTGTTAAATGTGAAAATAAATTTTAAAAAAACTAGAGAAGATTTCCAATTTTTCGGATTTTCTTTGTATAATTAATTAGCACTTAGGAATTAAGTCTTTCTGTGGTTTTTCCCCCCTCTGTAGCTTCAAAAGGATTTGAAAACAGTTGTTTACTATCTAATAAAATTCATGTTGACCTCAGGAGGCACAATATGCCCCAGACAATTTCTTCTGGAACTGGTGTGGAAATCAGGCCTAAAAAAGCGGAGGGGGAAACAAAGCTTACACGGATATGTCTAATTGGCGGTAAGCGTATTTTAAGGCTTGGGATAGGGGCGTTGCTGAAGGAACGAGGCCTGGCTGTCCGCGAGGAAAATATCTACGACTGCGAAGAACATTTTGCCCAATCCGTCGAAGACAACAGCGACTTACCATATGATATTATTGTGCTGATTCTTTCAGGCGGGCCATTCGCGACGATACATCGTATTCGTGAAATTCTTGGCAAGACTCACAACAATGTTCCGATGGTAGTGCTTTCCGATCAGAGCGCAAGAGGCCAGGTCTATGCCGCTCTACGTATAGGCGCAAAAGCATTCCTGGATATGGACAGCGATCCGAACGAATTGGCCAAGGCGGTTCGCATGGCTTCTCAAAACAAGGTGTATCTTTCCTCCGACGTCGCTGAGCTTCTGGTCAATGATGTTTCCGCAGCAGTAGAGCCAGCCAGGCCCAAGCGATTACCCAATGTGGACCTCAGCCGGCGGGAGGTGGAGATAGTGCAATTGCTCTGCGAGGGCCTGAGCAGCAAGGAAATCGCCCGCCACCTGCATCTCAGCGCCAAGACCGTAGAAAACCATCGCTACAATATCTATCGCAAATGTGAAGTCGAATCCATCGCCAGCCTGATGAGGTACGCAATCCAATTGGGCCTAATCAATATCTGAAACTCAACAGCTCAACTAAAATATGTCATAACGCCAAAAGGCAAGCCGATCTGAACATCGACTTGCCTTTTTTTCACCAGAATTCAAATTTTTAATAACCCTGAAAAGGGTTTTCAAGCATAATTTTAAAAAATATTATTCCTATTATTCAGGTTTTTGGACATTTCTTCCCTCGCTATCGATGGGTGAAAACACCTATTTTTAGAAACAAGGCGGCCCAAAAGGGTATTTTTCCAAAATTGAACATAATCTCTTTAGATATATAGCTTTACCGCATATAATATAATTTATCGTAAAAAACTGTAAAATCTGTAATTTTGCCTAAATTAACAAGATACTAAAGCGAAAGCCCTCTATTTTTCCGATTATCCCAGTATTTTGAGTAATGAGCCTGATTGATCATTTTTTATTTCCCCATATGATTAGGGTGTAGTGATTGAAGTCCAGAGACAAGAGACCCTGTCAAATTAAAAGGATTTAAAAAATGCCAAAAGAAGCGACAAAGATTGTTAGCAGGACGAAAAAGATCATTGACTCATCTATAGTAGTGGAAGACCACATGCCGCTGGCTCGCCAGATTTCATCTCGGCTCAAGCGTCGTTATACATGGGTTCCGATGGATGATTTATACAGTTATTCATTATTGGGGCTGACTTTGTCTGCCAAGGCATTTGATCCCAGCAGGGGCGTGCCTTTTCCGAATTTTGCTTCTCAGAAGGGCATGTTCTGGGCCATTGACCAGATGCGTAAGGATGGCGTACTTCGCAGGCGTAGCAGTGCGAACATGCCTCGGGTGCTTCCTTTCAGTGAAGCAGCAAGCCATTCCGACACCGATGAGTCATGGACGCCGGATGTTGAAGATTACCAGGCTGTGAATGACCAGATGCTATTGGAAAGCCGTGACCTCTGCCGCGTTTTGCTCAAGCATCTTCGCAGCCAGGATCGTGAACTGTTAGTTATGTATTATTCAGAACATATGACGTTCAGGGAAATCGCAAAAGTGTTCAAAATCAGTGAATCTTCCGTTTGTCTTCGTCACAAGGCTCTTATTTCCCGGCTTCGACGTATAGCTACGGTGATGCGGGTAGCTTGAGCATTTTCTTGCCCCACACCGCCCAGGCCGGGTTTGGTACCCGGAGGAACCGACATTATTGTTATTTGTAGGTCACCAGAGACCACGGAAGACTTAATCAATGCAGAATAAGACATTTACATCGCCAGCAAGATTGCGTTTAGCTGAACAAATTGACGAAAATTCTCAAGCTCACGGGATTGAGGGATGGGAAAAATTCTTTAATACCAAGTGTCCAGTCGCTGTAGATATCGTAGGCCAAAGCCCTGATATGGTCGGATTGCTTGAGAATGTTCAGATGATAGCCCAGAGTCGTTGCAATCCGGTTTTGATAGTTGGCGAGACCGGCACGGGCAAGGAGCAGTTTGCCAAGGCTGTCCATGTTTTCAGGAATGGTTCGACGGATGATTTCCTGGCCATTAACTGTGCAGCCTTGACCGCGAACCTTTTGGAAAGTGAACTCTTCGGCCATGTTCGAGGCGCTTTTACCGGTGCGGATCGTGATAAGACAGGTCTGTTCGAAGCTGCGGGTTCCGGCACGATCTTCCTTGACGAAATCAGCGAAATGCCTATCGAACTCCAGGCCAAGCTGCTGAGAGTTCTCCAGGAGAAAAAATTCCGTAAAGTCGGCGGCACAAAAGACATCCCTTGCCAGGCCACGATTATAGCTTCGAGCAATCGCGAGTTGCTTAATGAGGTACAGGAAAATCGTTTCCGTCAGGACCTTTATTACAGATTGGCCATTTTTCCCATTCAGTTACCGACCCTCAGAGCGCCAGGCCGGCGTTGCGATATCCCGCTTTTGGCCCGGTTTTTCATGAAAACTTCCGATATATGCAATCATGAGATTGAAGATCTCAGTCCTGCAGCCGAGCAGATGCTTATGAGTCATAATTGGCCTGGCAATGTTCGTGAGCTGCGAAATGTTATAGACCGGGCGCTGATTCTGGAGAAGAGCAAACAAATAACCCCCGCGAGCATAATGTTGGATCGTCCACAGACCAGCCAGGAAACTATCACAACGGAGGTCAGTTCCGAGCAATCCAATTATTCGCTTGAAACAGCTGAGCGTGAATTTATCACTCGAGCATTGCAGGAAACGGGCTGGCAGCGTACCCGCGCTGCTGGGCTGCTGGGCATTACCCGGGCTACGCTGCATGCAAAACTCAAGCGATACGGTATTACCCCGCCCGGAGTGGAGCTTGAAGCAGGCCAGTCAGATGAGGAAGAAGTTCTGCAGGAAGCCTGCGCATAATACAACCGAAGTTGTAAATTAAGAACCAAATATAGGCCTACAACGCCAGTTGATCTTAAAAAACCTGTTTTTCCCAAAATACGAAGCACAAAAACCTAAATCCGAAACAATTTTAAATGTTCAAAATCCCAATTTTCAAAACAAACATGTCGATTTGTCTTCCATTGTTGTTTTCCATTTTTAAATTTTGAGGTTCGTATTTGTTCAGGATTTCGATATTCGGGTTTCGATTTTAACACACTCAGAATAACTACCTACTCAAAGTGACCGGTTTTGTTGACCTTGGTGTGGGTCAGTTTACTGGTGGACTTGTTAATCAGTTGACTGGTTAAAGATTACAGAAAAACCTCTTATTGACCGAATTATAAAAACCCGCAAAAAACATGAAATCTTGAGTCGAAGAAGTTTTTATGTATTTTTTTACTGATCAACCAGTTACCAGTCAACTGGTAACTCAAACGGTCAGTTTGAGTACTTACTAATCAGTGATTTACCATTTAGCCATGCAGATTAGCTGCGATGTAGTGCCAGGCTGTTATAAGTGCCTGTTTTAAAATGACATACCACAAAGATTTTCGGTGAAATGTTTTTCAGGAAACTTCCGGGAATGCCTAAAGTATTCCGGGTTTCAGTCGAGAATCTTAATAGCGTGACATTGGTCATTCGCTTTGTTTGTGTACGCAAAGAGTACAAATAATCGCCCGGGTTATTATCCGTTACAGCCCGGGTATTAAACGGTATGCCAGAACGGAATATAGGAAGGGCATTATGAAGCCTGTTAAGAAAAAAGGTACGTTGGAGAAGACGAGTTTGGCACATGAGCATGTTTCTTTGGCGACGCAGATTGCGTATCGTCTTAGCCGGCGTTATGCGTGGGTGGGTCTGGATGATCTGCATAGTTACGCATTTTTGGGTCTTTCGCTGGCGGAGAAGGTTTATGATTCTTCCAGGGGCTTGTCGTTTGTAAGGTTTGCATGCAGCAAGGCGATGTTTCTGGCGATTGATGAGATGCGAAAAGACGGCGTTCTCCGCCGGGCCGACGCAGCAGAACGTAAACAGGAATCTAATGTCTTGGCTTTTGAAATGCCCGATCCCGGAGCCAGGCGAGATCAGGAATTACTTGAGGCTCGTGAGTTTTGTTCCGAACTGGTCCGAAGGCTAAATAAGAAAGATCGCGAATTGCTTGTCATGGTCTATGTTGAGAAGCTCACATATAAGGAAATTGCGAAGGTATACGAAATAAGTGAATCAGCTGTTTGTCTCAGGCACAAGGCGTTGCTTGAGAGACTTCGCAGGCAGACCGCTGTACGTCAAATGGCTGCATAGCTGATTGCATAGGAATCTTTATCTATTGATTCCGCGTTGAAGTAGATTTGAGAAAGACTGTTGGTTGGACGTTAATTAAAAATTGTGCATAAGAGCACAGAGGAGTTGTACCATGTCATATTACGATGATTCCCTTAAGGATCGCAAAATACTGGTTGTAGACGACAATAAATCTGTTGCGTCGTTGCTGGGCGAAGTACTTTCCAGATACGGAGCCGAGTCTGTCAAGGCGCTTTCAGGACAGGCTGCGGTGGAAGAACTCAAAGCCCAGGAATTTGATCTTGTAATTCTGGATGTGCTTATGGATGGCATGGATGGCTGGGATGTTCTGGCGGAGATTGAAAAGTTGCAGCCTGAATTACGAAGCAGAACCATTATAATGACCGGTGACGGTTTCAGACTGGATACCGCAAGGAAGATAAAAGAGTTTAACTTGCCAGCCCTCTACAAACCGTTCAATCTCGACACCCTTTATGCCCTGGCCTGCCAGACGCTTGAAGTAACCCCCAAAGTTAAGCTTACAGCTGCATAGTCCCACAACAACGCCCCCAATCAGACGATATAACGCCCAAGCCCACCATTAAACCGGTGGGCTTTTTTTATGCCTGATCCACCCCCTAAAAAATTTTAAAAAAAGTTTACCCCCGTGCCACTCTAGGCGTCACCCCCCCCTATGTCATGATATATGAGTTCTTTGGCTGGTATTTTGGCTGGTCAAAATGAACGACGTGATGTTTTGAGATGTTAATTAGTCGTCCCTGAAAAAGTTGTTTTCTTGTCATTCCGAGCGTAGCGAAGCTTATGCCACCGCCGCTGGCGGCCCGGAATCCAGGGAATATAATCAAGACGGGAAAAAAGCCCATGATGGAAATTTTCGCCTCGGCTGGTCGGCCCTGGATACCCGCTTTCGCGGGTATGACACGGGAGGAAAAATCACCGGTTGGATATTAAATGATGACGTCATATTGCAAAGCAGCGAGGAGTTATCCCCCAGAACCTTGCAATTGGAAGTTTTTCATTGATTGTTAAAAATGACGATGGTCTCCGGTAGTAGCCGATACGGCTATTATCGTTTTTTTAATTTTTTTGAAGGAGACCATCGTTATGGACAACAGTAATGTACTTGAGGTGCTTGGGCAAGCTGATTTCGGGTCGGCAGGCGAAATTTTTCGAGATTATATCCGAACGGCTACCCGAGATATGATTATGGATGTCATGGCTTCGGAGCTTGAGCAGTTGTGCGGCCCGCGTTATCGGCCAGACGCCGATTCGGATTTTGTCCGAGCTGGCACTGCTGAGGGTTACGTTTATATTGAGGCTGAGCGTGAACAGATCACACGGCCTCGGGTTCGGCGGGAAAATCCCGACGGCACGACCAGTGAGGCGGAGCTTGAGAGCTATACCGCCGCCCAGGATCGCGGCGAATTGCGTCGTCAAATATTGGCATCGATTCTGGCAGCTGGTTCGCAGAGCAAGACCGGCAAAGTGGTGAAAAACAAACGTGGCAGCAGCGCATCGCAGATATCGCGTATTTTTCAGCAGCACGGCAGGGAGCGTTTCACGGAGCTTCGCAGGCGGCGACTTGGCTGCGACGACAACGGCGAATTGTACGACTGGCTGGCGTTGATGGTTGATGGCGTGGTGCTCTCGAAGGACATAACGGCCATCGTTGCAGTCGGTATTACGACCGCAGGCGACAAGATAGTTTTGGACTTCGAGATTGGTTCCAGCGAGAACTACGAAGTGGCTTTGGCCCTTATAAAACGCGTACAAATTCGCGGTTTCGCTCCGCCGGAACGCAGGCCTCTGCTGGCGGTGCTTGATGGCAGTGAAGCGTTGCGGAAGGCTGTGAAAGCAATTTTTGCGACGGCAGTTGTGCAGCGGTGCCTGATTCACAAGGAACGAAATCTCAGGCGATATTTGGCGAAAAAAGATTGGGCAACGATGACGGAGTTGATGGACAGGCTACGCAAGGCACAAGGCCCTGAGGCGGGCATTTTGGCGTTGTGTGAACTTGACGACTTCCTGGCTGGCAAGAACTCCGCCGCCCGCGACAGCCTTCACGAAGGCGGGCTTGACCTGATAACGCTGCATCTTCTGGAGGTCCCGGCGACGCTGAACCGCAGCCTGATGAACACGAATATGATCGAGAATGTGATATTGAATTTTCGGCGGACAAGCAGCCGGGTTTGTCGCTGGCAGACGCAGACCGACCAGGCTGCGCGTTGGCTCGCTACGGGCCTGACGGAGGCAGAAAGAGGCTTCCGCAAAGTTTCGCATAGCCAAGACCTGTCAAGGCTGGCGGAGGCCCTGGAGAGCGGCAGCTACTATGCGGCGTTGAAAGAATATCATGCCGACCTGCCCGAGGCGTTTCGTGCCGCTGCTACTGCTTCGCTCCGGGCTGCGCCCTCCGCTTCGCACCAGCAGCCTTTGACAACAACCAATACGTAAGATAAGATAAAGTGAATACTGGAGACCAAAGAGTTTTAACAATTAAAGAAACATCCCCTTGCAATTTGCAATTGGCATTACAGGAATTTTAGAGCCTATTTTAAAAGCAATGCCGACTTTTTCAGGGATGACTAATGACAAGTAAACAATCCTCCCCCAATGACTGTTATTGGGTCGCGTTTCAAAGCTATTTGATATTTCGGCCGGGAGGTTGCTCCTATAATTTTTGTAATATATAACGGCGGGAGCAACGGGAACAGCGGATCCTGCAGCACCGGTTTCCCTTCACCGAGGCGGGGGTTGATGCTCGCATGTGTAATGTGTATGTGCCAGACATCAGCCCTCGTTGTTTTTTTAATAGCTATAGATTAGAATGCCCGCATGTTGATTCACATAAAAAATCTTGGCATGCAGGCTATTGTCGGCGTTAACGATTGGGAACGAACCCAGGCGCAGCAGATTTTTCTCAACATCGACCTGGAATTTGCCGGCCAGGCTGCTGCGGACTCCGATGACCTCAACCAAGCTATCGATTACGCTTCTCTTTCCGAACGAATAATCCAGGCTGTAGCGGGGTGGCGGTTCTTTTTGCTGGAAAAACTCGCATCGGAAATTCTGAACCTTATTATGCAAGACCAGCGGGTTCTTTCCGCCCGGGTTGAAGTTATCAAGCCCGACGCGATTAAAGCAGCTGAGTTTGTTTCTGTTACCACTTCCGCGGAAAGGTCGTGACCATGACTGATGTCGCTAAAAAAAATTCCCAAACGTCAGGCCGGTCCATAACCATCTGGGGAGTGGTGGTGAATATAGCCCTGTCCGGGTCAAAGATCGGAGCCGGGGTGGTTTTTTCCTGCCAGACGATCCTGGCCGACGGCGTGCACAGCCTGACCGACCTGGTTTCGGATATTGCAGTCCTGGCCAGTCTGAAATGGGGCGACCTGCCGCCAGACGATTCCCACCCCTATGGGCATAGACGCGTGCATACGCTGGTCGCGCTGTTTGTGGGCCTGGGCCTGCTGTCAGCTGCGGGAATCATAGGCTACCGCGCTGTGGACTCTTTGCACTTGAATGTTAAAAACGGGATTGTCGGTTTCGTTCCGTTGAGCTTGGCGATTCTCACGATCCCAGCCAAGGAGATCCTGTTTCATTTGACCAGGCGGGTGGGAGTGCGTATTTCCAACCCTGCTGTGATTGCCAATGCGTGGCATCACCGGACGGATGCGTTTACTTCGCTGGCTGCAGCTGTGGGTATTGCCGGTGCTATGTTCGCCGGGCCGAAATGGCAGATGCTTGATGGCCTGACTGCAGCGGTTCTGTCAGCGTTCCTTCTGGTCGCAGCTGTGAAAATGATCATCATCTCCTGCGATGAACTTATCGACAAAGCACCCGCCGAAGAGCAGGTCGCCATGCTGGAAATGATCGTCTGCAAAACCGCCGGCGTGCGGGATTGTCACGCCGTGCGCGCCCGAAAACTCGGCAGTAAAGTCGAAATGGATTTACACGTCACGGTCGATCCGAGTTTGACTGTTGAAGAAGGCCATAATATCGCTACTGATGTGAAACACCGCATCCTGGCTGCGGACGATTCCGTCCAGCAGGTGATAGTCCACATAGAACCAGATCATACCAGCCAATCTGAGAAAGAGTCTTACAGCCAGGTTTGATTCGTCGGAATCTTTTTTACAGTCCCAGGTGAATTGCCACTCCGCACATGAGAATCAATCCTCCCGCAAGGGCATGGCTGAACCGTTCGAGCTTTTTGAATCTCATGAAACTCAACCCGAAGCTCGCCGCCAGTACGATAGTCATCATCATCCCTATCGTGACGACTGAAAAGACAGTCGCCACCGCAGTTACGCTCCAGAAGCTCTCCGCCGCAGCTGGGAACATAAGCAGCGGGATAAGCGGCTCACATGGGCCGAACACGAAGATCGTGAAAAGAATCCAGGGCGTGATGTTGGTTTTGCCCTGATCGTGCGGGTGTGCGTGATTATGATTGTGGGTATGTTCGTGCTCGTGTTCGTTGCCGGCTGAGTGTACGTGGCGGTGCGTGTGGGGCTTGTTCAGCCAGGCCTGGCGCAGACCCCATATGCAATATAGCAAGCCAAACGCGGTCAACAGCCAGGCTGCGATGTCGCCGCGATTCGATTCCGTAGATACTAGCCATTCCAGCGACAGACCAGCTGCGATTCCGACCATGCCGAGAACCACGGAACTGAGGACGTGGCCCAGGCCACACAGGAATGTGATTATCGCGGTCTTGCCTCGCGACCAGTTCCTGGCCTTGGCAATGACGATGAACGGTAAATAATGATCCGGGCCGATCAGCGTATGGAGAAATCCCAATCCCGCAGCTGTGCCCATCAACGCGATAAGTTCAGGTGACATTTTTAATCTCTCCTAATTCGTATCAAGAAGGTCCTATTTATAGCATGAAACGGGGGATTTGTACATGGGAATTATGAAAATGACCATTTTCGTAATAATGTCCAGGGGCCTTTAGTCTGGTTGAGGGCTTGTTTTACGGTGTGGTCTGGGCTAATATTATGTTTTGATAAAAAGGAAACCAACCATGTCTGAACTCATACGTTTGAGCCTGTCGATTGAAAAGCCTTTATATGAACAGCTTGAAACTCTCGTCTCCGAGGGCGGGTACACAAACCGCTCGGAATTTGTTCGCGATCTGATTCGCGACCAGCTGGTTCAGGAGGAATGGGAGGCTGACGAGGAGGCGTTGGGTACGATATCTCTTTTGTACGATCATCATGCCCGCGGGCTGGCGGCTCGGTTGACGCATCATCAGCATCACTTTTTGGGCAAGGTTTTGGCGACGACGCATATTCATCTTGACGAGCATTTATGTTCGGAGATGATCATGGTGAGAGGCCAGGCCGGGGAAATAAAACAACTCAACAGCCAACTAGGCCGGGAAAAAGGCGTCCTGCACGCCAAGCTGGCGATGGGATCAATTGGTAAACGACTTTCGTGAATGGGGATAAATTAATGGCGAATTAAGAAGGCCGAATGACGAATCAATAGCGAATTGCGAATGTCGAATGAAGAAAGTCGGGGACTAATTTGTCTCTTGTAATTAGATATGGGAGAAGCAATGATTGGTAAAAAAGAAATATTATCGTTTCTTGTTGGGGTCATAGTTACTGCGGCTGTATTTTCCGTTATCTTTCATATTGGTTCAGGCGGCGTTTCGGTTCCTGAAGTAAATATAAATACTTTTGATCAGAAAGTGAAAAAAATACTTTCCGACGGTACGAAAAAAGCCAGTCTCCTAAATGAGAAGGGCGAGAAACTCAATGCAGCTATACTACTGGCAGAATTGGCAGCAACAGAGCAAGTTTTAATTTTTAAGAAAGATAATACTAATCAACTCCCTGAACCATCAATACTGGAAACGCTTGCTCTGCAACAGTTCTTTTTAATTGATAGGAAGGAATTCAAGGGTTATGAGGAATTTCTTAAGTTTAAGTATCCAGATTCGTATGAGGCTAATAAGGTAACACCGAGTGTTTTTGAGTCATCTGTAATAAAGTAGCCTTGCAAGTGCATGCTATTCAAATAGTTTTCGGGGTAATTTGCTTTGTCGAATGATTGACGAAAGTGTACCAATGCGGATTTGCTTGTGATCGGGTACGATAGCGGTGATAGTTGAATTTTCGGTTGTCTTTTGCATTACGACGTGGCTGCCGCGTTGCCGAACTTGAGAAAAGCCCTGTTCTGAAAGTATCGCGATTACTTCCCGCCCCGATAAGATTCGCAGTTTACCCAACCTGAACCTCCAACGGGGTTACGTACGTTTCGCCGTGCAGACGCTGGCTGATTTCGGATTCGCTTGCTGTTTCAAAAAAGAGTTCGATAGCTTCGGTAAGATTCGCCCTTGCCTGCTCAATGGATTCACCCTGGCTGGCGATGTCCAGTTCTGGACAGAGAGAAACCCACCCGTCGCCTTCTTTTTGAACCATTGCTGTAAAAACTCGTGTTGACACTTTTTGCTCCCAATAGCAGCCCGGCAAACAGCTGCCCTAGACATTTTCAAATCCTGCCAAGATTATACCACTCTCTGAGCGGTAAACGAAAATTATTCCACGGAAAATCGGTGGATAGTCGTGTGGTTGTAGACCTGATCTGGCTGAAGTATGGTGGTAGGGAACGTCGGCTGATTCGGGGAGTCCGGGTAATGCTGTGTCTCCAAGCAGAAGCCGTGATGCTTTTGATACTTCACCCCGGCCCGGCCTGTCAGGCCATCCAGAAAATTACCAGAGTAAAACTGCACGCCCGGCTCGGTTGTTAAAATTTCCATTACCCGGCCGCTTGTTGGCTCGAAAACTTTTGCCGTCAGGACCGGTTGTGACCTGCCACCCTCACTGTCGGCCTGTGTACGGTTGATGACATAACAGTGATCGTATCCGCCGGGGACGTCGTTTATTCGTTGGCCTATGGCGTGAGGGGTTCGGAAATCCATCGGCGTATCAGCGACCGGCGCGACCATGCCCGTTGGGATGAGCTTGTCATCTACCGGCAGATATCCGTCGGCGTTGAGTGTCAGGACGTGGTCAAGCACATCTTGCGCACCAGCGGAGGCCAGGTTGAAATATGTATGGTTCGTCAAATTGATGGGAGTCGGCTTGTCGGTCTGAGCCGAGTAATCTATCCGCAGCTCGTTGGAATCCGTAAGGGCATACCGGACGTTGACGGACAGATTACCCGGGTAGCCTTCCTCGCCGTCCGGGCTGAGGTACGAAAGTACCACGCCGGATTCTCCGTCGCTTTCATAAGGCTGGGCCTTCCAACGGACTTTGTCGAAGCCGACCTCCCCGCCGTGGAGATGATGCAGGCCATTGTTATTTTTAGCCAGTGTGTACTGTTTTCCGTCAAGGGTGAATCGGCCTTGGTTTATCCGATTGCCGAACCGTCCGACGGTCGCGCCGAAATAAGGATGCTCGCCCAGATACCCCGCCAGCGAATCGAACCCGAGCGTAATCTCGTCGACCTTTCCGTCGCGGTCAGGCGTTTGCAGCGAGGTGAGAATTCCGCCGAAGTTTGTTATCTTCGCGACGATGCCCTGTGGGTTAGAGAGCGTAAAAAGTTCGACAGGCAGGCCCATAGCCATTTCGCCAAATGATTCCCGTATTACTTGCATGGTTGAATCCTATAAATTTTCAAGAGCCTCTTCCCTGGTTTCGTGGACATCCATAATCCTGTTGATGTGAACCAGGCCGAATGCGGTCTTAACGCCAGGGGTCGGCGAGCATAGTACGACTTTGCCGCCTGAATCCCGCATCTTTCTCATACAGAAGGCGAAAGCTCCCAAGCCTGAGCTATCTAAGGATTCCAGTTGATGCAAATCCAGAACGACTTTTTTGTTTTTTTCCAGGATAGGGGTGACTGAAGCCATGAAGTCTTCGTGATTACTGGCGTTTAGGAATCGACCAGGTATGGTAACAACGACAGCACCATCTATGGTTTCGACGGTTAAATTCATATTCCCTTCTCCGTATACGAACATGGAAGAAAGGATGTCCCTTGCCGAAAATCAAGAGCCATCCCGATTATCACGATTAAAGTAAGGTTACGTCGTAGCCCAGGTATTTTTCAAACGCTTCACAGACGGGTTCGGCGACAAGGCCTTTTGTCAGGCTGGTATGATGTCGGTGTCCCATGTATCCGATGGCCTGGAGTTTTGCCTGGAGGTTTTCGATCTCAGCCACTCCGGCACAGCCGAAGAAGTCAGCCGGGATCGGATCGTCGGTGATTTTTCCTTCGCCGATATAGAAGTTCAACTCGCCATCTTCCGTAATCATGCTTCCGTAGGTCATGTCCATCGGCGCGATTTGGCCTACATTACAGCCGAAGCCGTTCCCTTTTCCTACGCCATTCGCGAGAATTTCATGATCGGTGATTTTGCCCTTGCCCGTCATCAGGCTGGCAGGTACAGGCCCGCAGTGGAACAGAATGCACTTGTCTTTTTCGTCGCCGTAATTGTTGTTCCAGTCGAGGCATGTCGGCGGATTGCCGGACGCCAACGTCAGCGCCCTCATGGTCACGGCGTTGCAGACGTCAACCTCGCAGGCTGCCGCTATCAGATCGTTATTGAGCATACCCAGCAGTACGCACGGGGAAATGCCCATTTGTTGTTGAAGTTCCACCCAGCACCGCAGCGCCAGCCCGTCCATTTTATATTCGTCGATGACCTGGTCAATGGCTACGCCGAGTCGTGCGATCTGCTGCTGTGCCTTGGCGGGCACGCCTGTCCATGTTGCGACTTTCATAAGCTTGGCGGTCTTGGCTTTGAGATTTTTGTCCGTCGGCTTGAGGGCCTTCATGCGCGCAAAGATATCCGAAAGGTCCAGGGCTTCGATGGTAATGCCGTGTCTCTGCAAGGCCAGCTCGTCGTAACGGACTGTCTTGAACGCGGTTGTTCTTGCACCGATCGCACCGATGGTCGTCTCAGCCATGCCGCATGCAACACGGCAAACGCTGTCGAAGAACCTGATATTCTCGGCGAAATCGTCGCTGCCTGGCGCTACGGTGTGAGGCTGAAGTGCGGTGAATGGCAGATCGTTCTGATAGAAGACATCCATGACGGAAAATTTTCCGCAGAAAGCATCGCGCCTCACAGCGGGCGCCATTTTGTCCAGTTCGTCAGGAAAGGCCTGGATGAGAATTGGTACGCCGCAGTTTTTCAAGGCTGCGATGGCGCCGGTCTCGTCGCCGAAGTTCGGCAGGGAGAGAATTACGCCCCCGAACTTGCCGCGATTTTTTTCGAGGAAGTTGGCATAGACTTCGCCCTCAGCCGGCGTTTCGACAGCGCCGTTTCGCGTGGCGGAAGCGGGCAGGGCGATGGTCTTGTGTCCGAGCTTTTTCAGAGCGGCGGTCATTTCCTCGCGGGCAGCGGTTTGAAGAGAGGCTGGGAAGAAACCCCTATTGCCGAAAAACAGGGCAAACGTAGTCTTTGCACTCATAATAATTTTCTCCAGATTTTTTAAGGTCACAGCAGAACTCGTCCCGTGACTTGTCAGGCTGATTTTTCCAATACGCGAAAATATTGTACGCCTTTTCTAATGCGGAGCAACAAAAGAGTTGTGATAATCGCTTACCTCCCAAAAAATAAGCATTGGTCTGTCATTCAGAGTTCGGCCTATTGGTGGTTCTGACATCGCCAAGGGAAAAGCGAACCTGCAACAATGCGAACTCTCCAATTTTAAATGCCCTGATAAGGTCGATAACCGCTCTAAATGTTATTTACTCAAACTGACCGTTTGAGTTACCAGTTGACTGGTAACTGGTTGATCAGTAAAAAAATACATAAAAACTTCTTCGACTCAAGATTTCATGTTTTTTGCGGGTTTTTATAATTCGGTCAATAAGAGGTTTTTCTGTAATCTTTAACCAGTCCACCAGTAAACTGACCAAAACCAAGGTCAACCAAACCGGTCACTTTGACTTATTTACCTTTTCTTGGGAGGCTTTACGAGCTACAATTATGAAGTAGAATCGCTACGATCAAATGGCTTTGGAGCTGTCAGGGTGGGTGTTTTCAGGCTTGGATTTTCATACATGAAAGGTTATGACGTGTTGCTATCAAGAGAAATCGAATCGGCAAGGGTTAATGGCTTTACACTGATTGAGATCATTGTTGTCGTGGTAATTTTGGGAATTCTGGCAGCGATTGTGATTCCCCAGGCTTTGGATACCGATCGCGACGTTGTCATAGCTGCAGCTGGTATGGTTTCGCGTGATTTGGAATTTGCCCAGAGCGAAGCCATGAAACGCCAAACCCCTGTTACCATTCAATTTAATACCGGAACTGAAAGTTACACCATTTCCGACGCCGACGGTATGCTGACAAATCCCGCCACACACCAGCCTTACAATGTCAATCTGCAAACCGCGATTGGAGAGGCTGGTCTGAACATTGTCTCTGCCAATTTTGGCGGGGGAGCTTCCAGCGTGACGTTTCTGTCCAGCAGTGAGCCGGTGCAGGGGGGCACTACTCAGATAGTTGACAGCAGCAATAAGGTTGTCATTCAGTGTGGGGACTACTCCATGAGCGTTTCGATTTCACCAGTTATCGGCAAGGTAACTGTAGCTGAAAACTGATGTTTTGACGTCCAGTTTTGTATTAGATGGTTCATGAATTGTTTTAGAGGGGTCATTGGCCGATTGCACAAAATCGGAGTTTGTTGGTTGTTTATTAAGGGGTAATACACATTTCTTGAAAAAAAGCAGGATTTTTTTCACTCAATATGTCGATATTGAGATTGCGTAGTTTTTTTTGGACATTTTACGTGAAGTAAGTCTCTGCGCAGGATGCGTAGAGTTTTTCCTCGCGGCATTTTTTAGGTTTAGTCCGGTTTTTCAGCCGGAAGGAGAATGCCGATGACCCCGCAGGGCCATCTAGTACGGATGCTGAACATGGAATGGATAATGGTGCTTGCAGCATTGCTTGCGCTTTCTGTACCCACAGCAGTAGTGACCGCCGAGCCTGCAGACTCAGTTGCAGGCGAACTCTTCAGCGATACTGATTCAGACTCAGAGGCCAAAGAGTCTGCCACCCAGCCCAGGACGGAATTAGTGCCTGGTGAAAAGGTCGAAATGACCCAGGAAGGGAATTTTGATCTCTCTGTTCAGGGTGCGGATCTGCGTATGGTCTTGCGTCAGTTAAGCAGGCAGGCACGAAAAAACATTATTGTTTCCAAGAGTGTCGAGGGTACTGCCAATGTGGATCTGTACGGCGTGACCATGCAGGAAGCTCTCGAAGCCATACTCAAATCCAATGATCTTGTCAGCGTGGAGGAAGGAAGCTTCATCTACGTTTACACAGCCAAGGAGTTTGCGGACCTCCGAAAGATGGAGTATCGGGTTTTCAAGCTTTATTACATCCGGGCTGACGATGCAAAGAAACTCGTTATGGATGTTCTGTCTCCCAACGGTAAGGTCTCAACAACCCCGCCCCCCGAAGAGGGAATTATTGATGCCCCAATGGAAGTAAAGGACTGGGGCGGTGCCCAGGATCATGCTTCCGAAGCCATTCTCGTCGTCTTCGATTACCCGGAACAGCTGGAGAAAGTTGCGGAAATCATAAAAGAAATCGACGCCAAACCGGATCAGGTATTGATCGAAGCGACCATTCTCTCCGCCAACCTGGATGAGACAAATGCACTTGGTATTGATCTGCAAGTGCTGGCTGGGGTTGATTTTCAGACGTTTGGGGTGACCAGTGATCTTACGGGCATAACTGTTCCAGCTCCTCCGGCTGGCGGTGTAAAAAATTTCAATCAGGCACAAGGCAGAGTTGTTACGCCATTTACGAACAATTTCCCAGCTGGTTCAAGCCCGATGTCGGTGGGCTTCATCAATAACAATGTTGGCGTGTTCCTTAAAGCCCTCGAGGGCATTACGGATACCACCGTCCTGGCCAATCCTAAACTGCTGGTTGTCAATAAGCAGCGTGGCGACGTACTTGTAGGTAATATGGATGGTTACATTACGACAACTGTCAGCCAGACAGTTGCGACCGAGACCGTTGAGTTCCTGGAAACGGGTACCAAGCTTCGAGTCAGGCCATTCATCGGCAAAGATGGGTATATCCGCATGGAACTGCACCCGGAAATCTCCCGCGGAAAAGTCGAACAGGTCACGGAAGGAGGCCCGGCTTTACCCAGTAAGCAAACCACGGAAGTTACACTCAATGTCCTTGTGCGAGACGGCAAGACTATAGTTATCGCAGGCCTGTTCCGCGATGAAGTTATAATTCAACGAAATCAGACACCTGTGTTGGGTAATGTCCCAGTCGTTGGCCAACTCTTTCGCAGTACAGTAGATACGACTGTTCGCGAAGAGGTGATAATCCTTCTGACGCCACATATCATTCAGCAGGAAGCTGCTGAACTTGCCAGCGAGCGGGTTCGTGATGATATGGAAAGAACTCGCGTCGGTGTACGCAAGGGGTTGCAATGGTTCTCTCGCAGCAAGCTGGCAGATACCTATGCCAGATGGGCTCGCCGGGATGCCAGGAACGGCGATATGGACAAGGCGATGTGGAATTTGGACCTGGCCTTGTCTTTGGAGCCGAAGATGATCGATGCGATCAGGTTGAAAGAAAGGCTCACCCATAAAGCATACTGGGCGGATCAGCCTGCCTTTATGAGCACACGTAATATCATCAAGCGCATGATGATGCAGGAGCTCGGCAAGCCGTTCGAGGAAGTAACCTATCCCACAAAACCGCTCGATGCCAATAAGCTGGATCCGATAGTGCGGGAAACATTCGGTATTGAAAATGATGTGGTTCTGCCCCTGGATTGGCCCAGGCCTGATCCTGCAAAAGTGGAACACATGGGTGAAGTAAAAACCCTTGAAGTCCAGACGGAATCATTCGTTGAACCGGCTGCGCCGATTGACAGGACTGTCGAAATCCCCGCTCCGACACCAATGGTGGAGGAAGACTTTGAAGAGCAGGCTGAGACAGTCGATATCGAGCCTATGGTCGAGCCGGCGCCTGAACCACTGAAAATCGAAGCTGAAACAGCTCCTTTACAGGAAACACCAAAGATCGAACCTGTGAAAGAGCCAGCTGAGAAAAAATCTGAAATCAAGCCTCAACAGCCTGCCCCCAAACCACAGGCTGTCGATGTGGAACCAGACTTTGGATCGGAAGTTATCGAAGGATTAAAGGAATCCTCGCAACCCCAATCCCCGAAAGTCTCGCAGGCCAAGCCTGTGAATCCAAAACAGACAAATCAGCGCAAACTTCACCGGTCCCTCGTCGAGGAATTGCAGCAGAAGAGTAAAAAGGACTTCCAGGCCCAGCCCTCAGCCGATCAGGAGTCGGCGACGCCTACGAGTCAATCAAGCACAACGCTCGTTCAGCCTGGACGACAAAAAGATATCAATACTGTCCGACCAGCAGACAGGCCAGAGCCGATAGCCATTCCGGCGAAGAAAAGAACCAGCTGGACCGAGCCTCGCCCGTTGTCGGAAGCTCTCGAAATCATGGCTAGCAAGTAATGGTCTGAAGATTGCCCGTCGGGATTTTGCGGAATTTTATGATGTTGGAAAAATATTGGATACCGGGAGAAGTAATATGAAAAAGATTTTACCCTTGGGAACATTTCTTCTGCTTGCAGTTTTCGGAGCCGGGTGCAATCAGCCTACGATTACCGAGTCAAAGCAGGAAGCATATAGCGAATGGGCCAATTCAAGGGTCAAGATCTATTACTCCCTGGCCTGTGACCACTATAAAAACGGTCAGCTGGAAAAGGCCCGCCTGAAAGCTATCGAAGCTCTCGCTATCGATGATACCAATACGGATTTTCGCTTGCTGCTGGGTAAGGTGTATATCGAGGAGTTAAATTACTCTGCCGCTATCGCGGAATTGAAAATAGCTGTCGAACAGATTCCCGAATCTTCCGAAGCGTTTTATCTTCTCGGCGTGGCCCAAGAGAAGGACGCAAAATTTGAAGACGCCATCACCAGCTACAATCACGCATTCGAGTTGAACCGAAATAATATAGCTGCCGTTGAAGCCGTAGCAGAGATTCTGGTTACCCTTGGCGAAGTTCCGCAGGCACAGATGTATCTTGAGAAGTATATGGATCACAAGGACGCCCAGGCGGGTACATGTGAACTGGCTGGGCGGATCGCAATGATTCTTGAGCAGTACGGCAAAGCTGTCGCTTACTTCCAGCAAGCATGCGATTCGGATCATAAAAACAGGCGGTATCCTGAAATGCTGGCGACTGCTCAGTTCCGAAATAAAGACTTCCGGGCAGCTGCGGGAACCTTCGAGAATATATTGAATCGGAAAAACCATAAACCAGCTGCCTGGATATATGAAATGCAGGGAGATTGCTTTATCGCTCTGGGTAAAAACGCCGAAGCGGAAGATTCCTACAGGCAGGCTTGTCAGCTTCGCAGCGATGACGTTGAAACGTGGGTCAAGCTGGCCAAGTCAACCCTTTTGCAGAATAAAACCATAGCTGCGATTCATGCCGCCCAGCAGGCCCGCAGGCTGGATATTACAAATCTGGAAGCCTCGATGATCCTCGGTTATGCCATGATTATCGACGGAAATTTTTCCGCAGCGATAGCAGTGCTGGAGAAGGCGATGAAAAACCATTCCGACGACCCGATGCTGAGATGTCTTCTCGGCAAGGCCTATGCCAAGACAGGCCAAAAAGGCCGGGCGCGTGAACTTTTTGCCTCTGCTATGCAGGCAGAACCTCAAAATGTCGTTGCCAAAGAACTTCTCGTCAATTCAGATGACAGGACACCGCAGTTTTCCATACAAAAGCCAATTCGATAAGCGGTTACCCCAAAAACCGAACTTGTTTTCAGGGTAATGAAATGAAAAAACGGTTTTTTTGAGTTGGGAAAAAGACAATAAAAAGGGGATTTCTTCCAAGCATGTCCAGTGGCTATTTTAGATTAAAACAGATAACATCTTTTATAGTATGCAGTTAAGCTTATTTAAGCCAGGGAAAATTTTTCCAAAAAAATTGATTTTCAGGTGTTTTCGCTTAGCCTTTCGATTTTTTTAATCCTATACTTCAGTTACCTATGGCCAGTGAGGTCAACAGGTCGGCCTAGTTGTATGGGTCGTAACAAGGGGCGTAGCGCCGGAAAAAGGAGCGCAAATCACAAAAAACCACCTCAAGGTTTTTTTCCCAAATCCGAATTGTATATAGCTGAGGAGCTAGTTTTAACTGGAGTCTGTCTCCCCCTGGCCGAAATGCCGGGCTATTTGACATTGAGATAATACTTGCGACTCTCGAGATCAGGAAAAGACCTTTTCATATTTGCTGATCTGCAATCGTTGTGAGTGATATTGGGATCACTGTCTGGTTTTTTGTGAATGTGGTCGTGATGCCGTCTGCCATAGGGAAGGAGGTATCCAGAACAGGACGTGAAGAACCCGGATTGCTTTGGCGGATAATTATACGATTTAAGTTTGAAGCGGTTTCGGCGGATTCCACGAACCAGATCATGATGGACTCAGATGACGTATCCGGAATATTACACAATGTGCGTAGTCGTAACGCCATGATTCATACTTTCAATCTTTGCTGCTGTTGTTATTAGGCGATGTGTGAATTAGTCAGCTGGTAAGTTGCCAGCTAACCATGAGAAGTAAGAACATTTGAAACAAATTAGGAGTATCACCATGAAGAACGCTGCATTTACCCTTATAGAAATTTTGATCGTTGTTATCCTGCTGGGCATTCTGGCTGCGATTATCATCCCGCAGTTCACAGATGCATCGGATAATGCAAACCAGGCTGCGGTAGACACGGATATCGCCTCCCTCCAGAGCCTCGTAGAACTCTACCGAGTGAAAACAGGCGCTTATCCCACGGCACTGGGAGATCTTGTGACAGGCGGCTATACTCGCGAGGTTCCGACCAATCCAATGACCAGCGCTGCTTACACCTACACTCCTGCAACTGGTACGGTTGCACCGTAGTAATCTGGAAAGATAACGACTGCGGCCAGGCCGCACTAAATAAAAGAGTTGTTACCGGCCCGGTCGGAGGTTTTCATCCTCCGGCCGGGTGCCGGGCTATGCGGAGAGCTCGGTATGAGCATTACAAGAAAGTGTTTTTAAGATGGCGTTTCATATTTCATCAAAAGATATGCTCCCCATAGGGGTAGATTTGGGCTCCAGCGCCGCCAAGTTGGTGCAGCTGAGAGTTCTCAAGGACGGTATTGAGTTATCGGCCCTTGGAAATATTGAAATTCCCCAGCACATTCGCAAAGACCAGTTTGCGAGGCTGGACTATTTTTCTCACAACATACCGAAAGTTTTACGTGCAGACAGTTTCAAGGGCCATAAGTGCATTCTTGGCCTGCCTGCTGAGAATACCTTTGTTCGACACGTAAAAGTGCCCCGGCTGGACCCCAAAGCCACCGAGGCAGCAGTACGCAGGGCAGCTCAGAGCGAGTTGCCCTATCCCGTTAATGAAGCAATTATCCGGCACATAGTAGCTGGCGAAGTATACAGCGAAGGCGAAGTTCGACAGGAAGTGATTGTTGTAGCGATTCCGTTATCGACGATGGATGCCTATCTCGGAATGACAAACCGGGCTGGGCTTGAAGTTGTTGGAGTAAACGTCGAGCCGCTGGCGCTTGTTCAGTGTTTCACAGGTCTTTTCGACTGGGGAACCGATGACGAAAAAGCCGTGATGTATGTAGACCTTGGGTCGGTCAGTACTCAGGTGGTTATAGCCCACGGCACTAAGGTGGTTTTTGCCCGGAATCTGCCCCGAGGAGCCGACCAGATAGACCAGGCCATCGCCGAGGGAATGAATATTTCCGAGGATGATGCTCATCAGAGAAGACTGCATGTGCAGCAGGAGCATGTTACCGATGCTCAGCGCGATGAGATTTACAAGTGGACGGGGGGGTGGCTTGAGGCGATGGGCCAGAACATGGAACATTGTCTGCGATACTACGAAGCCATGTTCCGCAAGTCGGGCGTTGACAGAATGATTTTCACCGGAGGCCAGGCGAAGGATAGAAAATTATGCCAGTCCCTGGCGCAACGCATGAACTTGCCAGCCCAGATAGGCAACCCGATGGTAGGGTTGAAAGTAGGAGAAAATGCGAAGGCCTTTCTTGGCGAGAACCAATCTTTCAGGCCCGGCCTGACTGTTGGGATTGGTCTCAGCCTTGGCGGTAGATAGAAAGGATCTGTTATGAGCACAATGAATTTACTTCCGGACTATTATGTCAAGAAGCGCTATCGAGATCGCGTGGACTTGATCTGTGTCGTGCTTTTTGCGGTGATTATGGCGGTAATTATCGGCGCGGAATTATTTTCAAGCGGGAAAACTGAAAAAATACAGGCTGAATATGCCGAAGTGACCAGGGAGTATTCAGCTGCGGGCGATTTCGTGAAGAAAGATTTCTTTGAGCTGCAGGGCAGGAAGCAGGCTATGCTTCGCCAGGCCCAGGCAGCAGCTGAGAAGGAAGACATGATTCCGCGAAGTTATGTACTGGCTGTCGTTACAAACGCGTGCCCGGAAAATCTTGCGCTAAAGGAAATTCTTCTTAAAACGACCGATCCTAACTTGCAGGCTGCAAGAGGGCGGGCTGTCAAGCGTGTTACGTCGGGTCCCAAAGCTAAGGCTGAGGAGGAGAAGCCCAAGCTTCCAATGGTCATCGAGGTGGACTTGCAGGGCCAGGCAAGAAGGGATTCAGACGTTACAAAGCTTTACTCGACATTGAAGGCTCATCCGCTCATGGATAAAGTTGATTTGCAATATACTCGGGAGGAAGGAGCCGACTCCAGAGCGAAAAGGCGCTCCAGCGGTGGAGAAACAGGTTCCGAACCGGCTGAGCCTATGCGCGAGTTTGCCATCCACCTGGAAATCCAAAGCAATACCGACTTAACTGAAATCATTCGTAAGGCAGGCCAGTCGAAATCTCTGAATGCCCGAAAAGAAAATTCTCGTGAAGGGGGTTCGAGATGATTGATACATCCAAACTTGGAATCAGGGAATATGTTTTTGTCGGCATACTCTTTGTAATTCCGGTTGCCATGTTCATGTTTGTATTTTTACCCCGCAGCAAGGCCACCGCCACTATGGGTGACGATACGTTGCAAATGCAAAAACAGCTTGGCGAGTTCAGGCAGGTTCGTGACCAGGCGATGGTCAATATCCGGGAGGATATTTCCGAGCTGGACAAGGTTGTTGAGCACCTGGACAAACGTGTGCCGGATAATCCTGGAACAGAAAAAACAATTGGCGATATTTCGCGCCTCGCCAGGGAACATGGCCTAAGG
Source organism: Phycisphaerae bacterium (assembly GCA_963664745.2). Taxonomy (GTDB): domain Bacteria; phylum Planctomycetota; class Phycisphaerae; order SM23-33; family SM23-33; genus B1-G9. Next base: position 1,426,729 of record CAXXMC010000004.1, read on the forward strand.
ACAAAAACAATCAGAGCTATGACCCCTATTTTGCCTGCGACGACGGAATTAAAAGTCGGTGCGGCAGCTGCGAAGAAAAAAGAGAAAGAATATGAGTACCGCGAGTTGATGATTGAGATGGAAGGCGGTTTTCAGAATTTCTATTCGTTTTTGCAGGCTCTGGAGAGTTTTCCGCGGATTATCCACGTTGATAGACTGCAATTGCTCAAGACAGAGCAGGAAGGCTATGTCGAAGCCAAGCTCAAGTTGCAGATTTTCTTCCGGCAAGATGAGAAAAAGGAAGAGTCATGATGGCAGACGTAAAGAAGGAACAACCAGTTATATCGCCTAATGACCCGCGTATGCCCCTGCCGGCTCGCAAAGGGATTTCCCGTAAATTGCCCGCCGGCCTTGATCGCATAACCATAATGATGGGTTTCCTGTTTTTTGTTGGTATTGCGTGGGTATTGTGGGAAACAAGTGTCGCCAGTCCGAAAAAAGCCAATGCGGAAGGCAAGGACACTGCAGTCATGGTCCAGGCTGGTCTTATGGATATGAAGCTCCTGGCGATCGATGGTAATAGCGAGGATGAATCCGACAAGATAGTCTCAGCTGTTTACCAGGATGTCAAGGAACGGCAGATTCCCTGGGCGTACCTGAAAGCCAATCCATTTGTGAGCGTTGGAAGCGAAGAATATTCGGAAGAGGTTAAGGATGAAAAACAGTCTGGCGTCAAAACCGAAAAAGAAGCTCCCAAAGAAGTAGAAATCGTTGCACCTCCGGTGGATAAAATGACCCTCCAATCTGTTTTGATAAGAGGTGATGTCGCTTCGGCAACGATTTCCGGCGTGCTGGTTTCCAAGGGGCAGGTGATTGGAGGCTGGAGAGTGGTTGAAATTCGTCCCACTCAAGTGGTTTTACAATGGCGTGATCAGAAACATGTTTTGGACATGTCACAATAGCAGGTGAGTTGCCTGGCGTTGTTTATTTTATTGAACAATAGTTTTATCAGGATTTTGAATGGCTTTACATAACGGGAAAACAAGTGTTGAAACGTTGCCGAGTTTGAATACTGGCGGCGAGATTGCCCGTAGTGAGAAAGCGTTGGATGACCTATGGCGTCCATCGGAGGGTGCTTCTGCGCCGGCAGGGCCTGAGCGTGTCCTGCTTTTGCAGGGGCAGATAACAGAAGAACAGCTCGAACAGGCACAGCGTAAGCAGCAAGAAGAACCCAAACTCAGTATTCTCGAAGCCTTGGTTCGTATTAAAGCTATTGACGAATTGATTGCGCTCCAGGCGGCTGCCTCCTATTTCAAGCTGCCGTTTAAACGCATCGACTCCGATGACGTTTCCAGTGACGCCTACAGCGCCCTGCCGGAGGATTATCTCCGCAGCAAATCGGTCATGCCCCTGTGCTGGGAAGGCGACGCCATTGCCATCGCCATTTCAGACCCAGCTGACATTTTCCTGATGGACGATTTCCGACGCAGACTCAAGTGTCGCGTCAATCTGGTTGTCACGCCCCATGGGGATATTCATAAAATAATTGAAGAATTCTCAGCTGGGCCAAGTCAGCAGGTGGATGAAATTGTTCGCGACTTCGATGAGGACTCCGTCGAGGTGGTTGACAAGGTAGACGTTGATGATCGGGATCTTGAGCAGATAGCTGGAGAGAGTCCGGTAATTCGATACGTGAACTTTCTTATCTCCAGTGCAGCTACCGAGGGGGCCAGCGATATTCATATCGAGCCGGGTGAAAAGAAGCTGCGGGTTCGTTTTCGTATGGACGGCATTTTGTTTGAGCAGTCGGCCCCGCCGCTCCAGATGCACGCAGCCATTATTTCCAGGCTGAAAATCATGTCAAATCTTGACATCGCCGAAAGGCGGCTGCCTCAGGACGGCCGAATTCGCGTTACGGTTCAGCGGCGAAGTATAGATTTACGTGTCAGCACACTGCCGACCGTACACGGAGAGAAGTGCGTTATTCGTCTTCTCGATAACCGCTCAATTTCCGTTGGCTTGGAGAATCTGGGATTTTCCGCGGACATTCTGGAAAGATTCAGGCATCAGATATTACAGCCTCACGGAGTAGTGCTTGTTACCGGGCCTACCGGTAGCGGCAAGAGTACCACCCTGTACTCAGCCTTGCAGATTATGGATCGTGAGAGAATGAATATTTCCACGGTCGAAGATCCGGTTGAATACGAGCTGGGCGGGATTAACCAGGTTCATGTCAATGAGGGAATCGGCATGTCGTTTTCCGCAGCCTTGCGAAGCCTTTTGCGGCAGGACCCTGACGTCGTCATGATAGGCGAAATTCGTGATACCGAGACTGCGCGAATTGCGGTTCAGGCTTCCCTTACAGGCCACCTTGTACTTTCGACGCTGCATACCAATGACGCGCCGAGCAGTATAACGCGACTGATTAACATAGGTGTCGAGCCGTTCCTGATCAGCGCAGCTGTGAACGCCATACTCGCCCAAAGACTTGTGCGGCGAATTTGTCCCAATTGCAAGGAAGAGGTTGCCCTGGAGAGTAAATCTGAGGGTGAATATCTCAAAAAGATGGGATACGAAGGCAGTACCCTTTTCAAGGGAAAAGGTTGTGATCTGTGTCGCAAGACGGGCTACAAAGGTCGAGTCGGCCTGTACGAATTCCTGGAGCTTAACGAAAGTATTCGAGTTGCCGTCGGAAACAATGCTTCCATTACCGAATTGAGACGAGTGTCTCACGAGAACGGAATGAAAACTTTGCAGGAAGATGGTCTGGACAAGGTCGGCCAGGGCCGAACCACCGTTGAGGAAGTTATGCGCGTTACGGAAAGTTAAAAAGCCTGTAACTGCACGGGCGATATACGCCTGTTGTGTGAAGAGGATTAAATAATGGTCAAATTGTTGGATATATTAACAGCTGCGATATCGCAAGGCGCCAGTGACATTCACGTCGTGCCGGGCCATCCGCCGATGTTCCGTATCCACACGCATCTCCAGCCTGCCGCGGGAATGGATGTCGTTCAGCCTGACGAATCTCACAGGCTTGTCAAGGAGATGCTCTCGGAAAAACAGCTTAGGGAATTTGTGGAGAAGCGTGACTTTGATTTCAGCACCAAGGCTGGAACTCTGGGACGTTTTCGTGTCAACGCACACTTCCAGGCCGATGTCATTGCTATCTCATTCCGTTCAATTACCGCGCAAGTCCCAGCTTTGGATAAACTGAATCTCCCCGAAGTAGTTTCCAAATTTGTGCACATGCCGCGAGGTCTGGTTCTTGTGACCGGGCCTACCGGTTCGGGCAAGAGTACGACGTTGGCATCGATGATAGATGCGATGAATCAGCAGTACAGCAATCATATCATAACGCTGGAAGATCCGGTGGAATATGAACTGATCAGCAACAAGTGCCTGATAGAACAGCGCGAAGTCGGTTCGGACGTCACCACCTTTGCCAGCGGCCTGCGACATGCCCTTCGTCAGGACCCTGATATTATCCTCGTCGGCGAAATGCGAGATCTGGAAACCACATCAGCTGCGATCACCGCTGCTGAGACGGGCCATCTTGTTCTATCCACCATGCACACCCAAAGTGCCGCCCAGACTCTTGCCCGTATTGTGGACATATATCCAGCTGAGTCTCAGAACCAGGTTCGCAGTATGCTTGCCAATACCCTCCAGGCTGTGATTACCCAGACACTGTTCCGGCGGATTGATGTACCGGGCATGACCCCGGCCTGTGAGGTTATGGTTTGCAACTCCGCCGTGCGAACATGTATTCGCGAGAACAGGCTGCACGAAATACCGAATATTATTGAAACCAGCAGGGCGCAGGGTATGTGTCGGTTGGATGACTCCATTGGGGGTCTGGTGGTTAATGGAAGAATTGACAGAAATGAAGGAATCGCCCGTGCGACAAATCCGAGTTCTCTTGTCAAAAAACTGAGTGCATAGCGAGGCTGTATGCCAAAATACAAGTACGAAATTCAGAAATCGAAAAATGATATAGCCGCCGGCGTTATCGAAGCGGAATCTATCATGGAAGCCTCGGACTGGGCTCGCCAGCAGGGCGGGTATCTGCTTAATATCGAGCTGGCTCCGGGTGCGGGCGATTTCATTGAAAAAGTGCGGAATTTCAGACTGGAATCTTCGCCAGGTCTGAAGGACGTGCTTTATTTTACCAAACAGCTGGGCGTAATGATTCGGGCTGGCATCAGTATTCGGGACGCCATCGAGGGAATAGCCGATCAGGTTGAGAACATGAAGTTCCAGAAGATGCTCAAGCAGGCCCAGGCTGACGTCGAAGCCGGTACGACCTTTTCTGATGCCCTGGCTAAATACCCGAAGGTTTTCGGTTCGTTGTATGTGAATATGGTTCGGGCTTCGGAGATGTCCGGAACTTTTGCTCATATGCTGGATCGTATTGGAATGTATCTGGAGCAGCAGGCTGAGACCAGAAGCATGATCAAGGGAGCCATGATATACCCCGCTGTGCTGTTTACCATGTCAATTTCGGCAGTCGTATTTCTGCTTACCTGGGTTTTGCCGAGGTTCATGAAAGTATTTGCGGGCAAGGAACATCTCTTGCCGAAACCCACTGTCTTCCTGCTTGCCTTGAGCGATTTCCTGAAACATCAGTGGTATATCATCATTGCTGTTATCGTAGTTCTTGTCGTGTCGTTCATTGTGTCGATGCGTACTGATAAGGGAAAACTGTATTTCGATAAGTTCAAGCTCCGCGCGCCGATTTTCTGCAGGATGTTTCGTGCCGTTTATATAGCGCGAGGCCTGCAGACCATGGGCGAACTGATAAACGCAGGCGTGCCGATATTGGAAACGCTTGAGATTACCGCAGATATCTCCGGAAATATCATTTATAAGAATCTTTGGCTTTCCGTGCGGGATTCCGTCAAGGAGGGCAATAAGATCGTTACACCTCTTCATAAGGTTAACCTGCTGCCCAAGAGCGTGGTTCAGATGATCTCAGCGGGCGAGGAGTCAGGCAGGCTTGGCGATGTGCTTGGCGATGTTTCCGAATTTTACGCAAAGGAATTAAAGGAAACCATCAAGGCTACGACCTCGTTGATCGAGCCGGTAATGATTGTATTTATGGGCGTTGTGGTTGGTTTTATCGCAATGAGTATTATTCTGCCGGTCTTCAAGATGTCCTCCGTGGCTACAGGCGCCGCAAAATAAACGGATAAAATACAGAATTAAATTCTATAAGATTTTGTATTTTTTGACTTTGTGTCGAAGTGGAATAGACAAAGTTCTTCCGAAGGACGTTAATTAAAAAGCGTTTTCAACGCTCTCTGGAGCACTTTAAAATGCTCTCAATTACATGCAAACGTTGCCGGCCTGCTGAGTTTCGGCAAAACCTTTTGGATGTATCACCCTGTGCGACGAATGCACGTTTTTACGCCGGTTTCTTCCAGTACGGCGGAGTCTGGAGAGAGTTATGATATTAAAAAGCAAATGGAAAAAAACGCCAGGCCCAGCTGGGCGTAAGAGCGCTTTTACCCTACTTGAAGTACTCTGTGCGTCTGTTATTCTCGGAATTGGCTTTGTTGCGATACTGGCCTCGGTTGGCTCGAGTACAAGGATCAGCCAGGCCAGCTCGGAAATGACGCAGGCCATCTTCTTAACCCAGGAAATTCGCGAATGGACCGCGAATCTGCCTTTCCGGGACACGGACCCAGCTGATATCGCAAAACCCGTCGGGCCCGATGCCTACTCCAGCCCGGGAGTTCCCTACGTGGACGATCTGGACGACTTGATGAATGCAACGTTCTCCCCGCCACGCAATGGTTTAGGAGATGCCATTACCGGCATGCTTGGTTGGAGCCAGACTGTTAATCTTACATGGCGATCCCCGTCGGCAATCAACACTTCGGTGGTGGCTGGGACGAGTGACATTATCCATGTGCAGGTAACCGTTTCAAAGAATGATGAAGTACTTCTGCAAACCGGCTGGTTGGTGACAGAAGAAGGAGGCGTAGAATGAATCCCTTACGACTAAACGAAAAAAGAAGTTCAAGGAGGGGAGCAGCCTATTTCATGGCGTTGATACTCATGATCATGATGGGTATGCTGGCTATGACGATGTCAAATACCAGTGTGATGGATTTGAGCAAAACCGAGAATCATCAGGACAGTACCAATGCGCGAATGTCAGCTGAGAGCGGCTTGAGCATGTCGCTTTACTGGATAAGAAACCTCAGGCTGCCCGGCGGGACCACGCAGTCCACGTTTGCGACAAATATGGCTACTACTATGGGGGCGACCATTAATTACACCTCCACGCTTGGAGGCGAAAGTGTCTACACCGAATCAGGCTCAGCTGTTGTGCCCACGGTGACGCTGCCCTTCGGTTTTTTTCAGTCCCGGTTCAGTTATGTCTCAGCCGACCGGGCCAGGCTGCAGGTAAAGGGCATGTATAACGGCAGCGTAAGTTACGTCACCATAGACTTGCTTATGGAAAAACGCAAGCCGATGGTTTTCGATTTCGGTCTGGCGTCGATGGGACAGGTCAATATACAGGGAAACGCAAAAATAGTCGGCCTGAACGATACCACTGAAGGTAGCGTACTCTCCGCAACGGAGAGTCATCTGGACGCAATACACATCGACGGCAGTGCTGTCGTGAGTGGTGACCTTTATACTTCAGGCGAAAATTCCTATGCCGTCGTCTCTGGAAGTCCGACAATAGGAAATACAACCAATCCAGCTGAGTGGAGTTCGCATCTGCATTGCGGAGTGGAAGTGCCCCCCGACTTCCCGGAACTGGATACATCCGCGATTGTTCCCCTGGCGACTAACGTATACACCGGTACGGAAGGAGATGTTCTGACGAATATCACGATCCCAGCTGGTACAAACCCGACGTTTAATCACGACATGGTTATTAACGGAGTTGTTTACGTAGAGGCTCCCAATAAGGTCAATTTTGAGGGCAAAGCTACCCTGAATGGAATAATTGTAACGGAGGCGGATCACCCTGATCTGTCGGCCTGTGAATTGAACTTCCGGGGCAATGTTGACGCCTATGGCGTTGAGATGCTACCAGCCACAGCTGAATTCGCAGCTGTGAAGGAGCAGACCGGGACTTTCATTCTGGCTCCGGGGTTTGCCGTTTCCTTTGCGGGAAACGTCGATGCCGTCAACGGAAGTATTGCTGCAGACCAACTGACCTTCCTGGGAACGGCTGAGGGAATCATCCGCGGTTCCGTGATCGGCCTGGAAGATGTGCCGACAATCCTCGGCGGCAACGTGGAAATTAAAATTGACAAGGCCAATCAGGACCCTGATCCAGCGGGTTTTGTGAAGTCCATAGCCTTGGAACCAATACAGAGCACCTATTCAGAAGGCTTATAAATTGCTGGTGTAGGAAAAATTTACAATAATCCAAAATTAAATGTCCGACTTAACATCATTAAGTTATAATTGATTGTATATAGGTAAACTTTCGCACTTTTTTGGGTGAATTTTGATGAAGACTGTATATAAAAAAACCAACCTGTCGATGAATTTAATGTCTGCCAAAGACGCATCGAAAGGTTGGTATCAATATGGAGAACATATCGGCATGGACGCTGCTTGTTCAACAGTTTTTTCCCATCTTCACGGCTCCGGGCGCGGAAATTTTTGTCCGGCTGATCACAGGCTGGATTCTTCGCACCACTCGTCGCACTATCACGGGCATTATTCCGCTGGCAGACCCGCTGGGCCAACGCAGCCACGATTCCTATCACAGATTTTTTCCCGACGCGAGATGGTCGCTCGCACAGCTCTGGAAAATTCTGGCTCGTTTGCTGATCTCGACATTTGCCGCGAAGGGCAATATCCCGCTGGCTATCGACGACACGCTGTTTCATCGCAGTGGCAGAAAAGTCGACGGTGCCGGGTTTTGGCGAGACGCCGTCCGCTCGACCAAAACCAAAATCGTTTACGCATGGGGGCTGAATCTTGTCGTGCTGACTTTGCAAGTTCAACCGCCCTGGGGCGGCGAGCCACTCGGTCTGCCCATCAACATGCGACTGCATCGCAAGAAGGAAAAATCGCTCATCGAACTGGCTGTCGAGATGCTCGAAGAAGTGGCCGCCTGGTTTGGAAGCAGGAAGATTCGCCTTGTGGCAGATGGATTTTACGCATCGCTGGCCGGTTGGAGCATAACGAACACGACGATCATCTCGCGCATGCGTTGCGACGCTTCGCTTTACGATTTGCCGCCGAAACGAAAACGCTCCGGCAGAGGCAGACCTCGAAAACGCGGTGCCGAGTTGCCCAAACTCAAGATAATCGCTTCGCACGTTCGCAAGTGGACGCCGATAACTTTTATCGGTCGCGGCAAGTCGGTCACAAGGCTGGTTTATTCTCGCGAGGTGCTTTGGTACAAAGTCAGCAAGATGCCGGTGCTGCTTGTGATCTCGCGGGATCCGAGCGGCAAAGAGCGGGACGATTATTTTTTTACGACCGATGTGGCCATGAAAGTCGCCGACGTGCTGGCTGCCTATGCCGACCGGTGGGCTATCGAAGATACGTTCAAAAATGCCAAACAGTATCTTGGTGCGGAGCAGTTGCAGACGTGGGCGAGACAAGGCCCCGAGCGAGCAGCTGCTCTTGGACTTTGGCTGTATTCGATGGTCTGGCTGTGGTTCTGCAAACAGCCATCTGCCAAACGAACGTTTCAAATTCCGCTGTGGTATGCCAGCAAAACCACCCCCAGCTTCGCCGACGCACTGAGAGCCTTGCGAAAAGTTCTGTGGCAACAACGAATTATTATGATGTTCGGAAATTGTGCCGTACATGACAAAAAATACCAGTTCCTGCTGGAAGCATTAGCCCCAGCAGCCTAAAAAATGCGAAAGTTTACTATAGGAGAGTGCAAGAAATTCCGATTTGCAGGATAGAAAATGAATTTGTGCGTAGAAGTTATTGGCGATGTTGCCGTTGTAACGCTCCATGGAAGTTATCTCGACGCGAGTAATCATGAAGAGTTCAAACAAGCGGTGACCCCTGTGCTGGATGAGAACAATAGAGTTCTTCTTGATGTTGCTGAATTGGAGACGGTCGACAGTTCAGGGTTGGGGACTTTGGCTTTTTGTATGCGTAGATTAGGGCAGCGGCAGGGGAAATTGGCGGTTTGCTCCGCAGGCCAGCAGGTGAGTTTGGCGTTTGATCTTGTTCACATAAATCGGATGATAGATTTGTTTGATACGCGAAAAGAGGCCTTAGTGGCCTTGCAGAATCCGAAATAAAAAGTGGATCGGTCTAAAAAAATAGGGGAATATTCATTTCATTGAGGTCTCTTGAAATTCTCGTAAAATAAATGTGCTAAACGGGCGGATTTTGGGTAGCATATTCTGCTTACGCAGCGGGGCGGCTTTGGAAATTACAGGAGAATATGAACATGGGAATTTTACTTGATAAATTAGCGGCCAAAACAATACTCGTTTCTGACGGCGCGTGGGGCACGATGCTCCAGGCCAAGGGTATGACGCCCGACGATTGCCCTGAGGAATGGAATATTTCTCACCCTGCTGAGGTTCAGTCTGTCGCAGCGGAATATGGACAGGCTGGCAGTGATCTCGTGCTGACCGATACGTTCGGCGGCTCGAAGGTCAAGCTGGAAAAGAAAGGATTTGGCCAGTGCGTCGCGGAGTTTAACCAGGCCGGTGCCAGCAACTCGATACAGGGCGTAGCTGACATGGATGTAATCGTGGCAGGCTCGGTCGGGCCGACGGGCGAATTCATTCAGCCTTTGGGTTTGATGAGCGAAGACGACATGGAAGCTGTCTTTTCCGAACAGATATCCGCGCTGCTCCAGGCCGGGCTGAAGGTAATTTGCGTCGAGACGATGATGGCTGTGGAGGAGGCTGCCTGCGCAGTCCGGGCTGCGAAAAAACTTGACCCGACTGTCGACGTCATAGCTACCATGACCTTCGATGATACGCCTAAAGGTTTCCGCACGATGATGGGTGTTGACCCAGCCCGGGCTGTGGAAGTACTCACCGAAGCCGGCGCTGATGTGCTGGGCTCGAATTGCGGCAATGGAATTGAAGCCATGGTCAGAATCGCAGCGGAGTTCCGCAAGCACACCGATAAGCCGATCCTCATCCACGCCAACGCCGGCGTGCCCCAGCTTATCGATGGCCAGACTGTCTTCCGGCAGGGCCCGCAGGAGATGGCGGCGAATGTCGAAGCTCTCATCCAGGCTGGCGCGAATATCGTCGGAGGCTGTTGCGGCACGACACCGGAACACATCAGGGCAATCAAAACCGTTGTAGACAAACTCCGCAGCTGATTTATTAACGCATATTTATGGGCCTGCGCAAGTTGAATGATTGTAAGTTGTCCGCAGTGGCAATATGATAGCTGGCTATGAGGAATTTGAAAGAAATCATCAGCCGGTGCCTGTTGCCTATGGTGCGACAGCCCAGCCAATACATAGGTCTTGAAGTCAACGCACGCTGCAAGGACATCGATGCTGCTGACGTTACGGTCGCCCTGGCCTTTCCGGATGCGTACACGATCGGCATAAGTCACCTCGGCCATCAGGTGCTATACCACACGCTCAACGATATGCCCGGCGTGGCTTGCGATCGAACGTATTGTCCGCTGGCCGACGCTGAGCAGATCATGCGCGGTCAGGCCTTGCCTCTCTTCGGCTGGGAGAGTCGTCGCGCCCTGGCAGACTTCGATATTATCGGGTTCTCGCTGACCTATGAGCTTTGCGTGACGAATGTTCTGACGATGTTGGACCTCGCCGGCATTGCTCTGCTTGCTGCGGATCGCAGCGAGACTGATCCCATCATCGTCGGCGGCGACGCCCTGGCAGACTCGCCCGAGCCGGTTGCGGATTTTTTCGACGTATTCATTATTGGTGACGGCGAAGAGCCGCTCTCCGCCCTTGTTAAACTTGTCTGTGATATGAAATCGGCCTCGCCGGACCTGTCGCGTGAGGAGAGGTTATTACGGATCGCGCAAAAAATTCCCTCCGCTTATGTGCCGCGGTTTTATGAACAAACTGATGGCGGCGTTATGCCCAAGCTTGAAGGTGTCCCTGCTGAAATTCGGCGAGCATATTTGGCTGACATGTCAAAAACTTCACCGACGGCTATGAAAAAACCTCTCGTGCCGATAGCTGAAGCTGTGCACGAACGCGTAGTGATCGAGGTAATGCGAGGCTGTCCTAATCTCTGCCGGTTCTGCCAGGCCGGTCATACGCGACTGCCGATCCGCCGGCGTGATGTTGAGGAGATCATCGCCGCTGCCCGGGCTGGGCTTGAGGCGACGGGCTATGACGAAATTTCACTGCTGAGTCTGTCGACCAGCGATTATCCGCAACTGGAAGGCCTGATCGAACGCCTCAATGCCGAGTTCGCCGATCAGAAAGTCTCGATATCCCTGCCATCTTTGCGTGTGGACAGCCAGCTGCAGGTCTTGCCGAAACTTACCGCACATGTTCGCAAGGGCGGGCTGACTATCGCAGCTGAGGCTGGGACGGATCGCATGAGACGGGCTATCGGCAAGGGTATTACCGAGGAGGACATGCTTGCCGGTGTCAAGGCTGCCTGGGAGGCGGGCTATCAAACGGTGAAGGTTTATTTCATGGCTGGTTTGCCGGGCGAAACCCTCGAAGATATCGAACAGATTTATTGGCTTTGTCGCCGGCTTAGCAATACCCGTCGCGAAGTGGATGGGCATCGCGGCGCGATCACCGCCAGCGTGTCCTGGCTGGTTCCCAAACCGCACACCCCCATGCAGTGGGAACCCATGCAAACACCCGAATATTTCTTCGACGTGAGAAACAAACTGCTCGAACTGTCCCGGCGCTCGCCGGTGAACGTGAAATTCCACCGCATCGAACAGTCCATGCTGGAGGCCTTGCTGTGTCGCGGCGGGCGGGAAGTCGCCAAGACTATCCTCGCAGCTTGGAAACTTGGAGCCCGGCTGGATTCCTGGAGCGAACATTGGAACTGGGAAATCTGGCAGCAGGCGCTTGAAGAGACCGCTATCGATTTTGACGCTATTGTTCATCGTGAGATTCCGACCGGCAGAGCCTTGCCGTGGGGCCATATCAGGCCACACCTCGACGAAGAATTTTTAATAAAACAACGACGAAAAATGTACGATGTTTTGAATGAAGAATAGTAATAGGCAATAGGGACTAGGCAATAGTTTTTCTTGTCATTGCGAGCAAAGCGAAGCAATCTCGTTTTATCGACATTTCAGATTGCCGCGTCGCTGCGCTCCTCGCAATGACAAGGGTCCCGCCGGGTCAAGTATTGAATCTTTGATGATGTTGCCGGGTGCCATGCAACGCCGTGAACTAAGCTGCTGGTTTTATTTTACTAACTCAAACTGACCGATTTTAGGCCGCGAGGAGTTTTTCCAAGCGGCGAATAACAGGTTTTTCATGACTATATTTGATAACATTTTTAACATTCTCCTGCCACACTATCCGAAGCATTCTGTCCTTGAGTTTGCTAATCGGTTCAAGTCGCAGCACATTCTTGGATTTGTTTTGGCCTTGTGCACGATAGGTTTTAATTCCTACGTGGATCAGGCAGGCATAGGCGCAATCGACCAGGTGCAGGTGTCTAACCACAGCCCGGTACCGCTTAACACGGTAATCGCCCAGCCCCAAATGCTGTTTCTCATCCTTGATCAGCATCTCAATAGACCATCGTTTCAGATAGTCGGCGACAATTGTTTTCAACGAAGCACGCAAGTCATCGGTGACAAGTGCAATATGTTTATTCTCTCCTTTACGACGAGAAAAGACAACCTTGACAATACCCAACTTATTCAATTTGCCGATTCGTTCAGCCAACCGGTATGTCTTGGTTTTACGCAGGCCTGCGACATTGCACCAGATGCCACTGTTGTGCAGAACGTTCCTGCCGTATTTGGCAAGTTTGCGTTTTATAGAGCCAACCGTAAACCATCGATTAGACTTGCCTACGCCTATATAATGCCATTTTCGCTCTTTGCAGGCATTGACCACATTGGGGCAGAGATAAAAAGCATCAAACAAAACAGTAACTTTGAATTTGTCGGGGAAAGCGCTCCGTCTGATTGCCTTCCCAGCCAATTCAGTAAGCTTACAAAAGGGAATTCCCAATTTGCCAGCATGTTCTTGTTTGATATACAACAACGAAGCCCATGGAATGGTAACACCATGATAGTACAGGCAAACTTTCAAAATGGTATGGCCGGTGCCGTACTTTCCGGTAGCATGATGATGCAGTTTGCCAACCGCATCCATTTTTTTGGCTCGCTTGAGCGTTTGGGTGTCATCGATAATGAAAAACAGATGGCGGTCTTTTTTGGTGTACAGACTTCGCAGCATGTCCAGGGCAATTTGCTGCATGACGGCCGATTCATTCCAATCGCTTCGCCAGAGAAATTCGCCGTGGTTGGTTCTGTGGGTCGAGTTTCGAAGCAGCCGTGCAAGTCTTTCAATGGTACTGCAATGGCTGATGGTTATTGCCATGACCAAACTACAAAAATGACTGAATGCCGGTGTGCCGAATTCACTTTTAACAGTGTTGAAAAAAGCTTTAGTTTTTCGTGGAATATTCCCGATAGTAATCATGCGGCGACTCCCAAGACAAGTTCTGTGTGCTACAAAGCTTATCGGCAAGAATCGTCGCTTTTCTTTTGCGCTAACTATCATCGTAAATTCCAAAATCGGTCAGTTTGAGTTACTAATTTCCTTAATTAAAGCGAGTTCTGTTTTATTTGCATTGCGTATTTTAGGGCAGCCAGGAGGAGACTCCTTTTTCTTATGCGGCCAATTCCGGGCTTTCTTACTGCTCTTGCGAGTATACCTATCTTTCACGCATTTCGAAAAGGCAATCAGCAAATCACGGTGGGGCGCAGACGGCTGGCGATTCTGCATGGAATTACGAACAGCTCGCAGCGACATCGCAACCGACCAGCTTAGAGGATCGTGTTTTACACGAATTATCTCCGTTACGCTCAGCAGGCCCAGCAGCTGAAGGCCTATCATCGTCCAGGCAAGTTCAGCCCTGGCTTGTCGAGGGGCGCGACTCAGCATTTTACGTCGGCTTAGGGTTTGCTTCAAAGAGCGAAAGAAAACTTCAACACCCCATCGCAACTCATAGAAAAACGCAGCCTGTTTCGTACTCAATGTTTCTTCATCAAGATTTGTCAGCAGATACATCTTCTTACCATGGCGCTGCAACGTTATCAAACGAAGGACAAGTGGAGGCGTGGCTGTTTCCTGAGCCTTTACAGGCCAGAGGTAAACCGTGCCGTCATTTTCTATTTTGGCATAGCCAAGGTTTTTCAGCAGCGTTACATTCGAGCCAACACGAATCAGGAACGATCTGTTGTGAAGGATAATTTTCTTCATCAGATCATAGCCAGTAAAACCGGCGTCAGCTATAAGCAATGCCTTTTCAGGCAGTATATGAAGCATATCTCGAAGATGATTTCGTTCGGCATCGGTGGCTTTGCCGATCAGCCAGGCCCACGAAAGCCCACTGCCGATATGCCATAAAGTCGTCAGCCAGGCCTGCGGACCGGTACCCTTTCTGCCGCCACAACCAAATGATTCCTCATTCGCTTCGGTACGCGGCATTTCCACACGCGAGCCGTCAACGGCGAAAGCCAAAAAGCCTTCACGCGTCCAATGTTCAGCTGCAATCTCCCGAAGCCGCCGGCGAAGATGTTCCATTACCGGAACTAATAGAATGTTGCCAAGCGACATCAATTGCTTTATAAAACCCTGATATGTTTGGCCGACTCGTCGCCGCGTCGGATACATTTCTATGATACATTTTCGAGCTTCGGCAAATCGGTCTTTGAGCGTGCAGCCAGGGCTGAAGCACGTCATCAATACCGTGTAAACCAAAACCATTGGCTGCCATCTGGCGTGATTTGAAATTTTGTGTTTCGAAAAATAGCCGCGGGCAGGAATTGGTTTAATCCTGACCGCAAGAAATGTCGATACGAATATTGTCTACACTGCTTTGAGTGTTTCATAAGGACTCCTTTCCGATTTTTGTCGCGACACGATTATTATCGGCAAAAGAGTCCTTTCTTATTTATAGTCCTAACGTTACAACCATTGGAAACACTAAACAGTTCACGGCGTTGGGTGCCATGCCTGCGTTTTGTGCAGGCATGTAAATATTGAATTTAATTGACGTTAAACTTTTGGTCGCCCGGTCGAACCCCGGCCTCCAATTTGGGTAATGGGCAATAGGAAAAGAGAAAGGGTGGGTCATGATTTCAACTGAACGTTATAACGTTAGCCATGCTGGGGATCTGTCTGCTCTTCTGATAAATGATTTCACACTACGCGATGTCCTTGGGACAAGTTTTGATGGAACAGCAGAAGAATTCCAGGCAGGCATGCTTGACTGGATTGAGAATAATAACGCGCAATCATTTTCGATTGTTTTATCCAATCGTGCAGTTGGGCTGATTTCAATATGTCGGATTGATCTGGAACAAAAGACGTCTCAGATCGGCTACTGGCTGGCGTCGGAATATTGGAACCGCGGTTTCATGTCGAAGGCTTTTAAAGACGTGTTGCAGGAAGCGGCAAAACTGGGGATTAAAACCGCATCAGCCACAATTGATAACAATAATATTGCTTCACAAAAACTTTGGCGGAAGTATGATTTTGAAACTGAAGCAATGGGTGAGAAAAAAACAAAATATATATTGAAAGTACCTTGTGGATGAGATTTATAGGGTATGAATGAGGAGTTCAGGGAATGTTTATACGTGATCCCTTTTGTTTTATTGCAATCGTATTTGGTTTTATTACCTGGCTGGCAATTAAATTAGGCGTTTCCAAGCGGGTTATGTTCTGGGTGTTGGTATTTATTTCCGTGCTGATTGTTTTCGGACACTTAGCGGCGTGGTTGAACACAGATACGCAGCCTGACTATGAAATTACAATGGTTGAGCCTGTCGGTTTGGATAAATGGCCAATCTGGAAACTTGGACTTTTTCGGGCGGTCACAGTTTTTGTTTTTGGGTATTTAGGCTGGTACATTGCAGCAGAAGTGATAAGTAATGATGGGACTTCATGGTAGAATACGATAATTCACCGAGTGTCCTGCCTTCGCTGTGTGCAGGCATGTAAGTATTGAATCTTTGATGATGTTGCGTAGCGACGGTCTTGGTCATCAACTGAATCTTTGTGCCGATTGGCATCGCCGAAAGGCCAGCCAATGCCTGGTGTCAGCTTGCTTTTTGGCGGCGAATGAATTTAGGGATATAGGCGATTCTATCATGCCAATAGACACGAGCATCCCCTGCATCCCTGCTGCCGTTAAATGCGTGATTGACAAATTATCTTCAAAGCTCGAAAATTGCATCTATGCCATTATCACCGGAAGAATATCTGCGGCCTGACGTAATTCAGCAGGTTCAACGGCTGGACCTCAAGGCGAAGTTTATCGTCGAGGGTTTCATGACGGGTCTGCACCGCTCGCCTTATCACGGCTTTTCCGTGGAATTTTCCGAGCACCGGAAGTATACGCCCGGCGACGATATTCGCATGATCGACTGGAGCGTTTACGGCAAGACGGATCGATATTACATCAAGAAATACGAGGCGGAGACGAATCTGGAGGCGTACCTGTTGGTCGACTGCTCAGCCAGTATGGATTTTGCCGGCGGGGGCAGAATGACCAAGATGGACTACGCGATTTGTCTCGCAGCTGCGTTTGGATACATGTGTGTACACCAGCAGGACCCGGTGGGCCTGTTCGCCTTCGACGAAAAAATACGGCAGCATCTCCCAGCCAAGAGTAAACGCTCACATCTTACGCATATTCTTACTGCGCTGGCTCAGACAAAACCTGCCGGGAAAACGAATCTGCCCGAAGTGCTGCACGAGGTTGCCAGCCGGGTTAAAAAACGATCACTGATTATTCTTCTGTCCGATTTGTTGGCCGATCAGGAGCATGTAATTGAAGGTTTGCAGCATCTGCGGTACGCCGGCCATGATCTTGTGATTTTTCAGGTGTTGGATCACAGCGAAATTGCGTTTGATTTCGACGGCCAGGTTCGGTTTGAAGAGCCGGAAACGCACGAGCATGTCCAGGCTGATCCGCAGGCGATCCGTGCTGCCTACATTGAGGAAGTCCAGGCATTCATAAATGAATACCGCCAGCAATGCCAGGCCGTCCGCGCGGACTTTGTGACTGTCGATAACGCAATGACATTCGACAAGGCTCTCATCGAATTCCTGACCCAGCGAGAAGGAAGATTTTAATCAAGGATTCAGTAGTCAGGATTCAGTAGTCAGGATTCGGGAGACAGTAGTCGGTAGCCAGGAGTCAGTGGAAAAGAGTTTCTTACTTGTCATTCCCGACCGGGCCGAAGGCTCGCGACCGGGAATCCAGGGGAATTTCATACGACATTGAAATACTCTAGCCAGAAGAATTCAGGTTCACTGGAAAAATCATATTTGTCTTAGTTTAAGCCCGTAGTTCTTTACTCTTACTGACAACTGAAAACTTTTTCACGCATCCGTCGACTGTTTTCGCACGGCTGTGCCGAGACGCTTGACAGCGGTGGTGCAATCTTTTCGATCGACGATGATTTCTATAAACGCAAGTTCGTCGGGTTTGGCCTGGGCGTCGGCGAGGGCGGATTCAAGGTCGCCTTCCGTGCGAACCTCCCAGCCTGTTCTGCCGCCGAATACCGCGGGCAACTCATGATACCGCCAACGCTGAATCTCGTTGTAAGGCCCATCGTGAATGATCCGCTCAATTCCATAGCCGTCGTTGTTGAGCAGGAAAATGATAGGTGCCCGCTTTGAGCGGATCAGCGTTGAGAGGCATTGTGCCGTCATCTGAAACGCCCCGTCGCCAATGCATATAAGCGTGCGTTTCTCAGGCCTGGCCAGCGCAACCCCCAAACCAGCCGGCAGCGAATAGCCTATAGATAAATAGTTCGCCTGGGCTACAAAACTTTCGGGCTTGTTGGTGTGCAGCTCCGCAGCTCCGAACATCGCATCGCCAGTGCCGGCTACCAGAACCATGTTGTCATC
This sequence comes from Phycisphaerae bacterium, assembly GCA_963664745.2. Taxonomy (GTDB): domain Bacteria; phylum Planctomycetota; class Phycisphaerae; order SM23-33; family SM23-33; genus B1-G9. Next base: position 1,444,745 of record CAXXMC010000004.1, read on the forward strand.
CAGAAAATGGTTCAGCCGTTGGAAGAATCGGTCAATGGTGATCGGGGCTTGGGTGTCCGGTACGAACGGGCCTTGGGCTTGGTGGGGCGCAGCGGATTGGTATAACTCGCCGGCCTGGGGCAGGGCCTTTTTGAGTGCAGGTATAAAATCGTGAAGATAAACGCGGTCGTAATGGTGGTGCTTGATTTTCACGCGGTCGGAATTGGCGACGATCATTCTGCCTTCGTCGATCTTGGCGGTAAAACCGCCCGTAGCGATATCCGTAAACCACGCGCCGAGGCTCAACAGGCAATCAGCGGATTCGATAATCTCGCGAACTTCTTTCCGACTAACGCCGCCCTCGTAAATGCCGATGAATTGCGGATGTTCTTCGGGGATGGCGGTTTTCCCGTTGACGGTGCTCGCGACAGGATAGCCACAGACGTCTAGCAGGGCGACGACCTCTTCCTGGAGGTCGAAGCGGTGGACTTCCACCCCAGCCAGGATCGCGGCAGAACCAGCTGAGCTGAGCAACGCGACCGATTCAGCTACGCACTCTGCCAAGGCTTCTGGGTCGCTGGCGGGCTTGGGCGGCAGGAATATTTCCTTAGGCCTGCGACACGTTTTGTTGACCATGTCGACGGGCACTTCAATGTACACCGGGCGTTTTTCACGCAAGCAAGTCGCGATGGCCCGGTCGATCTGATCGCAGGCGGAATCGCTTTCGCGCAGCAGCACGGCGCAGGCGGTCAGCCTGGAAAAAATGTCCAGCTGTAGTCTGTAGTCCGTCGCAAGATGATGCATAGGCAGGTGTGCCTTGCGTTGTGCGGAATGCGGAGCGCCGCTGATGACGACAAGCGGAACTCGCTCGGCATAGGCGCCAGCTACGGCATTGACCAGGCTAAGCGCGCCGACTCCGTAGGTAACCATGGCTGTTCCGATACCGTTTAGCCTGGCGTAGCCGTCCGCGGCATAGCCGGCGTTTAGCTCGTTGCATGTGCCGACGAAATCCATGGGACCAGCTACGACGAAATCCATCAAGTCCAAAACGTAATCGCCGGGCACGCCGAAGATGTGCTTCACGCCAGCCTGGCTGAGACGCTCGATGAGATATCCGCCGACCGTAAATGATCTGTCAGGCATTGGTGACTCCTCGTGTTTAGTTGTTGGTTGACTGGTTGATCAGTTGACTGGTTAAAACAAATTTGGATACCTTCAAATTTTTTCTATTGCCTATTTGAAAAATTATACTTTAAAAAGCAGGACATATTCCAGGTTTCCGCCCTTGCCGCGTAGTGGCGAGCGTATGCCCGCGACAGGTGGGAATCCCAGTTCTGTCAGGTCTTGCTGAACTCGGCAGGCCACATTGTCAGCTTCCTGATCGGTAAGCGTTGCGTGGGGTTTTTTGCCTTGCAGCTTGGTCAGTTCAAAGTGGGGTTTCAGCAGCGAGAGGACATAGCCTCCCTTGGCCAGCCATTTCGCAGCAGCTGGTATTGCCCGGGTCTGGGGCGTCCAGGCCACGTCAATAACCACCATATTGACAGGCTGGGCGGGGATTGTGTGCAGGGCATTTGTTCGCTCCATGACCGTTACCCGCTCATCCTTGCGCAGCGTCCACGCCAGTTCGCCGTAACCCGTGTCGATAGCGAAGACTTGTTTTGCACCACGTTGCAGCAGGCAGTCGGTAAAGCCTCCTACATTACAGCCGAAGTCCGCGCAGATGAAGTCTGCTACGTTTAGGCCAAAGGCTTCCAGGGCAGCGTCGAGCTTCTCGCCTGCGCGGGAGACGAACTTTCGATCTTGTGAGGACATGCAGAGATTCTACACGGAATGGCTTACATAGCAAGAAAAGACGGGTATCGGGGGAAACGAATGATGAATAGCGAAAGAGAAATTTTGAAGTGAAAACAGGAGTCAGGATTCAGGATTCAGGAGTCAGGATAAAACTGGGTTCCCGATCAAGTCTGGAATGACAACAAAAAAACGATGACATAAACTTTTTGCTTCTGTGGCCCATGAATTGTTTCTGCTAATTTTCAATCATGCAGGGCAGGTATATTTCGAAGTTGGAACCTTTGTTGGCTTGGCTGGTGACGTGTATGTCTCCGTGATGGCAGCGTATAATGCCCAGCGTCTCAGCCAGGCCCAGGCCTCTGCCTATGAATTTTGTCGTGAAGAACGGGTCGAAGATTTTTTCCCGCACGTCCGCACTCATGCCGCAGCCTGTGTCAGCTATCTCCAGTACGAGATACTGCCCCGGTGAAAGTGTCTCCCCCATTTGCAGCATGTTGGGCATTTCATGACATAACGTGGCTATTCGGGTGCTGATGGTGATTGTCCCGGCCTGGTCTCCGATGGCTTCTGCGGCGTTGGTGAAAATGCTCATGATGAGCTGGCGAATCTGAAGAGGATCAGCCAGGATTTTAAATGGATTCACCGCCAGTTTGTATCGAATAAGAATGTTCGTGGAAATTGAATCGCTGAAAATATCTTCCATGTCCCGGATAACATCTTCCAGAACCAGCGGTTTCATAGTCGAGTGGGCATTGCCGGAATACGTCCGCATCTTTTCGCTCAGTCTGGCAGCCCGGTCTACCGCCTTGCGGATTTCGTAAAGGTATTCGCGTATTGAGGAATCTTTGGGTAGCTCAAGCAGGCCCAGGTCTGCATTTCCCGATATAGCGGTAAGGAGATTGTTCAAGTCGTGAGCGATTCCGCCAGCCAGGGTTTGGAGGCTTTGCTCTTTCTGCGTTTGCCTGAAAGTGGTTTCGAGTTTTTGCTGTTCGGTTATGTCTGTAACAGCGACGCACAGGCCTATCGGCTGGGCCTGTTCGTTTTGGATGCTCCATGTTCTCCAGGCCATGATTTTATCTGGTTTGTCTGGCGAGATACTTGCCATCTCACCGCGCCATGAGCCGTTGGCCAGGGTATCTTTGATTATCTCTTCCAGTTTGGCTTGGTATTCATTACTCGTGACCAGGTTTTTGATCGACTTGCCTATGATGTCTTCCCTGTTTTGGCCGATGGCGCGCGCGCAGGCTGGGTTAACGTAAAAAACCTGTCCTGTCCTGTCCGTAGCTGCGATCGAATCCCCAATTTGATCAAGGATAAGTGTGGGAAAGGATAGTAGATTATTTACTGATTGTGAATCTTCCAGGTTGTTTTTCCTGTCATCCATGCCTTTGTGTTTTAACAATACCTTGCCTATAAAGCGGAATTACAATTTTTACCGTACGCCATCCTAAGAAAACACGCTTATACAAACTGAAAACTACGCACATTCATTTTTTCAGTCTGCTAAATCCGTTAAAGCTAAACGCTTTTGAAATAATGAAAAAAACAAAAGTCTCAAATTCCCTGCATTTACTATTTTCGGTGATTAACAGTCATAGTTAAACGTAAAGATGGAAAAACAGACTTTATTTTGGCGTCACAGGTTCAAGGTGTTTCAGGCAATCACACCTTTGTATGAGACACAAACCTGCTACTTAAAACAGAGGTACAACATATCCCCGAACAGCACACAAAAAAAATATCGGGCTAATATTGACCCAGCTAAATCCTGGGCGCAAGTATACGCCCCCGGTTTTACGTCATCGGGGGCGAAAAATTCAATTTAAATTCACTATGTTATGCTGAAAAGGCTTTGTTCATGGCCTTGGTCAGCCTGGCTTTGCTTCTGGATGCGGCATTTTTGTGGATGGTTCCGCTCGCAGCGATCTGGTCCAGTTTCTTGTAGCAGAGACGCAGGGACTCGGAGGTTTTCTCCTTGTCGCCTTCCTTCAGAGCGGACTGGAAGTCTTTAATTGCTTCCTTGATCTGGCTTTTCCGCCAGCGATTCCTTGCTCTATGGGTTTCGTTCTGACGAATTCTTTTCTTGGCTGACAGCGTGTGTGCCACGGCCTATTCTCCTATAAATACAATATTTAAACAGTTCTTTTCAAAAAGTCTCGTTAGGTCGCCGCAAGGCAACCCCAGCAAACGAGCCGCGTATTATACACGTCTTTGCAACGGTTACAAGGGAAATTTATCTGAATCGACGGTCTTTTCTTGATGTTTTTGCCCACTTTTTTGGATCATTTCTATCAGAATGTCAAAATTGAAGGGTTTTTGGAGAAAACCATCGCAACCCTGCTGGGCAAAAGACCTGAGAACTTCTTCGTCTCCGAGTCCGCTACAGACTATAATTGGAATATCTTTGCGAATTTGCCGCAGTTGACTGAACGTTTCCTCACCGCTCATACCGGGCATGGAAATATCCAGCAGGACGGTTGAAATATCATCTGAGCAGAGATGGAAAAGATCCAAAGCCTGCTGGCCAGTTTCAGCGGTGACGACGTCTATATCTTCTTTTTCCAGCATCAGTTTTGTCAGGTGCAGGATGGCTGGATCGTCGTCGACGATAAGGACCATGCCCGTTTTGTGTTTACTGGTAGGGATGTATTCCATTACGGGCGCGATCTGTTGGCGTTTTGCGACGGGCAATAGAATTCTGAATCTTGAGCCAGCTCCGGGTTGGCTGTGGACTTCGATTCCGCCGCCATGGCCTCTGACAACGCCATAAACCACAGCCAGGCCCAACCCCCGGCCTGTGAAATGCGTCGTGAAAAACGGATCGAATATCTTTTCCATATTTTCGGAAGCTATTCCACAGCCCGTGTCGGAAATATCCAAATAAACATAAGGACCAGCTGGGATAACTTCCCCCAAGTCAGCCTTGGCCAGGTATTCACCGGTTGCTTCAACCAGGCCCGTCCGAACGGTAACCATTCCGGCATCGCCGTTAAGAGACTCACCGGCGTTGGTGACGAGATTTGTCACAACCTGTTGAATTTGCAAGGCTTCGGCATCTATTTCAAGGGGGTCGGTGGCGAGGTCGAACCTCAGCGTACCATTTTTGCCTACGGCACCGGCCAGTAGTGCTCGATTCCGCTCCAGCAAATCGTTGAGGTCAATCCTCGTCAAAACGGCATGACCCTGGCCTGAATAAGCTCGCATCTGATTGCTCAGATGTGCAGCTCGGAGGGCGGCGCGTTTGATTTCTTCCAGCGACTCACGCATGGGGGAGTCTTTCGGAGTTTCCATCAGGCCCAGATCCGCATTGCCCGTAATTACCATAAGGATATTATTGAAATCGTGAGCGATCCCTCCGGCAAGAACAGCCAGGCTTTCAGCTTTATCCAATTTCGCCAGACGTCGTTCCTCCCTCAGTCTGTCCTCAAACAGGGCGTCAGTAGCCTCAACCTGAGTATCCGTCTGCCGGGTTTGGGCTGCGACTGTTGGACTTGGAATGTCCGTTACGATAGTCTGAATCTTCAGACCGTTCTGGCCTGTGCCGTGACTGAGCAGGCTATCTAATTTCACTTGGCGAGGTTCTGCGTCATTATGGCCCAGGCGAAGTTGACAGCTCAGCCGGGCCTGCGTTTCCTTCAGATCCCTGAGGTGTTGGGTGAAAATATCCTGATCTTCCGGGGCGATATATCGTACTAGCGGCACGCCGCGCCATTCATTTCCCCGGGTTTTCAGCAGGGTCATGCCCTCGCGGTTCAGCTCCATCAGTCGGCCTGTCTCGTCGGTAATGATTAACGGAACCGGGGCGGATTCAAAAAGGTCGGTAAATTTGTCCCGCAGGGCTTCGAGGTTTTTGAGGGAATGATGGAGGTTTTTGTTCTCGGTTTCCAGCTCGGCTCGCCGGGCTTCCAATGCGCGCAGAAGTTCCATGGCCTCTCTAACGGAGAGATTTTCAAAGCCTTCCCTGGCGGCCTCCAGCAACTCCGCAATTCGCTGAGGCAGTTGGGAATTGCAGTCCACAGCCAGCCTCCAATGAAGTTTTTTGCGTGATTTTAAACATGAATGACATCACAATTCAGGCAGCCTGCAGCGAACCGACAACCCTGCATATCCCTCAAACCGAGAATCCAATAACAGAAACTTTGCCTGACGGAAAAGTTCCACGTATTCTGAACGGCCAAGGGAAAATTGTGCGAATATCACAACTCAAGTTTTTTTGACGACAAAAAACAATTTCCTCTCAAGCCATCAATTATACTCTTTTGAGAGTTTTTAGTCGACCCCTATTGCATAAATAATTGCGGGAAGTCGCCTGTGCAGCACGGCATATTTTGGTAACAGCCCTGATAATCCTGTACATACCCGACTTGCCGCCCAGCCAGGCCAAGGTAGAATTACTCGCCGATAATTTTAACGAGAATCCGTTTGCGTCGTTGGCCGTCGAATTCATAGTAGAAGATATGTTCCCAGGGCCCGAGGTGGAGTTTCCCGTCGGTTATGGCGACAACGACTTCCCTGCCCATGATCTGGCGTTTCATATGGCCGTCGGCGTTATCTTCGTAGCCGTTGTGCTGATATTGATCGTAGGGCTTCTCTGGCGCCAGCTTTTCCAGCCAGCGTTCGTAGTCGTTGTGCAGGCCAGGCTCGTTGTCGTTAATGAATACCGACGCGGTTATGTGCATGGCGTTGCAGAGGCAAAGGCCGTCCTGAACGCCGCTTTCGCGGACAAGTTCTTCGACCTGATGATGAATCGAAATTATCTGGCGCCGCTTTGGTACGTCCATCCAGATTTCGTGTGTTAGTGTTTTCATGATCTGTTCTCCAGAATAGGGAGCAAAATTTATTAAAAATCTTCAACATGTATTTTACGCATCCGTAAAAATGCTGCAAGGCACAACATGGTTCGGATTTGGCATTTCGCAGCGATTTTGACATGATACCACCCATCAAGTCTTTTGAATAATGCGTTTATAAACGTGGTTGCAAACAGGGCAACCACGTTTTAATAATAAGCAGATGGTTATGGTTTGTCATTGCGAGGAGCGCAGCGACGCGGCAATCTAAAACTTAAAAACCGAGATTGCTTCGCCTCCCTTCGGTCGGCTCGCAATGACAATTAATGATTGCATTGGGATAGGAGACAAAATTGGGTAAAAATGCAATTCAAGAACTACTGGATAGAGTTGCTGTGTTGGCAATCACGTCTTAATGTGTATGGATGGTTATGGCTTGTCATTGCGAGGAGCGCAGCGACGCGGCAATCTAAACCTTAAAAACCGAGATTGCTTCGCCTCCCTTCGGTCGGCTCGCAATGACAGGACGAAAAGTATAAGACCAGTGGGATCAGAAAAATAATTCTATGAAGAACTATTGGGTATACATTTTGACCAATGTTGGAAATAAGGTTCTTTATACCGGGGTTACTAACAACCTTGAGCGGAGAATGGAGGAGCATAAAAATAAAAAAGGCTCCTCATTTACGCGTAAATACAATTTTGGAAAACTGGTTTTTTATGAACGTTTTGATCAGATTGATTGTGCTATTGCAGCTGAGAAAAAGATTAAAGCCGGCTCCAGAGCGAAAAAAATCGAACTGATAGAGGCAATGAATCCAAATTGGGATGATTTGTCTAATCAATAGATTATCGAGATTGCCGCGCCTCCCTTCGGCCGGCTCGCAATGACAAGTAATGGTTGCTGCGTTTGCAGTCACGACACCGGGCCAACTCGCTATTTGAGTCATTTGGGATCGGCAGTGGCTTGCCTTTTGGCGAGGGGGACTATTGGGTGTTGTGACATTGAAAATTTACAAGTCCCAGCTGTGGTCAGTAAGTCCTGCGTTTCCTGGCTGGTGCGATGTCGAGAATGCCTCGATATTTGGCGACGGTTCTGCGGGCGATATCGATTCCGTTTTCTTTGAGGGCTTCAGCCAGTTGATCGTCGTTGAGGGGGTTTGCCTTGTCCTCGTTATCGACTATTTCCTGGAGTTTCACCTTCACGGCGTCCCAGCTTACATCATCGCCGTCGGCAGTCTTCGTGCCCCCGGAGAAAAACATTCGCAATGGGAAAATTCCCTGCGGCGTCTGGACGTATTTATCTGCCACGGCCCTGCTGACCGTAGCGACATGCACGCCGACCTTGTCTGCTACATCAGCCATGGGCAGGGGCTTGAGCGCTTCGATACCGTTCTCCAAAAAGTCCCGCTGGTATGCGAAAACTTCTTCCGTGACCCGGCGAATAGTGTGCCTTCTCTGGGCGATTGCGCTGATCAGCCATTCTGCTGAGCGGATATTCTTTTTCAAAAATTGCTTGGCTGATTTTTCGGTGTTTTTGTCTCGGGCGGCATGGGCGTAGTAGTCATCCACGCCGAGGTTGGGCATGTTGGCGTCAGCCATGGTTACCACGACCTGGTCGTTGTCGTTTATGGTTACAATCACATCGGGCGAAATTACGGGCACGTCTCTGCTGCCGATAAGCAGGCCTGGCCTGGGGTTGAGACGCTGAATGTTTTCGATGCCGGCTTTGATTTCCTCGACCGTCTTGCCCAGCCGCTTTGCTATGCCGGGCAGGCGATTCATCTCGATCTCGCGCAGGAAGTTTGTGACGAGTTGTTTTTCCAGCGTGACGTCAGCCCCGGCTGACTCCGCGGTTGAGAGTTGCAGCAGCAGACATTCTTTGAGATCACGCGCACCGATGCCAGTTGGCTCGAGGGTTTGTACGAGCGACAGCGCCGTTCGCAGTGATTCAATGGTGACGGGCGCTTGGTCGGTGGATTGGATGGCCTTGGCGGGCAGCTCATCGAGAGACACTCCAAGCCGGCCGTCCGGTTCGATGTACTCAATGATCAGATCGCCAGCCTGCTTTATCGGCTCGGGAGCGTCGATGAACATCCATTGGCTTTGGAGATATTCATGCAGTGACCCTTCGGGGGCAGCGGTGTTCGCCATCGCTTCGAGCTTACGATCCGGTTCGTCGGAATTGACTGATTTTCTGGATTGCATCGGCGCGTCGCTGTTGGCGAAGTCCGAGCCGTACTCGCTGGTCATTTCGTCAAGTCGGCTGAAGTCGTCAACATTTCCGCCATCATCAACCACCATATCGGTCTCGCCCCGGTCGCCGTAATCTTCAAGTACAGGCTCATCGGGCATGTCGTCATGATTTTCCTTCAGCTCGAGCACAGGGTTCGATTCCATTTCGGTCTCGATCCGTTCCTGCAAAGCCATCATCGGCAGCTGGAGAATCTCCATCGCCTGAATCATTCTGGGCGAGAGTTTCATCTCCTGGCTGAGCCTAAGGTGTTGTGATGTATCTAATCTCATGCAATCCTCATGCCATAATATCCCGCGTTTTCAGCAATATCTTGCCGAATTTTGGATTTCCAGCATCCAAAAAGCGATAACAAACGCGAAAGAAGCATTTTACACGTTACATTCACTTCGGCAAGGGGTAGGGTGGACTTCGACGTAATTTTTGAATTTTTTTTGAGAGCTGCCTTTAAGCGAATAATTTGCAGATTTTGTAAATCTGTATGGAATGGCGAAGATATGGCATCCAAATGATAAAATTCACGGAATAAGACCATTCGCAAAACGGTAGACCAACCCTAATCTGGGCTTTCCTTTTGGCGGGGTGGAAGCAAAACAATCTCACATTTTGAAGTGTCATCTAGAGCAAAGCCTGCAGTGTGCGGTCAAATGCTCAAAATGTGTCCCCGTCGCCTTGAAATTGCGAAAATACCTAGAGTTAGCAAAGCAAGCGTAGTCGGTTCCGGGGCGTGGATTACATTTAACGAGATCACATCATCCGTGCCGCAACCCATGTCCAGTTCGCACTTTGCGCCGGTGATACTGATATTCTCAGGCAGAAATTGGCCCAGTAAACTGCCGTAACGGAATAGCTCGTATGTGTCGCCAGCTCTGGCGCCGGCCAGGTTTATGCTAAGCGTCGATAAATCGTTTATCGTCAGTTCTTTGACGATGTTTATCGCGTTGAAATTTCCGTCGAGAATGGAAAGCTCGAAGTTGGCCTGGCCTGCAGCGGTGAGCTTTTTCAAATTGACGGAACTCTGACTTTCGACTCTCAGTATCCCCTTGCCCCCGTTTCCGCCGAGGATTATGGCACAGTCTACTGCATCAAACGTTCCGCCGTTGACGTCAATATTGCCTGTAGCCTGGTTGTAGCCCAGATAAATTTCGTCGCTCAAATCCCCCAGGCTGCATTGCATTGTTCCGTTGGCATCTATTATGACGCTGCCCAGGCCTGCTGAGAGCAAGCCGATGTAAGAAGTCTCACGGTTGATCATTTCAACCAGGCCCTGTTTGATATGCAACAGGCCCTGAGTTCCCATTCCTATGATTGCGCGCTGCATTGAGAGGCAGGCCGAGGGATTATCGATTATCAGTGTGCCCTGGCCCGGGTTAAGATAGCCGATGAAGACATCGTTTACGGTGAAAGTGTCAGCCGAGGAGAAATTGGCAAGCTGCGCGCAGGGCATGCGGGTTGAGCCGATGAGAATTGTATCATCCCAGGCTGGCAGCGTACCCAGCGGGAGCATGGGGTCGGAATCGTCATATGCTCGCCAGTTTGCAACGTCGTGGAAATCTCCGCCCTCGATTGGGCCTTGGAAATAAACGTCATTTGCGGAAGAAATCGAAGCAACAGCCAGGAGCACCGCGCAGAGATAGAAACACCGATAGCACTCAACCTTGTGAATGAGCATAGTAACTGTCCTCCAACAGTCTTTTTAAGATTTTTCAGAAACGTCCAGAAATTTCCAGAAGCTTATAAAAAAATTTCCGCCAAAGCTGGTTGAGCATCAGCCAGCCGCACCTTCACTTATTTTTGAGCACAAAACACAAAGACAGGTTTCAAAATTTTAAGGGCAAAAACGAAAAAAACAAGTGATTTTTGACGGTTTTTTCCATTTCATCAGCGACAGATTTTGTCAGTCGGAAAGTTTTTTTACATTATAGCCTGTTGTTTCATTCGTGGTGAAATGACGTTACAATCAGGCCATGGCAAAGGAAGCGGACAAGGCGACGGCCCTGTGGGTCTTAAAATCGCTCAGGCGTGCGGGTCACCAGGCCCTGCTGGCTGGGGGATCTGTTCGCGATATGCTCCTGGGCCAACGGTGTCATGATTACGACGTCGCTACAAGTGCTACGCCTCAGCAGGTGCAGAAAATCTTTCGGCGGGTGTTGATGATCGGTGCCAAGTTCGGCGTGGCCATGGTGGTCAAGTCGGGCAGAGTTGTGGAGGTCGCGACGTTTCGCAGCGATCTTTCCTATACAGATGGCCGACGTCCGGACGGCGTGAAATTCTCGTCGCCCAAAGAAGACGCACTTCGGCGGGATTTTACGATTAACGGCATGTTCTATGATCCCATCGCCGACGAAGTGATCGACTACGTATCAGGCCAGGCTGATCTGCGGGCGGGCATAGTGCGGACGATAGGCAAGCCAAACGAGCGATTTGCCGAAGACTACCTTCGCATGATGCGGGCAGTGAGGTTCGCGGTTCGACTGAATTTCAAAATAGAACCAGCTACCAGCCGGGCCATTCGTCAGTGTGCGCCCAAAATTACCCAGATCAGCGGCGAGAGGATTTTTGACGAACTGCAGAAAATATTTTCAACCAGGGGTGCGTGGGCCGGCCTGACGTTGTTGGCGGAGCTAGGCCTGGCTGAGCATGTCCTGCCTGAACTTTTTAATAGTGAAAATAACGATTCTCAGACAGGCTGGGCTGATGGGTTGCGTCGGCTGGAAGCCTTGGCTGAGAGTTGCGATGTGACGTTGAGCTTCGGCGCGATGCTGATGGACCTCCCAGCTGTGACGATATCCCGGATCGTCAGACGCTGGGGCCAATCCAACGAGCTGAAAACGGCACTGAAATTTTTCGCGGAACATCGTGACGCCTGGCAAGAGGCAGCTGATTGTTGCCTGTGTGACTTCAAAAGACTCCTGGCTGATGCGAACTGGACCCGACTCAAAAAACTCTGGGCTGTCCGAGAAAGGCTGGCGACTGGCGATACGCATCAGTCGCGCCGCATAGCCCGCCGAGCAGGGGGGCTGGCTCCCGAACAGATATCTCCCCAACCTTTCGTAACCGGCGACGATCTGCTGAAAATGTCATTATCGGAAGGCCCAAAACTCGGCAGAATCATCAAACAACTCTATGATGCCCAACTCGACGAGACCATCACCACTCGCAAACAAGCCCTCGCCGAAGCCCGTAAGTTGGTAGCGGAAATTGGGTAGGTTGTTTATTAAACCTTCGTAATACCACGGGCGTGAACCCGTAGTTCGTATCGACTATCAAGACAGTCGCTACGGACTGAGTTTGCCTTGTCATTCCGGGGGTAGCGAAGCTTATGCCACCGCCGCTGGCGGCCTGGAATCCAAGGAATATAATTACGATGGGAAATAAGCCCATGGCGGAGAATTATCGCATCTGCTGGGCCGGCCCTGGATACCCGCTTTCGCGGGTATGACAAAAACAGAGCCACAAAAAAACGGGACGCCGCCGTTGATGGCAGTGTCCCGATTTGTTTAATTCACAAAATTTCATGCACAGCTATTTCAGCTGGCGTTTCTTTTCCAAAAAACCTTTAGTTCATCCGCTTTAGCAGCAGGCAGCCATTATGGCCTCCAAAGCCGAAACTGTTGGAGAGAATCAGGTCGACCTTCTTTTCGCGAGGCACGTTTGGAATATAGTCCAGGTCACAGCCCTCGCCAGGTTCGTCGAGGTTCATCGTAGCTGGGAGGACTCCCTCAGCCAGGGCTTTCGCACAGGCTACGAGTTCCACGCCGCCCGAGGCACCGAGCAGATGGCCCGTCGAACTTTTCGTCGATGAAATCATCAAGCCGTTCTTCGCGTGATCGCCGAAGACTTTTTTAACCGCAGTGGTTTCGGCGATATCGCCTAGCATTGTGCTCGTGCCGTGGGCGTTGATGTAGTCCACATCTTCCGGAGCTGCACCGGCATCTTTGAGGCATTTTTGCATGGCCAGGCATGCGCCTTCACCTTCCGGATCAGGAGCGGTAATGTGATACGCGTCACAGCTCGCGCCGTAGCCTACCAGTTCGCCGTAGATATGTGCTCCGCGTGCCTTTGCGTGTTCGAGTTCCTCGACCAGAACACAGCCACACCCTTCAGCCAGGAGGAATCCGTCGCGATCCTTGTCCCAAGGTCTGGAAGCGTGAGTAGGATCGTCGTTCCTGGTGGAGAGTCCCTTGAGGGCACAGAAGCTGGCCAGGCCGATCTTTGTCAGGGCCGCTTCGGACCCGCCGGAGATCATGACGTCAGCTTCGTCGCGTTGGATGATTCTGCATGCTTCGCCAATTGCATGAGTAGCGGAGGCGCAGGCGGTGACGACGGCAAAGTTCGGGCCAGTCAGGCCGTACAGGATGCCCAGATGAGCACCAGCTGCGTTTACCATCAATCGCGGGACGGTGAATGGGCTGATCTTGCCCGGTCCCTTTTCCATGAGTCTCTCATGTTGCACTTCGAGAGTAAGCAGGCCTCCGATTCCGCTGCCGACCAGTACGCCGCAGCGATCAGGGTTTAAAACCTTGAAATCAATCCCGCTGTCACGGACTGCCTCAGCCCCTGCGGTGACCGCGAATTGGCTGAAACGGTCCATCCTGTTGGATTCCTTAATGGAAATCACGTCCTCTGGGGGGGCAGACCATTCCTTGACTTCGCCACCGATAATGCTGGAAAATCCTTCTGTGTTAAAGAGTGTTATCGGCGCAATACCACTTGCTCCGCTCAGCAGTGCCGACCAGAAATCAGCTACATTCTGGGCCAGGGGGTTGACAGTCCCTAAGCCTGTAAGTACTACACGTCGTTTGGCCATTAAATCAAATCCCTTCGCGCGGAAACCGCGAGACGATACTGCGGATTACATCAATCAAGCAGGACAATCAACCAATTTCCAACCACGACCAGTGCCGGATTATGAGTTTTCACATCAAATCGGCCCAGTTTTTGAACAGTCGCAGCTTCAGAAGTTGGTAATTAGCCTTTGTTTGCGTGTTCTTTGATGTAGTCGATGGCCTGGCCTACTGTCTGGATTTTCTCAGCTTCCTCGTCAGGAATGCTCAGTTCGAATTCATCTTCGAATTCCATGACGAGTTCAACCGTATCCAGTGAGTCAGCGTTCAGGTCGTTTACGAACGAGGTCTCTCGTGTGATCTCGCTCTTGTCGACACCCATCTGATCCGAAACAATCTCAATTACTTTTTCTTCAATTCCATCGGACACTTGCGTGACCTCCCTGTTAAAAGAAATTATTCACTTTTCTAATCCGGCAGCACCGGAACCAAAAGACACGAAGTAACTAACGTGTTCTTTATACTCAAATTGTTTTCAATTTTCCAAAATCATACAAACCGACTTGGGCGGGTACTATAGCGTGGACTGCTCGCCGTTGCAATAGTCCTTTTTGCCAAAGTTGGCCATTTTTTAAATTGTCAAGCAGCGTTGTTGAATCAAGTCATTAAACCAGCCGGGCCTGGATTAGCCCGTAACGGCTTGGCTTTTAATTACATATGCATTCCGCCGTCGATACTGAGGGTCTGGCCAGTGATATATTCGCTGGCATCGCAAGCCAGGAAAGTTACGCCTTTTGCGATATCTTTTGGCTGGCCCATCTTTTGCATCGGGATCATTGTCAGTGCGATGTCCTTGGCTTCCTGGCTGATGGCGTCGGTCATTTCGGTCTTGATGAAGCCCGGGCAGACGCAGTTGACGCGGACGTTTCGCTTGGCGAGTTCCTTGGCGGCGGACTTGCTCATGCCGATCATGCCTGCCTTGCTGGCGGCGTAGTTGCCCTGGCCTCGGTTACCTTCCAGGCCTGAGTAGCTGGACATGTTGATGATCGAACCGCACCGCTGACGCATCATGACCTTGCCGGCCTCCCGCGTGCCGATGAAGGCACTCTTGAGGTTGACCTTCAGCACGAGGTCCCAGTCTTCGTCGCTCATCATGATAACGATGTTGTCGCGGGTAATGCCCGCGTTGTTGACCATGACGTCCAGCCTGCCGTACTTTTCGACAACGTCATTCACCAGCTTTTCAAAGCCGGCGCTGTCAGTTACGTCGAGGGTGGCGACGTCGAACTTGTCGCTGGCGACCTCAGCCTTGGCTTTTGCAAGATTATCAGCAGAAACGTCCACCGCGGTAACAGTCATACCCACAGCCAGCAGCTCTTTGCATATCTCCAACCCGATTCCGCGGGCCCCGCCAGTTACTATCGCGATTTTTTCGTTATCCGGTACGTTTTTAGATTTAGCCATCTTTCAAATTCCTTTTATATTCTGATGTTCTGAACGTTAATTCCACAGATTACACCGATTTATTGGATTTCACAGATTCATTTTGGATTAAAACAAATCCGTGCAATCTTTTTTTAATCCCGTGAAATCAGTGGTCTTTCGTTCGGGTGCTTTTTACTTGTCAATTTCTTACAACCTTTCTACCGCTTCGAGGGTGTTGACCGTTTGGACTTTTGTCTTTCGGTCAATCCGCTTCATAAGCCCAGCCAGTACTTTGCCCGGCCCAATTTCATAATACGAATCCACGCCGTCGGCAAGTAGTTTTTCCATGGAATGTTGCCATCTCACCGCCCCGGTCAGCTGGGCGAGAAGTTTTTTGGGAATATCATCCACGGTTGTGTGCTCGGCTGCGTCTACGTTTGCGATAACTGGGACGCTGGGCTGAGCGAAATTTACCTCTGCCAGGGTTTTGGCGAATTCAGCGGCAGCCGGGGCCATGATCTCGCTGTGAAAAGCTCCTGCGACCTTCAATACAGTAGCGCCGCGTGCTCCGAACTCCTCAGCCATATCCGCTGCCCGCTGACAGGCTTCGTTCTCGCCTGAGAGCACGATCTGGCCTGGGCAGTTAAAATTGGCTGGTGTAAGGATTTGGCCCTGGGCAGCTTTCTCGCACAAGTCGTAGGCCTGGGCTTCGTCCAGCCCGATGACAGCCACCATGCCGCTGGGCCTGGCCAGGGCGGCAGCCTGCATAAGCTCGCCTCGTTTGGCGACGAGTTTTACGCCCGTCTCGAAGTCCATTGCACCGGCGGCGTACAGGGCGGTATATTCGCCCAGGCTAAGCCCAGCTGTGACGTCAGGCTTGGGGGCGTTCTCGCCCAGCTTGGCGGTCATCATCGCCAGCATCGCAGCGGATACCGTGAAAATGGCAGGCTGAGCCATGTCCGTCTGGTTCAGGTCGTCTTCCGGGCCATCGAAGCAGAGCTTCCTGATCGGCAGGCCTGTTGCAGCTTCTGCGCGGTCGAAGATATCGGCAGCAGGCTGGGCTGAGCAAATATCCTTGCCCATACCAACATACTGTGCACCCTGACCCGGAAATATAAATGCAGTTTTTGACATATTTTTCTCTTAAAAAAGAACACTAATGAAACTAATGAAAACAAATCTCACTGATTTTTTGGAGGTTAAACAAAAAAAACATTTGTGGCATTTGTCTTTATTTGTGTGATTCGTGTTCTGCTTTGTTTTTTACATTTTAATTGTCGCGCCTGCCCAGGTAAGCCCTGCGCCGAAAGCGACCATGATGATTGTTGAACCTTTGCCGATGACGCCTGCTTTGACGGCCTGGTCCAATGCCAGCGGAATCGACGCGCCGGACGTATTGCCGAACTTGTCGATGTTCACAAAGACCTTTTCCATCGGGAAGTTATATTTTTCCGTAGCAGATTCGATGATGCGGATATTTACCTGGTGGGGCACGACCATATCAACGTCGTCGACGGTGAGATTGCATTTTTCCATGCAGTCTCCGAGCAGCCATTGCATTTTATCTACGGCGAACTTGTAGACATCCCGGCCTCTCATCTTTACGAAGTGTTGCTTCTGCTCGATGGTTTCGATCGAGGCTGGCGCCTTGGTTCCGCCGCCGGGAACGTGGATGAAATCCCAGCCTGATCCGTCTGCGTGCATGACCGTGTGAATAATGCCCTTATCCGGCTCGGTGGTTGGTTCCAGCACGACAGCGCCCGCTCCGTCGCCGAAGAGAATACAGCTGCCCCGGTCGGTGAAATCACAGACTTTGCTCAGGACGTCGGCTCCGATGACGAGGACTTTCTTGTACATGCCCGTTTCGATGAATTGGCTTGCGACGGTCAATGCGTAGATGAAACCGCTGCATGCAGCAGAGACATCGAAGGCAGGTATGTCTTTTGCGCCCAGGGCATCCTGAACGAAGCAGGCGACAGCAGGGAAGGGCATATCCGGCGAAACCGTGCCGCAAACGATAAGATCGAGTTCACTGGCATTACAACCTGCGTCGGCGAGGGCAAGCTTCGCGGCTTCCGTGGCCAGAGTGGAGGTAGTTTCATCTTCCGAAGCCAAGTGACGCTCTTTAATGCCGGTCCGCTTTGTTATCCACTCGTCTGAAGTATCCAGAAACTTCTCAAACTCAGCGTTTGTCATGACCCTTTCGGGCGTGGCAGAACCTATTCCTGTGATTGCAGCTCGACGGGGACCTGACATCCGTGACTCCTGATTTTAATTTCGCGAGAGTTGTTCGACAATGTGTTTATTGACTTCATGAGAGGCAACCTCTCTGGAGACTCGAATGGCATTCATAATGCCCTTGGATTCGCTGGCACCGTGGCAGATTATCCATATTCCGTCCACGCCCAACAGCGGAGCACCGCCGTAATCGTTGAAGTCGTGAAGATGAGAAATTTTCGTTATGCTTTTCAATATTTGTTCAGCATGGTCGGGCATCTGGACCAAAAGTCCCTTCACGAGGCTCTTGATCAGTCCCGTGCCGATGCTTTCGACCAGCTTGAGGATGACATTGCCGACAAAACCTTCGCAGATCATTACATCGCAGACGTCACGCAGAAGGTCGCCGCCCTCAACGTTTCCGATGAAATTGATATTTGGGTCTTCCTTCAGCAGCTGGCCTGTCTTCTTGACAAGATCGTTACCCTTGCCTTCTTCCTCGCCTACGCTGAGCAGGCCGACTCTAGGCCTATCAACGCCCTGGGTGGCTTTGTAATACAGAGAAGCCATCACTGCGTAATCGTGAAGATGCTGAGGTCTGCAGTTTACGTTCGCCCCTACGTCGCAGAGTGCGACCGCGCCCTTCATGCCCGGCACGAGGGTTGTAATGCCAGGCCTTTGCACGCCCTCGAGACGACGCAGCCTCATCTGGGCAGCAGCGACACATGCACCGGTATTCCCAGCTGAGATGCACGCGTCAAGTTCGCCGCTTCGATGCAGTTCGGTCATCACGACGATGGAGCTGTCCTGCTTGGTCCGAATCGCTTCGACCGGAGACTCGCCCATCTCAATGGCCTGTGAGGCATGAACGATATCGATGCAGTCACAGCTGCCTTGTTTGGCAAGCTCCGCCTCGATTATGCTCTTGTCGCCAACGAGAACGATCCGATCGCCGTTGTTGAGATTCGCGCCGGCAGCCAAAGCGCCGGCGATAACTTCCGCAGGGCCTCGGTCGCCTCCCATGGCATCCAAACCAATACGCATGATTATTAGTTTTCCTTTTTAACTTTCAGGCTAAGGCCTGGACGGACAAAGCCACAGTTATTGCAGGCTGTATGTGGCAACTTGGGCGAATTGCACTTAGGGCAATCCACATAATTGACCGGGCTTTTTGCATCGTGGGCACGACGCAAACGCGTCCGCGAACGACTCAGTTTCTGTTTTGGTAGCATTTCTCAAATCCTAATAATGTGCGATGCGTCGGCCTTGCCAAAAACTACAACCAGTGGGCCCTCGCCGATTTCACCGCAAGTTTCTTACTGCCAGTACACTAAATTCAATATACGAAAACGCGCCGCAGGTGGGTTTTACGACCATATATCCTGACGGCGCAAAGCGGGAAAATATAGCCTAATTGCATTTTTGTCAAGGAAAAAGGTCTGTGTTTTCTTAAGACCTTGGAAATCCAACTTACAAATCAGAGCCTGTAAACTTCCCAGGCATGTTAATAGCATTGGAAAGGTGTCTGGAAACACCTTGTAATATTTGTAAATTTTCATTTTTGACAGGCATTTGGGTTATTTATATTTTATTGTTAATATAGAATAATATCATTTTAATGCTATTCGACATTTTTGGCACTTCAAGTGTTTTGGATATGTCCCTATCATCTCTTTATTCATTAAGTTTTTGATTTTAAATGGCTTATGGTTTGTTTATTATGGCGTAGACTTTTTTGTCAATTTCCACTTCTTCAAAGAGTACCTGCAATATATTTCAATTCTAAATCTTTTTCTTAAAGTAGTTTAACTGTTTTTGACGCAGAGTATCAGAGCATTGTTGAGTTCTTTTGCTCCCGTCCTGCAATTGGGCAAGGCGTGGCTTTGGATCCTCAGGGTTCTGTTTCAATCTCAAGCATGGTTTGTGTTACCCGAAAGTGGTGCTCAGCCATTTTGCGCGCACCGACCAGGTGGCTTGGGGAAGGAGGTTGCGATTAATAATTTATTGCAAGAACAGAAGCGGAATTTCTTCAGGTTAAGGTATCCCAACAGGGAAAGGCCTGTCCTTCATGTGGATGATTGGGATTACGAAGTTGTAGAGCTTTCTGAGCAGGGAATGAGGATTGTTTATCCCAGTGGCTATAATTTTGACCTGAACAAACCCATTTGTGGTATTGTCCAGTTTCAATCTGGAGAGTCGATCCCTGTCAAAGGTTTTTTCCTGAGGCTTGAAGAGGAGGAAATGGTTCTAAAACTTTTGGAGGGGCCTAATTTAAAACGCATGATGGGAGAGCAAATAAACATACGAAAAAAGCACCCTATGTTCTTTGACGTCTAGTACTTCATTTTATGAATAAAGTCGGGTAGATGCGCCGCGCCGGTGAGGCAGATGCAAGGAAGAAAAATGACTGCATATTTGAAGATATTCCGTCGTTTTTCTGACGCCGCAGATGCCTTATCGCCGCAAGCAGGTAGCCGGCATTATTTGTAAAATGGAGTACTAGCCAGCAAGCTCGCAATAATCGTTCCAGGTTTGATATGCCCAGCCAGTTCTCCATAAACAATTGACATCTTGGCTGATCGTGAGGAGAATGCATTCGTATTTTCCTATGGCGTGTTCTACTTGGAAAGGCGAGTGATGAAAAAATGTCCATTCTGTGCTGAGGAGATTCAGGACGAAGCGATAAAGTGCAAGCATTGCGGCGAATTTCTTGACGGGTACGCCAGGCCGCCCGAACCGGGGAAAAAAGTTCAGTGGTATTTCCGTACACCTTTCATTGTTTTTGTATTCTGCTGCGTGGGGCCCTTGGCGCTGCCTTTGATATGGTGGCATCCGCGAGCAAGACCGGCCTGGAAAATCGGACTGACGCTGGCCATCCTTATAGTAAGCGTGCTATTGTTCATGGCGACCATGAAATCACTTGAAAATCTCGAAAAGTATTATGAACAGTACGATGCGCTGATAAAACAACTTCAAAAAAAGCACTGACGCGATATCTTCTGGTGACAAACTTCCGCGAATTATTTCCCAGGGAAAAATCTGTTCACGGTCTGACTCGTTTCCATCAGCCAGTCTTTTCGCTGCTCTTGCGAGCTGACAATAATGATGTTGAACATTTTTCGATAGAAATTTTTTACCCCGCATAAGTCGAAAATACAGTTTTTCCAGATGGTTTCAAGCGGATCGTGGAAAACAGAGCGTTCCCTTTCGGTTTCCGTATTGGAAGTATTGAATACAATGGCGACTTTTGCCTTTAGCAGGCCGTTGGGGATACCTTCCCCCTTCTCGTCCTCGAGGAACTCATAAGCCACGCCAGGTCGGATAACTCTATCGACCCATCCTTTAAGAATGGCAGGGGGCTGGCCCCACCAATTGGGATGGATGATGACAATACCGTCGGCCTCTGAAATTTCATCACAATGCTTTTTGATTTCGGGCGGCAAGGGAGCGTTTGCGGGGAATTCACCATGGAATAGAATCGGATCAAATTTTTCTTCATACAGATCGTGAAAATTAACAGCCTGGCCGTTGTTTTGCAAAGTCTCAACCACCGTGCTTGCAATGGCATGGTTAAAGCTATTCTTATCAGGATGAGCTAAAATTACTGAAATTTTCATCCGATATCTCCTTCATATTGCGATATATCAAATTGTAGGGTGTGGACAAAGCTGCGCAGCAGCGGCGTCCCACCTTTCGCTAAACCTGTTCTTTCACCCATTCAGTTGCAGTGGTGAGGGCTTCGGGGAGTTTGGCGGGGTCTTTTCCGCCAGCCTGGGCGAGGTTGGGCTTGCCTCCGCCACCGCCGCCGACTATCGGCGCGATCTGCTTGACCCAATCGCCGGCTTTGAGTTTCCCAGCCTTGACCAGCTCGTCGCTGACCATCGCGATGAGCATGACCTTGCCTTCGTCTTCGTCAGCGGCGCCGAGGAAAACCGCAACTGAGCCTTTCTGACGCTGTTGATCGCAGATATTCCGCATTACGCCCGCGTCCATCAAGTCGCTGCGGGCGATAAGGATTTTCCCGACTGAGGTTTCCAGCACGGTTTCGTCTGAGAGTCCCGAGGCTCCGCCGGCGGTGGGTTTCCTGCGAAGTTTCTTGATTTCATCCTGCATGGCAGCGACTCGCCTTGGGATATCATTGGCGGGTACTTTCAGCAGTGAGCCCGTTTCTCGCAGGGTTGCGTCAGCCTGCTGAACCCATTCCACCGCAGCTTTGCCCGTCAGGGCTGTGATTCGTCGCACGCCTTTGGCGACGGATTCTTCGCCGACGATCTTGAAAAGTCCAACCTGGCTGGTGCGGTTGAGATGAACCCCGCCGCAGAACTCGACGTTGTTAACTGCCGGGTCAGCATGATTTTGCGGATCGTCGGTTCCCATAGCGATGATGCGGACGGGGTCGGGATATTTCTCGCCGAAGACAGCGCGCACGCCGGCGATTTCCTTGGCATCTGCCAGCGGCATGGTCTGGGCGACGATAACTTCGTCAGCCAGGATTCGCTGATTCACCAGCTTTTCAACTTCCGTCAGCTGTTCTGCTGTAACCGCGGCGCTGTGCGTGAAGTCGAACCTCAGCCGCTCCCGATCCACTACGCTGCCGGCCTGGTGTACGTTCTCCCCGAGCACCCGCATCAGCGCCCAGTTCATCAGGTGCGTAGCGGTGTGGTTACGGATGATATCGATCCGCCGGCAGCAGAGCATGGTCTTGACGGTCTGACCGGTAGTAATCTTACCCATGCGAACCTTGCCGACGTGCAGCACGCACTGGCCCGCCATCTGCGTATCGTTGATATCAAATGCGCCGAGCTGGCCTATAAGTTCTCCGCAGTCGCCAACCTGCCCGCCGGACTCGCCGTAGAAGTTCGTGCGATCCAGCACGAGGGCAGCTTCGTCGCCGGCGTTGAGTTCGCCATCGCTTACGAACTTTCCGTCGACCACCCAGCCTAGCACCTTCGCTTCAATAGGCTGATTGCTGTATTTTGCGGAGTCATCCGTCGCCGGCAATCCCACCAGCTGTTCGACCTTGAATTTTCCTCCACCGCCCCTGCTGGCTTGTTGATGCTCTTCCATCAGTTCGATGTGTGAAGCTTCGTCAACGGCCAGGCCTACCTTCTCAGCCATGAGCTTGGTCAGGCTGAACGGAAAGCCGTATGTCGTGTGCAACTCAAATGAAACCTCGCCCGGAATTACCTTGCAGCCTTCTTTTTTGATGCGATCGGCCTGTCTCTCAAAAACCGCCAGCCCGCGGTCGAGCGTTTTTGCAAAAGAATCTTCCTCGTCTCTAATAATTTCGACGATGTAGTCTTTTCGCTCGATGAGGTTCGGAAACGCATCGCCCATGAGGTCTATTACGACGGGAACGAGTTTGTGAATGAACGTGCCCTCGATGTGCAGGTGCTGCCTGCCGAACCCAGCTGCCCTGCGCAGGATAGACCGCAACACGCTGCCCCTGCCGTCGTTGCTGGGCAAGATGCCGTCAGCTATCGCGAAGGTCAGACAGCGTGTGTGATCGGCGATGACGCGCATGGCTACGTCGCCGAGATTTCCTTCGTCCATGGTATCGAATCTGTCCCCGCCGGCAGCGACGCTATCGGCGCCGTGACGGTGGTCGGTCATTTTTTCGATGGCTTCGAAGATCGGCACGAAAAGGTCGGTCGCGTAGTTACTGATTTTGCCTTGCAGGACTTTGCCCACTCTTTCCAGGCCCAGGCCGGTGTCCACATGCCTGGACGGCAGGGGTTCTAGCGAGCCGTCGGGCAGGCGGTTGAACTGGATGAATACGAGGTTCCACAGTTCGATCACGAGCGGATCGTCTGCGTTTACTCTTCTGCCGCCCGAGCCGTCTTTGGTGAGGTCGATATGGATTTCACTGCATGGGCCACACGGGCCGGTCTCGCCCATTTCCCAGAAGTTATCTTTTTTGTTGCCGGGGTGCACTCGCTCAGCTGGCAGGTATTGCAACCAGAGGTCGCGGGCCTCGGTGTCCGGAGCCAGGCCGTCTTTTTCGTCGCCCTCAAAGTACGTCGCGTGAAGCCGATCTGCGGGCAGGCCCCAGACTTTGGTGAAAAGTTCCCAGGCCCATTCAATGGCCTCAGCCTTGAAATAGTCCCCGAAGCTCCAGTTTCCGAGCATTTCGAAAAACGTATGGTGGTAGCAGTCCCTGCCCACGTCTTCCAGGTCGTTATGCTTTCCGCCGGCCCGGATGCACTTTTGCGTATTCACAGCGCGCGTGTAGTCGCGTTTCTCCGTGCCGAGAAAGATGGGCTTGAACTGGTTCATGCCCGCGTTGGCGAACAGCAGCGTCGGGTCGTCAGCCGGCAGAAGCGAACTGCTGGGAACCATGCGATGCCCGCGGTCTTCAAAAAACTTAATGAACTCGTCTCGAAGCTCTTTACACGTCTTGGCCATTTTATTTCTTCCTTTGGATTCCGCGCCTGCGGGGTTTCTCACTAAAACAGAAGGGGGATTGTAATACGAACCGATTAATTCGGCAAGAGCGGGATTGTCAGTTGAGGATTCTCGGCGCGATTTGCTCAGCTACGAACTTTTCCGCTGCTGCTGAGAAATGGCTGCCGTAATGACCAAGGGTTATCAGGCCGGGCTTCCATCGGAGGTGGACGATTTTTTCGCAGGCTGGGCCTCGGTAGCCCAGCATGCCGATGGACGGTGAGTTTTTGCGGTCGGCTGTGCCGGATATTATCGTGCCGAAGCCGACGATGACGTCCACCGGGCTGGAGCTGACGATGATTTCCCCAGCCACAGCCTGGCTGGCGGGGTTCAGGTCTCGCCATGGGCTGAACGCAGCAGCAAGGAGCGTAAGGGAGTCCACCTGTACCCCAGCTGGGATAAGTTCCAAGGCCCGCACCGCAACGTATCCGCCACAGGAATAACCAATCAAGTGAATTGGCTGATCCGGGTTGGCCCGCCGGGATTCTGTGATGAAATCCGCCAGCTCCTGCGAGCGTCGCTCGAGCATCTTCGTAGCTGCGATCACCGGCAATATCAGCCAGGCCCGCCAAGTTTCGTGCCACCTCCAATATCTGAACTCGCCCGCGAACCCCGCCCGCCGAAGACCAGCTGCACACGAAGCCTTGCCCCACGGCACGGATGCCCATCGCAAAGACTCCGCGAAAATGACCAGCCCCTTGGCTGAGTCCCCGCCGGGGTCTTTTTTTGCCAGCAGAACGATTAAAATTCGCGGTATGAGATAGACCGCCAGCACCACTCCGCCGGCGATCCACAATAAATTCCAGTTTGTCCAGACGGCAAGAATCAAAATCTTATTAAGCATTATGAGAGTATCACAAATCCCGCGTTGTGAGTAAAGGGGCAGTTAAAAATTCAATTTTGAACGGATTTTGCGTTATCGAAAACACAGTGTGTTATGCTGACACCTTGGGTAACTTGTTATTGCGAGCACTTCGCTTCGCTCGGTATAAACTCCGCGAAGCAATCTATCTTTTTTATTGTTTGGATTGCCGCGTCGCTAACGCTCCTCGCAATGACAAAAATTATTTTCGACAAAGCCAACAAATTTTATTTAGTTGCTGAGGTGCGCTTGAAAAAGCTGCCCTTTATCCAGTTCCAATTCAGGATAACGTGCAGCACGACAGCCCCGGTCAGGACAAACCCGCCGAACTTGTGCAATATCTCGAATTGTTCGTGAGTAAGCCCCCTGCGAAAGATGCCTGAGAGCATCTGGCTTATTAAAAGCAGGCCGAGGATTGGATTAAGGATCTTCAACATGGTATTACGTTTCATGAGATACTCCTTCCGATAGTTTTTATGCAATATCGTATTTTGCCCAACGCCTGAAATTATTGTAACAGATCTCGGCTTTTAAACAATAAAGCGGTCATAAGGAAGAGAACATTTTAACCGGTCTGCCAAACAGATCATTGTATCGCCGGGCCTGCGGGACTATAGTGTCGTCATGCTACTGGACTCGAAACCATATACGTTGGATCGCGTTGTTCGCATTGGCATTATAGCGGGGCTGGTTTTTGCCGGCGTCTGGACGCTGGGCTATCTGGCTGAGGTCCTGATCCCGTTTACGGTGGCCTTGCTAATCGCGTATCTCATGAACCCGCTTGTCTGCCTGATCCAGAAAAAAATCCGCAATCGACTCGCAGCTGTGCTTATCAGCCTGTTTCTTATCGCACTGCTGCTGATAGGTGCGACTTGGCTGGTGACTTTTCTGATTATGCGCGAAGCTGTCCATATGCGCGAAATGCTCGTCGACCTTGCCAATGATCCCATAGTCAGGCAGCGGGCGGCGAATCTGTTGCCTCCGGAGCTTTGGCAGGCTGTGCAGGATTTTGCCAACAGGGCGGAGTTTGCGGAGTTTTTGCAGTCGGATAATTTCCAGCAACTCGCTGCTGCAGCTGCGAAGAAAATTCTGCCGAATACCTGGGCGTTGCTTAGCGGTACGTTGAGCTTTATTTTCATCGCCGGTCTGGGCGTTTGTACGGTTGGGCTGTACCTGGTGTTCCTGCTGCTGGATTTTCAGCGAATCCGCGAAGGCTGGCAGGAAATGATACCGGTTCAGTTTCGTGATAAGGTGGTGAGTTTCGTTACCGATCTCAACGGCGCGATGAGTCGGTACTTCCGTGCGCAGGCTGCGGTTGCGTCAATCGTGGGAATTCTTTTCGCGGTCGGGTTCGGTCTGATAGGCCTGCCGCTTGGCGTGCTGCTGGGCCTGTTCGTTGGGCTGTTGAACATGGTTCCGTATCTGCAGATTCTTGGTCTCGTGCCCGCCTTTTTCCTGGCCTTGCTGCACTCGCTGGAGACGGGCAACAACGTCTGGCTGGTGCTGGCGGAGACGGGCGCGGTCTTTATCATCGTCCAGACTATTCAGGATACCATTCTCGTACCGAAGATCATGGGGAAAGTCACCGGCCTGAGCCCGGCGATCATCCTGCTTAGCCTGGCTATATGGGGCAAACTGCTCGGAATGCTAGGCCTGCTTATCGCACTGCCAATGACCTGCCTGCTGCTGGCCTATTACAAAACGTTCCTGAAAACGCATGCAGCGGAAACGGAAACAGATGTCGGGGTTGAAAAGCTGAAGTAAGCCAAAAGGCAAGCCAAACCCTGATCTCGGCTTGCCTTTTGGCGACGGAAAAAAATGGTCAAGAACAGTTTTAAAATCAGTCGATTCTGCTTGTGATTTCCAGCAGGTGGTAGCCGAACTGGGTTTTGATGGGGCCATGGACTTTTCCGAGTTCTTCGTTGAATACGACGACGTCGAATTCGGGGACCATCATGCCCTGGCCGAAGGTTCCGAGGTCGCCGCCCTTTTGGCCCGAGGGGCAGGCTGAGAATTTCTTTGCCATCTCCGCGAAATCTTCGCCGTCCTCGATCTTCTTTTTGATCTCTTCGCACTGCTCTGCCGTATCGACGAGTATGTGTCTTGCGCTTGCTGTAGCCATGGTTTATCCTTTCGTAAGTGGTGTTGGGGACGCAAATTTATCACTAAATCCAATGAATGACAAGTGTTATTACATCTAGGCTCTGTTCCACCTTATTCGCGGGACAGAGTACGGGTACCCGCAGGGGCATTGGGGGGCATATTTTTTTACATTTTTTCAGAATAAAAATCATAAATAAATTAGGAACGTCTCCTCGCTGCCGATAACAATTTAGTTAGAAACCTTTTGATACGGAAGGAGACAGCCATGAGTGTAGAAGTCAAAGAATTAGCTGGTGGTGCGGTATGCGACGTTACGGTCAGTGGCAAGCTTGATGCGGAAGATTATGCTGAATTCGTGCCTCACTTTGAAAGACTTATTGAAGAGCACGGCAAGCTGCGTTTTCTGTTCAGGATGCAGGATTTTGAAGGCTGGACTCTCGGGGCAGCCTGGCAGGATCTGAAATTTGACGTCAAGCATTGCAAGGATATCGAGAGGCTTGCGTTCGTTTGCGAAACAAGTCACCATAAGTTTATGGAGGCTTTTTGCAAACTGTTTTCCAAGGCTACGACCAGGTTTTTCGACTATTCCGAGGCTGAAGAGGCAGAGCAATGGGTACTTGAGGATCTGTGTGTGAAATCATCGACGTGATTTGTTTAAGTTTTTTGTAGCGGACACGCCCGAGAAAAGTGTGTCACTCTGAGCGTCGAGACTTTGGGCTCCGTTTGGGGTGACACATTTCTCAGGGTACTGGCATATAGTACTAGTGTGTCAGGGCGTAAGTGAAGATATTCACGCCTATTCTGAGGGCGTCGGTATCGCTGTAGCCTCGGTTGTAGGCAAAGCCCAGTTGCTCCCAGCCACACGCTATTGACATCGGTGAGTAGATGATACCGAGCTGGCCTTGGATTTCAATGCCTTCAAGAGTGGGGGCGTTGAGTTTCGGATGAGCAGCCTGGACCATATCCGTATAGTTAACCGCCCTTATCTCGAAGGGCCTTTGATAAACAGGGGAATTCATCGGCAGCATTTTCAGTTCGCCTTCAGGCCAGACGCGTTTTATTTCACGTCGAAAGGCCACGTCGAATGCTTTGCGCCCAGCTGTGGCGTCGGCGATGAGGACTCCGCCGCTGGCGAGATAATTCCGCAGCCTGGCTATTTCGGCGTCGGTGAAAATAAAATCCCTCAACCCCGTGATGTACAGAACAGGATGTTCAAAAACCGAAGCGTCCGTGAGACTTAGGGTCTTGCGTTTGAACTGCACGTTCAGCGTAGTCGAGGTCTGGATGTACTTCATGAGGTTCGGCAGTGCGTGGGGCGTGGGATCCCAGTCGCCGCCATGGACGATCTGCGCGATGACGAGCTGATCCCTGCTGCTGTCGTTCTGTTCGGGATAGCGCCTCTCGAGGCCCCATCCCCTTGCGTACTGGAAGTTGGCCAGCGTTGAGGTAATCAGATTCACGCCAAGATTCAAACCGTCGTCACGATGATAGAGCAGGCCTCCCTCGATGGGCTTGTGTTCGATATCCCACGTACAGTTCAAGTCCACCGCCGAGAGCAGCACCGCCGGTCTGCAGCCCAGGTAGAGGGCCTCGATCAAGGGGGGGACGGTTTTGATCGGTTCATTGTTTCGCCGGATTCGCATTTCTGAGATGTTGAAGTAGGCTTTGAACAGGGGCGAGTCGGTATCAACCATTGTAAGTTTGCGATCCGGGAAGATTCGTTCCACGTTCCGGCGCGCGGAGAGATGAAACTCGCCCCTGCCGCACTGTGCATGCAGAACTAATGTGCCGCCATCGTATAAATATCGGCGAAGCCTGGCGATTGTGTGGTCGTCGAGGATGGGCATTTCCGTCCAGCCCGTGATGTACAACAGCGGCAGTTCCGTGGGATCCCATGAGAATTTGTCGAGTGAAGTTTTTTGATATCTGTAATGGATTTTAAGTTTATCATTGGCGTATCGCATGAGCTTTTCGATATCTACCTGGGTGGTCGGGAATGGATTTACGAGCTGACGTCGGCCTTGGATTATCTGATATTTTGGCTTGCCGTCGAAACTTATCATGCCCACAAGCGCAGGCGGGGCAGGCTGACGCTTGCGTTCGGATCGTCGCAGGGGCGTAGCTGGCAGAGGCAAGGGGGGCACGCTCTCAGCTGCGCTGCGGCGATGAGGCGTGGCGCGCGGCGGTTGGGCTTTTGGATTATCAAAAGCCAGCCCCTGCGTGGCCCAGGCGGCGAATATCAGAACAGCCAGTGATAATCCCGACAGAGGTCTTTTTTGTCGATACGAAGGCATGGCATTATTATAACGCATTTCCTGCTTACATATTAAATGTAATATTGTAACTCACCAATTTGGGAATAATGTTGCTGGAATGGAATGCAGGGCTGTGTGTATAATATGCTACTGTAAATAAGGCATCGACCAAGTCGGGTGCTTTCGGGTGAGAAACTGAAGTTTGAATCGACCTTTTGGAGTAATCGAGATGGAAAATTTCGGACGTGGAACAAGTTTGAGAACGATTTTATTTCTTTTGTTTTGTTTTCTCCCAGCCATATTGACAACCTCAGCCTTTGCGGAAAATGAAAAAGCTGCAAAGGACGATATCGGCGGGACAATGAAAATCCAGACAGACGTTGCCGGTGAAGAGGCCGTTCAGGATGATGATGGAGATGAAGAAAAGCCCGAAAAAGGTAATAAGACCCAGGCTGAAAAAGACGGCAATAAGGCAAAGGATGATAAAGAAGATGAAGATATTTTCGGAGGCGATCAGGAATTGGGTCAAGAGGTGGAGGTCAATCCCGAGCTGATGGGAGATTTCGCGAAGATGGCCAAGGTGGGCAGGCTTGATAAAGACCAGCAAACCCAGCTGCTTAAGATCCAAAAGGAACGGGAGCTTGAACTTGAGAAATGGGATCAGAAGTGGAACCCGAAGATCGACAAGGCCCAGGACCTGATCAATAAAACCGATAATAAACACAAACGCGCGAAATTGGAAAGACAACTCGAAAATCTCAAAAAGAATCGCGAGAGAATCGAGGAGCGGGAAAATCTCAAAGCTTTCCGGGTTTTTAACCAGAAACAAATCGTTGCCTGGAACAGCGAGCAGTTGGCGTCGGAAGTGGAAAATGAGTTTGCCGATCTCGAACTGGATGATACTCAGCTGGGTAAGATGAAGGTTTTATGCAGGAAGATCGCGGCAAAGGTGAAGGGGAAAAGGGATATTTCCAGTCAAAAGCATCTCTCCAGGCTTGCCGTCAAAGAGTCCATTTCATTGCTGAGCAAAGATCAAAAGCGCGAATATCTAAGGCATAAGGCGGAGCAGAAACGAAACGAAGCCAGGGAACAGGAAAAAGATAAAAACGACGACGATAAGCAAAGCAAGACCAGGCGAGGGCGAAGTAATCGCTGAAAAGCGTCATGGCCTAATGGCCCTGTGATGCTCGGACGAGACGCTCAAACCCAGGCTGAGGATGTTTCAGGCAGAACTCAGGCGACCAGGGTAATCTTGGATTTTTCAAGATTGCCTGCCTTCAGCCATCGGATGGTAAGGTCTGTAAGTTCCGGGTCGAACTGAAACCCTCTGCATCGCTCCATTTCACTGAGTACCCATTCGACGGGCAGAGACCTTTTATAGCTTCGGGGTCTCAGCATGGCGTCGATGGAATCGGCGAGATGGATGATTCGCGAAGCCAGCGGTATTTCCAACCCAGCCAGGCCTTCTGGATACCCCTTTCCGTCCCACCGTTCGTGGTGATGATAAACAGCCTGGCTGTGCTCTACCAGGTCTGGGAATTGGGACAGAAATTCATATCCAAGCAGGCAGTGACTTTGGACATGGATGTATTCATCTGGGGATAATTTACCGTTTTTGTCGAGTATTTCCTCAGAAATCCCGACTTTTCCTATGTCGTGCAGCAGTGCTGCGGTTTGGATATCTTTTATGAGATTTTCCGGGAAGCCTGCATATCGGACGATGCCTTCGGCATATCGCGCGACCTGGATTGAATGCTCAAGAGTATTTGAACGCTGAATCCACAGCAATTCAGGGAGAGCCTCGCTTCCGATCATATCCCGGATGGCATTTACCGAGGTCGTGTTGTTCAAACTCGTCAGATCAAAAAGCATCTAAAAGGATCTCCGTTTTAGCATAGCTGAGTTTTCGGCCTCCAAGCCCGGGCCATGCCTGAGTCTGTTATTATTATCGGTTTCCCAGACCCTTAATTGAGTATGAGTTGGAAAATATTGACGCCAATATAGCGACGCATAAAATCT
Source organism: Phycisphaerae bacterium (assembly GCA_963664745.2). Lineage (GTDB taxonomy): Bacteria > Planctomycetota > Phycisphaerae > SM23-33 > SM23-33 > B1-G9. The sequence continues at coordinate 1,475,674 of CAXXMC010000004.1, forward strand.
CAGGCTGAGAGTCTTTTTAGCTTGTCATTTTTTAGATTTCGTCTAAAATGCGCGATCTGATTTCCGGCGAAAACAGGATTTTTGGCGTTTATTATGGTTGATGAGATAAAAAAAGACGGTTCAGGTTCAGAGCCCAAGGCCATGCCTCTTATGTTGGCCTTGCAGGGACAAGAGGTCAGGCTGGCTGAGATCCAGGGTGGTAAGGAGTTTCAGCACAGGCTCGCTGAGATGGGGCTGACGCCCGGAGTTAAATTCAAGATTATAAATCAGGGCCATCCGGGACCTGTCATTATCCTTCTTAAAAACACCAGGCTGGTACTGGGCAGGGGTATGATTCATCGGGTTTTCGTTACGCCCTGCGATCAATAGGCGCTGCTTCACAAATTATTGGGAATCAGGCTCTGTCTGAAAAGTCTCTTTTGGGCTGCAAATTCCTCTTTTCGCTTCTGGACTGCGTCAGCAAAACAACGGAATATCCACTAATATGCAATTGTTTTGCTTCCTTGCCAGAAACAAAAATAGAAATTTTTGCTTCCAAATAGACTTTTTAGACAGAACCTTGTACTTTTCTGACGTATACTCAGAGCCTGATTATTTCAACTTCATATATGAGGGATAGAATGGGTGTGAGTATGGCAAGGAAATTATCTGCTGGGGTTGTTTTGTTGGGGATCATGTTGTCTGCTACGGTTGTGGGTGCAGCTGGGCAGAGCAAGGCCATCAAGACTAAAGCGTCAGCTGCCCAGGCTGCGGACAAGAATCGTAATTTAGCCCTGTGGGAAAAGGCTGCTGAAGTATACAAGGCGGCATACAACGTCTACAAGCTCGGTGATTGGGAAAAGGCAGCAGAGGCGTTTGAAGGGTTCATCGAACTCTATTCAACAAACGAAAATATTCCGCTTGCGTATCTTCAGCTGGCGGATTGTCAGTTTAAGCAGGGCAATACAGAAGCTGGCCTGGCCAAGCTGGATGAGCTGATAAAGAAATTCCCCGCATCCAAGGCAGCATTCTATGCCAGCTGTTATAAGCTCAATTTCATGCGGTTTCAGAACAAGCTTGATGACTTTTTGAAATATTACCCGGATTTTATAAAACTTAACGGTGGTCTTGCGCCTTTGTATATGGATGCCAAGCTGGATTGGCGGAATTCCGGCGAGTATTATTGGCGGTTTGATCATGTGGTGATGACCTGGCCTTATGTTTGGCGGATAGGATATAGTCTGGAGCTGGCACCTGAAAAACTTGGCCAGGTATCGCAACTTCTTGAGGTGGGTAACACTCCGGCGCGCGCAGCCCAGCTTTTGAAAATACTCGATGCTTCTTTGAAAAAGATGGGCAAAACCTTGCCGACTGACTGGAAATTTGCACATATTCTTCTTTTGCGTAAAGCAGGCCGGGCCGGACAGGCGGATAGTCTGTATAACAAGTATCTTAAAGATTGGCCCGCCAATGATCCCCGTCGGATGGGGCTGATGCTCTTCCAGGCTGAGTGGGCACAGGCCCAGCCTGTTCAATCAGGTCAGGGCAAAGAAGATTCGGGCGATGCAAAAGATCAGCCTGTGGATTATCAGAAACAGGCCGACGAAATATATGAGACGCTGGTCGAGAAATTCCCAGGCTGGACGACTCTGGGGAATCGATTGCCCGGAAGGTTGCAGTATCTGTTTGACCAGCATAGATACGATGAATTCCGCAAATTGGCAAGCTGGTATCTGGCGAAGTTCCCAGCTGGTGGTTGGCGGGCGAAATGTATTTCGCTTTTGGTGGACCAGGCCAAGGCTTTAGCTCTCTCCGGCGATACTTCACAGATGCCCTCAGCGATTGAAATCCTGGAGAAAGAAGCCAACTCATGCGCTCTTGACCCCCAGGCCATGCGTGAGAACTTTGTCAGCCGAGTTGAATTGTATATGGAACTTGGTCAGGCAGATAAGGCCATCGAGTTGGCCAGGGAACTGATCGGCAGTCAATACTGGTCTGCTGAGACATTAAGCCAGCTTGTCGCGCTGGCTGTCCGCTACGATCCCCTCAAGAAAATAGAAACCGACGCGCGCGAAAAATATGGTGTTCCCTCAGCTGATCCCAACAGCCAGGCTGCAGGGCTGTTGGCGAACCTTAAAAAGAGAATCGCTACGAATAAAGTTCGACACATGGAAGAAATCGGCGAAGAAATGTTCGATAAGTATCACAAGGATGCAAACACCATCGAAGCCATGAAATTGCTTGTGGAATATTTCTTCAACAAGGCCCTGCACCAGCAGCGTGATAAATGGTCGGAGATGATGATAAAAGCCTACAGGTACCACCCGATGACGCAGGATGTCCTTGCGCTTCAGATAACCGCTGAAAAAGGCGCGAGGAATTTTTCTCGCCTGGCCGGCCTGACTGACACAGCTATGAAAAATTTCCCGGGGGCGGCGGACTGGAACAAATGGTTCAGCTATCGTGTTGAATGTTTTGAGTCAGCCGAAGACCAAGACCACGCAGAAGCCCCAGAGTATGTCACAAAGAAACTCGACGCCAGAGCCAAAGCCGGTGAAATTTTTGCCATCTCCTGGATAGCCAAAGTAGAAACCGAACGGATCGCAGCAGGCCAGCAGAAAGAGCGGGGCGATTACTGGATGAAGAAGGCAAGGCAATGGCAAGGCAAACAACAGGAGATATACTGCCTAGAGCATGCTTTCGAGGCGTATTATCTTTACCCGTGTCGTCGTTGGTGGTGGGGCAATGTGGACTTTCCCGGTGCTACAAAGGCTATCATTGCAATGCAGAAACAGACGCTCTCGCCTGAACTTAGGTGGAAGACCCAGTTTGACGACATCAACATGATGGCCCATGGCGGGTTCGGTAACGCAGAGGTAAAAACTCTTGCCAAAAGACTGAAGTCAAACAGACTTTCATATCGTTTGAGTGAGTTGCTGGACTTAGGAAACGTAGGCATGGCCATCGGCAATGAAAAGGCATCAGGCCAGGCTGGTGAAATTCTTTCTCAACTCAAAGCCCGATGCAAAAATGACAGACTGGACAATAACGAATACATTATCCTCAATGCCAACATGTTCAGTAAAGACGGGCGAAACGTCCAGGCGGCGAATGCTTTCCTGCAAGCTGCAAAATTCTACACCAGACCTATCGACCGGTGGGTGTTGGAAGTAAACGCAATAAACGCGCTTGCGGGAACCGAGAATTACGTGCCCGCTATTTCAAAATACTCAGCCAGTATTAAAAGCGCTCAAGATATGATTCCTCGTTTATTGTTGTGGGCGGGCAGTTCATTGGCTAAGAAAAACCAGACGAAAAAACAGGCAATGAGCTACCTTTTGAAATTGAGGAAAAATTATCCCGCCAGCTCACAACGAGGCGATATGGAAGAGAAAATTAAACAGTAGTCAGGATTCAGGATTCAGTAGAAAGAATGAAAACATTTGGAGAGTTTCAGTGTGCGTGTGAAATTATTTCTGACAATGTTTGTCACAGCCTTGCTGTCGGCTTTTGCCCTGGGGGGCGAGCCTGTTCGTGAGACGACTGACACTGATATCGACTTTGCAATTAAATCTGCAGTGCGATATCTCTGGAGTCGACAACTGCCCTCGGGCAGCTGGGAACGTATGCGGTACTGTCATACACATCGATTACCAGACGGATTTCCGACCGCGGTAATAACCTTTGCCCTGCTCGAGGCAGGGGAGTCATACGAAAATGATCCCAGGATGCGAAAGGCAATTGAAGCCCTCGCAAAAATTCAGACCAACGACCTGCGTGTGAGAGCATTGCGGGTGATGGCGCTGAGCAGGGCGGTGGGAAAGAAAAAGAATTCGCCATATAGAGAGTTTTTGAAAAAGGATTTGGCCTGGATATACAAAAGCGGCAACAACGGTCGATGGGGAAATACACCCGATGAGAGATTCGGTGATAATTTCTGCAATCACCTGGCCTTGACTGCTTTGTGGGAGGCCAGGCTAAATGGTGATCTTGGTACCAAGAGTAACGCGATTTTTCGTGCGGGCATGAATGTCTGGATGAATCGTCAGAAGCAAGACGGAGGCTGGGCTTTTTCAGGATTGCCAGACACCAAGATGTTGCCTGACATTCGCATCACCGCAGCAGGCCTGGCTAGCATGTACATGTGTCGTGATGCGATAGGTTCCGCTGTGGACGCAAGGTCTGCACTCAAGGCCAGGGATGTCATGACCAGGGCGTGGGGATACCTCGATAATAACTTCTCAGAGACGTTCATGGATAAAACCCCGGAAAACGCCAACAGCAGCTATACCGCTTTCTGCATCCAGCAGATAGGCTTGGCCAGCGGCGAGAAATTTATCAATAACGTCGACTGGTATGCCGTCGCAGCAAGGGAATTGGCCAGGCCTCAACCTTACGGAAATCAATATACGCCGAATGCTTATTGGGGGCCGATGGTTCGCGGGGCGTTTGAACTTATCATGCTTGCCCGCGGCAGGCTGCCCCTGACGTTCAATAAACTCAACTACGGCAAAGATGCCAGGTGGGACGCGCATCCGCGCGACATCGCCCGGTTCAGCGAATACATGCAACGGAATTTTGAACGTCGTATGCGTTGGCAGATTGTCCGAATAAACGATAATGTGCAGACTTTGCTTGATGCGCCGATAATGCTTATTGTCGGCGCGGATGAAATGAAACTCTCCGATGAGCAGTGGGCCAGGCTGAGGGAATATACCCTTCGTGGCGGAACGCTGCTGTTCATGCCCGTAAAATCCGGCGATGAGTTTCTGGATTCCGTCAAGGCTAAGTTGAAAGACCTTTACAAAGAGCAGCGAGCCCAGGCGGGCGGGTTTTATGAGCTGAAAGAACTGCCGGCGGATCATCCTTTGTATAACGCGTACAAAAAAATCCCCAACGGTGATAAAAGATTCCCGTTATGGGGCCTGTCCGACGGAACCAGGCTGCTTGCGGTCGTCAGTGACAAAGACGTAGCTGAAAAATGGGAAAGCGGAAAGTATCTCCCGTACAAGAACGATTTTATCTTGGGCGTGAATTTCTTTCGTTACGCAACGGGGCAGAATGCGCTCTCCACAAGAATGAGGCCTGTCTTTGTCACAGGCGATAAAGTCCTGCCAATCAAGGATACGCTGAAGGTCGGCTGGGTGAAACATGGAGGTAACTGGTGTTCCCAGCCTTACGCTTTGGATTACCTGGCTGAGAAAGTCAGAACGGAAAACCAGGTCGAACTGAAAATTTCCAAAGGCGTGGAAATCAAGGCCCAGGCTATCAAGCCGTTCAAACTTTTGTGGATGACAGGATCGGGGAAATTTAAACTCACCGATGAAGAGGTTTCAGTCTTGCGCGACTTTCTGTACGAAGGCGGCATGCTCATGATCAATGCCGTCGGCGGAGCCGGAGTCTTCCAAGCCTCGGCCGAGGCGCTTATGGATGAAGTATTTCAGGACGATGATGATATTACCAGCAATTATTCCGCGGAAGATTCGCCTATCATGACCGGCAAGAGCGGCGATTATCGTGGCCCGAAGCTCGGCAAGCTTGAAAGGACGACGGCTTTTGTGCGAACGCATCCCAAAGCTGTAGAACCCGTTATTGAATACAGGAATACGAAAGGCAGAATACTTGTAGCCATGTTGCGATTCGGCATGCATGACACCATGGACGGCCATACTGCATACAACGCACAAAGCTATATGCCAACATCAGCTCTGGATATCGCAGCGAATATAGCACTCTGTGCAATGGTCAGTGAAATCTCCGACGTGGAACGAACCAGATATGAAAAAATTAAAGAGCGGGCAATGCTGCGAAAAAAAGCGTTGGAGAGGACGCCGCTGAAAACGGAATTAAGAGAAAAGCAACCCGTGAAATCCGTTGAGACAACTCAGCCAGCCGAGCCAAATAAGAAAACGCTCAAGAAAAAGTCGGTGTTTATTGATGACGATTTTTAAGAAAGATCTCCCCAAATGGGACTGATTTTAGTTTTATATAAATTAGGGTATTCGCCCTATACGGCTTTGTTTGTATTTTCAGCTTATTCTTTTTATTATCATTTCAAAATGGTGAAGATTTTGGTGTTTCGGCTTTGCTCAGTCTCGCTTTGAGTAGATGGAAAGGTGTGTTTTGATTGAGTTTTTCGGCTTAATGCCCCTTATATCATGGTTTTGACCCTCCACCGAGGTCAGGTCGCCAAAGCAGGCCAAAATTGCACAATTATATAAGGTTTTCACCTGAAAACAGAAAATGTCCCAGCTGGGTTTGAACTTACTCATGTCTTCACCAAATTCAGCCAGCTCGGCCAACCTGGACCTCTCCATTCGATGTACAGGCTTGAAAAATTAAACTAATGTCGCCAAGCCTTTATTGGCGATAACCAAAAAGTATAAGTTTTTTGACGGGCTTTTTTTCAAAGTTTTGCGGGACTGGTTCCGAGTATCCGCATATGAAAATTTGTTTTTCGAGAGATTCAGGGTAAGTCTTAATCAGGGTTTTTTGCTGTAAGTTAGTTTTTTTAAATGCTTTGTGGTTTGTATAAGGACTGATTTATTGTGATGATTTTACATTTGCTTTGCAGGTTCGATTCATCCGTTTCTCTCTTGCTGCGCAGTCAAAATTCCCCTGGCTGCGCATTTTCCCGTTGCGCTACTGATCCCGGTTCGGCTGTTGGCGACCCGGCTCAGCGAAGGATGCAAGGCTAGGCCAAGAATTGAATGCTGATGAAATCATTGTATGAAATTTTAAAATTCCAGACAGGGTCTGAGACTGATGAAAAATGGTTTGATGTGCCGGCAGGATTTGAGTTGTCGGCGAGGACTGAATTTCGAGGAAAACGAGAATAATAAAAAAAAGAAAAAAAATGTATTGAAAAACAATTGCAGAAAGAATAGAAAATCCAAGTTCGCACAATTAAGGGTAGTATGTGCGGACGGCTTCGGTGTCCGGGGTTGGTCCCGAAGTGTTTCACAATAACAAAAAAATAAATTGGTGCATGTTGAGATCGCCAAGCTTGGGTCACTTATCATCAAAGGACAGGAGACAAGACCATGGGAAAGCAAAACAATAATTCTGGCAACGCAGCTTCAAGTCGTTCTCGCCGAAGAAAGATTCGCAATTTATTCAAGGGGGTAAGGTCTTCTGCCAAGCCCGCTAGTGATCCGATTCCGACATGGACGGGGATGGAAGCTCTCGAACCCAGGCTCATGCTATCAACGTGGCATGTGGATGCTTCGGCACCTGGCGGCGGTGATGGTTCTGCCCTCAATCCTTACAACACAATCACTTCAGCCATCACTGCAGGAACTACTGTAGACGGCGACGATATCCTCGTGCGCGATGGTAATTACGCGGAGGACTTGGTAATCAACAAGGAAGTGACGATCCACTCCGTCAACGGCAAGGCCAACACTGCCATTACGTTGCAAGCCAACGCAGCTGGTATCGATATCGATGCTGATAATGTTATCCTTGGTGGTGACGGTACGCTGAACAACGGTGGCTTTAACATTATCCCCAATGCAGTCAATACCGATGACGTTGTTTTGATCAATGGTCTGCAGACTGGCGTTACGATTCAGGGTAATACCCTCAGCACTGCGGGTAACGCAACCCAAGCTATCAGCATGACCCAGACCGATGATCTTGTTATCAGCGATAATGAATTCCAGATTAGTGGCGACGGCGATTCGGCGTTGGACTGGAATGCTGGTACAACAAGCAACCTTGTATCCACCAACATTGATATTCTCAATAACGAATTCGTTGTTGCAGGCGCAGGCGATAATGACTCTATCATCCTGGCTGACTTTGCTGATGTCTTGATTCAGGGCAACACTTTTGAAGCTCCTGTTATAGTGACGGTACCGGATGACGCAGTTGTTACTTCCGACGGCTTGGTGATTACGGAAAATGTTTTCCCACAGGGATTGGATAACTACAACGACCAGGGTGTGCTGTTTGAGTCAGACACTGTAGGCCGGGATGGTTTGGTCACGAATGTTTCAATAACGCAGAACAACTTTAACCAGCGTAATACTGGTATTTATTTCGATGGCGACACACTGGCCAATGGCGGTATCGAAGCCGATGATATCGACTGGGCGAACCTGTCCATTGCGGAAAACCGCTTCTTCAACACGACCAGGGCTATCGGGATCAACGGCGCGCTCGGTGAGCTTGACGGCATTGAAATTGACGCTGTCGATAACTGGTGGGGCAATGACTCCGGCCCGACAGTCACCGGCGACGCAAACAGTTACACGCTGCCCGGCGGGAACAAGACGAACTCTTCCACGATCGTGTATGAAAACGGCACGACAGGCCAGGCCATCTTCTCCAACTGGTGGATCAACACCAACATGGAACCGCCGACACCTGCTTCACCGGGCAGCTATACCGGCACATCCTTTGCTCCTATCCAGAACCTTACCACGCTTGAATATTTCGCCTCGTTCAATGCCGCTATCGCTGACGCTGACACGCTGGCAGGCGACGTTCTCCAGGGCGTTGACGGTACGTATACCGAACATATCGATGTTACCAAGGGCGTAACAATCCAGAGCGAAAATGGCTCGGGCGCGACGATTCTTGACGTCAAGGCTTCCGGTGCCGTGGGCATTGCTGTAACGGGCGATGCTGATGGTTTCACTCTCGGCGGAAGCGCAGGACATGGTTTCACGATCAGGAACACAGCCAGCCAAGCGGGCGAACTGGTAGACCTGGCCGATGGAGCCGATTCGGTGACTCTGTCCTACAACACCTTCAACACGACAGGCGCAATGACGGGTGCTGTCGCTGCTGACGCCGGGGCCGGTATGGACCTGCTGTCGGTCACAAACAATACCTTCGTTTTACCCGAGGCCGGTGACGGCGGCGTTAACGGCGTGGCCCTGACAAACGCCACCTTGAACAGCAACACAATCAGTGGTAGCGGTGCATATGGTATTCAGGTCGGTGGGGTAACCGGCACTTCCACCATCAACAGTAACACGATCACTGGTATAGGCGACGCGACTGGCGGCGCTATTGTGGTCAACTCCGGTAACGGAGGCACAGCCGGCTTGAGCATCGTCGGCAACACCGCCACCGACGGGTCGAACGGCATTAACATTGTTAACAACGGCGTCGGCGATGTGACAACATTAACCATCACCAACAATGACCTGTCCGACAATGATAAAGCTATCCTTATCGGTGACGGTAATATCGCGCCTGGCGATTTTGGTGAGGTAAAAGACAACGATCTTTCAGGTGACTCCACAATTGGGCTTGACATCGGCGTGGACCTGGCTATAGACGTAACCAGTAACTGGTGGGGAAGCATTAATGGTCCGACCGCTGCTGGCGAGAACGTATACAACGTAGGCTCGCAGGGCAGCGCTATCATAGGCGCAGGCCTGGAAGAAGCATCATTCGTCCGCTGGTATGATACCAGCGGAAACAGCACGCCGGGCGCAGGCTTTACCCCGACCGGCAGCCTGTATGCTCCTATCCAAAACGCCACGCAGGGTCTGTGGTACTCGAACTTCCAGGACGCCAACGACGCCGCAGCTGATGGAGATACCATCACAGCTGACATGGGCACCTACACGGAAGATTTCAGTGTTGATGTAGCTAATCTTACCTTCGACGGAGTCGGCAGAGGCTCGACCCTAATTATCAACGCAGGCTCGGACTTGACGGTTGACATCACAGCCAGCGGCGTTACTTTCCAGGATTTCGGTCTGGATGCAAACGGTCATGTCGGCTTCCAGCTGAATTCCACCGCGGGCGCGATTGACGGCACGACGTTGACGGATCTGGCCTTTGACCTGACCGACGCCGGCGGTGTGGGTATTGCTCTTGGCAACCCGGCTGGCGGCGGAAGTGCCGTTACCAATACGACCATCAGCGACAATATCTTCCAGGGCCCAGCTGACAGGGCATCCACCCCGCTCCGCGTAGGGACAGCCGACTTCGCAGACGCTGCTCCAACAGTGACCGGCCTGGATTTCACCGCCAATACAGTGGAAAAGGGTTCAATATCCATCAATATGACGGACAATGATATCACCAACCTCCACATCTATCAGAATGACTTCACCGATACTGCCGGCGTGATCCAGATTTCCAGTAACGAAGCTTCAGCCGACCCGAGCGGCATTCTCAGCGGCTTTGAGTTCACCAACAATGCCGTCGACAACACGGGTTCGGTGAATGGGTATGGCATTGGCATTGACCAGTTCGATATCTACGCCGATGCTAACTACGGCGCAGGCAACCTCGTCACCGACAACAGCTTCGTAGGCATGGCTGATAACGTCTTTGGCGTGTTCGGTACCGTGACTATCGGCACTACCGGAGCCATTACCAACAACATCGACGCCACGAGCAACTGGTGGGGCACCATCAACGGCCCGACGCACGCGAGCAACACCTTCAACGTCGGCAGCCAGGGCGGCACGATAAGCGATGATGTGGATTTCGTCCGCTGGTATGCAACCGGCGACAACAGCACGCCGGGTGCAGGCTTCACGCCGACCGGCAGCCTGTTCGCTCCCGTCGAGAACCTGACTCAAGGGACGTACTTCTCGTCCATCCAGGCTGCAATCACTGATGGCGCTACGACCACTGGCGATGTTATTCAGACGGTTGACGGAACATACACGGAAAACGTCAGCATTGACGAAGAAATCACGCTGCAGAGCGAGAACGGCGCAACTGCGACTGAGATTATCCTGGCTGGCGGCGGAGTTGGTATAGATATCGATGCTAATAACGTGACCATTGGTGGCGGAACAGTTGCATCTGGTAACGGCTTTACAATCACATCCGTAGCTGGGACAACCGCAGCTATCCAGATCAATGGCCTGCAGGATGTTATTGACATTGCCGGTAACATTATCAATTCCGAAGCAGGCGCAGCTGGCATGTTGATGACGCAGACCACGAATCTGACAGTTACCGACAATACTTTTGAATATGACGATAGCGGCCCGGCTATGACCTGGAGCTCAGCGACATCTGACGCGGTATCCACCAACGTTGACATCCTCAACAATACGTTCAATGTTATGAGCGGCACGGACTCAGCAGCTATTGCTCTGGGCCTATTTGACACCGTCAATATTACCAACAATACGCTGGGGTCATACATCGAAGTTGCAGTTGCCGGCAGTACCGGCGGGCTTGATTCGACCGGCCTGACCATCAACTTCAATACCTTCCCGCAAGGTAGCGACGACGCGAATGATACCGGCGTGGTCTTTGAGTTGGAAGCAGCTGGCGCAGGCCAGGTGAGCAATATCGACATTACCCAGAACACGTTTGACAACCGCAACGTGGGTATTGAATTCGCCAACGGCATGGCTACGGCAAACATCGACTGGGCTACGACAGTGGTTGACGAAAACAATTTCGACACCGTTCCCTCGGCGATCCTGTTAGACGGTGGCGGTGGGGGTCTCACTGGTGTGATCTGGGATAATCTTACACATAACTACTGGGGCAATAACTCCGGCCCGCTTGTAGCTGACGGCGTGTACGCAGCTCCGGGCGTTGCTCCGGTCAGCGGTATTGTCCTGGCCAATGGTGCACTTGCAACCTTCACGTACGCTCCGTGGTGGATAAATCTCACCGGCAGCGGTACTGCAGCTGACCCATATGCGGGCACGGACTTCCAGCCTGTATTGAACGTCGATACTGGCGAAAGTTTTGTTTCCATTCAGGATGCGATTGATGACGCGGATACCCTTGATGGCCATACCATCCTGGCAGCTGACGGTACATACACCCAGAATCTGGATATTGACAAGGATCTGACGATCAGCTCCATTAATGGCATGGCCAGCACGACAATCCAATTGGTTGACGGCGTTGGTATTAATTTCGGAGTTGTGGAAGCTGGCGGCAGTACTCTTGGTGGTGACGGCACACTGAATAACGGCGGATTTACGATAGTGAATGGCGGTGCAACAACAATCAATATCCAGCTAGCCAATGGCCCAGCCGGTGTGACGATCCAGAACAACACGATCAACACAGTTGGTAATGCAACATTTGGAATATCCGAAGGTTCAGGTGGTGCGGACTCTCTGGTGGTAACAGACAACACCTTCCTTGCCGATGCCGGCGACGGTGCGTTCTGGGGTGTGCTCCTAAGCAATGCCACGCTGAACGATAACACTATCAGTGATGCCGCTTATGGCATTGAGGTCTGTGGTATAACTGGAACTTCGACGATCAGTGGCAATGTGATGACAGGCATAGCCGGCTTTGGCGGAATTGGTATTCTTACCGGCAATGGCGGAACATCCGGCCTGGTTATCAGCGGTAACACTATAACTGAAGGAAGCAATGGTATCAGGTTTGCTGAATATGGTGCTGCAGGTGCTGGCGACATTACGACGGTTTGGATTCAGAATAACGACCTGTCAAACAATGACAAAGCCCTTGTCATTGGCGCCTCAGCGTTGATTTTGCCAGGTGGTGACAATTTCACAATTACCGACAACAGCTTTGCTGACAGCACGACCGCTGCTATCGATAACGCCAATGTCGAGGCGTTCAAAGCGGAGCAGAACTGGTGGGGCAGCATCAACGGCCCAGCAGTGGCGTCGAATACCTTTAACGTCGGCAGCCAGGGTGGTGCGATCATCGGTGCAGAGTCGGCCGGCGTGAGCTATCTCCAGTGGTACGCAACCGGCGACAACAGCACGCCAGGCGCAGGTTTCACGCCAACAGGCATGCTATTCGACGGCCCGGTCGAGAATCTTGATACCGGCGAGTTCTTCAGCTCGATCCAGGCTGCGATTGATGCTGGTACGACCCTTGACGGCCATACTATTCAGACCGTAGACGGTACGTTTACGGAAGATATCCTGATCAACAAGGAAATCACGTTGCAGAGCGAAAACGGCGCAGATAACACCACGACCATCCAACTGGTGGATGGAATTGGTGTTGAGATAGCTGCTAACAATGTAACGCTTGGCGGTGGTACGGTTGCCAGCGGCAACGGTTTCATAATCGATTCTAATGATGCCGACACGACCTTCGCGGTTCAGATCACCGGTAATATGAGCGACGTAACAATTGCCGGCAACGTGATCAATACCGAAGGTGCAGCAACGCAGGGTATCAGCATGACCCAGACCACGAACACGGAGATCAGCGGCAATATCTTCGAATTCGACAAGGGTGCGGGTACGGGCGATGCAGCTGTGACCTGGAACCCTGAATCGACCGATGCTTCTTCGACGAACATCGAGATTCTTAACAACACGTTTGACGTTAAGGAAGGCGATGCTGCAAACGCCGTGAAACTCGGCAACTTCAGCGGAGTTGATATTATCGGCAACACCTTCGAGTCGAACATTGCCGTGTTTATCGGTGGCGGCGGAGTTGCGGATACGACATCGGCTGACGACCTTTATGTCGCATACAACAATTTCCCAGAGGGTAATGACGATTACAATGATATCGGCGTACTGTTTGTCCGTGATGGCGATGGAAGACTAGATAACGTCGATATAACTCAGAACACGTTTGACCATCGTAATGTTGGCGTTTACTTCTATGGCGGTGCAGATGTTACCGGCATAGCAGCCAACAACATCGATTGGGCAAGTACGACTGTTAATGAGAATTACTTCTCAGGCGTTCCCAAAGCTATCCGCATGTATGGCGCAAAGCTTGACGGAACCGTCGACCTCGATGCCACGAATAACTACTGGGGCAACCCGGGCGGCCCAATTTATGCAGGCCAGTCTTTTGTTCCGACCCCCGGTGCCAATGACAGCAGCATCGTCTTTGAGACAGATGGCGACATGTCTACCGCAACTGTTGACTACGTAACCTGGTGGACTTCTGTAACAGGTTCCGGTACTGAGGCTGACCCCTATGTCGGTGTTGAGATGGCTCCGGTTAAGGTTACAGTAGCTTCGGTGGATTATTATTACGCATCTTTGCAGGCTGCGGTAAATGCATGGGTGGCTACGTCGGACGTAACGCTCAATGTCGGTGCCGGTACGCTTAACGAGGCAGTAGTCATCGATGGTGCCACGAACATGACGGTCAACGGCTATCTCAACGGTGGATTGCTCACTGAGATTCATACCAACAATGACTTTGCCTTCACGATCATTGATTCGCCAGGCACGACCCTGCAGAACCTCATTCTGGATACCGAAGGCGACGGCACTGCTGTAGCCGGCGGCGTGAGCATATCCCAGTCCAACGATGTTACACTGGACAATCTGGAAATCTTTGCCACCCGCACTGCTGAAGGTACGGGATCGATGGTTTATGGAGTATACGTTGTTGGTGGTGCTTTGACGCCTTCGACCGGCTTGGCCTTGAGTGACAGTACAATCCTGGTTGATGGCGGTATTGATAACGGCGGCGTTGGTGTTCATGCCCAGGAAAATTTAACTGGTGCTTCCACCGGTTGGAATATTAGCGGCAACACGATTACATCTGACGGCCCGACCCTCAACCTCTTCGATGTCAGTGCTTCGACCGTCGCGGGCAATACCCTGACTTTCGCACGCCCAGACACATCCGAGAATTCAAACATCAACTGGAAGAGCTTCTACCAGAACCTTACCGGCTTGAACTTCACGAACAACACAGCCATTGGTGGTTACAATAACGCTGCCTACGGCGTGCTGGACATCGCTGAAGCTGCGGGCGGCCCTGGTGGCACGACGATTGACTCAGTGACTGTTACCAGCAACTACGTTCAGGATTGGGGCTTGGGCTCCGGTGTCCTTTTAGGTGCAAATGTTGACGGCGATACCACTGCGGTTCGTTTCAACCAATTTGATACCAATGCCGGTGGTTTGGGTAATGGTTTTGCAGTTAACAATGGCGGCACAGGTACAGTCACAGCTGACCGCAACTGGTGGGGCGATGCACAAGGCCCGACCGGAAACGCCATTTTTGGGGCTACTGGCGGCTCAGCTACGAACGGTTTGGTTGATGTGTCGCCCTGGTATACCGATGGGACGACCACAACCGCCAACGAATTAGTTACGAATTCGAATGGAGTGATTGATTATGCCATTGGCCATGTGATTCAGACGGGTCTTGATGTTGCCCAGGCAGGCGATAGCGTGACTGTGGCTGGCGGCACTTATGACGAGCATCTGAGCGTTACAAAGCGGGTTGATCTCAATACTTCCGAAGGTGCCATCCTGGCTCCGACCACAGCTGGCCCAACGGTGATTATCAACTTCTCTGAGGTTATCGCTATAGGTGCTATTGTTCGAGGCTTTACGATTTACTCAGCTGGAACGGCTGCTGGCGATGTGCCGGTTCAGATTATCGGCGGTTCCGAGGCTGTGACGATTTCGAACAATACTATCAGTTCACTGGGTGCCGCTTCGAAGACCATCGAATTCACTGCTGGCGATTTCACTAACGTGTCGATCTTCAACAACACGTTGCTGTATGACTCGGTTGGAAATGACGTAGCTGTTGACTTTAATCCAGGCACAAGCGATGGTATTGCTACCGATATTTGGATTGATCAAAACACGTTCACCCAGATTGGCGGCGGTACGGTCACTGCTATGAGGTTAGGAAATCTGAGCAATCTTTGGGTTTCAAGTAACACCATCAATGCCCCGACGCAGGTTTATGTGGGCGGTAATGGCGTGGCATCGAATGCCTTGTATATCGATGCAAATACATTCAGTGCCGCAGCTGGCATTACCTTCCTTCGTGACGGTGATGGTACGCTGAGCAACGTGGATATCTATCAGAACGATTTCAATGGCACGTTGAATGCTGTTAACTTCTATGCAGCCAACGGCGATCCATTGGGCCAGAACCTCCAGGCTGCGAACCTGCCTGGTACGATCGATATCTTCCAGAACAACATCCACAACTTTGGTGCTGGTGAGAATGCCTTGGTAGTTGGTGACACCGCGGCTCCGCTGGTTATTGATATCAACGCCGAGAACAACTATTGGGGCAATGCATATGGCCCGACAGTTGCAGGAGGCCCAGCCTACGGCGCAGGTATTGAGAACGATGGTGGTGCGACAATTGATTACACCCCATGGTGGCAGATAATCAATCTCAATTCCGGCCCGGGCACCTATACCGGTTCCCAGGTTGATGTCGAATTGAGCGTAGAGTGGTATGTATACTCAGGTGGCACGGTTACGGGTCGTTGGGATACGCTCGTGCCCGGCGAAGCTTACAGGCTGTACATAAAGGTGACCAATACCGGTACAGCAGCAGCGGTTGGTACCATAGATGTTAATGGCTACTTCAACAATACCCCAACCTCACCAGGTGGTGCAGGTGACGTGATTAGTTACAATGACGTTTCAGTGAATCTAGCCCCAGGTCGGTATGCTTATTACAGCAGTGGTACCTGGATTGTCCCCGCGAATGATCCAGGCGAGGACTGGTACTTTGTCGGTAATGTGGATGACCTGAACTTGACGGCACCGGCCTTGGCTGATACTCCAGCTGTAAGTGCGGTACAGGACCTTGTTTGGGGCTTTGGTGCGAATGTAGGTGCAGATGCACGTACGGTTAAGTACCTGAAACTCGACGATGCTGTAGGTAAACAGGTTTTCTTCTACGCGAGTGGCGGAGCAACCGGTTCTGTCGACTATCAGACCACACCTGCAAACGGTTACGATATACATATGACCAACACAACTGCGACGACGGGTGTGAAGGTTTACTACAACGCCGTGATCTCCGGCTTTGATAGCGATGGCCCCATCAATTACCTGTACGCTACGCAAAGCACCGTGACCGGACAGGTGGATATTGGCGCCGGAGGCATTAGTGACGCTAATAAAATCTATATAGGCCAAATGACCGGTGGTGCTCAACTTAACGCCGGCGCAATTAAGTACATCTATACAAAAACTGGCGGTCTGGATGCCGATGTTAACCTGGCTGGTGTAGCTGACGGTTGGGCTAATATGAAAACCAGTATAGCAGGCGACTTGGCTGGGACATTTGATGTTGCAGCTGGTAATGTTTATCAGATGTATGTAACAGGCAATTCCACTGCAGATGTAACGCTAAGTGGTAACTTGACCGCCTCCACGATCAAAGGCAACGCCATTGGTGATTTGACTTTGGGTGGTGATCTTGGAAAAGCCTTAGTCTACGGCAATCTTGGCGAAGCTGGCGGAGCCACGACACAGTGGAACGTCGGTGGTAATATGACAAGCTATTTCCGAGTTTATGGATTCATGGTAGACAGTCAGTTCCGAACAGATGCAGGTAGCATGAAAACTGTGTATCTTGGCGGAATGATTGACAGTAATGTATTCGCCGGTGTAAACGCTGCAGTTACAACCCTGCCTACGGTTGTTGGCGAATTTACCTCTGCTCAGACAATCAGTCTGTTCAAGATATTGGGTATTAAGGGTGCAAACCCGTATGGCGATGTCCTGTTCCAGGGCTCGAATGTAGCGGCAAGCACGCTTGGCAGTATTTATCTGGTCGATGCTGATCTGACAGGTGCAGCTGCTGTGCCGTATGGCGTTGCTTATGACGGTACTGGCGGTGGAGTGAATAGCCTGAGGATGTACCAGTTGCACACGACAGGTACAAATTATGTCTGGAATGGTGCTGCTTGGGTACCGGCCTTGGGTGCTCCTGGCGACATGACGGTAAATGTTCTGTAAGGTTATTGAAGAATTGAATTCAGCAGGCCGATAGTATAGCTGAATTCAGAAAATAGATGGGTATTGACGGGCGCGGCTGAATTAGAGTCGCGCCCGTTTTTTTTCTGCATCGGATTTCAGGTCGAAGAAAATGTTTGCGTATTGGTACGGAAGGAATACAATGTCTATCCCTTTATATGAGTAAAAATGGTGGTGAAATGAAAAGTAAGCTAAATCAGACAATTAGTTTGATATTTGTTCTTCTGCTTGGGTGTGTTGGGGCAATTGCTGAAGTCTCTGGTGTCGAGGCTGTTACGCGACCAAGTAAGGACGTTACAATTGCCTTCTTGCGATCAGGCCGAATTGCAACCATGCCCGTCAAGGTTGGCGCAAAGGTTCAAGAAGGTCAGATCGTTGCTGAGCTGGAAGACTCCGCGGAGCAGATTCAAGTTAAGCAACTCAAGCTCAAGTCGGAGGATCAGACGCTTGTTCGTGCTCGGCAGGCCAGTTTGGACCAGGCGAAGGTAGAACTGAAAAAAATCAAAAAAGCCTTTAAGACCGGCGCTTCTACGGAATTGGAAGTTGAACGTGCCGTGTTGCAGGTGACGATGGCCAAGGCTGAGCTTGATCTGGCGGAATTCCAGTTAACGCTGGCGAAGTTGCAGTATGAAGAAGCCAAGGCGCAAGCGGATCGCATGAAGCTAAAAAGCCCAGCCAATGGCACGGTCGAGGCGATCATGATTGATGCAGGCGAAGCGGTTGATATGCAGATGAAGCCTGTTATGCGGATTGTGCAGATCGATCCGATGTGGATTGATACCCCGGTTCCGTTGTTGCAGGGCAAGAAGTTGTTGCCTGGCGGGGATGCCCTGGTCGATTTTGATTTTGGCGATAAGGAAACAAGAAAAGGTAAAATTGTGCACGTTTCGTCGGTGGCTGACCCTGCCAGTGAAACCCTGTGGGTTCGAGTGGAGGTTCAGAATGCTTCCATGCGTCCTTCCGGCGAAACCGTGCGTGTACGTTTTGTAGAAGTTGAAAATGTAGGCGGGGATGATGTGAAGTCCCAGCTGGATCAAAGCAAAAGCGGCTCTGAATGAGGAGCCCAAGGAGAAAAGTAATGGCTGAAAACAAAAAGAATGACGAAGTAAAAAATCCTGAAGATCAGGCACGCGAGCAAACGGGGCAGCAGCAGGTTCGCCTCCGTATGGATGAGCGGAATATGACCACCACATATGCAAACGCATTCCGCACAAACGGCACAGCTGAGGAAGTTATGCTGGATTTCGGTGTGAACATGGTCAACCCGGCTTCGCAGGGCCAGGAAACACCTGAGATCGTTTTTCAGGTCAATGATCGCGTTATCATGAACTATTATTCCGCCAAGCGCTTGGCCATCACACTCAGCCAGCTGATTCGTCGTCACGAAGAACAGTTCGGCGAGCTGGAAATGGATATGAGCAAACGCCAGGCTGCAAAAAAAGGTTAATGAAATTGTAATCAAATTTGCCAAGGCTGCGGACGGAATTGAGAAATGATTTTGATTTAAATCGTTTCCTCCCGCCCGTAGCCTTGGCGAACGTTGCTTGGAAGTTTTGAAATTTCATAGTTAAAAAAATATCGCACACGGGTATGCGTGCGGGACAGGTTTGGATCTGTGGAGCAGACTAAACAACAAGTACAAAAAGCGGCGCCGAATACGTCTGAGCTGATCGAGCACCTTAGTTGCTTTGAAGGTTCGCCCAGTGAATTTCTGTACAATCTTCTGGTGGTGCAGTGTCATTTGGTATCGGCGACGTCCGGTGCGGTCTTGCGTTATGAGCAGGAGGGCAGGGTAGAGGTTTTGGTTTCTTATCCACCATTGCCGAAAAACTCGCCTGCTCCGGTCTGGTTGGCCCAGGCTGTGGAGTCTGGAGCTGAAGTCTTTCGCTCCGGCACAACAGCGGTCAAGCCGCTGCACGGTACTGATGATCTTTACGGCCAGCCGTCCAGTAGATACCTTGTGTTTCTTCCCATCAAACGGGAGCAGCAGGTTAACGGGGTTGCGGTGTTCGTATTGGATCACACAGACCGCAGGGCAATCGAGGCGGGGCGTGAGAAACTCGAGCTTACCGTCAGTCTGCTGAGCATGTATCAGATGAGGCTGGTTTTGCAGCAGCGAGAGCTGGACTTGCACAGGTTGCATCTGGCGATGGCGGTTTTATCTTCCGTAAACGCACAGGCGAAGTTTCACGGTGCGGCAATGTCGTTGTGTAATGAGATAGCTACGCAGTGGCAGTGTGAGCGAGTTGGCTTTGGTTTGCTCAATGGGCGATATGTACATCTCAAGGCGATGAGCCACACCGAAAAATTCAGCAGAAAAATGCAGCTGGTACAGGATATCGAAGCCGCGATGGAAGAGTGTTTCGATCAGGATATCGAAACGCTTTATCCCACGCCGGCAGATGCTACATACGTCAGCCGGGCTGCTACAAATCTGGCAAAGCGCCATGGTCCGAGTTCTGTAGCTTGTTTGCCGCTACGGCAGGGCGGCGAGACGGTTGGGGTAATCACGCTTGAGCGTTCCAGCAATAAACCGTTCATGCCCGATGATCTGGAAGCTCTCAGGCTGATGAGCGATTTGACGACCGCACGGCAGATTAATCTTTTTGAGCGTGACCGATGGTTTGGCGCGAAAATAGCAGCCAGTAGTCGCAAGAGTCTCTCTGCGGTTGTGGGCCCGAAGCACACCTGGGCAAAGTTGATTGTCGCAGCTGTGTTGCTGGTGGTAATACTGCTGGTGACTCTCAAGGGCGACTTCGAAGCCGACGCCCCGTTCATGCTTGAAGCGACCACGCGCCAGGTAGTGGCAGCGCCGTTTGAAGGATTTTTGAAAACCGTAAACGTCAAGCCAGGCTCGAAAGTCGTGGCAGGCCAGACGGTACTGGGCACTCTCGATGATTCTGAACTGAAATTGCAAAAGGCTGCTTATGAAGCCGAGCGCATGGCCTTTATGAAGGAAGCATCCGCAGCCAGTCGGGACGGCAAAACCGGAGAGTCCCAGGTTGCCCGCGCACAGGCAGACAAGAAAACAGCAGAGATAGAATTATTGGAATACCGAATCAAGCAGGCAAAGCTTGTTTCGCCTATTACGGGTACGGTCGTAGCTGGGGATTTGGAAAGGCAGCTGGGCGCGCCGGTGAAGACGGGCGATATGCTTTTTGATGTTGCTCCACTGGAAACGTTGCGGGCTGAACTTTACGTGCCGGAAGATGAAATAGCGGAAGTCAAAGTCGGCCAGGTCGGCGAACTTGCGACGACGTCATATCCCGACCAGCGTATTGAATTCGTCGTGGAACATATTTTCCCCGTAGCTGAGGTCAAGGATCAGCGGAACGTTTATAAGGTTCGCGTGAAACTCGATTCCAGGCAAAGCTGGATGAAGCCGGGTATGGAAGGCGTGGCCAAGGTTAATATTGGCAGACGCACTTACGCATGGCTTTGGACGCGGAAAATGGTTAACTGGATCCGCATGAAATTCTGGCTGTAACATAAGCGAAGCTCGAAGCTCGAAATTTTTCAATTGGAAATCGACAATTGGAAATTGGAAATAAATCATGGCTGTAGATAGACCGACATTCAGTGAATCCTGGTATCGTGTAGCTGATTTGCGTCCCGGGCTGCGGACGACAATTCAGGTTCACAGGCAGTACTTTCGTAGCCAGATATGGCACGTGTTGCAGGATCCGGGGACTAATCAGTATTTTCGCCTGAGTGAATCGGCCTATACTTTCGTAGCCATGCTTGACGGCAGAAAAAGTGTTGCCGAGGTCTGGAAAATATGTAATGAGGAACTGGGCGACGCTGCGCCAACGCAGGGCGAGGTGATTCAGCTGCTGGGCCAGTTGTATACGTCCAATCTGCTCCAGGCCGATGTGCCCCCAGACGCAGAGGGATTGCTGCAGCGGTACAGCAAAAGACGATCCCGCGAAATCCGCAGCTATATGATGAACCTTCTGTTCATCCGCATTCCAATTTACGATCCCGATTCGTTTTTGAATCGATGGGTGGGCGTTTTCGGCAAGGCCTTTACCAAGTGGGGCCTGATGATATGGGCGCTTGCGGTCGTTATCGGGCTATATTCTATCGGCGGGCGCACGAGCGAACTCGCCAGCAGGGCCAACGGCGTACTGGATCCTGACAATCTTTTTTATCTCTATATCAGTTTTGCGTTTGTAAAACTGTTCCATGAAATGGGCCATGCTTTTTCGTGTAAAAAGTTTGGATTGGAATCCGGCGGGGGAGAAGTGCACACCATCGGTCTGATGTTACTGGTCTTTACACCTATGCCTTATGTGGACGCATCCAGTTCGTGGGTGTTGCGGAACAAATGGCAGCGGGCATGCGTCGGAGCTGGCGGAATGTACATCGAGATTTTCATCGCAGCAATCGCAGCTGTCGTATGGTCTCACACTTCCACAGGTACTGTCCTTAGCGCTATCAGCTATAACGTCATGTTCATCGCCAGTGTTTCCACGTTGCTGTTCAACGGCAACCCGCTGCTGCGATATGACGGGTACTACATCCTTTCGGACTACCTGGAGATTCCGAACCTGGCCCAGCGGAGCAAGCAGTATCTGTACTATGCCGTCCGAAAATTCGTTTACGGCGTAAAGAACGCACGCACACCGGCGTATAGTGGAGGAGAGCGTTTCTGGTTCCCCATATACGGAGTTGCTTCGACGATTTATCGAGTTTTTATATGTACTGCGATTTTGATGTTCGTAGCTGAGAAGTTTTTCCTGGTGGGCGTTATCATGGCCTTGGCGGCGGTGGTTACATGGGTGGGCGTGCCGTTTGTAACTTTCCTGCGATATCTTTTTACCAATCGCGAGCTTGCCCGTACCAGGACAAGGGCTTTGCTGAGCACAGCTGTTTTCTTTCTACTGATATTTCTCGGGGTCGGTGTGATACGTTTCCCCGATCATCTCCGGGCAGAGGGGATTGTCGAGCCGGTAAATATCGCCGTTGTCTATGCTGGCGAGAGCGGTTTTATCGGAACTGTTTTGCCGAGCGGCACGAAAGTCACCAAGGACGATCAGGTCCTCGTTGAGAGTGCCAACAGGGACCTTGTTGCCCGTGAGGAATATCTCCTTGCCGAGAAGCGACAGCTTGAAGTTGAGCGTCGTATTGCACGTCGGGAAGAGCAGGCAGGGGTTCAGATCTATACTCAGAAACTGGAATTGAGGGATCGGCAGCTAGAGCAGGTTCGCAAGCAGTTGGCTGATTTGAAGATACGTGCACCGTTCGACGGAATCTGGTTGTCGCCGCATACCCACCAAATGAAGGGCAGATACATCCAGCGAGGCGATCCGGTTGGAATGGTTGCCGATCTTCAGCAATTGGTAATTCGGGCAAGCGGCGGGCAAATGATAGCTGGGCCTTTGTCGGTCGAGGGTCAGCCCGAGGTTGAAATTCGGGTCAAGGGCAGGCCTGACCTTGAGCTTGCAGGCCGAGTTGAGCAGATACTCCCAGCTGGGACTAATCAGCTTTTTTCACAGGCGCAGAGTTTCCAGGCCGGGGGAGCTGTGCAGACGGCTGCGGATGACCCCAAAGGGATGAAGTCGGCTGAGAAATTTTTTGAAATCCGCATCAGTCCCGATCAGGACGCAGCCAGGCTGGTTCGCCTTCTCAATGGCCAGCGTGTAGTGATAAGATTCAAGCTGCAGTCGAAACCCTTGATGGTTCAGTGGTGGCATTCGCTTTTGCAGATGGTACAGCAAAGGTTCCATATCTCGTGACAGCCAATCCGAGTACAACCTGGCAGACGCTTTCGAGCATGAAGGGTGGCAAGCCCTTGCCCAAGGGGCTTGACGCAGCCTGGGATCGCGTAGCTGGGGTTATGGTTCGGGCTAGCACGAATACGAAAAAAATTCTTGAGCGCGCGGATCGCATCCTTGGCTTGGAGAGTCAGTATTGCAACCTGACGGATGACAAGTTGCGCGAGGCTGGGCTGGGCTATAGAGAGATGTTCCGTCTCAGCAGGGAAACGCCCGATGACGTCGATCACGCATATGCCATTATTCGTGAGGTGGCCTGGCGGACGATGAACATGAAGCCTTTTGCCGTGCAGGTAGCTGGGGCATTGGCCATGGAGGAAGGCTGTATCGCCGAGATGGCTACCGGGGAGGGCAAGACCCTCACTGCTACAATGCCGGCGACTTTGGGAGGCTGGCGAGGCAGGGGCTGTCACGTTATCACCGCTAACGATTACCTTGCCACGCGAGATGCCGCCATCATGGCGCCGGTCTACAATTTTTTTGGTCTGCGTTCCGCGTCAATAGATGGCGAAATGGCACCGCCTGACCGTCGAAATGCCTACCAGGCTGATATCACTTACTGTACGAACAAGGAAGTAGCTGCGGATTTTCTGCGGGACAGGCTGGCGCTGGGGAAATTCAAGAGCCTCCCCCAAGCGCTCCTTGCGAAGATCGCCCAGGGGTCCGGCAGCGGTACCGATAGGCTTGTTCAACGAGGTCTGTTTTATGCCATTATCGATGAAATAGACTCTATTCTCATCGACGAAGCTGTCACGCCGCTTATTATCTCAGGCCAGGCCCCCAACGAGGAGCAGGTCGAAGCCTTTCAGCACTCAGCTGACATCGCAGCCCAGCTTGACGAAAAAACGCACTACAAAGCGAATGTTCGCTATCATGAAATCGAACTGACCCGGGCAGGGAAAGAGCGGATCGCTGAGCTTTCAGAGCATCTGGGCGGGATATGGAAAGGTTCTCGCAGGCGAGAAGAGCTTGTTACTCAAGCACTTACAGCCAAGGTGTTCTATAAAGAGGGCAAGCAGTACGTTATGAAGGACGACAAAGTCGTCATTGTTGATGAATTCACAGGCAGGCTCATGCCAGATCGTGAATGGCGTGATGGTCTTCACCAGGCGGTTTCTGCCAAGGAGAACGTCGAGATAGAACCGCCTAAGGACACTTACGCCAGGATAAGTTTTCAACGTTTCTTCAGGCAGTACCGTAGGTTATGTGGCATGACGGGTACTGCTGCGGAGGCTTGGCCTGAGTTTTGGCAGATTTATCATATGCCAGTTGTCGTCATTCCCACCAACAGGCCTTGCATAAGGAAAATGCAGCCTGACCGGGTGTTCGCTTCCGAGGCGGACAAATGGTCTACCATCGTAGAAGAGATCAGGTCGCTTCATAAGGTAGGCCGACCTGTTTTGATTGGAACCAGGAGTGTCGGAGCCAGTGAATTGCTTGGACAACTCCTTGCCGATAAAGGACTTGAGTGTCAGATACTAAATGCCGTTCGTCATGCCGAGGAAGCTGAGATTGTCTCCCAGGCCGGTCAAATGGGGCGAATTACGGTAGCTACGAACATGGCTGGTCGCGGCACGGACATTAAACTAGGCCCCGGCGTTGCCGAGTTGGGTGGCCTGCACGTCATAGCCACCGAACGACACGAAGCCAAGCGTATTGACCGCCAGCTTTTTGGCCGATGTGCTCGCCAAGGCGATGCAGGCAGCGCACAGGCTTTCGTAAGTATGGGCGATGAGTTGGTTATTCGTCATAGTCCCTCATTTTTAAAGGTGTTACGACAAAAAGGCAGCATGGCTTCCGGGGAGATTTCAACAAATTGGAATCGTAAACTATTTGACCTGGCCCAGCAGAAAGCTCAGCGTCAGGCGCTCAGACAGCGAAAGGGAGTTCTCAGTTCTGACGACTGGCTTGACGAATATCTCGGCTTTGCCGGGCGTGAGATGTAGACAGCCTTCCGCCATCGAGGTAGGTTTGACAGTTGCATGGGGTTGATCGGAAATAGCGGGGCGTGTAAATAAGCGATTCTAAGCGGAATAATGATCTTGCGTTACGTATTCTTATGTTATAGAATCTTTCTCCAAGTGCACTTCTACAATGGACAAAATAGGTAGGGGCTTGCGGACGGCATTGTTTTGTTATCCAGGTAGCCCGGAGAGTGCTTTTTGTGAAAGAGATTCAATCGCTGTTTGATCGCTTGGATGTCGTGGGTATCATCCTGGTTCGGATAGCAAAAAATGCTGGAGAAATTCATGTCTAACAAACTTCCCGTACCAATCTTTGAAGGTTTGGAGCCAAGGCTTCTTTTGACGACTCTCGTGGGTGGCGATGTATTCGAGTATATGGATGCTGATGAAAACATCATCCGTGTCGCGCTTGAAGGCGATATCATCGTTGAGTTGATTGCAGGTGACATTGACACGAGTTCATATAATGCCGATAACGCGGGTACTCCAGACCTTCTGATAGGTGACGTGCCGGGTAGGTTTTACTCCAGCGAGATAGGCCGGACTGGCGTGAAAATTCTTGGTGGTATTGGTGGTGAGGACGGCGTTGAGCCGATTGGCCCGAGTTCGTTGACGCCGGTTACGGACCCGAATTGGCCTGCGTTCAGCATTGGTGTCACCTGGGATGGCTCGGACAACATCAATATTGATGCCATAGCATCTCGCGACCCGGTCATAGGCCTGGGCCAGACATTTGGCTTTAATTACGGGACGGTAGCTGATTATCTCGGCGCGGATCGTACACTTTTGCAGTTGGTTCAGTTTCAAAACGCACCGAATCCAGGCGGCGGGACTTCCAGCGGCGCAGCAACAGTCGTGGCCAATCTTCAGCAGGCTACGTTACAGGAAGACGTCGCAGCCAATCTTTCAACAACTCTTGGAAACGTGCGGGATTTTGCCATTGATCCCACCAATGGTCTTGGTTATGCGATAAATCTGGAAGGCGGCGTTAGTCGCTTGTACTCAGTCAGCCTGGCTGATGGTTCAACGTCTCTTATCGGGAATATTTTCAACTCATCTCTCGGCGTTTCGCTTTCCACTGTTCAGGCGATGGGTTTTGATGAAACCGGTCAGCTGTGGATTCTTGCACAGGACTCCAACGCCAGCTTGAACGTTTCGCTGGTCCGTGTTGATAAAGCCAATGGCCAGTTTGCCAATGCGGACATCCATGCCGTTTTGTTCAACGGTGCGGAAGTGCCTTGTACGTATACGGGCATGGCTTTTAATCCAGAGAGTGGCGAGATATATGCAATTGCCAGAATAACCGACGGTGAAACGGTAAAGGATTATCTTCATAGCATGACAACGCCTGTCGGAGCGGGAACTCCTGTTGATAACCCTACGTCTTGGGGTGAAGTGAAAGATTCCAGGATAGATTGTCTGACTTACGCGCAGGATATTGATGATAACTGGATTCTGGTTGGTATTGATCACGCCAGTGAAGATGGTGCAGCTTTGGTGCGAATTTCGCCCGCTGGTGGCGAAGACGGCCCGGGCAAGTTTTTCCTGAGCGAAGCGGGTATGGTTGGCTCATTTTATGGCTTGGGGAGTTACTCCTCGACAGGCAGACCCTTGCTGTATGCTCCTTCGAGCACCCAGTTGATTCGTGGCTCAGCTGTGACCATGCCGATCGACGGCGATTCCGGCGCGACATTGATAACTTCCATCGAAGGCGCGAGTTTCCGGCCTTATACCGGCGATGCCGATGACGGCTTGTTGTATTTTACCGCAAGATATGCAAGGGGTGAGGCAGACGAAGCTTCATTCCTCTTCAATATCGATGTCACAGGTGCCAATCGAAGTGAAATACAGAACAGCATGGTGGCTTTCAGTGCCACTACCGGTACAAATGTAACCAGCCTTGCATGGGATCAGGTACCGGGCGGAGCTGTGCTTTTGGGCTTTGACGCAGAAGCGGGAGCTGAAGGCGATGCCGGAGCCATTCTAGAAATATCCACAACGACAGGCGCATCGAGTTTGGTTGCATACGCTACGTTGGGTGGCGAGGCAGTGACCAATGTTACCGCCATTTCACTGCCTGGTGATGACGCTTCAGGAAGTTTTTTGGAAGGCGACGAAGCCTTGGTAGCCATTGCAGGTACTGAGTTGATACGTATCCGAAATACCGGGCGAAGTTATGTTCTTGGGCCACTTGTCGATCTCGATGATGATAGCGACCCGGTCAGGGGTGAGGATCTTCAGGGAATGACCTGGAATGCCACCATGCTTAACCCGTTCACAGGTGAATTGGGTGTGCTGCTGGCTACGGATGCCACCAGCGACGAGCTGGTTTTCGTTGATCATCGTGAACGATTCCCCGACGCTGATGTCTTCTCGATTTATATCGCGCAGGCTAGCCCGGATGCATATATCACCATTTCTTCCATGCCGGATGTTCCTTACACGTCCCCAGTGGAATGGATAATGTGTCCCTTTGAAGGCAATTCAAGCCCCTGGACAGTCGGCACGCTTCGCGTTGCAAGCGCTCAATCAGGAAGCATCATTAGCGTAGCTGCTGAGGAAAAGACCGGGCGGGTTTATATTGGCGCACGCAGGGAAGATTATTCCACGAGCGAACATGACTGGATCCCCATGTTGGATGGATATCTTGGTCGCGCCTTGGGTGTGCGCGCCGCCAATGTGGATGACTTGCCGAGTGACGTTGAGAACGACGTCTCAGCTGGGATTATCGTAGCTGAGAGTCTTTTGAGTTATTTATCTCCCCAGCCTGAGCTGATTGACAGGCTGTTGGGGCAGAATCTTGACAATGTTCAAGGCATAGCTGTGGACATGCAGGGCAATATTGTCGTGGTTGACTCTGACCATGTGGATGAAACCGGCAATTCCAGCGGCGATCAGGTTGCTATTGTTGACTCAACGGGCCAGGCAAGCCAGCCTCAGGATATTATCGACGAAGCAACCGGTTCACCTGGCTCGAACATCCAAGGCCTGGATTTTGGCGATGTTAATTTTGACGGCATTGAAGAATTGTATGCCATTCTCGACGTTCTTAGTCTTACACCGCAGCAGGACACGGGCAGCGAGTTGGCCGATCCGCCTTATCCCCACGATGGCGGATTAGGATATGATTTCTTTACCGATCTTGGTCTGACTGTTGAGGGAATTACCACGACGGGCGGCGGAATGTTGCTTTATGCGATATGCCTTAATCCTGGCGGGGTTGGCGTGCAGGATGATATGTACGAACTTTGGCAGATCAACCGTCGAGCTGACGATGGCCATGTTATCAGCGTTTCCAAAGTCGGCGATATTACCGACCAGTATGGAAATAGAATTGTTGATCTGAATGATATTGACATGGGTACGTCTGGTGCGCTGTACGTGGCAGGCTGGAATTCGGACGTGCCGATCCCGAACGCCTCGGTTGGCGGCACTGGCGATACCGAGAACATTCTGGCATTGCAGGTGGACCCGAACAGCGAGAATGATTTCTTCGCGCTTGATTTCAATGGAACCAGCACTCACCTGATGCGGGCTACCCGTGACGCCGTAACAGGCGCAATTACGGGCTTTTCAGATTTGGGTGAAATTCGCACAGACGGCGGGGCGCTTGTGTTGGATCTCAACTCCCTCGCTTCTGACGGAACGAATTTTTACACCATAGGCATGTCGGCTGGTCAGCTTATTCCTGATCAGGAGGTAGGCCCAGGCGGCGGCAGTGGCGATCTCACTGCTCAGTTCGATAATATTCGCGCCCTGGCGGTGACTCCGGACGGCAAGAGCTTCTTCATCTATGAAGATGGTACTGCTCTCAACATGGTCGAGATAGTTCGAGACCCTGTTACAGGGAGCGTCTCAGAGGTAAACGATCTTGGCGCGATCCAGGATGTTTTTGGCAATAACATTACGGAACTGGATAGCCTGGGTTCAAACTCGCTTGGCCAGCTCTTTGCCGTTGGTTTTAACGCCGACGCGCCAGTCCCGACAGTCACGGTCGGCGGGGATCTGGGCGGGAGTTTCAATGTCGTCGCGATGACGATATCCAGTGACGGCCTGGTCGGTTACGCCATTGTGGACAACATGGCTGATACGCCCGAAAATCGCGGTTTCTACATGTACCAGATCAATCGCGATGTGACGACAGGTGAGGTTACCAGCTTTACGCTTGTAAGCAATGCCCCGCTGCGCGATGCGGCTGGCCAAAAGGTTGTGGACGTCAACGATATTGATATGGATTCCAACAGCCTGCTGTACATAGCCGGCTTCGATGGCGAAGTTCCCACGCCCACAGGCACAGTCGGCGGCGATCTGGGTGCGGACTTTGATATCGTAGGCCTGGCTGTGACGGAAGGCGATGCAACTTTCGCCCTGAACTTCAACGGCGCGTCCTTTGATATTTACAGCATCGAACGGGATTTGGCGACCGGCGCGGTGGACGTGGTTGGAAGTATTGGTCAGGTTCAGTCAGCTGGCAGTACGATACTTGGCTTGGCGTGTCTTGAGGGTGGCGACGGAGTGCTCTACAGTGCGGGCCAGACACTTGGCTCGTTGTTGCCTACTGAGAATATCGGCAATGATCTGGGTGCGGTTTATGACGTTCAAGGCATTGCTGTTGATCCGACAGATCCCAACCTTATGTATGCCGTTATCCACACAGGGTCGGCGTTGCACCTTTATCAGATAGACCGCGACCCAGCCAGCGGCGAGGTTTCAGCCTTTACCGACCTGGGGCTGATTTCTACCGATGTTGGTGGTGCGGTTGGGCCGGAAACCGCGGTGCTTGGAATCAACGCTTTGGAAGCCCACCCAGCTACAGGTCTGCTCTACGCCATAGGCTACTCAGCTGATCAATTGATCCCGACGGAAAATCTCGGTGTTATTAATCCGCTAGTTGATTATGACGTTAAGGGTATTGCGACGGTAGCGTCCGGTGACACGACCTGGATGGTTCATGAAACGGCCCCTGTAAGCGTTGCAGGCCATGATTTCATATTCGCTTTGGCGAGAATAGACAGAGTTCCAGGGGGCGGGCCTGTGATCAGCATTTCCGCAGATGTCAATGTCGCAGATCAATGGGGGAACAGTCTCAGTGGTATTGCGGCCTTGGAAAACTCAGGTTCCGACGTTTATTTCCTTGCCAATAATGATACCGCGCCGGTTCCCTCAGCTACTGTGGGTGGCACACTGGGCGATAAATATAATATTCGCGGTGCGACCATTGCCGCGGACGGCACGCCTTATTTCCTGCATTTCAACGGCACGGACTTTACGCTTTACCAGGTCAACCTCAATGCTGACGGTTCCATTGCGGGCGTTACGGGTATTGGGAATCTGATAAATGGCGGGGCTTCGATTAATTACATAGTAGCTTTGGAAGCGGATACCACTGATCCAACAAAATTGTATGTGATTGGTTCTGATCAGCTGGGTGTTGGTTCGCAGTTGGCGTTGTATGAAATCAATGCTGCTAATGGTGTTGCTGCGAATGAATATCTGCTTGCTGACGCCGCCTTGCCACGGTTGTTGCCGCTTTACGGCTTGGCGCAGGACCCGACAAATGCGAACGTTTTCTATACAGTCAGCTATGCTGATAATGGCGGGACCACCGAATCGGCCTTGATGAAGATCGATATTTCAGCAGGCCCAGCCAATATAGATTATGCCGTTGCTGCGGGGCCTGGCGTACCGGGCGACACCTGGATTCGGGCAAGGGTTGGAGCTACCGCGACTACGGTAACGACAATCACAGCCTTGGATTTCAACAGTAACGGCGATCTGATTTGTGTAGACAGTTCTGCAAATAGACTGATTCGGATTGTAGAGGCCACGACGACCCATTTCACCGCTGCTATCGGCGGTGCGGATGAAACAGTAACCAATTCATGGCAGGCGTCAGATGACGGCAGCATTGATCCGCTCATGCGTGGTTTTGCTTCTGATCCGACCACTGGTGAGTTTTTCTCGATTCAGACAAGTTCCGGTGTAGCTACGCCGGATGAGTTGTATATATCCACTGAGCAAATGTGGCATGTTGCTCCATCGACTGCTGCAGATGTTGATATAGACGGTGACGGTACCAATGACGTTCTTGCAGCTACGCCTGTTACGCTTGTAACTTCAGACGGCCTTCCGGTGCAGGATGGTGTTGACGCGTTGGCATATAATTCGGTCGATGGGTTGTTCTACGGCGTTCAGAGCCTTTCGGGTGTTGACACGCTGGTCAGTATCAGTGCAGCTGGTGAGGTAACTATAATCGGTGCGGTCGAATATGATGACGGCGGAGTTCAGGCCACGCAGATCACAGCAGGCATGGATTTTTCGAGCACTGGCGAATTGATCGCGGTGGATTCTTCCGGCGGGGCTGGGAATCATGTATTGATTTCGATCAATTTGACTGATCCCACAGCTTCGATCAAGTTGACAGATGCGACGGTGTCTCCAATTGATGATACCCTGGCCGGTCTTTCGGTTGACGGTGTAGGCCGAGCTTATAGCATCGGGGATGTCGGTGCGACGGATGAACTGTGGATAAGTGAATCTAATTCGAGCCTGTTCACCATCGATCCGACGGTTGGGGATGATAGTGAGGCAACGTGGGTTGGAACGATGACGGATGTCGGAGCCGGTGCGTCATTGCAGACGCCGGTTACGGACATATTCTCAGCTATTGCTTTCGACTCAACTGGTACGCTTTATGGCGTGCAGCGTGATGCAAGCACAAATACCGATCGTCTGACTATTATCGACAGCGATGGCGCCGATGCTGGTGAGTTCGTCAGGGTAGATGCCGCCGGCGTGGCTGGTGCTATTCAGGTAGATGGCGCGAACGCTACTGTCAGCGCTATGGATTTCACGAGCGACGATAGGCTTATAGCTTATAACACGGTTGACGATACTCAGATTTCAATCAATACCACTACGCCGACCCTGTCTGAGAATATGACTGCTGCGGGTACTGCCAGTGGGTTGCATGGTATGACGATTGATCAGAACGGCCGGGTTTATTCGGCCAATGATGTGATCAATACCCAGATTTGGGGGAGTGAAAACGGCCTGTCGCTTTACGAGATAAGTCCGGTTGACGGAAGCGTAACAGCTTCCCAGCCGATAAGCATTGGCGGTGTCCCAGTTGCCAGCCCAAGCGAGGTACGGGCGATGGCGTTGGATTCTACGGGCACTGTTCTTTATGCGATTTTGCGTGTTGATACTGATGGCGACGGCGTGTTGGATGCCGATCACCTGCTGGCTGTGAATGTCGCGGACGGTACAGCTGCCGACCTGGGGATTATCCAGGTTAATTATGGTGCTGGCGCGGTTGATACGTCCATAAACTCTCTTGAGTTTACAATTTTCGGCGATCTGGTTGGCGTTGACGTAAGCCAGGGCGTGGGTGCGCACGAAATGGTCAAGTTGAACCTGACCACTCCGGCTTCTTCAACACAGTTAGCACCGGGCGAGACGGTGGATGATGACCTCTCTGGTCTGGCAGCTGATAGTCAGGGCAGATTCTTCAGCATCTATAACGTGGCTGTAGGTTTCGATGAACTCTGGGCTACGCCTTCCCAGTTGCTAACCTATGATCCCATCGCAGCGGATACGATTGCTACCGTAACGGATCTGGGCGCCGGTGTTGTTCAGATAGTGACCACAAACGAGCAGGCCCTTTGGGTGGTTGGAAACTATGTCCAAAACAATTTGGGCAGCGGTGATGCCTGGACAGGTGAGATTACCAACAAGGTAGACAATTTCACATTTGATATTACGCTTACAACGGGCACGTTTGCCGATGTGTTGCTTGCCGACGGAATCGAACTTGTGCCAGGCGTGGCTATAGCTTCGACGAATATCGTTGACGGCACGGGCGACCTGATTACCGCAAGCATTCAGGCCCTCTCATTTGACCCGGCTGATACCCTGTATGTGGCGCGCGACTACGATGTCGTCACATACGATCCAGCCCAAGGCCAATATTTGGCGACGATTGATACAGTCACCGGCACACTGTCCACCATTGGTGTTGATGTTATCCAGGTTAGTGGAAACGTTGCGACTATTGTTTCGATGGACTTTACATCGCAGGGCAGACTGGTCGGTATTAATACAAGCGGGATTAAATGTCTGGTCGACATAAGTCTCGTCAATCCGAGTCTGCAGACGACAGTTCGTTCTGATGACATAGACGATGGCCTGGTCGGGCTGGCTTCGGTTTACAATAGTTTAGACGATTTGCATGGTAGATTCTTCAGCATCAATACAGCTACGAGTGAGCTTTGGGTCAGTGCAGACCAGCTGTTCGAGTTGACCCCAGAGGACGATAGTGGGGATTCTGTTGACGATGATGTGGTAGCGGACGGTGTTGTAAGCCTGAGTCAGACAGGCCGGGCCGTTACCGGAGGCGGTTTCCAGGCCCTGGCAGTCAATTCATCGAATGAGATGGTTGTTATTCGTGAAAACGGCGTCGACGCAAGTATTCTATTGGGTGTGAATACGGGCAGTGGAGTGTTGACCGAGCGTGGAGATGTCCAGGCTGGCGGGATTGATCGCAATATCATAGCGATGGACTATTCCGCAGCTGGTGCCTTGCTGGGCATCGATGATATCGCGGCTGGTCGTTCCATGATAGTTATTGACCCAGCCAATCCCGCTGAATCTACGGACCTGACGGGCGTTGATGCTGCTCTTGACGATCTTGTCGGCCTGGCAGGTGCAGCTGACGGTATGCTGAGTATTTGGAAGGATCCGTTGGGGGTTGCCAACGACGAACTGTGGATATCCACGAATGAGCAGGAACTATTCACTTTGGATATTGTTACCGGCGTTGCAACTCTTGTAGCTGCGTTGGACGATGGCACGGGTAATGGAATCGGCGACGTTTTCAAGACTCTCGCATTTGACGCAACAGGCCAGCTTTACGGCGTTCAGGACAGGATTGCCGACGAAGCTTTGGTTGCAATCAATAAAAATACTGCTGTGGTTACGACTATAGGTGCGATAACTTCCGGCGGGGATGATTTGAATATTCTGGCGATGGACTTCACGCTGGCTGGCGAATTGAATGCCATAGACACCAGCCAATCCGGTGGCCGACGTATGGTGAAGATAGATCTTGGAACAGGCGTAGCTACAGCCGAGTCGGCTGCGGGTTCAGTCTCGGATGATTTGCGAGGCTTGACTTCGACCAGCGATGGCCGATTCTTCAGCGTTTCCGGCTCTGGTGTTGGTACTACCGAGCTTTGGATCAGCGCCAATGAGATATACAGCGTCGGTGCAGGCACTGCAACTGCGCAGCGCGTCAATGTTCTGACAGAGAGTGGCGTTGGGTTTACCAGTTCTGTTCAAGCACTGGCTGTGACGCCGGACAGCGCCTCCTTGAGCCTGACTTATTCCGATGGTGTCGACAGTATCCTGGCCCATGCGGCTCTTGGTACGGGTGTTATGACGCTGGCTGGGAATATCCGGATCAGCGGCGATTCGACGGTTGTTGTTGATATGGACTATAATGTCTTCGGCGAGCTTATAGGCATAGACGATTCGCTCGGAGCAGGCCAGCGCAGATTGATCAGCATCGATACTACCACCCCAGCCAATTCCACGGAATGGTCCGCACCTGGCATGATAAATGATGGCCTGGTTGGGTTTACATTTGACGGATTAAACTATTCCTACAGCATCTATCTTACCTCTGTCCCTGATGAGTTATGGGTAAGCGGAGGCCAGTCTGCTACCTTCGGCATCCTTGATCCTTCATCAGGTAACTTCAACGGATTGGGTATAGTAGGTGCGGGTGTAATTAGTCAAGTGTTGGCGATGGCGTTCTCGCTTGGCGAGGGTTCAATACCAGGCCAGCAGGGATGCTATGTCGTTGCCAGCAATAACATGCTCTATGAAATAGATCCGCGTGATGGTTCGCTGATTTCTGCGGGTGATTTGCTTGTTGATGCAACAACTGGCGATGTGATTGTCGTCGTCTCGATGAATTTTGCCCCGGACGGTTTATACGCACAAGACCTTGAAAACGGAAGATTGGTTGATATTGATCTCCGAGGGCTTGGGACAGGCATGATTTATGTTGGTGACCGTGTTGCGACGACTGTAGGCTCATTGAGGCCGACGGTCGGCGGGATTGCCTATGACTTCTCAGAGGATCGTTTCCTGGCTGTGGACAATTCCACCGGTAGTATGCTAATTGGCAGCGAGGGTTCCTCTATTGAGTCGTCGGTGATGATGACCCTTAAGGGTTATACCGACAATCCGCTCAGTGACCAGGTGATAGGTTTGCTTGACCAGCAGATAGGGAAGATATTGATTGCTGGCGCAGTGACAGGCCGGGTGCATATCAACGGTTCGATAGACAAGTTCTACGCAGGCTGGCTGTTGACCGGCAATACCAACGGAATGTCTGAGAGTGCAAGCCCGCTGGATTATCCAAATGTTATGGATAACTTCCTGGTCGACGGCGACATTCGTGACCTGATCGTCAAGAGTTCTATTGGTACTATTGACGACGCAGGTCTGGATGAGCCTTCATATTGGACTGGTTTTGATATGGAAGTCCTTGGCAGGATTGGGCAGGTATGGACGTCGAATACATTCATGGGTGCTCTGAATGTTCAGAATCTCGAAGACATAATCAATATGGACTCGAGCATTCTTCAGTCCGAGATTGAATATCGAACTAACGAGACTCATCCGACTCCATATCAGATTGAAGGTGTCGCTTTTGAGCGTGGTGAGCTTTACGCGTTGGATGGCACGTTCTTTAATGATTCCTTTGACACTGCACAGTACTTGGGTTCGGTTCGCAGTACGACACCCGATGGTGCTGACGAAATTAACATTCATGGCGAACTCTTTACCCAGGCTGGCGATGATTTGGACTTCTACGCCGTATCTTTGCTTGCCGGTCAGACGATAACTGTAACGCTTGTTCCGGACGGCTGGGCTTCTTACATGATAGGCGTATTCGACCCAGACGGCAGATTGATTGCCACTGATGTGTCGAATGTTGATCCCGACAGCGCATCGTTCATGCCGTTCCAGTTTACAGCTGACAGACCAGGAGCGTATCGCTTTGCCGTTGCATGGATGGGTGATGAGAACTTTGATGCTTCCGAAGGCATAAGAACGAGTGGGCGTTGTGAATATACCATAACGATTGCCGATGCCGGCGAGCTTGCCCTTGGCGCTGTTGTGGCAGCACGCAATACGAGCGAAGACAGAAGCGGCAATAATATTTATAGCCCATCTGGCAATACGACGCAGTTTACCGTAGAGCGCGGTGACCTCGGCGCTATAGTGGCAGGTGACATATTCCTTTCTGAATCAGGGAATGACGACATTTATGTTGCTGAAGGTAATGTTCGGGCGGTTGTTGCCGCGACCTTAGGCCATTATGAGCCAGGGCAGTTAAGTGATGGCATAAGCATTTTTGCACCGAATGGCAATGCAGGTCTGATTCGCGCTACCAATCCTGATACCGCAATGTACATGAAGAAAGGAAGCGGCAGAGGCATTACCATTGGCGGCGATATGCAGTTGATAGACGGTGCCGGCTGGACTCATGTCGAGTTATATGCCGATGGCGGTTTAGGTGTGTTGCGAGCCGGAAATATGGCTACCAGCACATCTGCCAGTATCCTTTCCGTTAATCTTGACGGTATCGGTAATGACGGCATTATCGATTTGATAGACGTAACGGGTGACATGGGAACCATCGAAGCTGGCGGGCCGCAGATTTCAACCGGGTCTGGCGGTAATGTTAGGTATATACGTGTGGGTGGCACGGCGTATCAGGATGCAATGTTCGGAGGCGGGGCCATTGATTACCGCCAGTTTGAACCGGGCCAGGCAGCAGACCCTGTTACGGACGATTCAGGCGGAATAATCCGCTTGGTTCCCGAGCCTACTTTTTACAATACATGGACAGGCGAGGCTGTTGATCCTGATACACTTGAACCAGTAGATGAGCCATATCTCAGCTATCGGACGTATGGTATCCGTGGCGGTGGTGTGGTTTTGATGGATGTCATTTCAACCGGTGGAATAAGCATTGCCGCCAGCAGCAACGGTTTGGGTGGTGCGGTAGAGATCGGTCGCATTCAGGTTGACGGACTTGGCCGGGCCGTGGTGTTGAACGAAGATGGCACGCTGAGCATGGAAGATCAGCTCTATACTGCGTATACCCTTGATCTGGAGGTGAATATTCTCGGCAACACGAATAATCCCATAGATATCTTTGAGATTATCGGCGGGAATTTTACAACTATCACGAACAGTACCGGCGGAGAGATAGTCAATGTAATAGCTAATTCTATAGGCTCAATTAAGACTATAGGAGACATCGGCCTGGCCAAGAACGAGGCTACCGCAGCTGCGGTGAATCCGATCAATGTAATTGCAGGCGGCGACGCGTTCCCGTTTGTCCAGCAGCATATAGGAATTGTCAGTGGTAATATTGGCAATTTGATTTCACGCGGCGCTATCGGCAATGTAATTGCTAACGGAACCATTGGTGCTGTTTTTGCCAATACTCGTTATGATGAAATTTCGGGTTTTTCCAATGAAGTAGTGGATCATACCGACGGGAAGTTTGACGGCATTGCCGGGCCGATCTTGGCGATAGGCGGAAGCATTAATTACGTTAATATTGGCGAAGGTCTTGCTCCGAGCGGTACTGGCACGGTCAGTTTTGCAGGCCTGTATGCCGAAGGTCTTATCGGCAAGGTCGTGAATCAGGGCCTGGGTTCCGACATTCGCGGCAGTATTGCGGGTGAGGCTGGTATCGGGCAGATTGTGCTTACGAATGGTTCGATCATCAATGCCAACATCGTCGCCGGGCCTATTGTTGGGTCGACCGAGTTTTATGGCTCATCGATAACCGAATATCAGTCAATAGATACAATTAAAGTTGCCGGTACAGGTGGCATTATAGGTTCGTTGTTTACCGCTTTTGATATTGGCCAGATCACGGTTGCCGGTTTTGGCATTTTGAATAGTGATTTCGGTTTTGCAGCTGGCAGTGATTCGGATACCGGCAATATTACCGTAGCTGGGTATGGTATTCAGACCGTAACCATCACCGGTGGTGCAAACCTGGGTAATATCACAGCCCTTGGTCGAGGTGCCCGCACGAGCACCTTGAACTACCCTTACACTGTCAGATACAGTGAGACTGAAAATTATGATCCGCTGTTCGGCCAGCTTATATCGCCGCTTAATGACATACATCGGTTCCTGGGTACGTCCATGGCTGCCCCGAATTCGGTTGAGGGTCTGATTGACAACGTTTGGGCCAGCGGCAGGTTGAACCTTGGCATGGTCAGCGGCTATCAGATCAATAACTCCGTATTTGACTTTGCTAACAGTATTGCCGGCATCCAGACATATCGTCTGATTGCTCCGGATACATTGGCCATTAACGGGTTGGAAGTGACAACGGGTAATATCGGCCGATTTGTTCCGCTTGGCGATGTCAGTGGGCTGGATATGAATATTGCCGGCACGATCCGTTCGGTCTACATCAATGCGGATCTGTTAGGCGATTCGTCCATTACGGCATCAGGCCCGAACGGCAATATCGTTTCCATCAAGATTATGGGCGATATGGATGGAAGCATCAACGCCTCCGGCACGATCAACAGTATTTATGTTGGTGGCGACATGAGCGGCAGTATCATTTCCGATGCCATAGGCGGAGGATCATACGCACTTCGAAGCCTTCAGATCGGCGGCTCGTTTACAGGCTCGTTGGATCTTAACGGCAATGTTGGCAAGATTATTATTGGTGATACCCTTGGTAGCCTGATTGGCCCTGCCGGGGCGGCATTACAGATCAATGGTAATCTGGGCAGCCTTTACGTTGGTACATCAAAGGCTGTGAACGGTTCAAGGTTGCTTCTGGATGTTAATGTTTTAGGTAACCTGGGTGTGTTGTATGTCGTAGGCCAGATCGATGGCGATATATACGTTGGCGGTACGATGAACCGGCTGTTGGCCTACTCCGACGTAGTGACAACGGGCACGAGTCTTATCAACGGCAATGTGACTGTCCTGGAAGATATTGGATCGATTTCGATTCTTAACGGCGATTTTGGAGACGGGGTGGCGGAGCTGGCTGTCACCGCTGGCGGAAATATAAGTTCCTTTACCATTACAGGTGGCGACCTTGCTGCCAATGTCTCTGTTACAAGTTCGTTTGGTGATATCCGTCAGTTTACTGTATCCGGCGGCGATCTGCTTGGAACGGTGACCGCTGAGAATGGAACGATCTGGACGCTCAGAGTTTTAGGTTCTGACCTGGGTGCCAGCAGTGAGATCATTGCTGATACCATCAATTACCTGTATGTTCAGGGAACGGTCCTGGCCGGTGCTGCGATAACCGTGGATAAGTCACTTAACACTCTCTACGTCGGCCAGGATGTCCTTGGCGACATTCAAATCGGTTCTTCGCGAACAGTTAAAGTGTTGGGTAACTTGCAGGGTAATCTTGCACTGGGCTATAACTATTATGGAACGACACTGTATGTCGGCGGCAATATGGGTGATCCCGCAGCTGTGGTTCCTGGCGACATGACGGTTACGTTTGCTTCAGATGCTACGATTACGGTTCGTGGTAATGTCCTGGCTGGTACAACTCTGTCAGTCGGCGGCGATTTGAAAACCCTGAATGTGAGTGGCGATCTTGCAGGTGACGTTTTTGTGGATGGTGCAGCTGGTACCATAATGGCCAATACCATAACGGACGCCGTCCTTACAGCTGGGCTGGATATGACATACCTCAATGTACGAGGTGATGTGAATAACTCCCTGGTTCAGACAGGCATTCGCCGGGGAGGCGATAATGATTTTGCCGCTGTTGATGTGGATGGTTCGGGCGATGGCAGAATGGGCAAGCTCATGAAGCTCATTATTAGCGGTACTGCTACGAACTCTATAATATCAGCTGGCGGCGATATTAATTATGCATCTATTGCCGGTGGAATGGTGGACACGACGGTTTCCAGCGGTCTTGTGTTGGGTGGCCCAGCTATTGCAGGCGTCATAAACGATGCAGGCGGTTTTGCCGCACGCCTTTCAGACGCTGCACGTCGGAATGCAGCCCGTAGCGATGCAGATCGTACGTTGCTTAGAGGTGATTTCAAAACAGCCGTTGTTGGCGGGGCCGGGATGGTCGATAGCCAACTCGCTGCCGGCGTTGATCCTGGAGCGGATGGAATCTTCGGCACAGCTGATGACAATGTTGTTTCTTCCATTACTGGCGGAAATAGCAGCTTTAACTACGTAGCTGCAACCATGAATGCCGGCTCGGCTGTCGTGTCTGACAACGGCGTTTCGCGCAATGTAACGACAGGCGGCACGGTAGTTCCGAACGTTACCTATGCCATTGCAGATATTGCTCCTGGACTTGAACCGCTGGTGGGAACAGCTGTGTCTGGAACACCGGTTACTGTAAACGGCGTGACGGTCACGATTATCGGAGCTGGCCAGGTTGAACTTCACAATGCAGTCGGCGGAGCCGATGTTGATACGCTGGTCATCAGTGGCACGAATGCAAGGACTCGTATTGAAATTACTGGTGCTGGTACTACAATCGGCAGAATCGTTACGGAAGATGACGCACAGTTCTATTCACTGACTTACGACGGAACGCTTGAGGGCGGCACTGCTGGTTCTGACCTCTGGCTGGATAGCCCGACTTCGCTCTTGACCATCGGTACGCTTGGCGATGCCGTTACTGGTAAAGTCGGCGGCGACGTAAAGCAGATGAATATCAACATGCAGGGCAGCGGCGATCTGCGGATCGGCGGCACTGTCACACGCATGAATATAGTTGGCAGCATGGGTGACCCGCTGCTGACCGCGTTGGGTATTGCACCTTCGACGGACATCAGCGTAATAACCACGGACTCGACGGATCCAGCTTACGTTTCCTGGGTATTCGATGATGTGACTGGCAATCTTTCGCAGGTCGACCTGCAAACCGGTGCCGTTCTTGCAGGCCCATTTGCCGTCAGCGAAGGTTTCACAGGTGCGTTCCTGACTTTAACCGGAATGGCCTTTGACGGCGCTGGTATTCTGAGCGGTGTTGCCAACCTGTACAACCAGAGCCCGACAACGAAGATTGGTTCCATGTCGAATACTTCGCTTTCGTTGCGTGGCCTGGCTGTGAATGTCAACGGTAAGGTCGTAGCTGTTGAAACTTCAGAATTGGTAGCCCTTAATGGTAACCTCGGTGGCGAATATGATATCCAGGCGATAACCGTTACAAACGCTGGCCAAATGTACGCCATTAATGATAACGCAGGCACGCTGGAACTTTACAAGATTGATCGTAACGCTGCCGGTGAGGTGACTGGCGCTACACTGGTCGGTAATATTGCAGCTGGTGCTGATGCCATTACCGGCATTGTTGCTTTGGATGTAGATCACGGCCTGACTGGTGAGCCGCTTATTGCGATAGGAACCAGGCCCGGCGTGGATCTCGGCGGTGAGCAGCACCTCTTCCTGATAGATCAAACGACGGGTGAAGCTACGATCCAGGTCAGCCTTGACGACGGCGCAGCTGTGACCGATACGATCGAGGCATTGTGCTTTGTTCAGGATGACATGCTGTCGTGGAATATCCTGACCGTACGAAATGTTGGCGGTGTTCATACGCTTTATGCCCTCGACGAGGCAACGGGTGCCATGACCGAGATAGTCGGAGCCACTCTCGGCACCGGAGCCATTCAGGTTAACGGCGAAGCGGTTACTATCATAGGTATGGACATTGATGATAGCGGCAATGTGTTGGCCATCGGTTCTGCAGGTGGCGGCGACAATCAGACCTTCCGCATTAACCTTGCCGACCCAGCCAAGAGTTGGGCCCTGGATGATCCGGGCAGTGTCTCAGCCGACGCGACCGGATACGCATCTGATGCGAACGGAGCTTTCTATACAGTCCAGGACACCGTGGGTACGAACGATACCGTGCTGCGATCCTGGGGCGGCGACAGGCTCGTTGAAATAAATACCACCACAGGTGCCCGTAAGGTTATAGGTACGATCAAGGATGTCTACAACAACACATACTATAACGATGTGATGACGTTGGCTTTTGCCGGCGACACTGCTCTTTCGACCAAGCTTTATGCTTTGATAAGCGACCGTGACGGAGTTGGCGGAGCTTATACGGAAGATAACGGCGTATCGATCGTTCAGATTGAATTTACGGATAGCAATGGCGATGGCATTGTTTGGGCGACCAATCCGAACAATACCTATCAGCCAGGCGTATTCCTGGATCAGAACGATGTTGATACGCTTACCGGTGCGGTTGATCTCGGTGGCGGAATTGTTCAGTTTACAACTTCGGCTGCACATACTGACTGGGCTGTCGGCGATGCTCTTCAGAACGACACTGGAAATGGTAACGACTGGGTAGGCAGGATTGTCAATGTCGTAAACGACACCACTTTCGATGTTCAAC
Source organism: Phycisphaerae bacterium (assembly GCA_963664745.2). Classification (GTDB taxonomy): domain Bacteria; phylum Planctomycetota; class Phycisphaerae; order SM23-33; family SM23-33; genus B1-G9. The sequence goes on from CAXXMC010000004.1 coordinate 1,518,518, forward strand.
TGAACGACGGTACGTTTGCTGTCGTGACCACGGCTGACGGTATTGAGCGGAATGTTACTGACGTCTTTAACGCAATGACCGTTAGCGAAACTGGCGATATATATGCGATTCGCCGCGGCAGTGGAGATTATGTAGGCCAGGATCACTTGGTGACGATTGAAACCGCAGCCGGTACCGTGGGCGATACGCCGATGGTGACTTTGGCCAATCGCGTTCAGGTCGGCGGTTTGGGTGATACGGAAATAGTCGGTATGGGCTTCGACGCTTCTGGAAATATCGTTGCCTACAACCATGACACCGCGAACGCCGAAGCCGAGCTTATCGGCCTGACCGCAGCAAACCTGGTCACGCCAAATGCTGCACAACTTATCACGAATGAAGGTGCGCTGGATATAGCAATTGATAGCTTCGCCCTTGGCCGAAGTGGCGCTAACTACCTGACCTATGGCTTTGATACGGACAATTTCCAGATCAATCTGGATGGCGACCTGGATTATGGTCAGTTCTTCATGAACCCCGGTACAGTTCAGACGCTCGGTACAATTGATACAACCACTGGGGTATTTACACAGTGGGTGGGCCTTGCCCAGAATGCAAACGGTACGACGCTGAGTTCGCCTGTTGTCGATATGGCGTTTGATGACGTTGCCGGCAATCTCTTCGTGGTAACAGCCGATGACAGGCTGGCAGAATATCTGCCGAACGGCCAATTGGTATTCTATCCACAGGCTATTGGCGATACGCTCTCAGCTGGCTCGGTTATTGATAATGGTTATGGTGTGGTGACCATCACCACGGATAATCCGCAGGCCACCTGGCGGGTAGGTGATTATGTCGGTAACGACGTTGGAATGTATGACGATTGGTTCGGCCAGATTACCTCGCGAATCAATGATACGACATTCCAGGTTACCTTGAGCAAGGGTGCATTTGCGGATATCGATGTTGCCGATGGTATTCTTCTTGGTAATCTCTTGCCGGCTGTTGCGACCATAACAAGTTCCGAGACTGGCGATGTTTTGGATGTAACGGCGATAGACTTTGTCGCCGGCGAAATAATCGGAACAGATGCCAGATTCAATCAGCTGGTGACGATTGACGGCTTCCTGTCGTTGATGATTGGACAACAGGCTGCGATTGCCGAATCGCGTACTGAAAACGGCGCGGTTGACATCAGCAATCTTGCCGGCCTGACTTATGATCCGAATGTTGGCGCGTTCTTCTCATTCCGCAAATCGGACGACACGTTTGTTCAGTTCCGCGGCATGACGGAGGCTGATTTGGGCGGTATCGTTGCCGGCTCGATCAGTAATTTGTCAATTACGGGTATACCAGGCCAGGCTTACAATGGCAGAATTGTTACTACGGGCAATACCTTTGGTAATGTCAGCATTGTGGGTGACTTCACCGGCAGCCTGATTTCCGGTGGCGATATTCGAAGGTTTACGCATAGTGGCGGCGATTTCAGTGGCCGACTCCTGGCGGAAGGCGATATCGGGTATGCCGCGATCTCCGGCGGATTACTTGACGGCGGTTCTGTTGAGGCAGGCGGTAGCCTGAGCACCTTTGCGGTTGGCGGAGATTTTGGCGGCCTAATCAATGCCCAGACAGCGACGAGGATTACTGTTGGCGGAGACGGCTTGGCTACTGCAGACCTCTTGATCTATGGTTATGTTTCAAGCTTGGGCTTGGGTGGCGTATTTAGCGGTTCCATGAATATCGGCTCAGTTGGCAGCCTGGCGATTAATGGCCAGGTCACAGCTTCAGCTGATATCGACATAAATGGTGATGTAAGATCCATCAGATTGCTTGGCGGTACGGAAGCGGGTAGTTCGCTGATTACGCAGGGCTACGTTTCCAGCCTGGGTATCGGCGGTCAGCATGCCGGCCTGGTTGGCATACGTCGTGGTATGGGTTCAGCGTCATTGGTGAATGTCAACGCAGGCTTGTTGGCAGTTGGCGAAAAATCATCCAGCCTGCGGATTTCCGGGAATATGATCGATTCGGTCGTATCGTTCGGCACATGGCTTGGAGAAGACGGACTGTATAACACAGCTGATGATGTTATCACTGGCGGCGGAGTTACTTCGGTTGTCATTTACGGTAACGTCCTCGATTCCGCGATTGTCGCAGGTGTGCTGCCGAGTGTTGATACTCCTTCGACAGGCGTCAATAATCTGCCGACCAATATGCAGGCCTATATTGGAGATGCTGATGCTGCGAATTATGCTGATATTAACCCAGCTGAGCATGGCGGAATACTCGGCAGCAGTATAACCAAGTTGATTGTTATTGGCCGAACGGTGAATCCGGTTGGTGCGACAAAGTCTGTTGTGGCAGCAGCCAATACCATTGGCAGGGTTGTTCTTTCCACGCCAGGCCAGTCAATATTGACCCGCGAATATATCGACCCGATCGGAGCACCAGAGGTTGTATCTTCACAAATTGTAAATGACAAACGAGGCCAAATCGTATTCAGTGAAGAAATTAACACTACTTCGTTGATTCTCTCGCAGGACAACGATGGCGATGGAGTGATTACGCCCGGTGGGTCGGATGTTGTCGGAACAGTGTTGGTGACTGATGCGACCGGCAGGATTCTTAACGATGTTGTCCTGTCATATTCAACCCAGGTTCTTGATTCAGGCCGAGTTCAGTCTGTCCTGACTATCTACAAAGCGGACGGTTTTGGAGATATGATGGTTACGGTAGATCTCTCAGGTCTTGCGGATCTGCCGGCACCGGTCATTTACGGGTCTAGTCTGCGGTCGGCAAGAATGGATCTGAATTGTCTACCTGTGGCAACGATCTTGGCCAGTTATTCCTTACCGTTCCCATTCGGTGATGTGGCAGATGACTTCTATGAGGCTTTGGATGCTCCTGCGTTTGATATACAGTTGAACGGATCGCTGATCGTAGGAAATTCGTTCAACAACGACGACGATACCGATGTGTATCGGTTCACAGCCAATACATTTGAATACGTCAGTATCGAATATACATCGAGCGTCTTTGGCGAGCTGTCGATGTTCTACCAGGATACTCAGGGAACAGCGACCCTGGCTGATGATACATTCGAACTCGTTGCCAGATACGAAAGGCCCGATGCCTACTCCGCAGATGGGTATTCCTTGTTTGAAGCATTCGAGTTGCCAGGAACTGGTAACTACTTCATTCTGGTTAATCCTCTGGAACAGGTATCCGACGGTGAAAATATTTACACGTTGGAGTTGAACCGGGCGTCAACGGACTTGAACCTGGTCAGCCAGTTGGATGGTGGTGTATTGCCGACTGATGAAGAAATTGCCTATGTCAGCAATTTTAAAGACCAGCATAATAACCATCGCGATAATGTCGATTATGATCCGAGGCAGCTTGTCTATCTGAATTTTGATGGCGGCACAGCTACGAAGTATGATGTTGGTTTGATTGACGTTCAACCGTTCAATCTGGGCGATATTGAAGAAGACCTTGCCGGCAATGAATCCAGAATAATCAATGGCGGCGATGGTGTGGTTGGTATTCTCCAGAATATCCTGTCCATCTACAGCAACATTTCCTCAGGATACAGGAATGAGCTGGGCAATTACGAAACGGATACACTTGTTTCGGCTGTTGATCTTGGAGATGGCCTGGTCAGATTCACCACCGATAATGCCCATGCCGAATGGATTGTTGGCGACACGCTACAGAACAGCAATATGGCTGACCCACTTGTTCCCCGACTGAATCACTGGGCTGGCGAGATTGTTGCTGTTGCCGGTAACACCTTTGACGTTCTCCTTCGTGAAGGAACTTTTGGTGCAGTTGATACCGCTGAAGGCATAGAGTGGACAGATCACCTGACGGTGGCGCTGATCAGTACTTTGGATGAATGGACGAGTGCTAATCAGAACCAGGGTGGTTTCTACTTTACGACAGTCGATCCCGCTACATGGGGTCTTGATCCTGAAACGGACTTCACGACCGCCTTTGCAGGCAATGCGGATGACACCGTCTTTGGTATGAGTCTGCTTGGCATTGCAAGTGAGATTGACGTAGCTGGCCAGACCAAGGCTGATAATGCCTTGATCTTTACCCAGAATTTCACTGGCCTGCCTGTTTATGGGTCGGAAGCAAATCGCTTGAACCTGTATAGCATAGCCTTGGCGAATATTATCAGCCATGAGCTTGGCCATACGTTTGGCTTGAATCATCAGCCGACCGATTATTCTGGATGGATGTTGGAACAGGATGATCCAAGCAATACGCTCGGTTTGGATGATCCTAATCTGGGCAGCGGCCTGATGACTTATTCAAGCAATGAGGCTTTGGTTGCATCCTTGTTTGAATTGGGAACAGCTTCAACAGCTTGGAGCGAGGTCCCGATGGGTAGTAATGATACCCAGGATCTGCTCCTGAGGTGGTTCTCGTAATATCAGAGTGTAAAATAATGTTTTAGCATTCAAAGCCACCCCGGCTAATGGGGTGGCTTTTTTTATTAGAACGTAAATCCTTAGGGTGACGATTGCCAAAGGACTCCCGCGAGTTTATACTGTCGGTTTGGAAAATCGAAACAATAACAGGCAAAAAACTGACCGGTTTGAAGCTGGGAGAAGGAAATGATAGTGTGGTATATTGCGATATTCGCAGCTTCGCTGTTGGTATCATTGGGCCTCACGCCCGCTGTTATTCATTTTGCGAGATCAAGGAAGCTTTACGATCCCCGAGACGCGCGAAAAGTCCATACTACCCCTGTTCCTAGGATTGGCGGAGTTGCCATTGTCGTTTCAATGATGGTGGTGTCAGTCGCAGCTGTACTGCTGGACTTTTTTGGCGGATATTTTGAGGGCCATTTCGTTGAAACAGAAATGCTGCCTAAGCTGTTAGTACTTTTTGCTGCATCGGTTTTTATTTTCCTTGTCGGTGTATTTGATGATATCCGAGGCATGCCTGCCAAGTGGAAACTTGCTGCCCAACTCGCCGCAGCCCTGGTTGTCTGCAGTTTTGGAATCCGGATTAATCTTATCCCTCAATTGGACTATCTTAATTTAGGCTGGCTCAGTTGGCCTATTACGGTTTTCTGGATTGTAGGCATTACCAACGCGGTAAATCTTATCGACGGGCTTGATGGTTTGTCAGCTGGAATCTCAGCTGCGACATGTGCGGTCGTTGCAGCTTTTGCATTGTTTACGGATCAGGCTGCGATGGGAATATTGATGCTTGCCCTGCTTGGCAGCCTGGTAGGGTTCCTGGTTTTCAATTTCAATCCTGCGAAAATTTTCATGGGTGACAGCGGGAGCATGTTCCTTGGTTTTTTCCTGGCTGTTTCGAGCGTGGTTTGTGCAACTAAAGTCGCAGCTCTCATGGGCCTTATACTTCCAGCGTTGGCGTTGGGTTTGCCTATTTTCGACATGTTACTTTCTGTTTTTCGGCGGATTCTGGGCAGGCGTAGCGTTTTTTCCGCCGATCGAGGCCATGTTCACCATCGCTTATTGGAAAAAGGTCTCAAGCATCATCACGTGGTGATCATAATGTACATGGTGACCCTTCTTGCCGGCGGGGCTGGGTTATTGATGATGTTTTTCAGAGGGCATGGTGAAGTTTTCATTTTCCTGATTGCTTTGCTAATATTGATCAGCCTGTTCCGCGTGGCCGGTGTTCTGAAGTTTCGTCAGGCCTGGCTGCAGGTGCAGGAGAATATTGCTCGCAATCGTGAGGTCAAGAGGGATCGCAAATATTTTGAGACTATTCAGAATCGTTTTCAGGTGGCATGGACGTTTGAAAAGTGGTGGCAGGCAGTACGAAGAATGGCCAGGCGGATGGGCTTCTCTCATGTGACAATCAAATACACCGACCGGGCCAGCAATGAAATTCGCACCTTGGAATTTCATCGCGAACCCCAGGCCGGCGGATCGGGTCGATTAATGAAGATAAGTATTCCGATCGCAGAACAGGAAAACAACGGATTGATCAGTGTTGAAATAGCGGTTCCCATTGACTCGCCGCTGGAAACAATTGGCCGACGAGTGTCTTTGTTTGGCAGACTGCTGGACGAACACTCTCCTGCGGAGTTATTGGAAAGTCGCCCATACTTGGGGGAAATTTAAGCAACTCTGTTACGCTTACGTCGTGGTTTTAGTTATCGATATCCGTGTGAAATAAGTTTCCGAAAAAATTATGGAGCACATGCAGTGCTGATTTTCGCATTTCTTCCGCAGCCAGTATCGCAGCCAGCATCCCAACAGCTGTGACTATCGCGATGGGGATCGCAAGGGCAAATCGGCTGGACTCATCTGGCGTGGGCATGAGTAGTTTGATGGCGAAAACCACTGCGAAAGTTGTCGCAGCCGGTATGGCAACATCGAAGAATATCCATCGCCGCATTTCAGTTCTCAGCAGTCGCCTGTGCATTAATAATATTAGCGAGACAACCTTCAGACTATTGACGATCGCCAAGGCCCAGGCTGCTCCGATAGCGCCAAACATTATTGTCAATACGAGCATTAGCGGAACCAGCACTACAAGGCAGCCTGTTTGTGCCAAGAACGCCAGCCTGGTCCAGCCGAAGGCGTATTGCAGGCCTCCGGGCATGTATAGCAGACCATTGAGGCATTGGGCAGTTACCAGCAGGATAAGTACGTTTGCCCATTGTTCTGCATAATCAGGATTGCCCTTCCATAGCATCAGAAGATCGCGAGCGAACATAATTCCAACCGCAGCTGTGATGGCGATGAAAACCGTCATGGTCTGACAGCCTCGATGATACATTCTTGAAAGTTCCGTTTTGTCTTCAAGACTTACAAGTTGTGTCAATCTGGGCGAGACAGCTGTGTATATCGGCAGGAAAAAGCGGTCGAGGCAATAAGCTGCGCCGGCTACCAGACCAAATTCTCCGAGAGTCGCCATCGGAAGGATATTGCCATTGGTCAGGATAATTTTATCTGTATTTGCAAGGCATAGACCTGTGATTGTTATGCCGCTGATGCCAGCTGTGAATTTCCAGATTGATTTTAATGAAGCCATGCTGAATTTTGTCTGTGCGTCGCTTTGCGGCATAGCCCGCCAGAGAAGCACTCTGGAAAGAATGGAATGAAGAAGTCCGACACCAGCCTGGAAGAGGAAGAATGCCTCTATGGTGGGAATGTGGCGGAGTACGATATATGCCCCGACATATCGGATGGTGTACATGCATATATTTAGCGTGCTGAGTTGGACTTGATGTTGCAGGCCAATCAGGCCACCCGCGTAAAGTTGCATGGGCCATTGCATCGCCAGAGCCAAGCCCATTAACATAAAGCCGCTTTGGACCTGGCCAACTGAAAGAACTTCTGGCTTCATCCAGAAATTCGCGACGATAGGGGCGGCGGCGACAACGATAAGTCCCACCAGCAAGGCCAGGCCTGCGTATATGGTTTCCAGCGTTCTGGTGACGTTTCGCATTTCCCCAGCCTGATATGGCAGGGGGGAGAGTCGCGCGAGTTCCCGGCTGATTGTGGTTCTCAGGCCGGCGTCCAGGATGGCGCTGAATGCCTGGACTCCTAGGAATACGTATATCAGACTATATGCCTCCGGGCCTAGCAATTGCTGGTATATTGGCATGAAGACAATTGCCAGCAGCGGTATGGAAGCGTTGCTGATTAGATTGGCTAGGAGATTTTTGCGTATGCGACTCATAAAGTGTCGTTTTCACCCATTGCGGCAGCTTTGCCACGTTTCCGCTGGATCCAGTCCAGCAGATCAGGGGAGATACCGGCGATCAGGATCGATATAAACAGCCTATGCCACCGCTTCCAAATTGCCCAGCATGCCCGCGGATACAAGTACAGCCTTGTTCGGCGGGAATCACATCGCTTGCGGATTATCGCGCAAAGATGGATAAAAAAACGAAGGCACATAAGGGGCGATTTTACTGGACCTGTTTGAAAATGAAATTTTGCCAAGTGCTTTTTGAGATGAGCGATATCGTATGTTCGTCTCATATAGAATGACGTATTTTGGACGCAGCCAAATGTACCCATCAATGATAACTCTGCCAAGACCAACAAGTCAGGGCCAAGCGAATTTCTTATAGGGAAAATTTGATCAATTACATTTTTGCGATATAGGCCGTAAATAGCATATGGTTCGATGTTTCGCACTACGTTGCAAAATCGGTTTTTCCGACTTTGTCCTATAGTATCCAGGCAAAATCCTAGTGTGCCACCTATTTCTCCATTTTGTTCTATCCATTGTCCTTTTGCATAGACCAAAACGGTTTCAGGATTTTCTTGATAATAAGTAATACACTCCTCCAAAAAATTTGAAGCCCACTGATCATGGCCTGATGTAAAAAAAATAAAATTCCCTGAGCACTTTTTAAAAGTATTTTCCATATTCCTTATAGATCCGATATTTTTCGGATTTCGGAAATATTGAATACGCGAATCCCGTTTGGCATATTCCCGGCAGATATCCCCCGTGGAATCGGTAGATGCGTTGTCGGAAATGGTTAATCTGAAATCCTTAAATGTCTGCGAGAGAATGGAATCCAATGTATGACGAAGAAATTTTTCTTCGTTATATATGGGCATAGCAATACTTATTGTAGTGGAAGAAGGCATGATGTTTTTGGTTTTTCTATATAAACTTTTATTATTCCTTCGTAATACCAAGGGCGTGAGCCCGTGGATGGAAGAACTCGTGTCAGCGGGCGAGCTTTAGCTCGTTGTGGCAAATGCTACGGGCGTAAGCCCTTAGGTGTTTACTTCATACGTTTTAGAAAGCCGTCAGGACATACCGTGATTTGCAGTTTTTGTTCAATTGAATTATCTATTTCAAAGGTCTTATTGTTTTTCAGATATTCATAAACAGCAGTTTTTGGATTATTCCCGGTGCTCCAAGGTCGATCCGCCGTAATTTCCGGCTTCATATCTTCGACGATCGTATCAAAAACTATGCAGTAACTTCCAATGGTTGTCAGGGGAGCGTAGAGGTTTAATTCTTGCAAGACATGATCATGTGTGTGGTTAGAGTCAAGACAAACCATAATTCGTTCTTTGTCATTTGCAAACTCATACACTTTCTCAGCGGTAGCCTTATCAATACTTGATCCTTCAATCATGGTAATTCGCTTGCTCATAGGGTGTCTAAGAATATTGCCCCAATTTTTTGTCCGTATATCAATATCAACCCCCAGCACTTGGCCGGAGCCTCCGAGCAATTCAAGCATTGACGCACTAAAAATCAGAGAACCACCGTGTGCTATACCTAGTTCAATAATCAGATCGGGCTTAATGTTCCAGATTAATTCCTGCATAGCGAGAATATCCTGAGGATATTGAATGATGGGCACGCCTAGCCACCTGAAATGGTAAGAATACTTGTGCTTTAAGGAGCAATCCATCCACTGTTGAGAGAGTTTCCGCATGTTGTCATCAGCGTTCATCTCTGTGATCTGCTTTTCTACCTGTTCTTTAAAATCCAATTTTAATCTCCTGTTAGGGACTATGTTAAAGAGTCATGATTTTGGGTGATAAATCAAGAGAAATTAGTTGTTTTTGAATCTCGTGAAGATAGTTGGGATTTATTACAAAAATTAGTTCGGTATTTTTGAGGTTTTGTTTTGTGGGAGCAACTATGGGTAGCCCCGTTACTGGGAGAAAACCTCCCTGTTTTGCAGGGTTCATGTCTATAACCTTGCCCCAAAGCGGGTACTTGAGATGGTCAAGCCATCCTGCCCAGCAAACTCCTTTTGCTCCAGCACCCCATATCCTCCAAGTGTCGCGTTGAAGAATTGATTCGAGACCTTTGACGCGGCTTGTGAATTGCTCCAATGCCTCAGCAATAAAGTTTTTTAAAGACAAGGATGGATCGTAGCTCCAGGTTATATCGACTGGTTTCTCTAACGTTCGCAGGTACAAATTCTGGTATTGTTCGCCAAAGGTGGCGTCATGTTCAACGACTTCGAAACCGGCAGCCTGGCATAGCTGTCGCAGTACGCTCATTCCAAAATAGCATCGATGCTCGTGGAAAAAATCCCATATTGTTTGATTTTCAAAAATCCATTCCAGACGGGGCGTTTCAAGCATTACAAGTTTTGTTTCTGTTTGCCGGGCAATTTCTGCCAATTCAATTATAAATTCACCGATAGAATCAATATGTTCGATGACATGGCGGCAGACCAATAGGTCAAATTTTCCTTTTACAGACTTGCTGGTCAGGTAACTCTTGGAAAATTTTAACTTGCCGTCAGCAGATTCATTTGGGCCTTCATAGCTGGTGTCATATCCCTGGCCTTGCCAATGATTCCTTTTTGCCAATAGTTCCAGAAAATGTCCTTTTCCGCATCCGATTTCCAAAACATTGATATCAGACTGCGGTAATTTTGTTTTTAACTGGTCGGCAATATGGTTAAGGTGCCCCTTGAAGACATTGGAATAAGATTGGCGATTTTCATATCTTTCATCATATATTGCCTGGGTATCAGCCGGGGCTGCAAAGACTAAGCCGCACGTTTGACATTGGCAGAGTACCAGTTTCGCTTTTGGTGCATTTATGGCTTCATCGCGACTTTTGTATATATAATTAAGCGTCATTGGTGTGGGCGGCAATTCCACCACAACAATCTCGCTTTTTACAAGACAGCCTGGACAGATTTGAACGGTTGGTCTGTTTTTGTTATCCACGCGAAAGTACCTCAATCATCTTTTGGATACCTTCTTCCAACGAAATTTCCGGTTTCCAGCCAAGTTGTTGCAAACTGGTATTCTCAGCGATAGGTGTCTGGCAGGGGTCTTGTTGGGCCTTGCATACTATGCAATCTGCAGGATTTTTTTTAATTACCTTGGCTATGATTTCTGCAAGCTGACGAACGGAAATTCCTTTTCCGCTTCCAACTTCAAACGTCCCCCCGTGCTGCAAACTAATCAAACGTTCCAATGCATTGCCTACATCTGAAATATAAATATAATCCTTAATTGCATCAGGAGTATTCAGTGTTACAGTTTGGCCTGTCGTAAGTTTCTGGATAAGAAATGATGCCAGTTTTTCCGCAGGTTCACCGGGCCCAAAGGGATAATAAATTCGTGCCCAGGCGGTTTTGACATTATCATATGTTTTCGTAATTTGATCCATGAATTGATGCAGTTCACGTTTTGCGAAAATATATGGCGGGATGGATTGGCTTGAGTTTATTTTAAAGAGTTCGGTACAACTTCCGATTCCAAGAATATATTTAATGCCTCTCTCACACATATCTTTTATCATGGCTTTGCTCCACTCAAGAAGTTTTGTGTTTAAGGGCGATGTCATATATTCTCCTGGGGTGGTGATCCAGGCGGCGTGGAGGCAACATTTTGGGGCAAAATCTTCGATGTGATTCCAAGGCGGGGTCTGTAAGTCTCCCTGAATGATATGGAGTCCCTGTTTGGCAAGTTTCGGTTTATTAGGGTCGTTGGGCAGCGTAAGGACAGCGACATCGTGCCCAGCCTTTTGGCAAGCCATTGCAGCGGCATTACCGATGAAACCGGTTCCACCTGTAATCAGAATGCGAGTTTTTTTAGTACCATAGCCGGTCTGCTCTTGTGCTTTTGCAGCCTTCATGGGTTGCTTATCGTTCATTGATCGGCAAGCATCTGGACTGTCGCAATTACATGTGAAACACTCACTCATTTTTGAATCTCTTTCGGAAGGATTTTGCCGCTCATGCAAAACTGTTTCCTTACTCTTTCAAACCCAGATGGTATTCGAGGTCAAAGTTTCTGTGGTTGGCGTCTTTTTCAGTAATGATCTCGGGTTGCATAGGCCAAACGATGTCAAACATAGGATCGTTCCACCGGAGCCCTCGTTCAAACTGCGGGTTGTACGGTTCCGTTACCAGGTAAAACGCTTCGGCGTCGTCTGTAAGGGATATAAATCCATGTGCAAAGCCTTTTGGGCAATACATGGTTCTGCCGTTTGCGGCGGAGAGTTCTGCGCCGAACCACTTTTTGAATGTTGAAGAGTCAGGTCGCAGATCAACTATAACGTCGAAAATACAGCCTCGAACACAACGGACAATTTTTGTTTCCCAGTGGGGTTGTAGCTGATAGTGCATTCCACGCAACGTTGCTTTGTATTTACAGAGCGAGGAATTTGCCTGCACTACATTTGCATCCAAGCCATAGGCCTTGAACTGTTCGACGCAGAATGCCCTTGCGAAATAGCCGCGTTCGTCCTCGATCTTTTCGAGATCTATAGTGTACGCGCCTTTCAGGGGCGTTTCGGTAAAAATCATTTCTTCTCGTTCTCCATATCTTCCGTTATATTCAGAACTACAGCTGATTGAAAGCGTCTATCTGTTGCAAACATATTTTCCGGGCGTCTTGCCCGGCTTGCACCTTTTTGTACCACTCGGCAGTCCATTGCAATGCTACGTCCAGCCCGACCCGCACCCGCCAGCCTAGCTGATCTTTTGCTTTCGTGCAGTCCAGCATCAGCAGGTTCGCTTCGTGTGGGTGTTTACCTGGGTCTATTGTGCAGGTTGCTCCGTCCTGCCAGAATTCCGCCAATCGCCTGGCTACGTTTTCAACGGGTTGAACGTCGCAGATATCCGGGCCGAAGTTCCACGCTTGCGTGAAGGCCCGGCCTTGGTTTTCCCTCATCCTTTGTGCAAGCAGTATGTACCCACCAAGCGGCTCGAGCACGTGCTGCCATGGTCTGGTTGAATTCGGATTTCGCAAGGCTACGACCTGCCCAGCTGAAAATGCACGTATGCAATCCGGCAGCAGCCTGTCCAATGCCCAGTCCCCGCCGCCGATAACGTTCCCAGCCCTGGCAGATGCGATAAGTGCAGAGTTCTCGTCGTTGAAAAAACTTCGCCGATAAGAACTCGTAACCAGCTCGGCACAGCCTTTGGAATTACTGTACGGATCAAAACCGCCCATGGGTTCATCTTCGCGGTACGGCTTGGGCCTTTCGTGATTCTCATAACATTTGTCGGTCGTGACGATAACGACCGTCGGATTTCCGCCGGCCTGTCTGACGGCTTCCAGCAGGTTGACCGTTCCCATGACATTTGTGGAATAAGTTTCGACCGGCTGGGCGTATGACAGCCGGACTAGTGACTGCGCAGCAAGGTGGAAAATCGCGTCGAATTTCCCTTCGCTAACGACTTTGCATAGCCTGTCCAGATCCCGCACATCAGCCCGGATGGAATTGATGCCATCCTCCACATTTGCCATTTCGAACAAATTTGGTTCCGTGGGTGGCTCGAGCGCGTAGCCAGTCACAGACGCGCCGAGTTGGCGCAACCAAATGGTCAGCCAGGCGCCTTTAAAGCCCGTATGGCCTGTAATCAGGACTTTTTTATTATTCCAGAAGGCTGGGTTCATTTCCACAGCTTCCATGGGGCTTTGTTATTTGCCCAGAGACTTTGGAGGTGATTTTTATCCCGCAGTGTGTCCATGGGCTGCCAGAAGCCTGAATGTTTGTAAGCTGCGAGCTGGCCATCTGTTGCGAGTTTAACTACCGGCTCACCTTCCCAGGAGCTTTCAGGCCCTTTTATGTAGTCCAGTGCTTTTGGTGAGATAACGAAGAATCCGCCGTTGATCCACCCTCCGTCGCCTATGGGTTTTTCGCAGAAGCCGTCGACGTCCTGGTTTTTCTCATCAAGCATCAAGCTGCCGAACCGGCCTGGAGGCTGGACCGCGGTGAGAGTCGCCAGCTTGCCCCTGTTGATATGATGCTCGACTAGCTTGTTGATATTTATGTCCGCAACACCATCGCCGTAGGTCATGCAGAAAGGTTCGTCGTTAAGGTAAGGCTGGGCCTGTTTGATTCTGCCCCCCGTCAGCGTGTCCTCGCCGGTATCGATAAGCGTCACCCGCCAAGGCTCGGAGGAATTATTGTGAACCTCCATGGCGTTGTTTTGCAGATCGAAAGTCAGATCAGACATGTGCATGAAATAGTTGGCGAAATACTCTTTAATTACATAACCCTTGTAGCCCAGGCAGATAATGAAGTCGTTAATCCCGTAATGCGAGTAAATCTTCATGATATGCCACAAAACGGGCTTGCCGCCGATTTCAACCATCGGTTTTGGGCGCACGACGGATTCCTCCATCAAACGTGTGCCGTATCCACCTGCCAGAATTACTGCTTTCATGTTTTCTCTCAAAACCCGCGGAATATCCGCGAATAATCTTTTCCAGGGACAATATATTCAGCGTTTATAGCATTGACGGGGTCGGATTGCAAGCCCAGCTGGGCCAGGGAATTGACATATTCGGTATTGCCTATTTCAAAATTCTGTGCAGAATGGGGAACTCATCAGGAACTCATTTTATGTGTGGAATTGTTGGAAAAATATTGGCCAGGTCCGCTTCGGAGAAAACCCGGGAACTTCTCGACGTTATGCGTGATACCATGCGACATCGAGGCCCGGATGACGCCGGCTCGTGGTGGTCGCCCAACGGACGGGTAGGCCTGGCCCAGAGACGACTTTCGATCATTGATCTCTCGCCGGCAGGTCATCAGCCAATGCTCAGCCAGGACGGCGAAATCGCGCTGACTTTCAACGGCGAAATTTATAACTTCCAGGCCCTGCGAGATGAGCTGGCTGGCTTGGGGACGCGCTTCAGATCGAAAAGCGATACCGAAGTGTTGCTGGAGGCGTATCGAACATGGGGCGTTGATTGTCTCGATAAACTTGAGGGCATGTTCGCACTTGGTCTGTATGATGCCAATGACCAGACGCTATTGATCGCACGAGACAGGGCCGGGGAGAAGCCCCTGTTTTACCGGCATGATGAGCAGACGGGGACTTTTGCATTTGCCTCAGAGCTTAAAGCGCTGCTGGCTGATCCTGAATGTCCGAGAAAACTTGACCGGGACGGGCTGAACCATTATCTCGCGTTTGGGTATGTGCCGGGCCAGTTGTGTATGCTGGAAGGGCTTCGCAAGCTGCCGCAAGGCCAGGCTCTCCAGTTGGATTTATCCACAGGCCAGGCCAGGACCTGGGTCTACTGGAAGCTGCCGTCCACCCAGCCGCCTGATAAGGTTGATGAAAACGAATTGCTCGAGAGATTCCATCTGTTATTGCGTGATTCGGTCAGGCGTCGCCTGGTCGCTGATGTGCCGGTCGGAATTCTGCTGAGCGGCGGGATAGATTCCAGCCTGGTTACAGCCCTGGCGGCGGAGGTTTCAGCCAGGCCGGTCAAGACATTCACGATTTCATTTCCGGGTCATCGTCAGTTTGACGAAGGCCCGTATGCCAGGATCGTCGCTGAGCATTTCGGGACGGAACACACCGAGCTTGTTGCCCAACAGGCTACGGTGGACCTGCTGCCCGATCTGGCCCGACAGTTCGATGAACCCCTGGCTGATTCGTCCATGGTTCCCACTTTCCTGGTTTCGCAAATGATCCGCCAGCATGCGACCGTCGCGTTGGGCGGCGATGGCGGTGATGAGCTTTTCGGAGGATATCCTGGACATAGTTGGGTTCAGCAGATGGCCTGCTATCGCCGTTGGCTGCCCGGGCCTTTGAGATCGGCCTTGCTGCCCATGGTCCGCAGGCTTATGCCCGTCGGAAAGCTAGGCCGAAATTTCGCGCTGGGATTGCTCCAGGATAGTCCGCATGCTATCGCGCAGATCAATATGTTTTTTGATTGTCGTGACCGCGGGCGGATTCTCTCGCCGGGCCTTGCCGTGCCACCAAGCCAAATCCATCAGCCGGAGGAATTCAAACTGGATCTGCAAAAATCGTTTGCCTCGCCGTTGCAAAAAATCACTGCTATGGATTTCCAGAGTTATATGGTCGACGATATTCTGGTAAAAGTTGACCGCGCGAGTATGCTGACCAGCCTGGAGATCCGCGCGCCGTTCCTTGACCGTGCTGTCATTGAATTCGCGTTTTCCCAGGTGCCTGATTCGTTGCGGGCTACCCGAAATGAGAAGAAAATTTTCTCGCGAAGACTGGCAGCGAAACTTCTGCCGAGTAAATTGGACTTGAAGCGGAAGCAGGGTTTTTCGCTGCCGTTGCAGGACTGGTTCCAAGGCCAGTGGGGCACGTTTTGTCAGGATGTCCTTACGGACGCCCGGTCGCAGATATTTCGCCCTGAAGCGGTTGACAGATTATTCGCCGAACAACGCAGCGGCAGGCTGCACACGCAAAGACTTTTTGCCATGACCATGTTGGAGTTGTGGCGACGGGAATATAAAATCGAATTATGAAAATTGCGATGATATATCTCAGTGGCGGTGGGTTGAGTGGCGGAGCAGCCACGACGCTCAGCAGCCTGGTTCCGCTGTTGGCGGAAGATTCGCGGGTGGATAGGCTGGATTTGTTTCTGCCGCCCAAGGCTGCTGGAAATTTTGAATTTCCCGTACCGGTTCGCACCTGGCCCGGGCGGGACAGGTTTTTTGGAAGTCCTGCGCTGCGAAGGGAAGTGATGGAACTCCAGCCTGATGTGGTTTTCATTCCGACCTCAGTCTGGTTGGACTTTGGCGAAATTCCGACGGTCTGCATGGTGCGGAACATGGAAGCTACGCTCATGCCTTTTGGCGGTAACCCGTTGTCGGTCGGGTTGAAAAATCTGCTGCGTCGGGCACAGGCTCGCAAAGCCTGCAGGCTGGCGAGTCGCGTTATAGCGGTCTCTGAGTTTGTGCGGGAATTTTTAATTGAGAACTGGCGAGTCGACGCGGAGAAAGTCGGCGTGGTTTGTCACGGCGTTAATAAGTCAGCTGTCGGGAAAAAACCTGCGATTTTACAGGCTGAGGAGCCAGCTGATTTCTGGTTCACCGCCGGCTCGATCATTCCGTACCGGGGCCTGGCTGATGTAATTAGTGCACTTGGAAAGAGCAAAGACGATAATCGCAGACTTCTTATCGCAGGTTCAAGCGTTTATTCCGATGCCTATGAAATGGAAATGAAAGCTCTTGCGGAGCAGTGCGGGGTATCTTCTCGTGTAACCTGGCTGGGGCATCTTGGCCCAGCTGAGATGTCGTGGTGTTATCAACGGTGCAGGGCTTTTGTCATGACCAGTCGGGTTGAAGCCTGTCCTAACGTTGTGCTCGAAGCACTAGGTCAGGGTTGCCTTAGCATATCTACGACCAGCCCGCCAATGCCGGAATTTTTCGAGGATATCGCACTGTATTATGATCCGGGCGATGTCGAAGGACTGGCCAATCAAATGGACTGTATTGCTGGGATGAGTCAGCAGGAGCAGTTAAGCCGGCAGCAGGCTGCTTTGGCGCGTGCGGAAAAATTCAGCTGGGCTGTGGCAGCGGAGAAAACAATCTCCGAATTGTTGCGGTGTTTGGAGTAGCATCTATACATCTTTATTCCAGGGACAGAGTACTAAAGGTCATTTCAAATTTTAGACAAGGTATCGGATTGACACCGAAGGCTTTGGATCGCATACTGTTGCCATGAAAATATTGCTTGATATCGTATATTGTGTGGGCATGTTGGTTTACTCGCCGGTGATAATCGCAAGGATGATCCGCCATGGCCGATATAGGTCGAATTTTTCGCAGCGATTGGGCAAGGCTCCGAAGAAGTATGGCCTGCAACCTGTGATATGGATTCACGGCGTGAGTCTGGGCGAGGTAAATGCAGCCCGGCCCCTCGTTGATGAACTCCACAGCCAAATGCCGGACTTCAGAATCGTTATTTCGTCCACCACTGATACAGGCCTGGCGGCGGCGAACAGGAATTTCGCGCCGGGGCACGAGATTTTCCAATGGCCCATGGATTTTTCCTGGGCAGCCAGCAGGGCACTGGGACGGGTGAAGCCTGAACTGGTGATCCTCATGGAAGGCGAGGCCTGGCCTAATTTTCTGGCAGAGTGCAATAAACGAAATATTCCGGTCGTTATCGTCAACGGCAGGATGAGTCCCAACAAGGGCTATCCGCGATACAAAATGCTAGGTTCATTCGCAGCCAGGCTGTTCAATCGTCTCACAGCCATCGGCGTGCAGGATGAAGTTTACGCTGAGAAGTTTATCGAACTTGGCATGGCTGAGGAAAAAGTGCACCTCACCGGCATGATGAAGTTCGATACCGTAGAAGTTACAGATTCTCTGCCGGGCCAGGATGAACTCGCCAGCGCGATGGGACTGGATCAGGCTGGGCAAAAGCTTCTGGTTGCAGGTGGTACGGGCCCCGGCGAAGAAGAACTACTGCTCCAAGCTTTTGGCCAACTAGTGAAAGATAATTCCGGACTTCGACTTGCGATAGTTCCCCGCAAACCCGAACGGTTTGACGAAGTTGCTAAATTGATCACATCTGCCGGTTATGAATGTATCCGCAGATCAACTATCGGTGACGAGAGCGGAAAGAATGTAGCACAGTCGCCAGCTATTGTTCTGGGTGACACCATGGGCGAGTTGCGGAAATTTTACTCGTTGGCTGACTTTGTTTTTGTGGGCAGAACTCTTGTTCCCATGGGCGGCAGCGACATGATCGAGGCTGCGGCTCTTGGTAAGCCGACTTGTTTCGGCCCGCATACTTTTAATTTTCCCCAGGCCGACGATCTGCTAAGGCATGGCTGTGTGCAGGTCACCGACGTGCCATCTCTGGTCGAGCAAATCAAGAAATGGTTGGCAGACCCCGCCGGTGCTCAGACAGCCGGCACGGAAGCCCAACAGTACGTCCGAACGCAGCAGGGAGCTACGCGGCGAAACGTTGAACTCATCTGTCACGTTGTCGGACGGGTGCCTGCAATACAGCCTGGCGATATCGCGACGGAAAAACTTGAAGAAACAGACACTACGTGTCAGGCAATAGTGAATTGAAAATCGGAAATTGAAATGATTGGCAAGTCAGTCAGACAGAACGTTATAGCCAAGGCCCGGCGGATTGTAGTTAAGGTGGGCACGAACGCGATCTGCGACAATTCCGGCAGGCCTGATCGCAAGGCTATTTCCAACCTGGCCGATCAGATTGCTGAAGTCAAATCTTCCGGCGTTGAAGTCATGCTTGTAGCCAGCGGCGCTATCGGGGCTGGGCTGGGCGAACTGGATATGCCCGCCAGGCCAAAGACCGTGCCCCAACTGCAAGCCATAGCTGCCATCGGCCAAGGCCAGCTCATGCGAACGTTTCACGATATTTTCGCCAAGCGGGAAATCGTCGTGGCTCAGGTGCTTCTCACCCGCGATGCGTTTGAGGATCGTACAAGATATTTGAACGTTCGCAATGCATTGAGGTCTTTGGAAGAATACGGCGCACTGCCGATCATAAACGAAAACGATACCGTCGCAGTGGATGAAATTCGCTTTGGCGAAAACGATATACTCGCAGCCCATGTGACGAATCTGCTGGCAGCTGATCTGCTTGTATTGCTTACCAATGTCGATGGCGTGCTTGCTGAAGGCAAAGTGCTTGATACTATTGAGCATGTGGATAAAGACATCAAGCGGTTGGTCCAGGCTGGGCGCAGTTCGCTTGGCAGTGGGGGCATGGCCACGAAACTCGCAGCTGCGGATCTGGTAACTCGGGCTGGGGAAGTGGCGGTTATTGCCAATTCAAATACCCCGAAAATTCTCACGCGATTGTTGGCTGGTGAAGTTCTGGGCACGGTATTCATGCCTGCCGAGCGTAAACTCAACAGCAGAAAGCGATGGATAGGACAAACCGCCAAGCCGGCTGGGACACTTATCGTTGACGATGGTGCGGCGGCTGCCCTTTTGAAACGGGGTAAGAGCCTGCTGCCTTCCGGCATTTGCGTGATTGACGGCGATTTTGAACACGGCGCGACGGTTGCTATTGAGGATCAATTTGGCTGTGAAATAGCACGGGGCCTGACTAACTACTCCGCTGAACAGCTGGCTAAAATCAAGGGACTCAAAACTTCTCAGGTCGCCAAAGTTCTGGGCGATAAGCCCTACGATGAAGTTGTGCATCGAAACAATATGATGCTTGTCGCCGTTGAGAAATAGTCAAAACTTCATTCCAGCATTACCGGCACTACGACAGGCTGGGACACAATCTTCTTCCCGTCGCTATTCGTAAAGTGAGCCAGAATCGTTACTGTTTTCGAGGTAGGCTTATTATCGCCCCACTCAAGGGCCAGTTGGTAATGCAGCAATCCATACGAAGATGCCATGAAAGGTTTCAGTTGGTCTGAGGAAAACGTCCAGGTCTTAATCGGTTTACTGGAATAAAGATCACCCAGCGATTCATTGCCGTCGAACATCATCATCTCCAATTTTCCTTTGCCGGAGATAGTTTTGTCCTCGTTATAGAGATAAACTTTTACCTGAAGCCCGTCCGGGCCCGGCATACCGTCGAGGTTCGCTGCTACCGGCTGGGTCATCAGATCGATATGGTCGACGTTTTTCGCCTTCAACATTATTGGTTTGTTGCAGCCTGTTGATAGCAAAAAAGCTGTTCCGCAGGCGATATACAATAGTGCATAACGCACAGTTGGTTTCATTATTCCGCGTCCTCATGTACGGTTGGATCTATGGTTACCGGTTGGTTTTTTGTCGGAAACCACTGCTGCGGCAGTAGCTCAAGTTCCATTGCAGTTTGCCGCAGGCTTTGCATTCTTTTTTCCTGCGGGCCCGGGTCGGAGTTTGTCCCTTCCTGCGCAGCCTGGCGAATCTCAGGATCGTAGATGCTGTCCAAAGCAAAGCTCTTGGACGTATGGTTCAGGTTCAAGTTCTTAAGCGTCTGGTTCTGGTGAAATTCCCTTAGCGTCATGCGTCGGGCGTCGTCAGGCGCGCGAAGAATGGTTGGCGTAAGGAATATCATCAGTTCATTTCGTATACGTTCTTTGCTGGTGTTTCGGAACAATGTGCCCAGGCCTGGTATGTCGCCGAGCACGGGAACCTTGTCTTCGACATCACGGTCGGTTGTCGTAATCAAGCCGCCGATAATAACGGTCTGGCGGTCATGGCAGGTAACGGTCGTCTCAGCTGATCTGTTGCTGAGATATACAGCTTCGGCGTGTTCGGATATCTGCGTGGTTCGCGTACCGACGGAGGAAATTTCTGGTTTGACTTCAAGGCGGATGGTTCGGTCAGAACCGATGCGGGGCAAGACCTGGAGCGACACGCCGACCGGTTGATATTCAATCGTGTTTATGGTGTCATTCTGGTCTGTGGTTCGGCTGGATGTGATAAGGGGTACACGCTCGCCGACATCTATTTTGGCCTGCTGATTATCAGCTGCGAGAATCTGAGGCCTGCTTAGCACTTCGAGCCTTCCCTGACGTTGCAGGGCACGAAGGAAGAATGATAAATCACCGCCGGCGACGGATACGTTAAAACCTACCGGATCGGCACCGATACTGGCTTCGATTTTGAAGTTGTCGCCGAAGTGAACATTGGAACTTCCGATTTTGGCGTTGTAGCCCCAGTCCAGGCCAAGGTCTGTCACGTCGGTTAACAGCACTTCCGCGAGCACTGCCTGGATAACCACCTGTGCTGGCGGCCGATCCAGCTCATCTATCATCTCGGCGAGTGTGCGGAAGTATCGCGGACTCGCTGAAATCAGAAGCGTGTTGGATGTCTTCTCCGCAACAACGGCGACCTCGCGTTCCAGCAGTCTCTCAGCTGCTCCAAGGCGGTCATTGCCCAACGCCCGCACGAGTCTTGACCTTTCCTGGTCGAGGAAAGTGGTTATCGTACTGGCGATATCGTCGGCTTGGGCGTTTCGCGGGTGATAGACTTTCGTGAGCCTTTCGCGGGCTGGGCTGGAGTCAAGTTCGTTTATTACGACCGTAGCCATATCAACCTGTTGCTTTGTTCCGCCTACAAGCAGGCTGTTTGTTCGCGTGTCGATAGTGATATTCAGCAGGGGCTGCTGGGCTGAGCCTGTCGTGGCAGTGGCGGTTTCATTTTGGCCGTCCGCCTTTGTGGAGTTCAGCGTATACGTCACAGCTGGGGCTTTGCGATTTTGCCCTGTTTCTTCCGTTGCCCGGAATAGCTGCCCAAGCACAGCTGCCATCTGAGAGGCGTCCGCATTCTGAAGTGCGAAGACTTTTATCTCTGCCGATTGCGGTGTCGAAGAGTCCAGTGAATTGATCAGGTTTGCCAGCAGGGGCATGTTTTCGAGTGATGCGGTGACTACGAGCGAATTCGTTCGCCGGTCGGGTGTTATCAGCACGCCTTCCTGAAGGGCGCTTGTTATTAGTTCCCTGCCTTGCTGGCTGCGGTTGATGAATTGCAGGAGCGTCTGTCGATCCGGGTTGGATTTGGACATGACTTTTGGTTTTTGGGTAAGAACATCCATCATGAGCTTGGCAAGTTCTTCGGAGTCGGCATTTTTCAGCGGATAAACTTTGATCTCCGTTACATGCGTAACCTGCTTGCGGTCGAGTTGCTCGATAATATTACCGATGCGGTCCAGGTCGGCCTTTCCAGCGGAGACTACAATTGCGTTCAGACGCTCGTCAACGCCGAACGTGATGTCGGATTGCGACTGATCCTCTTTCTTGAAAAGATTGCGGAGAGTCTCAGCCACCTGTACGGCATTGCCTTTCTCAAGAGGGAACAGGCCAAGCGTTTTTTTATCGTCTGCGGGTAAAACGTCCAGCCGTTTTATGAGAGCCTCAGCCTTCTCCATTTCTTCTGGCGGTGCTCCAACTATCAGGGCATTGGCCCGGCTGTCCGCTATGACAGTAATTTTCTCCTTGTCCTTGCTGCGTGCAGCACGCTCATCGAAGAGTTTCTGGATAACTGACTGCAGTAAAGTTGCGGTGGCGTTTTCCAGTGTGAAAATACGGAATTCATTGGATGGAGTGCTGTCGGCGCCGTCTATGTTGCGGATGATCTCGTCGATGACGGCGAAGTTTTCCCTGCTGGCTGAGACGATAAGAACGTTGGTTCTAGTGTCGGTTGCAATGGCGATTTTCTCGCGGGCCTTGATGCTCGCACTATCCGCAGTGCCGACCAGGCCGGGCTTATACAGGCCCTGGCTGATGAGGCTTTGCAACATCGTTGCGACGCGTTCAGCGTCGGAATTTTGCAGCGGGTACATTCGTACGATTCCCGTTTCGTCTGGCGGGGCGACATCCACTTTTGCGAGGAGATCCCTGATCAGTCCGAGGTTGTCCTTGCTGGCTGAGATTATCAGCGAATTGCTCAGGCCGTCGGCGGCAACGTCCACTCGATCCTGAGGATTCTGCTGCTGCTCAAGCGGCGTCATGCTTTTGAGGCGGGCCTGGAATATCTGCTGGATCACCGGGCCTATGACGCCCGCGTCGTTATGCTTGACAGGAATTACGACCAGCTGTACCGAGGCGGTTGTGAGCTTGACGTCCAGGTTTTTTAGCAGGTCAGCAAGCATTTTGGTGTCATCCGCATTGGCAGCTACCAGCAGGCTGTTGGTACGAACGTCGGGAAGTATTATCGGCTTTTGCCGTTTGATCTCCGGGGAGGTAGCAGCTTGGTACCGCTGGTTGAAGAGGTTGGAAAGCGTAGTGGCGATGGTGCTTGAATTGCCTTCCTTGAGTGCGAAGAGCTGGATTTGGCCACCCAGGGCAGGGCTGGCGGTGTCGAGCTGTTTTGCGATGTCTTCGATGATCTTGAAGCTCTCCGGCGAGCCGCCAATAATCAGGCTGTTGCTGCGGGTGTCTGGCAAGACGATAACCCGCAGGGCTTCGGCATCTTTCACGCCAAGCGACTCCTGCCGTTTTACGCGGGCATCCATCATTTTTTGAAGCGTTACGGCGATGGCGTCAACTTCGGCACTTTGAAGTTTCAGCAGCCTGAGGTCTTGCAATTCAATGGGAGACTTTTTGTCGAGTTGGGCGATCAGGCCTGTCAGTGTAGAGAACGTCGATTCGCTTGAGGAGATCACGAGTGTATTCGTGCGAGCATCAACCGCTATAGTGGGGCGGTCTTTCGGGCGAATGCCTTCGGCATTTGGGCCGGTGAAAAGCGAGTTGATGATCTGTTGCACGCGGGCGGCTTCGGCATTGGCGAGGGGGAACATACGAACCATGTGCAATGGCCCGGTACCGTTTTTGTCCAGGTCTGCTATAAGCACAGCTGCCAGGGCGAGCACTTCCTCTTCGCCTGAGAGTATCAGGGAGTTGGTTCGCATGTCGGATGAAACGTTCAGTAATTTGACCAGGGCTTTCCCGGTGGTAGTTTCAGGCTCTGCCTTGCCGGCAACGGTAGTGCCCGGTTTTCCCGCTAACTTTTGACCTTGCGAGAAAATATCTTCCAGCATGGTGCGGACGTTTGCGGCGTTGGCATTTTCGAGATGAATGACTTTGACCTTCACCCCAGCTGTGATGGGCACGGAATCCAGAATATCCACTATCGCAGCCATGGCTTGGAGGTTTTCGGGCGTTGAAGATATGATCAGCGAATTTGTTCCCTGAGGCCTGGCTGGGTCGGCGGTGATTTTGATGGGCTTGGTCAAATCAAGCTCTGGAATTTTTTCCTTCAGCGAACTGCGAACCCGCAGCAGACGCACCTGCTGCTGTAAATCCCGGGCTTCGGATGTCATTTGCGATCCGGCATCTGGAGACAGCATTTCGTTCAAAACCTCAGCCAGCTGAGTGGCGTCAGCCCGGCGGAGGGGGACGATAAGTACGTCCGCAGTTGCGTATGCGGGGGCCTTGTCCAGTGTGGCGATGATTTTTTCGACCTGCTCGAAAACCTCGACGGAACCTGTAACGATTATACTCTTTGTCCGCTGGTCGGCCTGGACGTCGATGGTTTCGCCGGGCTTGGCCCGTCTTATCTGCTGGAGCATTCTTGTGAGTGTCGGCAGGATTAGCCTGGGCTGGGCGTTGGCGAGGCGGTAGATGCGGAAGTCAACCTGCGGGGCCACGCCCGGCCTGTCAAGCTGGGCTATTAGATGAGTGATCTCATCGAGTTTTTGTTGGGGGGCAGCTACGATAATCGCGTTGCTGTTCGGCAGGGCGGTTATGGTGACGGCCTCGTCGGGGTCGGTTTGGCCCTGCTGATAAAAAAGCATATCCAACGCGTTGGCTATTCGGTTGTTCGGGGCATTTTTGAGTGTGATGACCTGTGTTATCCGCTTGGCCTTGCCGGCGGTGTTTTCAAGCGATTCGATAAGACTGGCGATGGCTTTGAATTCTTCGTCACTCGCGGAGACCATTATGGCTTTCTGCTTCGGAAGGACGGTAACTTCTATCTGTTTCGCAGCGTTTGAGCCATTTGCTCCATTGTCGCCAGCATTGTTAAAAAGCTGATCGATAGCCTTTCGGACTTCCTCAGGGTCAGCGGTTTTCAGATGAATAATTTTCGCATTTTCAGCCCGGCTTGGTTTCATCCCCTCCAGCTGTTTTACCCAACTGATGACCTGGTCATACATTATTTTATCAGCGGAGATGATTATGGCGTTGGCGCGTTCGTCGGCGGTTACCGCCAGTGGGCCGATTTTTCGACTGCTGCGCTGTGAGGCCTGGATTTGCTGGTTGTACATGTCGCGAATAAGCTTCGTAACCTGTCCTGCCCTGCCTGTCGTCAGCTGGATGACGTAGACGCCTACCGTTGATTCTATGGCAGCTTTGTCCAGGCTATGAATAGTCTGGACGATTTCTTCGACCTTCTTGTTCGGGCCTTGGACGAGAACACTGTTGGAATCGGGAATCGCTGAGACAGTGGTCTTGATGCCTTTGTCCTCTGGTGTTCTGTCCCAATAATTTCGAGGCTCTGATCCTGGGAGCATAGCCTGCAATGCAGTGGTGACTGCCTCGGCCTGGGCATTTTTTAGCGTTACGATTTTTAGAGTTACCTGGTCGCCGGTCTGTTTCGTATCGAGCGTTTCAATGAGTTTGATTGCCAGTTCCAGCTTGGCTGGGGTAGCCTGTACAATGACCGTGTTGGCGCTCGGCAGGGCAGCTATGCGGATTGCGCCTTTCTGAACATCTTCTTCCTGGTTGTAATCGTACCACCACCAGGGCCTTTGCTGTTTCTTTTCCTGGGAGTCCTCAAGAACCATCTTCAGCATCTCGACGATTTCATCTGCCTGTACGTATTCGAGTTTGAAAGTTTGCGTCTTGAAAGCCAGGGCCGGCTTGTTTTGCAGGTCTTGGAGGAGTTTTTCGATTTCCACGAATTGCTCAGCTGTAGCTGCGACGAGGACTTGATTTACAGCCTTGTTTGCCTCGAAACGGGGTTGCAGATCTGTGGGCTGATTGTTGCGTTTGGCGGCAAAGAGATTTTCAAGATTTTTTGCGACTTCGCTGGCCTGGCCTGTGACGATTTTGTACGTACGAATTTCAATTTTTTCCGTCGCAGGAATATCGAGCATATTGATGATGTTGTCGATATTTTCCATTTCCTCCTGCGAGGCTGTGAGGAGCAGACTGTTGGTCTGCTGTGAGGGTGAGATTACGATCTGAACCTTGTTGCCAGGTTGCGAACCGATGCCGGCCCGTAATACCGATGCGATATCGTTGGCTTTTGCGTGTTTTAGCGTGATGAGTTTCGTGATTGGCTCAGCGGTGGTCTTGGCAGCCTTTTGCAGAGTTTCGATGATCTCTTCTGCCATCTTCCAGTCTTCAGGCACAGCGGAGACGATCAGGCTGTTGGTTTCGGCGTCGGCTTCGACGATGATATTTTCCGCGTTGATTCCCTGTTTGCCCGAATGCTGCTTGAACAGACCAAGGAGCGAATTGCGAAGCAGATCAGCCTTGCCGCTTTTAAGCGTGACTATGTGCAGCTGGCTTCTTTTCTTGCTGGGCACATCCAAAAAGCTGATAAGCTTCTCGATGCGAACCATCTGTTTCTGTGAGGCTGAGACTATGAGCCTATTGCCGATGGGATCTGGCACGATGCGAACGGCTTGGGGGGCGGCGGCTGGCGCCCCTTTCTGGGCGGGCTGAACAGCGGCTGGGGGCAGAAGCTGCTCAATGGCCTTGGCGACATCGGAGGCAGGGGCCTGGTTCAACTCGAAAATCCGAATATCTTCCGGCTCAGGCCCTTTTGCAGAGTCGAGCGTTTTCAGCGCATCCTCAGCCATCTTCAGCCTGTCCTCAGGCCCGACCAGAATTACCAGGTTTGCCCGCTCGTCAAACGTGACCGACAGAATTGTCTGAGGGTCGATCAGTTTTGGTTCGAGTTTTTTTGATCCGGGGTCCCAAACCATGCTGCGGGCGCTATCCGTGCCGAAAAGTTTATTAATGATATCCGCAGCGACCTTGGCAGAGGCGTGTTTGAGCGTGTAGATTTTCAACTTGTGGTTGATGAACGTTTCGGTATCCATCGAGGCTATCAGACCCTGCAGCCTGCGTATATTCTCCAGGCGGTCGGTGATGATAATGCCATTGCCCTTGACCAGCGGCGCGATAGACCCGAAAGATGAAACCATCGGCTTCAATGCAGCTGAGATCGAATCCGGCGGAACGTGGTTTATCGGAATCATTACGGTTACTATTTCGCTGGGGTTCAGATCCTGGGCCTGTTCGAGACCTGGGAAAATTTTTGCGGTTGACGGCATTTCCGACAAAGGCCTGATTCGCAGGAATCGTCCTTCTTCCCGCAAGGCGAACCCCTTCATTGACAGGATTGTGTTGAGCGTGTCGAGAGCGTCGTTATATGAGTATGGCCTGTCATCGACGAAGGTCAGTTTGCCTTCAATGTTCGCTTCGCCGAGCAGTGGCTTGTCGGCAGCCTGGGAGAATCGACGGATAACGTCCATGTAAGGAATGCCGTCGAACTGGAAGCGGACGACAAGCTCGGCCAACTCTTCGGGCTGTGCGCCAAGAGACTTTGGCAGGACAACCGTATCGGATGGAGCCAATATCTGCTTGGCCAGGCTTTCAGCGGGAGCTGAAGTAGGGGCAGCAGCAGACTCTGGTTGAGTGGTAGGGCTTTGGGGTTTATCAGCCCAGAGGGATATCGTGACTGTCAGGGCCAAGACCGCCGTGATGATAATTCGCGTTCCATGCATAGCACATCTCCTCAATGCAATAAGCTTGCATTGCTACAACGTCCGTGTTGTTATAATATCAGACGGGCATAGGGCGGGGATATCCTGTTTCAAGAATGCACCAGGCCACCATGCCTTGTCTGCTATTCGTTTTTCAGTTGCGGTTTTGGCCGCAAGGCTGGGGGTATTTTAGTTCCCGTCAACCGGTACTTATCAGCCAGGGTTTCACCCAGTTCCACCGCATAAAAGTCCTGGCCTATTTTTAAAATAGCTCTACTGTATGAAAGCATCTCAGGCTGCGTTGGTTTGGGCAGTTTCCGATAGTCCACCACGACTATTTTTCCGCCTGCCAACGAGTCGCCGATATTATACCGTTTATTCTCACTGGTTTGGGTATCTTCTATGCAAATTTCTTGAATTTTTCCCCACAAAGACAGGCTGACGATTTTGAACCTTTTGTCGTTGTCGACGGGGTTTTTAGGCTGGGTGGCAGGTGGGGTGGTTGCAACTGCAGGCGGAGCTGGCTTGATGAACGGGCGGAAGATGTTTCTCTCTGCGATTCCGCCATAAAGCGAGAGCGTTTCGCTGTCCGCCAGGCTGGCGATGGGTTTTGGGTTTTCGACGTCTCCGGTAATGATTTTTTCCTTACCGTTTTTCTTGTCTTTCTTTAGTACCAGCGTGACGTAGCTGAAACCTAGATTGAATTCACCCTCGTTTTTTGTCGGGAGGATGGAAAAACCCTCTATCTGGTGCAGATAGGGATCGTTTTTCAGCAGATACATCATATTGACGACCTGCGGCAGAGTGCCGACGAGATCATATTTCCAGCCTATTTCCTGATAGGCGCTTGTTGGACTGCCTGTGATGGGAATACTTGCAGTCTTGCTGCGACGCATGCCGCTGGCGGTGACCATCTTATCCATTCTGGACCGTATCTGATTGCTTACATCCTGTGTTGCCAGGCCCAGCGTACGGGCGGCGTAGTTTTTCAGTTTTTTTTCGTACAGGCCTTTGCGCTGGTTAAAATCCTTAAGTTCTTTGACTTCGCCCCTCAGCCTTTGGATGTTGGCGTCGTGTTCCTCTGCCTGGTCCAACACGGCGAAGCGGGCGATAAAGTATGCCACCAGAAGTGACGCTACAACCACCGCAGCTGTCATGATTTTCTTTTTGCGGTCTTTCATCGCGAAGCCTCCCCTGATTTATCAGCTTTTTCCAGCGGAGGTTTCTTGTTATTTTTAAGCGAAGCGATATCAATTTCCATGTCAGCTGGGATGTATATCTTCATCTTTGCCTGTCGAACATAGCCATGCTTGTTGTTCAGGTCTTCGCTGTCTTTCTGCGTTTCGGGAATATAGCCTGCTTCCTGAAGTTTTTTCACGAATTTTGCAATATCTTCGCCATCGTGAGCACGGACTGTCAAGCTCAAACAGCCCTTAGGTTTTCGCTGGACTGTTTTGCCCGCAGAGGTCTCTTCGGTAAGCGTTTTGCTGGGCGTAATTGTTTTCAGGTCGTCGATGTAAATTGCCTTGGCGTCTGGAATGACGCTGCTGATGTTGGCCAATTGATCAAGCCAGTCAACCCGCCCTTCGTCCCAGTTATCGATTTCATTGACCCGGTTGATAAGTCTTTTGAGTTTTTTACGGTTGTCTTCGCCGCTTTTCTTTTCCTGTTGCAGGCGGGCGACTTCACTGGCTTTGCCGTCCAGGTGTAGCCAGCTTCCCGCGATAAAAATTATCAAGACCAGCATCCCCGCCAGGGCCAACGCGTTTCGACGTGCAAGTTTCGGGTCTCGTTTGATCACGGGCTGTTTCGGATGGAGAAAATCGAAGGGCAAGCTCTGGCCGTTGCGTGATCCTTGACTTAAACCGATCACCGAGATCATCGTCGCTGCGTCGGAGAGGTTTTTCTTTCGGAGTTTGCCTGCGTTGGCTGGGTCGAAAAGTGTGCAGTTGTATTTCTCGACCTGGCTGAGGATATCGACCGCCTCTGCCTCGATGCCCGTGCCGCCCGCGATGAGAATTCGGCTGACTTTGCCTTCCGGATTTTGTGCGATGTAACCCTGCAATGTTCGGATTATTTCGCTGACCACAGTGTCGACACTTTCCAGCCGAGCATGGGGATCAGCCAGGTTTTCCCGCGTTATTTTCACAGCAGCAGCCCGGCTGAATGCCAAACTATGACCCTCCAGAATATCAATCTCGGTCTCGTCAGCGGTGACGTGAACCAGCGCAGTGATCCGATCCGGGTCAAGAGCGTCGCAGGCTTCTGCGCAACAGGCGTTTGCGTAAGATCTCAAGCCCAGTCGCAGCAGCCTATACCCAGCCTCTGAGGCGATATTGCGATAATACTCGACCGTGGATGTCGGTACCGCAGCAGCCAATACTTCAAGCCCAGCCGATTCCTCGCCACCTTGGGACTCACCCTCGATAGTAAAATCCAGCACGGTTTCTTCCGGCAGGAAGGGTAGCTCGGCCTGAACCTGAAATTTAACCATACCGGCGATTTCATCCCGTTCCGTGCCGGGCGGCAGGTGTAATGGCTTGAGCACAGCCTGGCTGCGGGGAACGGTCATGACAAGCGGAAGCCTGCTGAAGCCTTCAGATCGCAAAGCCTTGGCGAGGCATGCTCCCATCTGCTCGGGATTTTTGATATCCACATCTGCGGGGATATCAACGCATCGCAGTTTTCGCAGACCAGGCCCGGATATGCCCGGCGAGACCTGCGCAAGACGCAACTGATTGCTGTCGAAATCCACTGCAATAAAACGCCCGCCCAGCGGTGTCCTGCTTAGCCAACCGGATTTTATTTTACCATTCATCCAAATCATTCCATCCTGCCCAATCCATTGTCGACTTTAATGGCAGTCGGCAGACCCAGCCTGGTTATGTCTCGCATGTACAAAATTTTAGCCTGTTCGTTTGCGAGGTCAACCACTGCTTCCAAAACACAGAACTGCCCACTGGGCAATCCGAACCCAACGCACCGAATGCGGAACTGAAAGCTGCGGGCTGTCAGTATTGGCGCGATAGCCTTGAACGTCTCGGCATCCACCAGGCTTTTAGTAAACAACCAGGCTATAGTCTCATAATCCGAACCAGATGGCGAACGCTCCGAGACAATCTGCTGAGCTAGATTTTCGTCTATTTGCGGCAGCGATGCCAGTACCTTTACGCTGGCTGAGTTTATATTTAACAAGCCCGCCAAAGTCCTCGTTTTTCCGCCCGCCTGGCAAGTGAGTTTGTCCATGACAATCGCCAGCTTATCTCCGCCCACGCCGGAGGAAATAGTAACTCCCTTTTTCGCGCCTGGGTATTTTGCTTCGTCGTGATCCTGTTTGAGTTCATACTTCATTTCCAGGAGGTCGGCTGGATTTCCGACGGTATTTCCCTCAGCCAGATATAGTTTAAGGAACTTGATAGTTTGGTCACTTATGCCAGCTGATTTCATTTTTTCGCAATTGTCATCGCTGACATCATTTATATTTACGCGAGCTTCGCCTTCGTTATCAACGTCGAATTCATAGCTGACCGTTGTGAGAAGCCCAGTCAAGCCCTGGTTCAGTTGACCATTGCCGTCGTCAGGCGGATGCAACTCATCGCCATCGTCTTCGTTGGCATCCAATATGCCGTTGAGGTTGAAATCTTCGCCCATTACCAGCGATGCGTCGAAACCCTTTACGAACATGAGTTCATCAATAGTGCTAAGCGTGCCGTTTCTGGCGTAGTACGGTATGGGCTGGAGTGTGCCGTAATATTCAATCTCAGCTCCGTTGGCTCGCGGGGTATCGTCGCTATCAAGCCAGTCCAGCAGACTGTCGACTAATGGCTGATCCATCCCCGGCAGGGCCAGGAGAGTTTTTTCGTCAGCTGTGTTGACGTTTATTTTCCCGGCTTCGTCAATCACACCGTATCGAATGTCAGATCCGTTATCAGTGTCCGGCGCGTATACCGTGAAGTACCACTTGGCTGAGCCGTCGCTGAAAACGAGCTGATTTTTGAAAACCCCCTCGTTGTCCAGCCAGATCGACGGGTCGTTTCTGAATTGCTGCAACACGCTCCTGGCCTGGGCAATGCCGCTCTGGGCAGCCTGGTATGCCTGCTGTCCATTTCGCGTTGCCACCTCGCCGTGCAGCTCGGCCCGGGCGCGGAAAAGCAGACTCACCGCGATCATTCCAGCCAGGGAGATGATAACCATTGTCATGACCAGGATTGTCCCGCGACGCCTCATCACTCTCCCCCTTCGCTGGTTAAACCGCTGGACCCGGCGGAATTTTTAAAGCCTGTTGAAATATAGACGACCCGCTGAAAGAATTCGCCTTCAAAGTCATCGAGAGTTTGATCCGCCGGCAGGGCTGTCGGGCCTATCGTGATTTCCACCGCGCCCGGCAAGTCCCCGCCGCTCCAGCTGGTCAGCCAAGCATTGCCGTCCCAATACCGAAAACGCAGGAGCTTTACCTGCGGTGTTATGAACTCAACCTCGGTAGCTATACCGGCGTCGATTGTGAATTTAGTTACATCTTCTTCAGGCTGGTCATTTCCCTCGTCGTCTTTTGCGGATGAGATTGGTAACAGGACTTTCCGGCATGTCCGCTCCAGGCCTTCGATTACGGACTGCCCCTGTTCGTCGGTTCCATATCGCAAACGGTAGCCCACTATCTGGATATCAGTTTCCGGTGCGGTTGAATCCTTGAACATGCTTTTTGAGGCCCATGCTTGCGGGCCTGGAATTTGCGCAGAAACCCATTCCGCAGTCTCAACCGAGCCGTTAAGCCCCATATTCAACAAATCATATTGCATCCCAGCTCGCAGCTCGCGCGTGATATGCTCCATGACAAGACGATTTGACAACAATATGTCCATGTCTTTATTTACGCGGTCGCGGGTTTTCATGGCCTGCGAATACAGGGTGAACATTCCCGTCAGGATGCCAGCAGTCAGCGACACTGCCAGGATAACTTCAAACAGCGTAAAGCCGGAATTTTTTAGCCGACTGGTCAAGGTTTCCCTCCATAAGTTTCCGGCATGAGGGTGGTGAGCTGATACTCCTTATCGAGCACGGTTTGGACTATTGTTACGGTGACGCGCGTCAGGGGCGTTGAATTGCCGGTGGCCTCAGCTGATGAGGCGTCGATCCGCCATTGCCAATCTTTCAGCCTGTCGCTCTGAGAGTCGAATGTTTCCAGATCTGTGCTGACGGGCTGGATAAGTCCCATTTTCAACTCGGAAATTTTTGTCACAGCCAGGTCTGTTGCGTGCATCCGTGTGCGAATGGTCTGCACAGCCTTTGTGCTGGCGGACATTCCGCCGAAAATAATAGCAGCTGCGATGAAGAAAATTGATAATGACAGGACAACTTCCAGAAGAACAATCCCGTAGCGACCAGGCTGGGCGTAGGAATTGGGAATCTGAAATTTGATTTTTGAAATTATCATTTTGTCCTGAATTTTAAGCATTCATTGCTCAAAAAATCATTCGTTATCCGATTCACTGTCACCTTCTTCGTTGTTGTATTTCATATCAACAGTTGTCTTGCCGTTCAGGCCGTCGAGTTGAATGGTGAATATTCTGGTGTCACTTTCGTCAATTGGGACCAGGGTTATCTCAGCTGAGTCACTCGAGCCGTCGGCATTGAATGTGATCGCCTGAAATGTTTCTTCTGTGTCATCTACATCACCAAATTGTTCGATCGCATTGAATGCGCCGGCTTTGGTAATTTTCGTAGTTGTAATGCGAATGCGCGGATCGGTAAATTTCCGGCTCCATGTGCAGGCTGCGTATTCGACGAATTGGCCTGGGGCGCTGATGGGCTTGTTCTCGACGAGAATTTTCCCGCCCAGCTCATTATCGAATGTGATCTGGCACCTTTTGCCCTGACTGGCAGCCTCGGCCCGGGCCATTCTCAGTCCCACGGCGAAATTTTCCACCGCATCGCTTACAGATCCGCTCGACGAGAGTGATCGCAGGCCGAAAGCGGTCACTCCCACCAGAAAGACGAGAATCGAAACGGCAAGCAGAACTTCCAGCAGGGTAAAGCCGCCTGATTTTCTTGCGACATTATCAGTCTTCGTCCGTGTCTGACCAGTTTTTGATATCGTCATCCGTGCCGTCCTCCTTGTCAGGCCCGGTAGACCAGACGTGATAAGGCTTGTCTGTTTCGTCTTCCGTCAATTCAACCTTTTCGTATTTCAACTCTTGGCCCCAGGGGTCTACGGGTTGATTTTCCAGATATGGGCCGTTCCATTTTTTGGCTTCTTTTTCATCCTCGGGTTTTTTTCGCAATTCGTTCAGCCCGTCGTCTTCGGGATATCGGTTCATATCCGCATGAAAAAGTTCGATCTGTTTACAAACCGTGTTAACCAGCAATCCCGCGGTTTTTTTGTTCGCACCGGCCTGGGCGCGCCGGAAGGCTGCTATCCCGATAGCACCGCCCAGCACCACGATAATGCCGATAACCAAGAGAATTTCCACCAGGGTAAAGCCCCGCGAATTACGTCGTTGCCGTCTGTTTTTGCGTACCATATCAAATCTCCATTCTGTAAATTATTTGCAGTAAATTTGTCTCATCATTTTCCGAACAACAGAACACGAATTACACGAATGTTCTTTTTTTGTCATTCCCGACTTGATCTGGAATCCAGTTGTTTTATTCTGAATTCTTGTTTTCAGTTTTTACTTCACAATTCAAGATTCCTTGTTCGCGATTCGCCATTTTCTTTTACGACTGCCTGCTTTTCTCATTCCGATAGAGTTTCTGCCATCGTGAAAATCGGGTACAGCAGGCCGGCAGCCACGAAACCTATTGTCACCGCAAGGAGCATAAGAATCAATGGTTCAATCAGCCTGACGACGGCATCGACCTTCTGATTTGTTTGACGTTCGACTTTATCGGCGACCTGCACGAGGACTTTATCCATCTGGTTGGACTCCTCAGCGACAGCTATCATCTCTATTACTTCAGGCGGGAACGTATTGAATTGTCGAAGTGGCTCTGCCAGCGGTTCCCCTGCCCGGACGTTCTCAGCTGCAGCTGCGATCTGATCGGCGATGATTTGCGAACCGGCGGCGTCTTTGCTGATCTCGAGTGCGTGTAGAATCGGCACGCCGTTGTGCAGCATCGTGCCGAAAATTCTGCTGAACCGGGCTATGCCGACCGCTCGATTGACCTTACCCAGGAACGGCAAATTCATCCTCAGCTTCTCAAAAATGCCCCTGCCCATCTCGCTGCGACGAAAAGCCCATATCCCGATCCCTGCCAGCACAGCCAATGCTATTGCCAACGAAAAGTGATTCGACAATATATCGCTGGTGGTGAAGATTACGCGCGTCGGCAGCGGCAGGTCTATGCCCACGAAGAATTCCTTGAATTTCGGCACGACTAAAAGCATGATCCCCAGGAGCATTATCACGCCGATTATGCTCAGCACGACAGGGTATATCAACATTCCGCGAACCTTGCTGCGTAACTCGTCCTGCCGTTCGACGAAGGCGGCAAGGTTCTCCAGAACGTCTTCGAGAAAGCCAGCTTCCTCGCCGGCCCGGACCATGGCAACATGCAAAGACGAAAAAGCCCTGGGAAACTCAGCCATTGAATTGGCAAGGGTTTGACCTTTCGCTACGGAGTCCCGCAGGCCTCTGACGACTTCCGCCAGGGCCTGGTTTGTCGAGGCCTTGATAAGCGTCTCGAGTGTTCTAAGCAGAGGCACGCCCGAGCGGAGCATGTCTGACATTTGGCCGAAGAAAGTACCGACGTCGCGTTTGCGAACCTTGCCTCCCCCCAGCTGTCGCTCGCTGACCTCAGCAGTGGACACCTGAATCGGGAACAGATCACGGTCGCCGAGTGTGCGCAGCACTGCTGCTTCGCTATCAGCCTGCATGACGCCCTCCACCGACTCGCCGGCAGAAGTCTTCGCTATGTATCTGTAATTGGCCATATCTTTTTAAAACAAACTCGAAATTCTAATGTCGAAATACTAAACAAATCCGAATGATGAAACCAGGATTCCGAAACCATTTCGTTATTGATTCGACATTCGGGCTTCTTAATTCGTCATTATTTCTTCGTGGTTCTCGTAACTTCTTCAGGTGTCGTTATTCCAGCCCGGACTTTAGCCCAGCCGTCGTCTCGGAGTAATCGCAGGCCTGCCTGTACTGCATTGTGTTCCAGGGTACTGGCGGGGGCCTGGTTCATGATCAATTCGTGTTGGGACTCGTCAAGTTCCCATAGTTCGTAAATTCCGCTTCTGCCGTGGTAACCCGTGTTGCGACATTTCTTGCACCCGGCGCCTCGCCATAAAACTTTGTCCACTTTCGGATCGAAATTGAAGTCAGCCGGCAGGTCCGCTGGGTCCGGTTCGTACTCTTCCTTGCAGTGCGGACAGATTGTTCGCACCAGCCTTTGCGCCATCGCAGCTGTGAGTGTACTGGTGACCAGAAACGGCTCAAGCCCCATATCCAGCAGCCTGGTCGCAGCGGAGCATGCATCGTTGGTGTGCAGCGTGGACAGCACGAGATGGCCTGTCAGTGCAGCCTGGATCGCAGCCTCAGCCGTTTCCAGATCGCGGATTTCGCCGATCATTATAACGTCGGGGTCATGGCGGAGGATGCTCCGCAGGCCTCGTGCGAAGGTGAAGTCGATGTCGGGTTTGATCTGGATCTGGTTAACGCCCTCGACGTGATATTCGACGGGGTCTTCGACGGTGATGGCTTTGATTTTCGGCGTGACGATTTCCTGCAGTGCGGCGTAGAGCGTGGTGGTCTTGCCGCTGCCGGTCGGCCCGGTTACCAGTATAATGCCGTGTGGCCTTTTGATAAGGTTACGGAAATGGGCGAACGTATCGGCAGCCATGCCCAGGTCCGGGAGGGAGTAGAGCACCTGAGATTTCTCCAGCAGTCTCATTACGACGCCCTCGCCGAAGAGCATTGGAATGACACTGACGCGAACGTCTACCTGCCTGCCTCCCACTTTCATGTCAATTCTGCCGTCCTGCGGCAGTCTTTTCTCGGCGATGTTCAGATGGGCCATGATCTTGATTCTGCTGATGATCGCTGCCCGGAACCGGTTGATCTGCGGCGGGAGCGAAGCAGGCTGAAGCACGCCGTCAATGCGATAACGGATGGCGATGTCGTTTTCGTAGAGTTCGATATGAATATCGCTGGCCCGTTCGGAAATGGCTTCGAGGAAGACTTCGTTTACGAGTTTTATGACGCTTGCTTCCTGTGCCTGTTCCAGCAGGTCGTCCGGGCCGGCCTGCTGCTCATCGACAATTTCAAGCTCGTCGCTCATCATCTCGTCGATCGTATCTCCGCCCACGCCGTAATGTTCGCGGATGACCTTTTCGATTTCCTCAGCCGGGGCCAGGACGGGCTGAACCTCCAGGCCGGTGAGAAGCCTGAGTTCGTCGAAGGCGTACAGGTTATACGGGTCGCTGGTGGCGACGGTCATATGGCCTGCCTCGCGGGAAATGGGAATGAGCTTTTTTTTGTAGACCAGCTTGGCAGGAAGCGACCGAAGCGTCTCGGCGTCGATCTTGATGTTGGGCAAATCGATGATTTCCAGATTGAGCTGCTCGCCCATGATATGGAGGAGCTGCTCTTCCGTGACGTGGCCCAGTTCGACAAGCGCCTGATCAATACGCAGCCCTGTCTGCTTGCGGAGTTGTTCCGCCGCGGACAACTGTGCCGACGTAACAAGTCCTTTTTTCAACAACACTTCGGCGATACTCATTTTTTTGCCTTCCCTGAGCTTTTATACCAGCTGCGTACACGGCAGATTATACCGTTTTTTGGAATCCATTTCCCGTGAAAACAAGCGATTTTCATGTCCCACATTTTATCCGATAGGCCGGTGGAGATGAAACACCCCATGCGCGAGAAAGTTTCGCCTTTTTTATAGCATGATTCCGAGGCTGTGAGAAAAGTGAACTGTCAGGTTTGATCTGTTCTGACTTTGTCTCAATGCCATGTGGTTTGGAATTTTTCCTTGGCCAGGGCACGGCGAAGGCGCTCAAGCCCGGACTTGTCCACGACCAGATTTTTGACTTCCCACGTGGGCGTTTTGACGGTCAGTCTCATTTGTTTTCCCTGCATGGAAAATGACAGTTCGAGCGGTTCGCCTTTTTCGGATTCTCTATGTCTTCTGTCGCAGTTATGGATGATTCGACGATTCGAGACCACTATGCCTGAAACGCCGTCTTCACTTCTGCCGTGGGAACGGTCAGGCACATAAGTTACAAATCGTTCGCCTTTATGAGGCTTGTACCACTGTTTGAGCCTCTGCTGGACTACCCCGGGCAGTGTATCCCAGGGCGTTTCCGGGTTGTCCCGCAAAGCCCGGCAGACCTCTTCGTGCAGGGAGGTGTTTTCACAGTTTATGCTGCTCAAAAATTCCTCGGCTCGCCAGAACCGGCGGATTTGCAGGAGACATTGGCCTTGGCCTGTGTTTCTGTTAATTTCATTTTGGGCCAGGATCATATTGGACGGACTGCATTGGTCGCAGATCCAGTATGGCATGGGCAGATTGGCAGGGGCTGGGACACTTTTGACGATTGGCAGTTTTTCAAGCACTTCGTCCATTGATAGGTTCATCGCCTCATGGCCGCTGATCATGGCCAGGCTGTCTACGAATTCTGTTTCGAGCGTGGAACAGTCAGCCATGTGATGCGAAAAGATCACCAGGTGAGGCTGAAGATGGGCCTTCGTGCCACATCGCAAACAACGGCGTGGCAGGGCTCCACGCAGCAGCTTGCCCTCCAGCAGCGACGCTGGAAACTCGAATAAAACACCGTGCCTGCTAATGCGAACAAGGCGAAAACCCTCAAGTTCGGGCGGAATTGGCGCATATTCCTTGGTTTGACGCTTTTCGGCGTCCTCAGAGACGAAATCATCGCCCAGTTCAACAGCTTTGAATTCGGCGGGCCGGCCTGATACCGTGGAATCGTCCAGGTTGCGGTGCCCGATCAGATCAATAATCTCCGCATCCGACAGGGCGGGTATCTGAAATCTGGTTTGACAACACGAGCAGAGGACCTTGCTTCCTCGAAAACCCTGTGGAATTCCCAGAATTACGGCACACCTGGGGCACCGGGCTCTTCTGTTCGCCATCACTTCTCCTTCCCTACGCGGTTGTTATGATTAATATAACTATTATGATTGCTTATTATTATTCGCTTTGGGAAAGCTGTAAAATTATCATTTTCTATACTATTTAAGTATACCAATGACGGCGAAAGAGTTCAAGTCCGCGTTGTATGGAAAAAAACAGCCAGAAAATCGCAAAAAACGTTGAAAAAGCGGGCTCCAGGCGTATGATCTGTACTTTCTGCTGCAATGTCTGTGCGTATTTGTCGACTCCGTATACAAGTGGAATCGACAACGTCCCTGTGCAATACGTTAATTAAAAATTCTGGAAACGAGGAAGTGGATGTCGTCATTCAAACTTAACCTGGCCATGATCGATGGCTGTCCCGATACGAAAACACTGGCAGAGGCTATTGAGGGTTACGGCCTTCCAGAGGACGACGAGTTCGGCGTGCTGCACTGCTCTGCTGGCGAACAGGCTCTCTACGCCACTATCGTCAGAAAGGCCAACCAGAATATCCAGAAGCTCGATCCGGAAACGTCGGAAGTCCTCACGACAGCGGTGGAAAAAGTCAACGTCCTGCCGATAGGGATTTTTCCGCAACGAGGGGTGCTGGAAGTATATGAAGGCTCAGCTAGCGGGGTTGACCAGATAGCTGCGTTTCTGGCAAGCGGCCTGGCCTTGTCGACAGTCGTGACCATGATCGAAATTGATATCCCAGCTGTGATCGAAAGACTTCGGGGCGAAACTCAAAAATTCCAGCTTCGCAGCATCCGGGTGAGCGATTATGCCCACGATTCCTATATGTGTGGCCCTTACACGCCGAAGTTTCTGGACTCCGAACACGGTATGGATTTTCTCAAGGAATATGTCGAATATGTGACCTCAGCCAGCGTCAGCTTCCGAGGCCAGCATGGACGAGTCACCGTTTCTCTGGCACCAAAGGCGTGCTTCCGATATTCACTCAGTAATGAAGAAGACAAGCCCCTCGTGCAGGCTCTACTGAGAAAAATGATTTAGAGCAATCGTGAATTGCTCTAACAGGAGTCAGGACTTTTTTTTCTGCGTTGCGTCAGCCTGGCCAGCGGGAACAGGATAAAGCACACCGCAAAGGATATCACACCTGGCAATGCGGGCAGCAGGCACACCAGAATGCACCCTTGCAGCAACAGCAAGCCACGCAACAGCTCATTTAAGACCTGTCTGATCCAATCCGGGTTAGTCCAATCCCGCACAGCGTTGCTGAAATAGAACGTTCTTGCAATCAACCAACCTGCCAGCCAAAGCGTCAGCCAGGGCGCGGGCGAACTCAGACAGTGTCGATAGAACGATATTATTACCAGAGCTATGGTTGTAGAGGCGACAACAGCAGGGCTCCACGCGACCTTTCCTACCCGCTGTGGTTTGGCGGGGTTTATTCTGCTGGCTATTAGCCAAACCCCAGCTGCGTAACAGGCCAGGAGCACAACAGCCAGCCAAACCTCCCAGGCTTGCAAGATGTTCCACTTCTTACGCTGGCTGCTGACCCAGCCTGCCATCACAACCACGAGCACACAACCTTGTATATATAGGCAGGCTTGCAGCCAGGTTGGCCTGAATCCGTTAATGACTGGCTGGCCTTCCTTGAGTTCCTGCAAATCAGGCGTTGCATGCTTATCGTTTGAGTGGATATTCATCTACGCGGATTATAACAGCCAGGCCAGCAATAAATGAGCGCAAAAAAAAGCCCGCCAAAATGACGGGCTTTTATTAACTATA
The DNA here is from genome assembly GCA_963664745.2 of Phycisphaerae bacterium. Lineage (GTDB taxonomy): Bacteria > Planctomycetota > Phycisphaerae > SM23-33 > SM23-33 > B1-G9. Next base: position 1,559,151 of record CAXXMC010000004.1, read on the forward strand.
TATTGAAGTTCTTAGAACTTCCAGACAGCTTCGATCTGCAGTGTAACGGTGTTGTCTCTGTTGTAGCCAGGAGCAAAACCGTAGGGTGTGCTGCCCCATGAGCCGCCTTCAATTGGCTCATAGATGTAGATTTGGCCACCGAGGGTCAGGAAGTCGTCGATGTTGTATTTGCCGCCGATCTTGACGCCCTTTGCATTCGGAGTGCCGTACGTGGTGTCTGTGGTGAACCAGGGAACCGATTCGCCCTGTACCCAGTAGTAACTCGTATTGGCTGACCAGTCGCCCTTTTTCTTGTTCTGGCCTACAACGATACCGACGGAGAACGCATCGTTCTGACCTTTGAAGTGCCTGTCATAGTAGGCTGCGCTGACATGGCTTTCGTTGTAGGTGTCTTTGCAGTTGTGAACCCATGTGCCCCAGACCTGCCAAGGCAGATTGAACATTTTCCAAGAGAATTTCGAGGTCAATTCGATCATGCCCATGTTGGACCCGGTGTTGGTGCCCCAGTAGCCGTACAGGTTGCTGCCGCTAACGCCGTTACCCGGAGCTTCGGGATAATTCTCCCACTGATACCAGGTGGCGCCCAAGAAAGCAGCCATGTCGTCATTAATCTTCCAGTCAAAACCTGTACTGAAGGTCCAGACGGTGGTGTCACGACGTGTGCCCTCTACTGAGAGCTGGTCTGAACCAACGATCCAGTAGCCGACCTGTGCGAATGGCTTGAAGTTATCGCCGAAGAACGGTGCGACGTAATCAATCGCGAAACCTTCGGGGTTGATATCAACTTCCCATGTAAGGTCGGTTTTGGTTCGCAGAGGGTTCAGCACTTTACCGGCGAGGAAGGTCAGGCCCTTGGCCCACTTGGGCTGGTACTTGGCATATGCAAGGTCAATGCCGATATATTTCTTGTTGAAGCCCTGTCCGAAGGTGACATTTGCCGAGTTGGCCTGGTAGCCCACCAGGCTGCCGTTATAGTTGTTTCCCTGATCACTGGCCAGGCGGAAACCGACTTCCATCTGCTTATCCCACCATGTTTTTGTAATGCCGAAGCGGAGGCGGAAACGGGCACGGTTGGTGTACTTGCCTTCACTGCCGCCAGGAACCATGCCGACAGGCCTGCCGCTATGGTGATCCATTTGATATCGCAATCGCAAGTCACCGTAGAAAGTGAGATTTTCCATCCACTTTGGCATGGCAGGCTGCATTTTGGCGTCGTCCAAGATATCTTTCATCATCTTGGCCATTTCTTCCTTCTGCACCTTGTCCATCTTGGCTGTTTCCATATTGTCAATTCGGGCCTGTAGGCTCTTTAGTTGTGCCTGCAGGTCAGCTACGTCATCTGCTACTGCTTGGGGTACAAATGACAGCATCGCGACTATTGCGATACTTCCCAGTAAAAAACTTTTAATTCTCATTGTTGGATCCTTCCAGATTTTAATAAACTTACTGATTAACCTTCCAAAACAACACATGTGTGTAGATGTGGTGGGGGGACTTATAAAAAACTTGGCCTGTTAAACACATTTAACAGGCCAAGTTCAAAATTCATACGAACTTAACTTTTCTGGATTTTATAATTCTTAGAACTTCCAGATAGCGTCGATTTGCAGCGTAACGGTGTTGTCTCTGTTGTAGCCAGGAGCAAAACCGTAGGGTGTGCTGCCCCATGAGCCGCCTTCGATTGGCTCATAGACATAAAGGGTTCCGCCGATGGTCAGGAAGTCATCGATATTGTACTTGCCGCCCAGCTTGATACCCTTGGCATTCGGTCCGCCGTAAGATGAATCAGTGGTGAACCACGGAACGGATTCGCCCTGTACCCAGTAGTAGCTGGTGTTAACAGACCAGTCGCCTTTTTTCTTGTTTTCGCCGACCTTGACGCCGATTGCGAATGCATCGTTCTGGTCTTTGAAGTGCCTGTCATAGTAATATGAACTGACATGGCTTTCGTTGTAGGTGTCTTTGCAGTTGTGAACCCATGTTGCCCAGGCCTGCCAAGGCAGATTGAACAGCTTCCATGAGAACTTTGAGGTCAGTTCGAGCATGCCCATGTTGACGCCCGAGTTTGTTCCCCAGAAGCCGTACAGGTTGCTGCCGCTAATGCCGTTGCCCGGAGCTTCAGGATAATTTTCCCACTGATACCAGGTTGCGCCCAAGAAAGCAGCCATGTCGTCATTGATCTTCCAATCAAAACCCGTGCTCATGGTCCAGACGGTGGTGTCACGACGTGTGCCTTCTATTGAGAGCTGGTCGGAACCAACAATCCAGTAACCGAACTGGGCGTATGGCTTGAAGTTGTCGCCGAAGAACGGTGCGACGTAATCAACTGCGAAACCTTCGGGATTAACATCTTCGTCCCAAGTGATGTAGGTCTTGGTTCGCAGAGGGTTCAGCACTTTACCAGCGAGGAACGTCAGGCCCTTGGCCCACTTGGGCTGGTACTTGGCATATGCAAGGTCAATGCCGATGTATTTCTTGTTGAAGCCCTGTCCGAAGGTGACGTCTGCGGAGTTAGCTCGGTAGCCCACCAGACCATGGTTCTCATTGCCATCTGCATAGTTGCCCTGGTCACTGGCCAGACGGAAGCCGACTTCCATCTGCTGATCCCACCACGTTTTGGTAATGCCGAAGCGGAGGCGGAAACGGGCACGGTTGGTGTACTTGCCTTCGCTGCCGCCAGGAACCATGCCGACAGGCCTGCCGCTGTGGTGATTCATTTCATACCGCAAGCGTAAGTCGCCGTAGAAGGTAAGATTTTCCATCCACTTTGGCATGGCAGGCTGCATTTTGGCGTCGTCCAAGATATCTTTCATCATCTTGGCCATTTCTTCCTTCTGCACCTTGTCCATCTTGGCCGTTTCCATGTTGTCAATTCGGGCCTGTAGGCTTTTTAGTTGTGCCTGCAGGTCCGCCACGTCATCTGCCGCCGCTATGGCTGCAAACGACAACATCGCGACTATTGCGATGCATCCCAGCGTAATTCCTTTGAATCGCATGTTTGCTCCTTTCAAAGTGTGACCATTACCGATTCGAATTTTTTTAGCCCTGACAAACCGTATTTGCCAGAGTCTCACATCCTACCCAATGCGCTTAGAAGACAATAAAACTAGCGCTGTGTAAAGAATTATTTAAAAAAAAGATAATTTTTTTTGGTTAACAAAAATAAATATGGAAAACTTTTCCTGCTTTACAAGGGCATCGACCCATTACATCTAGCCAACTGTTCGGATTTACATGACTATTTTATCGACGGAATTTCACTTTTTTCTCCAGATAATGTGACTTTCCCAATAAGGACCAAAGACGAGAATGACTCAGGGAAGACTGGATTTTCTTTTTCAGGCAGGCAGGCCACGATATTATGTTCCGAGAAGTCTTTGTTTTGCTGCAGGCGTACATTGAAATGAGAACTTGAAACATGACATGTTTTCCAGCTTTGCCGCTTCTCCTGGGCGATGTTGGGTTTATCGGAATTCCATGAAGAGGCTGTTTTTTTGGGCGAGGCACTATGAAGGGTATATTAGTGTTCATTATCCCCGCCATGTTGGGGTTAAGATGCTCTGGTAATACGAAAACGGCAAGTCAATTTCGCAATCGACTTGCCGTTGTGTCAACTGAGTTTTTTGTCCTGTCGAAATCATGCAGGCCAAAAGCAGTGTACCTTTATAAGGATGCTGCTATTTTTTCCAGCACCGCCAAACCTTCCAACAGAGCATCTTCGGTGATTGTCAGCGGTGGGTTGATCTTGATGCAACAGCCTCCCACACCGACCGGGGCGAAAAGCATCACTCCCTGCTGTATTGCCTTTGTTACCATGGCGTGTGCGTAATCTGGGTCCGGCTCACATGTGCCGGATTTGGTAAACTGCATTGCAACAACCAGGCCGGTTCCGGCGACCTGCCCGATCTTGCCTCCAGAAGCAGCCTGGATTTTTTTGGCGCCCTCTATAAGGATAGGTTCGAGGTTCGCAGCGTTGGCGACGAGATTTTCTTTTTCGATGACTTCGATATTTGCAAGGGCAGCTGCGGAGCAAATGGGATTGGCTGAGTGAGTGGAGGTCATTTCGCCTGGGCCGTACATGCTCATCAGTTCGTCCGTACCGAGCACAGCTGAGAGAGGCATGCCGCCGGATATGCCCTTGCCGCAGGCAACGAGGTCCGGCACGATGCCCCAGTGCTGGAAGCCGAATAGCTTGCCCGTTCTGCCGAACCCAGCCTGTACTTCATCACAGATCATCACCGCGTTGTGCTCGTTGCACCACTTGCGAAGAGCCTGGCCGTACTCTGCCGGGAAAAGTGTCGCATTGCAGCCCTGGTACGTCTCGCCCATTACGCCGCAGACGTCGTCGGGGTTTACGCCCTTCTCCGCGAGCGTCTTGATAAAGACATCGAAGCTGACATCCTTCTGGCGGAAGCCGTCCGGGAAAGGTACCTGCACGAAGTCCGGGCTGTCGCCGGTCCAGTTTTTCAGGCCTGGCGATCCCCCAGCCAGCTGCGCGCCGAGAGTCCTGCCGTGGAAGTCATTGTCGAACGAGACGAGAATTTTCTTGTTCGGGTTGCCGCTTTTCAATGCCTTGGTGCGTGCGAGTTTGATGCAGCATTCGGTGGCTTCCGAGCCGGTGGTGACCAGGAACACGCGTGCAAGCGGTGCCGGCAGCATGGACGTGATTTTCTCGACGAGTTTGATCCGGGCCTCGGTAGCGAAACAATATGAGTGGTACATTCCCTGCTGGGCCAGGTCGGTGATAGCCTTGACGATCTCCGGTCTGCCATGGCCGACGCTTGTGACCAGCACGCCGGCTGAGAAATCCAGCCACTTGTTACCGTAAGCGTCACTGACGGTACAATCGTCGCCGCTATGCCATATGATCGGAGGCTGGCCTCCCATGCTGCGAGGTTCGAGGTCGCGAAGTTTTTCCAACAACGCTATGGATTCAGGAACGGGGATTTGTGTGGTTATTTTACGATATTTTGTCTCTACTGACTCCACAGCCACGGGCGTGAGAGAAAATTCCTTTGATGCCATTTTTTATACTCCAATTCTTTCAGTAAATTCCAATTTCTAATTTCGAAATACTAAACAAATTCAAATATCGAAAATACCAATTTTCAAAACAGACATGTTGATTTACCACTCGTTGTTTTTCTATTTTGACTTTTTGATTTTCAAATTTGTTTCGGATTTCGATATTCGCATTTCGTATTTTTTCAGTATTTTTTGAATTCTACGCTGCTGTCGTCGTAGTTAATTTCCACTTCGCGTCCGCCGTTGACGATACTCAGCCTGGCAGCTTCGATGACGAGTTCGTTATAACTGCTGTTGGCGGGGGTCGCCATGATTCCTTCGTCGTCCAGTTGCCTTATGAACGCCTGTCGCTCTGCAAGCCCAGCCAGCTTCCTCGCGGCACAGCCTTGCCTGATAATAAATTCCGCTGAACGATGGCCATATCCTACGGGCACGAGTCCTTCGCCGCCCTGGTGGATCATTCGGAAATAATCGGGGTTCGGCTCGGCGTATAACGTGTCGCCGGGGTCGGTGCCTTTGTAATTGTAGTGACACTTCACGCCGCGATACTGATCTGAATGCACCAGCAACGTCGCGTCGGTATCGCCCTGACACCACATGGTCAGGCCCTGCGCGTTGCCCCCAGCTGCCTCGTTAGGGTAGCCGATCGCGTCAACAACGCTCAGACTTGCGCCGTTTTCCCATATGACACGCCCGTCCGTCCAGAGGTAGCCCTCTCTACCGTTGGGATATTTGTCGACGATACCATATAAACTCACGCTCTTGGGCTTGAGTCCGGTGATGAACGCCACGATATCGACGTAATGACAGCCTACGTATGTGAACATGTCGCTGTTCTCGCATGTGCACCAGTTCTGGAAGTTTGAATCCCGGTAGTAGTACGGCTCGATCATCTGTGCCTGGGCCAGGCGGAATTCGCCGAGTTTGCCGTCTCGGTAGTCCTTGCGGGCCATGAGGTTCCGGTAGTCGAAGCGTTTGTGATATTCCACGCCCACGACCAGTCCTTTTTCGTACGCCTTTTTTTCGATCTCGACAGCCTGGGCGTGCTTGAGCACGAGAGGCTTGACGATGCAGACATGCTGATCGAATTCTATCGCAGCTTCCAGCGCGGTGTGGTGCAGCTGGTCCGGCAGGGCGATGACACAGATTCCGCCCTTTGGTGCCTTGGCGAGAACTTCGCGGAACATGTCGGGAAATTTTTCATCCGGGCTTGTGGTAGCTGGGTCTGGGTGTGGCGTAAAACTCTGCCCCGGGAAGGCCCTGGTCAGGGCTGGGTCATCCTGGATTGCCTTCAGCGGCGGGGTGTTAAGGGCGCAGATGTGAATCTCGCCGACTACGCCTTCACGCTGCATCTGATAGACGGTGGGCAGCAGCTGAATCTGCGTAATCATTCCACCGCCAACGACGGTTACCTGCGGTTTGGTTGAATCAGTCATTGTATTGTCCTTGCTATTTAGTTCTGACAATTAAAATCCAAACCGTTATAATAACATTTTTACGCAGAATTGGCCCGGTTTCTGTATGGAATGATCGACTTGTTCAATTGAATATTAGTCCAGATGCCGCTGGCGAATGACGAAATGAGAAGCCCGAATGTAGAATCAATGACGAATTATGAATTTCGAATGCGTAAAGTTTTGTGTGATTTGTCATTGCGAGGAGCGCAGCGACGCGGCAATCAAAAATTCAAACAACGAGATTGCTTCGCTTCGCTCGCAATGACACAGGGGGGGCAATCCAAAGTAATGCCTGTCTTTGGTGCCATGCCTACGCTTGCGTGGGCATGCGGACGTTATCAAGTCGCGTAAAAAACTTGCCCGATTCCCGGTGTCGTGGTTTCTGTGTTTGCAACCACGTTTGATCTGGCCTGCCCTGGATACCCGCTTTCGCGGGTATGACACGGGAGAAAAAAGTTGTGTTTTTGTCATTGCGAGGAGCGCAGCGACGCGGCAATCTGGAATGCAGAAAACGAGATTGCTTCACGGAGTTTACACCGAGCGAAGCGAAGTGCTCGCAATGACAAAAACACGCAAGTCGCTTCTGTTTGTCTTAGTTGTCATCCCGGGCGTAGCGTAGCGAAGACCCGGGATCCAGCTTGGTAGGGTGGGACAAAGTCCCACCTTTTGTTTTTATTGTTAAGGTGGGGCTGCCGGCGGGGTTTTGTTCCACCCTACTGAATATTCTCACTTACTTTCTGACCAATCCCATGCATCCCTGCTACTCTTTTTTGTATCCCCCGCTGGGGGTTATTCAAAAACTTCGACCTTTGGCATATGCGGGGCGCTGGTCGGCCCGGCCTGTGGGGGGTGGTCCTTGTACTGCTGACGATATTCCTGCGGCGTCTGGTCGGTGGCAGTTTTGAAGGTTCGCACCAGATGCGGGGCATCGGAGAATCCCCATTTTTGGGCGATTGCGAAGAGTTTGAGGTCGGTAGCCTGCAGGTCTCGCATTGCCCCAGCCAATCTTCGACGATGACAATACTTGCCGAACGAGACGCCCATGGTCTGCCGGAAAAGTTCGGAAAATTTGCTACGACTCATATGGGATACCCGCGCAGCTTCAGCCAGTGAAATCGGCTCGCCGGGGTTCTGCTCGAATAGCAGCAGTGCAGGCAGTAGCGTCTGTCGTTTATTGAATCTGTCCCGGGAGGCTGGCGTGGAGGCAGGCTCGTTCATTTTCTCCATGAAATACAGCAGCAGTTCGTGCAGCAGCATCCGCAGTTTCACCAGCCAATATTTCGGCAGTACGGTTTGACTCTTACCCGGAGAGGTCTTAGGCCCGGCGACTATGCCGTCGTCAAGATCAGCCTGGGTCGTCATGAGGTCGATAATTCTCCGCGCGATACTCAGCGTGAATTTCCGATCAGCTTCCGATTTGCAGCGAGGCCTATCCGCTGGGTTTTGGCGGAAAATCTCAAGCCAGTCGCACGGGGCGTATGGGTCGGGAGTGTCCAGAAAATCCGGCAGGATTCCGAGCACCAGGTGCTGCGTGCCGGGTTCGCATATTTCCATGCCGTGCGGCTCCCACAGACCCGCGAACCACACCTGGCCTGCGGTGGTCTGATAGTCGTGACCTTCCCAGCATCGCCTGGACTGGCCATGGAGAACGATGCCCAGTTCCAGCCCGACATGGATATCAAAATGTCTGCCCATTACGTGCGGATATTCGTTCACACTCCAGGCTACCGGGTATTGAGTATCCTGAAGGATATCGAGATATTGAAACGGTATATCCATTTCGCTAGCCTGTAATCAAAACAATGTCGGTAAAAGTTATCTACATTCCTCTGCCCGGATAGCCCAGTAGATTATCGCGTCGATAACGCCGCTGGCGGGGAGAATCGGCACGTCGTACCCAGGCACGGAAACGCAACTGTCCGCTATTGGCCAATAGGGATTAATGTACAATAACTGGCCTGGGATGTCAGGCGATTTTGCTTTTTCAACGCTGATGTACGTAAGCGGAAATTTTTTCAAGCCGGCTGATTCAACCAGTTTTTCCGGCGCTTTCTGGTAACCCACGAACAGTACGTATCTGCCGGGCTGGCCTGTGAGATTTGGCTCGGCCTGGTCGGTGGTGGCGTGGGCGTCGATCCCCTGTGGGCTGCGTGGATCAAGAAAGGTAGCCGGAAACATATGGCCCATCGCCAGTATCAGCGGCAGCTGGGTTTTCCGGGAAGTTTTCATTTCATCAGCTGAGCGGGCAATTTTCTTCGTCTCGTTGGCGCGGATTTTTCCGACATATTCTCCAATCGCATCGAGGTAGGCTTTTCCGAACAGGCCTGGCTTGACGGATTCTATGGTCATGTCGTCGTGGAATTTTTTGCCTTGGTACTTTTTCCCGCGTTCTCTTCCGCCGGGCATGCCGTAGCTTTGGTAGAGGACGGGCATTTTTCCACGGCGGGTACAGGCGGCGACCAGTTCGCCGGTGAAGGCCCAGAGATTCACAGCGTTCATGACGGTGTCCACGGGGCAGATTGCCGGTTTGTTATCTTGGGTTATTTTCAGCCCGGGTTCTTTAACTGACGTGAAGTCCGCCTGTGCAGCTGGGTCTGCGTTTTTGTCCAGCCCGGCTCCGAAGGTGACAACATAAGCGCCAGCCTGCCGCCATTTCTTGATCAGAGAACGGTCTGTTGCAGTCAGGCCGTCTCTGAGGCCGAAGAGGATAACGTCGTTCTTGCCTGCCTCCAGGTTGTTAAGCCTCTTGATGCACATAAGTCCCCCGGCCCGGCCTGTCGCTTCGCTGATAAACTCCGGTTCATTACTGAATACGAAAACCTGGCCTCCTGCAATAAACCTCTCCCCTGACTGCTCCGCAGCGGCTGTCATCATGGGCAGTTGCTGACGCGACACTGCCAACCCATCTTCGATCAGGTCGAAGTACTCATTGGCTGCTGCCTGTGCACGGGCCAGGCTGCTGAAAACACCCAAGCCCACTAACATTATTGCAACGCACCACCTCAACCTTAAATGACTTAATGTTCTCATATTAGCTCCCAAGTTAGTGTTCCGTTTTTCACAGCCAGAATGCAACATATGTAATCATGATCGTTTTTGCAAGGGAGTGTCAGGAAACTTTCATGCCTTTGTTTGATTCTTTCGCGAGGTCTCTCTTTTGAAACGATCTGGACTTTTTGGCTTGATCGTGGTATAGGCTAGTACATGCAGGAGAGTATGAATTATTCGGGTCAGCAGCAGCGGAGGCCCTATGTTCAGACCCAGGCCGGCCCCAGACAGGAAGGTTCCGGCGATGGTGAAAGTCTGGCCAGGCTGGTTCCGCAATCCATCGAAGCGGAAATGTGCGTCCTCGGCTCGATGATGCTCGACGCCAGTTCAATGGACTTAATCGTCCAGACCATAGATAAGGATCTTTTTCTTCGTCCAGCCCATGGGATTCTCTACGAGGTTCTCATTGAGATGCGGGAGCAGACAGGCCAGGACGGCAAGATCAAGCCTATCGACCTGGTATTGCTGAAGGAAGAGCTTGAGCGTCGCAAACAGCTCGCAGCTGTGGGGGGCGTGGAGTATCTCGTCGCACTGGTAGAGGGCGTCCCCAGTGCCGCCAATGCCGAATACTATGCTTCCATCGTTCGTGACAAGGCCCTGCTGAGAAATCTGATAACCGCAGGGCGCGAGATCATTACCGAGGCTCATGATTCAGCCGATGATGCCGAGACCGTTGTCGACCGGGCTGAGCAGTTGATCTTTGAAATTGCCCAGAAGCAGGTCCGTCGCGAAGCTGTGCCGATCAAGGACGTGATGCAGAGTACCTTTGAGCTGTTGCAGGAGCAGGAAGGCCAGATGGTTACGGGCCTGTCGACGGGATATCAACAGCTTGATGAGATGACGGCCGGGTTCCAGAAAAGCGAGATGATCATTCTCGCAGCCAGGCCTTCGATGGGCAAGACGGCACTGCTGTTGAACCTGGCTGAGTACATGGCTGTGCTTGACAATCGGCCTATCGTGTTTTTCTCGCTGGAAATGTCCAATGAACAGCTGACGCAGCGTATGCTTGCTTCGCACGCCCGGTTTAACCTGCGGAATATGCGTCGCGGTATGATCTCGCCGGAAGACTGGACAAGGCTGCAGACCTCGGCGGGCGATCTCTCCCAGGCCATGCTCCTTATCGATGATACAGCTGAGCTTACCGTAACGCAGATGCGTGCCAAGGCTCGTCGTCTGAAAAGCCAATACGACATCCAGGCTGTGATGATCGACTATTTACAGCTGATGACATACTCAGGCCGGGCCCAGAGCAGACAGGAGCAGATCACCGAAATGAGCCGGGCCATAAAGGCCCTTGCACGTGAGCTGGAAATCCCCGTTATCTGCGCCGCCCAGCTTAATCGTGGCCCAGCTGACCGCCCGACGCATACCCCGCGAATGAGCGACCTCCGCGAATCCGGCTCAATTGAACAGGACGCCGATGTCGTCATGCTGCTGCACAACGAAGATTACTACCACCGGGGCGAAGAAGGCTACGTGCCGGAAAATCGTACCCAGCTGATCGTCGCAAAACAGCGCAACGGTCCGACCGGCACGGTCTACCTGCATTTCTTCCCGGATTTCACCCGCTTCGAGCCCGCAGCTCCAAACTACATGGCCGACGCCTGAGCACGAAGTGTTTTCGAATATAAAATGAGGAAGTGTGTAACGTTGTAATTCAGTTGCATAGGACTGTATTTATTGACTCCGCATAGAAGCGGGATTGATAAGGTTTGTGTGTGAGATGTTAGTTACTCAAACTGACCGATTCGTTGTGTCATACCCGCGCAAGCGGGTATCCAGTGCTAAAGAGTAACACATTGGATTCCCGCTTGCGCGGGAATGACAAGTGTGTGTAAATTTTTATTATAATATGGTTGCGTTAATTTTATTGTCAAAAATGGTCAGTTTGAGTTAGTTAAAAAGTACGGGTGGATGGAATTATTGAAATGATCTTTAGGAAAGCGGTTTTTTTATTAGCTGCTATTTCGGCGACACTTGCTGCAGCGGAGTCTGAACCGGCGACGAGGCAAATGGATTTTTCAATTGCCGGCATTGCTCTTGGCATTCCAGCGGGCTATCTGCGAGCGCCTCTGATAGATACCAACCAGATTTTTCATTTCGTATGGATACCCGCAACTGGTGAGCAGGATGCGCAGACAGGCCGCGTAAAGGATATCGGGCGGAGCGTCTCGCTGTGGGCTTTCTCAGCTGGGCCTGGGGATACAGCCAAGGAATTTCTCGAAGACTGGACCTCCCCCAACGAGCAGAAATTGGACAAGGTCAAAATTCTTATCGCCACGCACATTCGCATAGACGGTCTGGACGGCCTGGCCAGGTCGACGACCTATCGACAAGCGGGCAATGAATTTTCCACAGCTACGGTCTGTTTTATTCGCGATATGGATATCCCCGCTTCCATTGCTTTTCAGGCAACCGGCATCGAACAGCCCAAGACTATCCGCCTGGCCTACATCCTCAGGCTGGAACTGCCAGAAAGCCAGAAAGAAGCCCTGTTGCCCACTCTCGATCAGATCGTCAAGACCATTACGTTCACTGATCTTCGCAGGCCTGTCGAAGTGCCTTTGGAATTTGCAAATACCGGAGAATTATGCTTGCGTCAAGGTCTTATTATTCGCGAGATCACTGGTTGGTTTCCCAAGTTTGACCGGCGGGGCGTGACTCTGACGCAGCCTGACTTTATCCTCGACGGAACTCTTACGCCGAGCATCAGAATCGGCACTTGCGAAATGACTTCGGGTGAAACGCTGGAAAACATAGGCCTGGCCGATATCGAAAAAGATAGCCAAGCCGGCAAGAACATCGAAATAATTTCCCAAGGCCGGGTTGGAAACGCATTCCAGTTCGTTCTGCACCAGAGCCCGGGCTTGCCAGCGACTCAGCCGACTACTCAGCCTGCTGACGCAGCCGGGTTGCCCAAGCTTGGCCTGGAAATTCGCAGATTTATGTATAATCCCACCGCCAAGCCAGGTCAGCCAAAATGCCTGGTTCTTACGCTGGCAGCGAAAGGCTGTGATGTCGCCACAGCAGAGCGTATTATGGAGTCCCTCGCTACGGGGATTCTGCCCGCCCCGACGACAAAACCCGCAGCTGAGGAAAAAACCACTTGCGCCAGCCAGCCGGCTACTGTAAAATCCACCCCATGATCGAACGTAATAAAATCATAGCCGGCGACTGTGTGAAAATACTGGGCAAACTCAAAGAGCCGGTAGCTGATCTTATCTTCGCAGACCCGCCGTTCAACATAGGCTATAAATATGATGTCTACGAAGACCGCAAAGCCTACGACGATTATTATCAGTGGACTCATGACTGGATGGAAGCCTGCATGAACGCCCTCAAACCGACCGGCTCGTTCTGGATAGCAATCGGCGATGAGTACGCAGCTGAGGTTCGCGTGATTGGCAGAAAGCTGGGCCTGAATCTGCGGAACTGGGTGATATGGCATTACACGTTCGGGCAGGCGACGAAGTTTAAATTTGCACGCAGCCATGCGCACCTGTTCTATTTTTCCAAGGCTACCGACCGCAAAGCACTGACCTTCAACGATATGGAAATCCGCATTCCCTCAGCCCGCCAAACCACCTACGCAGACAGCAGGGCTAACCCGAAAGGCAAAATCCCCGACGATGTCTGGAGTTTCAGCAGGGTGTGCGGCACGTTTAATGAGCGGGTAAAATGGCATCCATGTCAGATGCCGGAAAGACTGCTGGAACGCATCGTGAAAGTTTCCAGCAATCCGGGCGATCTGGTGGTTGATCCGTTCAGCGGGTCGGGTACTACGCTGGTTGTCGCAGCACACCTGAAGCGGGATTATTTCGGCATTGATATTTCAGAAGCTTATGTCAAGAAGTCCATCAAGCGGATTGAGGACACGCTCGCAGGCCGACGCCTCACGACCGACATTTCCGAAAACCCGGCAGCCAAGCGTGCGGAAAGAAAAGTCGGTGCAAAAGGGGGCAAGAAGACCTTGGCCAAAAAGACCGGCAAAAAAAAGGCTTACAACAACCCGGAATTGTTTGAATAACCATTTCAAATACAGTTCTGTGACCTGAACATTAGGCAGTAAAATGAAAAACACAAATGAAGAACAAATTCAGCGCTTTGAAGAACGATTAAAAAAGGCAATGTTGAACTCTGATGTTGCTGAGCTTGATGATCTGCTGGCGCCGGAACTGATTTTTACAAATCACCTCGGCCAGCTTATGAATAAACAGGATGATCTCAATATTCACAAATCGGGCAAATTAAAAATTCAAGAGATTGATTTTTCTGATCAACGAATTATCATGGCTGAGTCGGTGGCGATTGTTTCAGTTCAGGCTCGTGTTGTGGGAAATTTTAGCGGAGCGTTGTCTGAAAGTGTTTTGCGTTTTACTCGAATTTGGCAGGAAAAATCAAAAGACTGTTGGCATGTAATTGCCGCGCACTCAAGCATGGTGATTGTTTGAGCCCGGAGGAGTCTAGAACTGTATAAAGCTGCGCTTATGAGGACAAGTTCCACAGAGAAATTGTTGATTTCTCCGCTTGAAGCCAAGCCAGGAGCCTGGCTGTCAAAGGCGCAATGCTTTAAACTTACGCTCTCAGTTCAGCGGCGAATTTTGCTTTCAGCGGTGTTAGAAGTTCCTCTATCTGCTGGTCGACCTGTTGGCCTGTGAGGGTTTCTTCAGCTGATCTGTATTCCAGGTTCATGGTGACGGACTTTTTGCCCGCGGGCACTTGTTTGCCGCGATAGGTGGTCACATATTTTTCCGCGACCCGCAATGGCTGGGCCACGCTGTGGACGACCTTGATCAGTTCGCCCCACGTTACATCCTCGTCGATGACCAGCGACAGGTCGCGGTTGATCGGCGGGAATTTTGGTAGCAGATGCGCGGTGCGGGTGAGGTTCGCACGTTCGATCAGGGCTGGGAGTTTGAGTGTCGCAGCTGCGATGGATTTCTCCAGGCCGTAGTGTTTGAGAACTGCTGCGGAGACCAGGCCGATCTGGCCTACTTCCTCGCCGTCCAGCAGAACGACAGCGGCGACGCCTTCCGCCAGGCCTGCGGAATCTGCGGGTTTGACTTCAAGTTTTGTTTGCGGTGCGATTCTATTAACCGTCGCAGCAAGACAGCCTCGGACGTCTTGCAGTCCTTCGGTTGAGACCAGCGCAAGTTGGATGTATTCCTCTGGCAACGATTCCTTGTCAGTCCCGGCTGGGAATACCGCAGCTATCTCGAACAGACTGACTGACGGATTCCCCACCGCCTGGTTACTTTTGCAAGCGCGCAGCAGACTTGGCAGCAGCGTCGGACGGAGGGCGTTGTTTGTTCTGCGGACTTTTTTATCAACACAGATTACGTTATCGAACCCGAATAGCGTAGCTTCCTCGGCGTCGATGAAGCTGAAGGTTATCGCTTCGCTGTAGCCGGAGGCGGTCAGGGTGTGTATGGCTTCGCGTCGGATGCGTTCGAATAATCCCATAGGCCTGACGGGGTGGGCGACCTTGCTGAGCAGCGTGATTTTGTCGTATCCGACCATGCGGGCGACTTCTTCGATCAGGTCGGCTTCTCGTGTGAGGTCTGCCCGGAAAGAAGGGATGGTGCAGGCGATTTTTTCGCCGTCGAGTTTTGGCTCAAGTCCCAGGCCTGCCAGGATTTCCACCTGCCGCTCGACCGGCACATTGATGCCGAGTAGTTTGGCAGTACGTTCGGGGCGAAGTGTTACTTGGGGAGCCTGGTATGGAGTTGCCCAGACGTCAGCCAGGCCTTCGACCATCTGGCCTCCCGCCAATTCGCAGATCAACGCGCAGGCCCGTTGCGACGCTTCGTCCAACGCGACCGGATCCACGCCGCGCTCGAATCGATAATTACTCTCGCTCATCAGTCCAAGGGCTCTGCTGGTCTTGCGGGTGGTCAGCGGATCGAACTGGGCAGCTTCCAGCAGGATAGTCGTTGTTTCATTGGTAACTTCGGTATCCAGGCCACCCATGATGCCAGCTATGGCGACGGCTTTTTTCGCGTCGGCGATAACCAGCATATCGGGCGTGAGTTTGCAGGTGGTTTCGTCTATGCTGACGAGCGTTTCGCCCGGAAGCGCACGGCGGACGACGATTCTGCCTTCGGCGAGTTTATCGTAGTCGAAGCTGTGCAGAGGCTGGGCGTATTCCATCAGTACGAAGTTCGTGATGTCCACTATGTTATTGACGCTTCGCATGCCGACGGCTTCGAGGTAATCGATCATCCATTGCGGGCTTGGGCCGACCTTTACGTTTTTGATAACCCGGGCGGTATATCGTGGGCAGAGATCCGGCGCCTGGACGTCTACGGAGGTGACGTCCGCGATTTGGCCCTGGCCTGCAGGGAGCTTGACAGCCGGGGGCTGAAATTTTTTGCTTGTCGCGGTAGCCAACTCACGGGCGACGCCGAGATGCCCCAGCCAGTCAGGCCTGTTCGAGGTAACCTCCAGATCGTAAACAATGTCCGAACCGGTCTCGTCGATCCCGTCGCAATTCAAGCCGATGTTCGTGAACAGCTCGCCCAGCTCCGCAGCGGGGAGACTCACATCTACATATTCCGTCAGCCAATTCAGTGAAATATTCATATTATCCTGTCCATTTCAAATTTAGAGCCACCTATGGTATCGGCTTTTTCGCTCTTGTCAAACAGCATTATGGCCAATTCTCGGGAAAAACAACAGAACACGAATTACACGAATGTTTTTAAAAAAGAACGGATTCCACAAATTTTTATAAAAGTATCCACAGATTACACAGATTTCACGGATTTGTTTTGGTTTTTCACATCTTCATTTGTGAGATTCGTTTTCAATAAGTGACATTTGGGTAAAGCCTGCCACTGCAAAAATTAAGATTTCGAGAAAAAACGCGAAAAAAAGTAAAAAAACGTTGCAAAACGAAACTTTTGTGATACGATCTTGCCTTCTATATCTGCAGTCGCTGTTTGCCTTGTTAGGGTGTATCCTGCCTTGAGCTTAATCCGAAGTGAAACCTGTTAATGGTGATCTTGACGGATGATGTATCGAAGGGCGGAAAGCAAGGCTGCGGGATATGAAGGAATGGAAAAAAAGTAAGAATATAGAACAATCAATTGGAAAAAAGTTATGAAGCAACGCGGCAACATTCGGAATATTGGAATATCGGCACACATCGACTCGGGTAAGACCACTCTGACTGAGCGGATACTTTTTTATGCAGGCCGAATCCATCGCATGCAGGAAGTTCGCGGCGGTGACGGCGGGGCGACGATGGACTTCATGGAACTCGAGCGCGAGCGGGGTATTACCATCACCTCCGCAGCTACGCAGGTCGAGTGGAAGAACAAAATCATAAATATTATCGATACGCCAGGCCACGTTGATTTTACCGTGGAAGTCGAGCGATCACTCCGCGTGTTGGACGGGGCCATCATGGTTCTCTGCTCCGTAGGCGGCGTGCAGAGTCAGTCCGTTACGGTTGACCGGCAGATGAAACGCTACCGCGTACCGCGTATCGCATTCGTAAACAAAATGGACCGCATGGGAGCAGACCCTGAACGGGTCGTAATCGACCTGAAAGAAAAGCTCGGTCTGAATGTAGTTCCGATCCAGCTGAACATGGGAACGGGCGATGATTTCGTCGGCGTGATTGATCTGATTACGATGAAGGCCCTGACTTTCGAAGGCAAGAGCGGAGAGAATGTCGTTACGTCGGATATCCCAGCTGAGTACGCCGATGCCGCCTCCACTGCCCGCCATGAACTTCTCGACGCACTGAGCATGTTCAACGACGAAATGATGGAGCTTATGCTGGAAGAGAAGGAAGTTCCCCGCGAGATGATCGTCAGCACCATTCGCGAATCTACAATCTCTCGGGATATCGTGCCGCTGATGATGGGCACAGCCTTTAAGAACAAAGGCATCCAACCCTTACTCGAAGCTATTTGTGATTACCTGCCCAGCCCACTTGACAGGACAGCCTTTGCTCGTGACCACGACAATGAAGGCGCGGAGACTCCGCTGGCCTGTGATTTTGCCGACCCTATGGTTGCTATGGCATTCAAAATCGTCGATGAGACCTTCGGCCAGCTCAGTTACACTCGCATTTATCAGGGAAAAATCGTCAAGGGTCAGTCTTATATCAATAGCAGAACAAATAAAAAGACTCGAATCGGCAGGATTGTTCGTATGCACGCCGATGATCGGCAAGA
This sequence comes from Phycisphaerae bacterium, assembly GCA_963664745.2. Classification (GTDB taxonomy): domain Bacteria; phylum Planctomycetota; class Phycisphaerae; order SM23-33; family SM23-33; genus B1-G9. Next base: position 1,576,867 of record CAXXMC010000004.1, read on the forward strand.
CGTCGACGAAGCCGGTGCCGGCGATATCGTTGCCCTTGTTGGCGTCGATTGTGCTTCTGGTGACACCTTCTGCGACGATGGCGTGAATTATTCGCTTGAGAGCATTTTTGTAGCTGATCCGGTTATCAGCCTGTCCGTTGTCCCAGAGAGTTCTGCGGATCAGGATCGAATGGCCAAGGCGTTGAACCGCTTCATGAAGGAAGATCCGACATTCCGTGTTTCAACCGACCCGGAAACCGGCGAGACGGTTATCGCAGGCATGGGCGAGCTGCATCTGGATGTTTATATTGAACGCATGCGTCGCGAATACAAGGCCGAAGTTAAGGTCGGCGCTCCGAACGTCAGCTATCGTGAAGCTCCGACCGTTGAGGCTGCCTTTGATCATCGTCATAAGAAACAGACCGGCGGTTCAGGCCAGTTTGCCCATATCGTGGGTCGGCTGGTTCCCTTGGACGACTCGGCTGAGAGTCCGTATGATTTTGAAGACAACATTACTGGCGGGCGAATTCCCCGTGAATATATCCCTGCCGTCGGCAAGGGTTTTGAAGCAGCGATGAAAGAAGGCCCGCTGGCTGGTTATGAAATAGTGGGTTGCAAAATGTGCCTCGATGACGGTTCGTATCACGCGGTAGACTCCAGTGAAATGGCGTTTAGAACCTGTGCACGCGACGCGTTTAACCAGGCGTTCAAGAAGGCCAAGCCCTGCCTGCTCGAGCCGATCATGGTTGTTGAACTCGAAACGCCCCTGGAGTATCAGGGTTCGCTGGTGGGTGACCTTAACAGTAGACGCGGCGTTATACACGGCACGGAAGCAAGAGAGAATTTCTCGATTATTCGGGCTGAGGTTCCGCTGGCGAATATGTTCGGCTATGCTACCATCATCCGCAGTTTGTCCAAGGGCATGGCTACTTTCACCATGGAAATGGGAAAATACGCTCGCGTTCCCAACGCAATCGCCGATGAAATAATCGAACGTCGCCGGAAGATGAAAGAAGAAAAAAGCAAAAAGTAGTTTTTACACCACTCCTACTTACTGCAAGTGACCGACATAAACCGCTCAGCTTAATGGCTGGGCGGTTTTTTTATGGGCTTACTATACAGCTTCCATTACAGTCTTTTACGTAAGATCAATGCGATAGCGCCAAGGGCTAGCAGAGAACACGTTGCAGGTTCGGGGACCGGAGTTGTATCTGGCACGAGGATTTTGTAATCGTCGTTGGTGGCGGAAGAAAAATCTGCGTTCCAGGCCACGTTGTCGATCCCGCCGGTTTTTCCGTCCTTGGCGTAAAAACTGCCCAACACGGGCCTGCGTGTGGAATCGAATTCGATGACGGCAATGGTTACTTCTGCCATATCACAGAATTTTATGCCGTATATATCAGCAGGCATCTCAGGATTGCCTTGCTGAGGAATATGAAGCTTTACTTCGATATTTCCAAACGGACCGGTTGCGTTAAAGATATCAGCTTCAGTAAAACTCAGAGACGTCTCAATTATAAAATGGCTTATGTCTTTTTCCGGGACGGTCAGGGTGTATTTATAGTGAGTACTTGTTGGATTCAACGTGACTTCCCATTCGAGGGTGGTTACGCCGGGCGTAATCCATACCCCGCCTCCGAGAATCCCGCCATCCGCACAGGACAAACTGCCCGTATAAATTGGAACCGGTACAGCCAAGGCAGAACTCGAAATAATCCCCATCATTGTCAGCATCAAAATAGTTTGCGTTTTCATTTTTTTCTCCTATCTCCGGCTCTTGAAGTGGCCAAGCTATCTCAACAAGTAGAGACACAAATCACCTGTTGTTGGCGAAAACTTGACATATTCCCACGAAAGAAAACGCAATACCCTCAAAAGACTCATCACCCGGACCCACCAACAACGGCCATACAATATTAATATTATTTTAGCATGGAATTGTATCTTGCCAAGCCTGAATTGGAGAAAATCAACGCAAAAAAATTCCCGTAGGCCGGTTGAGAGGCATTTAAGGCCGGGATGCCAGCATGGGGTATGAATTTTTCCAGGCGGTATTGGTTATGCTATTATGTAACAATCGGTCGGATATATGCTTGTGAAAATTGCCTTCAGGAAGTATAATCCAACTCTATTTTTTTGTTGTTTTCCCTCCATTTGGGTGGGTCAAGTAGAGGGTAAAGCATGTTGTTTTGAGTTTTAACCAAGGGAAACAAAATTATGTCAAGTTCTTCACGCGCGTACAAACTTCTTTGTCATCTCTATCGTTTAACAATCCGAAATATGAGACTTATGGAGGCTCGAGCCCTTTTTGGCCGGGTTTCACAGGCTGAGGCCTTGCCTGTAGTTGAGTCGCTTGAGCCGCGATTGCTCTTGGCGGGTAATCCGTTACTGGACGTCAGCACCGCTTTGGATCACGGGTACGCGGGTGTTGAGTATACTCTTAACGCCACTGCCACGACAGCCTCTGGGGATGCGGGTGACGACATTGCCAGCTGGATTGTTGACTGGGGTGACGGCAATGATCCTGAAGTATTCGTCACAAACGAATTGACTCCGGTCCTTACGCATACTTACGCTGATAGTTTTGCATATAATATCGTCGTTACCGTAGTGGATGCCGAAGGCCATTTCAGCACAGCTGCCGAGTCCGGCGACGACATGGTTACCGTTTCCATCCTGGATACAATCACGAATTTTGGCTCAGCTACGCAGTCCAGCATCTCTACCGACAGCGATGCCGCCAATGCAATCGACGGCGATACCGGCGGACTTTTGGCCAATGCCAGTATAACCACCGAAGATACCGACCCGTGGTGGCAGGTTGATCTTAATGTAACGTACGACATCGCCGGGTTGAATATATGGAACGTCGATGGCGCCGAAGCAGCTTCCCAGACTGATTTCTGGGTTTTCATTACGACGGAAGATCCTTCCAGCTACACGCTGGCTGATCTGACCGCAGACGAGCAGCCTGACTATGTGGTATACAGACAGCAGGTGGCAGGCCAGGCCGGCCAGCCCACTACCCTGGATTTGCCGGAGATGGTCCAGGGGCAATTTGTGCGCGTACAATTGGCTGGCGAGACGACTTTGTATCTGGCGGAGGTTGAGATTGTTGGTCTGTCGTATTTCCAGGCTGTGGATGATTCGGGCATAACGACGGATCAGGACACCCCGATCAGCGTAGCTGCGCCGGGTATGCTTGCAAACGACCAGGGATATTATTACGACGCGTCGCTTAGTGTTTTGACTGACCCCACTACCAACGAAGGGTTGGTTACAGCCTGGGGCACTGACGGCAGCTTTACATATGACCCCAATGGTAAGTTTGACTCTCTCAAAGCTGGCGAGACGGCGACGGATACTTTCCGCTATACGCTTACGGACGGAACAAACTATGCTGTTGCGGATGTTACCATAGAAATTACCGGCGTTAATGATGCCCCGGTAGCTGAGGATGCGGCGTTTTCCGTAAAGATATCCGCAGCCAACGATGTGTTAGTCGGCACGTATACAGGGACAGATGTAGATAACGACGATTCTCTGACTTATTCGATCATAGCTGGGAATGATGCCGGGATTTTTGCTATCTCCAATGAAGCATCGCATGAAGGCAAAATTACCGTGCCTGATACATCTTTGCTGAGTATTGACGACGCGCCTTACACATTGACGGTTCAGGTTACGGATTCCTTGGGCGCGACTGCCACAGCTACAGTAACGATAAATGTCGACGAGAATCAGCCTCCTGTGGCAGAGGACGTTACCTTTACCGTAAAAGAAGATGCTGCCAACGGAACGGCTGTCGGTACATACGCTGCCTCTGACGCTGACGACGATACGCTGACTTACTCTATGGTAGACAGTGTTTTCGCAATTAATTCCACTACCGGCGAAATAACAGTGTTGGACAATTCAACCTTAGATTATGCAACCACCCCGTCTTACACTTTGACGGTCCTGGTCGATGATGGCGTAAATGATCCTGTCGAAGCAACCATTACTATTAATGTGCTGGTCAACGAGGCTCCGGTACTGGCGGATGTTTCGTATACCGTGAAAGACTACGCAGCCGACGGTGTGACTGTCGGTACTCTTGACGCCTCTGACGCTGACGACGAAACGCTGACTTATACGATTCTATCCGGGAATACCGGTGACGTTTTCGCCCTCGCAGCAGAGACCGGTGAAATTACCGTGCCTGATACTTCTTTGCTGGATGCCTCGGTAACTTCGTCTTATACATTGACGGTTCAGGTTGAGGATGCCTCGGGTGCGACTGACACAGCGACGGTTACGATAACTGTAGAAGCTAACAATCTCCCGGTGGCTAATGATGCCACGCTTACCGTTAAGGAATATGCAGCAAACCTCTCGGTCGTCGGTACAGTTGACGCGACCGACCAGGATGGTCAATCGCTGACTTATACGATCACAGCTGGGAATGGCGATGGAGTTTTCGCCATTAATGCCGAGACAGGCACTATTATTTTAGTCAATAACTCTACGCTTGATTACTCTACCACTCCGAGCTATACGTTGACGGTCGCAGTTGATGATGGCTTGGGTGGAACAGATACCGCTACAATTACGGTAAATGTGGAACCGAATCTGCCTCCGATAGTTGACGATGCAACGTTTAGCATTGAGGAATTTATCGAAACAGGTTCCGTTGTCGGCTCGGTTACAGCATCTGATAGCGATGGCGATACGCTGAGTTATGCGATCGCAGCAGGGAACGATGACGGTGTTTTCGCGATCAATGCCGCTACCGGTCAAATTACGATAGCCAATGCTGATGCAATGGATTTTGCAGTCACCCAGTCTTATACCTTGACTGTCGAAGTTTCGGATGGCGAAAACGCACCGGTATCCGCTACGGTAACGGTCGATGTGGTGGAGAACCAGCCTCCGGTTGTTCAGCATTCGACATTCCTTGTACGTGATAATGCCGCAAATTTCACTATTGTCGGGTCTGTAACCGCTACCGATCCTGAGGGGGACTCAATCACTACTTTCGCGATCAGCGATGATGACGGCAGTGATGGCGCCTTTGAGATTGATGCGGAGACAGGGCAAATATACGTAGCCGACAGAACCAAGCTCGATACAACAGTGAAAGATTCATATGAGATTGAGATTCAGGTTACGGATGAGCATGGCAACTCAGGCTTTGGAATCGTAACGATCAATATCAGTGGCCAGAATAGCGTGCCCGTAATTGAATTGGACGACAAAGAAATGTCTTATACCACGGACACCCTGTCGGTTACCCTGCCGACGAGTGACGCTGAAGGCGACCCGATAACATATGAGGCTGGCTGTGCGACGATTACACATTATGATCCTGATTATGATCTGAAAACAGAGCTGGGTCTTGTTAGATATAACGCAAGGTATGACGACTATAGAGGAACCGGCAGAAAGTACGTGGTCAGTGACACAGGGACCTGGTACTTCATTCTCCCAGATGGGAAGATTTATGCCTACCTTCTTGGCACATTCATGGGTACGGTTGATGTTGAATATTATACTGATCCCACAGCGCTGATTGCTCTTGATACGCCCGAAGTTCCCGACGTTGCGACTCCGACCATTTTGGGAAATGTGCTTACGATAGATCCGGCAGCTGGGTATACGGGTACATTCCTTGTTGAGGTGACCGGCAACGACGGCAAGGCTGACGGTACTGGAAGTTTTACTGTTACGGTAGTTAACAACGCGCCTGTCATCGATAATATCAGTGACGTTTCAGTTTCTCACACAGCTGCCGATCCGGCAACAGTTGTTCTTGGTGCGAACCAGGACGCAGATGGCGAGGATGTGACCTTCACGTGCGTAGCTACGAACACGTCTGCGGATGCAATAGCTTATAATTTGAAAACAGAACTTGGCCTGGTGACATATCTGCCAAAATTAGACAATCGTGGAGCGACGGGCAGAAAATGGCTTAAGGATGCGGCTGGGCATTATTTCTATATCATGCCCAACGGTGAATTATTCCAGTATAGAGTCGCGGGGAAAATAGGTGATGTAGCTCTTGAGTATTATGACGATCCGCAATTGCTGATAGACCTGACCGAGCCTACAGGACCGGACGTTACGTTCATATTCGAAGATATAGTTACTGGCGGTGTTGATAAAACGCAGGTTGATATTGTTATAGGCAATGCCGATTTTGAAGGCACCTTCAGCGTCGAGGTAACTGCTACTTCCGGTGATGGCGAAGGTGAGATAGCTGTGACAGACACCTTCACCGTAGGGGTTACCAATGACGCCCCGGTAATAGAAACCATTGCAGATCAGGACCTCTCCGCGGCTGATGAGCCCGTTGAAATTACGTTGGGTGATGCGACGGATGCCGACGGAGAGACTGTGACATATTCATACACCTTACAGGATTATCAGCCTGCATATGATTTGAAAACCGAACTTGGTTTAAAAACATACTACCCGAAATACGATAATCTTAAGGGAATAACGCGAAAACTCATCAGGGCCGCCGATAAGCAATGGTATTACATTGTGCCAAGCGGAGAGGTTTATAATTACAAGACAGGTGTATATATTGATCAGATCGGAACTGAGTATTACGATAATCCGCAGGACCTGATTGACGCTCAGCCAAATCCCGCACCTGAGGATGTCTTTATCAGCCTTACTGATCAGACCATGACGCTTACTCCCGCGGATGCTAACTTTGACGGTACGTTTACGGTTGAACTAACAGCTACCGACGAAAGCGGAAAGACATCCACCTACGCTTTCCAGGTGAGCATAATAGATCATGCCCCGGTAATTAACGAAGTGGGTGAGCAGATAGTTTCTTATCGTGACAATCCCCAGCAGGCGGTTGTGATTCTCGGCGAGACTACCGACGCAGATAACCAGGCGGTGACTTTTTCGGTTGAATTTACCTACCCAGCCAGTGAAGCCTGGCAGTTGAAGGAAGAACTTGCCTTGGCCACTTATGTATCGAAATATGATAATATAAAAAAGCTGGGTGAAAAATGGTTCCGTAGTGCAACCGGTGTTTATTACTACATTCTTGAGACCGGTGAAGTTTTCCAGAATAGGGTAGCTGTTGCGAAGGGCCAAATCGATACCGCCTATTATGATGATCCCCAGTCGTTGCTCGACATGGAAGAGCCGAGTGATCTGAACGTAATTGCAGGCTGGGCCGATGTTATTGATGGCGATGTCACGAACCGTCAATTGACGGTTACCGTACAGAACGCAAGCTATCTGGGTACGGTTCGTGTTAACGTAACAGCTGTCTCTGGCGAGGGGGATGCACAAAAGACATCAACATACAGTTTCGATGTGACAGTAAAGAATTCCGTACCGGTTTGGGAGACAACGGCTTCGTATCAAACAGTTTCGGAGGGTGGCAGTACGACAGTTACCTATCTTGCCACCGATTTCGATTCGGCAGATTCGATAATTTATTCTGCATCACTGAATACTGCCAAGGCGGGGGCCTATGAATTGGAATCAAGACTCCAATTTATCCAATACAGATGGTGGAATAACGGCAATTTGTGGCGTCAGGGCGAGCATGTCTACAAAGACGCCATTGGATATTTTTATGGCATACTTCCAGATGGTTTAGTGCTTCGGTATGGCAGGGCGGGATCTGTGCAGGTAGGGCAGGTCGATCCTGCTTATTATGATGATCCATGGGCGCTTTTCTATGAATCGGAAATCTACGCACCTGAAGGCGTACAACTGGTATGGAACGGAGGCCAACTTACTGTGACCACGCCGGAAGGGTTTACCGGAACATTCCTGGTAGATGTGGAAGCTACCGATGGTGAAAATGTGATTACGCATAGCTTCTATGTGACCGTTTATTGATGATAAAGGTATGGAGATACTTTTTTCTAGCATTATGATACTGAAAAGCTGCGTCCGTATGGCGCAGCTTTTCTGATTATACTATGAGGATATGGAATTGGATTTTATCGGCATTATAGCAATTGCTGTGGGGCTAGGAGCCGACGCCATGAGCGTCTCAGCGGCGATTGGCGTGAAATGGAATGCTGCCGGACATAAGTTTCGATTGGCATTGTCTATGGGGGGCTTTCAGTTCTTCATGCCGATCCTGGGTTGGTTGCTGGGTAGGGAATTGGCTGGGCCGGTGCAGCAATTTGGAAAGTATCTTGCCGCTGGGCTGGTTTTTGCAATAGGTCTGAAAATGTTTATCGAGGTGATCCACAACAAGCCCGGCGAGTCGGCGGAAGCTGCGGAGCACGCGGTGGAGAAGGCTCTGCATATCAAACCTAAAGATCCCACGCAAGGCTGGTCGCTGGTTGGGCTGTCATTGGCTACGAGTATCGACGCGCTTGTCGTCGGTGTTTCGCTGGCCTTGAAGGGTGCAGCCGTCGCGTATTCGATATGGGTTGCGAGCATTATCATAGGGATCACTGCTGCGATAATGTCATTGCTTGGCGTGCTGCTCGGTCAGCGTATCGGCAAGGCCATTGGTCGACCTGCCGAGCTGGTTGGCGCGGTTGTTCTTATGATCCTTGGAGTGACGTTTCTCTGGACATGAACAGTCTTGGCGGGATTGGCATTTTCAGCATCATCTGCTATAATGCTTCGGAGCATTGAAACCTCAGTTTCTCTCTTTGCTAAGAAATCGGAGTGTTTTTGCCAGAGTTACCCACAGAACAATTTGACTGGGGTCAGGTCGCTACGACCTGCATAAAACTCCATGCCGAAGCCTCCCAGCCTGTTCTTGCTCTCGGAGCAGAACTTAAGAGTTCCGTATGTGTACTGGCTGGGCGGGAAGCGGTTTTTACCGAGCATCTCGGTGACCTGGCCGAGCCGGGAACTTATCGAAAATTTCTCGCTACCGTCGAGGCGTTGCAAAAGAAACTGGGGGTTAAGCCAGCCATCGTTGCCTGCGATCTGCACCCCAGCTACGCCGCTACACGTTATGCTCACAGTTTGAATATGAAAACTATCGGCGTGCAGCATCATCATGCTCACGTTGTTGCGTGCATGGCTGAGCATGAACTGACTGGCCAGGTCGTGGGCCTTTGCTGTGACGGCACGGGTTATGGCCTGGACGGCTCGATCTGGGGCTGTGAGGTTCTGGTCTGTGACAACGCAGCCTTCCGACGGGCTGGCCATTTACGAACGTTTCCGCTGATCGGCGGGGATGCAGCCTCCTTGGAAACATGGCGACCAGCCGTGGGACTACTGCACGAAATTTTCGGCGATCTCAACGCTGAAAAATTGACAGCCTCATGTCTAAACCGAGTTGACCAAAAGGCTCTGGAACTTATGCAGAGCAGACTCAAGACAGGCCGGGCTTTACGAACTTCGAGTTTGGGCAGATTGTTTGATGCGGTTGCGTTTCTGCTGGATATTTGCGATCGCAACATAACCGAGGCTGCGGCTCCGATGGCACTAGAAGCTGCCGCCGGCAACTGCGATTTCGCCGAACCATTTGATTTTGAAATTCAACCAGGTCAGGCTTTCGAGATGGATTACAGGCCCATGATTCGCGGATTGCTTGAAGGCTTGAAAGCAGGGCAGAGTCAAGAAGCATTGGCGCGAGCTTTTCATGAGACGCTCGCAGCGATGTTGGCTGACTGTGTAACGCGCGTTGCTGAGCAGGCAGGGTTGGATCGGGTTGCGTTGAGCGGCGGATGTTTCATGAACAGGATTCTGACCAAGCGTTTGAAAGAACTTCTTGATGCAGCTGGGCTGAAGGTTTTTTATCATACGCGCATCCCGACGAGCGACGTCAGTATTTCCCTTGGCCAGGCAATCTCAGCCTCGGCCAGGCTGGGACAAGAAGGATGAGTCCACGATTACAGGAGTTTTGAAAAATGTGTCTTGCAATACCAGGAAAAATACTTGAGGTAAAAGACAATGGTGTCGATCCTGCACTGGGCCGAATTGGAGTCGTGGATTTCCAGGGCAGCCGGGTCGAGGCTTCCCTTGCGATGACCCCCGAAGCCGGCCCGGGCGACTGGGTTCTTGTCCACGCCGGTTTCGCCATAACGCAACTCGACGAAACCGAAGCGATGGAGACTTTCGAGTCGCTCCGTGAAGCGCTGATCGACCCCCGCTCGCAAGATGAGCGTGAGTAGAACTGGATTGCGATAAAAATCAGGACAGGCAATGGATAACGAAAAAATTTCAAAACTAGTTGCGGAAATCAAGGCTGTGTGCCAGTCTTTGCCTGCAATTCAGATTATGGAAGTTTGCGGCACGCATACGGTGAGTTTGTTTCGCAGCGGCGTGAAGAGTTTGCTTCCAGATAAGGTAAAACTGATCAGCGGGCCTGGCTGTCCGGTTTGCGTTACCAGCCAGGGGTATCTGGACGTGGCCTGCGAGCTGGCGGACAGGCCCGAGGTTACCATTGCAACTTACGGAGATATGATTCGTGTGCCAGGCAGCACGGGCAGTTTGGCCCAGCGACGCAGCAGGGGGGCTGAGATAGCGTTGGTCTATTCCACGCGCGACGCGGTAAAACTGGCGGAGGAGAACCCGGATCGGAAGATCGTTTTCCTTGCGGTCGGTTTTGAGACTACAACTCCGGCAACCGCAGCTGCGGTGATAGAGGCGCGCGATAAGAGCTTGAATAATTTTTTCATACTCGCCGGTCACAAGCTGGTGATCCCAGCTATGGAAATTCTGCTCTCCAGTGGCGATGTTCCGATAGACGGTTTTCTTTGCCCAGGCCATGTCAGCATTATTATCGGCGCCGGGGCGTACAAGAATATCGCGACCAAATTTAAAAAACCCTGTGTGGTCGCCGGCTTTGAGGCAGCTGGCATGTTGGACGCGATTCTGCATATATGCAAGCAGGTCGCAGCTGGCGAGTCGCGAGTTGAAAATGTTTATAGCGTAGCGGTAACCGAGGCTGGCAACCCCGCAGCCTGGGCTCTGACGGAAAAAATATTCCAACCTGGCCCAGCTTTGTGGCGAGCGATGGGCGAACTACCCGCCAGCGGATTAGATCTTCGCGACGAATATAAATCTTTGGACGCATTGGAGCATTTTGGTCTGGCCATAGGGCCTGACGTCTGCCCGCCAGGCTGTCTTTGCGGTGATGTAATTCAGGGCAAGGCCTCGCCGGCTGACTGTCCGCTTTTCGCCAAAACCTGCACGCCTATAAAACCAGTCGGCCCTTGTATGGTCTCCAGCGAAGGCACATGTTCCGCGTGGTATAAGTACGGCAGGCACTAGGGAGCAGACACTAGGTACTTGGAAAAGAATGGCGAATATCGAACAGGGAATTTTGAAGTTCGAAGTTTGGAAAGAAAAACCGATAACAAAATTTGCGTAATCTGTGGACTAAGTTTTTCAAAATTCAGGAGAAATAATGGACGACGGACACATAATTTTGGCCCATGGCGGTGGTGGGGAATTGACGCGTCAGTTATTGACTGAGCGTATTATCCCCAAGCTCGGAAACGACCTGCTGAACCCCATGACCGATAGTGCTGTGCTCCCCAGGCCTGGCGGGCGAATATGTATGACGACCGATTCGTTCGTCGTTCAGCCTTTGGAATTTCCGGGCGGTGATATTGGGCGTCTTGCAGTTTGCGGAACGGTCAACGACCTGGCCATGGCTGGGGCCAAGCCGCTCGCGCTGAGCCTGGCGATCATAATCGAAGAAGGGCTGGCGATTAAAACTCTCGATCGCATGATAGATTCGATAGCAGCTACGGCAAAAGAGGCTGGTGTGGTTATCGTTACTGGTGATACGAAGGTCGTCGAGCGAGGCAGGGGTGACGGCTTGATTATCAACACCGCCGGTGTCGGCGAACTGTACGAAAACTCGAATCTCGATACGTCTCGGATTCAGACCGGAGACGTTGTGATTGTTACCGGCAGAATCGCCGAGCACGGCCTGGCTGTGATGAGCGCACGTGAAGGGCTGTCATTTGAAACCGAGCTGCGGAGTGACGTCGCGCCCCTGGCTGGGTTGGTTGGCGAGCTCTTGGCTGGCGGAATCGATGTGAAATTTTTGCGAGACCCCACTCGCGGCGGCCTGGCCGGCGTGCTGTGCGACCTGGCTGAAGACACCGGCCTGAGCCTGGATATCGAGGAACGGGCCATTCCGATCTCGCCTGTCGCGAGAAGCACAGCTGACATGCTTGGACTGGATCCGCTGACCGTCGCCAACGAGGGTAAGATTGTGGCCGTCGTCTCTGCTGAGGATGCTCAGCGGGTGCTGGATATAAGCTGGGCCAATCCGCTGGGGAGTCATGCTGCGGTTATCGGAAAATTTACAGCAGCAACTCCGCCTCTGGTCGAGTTGATCACCCATGCCGGCGGGAGAAGGATGATCACCAGGCCCTACGGCGAAGAATTGCCGCGAATTTGCTAGCAAAGCGGCGTGTAACGATAAAACTGTTACGGCGGCGAAGAGAGTAGACGCCTGAGTGCCAAAGATATGGAATTTTAAAATGCACGAGATGTCGATAGTAGTTGAGTTGTTGGATCAGCTTGAAGCGGTTGCTGCCGAGAATGGCGTTTTGCGTGTAGAAGCCTTTACGGTACAGGCGGGCGTTCTGCGCGGGGTAGTGCCGGAAGCGTTGGAGATTGCCTTTGAGTCAGCTTCGGGCGGTACGGTTGCGGAGGGGGCGGAGTTGACGTTGGAGATTCTGCCCGCGTTGGCCAGGTGCAGGCAGTGCGGCCTGGAGTTCGAGCCGGGCACAGATTCGTATTTGTGTCCGGGATGTAATCAGGCGGATGTTGATATTGTCAGCGGTAATGAAATCCTGCTCGCGTCGGTGACGGGGCAGCAGAAAAACAAGGAGAGCGGATCGCATGAAGATTAATGTCGTAAAAAATGTGTTGGAAGCCAACGACTCAGCTGCAGCGGAGAATCGCATCAGGATGACGAATGCGGGGTTGCTGGCGGTGAATATAATCTCCGCTCCGGGCAGCGGAAAGACCACGCTGTTGGAGAAGACAATTCCGGCGCTGGACGGGATGAAGTCAGCTGTGATTGTCGGCGATCTTCAGACATCTCGCGATGCGGAAAGGCTGGGCGACAAGGCTGTGGAGGTTACGCAGGTTAACACAGAGGGAGGCTGTCATCTCTCAGCCTCGCAGGTTGCCCGAGCGTTGGATGGTCTGGATATTGCAGGCCTGTCGTTCATGTTCATTGAAAACGTCGGCAATATGGTTTGTCCGAGCGGCTTTGATCTTGGCGAGCATGTGCGGGTCGCAATGCTCTCCACAACCGAGGGTGACGACAAGGTCGCCAAGTACAACACGCTGTTTCAGCCTGCCGACGTAATCCTGCTGAATAAGGTCGATCTTGTTGATGTGCTGGATTATGATAAATCCCGGGTTTACAACGATCTGGCCCGCATAAACACTCGCGCGGAGGTCATAGAGCTCTCAGCCAAGACCGGGCAGGGTATGGAGCAGTGGATTGATTGGCTGAAGAAAGCCCTGGCGGGTGAAAAAAAACTTGCCAAGAAGGGTTAATAATCCGATAACTTATGCCTTGATAAGTCATTTATCTCAAGAAACAGGAGAAATTATGGAACGCATTAAATACGAACTGCCGGAATCTGAAATGCCGCGCCAATGGTATAACATCGCAGCTGATCTTCCGAACCCCGTTCAGCCTCCACTTGGGCCTGACGGCAAGCCTGTTACACCGGAAATGTTGGCTCCGGTTTTCCCGATGAATCTTATAGAACAGGAAGTCTCCACCGAGCGGTGGATTGATATCCCGGATGAAATTCTGCAGATGCTCGCGATATGGAGGCCTTCGCCTTTGTATCGCGCCCGCGGGCTGGAAAAAGCGCTCGGCACACCTGCGAAAATTTTCTACAAGAATGAAGGCGTCTCCCCAGCTGGCAGTCATAAGCCTAACACTGCGATCCCGCAGGCCTGGTACAACAAGCAGTTCGGCATTGAGCGTTTGACGACCGAAACCGGCGCAGGCCAGTGGGGCAGTGCACTTTCGTTTGCATGTTCGCTGATCGGCCTGGAGTGTAAGGTCTTCATGGTTCGCATCAGCTTCGACCAGAAGCCGTTCCGCAAACTCATGATGCAGACCTGGGGCGGCAATTGTGTTGCCAGTCCGTCCAACGAAACCGAGACCGGCAGACGCATTTTGGCAGAGACTCCCGATACTCCCGGTTCGCTGGGCATGGCCATCTCCGAAGCTGTCGAGCAGGCGGTGAGCGATCCGACCGGCAAGACCAAGTACAGCCTGGGCAGCGTGCTGAATCACGTCATGCTGCACCAGACCGTCATAGGCCTGGAAACCAAGAAGCAACTGAAACTCGCCGGTATTGACAAGCCGGATGTCGTCATCGGCTGCTGTGGTGGCGGGTCGAATTTCGCAGGGTTGGCTTTCCCGTTCGTGCAGGACAAGATCAACGGTGCGGATATTGAAATTTATCCCGTCGAGCCAGCCAGCTGTCCGACGCTTACCCGCGGGCCTTTCGCCTACGACCATGGCGACACAGCCTGCATGACTCCGCTGCTTGCCATGCATACGCTTGGCCATGGTTTTGTACCCCCGCCGATCCACGCAGGTGGTCTTCGTTATCACGGTATGGCTCCGCAGGTCAGCCAGTGCGTTGTAGAAGGACTTGTAACGCCGAGGAGTTTCCATCAGCTCAAGTGCTACGCAGCAGCTGTGCAGTGGGCAAAAACCGAAGGATTCATCTCCGCACCGGAAACCAGTCATGCTATCGCGTGTACTATCGACGAGGCACTCAAGGCCAAGGAAGAAGGCAAGGAAAAGGTTATCGTCATGAACTGGTCAGGTCACGGATTGATGGACCTTGTCGGTTACGATAAGTATTTCAGAGGCGAACTGATGGACAACGAACTGCCGCAGTCCGTTATCGACGATGCAGGCCAGATGCTAAAGGACCTGCCCAAACCGGCGGTCGCTAAAACCGGTAAATGGTAAGCAAATAGGCACCAGACAATGGGTGCTGGACAATAGTGAAAAAACGACGGCCCTGCGATGATTCGTGGGGTCGTCTTTTATTTTGCGCCGGCTTGATAAAATCTGCGAACGATGGGCTGGTAGCTGGGCGGGATTTTACCAGGCTGGGCGTTTCTGGCAGCGAGAGCTTTTGTCGTTAACCATGCGGGGTCAGCTGGGCTGGGTTGTGAAGTTTCTTGGGTTTGCCAGGCTGGGGGGCTGGTAGCTGTGTCGTAATCTGGATGGTATATTCGGACAGGCTGGGAGGCTGATGTGCTTTTTGAATTTTCATCAGGCTGTTGCTGGCTGGTGTTATCAAGTGATGAAGCCTTCGCCAATTTATCTGCCCCAGCCTGTGAAAGTTCAAGCTGCAGATGTTCAGGCAATTCTGCAATCGGGCGATAGCCAGCCTGACGCAATTCAGCAAGTATGCGACGCTGCTCCGCCTGATTGCCAGCTATGATGGCGCGAGAAAGAGCGTTGAGTTTGGCCTGGATTTTTTCATCCTTCGTTGGGGTAGCTGATATCGCTCTGGCCAGTTCCGCGCGAGAATCCGGGGGCATTTTATTCATAACCTCAACGGCTTGCCGGATTTCGTCAGTGGCGAGAGATGTCTGTTTCGGTTCGCTGTCAGGAATCAGCGAGAGCAGACCACAGAACAGGACTCCAAGTATAAGCGCAGCTGAGATCGCAGGCGGATTCTTACGAAAACTAGGCCTGGCTGGGATTTGTCTCGCAACGGTGACAGCCTGGTCGAAAATACATGCAACCGCGGGACAATAGCTGTTCTCTTCTGAAAATTCCGCAGCTGTTGTCAGCCTTTCCTGCAGCTTGTATCTGGCGTCAAGAAATATCGCAGCCTGCCGGACAGACGCACCTTTAAAAAGAGCGATAAAAAATCCCGCCAACGCCCCAGCCGATATGAACAGGACAGGCAGAACCCAAAGATCAAAATGTAAGTTAAAATTCGTGATAAGACTTATCGTCATGACAAGCCCGCACAACGCAGCTGAGCCGGCAGAGAATAAAACGGCAGACTCGAATATTCTGGTAAGAAGCAACCTGCGGGTGAAGCGTTTCAGAATTGTTCGTATTTCTGCCTGCATGGTCTGACCATTTTACGACATTTCAAAATGAAGACATCTGCCCTAATTATCATCCGTCGATTCATCGGTCTTTTCGTCTGCGGGTTGGTTGTTGTCGTTTACTACCGGTATGGGTAGTTCGCGCGAGTCCACCACTGCAGACCTGGCTACCATATCGCCCAACCTTTGATTGTAGCGGGTGATGACGGGGAGCATGAAAATAATCACCATAAACCATATCTGATGTCCAGCCAGCATGGGCAGTTCTATGGCTTTGGTGATATTCCGCAGCACAGCTGAGCGAATGCCGGGCTTATTGCCGTCGGCTTCGACCACCTTGAGCTTAAAGGCCATCTTACCTACCGTCGCCCCGAATCGCATTTCCATGGCTATGCAATACACGATATACAGACCTAGGGAAAATAATTGAGCGTATACCAGTTCAACAGTCTGGAATTTTTCGGGGTTTTCAAGCATTGGGCGAAGTTCATCTAATTCCTTGTTCAGCATGTCCGGCACGAATATAGTCATGCCGAGTATAAGGAACGGCACGAAGTCCAGCAGGAACGCGATGAATCTTTTGACTAGATTGCCAGGCCTGAGTGTAGCTGGGAGCATGAAAACCGGTGAGCTGTTTTTTGGCTTTATCGTGAAGGCTGTAAGTACAAAAATAACTACGATTCCGAGTACCGCATACTCTCTGAGATTATTGGCCAGGGAGGCGTCGGGCATTTCGTCTATCTTTTGCTTGATGTCCTCGACGTTGTTAATCGAGCCGGTCAGAGTGCAGGTTGCAATTTTGGCGTTGCCCTTCTCCTGCCATCGCAGTACGAGTTGATCGGCAAGGCGTGTGACCTGCACAGCCTGGCCCAGCTTGGCTGGGCTGTCATTCAACTTGATGGTCTGGGGCGATGCGAACCTGGCTGGCTTCGTGTCAAAGATGCCCAGTTTTAAAATTCCTTCATCCGTCGCGAAGACACAGACAAGCTTGTCTTTGATAACCTGCAGGCCTATGGGTTTGCCCGGAAATTCATCAAAGGCGACGGACAGTTTCCGCCAGGGCTGTTCGTTTGGATCCTTGGCCAGCAGGCTGAAGCTCCCGCCGGTTTGCGTCAGGAGGAAAATGGTATCTTCAAGCTCAGCCAGGAAAATCGATGGGGAGTTCTGCTGCTTCTCTGAAAAATCCCCCGCCAGCCTGGCTGTCTCTACCCACTGCGACCCGGTAAAACGATATATAACGATTACCTGATCGAAATTGTTCTGGTTGGCGTCTCTTTTTGCAGCAGGCTGGGTTTTTGCAAAAGGCACAATTGCTGAAGTGCGTTGTTGGATAGCGACAAGCAGCCCCGGGCCTGGCTGGGTTAGGAAATCCTTGGTCGGGCAGGCTGCGACGACATTTCCGGGTGTGTTCGCGCCAACTGACATGTTGGCCAATTCGTTTGTGGGGAAGCTGAAAAATACATACGTTCCGCCTTCAAAAAAAACGTGCAGCTTTTCCCCAGCTGCGACGGGACATCGCGGATTGGCGGGTGTCATTTCCCTCGCAGCCCACTGCCAATCTTTCCCGAGCTTGCGGGCGAGGATGTCAAAATTGGCCTGGTTTATTTTCAGAAGCCAGAGAATATCATCGCTGCCGGCTGGGATATATTGCTCGGTAATTTCGCTGTCCAAAATCGGCAGAAGCGGCGAGGTTGGCTGAGTTGCAGGTTGTGTCTCAGGCTGACTGGCGGGGACGGAATCTTTCTGCTCCGCCGGGGTAAGCCCAACGACAATACATATAATAGTTCCCAGAAGAATGCCCAGTAAATATCGGCGAATCATTCGGTTTCGTCTCCGTTTTTCGGTTGGCTGAGTGGTAGCGGTCTTGGCCCGTCGACGTCCATGTCGACCTGTTTGGCGATGCTCGGCAAAGGCCAGGGGATGGCATAATACAGCAGGAAAGCGTCTGGGTCGAACTTCTCAGCTGTGGTCATCTCCGCGAGCACAAGGTGCAGTTCACTACCCGTCTCATGCCACGTCAATTTGATATCCGTCGGCATGAGGGGTTTCGCGTCCCCTTCATTACCATCAGAATCTTCTTGAGAAATTTCGCGGTAGTTCTTCATCTCAGCCGTGAGGACGACCAGGCCGAGGTCGTTGAAAATTTTCACCATGAAAGGCCGGCGAGCTTTGGTTTCACTCCAGCGGAAATATACCTCGCGCCGAAACTTCAGCTGCTTTGTTACAGGCTGGCGATCGACGAAGGTCAGAATGTAGGCAGGCGGATCGAAGCAGATGGTCTGGCCGAGGAATGGCGGGCGGGTTTGATCGGCTGGGAGTTCGCAGACGCCAAGCACAGCCAATAGCTGGGTGGGGTCTATCGGCATGCCGGTAATTCCTGGCGCCCCGGCGAATTTCAGCTGGCCCCAGCTGCAATTTTGTGTGTCGCCAAAATTCAGCCAAAAGTAATACGCCCCGTCAACGGTACTCGTTCCGAGCTGGCCTATGCGGTTGCCAAGCTCCTTTATCTGAAGCATGAAATCCTGAGGCCTGTCGGCATTGGCGGTTTTGTTAAGCAGCAATAAGCCGTTAGGGTCGCCGATCGTCGATCCCCAGGAAAAGCCCAAGTCGCCGGGCTTTTCACGATACGTCATAGAGATATTCGCTCTCGCCCAAAGCCTGGGAACCTTGGCTGCGTTGGAATTGTATTCGCTGATGACCTGGCTCATCGGCACTAGCGTCCCCAGCGGCGGATGGCCCGGCTTGCAGCCTACGGCAGTAAAAATCAGTATACATCCCATAGCCATCACAAAAATTTTAAAGTAAGACTTCATTCGAAATCTCCCTGCATAATCTCACCCAGCGAGGCACTGACTTCCGAGATCATGAATTCGTCGAGTTTCGGGTCGACCACTTCGTGGACCTGGTCGCTGCCTCGCATTTTCATCTTCCAGAGTTCAGTACCGTCTTCCTGTCGATCCATACCCTGGTATGTCAGGAGTTTTTTCCGCATCAGGATCAGGGCCAGGACGTATCGGAAGTTGATTCTGCTGGGGTCTTCCTGCCCAGCCAGCCGTTCAAAGAAATTCATCAGAAGCGCGTCGTCGATGAGCAGCTTCTTTTTCTCTTCCTTCTCCGGTATGGTCATCCGCCAGACGCCCAGGACGTCCTTGTTTGCGGAGGCTTCCATCTCCATAGGCTCGACCCAGCAGGCAACGTGATAATCCTCGCGGATGAGTTCTTCTTCGCCCATCTTTGCCAGCGCGATCACATCTGTTCCGGGCGGCAGGAGCTGGCTGCACTTTGCACATGTACCTGTGGTCTTCGCTATCTTAAAATCTTTCGCCATTTTTTATAACCGTCTCTTTTTTATCCAAAATCCAGCTATCGCCCAACCCAGCCAGGCTTTGGGGACAACATAATCAACCCAGGAAAACTTTCGTCTTTTCTTCAATCTCTGCTGCGAGTGCAGCAGCTTTGTTTCGATCCTCAGTACTCGCCTGTCGAATATCAGCCGCTGCCTGTCTGTCATCCAGGCTGGGCGTGTTTACCCGCACGTTGAGGTCGCACAGTACGGTCACCGCTGACGCCAAGACAGCACCGGCGATAAGATCACTCACCAGGTACTGATTACAGCAGCTTGCCAGTTTGTCCAGATCGCCCAACACAGCCAGGGCCAACTTGGCCATTTCTCGGGGCACGTCTATCGCAGCTGCCAGGGCCAGGGCGGAAGCCTGCTGTTTATCAGGTCCGTCGGCCATGACTGCGGCTTCGCGATACATGCCATACGCAGCCATGTCGTCGGCAACCAGGTCAAGAAACATTTCCCTGGCCCGGATCAGCCTGGCGGAAAGTTCTTCATGAAGCTCGGCGTGGTCTGCGAACTTTTTCTTGCCAATCGTAAAATTCAGCGCCATTTCACCCAAAGCCACCGCCAGACTGCCAACCACACCAGCTATGCTCCCGCCACCAGGCGTGGGAGACTTCGCAGCTGTGCTTTCGACAAATTCTCTGACCGATGAATTCAGCATATCCTTTTCTTCTGTCACTTTTCGATGCTCGTTTCCGGGAACAGTTCAGGCTTGGGTGTGATTACGGTAACCACATATCCGCCGCCTAGATATTTCTTAGCCACGTCGCGAACCTGTTCCGGCGTGATCTGTTGGAGTTCGTCGCGGAGTCTTTTGGACCAGTCGGCGCCCAGGCCGTAGAGTTCATTCAGGGCAGCCTGCACAGCCAGGTCGCCAAGTTCCTGATTATTCAACACCTCAGCGGTCACAATTGTTTTAATTGCCCGATTGAGTTCATCTTGCGTCGGCAGATAATCAGCTGCCTTGCGGAGGTTCTTCTCGATAATCTCTACGACTTCTTTGGCCTTTTCGGGTTGTGTTCCGGCATAGGTTATAAACGCACCCGGCGCGAAGCCCGCCTTGTGATAAGCGTGAACTACATACACGAGCTTCTTGCCCCGCAGTTCGGTGTGCAGCCAGCCACTTGGGAGATTATAGCCACTGATTATCGTGTCGATCAGCATCAGGGCCAGACGATCCTTGATATCGCTAACGGTCGTTCCCGGCGCAGCTACCATGATGCCCGCCTGTTTTGTGGTAGTCGGCATAACGTAGACCTCGCCAGCCGGAGCGATATTTCGTTTGTCCGCGAGCTTGGGCTGGGTTTGACCAGCGGGCATGACACTGAAAATATCCGTAACTAGCTCCCTGGTCTTGGCCAGGTCGAAGTCGCCGTAGATGGCAAGCACCGCAGAACCGCCCTTGAGAACCTGCTGATGATAAGCTCTCAGCTGTTCGGGCGTAAGGGAATCTATGACCTTAATGTCGCCGCTGGTGAGCATCTGCCACGGAGAGTTTGTGAAAAACTTACCGCGGAAAAACTTACTCAATTGCGACGCCCAATTCTCATCAATTCTCTTAACGCCAGCTATGGCTAGCGGACGCAGACTGTTCAATTCATTTTCCGAGAATGTCGGATCGAGAACGACCTTGCCGAAAATTTCCATCGCTTTGTCGAACCGGTCACTCAGCACTGAAGCGCTCCAGAGGAACGTGTTATCGCCGCACATGCCGCCGATGCTTCCGCCGGCTTCGTTAAAGAACGTGGAGATTTCCTCCGCGGTCATATCGCCTGCGCCCCTGGTGGAAAGGGCAGCCATCATCTCGCCAATGCCGTTGTCTTTTGGCGTCT
The DNA here is from genome assembly GCA_963664745.2 of Phycisphaerae bacterium. GTDB lineage: Bacteria > Planctomycetota > Phycisphaerae > SM23-33 > SM23-33 > B1-G9. The sequence continues at coordinate 1,598,044 of CAXXMC010000004.1, forward strand.
CCAGGAGCAGGCCACCCTTGACAGCCAGGACCATGGAAACGAGTTTGACGGCATTTGACGGGCAAAGCACAACCCGCATGCCGTTAGGCAGGGTTATCAACTCCGTATTGCCGGTTGCGTCTTTTTCGGTCTTGGCCTGGGTGATTTTGCAGAACTCAGGCGGGCCTATGCGGGTGATGACCATGGCGTTGAAGTTGAAATATTTTTTTGCGACAGCCTGGATTTCCTCAGCTGTGACTTTTTGAATTCGATCCGTATAGGCCTGGCTGAACTCGATGTCACCCGCAGCCAGGAAGTCCGACCCGAGCGTGCCGGCTATGCTTTCCATCGTCTGCTGTGAACGAACCTGATCGGAAATTTTCTGACGCTTGGCCCGGTCTAATTCTTCCTGGGTCACTCCCTCAGCTACGACTTTTCGCAACTCCTCAAGGATTGCTTTTTCCGCGATATCAGCCTTGGCAGGCTCGGCCCGATAGGTAATCGTAAAGCTGCCCTTGCCCCATTCCGGCGTAGCTGACCAGGTATCGATGGAAGTTACGAGTCTGTCCTCGAACTGGAATTTTTTCACCAGCCTGCTGCCCTGGCCGTTGGAGAGGATGTAGCTCAATACGTCCAATGCGTATAGATCTTTGTGTACGAGCGGAATCGTCTGAAAGCTGATATATTCACTGATCTCTTTGAAGAGTTCGCTGGGCCTGACAACTCGGCGGGTTTCGGCAACGGGTGCGACGGGCGGCAGTGAGAATTCCGGCGTTCTACCTCGCTGGAAGCCCTGCATTTTATCGACCACATGGGCCAGTGCCTTGGCGGGATCGATATCGCCCACGACGATGAAGACCATATTCTGTGGTACATACATTTGGCTGTGATAGGCCATGACGTCATCGAATGTGACTTTCGAGAGCGGGTCGGCAAAGCCGATGACCGGCACAGCTGCGGGGTGGGTGCGGTAGAGATTCGCGTAATGCGTGTAGAACATGATTCTGCCGGCATTATCTTTTCCCATCTCCAACTCACGCTGAACCACGCCGTGTTCGCGTTTGAAGTCTTCGGGCGTGATATCAGGCCTGGCCATCTGATCGGCGATGATATCGATGCAGTCATTAACGGTTTCTGCCGCAGCTGAGATATAATAGCAGGTCTGAGCGAAGGAGGTGTACGCGTTGGACTGACCTCCGATTTCCTCGGTGCGGTTACGCTTGCCAGGGCGCTTCGATCGCATATGACCGCCCTCGCCACTGATTGATTCCTTGGCTGTGAGGTGCTCCAGCAGATGGCTTAGCCCACAGCCCAGCCATTTTCCTTCGTACAATCCGCCAGCCCGCACGTACGCCCGCACGGAAACCACCGGTGCGGTGTGGACGGCTTTGATGATAACCGTCATTCCATTTGAAAGCGTTGCGACAATCGCGCCGTTTGCCGTCTGCTGTTGCTCTATGACGGTGACGGGCGCCGTAGGGTTGGTCTCGGCCTGTGCTGGCTTGACATCTGGGGTTTCTGCTGGTTGCGTAGCCGGCGCAGGGGCTGGCTTTTCGACTGGGGTTGTGGGTTGAGTTGTGGGCTTGGCCTGGTCTTTATTTCCAACGCAAAAACCAACCGGAGCTGCAAGTACCAAAACCAATACGACCAGCCCTATCAAAATATTTCCAGCTTTCATGGCGATCCTCAAATAAGTGACAATTTCGAATGTCGAATGTCTAAATAAGAAACAAATTCAAACTTCGTGCCTTTTTTTACAACGAAGGCCTGGGTTCCGGGTTTTTGTCAACCTCGCGGAGATAGGCCAGGGTTCTGTCCAGTTCGTTCTTGAGGTGTCGAACTCTCAGCAGGCTCTTGACGCGCGTTACGAGTTCCAGCCTGTTTACCGGCTTGGTTATGAAGTCATCCGTCCCGCTCTCCACGCCCCGCTCGATATCGCCGAGTTCATTGAGAGCTGTGACCATAATGATAGGAACATCTCTTGTTTCCGGATCGCTCTTGAGTTTTCTACACGCCTCAAAGCCGCTCATCCTCGGCATCATCACGTCGAGCAGAATCAGGTCGGGAATTTCCCTGCTGACTTTCTCCAACGCATCCACGCCGTCGCAGGCTGTCTCTACCTGACAATCCAGATCGTCAAGGTAAGCTACGATCAGTTCCAGGTTCTGTTCGTTGTCGTCCACGACAAGGATTTTACTCGCTGTTGTTTCATCAGCCGGTATATCAGTCATTTTCCTTCTCCTCAGAAAAAGTCATTCTAATTCAATTGCATAGGAATTTGTATTTAGTGAACTCCGTGCCGAAGTGGAATCGACCAAGTCCATTTACAACACGTTAATTAAAAAATCAGACCTTATAGTATCCAATAATCGAGTTTATATGTAAAGCGTTCACCTGTTTTCCGAAGGCTCTCCGAATGAAAAAGGATGAAAGTGACAACTGTGTTTTTCTTAAAAAAAAGGGCAATCCCGCTACTTAACGAGATTACCCTTTGATATTACCAGTTTTCGTTTCTTTCGTGAGATTTATGATTTTTTCATTTTTTGCGGCGTAATATAGCCAGCCCACCCATTCCCAGCAAAATCAGGCTGGCCGGTTCAGGTGTAATTACAAAGGCGAAATCTATATCAACCCATTCCGCCGGCTCACCTTCCTGAAAAGCCAAATATGTCCAACTGGAACCCAGGCTCAGATCCGTGTCGTCCCATGGAGTCATGTCGACATTCCATCTGGCAGAATTCATGGTGCCCTCGGTTTCTCTGGGGGTTGTTTTCCAGCCGAACTTGGCAGTGTCGTCTGACGGGAAGGCCATCACCGCAAGCCAATAATGTTCGTCCCATTCCTGCACAAAAGCTTCTGCCTCATCAATATAAAAATTATATTGCCAGCATTGCGTATCCCCCGGAAATGTGTACTCGCCGGAGTTCGGTTCCATCCACCCTTCCTGTAAACCATAGGCGTACATTCTGGTCTGGAATTGGCCTGCCGTAAACGTTTTTGACCACAACAAGTCACCCGGCCCGCCGTTGTCGTTGTCATAAATAGCCAGATAAAAATCCACATTCGCAGCTGAGCCTTCAGGCAAAACATCATCTTTCCATGATCCCCAAATGTGAATATCCGTTATAGGCCCCGTTTCGCTGCAAAGAAAATCGTCAGCCAGGATAAGATCATTTCCATTTGTACTGAGTGAAGCGTTGACATCCCTGCCGTCTTCAGTTAAATCAGGAAGATAAAGATATTCACATTTGTAAAAATCCCCAGGGTCCCAGTCGCCCAGTACAGGTGTGAACAAAAAAGAAACCACAACAGTTGCCATAATAATCTTAGAGTTCATTTCGTACCTCCCATCAAAAGTTGAAAAATTTCCCAAACAAAATCTCAACGAAGGGTGAAGCTGATGATACCCCGAAAACGATATTTGGATTATGGCACAAAAATGCATGTTTTCAAGTGTTTTTTTGGTAATTACACTGAAATATTTTCAATAATAGATGATTTGCCTTACATATTTTACTTTTTTGCAGCCGGAAAAAGGGGGAGGGCTTTGTGTTATAGCATTTCAAATTAATACGGTACTATTTGTTTCATACGGATACTGGCAAAAGCTCGGGCAGGCAGGTACTATTTCTGGCATGAATTTGCTGTTCGAAAATCCGGAATCAGAAGTCCCGTCTGACGAGACAGGTCAGATCGTAGCGGTAGCTATCAACGCCAACGTATGGGATACTTACGACTATATTTTTCCGGGCGGTCTGGGCCAGCCTTTCGTGGGTCAACGCGTTCGTGTGCCGTTCGGCAGGGGAAATAGAACCTCGGTAGGATTCATTACCGAGCTTAATCGACCGGCGACCGCGCGGAACCTCAAAGCCGTCAGGGAAATCGTGGATCACCAGCCCCAGCTGGACGGAAAACTGCTGGAACTGGCCCGATGGATCAGCCATTACTATCTCACGCCGCTTGGCATGACACTCTCAGCCTGCCTGCCCTCAGCTGTGGGCAAAAGACTGCCGAAATCCCAGACCGTGGCCTTCCTGCATTCTGAACCCACAGACTGGCCCGGCGCGTTAGGGTTAAGGCAGCGCAAAGTTCTCGACGAACTTCTCGAAGCCCGCAAGCAGGGCGAAGAACCTCTCCCGCTGGAACTTCTTGTCCGACACAGCCAGGCCGGGCGAGACACCGTCCGCCGACTTGTCCAACGCGGACTGATCCGCACCGAAACGCGCGAAGTGAAACTTGACGACCTGCCCTGTCAGATCGAGCCGGATTCTTTTCCGCTCAACGAAGACCAGCAGAAAGTTCTCACCGCTCTGGAGCCTAAGGTCGCAGCCCAGAAATTTTCCGTCACGTTGCTTCGCGGCGTGACCGGCAGCGGCAAGACGGAAGTTTACGTCCGCGCGATTCGGAAGGTTATCCAGGCCGGCAAGCAGGCTATCATGCTCGCGCCGGAAATAGCGTTGACCACCCAGACGCTCCAAAGGCTGCTCAAAAGATTGCCTTGCGTCGCGGTTCTGCATAGCGGGTTGACCTCGGCTCAGCGGTCGTTTTACTGGGACCAGATCAGGCAGGGCCATGCTTCGGTTATCGTCGGGCCGAGGAGCGCGATTTTCGCCCCAGCCCGAAATGTCGGGCTGATCATAGTCGATGAGGAGCACGAGTCCAGTTACAAGCAGGACACCGCTCCGCGATACCATGGCCGGGATGTCGCGGTCAAACGGGCCTCGCTCGAAGATGTGCCCGTAATTCTCGGCTCGGCTACGCCTTCGATGGAGTCCATGCAAAATGCAAACGCCGGCAGGTATGATCTGCTCGAGTTGAACAGCAGGGTCAAAGGGCTGGCCATGCCCAAGCTGGAGATCGTCCACCTCCGCCGGGAGATGACGCCCGGCAGGATCGAACTGCTTGGTCAAACCCTCACTCATCGCATGGCTGGTGCTCTCGACCGCCGGGAACAAATTATCCTGCTGATGAACCGTCGAGGCTACGCCAGCTACGTTTTCTGCCCCGTCAAGGCCTGTCAATGGATGCTGCAATGCGACGACTGCGTCAGGCCCATGGTTTATCATCAGGCGATCCAGCTGGCTACCTGTCATCACTGCAACAAGACCGCGACGGTCCCGCCGTTCTGTCCAGCCTGCGGCGGAAAAATCATCCTCTTCGGCTACGGTATCCAACGGATAGAAGACGAACTGGCCCGGAAATTCCCAACCGCCGCCGTCGCCCGAATGGACAGCGACACGATGACCTCGCCCAAGCAATTCCAACGTGTGCTGGGCGAATTCGGCGAGGGGAAAATCGATATTCTGCTCGGCACGCAGATGGTAGCCAAGGGGCTGGACTTTCCGCGGGTTTCGCTGGTGGGTGTGGTCTCAGCCGATACCGCCCTGGCCATTAACGACTTCCGATCGTCTGAGCGGACTTTTCAGATGATTGTTCAGGTGGCAGGCCGGGCCGGGCGAAGCGATACGCCAGGCCAGGTTATCGTCCAGACTCTCCATGCCGACGATCCGTCCATACATTTTGCGGAACATCATGATTACGTCGGCTTTGCCAAATACGAACTGGCAGACCGCCAGGAAGCAAACCTCCCTCCGTTTTCCAGAATGGTAAGATTCGTTATCCGGCATGAGAAAATGGATGTCGCCAGCCAGGCAGCTGGGGAATTGGGCACAGCACTGCGACATCTCCTGCCAGCAGGCCAGGTCATAATGATAGGCCCGCAACAGGCTGAGTTCATCAAGCTGCGAAACCAGTTCCGATTCCATATCCTCGTCATCACAAATCAGCCCGGCCTGGTTCAGAACGCACTGGCTGGTCAATTGGGCCAAATCACCCGCGACATTCACGCCGAAATCATAGCCGACGTCGACCCGATCAATATTTTGTAAGTAGTCAGGATTCAGGATTCAGTAGTCAGGATTCAGGAGGAAGAATTACATAAAAAGCACAATAGTCCACAGATTACACGGATTGCACAGATAATAGAATAGTGAATAACGAACAAGGAATATCGAATATGGAAGTTGAAAAGCGTAAAAAAAGACAAAGAAAACTTTAAAATGGGTGCCATGCAACGCCGTGAACTGTTTAGTGTTTCCAATGGTTGTAACGTTAGGACTATAAATAAGAAAGGACTCTTTTGCCGATAATAATCGTGTCGCGACAAAAATCGGAAAGGAGTCCTTATGAAACACTCAAAGCAGTGTAGACAATATTCGTATCGACATTTCTTGCGGTCAGGATTAAACCAATTCCTGCCCGCGGCTATTTTTCGAAACACAAAATTTCAAATCACGCCAGATGGCAGCCAATGGTTTTGGTTTACACGGTATTGATGACGTGCTTCAGCCCTGGCTGCACGCTCAAAGACCGATTTGCCGAAGCTCGAAAATGTATCATAGAAATGTATCCGACGCGGCGACGAGTCGGCCAAACATATCAGGGTTTTATAAAGCAATTGATGTCGCTTGGCAACATTCTATTAGTTCCGGTAATGGAACATCTTCGCCGGCGGCTTCGGGAGATTGCAGCTGAACATTGGACGCGTGAAGGCTTTTTGGCTTTCGCCGTTGACGGCTCGCGTGTGGAAATGCCGCGTACCGAAGCGAATGAGGAATCATTTGGTTGTGGCGGCAGAAAGGGTACCGGTCCGCAGGCCTGGCTGACGACTTTATGGCATATCGGCAGTGGGCTTTCGTGGGCCTGGCTGATCGGCAAAGCCACCGATGCCGAACGAAATCATCTTCGAGATATGCTTCATATACTGCCTGAAAAGGCATTGCTTATAGCTGACGCCGGTTTTACTGGCTATGATCTGATGAAGAAAATTATCCTTCACAACAGATCGTTCCTGATTCGTGTTGGCTCGAATGTAACGCTGCTGAAAAACCTTGGCTATGCCAAAATAGAAAATGACGGCACGGTTTACCTCTGGCCTGTAAAGGCTCAGGAAACAGCCACGCCTCCACTTGTCCTTCGTTTGATAACGTTGCAGCGCCATGGTAAGAAGATGTATCTGCTGACAAATCTTGATGAAGAAACATTGAGTACGAAACAGGCTGCGTTTTTCTATGAGTTGCGATGGGGTGTTGAAGTTTTCTTTCGCTCTTTGAAGCAAACCCTAAGCCGACGTAAAATGCTGAGTCGCGCCCCTCGACAAGCCAGGGCTGAACTTGCCTGGACGATGATAGGCCTTCAGCTGCTGGGCCTGCTGAGCGTAACGGAGATAATTCGTGTAAAACACGATCCTCTAAGCTGGTCGGTTGCGATGTCGCTGCGAGCTGTTCGTAATTCCATGCAGAATCGCCAGCCGTCTGCGCCCCACCGTGATTTGCTGATTGCCTTTTCGAAATGCGTGAAAGATAGGTATACTCGCAAGAGCAGTAAGAAAGCCCGGAATTGGCCGCATAAGAAAAAGGAGTCTCCTCCTGGCTGCCCTAAAATACGCAATGCAAATAAAACAGAACTCGCTTTAATTAAGGAAATTAGTAAAATAAAACCAGCAGCTTAGTTCACGGCGTTGGGTGCCATGCCTGCGTTGTTTGCAGGCATGTAATGGTCAAACGTGGTTTTAAACACAGTAACCACGGCATCGGGCAATTTGTCATGTAACGATACAGCCGTTACATGACCTACGAAATGCTCTTTTCTAAAAACAAATCTCTGTGTTCTCCGTGCCTCTGTGGCAAAATGCGTATTTTGCCATTAACGCCAAACAATTGTTTGTAACATAATCATAATGTGTCGAGACAGGGCTAAAAAACTCGGCACGCAAGTGTGAATAGGCATCAGGAAATAGGGAATAGGCAAAAGGCATCAAAAAAAAGTCGCATGTTTGTTTGGCAACGCTATAATGTCTTGGCCCGGTTGTCGGGCCAAAAAAGATACTGAAAGTAAAGGACTCTGAAATGGAAGCTAGCGTAAGAGAAGTAATCGAACATATTCGTCCAATGCTCCAGGCTGACGGCGGCGATATCGAACTGGTCGGCGTTGATGAAGCGACGGGCGTTGTTTCGGTCAGGCTGCAAGGCGCGTGCAAGGGCTGTCCCGGTGCACAGATGACCCTGAAAATGGGCGTTGAAAGACATCTCAAGGAAAAAGTGCCCGAAGTTACGGAAGTCGTAGCCGTCGACTAGTCGTCGATTAAAAAACATTCGTAACAACTCAGAACCGCGTCCGCTATTGACCGGGCCGGGATTTCGGATACCATTAACCCATGATCGTTATTATCGACAATTACGACAGCTTTACGTATAATCTCGTCCAGCGAATAGGCGAGCTTGGCGGGAAGGCTGAGCAGGAAATTCGCGTTTATCGCAACGACGTGAAACAGCCCGCCGCCGTTCAGGACGAGGACAAGCCCACCCATCTTATCATCTCGCCAGGCCCATGCACGCCGAACGAAGCCGGGCTGAGCTGTGATTTCATCCGTCATTTTCACGGGAAAATCCCGATAATGGGTGTCTGCCTGGGCCATCAGTGCATCGGCGAGGTTTTCGGAGGCAAGGTTCTCCGCGCGCCGCGACTTATGCACGGAAAGACCAGCGAAATCCGCCACGATGACAAGGGACTCTTCGCCGGGTTGCCGAACCCGTTCATAGCTACGCGATATCACAGCCTGATCGTAGACCCAGCAGGCATGAGCGATGAATTTGAACAAACCGCCTGGTCCGTCGACCAGAACGAGCTTATGGGCCTCCGATCGAAAACCAATCCCACCGAAGGCGTGCAATTTCACCCCGAAAGTTTCCTGACCGAAGCGGGCTTTGACCTGCTCAGGAATTTTTTGAAGATGTGAGCCGTTGATTCGTAGGGAACGTAACATCTTTTCGTTACGTGTGTCGATCTCCATTCCTGCGCAAATTGTCAAAACTGTCATTGCGAGGAGCGTAGCGACGCGGCAATCTCTCTTGTGTCATCCCAAACTTGATTTGGGATCCAGGGGAATAGTACAGCCGCGATGATTTCCCACATGCCAGCCAGATTCTACAAGGTTTCACCTTCCACTGGATTCCGGGTCTACGGGCCTTCGGCCCAGCCCGGAATGACACAGGAAAATCGGGATTGCTTCGCGGAGTTTACGCTGAGCTAAGCGAAGTGCTCGCAATGACAGAGAAAAACTTTTTGCTTCTGTGCCCGTGTTGTTTCAGTCTAGATCAATCGTTCGTTGCTCTAAATCTTTTCCAGTTTCACGCGGAGAGAGGCTGCGGTTTCGTTCGCGATCTGGAATTCTTTACGGGGGTTGGTCAGGCCTGCTGTGATTGTTACGTTGCGACTTTCCACACCAAAAGTTTTTGCGAGAGTTTGCGCTACCGCCTTGTTGGCTCGACCTTTCTCAGGCGCGGTAGCTGTCGCTATCTTAAGAGCATCACCCAGTACGCCGACGACCTTGTCCCGAGACGAACCGGGTACGACCTTTACGCAAATCACAGCCCCGCCGGGAATATCGCGAATTGTAAGATTGGCAGCGTCTTTCATGATTTTCAAGTGTTAAACATGGTTGCGAACACAGCCAGCATGACACCCGCATATTCAAAAGTTTACATGCCTGCAAACTTTCGAAGGCATGGCATCCGAAACAAAACACGAATGAAAACGGATTGTACGAATGTTTGTTGTTTCACAAAATCTTCTTAATCCGTGTAATCTGTGGATTGTTATGCTTTTCTGCAATTCTTTCTACTGAATCCTGATTACTGTTTTACTTCAGCATCCCGGCTTGTTTTGCGTAGTCGAAAACTCCGCCAGCTGCGACGATCTCCGCGACATCGCCGAGGGATTTGAGTTGGAACTCTTCACCGGTGGTGAGATTTTTCAGTAGGCCTGTTTCGGTATCCAGTTCAATTTCGTTGCCGGTCGCGAATTTATCCACCAGCCGGTCAGCAGTTTCAAACGGTGCGCAGTATCCGCCGTTGACGCAGTTGCGGAAGAAAATACGCGCATAGCTCTCAGCGACGACCACCTGACAGCCAGCCTCAGCTATGGCCAGGGGTGCATGTTCGCGTGACGAACCACAGCCGAAGTTTTTCCCGCCCACGATAAGGGAGAATTCGCTGGCGAAGGCGTCATCCGCGGTGAATTTTACATTTCCCTGGGGCAGCCCGGACTGGGCTTCAGGTACGCCGCTCATTGCATATCGGCCGAAGAATTTCCGCTCTTCTTCGTTGGCGGGGTTGTAGCTGAGGAACTCAGCTGGGATAATCTGGTCGGTATCTATGTTGTCACCGACAACGTAAACCTTGCCGCGTATTATTTTTTCCATTTTGTTAATTCCCAAAATTCCAATTCCATACAAACTTAAGTCTTTCTAATTCAAGCGGGCATCCAATGTCCGATATCCGCCATAGTCTAACGTCTTTTCTCCGAAAATGCTCGAAAAAATAGCTGACTTGAATCCATCTTTGTAATTCGAAATTGACTTTTTGCAGCTTCTCGGGCATCCTTATGGAAATGGGTCTTGGCTGTTTTTTGCGGAACCACGAATGAAAGGAAGGCTGAAAAGATGAGACATTCCAACTTCCCGTTATTCGTTTTGGATTTATTTTGTTTTTTCGCGGAGGCTTTTCTTTTATGAACGTCATTATCGACGGGAAAACATACCCAGCCAGGGCTGGCCAAACCATTCTCCAGGTCGCTCGGGAAAATGGTATTTACATTCCTTCGTTGTGTTGGCACGAGCGGACGGGCAAGGCCAGTCGCTGCCGGGCATGTGTGGTGGATGTCGAAGATATGCGAGGCCTGACCGAAGCCTGCTCCACCGACGTTCGGGACAATATGGTCGTGCGAACAAACACCGAAGAAATTATCAGCGTTCGGAAGTTTGTTGTCGAACTGCTGCTCTCAAGCGGTGAACACGATTGCCTGTCCTGCGAAGCGGATGGCCGATGCGAACTTCAGGAAATGGCGTATCGACTTGGCATTGAAAGGCCGAGCTTTACAACCGAGATTGAGAAACTTCCAAAGGATGAATCGTCTGAAGGAATTATTCGCGATCCGGGCAAGTGCATTCTCTGCGGCAGATGCGTCACAGCCTGTAACGAAAACGTAATGCATCGCGTTCTGGGTGTAGTCAGGCGGGGAACGGAATCGGCCCTTGTCACCGACGACAACCAACCCATGGCTGATTCATCGTGCGTCCAGTGCGGCGAATGCGTGCAGATATGCCCCGTCGGAGCCTTGACATTCAAACGGGCCAAAGGCAAGGGACGATCATGGCAGGTCGAGAAAAAAACCGTCATTTGTCCTTACTGCGGAGTTGGCTGCTCAGTTGATCTTTTCCTTCGCGAAGAAAACGCCAGCTGGGACAATGGCAACGGCAACAAAAAAATTCTCTGGGCCAACGGCACGGAAAAAAATTACAGATCTCTGCCCAACCAGGCGATGTTATGCGTGAAGGGCAGGTTCGGCCTGGATTTTGTCAACAGCCCGGACAGGCTGACTTCGCCGCTGATCCGTCGCAACGGCGAGCTCGTCGAAGCCACCTGGGAAGAGGCCCTGGATTTCGCAGCTGAGGGTTTGCGGAAACTTCGTGACACGCACGGGCCGGGCGCGATCGGGTGCCTAAGCTCTGCCAAATGCAGCAACGAAGAAAATTACGCCATGATGCGTTTCGCCCGGGGCGTGATCGGTACGAATAATATCGATCACTGCGCCAGATTGTGTCACAGTTCGACCGTTGCGGGCCTGGCTACCACACTTGGTTCCGGCGCGATGACGAACAGTATGCAGGAGGCTGGGAAGTCAGACGTCATTCTCGTCACCGGCAGCAACACCACCTGGAGTCATCCCGTTTTCGGAGGCATGATCAAGCGGGCTGTGCTGCGGGAAGGCGTCAAGCTCATCGTGATTGATCCGCGCGAGACTGACCTCGCCAAGGTTGCCGATATCCATCTCCGCCAGCGAAACGGTTCCGATGTTGTTTGGCTGATGGGGATGCAGCGCATTATAGTCCGCGAAGGCTGGGCTGATACGGATTATATTCGTGAGCGATGCGAAGGCTGGGAGGAATACGCCCAGAGTCTGGAATTTTTCACGCCGGAGGTCGTTGAGAAATTGAGCGGAATTAGGCCTGAGCGGTTACATGAGGTTGCGAAGCTTTTCGCCACATCAGGCAGGGGCGCGATTTACTTTTCGATGGGTATCACGCAGCACACGCACGGTGTGGATAACGTCCGCGCCGTCGCGAACCTCTCGATGATAACGGGCAACCTCGGTTTTGAAGGTGGCGGGGTGAATCCGCTCAGAGGCCAGTCCAACGTGCAGGGCGCTTGCGATATGGGCGCGCTGCCAGACGTTTTCAGCGGATATCAGAAAGTCACCGACCCCGCAGCCCGCGAAAAATTTGCCGCTGCATGGCGAGTAGACCCAGCCGGGATGGATACGGAAATAGGCCAGGCTGTCACCACAATGGTGCAGACCATGGGCGAGGATATCCGCGGGCTTTACATCATGGGCGAAAATCCGATGGTGTCCGATCCCAACCTCAACCACGCCGAGAAACAGTTCGCCAAGCTTGAGCTGCTGATCGTGCAGGATATTTTCCTGACCGAAACAGCCAGAATCGCGGACGTGGTTTTCCCAGCTGCTGCTTTTGCGGAGAAGACCGGCACATATACGAACACCGAGCGACGCTGCCAGCTTGGTCGCGTTGCGATGACCCCGCCGGGCCAGGCCAGGCAGGATTATGAAATAATCGCTGAGCTTGCACGCCGACTCGGTTGCAGCGATTTTCCGGATACAAACGAAAAACTGTTCGCCGAGATGACTGCTCTTACGCCGTCGTACGGCGGCATGACGTATGAGCGTCTGGAGAGAGAGCATGGCCTGCGTTGGCCCTGCCCGAGTAAAGATCATCCAGGCACGCCGATTTTACATGTTGAAAAATTCGTGCGAGGCAAGGGACTGCTCAGCCCGCTGGAATATCGCCCGCCCGCGGAGGAACCTTGCGAAGAATATCCGATGATACTCTCCACAGGCCGAATGCTTGAGCATTTCCATACTGGCAGCATGTCGCGGCGCAGCGGTGTTCTGGATGGCCTAGTGCCGAAGGCCTCGGTGGAAATCCATCCTCTCGATGCAGAATCGCTGGGGATATCTACGGGCCAGTCGGTTAGGCTGACCACCAGGCGCGGCAGTATCGAGACAATAGCGAATGTAACCAGCAGGGTCGCGCCGGGTTCGGTTTTCGCGCCGTTCCATTTTGCAGAATCAGCTGCCAACAGGCTTACGAACGACGCACTCGACCCGGTATCGCAAATTCCCGAATTCAAGGTCTGTGCAGCCAGGCTGGAAAAGATTTAGTCGATTGTGCTCTGTTGAAAACGTGTTTTTATGTCATTGCGATAGAAGCGAGGCAATCTCGCTTTTTGATTTAGATTGCCGCGTCGCTACGCTCCTCGCAATGACAAGTGATGCAAAGTGTGTTGGAATAACCATGTTTTCAACGAAGCAAGTTTTTTGCAGAAAATAGCTTCCATAGCGTTGGAGAAAAATATGACAGATGAAAATAAATGTACCTGTACCTGCGAAAGCTCGGAAGATAAGCTCTCCGCCAGGCTGGGCGAATTGCTTGCTAAGTATCGTCGCAGGCCCGGCGCGCTCATGCCTGTATTACAACAGGCCCAGGGAATTTATGGCTATCTTCCCGAGCATGTGCTGCGACGGATAAGCGATGAACTTCGCGAGCCTATCAGCAAAGTTTTGGGTGTGGTGACGTTTTACTCATTCTTCTCGCAGAAGCCTCGCGGGAAAAATCTTATACGCGTATGCATGGGCACCGCGTGCTATGTACTCAACGCCCAGGGTGTCCTGGACGCAATTAAGGACCAACTCAGTATCGATGTGGGCGAGACGACCAAGGATAAACTTTTTACTCTGGAAACCGGCAGATGCTTTGGAGCCTGCGGGCTGGCTCCGGTTGTGACCATCAACGAGGATGTTTTTCAACGAGTCGACCCCGCAAGTATAGGCGATATCCTGGATGAATATCGAGGTGCGAACGTCGCGGATCAGCAGGAGGCAGGGGCATGATATCAAGTAATGTAACCCGATTGAAAAGCGTCGAGCAACTCTCAGCCTTGCGGGAAAAGTGTCTTAAGAACAGTCTGGGATCGGACGCAAAGGACGCTACGGAAAAAATCCTGCTTTGTGCCGGCGGAGGCTGTATTGCAAGCGGAGCCTTGAAAGTCAAAGAAGCCTTGCAGCAGGAAATCGAACACGCCGGCCTGGCCGATCGGGTAACTATCGTGCCAACCGGCTGTCTTGGGCCCTGCACCAACGGGCCTGTCATGGTCATAGGCAACGATAAGGTTTTCTACCAGCAGGTCAAACCCGAAGACGCCAAAGAAATCGTCAAGAGTCACCTGATTCACGGCAAGATTGTCAAGCGGCTGATTTGGCATGAGCACGTTCCGGACGGCAAGCCAAAACCCGTGCCCCTCCAGACGGACATAAATTTCTTCAAGCGTCAGATAAAGGTGGTGCTTCGCAACTGTGGGCTGATTGATCCAGGCTGCATTGAAGACTATATTGCCCGTGATGGCTATCAGGCGTTGGGAAAAGTTCTCACGCAAATGAGCGGCCAGGATGTTTTGGATGAGGTGAAAACAGCCGGGATCAGAGGAAGAGGCGGGGCTGGATTTCCGCTGTGGCGGAAGTGGGACTTTTCGCGTCAGGCTGAGGGTGAGATTAAATACGTCCTCTGCAACGCCGACGAAGGTGATCCAGGCGCGTTCATGGATCGTAGCGTATTGGAAGGCGACCCGCACAGCATTATCGAAGGCATGGCTATTGCTGCGTACACCATCGGTGCGCGTGAAGGATTCGTTTACGTCCGGGCTGAATATCCGCTGGCCGTCGAGCGACTTGGCCAGGCTATTGTCGATGCGCGAAACACGGGACTGCTGGGCGAAAATATCCTCGGTACGGATTTTTGTTTCGACCTGGAAATCCGAATGGGTTCCGGAGCGTTCGTCTGCGGGGAGGAAACTGCACTTATCGCATCGCTGGAGGGCCTGCGGGGCGAGCCGCGATCCAGACCCCCGTTCCCAGCCATTAAAGGACTATGGGGAAAACCCTCCGTTTTGAATAACGTCGAAAGCTATGCCAACGTGCCAGCTATCATTTTCAACGGCGGGGAGTGGTTCGCAAAGATGGGGACGGAAAAATCCCGGGGCACAAAAGTCTTTGCCCTCGCTGGCGATATAAACATATCAGGCCTGGTTGAAGTCCCTATCGGCACGACTCTAAGGGAGCTTGTCTTCGATATCGGCGGGGGGATACTGAAAGACAAAAAGTTCAAAGCTGCACAGATCGGCGGGCCATCCGGCGGGTGTATTCCTGCTGAGCACCTCGACGTGCCGCTGGACTTTGACTCGCTGAACGAACTCGGCGCGATCATGGGTTCGGGCGGACTGGTCGTAATGGACGAGCATACCTGCATGGTGGACGTAGCCAGGTTCTTTTTGGAATTCGTACAGGAGGAATCATGCGGCAAATGCGTTCCCTGCCGACTAGGCACGAAGCAGATGCTGGACATTCTTCAGCGTATATGTCATGGTGAAGGCAGGGAAGGCGATTGTGAGCTTCTGGAAAGATTCGCAAAAGATATCAAGGCCTCGGCCCTCTGCGGCCTGGGCCAAACGGCTCCGAACCCGGTGCTCAGTACCCTTCGATACTTTCGCGATGAATACGACGCGCATATTCACGATAAAAAGTGTCCTGCCGGCAGATGCAAAGCTTTGCTCGCTTACCATATCGATAGTGAAAAATGTATAGGCTGCATGGCCTGCGCAAAAAAATGTCCAGTCAGTGCGATCATTGGCAAGCCGGGTAAACCGCACGAAATTATTCATGAAAAGTGTATCCATTGCGGAGCCTGTATGATGGCGTGTCAATTTGACGCGGTCGTAAAAGAATAGCCCAGCGACGTTCGCCGGTATTGGTGGTGGAAAAAATGCTGAAGTTAAAATTGAAAATATGGATTGAGAACGCGCGTGGCCAGGCTTTGCTGGGCGACGGCAGGGCTGATCTTCTCCAGGCTATAAATGAAACAGGTACGCTCAGCGCCGCAGCAAAGCAGATGAAAATGAGTTATCGCAAAGCGTGGAATCATCTGAATGAAATGGAAAAAGTTTATGGCAGGAAGTTGGTAGACCGCAGTATTGGCGGCAGGACCGGGGGCGGCTGTGCCCTCACGGAAACCGGCAAGAACCTGCTGGAAAGCTATCACCAATTCAGAAAAGAACTTGAAAAGTCCAGCGACAAAATCTTCGACAAGTTTTTTATATAGTCGTCCCTGAAAAAATTGTTTTCTTGTCATTCCGGGCGTAGCGAAGCGTTTTTTATTACCTCCCCTGTTAGGGGCTGGAATCCAGGGAATGTAATCAAATCGGGGAAAACAAACCCATACTGGGAAATTATCGCCCCGGCTGGGCCTGCCCTGGATACCCGCTTTCGCGGGTATGACACGGGAGGAAAAATCGCCAGTTGGATCTTTTAATTGTATCGTGATATTGCAAAGATGCGACGCTGCAAGGCTGGGGGGAGTTATTCGCCAGAACCTTGCAATTTGTAACCGGGATTACAGAAATTTTATCACTGCTGTCCCAACGTTGGGATTTTAAATTTTGTTAAGTTAAACATATAAAAAATGTTACATCAAAAAACAACTTGGATCGATTTGAACGGCGTCGTACATTTTTTTGCTATCTTTGAAAAAGGAATAGCAAATGAACGACGGACGAACAATCTTTTCGCAACTCATGGACTTCCTGCCACGCGACGAATTTCATCGATGCGTGCAACGCTACAACGGCAACCACAAAATCAAAACCTTCTCATGTCTCGACCAGTATCTCTGCATGGTTTTCGCACAACTCACCGGCAGGGAATCACTACGAGACATCGAAGTCTGTCTGCAAACGTTCGGCTCAAAACTCTATCATGCCGGATTCCGCTGCAAACGGATTTCACGCAACACACTGGCCAACGCCAATCAGGTGCGACCCTGGCAAATCTACGCCGACTTTGCTCAAACTCTCATCGTAACAGCAACCAAATTGTATGCCGATACGGAACTCGGCTTCGATTTGGAAAACACTATCTACGCACTCGATTCGACAACAATCGACTTGTGCCTTTCTATGTTTCCGTGGGCAACTTTTCGTACGACAAAAGCGGCTGTCAAAATGCATACGCTGTTAAACATCAAAGGTTCGATACCCGAATTCATCTATATTTCAGAGGGTTCAGTGCACGATGTCAACATTCTCGACGATCTGCCGATTCTGCCGTCAGCCATCTATCTGATGGACCGTGGCTATCTCGATTTCGAGAGATTGTTCGCTATGCATCAAGCCGGTGCTTTCTTCGTCACTCGCACAAAATCAAACACACGAACCAGACGAATTTACTCGCATCCCATCGACAAATCGACGGGGTTGATATACGACCAAACCGTTCAGCTGACAAACTTTTATGCCGCCAAAGATTATCCAGATCAACTTCGACAAGTGAAATATTACGACGCCGAAACCGACAATCGTCTTGTGTTTTTAACCAATCTGTTCAATATTCCGGCCTTGGTAATCGCGATGCTGTATCGATGCCGCTGGCAGGTCGAACTGTTTTTCAAATGGATCAAAGGTCACCTGTGCATAAAACGATTCTTCGGCACGACCGCCAATGCAGTCAAAACCCAAATCTGGATAGCCGTGAGCGTTTACGTCCTTGTTGCGATTGTCAAAAAACAGCTGGCTCTCAATCAGAGCCTCTACACTTTATTACAGATTCTAAGTCTCAGCCTGTTCGAGAAAATGCCTATTTTACATGCCTTTTCGCAAACAAATTACAATATTCAAAGCAATCAAAATTACAACCAATTGTCCTTGTTCAACTTATGATGGGACATTAGTGAAATTTTATATCCTATTTTAAGGGCTACACCAACTTTTTCAGGGCCGACTATATAGCTGCCCCGGAAAAAGTAGTTTGCGCCAGTATTCGCATGAAATAAACGATGGTGTTATGCTCGCTGCCCGGAATTACGAAACTCACGCGGAGTCTTCCCGGTGATTCGTCTGAAGGTACGGGTAAAGTAACCCGGGTCCCGATAGCCACAGGCTCGGGCAGTTTCCGAGATGTTCAAAGAAGTTGTTTGCAGCAGATATTTTGCACGTGAAATGCGCTCGTTATTAATGTGCAGAGTCAAACGGACGCCGGTTTCACGGCGAAAGAGGTTAGATAGATAATCGGCGGAACATCCCATAAGTTTTGCGAGATACTTTACCGACATGTTGGGGTTGGCAAAATCCTCCACGATCTGCCGCTTGCATTTTGTGATAGTGAAATGTGACTTCTCCGGAATTGGTTTCTTTCCTTCAAGCGTTTCCAGAATGGCAGAAAAGCTCACGAGTAACAGTCCCTTAATTTCAATTTTTTTCCCCGGAGGCTGGCGGTGAAATGCTTCGACAAGACCATCGAGGTAGTACGATAAACGGTTATTGCGATCAGTTTCGAAGTGTAGTATTTCCATGGCCGAGGGTTTGCGGGTTGCGCTGGCTTGGGCGATATGGACGGTTGTGGTATCTTTGTCGCAGCAAATTACCAGATTACGAAAAGGCCCATGCCATTTCCATGCTTTCTCGGCATGTGATATGGTTCTTGGCATGAGGCAGAGTTCACCTGGATAAAGGCGAAATTTCTCTTGTGGGAATTGAAATTCCGAAGCCCCGGAAATCTGTATGAATAACTCCGGAAAAATATGAAAATGCGATTCTGGAATAAACTTCATTTGATCTCGAACTTTTGGTATACGCAATTTATACCTGTTGGCATCGATCTGGGAAAGCTGGTCACAAACGACGGCTTGACATAATTTGATAAGTTCAAGTTTTCCTGAAAGGTATTGTTCTAACGGTTTGTTAGTTATAAAGGTTTTGTCCTTATTTTTTCGGTTTTGTGTCAATTTATTTCCTTGTTCAAGAAGAAATGCACAATAAAATATACATAGTATGGTGTAGGCTTACAATATGTTTTGTCCTTAAATGTCCAAATAGTCAGGAGCGTCCATAATGGCCAAGAAGATTAACGTTACGGTATGGAATGAGTTTAGGCATGAGTTGACACACGAGGCTGTTAAAAAACTATATCCGAATGGTATGCATGCCGTCATTGCCGACGCACTAACCGCAGCTGGTGATATGAATGTTCGCACCGCTACGCTTGACGAGCCTGAGCACGGTTTGACTGAAGAAGTTGTCAACAGTACCGACGTCATGTTGTGGTGGGGACACGCCGCCCATGCTGAAGTCAGTGATGAAATAGTCAAGCGTGTTCAGAAAAGGGTTCTTGAAGGGATGGGGCTGATCGTTTTGCATTCAGGCCATTTCGCCAAAATTTTCAGAACCATGCTCGGAACAAACTGTTCGCTGAAGTGGCGAGAAATAGCAGAGAAGGAACGTCTATGGAATCTCGAGCCGGCCCATCCGATTACCGAAGGTATCGGTGATTATATCGAGCTGCCGAATACCGAGATGTATGGTGAACGGTTTGATATTCCGACTCCGGACAAACTTATTTTTGTGTCATGGTTTGAGGGTGGCGAAGTCTTTCGTAGCGGTTGCGTATGGGAGCGCGGTTACGGCAGGATTTTCTATTTCCGCCCAGGGCACGAAACTTATCCGATTTTTTACAATAAACAGATTCAGAAGGTGCTCGTTAACGCAGTTCGATGGGCAAGGCCACGGATTCTCGAAGAGCACATCTGTCCCAATGTTGAACCGTTGGAAAATATTTCGCCAAAGGATGTGGACTTTGGCCAGGCCGGCGTGAAGCAGGATGTCTAGAACACTAGAAAAGTTGACAGGAAACAGGTTATGAAAAAGTTGAAAGCAGGAGTCATTGGCCTGGGTATGGGCAGGGGGCATATCGCTGGTTATCAGTCGCACCCCAACGTTACCGTTGTCGCTATTGCTGATCCGGACAATGAAAAACTGGACCGGATCGGGAAGGAATTCAAAATCGCCAAGCGATATGCCTCGCCAGAGGAAATGCTTGCCAAGGAAAAACTGGATATCGTCAGCGTGGTGACTCCGAATAAATTTCATATGCCGTTAACACTCGCTGCCTTTGATGCTGGCTGTCACGTCCTGTGCGAGAAACCCATGGCTATGAATGCCAAGGAATCCCATACAATGCTCGCCGCCGCCAAGAAGGCGAAACGCCGGCTGATGATCAATTTCTCGTATCGTTTTACGGAGCAGGGGTGGGCATTGAAGCAGCAGGTGGAGACCGGTTTTCTGGGCGAGGTTTATTTCGGCAGGACGGTCTGGCATCGTCGTCGGGGCATGCCCGGTTTCGGTGGTTGGTTCGGCCAAAAGAAACTCGCAGGCGGCGGCCCGCTGATTGACCTCGGTGTCCATCGACTCGACTTGGCCCTTTGGCTTATGGGCTATCCCAAGCCGGTCTGGGTCATGGGCAGCACGTATAATCCTATCGGTTCGCGCATCGCCAAGCAGCAGGGTAAGCAGTTTGACGTCGAAGACCTCGCCGCTGCGATGATCAGGTTTGATAACGGAGCGACGCTAGAAATCGAAGCCTCATGGGCAGCCAATATCGCGGAAAACGAAATGATGGAAACTCGCCTGCTCGGTACGGAAGGCGGACTGGTTCATCGCAATCTGAATGAGGGCTATGAATTCGAGGCTGAGATGTTTGTCGAACGGGCTGGGGCGCAGTACGACATGAAACTGCACCCGCCACTACCAGCTGCCCAGAGCGCGTACTACCACTTCGCGGATTGCATACTCAACGACAGGCCACACACCGCTACCGGCGAAGAAGGCCTGATCGTTATGGAAATTTTAGACGCAATCTACGCCAGTGCCGAAAAAGGCGAACCAGTCAGAATTAAAGGATGATTACGAACAACTATATGTAAGATCCCAAGCCGCTCTGTTGAAAACATGTGTTGTGTCATTGCGAGCGAAGCGAAGCAATCTTGGTTTTAGAATTTAAAAATTTTGCATTCCAGATTGCCGCAGTTGCCTTCGGCTCCTTCGCAATGACAGCTAATTCAAAGCCGTAGGGCACGTACCATCTGTTCGTTACGTGCCGAGGTATCTAAGCCATCAGAGTTTTGAGGTGTTGTGAGTATTTTTTGACTTTATCTTCGCTGATTGCGATGCCGAGCCCCCCAGCTGGGAGAGTGCGGAGTCTGCCGCCATAACCGAACCGCAAGCTTTGGTTGCGCTCAGCCAGGTCGTCAGCCAGCAGGAACTTGCCGTAATTACCCTCGACGAACCGCGGAGTCGGGCCAAGCTGCAACGCGCGTCGCTGAACGGCGGATAGGATACTGCTCTCGCCGACCATACAGCCTAGTGAAATCGGCACGTTATTCTCCGCAGCCAGGTTCATCAGCTCAAGCGTTCGCAGCAGCCCGCCGTTTTTGCTCAGCCTGATGTTCCACCAGATTTTTTTGCGTCCGCCTGTTTCTGCCGATAGCCTGAGCAGGATTTTGGCATCTTCCTTCGTCAGGACAGACTCATCAGCCATGAGCGGCAGGGGACATTTCTGGGCCAAGTCGACCAGTTCGTCAGCTGGGCAGAACACAGGCTGTTCGACCACGCACACGCCATACTGTCGCAATTCAGCCACGCGGTCTGGCGTGGTATCGGTATCCCAGCCTCCGTTGATGTCCACTCGCAATGAGAATTTTCCGCTTGCCAGGCCGCGTTTCAACTTGCCGTGTACCAGTTGCAGATTTTCGCGATCTATGTCATCACCCAGGCCAAGTTTGAGCTTGAAATCCCGCAGGCCGAAGAGTCGCATGAGCCTAAGTCGCTTGGCAGTCCTGTCTGGCGAGATCGAACCGAGCACACCGGAAACCCTGGCTGAGATTTTTTTTAGTAAATCTTTGCGTTCGTTCAGCCATCCGCCTATGCTCGCCAGCTCCAATGCGCAAGCGGCGGCGTTTACGCATCGGCCATCCAGCTGGGCAGGAATTTTTTGCTGGTCACGAGCAGGCCAGTCCAGCAATCCATCAGTCAGACATTGCTGCCATAGTTTTTCGATATCAGCTGGGACGGTCTCTAGCGTTTCGCCGGTCACATAATCGCGAGGGAGTGTCTCGCCCCAGCCGACCAGGCCGTCGTCGTGTTGCAGACGAAGAACGATGGCCTCAGCTACATTGCGCGCAGCTGCGGCGTGCTCGAACCCCCGCATGGGAATCGAAGTACGAAAAATATCAAGTTGTATTGGCCTGGCTGACATAGTTACACCAGAATAACCGCCTGCCGACGATTTTGCCATTCTGTTTTGGCAGTTTGCGATGAATAGGGCGAATTCCCAAAATGCCCGCATTTTCCGATAGGCCGTGGATGAAAGCCCGTAGCTTGCCTGAATTTTCTCAGCTGGTCAAAAACTACGTTGACGAATCGGCCCCGGTTAGCTATCATTCTCCCTTTCCAGGACTCCGCGTCATTGCGGACTAGGTCAAAACCGCTGGTGTTGCTCGCGACGCCAGCGAGAATGTTTTGAAAAACGCCCCTATCGTCTAGAGGCCTAGGATATCAGGTTCTCATCCTGGAGACCGGGGTTCGAATCCCCGTAGGGGTGTGAGGTGCGGTTCGCAAAGAGCCGCACCTTTTTTCTTTTCTATCGCAAGTGCCAGCAATATCAATAGGTTGTGAGTCCCAGTCTTGGGCTTGTTGCGATTGGTTGCGAGGCCGTTCGGACGTGTGCTGCGTCGGAAAATACGTCGGATTTTGCGTCGCTTTTTCAACGGCCCTTTGATAGTGTTCTTCGGTTACTTGCAGATAATGCTTTTTTGCTACTTCCGGGCTGTTACCCAACCAAGCTGTGACTACGTGAATAGAGAATTCCTCGACCAGTTCAGTTTCACAACTTGCACGAAGATTATGAAACGTTTTAGGCCAAGGCTTCAATCCCGCACTTATGATTATCCTGTGAGCTTGAGTTCCAAGATTGACTCCCTTGTGCCGGTAACGAGTGATAAGAAATTTTTGTCCTGGCGAAGCCAAGTCGTAAACATCTTGGAGGTAAGGAAGCAATTCAGGAAACAAAGGAATAAGTCGAGTAGCTTTACCTTCGATATGTTCAGTTTTTGGTGAATGGATTAGAATCTTGTTTTCTGACCAGTTAATATCATTCCAAGTCAAAGGCAATAACTCGGACGGAATACGCAATCCAGCAAAACGAGCGAGAGCAAAAATCAGCCGCCATTCAGCATCAGAACATGCATTGATAACCTGATAGATGTCATTACGAGGAACGAAATATTTTCGTGCTGTGTTTACCCTATCAGCTGTTGGGATTTCATCAAATGGATTTTCTATAAACAATCGTTTTTTAATCGCAGCAGCGAAAAATTGCTTACACCGCTTACATCTTCTACGAACGGTAGCTTCTGCCAATCCACGCTGTTTAAGAAATCGGCGAAATTCTTCAGCATCCCCAGGCGTGACAGCATCAAGCATTTTCTTATCACCCAAAAAAACTATAAGATCAGTTTCGGCCTGTTTCATATTCCGAAGAGAATTAGGCTTTATATCGGTTCGACCTAGGATATAGTCCCGCACCCATTTTGCCAGAGTATAAGAAGCCACTTTCTCCCGTGGCTCTATCAGTTCCGCCCGCTCGATACGGTCTCGCATGGAATCAGATAAACCCCCAACCCACCCAGCTGTATCACGATCAACGGCAACCCCAGCCATTTTTGCATCAAGTAAAACCTCGACACGATACTTAAATGCCTCAGCATCCTTTTTCTGTATCTTACCAAGCCGAATAGTTTTTCGGCTACCATCAGGAGCCGTAAACTGAATTCGCCATCGGCCATTTTCTGGATTAAGACTTGCCATTTATTTTACCCGTTCACCAACTCCGCTTGTTCTGATTGATGTATATAATCATTTATAGCGGCCATGTGAATCCGAACGCTACGACCAATATGGAAACACTGTAACCTTCCAGCCTTTACCAGTCCCCAAACAGTTCGCTCAGAAACTTTCAGTATTTTAGCAGTTTCACGATAGGTAAACACTTCATTAACCAGATCACTCATGATAACGACTCCTGACCTACTTTTCATCTTCTAATCTTTTGCTAAGCTGTTCATATTCAGAAATATTTTTCTTTGCTTTTCTTTTTCGCTTCCCGCCGTCAAGCTTATCATAAAGGGACAGCAAACCACGGGCGACTCTTGTATTAAGAAAATTTATGAGCCATCGTTCATCTTCCACGGCATAGTCAAGCAGGCACGATAAGAAAAAAGAACGAGTCATACCCATCTTTCCAGCCATATCATCAATAATTTCAACTAGCGATTCATCCAAAACCGCTTGAACTCGAATCTTTTTCGTTTTCGTTTTTTCTTTGTTCATTTCAACCTCATAATCTTTAAAGTTTTACCTGTCATAACAATCGTAGTATGATTTTTACCAAAGGGAACATGGCTCAGCAAGAGAAAATTTGTTTATTTTCAAAAAAATTTAAGGCTGTTCAGGATTAAGCGTGCGTGTGCGAGGATGCTCGCCAACTTTAAAACGGTATTTCCAAGCATTCAACATGACCACGCCGAATACTTTCAGGAATCCCATTTTTAAGAAAATAATCACGCAATATGTTTTCATGAACCGAGGACATACGCCCCTCACCAGTATCAATAACAGCTTCCAACCAGCTCCAGAATTCATTTTCACCAAAGGCCTGACGCAACATACCAAGATTAGCAGAAACAGCTTTTTCGACCCAGCCAACAGCTTTTTTAATACTCTTGATAACCTTGGGTAAACGGACAACGGCAGAACCCAACCGATCTACAATTTTCAACCACCATTCATGTCTTCTAATATGACAGCGCTAGATTAGCTCAAGATTTTTTGATGTTCTTGTCGATGGGAATAAAAATCCAATTGAAAGGGCATTAAATGACTGGAGAACAGATGATGACATTGCAGCCGGAGCTGCAAAAATTTCTGGAATCGTTTCGACCTTGTTTTCGCAAAGAAGTTACTTTCGGCTACCTGGAGACATACATGCTTGGTCTGATGTCAGACATTCAACGCAAGAGTATTGAGCCGATTGCACTGGCGGCAGAAGTTCCCGTCCGAACTTTGCAGGAATTTTTATCTTCATTTCGCTGGGATCATGATCGTGCTGAAGAGTTGCTGCTTTATCGTGTGGCTGATCGCTCTTCGACGGAAGAGGGCATTGGCGTAATCGACGGCTCCGGCCACGCCAAGCAGGGCGCCAAAACGCCTGGCGTGCAGCGTCAATGGTGTGGTGAAACCGGCAAGATAGACAATTGCATTGTCGGCCAGCATTTGCTGTATACCGACAACCATCCCACAAATCCGTTCGGATGCGTCTTATGTAGCGACCTGTATCTGCCTGAAAAATGGGCAGCTGATCCAAAGAGACGAAGAGAAGCACATATTCCGGATTCATTGTCTTATCGGCCAAAGTGGAAAATTGCGGTAGAGCAGATTCAACGGGCCATAGGCAGTGGTGTAAAGTTTTCGTATTTTACTTTTGATGAGGAATACGGCAGTGTTCCTGGGTTCTGGTTTGAATTGGATCGGCTGGGCCAGCGCGGTATTGGTGAGGTGCGGTCTAACTTTTTATGCTGGGCAACTCCGCCGGCGTATCAGTCCTGCCGGGCTGAATATGCGCCGCATAAAGTTGCCGATCTGGTTCGCCACAGTCCGGTGTTTTACGGACAGGATTGGCAAACGGTGAAGATCAAAAACACGACGCGCGGAATGATGTACTGGAAATATAAAGCCGCACGTGTGCAGTTGACCAATACGGCTGAGGGTGTCAACGTGCCGACAACTCGACAGTATTGGCTGATTTGGGCTCAATCGCCTAAAACCGGCGAGAACAAATATTTTTTGAGTAACGCTCCTGCTTCGGTGAGTGTCAGGAAGCTGCTGGTTGTGGCTTTTGCGCGGTGGCATATTGAGATGTGGTTCGAGCGAGCCAAGCAGGAAACGGGATTTGGTTCGTTTGAGGTTCGGACGTATACCGGACTGATTCGGCATTGGCTGTGTTCGCGATTGGCGATGTTTTTTATATCCGAGCAGACGCAGCGGCTTCGGGGGGAAAAATCCGCGTATTACGCTGGAACAGGTAGCCACGGTGATCAACACCCTGGCCGCCAAGATCTGGCAGACTTGGCCAAGATCATGGGCTGCGATCATAAGAATAAACGAATATTATCAGTGGCGTAACGAGGCGGCCTACAAAAGCCGACAAAAACAAAATCGTAAAACAGAATTCAAGTAGCGCTGTCATACTAAGTCTTGAAGTATGATGATCACCATTCCGAATAGGAAAATTCACACAACCGCCGATATATTCGGAAACCCTTTTTCCTAGCCCTGTAATATCATTAGAAGAAGAAATTTTATCAAAGACCTCTTGAGCCTTTTTTCCTGAAAATTCCACTTCCCAACGAACAGCATCAATTTTCCCGTCAGATTCAAGCCCCTTATCATAAACACGCAAAAATTTCCCTGAGCCAATTTCACCCCGACGACCAAAAGCACACATGGCACTAATTACACCATCAGAACCACCGCCAATCTTGACATCTTCCAACCAACGCACACGACGAAAACCAGACACATCACCTTGAAACTTAGCCAATTGAAACAAATCAAAAGGTTCAATGAGTCTTTCAAAATCATCAAAAGCCAAATCAATCCGAGAACACTTGAAATTCATATCGCGAAGGCTACAAACAAAGCAGAAAATTTCTTGAGGGTGGAGAATATCCAAAGCCTGACCGGGAATTTCAATAGCTAACTTACTCCGATGACCTTTTATTTTGGAAACTGAAAGGTCATAATTCAGATGAACTCCATTGGCATATTCTATTCTTTTTTCATACCCCCATAAACCATAAGGTTTTTCAGAACCAATACCGAAATATTTACGAAGCAACTCATCTACTCTACTTTGTAAGTCATTGCTAATACTACCCCTAAGCCAATGAATTGAAACAACTGCTTTTCCTTCTTGGTAATTCCACCCCCGTTGTACCCCCGTTGTACATAACGGGGGTTTCTACCAACGGGCTCCGCTCGCTCTGGCCCGCTCGCCGGAGCCTCGTTGCCTTGTCCACCCGAATTATACAGGTCTGGACATGGATATGGAGTTTTTGATTTTGATTGTTGACTTTTGCTAGATGTGCCGATAGTATTTTTCATAATAGTTACCTTGAAAGTGGTACGCCGTTGGTTCCGGCAAAAGAATTTCGGGCACTGAGAATTGAAGGTTCTTAGTGCCTATTTTTTTATGCTTCCACAACATGAGGAAGCGACGATATTTTTTTATGCTTGCGGGTTCCGCCCGCTGCCCCCCAGCCTCTCGGCTGGAGGCGGGGCAGCGGAACGCAAACGGGAACCCTCCCACGGCTTCGCAGTCGCTACGCTCCCGCTCAGGCCCTACGGGCTGCCCTTCGGGCACCGTGGTCCCATTTGCCCGCTGATTGTTTTCTTCAATCTCCTTTGCTAATGAACGCAACGCACCTGGCAAAATGAATCTGATCAAAGAACACGAATTTTTTTCATCAATTACATTTAACATTTTTTTTCCAACTACAAACCGCCCAGAGACGGTCTTTCCTTATCATCAAGCGTCCCCCCCATTTTGTCGAGCTTCGCCCTGCTATTTAAGACGGCCTTTTCAATCAGTTCCCCCCTATTTGCACTTCGTACCCCCCGGACAATAAGCAAGCCACAGGGACGTGCAAGACGCATAGGCAGGGAGAACTAAAATTCAGATGGAGACCCTCGAGAGACGGGGAGAAAATCAAGAATTTGTCGTTTGATATGGTTAGGCAGGGAAGGCCAGTTGGCTATTAGGTGGGCAAGATCGGAATTGATTACGTCGGATTCTACGTCACTTTTTTGAGAATCTTCGTATTTCTCGGGTAAAACGATACTTGTTGGAGTCCCCGTAGGGTGGATGAAGCGGAATCTGCGTTATCAGGTGCGGCCCTATGCGAGCCGCACCTGGTCGCACCGCGTCGCAAAAGCTCCTTAAAAAAAAGGCTCAAATCATTCTCGTCTTTTTCAGCTTGCGATCCCGTGCTTTCCCGTGCGAACCTGTGCTGCGCCGGATTTTGCGCCGCTGATTTTTCAAAAAACCTTAAATAACAGGCATTTTTGAGATGGGTTCGAGTCCTTTGAGTGTGTAAAATCTAGTTGATGTCGTAAGTGCGTATTATTGCTAATGTTATAACCAGTGTTGTTTGCCCCAAAGTAGGGGTGTGGTATCGTTAGATAAGTGTAATATGAGCATTTGCGTGAGCATGGGTCAAATGGTTTTTATAGGTTGTTTTTTACGAAGAGTTCGAGTTCTTCCGGCGTTCGAACTACGCAATTCTCGGGAAGGTTCTAAAATTTTGGATGGGGTGACATGAGTGGTATTGTTTATGCGGTTTTAAGATAGTTGTATTTTTGTAGAGACTCACCTATATTGTCAGCAGACCTTAGAAGAAAGGTGACTCGCCATGAAGAACATGCTCGTCATAGCAGTTTTCATTCTCCCTGTGTTTTTCATCGGGTGTGCGGGGCGGAATTCCGACAGTCCATTCGCCGCATATGCTCATGACGAATACACATCTGACATGCTGATTACTTCCGAAACTGGTCCTGACACCATCGAGTTGGCCGAGACTGCAAGCCTGAATACATATCTTGCTTATGCAGCGCAGAATAACCCCGGCCTGGAGGCGGCGTTTAATCGATGGAAGGCGGCGGTGGAGCGAATTGCCCAGGCAAAATCTTTGCCAGACCCTCGGCTAACCTATCGATACTACATAAGCGAGATTGAAACCCGTGTCGGGCCCATGCGTCAGTCGCTTGGGTTGTCGCAGACTTTCCCCTGGCTGGGCAAGCTGGAATTGCAGGGTGATGTCGCTGCGGAATTGGCGAAGGCGGAGCGGCTGAGATTCGAAGCGGCCCGGCTGAAGCTTTTTTACGAACTTATCGATGCCTATTGTGAATATTATTATTTGGGCAAGAGCATCGGGATTGTTAAGGACAACCTCAACCTGCTGCAGCGAACCGAGCGGGTAGCCCGCAGCCGGTACAAAACGGCCCAGGTTTCTCATCCGGATGTCATTCGCGCTCAGGTGGAAATCGGCAAGCTCGAAGATCGTCTCAATAGTCTTCAGAATCTCCGCCGACCCATCCAGGCCAAGCTCAATGCCGTTCTCAATCGGCCCGCCAACGAAGAATTATCCTGGCCTAGCGAACTGCCCCAGCAGCAGGGGGTATTTACGGACAATCAGTTACAGGCCTGGCTGGGCGAGTCCAACCCGCAACTCAAGGCGATGGATTCCGAAAAGGCAGCAGCTGCGCACCAGATTGAATTGGCAAAACAGCAATATCTGCCTGATATTACGCTTGGCGTTGACTATACTGATATAGGAGACTCCACTGGCGGCAGGCATCCGAGCGACGACGGCAAGGACGCCCTGGCTGTGATGGCGTCGATAAATCTACCGATATGGTACGATAAACTCGCCGCCGGCGTTCGGGAAGCCCGCTTTAGACAACAGGCGGCAAACCTTGCGCGGAGTCAACAAGCGAATGACCTGGATGCGGCTTTGAAACTAGCGATGTACCGTTATCACGATGCCCAACGCAAGATAGAGCTACGCTGCTGCCCAAGGCGACCGAAGCGGTTATGGCTACCGAGGCAGCTTTCAGGGTCGGCAAGGCGAGTTTCACCGATCTTATTGACGCGCAGCGTCTGCTGCTGGAATTCAGTCTCTCCGCCGAGCGGGCGCTGGCGAATCGTACCCAGCGATTGGGCGAACTGGAGATGCTGGTAGGCCGACAGATACCGCTTGACAGTTCACAGGGTATTTCAAAAAGCGTCTCGGCAACAACGCAACCGGCAGATGAGGAAATCTCCGGTGACAAGGTTAAATGAAAGGGTAAAGTGACAGCTGGCCCTCATTTTTTGGCCTGGCTGGTTATTTTAATGCACTGAATGAAATAATTGCGGTTCCTTTGATGATGACGGATCGGAAAGGATGGCCCATGAAGTCTCATACTGAAACAGCTGGAAATAATTTCAGAAAGCGTATTCCTCTGCTCATTGTTGTGCTGATCAGCGTTGTTGCAGGTTTTCTGCTGCATGCCATTTTTACCACGGGTTCGCAAGGCGGTGCTGGTGCAACTGAATCTCAACAAATATGGACATGCTCAATGCATCCTCAGATTCGTCTGCCCAAGCCTGGCAAGTGTCCGATTTGTGACATGGATCTGATACTTGCCCAAACCACTTCCGACAAGGAGTCCTCAGCCGGGGTGTTAACCCTAAGCAAGGATGCCAAAGCCCTGATGGACATCGAAACTGCAACTGTGCAGCGAAAGTTTGTAATCGTAGACGTTCGCATGGTTGGCAAGGTTGATTATGACGAAACCAGGCTGGTTTACATTACCGCGTGGGTGCCGGGCCGACTGGATCGGCTGTACGTTGATTACACCGGCATTCCCGTCAAAAAGGGCGATCACCTGGTTTACATCTACAGTCCTGAGCTTCTCAGTGCTCAGGAAGAACTGATCCAGGCCAAACAGGCCATTACCGCCATGCAGCAGAGCGATTCGCAACTGATGCGTGACGTAACCCGGCAGACCTACGAAGCCGCTCGCGAAAAACTCCTGCTGTTGGGGCTTTCCGCGCAGCAGGTTGATCAGATCGAAAGTTCGGGGAAAGCTTCGGATCACCTCACGATCAACTCGCCGGTTTCGGGAATTGTGATTCACAAAAACGCAAAAGAGGGCATGTATGTTAAAACCGGGACGAGAATTTACACGGTAGCTGATCTTTCGCAGATGTGGGTCTTGCTGGATGCGTATGAGTCTGACCTGGCCTGGCTGCGTTATGGCCAGAAGGTAGAGTTTACGACCGTAGCCTATCCGGGGGAGGTGTTCCACGGGACGATTGCGTTTATCGATCCGGTTCTTGATTCCGCAACGCGCACTGTGAAGCTGCGGGTAAATGTTCGGAATCCGGACGGCAAGCTCAAGCCAGGCATGTTCGTCAAGGCTGTCGTGCACAGCAGAATCGCAGCTGGCGATAAGGTGATGGATGCAGACCTGGCTGGTAAATGGATATCGCCTATGCATCCGGAAATTGTCAAGGACGCCCCCGGCAAGTGCGACGTCTGCGGCATGCCGCTTGTGCGAACCGAATCCTTGGGGTACGTCAGCCTCGATCCGAAAAAGGCAACCCCGCCGCTGGTGATTCCCGCGACCGCGCCACTGATAACGGGCACCCGGGCTGTGGTGTATGTTGAAGTTCCGGGCGCCGCTGAACCCAAATTCGAAGGACGTGAGATTACCCTCGGCCCGCGGGCGGGGAACTACTATATCGTCAAGGTAGGCCTGCAAGAAGGCGAAGTCGTCGTAACCCGCGGAGCCTTCAAGATCGACAGCGCCATGCAGATATCCGCCAAGCCCAGCATGATGAACCCTGAAAGTCAGGCTCCCCCGCAGGGTCCGCATCATGAAGCAGGCTCAGTTGTAAACCCTGAATTCCTTACGCAACTCCAGGGACTGTATCGTGCGTATTTTGAGGCAGGCCTGGCCTTGGCTGGCGATGATCTGGCCTCGGCAGTTAAGGCAGCAGACCATGCGGAAAAGACGCTCGACGCGGTCGACATGAAACTGCTGCAAGGCGAGAATCACATGGCTTGGATGAAGGCTGCGAAATCGCTGACGCAGATTCTTAAAAAACTTTCCGCCAGTAAAACGCTCGAAGATGCCCGCGGGGTTTTCGCGCTTTATTCCGAGGAGATTGTCGTACTGGCCAGACGATTCGGTTCGCCGACGAAAAAACCTTTGTACGAAATAAAATGTCCGATGGCCTTTAATAACCGGGGGGCAAGCTGGCTGCAGTATGATAAGGATGTCAGGAATCCCTACTTCGGCCCGGTTATGCTCAAATGCGGCGAGGTGCGGAATGTGATCCCGGCCGGTGAAGGCACAGCCGAGGAACCCGGCCATGAGTGAGAACAACGACGAACGGACCCCGCAGCAGCGTTCGCCAGTCGGCAGACTGATGCGATGGTGCCTTGAGCACAAGCTCATCGTGGTTTTTGGGTTACTCGTTATTGTCGCATGGGGTGTTATGGTTGCGCCGTTCGACTGGAACCTCGGCCGGCTTCCGCGGCGGGCAATTCCGACCGACGCGATTCCAGACATCGGTGAAAATCAGCAGATTATCTTTACGCAATGGTCAGGCCGATCTCCACAGGACGTCGAAGACCAGATATCTTACCCGCTCACCGTTGCGCTGCAGGGAATTCCAAATGTCAAATCCGTCCGCAGCTATTCCATGTTCGGCTTCTCGACAATCTACGTAATCTTCGACGAACGCATGGACTTCTACGATTCACGCAGCCGGATTCTAGAAAAACTTGCAAGCCTGAGACCGGGCATGGATTATCCGGAAGGAACCCGTCCTCAACTTGGCCCGGACGCGACGGCCTTGGGACAGATTTTCTGGTATACGCTTGAAGGTCGCGACGAAACCGGCCAGCCCACCGGCGGTTGGGATTTGGAGGAACTTCGCACAATCCAGGATTGGTATGTGCGTTATTCGCTCCTATCAGCCAGGGGCGTCAGCGAAGTTGCCTCTGTCGGCGGATTTGTCCGCGAATATCAGATAGATGTCGACCCGGACGCGATGCGGGCTTACGACGTGACCCTGCCGGAAATTTACGGAGCTGTGAAAAATGCGAATATCGATGTCGGCGCCAAAACCATCGAAGTAAACGACGTCGAATACTTTGTTCGCGGGATCGGTTTTATCAGGAATGTCGATGATGTCAGTAAAAGCGTTATCAAGGTTCGCGACAATGTCCCGATTCTGATCAAACAGGTAGCTACAGTTTCGCTAGGCCCAGCGCCAAGGCGAGGCGTGCTGGACAAAGACGGGGCCGAGGCGGTAGGGGGCGTCGTAGTCGCTCGTTACGGGAGCAACCCGCTGGCTGTGATAAAAAACGTCAAAACGAAAATTGCCGACATCTCGCCCGGCCTGCCCAGAAAAGTGATTGTCCGCAAAAATACTCCGCAGGCCGACATAGAAACTTATGCTGAAATACATGGGTTTGCCGCCTACAAAGATGAAGCGTTGAACCAGGCTGCCTGGCTGAAGCATCTCAAAAATACGCCGCGTACAGATTGGCCCGCCTGGGCAGACACATCGCAAGTTACCATAGTGCCGTTTTATGATCGCACTGGCCTGATCTATGAAACGCTCGGCACGCTTAGTTCCGCACTGACGGAAGAAATACTCATCACATTTCTCGTGGTCATAGTAATGGTGGTTCACCTCCGGGCCAGCGTGCTTATCGGAAGTATGTTGCCGCTGTCTGTTCTGCTCTGCTTCATCGTCATGAGCCTGTTCGGCGTAGATGCGAACATCGTCGCGTTATCCGGTATTGCAATCGCCATCGGCACGATTGTGGATATGGGTATTGTCGTCTGCGAGAACATTCTGCGCCGACTTGCTGAGGCCCCGCCTGAAGTGCCCAGGTTGGAAGTTGTACACCGTGCCGCCAGCGAAGTCGGCAGCGCCGTCCTTACCGCTGTCGCGACGACCATCATAAGTTTCCTGCCCGTATTTACTATGATCGGCCCGGAAGGCAAGCTCTTCAAACCCCTGGCGTTTACCAAGACGTTTGCGTTGGTGGCGTCGATTCTTATTGCGCTTACGATTCTACCCGCAGCTGCACATGCGGTCTTCTGCTGGCGAATTTCAGGCAGGAAACCGAAATTAACGATGCTCGGCAGCCTTGCAGCGGCGGGTCTTGTACTTATAGGTTACGGCCTGCTTCTATCATCATTCATCATACCAGCTTTGGGCGCAGTGGTTCTGTGCTTTGCAGTTTATGGAGTGCTGAAAGACAAAATTCCGCAACGGTTTGTCAAATTCGGGCCGTGGACAGCGAATATCGTGGTTGTAATTATAGTTGGCATTGCTCTGACGCTGCACTGGGAACCGCTGGGCGTGCAGCGCGGTATCGTTCGTAATTTTTTGTTCGTAGCCATACTGGTCGGTGGCCTGCTGGGCCTGTTCAAACTTTTTGAAAAAATATACCCCATCGTTTTGCGATGGTGTCTTGCACACAAGGGCTGGTTCCTGTCGCTCGTGGGGGTGGTCTTGCTGTTTGGCGGTTTGGGTTGGCTGGGTTTTGACCGGATATTCAGCTTTATCCCAGCTACCGTCGATGGGGTTGGCGGGGATGGAGAAATTGTGCGGTCGCGGGATTACTGGATCGGTGCAAGCAACAGGTTCCCCGGGCTGGGCAAGGAATTCATGCCCGATCTGGATGAAGGCTCCTTCCTGTACATGCCTACGACCATGACGCATGCCTCGATCGGCGAGGTGATGGATATTCTCAGCAAACAGGACAGGGCATTTTCGAACATTCCGGAGGTTGAGTCCGTGGTTGGCAAGCTGGGCCGGGCTGAGACTCCGCTGGACCCTGCCCCCGTTTCAATGATCGAGACAGTTATAAATTACAAGCCGGAATATATCACCGATGAAAGCGGCAGGCGGTTGCGTTTCAGGTTGGCAGATAGTAGTGAGCCTAACAAAGTCGACGGAACGGGCAGGTATTTTGCTGTTGATGATAACGATAAGCTTATCCCCGACCCGCACGGTCAGCCGTTCCGGCAGTGGCGAGCTGAAATAAAAAATCCTGATGACATCTGGCGGGAAGTTGTCCAGGCAGGGGAAATTCCCGGTACAACATCAGCCCCGAAACTCATGCCCATCAAAGCCAGAATCGTCATGCTCCAAAGCGGTATGCGTGCTCCGATGGGCGTGAAAATTAAGGGCCCTGATCTTGAAACTATCGAGAAAGTCGGGCTGGAAATTGAAAAGCTGCTGAAAAAGGTTCCCGGCGTGGAACCGAAGTCTGTTATCGCCGACCGAATTATCGGCAAACCCTACCTGGAAATTATTCCGAATCGCCAGGCACTCAGCCGATATGGCGTAAACATTCGTCAGTTCCAGGATATTGTTGAGATAGCTATTGGCGGCAGGATGATAACCCAGACCGTTGAAGGCAGAGAGCGTTTCGGCGTGCGGGTAAGGTATCAGCGCGAATTGCGGGATACCATAGAAACGCTCGGAAAAATTCTGGTTCCGGGCAAGGGCAGCGTTCAGATTCCCATCACAGAGCTGGCTGAGATAAAATACACGCCCGGCCCGCAGGTAATTAAAAGCGAAGATACTTTTCTTACCGGTTATGTCCTGTTCGACAAGAAACCCGGCACTGCTGAGGTGGACGTAGTTCAGAATGCTGTAGGATTTTTTAAGCAGAAACAACAAACCGGCGAGTTCACTCTGCCGGCTGGTGTGAATTACGTGTTCGCCGGAAATTACGAAAACCAGATTCGCTCACAGAAGACGCTTATAATAGTTTTGCCGGTGGCGTTGTTTCTGATTTTCCTTATCCTTTATTTTCAGTTCAAAAGGATCAGTACGACTATGCTTGTTTTTTCCGGAATATTCGTAGCCTGGGCTGGCGGGTTTATATTGCTCTGGCTTTACGGGCAGGGGTGGTTCCTGAATTTTTCCATCTTCGATGTGAACATGCGTGACCTGTTCCAGGTACACACAATGAATCTCAGCGTCGCGGTATGGGTAGGGTTTTTGGCGCTGTTCGGCATTGCGACGGATAATGGCGTCATACAGTCTACGTATCTGGATCAGACTTTCCGAAGGCAGAAACCGGATACGATTGACGCCGCCCGCCAGGCAACACTGACCGCAGCCATGCGAAGAATCAGGCCTTGCCTTATGACTTCCGCTACGACGATTTTAGCTCTTATTCCGGTGCTTACATCAGTAGGCCGGGGCAGCGACATAATGGTGCCGATGGCCATTCCTTCATTCGGCGGGATGCTGGTGGTGATGCTCTCGGCGTTTATCGTGCCCGTATTGTACTGCTGGATAGAAGAGATCAGACTAAATCATCAGCAATCAAGAGATTGAATTTGGTTTCCCTGTATACCCTGAAGATGCACCGGGCGGGGTGCCTCCAAACGTTTTACTTGGTATATTTTTGCATCCAATCAATGAGGTCGCTTTTGGACATGTCACCGTTAGCAACAGCCAGGACAACTTGCTCCAATTGTTTTTCTGTAGCCAGACACTCAAATCCATTGATATCGATGAAAACAAACGCCGCCATTATCCCCGTACGTTTGTTACCATCATGAAATGGATGATTTTGAGTAATATGAAACAGATAGGCAGCCGCCATGGCTGGTATGCTCTCATGCAGATAACTTCCCGAGAATTTCTGTTGAGGAGTCAGGACAGCGGATTCCAATAATGCATAATCTCTTATGCCACTTAGACCGCCTTCACATTCAATGGTGTTGGTATGAATGCAAATGACGTCCTCGACACTTAGAAAGAGTGGAACTTTCATTTACTTTGCCAGTCTTTTAAGTGCCTGTCCATAGCGATGTCGCATCTTCTTCAGCGACTTTTCGATTACCTGCGTACCTACACCAACGTTCGCAGGACTGACAACCATAGTGTTGCCGCTAATAGTGACCTGCAACGGCGTATCAACGTCGATGCCCATGGCCTCCATAGTAGCTTTATCTACGGGCAATGCCTGACTATTACCGTGTTTTCGCAATGTCTTAATCATGGTCATAACTCCAATAGTAACCTCGTTAATACAATGTTATACCTAGAGATTGTGTAAGTCAACTATTTATGACAAAAAAAATCACTCTTATTATGGGTGCTTCTAAAACATCTGCCCCATTTTTTATCCAGCTAACCATCTTTTGAATCCACACCCCCCTTCACAATCGCAAATATCCCAGCCCTTATGGATTCTGGCAGTTTTGGCCGGTTTGCCAATAAGAATTGGAGGTCGGGATCGGCCAGTAAATTTGCCAGCAGGGGAGCTAGTACTTCATTTCAGGAATAATGCCGGATACCTGCTTGCGGCGATAAGGCATCTGCTGCGTCAGAAAAACGACGGAATATCTTCAAATATGCAGTCATTTTTCTTCCTTGCATCTGCCTCACCGGCGAGGCGCATCTATCCGACCTTATTCCTAAAATGAAGTACTAGAAAGACAAGGTTTAAAAGTGTGCCGGATTCTGTGCGCTCACTTTCAAAAACCTCGAAAAATAAGGGGTTTTTGGCCAAAGTTCGAGTCCCCGTAGAAGCCGATGTAACTTCTTTTAAAATAAGTATTTACATCAAAACAACAGGTCTTTTTTTAGGGCTATTTTATTCATTTGCGATGCGATGCGAGCCTTTGTGGCCCTGTGCTGCGTCGGATTCTGTGCCGCCTTATTTGGGGATTTACCGCTCGGGTCGGCAGCCTCGCCGGGCCTGTCACGATGCTGACCTGTTGCAGCCCGCGTGAAATGTTCATCGGTTGTCTGCCTTGCCATAGAGGATGATGATTTTAACTATAAAAAACTATTAATAATTTTATGAATTTTTATAGCCAATTTCGAGCTTTTTCCGCTGAAAGAAGTGCTGTAGACGTATCAGGCGCGTGGCCTATTAATAAGGCCAGCGGAGGGAATCGAACCCACAACCCCAGCTTTACAAACGACCCGGTCTTTTTGTAAATTGCCATAAACCACTGGAAACACTACCTCTGCATTTCATTCATTGCAAGGGACTTCTCCAGAAATTGTCTGATTTTAGCCCAAAGCGAGTACTTTACTCGCGAAGAATCTGAGGCCAATCCGCGCGATTCAGTCGTTTTGGCACACAACCTGCGGGGGGATCGCCTTTGATTGACGCTATCCAAACTGACCAGCTACCAGCGTTATCGATCAAGAAAGATACGCAGAAAACGAAGATTCTCCTTGGTGGGGTTTCACGACATTGAAGCATCATTCGCATTGGCCAATAGGTATCCGAAAGCGTCTACCAGCTTGGGATGGTGTAACTCATAACCACTACCAATAAACGTTGCTGTTATAGCACTGGCGCTGGCCAGTAACAGGGTATCTTCTCACAGAACAATTTTAATGCGATGGAACATTTTTCTATTTTCTATTTTTCAAGGACTTTAGCACGTCATCCAAAGCGTATCGCAATGTCCAGGCCTTTTTTCTGGCATTGTCGTCCTTTTTGGCGTCAGTCCGGGCTTTTTGCAGGCGTTGGCGATCATCGCTAGACAAAGCTTTATCATGGCCGGCCAAAAGCGATTCCACCGTTACCTCATAGATTGCAGCACAAGATTCGACTTTATGAGAGTTAAACAACGGCACACCACGCTCTATTGCAAGTTCGATGACATTTATAGCCTTTTGAGCTGGAGTGGCTTCTGGCATTTTCGGCAGTAGCACTTTGTCAATGACCTGTATCACGCCGTTAGTTGTTTTGATATCAGCGAGTATTATATTCGCGTCGTTTACCTTGGCAGGGCCGGCGGAGCTGACCATCAGGGGGAGGCCCATAAGCGTTTTTGGGGATTGTTTGAGCAGCAAAATTGGCTTGTCCAGTACATGGAATTTAAGGATGTTCGCAAGCCGGGCGCGATTCGATGGAAGCAGAAGGTCATAAACCGTACCTGCCGGCAATGCCGAGAAGGCTTCGTCTGTTGGAGCGAATAATGTCAGCTTGGCCTTGGGGTTTTTAAGTGCATCCACAAGCCCAGCGGCCTGGGCTGCAGCGAGTAAAGTTTTGAATTGTCCTGCGATTTTTGCGGTATCGACAATATCTTTCGGCAACAAGACTGTATCTATAACATGAATCACGCCATTACTGGTGGCGATGTTTGTTTTTATGATATTTGCACTGTCAACTTTCGGCCCGGCTGAAGTATTTGACACTAACAGATCAGTTTCTCCAACTGTGGGTATTTTCACGAGGCTGACAACATCGCCGGATGAAAGTCGACCGGGGACAACGTGAAGGGTCAAAATAGCAATCAGCTTCTCCTTGTTTTCAGGTTTCAGTAGAGATTCAAGGGTACCTTTTGGCAATTTTTCAAAAGCTTCGTCAGTAGGGGCAAAAACAGTGAAAGGCCCGGGGCTTTTCAAGGTATCTACAAGCCCGGCAGCCTTGACTGCAGCGACCAGAGTGTTGAATGAACCGGCCGCTACTGCTGTATCCACAATATCCTTCATTGGCGCTTCAGCAGAAACATTAGCAACTGCCATGGCGAAAATCAGAAATATTGCGATTACTAAACGGATTGAGTTTCTTAAGTTTGTCACGATTTTTCTCCCGTTAATGTTTTTGGGTTACATACCCGATCAACCATCGTATTTATTCTAGGATCAAAACCACAGCTAACCCACTATAAATGTCAAAATCATTAACAAAAGAATAAAGTAGACCCATATAATTTTGATTATTTTTAGTTTTCAAGGCCTCGTCCTCTATAATTGAGTGTGGGCAGTATAATTGGTTTTTTAACCACCACAGGTTTAAAAATAGGCTTCATGGGATTTGGAATTCATTTCTGAAAGGAGATGTGTTTTATGCAGATTTCAAGGATTCTTTTGACTTATGCCGTGAGTGTCCCGGTTTTTTTTCTTATTGATATGATTTGGCTTGGCTTGATTGCCAGAGGGTTTTATCGCAAAGCTCTTGGGCCGCTTCTAGCGCCAAACATTAACTGGACAGCGGCAATCACCTTTTATTTATTATTTCTTGTCGGGATACTGGTTTTTGCATTACTGCCTGGTATTGCCAGGAAATCGTTCTTTTATACGATTACGATGGCAGCATTGTTTGGTTTTGTTGCATATGCTACTTATGATTTAACCAATTTGGCCATTCTTCGTGATTGGCCTTTACTGGCGTCTATTGTGGATATGCTCTGGGGGGCTTTCTTGTCGGCCGCGACGGCGGGGATGACCTATCTTATTATGAGTTGGATATAGCCGATGTGGCTTCTTAATGTTTTAACCAAGGAATAATCATCGACGTGCTGTTTTTGTATTTCTGGTAGGCATCTTTTTTTGATTTTAGCGAGTGTCGCTCTGAAATACGGCCAGTTATAAGGGTCATCGTCAGAACTAGCGTTATCGGTGAAATTAGCCCAAGCCATCCCAACTCCGCTGGTAAACCTATAAAGGCAAAGCCGGACCAAAGAACGATTTCAAAAAAATAATTGGGATGACGTGAGTAATTCCAAATACCAACCCGGCAGACTTTCCCTTCGTTTTCAGGACAAATTCTGAACCCATGCAATTGGGCATCCGCCAAAATAGAACCCCCAAATCCAATGCACCATAGAATCAATCCAATTTTTGTGTAAATTGAATCGAATGTGGGGATTTGGGCGGTAAAGATAAAAACGAATCCTACTGTGGCCTGAAAGCAAGCTTGAATGAGATAATGGAAAAGAAAAAAGATAGGGGCAGGTATATTGGGCTGGCGTTGAAGAGATTCGTATCGAGGATCTTTTTTTCCCAAGCGAAGCCTGGTCCAAAAAAGGTACCCGCCCAATCGAATTCCCCACAAAAAAACCAACAGACTTGTGACAATTTGGCAGCGGGAAAGTGAAGAGGCTCTAAGATTATGCACCAAACCCATTAGAGACAAGCCGATTGCCCAACCCAAGTCAACCACGGCTGGATTTCGCTTCCACAAATAGACAAACCAAAGTCCAGTAAGAGTTCCTGCACCAATAAGCAAATTAAGCAGTATTCCGACAGGAATCATTTTGTGTTTCCTATTTGCTGTTTGTTACGGCCTATTTTTTGATCAAAGGCATTAACTGAATCCTGGTTTCTTGGGCGTGTCAAAACGATTTGCAGGACATCAGTATATTGCTGAGCAAATCCTGTTTCACAATATGAAAAATAATACTCCCAGCGTCGAATAAAGCTTTCCGAAAAGCCAAGTTCGAT
This sequence comes from Phycisphaerae bacterium, assembly GCA_963664745.2. Classification (GTDB taxonomy): domain Bacteria; phylum Planctomycetota; class Phycisphaerae; order SM23-33; family SM23-33; genus B1-G9. The sequence continues at coordinate 1,638,940 of CAXXMC010000004.1, forward strand.
GATTTTTTCTTGATTGGCAAGAAAACCTTCTTTCCATCGTGCCAAAGTCAAAGCGTAGTGCGGGCCGATACTTTCAATATTTTTAGTAACAAATGATGTGTGATTCGTTATGGCTTTTGTTAAAACAGTCAGTGATGGAAGCAGACCGCCTGGAAATATAAACAAACGAATCCAGTCCACTTTTTTTGAATGAGCCTCATATCGCTGATCCGGAATGGTAATCGTCTGAATAACCAGCGTCCCATTCGGTTTTAGCAAGCGTTCACAACTGCGGAAAAAAGCAGGATAGTAGTGTTTCCCAACGGCTTCGAGCATTTCTACAGAAATGATTCGATCGTAATGTCCAGCAACTTTGCGATAGTCACAAAGTAAAACTTCGATTCGGTCAGACAATCCAGCCTCTGCGATCCTCTGTATCGCTAATTGCTGTTGCTCTTTTGAAAGCGTGATAGATGTTACGCGGCAACCGTAGACACTAGCAGCACGTATTGCCAATGTTCCCCATCCGGTACCGATTTCTAGCACATGGTGATCTTTAGAAAGGTTGGCTTTTTTTAAAATTAGATCTATTTTACGTAGCTGTGCATCAGCGAGAGTTTCTTTTTCATTCTCAAAGATGGCGCAAGAATAAGTCATTGTTTCATCCAGAAACATCCCAAACATTTCATTACTCAGATCATAATGTAGAGAGATGTTTTTTTTAGTCTTCGAAAGTGTATTTTTATTGCTATAGCGAAAAGGCAGATAAAGCGATTTTATTATGCGAGAATACCAAGGCATTCGAATTGGATACGATAGCTTTGCATTTAGCATAAATCCCAAAAAGTTAACAAGATCATTCGAATCCCAAATTCCTTTTTCGTAAGCTATTCCTAATCCGATTTCACCGAGCGAAGCTATCAGATTGAAAAAACGGTAATCGTTAATTTGTAATTCTGCAGAAGTATCCGAAAAGGCCGATCCGAAGACTCGGCGTTTACCTTCTGGAAGTGTTACTGCGATTGTTCCAATAGATTGCTTTTCAAAAAAGGAAAATAATTTATTCATACATTTACGAGCACAAAATGAAGGAAGCTGTCTTCTCATTGTGTACTCATTACGGGAGATGGGTTTTGAAAAAATGGGTAATTTTTTCCTAAAATACAAAGTCAGCGCCTGCCGCATGATTCGAGGAAGATTAAGCACTGCATTAAATGGATATTTTGATATTACTTTATAGAGAGTGCGAGATGAAAACGGATGACCTTGTCCAGTTAATCGAACAAAAAAGACTGGTTCTTTGCCACATTCAGATTTGATCAAATTAACAGCAATATCAATTGTTTTCCCGTCATCTTTAAAGTGTAGATTGTACTTACCCTTCATATCAAAAAAAGGTGAGACATGAAACGCTTTGGGTATTTCAAAACATAGTGTTTCAGATTTAGATTTAGGGTCTTTTAGAACATATAAATGAGTTTCTTTAAAAGTGTTGTGCACTTCGGCCAGGATTATTTCGCAATTATTTGCGGAATTATAACAAACAAAAAAACTTATAGGCCGAAAAATTATATTAAAGTACCGTGCGAATGTAATCAGTTCTACGCGAGCTATATGATCCTTATAGCCTATTTTCTCAAGCACTCCAGCAATCTTTTCCTTTATAGGTTGATTTCCTCTCCACAGGTAATCTTTGTCGTCCATACGGACAATTGAAAATCGATTATAGCCGAATCCAGGTATTGTACGAGCCAATTCGGGTAATTCATTTAAGTCGAATCGATAGAAATACACCGGATATGAAAATTGGTGTTTTTCGGGCCAGCGTCGACTATGCCGGAGGATTCCTGTAAGAATCTGTGAATTCATTATAACTCTATCCCAAACTTGTTAGCGACGTTTACTCCTGAACGAGCCCCATCCTCATGGAAGCCGTAACCGCAATAGGCGCCGCAATAATAAATGCGATTTTTGCCATTAATAGAATCTAATTTCTCATGAGTGCCTAGAGAATCAAATGTATAGCAAGGGTGATCAAATATGACAGATTTAATCCGTTGAGTTTTATCAATCCAGGCATCGCCGTTTAAAGTCACAAAATAGTTTTTTCTTGTCTTAAGTTTTTGTAGTCGATTCATGTAGTAAGACATATTGATCACGGGGTTAAGCTTATTTCCGCCTAATCTCATATAGCTCCAGCTTGCCCATGTGCTTTTGTTCGGGGGCATCACTTGCATATCAGTATGCAAGGTGACATGATTTCGAGTGTATGTCCATTTGCTCAAGATTTGGCTTTCCTCCGGTTCCGGATTCAACAAAAGCTGCCGGCTGGTGTCAGCGTGAGTCGCAAGAACCACACAGTCAAAATCCATTTCCCTGCTGTCTTCTAATATAACCTGGATTTTGTCCGTAAGTCTTTTTACATGCGAGACGGGACACCTCTTTTTGACTTCGCCTTTAAAACGTTTTTCAAAGGCTTTAATGTACGAAATACTCCCGCCTACGACAGTTTTCCATTTTGGCCTGTTGAGGAGTCCCAACCATCCATGATTGTAATAAAAGCGAATAATAGACTCGGCCGGAAATTCAAGTATGTTTTCGCTTGAGGCTGACCAGACCGAAGCGCTGACTGGAACGATATGAAAGTTGATATAAGCTTTAGAAAATTTATATTTTTTTAAAAACTGTCCTAAAGTCAAATGCCCTAATCCCGTCTTCAATTCTTTGAGGGCTATATGATTAAAACGATAAATGTCCCAAATTAGCCGCCAGAAAATTGGAGAAATAAGATTTCTCCGACGAGCGAATAATCCACAAGGAACGTCACTGGAATAAAAAAAACCTGAGTCTTTGTCTTCAAATCCAAATGACATATCTGAATTTTGTACCTGAACGCCCCACTGGCTAAATAAGGTTTGAAGTGTTGGGTAGTTGCGGTCATTAAGAACTATAAACCCTATGTCGATAGGAGTTTTTGCATCCGGTCCGCTGGTAATAAAATGGGTGTGTGCGTGGCCACCAAGATTAGTCTCTTTTTCAATTAGAGTTACCGAATGGCGACGGGATAGCAGCCATGCTGCAGTTATACCCGAAATTCCACCCCCAATCACACCAATATTCAAAGCTTCACCAGCCATAATTTTGCCTCTAAAGTGATTTGGATTTCATTTTTTGATTTGCTTCACATTTGTATTTTTCAGTTAACTTTTTTTTGTAATCGTTTAAGTACCATGCTATCGCTATTTATCCTCAACCACATTAATTAAGATAAACAATTGCACAATTCAGTACTGTTGCAAAGGTAACCCACATCAGATACGGCACCAGTAGTCCCGCAGCCAGTTTAGATATCCTTCCAAAAACCACAATCGTCATTAATATCAATAACCAAAGGATTATTATTACGACAAGCGCGAGACCTGGCATTTCCAGGCCAAAAAAGACAGGCGACCATATCGCATTAAGAATCAGTTGTGTCAGGAAAACTATAGACGCTCTCCTGACTTGTTTATTATCCAATCCATTTCGCCAGACCAGAAATAACGATATTGCCATCATTCCATAGAGCACCGTCCATACCGGCCCGAAAAGCCAACCGGGCGGCATGAAGGAGGGCTTGGCTAGAGACGCGTACCATTCACTACGTGGATCACCGCTGAATAACGCGCCGAAAAATGCAGCTGCGTAACATATAACCAAACTAGCTGTGAGTTTTATTATCTGCTTCATACTTAGACAATGCCCTTTCCTATAATCTCATGATAATGCTGCCATGGCATTGGGGACGGTATCGTCTGGTTTGACCTTATACCAGATGTGCGTGATCTTCGCATTTTCATCTATCAGAAACGACGATCTGATGATACCTTCATATTTTTTACCATACATCGACTTTTCTCCCCATGCACCGTATGCCGTCGCTATGCTGTGGTCGGGGTCTGAAAGAAGCGTAAATCCCAGCTTGTACTTTTTGTCGAATTTTAGCTGGGGTTCGGGCGTGTCCGGGCTGATGCCTACCGCTTCTGCCTCCAGGCTTTTCAACTCCTTCAGAGATGTGCTTATGCTGCATGCCTGTTTGGTACAGCCTGGCGTGTCAGCTTTAAGATAAAAATACAGGAGTAACTTTTTGCCTTTGAAATCGGATAATTTGACCTCTTTGCCATTTTGATCCTTAAGCGAGAAGTTGGGAGCTTTACTGCCGATCTTAAGTTCTGCCATGATAAAATCTCCTTTTATTCCAGATCATAAAGTGATCTCATGCCGTTCTAATTCCGTGCCAGTTTATTTATCTTTGCCACATAGGCATCAGCGTCGAATTTCTTTTTCAACCCATTGGCGTTCATATATCTTACATTGCCAAAAATCGGCCGTTGAGTCCATGGGCGGTCATGTTTGCCAAAACACCATGCAACGCCAGCATAGCCGTTGGGGTCTCTACCATCCAATTCATACTTGTTATTTAAAAAACAGGCCGTCTTGTAAGCCTTTTGTGGTGAAGGTGTCCATTCCAGAATTTTCTTTCCCCAGTACATTCTCATATAGCCGTGCATTTTCCCGGTAATAACCATCTCCAACTGACAAGCATTCCAATAATGATCATGAGTCTGAGCGTTTTCAAGCTGGGCCAGAGTATATAGATATTCTCGTTTGTCCTTAGCGTGAGTCCTGAAATTTCCTTTTACCCAGTTTGGCAGAGATGCAAAGGAAGCATAGTTTTTATTATAATGTACAAAATTTATTGCCAGTTCTCGTCTCACAATAAGTTGCTCCAGATATCTTTCTTTGCTCTCACCTTCTTTATTGTATACCTGCAGGGCAATATAAAGCGGTGAAATCTGCCCGAAGTGCAGATAGGGGCTCATATTGGAAAGAACCTGGGCATTGGGATCGTTACTATGTTGCCCGTATTTGTCCAAACGATATTTTAAAAAAATCTTTAAATGCTTTTTGGCTTGACTTGTTCCGCCACAAAAAATGTCAACTTTTTTAACACTCCTGTCGATGTTCAGTTTTGATATGGCCTGGCCTGTATCTTCGATGTCAAAAGAGTCAAATTTCAGATCAATCGATTTGTTTTTGAGAGAGTGTTTTTTAATGGGGACAAGATAGGTGTTGAGTAATCGGTTTATATTGGGACGCAGACTCGCAGCTGAATAAGCTTCCTTGTCGGTGACTTGTTCAATGGGCACGATTACATCAGATTCAATCTGGATTAAAGGGCATTGTATTTTACTGGCTACTTGTTTACGCCATTTTCTCTGCAAACTTAGATACCCTCTATCAGTTATGATAAGGCAAGCTTTTGGAAACAGACCAGGAACTGCGATTTCAGGAGATTCGTGCTTTATGACCATCAGAATGCCCCGTTTGAGCAGAGAAACCTGAGTTTCTCTCAAGCCCTCTAGCATGAAATAGTAATGTCTTTCATTGGCATCTGGATACGTATCCGTAATGCCAAAAAAAACGATCAGGGGCTTATTAAGTTCATTGGCCTGGATGATGGCATATTCCAGGGCATGATTGTACTCTGCTCGTTGCGAGGCCTGCATCCAGTAGATAACATAGTCGCCTTTTATCAAGGGTCTACAATTCAACCTTTGTATTCTCTCGTGCTGAATCATAATTTCTTTCTCAGGTACTGTAAAAAAACTTCAAAAAGATTCATTAACTTTTGTCTCTAAGGTCACAATTCCAAGATATCCATCCACAGTAATTGGTAGTCCGGTTTCAATTAAATCGGTAGCTCCTGGGATTCCTGTAACACAAGGAACTCCATACTCTCGGGCAATGATAGCTCCGTGGATAAGCATGCCCCCTCGCCTTTCTACAATCCCCGCTACCAAGGGAATGACAAAAGTCATATTGGGATCGATCGAATCGCAAACCAATATTTCACCAGATTTGACCTCGAATACATGCTTCGGCTCGGTAATCACCCTGGCCTTTCCAGTGGCCAAACCCTCCGAAGCAGGTTGCCCAACCAGCTGGCGGGCCTTTAAAAAATAGGAGGGATCAGGCTTGGTGAAAACAAAGCCCTCCTTGGGAGACTTTTTCAGTTCTTTAAGCGAAGCGAGCATGTCCTCATAATTTTGAAACTTTCGTTTGTCCGGATCTCGATTCTGAACTGTTCTTAAAGATTCCTGCATCGCTGAAAAAACAGCATTTTCAATCCTGCCAAGATAAATATTGTCATCATCTCTCAATTGGTAACTCGCCCGAGCCAGTTCAAGGATATCCGAGGCGTAGCCTTGCTTATCTGCAGGAAAAACTTTGAAGTAATTCCGTTCTAATGCCGCAAGCGATTTGGTGTTTGCTTTTTTTAGAATTGATTTTTTGGCCGCCATTTCCGATAGGAGGTGAAGGAAATTGTCTATATTTTTGGGCGTATCTGCTAATCCCCAGGCTTCGTTACCATAAATCTCAAGAAAATCTCTCAGCCGCTTTTTGAAATTCTCATTTAAGCGTTCAGGATGATTTTTCAGATTGCGTAATAACTTGGGTTTTTTTCGCAGGTCTTGGGCGAGACCTTCCAGCATTTTGTTTCGTTGTGTGCTTTGCATGGGTGTATTTGACAGAAGTTCCACAAATTCGTAGGGATCCTCTGGTCCAACCGCTTTGTTATAAAACTGGCCGAACAGACGAACACCATGAGCAAAAGGAATAAATTTTTCCCAATAAATCTGCTGCCATTTTTCATAGGTCTTTTTTCGTTGTTCAATTTCTTGCAGCAGATCCTGATCGGTTAACACCGTCAAATCCATTTTAGACATGAGATCAGCTTCTTGAATCATCCGGGGAATTAATTCTTCCTGAATATCCTTTCTGAGTATTTGCAAATTCTCAAAACTTCGCCGTAATTCCATATACCAGTCGCGAGGATCGCCATCCGTCTTTTTTGTTGTTATAGGCCTGGACTGCAAGGTATAAAGCTCGTTTTGACGGTAAGTCCATTCAATATCCTGAGGCCCTTTGAAAATATTTTCCAGTTTCATTCCATGGCGAAACAACTCTTTCAGTTCAGAGTTCTGCAAACTTAAAGAGTTGGTTCCGCTGTTGGGAAGCGAGGTAAGTTTTACGCCTTGATTTTCAGGTATCATCATTTGGGTTCTGGCTGCAGGTGTACATGAAATTTCAGTCCCGCCTTTTCGGCTAAGAATCCATCGATCGGGTTCAATAGACCCATCCACCAGAGCCTGGTTCAGACCATATACGGCCTCAATTATTGTCTGAGAGTTATCCACTGGACTCTGGCTGAATAATATCCCCGAAGTTTCTCCCGAAACAAGTTCTTGAACGAGTACTGCCATTCGGCTGGTTTCCACCTGCAAACCCAATTCTCGCCTATACATCAATGCTGCGTCGGACCATAATGAGGCCCAGACCAGTTTTATATGTTCCAGGATTGGACCGATTCCTTTTATATTCACATAGGAGTCGTGCAAGCCGGCAAAAGAAGTGTTCTGAGAATCTTCCCCTGGAGCGGAAGATCGAATTACTACCGCTTTAGAACCAAAAACCGGCTCAATTGATTTTGTGAGTTCTTCTCGAATCCTTGCGGGCAAGCCAGTTGTCTGAAACATGTGCTGTATTCTAAGCGAGGCGTCCCACATTTCTTCCCATCGCATCTGGCTAAAATCTTTTCGATGAAATTCCATCAAAATACGATCTTTAAGTCCGGTGTTATTAACAAACTCCTCGTAGGCGTCAGTGCCAATGCAAATGCTTTGGGGGATGGTAATACCTTTGCGGGAGAGTATTGCCAATGCGTAGGCCTTACCCCCTACCAAAGGCATTGATTCATCATTGATTTGCTCTAAGTTGAAAATCACTTTTTCTTCCTAAGGTGCAATTCAACTACCTCTTGGAACCGGTTAACGATGTAATACTTTTCCACCACTATACTGAGAAGGGCACAACTTGGTGATTCTATAAATTCACTGAGGTGTGGATGCTTTTGCAGGTAGATTCTAAGGTGACGACCATTTTTCCTTTTGGCTACTTCCCTGATTTTTCCTATGGCAGTGGCTGCGGTTGCTTTGCGAAAATCTGATGCCTTGTTGCTTCGATTATCGATCAACATAGCTACGTTTTTGTCGGCAGTAATATTAGAATATTTTCTAGTGGTACGCAGGGTCGCAAAGATAATTTCACTCAGATCATCCGTATTTGCAAATGCCACCAAGCTCCCGTAAGGACAGTCTTGATTATGAGTACAAAGGACAGCCAGAGTTTGTTGACTGCAAAGATCTTTAAGCTGTGTTTTAATGTTCAATGGTTTATGCAAAATTTTCTCCACGTATAATATTTCTGATGCTCAGTTTTTATCACCAACCAAAGGGCGAACCTGATAAACTTTAAAATAAACTAGAAAAGTATCTTCGTCGCCTGAATCAGAACATTCCCTTTTAGGTTTTCTGCGAATCTGTTCGAGAATTTCTTGATCAGTTTCCTCGCGGATTTTCTCCATATAGAGTCGCTTGCCTTGATAGCCTTGCTCTTTTTCGATAAACATATAGGCTGCGTAAGGATTCTGCTGCAGATTTCGATGGCTTAAACGCCCTCGCATGATAAAACCGATAGTGTCCGTTTCAAAAACATGGGGGCGAGCATAAATGGCGACATCCACCTTACCCTCAGCATCCGCGGTAGCCAGAATCCCGGTACCTTCCGTTTTCTCGAAATAGTTGTTAAGTTCCATTTCAATTGCTCCCAAAATGACGATTTATGTAAACCCGCTAAACACTTTTAAAAAATACTTATCACAAAATCTTTATGGGACAGCGATCTCACCAATATTCAATACCAATATGATTATAAGAATATGGAACTAATAAAACTATTTTTTTTGTATGGAGCAGTAGGGGCTCTTAAAGGCGGATTAAGTTATAATTTACATTGTTAATATTGCTAACGTCTGGTTAGGTGCATAAAAAAGGCTTGGTCCGGGGGAGAGACCAAGCCCATTAGGCCGGGTAGGGGGGGGACCCAGCCGTCCAACAATGTTCATAAAACAGTATACGCATCCCATATACCGTTTGTAAATATTGCGATTAAAATTAATAACGGCCAAGCGTGACACATGAGATCGTTACGCATCGTAGTTGAAATATAACATATTGGGCGGTTTGAATCCGAGTCATTTTCATGGCCGAGTGTGCCGTAGACTTAAAGATCACCCGCAGAGGCACCTTGGCTGTCGGAACATTCAGCTTGCAGCATCACCTCACCCTCAGCCGTCAACGCCACGCCTTTCCTGGGTCCATGCGGGCGATGCACAAAACCTAACGCAAGAAGAAGCTGAATAGATTTTCGCGTTGCATGTTTTCCGTATCCGGCATGGGCCATGATGTCCGCAAGCAACATGGTTTCCTGGGAACATTCAGCCAACGCCTGCAGGATATCATGCTGTTCTCGAGTAAGAACTGTAGGATCAACAGATCGGGGCGGCAATGGGCAGTTTATCCGCGCAGTATCTTCGGAAAGTGATTGGTTTTTTGGGATCGGCGTAACCTGGGATTTTTGGAACGGGACGTGCTCCAGCATCGCCTTGATCATCCGGTCCAAGGTTGAACCAGATGTCGGTAGTGGAACCTGAATAAATTCCGCTGCACCTTTCTCGACGAACCTTTGGGTAAGTTTCATAACCTCCACCGTAAGCTCAGAACTGGATGGTACGAGATTGCAGAGCATGATCACCGGTGGCGAGTCACCGTTGCGATTCTCATGCAGCCAATCCAGAACGTTCTCCGCGTGCTGTGGCCTACGATTCCCTCGCCGATTATTGGCTGGTAGACTTACGCTTAGTAGCACGTAGTCATAATCTTCCCGAGACAACCGCCTCATGGCCTCCCTGCCACTGCAGGCGGTGTCAAAATCATGTCCAAGCGATTCAACCACCTCTACGGTCTGGTCGATCACTTCTGGTTCAGCGTCAATAATAAGGGCTCTACGTGTCATCGCTGCACCTCCTGGCCAACAAAAACACAATCCGAAACGCGGTGCGCGAAAAGAGGGCGCAAAACAAGACAAAAAAGTTTCATGATACTTTTCTCCCTGAGGCAACCGTTGGCACGCCGTTATGAGCCGGCGAGGTGTCTCTACCTACATACAAAATACTTTACGGTTGTTCACGGGCAGGTCCATGGCCCCAAAACTGACATCCATATCACGAAGATGAATATTACAGGGACATTCTTTTTAAGTCAAGGAAAAAGTTAGGCAAAGGTTAGGTTTTTTTGTTTTTCTTTGAAAACTGGCGTATCAGAGGAATGTGCTATCTGATAGGGGTCGCCCCAAACTATTTCTTATACCACTTGTGAGCTAATCGTGAGTAAATTTGGTAAGAAACCCAGGGAGTGGAACTTAATCCTTCCCTGTCCGCAGCGTCACTCGCATAATTTCGCCTGGCCGCCACAGTCGCATTCTTGGCCCCCATGTCCCCGTACCTCGGCAGACGAGAACGGTCATCTCCCCCACATCATAGCTGCCCTCCATCAAAGGGTATCGGGTATGCACAAGATAGCCCAAGGGCCATATCTGACCACCATGGGTGTGCCCGCAGAGCATCAATGCTACTCCCTGCTCGGACGCCGTTTCTGTTTGCCATGGAGTGTGCGAAAGCAGAATGGTAGTGCCCTGAGGTCGATCTGCCAGAGCCCGCTCGACGACACCTTTTTCCCGCCCAGATCTTTTGGCAACCGTAATATCCTCTACGCCTGCCAGTATTAACCCGCGCTTTATTTCCACCCACCGATTTTCCAGCATCTGAATACTCTCATGCTGGCCAAGCGATGGGACGCCACGACGAGCACCGTAGGATTCGTGGTTGCCTGGAACCGCCCACACACCAAGTGGAGCAGATAGACGATTCAAACATGCAAGCAGTTCGTCCTGGGGACGGCCATGTCCTTCAAAGATATCCCCGAGCAGAACTATCATGTCTGGCCGTAACGCATGAACCTGTTTAACTCGATCATCCATCCACTTCTCGCCCAGCAGAGAGCCAAGGTGTAGATCGGACATGGCAACCAGCACAGTGCCATCTAGCTCTGGTGGAAGGTCAGCCACATGGATCTCGTATGACTGCACCGTGGGCGGGCGCAAACCCTGAATCATCGCGAATGTGGACAGTACGACTCCGGCAATTAATGCCCATCCTCGCCACACAGGGGCGTATTTGCGGAACAGGAACCCAAAACCGGTGATGAGTTCGGTTGCTGCAAGACAAACACAAACAAGAAACAACGATGCCAGCCAGGTAATGCTCAGCAATTCCAGAGCATTGGCCACAGCTCCCGACTCACCATGGCCAACGACGCGGCCGACAACGAAAAACACCCATAAGACCAGACCGATACCAGCAAACATTTTCGGCTTTATATGACGACGTAGAAACGGTACCGAACAGGCCCGCCAAAAGACGTAGAGATGCAGCAGAGATCCGATTGCCGTGAGTATGTTTCCAAACATATTTTTCCTTCACACCATGATTCTATCGTTCACATCGTGAATATCAAGACACGCGTCGTGGGCCCAATGGTTTAATCTTGGGTGGAATGTAACTGTCGTGATCGTCGTGGCGATATGATACGTGGTAACCGTTGACGACGCAAACGCTGCAGAATCATCTGTATGAGTTTTGCGTTGCCTCTGCTATAATCGCAGCTAGCGATGTCCCACCAGCAATCACAACCAATTGCAGTCCAACCGGAACAAATCGCAGGCCTAGTCGAACGCGTGACTTTCCATAACGATGAATCCGGCTTCTGTGTTCTGCGCATCAAGGCGCGAGGCCACCGGGAGTTGGTTACGGTAGTCGGCACATTACCCGAAGTCCGTGCCGGAGAATGGCTTGAGGGCCAAGGCCGCTGGATAATCAACAAAGAATACGGACAGCAGTTCCAGGCCGAAATCATCCGCACAGCTCCTCCGACCACACTCGAGGGTATCGAGAAATACCTCGCCAGCGGGATTGTCAAGGGCATTGGCCCAGTGCTGGCAGCGCGGATCGTGAAGAAGTACAAGGAGCGTACTTTCGAGATTATTGACGCCGACCCGCACAACCTCACCTATGTGGACGGCATCGGTCCTACGCGGAAGAAGAAGATCACTGAAGCGTGGGCAGAGCAGAAGGTCATCCGTGAGATTATGGTCTTCCTGCACAGCCACCAGGTCAGCACCAGCAGGGCCTTTCGTATATTCAAGGCTTACGGCAATGAGGCAATCGAAAAGGTTCAGCAGGATCCCTATAGCCTGGCCCGAGACATTCAAGGTATTGGCTTTAAGACTGCCGATGTAATCGCTGAGAGCGTGGGCATAGGCAAAAAGTCCGACCTGCGCGCCCGGGCAGGCGTTGAGTACTCCCTGCTGAAACTGACGGAGGAGGGTCACTGCGGCTACGGACGAGATGAACTGGTTGCCATGGCTGTAAAGCTTTTGGAAATTCCCGATGAGATCATCCAAAAGGCCGTGGATTTTCTGCTCCAGGAGAAACGTATCGTGGCCCGAACGTTGGACAGCGGCAATGGGCCTCTGCCAGGCGTTTTCTTGGTTGCGCTGGATATGGCCGAGAAAAATCTTACCGAAAGCCTTATCGTTCGACAGGCGGGCAAACATCCCTGCCCACAGATCGACACAGAGAAAGCCATCACCTGGGTCGAGAGCAAGACAGGCCTGCAACTTGCAGCCCAGCAGCGGCAGGCAATCGAACTGGCCTGCCGGTCCAAGGTGCTCGTTATCACAGGTGGCCCCGGCGTGGGCAAGACCACCATCATCAACTCCATCGTCAAAATCCTGCGAGCCAAGAAGGTCAAGGTCATGATGGCCGCCCCCACGGGCCGTGCCGCAAAGCGCATGACCGAGACAACGGGCTGTGAGGCGAAGACTATCCACAGACTCCTGGTCTTCGATCCCAGGACACACCAGTTTAAGCATAACGCCGAGCACCCCTTGAATGGGGACGTGTTTATTATCGACGAGACCAGCATGCTGGATATTACGCTGGCTTGGCAGTTGATTCGGGCCATTCCGTACAATGCCGCAGTGATTCTCGTTGGCGACGTGGATCAACTGCCCTCAGTTGGACCCGGTTGCGTCCTCCGGGATATCATTGATTCCGGCAAAGTGCCCATCTGTAGGTTGACAGAAGTCTTCCGCCAAGCTGCACAAAGTGCGATCGTTACCAATGCTCACCGGGTCAACCAAGGCCAGATGCCTACGTTTCCGAGGAAGAAGGTTGACTCGCCCGGTAGTACGGACTTCTACTTCATTGAAGTCGCCGATCCCGACAAGGCTGTGGATATGATCCGCCACATGGTGTGCGAGCACATTTCACTTAAGTTTGGTTTTGATCGTTTTGACGACATCCAAGTACTCTCTCCCATGCAACGTGGTGTCCTTGGATGCCGGAACCTAAACACGGTGCTTCAGGAAGCCCTGAACCCTACCGGCCCAGCCATCCAGCGGTACGGCTGGACCTTCCGCGTGGGGGACAAAGTCATGCAGATGGTCAACAACTATGACAAGGACGTTTTCAACGGTGACATCGGTCGTGTGGCCAAGATCGATGAGGTTGAGCAGGAGGTCGTTGTCCGGTTCGACGATCGGCCCGTGAAGTACGATTTCAAGGAGTTGGACGAGTTGCATCTTTCTTATGCGACCACTGTTCACAAGAGCCAGGGAAGCGAGTATCCCGTTGTAGTTCTGCCCATCCATACCCAGCACTACATGATGCTCCAGAGAAATTTGCTTTATACTGCCATCACACGTAGCCGCAAACTGGCCGTGCTGGTTGGTACGCAGAAAGCTATGGCTATCGCCGTCAAGAATATGGATGCCCGTCGGCGGGTGACGCTGCTGAAACAGCGACTGCAAGAAGCTCTTGCCATTGGAAGCGTGTATCAATAAAGTGCCTGTGTCCTATCAGAAAAAAATGGGCTTGATTTTTTTCAATACTGTTTGTTTTTGCAACCATAAGGTATCAAAAAACTCATCCGAACAGCTGTTCAATATCTTCATCCGTGAGCTCCTCATCAGCCCGTATCGGCTCGCCTCTTTGCCTTCTAAGATGCTCAAAGTATTCTTTAACGTTCTCTGGAGTTGATTTGACTACAAGGCCTAAAGAATATCTCATCAGTGAAACTTCCACACCTTTAAGTTCCCCTTTTATCAGCCCTGTCTCGCGATCTTCCCTAGCATGCAATTTTTTTTCAAATCTGTCCAGCACATTTTGCAGACTGCCATACTCTATAAAATCCTCTGCAATCGGGTTGTTAGTTATTTTCGAATAAGGCGCCCCAATGGAGCGGAAGACATATGCAACCTCAGGCGGAAGTGCGTTGCTCAGCTCAAAACCCTCACCGAATTCAGGCCCATTATAGTATCCAGGCAGGATAATATTGGGCTTCTGGATCACAATGGTGCCCTTCCTTACTGCCACACGATCCTTGAAGCCAGGATGCTCTGCCGCAAAAACGTACGGCAGCTTCGCGTCACCAAAGGTGTAAAGAGTCCGATGGTATTCCCGAATTACCTCGGTATTGCCCCAAAACTTTCCAAATGCCTCATTGTTAAATCCAGTCATTTTGTCTCCGAAACACCTATACATAAGCATTATTCAAGCAAAATGCAAATGCTTTCACCATCTGAAGCTCCGATGGCGTAGTGTTTCCAGTGATGGATGAAAAGCTTCACAGTCGATTACGCCATTGAATCAGATGAGGGGGTCGGCGACTTTGTCGAATTAGTCGATTCGCTGCTGGCAATCAAAGAGGCTTACCTGCATCATAATAAGTTTCTTCTGTGACTGAAAATCGAAGTCAAAATCTCATTTCCCGGATTCTATCGAATTCCCAAAGAAAAACATTCGTCAAGGGTTGTTTATCGACCGTCATAAAACGGCAGACTGTTTTGGAAAATCAACGAGAATCATCTTTCACATCTCGAACATCTATAGCCACCCGCTGTTCTATCTCATCCTCAGGTACGAACGCTATACGCATGCCCCAGCCTGCGTAACTCGTCAGAAGCCTTCCAAACTCGGCAAGGGAAAGTTCCTGGTCATCAATATAAATGGTAGCTTCACAATCTGGCCCGCCATCGCTGATAGTGCACCGAAGCACTTGGCCTTTAGGAACCCATTGATCCCCTGCTTCAAAATACTCAATCTGCGGGCGACCTGGCGGTATCTCTACGGCCACATGCGTGTACTCCTCAGCTATCATATTTCGTATTCTGAGCGAATCGTTAAACAGTTCGAGAATCTCCTCGTCCGTCATTGTCTCAATATTTTCCCCGATTTTGAAGTGAACAGTTGAAACCGATGTGTCCTTGTACTCAATAATGGCCTCTTGGCCTTTTCGGCTGAGATTCACTTCTGATAATGGAACGATATGTGGCTTCTTTTTTCGCATGTGTTTTTCCAGTATTGAATTTCTTCATTCGCTAACCATTATGTCAGACTTTGCCCAGCGAGGCAAGAATTCCGCGTCTGACCTGGTCGGCGGCGTCTTTTTGACGCTTGTCTCCGGTGATAAGCTCCAAATACGTCTGGGCGGGTGAGGCGAAGGGAAGGCTATCTTCAAAACGAGGATCAAAAAACACCCTCGCATCATTTGTACGCAAGATTTCCAGGTTGCCAAAACGCTCCGTCTCTTTGACGTCAATCCCACTCTCTGCTAGCAGTTCGCTGGGGGGGAGCGATGTGTAGAGCGATACAACCGGTTCGCCAGCCGAGACAGCGTACTTTTCGCCAGAGGATGCACCGGTCATAATCAACTTGCCATCCTTGGCTGAACCCACCAAAGCCAGTCTTCGGATAATCTCTTTTTCAGAAAGATCACACTTCCCCCGATATCGTTCCATGATGTCTGGTGGTTCATAATTTGCAGCCAAGTTACCCAACAATACGTCAGCTTGCAGCAGGCGAATCGAGTTACCTTGTCGTGATACTACGAGTTCCTCCTCCAAACGTTTGAGCACCTTGGAAACCGTGGAAAAAGCCACGCCTCCACCAAGCCGTTCAAGAAAGCTCACGATATTCTTGACCTGTGAGAATTCAGGCTGGAGAAGAAAAGCGCGTGCCACCAGCGAATTTTTTCCCCGATAGACATTCCGAAGCTTTGCCGACTGTGGAAATTTGTTGGGCTGCCCGCTACGGAGAATGAGCATCTTACCGGGCACTACGAGTACCCCGTTCCCACATAGGTCCAACCCACTGACTCCTGCGGCTTCCAGTTCGTTCAGCTTATCAGGTGATAGGTACGGAACGATGACCATAGGATAGGTTTGCGGTGGCGATGCCGCATCTCGGGCCATAACAATTGCTTGACGAAGCATTTTTGGTGTCGCGAGCTTCTTGACCTCAACCATAAACTGCAGACTCTCGTCTTTCCAACTCGCCTCGATTATCGCGTCAGCGAGAGGACCAGCCCTTCCGATGGGCTCGATTTCAATCGCGCGTAATTCTGCCGGGGGTAAAGAAAGCTTTCCACCCTGTATCCAATCTAATATGTTTATTTCACTTATCATTTTCCTATATTATCGACTTTCTTGTTCAAGAAAACAAATGAATTCTGGAAAATATCCAAGTTATTTTCTGATTCACATCATTTTCTTGCTTAAGAAAATACATGTTATTGGAAAATATATGAATCCTGCAGCCTATTGATTGCTCACATAATGTACCCTAAATAAATAGTCTTTCATGTCAGTAATATCCTTTATAGCAACTATTTATATTAATTATTGCAGAATTACCTTGCAATCCCCCAATATCGAGGTAGCTTAGCCCGGCCCCAATGTGGGTGTTAATGTAAATACCTTTAATGAAAGGCTTTAATGCATTATTTGTGTTTGGTCGCGTGTGAGTCGCGGCCAGGGCATAAAATGACGAAAATGAAGGATGACCGAATGGAAACATGGTGGAAGACAGCGAACAGTAAATCGGACACCCAGCCTCGGCTGCGGGCGGTGGCGTACTATCGCCACTCGGCTGAAATAGGCCAGGAAAACTCTGTCGAGATTCAGCAGGACAACGTGCAGAGTTTTGCGGCCAAGCACGATATTGACATAATAAACGAGTTTGCCGACCGGGGAAAGAGCGGCCTGAACGCCGAGGGCCGGCCGGCCTTCAATGAAATGATGGAGTGGGTCAAAACTCGAGATGATTTCTGCTTGATCCTTGTTCTTGACGTCAGCCGCTGGGGCAGATTTCAGGACACAGACCTTTCGGCTCACTACGAATCGCTCTGCACCCAGAATGGTAAGCAAGTCATCTACACTCACATCGGGTTCACCCGTGACGAAGATCAGCTGATCAACCAACTGCGCAAAAGCATTGATCGCTATGGATGCCTTCGATAGCGGCATTGTTAATTCGGGCAACCTGCCGCGTATACGGCGGATCATTGAAGACCGACTGGAAAAGGGCAAGAAGATCGGATCCCAAAAAACTGTCACGCCCTACACCGTCGCCAATCTGAAACGCGACATCAGCAAGATTACCCGCGAGAAGGAAGCTTTTGTATATGAGGCCGGCCAGCGTGAAAACCGCTTGATGCGAATTTTGGATGCATTGCAGCGTCTCAAAAAGGACAAAACTTTTCTCGATATGCTTAAAAAGTTCAGCTTGACCGAAGGACCTAAGTTGAAAGGTGAATATGTCGTTTAAATTATCAGTTTACGAAGGAGATTATCATGCGAAAACCAAAATCAGCCCAAATCGAAGGGGCCGACGTTCCCATCGTCAAGCTGACCCCGCTGCGGAAGCGAACCATCAGCAAGAAGAACTACAATAGGCTGCGGGCCAACATTAAGGCTGTCGGCCTTATTGAACCCTTGTGCGTTTGCCATGAAGGCGATCAATATTTTATCCTGGATGGCTATCTACGCTACACTGCCTTGTTGGAACTCGGCATTGAGACAGTACCGTGCCTGGTGCTGGCTAGCCGTGATCTGTACACACCCAATCGACAGGTGAACCACCTCTCAGGCAGGCAAGAAATACAGATGTTGCGAAAGGCGTTGGAGAACCTGGACGAAACCACCATTGAGGGTATTTTAATGCGTGAACAGGCAGGCAAACCGCTACACTGCCTCGCGGCGGCTCAACAAGCATCACGTTTGTATGATGCTGCCCGTAGATATTTCGGCAGTTGGAGAGAGGCATTGCGGTCCGCTGGGATAGATCCAGAGACAGTTCGGCGTAAACATCGACCATATACTGCCGATGACATTATTTCCCACCTGAAACTCCGAGCAAAAGAAGGCGGAGATTTCCGCAGCACCAAACAACATCCCGAACCAATCGTACGTGCCGCCAGACGCCTATTCGGAAGCTGGGAGCGAGCACTAGAAGCAGCAGGACTTAACTCTGCGTGACGATGCCATTAAAATGAGGGTAACGGGTTTAGCCTACCCTTAAACCTCATGATCCTTGTCGGTTTAAGGTCGCGGTCCCAGTAGTCGCTCAAGCTTTCCGTGGACTTGGTCGTGGAAATATTTGACATTGTTCGCAGCCAAGCCTTCCCGCATTGCAGGCCGACTGTCCAGGGCATCGGCGATCTCCTGCAACTCGTTGGCCGAGTACAAAACATCAACCTCCTGAAATGATGCGCATAACTTGCTAGCCAGGCGATCGGAAAAGTTGTCATAAAAAAATCTTACCAATCTGAGGAAGCGCATCATTGTCATAGCTTGGTGTGGGATTGACGGGGACCCTGGGTGATAATTCGGGAGACAGCTTGCGCACGCATTGCCAGAATTTTGCAAGAGGCCAGATTACATTCTTACCCGACGTCCCTCGCGGGGTATAGTTCAAGCGATGCTCGATTCGTGGGCCCAGAATCTTGTTACCCTCGCTGAGTTTCAATTCCGGGATATCCAATAGAATTTCCATGTCTTGCAACATTGAGTTCATGTGCCCAACAATCTTGCGGCTATTTGTTTTGGCAAGGACCGCAGCGTCCTGGTATGTGGCGAGGATGCGCTGGGCTGCTTGGGGCGGTGTTTCCAGTTCTATTAATCTCTCCAGCAGGCGAGATTGAAGCCCCTCCACCAATTTCTCAGCCGACATCGGCAACTGAATCGGGACGAACATAACATACAGACTCTCTACGTGCATACAGGCCAGCAACAAATCGCCACCGTTGATGAAATCCACCGTGTTGACGCACCACTCGCCGAACGTGGGCTGGTCCATGTCTACTTCGACGCCGCGGGGCATGCTGCCGATTTTCTTGAACGCTGGTAGGGAAAATTGAAAAGGGAGCCAGGTGGAGCATCGAAATGGGTACCACCTAGGGCCTAAGAATACCCCTTTGCAAGGGGTTTGTCAACGGCTGACATGGGGTGTATCAGCGATCTGATGTTCAGGATGTTGGGGTCAAATCATATGGCCTCCTTTTCTTGATTTTCCAGGTTATTTTCGTCGGTATTTTTTGTGGTTGGCCTATTGTTATGGTTTTGCAGGCGGTAGCTTTCGCCGGCGGCTTCTATCACATGCACGCGATGCGTCAGCCGATCTAGCAGTGCTCCGGTCAATCGTTCATCGCCGAAGACTTCCGGCCAGGCGGAGAAAGGCAGGTTTGACGTAACAACCACGCTGGTGCGTTCATAACATTTCGAGAAAAATCCAAATAGATTTTCCGCTCCAAGCCGGCCGAGGGGAATGTAGCCAAGCTCATCGACTATAATCAAATCTCGCTGCTCTATAAACCGTTCGAGTCTTTGGACGGTCCGTTCATCTCTGGCTTCGGCATATGCGGTAGCCAGGCCTGTGGCGGTGAAGAATTTCACTCGTTTGCCCTGGCGGCAAGCTTCACGGCCCAGCGATATGGCAAGATGAGTTTTGCCTGTTCCGGGCGGGCCAATCATTACAACGCATTCGCGCTTTCGAATATAATCGCCTTTGGCTAAATCGATGATTCGTTTTTTGTTCAAAGTTGGAACGGCTGTGAAGTCGAAGTCTGCAAGTTCCTTCTCGGCTGGGAACGAAGCCTCCTTTATCCGTCGCTGCATCGTTCTAATTCTTCGCTGTTGAATCTCCAGTTCCGTTAACTGCTGTAAAAAAGGCTCAAAACCGCGTTTTTCCTGGGCACACTGTCTGGCAGCCCGCCGATACTCTTTAATAAACGTCGGCAGCTTGAGCTGCTTAAGATAATTTTCAAGCAATATATTGTTTTCCATATTGTACACTTCCTTCATTAGTAGTTTTAAAATTCGTTAATAAAAACTCGTCATATTCGCTGGCTTGGCGAATGCCGTTCGTTTTAATCTGCAATTCAGGCTTATGCGTAAGATCAATGCTTTTGCGGATCGCATCAGGCTGATATTCAAGTATATTTCGAACGGCTTCGTCGTTGAATGCTCTTCGCGAGATGCAGGTTTTTACGGCAGCCTTAACCTGAGAAGCTTCGTATTCGCAAAACAGTAAAAGCACGTTTATAAACTTCTTTGTTCCTTCGCCATCGTAACGATATTCCAACTCTATTTTAAGCTTTTCAAAGTCACTGCCCCAGGGCTGGCCGATGAAAGCGGCTGCGTTATGAATCCCGCCAGGCTTGGTCTTCAGCAGCGGGATATAGTGCATATAATTCAGGATATATTTCGATGAATCCCAGCAACGTTCATGGCTGGCGACGAGATTGTCATCGTGATACAACTCTACGCGACTTACAAAAGCTTTGATAGTGATGTCATGATGTGCCCATTGTGTTGGCACAGAATAGAAGTTATTATCATGCTCGACCAAGGCCTGCTTTGTTGCATAAGTGCTGCCCCCGACGCAAGCGTTATACTGGTGCTTTGGCAGGGGTAGAAAGAACTGACGTTCTTCTTCGAGCAGCTGACCGCGCGTTTTACCCTTGTCTTTAACGACTATATCCAACCGCTTAGTGCATTGTCGCAAAAGCAATTCATTCAGCTCATCAATGTCGACAACATGCGGCGGCGGAGACATTAAATCTCGCTGGGAATCTTTGACAAGATTTTCAGCATGGCCTTTTTCATTGCCGCTTGCTATATTGCAAAAACGACTATTAAATAGATAATGACTACGAAGCTCTATAAACTTAGAGTTGAGTTTGCGCTCCTTGCCTTTGCCGACCTGAATTACCGCTGATTTTAAGTTATCATACGCATTGCTCCGCGCTACACCTCCAAAAAAATCAAACGCATGAACATGGCCGTCGAGAAAACATTCCATCTTTTGCGACGGATATGCTCTAACAAAAGAGGCGCGGGAATATGCCAGCCGTAGGCAGAATAAATGCACCTTCGTGTCTTTGCCGTTTATGATAACATCAGCTTCTCCCCAGTCGACCTGACCCTCCTGGCCGGGCTGAAACTCCAACTTGAAAAAGACCTCCTTGGCTTGTAACTTTTTAGTCGCAATGTAACGCCGAACCGTCTGAACACAGCCGCAGAATTCGTAATCAGAAACAAGAATATCATGAATCTTAGTGCCGGTCATTTTTTGCTTGCGACGAATCGTTTTGTTCTTTTCGAGAAGGGTGTCGATGACAAAACGCAGCCGCTCCGTGAGTACAACAGCACCTGCCGGCGAACTTCGCTTTTTGTATCCCTGCGGAACGGAATGCGTCAAAGCCTTTTTGATGGTCTTGCGCGAATGATGAAACTTACGAGCCGCCTGCCGCTCAGACAAACCTTCAACTAAAACAGCTTTACGTATTTTTTCGTAATCTTCCACTGTAAGCATCTCCAAACTCCGCATATGCCGATCCCTGCAACAAAATCACAAGCCGACATCATACAGAATTTTCAATTAAACAGTGGTCCCCTTTTCAATGCGCGAAACCCCATCCACCTGGCTCCCTTTTCGATTTTCCCTACCATGGGCTCAGCTAAAACTACAAATTTACCCATGACATGACTGGTTATTAAAGATACACATTTGACAGCAACACGGGTTGTAAACGACATCTCATTATCAGTAGGTAAAACTATCGGCCCACTGATACCTAATGCAGCCAATGCGGCAACATCTGAACCGGAATCATTTTTTATCAGGACTGTGCCATCGTTATTGTTGCCAACCTGCGGAATGCCAGCCTCGCGGCGCATAAGTTTGTTTACATTGTCGATGGCAGCGATAGTATCATTATGAAAAGCCGCTGTTGGCGTTGCAATTGGCGTGGAAGTTGTTACCTGCTTATGCATTACCAAGCCCCAGTACATTAAGATTGCCACGCCGATAAACACGATTTATATACGCAGCCAATGGATACATGAAAAATCTCGAACCGTCAGTTACAGGCTCATACTGGAACCAGAGATAATCCCACGCATCTTTGGCAGGTATTGTGATGCCACCTATTACTTGCTGGGCCTGATTCGGCATACAATCGAATTGATGCACGAGTTCGATACCATCGGTGCGTCTTCGTAAGGTATAACCGAGGTATAAAACCTCACCGGCATCAAATGTTAAACTTATAGAATTATCGCTCAGAGTCAGACTCGATGAGTTAACGCATGAATTCAGTTTATAAGCGTCTTTCAGGTACGTTGATGATGCTGACAATCTGGCATCTGTAACTGTAATTTTGCAACTTGGAGAACTTACATCAACGCCGGTAACATTGAGTTTGCCGTCATCGCCAATGGCTCCGCCCAAATCAGATATCGTCGATGGGAATTTCCAGATGACGCCATTGTTAGAGCCAAGACCTTGCGTTATATGTCGGGTTCCGCCGGTCGTATCAATATCAAGCCTGCGTGAACCAACAGCGACCACAGTCTGCTGAGGCTTGCTGTATGATGGCGGGCGATAAGATATTGTTGCTGTCCAGATCGATTTTTCTGGATTGCACGTATCTACAAATTCAGGTTCAACTTTCGGGTTTTGCCGGAACAAACCCTCAAAAGACTCCGGCGATGCTTCTTCGACCGCAGTTACCGCAGAACCGAATTCCGCAGTACCGCGTACTGTGAAAACCATGTCAACAGACTCGCCCTTTGTACCAGAGCGAGATATCATTTTTTCAGTAACTGTTATTGCCATTTTTTATCTTTTAAAAATCAAAAACCTTAACCCCAGGTTTGACCGTTAGCATTTTCTGTATTAACCGCAACCTGCTCCGTTGCTGTTGCAGTACGTTTTGACGAAGATGCTATCTGATTGAGCACACCGCTTGTCGTGCCTAACTCGGACTGATTGACACGGAAGCCGCCGGCAATTGATGTCTGTTTTTGCTGTATCATTGCAGCTCCGCCAACTGCATTTTTCAGACTGTCAAGCAAATCTGCAGGTGGTTTCAGGCCAGGCGGTGCATCATCACCGGGTTTCTGTTTCCCCTCGCCGACAGCCTTGTTGACCGCATTCGTAAAATCAGCCCGGGCCTTAACGAGATCGTTTTCAATTACGGTCAGGTTATCAGTCAAATCCTTATCAAGTTTTTTCTGATTCTGAAAATGTTCATCATCAGCAAGTTTGAGTGCTGCCACATGAGATTTGTTTATATTGGCAAGGGCCGCGTTTTTTGATTCTTCAGTCTTTGAAAAGTCGTCATGAAAACTTGCCCGGTTTTGAATAATGGCTTCTTCCCGCTGCTTTGGTGACAGTGAAGCATCATTCATAATCGCAAATTCACTGGCCATCATCTTTGCAGTTGTGGCCAGGTCTGCAAAAAAGCTTTTACCTGCTTCTTTCAATTTTTCGATTGTGAAAATCGTGTCAATGAATCTTTTTGTAATCCAGTGCATCGCAGCTTCCATACTTCGATTGACGCTGTACCACAGGGCGCCCCATATTTCCTGAAGTGCAGCGGTGCCGCGAGTCCATTCGAGTTTAAGTGTCAGCCAGAGGATTTTGGCAGCAGAACCGATATCACCAGACGCCAATGCTGCCGATATTCCACGATACGCATCCCGAGCATCATCAGCCAGGATATCAAATTTATCGCCAAGCCATCCCAGGGCTTTTGCACCTACACCTGTAGCATAAACCAAGTATGCACCCATAGCACCGACGGCTGTAATGACCGCACCGACAGGTGTTACAATAGCTGCAAGAGTAATACCCAGAATTTTTAATGCACCAATGCCAAACAGAACAGTATTGGCCATGACGCCGAAGGCAATACCCAAAAGTTTGATACTCACGCCCAGGGTGACCAGACTTATCCCCACAACACCGACAGCGGCTGCAATCGTGGCAATGGTTACAACGACCCCACGGTTTTGTTTAATCCAATCGCCAACAGCCTTTGAAACTGTCGCGAGGATTTTACAAAAATTTTGGATGGCCGGTGCCAGGGCTGCACCAATATAAAAGACTGTCATTTTTGCAGATTTGCCAAGAGCATCCATCGCATCGGTAAAATCTTCCGCAGCCTTGGCGTCATGTTTTGACATTACCAGGCCAAGTTTTCGGGCCTCCTGCTGCAGGGCTGAGATTCCATCTGCCCCGGCTTCGAACATCGGGATAAGATTCGTACCCGTCCGCCCAAAAAGCATCATGGCAATGGCAGCCTGCTTGGTATCGTCCGTAACTTTCCCGAGTTTATCGCCAATTAATTTGAATTGTTCCTCGGGCGAGAGTTTTTTCAGATCGTCGAAGGCCAGGCCAAGGTCATCCAGGGCATCTTTTTGCGTGGACAAGCCCCGGCCTGCATCATAGATACTGCGCTGCATTTTACGGAAGGCATTTTCCAAAGAAGCGAATTCCGTGCCGGTCTGGCTGGCAACGAATCGCAATTCAGAAAGAGTTTCGACGGACAGGCCAGTCCGCTTGGCCATCTTTGCTACCTGGTCGCCAAAACTGGAAAAATGTTTTAATGCCCCAGCCATCGGCGCTAAGGCCACAGCCTTGTAGCCTATTGTTATCAGTGACGAAAAAACTCTGTTCTCATCCAGGTGCTCTAACGAAACCACCGGGCTGTTACTAATATGACAGCGCTACTTGAATTCTGTTTTACGATTTTGTTTTTGTCGGCTTTTGTAGGCCGCCTCGTTACGCCACTGATAATATTCGTTTATTCTTATGATCGCAGCCCATGATCTTGGCCAAGTCTGCCAGATCTTGGCGGCCAGGGTGTTGATCACCGTGGCTACCTGTTCCAGCGTAATACGCGGATTTTTCCCCCCGAAGCCGCTGCGTCTGCTCGGATATAAAAAACATCGCCAATCGCGAACACAGCCAATGCCGAATCAGTTCGGTATACGTCCGAACCTCAAACGAACCAAATCCCGTTTCCTGCTTGGCTCGCTCGAACCACATCTCAATATGCCACCGCGCAAAAGCCACAACCAGCAGCTTCCTGACACTCACCGAAGCAGGAGCGTTACTCAAAAAATATTTGTTCTCGCCGGTTTTAGGCGATTGAGCCCAAATCAGCCAATACTGTCGAGTTGTCGGCACGTTGACACCCTCAGCCGTATTGGTCAACTGCACACGTGCGGCTTTATATTTCCAGTACATCATTCCGCGCGTCGTGTTTTTGATCTTCACCGTTTGCCAATCCTGTCCGTAAAACACCGGACTGTGGCGAACCAGATCGGCAACTTTATGCGGCGCATATTCAGCCCGGCAGGACTGATACGCCGGCGGAGTTGCCCAGCATAAAAAGTTAGACCGCACCTCACCAATACCGCGCTGGCCCAGCCGATCCAATTCAAACCAGAACCCAGGAACACTGCCGTATTCCTCATCAAAAGTAAAATACGAAAACTTTACACCACTGCCTATGGCCCGTTGAATCTGCTCTACCGCAATTTTCCACTTTGGCCGATAAGACAATGAATCCGGAATATGTGCTTCTCTTCGTCTCTTTGGATCAGCTGCCCATTTTTCAGGCAGATACAGGTCGCTACATAAGACGCATCCGAACGGATTTGTGGGATGGTTGTCGGTATACAGCAAATGCTGGCCGACAATGCAATTGTCTATCTTGCCGGTTTCACCACACCATTGACGCTGCACGCCAGGCGTTTTGGCGCCCTGCTTGGCGTGGCCGGAGCCGTCGATTACGCCAATGCCCTCTTCCGTCGAAGAGCGATCAGCCACACGATAAAGCAGCAACTCTTCAGCACGATCATGATCCCAGCGAAATGAAGATAAAAATTCCTGCAAAGTTCGGACGGGAACTTCTGCCGCCAGTGCAATCGGCTCAATACTCTTGCGTTGAATGTCTGACATCAGACCAAGCATGTATGTCTCCAGGTAGCCGAAAGTAACTTCTTTGCGAAAACAAGGTCGAAACGATTCCAGAAATTTTTGCAGCTCCGGCTGCAATGTCATCATCTGTTCTCCAGTCATTTAATGCCCTTTCAATTGGATTTTTATTCCCATCGACAAGAACATCAAAAAATCTTGAGCTAATCTAGCGCTGTCATACTAATAGTGGTCTGTCTGGCCCAGGGGGTTGCGGTAAGCTCACGCTTTCGAAGAAAATCGATGATTTCATCAACCACGGAATAAAGATCAACGCATTCGGTTTCGACATCAGCGGTAGTCAGTTTTTTCTGGATACCAATATCGATAGTAAAATCATATTCCGTCGCTGCCCGGGTAAGATTCGCCATGTCATAAGTACGTGGCACGACAGTGACCTTCATGTTCCGTACCATCAAAGAACCATTGATGCGGAATACTGCGGACGGTCCGTAACACAGCCAGGTCTGTAGTGAGCATGGCCTCGTCACACCATGCGATGAATATGCGATCAAGTACCATCTGGGCCAGGTGCGCCTGCTCAACGCGGATGGATTTGTAATACGTCTGATGATCCAGCCGGCCCGATGCGTAGTTATAGCCAGATGAATTACAGGCGGCGATGTTGTAGGGAATATTGAGGCAACGAGCTATCTCGTTGAGAATCTCCCGCTTGAACATGTCATATGTGGTCGCGGGCTGTTCCGCCTTGATCTGCGAAGGTTCCCAACCTTCCGGCGTAAAGACGGCCATATTCCGCTCGAATTCCATGGTCGTCATGGGCTCGACCTCGGCCGCTTCTCCACCAGCCGGGGCGTTTGTCTTCATCAGTACAGCCAGGTTCGCTGCCGACTCAGCCGCCAGAATAACCGCCAGTGTATAGCGACGAAGCTGTGCAAACAGAGGCAACGCGGGCATGATATCCGGCAGCCCACGACACTGGCCAGGCCGGTCAGCCCGGAACCAGTGAATTACGCTATCGGCGGGAATGGTGTCGCAGTACATGCCCATCGCTGAGCCGCTACCGGGATGTTCCCGCAGAATGTGGTACTGCATGGGATTGCCAAATGCATCAAAATCGATGCCGTCGACACCTTCATCCGTGCCGTAGTGCGTTCCAAATGGCGATGTGATTTGCTCTGCCTCGATGAGTTTAAAGTCGAGTTGTACGGAATGGGCCAGGCCGGCATTGGTCATCATCACAGCGAAGGCCTCACCATCCTGTGCGCGGGCCATACGCATCGTGCGAAGTTTACCTGCCAGGTCCACAGCCAGCGACCACTCGGTAAAACGCCGCTCGATATGACGATTCGTTTTGTCATCTTCGGTGAGCATCTGAAGTCGCGGGCCAGTGCCGATGACATCGTTGGCCAGAGTCAATACTATCCCGCGGGCGTAGGAATTGTTGGCCACCTCGTAGCGGGAACGATTTCGGAGTGTACGCCGAACTTCAGGGGAGGCCGCTGAGTTTGCAGAAAGGCCGTCAGCATTTGCCCAGTGACGTCGAGTGTCAGCCGTAGTCTGGGCAGAATCGAACTTCGCACGCAGCATCATTGCGTGGGGCGGGGGTGTCTTTTTCATTCTGGACCATGGCCAACGCATAATCACACACTCCCCGGGGGAACGATTTTTACCCGCGTAAAACCCTTGGTCGGATTCGTTGCCGCTGCCGTCTTGCCAGCCAGGAACTTCTCCGCCTCGATCTGATCTTTCAGCGGATGCTGCTCGATAGAACCGCTGTCTCCACTGGCCTTGCGAGGACCAATTGCGTTATCACGAACCGTATTATTCAACTCATCTGCCATAATCGCGGGAGCCGGACTCGAACCGGCGACCTATGGGGCATGAACCTCATGAGCTGCCAACTGCTCCATCCCGCTGCATGCCCGCCGGAGCGGGCCAACCTTATCGAGCATTCCAATAGAAAAAGGCCGCACGAGGGTACGGCCCCGTACGGCCTTATTTCTGTAAAAGATTCTATTGCATCACTCCGGTGATCAGCCGGCG
Source organism: Phycisphaerae bacterium (assembly GCA_963664745.2). Taxonomy (GTDB): domain Bacteria; phylum Planctomycetota; class Phycisphaerae; order SM23-33; family SM23-33; genus B1-G9. Next base: position 1,667,096 of record CAXXMC010000004.1, read on the forward strand.
CGTCGCTCGATTCAGTTGTCTGGATGCAGTATGAGCATGAAAGTTACCCCGTTCAAAACCTTTTTTCGGTTTCGGTTTCGCTTGTTACACATGTAGACTTACCGGCTGATTCTTTTGCGAAATTGATCAAGAATTCGAGCTGTAATAAATGGATTGACGCGGGCAATCAGTTCCGCGATTTCTATTGCTCTTTTAGCGGAGAGATGATTTTTGTCCACAATTATTCCCATAGCTTCCAGACCCCAAAGGCATTCAATGTTTTTATTTTGGATATTTTGCGTAAGGCTTTATCGTTCGTCAGCAGAGCCCAGCTTGTATCCCTGGCCATTACGAAGCACAATCTGTCTTGAAAGGATGTTGGGCCGTCACCAGCCTGTGCTTCAATAACCTGATCCAGCGTTGGTTCTACAATCGAAATATCGAATTTAACGGCATCCCTTTGGGATAAATCACCCACCTCTTCATACACTGGGGAGGGAACATGAATTTTAGCTACATGACGAGAGATCAGGGCCAAAACAGATTTGTCTGACTTGGCGTAATCTATCAACACATTAGCGTCGGCTACAAGGCCTGCGGGCTTTTTATTGGATTGACTCACGCAGCTATTTCCCAGGAACTAACCATGTCACGCATGGCAGTCAAGTCAATATTTAGAATTTCGGCCCCGCGGCTTAGGGTGATCTGCTCAGACTCAATGGCTTCTCGAACCAATCGGAAAAGTCGATCTTCGACAAAATCAATTTCATCTAAATCTTTAGGTTCCAGTCGTCGTTCAGATTCCACCAAAGCTTCAGGTTCGACTTTTTTGGTCAAAGGAAAACCATATCGTTGCTTGCATTTAAATTTGAAATTCATCCAGACTTTTTTAGGATCAGCTTCTCCCAGTTCCACCAGGCGAAACAGCACAGTTTGGTAACTCACGCGAAAGATTCTCTTAACATGAAGCACTCTATCTACAAAAGCCAGGCCGTAGGTGTCACGCCATTCGTTCTGGAATACATCAGTAGGCATCAGAAAATGGCTGGCAAACAGATCCGCCTCTTTCTCTTCTTTGAGGTTTTCAATAATTTCATTAACATCATAGGCGTTTGGATGCAGAAGCAAATGTCCCAGTTCGTGTGCTGCGGTAAAAATGCGACGTTCCACAGATATGTCTTCCCGCACATTGACAATGATCGCTGGACCGTCTTCGCCAGAAGCTATCGAAAGGCCAAAAAGATTCTCAATGTTCATACCCGATATCTTTACTTTCACGCCAGCGGATTCCAATAACCCGCAGATATCGTGGATCGGTTCGTCAGAACTTAGTTTCAGAATTTCACGAGCTTTGGATGCAGCTTCAATAGGTTTCTTTTTCGAAGAAGCAGACAAACGTTTAGCCAAGTCTTCCAATGAATAGGATTTTTTCTGTCCCAGCAATTCCTCCAGGGAGTTAAAATCCCTCAGCCACCTGGCTGCCTCGACAATAACCTGTTCGCGAGTTACTTGGGCTTTGCGGGTCCGAACCTTACTCGAGCGAAATCTTACACTTGATAGTTGTGGAGGTTCTGCCAGAAGTTCGGGTAGCGATACGCCCAAAGCGCGAGCAATGCCCTGAAGACTGCTGACCCGAGGCTCAGACCCACCAGTTTCTATACTCCGATAAGCATTGCGAGAGATACAGGCTCTTTTCGCTACATCTTCCTGTGATAATCCGCAACTTGCCCGGATACGCTGGATATTTTTTGGAATAGTGCCGGTCATGCTATAATTTCCTTTCGCTTGTCATTATATACAAAAATCCTTGTCTATGACAAGTTTACTTAACATATTTTATATCTGAATATTAAATCGTCAAGCTTAATTTTTGAAGGTTTTTATGCCCCAATAGGTTTTTCCCAAGTAGTCATACGTTTTCCGCAATAGCGGCACTCACGCCGGCGGATGAGTTTTCCGCCCCATCCACGGCGAGTGTAGATCACACGAAAATGTCGGCAGCCGCAATAACGGCATTCCAGGCCGCGGGTGTCTTCGCTGGAAGGCGCAGTGGTGTTCGCGTTGGATGTTGTCATGCTCTTGGCGTTGTTATTTGCTTCCATGCTTATTGTCTCCTTAAATCATTCTGTGTGTATCGTTTTCGTTTGCTTTGCTTGATTGGTTCCAGGCCCGGCAGTGTCGAACCGAGCATCGATGCGGCTACGGCGACACCGACGAGGCAATCGAACCAGTGATTGTCAGGCGAGCCGGGCCGGAGTCGCCATTCCTGGACAACTCGGCCTTGGCCTTCAGTGCGGGTCCAGCTTTCAGAACCAGCGACGTGATCGGCAAACAGCCGATGCTGTGATTCCTTAGACCCGAACAAAGTCACGCAGCCCTTGTCCCCTGGCTCGATGGCAAGTCTGGCGTGTACAAAACTCTTCCAGTAATTCGTGTCGATCACCACATGGCGAAACTCACCTGTCTTGCGAACGTTCGGTATGAACCAATTCTGGCCGTGTAACTCGCCCGGTTGATGTCGATAGCTGCTCATGGGCTTGCGGCCTGCGGTCAGACCGATGCCCTTGGATGGCATCATCACAGCACCGGCCTTGTGGCAGACGTTCGCAATAACGCCGGGCAGATATCCGCTGTCCACCAGGCATCGCTGGATTCGCATCGTCGCTCCGTCAGCCCGTCGCCAATCTTTGGCTAGATACTCGGCGGTGAGTTTCTCAAGGCCTGCCTGGATTGCACCTTCGCGACCGGCACCTGGAGTAGCAAGTCCAAGCGTACGCTGGGCATCACGCATTGTAAAATACCCACGACGCTGGTCCGGCCAGGTTCCATAGTCGATAAGATAGCCAGTGAAGTCTGATTCCCACGCGGCGACCAGGTAGTACAGAATCTTGTCATGCACGTCGATGAACATTGTCAAGTATGAACACTCCAGCGGGACCTGGTTACGATTACGACCATTGATTCGACTGGCGACAATGTCGGGCGTGACTGGTCACATTAATGATCGACCCGGCAGCCGGTCCGCTTTCATAACCGGCCTTGCGAAGTTCCATCGGCAGGTTCTCGCCAACCACGCTGGGGAAGACCAGTTTGTCAGAAGACCATCGCACGAGTGTCAATTCGCCCGCGACATGCTGTGACCCCTGGCGACGTGCGTTGTTCTCCAATTTACGCAGCGGATAGATCGCATCTGGAAAGTCTGCAACCAGTAAACCGTTCTGCAGTATCTCCGTGCGGATGGGTGAGAGCAAATCGGTAGCGCGTTCTTTACTGCCGCCGATAAGACAGACCGATGGACGACGCCCGCTCAGGATCGCCCACAATGCTGACATTCGAGCTAGTGTAGTCTTGCCCGATCCGCGCGGCATGGCAAAAGCAAACAAGCACCGTCAATCACGGCCCGCTCGATCTTCTCAATCACGCGGAGGTGGTCTTCACTCCAGCCACGAAAGAACGCCTGCGGGAAATACGTCTCGCAGAAGAATCGCAAATCTTCACAGGCTTTCGCGCGACGATCCATGTCCTCGACATCAGGCAGTGGCGAGATGTCCTGACCGGCCTTGACCATCTCTGCATTACGCAATGCCTGACGGCGCTTTCGATCTTCGTAACTGAGCGTCTTTGTCGAGGGCTTCTCGCGTTCACGGATCAGCCACGCCACGTAACGCACCAGGTTGATCTTCTTGCCGTCACCGATACGATAGCCCGCGGCGTTTCGCTGTCGACTGACCTTCGTCGCATTGAGTATAGCACCAAATGTTTTCGGCTCGGTCAATATCACATGGCCGTAGGATGACCAACTCGCCACCACGGGCACCGGTGAGAATTTGCAGCTGTATGATCGCCCAAACCTGCCGGCTTACAAAAGGTTTGATCGCATTGACAAGTTCGATCGGCACGGGCTTGATAGCTTTGGATTCCCCCGCCGTTGTTCGCCCGCTACGCAGACCAGCAACTGCCTGAAGAGCATGATAAGACTCGCCGCCGATCAACTCATTCTCAACAGCCCACCGAAAAATCCTCTTGACGCGTGATGTCTGCTGGTTGACGTGCCGACGGCACCAGCCATTCTCGACCATCTTCTGCCGGCATGCTTTCAGCGCCAGTGGACCGAAATCTTTCGCAGTAGTTCGGCCATAGAGTTCACGGGTAATTCGAACAACAGATCGCAAGTGCGACAGTTCGACCGTTGGAGTGCCATCGCGATTGATGTAATACTCACGGGCATGATCCATATAGGCTGCGAGCAACTCGACGACGGTAAGTCCCTTTCCTGGCAAGACACCAACCTGCTTACCGGCGAGCCATTCCGCTATCAAACGATGGTATGCCTCGGTGGTATCTGGATCTTTGTAGTTGCCAAGGTAGATAAAACGCCCATCAAGTTGGACATAGCCTCGCCCTGAGGCCTTGTGGTGGCGTAGTTTTGGAATACGTTTTGGACAGGTAGCGGTCACGACCAGTCTCCTTGTAATATTGAAACGAGTAATTACTCGTTTCTGGCCAAGGTTTATGGCCGCTCCGCAGCGGGTGCGGGTCTTCGTAAAATACGAAGTCAGCGTGGTTTATCAAAAAGGCCAGCGGAGGGAATCGAACCCACAACCCCAGCTTTACAAAAGCTGTGCTCTACCGTTGAGCTACGCTGGCTTAAAATCTTTTATTTTACTCAAACTGACCGATTCGTTGTGTCATACCCGCGAAAGCGGGTATCCAGGGCTTTATTTTTACACTCTGGATTCCCGCTTGCGCGGGTATGACAAGTATTTTTAACTTTTTTATTCTACTATATTTGCGTTAATCTTGTTATCAAAAACGGTCAGTTTGAGTATTTTAGCGATTTATGCAAATCGATCTTTTCGGCATTTTTTGCTACGACAACCTTGGCGACAACCGCAAGGGGCATTACAACGTCCCTGTCGCATTTTCGAGAACCGGTTGTTATTAAGGATAATCGCATGGCTACTTCCAAAAGCAAACATGCAAAACCTAAAAAACCTTCTGCATCTTTCCCGCTAACCGCCCATAACAACGGCCAGTGGTGCAAAACGCGGTAAAATCCATTTCCTCGGCACCTGGGAAGATCCACAAGCAGCTTTGGAAATTATCTCCGTGCAACTGCTGATCTCCACGCCGGGCGTCAACCGCGGCCGATAAGTCTATCAGGAGATGCTATTATCGTCAAGTGTGTTTGTAACAACTATCTTACCTATCAGCAGAAAATGGTTTCCGCTCGCGAAATCACTCCAAAATGGTTCGATGATTCGCGTCGGGCAGCGGAGGATGTTGCACAATTTCGGTTCCAATCGGATTGTACAGACCTTCATGCCGATTGCCGTTAACCCGATGAACGCCGAGAATCCAGTCGCCGCGGTTACTCGTCGTAATCGATATCCAGCGGATTCGGATTGGCTGCGCGAAGGCCTCCCACGTGGCGCGGTTGACTTTCGTACTGAGCAGCCAAACTTGCGTCCAGCAGTACTATGTTGCTTATCGTCGGGGCACCCCCCCTCAACACTGTACTCCCGCATGAAGAAGCTCAATATTCCCCCAACCTCCCAGGAAGCCGGGCGGGTAGCCGCTTGGCTCGGTTGCCTCGCCGGGTCTGTCGCGATGCTGACCTGTTGCTGCCCGCGTGAAATATTCATCAGTTGTCTGCAGGTAATGACGTGGGCTATATCCGGGCTGTTACTCATCCAATCAGTAACGACGTGAAATAGGAAAATCTTCCACCAGTTCGGGTTCCCTGCTGGCACGTAGGTCATTTAAGTATAGCAAGATCCTGGCATAAAAGGCTTGAAAGTTGTCAAAAAACATTAATAATACTCCAAGTAGTTGCAATGGCCTGTAGGTTTCATTGCAATTTCGTCAGGAGAAACAGGGATGCCTTTACTTCAACCAGGGCAGAGGGTCAGGGACACCTATGAGGTGGAGCGCTATCTCGCTGAAGGTGCTTTTGCCGAGGTGTTTCGCGTGAAGCATAAGTTCCTTGGACGCCAGGCTATGAAGGTTTTCAAGCGAACCGGAATGACCCACGAAGAGCTGGATGAAATGATGGCTGAGGCTATCATGCTTTCCAGGCTTTCACATCCCAATATCGTGCAGGTTTTTGATGCCAACACGGTAATGATCGGCGAAAAGGAATACGGCTATTTTACGATGGAGAACATTCCGGGCGGCAGTCTTGACAAGTTTTGGCGGTCGCATGGAACCCAGCTGATTCCGGTGGAGACGACCGTAGATATTCTCAAACAGGTTTGTCGCGGCCTGGTTCTTGCCCACAGCGAAAATCCGCCTATTATCCACCGTGATATCAAGCCTCAGAATATTCTTATCGGCTACGAAACCGACGGGTTGCGGGCGAGGGTAAGCGACTTCGGCCTGGCCAAGCAGGTTAATAAACTTACGCTTTTTGCCACGGGTGCAGGTACATTGGCATTCAAGCCCCCGGAAGTGTTTGCCCAGGCAAAAGGGGATTCCGTAGCTGGGGATATATGGGCATTGGGTGTGACCCTTTACATGCTGCTGACGGATAATATTCCCTTTATCGTGGATGAACATCTGGGCTGGGGAAACGGCGAGGCGCTCAAGAAAGTTCCGCCAGTACCAAGCCAATACAACGTCGAAGCCGATTCTGTCCTCGACCGTATTGTAATGAAATGTCTTTCACCCAGGCCCCAAGACCGTTACGCCAATGCCAAAGAGTTGCTCAAAGCACTTGAAGCATGGAAGTCGGGCGGAAGTTCTTCGGGTAAGCCCAGTCAGTCGTCAACGAGTGTGTCCCGGTTTTCCAAGGATGCGTTGGGACACCCGTCGACTGCCGATCAAAGTGAAGGTGAATCGCTGGTTCGCAAGGCGCTTCAGACTGCCAGGCAGAAAGGTGATCTGAATGAGGCTGCGGACATAATGGAGGAAGCCTTTAACAAATGGCCTTCCCTGAGAGAAAAATATGCTGCAAAAGTCACGAGGTGGCGGTGTGGGATCGTTATGTAACGGATGGAAAAGAGAGTAGAAAAGAGAGTAGAAAAGAGAACAGACAATGCCAATACTTGAGTGTAAACCCTTGTTGGATGCATGTGGGCCTAATATCTATGATAAAAACGCATTTAGGGTGCTTGGGGTAGATGTGGATCAGAAAGGCCGGCAGATCAAGCGGAAAGAGCAGGATCTTCAGTCGGCATTTGAGGTTGGCGAGTTGGCGGATGAATTTCGCAATGCACTTCGTCCGAACCCGTTGCCGACTCGGGAGGAACTCTCGCAGGCTGCCCGCGAATTGATCGATGCCCAGCAACGTTTTATCCACGAATTTTTCTGGTTTTGGCCGATGGAATGGGGAAAGAGTTCGTCTGATGATGGCATGAACCTGATCAAGGCCGGTAAAGTTACGGAATGTCGCAGGATGTGGACGAAGCTTGCATCCGAAGATGGGAGGATGTCTTTGATAGCCAAGCACAACCTGGCTGTGCTTGGGCATTTCCTTGCCTTGAACAGGGAGCAGAAGATTCTGGCTTCGACAGGCAACGGTAATTTGACCGATGAGATACGAAAAGAGACAAACGCCTACTGGTCTTTTGCCTTCAAATACTGGGAGCCGCTCTGTGAGGATGAAGCTTTCTGGGCCATTCAGGCTGAGCGAATCCGCCTGCTGGACGATCCGCGTCTGACACCGGATTTCCTTAATCGTTTTTCCCAAACGCTTCCGATAGCGTTTGACAATATCAATGCGGATATGGCGGTGGCGTATTGCGACAAGACAATTTACACTCGCGCCAAGGATCATGTTCAGATCATGAAGGCAACCAACGCCGGCAGTGACGACGTGGATGCCAGTCTGCGTCGTGTTACCGGCCCCCTCCACAGCAGAATCGATCACGCCATAGAAACAGCTACGTTCCAGTTGGCCAATGATAAATTGAAAGGTAAGCAACGGTGTATCGACCTGTTCAATACGGTCAACAGCATTCTGAATGTGCTTCAGGTTTTATTGGGAAAAACCTCGCCGGAGTTTATTGAGACAAGTGACCGTGTGGCGGAGAGCATGTTTCAATGCCAGGTGACCTACGGCAATGAGACTGGTGATTGGGACGGGTCGCTTCGACTTCTTGAGCTGATTTTGAAAGTCGCTCGCGGAAATGAAGTCCAAAACAAGATTCGTGAGAACATCAAGATCGTCAATCAGAATATCCAAACGGACAGCTGTTGGTTCTGTCAGCAAAACAAAAAGCACGATAGTTCCGGGCTAAGTAAAAAAATGCACAAAAAACTTTACATGGCTGATATAGCTACGGGCAAATATCCAGATCTTGCCAGACAGCTCAAAGAGCAGCTCGAAAGAGCAATGGTGCAGAATCCATACGCCAATTTTGCCACACTGTTAGAGGGCAAGGTGCTGGGTACGCAACAGGTAACGATCACCATACCGCGTTGTGATGAATGCAAAAAAGTACACGGCACGGGAAAGATGATCTCTACGGGTGCAGGCTTGGTGACAGGTATTTGTTTTGCCATTTTAGCTGCTTTTATATGGGATGGCAGTACGGCATTCTTTCTGGGACTGTTGGGTTTTTGCGTCGGTTGGATTATCTGGGCGATACTGGCTGGCGTCTATATCTCTTCTGAAGATGTCAAGGGCGAGAAGCACTGGAAAGCACATCCCATCGCCAAAGAGCTTTTTGATAATGGTTGGAAGGAAGGCGTCCCCCCAGCCAATACATAGGGGGAAGGGATATGACATAATTTCATGCAAACGAACCAGGCACTGAAAATCGGTTACGCTAGAAAGCGAAAGTGAACATGACGGAACAAAAAAGACGCAAGATCAAGATGAAGATGCACGGAGTCACCATCGAGATTCCACCCGAACTGGACCTGCCGGCTGGAGCGCCTTTTGAAGGCAAAGAAAAGCCATCGTCAATCCGGGTTCCAAAGGATGTCCAGGAGCTCTTCGGTCCATTGGTTGATATGGCTACAAATGCCTGGCGGCTGAGGGTGCGGATGGTCGATCCTGAGACGGGAGAACCCAGGGAGGAAAACCGTAAACTCTATCGCTTTGTTGAAGGATTGTTCAGAGCGCTTACAGAAGCGGATATTCAGGTAGTCGATAAAACGGGCAAGCCGTATGACAACGGCATGTCCGAAAAAGTGATCAATTTTGAACAAACCCCAGGCCTGTCCAAAGACGAAATTATCGAAACAATACGCCCCACAATCCGCTGGAAGGAACAAATTTTATATCACGGCGAGATCATCGTCGGAATCCCTGTTGTCAAAACTGAGCCTGAGGAATCAGCCGATGGAGTGGAACAATCGACAAGGCCGGAGGATAATGCGCAGGATTAAAAATCTTGTCGGCATGAAAACTCGACCTGGCTATGAAAAAGTGAATGAAGAAGGAAAGGAATTGAAATGAGTTCGCGAAGCACAATAGATTTTGGCATTGATCTCGGCACTACAAACAGCGCCATAGCTGTTCTCAAAGGGGTAGTGCCTGAGATTATCAAGAATAACGATGATTTGGATATTACTTCATCCGCGGTTCATATCAGTAAGCGCGAACAATTGCGGGTCGGCAAGAAAGCCAGGCAGCAGCTGCTCAGTGACGGAGCTGAGGATGACGTCTATATTGAATTCAAACGCAGAATGGGAACGGATCATGTCTATACATTCCGCAGTTCAGGCCAACGCAAAAGCCCTGAAGAACTGTCGGCTGAGGTTCTAAAGAGCCTCTGCGGCGATGCCCAGCAACGGCTGGGGGAGGATATTCAGGCGGCGGTTATTACGGTTCCAGCTGCGTTTGAGCAGAAGGAGTGCGCCGCTACAAAACGGGCAGCTGAGATGATTGGCCTGAAGCAGTGTCCGCTTATTACCGAACCGACAGCTGCAGCATTGGCTTACGGTTTTCAGACTGATGCGAACCGCGAATATTGGCTTGTGTACGATTTTGGCGGCGGAACCTTTGACGCGGCATTGATGAAGGCGGACGATGGAGTAATCGACGTTGTCAATCACGGTGGAAACAACTATCTCGGCGGTGCGGATATCGATTGGGCCATCGTTGAAAAGATAATTCTTCCGCAGGTATCCAAGGAGTTCAATTTCCCTGAACTGCATCGAAAAAATCCCCGCTGGCGAACGGTGATTTCCCAGATCAAATACGCCGTGGAAGTAGCCAAGATAGAACTCTCGCGAAGCGAGAAGACTTTCCTTAATGACTGCATGGTCAAGGATGCCGACGGCAATATGGTAGAGATTGATTTTCCGCTGACATGCGGCGAGGTTGTTACGGTGGCTGAGCCGATCATCATGGAATCGGTAGGTATCTGCCAGCGTGTGCTGAAAGAGAAAGACATGGCTCCCTCCATGGTCAATAAGGTCATTCTGGTTGGCGGGCCGACGCTTGCACCTTATTTCCGCGAGATTCTTGCCGACCAACTTAAGGTTCCGCTCGATCATTCCATCGACCCGTTAACCGTTGTAGCGCGAGGGGCTGCGGTTTTTGCGGGCACTAAGCCGTTTAAAAATACCGGGCCTGTAGCCAAGGGAACCTATAAGCTTGAACTCAACTACAGTCCTGTGGGCGCGGATGAGGATTTCAGGGTTCGGGGCAAAGTGCTTGCGGACGGCAATGATTTGGCGGGACATACCATCAGTTTTGCAAACCCCGTAACTGGTTGGGATAGCGGGAAAATTCCTGTCAAGGCAGAGGGGACGTTTAAAGCCGATCTCCTGGCTGAGGCGGAAACCCGCAATACATTCACCATTCAGTTTGCCGATGCAAAGGGGACTCTCCAGGCGACTATTCCCTCAGAGCTGATTTATACAATCGGCGCTGTTCACGGCGATCAGCCTGTTATCAATTCCCTTGGCGTGGAAATTCACAATAACGAGTTTGACGTACTGCTTGAGAAGGGCACCCCGCTGCCTGCCAAGAATACTAAGGTGTATAAAACTCCGAAATCGCTCAAAAAGGGAGAGACTGGGGAGATGTTGAGTATTCCCGTCGTCGAGGGTGAAAATCCCAAGGCTGATCGAAACAGGCTGCAGGGAATTCTTACTGTCAGCGGGCAGCATATCAGCCGGGATATCCCAGCCGGTTCTGAAGTTGAAGTGACGTTGATGATGGATGAGGATCGGTGTATTCGCGCGCGGGCCTATATAACCATGCTGGATGAGGAATTTGAAGTCGTCATCAAGGCTGAGAACCGAACCCCAGATGCGACTCGCCTGAAGAATGAATTGCAAAAAGAGAAGCAACGTTTGGCTGACTTGGCGGCGAAGTCAGGTTCATCCCCTGCCATTCAGACCCAGCAGACGAAAATATCGGAACTTCAAGGAATGGTTGAGACTGCCCAGGGTGATCCCGACGCTGCAAAGCAGGCTGAGATTCGCCTTCTGGAATTAAAGGCGGATCTGGACAAGATCGAGCTTGAATCGGAATGGCCCAAGATGGTGGCTGAGGCCCGCGAGAAAATCAAGGCCCTGGACGACATTATCCTGCAATTTGGAACTGCAAATATGGATTTCCAACGGCGGGCGAATGAAATGCGGGCTGAAGTGGAGCAGCTCATTCAGGAACATCGGGATGACCGTCTGCCGAAGAAGGCCGAGCAGGTTGTAAACCTGATGCACGAGGTGCTTATGTCCAGGGACGAATTCTGGGTATCACTTTTCCAGAATGCCAAGGCACAGCAATCCATGATGAGCGATCAGGCTATGGCTTCGCGGTTGTTTGCCCAGGGTGACAGCTGTATTCAACGCGGAGATGTCCAGCAACTGCGTCAGGTTGTTGCCCAGCTGTTGGGACTTCTGCCACGAGAGGTCCAAGGCGCACTGCGTCAGGGCGGATACGCCCAAGGTATTGCTCTCCATCGTTAACAAGGAAAAAAGTCATGTATCGACAACCGGTAGACGCGCATACGATGTCCTGTTACCTTTGGCGGCAGGCTTTGTCTGGTGATTCGGACGGAGCTTTGTTGACACTTGAGCAGTTGGCAGAGGACGAGTTGCCTGTTCTTTCAGCCGATCTCTTGGCCAGGCTTTATGTTCGGGCGGGCAGAGTCTCGGAAGCCAGAACGCTTTGGCAGCGGATAATCCAGGCTGATCCGACGTACACCCCCGCGGTGGTTGCCCTCAGGAAACTGAACTCACCCTGGCTGATCCGGGCTATAGCGAAGCGGTATTCCATGTGGTTTGGGGTTCTTATGCTGATTCTGTTTGCCGTTTATGGTGTCGGTGCGATGTTTGTAGGCAATAAAGATCCTTTCCTCTGGTTGCTTGGTCTGGCTGTCGTTCTGGCGATGATGGGAATATTCCTGGCTGGGCTTTTCGGCTGGGCTTATATAACGGCTGAGTCGCTGTTTGGTTTTGGCCAAGGGTTATATGGTACGGAAATTCCGGCAGGGCCTTTGAATGCCGACGCCCCGCCTAATCAAAGACAAGGATAACATGGCCCAGACGATTTCATATGCAGGCCTGACTGATATCGGGCAAGTCAGGGAGACGAATGAAGATGCCTTCATGATCGATCCCAAGATTGGGCTGATGATTGTAGCGGATGGAATCGGAGGCCGGCGGGCGGGCGATGTTGCGTCAACATTCGTGGTTGAGAACCTGCCCCGTCAATTGGCTATGGGGCGCGCAGCTGGAATGGAAGAAACCCGCGGAACCGAGAGTCTCCTGCGACAGTCATTACTGATGGTAGATGAACAGCTCCAGGACATGAAACGTTCAAAATCGGAATATGCAAACATGGGCACAACGGTCGTGGCTGGTTTGATTACCGATGGTGCCCTATTGATAGCGCATCTTGGTGACAGCAGAGCCTATCGTCTCAGAAACAATGAACTGGAACAGCTTACGCGGGACCACAACGTTGGCAACGCCCTGCGGGATCAATGCTTGCTCCCCCCACATGCCGAAGATGTACCGGAATATCATACGCTACGTCGGTTCATTGGAATGGACAGTCCTTTGCAGCCTGATCTCGCTGAATTCGATCTCAAGGATCGCGATCGTTTTCTGCTGTGCAGCGATGGCCTGACTAATATGTTAAGCGATATGGATATTTCAGAAATAATGCTGAATGAAACTTCGTGCGAAGAGATCTGTGCGAGGCTTGTTTCCAGGGCAAACTCAGCTGGGGGATATGACAACGTAACTGTGATCGTGGCAGATATCCAGGCTGCAAAGTCCCGCGATAAATCATGCGATGAGATGGTCAAAAAGATCGCCCAGCTGGATATCAATGATTTTCCCGAAAGCCAGGTTGCGTCTGATGAAATAACCCATGACAGATCGCAGAGAGGATAATTTGAAATGGAATCTGATGTCGGCATCATGATGATTTGGCCCATGGCTGCGATGGAGGCCCAGGCGTTGGGTTGGTCGGAAATCGAACCCGTGCATCTTCTGTGCGCTGCTCTGAAATTCGCGGAACTCGGTGCGGATGATCTGGGGCGTCTTGGCGAGGCAGCTGGGGGTGCAGAGGAATTGCAGCAGCGTCACCGCGACTTGCGAGATCGCCTGTACGAACCATGGGGCATTGTCGTTCCTGACGTTTCCACGCCCTTGCGTCGTGCGTTGCGAAAACAGGGGGGTGGCGAGCCGAACCTAAACGGCGGGATGATTCATCGCAGCAACGCCGCCCGTGAAGTGTTTCGCGCCGCACAGGAACAGGCTGAGCAAAGCGGCAGGCAGCAGTTTGATATTGTCGATCTGACTTGCGCAATTCTGCGCAATCCTGATGAGTGGATTCGTCAAAAGCTGGATCAGCATAATATTATCTCAGCTTCGCAACTCCAGCAGCGCGATGAGGAAATTGGCAAGTGGAGTGAGTTTTTTATCCCGCTTAAATCGTCTGCCTCCGCCGATAACGCGGAGAAAAAACGCATCCTCGCCGATCCGGCGGTGAGCGTCCTGGCCGATGTTATCTCCAATCCCACTCCCAGACCGATCCTGTTAATCCACGGCCCGGATCGCACGGCCCTTGATGTCATCACCGACCTGCTGAATCGTCCCAGCGAGAGCAAGCTGCCGAAGATCACCCAGATCAACAGCAGGGTCTTGCTGCAACGTCTTTCGGAAGACACGAAGCTCTCCGCTGCAACCTTCCTGGATTTCCTCGTTAACGATACAAAGGACAATGCCGTCTGGTTCTTCGATTCATTGCATCGCTACCTGGCTGATGAATTGACTCCGCCAGCCTTTTTGCCCCGTTTTGTGCAATGGCTGAAACAGACCAACAGCCATTTCATATTTGCCATCCCGAATAGTCAATACGAAAGACAGGCTGAGCGGAATCCGGCGTGGAAGGACATGTTTCAGGCAATCTGGATTCGCAATCCTTCGCAATCCGCAATCATGGAACTCTAGGAAATTGTTTGGATGATACTTTGCAGGTGACAATGGCCAAGCTAAACAAAATTTTTCAGCGTCGCGTGGGCGAGGCTCCTTCTGTTATTGCGAAACTGAAGGGGACGGTGACGTTATGGATTATTATTGGTTGTGTTGTGATTTATATTGGCATGGCGTTATTGAATCTGTTTGGAGTTTGGTCACGACAGGCGAGTTACTCCTGGCTGGGCCTGTCATGGGTTGGACTTTCAAAGGGGATGCTATGGCAGCTGATTACATCGCCGTTGGTGCATTTCAGTATTCCGCACCTGGTATTTAACATGCTGGTTTTGGCATATTTTGGGGTGGATGTTGAGAAACGGCTGGGTCTGTTGGGATACGTTTTTTTCAGTGTGATATGCGCTTTGGCGGGCTCGGCTGGGTTCCTGTTGCTGGGCGATAGTCTGACGATAGGGGCGGGGTATTCAGGTGTGATTTACGGAGTTATGGTGGCATGCGCGGTTTTCTGGCCTGACCGGGTCATTTGCGCGTTCCACTTTTTTCCGATGAAGATGAAATGGGCCATGTTGCTGATGGCGGGGATGGCATTGTTTTTGACGATCGAACCGGGCCGGGATTCTATCGCCCATGCCGCACATCTCGGGGGTGCAGCTGCTGGTTTTGTATTCGTCAAGTTATGGAAGCAACGTGAATCTCTAAAGCAGGATTCCGTTGAAACCGGGGAGCAAATGGGCAGGCAAATTCCGAATGATCATAAGAAAATCCCGGCTATTCGTGTGCCGGATGAATTATAGAGAGGTGAAAATTGTTCACAGATAAAGCGCAGACAATCATTTCGCTGGCCAAGAACCGGGCTTATACATTAGGCAAAGAGTCGGTTGATATCGAATCATTGCTGGCGGCGATTTCGGCTGATAATGAAGCCGGGGTCAGGCTGGCAGAGTGTTTGACCAATGGCAATCCGACGGAATTGCGAGGAAGATGCCCCGAGTTTGGCTCGCCGGGACCTTGCCCTGGAACCATGCCCCCGGATAAGGCCATGCGGTCTTTGCTCGAAGAGGCTTGCAGGCTGGCCAGCGGCGAGGGCATTCCAGACCGGACGCATCCGGGACTCGTAGGTTTGCCGCATCTGATATGCGCAGCTGCGATGTCGGCAGATGTCGCGAACCTGCTGGGCGCGCCGATTGCCCCGATCGGCCAAAGGCAGGCTATGGCCCTGCTGGCACGCTGGATGATGGACAAGGACTTGAGCATGTCACTAGGTGAACTGACAGGCCAGCTTCGAGGCCTGCGGACGGAACTTCTCTCCAAAGTCTTTGGCCAGGATCATGCAGTCCACGCTTTTATCGAAGGTCTTTACAACTCGCAGGTGACGGCTGGGGCAGATAAGGATCGCAAACAGCCTGTTGCGACGTTCGTTTTTGCCGGGCCTCCCGGAGTAGGCAAAACGTACATGGCTGAACTGTGTGCCTTCAATCTCAAACGTCCATTCAAACGGTTCGATATGACCTCCTATAACGATCACCAGGCTGAAAACCAGCTGGTCGGTTTCGCTCCTGCCTACAGGGGCGCAAAGGCAGGACTGTTGACCGGATTCGTTAAACAAAACCCCAATGCAATCCTGCTGTTCGACGAAATTGAAAAAGCACATCTCAACACGATGCAGCTGTTTTACCAGATTCTCGACGCCGGCAAACTGCAGGATAAATTCGACGAGGAAGATATATCGTTCCGAGATACGATTATCATCTTCACCACGAATGCCGGACGAAGTCTCTACGAAAATCCAAACGCCAGCGGAATTTCCGCAGCCAACTCGGATTATCACAAACGAACCATCCTCAGCGCGTTGGCAAACGAGAAAAATGCTTCGACCGGCCTGCCTGCCTTTCCGCAGGCTATTTGCAGCCGGCTCGGACAGGGCTATCCGTTGATGTTCAACCATCTCGGCGTCAATGAACTCGAACGAATCGCCGAAACGGAAGTCTGCCGAACCGAAGCGCTGCTCGAACGTCAATATTTCAAGAAATTCCGACACGACCCCATCATTTCGATATTGCTGGTTCTGCGACACGGGGCCAACATTGACGCCAGACAGCTGCGCGGCGAGGCTGAGCGTTTCGTCAAATCCGAACTTTTCAAATTTTGCAGCCTGTATGAATCCCAGCGGGTTGAAGAGGTACTCGATAAAATCGATGAGATCCTTTTCACTGTTGATCCGGCAGCGATCAAAAACCGCCCCGAGATCCAGCAAATCTTTGCCAGCCAGGATAAACCCAAATTGCTTCTAATAGCTGACGATGATTTTGCTTCGCGATGTCGTCAGGCCCTGCCGGAATTCGATTGGCTAAACGCGTCGACTATGGAGGATGTCATCAGCCAATTGGCTACCCATGACATCGATATGGTTCTGCTGGATTTGTGGGTCTCTGGCCAATCGGGTAAAGTGGCCGGCAGTCAATCTGCTGCTTATTTCCCAGGTCGGGGCGGCGAGGGGCAATCCCTGGTCGGGGTGTTCGACCATGTGCCCCTCTCAGCCAAGGCTCTCAATGCTGGCCGAGCCATTCTTCAGACTATTCGCAAGCGATTTTCGGATATACCTGTCTACCTGCTTTCTTTCCAGAAGCGTACTGAAACGAACTCGATGAAAACGGTTTGCGTCGACGACCGTTACGACGCTGACGATAGACCCGGCAGGTCAGCCAGGCATGGGGTTATTGACGAGGAACTTTTCCTTGCCTGCGTCCGGGCTGGCGGAGCTCGGGGAATGATAGCTACCGAATACGACTTGACCTCGAAGTCAAACGAAGAAGAGGCGTTCGCGGAGGCATTACGCGGGATTCTGCTTCGGCTGTTCAGGGAGAAGGTAGCTGGGAATCTTGCGCGTCAGCGACAGTGTCTGGAGTTTGATACCACTGCCCGGATGAACAAGTCGGCCCGTCACCTGGGAATATGGGTTAACGAATTTAGATTGCAGCGTGTGATTGAAGCGGATGATGTCGGCGGCCTGGTGAGTGACATTGAAAGGCCTACGACGAAATTTGAAGAAGTCTTTGGCGCCACAGCTGCGAAAGAGTCGCTGGGTTTTGTGGTTGATTGGCTCAGGAATCCCAAGCGATACACCGGGCTTGGACTTCGGCCTCCAAAGGGGATTCTTTTGGCGGGCCCTCCCGGAACAGGCAAGACGATGCTGGCCCGTGCCGTAGCTGGGGAATCCAACTGCGCATTTCTTGAAGAATCAGGTGCGAATTTCATAACCAAGTGGCAGGGCAGCGGCCCGGAGAACATACGCAAGCTGTTTCAGCGGGCACGTAAATATGCCCCATCGATCGTGTTTATTGACGAAATAGACGCGGTCGGCAAAACGCGTAGCGGCGAGTCTCACAATGAATCTCGCGAGAACACTTTGAATTCGCTGCTGACCGAGATGGACGGTTTTGGCGCGACGTCGGCTGCCCCGGTGATTGTGTTGGCAGCCACGAATCTCTCTGATAAACTCGACCCCGCCTTGAAGCGACGCTTTGATCGCGAGATAATTGTCGATGTGCCCGACCGGGCTGCCAGGTTGGCGTATTTGCTGAAAACCTTCGAAAAACTTACAAAATCCCACGTCAGCGAAAAAACGCTCGAAGCCATCGCCAATCAGAGTGCGTATATGACCATCGCCAATCTAGGCCGGGTTGTTCAGGAAGCCGGCGTGATGGCAGCGTTGAGCAGTTCGACTATTACGGATGAGATTCTTCTGGAGGCTTTCGACAAGAGTCGTTTTGGCGAGCAATCCCCGACAAAAAACATGGAAAGTCTCTTGCGAACCGCACGTCATGAGGCAGGCCATGCTTTCATAGGCTGGAAGCTTGGGCGAGACATTCATAGCGTGACGATTATCGGGCGGGATCGTTCAGGCGGACACGTTGAGTGGAAAATTCCCGAAGAGATGGCTACGGAAACCAAGACGCAGATGCTTCAGTTCATTCGGTGTTGCATGGCAGGCCGGGCTGCGGAACTTGTGTACTATGGTGACGAAGACGGTTTGAGTATGGGCGTGGGCATGGCCTTCCAGGCAAGAGATAAATATGAGGGAGATTTGCCCAAGGCAACGAAAATCGCACTGCAGATTGTCAGGGGTTTCGGGATGGATTCGGAAATCGGGCAGATTTCGCTTGATGTCCTTGCGGAGCGATATTCAACCTATCCAATGGCGGAGAAATCATTGGCATTGGCGGAGAAAATAATTTCCGAGCAAATGAAAATCGCCCAGACCCTTATCGAAGAGAATCGAGAGGAATTCGATCGCCTGGTTGACGAACTGATCAAACACAATCGCCTGGGAGAAGCCCAGCTGACATATCTCCTGGGTAAACTGCCTGTCAAACATAATATGTAATAGTTTCGTTTTCTTGTTACTTTTCCGGAAACCACTGTTGCAGAATACACTGTTAGCTGAATGAATAATATGAAATGGAACGAATGTGCCGATGCCTTCCATCAGGATGGTTCGCTCCGCGATATATACGTCCTTGGAACAACCGAGCAGGATTGGGACAAGTTTTTGTCTTTCCTTGCCACATCGCCGTACAAGACGGAATATACATGTGATGGCGAGTCGGCAGTGTTATTGGATCGTGCGGCTGTTGTTTTTTCCGATCGTGAACATGTGCACAGTCTTTCGATTCAAGTCGACGGTGTCAGTATTCTTTGCCATTTCTTCGTTCCAGAAGAGATTGAGTTTGATGTTGATCCTCGCGAGGTAACCTCTCAACAGCATTTGGATGCCATTCTGAAGTTCATATCCAATGTCGGAGGAGTCCTGCAACGCGATGTGATCCTCACGGAGGAAAATGGACCTGAACATGTATGGTTCAGGTATTCGAGCCATAACGGAGAGATGCAGTACATAAAAGGCAGTTAACAAGAGCTGGATAATTACGTTTAAAATCGCGATTCGCACGGCCAGAAACGAAGGTCAATCTTAAGGTCGTGTGCAAGAGAATCGAAGGTAACCTCGACAAGTGAACCCATTTCATGCCGTCATCTGACCGAAAGGCGCTTTTCAGTTTTTCTGAATCACAGTTAATCCACCGGTTATGCCGGTGAGAATTGAAAAAGCTCTGCCGTGATGAGTGTGTTCTTTTTGTTTCATGATACTTTCAGCGGTAGGATGTCGAAAAACGAGTTTTTCAGCACCTACCACTGAAAGTAAGCAGTACTGGAAATATTATGGTTCCCCGAGGAAGGCATCGAAAGGACTTTAAGAACCATAACATGAAAAGTTGGCAGAGTCAGTCCCATGTAAAATGGAAATGTAAATATCATGTAGCTATTATACTGAAGTATTGCGCGAAGTGTAATTTCAAAGAGCCTCGTATAAGTAAACTTTCGCATTTTTTAGGCTGCTGGGGCTAATGCTTCCAGCAGGAACTGGTATTTTTTGTCATGTACGTCACAATTTCCGAACATCATAATAATTCGTTGTTGCCACAGAACTTTTCGCAAGGCTCTCAGTGCGTCGGCGAAGCTGGGGGTGGTTTTGCTGGCATACCACAGCGGAATTTGAAACGTTCGTTTGGCAGATGGCTGTTTGCAGAACCACAGCCAGACCATCGAATACAGCCAAAGTCCAAGAGCAGCTGCTCGCTCGGGGCCTTGTCTCGCCCACGTCTGCAACTGCTCCGCACCAAGATACTGTTTGGCATTTTTGAACGTATCTTCGATAGCCCACCGGTCGGCATAGGCAGCCAGCACGTCGGCGACTTTCATGGCCACATCGGTCGTAAAAAAATAATCGTCCCGCTCTTTGCCGCTCGGATCCCGCGAGATCACAAGCAGCACCGGCATCTTGCTGACTTTGTACCAAAGCACCTCGCGAGAATAAACCAGCCTTGTGACCGACTTGCCGCGAGCGATAAAAGTTATCGGCGTCCACTTGCGAACGTGCGAAGCGATTATCTTGAGTTTGGGCAACTCGGCACCGCGTTTTCGAGGTCTGCCTCTGCCGGAGCGTTTTCGTTTCGGCGGCAAATCGTAAAGCGAAGCGTCGCAACGCATGCGCGAGATGATCGTCGTGTTCGTTATGCTCCAACCGGCCAGCGATGCGTAAAATCCATCTGCCACAAGGCGAATCTTCCTGCTTCCAAACCAGGCGGCCACTTCTTCGAGCATCTCGACAGCCAGTTCGATGAGCGATTTTTCCTTCTTGCGATGCAGTCGCATGTTGATGGGCAGACCGAGTGGCTCGCCGCCCCAGGGCGGTTGAACTTGCAAAGTCAGCACGACAAGATTCAGCCCCCATGCGTAAACGATTTTGGTTTTGGTCGAGCGGACGGCGTCTCGCCAAAACCCGGCACCGTCGACTTTTCTGCCACTGCGATGAAACAGCGTGTCGTCGATAGCCAGCGGGATATTGCCCTTCGCGGCAAATGTCGAGATCAGCAAACGAGCCAGAATTTTCCAGAGCTGTGCGAGCGACCATCTCGCGTCGGGAAAAAATCTGTGATAGGAATCGTGGCTGCGTTGGCCCAGCGGGTCTGCCAGCGGAATAATGCCCGTGATAGTGCGACGAGTGGTGCGAAGAATCCAGCCTGTGATCAGCCGGACAAAAATTTCCGCGCCCGGAGCCGTGAAGATGGGAAAAAACTGTTGAACAAGCAGCGTCCATGCCGATATGTTCTCCATATTGATACCAACCTTTCGATGCGTCTTTGGCAGACATTAAATTCATCGACAGGTTGGTTTTTTTATATACAGTCTTCATCAAAATTCACCCAAAAAAGTGCGAAAGTTTACTATAAGAGTAGGCACCATTATTCGCAAGTCATGCCGTCAAAAAGGTATTGAGATATTGGAAGGCAATGCTGCATCAGATCACATTTATATGCTGTTGAGTGTGCCTCCGAAATACAATATTGCTATGGCGACGGGCTATCTCAAAGGCAAAAACGGAGTCGTATTTATCGCGTGATAGAGCGTGTTACTGGCACGTTATTTGGACGAAGTTTTTGGTCGCGAGGCTATTGTGTCAGCACCGTTGGCCTTGATGAACAGAAAATTCGCAAGTATATCCAAGAGCAAGAGAAACACGATAAGGACGAAATGAACAACTAAGACCAAAGGCTCCCTTTTGGGGCCTTCCTCACACTACCGGTTATACTGGTGGTCATTGATTGTCTATAAAAAGCAAGGCTCGCAAGTTGTTATTCTTGCGAGCTTTACAAGTCGGAGCGAGAAGATTTGAACTTCCGACCTCTGCGTCCCGAACGCAGCGCTCTACCAAGCTGAGCTACGCTCCGTAATTTTTTAAACAACGTTAACTGATTTCCATCGCTTCAGATCAATGCCAGCCTAGCTGGCCTAAATCGGAAGGGAGGGATTGTATCGGTTTTCTTATCTGTTGGCAAGTACGCAAATGGCAAGTAATAAACATTTTTCAGTAGTTTTATTACCGCATAGTTTTCGATTTCCTTACTCCTGGCCATCCCAGCAGTGAGTACAAAGCTGCTCCTTTGGCAGGCCAATGGCCCGGACAAGATCGTCCAGTTTCTGGAATTTCAATGTCGTCAGGTTCAGTTTTTCCCGGATATTCTCAACCATTGCACAATATTTGCCGGAACATGGATTGGCATACTCCTGGAGGTCTTTGCCGCTATCGCCTTCGATATCCAGAATTGCCTGCCGGGTCGCAAGGTCAAGTTCTGACCTGCTGCGGGAGAAATTCAGGTACTTACAGCCGAAGACCAGGGGCGGACAGGCCGGCCTCATGTGAATCTCCTTTGCGCCGTCATCATATAATCTTTTGACGGTATCACGCAGCTGAGTTCCGCGGACGATGGAATCCTCACAGAAAATCAGTCTTTTGCCGTCGATGAACTCGCGGATGCTGATAAGTTTCATGCGGGCTACAAGGTCTCGCATTCGCTGATCTTGGGGCATGAAGCTCCTGGGCCAGGTGGGCGTGTATTTCACGAACGGTCTGCGGTACGGAATACCGGATTCATTGCTGTAGCCTATGGCATGGCCTGTGCCCGAATCCGGAATGCCCGCGACAAAATCAGCTTCGGTATCGTCGGCCTTGGCCAGGGCAGCACCGCAACGGTTGCGAACCTCTTCGGTATTTATTCCTTCGTAATTGCTGGCGGGGTATCCGTAGTAAACCCACAGGAACGAACAGATTTGCATTCTTTGGCCTGGCGATTTTTTCTGCTCGATTCCGTCTGGCGTGAGCATAACGATCTCGCCGGGGCCGAGATATTTTTCGATTTTGAAATCGAGATTTGCAAAAGCGCAGGTCTCCAGCGTAGCTGCCAGTGCGCCGTCCTTTTTTCCAATGATTACCGGCGTTCTTCCAAGCTTGTCCCGAGCGGCATAGATGCCTTTTTCCGTCAGAAGCAGCATTGAGCAGGAGCCTTCGATCTGATCCTGGGCGTATGCTATCCCAGCCTCGAAGGACTCAGCCTGGTTTATCAGGGTCGCCACAAGTTCGGTGGGATTGATTTCAGCGCCGCTCATTTCCGAAAAATGCGTCGTGCGCTTCTCGTAGGCATTAGATGCCAGCTTGTCGGCATTAGTGATTTTGCCGACAGTAACCAGCGAATAAACGCCGAGATGCGAACCGATAATCAAAGGCTGATCTTCGTAGTCGCTGATCACGCCGATACCCATCGAGCCGTGCAGCTTGGAAATATCGTCTTCGAATTTAGACCGGAATTGACTATTTTCGATATTATGGATGAAGCGTTTGAAGCCATCGCCGTTCAGGACAGCCAGGCCTCCTCTTTTTGTACCAAGATGGGAATGGTAATCCGTACCGAAAAAAAGGTCGCTGACGCAATCATCCTTGGCCACGACTCCATAAAAACCGCCCATGATACAGTCCTTTCGTTTGAATTGACTTCCAAAATCCGGCTGATCCTACTTTGAATTCCTCTGCTTTTGGGCTTTGTAAAACCTGAATACAAATATACCTGTTGTCATGCCGATCATCAATCATTAAAATGCCCTGCTAGTCTTGAGTTGCAAAACCAGGTTGCATCACAGCAGAAATTAGGCTGCGGAATAGCTTCCAATCATATAGAGAAAGTCGCCATTAAATGCCAAAACCGACAAAAAAGGCCGGAAACCCAGCAGATATTGCCCGCCAACTTATTGCTATAGAGTCGCTGCTTGGAACGACAGATTTTATCCCAGCTGCTCGTAATCCTTTGCCGGTTATGGATATCCAGGCTGTGTCTGTCACCACTGCGCCAACGGCAGCGGGTCGGGCGAGCACGAAGAGTGCCCCAGCCAAGAACATGACACCCCAGCAAAAGGCAGCTGCGCTTGCTGAAATCGATGAGAAAGAAGTTAAAGTCTGCACTAAGTGCGAACTCTGCAAGACCCGCACAAACACGGTCTTCGGCGAGTGTAACCCCAATGCCGATCTGGTGTTCGTCGGCGAGGCTCCGGGGGCTGATGAGGACGAGACGGGCAGGCCTTTCGTAGGCAGGGCCGGGGAACTGCTTACGAAAATGATCATGGCGATGGGTCTGACGCGCGAGGACGTGTTCATATGCAATACCCTCAAATGCAGGCCTCCGAATAACCGGGCGCCAGCACCGGAAGAGACCAACGCCTGTTGGGATTATCTCATCCGCCAGCTTCAGATAATTCAGCCTAAGGTTATTGTCACCCTCGGCAACCCGGCGACCAAGGGTTTGCTGATGACGAAACTCGGCATTACCAAGCTGCGCGGCAATTGGCAGCAGCTTCCCGACATCGGCGAGGGGCTGGGAGGCATTCCGGTCATGCCCACCTTCCACCCTGCCTATGTTCTGCGGAATTATTCCGTCGAGACGCGCGGCAAGGTGTGGTCTGACCTGCAGGCCGTCATGGAACCGCTGGGACTGAAACTGCCAAAGAAATAAGACGTGGCAAACAACAGACCACGGATTACACGAATACTTTTTTCTTGTATTTGAATTTTGTCACCAGATTAAATTATCTCAAGACACAAAACATCTTTGGCAAGAAGCTGCCTGCTTCGCAGGCTTTCGGCCAGGACAGGAGCCCTGGCCGACACGCTATGTAAAAATATCCCCTGAATTCTGCGAAGAATGTTTTACGGCTTCGGGATAAGAGATTGGCCATCGAAGTTATGAGGGTGTTTCTTGGACTTATCCTTGCCGAGCAGTTGAAGGATAGTTGGCACGAGATCAGCAGTGCGTGCAGCTGAGATTCGTTTGTGAGGCACGCCAGGCCCCGCGATCAGCAGCGGAACGTGCAAATCTTCATAACCACGTACCCCGCCATGGCCTGCCCGGTTTTTCGTGAAAAAATCGTAACCCGGACTCGCAAACAGCGCAATGTCGCCAGCCCGCGGGGCACGAAAATACGCAAGTATCTGGGCGGGCAAATCGGGGTAGGTGGTTGCGTTGGTAACATCAAGCCAGCATCGCGGCGAAGCTGGTTTGCCATTCAATAAATCCGAAGGAACCTGCCCTGTCCACCCCAGCGGATCGGTTCCCAGTAAATCCGAGGAATTAGAAACCAGCGTATATAAAATATCCCCGCCAGGCCCACTGGGCTGGCTGAATTCCACCACGCCTCGCCTCGTACGAACCCTGCAGCGATTTTCGCCCGTCGACCAGGCGACGACATCCACCGCCTGCTGGGCTGAGAGTTTTTGAATCAGCTCCTGCAGATGTTCAGGCCTGGGCCTGACTGACCACGGTTTGTAGCCAGTGACCTTGCCCTCGGAATCCGTGATGGGTTCTCGCAGGCAAAGGGCGGCATAGCGGTCGCCGCACCGATAAAGCACAGCTGGGAATTCATTGTAATACTCTTCTCGGTAGGAGGCTGACGACTCTTCCCAATGAATTTCGCGGGCCAGGTTCAAGCCTGCTTTGTTTCGCAGGAATTTGCCAATTTCAAAGTGCGTGCCGACGTCGCCCATACTGTGGTCGCTGATCAGTGCGATGACGATTTTATCCAGCACGCCAGCGCTGGCCATGTCTCCCAGCACCCGACCGATCTGCCGATCCGTGTGCAACAAGGCCTCGCGGTATTGCGGAGAACTCATGCCGTGCGCATAGGCCTGGAAGTCCGGGCTGAGAAGGTACGCACATGTCACCAGCGGAAATCGGCCATTCTTGCGGGCCAGGTCCATCATCTCGCCGAAACGAAATAGTGTGAGCCTGTCAAGAAATAGATACCAGCCGAACACATAAGGAGCTACGCCGGAGAGCGCATTCTCGAAAAATTTGGTTGTTCCGCGGTGAGGCTGAAAGAAAATCGAGACCATAAAATCATGGCCCGGGTTATTGGCAAGCTCATAAATATTCGGACAACTGTAGTCGCCGCCGAGAGTGTTTTTCTGGCTGAGCATGGCGTAATCGCGGTAAATGAATTCATGGCGATCGAACCACGTAACGCCCGTCACGCCGTGATGGCCAGGGAATCTGCCGGTGGCGATACTGGTGAGATTTGCGAGCGTGACCGAGGGAATATTAGCTACGGTTCGCGGCGAATACAGACCACGGTCCATGAAGTATTTTTTCATAGCCGGTAGCTCGCCGGCTTCGAGCATCTGCTGGAAGAGCGTGCCGTTAACGCCGTCGACGATAAAAATCACAGCTCCTCGAACTTCCATGTCGTCTGCGGGGGTGAAGTCCAGGCCGAACGAGTCAGCCGGGCCGTCCGGGCCGGGCACGCCGCAGCCCGGTAAGAGCGAGCAGGAAATAATCGCAATGACATTCAGTAAAAAAACTCTGCTGGTTGCAAAGGACATTTGGCTTGGCCTCTGCTTACTTTTTCGGCGGTGCGATACCGCAAGCTTTTGGAGTGAAGTCCTTTTCCTTCAGGCCGGCGTTGAAAATCACGTCGTGATACTCGTAGTTGCACGAAAACCTGTTCTTCCAGTCATAGCCTATAATCCGAAGGGGCATAAGCGTCTCGATATCCAGGCAGATTTCCGTAATCTTTGAAGGGTACTCTTTTTTCTCGGGCAGCTCTCGCACGAGGACGATACATTTTCGCCCTCCGATTTCCGTCATGCCGCCGAAGGACTGTTTCAAATCGCCATTCTTTTTGGCAAGGGCGTAGATATCGATAAGGCTTTGCAGCCCGTTGCGGAAACCGAACATGGTGCAAGGTCTGAGTGTGCTCTTGAGGGCATCCGGGCCGTCGGGAAGTTTCAGCACGCTCTTGCCGACGAGCATACGGGCAAACCCGCCTTTTGGCCTGACGACCATTCGGCTTCTGCCTTTGGAATCTTTGTATTGGCCCTCGACGAAAACCAGCCTGTCGCCCAAGGGTGCGTTCTTTGTCCAGTTCATGAAAACACTGAACGGGCTGGGCATGAATTTGACCTCGATATTCTGCTCGTCACCCAGCCTGCCGTTCATGGTTTCCTGTTTGACGAACAGGCAGGTGTAGTCATGGATTTTCAGTTTTTCATAGGATTCCACAGCCTCTGCCAGCAAGGCCAGGTGATCTGACTTGGCGAGTTTCAGGATCTTTGGCGAAACCAGAGCCTGGTCTGCATCGCTGAGTTCGAGAATCGAGGAATGTTCCAGTTTGGCAGGTTCCTGCGTTGCGCAGCCTGCGACCGCTACCAGGCCAACCAAACACGTGAGGAGGATTTTTTTTTCAGTCATATCAAATTTGAGCGAGAGTTTTTAACTAACGTGCTGCCACGAACCTTATCGATTCTACTTCGAGGCGGAGTCAACAAATACAATTCCTGAACAACCCGAGTTACCCAGCCTTGTGTTGGATGCCGTTGGCTTCGGGGGTAAAATCTTCATTTCGGAGATTCGCGCCGAAATCAACCTTGCGGTATTCGTAGCTGCATGAGAGTCTGTCTTCCCAATCGTAGCCTATTACCCGCAGGGGCATCAGGTTATTGACGTCGATACACACAATCGTTTTCTTGGCGGGGTATTCTCTCTTTTCTCCATCGACAACATACGTACCCTGCGGCAGGAAGCGAACGAGGACGATACAATCCCGGCCAGCCACTTTTGTGAATCCGCCGAACTGCTCGGTACACTCATTATTATCCCTGGCAGCCTGGTAGACTTCGATCAGACTGTCAATGCCGTTGCGGAAACCGAACATCGTGCAAGGCCTGAGCGTATTCTTCATAGCATCCCTGCCGTCGGGAATGCGAAGAACCGAACCGCCGGTAAGCTTCTGCAAAAACTTACTCTGCGGGCGGACTACCATCTGACTTTTTCCTTCGGAATTCTTGAACTTGTCTTCCACATAGACCAGAGCGTCGCCAACGGGCGCATTCTTCGTCCAAGTCATTGCTACGCTGCGAGGCTGCTCCATGAACTTGACATCTATGTGCTGTTCCTTACCCAATTTCCCCTTCATTCGTTCCTGTTTGACGAACGTGCAGGTATAGTTGTCGTAATTGCGTTCTTCCAATTCAGCCTTGCACATCTTCAGCAGGGCCAGGTGATCTTTCTCGGCGAATTCCCGGATTTTGATTAGCCTGGAAGCATTGGTGGTGACAACCTGGGCCTCGGTGAGCTTGACCAGTTTGTCGACTTCTTTTTCGCGAGTTGCAAAGGACTGCGTAATCTGGATGCACAGCAGCCCGATAAGGAGCGAGCCAACGAGAATCCGCACTCTACGGTTGGTCGGCTTTAGTATGGCTTTGAATATCTTTCGCATAAAATAAACCTCTGCAGCCTGATTGGCTGCGACTGAAACCCCCGGCTGCATCCTTGGCCGAGAATAGTCCCAATCGTATTTATCGACATCATTGACCTTTTAACTTCACCGCATCCATGCGAAGGCTCACGACATCTCAAAAATTAATATCACCCAGGTTCAATCAATGCAGACCGAGCGACACAATAGTTTGAAATTGTAGTCTATATAACACCGCTGGGTACAAAAAAATTCGATTTTTTTCATCATTTTTCTTGGCCCAGAGTCGCCCAATAGGGGGCATTTGTTTACGTAAGTATGTATTGCAAAACCTGTTCCATTGTTTGTCATGCTGGGCGGGATTTTTTTTGTTCCAAACCTGCCACGCCAATGGGCTAAACATACCTGTCGTTTCTCATTTATGGCAGGGGGTTTACATTGCTCTGCGGCCCGGCGCGGATTTCGGCCCGGACAGGAAAAAAAATGAGTTCTTGACGAAATTTATCCTTTTGCCTACATTCACAGCTTATCAGGAGCGTTGCGATCGACGCCCAGGCTAAAAATTATACAAATTTTACACAAAATCGGAATTACTCATGAATCTTATAACAGGCGCAACCGGGCTGCTGGGCAGCCATATCGCGGAACAACTTGTCAATCAGGGCCAGCCGGTTCGGGCACTCGTCAGGCCTGGCAGCGATACCCGCATTCTTGACAGCTGGGGCGTGGAGAAGGTTCTCGGTGACGTCACAGACCCCGCGAGCATAGCGGAAGCCATGAAAGGCGTCGAAACGGTCTACCACTCCGCAGCTGCGGTTGGCGACTGGGGCAACTGGGAAAAATATTTCGTGCCCGTCTCCATCGGCGGTACTCAGAATATGATCGACGCTGCCAGCCAGGCCGGCGTTAAGCGATTCCTGCACATAAGCAGCATAAGCACATACGGGCACCCCAACGGCAAGGGGTTGGTTCTGGACGAGACCGCCCCGTTGGGCGTGAATCTTCACAAGTGGAGCTACTACAGCCGGGCCAAGGTAGAGGCGGAAAAGCTGATCTGGAAGGCACACGAAAAAGGCGACATCCAGGCCACCGTCATCAAGCCGTCCTGGCTTTACGGCCCGCGCGATCGGGCATCCATGCCGAGACTCATCAAAGCCATCCGGGCAGGAAAGGGCAAGCTGATCGGCAACGGCTCGAACCTGCTGAACCTTACCTACGCCGGCAATGAAGCCGAAGGCTGTATCCTCGCTGCTACGAACGAAAAAGCAATCGGCGAAATCTATAACCTCTCCAGCGACGGCGATATCACTCAAAGTCAGTATTTCAATAAAATCTCCGAGTGCATAGGCTGTAAGCCCGTCACCTGGAAAGTACCATACTCCGTTGCCTACAACGTCGCATTCATGAAAGAAATCTTCGGCCATATGGTCGGCAAGAAAACTCCACCCCTCATTACGCGATACAGCGTCTGGCTGATCGGCAGACAGTGCTTCTTCTCAGCTGAGAAGGCAAGACGCGAACTGGGCTGGAAAGCGACCGTCTCTTACGACGAAGGCATTCAGCGGGCGGTAAAATGGTGCGTCGACAACGTGCCAGGCTGCGCGGGATGATTCCATTTTCAAATTCCGATTTTCAATTTCCAATTTAAAACAGAACACGGATTACACGTTTATGAAGTTTGCTTGTGTTGTTTTTGTCATTCCGGGCGCAGCGTAGCGAAGCCCCGGAATCCAGGGAATGTAATCAAGACGGGAAAAAAGCCCATAATGGAAATTATCGCCCCGGCTGGGCCAGCCTTGGATACCCGCTTTCGCGGGTATGACACGGGAGAAAAAAAGCCCAGTGCCATTCCCACGCTTGCGTGGGCATGCAGATTACCCAGCTGTATATAAAAAAACATGCCCACGCAAGCGTGGGAATGACACCATTTCATCTAACATCATGTTAGTTCATCAAATCTTACAATGACATCTCGACTTCTTTGAGTAGTCTGTCGAGGTCGAGAGGCTTGGCCAGGCAAATGCGTGCTCCGCACTCGATGATACGTTTTTCACTCTCCGGCGACGGGAAGGCCGTCATGGCGATGACCTCGGCATGTTTGGTTGCATCCTGAGCCTTGATCATGCGGCAGACTTCATAGCCATCCATGCCTGGCATACGCAGGTCAAGAATGACCACATCAGGTTTGACAGTAGCGATCATGGTCCCGGCTCTAAAACCGTCATTAGCTTCGACGACTTCGTAATCAGGGTTATGTGAACGGATAGCCCGGGCGATAAGTTTCGCTACCGCCTCCTCGTCGTCAACCACCAGGACACGAATTGGCGTGGAGCCTAATTCATGAGGTACGGGCATCTTATGTTCACGAAGGAACTTTACCAGATCGTCTATTACGACCCGACGATGGCCGCCCGGCGTCCGGTGTGCCTTTAGCAGTCCCTGGTCAATCCAATTGGCTACTGACCCTGGATCCACATGCAGCATCTCTGCTATTGCGAAGGTTGATAAATTCCTTGCCACAGCCATGCTTGATCTCCCTGCCGGAGTTTCGATTTACAGAACTCTCAGGTTATGAAAACTTCAAAACCCATTGCACATCCGTGCAAAAAAATCCTTAACAAATCGAATACCGGCTATAAAATAACGCGGCTTCTTCCTGAAACCGCTAAGTATCTATCGGCAGTGATAATTGTCAATATAAAAAAATAAAAGAAAATTCGATTAATTGCAATTCTAGATATAAAAGAAAAAATCGGCGGAGTTTTTTGGAATTCTCGGAAAAACCCGTCAGTCGAAGTGAATATAACATTATATTATTAATTCTCGAACATAAACTGCACAAAAAAAGTATGTTACAAAGCCCCCTTACGCAAGTGGTTATAAAAACACACAGCTAGGAAATCAGGCCCAAACCGAAGTCCTGCCGGTTTGTTTCGGATACCCTACAATGCGAAAATTAATTCCCTGACAGCCAGGTAAAATTTTAACCTACAGAGTTCTTTTGGGCAAATTTAGCTTTTCAGCTTCGGTGATTTTGGGAAATACAAAATCAGATTACAGCGTAAAACCTCCGAAAATCCTCAAGTAACTTTAACCTGCTTTTCCAATAATTTCGACTTGTCTGGCGATATCGTAAAGGAGTTTTTCATCCTCTTCCAGCTTGGCTGTCAGAACATCTCGCAGGCCTATGATACCTATGAGGGTGCCTCCTTCAACGATAGCTAGGTGTCGAATGTGTTCATGTGTCAGAATGTCTTTGCACCTGGTAACGGATGTGCGCAGACTGACGCTCCGAACAGGTGAAGTCATAACGGAACCCAGCTGGGTTTGATTTGGATCCCGGCCTAGTGAAACAACACGACGAAGAAGATCGCGTTCGGTAAAAATACCTTCAACTCTTTCTCCGTCTTTAATGATGACCGACCCCACGTTGGCTTCGCACATAAGATTCACTGCCTCGCGTACTGTCGTATCCCTCGATGCAACAATAACGCCAGGCCCCTTGACCATCAAAATATCTTCCACCGTCGCCATGCAATTGTCTCCCACAGAACATTATCCATCCGCCGGCAGCTACCTACACTATAGCCGCCCCATGTACAATTATCTGATCGGAACAACGGGCATGGAACTTATTTAAAAATCTGAAAAAAGCATGGAAGCATCTGAGCAAAATTCAGTCTGTAATCCATAGCTTTGCGGCAAAAAAAAATCCCAGCCGAGCCGCCAGGCCCAGCTGGGAATATATCTCATTTACCATTAGAGCATTGAAAAGTTGAGAGTTCCGGTTTTTGCGTAGCGGGTTTGTTCGTGGCAAGGAAGAAACGTAAGGCATATTTGTAGATATTCCGCAACGTTTCTGAAGCAGCCACGGGCAAAGCAAGCCAGCAAAAAGGGAACTATCAAGTTTGATATGCTCTAAGGTTTAGCGCCTCGTGGGACAATTTTCAAATCCAGTTCCTGTAGCTGTTTTTCGTCCACTTCGCCAGGCGCGCCGGTCAGCGGGCATGTGCCTCTCTGCGTTTTTGGGAAGGCGATGACGTCACGAATGCTAGGCGCGCCGATCATGGTCATAACCACACGGTCAAGCCCCAGGGCGATTCCGCCGTGCGGCGGAGCCCCGAACTGAAGAGCTTCGAGCAGGAAGCCGAACTTTTGCTTGGCTTCTTCTTCGCCGATGCCCAGCATACTGAATATTTTGCTCTGCATGTCCGACTGATGGATACGAATGCTTCCGCCGCCCATTTCCATGCCGTTGCAGACGATATCATAAGCCCGTGACTTTATCTCAGCTGGGTTGGCCTGTTTCTGGGCCCAGTCAGCCGGGTTTGGAGCGGTAAAAGGATGATGCAGCGCGTCCCAGCGTTTTTCATCCTCGTTGTATTCCACCAATGGGAAATCTATTACCCAGACCCATTTGAAATCGTCCTTGTTCAGCATGCCTCGCTCGCGGGCCATTTTGCTCCTCAACTCGCCAAGTACCCGGCGTACGACTTTAACGGTGTCAGCCCCGAAGCATAGCAGGTCGCCTTCTTTGGCAGCCATGCGCTCGATGAGTTTCTCAGCTATCGGGGCGAGGAATTTCGCGATTCCGGTTTCGAGTTTTTTATCGGCGATGACCTTGGTCACAGCCAGGCCTTTGGCGCCGAATTCTTTCGACCACTCAGCCAGGGCGTCGGTTTCCTTGCGAGTCATTTCCGCACCGCCCGGCACGCAAACGCAGTTGACGGTACCCCCGCCGTCAATGGCGCCCTTGAAAACTGCAAAATCCGTCTCGCCGGCTATGTCGCTTATGTCGATAAGTTCCATGCCGAACCGCAGGTCAGGCCTGTCCGAACCGAACCGCCGCATGGCTTCGTCGTATTCCATCACATCGACCCGCTCGGGGAACGGTTTTTCGCAGACGTGGCAGACCTTGCGGAGAATTTCATTGGTTATGTGCATGACATCGGATTCGGTGCAGAAGCTCATTTCGACATCAAGCTGCGTGAACTCGGGCTGACGGTCGGCCCGGAGGTCTTCGTCGCGGAAGCATCGCACGATCTGGTAGTACTTGTCGAGTCCGCCGACCATGAGGATCTGCTTGAACAGCTGGGGGCTTTGCGGCAGTGCGTAGAACGCGGTTTCCTGCATTCGCGAAGGCACGAGGAAGTCGCGTGCGCCTTCGGGCGTACTCTTGGTAAGGAAAGGCGTTTCTATTTCCAGAAAGCCGTTTTCGTCGAGCGTGCTGCGCATGGCTTTGGTAATTTCGTGTCTCAACCGAAGCGCCCGCGTCATTTCGGGCCTGCGGAGATCGACGTAACGATACTGCAGCCTTAAGTCCTCATTGGTGTTGTTGTAGTCGTCCGGCTCGAAGGGAACGGGTTCGGACTTGTTCAGTACGACGAGATCGTCGCAGATAACTTCGATCTGGCCTGTGGCGAGTTTCGGGTTTTCCTTCCCTTCGCCGCGAGGCCTGACCTTGCCAGCTATGGAAATTACCCACTCGTTGCGGACGGCCCGCGCGATTTTGTATATAGCCTGGGCGGCTTCGTTGCTTTCGTCCGGCAGATCGAAAACAACCTGCGTAATGCCGTCACGGTCTCGCAGATCGATGAAAACCACGCCGCCGTGGTCACGATAGCTGCGGACCCAGCCGCACAGGCGAACGGTGCTGTCATTGTCTTCGATGCGCAATTGGCCACAGGTGTTGGTGCGCTTCAATGCCACGTCGTATTGTTTATCCATCGGGTCATCCTTTTATTTTGCGTATTAGTCAAACAGCAAGACTGCATACTCTAACGCTTTTTCCCAAATATTCAACTGTCTTTGTCGGATTACGGCTGGTTTGCGGGATTGCTTTGGCGAATTTTATATGTTAAATTACCTCTGCTGGTGTTGATCTTTATCCCCAGCCCGGCTGGGAGAAGGGTTGGAGATGCCGATTTCATTTCGTTGCAGCAATCCCGCTTGCGGAAGAACCATGCGAGCCCCGGATGGAACAGCTGGTCGAAAATCCAAATGCCCGCTTTGCGGCACAGTTCAGATAGTCCCGGACCACGAGGAAGACTTACCCACATTCAACGCAGATGACGACCTGCCGACCTTCGGAGCCGATCTGGAAGATTCGCCCCCGCCAGCACCCAGCCAGGCAGGCCAAATCCACTGTATGGACTGCAAAAGACCATTTCCCGCCTCTGCGATGGTGTGTCCGAATTGTGGCTGGGTCAACCAGCAGGCAATGGGGGGCTTCATGCCCACCCCCGCCAAACCAGCCGGGATTGTATCCGATTACGCAAAGGCGATACTATATGGCTGCAGTAACATAAAAAGCCTGCTGCTGCTGGTCTTTTTTTCCATAGGCCTGAATTTTGTACTGGGAATTCTCAAGGGCTTTTTCGACTGGCTTATCTTCATGGGGCCTGTTGGGATAGGGATCCGCTTGCTGGTGGAACTCCTCTGCCTTATCGCATTCGGCGGATTTTTTCTACGGTTCTATCAGGACTGCCTTATCGGCTCGATTGAAGGGGTGGATCAGGCTCCGGGGATGCCGGAATTTGAATTCAACAGACTATTCGTAGCCGGTTTTTACGGCCTGGGTTTCCTGTTCGTTTATGTCCTGCCGATAATTACGCTGCCGCTACTGCCCTTGGGCCTGTTGGCCTGGGGGTATGGCAATGATCTAAGGGCGTTTGATTTAAGTTGGGCTTTAAAAACAGCTTACAGGAAACCTGGGGAGTTGGCCAAGTTATGGGTATTTCTGCTTATCTGGGGAGCAGTCGGGGTTATAGCGGTGGTTCTGGCTGTGATGTTGTCTGGATTCATTCTGGTTGCGGCACTGGGGACGACGAAAACCGCGACCGACTCGTTCATGATGATGATAGTCGCAACCTTTGTAATGGGGCTTTTCGTCGGAACGCTCTTTCACATGTTCATGATGGTATTGCTCCGCTGTGTGGGCACTTTTGGTAAACACAATCAGGACGTTACAGCTTCGCTGCCTTATGAGACTCCGGTACCTGTAGCTGCGGGATATATAACCGGCGGGGTGATCGTATCCAGCTGTCTTGTCATCGGTATTGCTGTAGCGGGTTTTTTCAGTATTACCTCCGCTATAGGCCTGGATGAAATGCAAGCCCTGGCTGACAACGAGGAAGATGTAGCACTGGTAGGCTGGGAGGAACAGCCAAAGTACAAACACAAGGAAAAACAAAGCGACTATCTGTCTCTGGTCATGAGAGGGCAGGACAGCGGTAAAAATTCCGCATCAGCCCAGACCCTGAAAAATCTGGGAACAACCCTCAAAAGCTATGAAGCCGAGAAAGGCAAATATCCCGACACCCTAAACGACCTTGTGGACGAAGGCTATGTAGACAGGAGAATGATATTCAGCGAACAGAACCAATCAAAGCCCATCGTCTATCACAAGCCAGGTTACCTGGCCAGTGGCGACTGGGTTGTGGCATACGACCCCATACCGCAATTCGGAGACATGTTCGCCGTGTTTTTTAACAACGGCAGCGTGCAGACCATAAGCTACAAAGAACTTGACGCGATGCTGAAAAACCAGGGCTCACCAGCGGTGGAATGATTTCTCATAGTGTTGTTATTTTGTAGTTTCAAGCAGTGTAGGTAGTTTGTCCTGGAGTGTGCGGTAGTCGATTTTACCCGTACCGAGCAGGGGAAGCTCAGTTATTTGCACAGTCCGACGGATATTATGCAGGCCGCTCAGGCCGGCTCCTCTAATTGTCAGGTTGGCGGTTTCCCGGTCGATAGATTTTGTTGAAACCAGGATGATTTCCGGCGTCTCGCCGGCTGTTGCTATTACCGCGAGGGTCGGGCCGTCGTCGGAATCGTCGTCGGCCAGGGGTTCGAGCACAGCTTCGATTGCTGGCAAGGATATCATCTCGCCGCCGAGTTTGATGAACCGTTTGAGTCTGCCGGCGAAGGTAAGAATGCCGTCAGCATCTTCGAAAACGAGGTCGCCCGTGCGGTACCAGGTCAGGCCTTGGAATTCCACGAAAGGCGAGTCGCCTTTATGGTTCAGGTAGCCATGAAAAACACTAGGCCCGCGAACAAGGAGCATTCCCTCGCAGCCTGGCCTGGCAGGGGCGTTCACGTCAGGGTCAGTCAGAACGTATGAAAGTGAGGGCATGATCCTGCCGATAGTGCCCTTGTGCGGCTGAGCTGCGTTATTGACAGCTATGACCGGCGAGCATTCCGTCGCACCGTAACCTTCCATCACGACCGTCTGCGGACAGCGGTTCTCCACGGCTTGGTATACGTGGGGCGAACATGTTTCCGCGCCGGATACCACCAGCCTGAGCGTCGCAAGCTGCTGCGAGGTCGATGCCCGCACAATGCCATGCAGAAATGTCGGCGTCCCAGCCAGGATCGTACCTTTGTACATTTCGATGATCCTGCCCAACGTTCCGCCGTCGGTTGGGTTTGGATAATAAACTGCCCGTATGCCTGAGCATAGTGAGAGCATGACCGACGCGGTCAGGCCGAAGGAATGGAACGGCGGCAGAATGCCGATCATCACGTCGCCGGGTTCGGGCGTGAAACGATGATGGCAGTCAGCTACGTTGGTCATGATATTCCTGTGCGAGAGAGGCACAGCTTTGGGGAGGCTCTCCGATCCGCTCGTAAACAGGATCACAGCTGGGCTGTCGGGCGAAGTCTCCCGCCCAGCCTGTCGCAAAATTCGCCATGACAATCTGCTGCGAAACAAGGCCTTGAGTTTTGTCACGCGCCCCATATCCTTGCCGACCTGCTCGATGAAAACAAATCGATCCTGCAGGTCTGTCAGGTCAATGCCCTGTGACTGAACCCTGCTGAGAAGCGCCTTGGCGGTCAGAAT
Organism: Phycisphaerae bacterium; assembly: GCA_963664745.2. Lineage (GTDB taxonomy): Bacteria > Planctomycetota > Phycisphaerae > SM23-33 > SM23-33 > B1-G9. The sequence goes on from CAXXMC010000004.1 coordinate 1,703,898, forward strand.
CCGCTGCACTTTTACGGACTCCATGCAATAATGAATATTCTTCGGGCCTAGCGTCCAGTTTATCATGGCTGGGGTCTTGCCCGCGAAAAGCGTCGCGAAATACATTACCGTCGCGCCAACCGAAGCGGGCATCATGATACCCACGACATCGCCGGGGATTTTTTTGATAAAGTCATGCAGGGCTAATGCGCCAAGGATAATGTCACGATAAGTTTTTACACCCGATGCCTGATCCGCCAGGGCTGATTTGTCCGGGAATCGGCCTGCCTGGTACAGGAACGCATCCAGAATCGTCATGTTGCCTGCATCGGGCGGGCAATTGGGCGTGGGGATTTTGCTGAACCATTTGGGGTTCACTGGTTCAAGCGTGACCGGGCCGGCAGAGACGCTTTGGCCACACGCTGCGAGCATGACGTCGCCGACGGTCTTGAGAGATTCCGCACTGCCCAACGGAAAACCGAACTCATGCTGCAACCAGGTCACCAGCTCCATGCCAGCCAGGGAATCCATACCCAGATCGGTTGCCAGCTTGGATGAGTCCTCGAACTGCGTCATGCCCGTCAGCTCGGCCAGGTAGTCGCGGACGATCTGCCGTGTAGCTGGGGGGGTCTCGCCGGGGTCGCCTTCGATGTGCAGAGGAGTCGGTTCGGGCAGCTGGCGAACGTGGCCTGACTCCCATATCGTGTATGGCACATAAGTATTGGGCTTGGCTGTTTCGTTATAAAAATTTTCAAGATATCGATTTATGGTATTACGATCCGCCGTTCTCGGCAGGTCGTCCGGCTCGACGAACTCGATGGTAACTTCTCGCCGCGGGGAGAAAAACAATCCGTTTGCCAGCATTTTCCAAAAACCCTTGGCAACCATCTTGGCTACATCAGGTTCCGTGCCCCCAGCCCAGCTGAATCCGCTTCCCCATAGCCCAGTCGTTCGTACCAGCACCACACGAATATCCGGCAGCCTGCTTAGTATCGTCTCGACCCCACTATTTGCTCCGATTTCCTCGTACATTGTTCGCAACACATTACCGGCTGGGTACATCAGCAGATTTTCATTCCGCCGCAGAACATCCACGCAACTGTCGATGACTTTGCGAATGGCGTGGGGGGCAGCCTCTTGCGTGGAGGCATCGTCAATGGGTATGACGTTAAAAAGCCCAGCTACATTCCGAACGAGAAAACGATCTATCTGATTCCGGTCGCCGAGAGTGTGGATATTCAAAGGCCCCGCCAGGCGCGAGACCATGATAATCGGATCGATCAGGGCAGGGTGGTTCGGCAGAAAAAGAATCCCTCGCCTGCCCCTGGCCTGGATTTCATCAAGCCCCTTTAGGCGAACCCGATACCTCAGCCAGAGCAAAACCCTGGTCACGCAAATCCAGAATTTTTTGATCATTCATTGTTCTCCGTTTTCATTTCGCAACGCCAGCCAAAGCGCCGCGCCAATAATCAGCGAACTCGCGCCAAGCACCGCGTGGGCCATGCTGGGCTTACAGAGCTTGATTAACAAAACCTCGATAGGCCCGGAAAGCAGTATGCCCGCAAAGATCAGGAAATTGACCGAAGCGATCACGGTACCCTTCTTATCCGCCGCCGGTCTGGTCTGCACAAACGCTTCGCAGGGGACCATGAACAGCCCGCCGAATATCCCGACCAGGCCCAGCAATATAAACGCAAGTGAAAGACGTGCAGCCTCCTGAAGCATGGGCAGAGAAGCTACGCAAATGAGGAAAAAGCCCATAACCGCCGCCCCTATGGCCAGTACGCGGAACCACCTCTTGCCGGTTGCGAACCTGTTGCTCAACAGGCCGCCGATAGCCACCCCCACCACTTGTGCTGCTACCATGTAACCTGCCCGGGCCTGTGTGTACCCGAACTCGTGAATGGCCATCTGCTGGATCAGCAGTACCAACATGGCCCCGGCGAACCATACGAACACATCGGCGAGAACTACTATGGCAAGCAACCTGTCGCGTCGGATATCCCACAGCTGACTGAGCGTATCGATCGGCCCAGCCCAGGGAAATTTCGCACCGGGGTTCGCAGCTGGCCTGCTTGGCACGCCGCAACTCATAAGCAATCCCAACGCCGAGATCAAAACCACACCACAGCCTACAACAATGCGACCCATGGCAATGCCTTCAAATTCTCCATGTACGTCCAACGCCACGCCCGAAGTGGAAATCCCCGTCAATATCATCATCGTTACGAAAACCTTCAGCAGCGAATTGGCCCGGTTGACGTAACTGTCGGGAAACAGTTCCGGGATCGAGCCGTTCAAGGCTGGGCTGAAAAGACAAGACTGGGCACCCATTGTAAAAACCATTACCATGAGGAAAGGCCAACTGCCTGTTATTATTCCGATAGCGCCGCAAACCATAGCTATAAGTTCAAGCAATTTCGCACCGATGACAATGCGCCTCTTGGAAAATCGATCAGCCAGCCAGCCTGCCGGGGAGGCAAACAAAAGATAAGGCAGCGTGAATACCGCCATTATCCAGCCCTCCATGCCCTTAAGCGCTGTGTCGCCCCTGCTGGCAGCGGTGACGGCGAGGAGAATCGCGGAATTGCGAAAGAAGCTGTCGTTAAAAACCCCCAGCCCGTACGTTGCCACCATCGCGGCAAACTTTCCGCGAGCTTTACGTACCTGCTGAATCACTGCTGCATCCATGCTGTTCCTAACCCGGCCTGGCCGGCATAATTACGCGGCGATTCTAACTGTTCGTCTCGCGCAAACCCAGAACTTTTAGGCAGGCGGCGGTAACCTTCTCAATAAATGCGCTGGGCCATTGATCCGTTGACATATACCGGTGGATCATAATCGGTTCAAGAATCATTCCACGGACCAGCGCCATTTTCAAAAGCGGATCGTCCTGTTCGATAGCGCCGATCTCCATTTCCCTCTCGATATATCCAGTCAGCATCAGATCCCGGTTCAAATTCTGACTTAGCCCTTTCTTTGTCTGGTCGGGAAAATTTTGACGGGATAACAAAACAAAAAACAATTTATCGGGATTGTTCTGATAGTAATCGTAAATGTAGGTTATCATTTCGTGAAAACGTTGAGGCAAGGATTTTGTTTTATCATCCAAAGCAGCCCGGATACCTCCAACGAAAAGATTCGCCTCACGATCATACAACTCCAGAGCCATTTCATTTTTGCCGGAGTAGTGCCTGTATAAAGCCCCTTCAGTAACGCCAGCTGCGTTGGCGATGTCTTTTACTGTTGTTCCAGCCAGGCCGTTGGTTGCAAATAAATGAATTGCACTATTTTCAATATCCTGTTTTTTAACTGTTGGCCTGCCCATGCTTGCCTCCGTCGTAAGTAAGTACTTATTTATTATAGACATTTGCCCTTCCCAATTCCACTCCATTTGGTTTTTTCTTATTGAATTCGTATGTTGTTTATCATTGACAGTATAGGCCAATTTCCTTAGATTCTCGTGTTCACGATTAATTGCCGGACCGTGACCGGCTGCAATTACCCGCTACCGGGGATGGGCTGCGTGGCTCATCTGGTCGTAGCTGGTACATCTGTTGGAGAAAAAACATGGCTGACGAAGCTCAGACTCCCGAAGTAAACGAAACCCCAGACGAAACCCAGGAAGACAATCTGCCGAAGAACACCGTTGAAGTCGAAGAGGCAGGCACTCTGAAAAAGAAAGTCATCGTGACCGTTCACCGTGATCGGATCGACGCCAAGCGTAACGAGCTTTTCGGCGAGCTTAGCGACTCTGCCCAGATTCCCGGTTTCCGCCCAGGCCATGCCCCTCGCAGGCTCATTGAGAAGAGATTCGGCAAAGATGTCGATCAGGACGTTCGGAATTCGTTGATCGGTGAGGCTATCGGCGATGCCATAGAAGATGCCGAACTGAAAACCCTCGGCGAGCCGGATATCAAGCTCGACGATATCAAACTCCCCGAAGAAGGCGACATGACTTTCGATTTCGAGGTCGAAATTCAGCCTGAGTTCGACTTGCCTGAAACCAAGGGAATCGAAGTTAACAAGGAAATTTTTGAAGTCGATAACGACAAGATAGACGAGTATATCAATAACATCAAGGAAGGCCGGGCCCGGTACGAAAAGACCGACGATGCTTCCCAGGAAGGCGACACTGTTATCGTCAGTGCGAAGATCACCGGCGAGGGCGTGACGTTTGAGAACCCGCGCGTTGTCCTTCGCGTCGCAGCCGGTCTGGTAGAGGGTGTTCCGATTGTGGAACTCGGCACGGAACTGGCGGGCAAGAAGGTTGGCGACGTCGTTACCCTCAAAGCCACCCCAGCCGAGACTCATCCCAACGAAGATTGGCGTGAGAAGGAACTCACCTTCGAACTTACCGTTCACGAAGTCAGCAAGCGCATTCTGCCGGAGATCAACGAAGAATTCGCGACCTCGAGCGGCTTTGATTCGCTTCAGGACTTCCGCGATTTTATCGCCAACCAGCTCAAGAGCCGTGTTGAAATGGAAATCCAGAACTCCCTGCGTAAGCAGATATGTCAGTATCTGATGGACAAAGCTGATTTTGAACTGCCCGAAGGCGCGGTCAAGAGTCAGACCCATTCCACGCTGCAGCGTCAGTTGATTCAGCTTCTCCAGGCCGGGATACCGCGCGAGAAAATCGACGAAAATCTTGCCAAACTCCAAGCCGCTGCCAGCGAACAGGCCAAAAACGACCTGAAACTCTCCTTTATCCTCAACAAGATAGCGGACGAGGCAGACCTGAATGTAACTGAAGGCGAAGTGAATTCCCGCGTTGCCCAAATGGCAGCCCAGTATGGCAAACGTCCTGAACGTCTCCGCCAGGAACTCGCAGCTGACGGTTCTCTCCAGCAGATAGCCGTCTCCATTCGCGAGGAAAAGGCTATCGATAAACTTCTCGAAGATGCAAAGATCATCGAAGTAAAGCCGGAAGACAAGCCCAAGGCTGAAGAAGAAAAGAAGCCCGCAAAGAAGGCAGCGAAGAAAACGGAAAAAAAAGCTGACGAAAAATCTGCGGAAAAGGCCGAGGAAAAGCCTGAAAAAAAGACAGCCAAGAAAAAAGCTGCAAAGAAGTCACCTAAAAAAACCGAAGAATAGTTCAGACGACAACCGACAGTTGGTCGGCTATGACGAACCGATACAGGCCGAGAGGCGGCTCTCAGCCATGGAAATTGCCGAAAACATGGGTTTTCCGGGCCATTGCGTTCGGAAAACCCGCTTCGGCCTAACAGGAATCGCAATATGTTGTATAAGAACCATGCTTTGGATTCAGAAGCTCAGAAGGTTGGGATGGACATGAGGAGCAATCTCTCTGCCATCCAGGCCAATCGGGACTACGCCCAGCGTCGCGAGATGACGCTGGAAGAAAGGCTGGCCGAGGAGCGCATCATCTTTCTTTGGGGCGAAATTGGTCCCGGTTCCGCAGGCGGCGTTATCATGCGTCTGCTGGAGCTCCAGTCCAAAAGCCCAGGCCGGGAGATTCACCTTTACATCAACTCCCCCGGCGGGTCGGTGGACGACACGCTCGCTATCTACGATACGATCCAGTTCCTCAGTTGCGAGGTCTGCACCTACTGCATAGGCCAGGCTGCCAGCGGGGCTGCTATTATCCTCGCCGCCGGTGCCAAAGGAAAACGCTTTGCCCTGCCTCACAGCAAGGTCATGATCCATCAGCCTTGGGGTGGCGTGACGGGACAGGCGTCTGACATCAAAATCCAGGCAGAGGAAATCCTCAAAGCCAAGAAAATGCTCAACGAAATCCTTGCCGACCTGACAGGCAGAACGCCGGAACAGGTCACTGAGGAAACAGAACGTGACCGTTTCATGACGCCTGAACAGGCCAAGGAATACGGTATCGTGGATGAGATTGTCAAGAAACCGAAGAACAAGAAAAAAGACGGGAAATAGCCCGATGGGCAGAGGAACGAACATGGCTATGAACCAGCATCTGATTCCGATAGTTGTTGAACAAACAGGCCGAGGCGAACGGAGCTATGATATTTACAGTAGGCTGCTTCGCGATCGCATTATATTTATTGGCGGACAGGTCGACGACGTTATGGCAAACCTTGTCGTAGCCCAGCTGCTGTTTTTATCTAACGAAGATCCCGAAGCGGATATCAACATATACGTCAACAGTCCGGGCGGCAGCGTATCAGCGGGCCTGGCGATGTATGATACAATGCAGTTTGTTCGTTGCGACATAGCAACCTATTGCGTAGGCATGGCTGCTTCCATGGGGGCGGTTCTGCTCGCGGGCGGCACCCAGGGAAAACGCTATACTCTGCCCAACAGCAGGGTGTTGATACACCAGCCTCTTATCTCCGGCGTGTTGCAAGGGCCGGCGACCGAACTGGATATCGAAGCGCAGGAAATACTCAGGCTGCGGAAACGACTCTATGAAATTCTTGCCAAAGCCACCGGCAAGGAGGAATCTGTCATCGAACGCGATTGCGACAGAAACAAATGGCTTGATGCCGAAGAAGCCGTCGCATATGGCTGCGTTGACAAAGTCCTCTCGTCAATGCCGGACACTGCCACAGAGGATAAAGCATAATGAAAATCGCGGCGGCTATGCTGACTACAAGCCTGGCCGCCGTTTTCTTTTGCGCCGGCTGTCTGCAAACTGAATCTCAGACGAAGATTGAAAATCTTCAGAAGGAACTCGATCTCTCCAAGGCGAGGGAAAAGGAACTTACCACACAGGTCGAGAAACTCACTGCCGACACAGACCGGCAGAAAGAACAGATCGAAACGCTGCAGAACCTCGGCCCGGATCGTCTGAAGAAATTGTTCGTCGTCGATCAGGTTCAACTTGGCAGATATACCGGCGGGATCGATACGGACAAAAAACCGGGCCAGGATGCCGTCAAGGTATTCGTCATGCCGGTTGACCAGGCCGGGAGCGTTATCAAGTCGGCCGGCGAGGTGAAGATTCAATTGTTCGACCTGGCCGAGCCGGAGAGCGAGCGGCTTATCGCTGAGTTTGATTATCCAGTCGATAAAATCGGGGAGCATTGGTCGAGTGGTTTCATGGCCTATCATTACAGCTTTGAGTGCCCGCTTCCCAATAGACCGAAAAATCCTGACATCACCGTTCGGGTAGAATTTATCGACTATCTTACGGGTAAAACCTTCACCGCTCAGAAACTTATCAAGCTGATCCTCCCGCCTGCTCCTTAAGATATATAACTTTTTTCAATGATCCAGTCGTTCCGAAAAAGTTGTTTTTTTTGTCATTGCGAGGAGCGCAGCGACGCGGCAATCTGAAATGTAAGAACGAGATTGCTTCGCGGAGTTTACACCGAGCGAAGCGAAGTGCTCGCAATGACAACCACACGCAAGTCGCTTCTGTTTGTCTTAGTTGTCATCCCGGGCGTAGCGTAGCGAAGACCCGGGATCCAGGGGGAATAAACATATCGTGAGATGTTCAGTAATCGTTGAAAAAAATTTCGCTTTGGTCGTGTTCCCCTGGATGCTGAATCAAGGGAAGTTTTTCATTGATTGTTAAAAATGACGATGGTCTCCGGTAGTAGCCGATACGGCTATTATCGTTTTTTTAATTTTTTTGAAGGAGACCATCGTTATGGACAACAGTAATGTACTTGAGGTGCTTGGGCAAGCTGATTTCGGGTCGGCAGGCGAAATTTTTCGAGATTATATCCGAACGGCTACCCGAGATATGATTATGGATGTCATGGCTTCGGAGCTTGAGCAGTTGTGCGGCCCGCGTTATCGGCCAGACGCCGATTCGGATTTTGTCCGAGCTGGCACTGCTGAGGGTTACGTTTATATTGAGACTGAGCGCGAGCAGATAACTCGGCCTCGGGTTCGGCGAGAAAATCCCGACGGCACGACCAGTGAGGCGGAGCTTGAGAGCTATACCGCCGCCCAGGATCGCGGCGAATTGCGTCGTCAAATATTGGCATCGATTCTGGCAGCTGGTTCGCAGAGCAAGACCGGCAAAGTGGTGAAAAACAAACGTGGCAGCAGCGCATCGCAGATATCGCGTATTTTTCAGCAGCACGGCAGGGAGCGTTTCACGGAGCTTCGCAGGCGGCGACTTGGCTGCGACGACAACGGCGAATTGTACGACTGGCTGGCGTTGATGGTTGATGGCGTGGTGCTCTCGAAGGACATAACGGCCATCGTTGCAGTCGGTATTACGACCGCAGGCGACAAGATAGTTTTGGACTTCGAGATTGGTTCCAGCGAGAACTACGAAGTGGCTTTGGCCCTTATAAAACGCGTACAAATTCGCGGTTTCGCTCCGCCGGAACGCAGGCCTCTGCTGGCGGTGCTTGATGGCAGTGAAGCGTTGCGGAAGGCTGTGAAAGCAATTTTTGCGACGGCAGTTGTGCAGCGGTGCCTGATTCACAAGGAACGAAATCTCAGGCGATATTTGGCGAAAAAAGATTGGGCAACGATGACGGAGTTGATGGACAGGCTACGCAAGGCACAAGGCCCTGAGGCGGGCATTTTGGCGTTGTGTGAACTTGACGACTTCCTGGCTGGCAAGAACTCCGCCGCCCGCGACAGCCTTCACGAAGGCGGGCTTGACCTGATAACGCTGCATCTTCTGGAGGTCCCGGCGACGCTGAACCGCAGCCTGATGAACACGAATATGATCGAGAATGTGATATTGAATTTTCGGCGGACAAGCAGCCGGGTTTGTCGCTGGCAGACGCAGACCGACCAGGCTGCGCGTTGGCTCGCTACGGGCCTGACGGAGGCAGAAAGAGGCTTCCGCAAAGTTTCGCATAGCCAAGACCTGTCAAGGCTGGCGGAGGCCCTGGAGAGCGGCAGCTACTATGCGGCGTTGAAAGAATATCATGCCGACCTGCCCGAGGCGTTTCGTGCCGCTGCTACTGCTTCGCTCCGGGCTGCGCCCTCCGCTTCGCACCAGCAGCCTTTGACAACAACCAATACGTAAGATAAGATAAAGTGAATACTGGAGACCAAAGAGTTTTAACAATTAAAGAAACATCCCCGAATCAAGTTCAGCATGACAAGGGGGGAATCAAAGTAATGCCTGTTTTTGGTGCCATGCCTACGCTTGCGTGGGCATGCGGACGTTATCAAGTCGCGTAAAAACTTGCCCGATTCCCGGTGCCGCGGTTGCTGTGTTTGCAACCACGTTTGATCTGGGCCGGCCCTGGATACCCGCTTTCGCGGGTATGACACGGGGAAAAAATCGCCAGCTGGATATCGCATGATGGCGTCATATCGCAAGGCTGTGAAGCTGCAAGGTTGCGAAGATTTATTCGGCAGAAACTTGCGATTTGCAACCGGGATTAAAGAAATTTCAGGGCCTACTTAAAGACTATGCCGACTTTATCAGGGACGACTGATCTAAAATCAAATACTGGTACCGGTTCCTGGATTTAGTTTGACCGTTTTGGTTTCTGGGGAAATATCTCGCAATTTGGCGATAAATTTTTCAACGTCTCCGCCGTGTTCCTTGAACAGGCCGTAATGTGTGGGAACGGCAAACTTAGAGCGGCAGAGCTTTACCAATTCAGAAGATTGTTCCTCATCTAAGTTTCCAAACGCGCCATTAATGCACGGTATGATGATTTCAGGCTCGGCTGCGATGGCTGGCTTGAGAATTTCAAGGTTCATCCCGGTATCGCCTGTCAGATATAGAGTTCTTTCCTTGTAGGCCAGCATGAATCCAAGGGCATCGGGGCTTAACTCGCCATGGTCGGCGTTTAAGGATTGAATGCTTATACCATAAGCGTTATTGCAATCACCGGCTTTGATCTGAGTGTATTGAACTTTCCGTGCTCTCAAGAATTCGTCACAGCTGGCAGGCGCAAATATTTTTAACCATGGATTTCCAGCGTAAATCGCATCAAAGCTGTCAATGTCGAGGTGATCGCCGTGCTCGTGTGAAATCAGCAGGATATCGCATTTAAGTTGGTCTGCGGAAATCGGGGCCGGCATGAGTCGTTTAAAACCGAAAAGCCGTTCGACCGAATCGCTGAGGTACGGGTCAATACATACAGCTATGCCATTGTCGAATTTGATGATGAATCCAGATCCGCCGAGCCAATAAATGTCAATCATATCGTTCTCTGGACAGTGGTTTTTCGATTCATTCAAAGACAGTAAATTAGTCATTGGAATTATTCCTGTGGAGAACAGATCATTTTTGATGCTTTGTAAAGGATGTTTATTCTTGCAGCTGTTCCGTGTTTTGTTATGGCTGCGTTAACGGCGTCCTGCGGGCTGGCTGCCCATTGGAAATTCATCGCCAGGGTCTGTTGTTGTGTAATCCCTTTTGTGACGAGAATTATGTCCGCCTTTTCGATAAGGCGTCGGCCAAGAAGCAGATTGGCTGCTATGGCCTTGTCAATTTTGTTTTCAGAGAGAAGCCTTTTGGTTTCTTCTATTGGCACATAACCAACGGTGGTCAGTTCGTCGTGCTGCGAGCTTGTGCCTTCGGGGCAGGGGGTTACGAGTATTACCGTGCCGCCAGGCTTGACTGCGCCGTAGGCGGCGTTCATTCCCTTCAGCGCCTGCCAGAAATCAATATCAGCTGGATAGGCATCGGCAACTACGATGTCGGCCTGCTGTTTGATTTTCACAAGACAAGTCTCTTTTGCAAACTCACAAGCCTGAATGTGAGCCTTAACAGGATCGCCCGCGAAAACCCCGGCTATTTTTCCTTTTGCACCGGGCACTTCGTTAATTATAAACTTCAGGCCCGCTTTTATTGCAGCCTCATCTATAACTTCGCGGACGGCGTTCTCTCTAACCGCGAAAAGCTCGTCTTCGGGAACCACACTGCACATCCAGTGCATATGGCCTATAGTCTCTCCATCGCTGCAACCTGGGTTGATTATCTTACAGCCTCCCCCGAAACCCGCAATCATATGCGGAATGGTCTGTCCGACCCCAATAACAAAATCGGCGTCGACGATTTCGCGGTGTATTCGGATATCGAAATCATATTTGGATTTTCCGACAGATACATATGCAGAATTATCATGCCAGTCCGGATTGACTATCCGATATTTTTCCACGACCTCTGGTGTATATTTCTCGCGCATTTCCGCATGCGACATCTGGCGATGCGTACCCAGGGCAATAAAAACGCTGATGTCGTTGTCGGGAATGCCAGTCTGTCTGAGCTGGTTCAATACAGCCGGCAGCATCAGATCGGTGCGAGTATTGCGGGAGCTGTCATCAACCGCGATTGAAATTTTCATCCCGGGTGAAACCATCTCGCCGAGGGGCTTACTTGCAATGGGATTCTGCAAGGCCAGTGCAATAAGCTCGATATCCGATGCTTCTTCCTGATGTGGCGGAAGTTCGTAAATCCCGTCGATCATATCATCTGGGGTCTCAACCGGCTCGAATTCTTCATATGGAAATTTGTGTTTCATGTTTCTGTCTAAAAGTCGCGGTTGAATCCGCAGACCCATCCGCCGTCCACGATTATATTTTGGCCGTTGATGTAGGAGGCTGCGCCTGAGGCAAGGAATGCAACCGCGTCTGCGATTTCCTCAGCTTCTCCGGGTCGGCCCTGAGGAATGAACGATACCACGCGGTCAGCCATCTCGCGGAACGAACCGTCTTCGCCATAATATAATTTGCGTGTGCCCTCGGTTAGTGTAGAGCCCGGCGAGACACAGTTAACCCGGACTCCCATTGGGGCGAGTTCACAGGCCATGGCTTCCGTCATTTTGATTATGGCTGCCTTTGCAGCTACGAAACCAACCTGCAGCCGAAGTGCCACAACACCTGCGATCGATGAAAGATTGATAATGCTGCCACTTTTCTGCTGAATCATGATCTGGGCAGCCCTTTGGCAACAATAAAAGGTACCGTTCAGATCAACGTCAATTATCTTATGCCATGTCTCCACCGGGTACTTGTCAGCTGTGACGCGGTCTTCCTTGCGGCCGGAGTTGATGCCGGCATTATTAACCATCACATCAAGTCTGCCGTACTTTTCAACCGTGGCATCGATCAGAGAATTAACCTGGTCAATATTACTGACATCACAGCCTATGTATTCGGCATTCAGTTCGGCAGCGGTCTGTTTGCCCAACTCTTCCTGGACATCAGAGACGATCACCTTTGCGCCGTTATTGCTGAAAGTAGTCGCGATGGCTTTTCCGATTCCGCCAGCTGAGCCGGTAACAATCACAATTTTGTCTTTAAGATTAAACTTAGTCGCTTCGCTCACGATAATCTCCTTAATATTTTTCTTTTTCGTCCGCCATGGCGCCTTCAAGGACGGCCTCTGTAGCTCCAACGCCAAGCCGGTCTGCGCCCTGTTCGAGAAACATTACAGCTCTTTGCCTGTCACGGATCCCACCGGAAGGTTTTACTTTTATTCTTCCCGCAGCTGTTTTAAGCATAATGTCCACGCCTTCAACAGTAGCAGAACCGTCGGCAAAACCGGTCGATGTTTTTACATAATCAGCGCCAGCTTCTATGGAAATCTCTGTAGCTTTTGCGATTTGTTCGCCGGTCAGGTAGGCGGTTTCAAAAATTACTTTCACTAACACATCATGTTTATGAGCTTCATCTACAACAGCTTTTATATCATCACGAACATAATCATAGTTTCCGGAGAGAAACTTTCCGATATTCATGACCATGTCCAATTCAGACGCACCGTCTTCGATTGCAAGTTTCGCTTCCAATGCCTTGGTTTCGGTTCTATTTGCCCCATGGGGAAACCCTACAACGACGGAAACTTTTACTTCGCTTCCGGCAAGTTCTTTTTTTGCCAGAGCAACATCACTGGGACGTACGCACACACTGGCAACCTTGTATTTTTTGCCGAGTTGGCATCCTTTTGTGATATCACTATCGGTAAATGACGGTTTTAAAACCGCATGATCAATAGTAGCCGCTATTTTTTCTTGTGTCCACATTTGAAATCTTCCTCTAAATAGATAAATTGCGAAAAGAAATTCATCCGGTTTAGCAGGCATTGCATTTCTACTCTCAAATTTCTCGGTAAGTTGTGCCCCATGCTTCTTTTCGCATGTCATACATTTCATTTGCGCCGGGGGCGGGCTGGCCTGGCCAGACGGTGATAATCTCAAGGTCTTCGCTGCCGTCTTTATTAAGAATCGCGTGATAAGTCCCGCCAGGGATGAAAACCACAGTGCCCGGCTTGAGTTCGTGAATTTCACCTGCCAGGTCGAGCGATGCATGACCCTTTAGGATAACGTAAAGTTCATCATGGCCTTCATGTATCCCGCCCGGAAGCGATTTCCCAGCCTTGACGATACCGTGATTTACCTGCATTTTTTCACTGCCGCAGTTATATGCGTCTATCAACATGCGAGATGTATACAGGCCTTCGCACCCTGGCGCTATGAAGGGCATTACTTTTTCCGGTTGTACAACTTTTGGCTCAGCCATTTTTAAAATACTCCAGTCCGGCAAGGCCGGAATTCTAAGTTTCGAGATGGATTATGCGTATTTAAAATAAAACAATATTTTTTATAAATTAATCAAATTTGATAATCGGTTTTATTCTTGTTTCGTTCTTTTCTTTCATATCGACCATGGCTTGGGGGACTTCATCAAGGCTGTACGTTCCGGTTATCAGGGACGACATGTCGAGCATGCCTGTTTCCATCAGCCTCAATATTGGGCGATACATTCCCAGGCTGCCAGCTGACCCTTTGAGGGTAAGGTTATTGAATACGAATTCGTCAATCGGGAAATCCTGGACGGTTTTTTCATAAAACGCTACTGCCGAGACAGCCCCGCCGAGATTCAGGATTTTTGCTGACTCGTTGAGCAGGGCGGTTGAGCCGCTGGCTTCGATTATTTTGTCTACTCCGAATCTGCCGAAGATATCTCTAATGCCGTCCCTGAGTTCGGTTTTGGAAGTATTGATGGCGGCATCTACTCCAAATTCAAGTGATTTTTGCAGTTTGAAATCTTTTCTGCCGACAATGGCGACAATTGAAGCGCCCATAAGTTTTGCCAGTTTCGCAGCTGCGATACCAATAGGGCCAGAGCCGAGAACCAGAACCGTATCGCCAATTTTAACGTCAGCGATTTCAACCGAGTATAAAGCCGTAGCTGCCGGCTCAACACACGCGCCGTTTTCAAAACTTATAGAATCATGCAGTTTCATCAGATGCCGTTCGGGCATAAGAATATATTCGGCATAAGCGCCATCCCATGGATTGATTGTGCCGACAGGCTGGCATTTTTTGCATTTACCGTATTGGCCTATAAGACATTCGTAGCAATGGCCGCAGGATACGCAAGTGTCGCCGACGACCCGGTCGCCTTCATTGAAGAAGGTAACTTTTTCGCCTTTTGCCACGACAGTTCCCGACCACTCATGGCCTGGCGTCATTGGCATGGGAACAAGTCCCTGCTTTACGAATGAGAATTCACCCGAATAGATGGCGTAATCTGTACCACACATTCCAGCCCGGACAACCTTGCACAATACCTCATGATCCTCAGGCTTGGGTGTTTCTATTTCAACAACCCGTATGTCATTGGCTCCGTAAATTCTTGCCGCTTTCATTTTTTTTAACTCCGTTAAAGTTGTCTTGCGTTCGATTTTCGTATCGAATCTTTAATATCGTCTATTGTAGGCATAGTAGCAAGCTCAGCCCACTTTGACACTGGTGTGGGAACGTCGGCGCCGGTAACCATGGCGATCGGGCTGTCGAGATAATCGAAGAATCGTCGCTGGCATTCATATCCTATGCGGGCCCCGATGGAATTGCTGGCTGGTGACTGTTCAACGATAACCATATTCAGCGTTCGCATAAATGATTCGCCGATTGTTTCGTAATCTATGTCATTGAGGCTTAGCGTTCTGAGATCGATGGCATCAACGGAGATACCTTCCGCTTCCAGTTCGATCGCAGCCTGTTTGACCAGGTCCGTCATGTACGAATATGTAAGCACCGTAACGTCAGAGCCGTTATGTATTTTTGCAGCTTTGCCGATTTCTATGAAATAATCCAGGTTATCCGGCACCAGGCCTTCCTTGTCATAATGGGCATAATGCTCGACCATCAAAACAGGGTCTTTAGATTGCATGGCTGAGTTGAACAGGCCGATATAGTCCGCAGCCGTTGTCGGCGAAAGGATCGTCCAGCCTGAAAACAGCGAGAAAAGTGCTGTGGGGTCCATCGAATGCTGCCCGCCATAGCCACAACCTACGGCGATACGGGTTCGCATTACAAACGGCATGTCAACGTTATCCCCGCCGTACATGTGTCGCAGCTTACCAACCTGGTTGAAAATCTGATCCGCAGCTACAAGTGCAAAGTCCGGGAACATGATTTCGACGACCGGTTTTAGTCCGCTCATGGCAGCACCGCCAGCAAGACCTGTGAAGCCCGCTTCGGAAATAGGGGTGTCCAGAACTCTGCCGGGGAAGCGTTTTGGCAGTCCCTTTGTCGCGAGATAGGGCCCGCCTTTCATATGGCCTACCTCTTCGCCAAGTACGAATACGTCTGGATCTTTTTTCATCCATCTGCCGGTGACCGACGAAATAGCTTCGACGAATTTCATTTTTTTATCGCATTTCATCGCAGTCGGCTCGGTAAATTCAATACCGTCAAACTCGGTTTTATCGCTTCGCAGTCCGAAGGTGACTGACTCTGCTGTGGGTTTGAGATTTTCTTTTATCTGCTTTTTTTCACCATCGAGATCGCAGCAGTATGTCTCAGCCTTGGCGATAATTTCATTAACCATGGTTTTAAGCTGCTGATCTTGTGCTTCGTTTATGATTTTCAGACTGATCAGTTTGGCGGAGAAATTTTCCAACGGGTCACGAGCTTTCCACTGGGCTTCTTCCTCTTTGGTGCGGTAGCCGAAAGCGCTGCCTGGGATATCGCCGGCGTGATGATAGTCGCGATAGGTTTTTGCCTCTATGAAATGCGGCGTTGACGTTTTTTGTATGCCATCGGCGCAGTGTTGAACTGCAAGCTTCATCGCCAACGGGTCCATGCCGTCAACTGTTATAGCCGGCATTCCGTAACTGGCGGCCCGCACAGCCAGTTCCTTCACAGCTGCGGATTCTGCAACTCCCGTCGCGACGGCGTAGAGATTGTTTTCGAGGATATAGATTATCGGGAGCTTCCATGCCCCAGCCAGGTTGAGGGCCTCATGGAATGCGCCTTGATTGATCGCGCCGTCACCAAAAAACGAGACGACGATATTGCCGGTTTTCTTATATTTTTCTGCGAAGGCAGAACCGGTCGCCAGCGGAATTCCTCCGCCGACAATGGCATTTGTTCCAAGCACGCCGATTTCAGGTGAGCAAAGGTGCATCGAACCGCCTCTGCCGGAGCAGCATCCAAGCGAAAGGCCCATAATCTCAGCCAGGAGAATGTTGGAATAATCCTGAACGTTCTCGTCGATTTTGTCGGAAAGCGGATCGTAGCCTTCGTTCATGAAAAAGCTGCACGCCTTTGCGAGGTACTGATGATGCGCGCGGTGCGTGCCGCTTATTCCGTCGTTGGGACATAGGCTTGCCATCGTTCCAACAGCTACCCCTTCCTGGCCTATGCTTGTATGTACCGGCCCGTGGATCAGATCGGCATTTTTGAGTTCAAGCAGTTTGTTTTCAAACGTCCTTATGAGGTAAAGCTGGAAAAGCATCTGCTTGAGCTGATTTGGGCTTTGCTCCTTATAGTCCGCGTCGGTTACGACTACTTGCTTCCAGTCAAAATCAATTTTCAATTCTTTCAAATTAGGCATTTTTTAAATCTTCTCTCCTGGTTTTTTTCATAATTTTGCGGATCGTGAAGATCGAATTTCATTGTATTCCGAGATCATCGTGTCCAGCTGTTCTTTGGTCAGTGACGCGCCCTCAGCTGTCTTTTCCTTGAGGAAGCGTTTGGGCAGAGTATCTGTAGATTCGTCGAGGCCCTCTCGTTGATTATAGGCCCGGGTTTGCTGCGTGATATTATTTGCAAAAATCTCAAGCTGTTTTCTGCTCCATTTCAGACCGGTTGTAGCTTCGATCAGCGTTGCAAGTTCATCCCATTTGATGAAATCCCTGTAGAAGCGGCAAAGGACCATGCAGTCGAAAATCGCAGCCCGGTCTTCGTACTCGACATGAAGCTCAGCCTTGCCTTTTATCTGTTCGGGATCCATCTGGCCTGAAAGTTCAGCCTTATAAAAAGTTCCACGAAGATGACAAGCGCCGCGGGCGCTGGTTGCGTATGACAGGCCCATGCCTTTGAGTACGCGGGGATCGAAACCAGCAGGCTCGAGACCTTTGACATGAATGGCAATATCCTCCAGCCCGAGTTCACGTGATGCCTGCTTTATACCCTTGGCCAGGATCGCGCCCAGCCCTTCCGAGAAAGCAATCATTCTGAATAACTCTGCCATTCGGTCCGGCTGGTTATAGTCTATCTCAAAATCGGTTTTGCCCCGTTTATAGCCTTCGATGGCGAAGGCTGACAGATTGCCCGCGCTCATTGTGTCGATGCCCAGCCTGTCACAAAGGTCGTTCAACCATGCGACTTCTTCCAGGCAGTCCAACTCGTTCAAACCGCCGAGGGCGTAGATGGTTTCAAACTCCGGGCCTTCGACTTCCAGTCCGGCGTGTCTACCGTTTTTGATTCTGGAAAGTTTCGTGCATTTCAGGAAGCATGTGGGACACCCGCAGGCCTTGACGTCGAAGTTTTCCTGCATGTAGGGGGCTGAGAGATTCTCCCATTTTTCAAAATGTCCCTTTTGCCAGTATCGGGTAGGGAAGCAGTTTACCCCGTTGACGACAGCCACCTGCATCGGTGTGCCGAATTTCTTATAGCCGAGCGCAGCAGGGGTCTTCAGGTTTGTATTTGCTATTTCGAGGGTGAATTTTTTGAGCAATTCCGGGTTGGCGATCTCAGCCTTTTTGGAACCTGCGAATGAAATGCCCTTGAGGTTTTTCACGCCCAGAACTGCTCCCATACCGCCTCGTCCCAAGCTTCGCCATTTGTCGGATTTTATGCACGCGATTGCAGCGAGGTTTTCACCAGCTGGGCCAATTACCATGCCCCGTGCACCCGGTGAGGAATTATCCAGCAGGTGGGCTTCAGTCTCGTATGCGTCTTTGCCCTGCATCTCTGTGGCGTCAAGGAATGATACGCCGTTTTCATCGATTACCAGGTAGGACAACTGAGGGGATTTGCCTTCGATAACAACGGCGTCGATTCCACAGCCTTTGATCTTCGGTGCAAGACTTCCGCCGCAATAGGACTCCATGAACCCGCCGGTCGCTGGGCTTTTGGCGAAGACGGCAAAGCGTGACTGGCTCCAGAAATTGGTACCGGTAGCTGGGCCTACGGTGATAATGAAACGGTTTTCCGGCGACAGAGCCTCCACGCCAACTGGATTTTCCTTCATGAGAAGGTGCGTCCCCAGGCCCTTGCCTCCAAGAGTTTCCACAAGGACGGAATCAGGAATCTCCTCGTAAGAGAATCTCTGGTCGTCCAGCCTGATTCTCAACAGTCTGTTAAAAAAGCCCTTCATTTTGCTCTATCCTTTTGCTCCTGGATTGATATAGACAGTCTTATGCTCGGTGAAAAATTCTATGCCTGTCTGGCCTGCCTCGGGAGTGCCGTGACCTGATTCCTTTACGCCCCCAAATGAAAGCTGCGGTTCCTTATAGGCAGAATGCATGTTTACGTGAGTAAGCCCGGCCTGGATACGATCGGTAAATTCCATTGCCCTGGCGATGTCTTTTGTGTAAATCGATGCGCCAAGCCCATATTTTGAACCGTTGGAAATTTCAATAGCCTCATCGAGATCACTGATCTCCATTATTCCAAGCACGGGCCCGAAGATTTCCTCCTGGGCGATGAACATCTCGGGCGTTACGTCGGCGAATATGGTTGGTTCGATGAAACAGCCTTTTTCCAGGCCTGGCGTTTTGAGCTGATTGCCGCCGACAAGCAGTTTTGCGCCCTCCGCCTTGCCTTTTTCGATACAGGCCAGGATGTTCTTGAGTTGTGCTTCGCCGCAAACAGGCCCCATTGTTGCCTGAGTATCCATGCCGTTGCCAACTTTGATTTCAGCGGTAAGTTCAAGAAGCCTGTTGACGAACGGTTTCATCACATTTTTATGTACCAGCGCCCTGCTGGTTGATACGCACCACTGACCTGCACAGGCAAAGGCTGCGATCACAGCTGACTTTGCAGCAGCGTCTATGTCGGCATCGTCCATTACCACCAGCGGATTCTTGCCGCCCATTTCCAGCTGAGTGCGTTTTAACCCCGCCGCGGCCTTGATGTTTATAGCTTTGCCAACTTCCGTTGAGCCGGTGAAAGTTATGGCCTTGATGATTGGATTCGTCACCAACTCGTCGCCGATGACCCGCCCTGAGCCTGTGACCATATTGAGTACGCCAGCTGGTAAACCTGCGTCATGGAATAACTTAACGAATTCTTCACCCGCCCCTGAAGTAAGCTGGGCCGGTTTGAGCACGCACGTATTGCCCGAAATCAGTGCAGGGGTGATTTTGCGGGCGGGTACGTTGAACGGAAAATTCCACGGTGCTATAACAGCAGCCGGCCCGAGCGGATACCGGTGTTGATATGCTAACACTCCCTGTTGGGCTGAGGGCATCATTTGGCCTGGCATTCGCAATCCCTGATGGATTTGAAACTCCATTTCATTGATCGCAGCCGAGATTTCAACCCTGGATTCCGCAAGCGTTTTGCCGTTTTCAAGCGTAATTACCTTGGCGATGGAATCTGTTCTCTCAACCATCAGAGCCAATGCTTTTTTGAGATATTCCGCCCTGGCATCAACACTTAGCGTGCTCCAGTGCTCAAAGGCGTCCCCAGCTGCCGAAATGGCATTTCGCGTATCCTCAACAGTTGATTTTTGATATATGCCAATAACCTCTGAAAGATCGGCTGGGTTATGCTCAGGATAAGTCTCTCCGCCGGAAGATACTACCCACTCTCCACTTATATAATTCCTATGAGCGTCAATCACAACATTTCCTTTTAAAAATTGGTAAAATAACAAAAATCTATTTGACAAATAGTCGATTGTCGACAATCATATAACCACATCATAAAGAAAAAGTCAAGAAGCTAAAAGGCAAAAAAAGGAAAATGGCTACAAAAATCAAAATCAAGCACGATTCGATTTCTGAGATAGTTTACAAAAGTCTGTTTGAAGACATTGTAAGCGGTAAACTCAGGCCAGGCCAGCGGATTACCGAACAGGAACTTTCAGAATCACGCGGCATCAGCAGGGCCCCGGTGCGAGAAGCCATCGCAAAACTTGCCACCGATGGGCTCGTCAGGCTCGTGCCGCGCAGTGGGTGTTATGTTTGTGAGCTGGCAGAGCAGGATATCAACCAGATTTATGATATCAGGCTCAGGCTCGAAGCGCTTGCCCTTGAATACGCCTTTGAAAATTTCGATATATCAGCTCTCAAGCATATTCGGGAAAAATTTATGGGTTGCCTGGATTACGACGATCAGAAATTGATCCGTGAAGAAGTCAAGCTCGATTCAATCTTTCATAATGCCATATTTGAAGCCTCTCAAAGTACACATCTTCAGGATATGCTTGGAAAGCTCCTGGCCCGTGTTCACGTTTTCAGGACGGTAGGCTCAATGGACCCTGAAAAAGCGATAGTCGCGCTTAAAAAACATATTGCCATACTGGACGCGATTATTAACGATGATCGCCCAAGAGCAGCCAGGCTGCTTGAACATCATATTGAACGTTCGAGAAGAAATGCACTCGCAAATGCCGACTTTTTTAAAAAACAATAACATGGAGTAACTTAGATGAAATCGCTTGAAGCTTTACAGGACAGTTTTGGTCTGAACACGGTTTTTGAACTTAACATAAGGGTAGCCAGCCAGGCTGACCCGCAAGGGGCGTTGATTACAGCTATCCGAAAGGCTGGGGCCAAAATCTCAGATCTAAACATGGCTGAGATCGATGAAGAATCCGGCGACCTGATTTACAGCATAACACTTTTCACCAGCGGTGACGAACAGATGGCTGCCGTCCGCCAGGCTGTCCAAGCCATCGATGGCGTCACGGTCGAAGATGTTGTCGACGTAGCTATGGAATCTCATCGCGGCGGATCTTGTCAGATGATATCGTCGGCTCCGATAGAGTCCAACACCGAGCTCAGGCTGGTTTACACGCCCGGCGTGGCCCGCGTCTGCAAAGCCATCGAAGCCGACCCCGAACTCGCCCGCGATTTCACCGGCATCTACAACAAGGTTGCCATCGTCACGAACGGCACTGCCATTCTGGGGTTGGGCGACATAGGCTGCGTAGCAGGCATGCCGGTCATGGAAGGCAAGAGTGCGATCTTCTGGGAGTTCGCCGGCGTCTCAGCTGAGCCGATCCTAATCGACACGAAAGACCCCGACGAATTCATTCGCGTCTGCGAACTTATCGCTCCGACTTTCGGCGCGATTCAGGTTGAGGACGTCGCAGCTCCGGAGTGTTTCCGCATTACGCGCGAGCTTGACGAGAAGCTGCCGATTCCGGTTTTTCACGACGACCAGTACGGCACAGCTACGATAGTCCTGGCTGGTCTTTACAGCGCGTTGAAACTCACGGGCAAAAAAATCGAGAACATGAAGACAGCCATCAGCGGCGCCGGCGCTGCGGGCACTGCCATTGCGGATCTGCTCCTCAAAGCCGGCGTGCCGGACGTGGTGCTCTGCGACAGCTGCGGCATTATTTACGAGGGCCGAACCGAGCGGATGAATGCGGAAAAGGAGTCGCTGGCGAAGTGGACGAACAAGGGCAAATTGCAGGGCAAATTGGCCGACGCCATGAAGGGCGCGGAATTGTTCATCGGTTGCAGCCAGCCTAATATCGTCTCGCAAGAAATGGTCAAATCCATGGCTGCCGATCCGATCCTCTTCCCATTGGCGAATCCCGTCAGCGAGATTTCCAAGCCCGACGCCCTTGCAGCCGGCGCTGCTATCTACGCTGATGGCAGAATGATGAATAATGCCCTTGCGTATCCTGGAATTTTCCGCGGCGCGCTGGACAGCCGAGCCAGGAGCATCACCATAAAAATGATGCAAGCCGCCGCCCATGCCCTCGCCAATGCAGTCCCAGCCGGCAAACTGATGCCCGAAATGATGGACCCCGCTACCCACCAGGCCGTCGCCGCAGCAGTGGCTGAAGCAGCAGAGTAATTCTTTGACATTTGCGAAAAGATAATTCCCAACATTGAGATCAGAAGCAGGAGTAGAAAAGTGATAAAAAGTATGAGCCACGCCGGCTTGAGCGTAACGGATATGGATCGTTCGTTGAAGTTCTATCGGGATTATCTAGGCATGAAGGTATTGATGGAACTCGATATCGCCGACGACCGCATCGCCAGGGTGATAGGGATTCCCGGAGA
The DNA here is from genome assembly GCA_963664745.2 of Phycisphaerae bacterium. GTDB lineage: Bacteria > Planctomycetota > Phycisphaerae > SM23-33 > SM23-33 > B1-G9. Next base: position 1,726,228 of record CAXXMC010000004.1, read on the forward strand.
AAAATGCAAGATTGCGCATTTACAACTAGGCGAGACGGTTCTTGAATTGTTTGAGTACACCAATCCGCGAGGCCAGCTTTTCGCCCCCCAAATGCAGCAGTGCGATATCGGTTTTTCTCATGTCGGCTTTGAAGTTAACGATATCCATAAGCACCTGAAAGAGTTGGAGGAGATGGGTATCGAAATGCTGGGCGAGCCGGTTGAGTTTCGTCCTGATGTATGGGTTGCATATTTTCGTGGGCCGGACGGCGAGGTGGTTGAGTTTCGCCAGCAGCCTGAAAAATTGTGAGACTGAATGATGAATTTAAACATTAAAGATAAAGTTGCGATAATAACCGGTTCCGCACAGGGGCTGGGGAAAGCCATCGCCAAGACATTTGTTGATGAAGGTGCACTCGTAGTTCTTTCTGATATAAACGAGCAGGCTGGGCAAAACGCACTGAAGGAAATATGTCCTGATAATCAAAAAGGCCTGTTTGTTAGAACAGATGTTTCCAGTGAGCATGATATCGATAATCTTCTCAAGGCTGCTGTCGATAAATTTAAAAAAATCGATATTCTTGTCAACAATGCCGGCATTTGTCCGAGGACTGCATTTGAGAATGTCACTGCGGATGAATGGGATAAAGTACTGGCTGTGAATTTGCGAAGCGTTTTTCTGTTATCTCAAAAGGTATTCAAATACATGAAGCAGAACCCTGGCGGCAAGATTATCAATCTGGCTTCCGGTGCGGGCAAGGTCGGGGGCGTGCAGGTGGGGGCGCATTATTCTGCTTCCAAGGCAGGTGTTATATGCCTTACCAAAACGATTGCGCTTCAGGGAGCAAAATACGGAATAACATCCAATGCCGTTTGCCCCGGAGTTATCGGTACGGAAATGACTACCAGCATTCCCAAGGAACAGCTTGAAAAATATAATCAGATGATTCCGCTGGGGCGACTTGGGACTCCGCAGGACGTTGCTGATATGGTGGTATTTCTTGCCTCGCAAAGGGCTGATTATATTACCGGCGAAATTTCCGACGTCAACGGCGGCTTTATTATGGACTGAGAATTAAGTTAAGGCTCACTGAACGTGCAGCTGGGAGAATTGGTATGATTATTGATTCGCACATACATTTGTGGGATCATGTCGACGGGCAATTAGGCAATAGCAAAGTTTCAGCTGTTGCTAATGGTGTTATTAAAGTCGGAGCCAAAAAAGTCCAGGGAATGCCCAGCTGGTTTACGGATTGCAAAAACCCGGCAGAACTTGCCCTGGCAGCTTTTGATGATGCGGGAGTAAACGCAGCTGTGGTTACACAGGAATTTCTTGATGGTAACCAAAACAGCTATCTTGCAAAGGTGAGCAAAAAATATCCAGAGCGATTCTTCGTGCATGGCCTGCTCGATTTTCGTCGGCCTGCCGTGCTGAAAAAACAGTTCAGCCAAGTGTTTAAGCAGGGTTTCAGGGGAATAAAATGCCCCGCCATGCCGCTACCAGACTTAGAAAAGCCAGTAGAACTCGACAGTCCTGAACTGATGATAATATGGGAACAGATGCAGGCTGAGAAAATGATTCTTTCGATTGACCTGGCAGCTGGTGACGTTCAGGTCTCGCAGATGAAAAATGTCATAAAGACTTTTCCAAAACTGAAAATAGCTATCGGGCATTTTGGAATGGTGGGGCATGGAAAATGGAAAGAGCAGATCAAACTTGCACGTAGTGAGAATGTGTATATTGAATGCGGGGGTATAATCTGGCTGTTCCGGCACGAAGGCCCGAAGTTCCCCGGCGCTCAAAGAGCCGTAAAAACAGCAATGCATCTTGTTGGGGCGGAAAAAATCATGTGGGGATCTGACTACCCGAGAACAATGGTGGATTTTACATATCGTCAAAGTCTGCAGTTTGCAAAAGAAGGATGTTCATTTTTTACAGATAGAGATCGTAACGCTTTTTTGGGCGGAAACGCCAAACGGCTGTACTGTTTTAAAACACAAACACAACTCAAGCCACGGGTTTTAATAACCCAATAGCATTCAGGAAACTATAATGAAACTCAAGGATAAAGTAGCCATCGTTACAGGATCAAGCAAGGGTATTGGAGAAGGTATCGCACGTGTTTTCGTACAGGAAGGGGCGAAAGTTGTGATTACCTGTCGGACGGAGACAGCTGGTATCAAAATGGCGAATGAACTCGGTGCCAGCGAAGGCAAGACGGTATTCATTCAGGCGGACCTTACCAAGAGCGAATCGATTCAGAATCTCATCAAAAAGAGCGTGGAGGCTTTCGGTAAAATTGACGTACTCGTTAACAACGCCGGCTATCATATTTCCAAAAATGCCGAAGATACATCAGAAGATGAATGGGAATTTATTCAGAGCACCAACCTGCGAAGCACCTTTCTATGCTCAAAATACTGCCTGCCGCACTTAAAAGAGGCCAAAGGTAATATCATCAATATCTCCAGTATGGTTGGCGTGGTGGGTCAGCCTAACGCTGCGGCTTATTCGGCTTCAAAAGGAGGCCAGATCGCCATGACCAAGAATATGGCCATTGATTATGCGCCGTATGGAGTGAGGGTAAACGTGATCTGTCCAGGCTGGATTGCGACCCCGCTTGTTGAAGACTGGTTCCGCCAGCAGGAAGACCCCGCCGCTGCCCGTGAATATATCTACGGGCAACATCCGCTGGGACGTATCGGAACCATAGAAGAATGTGGCCAGCTCGCAGCCTTTATCGCCAGCGACGACGCAGCCTTCATTACAGGCGCAAGATTCGATATCGATGGTGGAGTGACTTTAGGTTATTGATTAGCTACTATTCCTATCCTATGCGTAAAAGCATTTCCTGCGTTACTTCATAGGTGAGTTTGTTGCCCGTGGCAAATGCTTCGATTTCATCGGCTACGAATGTTCCGATGCGGAGCATGTTTTGGGCGACGGTACCGGCTTCGTGCGGCGTCAGCCAGACGTTTGGCAGCGTTCGCAAAGGGTTGTCGAGCAGGGGGGGCTCTGGATCGGTGACGTCGATGCAGGCGACGAATCTGCCCTTTTTCAATTCCTCGATCATCTCGGCTTCGTGCACGATTGCGCCGCGGGCAGTGTTTACGAAAAGGGCGCCGTTCTGAAGTTTTTCAAAATGCGACCCCCGGATCATGTGTTTCGTTTCATCGGTACTTGGCGCGTTGAGCGAAACCACCATGCATTGCTCGAACAGTTCGTCCAACGAATCTACTTTTGTCACCCCAAGCGCAGAGGCTAACTTGTCGCTGCAATATGGATCGTAAAGCAACACATCGCAAGCGAAATTATGCAGCAGCCTGATGAGATGTTTGCCGACATGGCTTGCACCGATAACGCCGACTTTCTGCTGATAGATTTCGTTAGGCCCGTTAAAACATTTTATTCCATCAGTCCAAAGGCCATGCCTGGTCAGATTTCCCGCCCAATATGCCCTTTTTGTAGCGGTCAGGATCAGGCCCATACAAAACTCTGCCACTCCAAACGCGATGGCGGCAGCGGCGCTGGTAACTTTGATATTCCGGTTCCACAAAGCGTCGCTGACGACCGGTTTTACCGAGCCGGCGGCGTGACAGAGAAGTTTCAAATTCACAGCCCGGTTTATTACATCCTCATCCAGCATATGCGTGCCCCAGCTGGTGATAATTACATCAGCAACTGGGATATTTTTCAGCAGGAAGTCCTTGTCAGACATTTGCGGCGGGGTATTGATTACGTCACAAATTTCATTGATACGATCCTGATCTCGCTGGCTGAACATTTTGGTGTGTAGTTCTGTATTTACCGCGTAAAGTGCTTTCATGATTCTGCTCCGTATTATGCGTAAATTTTGGATGCCGCAGCGGCGTATTGTTTTTCAAATTTTGAACCGTCGAAGCCGGGATCGCTCTGTGGGATATCGGCCAGCAGAACCTCCAGGCCGGCTTTGTCATCACGCGAAATCCGACCTGCCAACATGATCTTGACAGATTCAATAATGGATTTAACATCAGCCAGCTTTGACTTGCCGGTCTCCATGAAATCGCAGATGCAATCCAGCAGGGCGGCATAAAGCTTGCTGCTGTCTATTCTGAAACTGTGCGTTGATTTGGTCGTGGTTATCACCATATCGAAAGGCTGCCAACAGCCTAGGAATGTGCAGTAGGTTGCAAAAAGCGAATCGCTGAATCTTATCTGATACGTCTCGCACGTCTTACCATTCAGCGAACTGGAGCCCAGAAATTTCGTTCCGGTCGCACCTGTTCCGAGCAGCCCGCCGAAGGCTTCGACGATATGAATCGCATAATTGAATTCATCAACCCCAGCTGTGCCGTAAACGTGCATTATCTTACCGATCTCGTCTTCGCTTTTGGCGGCGAAGTCGACGATCTCGTTTGCGTAGCGCGCGGAGGAACTGCCGATAATAACCGCTCCGCCGGCAACGAGCTTTTCAAGTTCCTTGCAGTCAGCCAGGTTGCCAACCATCGGCTTATCTATAAATACGGGTTTGCCGGCCTGGATAAATTCCTTGGCGTGTTCGATGTGCTTATCCCAGTTGCAGCCTTGCACAAAACCGATGTCCACCGCCTTGGCCAAGTCGGCAATGCTGTCGCAACGTCCTTCAAGATCGAAAGTTTTTATGAATCCAGCCACCTCGTCATCGCCGCGAAACCCATCATTGAACACATGCGTAATTCTCGCCCTGTCGCCAGAATGCAGATACTGCGCAAAACCCTGCGGATGAGACACGTCAATATTAACCACACCTATTTTGAACATCATCAAGTTCTCCTGTATCATTTGCTTTTTACGATAAACCCCGGGTGTTAATATGGTGTGATTTAAAATGGAATAAGGCGTAATATCGTATTTTACAAAAACTTATATCCATTAATCTGCATATATGCAGTGCTAGTTTTTTTCAGGATACAGAATTTCGTAAGAAGTGTATCGCGTAACTGGGGCGGTGATTTTTTTCTGCGCAATTTCTCGCAGGAGTTCCATCGCTATCTTCCCGGCCTGTTTTTGTGAATAATGAGCGATTATCGCGGTCTCACGAAGCTGAAGCATTGAAGATGTTTCGGTCATAACACCAATCAGGATTTTGCGATCGGCTTTAAGTATCGCGGGCATTGTGGCGATTGGAAGAAAGGCTCCCATCGGGATGACGGCGTCTACCTCAGGCTGTGTTTTCAGGAACTCCTCCGCCTGCCAGCATGGATCGTTGGAAGTAATGTTGCATATGTATTTTTTGCCAATCCCCAGAATATCCATCGCCTCGATAAATCCCTCCTCAGCCTGCCTGTGATTTGAAGCGTTTCTGTTTGCCAGGAAGGCAATATGTTTTGCTCCGCTTTTGTGCATTGCAATAACCAGATTTCGACATGCACGACGACGGTCTTCGCAGGCGCAATAATCAAAAAGCGTATCTTCGCGTCCGACCATAACAACGGGGATTTTCAATTTGCTTAGTATTGGAAATATTTTCTTGTCATCCACCATGACCAGCAAAATTCCCTTCCGGGAAAAGTGTTCCGCAGGGCCGGCCAGTTGTTTTTTGAATTGACCTATCTGAAGTGAATTTATCTGTACGTCATATTCACTAGCCTGCGATGCGATCCCTGACCAATAGTCGGCGAATTTAGCAGAGTCCTGACTTTCGGTATCCGGGAGGACAACAAAGACTTCGTTGAGTTTGCCTGTTGTCTCCGCTACGAACGTTCCGCTTCTGGGCTTGCGAACAGCCAGGCCTGCTTTGAGAAGTTCATCCAGCGCGTGATTTGCGGTTATCGTGGAAACATTATATTGTTGAGCAAGAACACGATGGCCTGGAAGTTTTATTCCTGGCGGATATTGGCCTGATAATATTTTATCGCAAAGTTTTTTTGCCAATCGCTGGTACTTGGTCGAACGTGCCTTCTGCATATATACAGATTACCCCGCCTGGCAGTCAAAGTCCAAATGAAAAAGAACTTAGATTATGATTCATGACTCTGCAAAACATTTCCTAAGTCATTCCGTTTCGTGCAGGCCATTGTCAGCAGGCTCGGAGTGAACTTCGCAACGCTTTTTAATATGGCCCAAAACAGCAGGCGGCACCAAGGCAGATACGTCGCCGCCCATCTGGGCAATCTGGCGAATCAGGTTTGAAGACGTAAACGAAAATTCCGTGCTGGTCATTATGAAGACCGTCTCGATACCAGCGACGACACGATTGGTGAGTGCAACCTGAAATTCAAATTGAAGGTCGCTGCTGTTGCGGATGCCGCGGAGAATGGCCCGGGCTCCGACGGATTTGGCGAAGTCAACAGTCAAACCCGTGAATGACTCTACCCGAACGGTCGGTATGTCGCTGACAACCTGACGGATTATCTCGATTCGTTCATTGTGCGGCAGAAGCGTGCGTTTGTCCGGGTTCTCGCCCACAGCTACGATCAATTCGTCAAAAATCTCCACGCCACGCCTTATAACGTCCAGATGTCCATTCGTTATCGGATCAAATGTGCCTGGAAAAATAACTATGCGTTTGCCTGTTTCATTCATCGGTAGTTCTCCGCTCAACAGTGTGTTTCGACAGTATATTATATTCCTTTGTCTCTACGTCTGCCAGAGTTTGTCTCAACGTCTGGCCCTCAGCCTGGAAAACAGCCTCTGACGGATTTCAGAAAGTACAAAAAAAATATCAAAACAACTTGCAAATGTTTTCAGGGAATATGACAATGATTGTGTTGGGTATTTCCGCACTGGGGTATCTTTTCAGCCACCCCATTTTTTCAATGTGCGGGGTTGTAAGCTTTTATTTCGGCATGGTGTTGAAATACCAGAACGTGCTTAAATTAGCGGGTTTATGGATTGTCTGGGAATGTTTTTTTGTGTGGCTGGCCCAGGTCCGGGGTTGTATACAGGTCGGGCAGGGCATCTCACGCAATTAGCTGTGCGGGTATTATCATTTTATTTTTTTAGGGAGAAGAACATGGGTAAGTTATGGAATGTTAAATGGGCAGTGCTTTTTGTCGTGCTTGTCGCGACGATCGGTTGTGCCAAAAAAGTTCAGACCACTTTTGTGAACTCAACGTCTGAGCCTCTTGCGTTACATGTAGATGGGCCGGGCCTTTGTAAGAACGATCTTGGTACGATCCCAGCTGGTGGGCAACTGCGGACAATGATCAAGGTGAGTGAATGGGATCTGCCGTACACTTACACATACAAAGCTGGGCATCACGAACAGCATTTTTGCATAACGAAAGACTGCCAGTCTCGGATATACGTAACGATTCCGTATGGCGAGAAATGCTGCGATCACGATCTGCGTCATGCGGATGGAAAAGAAGCGACCGGCTCGCTTGGCGTTGTAACTTTTCTGAATGAGTAGAACCGGTTTGGTGGTCGGGATGTCCAGTGTGAGTGTCTCACATGCGTGAAGCGTGTGAGAAGGCGTATGTGCTGCGCCGCTGGAAATTATGACGCCATCATTGAATTTCCAACTGGCGGTTTTTACTCGCGTGTCATTTCCCGTGTAAGCGGGAACCCAAGGCTGGGATGACAATAAAAAAAGCCTCCAGACCATGCAACTGGACTGGAGGCTTTATTTGTAATATTCGATTCTTGTAGATCCGGGACCGTTGAAAACAGCAAACCCATCTCAGCCGATCATATCTTTAATCGCCGACGGTAACTTCCCAGGGCATGAGTTTCAGGTTCTTATCGAAGAACCAGGTCTCATCGATATCGTCCTGGATCGACCGGTCGTTCATATCCATAATCATCGCAACACGTTGCCGGCGTTGCTGTTTCGTATCCACCATACCATTTCCGTCGCTTAGGCTCAGAGCTTCGTCGTCACAGCCTGCCACGAATGCGATCACGAACAATGCCATCAAAAAAACTACCTTTTTCATCTTTCACACCTTTCAACCCAGCGATTTGTCCCAGCTGGATATTTTCTTTCTTTGTCCTGCAATTTCTATCGGAAAAACCCGACACACAACTGAAAACAGCTTTTTTAGAATCCACCGATTGCGTTATACAATTCGAGGTTCACAAAAGGCAGCACCTCAGTGCCGGTGAAGCCGGCAGGGCCTGGATTCATGATATACCAACGTCCGTCACAGCTGAATTCGCTCTTTGAATGACGAATTGGAATCTGGCTTTCGAAGTCGTAATTGCAATCGCCGCGTTTCAGCGAAGACCGCCTGCCATCTGTCGTCAGCCCACGGAACCACATCTCCGGTATTGGCCAGCTCTTGGTTCTGATGAACAAATCCAGGGGCTTCGGTGATGGTTGCCACTCCGGTTTCAGGCCTGGCCTGACGGTGACTCCATGAACAGTGCCATCCGTCCCCTTCCACGCACGATAGGCCACCTCGGCACGAGCTTCGTAACTGTTATTTTGAAGAGCGTCAAGTACCCCGGCCAGGTTCAGCCAGCTGATGATTTTGCTTTCAAAGCCCTGTTTGGCTTCTCCGAACCTCACCTGGAAGGAAGGCACGTTTTGCATTGGATTAAAAGCCCTTCGGACTTCTACGCGATAAACTTCCCCATGTATCAGAAACTCGGTAACCAGCACGCGACTGCTGCCGACACCGTTGACGCGATTGCGGACTTTGGCGTGCCCATCTTCGATCATTTTGTCGGCCTGGCCTGACTCGATAACCTCGGCTATCCTGGGCTGTAAATCCCAGTTATTCAGAAGTCCGTAACTTTCAGCCACTTCCCCTGCAGTCGATCCGCCGCCACAGCCTGCGACCAAACCGCACAAGAAAACTCCAACGACCAAGAGCAATGCCTTTTCGCGCATGTCTAAAATTCTCCAATATTTAAATGGTTTCGGAATCCATTCATTCCTCCTATCCACGAACCAACACGGATAGGTCATGTAAAACTAACAACAGGCCAACTTTCTGTCAAATGAAAACTTACAGGGGTTTGGCAGACAAAACCTTACATTCAATAATTTTTTTTACAGGTGAAAACGTCATAATTATTTTATCGGCGGTTGGTTCTGAAATAATTCAGTATTGTTTTGCTCCAGGGAGGCTGGGGGTGGCAAAAAACCTGTGTTTTGTAAGAATACAAAAAAAAGCTGCCGGAAGGCATAGCATTTGCTGGCCCGTAGGAAAAAAAAACGTTACAATGCTCCGTCTGTTATTTAGGAATGAGAAGATGTTAGCTAAAAGAATAATACCATGTCTCGACGTAGACAAAGGCCGGGTTGTCAAGGGCGTGAATTTTCTGGATCTCCGCGATGCCGGCGACCCGGTGGAAATTTCCCGTGGCTATGAACAGGCCGGGGCCGATGAACTGGTTTTTCTCGACATCACTGCAAGCCATGAGAGTCGGGATATCCTCATCGATATCGTTCATGAAGCAGCCGAGCAGGTGTTCATGCCCCTGACTGTTGGCGGGGGGATTCGTAACCTCGATGATTGCAGAAATCTTCTAAATGCAGGTGCAGACAAAGTTTCCATCAACTCAGCAGCTGTGAGAGACCCGGATTTCGTCTCCGCTGCAGCCAGGCGGTTCGGCTCGCAATGCATAGTTGTCGCGATAGATCCCAAGCGTATCCGCACGGAAAATGGCGAAAAATGGGAAGTTTTCATCAGCGGCGGCAGGGTTCCGACAGGCCATGATGCCGTATCCTGGGCGCAGGAGATGGAACAGCGCGGGGCTGGCGAGATTCTGCTGACGGTCATGGATGCCGACGGTACACAAGGGGGCTATGACATCGAGATTACCCGCGCGGTATCCGAGGCTGTGAACATTCCGGTTATCGCCTCCGGCGGGGCAGGAAGCCCGGAACACATATATCATGTACTAACCGAAGGTTGTGCCGATGCCGCCCTTGCAGCGAGCATTTTCCACTTCGGAACATTTTCGATAGACCAGACCAAGCAATATCTAGCCGAGCGCGGAGTTCCTGTTCGGCGAGTTTCACCCGTTTTATGAGAAGGAGTTAGATAGTGACAGCAACAGCATCAAATCCGGGAGGTTTTGTCGATCCCCCCGCCGCAAGTGCCCCAGCAGATATGGAAATCATTCCAAAGCTGGCCAGTTATTTTTCAGCAATGGAAAAAATAAACGCCTCTGACCTGCATATTAAAACAAATGTGCCTGTAAATTTCCGAGTACAGTCAAAATTACGGGCAGCGAAAGAGCCTGCACTGTCCCACCAGGAAATAGACGAGATGATCGTCAGCATACTGACAGAAGAGCAGAACACTTATTACCGTAAATATGGCCAGGTCGACCTGGCTTATGAAATTCCGGGCGGCGACCGTTTCCGAATCAATATTTTCCGTCAGCGCGGCGAGCCTTCCATGGCTGTTCGCCGGGTTACCAGAGAAATCCCCAATTTCAAAGATTTGCATCTGCCCGAAAGTATCGAGAAGATCACGCAGGAACATCAGGGCCTGGTACTTCTATCCGGCCCGACCGGCAGCGGTAAAAGTACGACCATCGCATCCATGCTTGATTACATCAACGCAAACCGACGTTGCCATATCGTAACGATTGAAGACCCTATCGAATATCTTTACGAAGACAAAAAGGCCCTGATCAGCCAGCGTGAAATCGGCATTGACGTGCAAAGCTTCGAGCAGGCCCTGCGGGCTTTGTTGCGTGAAGACCCGGATATCGTACTGATCGGCGAAATGCGTGACTACGAAACATTTGAAGCTGCCATGCAGGCATCAGAGACGGGCCACCTGGTGTTTGGCACGATCCACGCATCCACGGCCCCGCAGACAATCCAGCGAATTCTGGAACTGTTCCCAGCCTCGGCCAGGCCGCTGATTCTTCAGGGGTTGGCTTATAACTTGAAAGCCATCGTCTGCCAGAAGCTTCTCCCCAGCGTCAAGCAAGGGATCAGCCGAGTCCCAACGGTGGAAATTATGCGAATGAACCCGACGGTAAGACAGCTTATCGAAGCGGGACGAGATAGCGAACTGGGAGATGTGATCGGATCAAATCCTGACGAAGGCATGCAGACATTCTCGCAAAGCCTTTATGACCTGATCGAAAATGATATGATCGATCCAAAGGTGGCCTATGAAGTGGCACCGAACCCGGAAGAACTGAAAATGCGAATGAAAGGCATCAAGCAGTCTCAGGCAGGACTGGTTTCCCGCGGCTGATTTGGAGACATCCGGGAAAGCCGGCGTTTTCAGCTGCGAGCATTTTTTGGGACGACTTCCTGTTATAAATGCTTTCCAGAACGCATGTTTTCGTGTAGACTGCTGGCGTTTCTCCTAAAGCACCATAAAAAGACCGGCCTGGCCGGGTTTCAGAGGAATGGGTTATGATATCAGGTTTCGAGACGGATATGATGTTATTGGCAACGGCAAATGTAGGCATGGTAGCTGCGCAACTTGCGGTCGTGGCTGCTGGAGCGATCGGCTGGCTGTTCATGGCCCCCAAGGTTAACGCCGATGCGATCCGGACAAAACTCAGACGTGAATTATGGTCTGGATTGGTGCTCCTGACGGGGGCGATAGGTCTGTTGCTCTGGCTGATTATACCATTCTTTATTCTTGGCCTGATAGTTTTCGTCTTTTTGGTTGCTGGCATACTGCTTACCTATGGTTTGTACCGCAACAGCCAGGCTGAAAACCCGGAAGACAAAATTTTCTCCAAAGAGTGGTTCGAAGCCCGCAAAACCCATACCCAAAAAGAAATCAAGCTGGAAACAAAGCTGAAACTTTACGACAACATAGGCCGATTCTTTCAGCTTACCGAAAGTGACTTCAAGAACAAACATCTTGTTCAAGGCCACAACCTTACGCAGGCTTTGCTGTATGACATCGTTTTCAACCGGGCAGGCGAAGTTGACATGGCTCCCACGGGCGAGCAGATCCGCCTGAAATACGTCATTGACGGCGTGGTTTCCACCAGGGAATCGATATCGAATGAGGATTCGGAATACATCCTGCCCTTCCTGCTGGAACGGGCCGGTATCGATATGGAAACCGAAGGCCATGACCAGGTGCAGAAGGGCAAGATCACCGTGGACCTGGCGAATTCGCCTTTGACCATGGAAATAGTTGCCAAGGAGACCGTTGCAGGGCCTCGCATTCGCATCCGAGTTATCCAGCAGCTGGTGCAGACCAACATCGACATGCTTGGCATACAGCCTGGCATCGTGAGCGAAATCCTTAAAATAGCCACAGAGCCTGGCTTGCTTCTCGTAGCAGGCCCGCCCAAGAGCGGCGTGACAAGTACCATGTATTCAATCCTGCGGAAACAGGATGCATACATGAGACTTCTGATGACAGTCGAAGCCAAGTCTCCCATGGACATGGAAAACGTTACGCAACACGAGTACGGCGACCTGGCCAATCTGCCCAGACTGCTGGCTACCACCATGAGACGAGATCCGGATGTGATCCTGCTGGATCAGTGCCCGAACGAGGAAATTGCGAAAATGGTCTGCGACTTCTGCAGAGAGAAATTCGTAATCCTGGGCCTGCCAGCCAAGGATACGCTGTCGGCTTTGCTTAAGTGGCTAAAGCTCATGGGCGGTTCGTCCCAGGCTCTTACGCCGATTCGCGGCATTCTCTGCCAGAACCTTGTGCGCAGCCTGTGCCCGACCTGCAAGTCGCCCTACACCGCCGACGCCCAGACCACCGCCAAGCTTAACCTTATGCGAGTACGGGCCGGTATTGCCGAACCCATGCAGGAAATATACAGAACACCGGAATATCCTCGTACAGACGAGAAAGGCCGGGAGCTTCCCCCCTGTGATACCTGTCAGGATACGGGCTACTATGGGCGAACCGGCGTTTTTGAATTTCTGCGGGTTGACGAAAACCTTATGAAGCTAATGAAAAGCAAGGCTACCCTCAAGCAGATCAAGGACCATGCCAGAAACAGCGGCATGATGAATATTTATGAGCAGGCTCTCTGCAAAGTCAGCCAGGGCATAACGAGCATTCAGGAAGTCCTGCGAGTCTGCAAACCCGAAGCAAAAAAGTAAAATAGCCACTTGGACAGGGCTCAGCCGGGAATCCGGCCGACCCTTTTGAGATTCAGACCCCGGCCTGGCCGGTTTTGGGAGTAACACAGGTATGATAATCCTGATAGTAGCGTTGGTATTGATTCTGGGCATAGCGTTTCTTCAAATGAAGCAGGGCATGCTTTCCTCCCTGATAATGGCAGTGTGCACTGTTCTGGCAGGCGCTTTTGCCATGGTGACATATAAACAGGCTGCCTTGGCGACCGGCTTATACGACTCCATGAACCCCCTCCTTATAGACGGTGGATTTGTTGCGATACTCTTCTTTGCGCCGCTGTTCGGCTTACGGACATTCACGGATAAATTTATCACTGAAGACATTTACTACAATATTGTTATTGACAGAATATGCGGCGGGATATGTGGAATCATTACCGGCATAACAATGGTAGGGATTTTGCTGGTAGTGGCGCAACTGCTGCCCATATCCGCATCAATCATTGGCTATAGACCATACAACGATTCGCTTCAGCGGGACGCTTCAATCGCTCCTTTTTATCCGGACGATTTTGTTATCGGCCTGGGCGATATGATCTCCTCCAACTGGGGCGGAGAAGAGGAAGAACCAGCCTATAAAGAAGATATACTGCGAACGGCTTTTTGTAACCGCAACACTGCGGATCTTCCATGTCGGCGAGATGCGGGCAAAACAGCTCTGAAGGTGCTTGGCATATACAAATTAAAAGCCAAGAAGTTCAAGGATGTCCCGTCCAACCTGGAAGAAAACGAAGAAACACAGGCATGGGTCGTGCGAGTCGAGATTGATCCAAAGGAGTCCATCGACGAGGACGACTGGTGGAGGCTGCCCGCCACGCAGTTCCGCATGAAATGCGACAACGGAGGATATTATTTTCCTGTCGGATATTTCTTTTATGACCAGACGAAAAACAGCTGGGAGCTTGTGGATACGCCAACCCCTCAGCTGGCTGTAATCAGGCCCGCAGATGCAGCCCCAGCCGGGCAAGGCCTGGTGATAGATTGGGTTTATAACATACCAGAGAAAGTATCACCTGCGGCAACGAAGGAAATCTTGCCTGAATCGATCACTTTCCGTCAGACAGCCAAGGCTGATGTGACTATCCCCAAGCGAATTGCTTCATTCCTGCCGGGCAATGCCGAGACCAAAAAACTCGCTCTGCACGTGGATACAGAAGATGCAAGAAAGCAAAGGGCTAGAGCACTTAAACAGAAAAACCGCTGATGCTGATTTAGTCGTCCCTGAAAAAGTTATTTTCTTGTCATTCCGGGCGCAGCGAAGCGGAGACCCGGAATCCAGGGAATGTAATCAAGACGGCAAAATAAGCACATAATGAGAAATTATCACCCCAGCTGGGCCGGCCCTGGATACCCGCTTTCGCGGGTATGACACGCGAGAAAAAATCGCCAGTTGGATATTAAATGGTCGTCCCTGAAAAAGTTGTTTTCTTGTCATTCCGGGCGTAGCGAAGCGAAGACCCGGAATCCAGGGAATGTAATCAAGACTGGAAAACAAGCCCATGATGGAAATATTGCCCCAGTTGGGCCGGCCCTGGATACCCGCTTTCGCGGGTATGACACGGGGAGAAACGTCAGTTGGACATTGAATGATGGCTTCGTATTGCAAGGCTGCGAGTAGTTATTCGCCAGAACCTTGCAATTTGTAACCGGCATTATAGGAGTTTTATAGCCTATTTTAAAGGCTACACCGACTTTTTCAGGTGTGACTGATTTAGTCGTGAAGTTCGACGTTCCAATAGGCTGTGTTTAGGAAGTGTTTCCAGGACGCATACTTTTGGCTGGTGAGTCTCAGCGTTATGACAGGTGAGCGTTTTGGCTTGATGGGGATGTTTATCAGCTTCATATGAGCCTCATCCGGCGTTCTGCCGCCCTTACGAACGTTGCATTTCACACAACAGCAGACAATATTAGTCCAGCTGGTCTCGCCGCCCCTGCTGCGCGGAAGAACATGATCCAGACTTAACTCCGAGACCGGAAACCGCCGCCCACAATACTGACAATGATTGCCGTCACGTGCAAAAATGTTCCTGCGGTTGAATTTCACATCCTGCCGCGGCAGCCTGTCGTAACCCAATAGCCGGACTATTCTCGGCACGGCTATTTCGAATCTTACGCAACGTATCCACTCGTATTCTTCGCGTTTATACTTGGGCCTGAGCCGGCTGACCTCCCGCCAGGACTCGAAATCGTAGCTTTGCCATTCGCTGTCTTCTACGGAGACGATTTCGGCGATTCGCCGGAAAAGAAGTGACATTGCCCGCTTGGCTGTGACAATACGGACAGCGGCATAGTGCTTGTTGAGCACCAGAACATGACTATCCAATGCGCTGTACCCTGCGGAAATCATGATGAAATCCTCGTACATTGTACACTTCGCTACGTTACCACAACACGCAGCAATTACCTCACCCTTATATTAACGCATTTTCAAGAAACCTGCAAGCCCGGCAGCGTAGGAGTGAGAAACAATTTCCACATGGCACGGCTCCTGACACCTGAGTCCTGAATATTGACTCCTGAATCCACGGTTGACCCGGAGAAGCAATGTTCGTATGCTTTTCCGAATACTTTTTGATTGAAGGAGTTTTTAATGGAAAAATCGGAACTGGCAGCCAGGATCAAGGACGCAGCGTTTCTCGAAGGCGATTTCGTACTCCGTAGCGGCAAGCGAAGCAAATATTATCTGGATAAATATCTTTTCTCAGCCCAGCCTGACATCCTGGCTGAGCTTGGCAGGCGTTTCGCTGCCTTTGCGGATGATGTTGACGTTATAGCTGGGCCTGAACTCGGAGCAGTCTCACTGGCAGCTGCGACGTCCATGGCCTGCGGCAAACCGTTCGCCATCGTCCGCAAGGCACAAAAAGGCTACGGCACGAGTAAGCTGATAGAAGGCACACCGGTTGAAGGCAAGCGGGTTCTGTTGGTAGAGGATATCGGTACGACAGCCGGGGCTGCCCTGGAAGCCGCAGAGATTATTAAACAGGCGGGAGGCCGGATCGCCAGGCTGGTTTTCGCGCTCAACCGTATGGAAGGCGCACAGGAAAACGTCGAAGCAGCTGGCTATGAGTTCCAATGTCTCCTGACCAAGGAAGACCTGGGCATTTAACTTGAAGAAAAAATCCATCAAACTCATTCTGTTGACAGCCAAGTTGTGCGTCGCTGCGGTACTGCTGGCATGGGTGCTGAACATGGCCCATTGGAACGACTATGTCCGTACCGCGCCGGAATTCGGAGGCAAGAGCTTCAGCCTGGTTTCCAAGCCCCAGCCAGGCCAAACAGAACTCGCAGTCACAGAAGGCATGCTATGGTGGAAAAAATCGACAACAGTTCAGGTATCGCAAATTCAACCCATCGACGAGACAGGCCAGCTTGTTCGCCGGGGTTTCAAAGAGAGTCTGCGACAGATTGATATCCCGCTGTTTATCGGGGCTGTGATTCTCGTGCCGATTTCCATGTTGATAGTAGCCTGGCGATGGTGGCTGTTGCTGCGGGTACAGGATATTCGCATCGGCCTGTGGGAAATAACCAGGCTGACGTTTCTCGGACTGTTTTTCAACTACGTCGTACCTGGCACGGTCGGGGGCGACCTGGTAAAGGCGTATTATGTAGGCAAGCACACGCCGAAAAAGGGTGTCGTGCTGCTGAGTGTTTTCGTCGACAGGATGCTCGGTATGGTCGAGTTGGTAATCATGGCTGGTGTGATGCTCCTGATTATTCTGGCGTCGGGACTGGAAACTGTAGATAAGATGCAGAAGGCGATTATCCCCGTAGTCATTGCCAGCGGGGTTCTGGTAGCTGGATTTGTATTCCTGTTCTCATCCAGACTGCGAAGAATGTTCCATCTCCAGAAAATTTATCAGAAGCTTTCGATAGCCCATCACATCGAATCTGCCGGCGATGCGACTCTGGTTTATCGCAGGCATTACGGCGTGCTTATCCAGGCTGTGCTTGTTACCCTGGTCTCGCACATATGCCTGATTGGCGCCATAGCCATGCTTGGCGAGGCATTACAGCTGGACACTCCCGTTTATGCTTATTTCGTGTACATTCCGCTGATCTTCATTATCGGCGCGATTCCGATCAGCCCTGGCGGGGTTGGTTTGGTCGAGGATCTTTACGTCGCGTTTTTTCGCACCGCGACTATCTGCGCGAGTCCGATTCTGGTTTTGGCGTTATTGGCCCGGTTCATTCCGGTTTTCTGGTCACTGCCTGGCCTGGTTGTAGCCCTGACTGGCGCGAAGTTGCCCAAGGCCGACGAAATGCAGGCTGAGCTGGAAATGGATAGCGAGCCGGATTCGCAAGGCCTGGCATAGCCTGTCATATTCTTCCCGGCTGCAGCCGCGCTGACGTCGCATATCAATCGTTCGTTGCCTTCCCTGCTTCACTCAACCGTCGATAGTATTGTTGCAGGACTTCACGGTATTCCGCAGGCTGTTTGCCCTGCATGGAATTGTTAATATTGTCTCTGATGTATTTGGGCATGGCCTGCGAGGTGTCTTCGGCAACATCGATTTCCCTGCCTTGCGTGAGCAGCTGGCGGGTTTTGTTCATCGCAGCCAGGGTTGCATGACGGTGTCGAAGAGCGTTTTTGTATCGTTTTTGGGTCAGGTCGTTTTTCACTCTATTCATGAGCAGAATCGCCTGCTGCATTTGAAAAGTCGAGTAATCGCCGGGCTTGAAATTCGCACTGATTCGTTCCGCTCGGTTAACGATCTCCGCCTGCTTACCAGCCAGGCGTTCGAGTTCTTTACCGAGTTTGGCCGGCGTTGGGCCTTCGAGTCCCTCAGCTCCGGCGCCGGAGAGTTTTCCGCCGCCTGTAGCTCCGCCGGGCGGATCGGTGGAAACGTCGTTGATTTGCCCTTTCTGGAATGGGTCTTTGCTCAGCCTGGTGGGCGTTCGCCTGCCTCCTTTGCCGACGGCTTTGTCTTCCACGAATTCGCCCGCGCTTTTGCCGGTTCTGCCCTCGCCGCTTCGCCCTGAAACCTCGCTCGTGTTGGGCAGCTGATTGCCGGTTACGCCCTGGGCATTCATGCTTGATATAGGCCCGTCCATGGCATCCCAACCAATGCCCTTATCTCCGCTCGTCGTGGATTTGCTGGTAATGTCGTCCATTTCATCGAAGAGGTCTTCCTCATCTTCCAGCAGATCGCCGACCATGTCTTCAAGTTCAGAAGCAAGCTCAGCCTGCTCGGTATTCTGCTGTTCTTCCAGGGCTTCCATGTCCCACTTTTTGCGATCCGGTTCGTCGGGCAGCCATTTTTCAAGATTGGCGGTGAGCGTCTCGGCGTTTTCGACGGCACTTTCCTCCGCAGCGGTAGCTATTTCAACCGCTTGCTTTTGGAGTGCATCCCTGGCCATGGTTATGTCGCACTTAACCGCGAGGAGTTCTTTTAACATCGAGGGCGTGGAGAAATCCTGCTCAGCCAGTTTGGAGAAATCGGCAAAAGTTTCATTCAGGAATTTTTCCCACTTATCCTCAAGCCCAGCCAGTTCGAGCAGCAGCTTTTTGTCCGCAGCTGTGAAGTCGTCAACTGGCGTCTTGGTCAGCCTTTGGCCGGCTTGGATGATCTTCTTCTGCTCAGCGATGAATTTTTGCATATCCTCAGCCAGCTGTTCGCGCTTGGCGCGACGCTGGTCAGCTGTCAAATCGCTGCCGGCCTGTTCCTTGGCCTGTTCGAGTTGGCCGGCCTGGCTTGGCAGAATGGCCAATAATTCCTGCAACACACGAATTATT
This sequence comes from Phycisphaerae bacterium, assembly GCA_963664745.2. Taxonomy (GTDB): domain Bacteria; phylum Planctomycetota; class Phycisphaerae; order SM23-33; family SM23-33; genus B1-G9. The sequence continues at coordinate 1,744,951 of CAXXMC010000004.1, forward strand.
CCATCCTGCGTATCGCCCAGCGTTATACATGCGTTCTGGATTTCCCCAAGTTCGGCAAGGCAGGCCAGGACATGGGCCTGATCTATCGCAGTCGGCGCGTCGTTGGCTGTCAGGGCCAGGACGATTTCTTTTATATTTTCAAGCTCCCTGTCGAGGGGAAGAGCGTCAGCTTCGAGCAGGCGAGTCACTTTTTGCAGGCCTTGGAGTATGGAAGTTTGGCCTGCGTGAATTTCCAAGCCCACCGAATTTGTTTGTTTGATGGTCTTTGCCAGCCTGGCCATTTCCGTGTTGACTCGCTGATGGGTCTGTTGCTGGAGAATTGTCAGGAGCTGTTTTTGCAACTGGCTGAGCATGTCCGCCTGCTGGGCTAGGAGCTGGGTTGCATTGCGAATGGTGATTCTGAACTTGGGTGTAGCGGAAGTTTGGGCCCCGCCAAGTGATTTTAAATTACGATTATCCCTGGCTGTGGCGTAATAGAATATCTCGTTGCCCTCGACACCCGCCAGCTTCCAGTTATACGTTGCGAGAGTTTCTTTTTTGTCAGCCAGGTCTGAAACTTTGAAGTTTTCCACTCGCGACGGGGTCTGTCCTTTGCTGCTTGCCCAGAGTTGGATATTGGCCAGGCCGAAATCATCCCGGGCCTGGATTTTAAGTTTCAACTCGCCCCCAGCCGGTATTGCAACATCGCGATTCGGTTCGATGAACCTGATATCGGGAGACTTATCCGCCTGGGCGATGATTGCGTAGTAGCCCGCCAGGCCTGGTGGGCTGTCAGCATGGGCCTGGCTGGGTAGTTGACTGAGAATGCGTCCAGCCTGATCGGCGAAGAGCAATCTGTACCCGCCGCTTTCCTTGACAGGGAATGCAAACTCAAAAATTCTATTGCCTTCCCGGGATTGCATAGCCTGACGCGGGCCTGTGCTGAATTCTATGTAACCAGCAGGCATGGCAGTTGCCAATTCAACAGTCATCGTCACGATCGAGCCGAGCGGAGCCTGAATAGTGCCGTCAGCCGGGTCGAGGTTCTCGATCCTCTCAGCCAGGCCTGTGTAGAGTGGGTATCGGTAACTCGCAGTGAAGGATTCCACGCGAAAATCTTCAGTTGCCACCTCAAACCATGGCCTGTCCGCAGGCCAGCGATTCTCCCGCCCATCGCTACGGATACGGATGAAATATCGCAGAGTGTGATGCACCGCCTCCAGGCTGGTTTCAAATTTTCTTGAATCCGTGTTTTGCAGAGGCGCTGCAAACATAGGTCTGGGATCAGTCTCGTTTGCGAGGACAACCTCAGCCTGTAATTTGCCGATATCACGGTTCGGGTCTTCGTTGCGGACGGCGATTGAAAATGTCACAGGCTGGCCTGGGAAAACTTCGGTATCGCCGGGCGAGAGAGAAACCAGTGTTAGAAAATTATCGACAGGGACATATTTTGCAGGTTGAAGCGCAGCTATAATGCCTCTGCCGAAAGGACCAGGTTCAAGCAGTGCGAAACCCAGCAACGCGCCCAGCGAAACAGCCCCAGCCAGCAGCCAGGCTACCATTTTTTTCCGCATCTGAGTACAGCTCATGGCCAGGTCGCGCTGATTGAGACGAAAGCGGCATTCATCAATCGCGCATTGTACGAGTTGCGGACTTGGTTGCTGCTTATCCTGCGAGAGGAGAACGGCATTTATCAGATCGTTGCGAACTTCCGGCAGGGCCTGCTCGATGAACCGGGCCGTTTGGATGGGGTTAAGTCGCCCGCGCAGCAGTCGTTCGCCTAGCCAGCCCAGCAGTCCCAGGCCAAGCACAATGAGCAGGGCGAAAAGCCCCCATCTCAGGGGAGCAGGAGGCTGGCCAGGCCAATAACCCAGCATCGTCGCAAAAAGCAGAGCGACAGACCAGATCGCCACTGCTCCGCCCAGGCAGGCCAATACGCGGAACCACCAGCGACGCAGGCGAACCTGGCCGATTTTGGCTAGCAGTTCATCCACGCCGCGATAACCCGCGCCATGCTCTGATCCATTCAATGTGGTCATGCCAATAATATAAACGCAATGACTCGTCAGTGAACTCGATTTTTTTTGAAATGCGTCTGAGAAAAAAATGCTAAGAAAGCAGGCTGTCAAACCTTCGTGGATCTGACGCTGGTTATTGAGCTGTAATTTCGCTAGAATTGTATTCGATGGAAAACTTGGAAACATATTATTCCTTGTTGCGGTGTGTGCGTTGTGGCGGGCAGGTCACTGCCGGCGGAGACGCTACCTCGCCTGCGCTGAAGTGCGACTCGTGCAGCCGAGCCTACCAGACTTTAGACGGCGTGCCCGTTATGTTCGCCGATACTCGCCGAGAGGAAATTCTACTCAATTCCGAAACCTATCAGCGACATCTCGCGACTCTCGAAGAAAAGGCTGCCAAAGCGGCTGGGATGACCGCCGATCAGTTGGGCGAGTTTCGCCAGGGCCAACCAGACGACGCGCTGGGCTGGGAAATTCTTTTCTGGGAGCGATGGAAAAATGAAGATGCGGGCTTTCTGGAATTTGATCCCGCGCGCATCGAAGAATTTTTGGCGAGGGATACCGAAGGCGGCGGTCGACTCGGATTTCTGGATGAGATCCGTTCGCGGGTCGGCAGCCTGGCTGGGAAAAGGCTGCTGAATATAGGAGCGGGTCGGGATTTTCTGTTGGAGCTTCTCCGGGAGACAGGCGGTGAGGTGACCGAGCAGGATACCGTGCTTGAACCGCTGAGGTTACTCAAGGGCAGGGGGGCTGCGTTTTGTATCTGCGGCGATGCACGCCAACTTCCATTCAAGGATAACAGTTTCGATATAGTCACCAGCTTCGCGGTTTTGCATCACATTTGGCCTATCGATAGGCCCCTGGCTGAAATGCTGCGAGTGCTCAAGCCCGGCGGGTTTGCCTTCTTCAACGAGCCTAACGCATATGCGCTTACGCGGGCTGGGCTGCTCTTGCCCAAGGGCCTGAAACGCAGGCTCAAAAAGATGTACTCCGGCGACGATACCCCCTCGCCCTACGAGCACAGCATCGATCCGTTCAAATTTCGTCGGATTGTGACCAGGCAGGGCGGCAGGGTGGATAGGCTGTCATTCAAGCGAACCAGCTGGATATCGCCCGACGCAGCCGGCATGAAGAAATTTCTGCGAACTTTGAACATCGCAGCTGTACGGCTGTGCCCGCTTGCTTCCTCGCATTTCAGCGCAGCTGTTTGCAAACGATAAAAGAGGAAAGACGATATTACATTTTTTTTATCCGTCGCCGCCGTTTTTTTTGCAGCTTTATATCCGTCGGTTCCTTTTTGCCATCGATCATATTTCGGTACATTTGATAATGACTTTTAATTCGTTCAAGATAAACAGGGTCTTTGAGTGCCTCGCTAACCAGCTTCAGAATTTTCTCTGCTATTTCTGACTGCGGACTGCCAATGTTCAGGGAAGGGCCTTGAAGTTCCCTGAGCATATCCGGGTCATTATCTCTAAGCCATTTGGCATAGAATTTCTCAGCTTCCCAGCCGAAGGCTATAATCGCAACGGATTTTTCTCGTGTTGTAGAGAAAACATCGAAGAATACTCGTCGGCAATCACATTTTTTTTCATTGCAATACAACTCAAAAAACACATAAGTATCTGGAGGCAACTTCCAGTCATTATTTTCGAAAACAGTAAAACTTCGTGTTTCATTTTCTGCAATATCCGGGAACGCTGCACGAAACTGGGCAAAGGGCATTTTAAAATCCTTTGTTTTGTCACATATCTATTGAATGCTATATGAATAGTCTCGTTGGTAATTAATCCTTAAAGGCTTCTTCGTACCAGACGTGAATTTCTTCATCGCTGATAGCGGTGGTTCTGCCTGCCTCGTATTCGGCATCGACCTTATCTCGAATTGCGAGCAGTCGCGGGTCGCTCTTTGGTACGTCCACATTGTAATGACGTTCGAGCCAGTGTTTCAGCCCAGCTGCTCCGCTCTTGTCGGTAATCGCCACGTCGATAGGTCGATTCAGGATTCTCTGCGTATCGAACGCGGAGTAAATCTCCTCGCTCTTCAGCAGGCCGTCTGCATGAATGCCGGCGCGTGTGGTATTGAAGTCCCGCCCGACGATCGGATAATTCGTCGGGATGGAATGGTTGATATTGTTTCGGAAATATTCCGCGATCTCGGTTATGACTTCAAAGTTGATCTCCTTGCTGCATGGGATGACATCCCTCAGCTGGGCCGCTTCGATGATCATGGCTTCGAGCGGTGAATTGCCCGTTCGCTCGCCGATTCCGAGCAGGCTGGAGTTGCACGCGGCACAGCCGTACAGCCAGGCCGTTGCCGGGTTGATCAGAACCTTGTGGAAGTCATTATGGCCATGGAATTCCAGGAGATGGCTCGGCACGCCGGCATCGTGGATCATCGCATGTACGAGTCTGGGGACAGATCGCGGCAGTACCGCGTTAGGCCAGGGCACGCCGTAGCCCATGGTGTCGCAGAGTCTGATTTTAACATCAATGCCGCTTTCCTCGCGGAGTTTCATCAGCTCGATTGCAAACGGCACGACAAAGCCATAAATATCCGCTCGGGTAATGTCTTCAAAGTGACACCTAGGCCTGATGCCTTCATTAATCGCAGCACGGGCGATATCGAGATACAGCTCCATTGCCTGTCTGCGGTCTTTGTGCAGTTTCAGGAAAATATGATAGTCGCTGCAACTTGTAAGAATGCCGGTTTCCGGCACGTTCATGTCCTTGACCAGTGCGAAGTCGCTCTTTACTGCCCGAATCCAGCTGGTGACTTCGGGGAATTTCGCTCCGACTTCCTGACATTTTTCGACAGCCTGGCGGTCTTTCTTGGAATAGATGAAGAATTCGCTCTGGCGGATGATTCCGCTGCCGTTGTCCAGCTTGGCCAGGAGCTTATAGATGTCCACGATCTGTTCGACGGAATAGGGTGGCCTGGCCTGCTGGCCGTCACGGAAAGTCGTGTCCGTAACCCATATTTCCTTGGCAGGGTTCAGCGGAACCGTTGTGTCGTCGAAGACGACCTTCGGTAATTCAGTATATGGAAACATATCGCGATACAGAGCCGGCTCGTCGATATTATTCAGTTCAAATGTTTGTTTTTTTGTCATTATTTACTTCCTTTTTAGCTTAAGGCTAATGGCTCGGTGTTCCTAGTCGATTCATTGTAGCAGGAATCGGGGTTGTATTCAACCCTTTGCGGTCAGTGTGATTTTTTTAACGGAGGATTCCCGCCTGTAGCTGGGGGTTGTAATTGCTTCAAAGTCCTTGATTTAAGGCCTATTGCAGGATTCTGGCTTCCTGGCCTGTGAGTTTGACGCGTCCTTCGGCGAACAGGCGGATAGCCTCTGGATAGGCGATGCATTCCTGCTCGAATACGCGACCGGCCAGGTCGTCGGGGGTGTCGCCGGGCTGAACCGGCACCTCGCGCTGGAGGATTATCGGCCCGGCGTCGTATTCGTTGGTGACGAAATGCACTGTACAGCCTGATTTGGTGTCCCCAGCTGCGATGACAGCTTCGTGAACATGATGGCCGAACATGCCCTGACCACCATATTTTGGCAGTAACGCGGGATGTATATTCAAAACTCTGCCGGCGTAATTGGCGGGGATTATCCACTTGCTCAGGAACCCAGCCATGATTACAAGGTCAACTTCGGCGCTGTCCAACAGGCGGGTTATCTCGGCGGAGTAGTCTTTGAGCTGCGATGGGCCGAAGTTTTTGTACGTCACAAGATGTACGTCCAGCCCAGCTGACTTGCTGCGATCAATGCCCTTGCATTCGCGCGAAGCTATAACCGTGGCGACCTCGGCGGAGAGACTGCCAGCCTGGATCAACTCCAGGATATTAGTCAAAGTCCGTCCGCCGCCGGAGAGCAACACGCCAAGCCGAAGTTTTTTACTGTCTGTCATGCCGGTATTAGACAGCCTACCGGCCTGCAGGTCAAGTGAGTAGGGTGCGGAGTCAACAAATACAAATTCCTATACCATATACTTACATGCCTGCACACAACGCAGGCATGGCACCTGGCCTGCGGGTCAAGCATCAGTGATGGTGGCCGTGATGGTCATGATGGTGATCATGATGATCGTCGTGGTGGTGATGATCATGGTGGTGATCATAGTAGTCGTGCTCGTGATAGATGTAGACGTTGTTGTGTGGATACCAGTAGTCGTCATCTTCGTAGACCGGATATTCCCTGTCTACCTCGATTTTTTCCTTACACCCAGCCGCAAAAAGCATAGCCATACAAACCATCGCCAGAATCAGATATGTTCTCAATATATTCCTGAACATGCGTCACCTTCCAACCTTTCATCAGGACCGTATAGCTCCTATCTGTATAATCTCGGCTGAAACGGGGTACGTGTTAATTAAGAATTTTGAAAAAGGGCGGGTAAATTCGGCAAAACTTTAGAGGCCACACGCATTTTGGCAGCCAGTTTTTTAACCCCTATCCCGGCTGCGAGTCGTCCGTAGGGTGTGGACATAGTCGCGAAGCGGCGGCGTCCCACCTTTTCTTTCTGCGTGGGGCGACGCACCGGACGGTGCTCTGCTTACCCTATTGCTTGGCCATACCGGCTTGGATTTGTTTGAACAACTTATTGGCTCTTGATTGCGCCGCCAGTTTTGCTGATGGGGTAAGTTTGCTAGCAGCCCAATCGCGTGCTTTGTCCGCATCTTCATATCCAAATATGGCTGCCACGGAAAGCAAAACGTATGCTTCTGTATAATCCTGCGGTACACCTTGGCCCTGAGCGTACATTAAACCTAGATTAAAAATTGCCTTGGCGTGTCCCAGTTGGGTGGCCTTGCGATACCAACGCGCCGCTTGATGATAATCCTTAGGTACGCCTTGGCCTTTGTCATACATAACACCCAGATTATACGTCGCTTCGGAGGCTCCATTCTCGGCAGCCTTGCGACACCAACTTACCGCTTTTTGGTAGTCCATCTGTACACCTTGGCCTTTGTAATACATCTGGCTTAGCATAACCATCGCTTGTACGTTTCCACTATCGGCAGCTTTGTGATACCACGTCATCGCTTCTCGGTAGTTCTTAGGTACGCCTTGGCCAGTATAGTAGAACACGCCCAGGTTATACATCGCATTGACATCACCATTCTCAGCGGACTTGCGATAGTTTTCAGCCTTTTTGCTTTCAAGTTGGTTTTGACTTTTTTCCTTGCGGTCGCTTTGTTTCTTGCTTGAATCCTTCTGGGTTTTAGAACAGCCGGGTATCCCCGCAAGCAACACAATACCAACCATGCACAATAACAATAATAAGCTTCGAAAGCTTCCCGTTCTATTCATCATGTTTCCCTTTCCCAATGGGTTATATCAGCCAAAATCACCTTGTGTTATGCTAATAAACTATCCGGTACATGTACAGTTCTCTTCAGGTTTTGCTGTACAATACGAATGCTAGCCATTATCTTGTATAAGACTCCGGCAAACAAAGATTTTGTATATAGTAACAAGCTAAGTTTAAAAGGAGAATGAAATGTCAGACATAAAAAAAATCGCTAGCGAACTATTTTCAAGTACAGCCATGATCATATTCATGATTGCATACCTAGGAAGTTTGCCGCTTGCAATAATTTTTGGGGATAAATGGGATGTTGTTATTTCCCTGTTTGTCCCGACATATGGCTTCTGGGTAATGCTTGCAGAGGTATTGTAATCGATATATCAGCCAAGTAGGCCTGGTCAAGACCCGGCCTACGGACTTATAACAGCTGTTTGTAACTCATAACCAGCCAAGCACAGAGATACCATAAAAACCCATCTAACCAAGATAATTTTCAGAATACTGGCCAAGTTTTTAGCCTAAAATCCTAAAAAATAACGGCTTACGCACACTTTTGCTCGCCTGATCTGCCGCAAAGCTGACTAACTTTGTCGTAGAGTAAGCCGACTTTGCCTCGGAGTTGACTTGCTTTGTCGTAAAGTAAGCCGACTTTGCCCGTATACGCAAAACATGCCCACGCAAGCGTAGGCATGGCACCACATAGTGTCGTCATTCTGTATTAAAAATTCGTCATTGATTTGGCATTCGGGCTTCGAAATTCATCATTCCAAAAACGTCACTTGGCCCGGTGCCGTGGTTGCTGTGTTTGCAACCACGTTTGATACACGCAATCTCTATTATCGTACTAAGCCTGCTGTTTCATCACAGCGGCGTCGCGGGCGGAGAGTTCGGGGAAGTCTGCATCGCTGCCGACGTCCGGCCTGCGCTTCCAGCTGCGTTCGCAACGGGCGTATTTTTCGCGGGTGTCGAGAAGCTCGATTCCCACGAGCTTGCCTTCCGGGGCAGGGCCTTCTTCCACGCGGGCGTAGCCTACCGATATCATGTCTTCCAGCTCGGGCAAGTATTGTTCGATGAATGTCTTCAGGCCCGGTTTGTCGGCGGGAACTTTGAAAACTGCTTCGACGTCGAGGGAATTTTTTACGCCCTGATTTTTCAGGGCTTCGAGCATCACCAATGCGTCGCCGCGGATGTCCATAAGTCTTTCCCAAATCCAGGCTGGGCCGACCTGCAGGGTCTCGCCTTCTTGCATTATGTCATCGAAGGCTACCGGTGTGATGTCTTCGATCATGCGCAGGATTTGCTCTTCGACTTCCGGCAGGGTTGTCAGATGCACCGAGGCTGGGGCGTCGGCCGGCTTATTGGGGATATGTTCCCACGCTTCCTCGCAGGTGTGCGACAGGATCGGAGCCAGGAGTTTCACCAAGGCCATGAGCACCTCGTGTATCACGGTTTGCGTTGCCCGGCGACGCGGGGAATCTTTCGCTTCGCAGTACAGCCTGTCCTTCACGGCGGAGAGATACACGCTCGATGCCTGGACGGTGCAGAATTCGTACATCAGCCGAGTCGCCCGGTGGAACTCGTAACGGTCGAAGGCTTCGCGTACGTTCTGGATAAGCAGGTGAGTTTCCATTCGCATCCAGAGGTCGATTGAATGTGCGCTCGGCTCGGTCGAGTCGGTCGCTGGGTTGAAATCGCCAATCGAACCCATGAGGAACCGGAGCGTGTTGCGGATTTTGCGATAAGCGTCCTCAGCCTGCGCGATCAGGGCTTCGCTGCAGCGGATATCGTCCTGGTAGTTCTGCGAGGCCACCCACAGCCTGAGTATGTCTGCGCCGCGTTTCTGCAGCTGATCGTCCGGCTCGATGGTATTGCCCAGCGACTTGCTCATCTTATGGCCTGCGTCTGTCACGACGAACCCGTGGGTCAATACGGTTTTAAACGGCGCGCAGCCTGCCGCCCCCAAGGCTGGCAGAAGCGACAGCTGGAACCAACCGCGGTGCTGGTCGGAACCTTCGAGGTAGAGATCGACGGGAACTTCATCGACCAGGCCTCGCGCTATTGCGACGGCGTACCAGCTCGAGCCGCTCTCGAACCAGACGTCGAATATGTCGTAGCCCTTGTTTAGCGTCGCGATTTTAAAGTCGGCTGCGTTTTCGAGTTCCGGGTCGTCGGTCGGGTCGTAGCCGGCCAGGAGTTTTTCCGGCGATTCGCTAAACCATGCGTCGGATCCCATCTCTGCGAAAATTTTAGATACTGCCCGAACGCTGGCTGCGGTGCAGAGCGGCTGGCCTTGTTCGTTATAGAATGCGGGAATCGGCAAGCCCCAGACTCGCTGTCGGGAGATGCACCAGTCGGGCCTGCTTGCGAGCATGCCGCCGATGCGGTTCCTGCCCCAGCTCGGGATGAAATCCGCACCGCCTTCGTCATAACTTTTCTCGCAAACGTCCTGGGCCAGCTGGCGGAGCGTTTTGTTTTCTGAGTTGTCCAGCAGCTTTTTGTCCACGCCGATAAACCACTGTTCCGTCGCCCGGAAAATCGTGGGCGTCTTGCTTCGCCAGTCGTGGGGATAGCTGTGCGTGATGGTCTCGGAGGCTACAAGCTCGCCTCGTTGCTTCAGCAGTTCGATGATTGTCGGGTTAGCGTCCCATACGAGCATGCCGCGGATGAATTCCGGCGCGGTATTGTCAAAGGTTCCGTCAGCTGAGACGGGGCAATAGATTTCCAGGCCGTCCTTCAGGCCGGTGTGGTAGTCGTCCGTGCCATGGCCCGGCGCGGTGTGAACCAGTCCCGTTCCGTCTTCCAGAGTAACGTAATTTGCCCCGACCACCGGACACTGCCGATCAGCATCGAGGGGATGTTGATATTTTATTTCAGAATCTAAAAGGGCCTGGCCTTTGAACTCGGCGACGGTTTCATAGCTCTTGATAAAGCCGGGCTGAGTTTTTTCGATGACCGCAAGCACAACGTCCTTTCGACCCGCAGCAAGGATGAATCGCTGTGGCCCAGCTGTGGTCTCGGCCTGTATGGAAACGTAATCCATCTGCGGATGCACAGCCACTGCCCGGTTGGCGGGCAGGGTCCAGGGCGTTGTCGTCCAGATCAGCAACGAAAGTTTGGTGTCAGATTCGAGGCAGTTCTTTACGCCGTCGCACTTGCCTGAGACGACCTTAAAGGCTACGAAGATGCTGGTGTCGGTAACGTCATGATGCTCCAGCTCGGCGTCAGCCAGGGCTGTCTGATTCTCGATAGACCAGTGCACGGGCTTGAGCTGCTTGAAGACCAGCCCGCGTTCGATGAGCTTGGCGAAAACTTCCAGCGCGTCGCCCTCGTACTGCGGAGCCATCGTGATATAAGGATTCTCGAACTCGCCCATCACGCCGAGACGTTTGAACTGGTCGCGTTGCAGGGCTACGAATTTTTCGGCATATTCCTTGCAGATTTTTCGGATCACCAGCGCGTCGAGCGTCGCAGCCTTGGCGCCGAGTTTTTCCATTACCTTCGCTTCGATAGGCAGGCCGTGACAATCCCAGCCCGGAACGTAGGGGGAATCCAGACCAGCCATGTTTTTCGTGCGGACGACGATGTCCTTGAGCACCTTGTTAAGGGTCGTGCCCATGTGGATATTGCCGTTTGCGTATGGCGGGCCGTCGTGCAGCACGAATCGAGGACTTTTTTCCCGTTGCTTGCGGATTTGATGGTAGAGCTTGCTTTCTTCCCACTTGGCCTGGATGGCAGGTTCTTTCTGCAGGAGGTTGGCGCGCATGTCGAAACTGGTATCAGGCAGATTAAGCGTGTCTTTGTACGATTTCTTTTTATCCGTCATGGATCATTTCTCCAAGTTAACAAAAAACCCTGAAACTTCAATTCAGCCTCAGGGTTGGTCTGGTTTATTGTAATTTTTTTAAGGTTTTCCTAAGGCAAGTTCGAGGAGTTACCTTCAATAATAGCTTCGCGGACGTTGGCCAGGCCTCGACAGCTGCCGAGAGTGTAGCCTTTCAGGTTCTCCTGTAACGTCCGCATTTTAGCCTCTTGTAATAAGTTTCATAAAAATTCCTGAAGTTCCTGTCGAAAACTTGCTTTGAAATTATATCGGCCCGGCAGTTGAAGTCAATTATGTTTTGTTTTCTGGTACGATGGTAAAATCTGTAAAATATGTCAGGCGTTAAGAAATATTTATCCCCATTCAACGAGACAGGAGACACACGATGAAGAATTTCGACGAACTACTCAAAGCTGTCGAATCTCACCCGTTGAGAAAAGTTGCCGTCGCGGTCGGCCAGGATGTTTCGGTAATCCAGGCTGTGGAGGCTGCCCACAAGCGAGGCATCGCGACATGTACCTTGGTCGGCGATGAGGATAAGATCAAAAAAGCAGCAGGCGAGGCTGGGGCTTCTCTGGCTAACATCTCCATCGTACATGAAGCGGATAACATCAAGGCCGTTGCCAAGGCCGTCGAACTTGTTTCTACAGGCCAGGCCGATATCCTTATGAAAGGCTATATCCATACGGACGATTTCCTCCGCGGCCTACTTTCCAGAGACAAAGGTCTGAGGACCGAAGCGATTATGAGCCATGTTTTTATCGCGGAGATCAAGGCCTGGGACAAATTGATCTTCGTTACCGACGGCGCGATGAACATTGCCCCCGATCTTGAGCAAAAGTCAGCCATTCTTCTCAACGCCGTGTACCTGGCCAATATATTCGGCGTTACAGACCCGAAAGTCGCAGCCTTGGCAGCGGAGGAGCTTGTGAACCCCAAGATGCCCGCTACGCTGGATGCCGCTGCTCTCGGGAAAATGGCGGACAGGAATCAGTACGTCCCCGCCTGCACGGTGGACGGCCCGTTCGGCCTGGACAACGCAATCTGCAAAGCCGCTGCGGAACACAAACACATCACCGGCCCGGTCGCAGGCCAGGCGGATATTCTTGTCGCGCCGGATATCGAGAGCGGTAACATGTTGGCCAAGGCGATTGTCTATTTCGGCGGTCATCGTCTTGTCGGGTTATTGGTGGGCGCGAAATCGCCTGTGGTTTTGACCAGCAGGGCCGACAGCATGGAAGCCAAAATGCTCTCCATAGCCGGGGCTGTACTTATGGTAAACAGGCACAGGGAATTGAAATTCAAAATCGGCAAGGTGCACTGTTGAGTGTAAAACAAGTTACCTATGACAGGATGTTCGGATTATTTGGTAGGAGAATAAAAAACCCTCAGCCGGTAGATATTCCGCCAACTGAGGGTCTTTTTTTTACTGTGAATTGCTCTTGAAATTAATACTACTTCCGTTTACGACGAATCAATGCCAACCCGCCCAGGCCAAGCAAACTCATCGTCGCCGGTTCTGGGACAGCCCCAAGAGCCTGACCTGTAACCTGATTGTTTTCACCCAAGCCTTCACTGTCGAGAAGACCAGCCCAGTTTCCAGCCCAGCCTCCATTGTCTAATTGGACCTCGGCTAGCCAATTTTGTGCAGCAGCAATCTCGGAAGCATATTTGACAGGATCAACCGATTGCAGGGCTTTGATCGCAAAAGCTGTTTCCTGGACTCCTGTGTAACTACTGGAAACATACTGGATATACTTCGTAAATCCGCCGCTGGCGGCTTGGCATGTAACGAGCACGTCTGCAAGGTCTTCAACATCCGCACAGCCATTGAGATAGGTATCTGTTGACGAAATCGGATTAGTCAGATTTTTTCCCATTGCGGACAGGCCGTAGATTCCGCCGGCAAGTCCGAGAACGGAGTAATGGCCATTTGTGGCATATACGCCACTCCAATTGTTTAGTCCCGTTTCAATTGCCCCTGCCCATTTATCCATTGCGGATTGAGACGCACCAAGCACAACTGCCCCATCGGCAATGTTACCAAAATCCCATAACGCCATGTTTGGTGTGGAATCGCGTGCGTTATTGATATAAGTAATGTATTCGTCGGTATTATACAGGCCGTCAGCTACTGCAGTGGTTGTTCGGTATGCATAGGTTCCTGCCTCCAATGCGTCGTAATAGTTTGTCTTGGCAGCAGCGGCATACTTGGTGTCACCGGTAATGTCCGATAGCTGTTTCATGAAAATGCCAACGCTTGGGCGATAGGTGTAACCATCGCCTGGTTGAGCTATCACAAAATCGCCCGCATTAACAGCGGCATTGAGGTACTTGACGTCACCTGTTACATTGTAGACGTTTAGCAAACCGGATCCGCAAGCCCCTGGACTATTTGTGGCGCTTGTGCCAGTAAGTATCCAAGCCCATCCGCCATCTGCATTTTGCGTGTCAATCAAACGATCGCCTCCATCGACAAAAACGCTTGCCTGAACAGCAACGTTCACTGTAAAAACCATCATTAATACTGCACAAATTGTTAGTAACTTCTTCATTTTACAAATTCCTTCCGGCCTTTTTGTAACACCCCGATAGGCTCTTTTGTCGAGGCAACTGCGTCTTGCTCGGTTGGAGACCCCTCGCCTCCACCCAAAACCGATTGTGACTTTTTACTTCTAAAACATTTCCAACAATTTACTGCTCCGACTCACTTCGCTGAATATCTTCGCTGGTTAATGTGAACCCGGCGAATATTCAGGTTGAATGGCGCGCCCTTTATTGGGCGCACCATTCACCGCGAACGAGGGGCCGCATTTTCATTATTTACGATATCTGCGAATCAATGCTAATCCGCCCAGGCCAAGCAAACTAATCGTCGCCGGCTCGGGGACGCCGGCAGTATAAGTCTGACTGTTAGCCAGGACTGTAACGTCATAGATTTCCAAGTCGCCAAGATAATTGTTCGCACTATCACCCCATATAATACTCAGGCCATGGTTTTCTGGACCGCGGGGGTATCCCAATGCTGTTTCACCGGAATTCAACGGACGAGTTTCGCCTACGCCCAATAAACTCCAACTGCTGATGTCTGACCATGTAACAGTCACACCGCTACCCCACCAGGTTGGCTGACCTGTCCAGCTGTCTGGATTGGGTTCATAAAATTTAAAGTTGTAAGTTTGATTGCCAGAGTCGGCGGCGTAGTTGAACTGATAGCGTTCTTCGATAATATTCTTGGTTACACCTTCAACAACAGTCGTTCCTACTATGTTTGACCATAACGGAGTTATTCCGCCTTGAGACGAAATGACACCATAGTGGCCTGAACCATCTGTTATAACAGCATTTGTATAGGGGCGAGCTATGCCTTCGACTGATCGGCATGTATATTGAATGGAATCAATATCGCTAAGAGCGCAGCCATTGAAAAATTCAGTACCATATAAAACTTTTTGTCCAGCCTTTGGCGTGGATGTTGACATGCCATCCTGGGTCGCGTATTCGATGGCGATGCCATATTCGAGTGTGCCATCATTTGATGGGCGATAAGCTAATGCATCAAAATTAATTATGGTATCAGCCTGTATGGCCTCACCAACAGTCAAAATAATCATTAATATCACACAAATCGTCATAAACTTTTTCATTTTACAAATTCCTTCCGGCCTTTTTGTAACACCCCGATAGGCTCTTTTGTCGAGGCAACTGTGTTACGATCGGCAGGAAGCCCCTCGCCTCCACTAAAACCAATCGCAACTTTTTACTTCTAAACCATTTTTTAAATTTACTGTTCCCACTTCGTTTGCTGCAAATATTCGCTGTTCGATGCTAAACCTGCGAATCTTCAGGTTGAAGGGTGCGCCCTTTATGGGACGCACCATTAACCGCGAACGAGGGGCCTGCATTTTCATTATTTACGATATCTGCGAATCAATGCCAATCCGCCCAGGCCAAGCAAACTCATCGTCGCCGGTTCGGGGACGGCAAACAGAATCGGGTCATTGTCATCATGGGTCAGGTCAGTGTAGAAATCTGAACCATCATATCCGCTTTCGCCGTCAGTTCGGCCAAAGGTAGATCTTCCACCTGCGGTATTTATGCCGTCGCCTGCAACATAAAAACCTGCACCGGGCAAAACCGCGATGCCCTCAAGATTACCATCTCCGCCCGTTGCCGGTGACGCTGTCAGCTTTAAACCTGCCAAAACACCTGTCAGATCCAGTACTGAACCAGCCGATGTTAAATCACTGACATTTACTCTCGCAATATCCACTCCGCCAAGCGTAATCAAGGCGATATCATTGTCGAACCCGATATCGTATGGCGTGCCGGCCGAGAAGCTTACAGTGCTATGGCTGTTTCCTGTAGCGTCTATGACGTACACAGCTGCATTATCGTTGTCCGCCACCCAGATTCGTCCGGTATTGTCAACTTCAACGCCCCGAAGATCCACGCCTGAAGCAAATTGATAAACCCCAGCTGTGCCGAAGGAACTATCCAGAGTCGCTCCGGTTATAACGCCGCCGGACTCGGTCAGGATTTGCTTGGTGATTGTTCCGGCGTTGCGATCTGACGTGAAGATGCTGAGACTGCCGCCTTGACGTACTGTCGCGACACCTTCTATCTGGGTGCCCGTCAGGCCACCGGTGAATTGTTGAGTCGTAAGATCTGCGTCAAAGATTTTGACTTCGCCTGCATCGGCCAAGTATACCCGACCGACGTCGTCAACGGAGATGGCTTTTCCTCTGCTGACACCTACAAGATGTGCAACTGTTGCATTATTGTAGTCTGGCTCGCTGAGGTCAATCTTGCGTACCTCAAATCCGCTCGAGGGATTGTTGTAGCCTGCGTAGAGATAGTTGCCGTCCGGCGAAATGGCCAGGCCACGATTGTTGCGTGGGCGGTCGAACTGGTTGGTACCCAGGACGGTTTGGCTTTGGTCGATCATGTATTGGACTGACCAGCTGAGGTTGTCAAAGTCAACAGCTGCTGGGGCAGGATCGCTCATCGCAGACATCATTGTTAATACTGCACAAATTGTTACTAACTTTCTCATTTCAAGTTTCCTTTCAGCCATTTTTTGCATCCCGATAGGCTCTTTAATCGAGGTCATTGTTCCACTTATAAATGGTGAACTTCTTGTCTACTTTTTTAATGTGCGTGTCCTTCGCGTGGAGGTGCAAAAAGGCGCACCTTACCCGCAGCAACAGATTGAGTGGAAGGAAAAAGTGCAGCCCAAGGCCCTTAAACCACCCACGCAAAAACTGATGCGCTTTCCTTGGAGTCTTGCTGGTTAAACAGAAAACCCTCACATATAAATCAATACCCGGAATCCAGCGAGCCGGCTCAGGCCCACAAAAAAACCCACAATGTGATGACTTGGGATATTACGAAGCCCCGAACATCACATTTATAAATTCAAGATCCCTTCTAAAAAACTCTACAAAATCAAACAAATTCCAGTCAGTCTTTATAACAATGATATATTAAAGTGTCAAGGATAAATTTGCTATAAAAGCCTTGTTTTTAACAGGTAAGGTGAATACCCTACAAGGAGGTGGCAAAAGATCGTAATGTTTTGACGGCTCTTTATGGGTATGGAGGATTCTTGTTTTTCTGGCGGTGTTTAAAATTCTTTCAGGACGGCTTGGATGACTTTTGCTTTAAGGGTGTCGAGAGGTTCTTGCGCACGCAGGCCCGCTGCGCGTGCATGGCCTCCTCCGCCAAAGCTGGCTGCGATGCCGGCAACGTCTACGTCTTTCCTGCTTCGCAGGCTGACCCTGATCTGGTCGGGATTTTCCACCAGCATCACAGCCACTTCCACGCTTGCGATTCGCATTGCTTCGTTGATGAGGTTTTCCGTTTCGTCGAGTCGGGCGCCGATATCCTCGAAGTCTGATTTATAGAGCGACATCACTGCCAGTTTGCCGTCGTTGAAAAGTTCCATGCTGCCCAAAACCCGCTCCAGCAGGCGGAGTCTCTCTATTCTGTCGGTCTGGTAAATCCGGTCGTAAAGATCGGCAGGGTTGACGCCCGCGTCCAGCAGTTTCGCAAACGCCCTTGCAGCCCGGCCATCGGTATTGCTGAAACGCAACCAACCGGTATCGGAAACGATAGCGGTGGCAAGGGCAAGGCTCGCAGCGGGGGGCATGGGGAAATCAAGACGCTCGAGCAGTTCCATCATCATCAGTCCCGCAGCCCCGGCCTGGGGGTCTACCCAGCGTACCGCGCCAATGTCGTCGGTGGTTGAATGATGATCGATAACGACGGTCTTCTCCCGAAATTTTTTTATATCATCATCTATGTCGCCTAATTGAGAGTAACTACACGTATCGATTACCATGATGAGGTCAGCCTTGCTGGCCAGGGCGTGAAAATCCTCAGCCTGGATGGCTTTGGGGAACTCGCCGTCAAAAAGAAATTTGTACCGCCAGGGAATTTTATCCGTCAGAAAAAGTTTAACGGTCTTATTGGCTTGGCCTGCTGCTGCGGCAAGGGCTACCATCGACCCGAGTCCATCGCCGTCGGCATGAATGTGCGTCATGCAAAGAATTGAATCGGCCCGGCTGATACGCTCTGCTATATTATGAAAATCGCTTATGACGCTCAAAAAAAGCTCCTTGGGATTTTTTTTAAATCATTTCAGTCATGATTTTATGTACTGGATATTGTTTACTCAAATTTTAAAAATGATCATGGACGTATTGGACGTCTTTTGCGATCTGGGCTTTAAGCGACTCGGCTGAGTCGAATTTTTGCTGGTCGCGCAGCCTGGCCAGGAACTCAACCTTTATGTCCCTGTCGTAGAAATCGCCGGAAGCGCCCAGGAGATTCGTCTCGATAACCCGCTGACTTTCGCCGAAGGTCGGCTTGCAGCCTATGCTGATCGCAGCTGGGAATTTCCGGTTAATTCCCTCAACCACACCCCGGCCTGCGTATACGCCGTCGCCTGGTACAATCTGCTGGCCTGGTTCCATGTTGGCGGTGGGGAACTCCAGTACGCGCCCCATTTGGGCGCCCACTACCACCTTGTTCGTCAATGCGAAAGGCCTGCCGAGCATCTCGGCTGCGTTCTCGACCTTGCCTTCCAGAATCAGCTGGCGAATCAATGTACTCGAAATTCGTACCGATTCGCCCTCTAGCTCAGCCAGGACTGGCTCGACGAGATGCGTTTCAAATCCGAGCGAAGTGCCTGCCTGCCTGAGAGTTTCCACCGTGCCCGCCCGACAGTGGCCGAAAAAGAAATTATGCCCTTCCACAATATGCCTGGGAGCGAATCTCCCGACGATTATCTCTTGCATGAAATCATGGGCCGGCATGGAAAGCAATGCTCGGTCGGGAATTGCGGTAACCACCACATCAGCCCCAGCCTGGAAAAGCAGTTGAACTTTTTCCTCGTGAGATACCAGACGTTGCGGCGCGTCGCTGGGCCTGACGATAAGATCGGGCGGCGGATCAAAAGTCATTGCCACTACCGGCACATCGTGAAGCTCTGCCAGTTCACGGGCCCTGGCTACGATGCTGGCATGGCCTAGGTGCACGCCGTCAAAGTTGCCCATCGTCAGGACGCAACCATGCAGGCTATCAGGCACATTTGACAAACCAATTATGTGTTCTTGAGTCATAGTGTAGAAATCATAATACGTAAATTAGGTAATAGAGCTGGAAGGTCCTGGCTTAATATCTGCCAAAGAATTTCAAAGTCAACGGAATCATAGCCATGAATAAGCCGATTCCGTAAACCGATAATATTTGCCCAGGGGATATCTGGATATTTATTCTGAATATCCTCCGAAACATGATTAGCCGCTTCGCCCAAAATTTCCAATAGTCGAACTATCGCCAAAGACAATACACGGTCTTCCTCAAGAGTAGATCGCGATTTGCCCGCCAAAAGCGAACACGCTTCCTCAGCGGACTCCAACATGTGTTGAAGTCGAACCAGGTTCTCATGCCGCGTCATATTGCACCTTGGCATTGCGGAGGATTTCATTGCGGAAAAGGGGACTCAGGAACTGAGGTGTATTCAAGTCCACTTTATGTTTCAGAATATCGGAAAGTTCTCTTTCCATCCCGAAAAAATCCAAGCCTGGAACGTGACCTTCCTCAAATTCAACTAAAATATCAATATCGCTTGTTGGCGTGAAATCATCGCGCAGAACAGAGCCGAAAAACGCAAGTTTGCGAATATGATGTCGGCGACAGAAGTCCGCGACCCGCTCGGCTGGGATGTCTATATGGATTTCATTCATGATTATCACATCATATCGCGTCGGGAGGTTTTTTCAACGTGTGAATTACTATTTTGCTCTCACGATCGGCGGTTCATTATCTACTGGGATGAGTTCCACGTCCAGGCCATAGGTTTCTTTTATGACCGTCTCGGTTATGACTTCGCGAGGCTGGCCCGCGACGACTACCGAGCCTCTTCGCATCAGAATAAGTCGGTCCGAAAATCTAGCAGCCAGGTTCACATCATGGCTGACACAGATCACAGCCATGTTCCAGTCGTGAGCGAGCCTTTGCATCATTCGATAGATAAGCATCTGGCAGGCGATGTCAAGCTGGCTCGTCGGCTCATCCAGCAGGCAGATATCAGGCTGTTGCGCGATGGCACGGGCGATCATGACACGCTGGGCTTCCCCGCCGGAAAGTTCCCCCAGGGGCCTGTCGTGGAATTCCAGTGTCTGGGTCATTTTCATCGCAGCCTTGGCGATATCCAGATCTTTCTGGCCTGCCAGTCCCAACGCGCCGCTATGCGCCAGCCTGCCGGTGAGAACTATTTCCAAAGCTGACATCGCGAAGGCTACCCTCGGCTCTTGCGGGACATACGCAATGCGCCTGGCCAACGCGCGGGCGGAGAATTTCCGTACATCTTCTCCGTCCAGCCTGACCGCCCCGATACTAGGCCTCAGCCGGCCCATAAGACACTTAAGTAACGTGGTTTTTCCCGATCCATTCGCACCGAGCAGGCAAACAAACTCGCCTGATGAAACCGACAAGCTCACCCCGCTGAGGACGGGCATGTCCGTGTGATATGCAAAGCCCACATCGCAAGCAGCCAGCACGGAAGGGGGTTTCAAAATTTCGTCTTGTTCGCTCATGCTTCAACCACCTGGAATCTTCGTCGCAGCAGCACCAGAAAGAAAGGCCCGCCGCACAAGGCTGTGACTATCCCGACCGGAATCACCGCGACCTGTGCGTACTGGGCCAGGGAATAGCAAAGCGTCTCGACGATCATCAGGAAAATCGCACCGATGAAACCGGACGCTATTACAAGTACGCGGAAGTCTGCCCGCATCAGCATTCGGCAGATGTGCGGAACGATCAGGCCGATGAAACCGACAGGCCCAGCCAATGCCACCGCAGCGCCAGCCATGAGGGAAACGCATAAAAAAGTCTCCAGCCTGATCCGGGCTACGGATACTCCGACCGATCTTGCAACGTCATCGCCAAGGGCAAGGGCGTTAAAATCCGCACTCCGCAACAGCAGTACCAGCCAGCCTGTCATAATGCAGAGGCAGCAGACGATCAATGTACCCCTGTTGACATTTTCACTGACCTCGCCCATCATCCAGCGGGAGAATTCGATGATCTGATACGGCTTGATGTACAGGTTGATGACAAGCATCAGCGCACCGTTAAAAACGTTCACGATCACGCCTGATAAGATCAGGCTGTACGCGTCCAGCCTGCCTCGTCGCTGGGCGATGAGATAAACAGCTGTGCACGTAGCCAACGCGCCGATGAATGCCAGCAATGGAATCGGCGACCATGCCAGCCAGGCCGGTACGCTCCCGAGCAACGACATCCCTGCCAAAACGCCCACGCCCGCACCGGACGAAATGCCCAACAGGTAAGGCTCAGCAAGCGGGTTTCGCAGAATCGCCTGCAGTCCCATACCCCCAGCTGCCAGGGCTGAGCCTACCATCGCAGCTGCTGCCAAACGCTGAAGTCGATACGCCATGCCCCATGAAAATCCCATCGGCCCGAACAGACTGCACACCACAGCGGTGACTATCGTCACAGCCAGCAGAATTCCGCCCAGTCTGAACAGTCGCGTCGACGTTAACGCCCCAAGCGAACGCTCCTGCTTGGCTTTCATATTGTCCAATGTTTTATTTTCCACTTTTTTATCCACTTCGGTTCCTAAAACGAGAACACGAATTACACGGATTAACAACAGATTGCACAAATGTCACAGATTGTTTTCAAAATAAAAACTATCTCCGTGTAATCCGTTTTTCATTCGTGTAATCCGTGGACTTCTTTCTAATGCCTATTGGCTGGCTTTGGTATCCAACATTTTCCGAATATCGCCGGCGAGATTAACAACTTCAGTGTCAGGCCTTAGCCAGCGGGTATCGGTAACCACGAAAACCCTGCCTGTCTGGGCAGCGGGGATTTCTTTTCGACCAAGCCAGAAATTTTTTACCTGATCTTCCCTGCCTGGCATGGAAAAAATTATCAGCACGTCAGGCCTGGCAGCGATGATATTCTCGACCTTGCTCTTCCGCCACAACATAGTGCCCGGAATATCTTTGCCAACGTTTTCAGCGCCAGCCAATTCAAACAGATCACCAATATACGTGCCCGGCCCTGCTACCATGGGGGTTTCATGACTGGACGAAAATAACACTCGTAATTTCTTGGCAGGGGGGGCAGCTGGCTTCAAAGCCTTTAAGGTCTCCCGCATCTTTTTCAAAAGTTCAGCAGCTTTATTATCCCTGCCTGTGAGCTGGCCGATGGTTTCAACAGCGGAGAAAATATCATCGAGCGATTCCATTCTGATCTGTACGACTTTCACGTCCGGTAGATTGTTCGTGACGTTGTTGAACAGGCCTCGGCTGGGGTCAGTCTGCGTGAAGATGATATCAGGCCTGGCGACGAGCGCCATCTCCGTGCGGATGCCTCGCGCGTCGGCGATTCTGCTGATGTTCTTATATTTGCCCTCAGCCGGCAGGTCGCACCAGTTAGTTACGCCCACAAGATTATCGCCCAGACCGAGATCGAAAAGTATCTGCGTTATAGCTGGGCTATGACTGATGATTCTGGGGTGGGGAGCGTTATCATTGGCCTGGCTGTTCTTGTCACAGCCTACAGACAAGACCGGCAGCATCAACAATAGCAGGGTAATCTTAAATCCGTTACCCGACATTTTACTGAAAAAATTCACGCTACAATCTCCTGCATCGCCTGCGGTATGTAGTCAAGCAGGTCGCTTGCGATGAGAGATTCCTCGGTTCCTTCCGTCGCTGCCAGGTCGCCAGCCTGGCCGTGCACGTATACTGCCAGACAGGCCGATGTCAGCAAGTCCAGACCCTGCAGCGCAATCCCCGCGATCAAGCCTGTCAGTACGTCTCCGCTGCCGCCCGTAGCCATGCCCGGATTGCCGGTCTTGTTGACGTACCCAGCCAGGCCATCGGTCACGACAGTATTGGCGCCCTTGAGTACCAGGATCAGCTGCAGGGCGGTATGGGTCGTTTCCTGCCACTTAGCCAGGGCGGTTTGGGCTGAGTTTTCACGGTCGTTTTGAATTTCGTCAATAGTCAGGCCGGTGAGTCTGGCGAACTCGCCGGGGTGCGGCGTGAGGATAAGCGGGCAGCGTCGCAAGCTGGGCCAGTCGTCGATTTTCGCGAGGTTATTCAGGCCATCGGCGTCGAGGATGAGGGGCTTTTCCTGATCGATAGCAGCTCGGACGAGAGCTTCCTGCCCCGGCCCAACCGCCATGCCAGGCCCCACCGCCAGGATGTCGCAGGCCTCGGCAATAGTCCGAAATTTCCCCACAGCCTCAGCTGAAAGTTCCTGCTTACCCGTCTTCTCACTGGGCAGCGGAACGGACGTGGCACATTCGCAGAGCATGGCTACCGCCAGCTGAACCGGCGCGGGCGACGCGATTGTTACCAGCCCGGCTCCGCCTCGCAGGGCGCCCTTGCCAGCCAGGGCAGGCGCGCCGATCATGCGACGCGACCCGCCGACGACAAGAACCCTTCCGAAGTCGCCCTTATGGCCCGCGCGATCACGCGAAGGCAACTTGCCAAAATCTTCTATTCGCTTGAATTCCATTTCAGATTCCTTCTTATTTCAAAAACCGTGAACACGAATTACACGGATGAAAACTATAGTTTTGTCCACAGATTACACTGGTTTTACGGATTTTTCTTATGTTTTTTATTATCTGTGCAATGTGTTCTGTTTTAGTTTTTCTTTATCCTGAATTCTGACTACTGAATCCTGCCTACTGTTTGCCTGTTAATTATCGCGGCGTTGTACCCGCCGGCAAAGCCGTTGTCGATATTCACGACCGACACGCCCGACGCACAGCTGTTTAGCATTGCGAGCAGGGCAGCTACCCCGCCGAAGCTCGCGCCGTATCCTACGGAGGTCGGCACTGCTATGACGGGAACCGCGACAAGCCCGCCGACCACGCTGGCCAGGGCGCCTTCCATGCCGGCGACGGCTACCACTACGTTCGCATGTTGAACTTCCGGCATATCAGCCAGCAGCCTGTGAATGCCCGCTACGCCGACATCGTAATGCTTACTGACCTTCGCGCCCATAATTTCCGCGGTGACGCGGGCTTCTTCCGCGACGGGCAGGTCGCTCGTGCCGGCGGCGACTATGGCAACATGGCCTACAGGCTCAGCTGACTTTTGACGCAGCGTCATAGTCCTGGCTGTTTCGTTAAACTCCGCGTTGGGGTAGTCCTCAATAATGCCCTCGAACATTTCAGCGGTGATTCGCGTAGCCAGTACGTTTTCACCTGTAGCGGCGAGTTTGTTGAAAATTTCCCGTACCTGGCCGGCTGTTTTGCCGGCTCCGAAGATGACCTCGCCAAATCCGCAACGCAAACCGCGATGATGATCCACGCGAGCGGAATCCGACTGCTCGAAAGGCAGCATCCGCAGGGAAGCTACCACCTCGTCGATACTCAATTCGCCGTTTTTGCAGCGGCTGAGCATATCACGCAATTTTGCTTCGTCCATGTTACTTGTTCTCCTCAGCCAGGAACTTTTCAAGCATGGTTGCGAATTTCCGCACAGCCTGGCCTCGATGGCTGATGCCGTTCTTCTGCTCTGCGGAGAGTTGCGCCGTCGTACAGCCTAGTTCCGGCACGAAGAAAAGCGGATCGTATCCGAACCCGTTTTCGCCCGCCCGCTCGTAGCCTATTCGGCCTTCTATGGTTCCGCATGATTCCAGCAGCACAGTCTTCCCATCTGCCAGGGCCAGATTGCATACAAATCTGGCGGTTCGTTTTTCTTCCGGCACATCGCGCAGCTCATCGAGCAGTTTGTCATTATTGGCCTGGTCTAAAATTTCCCGACCGGCGTTTTCTTCGCAACGCTCAGCAGCGAATCTCGCACTGTAAACGCCAGGCCTGCCGTCCAACGCATCCACAACCAAACCCGAATCGTCCGCCAACGCCCATTGGCCTGTCGCGAGGGCGTAGTACATGGCCTTGTCCTGCGCATTGGCAGCAAAGGTCGCGCCGGTCTCTTCAGGCTCCTCAATTCCGCCGAAATCCTGTAAACCGACGACTTCAACATTCAACTCGGCCAGTACCTGACTTATCTCGCGAACCTTACCCGGATTCCTGGTTGCCAACACTATCTGTCGGGTCACTAAAGACCTTCCCTTCCCGGGATAATTACCACGCCGCTAGGCTGGGTGAAAACTTTGACCTGCTGGGTCTTGGGGTCGTAAACTTTTGTGGTCTCCCCGGCCCCGCAGACTACCAGGTCTGGATAGTCCTTCAGGATACGTCTTATTCTCGGATCGTTTACGATGAAGTCTTCCTTGTAGCTTTCGTCGCCCGATTTTTTCTGGACACTTTGAACCTGGCGCATATATGCCGATGATGGCGGAAAGGCTCCGATAAAAACGCCGGAACGCACCGGGCCATGGAAATAATAGCCTTCTTCGCCTCGCTCTCGCAATTGGCGACACACTTCGACGGCTTCACCTTTTCTGCCGTAATAATTTCTATCCGGCATGTCATAATAAACGCCCACCTTGACGCTCCATTTCATGCCGGCTGGGGCGTTTTTGAGGTTCCATTCCGGTGGGCCTTCGTCCTTACCGGGAAGCGGGACAACCATGGCGCGCTGATAAATTTTAACTCCCGTAGTAGGCGAGACAAACTCCTTGGCCTTCTTGAGATTCTTCATCGCGGCCTTTCTGTTTTTGTACTTGCCCCAATACAGACTGCTGGTCTTTTCCTTGTCCACCACGAACAAGCCGTCCCAGCCTGAAGCCTTGGTGATTCGCTCTTCATGAGCCTTGGCGTCTACTATGTGATCCGCGCCTTCGTGCGTGAACAGCAGAATCGTATACGCGCCTTCCGTGTCAGATGTGGCCTTGCCTCCTCCCCCCCAGTTGACCTTTTCACAACCTGTGATTATCAGCCCAACTGTGATTGTCATCAGTATCGTTGGAAAAATCTGAGTTTGAATACGGTTCATAGTTTTGTCTCCCGTTATTTAAGTGCGTGTTTCTGAAGGCTCAGCAGCTTGCGAATGCCTTTGCTTCCGAGTTTCAGCATCTGTTGCAATTGATCCGCGTCGAACGGAGCCGCTTCGCTCGTGCCCTGAAGTTCGATGTATTTACCCTTGTCGGTCATTGCTATGTTCATGTCCACGTCGGCCTGTGAGTCCTCCTGATAACACAGGTCCAGCATCGGCTGGCCGTTTACTATACCTACCGAAACGGCAGCGACCGATCCGGTCAAAGCGCCGCGCGAAAATCGGCCATCCGCCAGACCCTTCTTTATGGCAAGGCCCAACGCAACCTGCGATCCGGTAATGGAAGCCGTTCGTGTTCCTCCGTCGGCTTCGAGCACGTCACAGTCCAGATAGATCGTATAAGGCCCGAGTTTATCGAACTGCACTACGCTGCGCAACACTCTGCCGATGAGTCGCTGAATTTCCACGCTTCTTCCATCGCTCTTCAGGCCTGGCCTGCGTTTCCGCTGTCCCGTAGAGGCTGGGAGCATCCCGTACTCAGCTGTTACCCAGCCCAGGCCTTGCTCTTCGCGCCATTTCGGTACGTCAGCTTCGATACAGGCTGTGCAGATAACCCGTGTGCCGCCTATTTCGATAAGACAACTGCCGTCGGCAGTACCTACAAAACCGGGCGTGATTTTCACAGGCCTGAGCTGATCCGCTCGCCT
Organism: Phycisphaerae bacterium; assembly: GCA_963664745.2. Classification (GTDB taxonomy): domain Bacteria; phylum Planctomycetota; class Phycisphaerae; order SM23-33; family SM23-33; genus B1-G9. The sequence continues at coordinate 1,771,252 of CAXXMC010000004.1, forward strand.
GCCATCCATTCGCTTGAAATTCTTGATTGTCATGCCCACAGTGTACCCGCCCAGGAGATCAATTGCAATTTCCTCCCATCTCCCCAGCCAATATGTTACAATGCCCGTCGAATTCAGGAGTTTTGATTGATGCAAAATAAAAATGTAAATTGGCTGACCCGCGTGTTTTATCAGTTCATTGTGCTGCCGGTACTTATGATCGTCGGCTTTCTGATCTCGGTCGTTATGATCATCCTCTCGCCGCTGATTTTACTTGTCGGGTTGGGTGCGTTTAAATTGTGGGTGCGTCGGGCCAACAAGCAGGCCCAGGCCTGGCAGGAAACCCATACGAAATACGTCAAATCATATACGGTCGAAACCGTCGTTCCACCAGGTCAGGCTGATACTGCACCCCAGCTGCCAAGTAGAGACGTGGATTCTGAGTAACAACTGTGAAATATATGATTTTGACAAAAAAATAACCCGCTATTAATATGACAGCGCTAGATTAGCTCAAGATTTTTTGATGTTCTTGTCGATGGGAATAAAAATCCAATTGAAAGGGCATTAAATGACTGGAGAACAGATGATGACATTGCAGCCGGAGCTGCAAAAATTTCTGGAATCGTTTCGACCTTGTTTTCGCAAAGAAGTTACTTTCGGCTACCTGGAGACATACATGCTTGGTCTGATGTCAGACATTCAACGCAAGAGTATTGAGCCGATTGCACTGGCGGCAGAAGTTCCCGTCCGAACTTTGCAGGAATTTTTATCTTCATTTCGCTGGGATCATGATCGTGCTGAAGAGTTGCTGCTTTATCGTGTGGCTGATCGCTCTTCGACGGAAGAGGGCATTGGCGTAATCGACGGCTCCGGCCACGCCAAGCAGGGCGCCAAAACGCCTGGCGTGCAGCGTCAATGGTGTGGTGAAACCGGCAAGATAGACAATTGCATTGTCGGCCAGCATTTGCTGTATACCGACAACCATCCCACAAATCCGTTCGGATGCGTCTTATGTAGCGACCTGTATCTGCCTGAAAAATGGGCAGCTGATCCAAAGAGACGAAGAGAAGCACATATTCCGGATTCATTGTCTTATCGGCCAAAGTGGAAAATTGCGGTAGAGCAGATTCAACGGGCCATAGGCAGTGGTGTAAAGTTTTCGTATTTTACTTTTGATGAGGAATACGGCAGTGTTCCTGGGTTCTGGTTTGAATTGGATCGGCTGGGCCAGCGCGGTATTGGTGAGGTGCGGTCTAACTTTTTATGCTGGGCAACTCCGCCGGCGTATCAGTCCTGCCGGGCTGAATATGCGCCGCATAAAGTTGCCGATCTGGTTCGCCACAGTCCGGTGTTTTACGGACAGGATTGGCAAACGGTGAAGATCAAAAACACGACGCGCGGAATGATGTACTGGAAATATAAAGCCGCACGTGTGCAGTTGACCAATACGGCTGAGGGTGTCAACGTGCCGACAACTCGACAGTATTGGCTGATTTGGGCTCAATCGCCTAAAACCGGCGAGAACAAATATTTTTTGAGTAACGCTCCTGCTTCGGTGAGTGTCAGGAAGCTGCTGGTTGTGGCTTTTGCGCGGTGGCATATTGAGATGTGGTTCGAGCGAGCCAAGCAGGAAACGGGATTTGGTTCGTTTGAGGTTCGGACGTATACCGGACTGATTCGGCATTGGCTGTGTTCGCGATTGGCGATGTTTTTTATATCCGAGCAGACGCAGCGGCTTCGGGGGGAAAAATCCGCGTATTACGCTGGAACAGGTAGCCACGGTGATCAACACCCTGGCCGCCAAGATCTGGCAGACTTGGCCAAGATCATGGGCTGCGATCATAAGAATAAACGAATATTATCAGTGGCGTAACGAGGCGGCCTACAAAAGCCGACAAAAACAAAATCGTAAAACAGAATTCAAGTAGCGCTGTCATATTAATAACGGGTTATAAATGGGCCCTCGAGGATTTGAACCTCGGACCAATGGATTATGAGTCCACTGCTCTAACCGCTGAGCTAAGGGCCCAACTTATTTTAAAACAACAATTTAAATTAATGCCTGCTTTGCAAAACTTGCGCAAGCACTGTAAATACCTAAAAAACCTTCTAACCTTTTATCTGACCGTTCACAATAACGGCCAATTCTGCAAAAAAATGCAAAAAATCCATTTCTTCAGCGTTTGGGATAACCCTCAAGACGCTATGGATAAAATACTTCGCGTTTTTCAGGCCTTCGCTCAGGCCATCAACCACGGGACGAAAGCATAGCCCAAAATGAGTTGACAGTCAAGGATGTCTGTAACCATTATCTTACTTTTCAGTTACAAAAATTTGAAACAGGTCCATCAGCCCTGTTTTTTTGAAAATTGCTGCGGAAAGCCTAATCGCTTCCTTATGATACTGCCTAGTACTCCATTTCAGGAATAATGCCGGATACCTGCTTGCGGCGATAAGGCATCTTCGATGAAGATATGAAAATTCATATACCATAACCCCCAAAACCCTGATTGCTTTTATTATTCCATACCGAAAATCAAGCTTTTTTATAGTCCCAGAAAATTCCCTTGTCTCCCAAACTAGTTTGGGTATAATAATGAAAATGCCCAAGGTAACCATGAGGCGGATAACCGGAAAATCGCCAAAGGCGAAGCTGGTTTCTGCTTCGGCAACATAGACAACGCCAACGGTTGCGAAGCCTATTGTAACGTCTTCGGAGCAGAAGGCGGGGCATATTTGATTTGTTGTTGGATAGGCCGCAGAAAATCCGCATTTGGCCAAACAGGACAACCGATTGGAAATATATTTACCCGTTGGACAGAGCACGTTGCAACGCGGAAGGGGCTGGTGGTTTGGTCTGACGAGACAGCCAAGCCTGATAGCGGTAACGTGGTGGAGCATCAGAGAGGTTCATGCGTCGGGCACTTTATTGACTGCGTCAAGTCCGGCCAGCAGTCCCCGAGTTTTGTAAATTCTCGGGCTATAGCTGAAATAGGCTGGCCGCGCAGATGTCTGCGGCAGCCGGAACGGAAATTTCCCTGCCGCTTAATATCGAAGAAGCAAAAAGGTTCTTCGCGGAATACAGAGTTAATATGAATGTAAAAATAACAAATGCTGAAATTGAGTTCATAGAACAGCCTTTTATTGCTCCCCTGATAATCTCTTCCGGTGCAATTACTGAAATAACCGAAGCCGTGGCGAGAGTAACTGTTGACGTCGACGGGAAAACCGCTGTAGGTAAAGGTTCTATTTATCTTAGTGACCTCTGGGCCTGGCCCGACCCGAACCTTTCACATCAGCAGCGTGACAAAACGCTTCGTGAACTCTGTGTGGATATCGCACAGAATCTTTATGAATATTGTGGCAGTTCTACCGCACACCCAATGGAATTGGGGCTGAGGTTGCACGAAAGTGTTTGTCACAAAACGCCTCCGCCGGTTCTTGCGAGGGCAATGTGCGCCAGCCCCTTTGATGCCGCCATCCACGATGCCACAGGTATTGCGTTGGGAATGTCTGCGTTTGATTTTTATAATCAGCCGTGCGAAATTCCCACAGCTGAGCGGTTCTTTGAAGGCTCCGCGTGCAAAGCCATTGACGCCGTAATAAGTGCGCCGAAAACAAAACTCAAAGCCTGGTATCTCGTCTGCAAAAATGATGCTAAGGAAACACTGCGGCCCTGGGTGCAAGGTCGTGGGTATCAATGCTTCAAGATAAAAATCCTAGGCCAGGATAATGACTACGATGTCGCCAGGACGATTGAAATTTACAGATGGGTAACTGAACTTGGGGCGAAAAACGTGGAGATATCGGTAGATACCAATGAGGCAAACCCGGACGACGCAAGCGTTTTGGATTATCTCCTGCGTTTGCAAGCCGCCGATATCGATGCCTTTAACGCCTTTAAATATTTTGAACAGCCGACCGGAAGGGACATAACCATCTATAAGTTCGACTGGAATGATGTATCGAAATTGAAACCGGTAATGCTGGATGAAGGTTTGACAAGTCTCGAACTTATGAACGAAGCCAAAAGCCAAGGCTGGAGTGGTTTTGCTCTGAAGACGTGCAAAGGTCACAGTTTCGCACTGGCAGCAGCTGCATGGGCAAAACAGAATGATCTGAAACTCTCGCTTCAGGATCTCACCAATCCGGGTTTATCAATGATACACGCAGCCCTGTTTGCCGCACACGTCCATACAATGAATGATGTTGAACTGAATTCGCCGCAGTTCACGCCCGCAGCCAACGAAAAATGGCTGGATCGACTAGGCGGACTTTTTGATCCGCATAACGGCGTACATGAATTGGAAAGCAATCACCCCGTCGGACTCGGTTCGACTTTATGAATGGAATATCAATATGTCAGATAAAATGAATTTTGCGGTCATAGGCTGTGGGATGCTGGCTCGTTCTCAACATATCCCCAACATTGCCGCAAGCGACAAAACAGTACTTCATACCTGCTGTGACCTTGATGATGCAGCACTGGATGAATGTAAAAATCTTCATGGCTCTTTGCACACAAGCAAAGATTATAAGGCTGTGATTAATAATCCGGAAGTGCAGGCCATCTGTATTGCAACGACTGAAAAAATGCGTTTGCCTTTGATTCAGGCTGCAGCAGAGGCGGGAAAACCCGTATACTGCGAAAAACCTCTGGCCCGTACGCTTGAAGAGATGTACAAAATTCAGAAAATCGTGAATGATTCCGGCATACATTTCTGCGTGGGACACAACCGCCGATGCGCCCCGGCCATGATAGACGCACACAAAATATTCCGGTCGCATATGGAAGCTCCCCAGCCTTGTCCATGGCGATTTGATCGCGAAGGTGAAACTCGACCCGAAATTGAAGGCAACGGAACAGCCGGGATGTCCGTAAGAATTAACGATGACTGGTTCAGTTGGAAAGGATGGGTTTTTGATAAGACTCAGGCGCCGCACGGACCGATGCTTTTTGAAATGACTCATTTTACCGATTTGTGCAATTGGTTCATGGCCTCCGAGCCGACAGAAGTTTCTGCCATGGAAACCGGGATGCTCAATCATGGAATAATTATCAAATACAAGACTGGCGAAATTGCCACACTCTGCATGTGTGCAAATGGAACGTTCGGCTACCCAAAGGAACTTTATGAAATGTTCGGTAACGGGGCTGCGGTAGTTGTGGATCACATGCTTGAGATCAGAACAGCCGGAATATCGAACGCACCCGCTCTCAAGACTTACACGATGCTGAAAGACAGACATCCTGGTATCGGCACTGAGGGTGGACTTTCGGGGTGGCTTGGGAAGAAGCGGGCTGCCTGCTCAGAAGCGGCCGAGCAAAACGATCCCATGCTGCAATTCACTGCTGAACCGGACAAAGGCCACGCACATGCTATCGAACATTTTGTGGATGAAATTAGCGGAAACGGGCAAACTGTTTGCGGGGTTGATGATGCAGTTATGGCAACACGTGTCGCGTTTGCCGCAATTAAATCCGCTGCAGAGAAAAGAATTGTGAAAATAGAGGAAGTTTAGTGAGATGTGATCCGGTAATCACAAATCATTCGGGGACACCACGGTTGTCTCAGGAAAATATATTGTCCATTCGAAAATTGGTTATCGTTCACAGTTTGTATGCCTTCACAGGTTTGCGGGGATGAGTTTGGGATATGAGGTGTTGGTGTATGTAGCGTTGACGGCATCAAGGAAGAATTGATAGACGCTTTTTTTGTGTCGGGCACAGGTAGCTACGACCGTCCATGCTATTTCGCACAAGCGCATACCGGCGAAGCTTCGCGTACCTTGTGTCACACGCCGGTCTATCACACAAAGCGAATAGCCTGTTCAGAAGCATTATTTGTCGGCGTTTTTTATAAAAGACCGTCTCGCTCCAAAAATAGAAAGTAGCCTGTTCTACCGGAGCCGTTGAATCTATTTTTAATATTAAACGCATCGTTGTGATCCGGCGGCTTAGTACTCTTGAACAGGAATTCTGTCAGTACCTGCTTGCGGCGATAAGGCATCTGCTGCTTCAGAAGAACGACGGAATATCTTAAAAATATGCAATCGCTTTTCTTCCTTGCATCTGCCTTACAGGTGCGGCCCGTCAATTCCTGCATGACCTGCGGGATCGCCTGGCCAAATTCGGACTGGCCCTTCACTCTGAAAAAACGCGTCTGATAGAGTTTGGCAGATTTGCAGGCAGCTCCAGGCGCGAGAAGGGAAAGGGCAGGCCAGATGCGGTAGTTCCGCACGTCCGAATCTGAGAAGGGGGCGTCTGGTAACCGATGTCCCTGCCGCGACCAGATTGGGATTTAATTCCCAAATACGCAAAAATGCGAACTCTCAACTTTTCAGTGCTCTAGTGCTTTTTTGCCGATTTCGTCAGTTGAACTGGCAACCATGGCCTCCTTATCCTGAAGATTGAACGTTGCATTATCGGCAATTTCAATTGGCCTCATCGATTTCCCGGTACGTCGTTCCCCATGCTTCTTTACGCATATCGTACAACTCATTTACACCTGGTGCGGGTTGGCCTGGCCAGACTGTAATAAGCTCTAGGTCTTCCGTACCGGTTTCATTTTTTATCGCGTGAAAGGTTCCTCCCGGGATGAACACAACCGTGCCAGGCCTGAGATCATAAACTTCCCCTGCCATATCCAGGGAAGCTTCGCCTTTGAGAATCACATACAATTCGTCATGGCCTTCGTGGGAGGCACCGGGCATGGACTTGCCAGCCTGGACTATACCGTGATTGACCTGGATTTTATCACTGCCGCAGTTGAAAATATCTATTAACATACGGGATGTATACAGATTTTCACAGCCCGGGGCGATGAAGGGCATGACTTTTTCCGGATGAACGACTTTTGGTTTCAGCATTTTTTTCTCTTTTCAATTCAATTTGTAGTTATGGTTAATATACATGCTTCAATATGCGCCAAATTCAAGAGCGGCATCTGCCATGGCCAGGATATTCTGTGGAGGAACCCCATATTGAATATCATGGATTGCCGCGAAAACAAAGCCTCCCCCCGGAGCGAAACTGTCTACTAATTCCTTAACATGGCTGCGGACCTCATCAACAGTAGCACGCTGTAAAACGCCTTGTGTATCACAGCCTCCACCCCAGAAAACTATTCTGTCACCAAACATTTTCTTTAATTCAGAGGGCACCATGTTTTCTGCACTTACCTGAACAGGGTTCAGTATGTCTATTCCCGCAGTTATAAAGTGGTCTATGAGATTTACTATAGATCCACAGCAATGATAAATGGTTTTTGCGTTACTGTTGTTGTGTACATAATCGTTCATTAACTTAATATTTGGAACGTATAAATCCCTGAAAATATCCGGGTTGAATAGTTCCCCTTTCTGGGTTCCCCAATCAGTTCCGGAAATCAGAATTGTATCTATATAATCGCCTACCGCCTGAAGGTAGAGTTTGAGATTCTCTATATTTCGTAAAGCAGTCGCCTGGAGAATGGAAAATGCGTAGTCGCGATCAGTTACCAATAAACACAGCCAGTCGGTAATGGTGTGCCCCGCAAAAATTCCATTTGAACCCATCATTCCTTTTAGAAAACCACCACTGATAGAATATTCAGTATCTTCGTATAACCTTTTAGCTTTTTCTTCCATTAACCGAAGATGCTCGTCCGTATAGAGTGGAATTGAATTTGCCCAGGCTTGCGGGTCCATCTTTTCAATCTTATCCGACATTTTGGTTTCGCAGGCTCGTTCAAAGTATAATCCCTTTTTTTCAGGCATATAGGCAAGAGAATTGCCGTTCGAGTCCTTTATATGAATATAGCCCTGGCCGTCCGAGATCGGATTGAATCCACCGGGCACTGAAATCTCATTGCCCATGCCAGTGGTCCAAGGCTTCCAGTCCCTGTTTTCAATTCCCCATGACTCGGATGGATTTTCGAGTTCGATAACGTCACAATGCAACCTATTTCGCACGGCCTCGTCCATTCGGGCCAACATTGCAAACTGGTCATAGACTTTTGGCAGTCCCAGATCCAACCCCAGATACTTTAACAGCTCAACGTAGGCATCTATACATATTCCCGTAACTTTTGTTCCTCCAATGTCAATTGGAACTCTATCGACTTCTTTGAAATCTATGGTATTTCTAACTCGTTCTCGTGAGGTCATATTCATTTTTTACCACCTTCCTTAAAATAGTTTCTGAACCTTCTTCAAATTATGTCAAAAAACTCAATTCTCATTAATTTGAATTTGCAGCAGGGTGAAAGTCTGTAAAATTAAGTTGAATTGTCAGGTTCATGTTCCGCAATCTTTTCATTCTTGAATTTCGATAATCAGCAGTTCGCTCGATATGGCCGACTCTAGTGTAATATTCAAGCCCGTGTTCATAAGCTCCAGGCCGCTGCACTCGAACTGAACCTGCCTGTTATCGCAATACACTTTATACGTCCCCGCCGGCGAAAGGCCTTGCGGTTTGACTGTATATGTCGGCTCATCGTCCGGGCCAAGTCGAAAAACGCCAATCACGCTTTTTGTTCGGTCAGGCCTGGCGTATTCCAGGCAGCACCAGCCTGTTGCAAAAATGCCCGGCAGGGATGTGGCGTGATGATAGACAAGGCAGTCGCGAAGAATCGGCCTGACATGCTCCCGGAAGATTTTAATGTATCGCCTGATTTCATCCCGCAAGATCGGATTTTTATCTTCATGCTCAGGCCAGACTCCGATGATGGCGGGATTGCCCATCAAAAAAGTCGTTCGCAGCTGCGTTTGAAGAGTCCCGGCAAAATGGGCATTCATACAGGCTCCGAAGAAACCAGCCGTCGCTTCAGGCGGCATTGTAAGCAGGGCGGTGTTGAGAAGGCGGACTACATTAGGCTGGGTCTGACTGTCGCTCAGCCACGTATAATGCAAGTGGTGAAGCATACCCATGTCGGTTCGCCCTCCGCCGCCGGCACAGTTTTCCAGAAGGACATGGGGAAATTTCCTGCGAACGCGATCAAATATTGCATACAACGCCTCATAGTGACGCCAGAGCGTATTCTCGTCGTAGCCGTGCTTGCGGTTATATCCGCCCTCAGCCGGCGAGACGTTGTAATCAAGACGGAAAACGTCCAGATCATATGTTTCTATAAGTCGAACTATCTGCGATTCGACCCAGGCGGCCACTTCAGGTTTTGAAAGATCCAGCAGACTGTCAAGGTAATTGCCGTCAAGCTCGAGCAACCAGTCTGGGTGCTCTTTTATTAAATCGCTTGTCTTGCTGGCAGCCTCTATCCACGCCCACAGGCCGCATTTCAGACCTTTGCTTCGAGCGTAGTCGAATATCGGTTCCAGGCCCTGCGGCAGGCGATTTCCGACCTGCCAATCCCCCAGATTCTTTGACCAGTGTTCATCATTGTTGCCATACCAGCCTGCGTCGATCATGAATACATCCGCGCCGAGTTCGGCAGCTATTTCAATCTCTCGCCTCAACTTTTCATTCGAGGTGTTGGCGATAATGTCGTATCCTGCGTGATTGTAGCTGATCAGGTTTTCGCGACCTTCAGGCTGAGGTGGAATCACGCAAAGCCTGTGATGCTCGTGCATCTGCTGGGCGAGGGCATTGATGTCATTGCTCGTCCGCCCGAAGTATACTTCGGGAGTCGTAATCGTTTCGCCCGGCTCGATGATGCGCTGCGGGCCCTTGCAGGTAACGTATGCGCCGGCGAAAAGAATTTCCGATCGTCGCAGATGGGTAATATTATCATTGAAATAATTCTCCGGCCTGATTTTAATTTCCCAGTTGCCGGACCACCCCAACTGCAGCAGGAAAAGCTCGCCGCAACCTCTGTCCCGCAGGTAGACGATGGGGTGCCCCCAGCCGCTTCTTCCGCGCTCCGAGCCGAAACGGATTTCCCGCGTATCGATCGGTCGCCATTGGAAATTGCCTTCGCGAAAGGCGTCGTTCTGCGCAATATAGCCCATCTCAAACGGGCTGTGAGGTACGGTGAATGTTTCGGTCATATCCTCCCGGAATTCCCTGTCTGCCGATTGCGTCGGAAATACCCTACCGGACCAGACTGCCAGCTTTCCCAGGGCTGCGGGACGATCGCCCGTGTTTTCTATTTCCAGCCAGCGGGAAAAAATCGCCGTTCCGGTCAAGAGAGTGTGAACGGTTAGCCGAACCGGCCGAATCGAATTTTCCAGGACGACAATTACGTCGGTTCCCGCTTCGTGCGTTTCCTGAGTGGCGCGGGCGAACTCCCAGCCGCGGTGCAGAGATTGGCCGTCGATCTCAAGATCGAAAGCGGAATTGTTTTCAAGCGATCCGAACAGTATCGGATCTTCGTCTGCCATGCCTTTTACAGACGCGCCGCTTGTAATCCATCTGCCGTCGTAAAGCGTTTCTTCGTAACAGCTCAGCCCGCTGGCGTACCTCACGCAATGCCGGCCTGACGCATTATCACATTCTCGCCATTGAATATTCTTTTCATACATGATGATAGACTCCCGATTTTATCTAATTTAATGATCGCATAATCTTTTAAAAAAACCATGTTTTGATATTGCATTATTATGTCATTTTGTATCATATAGTTTGTATGGTCAGCTGAACTTATGTTGAATAACCGACTACAATACGAATGTCAGACGGGCGGAATCAAGGATCAGCCAGATAATCCGGATACAGGCTGGCGTGTCCTGCCATGTATCGTGTGTGCATATGTGCATGACGGGCCCGGGAAGATGTGGCTGGGGGATAACCCCGCAATTTCCTTTCGAAAGCATGATTTGGTGTGGATACCTGCCGGTGTGCGACACAGGGTGATAGGCTATCCTGATTCAGCCGGCAGAAGGCGATTTTCCTGGCTGCATCTGAACTATTATACCCAGGAGGGGATGGATCTGTTCGCGCTTTACGATTGCCCGAACGTCATATCTCCTCCAATGTCTAAAAGTATTGCATCTCTAATCAAGAAATGGCTAAAGCATCATTATTTGGAAGATGATGCGAGTTTGCAAACAGCGGTGTTATATAATAGTATCGGTTATGAAATTCTTGCCATTCTTGCCCCGATTTGCCAGGCCAAGCCGATAAGTCCGACTCGCTTGCGGGCGGGGCAGCGGGTAAGCCATGTCCTGGATTACATTAAGAATAATATCGCAGAAGATATCAGCCGGGATATGCTTGCATCGCTGGCCGGTTTGTCCGTACCGCAATTCCATCGGGTTTTTATTGAGGCTACGGGACTTTGTCCAATGAGTTTTGTTCGCCAGCAACGTTTGAGTCAGGCCAGAAAGCTTCTTTTATATACAGCTGAACCTGTTGGTAGTATAGCCGAGATGGTTGGCTATAAGGACCAGTTTGTCTTCAGCAAGATGTTCAACCGGGAAAGCCATCTCAGCCCTCTGGAATATCGTAAACAGAATAAGTATTAGAACTGAGCATGGCCTGTGGTAATACCACCATTTGCCGATAATTTATTCAAAATATCGTTGTTTTTTGAAAAAGTTCTTAAAAAGTTTTGACAGAAAAAGTTTGTGTGGTATTATTATCTGGCTTGGATATAAGTCCAGATGGATATTGACATCTCATGCAGGGTTTTTCTACCCTGGAAGCCATGTATGCATATTCGAGATCAATGCTTAACCAGTTCAAATTATCTTGCTAATTAATTAAGAAAACGATTTTTGAAGGAAATTCGATGTCCATGAAATTGAATGAACAAGCGGGCAAAATCAAGAATGCAAAGTTACCTGACCGGCCCATAAAATTGAATATCAAAGAATATGAAGACAAGGTTCGTGGCTGTTGGTTGGGCAAGAATATCGGCGGCACCTTGGGCGGGCCTTTTGAAGGGTATAAGTGTATCAATGCCTTGACCTTTTACGATCCTGTTCCTGATGAACCCCAGCCTAATGACGACCTGGATCTTCAGCTTGTCTGGCTGAAGATGCTGGAAGATATAGATTGCAGGGTTCCTACCCTCTCGGATTTCGTCAAGTACTGGCTGGACTATTTGAGTTCATACGCCGATTCGGAATACGGTGTTTGTCTTCGGAATCTTGAACGCGGTTTGCGCCCGCCGGTGGCTGGATGCTTTGAGAACGGGTTCATCGATAACATGGGTTCACCGATAAGGAGTGAGATATGGGCGTGCATTGCTCCCGGCGACCCGCAACTGGCAGCCAGCCTGGCCTGCCGCGATGCCTTGCTGGATCATGCAGGCGGGGAAGGTGTTTACGGCGAGATGTTCTGGGCAGCGGTGCAGAGTGCAGCCTTTGTCATATCCGATATTCAAGTTTTGATCAGAATCGGGTTGTCAATGATTCCGCCCACCTGCCAGATTTCCCGCGCGATACGGGAAGTGCTCTGGCGCTATGCAAGCGGGGCAAACTGGGCCATGACGAGAGATCATATTTCTGTGGGATTTTCAAACCCCGGTCGTGCGTGCGAATCGCATGGTTATACCGAGCCGGCCCTGGCTGCCCCGAATCACGCTTATACTATTATCGGCTGGCTGTATGGCGAGGATTTTGAAGATCGGCTGCTCAAGGCTGTCAATTGCGGCTACGATACCGATTGCACTGGCGCGACGCTGGGGGCCTTGTTGGGCATAATCGACGGTGCCTCCTCATTGCCTGAAAAATGGATTGAACCGGTGGGAAATAAAATCATTCTTTATCCGCACACAGGCCGATTCAATCACCCTGAAACGATCGATGAGTTGACCGAAAGAACCAAAGCTCTCGCGGAGAAATTTTTGCCCGAGCAGTCCGACTGCGCTTCATTCGGGAAGAAAACTGCCGCTGCTGCGAATGTGCTGGATATCTTGTCCAGGAATGAGAAGGCCAGGCAAATTTTAAGACATTATGATGTGCAGTCTGCTTCGGAAACCGACCGTGATCTTGAAATAATATTCCATTACGATCGTGATCCGATTCTCTACCCGAATATGGAAATGGTTGTGCGAGTTTCCTTGTACCGCAACGAACTTCCGGTAAATCCGGATGAAATAAAACTCTCCGGGCCGAAGGGATGGGACATTTGCGATAAAGGCGACGGGGCTTTCGGGATCAAGACGGAATCAGTTAAAAAAGACGGCGTTATAAAGGTTAAAGTGAAGATCGAAGATCAGAAATATTCTGCAGATTTTATGTTGTTAAGCCCCGAAAAGACGACCGGGTATCAATGGAACGTCGTCAGGTGCCCGATATGCCAGGCCAGGCAGGGTGCATGCATCTGCAACAGGAAATAATGATCTAAAGGTTCATGTATATACGTTGGATATAGTCCGATGCGAAGATATGAAATTAAATATCAGAGTGTTAATCTCAGAGAACACCCGAAGGAAATTACCGCTCTGGTTGTCGAGCCCGACAAGTGGTCAGCCAATACGGGCGTGATGCTTTTTACGCACGGGTGGGGCAAGAATAGATTTTATGATCTTGACAAGATCGAATATTCCTGTGAGCGGTTCGACCTGGTATGCATATCGGTTGAATACAGGCATAGCGGGTATGAGTTCAATGCCGCTTCGGGCGACGGTTATCTTTGTCCGTATGACACCAGCTTTTACCAGGTATTCGACGTGTTGAACGGTCTGCGGACGATTATGGGCATTCATCCGCAGATTAATCTTGAGCGCGTGTTTCATTTCGCGAGAAGTCAGGGTGGCCACATTGCGTTGCTCGGTTCAATTTTCGCACCGAATACGTTTTCAGCCTTGTTGCTATCATCCCCGATCACGCATTTGACAAGCGATATTATTTCCTGGGCCGGGCGGGATTTCACCTTGAGTGACTTATCCGTTCGAAATGCGATCGAGCATGCCGACAGGCTTACCGGCCGATTGTTTTTTGACCACGGAACGGATGATTCGCAGGTTCCGCACGATGAACACACCTGCACCCTTGTCGATAAACTGCAGTCACTGGGTGTATCTCCGGACGTATGCTATTACGAAGGAGGGAGACACAATTTGACTCCCGCAACCACGATGTTCGACGCGTATGTGGTAATGGCTGAGAAGGCACTTGGGAATGTCAAAGCAAACAACAATGACGCAAGTTCACTTTTCAGCGGCGAAGTTGTAGAGATTCCATGTGCTGAGAGGACATTGCGGATCGACTGGTCAAAACCAACGAATGATGTCGATCTTTTTTCATGGAAATGAAAAAACGCTTTTTACTCTTGCTGTATGCCCGGTATGCCAAAGGCATGGATCAATATGTCTGGCTGTAAAAAAGGTATCAAGGCCTTTCGTCCAGTGGAATCTCAGTGAGCGTCCGATTTTTTAAACTTACCTTTAATGTCCGTATTTCAAAGGGGCTGAGTTCAAGTTTTTCTCTTATTTTCGCAGGCTGAATTGCAAGCGTTGTTTTCTGGGCATCGCCGGTTGGATTGAACAGGCGAACGATAAGATCATTCCCATGCTGGGCCTTTTTCATCGCAGCCAGCCTGACAGTCTCGCCGCTCAGGGTGATGAATCTCTCCGCCTTCCTGCCATTGCCGCTTGGGAAAAACGACAAGGCCATCGGCTTTTCCGCGAGGACGACAGCTTCGCGATCAACCGCGTCAAGCCTCTGTCGCTTCGGCCCGGCATTGAGCACAAATTTGAAGCTCCTTTCGCCGGTATCTATTCTCGGCAGGAATCGATCCTGCGGGATGATCTTTTCCTCATCAGGTATGGGGTGCGCGCAATAAGCTGCCGATCGCAGCAGTGTTGGTCGCAGCGAGTCCTTGACAAAATCGAAGCCATACACGCCGTCGTTAATGAGCGTAGCGGCATTCTTTCCGTCTGCGACGCCTACCCATTTCTGCGCGACAAGTTCGTCCTTCTTGCCGGTGAAGTCTTCAACGCCGTAGGCAACCTGGCCCAGGATTTGCGGTTTTTTGACTTTCATCGGGATATTTAGCTTCAGCAGTCTGTCTTTTTCATTCCAGATGACATTCGTTTCAATGCCGATCTGAGTTCCCTGCTTTGGAAGGGAATAACGCTGGCAGAGGAAAGAATCGTTAAACCCGAAAACCGCCTCGACGACAGTCCGCACGTCTCCGTTTTCAATGACTCGAACCGGCGGAAGAGTTTTTGATTTTACGCCGGAAAATTGCGCACTCTTGGCGGGTGTGAGCAAATTAAAACGCCCGCCCACTTTATCGAACCTGTTGGACAGCATGCCCCATGGGTCTTCGTTGTCGACCATGACAAGCGGCAGAAATGCGCCGGGCTGAAGTATTTCCAGGCCGGCCACCTTATAGCTGTCGATCAAGCCGGTTTTTGCATTTACCACAACGCTGATGTCCTTGGATTTGAAATTAAATTTCCCATTACGGCTTTTCAGTTCAGGCCTTGGCCGTTCTTTTACTTTGACAAGCTCGCAATCAAAGCGATTCATTTGCGAGGGCTTGAGATTTGCGTGGAAAACGATCCGCTTTCGCCAGTCCACTTCCAGCGAAGAGTCTTCCTTTTCCATCTGGCTTGGCAGCTCCGTGCCGTTGCAAAAAACCTTGCCGATGGTGAATCTCAGATCTTCACACGGCGGAAATACCATGTCTTCCAGCTGATACTCGCATTCGACAGGCCCGGCTACGTTGTACGGATGCGGGTTGTAAACCAGCAGGGGGATGGTTTTGGTCTTTGCCTTCTTCTGTCCGGACGAAAGTACGAAAAACGCGCGGGCTTTCAGCCTGGATAGTATCTCCAGGCCGTGGTTGGCAAGCCGGATCGATGCCTCCTCGACCGGCTTGATGCATGTGCCGGGCAGAGTGTCGTGAAATTGCAGAAAGGCCAGGTCACGCATTGTCTGCTCGAGCTCATCGGCTGGATAAGTTTTCAGCAATCCCTGTTTCCATGCGCTGGCGAGCATTTTCTCGGTCGAAAACAGTTCGTTCTCCAGCCTGCGGTTCAGTTGCTTGATCAATATCTGCGACGTATAACAGCCGACGCCCCAGGCGTTCAGCCCTTTGGCGACGACCGGCAGAGGTTTCTTGTGAGTGACTTTGAAATAGGCTTCCGGGGTGGAGTGGATCATATTGACGTTTTTGCAGTCAGCCATCATCTTCTTGATGTCCATAAGGTCTTTATGGCTTGGTCCGCCGCCGTGATTGCCGATACCCCATAAAAGCGGGTTATTTTCTTCAAGATTGTTTGCGGTGATGAATTCTTCTATTCTCTGAGTGGCTTTGCCTTTTTTAGAGCTGTACATGTTCCAGCATCGCAGAGCCCTGACTCGCGATCCGTCAAAACCCTCCCATTCGAATTGGCCGGCCGGCAGTTCGCAGAGCTCCTGCGAATGAGGCCTGCAGAACAGATACGAATCATAGCCGCTTTTGGCCATGATCTGAACCAGGCCTCGGGAATGTCCGAAGGGGTCAAAGTTAATGGCGGTAGTGGGGCGTTTGCGGAATTTCTTCCAGAAATACTCCCGGCCAAGTAATATCTGCCTGACAAACGACTCTCCTGCTGGCATATTGCAGTCAGGCTGGAGATACCACCCCCCCATAATGTGCCACCTCCCCGCCTTAACGAGCTTTTGAATCCGCCTGAAAATCTCAGGTTCGTAGCTTTCAACCCACTCGTAAATAATTGCTTCATTGTGGCAGAAAATAAAACCGTCAAATTCTTCACAAAAATCAGCTGCCACCCGGAATGTGCTCACGGCCTCAGCTACGCCTTCCTCCCATTGCCACTGCCAGACCGGGTCAATGTGTGCATTACATATTAAATGAACAGTCTTTACGGTTGTCATGCAACATCCTTTATCTCTATAAAATCCATAAAAACGAATATATCACAATTACCAGGCGGTAATACCACTATTGTATATGGATTTTGTCAAAATAAAAGAAAATTTTAAATCTTTGGTAAGAAATATTGAATTAAATATTGACGCCGGTGGTTTTTGGTGGTATTATCAATACCGCAGTGGCTATAAGTCCACTGGTGTGTTGGCATATCAGGCGATGAGGATCAATCAAGGCAGGCTAATTTCTACGAAAGGAAAATGGAGATGAAAGCAAAAACAATGGTAAAGATGGTGTTACTGGCTGTTTTGGTGTCTGGCGTACCGGCGATGGCGGATTTCGGGGATACGTTTGATACCGAAATTAGCGGCGAGTGGGACACGGTAACAAGTGCGTCGGTTGTGACTGGTGTGGCTACTGGTACCTATTATTACCCAGCCATAGGTGGCGGCATGGCGTATGTGGCTGGCGGCGGAACGCTTGCTAAGACCCTCGCTGCCCCCGAGCAGGGTGATCTCAGCGTTTATGGCGGGACTTTTTATAACCCAGGGGTCAATCCTATATTCGTTGCGTTTGGTAATTCGGTTGAGAATTCGCTATGGCTGATTTATTACAACTCGAATGACAACAGCATATATGCCCGGTTTATTTATCAGGGGACCACAGTGTATAACAAACCGACAACATTGGCTGGGAGTGATACGCGTTTTCTTGTGACAGCTAATGTATCTGATGCAGGTACCGCAATGACTATTGAGGATACTTCACTTGGTTATACCTGGTCTTCTGCCGAGAGTGGTATTGGCGGCTGGGATCCTTACTTGACTTCGGTCGATACTTTCGGGCTCGGAAATGGTTCTGCGGCGAATATGTTTTTCGACGAATTCAGCTGGATAACTGCCGAATCAACGTTATTGCCCGGCGACGCAAACCGTGACGGTGTCGTATCGGCTGGTGACTATGCAAGTGTGCAGAGTAACTTCGGCAACACTGGAGCCGCAGGGATTCCTGGCGACGCCAATCTCGACGGTGTGGTTTCTGCCGGTGACTACGCAAGCGTACAGGCCAACTTCGGCAGTACTTTAGGTGCAGGGGCAGTTCCCGAGCCGGCAACAATGACGGTTTTGGCATTCGGAATATGTGCAGTTATTCGTAGACGTACCAAATAACTCAGTTTTTGTTTTAAAGTTGTTTTAAAAAGTTTTAGAAGTGTTGGTTTCACAGTGAAGCTGACAAAATGATCTGGCCAATTTTAAGGAGAGGCGAAATGAAAAAGGTAGTATTATTAATGGCAGTAGTGATGTGTGCTGTACCGGCGATGGCGGATTTTGCTGATACGTTTGACACTGGTATCAGCAGTGGCTGGGATACAATAACGAGTGCGACGTCAGTACCCAATGTCGGAGGTATAACTGCAATCGGTGGTGGTATGGCGTCGGTGGGTAGCGGCGGAACATTGGTAAAGTATCTTGCCGCGCCAGAACAGGGTGATATGAGCGTTTACTATGGGCATTCGTATAATGGTTCCAGTCCAATAGAGGTTGCATTTGGAAATTCAGTGGATAATTCATAGTGGCTGTTTTATTACAATGCGAATAACAACAGCATATATGCCCGGTTTATCTATCAGGGAACAACTGTGTATAACAACCCTACGACCCTGGCGGGAAGTGATATACTTTATCATATGGATATGAATGTATCTGATGCTGGCACTGCAATAACGATCAGTAGTGCCTATGGTACTTGGTCTTCTGCGACGAGTGGTATTGGCGGCTGGGATCCCTACATGACTTCGGTCGATACTTTGGCGCTTGGCAATAACAGCAATGCCAATATGTTCTTCGACGAATTCAATTGGACGACCGTGCCGGAACCTGCGTCGATGTGTCTGCTGGCTGCCGGCGGCCTGTTTGCCGTTGCCCGCAGAAGGCGGAAATAATAATAGTTCAGGTTTGTGATGTATTAAAATGTTAATATTGTTTGGCCGGGCACCATGCTTGCTGATGCAGTGCGGATCTGATTTTCAGCGAACCTGCCAATGTGAGCATGGTGCCGATCGGCACAGTTTTATGTCTGTATTATGAACTAAGGAAAAAAACAGGAAAGAGTTACAAATGAGTCAAGGATTAGCGGAAAAAGTGTCAAGGCAGATACACGCCGATATAAGGGCGGGCAATTTCAAGCCCGGCGACAAGCTGCCCTCCGAAAGGATGCTTGAGAAGTCGTATAACGTCAGTCGGATTACGATTAATCGCGCGATGGCTATGCTCAACGGGCAGGGGGTCCTTGAACGCCGCCGCGGAATAGGCTCATTCGTTGCCAAAGAGTTCGGCCGGTACCAGGACGACTCGATTACTAACTCCCTCGTGAAATTTCTAAGCCCCGGGGCAAAGATCAAAGGCGAAGTTTATGTAACAGCCGGCCAGGAGAGTATGTGCAAGATTTTAAAAGAGTATGAAAAGGATTTGATCGTAAAGTTCTATTATTCGGAAGACGATTATATTGCCGAGTTGAAAGAACTGGAATCGAACGGGATTTTCGGGGCGGTTATCTGGCATTTGCCTTCCAGGGAAGGCGATCGGATTCTTGAAACGCTGCAGAAAAAAAGTGTGCGTTTTATTCTTCTCGACAGTTATTGTGATAAACCTGAGACGGATTACGTAATTACCGATAACTATGACGGCGGCAGGAGGATGGTTGAGTATCTCATAAGCCAGGGACATACCAAGATCGCCTACGTTACGAAAAAACTCGAGCATTTCACCAGCCTTGAAAATCGTCAGCTTGGTTTTCTGCAAGGCCTGTTACGCAACGGGCTGCCGGTTACGGGCGATTCCCTTTTTGAAGTCGATGTTACACATGACGAAGGCGTCCAGTCTGTTCTGGATCGAATACTTTCCCTCTCCGACAGGCCGACAGCCATTTTTGCAAGTAACGACATTCTGGCATTTGACATTTTTGATGAGTTGACTGCAAGAGGTCTGAAGGTTCCGGAGGATTTTTCTCTCGTTGGTTTCGATGATATTGATCGTAGCAAGCATTTCAAAGTACCTCTTACAACTATTGCCCAGGACTTTTACGATATGGGTAAGATGGCTGCGATACTTCTGCAGGAAATCCCGGCTGTGGATAACCGCGAATACCATAACATGGTCAAGATCAAGCCTTCACTTGTAATAAGAGATTCGGTGCGAAGTTTGTAAACTCAGGAATAGGAATTATCATGAATAAAAAAGCTTTCACATTGATAGAATTACTGGTCGTTATTGCGATTATCGCGCTTCTTGTTTCCATTCTGCTGCCAAGTCTGAAAAAAGCCCAGGACCTGGCCAAGTCCGTAGTCTGTACGTCAAATTTGCACAACCTGGGAATGGCGATGTCTTTGTATGCCAACGACTACGACTCGAGTTATCCTCTGGGATTAACATGCGATTCCGAAGGATGGCACGGATGGGATAAGGAATTACTTCCATATGATACCGAAGTGGAGCAAATCTTTCACACTTATGTTCCCGGCGAAGAAATTGTGAAGGTTACACTCGGCTCTGCATTGTGTCCATCCCACGTGAACCATCCTCGTCGTAGTCAGTGTTCTTTCACTGATTTTGCATTTAATTGTTCCGTCTTTAAAGGGGCGTATAATACCTCAACGAATGTGCCCCCTTTAAAACTCTCGGACATTAAAGATACCGCAAATACCTTTCTTATGGTCGACGGAAGTGATTCCCTGGCCATGAATTTGAGTGTTGGTATCTATAGCATGGTCCATCTGGCAGATGGCGTCTTTAATGTCGGTGTTGTGCACAACGGCAATGAGTGTGCTAACATGCTCTTTGCCGGGGGGAATGCGGAAACACGATTTTTCCCCGATGAAGTTTTAGATGTAGCTTATGATCCTGAAAATATCGTTGTAATGTACAAGTAATCGGGTAATCTCTTTTTATCGCATATCAAAATTCTCAGTGTTGAACCCCAGAATATGTCCAGGATTTGGTTATGACAGAAAATCGCTTTATCCAGGCTGCGTGGATTAGTATAAGTTTCTCCGTTCTGTTTTTTGCCGTTTTTGTTAAAGCTGAGGACACGGTTCCATACGGCGTGGCAAATTGGCCTCATGAAATGGGCAATCATCGTGCGGTTGTTGAGGTCAAGGAAAAAGCCGATGCCGTATACGTCCATATCCCCTGGCGCAGGAAGGATCTGGATGTTACGGACAAGGGCGTGATCGTCGTTGATCTGAAAACCGGCAATTGGATAAAGAATATCGCGCTGATTAATATCAATCGTGAATTCGGGGACATTGTCTTTCAGCCGAAGACCGTTCCTGGGGAATATGCGGTTTATTATTATCCGCTGGAGAGGATAGTGGGAAGGCAGACAGGCTGTGCTGATTACAAATATCTCAAGCTCCAGCCGATAGCTTCCAAAATCTGGATTCAAAAGTATGGCCTGACTCCGAACAGATATCTCGAAGGCAATGCGTTCGCGTCACTGCCGCGGGGTAAGGTTCTGCGGATTGAGGCCAGGCGGGAATTTGACCGTTTCGATCCCATGGAGGTTATCGCCACAGCTGTGGAAGTCAAAACGATTCTGAATTACAACCGGCAGGATGACTTTCTGCTGTTTCCCGAAGATCGCGAACATCCGATCAAGATGGCGGACGACATTCCGCTGCGATGGATAGAAAACGGCGGCCCGAGCGATACTTTCGAGGCCACAGCTGACCGGAACGAATTTTTCGCCTTTCAGATCGGTGTCTTCGCAGCCAGGTCTGAACTGAAGGATCTCGAGGTTAATCTCAGCGACCTTACGGGCGAAGGCGGGGTGATTTCAGAGTCGCAGATTGACAGCATAAATACAGGCGGAATTGATGCGTTGGGTCAGCCTTTCAGCAAGTCCATAACCGTTGAGAAAGGCAAGGTGCAGGCGCTTTGGTTTGTGGTGCGTGTGCCGAAGGATCTCCCAGCCGGCAAGTATTCCGGCGAGATAACTATAGGCCCGAAGGACGGCAAGAAAAAGAGCGTGGAAGTCACGCTTGACGTGACGGATAAGGTTTCCGCTGATGGCGGGGTGGGAAACCCTGCAAGTTTCGCCAGGCTGGCCTGGCTGAATTCGCCTATCGGTCTGGAGGATACGATCACGCCGCCGTATACGCCCATGAGTGTTGAAGGCAGGCAGATAAATTGCATGGGCAAAACGGTGACACTAGGCCAGAACGGCCTGCCAAAAAGCATAAAGGCCGGGGGAAACGAGGTTCTCGCAACCCCGATCAGGTTTGAAATCTTTGCCGGCGGTACGCAGCAGTATCTGAAGAGCGATTCGCTGGAAATCGACGGCAGCAGGAAATCCCGCGTAACATGGCAGGCTGCCAGCGGTAATTCGAATGTCTCGCTGACGCTGAAGGCCAGGATGGAATACGACGGCTATGCGTTTTACAGTTTTACGCTCAAGGCCCTACGGGATATTGATATTACGGATACCGTTCTTGAAATTCCCTATCGCAAAAAAATAGCCGTCTACATGATGGGCCTGGATACGGGCTATGGCGGATATCGAAAGAATGACGTCAAGTGGAAGTGGCAGGAAAGCCCGAACAATAAAATCTGGATTGGTGACGTCGAAGCAGGCCTGCGATGCAAACTTCGAGGCCCCAAGGAAATCGAACACGTCTGGTCCGAATACCGATGCGAGGTAAATGGAATTCCGCAGAGCTGGTCGAATAACGGAGCGGGCGGCTGTGATGTAATCGAAACCAAACCCGATAAGGTTCTGGTCAAGGCCTATACCGGCCCGCGAAAACTCCAGGCCGGCCAGGAGATAGAATTCAACTTTTCGTTGCTGATAACCCCCGTCAAGCCGCGAGATCCCGAACATTGGATTTCTCCGAAGAACTGGGACTACCGTATGAGCATGATGGCCCAGGGTGGGCAGGTGGTCAAGGGACTCGGCGCTATCAGCGGGGTTGCGTTCCAGGGTACGCCCCTGAACCCGTGGATCAATTATCCATTCTTGACTCCTGATACGATGAAGGGGTGGATTAAGGATCTGCAGAAATACGGTTTAAAGGCGAGGATATATTACAAGGTCGGCGAGTTGTCCAATCATGTCGTTGAACTCTGGCCACTCATGAGCCTGGGGGATGAGGTTATCGAGCCCGGTGCTTCCGGCGGGGGGGAATGGTTGCAGGAACACATGACGGTTCCTTATGTGCCTTGCTGGTATTGTACCCCTTACGGCCTGGAGGAACCCGCCGACGCGGCCATCGGGACTACGGGCATGAGCAGGTGGAACAACTATTATGCCTCCGGAATTGACTGGCTGTTGAAGAATTATGACATCTACGGCATTTATTATGACGGAATAAGAGGATACAGCCGGCAGATGATCCAACGCGTAAGACGGGTGTTTGATTCTGCCAAACCCGGTTGTATTCTGGATTACCATAGCGGTAATAATATTACAAGACGTTCAAATGCCTATAACGATACTATGGAACATCTTCCATATTTCGATTGCACATGGATCGGCGAAGGGTTTTCATATGAAGCTGGGCCCGATTTCTACATGGTGGAGCTGTCGGGCATTCCCTTCGGCGTGCCGAACGCGATGTTGCAGTTCGGCGGAAATCCGTGGCGCGGGATGATCTATGGAATGGCTGGCAGGTATATCGAAAATCATTCGTCCGCCTCGACCAGCCTCTGGAAATTTTGGGATCAGGTAAATATCAGGGACGCCCGAATGATCGGCTACTGGGATAAGAATTGTCCTGTGAAAAGCCAAGACCCAACTGTTCTTGCAACCGTCTACCAGTTCAAGGACAAGGCCCTTATTGCCCTTGCGAGTTGGAATTCCAATGATGTCGATACAAAGCTGTCCATCAACTGGAAAAAACTGGGGTTGAACCCCAAAGACGTTATCGCCTATGCCCCGGATATAGCAGGCTTTCAGCCGGCAAAAGTATTCGACATAATTAGACCGATAACCGTCCCGGGCGGCAGGGGTTGGCTGATTCTGCTCGAGCCGAAAGACAAACAGACATTGTCGTCGGCGGACAGGTTTGACTCTGGAAAAATGATATCAAAGGCTGATGTTGGTTTTAAAGACCCAGCCTGGAGTATCCAGAAGGTGGGCGATAGCAAGGGCGAGGTCGATGTTGATGCCGGCCAGAAGTTGACCCTAAAAGCTCCTGAAAATTCCGCGGTCTATATGCAGCGAAATCTGCCAGTCGATGTCAACGGCGTACAGGTGGCCATGAAGATGAAAGACCTACAGCCGCCCAGGGGAACATGGCATGAAGCATATAACGGACTCGAGGCCCCCGGTGTCGCGATCGATTTTGGACCCGGTAAAAAGCTCTTGCGGGTATACGCGGCCAGCTACGGCACGGTCGCAATTGACGATGGAATAATGGATCAGTTTTTCCATCGAATATGGGTTTGGAAAAAAACAGAAAAAGACGCAACGCTGTATCTGCGGGCCTGGTGGGATAAAAATGACATTTATCTGCAGGGCTCAATCGATGGAAAGACCTGGGAGACGTTCCATTCGTATCCGTTGTCAATATTCGGCAATAAGCCCCTCATGGTGAAACTCGGCAAGATGGGCAAGCCGTACGGCTGGCCCAGAACCATGGGGTTGACCAACAACGGCCCGCTGCAGGAAGTCGAATATGAAGACGTCCAGTTCTGGCGAGAACCGAAGTGACGCTTGAATGTCGGTGAAGGTAATCTGGATTGGGATGAAATTCTTGCCGCAGCTGCTGACAGTAACTGCCGATGGTATTTGGTAGACCAGGATCATTGTTATGGCAGAGATCCTTTTGATTGTCTTGATATTAGTTACAGGTTCCTTGCAAATAAAGGTTTGCAATAACAGCAATATTTTAAGTATTTGACGATAACATGAAAAATTAGAATTAGTCATATATAAATTAGAGGAAAATAATGAGTGTTGCGATTGATAGGTTGGCTATTGATGGTGGAGTTCCGGTAAGAAAAACGCCTCTTCCGGAAGGTTATCTTGGTACGAGCATTATCGGAGATGAGGAACTTGAACTTCTGACGGAAGTGGTTAAAAAAAAGCTCCCGTTTCGTGATTATGGTGACGGTACGCCGCATATGGTAAATGATTTCGAAGCTCTTGCCTGCGAATATTTCGATATGCCGTATGCATTGGCGACCGCGACGGGCAGTGGTTCGTTTTTCTGTGCGATGGCAGGTCTTGGCATTGGTCCGGGTGATGAAGTTATCATTCCGTCCCTATCGTGGTTTACGGATTTTATGGCACCGGCCATGCTGGGAGCTACTCCGGTTTTTGCCAACATAGATCGTTCGTTGGATATGTCGCCTGATGATTTTGAACGTAAGATTACAGACAGGACCAAAGCGGTCATCGTGGTCTATTATCAGGGCGGAACCAATAATATGGACCGCATTCTTGAGATAGCCGAGAGACATGATATCAGGGTTGTGGAAGATGTCGCTCAAGCCTGCGGCGCCGAATATAAAGGTAGAAAAGCCGGTTCGCTCGGGGATATAAGTTGTTTCAGTTTTCAGCAGAATAAAATAATGACCACGGGTGATGGCGGACTTTTACTTGCCAAAGACCCTGTAGTTTTCGAGCGGGCTGTGAGATTTCACGATCTCGGTGGAGTGCGAACCGCTCTGAAAAAGCAGTTGAGTGGTAATTTGCAACTTGAACAATTCTGTGGCTGTCAGTTCAGAATGAATGAATTCACCGGTGCCGTTGCACTGGCACAGCTTCGTAAATTGGATAGCCATATTATCGGGCCCACTCGCAGGATGTTCAGGGATATTAAGTCTAAGTTGGTCGCGGAATGCTCTGGCATTAATTTTCGCCAGACCGGCGACGATGCCGGCGATGCCGGTATTGCGTTATATATTGACCTTGAAAGTACAGAGCGTGCGGACTGGTTTGGCAAGGCCCTGGAGGCGGAGGGAATTCGCGTCGGCCCGTCGTCGGGCTGCTGCAATATGCTCACCGAGAAAGTGGTACAACAAAAGAATATGGTTAATCCCAACCTTTCGCCTTTTGGAAAAAACCACGCAGGCCATGATGTGCAGTATGTTCCGGAAGCGTTTTCTGCGACAGATGAGATTTTCAACTCGATGCGATGTGTTGCAATTGTTCCGAAGATGACGGATAAAGATGCCCAGGATGTAGCTGACGCGATAATAAAGGTCTGGAAAAATATGCCTTAGATTTATATTTTAAAAATATAAGTTTGAGTTATGCCTTGTCACGAGTCTTATTTGAGACGAATTCAATATAAGGAAATGGGAAATGCTTATAGATGTACACACCCATATAGGACGGGTTTCTCCTGACCGCAATGAATTTATGGATGTTGATAATTTGATTGCCAAAATGGATGCCTGGGGAATTGATAAGTCCTTTGTATTGCCGCTTAGCGAAGTGCCCGAAGGTGCATACCTAGAGTGCAATACCGAGGACGTAATAGCTGCGTGTTCTCACTATCCCGACAGGTTGATCCCGTTTTGTTTAATCGATCCGCGTTTCGGTAACCTTCCTGATATGGATTTTCGTCCTCTTTTGGAAGAATACAAATCGCGAGGCTGTAAGGGGCTTGGGGAGTTTATTCCCAAAATGGATTTTGACGATCCACGCTGTATTAAACTGTACAAACAGGCTGGGGCATTGAACCTGCCGGTTTTATTTGACATGCAGGATCAGCCTTATACTTATGGTCTCCGTGATGATTTTGGTCTGCCGAAATTGGAAAAAACACTTCAGCTGTGTCCTGATACTATTTTTATAGGCCATGGTCCGACTTTCTGGGCGGAAATATCCGCGGAAGTGCCGGATGAACTTCGCGCTGGTTATCCGACCGGGCCGATTAAACCCGGCGGAGCGGTTCCGCGCCTGATGAGAAAATACCCAAACCTGTGGGCAGACACATCTGCCGGCAGCGGCTATAATGCACTTACCCGCGACTCCGCATTCGGCCTGGAGTTTTTGGATGAGTTTCAGGACAAATTGATATTCGGTACGGATTCATGCCTGCGCAGCGATGTTAATACTCATTGCCCTATCGTGAAATTATTTCGTCAACTTGAAGAGACCAACAAACTCTCAACGGAGGCCTTGGAAAAAATCAAATGGCGAAATTGCAATCGCCTTTTAGATTTGAATATTCCACTTTCGTAGCTGCGAAACATAGCGCCAGTTATTTGTAAAATCAGTAAAACTTAAGAACCCCATTCGACAATAATTCTCACGAGAAACAAAAAACCTTTTTCACAGCATTATTTATCTGAAATGGTCGCAATATGTGAGAAACTGGCCAATAGCTTTTTTCATCCTGATGGGCCGGGGGAATGGCCACACCTGGATATGCTTCTGAATTTCTTGACTTGTGACCAACAGCAAGTTATGATCAACTCGTTATTCAAATGAAAGATTTGGAGTCGGAATTGTCGTAAGGCTAAGCCAGCATACAGGCTGATTTTGGAAATACACCCAGCCAGCCAGAACCACAGAACACTGTCTTTTGCCACCATGATGACTGTGTCGGACTTTTCGGCTACGTTGAAATTAAAGATAATGATTTGTCCTCAATTAATCCTATCCGTTCGCGGAAGGATACAAAACCTGTGTGGAGAATATAATGATTAATCGTTTAGTGACCTCTGTAACCTTGGTTTTATTGTTTTGTCTGGCCAATTCAGCTGCAGCAGCGACTAAAGATGAATCGACCTTATCTTTCGGAGACGTTCTAGGCTGGAAGATCGTTGTACCGGCTGAAGCTATTGAATCCGAAAAATATGCAGCCGAGGAGCTTAATGCCGTTATCGAAAAAATAAACGGTTCTCCACTTGAAATTACGGACAAAATCCCTGCCGATGGTGGCTATATTTTGATCGGTCAGTCTGCTGGGCTTAACACAGCCGATCTTGGTGAAGAGGGATTGCAGATAGATATAAATCCGAACTACATAATAATAACCGGAGGCCGGCCTCGCGGGGTGCTTTATGGCGTCTATGAATTCTGCGAAAAATATCTTGATGTACAATTCCTGACGACGGATCACACTTTCATCCCTGAGAGCGTAAAAGACGTTAAACTGCCTTGCGGCAGCTATACATATATTCCCGAGTTTGTTTTTCGATGGGCCTATTTGGCAGAGAATAATGGTGATCAAAAATTTGCTACGCGAATGCGAACGAACACCACGCAAACGGAAAAAAAATGTGGGGGAAATTGCGGGTATAGCCTTATAAATCATTCGTTTCATCATCATTTGCCTATTGCGAAATATGGTAAGGAACATCCTGAATATTTTATGATGCAGAATGGCCATCGGGCAATTGATTTTGCCGATACTTGGGGTTTAGGGCCGAATCCTTGCTATGCAAGTGAAGGTGCATTAAAAGTTATTACCGAGTCTGCTATGGATTATTTTAAAAATGATCCTGATAAAAAGAATATATCGCTTAGCTGTGTTGACTCTCATGCTTATTGCGAATGTCCCGAATGTTCCAAAATGAACGACCAGCATGGCGGTACGAGCGGTTCACACTTTGATTTTATAAACCGTGTTGCCAGAATTATTGGTGAAAAATATCCCGATAAGTTTGTAGGTTCGCTTGCCTATTATCACACTCGACACGCACCCACGAATATGAAGATGGAGGACAACGTTCAGATCCAGCTTTGCAGTATTGAATGTTGCACTTTCCATGCGCTTGACGATCCGAACTGTCCTAAAAATGTTGCATTCTATAAGGATATTAAAGACTGGGCAAAAATATGCAAAAACATAATGATCTGGAATTATAACGTTGATTTTCATCGTTATGATATGCCTTTCCCGAATCTGAAAAGTATCGGGCCTAACGTAAGGTTCTTTAGAGACAATAACGTTACGGGCGTTTTTATGCAGTCGGCTGGCAATTCTCACAACAGTTCAATGAGTGATCTCAAGAATTGGGTTATTTCTCAATGTCTATGGAAGCCTGGCTCGGACAGCTGGGACCTTGCGCTGAAGTTTTGCAAAATGCATTATGTAGAATCGGCAGGCCCTATCATAGAATGGCTTAGTTTACTGCATAATCACGTCGGTCTGTCTGATGTTCATTACAATTGTTTCCCGGAAGCTGAGGATATGAACCTCGACACAGACATGGCCAAGAAGGCCATTGCATTTTTCCAGCAGGCGATGGATCTTGCTAAAAGTGACGAAATCCGCAGCCGAGTTGAGAAGGCCTCAATTGGCGGATACAGACTCATGCTGGAAGCCTCGCCCTATGAAAGAGTCGGAGATGCCTATAAACTCATTCTTCCGGAAGGCTATGAGAACACCTTGGAAACTTATAAAGCACTTGTTGAAAAATATAAAACAAACATGGCTACAGAGCGGGCGACATTCAAAGAATATTACAAACGTATTGAAGATCGCAAGATTGTCACCCTGGAAAATGATATTTGGAAAATAGAACTGCTTCCTTCCTGGAACGCGAAACTAATCTACCTACTGTACAAGCCAAAGAATCTACAGTTATTAAAGCCTAGATTTGAAAAACGTCGTGTCCGCGAGGTTTGGGATGAACAGGCCATAATAGGCATAAATAGCGAACTTGTCAGAGATTATGTTATAACTTATAAAGTCAATTCGCAGGATTCCGGTAGCGTATCATTTAGTGCTGTTCTAGATGACGGATCAAAATTGAGCCGTAAGATTTGGTTTGACCCGCAGGATCCTGCAAAAATCTGCTGCAAAACGGAATTCACTTATGTCGGTGATCAGCCTAAGGAATATCAGTTTAGAGTAATTCCACATTTCCGTTATGAAGGCGTAGACGAAGAAGCTCTGGTGCGGGATTTTGTTACGAAGGTTCAGCATAATGGTAAAATGGTTGAGTTGAAGGAGTTGACTGGCGGTGCAGTGTCCGGCAGGAAATATACGCCTGTGGATGTCGATTCGCCGGGCTGCTATACGGTGTTTAACAAGAAGGATAACTTCGGCTTGAAGATGGATTTTACCAATCTAGTTGTCGAACATCCGCCGAAGTGGTGGGAATATTATGGCCCGCGTTTGCTGACAAAACAAACCACGCTGAAAAAAGACCAAACCATGACCTGGGAATATGACCTGAGTCCGATTAAAAAGGAAACTAAGGATTAGCGCACTTTAGAGCAATCGTGAATTGCTCTAAAGGGACATGCCTGCAAAAAACTGCGAGTCACTCGCTTTCCGGCAATATAGGGTCGTCGTAGCCTGTAGGGTGGAGCCTGTGCCACTGCCAGGCATGTTCCACGATTGTTTTAAGATCCGGGAATTTTGGCGTCCAGCCGAGTTCAGCCAGTGCGCGTTTACTCGAAGCTATCAATCTGTCCGGGTCCCCCGGTCGTCGCGGCGTGACCTCTGCAGGTATGGCATGGCTGGTTACTTCGCGACACGTTTCGATAACTTCCTGCACGCTGAACCCCTCGCCGTTGCCGAGATTATAAATCTTTACCTGTCCGGCCTGGGCGGCAGCCACAGCCAGCACGTGAGCGTCAGCCAGATCGCATACGTGAATATAATCGCGGATGCATGTTCCGTCCGGTGTATCGTAATCTTCTCCAAAGATTTTAATCTCCGGCCTTTTGCCCATCGGTACCTGTAACACCAGCGGTATCAGATGCGTCTCGGGCCAATGGGCCTCGCCGATATCGCCGGCTGGGTCGGCCCCGGCTACGTTGAAATATCGAAGTGCCACAACGCCCAGGCCATATGCTTTGGCATAGGCTTGCAACATGTATTCCACGCACAGCTTGCTCGCGCCGTACGGATTGATCGGAGTCAGCCTGTCATCTTCCTCGATGGGGACCCGCCTGGGCGTGCCGTATACTGCGGCGGTCGAGCTGAAGACCAGTTTCTTTACGCCGCAGTCTCTCATGGCGTCCAGCAGGGTCAGGCCGATGATCGTATTGTTGGCGAAATATTTATCGGGTTTTTCGACGGATTCGCCGGCTTCGATGAAGGCTGCGAGATGAATTACCGCGTCTATGTTGTAATCGCGCATTGCGTGTCGCAGTGCTTCGGGGTCCGCAACGTCAGCTATGACCATTTCTACGTTCTCCACAGCTTCGGCGTGGCCTTTGCAGAGATTATCGTAAACTATGCATTCATGGCCTGCCTCCTCCAAGGCCGGACAACGTGCGATCCGATATACCCCGCGCCGCCTGTCAATAATACGTTCATCGCTCCAATTCCTTTCGAGTTCAAAATCCGTGACAGCCATCCTAAAACATGGTCTGTCGTGTGGCACAGTCGCCCTCGGCTGTGAAAAACATACCACGAATTACACGGATGAAAAACGGATTTCACGGATTTTTTGAATTTATCTTGCGTGTAATTTTGCAGGGTCTGCTATTGCAGACAATTCTCTTATTTTTTGTTGGTCGGCATTGGGATTATAAAGGCCAGGCAGAAAATTATCGACAAACTTTTTTGATCCGCAAAGATGAATTCGCTGTCCTGGTGAGATAAGGCCGATTTGGGGAATTTCTATCACTTGCGTTTTGCGAAAAATTCCGCTTTACTGGCCCGTATGGAATACGAATACATATTGCTTATAGTGTTGGGTGTGTTTGCCGGCGTGTTGGGCGGACTGCTTGGCATTGGCGGATCGGTAGTGATGATCCCAGCCATGGTTTGGCTATTGGGCGCTTCCAAAGGGGGCGTTGATCAGATACACCAGTACCAGGGGGCGGCGATGATCGTGAATTTCATGCTGGCAGGGCCGTCGGCGTTGAAGCATTTCCGTGCCAAGGCTATCTATAAGTGCGTATGGAAGGTTCTTGTTCCCACAGCTGCCGTTGGCGTGCTGGCGGGCGTGGCCTGTGCAAGAATCCCAATCCTTCGCGGCGAGGGTGCGGTATACCTGAGATACCTATTGGGCCTGTTCCTCGTTTATGTAGCTGGGTACAACGTCTATAAAATGCTCAGGCCGCCGTCGTTGGATGGAATTTCAGTGGAAGAAGCTGCCAAAGTTCCATTTCGGAAAAAAGGTATGATAGGAATTGTCATGGGTTTCATCTCCGGCCTGTTGGGGCTTGGCGGCGGAGCGCAGGCTGTGCCGATGATGCAGATTATCCTGAAAATGCCGCTTCGCAATTCGATCGCAACCTCAGCTGCGACGATTTTCTGCGTTTCGTGGATCGGCGCCATCGCCAAGAACGTATCCCTGGGTTCGGATGGCTCGCCCGTCCGCAGTCTGGTTCTTGCAGCCTGTCTTACGCCCACAGCCATGATCGGAGGCTACGTCGGTGGGCATCTCACGCATACGCTGCCCATAAAATACGTGCGAATCGTTTTCATAATCGTCATGGGCCTGGCAGCCTGGAAAATGTTGACGGCCTGAACCGGCAGAAAGATTCAACAGGACCCCATGATTTCTTGAATTTTACCTTCCAGAAGTGGCAGTCTGGCTTGGCTGGCCTGATCGCCAGGAAGATGCCCGAGCAAAGCTTCCCGAAATGAAGAATTATTCCAGAACTGTTTGAACTCTTCAGCAAGATATGTTTGCAGGTTTACAGGCGACGTCTGAATTTCTTCGATGATTTCTTCTCGCCCATCAAGCACGGCGATAATATCTTCCAAGTCATGACTTCCGTAAAAGTCATTTTCTCCCCGATGGTGAAACGCCTCAATTTTGGTTGCGAGAAAGTAGGGGGCGGCTACAATTTGAATCTCACAATTTTCATTTAGCCTGTAGGGCACTGCCGCCTGCATGGCTTCTTTGTACCATCTATTGGCAAAGCCAAGAATTTGGGAATTTGTCGGCATGATGTCCACAAGTACACCGTCCACATAATATCGGCAAATTGGATGAGGCTTTCCGATTGGCGGAGACTGAAAACCAAGCTTGCGAAGGCGCGTTTCCAATCGATTGTATTCAGGCCCAGAAGCCACCTCGACAACAATGTCCACGTCATTTGTCATGCGTATATCTGGAGCGACCGGGTCGGTGATAAGCAGTTTGGCTACAGCACC
This sequence comes from Phycisphaerae bacterium, assembly GCA_963664745.2. Classification (GTDB taxonomy): domain Bacteria; phylum Planctomycetota; class Phycisphaerae; order SM23-33; family SM23-33; genus B1-G9. The sequence continues at coordinate 1,803,966 of CAXXMC010000004.1, forward strand.
GCCTAGAAAAACAACATCATGTACTAATGGCCCCAAATGTTTGACAACCGTCAAAATCATTTGTTCTGAGGGGTGCATATTATTTGCCATCCAGTCTGTTGCTTAATTCTTCCGCAGCCAATTTTCTTTCGCGTGCCCGTCCGTCACGAATAGCGTCTATTAGGGCGAGCATTTCATACAAGTTGGAATCTGACAATGCTGCCTGCGGTGCTGTTTTGCATAAAGGTTGAAGGGAATATCCTCTCACTTTTCCATTGGGATTTGGCCAAACGGGAGGCAAATCATCTTCACCTATGCTAAGCATGCCTAGCAATGGTTTGGCTGCATGAGCAGTCGGAATGCCTCGAACAATTGGTCCCTTCTCAGCAGGAAAAACATACTTGAGACCATGGATAAGAAATTCCAGCAACGCTTGTTTGATCGGAGATCTTGTCGCTGGATTTACCAGGCCAACCTGAATTAATCGTTTGTAACCTGAATGAATCTGCGAAACACTTATCCCAAGATTGTCGGCAAGCTTTTGAAACGTCCAGCTGTCTGTCGAGTAGGTAAGTAGTTTCAATGCAATCAAAATATCCTGTGATTTTAGCATGATCTTTTAATTCTCTTTTTTAGAATACTATTATTGTATCGACATAACTTCTTTATTTAAATAGATTTTTTGAAATATTCTAATTTCTAGAAAATAGAATTTTACTGGCATGTTTTTATTTCCAATGATTATTTGGAGCTGAGGGTAGCATTATGCTATCGCTGCAATTCTATTTTTGAGATAATCTCCTAGCATGAGTGATATGAAACAAGAGACTGATCCAAAATCCGCCGAGAAGCACGCGGAGAGTCATCATTTTTTCAGTGCCGCCAAAGTAGTCGCCGGGCTGACTCTGCTCTCGCGAGTGCTGGGCCTGGTTCGTGACATGATAATGATTCCGATCGGTTCGCCGATGCTGGCTGACCGTTTCTGGCTGGCGTTTTCAGTGCCGAATCTGTTTCGCAGGCTGTTTGGCGAGGGCGCTCTCTCAGCTGCGTTTGTTCCGGTGTTTACGGAAGTTTCTGAATCGGAGGGTTTGGATCGCGCAAGGCTGGTCCTGGCCAACGTCGCTGGGGTGCTTGCGATAGTTCTCGCTGGTCTAATCGCGATAATATCGCTCAGCCTGTGGTTGACGTGGGAAATATGGGGCGGGGATATGTCTCGACTGCTCCTGCTGCAATGGACGGCTATCATGCTGCCGTTCATGTTCACGGTTTGCATGTTGGCCTTGGGGTCGGCGGCTTTGAACTGCCGAGGCCATTTCGCATACCCAGCCTTCGCGCCGATAATCCTGAACGTTACGCTTATTATCGCAGCTGGTTGGGTGGCACCGAAAGTGGCATCGACGGACATCAACATGTTTTACGTCATCGCTTGTTCGCTGGTGGTTGCGGGAATAATCCAGCTGGCTGGCGTGATATTCCTGCTCCGGCGGGCGAACCTTACGCTGATGGCGATTACGCGCCTCAGGCCCTTACTGCCGGAGACGAGAAAAATGGGCAGGCTCATGGCCCAGATGATTATTCCTTTGAGTATCCTTCAATTCAGCGCCTTTGCGGACAGGCTTATCGCGTTGCTTTTTACGGCGACGCCTGAACATCCGTCTTTTCCCCTGGCTGCGGGAGTTGTACGCTGCCTTTATGCCTCCAATCGTCTGTTTCAACTGCCGCTGGGCGTGCTCGCGATATCGATAGCAACGGTCGTCTTTCCGTTGTTCAGCCGATTTGCAGCCCGTGACGATAAGCCAGCCCTTACCGGCGCGGTCAATCGGTCACTTCGCCTGAGCCTGTTTATGGGCATCCCAGCTGGGGTGGCGCTTATGATCCTGGCTCAGCCTGTGATTAAACTTCTATTCCAACGCGGCGAGTTTACGGAGTTCAGCACGCAGAGGGCTACGATAATTCTGCAGATGTACTGCCTGGGCATGTGGGCATATTTCAGCAATCACATTTTACTGCGGGCATTTTTTGCGATAAAGGAGCCGCGTAAGCCGTTGATTTTGGCCTGTTGCCTGGCGGGACTTAACGTGACGCTTGTAGTGATAGGAATTTTCACGCCCCTCAAAGGCGCAGCTGTGGGGTTGGCAACCACAATCACGAGCAGTCTGAACGCTTTGCTGCTGACATATTACCTGCGTCGACGGTGGGGCCAGATCGGCGCGAAAAAAATCGCCATTTCACTCATCAGAATCGCTCTTGCCACTACAGTCATGGCTGTGGCAGTCTGGGCGTGTTTGCACTGGCTTGGTGATTTTGTCAGCAGGGCGGTGGGGACGTGTAATTTGAAATTTGACCATGTCGAGGAAATTGCCTTGATAGCCCTGGCTGTGATAGCGGGGGCAGCGACATACCTCCTGATGAGCCTTGCTTTGCGATGCGAAGAACTGGCAGAGCTTCGACGACGAAAGTGATCGGAAACGCCTGCCACTCTGTTTGATCAGTCGGTCTTTAAATCCTGAGCGGTTGTCTTTGAATAAAATCCGATAATCATTTGGCCATACTTTTTCTCGCGCTGACAACGCAACGGCCCTAGTTGTTGCGGGGTTTCAACGTCGTCCGGCAGACGGAGGACAACAAGCCCGCCAGCTGAAAGAACTGCGGCAAGAGGTTCGAAAATCCGCTCGATCATCTTGTCCCACGACCACTGCCTGACTGAGGGATAAGGCGGGTCCACGAAGGCTATATCGACCGGCTCGCCGGCGGGCCTGTCTGCCAGCCAATCGACCAGGCGAGTCTCGATATTCCCTGCCCATACGGTAGAATTCTCTCCAACCTCGCATGTCTCTATATTCCGCTTGAGCCTGTTGAGGGCATGACGATCACGCTCGGCAAAATAACAGTGCTTCGCGCCGCATGAGAGCGACTCCAGCCCAAGCGTGCCCGTGCCGGAATACAAGTCCAGCACGATCCCGCCCTCGAGATTCCCCGAAGCCAGCACAATGCTGAAAAGCGATTTTTTTACCATGCTTGTCATCGGCCTGGTTGCCATCTCCGGCGGGGAGAGAATCTTTCTGCCTCTCATATAGCCGCTGCCGATGTGCAAAGTTGTTTTGGTTTTTTCGCGAATTTTTCAAATCCTCAGGATGTTAAGTTGAAATTTAATAACACGAACTTACAAATTTATTGTATCGTCTTGGGAGCGCGAAAGAAATCTTTATGGCTTTTTTAGACAAATGAAAAAATGGGCGGTGAGATGTATTTGGATAATGTAAAAAAAGATGAACGTTTTTTTTGTTCGTGGAGCGGCGGGAAGGATTCCACGCTCGCACTGTACCGCGCGATTCAGGATGGGGGAACCCCCAAGGGTCTTTTGACGATGTTGACCGAGGGAGGCTTGCGTAGCCGATCGCATGGTTTGCCTGTTGAACTTATCCAGGCCCAGGCTGATTCGCTGAAGATTCCTCTGACTCTTCAGTGTGCCTCGTGGGACGATTACGAAAAGAATTTCATTTCAGTCATCGGTAAATTCGTAGCTGACGATATCAGCTGCGGCGTGTTTGGCGATATTGATCTTGATCCGCATCGAGAATGGGTAGAACGTGTATGCAGCCTGGCTGAGGTGCGGGCGGTCGAGCCGCTATGGAAAACATCACGTCGCGAACTTCTGCATGAATTTATCGAACTCGGATTCAAGGCCGTCATCGTCGTAGTCAAAGACGATTTGCTGGATGCTTCATTTCTAGGCCGAACCCTCGACTATGATCTTATTGACGCAATGGAGCAGGCAGGCTGCGACGCCTCTGGGGAAAAGGGCGAATATCACAGCGTCGTCATCGACGGGCCGATCTTCTCAACTCCGATTGAGTTGGAAACAAAATCTCAGCTGGTTCGTGATGGATACCGGTTTCTCGATGTTGGGGTGAAAACGCTCTAGCCATAATAATTCACGGGACATGGCTGTAAAATTCTCGTTTTTACGCCCCGGATTTTGCCAAACGTGATAAAATATCATATGTTACATGTGATGTCGCTGGATGGAGGAAATTCAGCCACGTCCCAAGAGAGGTCTCGCCGATCAGGAGTAAATCTGCGTGAGTATTTTTTCACACATCAAATCAGCCGTATCCAGATGTTTTCTGCGCCTGGTAGGCCTGCGACACGACAGGCTGGGCCATTGGTTCGTCTTTATTATGGGCACATTCGTGTGCCTGTCATTCGGATAGCAGCTCGGCCTTATCCCCAGGCCTTTAAGACGTGAGAATGGTTTCAAGTCACCCGTCTGCTGACATGTGGCGGTTAAACGTGGTTGCAAACACAGCAACCACGGCACTATGCTGATAATCCAGGGAATACTTTGCTCCCCCGGTGGAATTTTTGTTTGTCATTCCGGGCGAAGCGTAGCTCATGCCACCGCCGCTGGCGGCCCGGAATCCAGTGCCTTTCCCACATCGTTTCTACATCCCCTCGATCCCAGCTTCCGCTGGGATGACAAAACAAAGTCACCCAGCTGGTTCGTGCCTACGGCTATGTTTTTAAAATCTGTGCCATCCGTGTAATCTGTGGACTCATGCCCATTCCCTAATGCCTATTTCCTGATTAAAACAATTTCTCGAAAGGCCACATTTCGACTCCGCCGTCCATGACTCGGACGTTTTTGAATCCTGCGTGTTTGAGGATTAGGGCAGCTTCGTAGCCTCGCAGTGAGATTTGGCCGAAGGTTATAATTTCTCTGTCCCGTGGCAGTTCGCGAAGTCTGCTGCGGAGCGTAGCCAGTGGGATGAACGTCGCGTTTGGCAGCCTGACCTGTTCGTATTCGCCGGGTGAGCGGACATCCAGGAATATGAAGTCCCGTTTTTCCCTGGTCATGATATTGACCTCTATCGGCGAGATGCCGACCATCAGGCCGTCGAGTTTGTTCCGCGCGACGTTAGCTGCCGTTATGATATTGTCCATCGCCAGTGAGTATGAAGGCGCGTATGACAGGTCGGCGTTTGCCAGTTGGTCCACGGTCATATTGGCGGTGATCGCCAGGGCAGCGGCGTCGATTCGCTTATGTCCTTCGCCGGGGCCTGTTACCTGCGCGCCAAGCAACTTGCGCGTTTTGGAATCCACGACAAGTTTCAGCAGCAGATATTTCGCGCCCGGCATGAAGTGTTCGCGATCCGGCGCCGGAGCCAGCACGGTTGTAACATCGTATCCCAGATCGCGAGCTTCCGCTTCGGTCAGGCCTGTTCTGCCGATGCAATAATCAAAGGCTTTGCATATCGTACTGCCGAGGATACCGGGGAACTCGTCACTGCCGCCGCAGATATTAACCGCAGCTACCCGGCCTTGCTTATTGGCGGTCGAACCAAGGGGAAAATAGCAGGGTCTGCCGGTAATGAGATTGATATTCTCGACGCAATCGCCAGCTGCGTATATGTCCGGGTCGCTGGTATGCATATGCGGGTCGACTTTTATCGCCCCGGTCGTGCCGATTTCCAGCCCAGCCTGTTTTGCAAGCGTAACCTCCGGCGAGACGCCAACCGCCACTATAACCATCTCAGCTGGGATTTTTCCATTACTCGTTACTACCGCTGAAACTTTGCCAGCCCCCTCGAACCTCTCAGCCTGGGTGGCGGTGAGAACTTTCACTCCGCCGGCTTCGAGATGCTGCTCTACCAGCCTGGCCATTTCCCAATCCAGCATGGGCAGGAGTTTGGCCCGTTTCTCTACGATAGTAACTCGACAGCCTCTCTTGGCGAGGGCTTCGGTTATCTCCACGCCGATCAGTCCTCCGCCGATAATCACGACATCATGACTCTTCGGCTCGAGCAGAACCGATTTGATACCCTCTGCGTCATACACGCCATGGAGGGTAAAAATATTGTCCAGATCGATCCCGGGCAGGTTGGGCTTGATAGGCTTAGCACCGGTAGCGAGCATGAGTTTGTCGTAGTCCAGGTTCATGGTTCCGCCACCAGCCAGGTCGCGAACGAGAAGCTCTTTTGCGCTGCGGTTAATTTCAATGGCCTCCGTCTGGTTCATGATTCGGACGTTTTTGACGTTCTGAAAGAAGACATGATCCCGCACGGCTCCGACTGCGGTGGACATAAGCTGTTTCTGTTCCGTCACCACGCCGGAGACGTAATACGGCAGCCCGCAGCCTGCGTATGAAAGCGTCGTACCCCGCTCGACGATGGTTACCTCGGCGTCGGGCATGAGGCGGATGACTTTTGATGCGACTTTAGGCCCAGCTGCGACTCCGCCGACTATAACGACCTTCATGCCCTTGCGTTCGTCCTGGCTGATGTCCTTGGCTGACTGTCTGGCCTGGGGAATCGAGATGATAATTTCCGCGCCGCCCAGATCGGATTTATCCGCCCGTACGCTGCCGCCCATGCTCATGATAACCGCCCGGACAAACGACAGGCCCAGCCCCGTGCCTGGCCTGCTCGATTTCTGCTGGTCAGGAGTGCGATAAAAATGCTCGAATACCTTTTCACGGGATTCCTCTGGAATGCCCACGCCGGAATCCGCTACTGAAATTTTTAATAGACCCTGATCTTTGTCTTCCTGAAGTTTCAGCCGCACCTGGCCTTGGTCGGGCGTGTATTTCAAGGCGTTATGAACCACGGCGTTGAGAGATTCGGTCAGGCCTGCTTCCTGACCCGCGACCCATGTGCCAGAAGCGTCGATGTCCACAGTCAATTCGATATTGCGTTCTGCTGCCTGGGATGCGAATTGTTCCCTGACTTTATGAAGCACAGCTGTGATGTCCGTCGATGCATCCGCAGGGACAGTTTCCTGTTGGGCCCGTGCGATGGAAAGCATCCGCTGCACGGTTTCCACGCCCTGGTCGCACCTGGCCCCGGCCCGGGCGAGCATTTCCTTCTGCCGCTCGGACAATGGCCCGACATATTCCCCCTGAAGCATTTCCAGCAGATGCTTCACCGCTGCCAGCGGAGACTGCAATTGATGAGCGGTGAGAGAAGTTAAGTCCAAACCAGCTGGGTGTTGCGATTCGTCAGTCATTCTCACTCCCGGTTTTTATAGTAATCAGTACTCAGCAGCCAATCAGTCCGTAGCGACTGTCATTGCGAGGATCGCAGCGACGCGGCAATCTAAAATACTAAAAGCAAGATTGCTTCGCTTCGCTCGCAATGACACGGACAAGCCATTTTAGCCGGACAATGTTGTTTAAAACTGGTCCAGGTCGCGCTCGACCAGGAGTTTTCTGATAAGCAGATACCGCCGGCCTTTGTAGGACGTAATTTCCCCGGAAACCCGGAGCTTCAACTCACCCTGACCTAATTGCCTGTTGAGGTGTACCCCGCGAGTGAGCAGGCTGTTGGGCAAGACCCGCATGGGCGGCTCGCGTAGTGTGTTGTCGCTCTCAAAGTGCGCTTCCCACCAATGGCCTTTCTCGACGAGGCGGACGAGGCGGTCGATGACTAGACTCTTTCGGCCTGGGTTGAGAGGCTCTTTGCCGGCTGGTGCAACAGACTCCACATTTTCAGCAACTGATCGATCAGAGGCAGGATCCACCCGCAAAGCAGTTCGGGGCTTGTCCTTCATCATGGCTTTGATAAGCTCAGTCGTGGTCAACGAAGTTTTTCCCGCGTTATCTTTCTGGTCAGCTGGCTCTGCCGGTGGAGCCTTAGCAGTTTCCGGCTGGCCATTTTGAGGCGTGACCAAAGGCTGGGGCGCGGTTTTATCCGGCGCGGGCTTTGGCGGGGGGGGGCTATCGATAACAGCCACCCGCCGGAATATCAGATAAGCGTTGTTTGAGAAAACAGTCGTCTCGCCGATTACGTCGAATCTCGTGTTGGGATTTTTTTCGAGAATTTCCTCGACCTTTTCCAGCAGGCTGCATTGCAGCAGTCTGCGAGGAATAACCCAGGGCCGGCCCGGCTGATTCTCGAACGTCATGACCATCCAGCCTGACTCGGCGTCCAGTTTTATCGTACCCTTGCGATCGGTCACAGCTGTGCCTTCGACGGGCAGGGGTTGGCCTTTGGAATTTTTGCGCAGTGGCGCTCCCTTTGGAGCGGTGACGGGCACAACGGGAGTTTGCAGCAGCTTGAGGTCGATATTTTCGTCGGCGATGCTCCAGGCCTTTACAGGCTGCGGTTGCTCTGGTTGCTCCGCAGGCTGGGTTTCAACGGGTTGAAGGGCTGGCTGGGATTTGTGCAGATCCTCTAGTTTGATCGGGGCCGGCCCGTCTGATTCCGACTCGTTCACCTCCGCCCGCGCATCGCCAACGCACAATGCAAAAACAATGCATGCGCAGAAATACACCAGCCAATTCTTACCTGTCATCGATCTTTTCATAATGCCGGATTCCATAAGCTCCGTCCGAGTATTTTACTCTTCCCTTACGGTAAGATCAAGCAAGCTGCGGAGACTTGGGGAACAGTTCCCTGAGCTGCTGGGGGAAATCGATAACGGTCACAGTCTGTTCAATCCCGGGCCTTTCGAGCTTCATTATGTCGACCAGCGGCTTCCAGAATCCGCCCACGCACACGATAGGTCTGGCTGGTAGGAAACGCTTGGCTGTCAGTTCCCAGACCATGGCCAGCTCAAGCAACGTGCCCGTCGCGCCGGGCAAGACCACGAAACCGCTCTGGCCCAGGCTTATCAATCCATCAAGTCGGCCCTGGAGATTATTCGTCTGCTCTGCGCGGTCGATGTACTGGTTCGGTTTGGATTTCCACAAGCTGCACGTAACGCCGATGGTGGCTCCGCCTGCTTCCTTTGCTCCGCGGGCGGAGGCTTCCATAGTGCCGCGATACCCGCCGTTGGCGACAGCGTATCCCTGCTCCGCGAGCACCTTTCCGACACGCCAGGCCAGCTCATAAGCAGGAGAACCCTCAACAGGGTCAGCAGCCCCGAATACCGTTACAATTTTTCCGTCCGAAATTTCAGTCATGTTTTACCAAACTATGGAAATACGCGGCACCGCGACCATGCCACAAGAGATAAACGCTTTTCTAGTCCATTGTCACCCAGGCCCCAGCCTTGATGGGATCGTACTTCGCAGCGGCTTGGCGGATGTCTTCAAGTATGTTTGCTTCGAGGTCGCCGTCGCGGTCGAGGGGAGTTATCGTGTATTTGGTCAGTCCGCCGGCTGCTTTGCCCTGACGGGTATCGACCTGGCCTACAGGTCTGCGTCGCAAGTCGTCAAATGTCAGCTTGGCTTCGGCTTCGGAAAAATGCCTGCCGGGCCTGATATCAAGGCCATGGGTAACTTCGGTTGTCTGGGAAGGGTCTGAAATTTGAACCGGGGGTTTATTCGACCGGGCCATGAGTACTTCGACCTCAAGGTCATATCGATTGGTACCCTCCACGCGATGCAGGCTGACTTTTGCAGCTCGCATGATTTTCTGCAGGGTATTTTCCCGCTGGCTGAAGATTGTCGCGGCGTCTTTTCGCCAGAACTCGAAAAATTGGCCACTCGTAGCTGCGTAGGTGGTGATCACGCCGTCTCGCCTATCCTGGCGGTCAAGCTCAAAGCCGCGTCTTTTCAGAACGCTCCTCGCGCTCTGCCACAAGGCTTCGAAGTTCTGCTCAGCTGCGGTGGTCGGCCCGGGATCGAAAGGCTTGACGTGCTGCGGCTGACAGCCTGCAAACATCGCTGCCAGAAACAGCATGAATATCCGCGAATATTTTTTTGTCTTATGCATGATTTCTTTTCAGGTTCCGGTTTAATTGAGAATAATTATCTCAAACTGACCGACTCTTTGTGTCATACCCGCGAAAGCGGGTATCCAGGGATAGTATATACACTCTGGATTCCCGCTTGCGCGGGAATGACAACTTTTTTTAACTTTTGGTTTTATGAGATTGCGTTAATTCCATTATTAAAATTGGCCACGCTGAATAATTATATTAAATCATACGGAATTATACAAAAAATTTGCCTTCAGGGGTTCTGAATTCTACCTTTCCTGCGAGTTTGACACACGAGTTTTTTCGTACATGTGAGTTCAGGTTACCTTTCGCACCGAACTCCAGCCTCCGCTCTCCCTTGCCCGAAACCCCGGCGGGGGCTTTTTGCGCCCATTGCCTTCTCATGAGAAACAACAATTTGCGTTCATCGACGCCAGGGTCGACAGGTCGATATATAAAAAGGCGAGGCCTTTTTTACAAGGCCCCGCCTAATGTTTAGTTTTCACTTAAATTCGGACAATGTCACACAACGACAAGTCCAGCCTTTGCAGTATCTATTTCCTCTTTCTCAACAGCATCATCATGCTACCCAGGCCCAGCAGGCACATCGTAGCCGGTTCGGGAACCGGTACGTCGCTTGAAGCGACATTGCCGAAGTTAATCTGCACACTCGCATAGTCGCCAGCTGAGACAACACCGTCCCAGTTTGCGTCGCCATAAAGATCCCAGTCGCCTGGATAGCTAGTATGGCCGAAGTTAGCTTGCACGCTTGCATAATCACCAGCTGAGACAACACCGTCACGATTGGCATCGCCCATAAGCGGAACGAGCGGGTCACTTATGACGCCTACAGTAAGCGTAGTATAGCCTGCATCATACACCAGCGAGTATTCATTGTATAAATCAAGATCTATGGGGTCGACTTTCGTTGCATTGGCAAGATCATCCCAGGCGGAACCATCCCAGTAACGGATAACATTGTTGTCATCGCCATCGATCAGCGTGAGGAAGTCATTTAACGAATCATCGCCTTCGCCGTAGAGTGATAATTGGGCTCCGGTTTTCATGTTGACGAAACTATCATTGTCATTATCGTCATCGATGGTTAACGTGCCGTCCACAATAACAAGACCGCCACTATGAATGTACAGCATTCCCGTGCCATCATCACCGACGACCAGATCACCGGTATTCGTCCACGTGGTTCCACTGCCATTGACTACAACTGTACCTGTTGAACCGGTATAAGAGCCGATATGACCGTTGGCATTGCTGACCGCTCCGTTGCCTGTGATACTCATCATGCCATTGCCAGCTGTGGAAGAACCGCCGCCAACATAAAGGCCTGAGCTGACCGTCAAGGCAGCATTAGCACCAGATACGCTCACCGTATTATTTGAGCTTGAAGTATAGCCGATGTATAAGTTACTGCTGCTGACGGAACAGCCGGCCTCGATAGTCAGCGAGCCTTGACCCGTATTGCCAACACGAAGATCACCCGTATTCGTCCACGTCGAAGAACTGGTTACAACTACTGCACCAGTCGAGCCGGAACTATTGCCTATGTAGCCTGCGCTACTGGTTACCGCTCCGCCGGAGCTGACAGTGAGCGTACCGGTGCCCGCTCCGCCGACATAAAGGTTACCGCTATTGTTCCATTCCGAGTTCGTGCCCGTTACCGTGACAACAGCCGTCGAGCCTGACAGCGTGCCAATGTAGCCATGAACGTTTTCAACCAAGCCGCCATTGCTTACGACCATCTCTCCGCCATATGCGTATGTCCCTAAACCAGCAGCCCCATAACCTACATAAAGATTGCCGGAATTCGTCCACGTAGAGTCAGTCCCGTCGATGGTGGCTTTGCCTGCAGAAAGATGATAATCCGGGGATGCAAACGTCACCGAAGAATAGCCTATGTAACCATTAACGTTTGTCACCTCTCCGCCGTCTGTAATATTCAGCACACCGCCTCGAGTGACTTCTATTTCTTCATTTATAACAGCCTTCCCGCCGCTATAACCGACATAAAGATGACCGGTGTTCGTCCAGGTCGAAGCATTACCACTGCCGTCATCACCGTCAACCGTAACCACACCCGTTGAACCTTCATTGTAGCCGATGTAGCCAACTGCATTGCTGACCGCACCGCCTGCTGTGATATTCAGTGTACCATTGCCGATATGACCAACCTGTAGACTGACGCTGTTTGTCCAAGTCGAACCAGTCCCATCAACCGTAACTACACCTGTAACGCCTTCATTGTAGCCGATAAAGCCATTTGATGTATTGCTAACGACACCGCCTGCTGTGATATCCAGCGTACCATTGCCGCTAAGACCAACTATTAGATTACCGCTGTTTGTCCAAGTCGAACCAGTCCCAGATACTGTAACCTCACCCGTAGACCCAGATAAAGCTCCGATATAGGCCGTTGTATTGTTGACGGCACCACCTGCTGTGATATTCAGTGTACCATTGCCGATATTACCAACATTTAGACTGAGGCTGTTTGTCCAAGTCGAACCAGTCCCAGATACTGTAACCTCACCCGTAGATCCAGATAAAGCTCCGATATAGGCCGTTGTATTGTTGACGGCACCACCTGCTGTGATATTCAGTGTACCATTGCCGATATTACCAACATTTAGACTGAGGCTGTTTGTCCAAGTCGAACCAGTTCCATCAACCGTTACTTCACCCGTTGATCCTACACGTCTGCCGATATAGCCTTCTGTATTGCTGACGGCACCGCCTGCTGTGATATCCAGCGTACCATCGCCATAGTCACCAGCCACTAGAATGCTGCTGCTGTTCGTCCATGTCGAACCACTTCCAGTTATTGTAACCGCACCATCTACACCACTATCGTTGCCGATAAAGACACTATGGCTTTCGATATCACTGCCACTGGTGATACTCATTGAACCATCGCTGGTTTTGCCGATATAGGCATCCGTATCTTCATCCCAAGTCGCCGGATCGCTGGGGGCGACATCGCCAGTTGTTGAAATTGCGGCATTGACTTTCCCAGCCAAGCAAGCCAGGCTCAGGCAGGCTATAAGGATTAGCCAGACGCAAGATGATGTACCTCTACCGTAAAAACCTTTTCTTGATTTTCGGAACATGTTCAACATTCTCGACATGACAGAACTTCCTTTCCCTGTAATGGTGATTGAATAGACAAGGAACATCCCCATCAACCCGAATTCACCCGTGTTTTAAGTGATAAACCCTGAGAAACCCAAAAGAACAAAATCGCGGATCAGGCCAATGCTGCCCCAGCTGCGATAATGTAGTGAAGAAGATAAACAAGAAAGAAATTAAAGTCAAATACTTTTTTGATATAAGTCTTTTTATGGAAATGATTAAGGTGATATACTCAAGGCAAAACCCTGCCCCTTGTCAGGGATGGTCAAATTGAATTTGTAGAGGTTTCCCCTACCGCTTTTGACGATTTGTGCTTTTTTGTCTGTGAATTGGCTCAGTTTACGCTTATGCGTAATTCGTCGTATCGAACGTCAATATAGGCGTTCATCCCAGCCAATTTACCGTTGTGCTCGGAAACGTAGTCGTCGAGATACTTGATTTTACGATCCGGGGAAATCACCCAGTCCCCGCCGTCCTCGAACGGGAATCTGCCGAAGCGGATATCCGTGGCCCGGCCTTGGCCCTGCTGGGCGTATAACCGAAGCTCCGGCTCGCTTTCGGAAATGCGTCGCCCGTGATTTCGGACGTCCACAACAGTTATCTGGTTGGCCCAGTGGCGGTCGCTGATAAGTTCGACCAGCCTGAGTCCGTGCGCCAGATCTTCAGCCTGCCAAGCCTGGCCTACCGCTGCGGGAGGGGTCGTTACGCCCTGAATGGTAACGTAATGAATACGCATCGGCCTGGCTGTGAGCGGGACGGCGTCTTCGCTGGTATAGTACCGAAAATTCTCCCCGACTTTCGCAGCCCATCTGGGTACGCTGTCGAACGGCAGGACAACGCCGTGACTGTCCACGAAATAAACCCGATTATCGACCTGCACCTTCGCGACGGGTTGGCGATAAGTGGCGGTTACCATGACCACACCTTCTTTGCGGTCGGCTTTACGGATGCGGCTGACTTGCTGAATTTCAGATATCCAGGGATTAACCTCAGCCAATTCATGGACTTCCCGGCAAAGTGAGTCGTCGGTAAAGTTGGCTTGCGGCGTGAGGCTTGCATGAAGTTCCCGAACAAGCGCGTGAGACATCCAGCCTGGTATCTCCGCCAGTTCCACCCGGTAAGCAACAGGCCCAGCTGATTCCTGGCGGTTTGCAACGGAACGCTCCATCGCCCAAAGAATCGCAGCGCCCAAGGCCAGGCAGCCCATAATCAGCAGCAGGCGGGTTCGTACGCCGGCAGAGGCAAGGTGGTTGGCAATCTGTAATTCGCCCAGCCAGGTTCGCAGTCGGCCCGGCATGGAGGCAGCTGGTTTAGGTTGCGTTTTTTTCCTGGAACTTTTGTTCTGTTTCTTGCTCATTAACTTTCCCGTCTAATCCTGATTGCAAAGGCATGCTTCCTTACAGGCAGCCATTCTTACAATTCTGTCAACCAGTTCTGGAAATTCTATTCCCGCTTTTTTCGCAGCCATGGGCACCAGCGAATGGGACGTAAAACCCGGAATAGTATTTATTTCTAAAACCTGGGGAATTCCCTGGTTATCAAGTATGAAATCGACGCGCGAAAGAGCACGACAGCCTATGGCTTTATGTGCCAGCAAGGCGTCGGTTTGCATCCGTTTGAGAATTTTGCCGTCCAGGCCGTGATCGAAGATGTATTGCGTGCCGGCGTTGTCGGCATATTTGGCTTGGTAGTCGTAAAAGGGATCAGCCGGGATGATCTCAATCACCGGCAGCGTCTGATTGCCCAGAATGCCGACCGTGAACTCCCTGCCTGGTATATACTGTTCGACCATGGCACGATCATAATAGTCCAGCAACTCTTCAAGGGCGTCATCACGGGATTTTGCGTCACCACATATGTAGACGTCCAGGCTGGATCCGCCGTCAACTGGCTTTACGACGACGGGCGGAGTTATTTCCCTCAGCCAGATTTCAACGTCATTGGACGTGTGAAAGTTTTCTATAATCATCCAGTCCGGCGTGTTGATGTCCGCCCGTCTGAAAACCTGTTTGCTCGCAGCTTTGTCCATACCCAGCCTGCTGGCCTTTGGGCCGGAACCGGTGTAGGACAGGCCTCGCTTTCTGCAAAGTTCCTGCACCTCGCCGGACTCGCCGAATTCGCCGTGCAATGCGATGAAAACTACGTCAATTCCCTTACGATCCAAGGCGGATGTGTCTTCCGGGGTGATATCCGCGCGAGTTACGCGATGTCCCATTTCTTCCAGGCCTTTTGCGACGGCCTGGCCGCTCAACAGCGAAACTTCCCGCTCTTTGCTTGGCCCGCCCATCAGAACGGTAATGTCATATGTCGGTTGTAAATCTTCCATGATTTTCCTCACGCTTCCTGCGTATCTAAAATGCCAACAATGGAACGCGAATTTCTAAAATTAAAAACGCCTGGCCACGGAGATACAGAGGACACAGAGTTTTTTATTGCGTTGGAACTGAATAACTTCTTCGATCCTTCTCAGCAATCCTTTCACTTCAAAATTCCTTGTTCGATATTCGTCATTCTCTTTTTTTCTACTGACAACTGAATCCTGACTACTGACAGCTTCATCTCACCATACCTCGATTTCCTTTTCGAGGTTCACGCCGAATTCCTTAGCTACCGCGTCGCGGATCATATCGATAAGTCTCAGCACATCGAAGGCGGTCGTATCCTTGTCAGCGAGGATAAAATTCGCGTGTTTTTCGGAGACATATGCTCCGCCGACGCGTTTGCCTTTCATCCCGGCCTTGTCTATCAGGGCCCCTGCACTCATGCCTCGCGGGTTCTTGAAAATACAGCCTGCGTTTCTAATGCCTAGAGGCTGAGTGTTTTTCTTGTAAATCCATATCTGTTTCACCTGCCTGAGAATGCGATGCGGATCGTCTTCGGTAAGGAAGAATCTGGCTTCGAGGATAAATTTTGCGGTGATGTTTGTGCTGCGATACGCGAAGGCCAGGTCTGCCCGGTGTCGCTTGAAGACTTCGCCGTCCTCGTTCATCACGGTCACGAATTCCACCGAGCTGCCGATATCGCCAAAAGCTCCGCCCGCGTTCATTCGCACGCATCCGCCGACGCTTCCCGGTATGCCTGTCAGGCCCTCCAGGCCGCTTCTTCCCTTGCCCACGCAACTGAGCACAACGCTGCCCATTTCCACGCCGGCTCCGACAGTCACGCCTGTCTCGTCGAAGTTCGATTGCATGAACCCGTCGCCCTTTAGCCGGATGACGGCACCTTTTACGCCGGAGTCTGCTATCAGGAGGTTTGCGCCGCTGCCCAGAACGTAAATTGGAATCTGGTTTTCCCGACAACGCCTGACTACCTCAGCCAGTTCGTCCTGCGTTTGCGGTTCGATGAAGTAACGGGCAGGGCCTCCGATCCGAAACCATGTGTGATCCGCCAGCGGTTCATTCTCTTTAATTATTTTTTCCAAGCCTTCGAATAGTTTCATCTGCGACTTCCCAAACGTTTCCAGCGCCCATTGTTACTATCAGATCACCCTGGCCCGCCTGGGCCAAAAGGTGCTGAACGATATCTTCAAAAGTTTCCAGATATATAGCGACACCGCCTCGCAGACGGATCTGTGCGACAAGATCCTGCGAAGAGATGTGATCCTTTTCTTTTTCGCTGTCACGTACGAAATAAATTTCCGGCACGATAACTTCTTCCGCCAACGCGAAGCTCTGGGCGAAATCCTTCAGCAGGAACCTTGTCCTGCTGTGCTGATGAGGCTGGAAAACGCATAGTATACGCCTCGGTTCGTAATGATTCTTTATAGCCCGCAACGTAGCCTGGATTTCCGTGGGGTGATGAGCGAAATCGTCCACCACCTTTATCCCGGCTGCTTCGCCTTTGAATGTCATGCGTCGCTT
Source organism: Phycisphaerae bacterium (assembly GCA_963664745.2). GTDB lineage: Bacteria > Planctomycetota > Phycisphaerae > SM23-33 > SM23-33 > B1-G9. Next base: position 1,820,594 of record CAXXMC010000004.1, read on the forward strand.
CGTGCCTGCGAAAGTTTCCAGATGACGCGTAATGTACTCAGCCGGCAGCCCGGCGTGATGCAACAATGCAACCGCTGCCAATGTATTATACGCATTGTGCAGGCCCGGAAGCGGAACCCAGAGATCGCCAAAAGCTTTGCCGTTCTTGCATATTTCCAGCTGGATTCTTCCGCGGTCGGTATTGAGGATCAATCCTCTCCAATGACAGCCCGAGGCCAGCCCGAAAGTCTCCACCTCACAGGTGACATCCTCGAGAGCTTCGAGCACGTTCCGATCTTCGCCGTTTGCGATTACGACTCCGCCCTGGGCCAGGCCTGACGCGAAAGCCCGGAAAGCTTCGATTATGGCGTTGAGGTCACGGAAGCAGTCCAGGTGGTCTTCCTCGATGTTCAGGATGGCTGCGTAATGCGGATGTAGGTTCAAGAAGCTGCGGTCGAATTCGCACGCCTCAGCTACGAAGTGTTTGCCGTTGCCCGCACCGCTTGGCCCGCCGAGTTGTTCTACGGTAGCGCCGACAATGAAGCTGGGGTCAGCTTTGGCTTTGTGCAGAACGTATGCGACCATGGCTGTGGTGGTGCTCTTGCCGTGCGTGCCGGAAATGGCCAGGCCTATCTTTTCGTCCATCAGTCGGCCCAGCATCTGGGAATATTTAAGCACTTCGACTCCGCGCTGCTTCGCTTCGAGTAGCTCGGGGTTCTGTTCGTTAATCGCAGCTGAGTATACGACGGTATCGCAAGGGTCAGGGATATTCTCACCACGCTGGCCTATCGAGATTCTTACCCCGCGCTCAGCGAGTCTGTCGGTAGCTCCGCCGACGGCGGCGTCCGACCCGCTGACGACAGCGCCGCGATCCAGCAGCATCGTCGCAAGCGCGCGCATGCCGGACCCTCCGATGCCGATAAGATGGATCGGCCGCCCCAGGTATCGCGACAGCTGGGCTGATTTTTTATTTTCACGCTCTGTTTTCATACTGCCTTCGTATTGTACGCTTATAACTGTATTTTCGCAAAGAACCGTCCGGATTTGGCGCAATAATCATGCGCAAAACCGGACCGTCCTATAACCTATATCGCCCAGATAAGGCTGAGGGCTTTAATCATGGAAAGTTCAGGATTCAGGAGTCAGGAGTCAGGAGAACAAAGAATATCGAACAAGGAATTTTGAATTTTGAAGTGAAAAAAAAGAACATTCGTGAAATCCGTTTTTAATCCGTGTAATTCGTGTTCTGTCATTTGAAAATTGACAATTGGAATTTGGAAATCGAACTCATCTCCCCGACGCCAGCCAGGTTGCGATATCTTTTGCGACGTGAGGCCTGGCTGAGGCCTGGGCTCGGGACTGCATCTCCTCAAGAATATCGCTGTTGTTGAGAATGGGGAAAAGCTCTGTCCGCAGGGCTTTTGCGTTTTCGGCTGGGTTGCAGAGGTCTTCAACGATCTTGGCTGCACCGGCCTGGACAAGCTCAGCTGGGTTAAGGTACTGCTGACGATCCTGATGATGCGGATACGGCAGAATCACAGCTGGCGTTCCGGTGGCGGTGAGTTCGGCGATGGTGCCTGCTCCCCCTCGGCACACAGCCAGGTCTGCCAGAGCGTATGCCAAATCCATCCGCTGACAATATTCCAGCCCGGCTACGTTATTTTTCCGGTTCTCATAGGCCCTGCGAACCTCATCAAGCCGCCCAGCTCCGACCACCAGAAGCAGCTGCCACTGCTCGGCGATACGGTCAAAATCATCCGCCAGAGTGATAAATGCATCTGTTATGGATTCAGCGAGTTTACTGCCGCCAAATACCAGCAATGTCTTACGATCTTCCCGAAGGTTTGGGAAATATTCCAACGCCTCGGCTCGCGTGCCGTCAAGCAGGCCGGGCCTGACCGGACAGCCCACCGTACTTATGCGGGATCGCAGTTCGGGTACGAAACAATCGGCAGTTGAGGAAAATTGCGTGAAGATTACGTCGACGCGCTTGGCAAGGAAGCGATTGGCCTTGCCTGGCACGCTGTCTGGATTCAGCATGGCGGTGGGTATGGATTTCTTGGCAGCAGCCTGTACCAAAGGCCCTGCTGCGAAACCGCCAAGCCCAAGCACCGCGTGAGGTTCAAGATCCTTCAGCATGGTCTTGGCCAGGGAATTTGCATCACGCCAGGCTCGCAAAAACGACATGAATTTCAGAGGCGTTTTAGGCAGCGGCAAGACAGGCTGAGGGACAATCGGGTAGTTCAAAGAACCAAGGATTTGTCGATCAATCGACCGGTTGCTGCAGGCGAAAACGATCGTCGCACGAGTATCGACACGTAATAGCTCCTCAGCTACCGCCAGGCCCGGATAAAGGTGTCCGCCAGTACCGCCGCCAGCAAAAATGTATGTGTTTCGACTCAAATATCTTATTTCCTATTGTCGATTGCCTGATTCCAAGTTCCAAACACACGAACACGAATTGCACGGATTAGAGCATATCAAACTTAAAAATTCCATTTTTTCCGGCTTGCTTTGCCCGTGGCTGCTTCAGAAACGTTACGGAATATCTACAAATATGCCTTACGTTTCTTCCTTGCCACGAACAAACCCGCTACGCAAAAAAAGGAACTCTCAACTTTTCAATGCTCTAAAAACTTATTTCACAGATAAAACAATATGGGCCACAGAGGAGGCAGAGATTTTATTGTGTTGAAATAAAAATCTCTTTCAGCCTAATCTTTAATCTTTTCACTTCAAAATTCAAAATTACTTGTTTGATGTTCGTCATTCGTTTTTTTGTTCTAACTACTAACTACTGACTCCTGAATCCTGACTCCTGACTCCTGACTATTGTATTGTCTTGCTGTGACGGAGACAATCAGCGACGCCGCACCAGCCATGATTACCAGCCCGGTTCCGCCAGCCGAGATAAAAGGCATGCTTATGCCGGTCGGCGGCAGAAGTACCATATTGACGGCAATGTGCATCATAGCCTGGATTATTATAAGCGCACCGAGTCCGCCTACAAGTACCCGCCCGAATGGGTCGACGGCTTTCGAGGACGCCTTGCGGCAGAACATCAGCCAGATCATCAGCAGGCCCAGCAGCAGAACCGCGCCGCGAAACCCCCACTCCTCGCAGAAACTCGCAAAAATAAAGTCAGTACTGTCTTCCGGCAGAAAGCCCTGTTTGCGTACGCCGTTGCCAAGCCCAAGTCCTTTCCAGCCTCCCGAGAGTATTGCAAGCAGTGACTGCTTGGCTTGGTATGCGGCGTCGTTGGTTTGGCTCCACGGATCGATCATCGCGATGATTCGGCGGAGTCGGTATGGGGTTTCCAGAATGAAATAAAACCCCGCCAGTGCAGCAGGGGGGATGATCGCAGCCAGGTAATACCAAGGCACCCCAGCCAGGAACATAACCACCATCGCGCTTATGCCTATAAGCACAGCTGTGCCGAAATCCTGTGTGACTACCAGCATGGCACACGCGCCTGTTATGAGCAATGCCAGGAGAAACGTCGGAATGCTTTTAGGATTCACCTTGGGCCTGGTCAGCCAGGCTGCCAGGAAAACGACGAGCGCTATCTTGATGAATTCGGAAGGTTGCAGGCCTATTGAGTATTGCCTCGGCCCGACGCGGATCCAGCGGAACTTCCCGCCTGCAGCATGGCCTATGCCAGGAACGAAAACCAAAAAGCCCAATCCGACAGCGATAATCAATAATGTAAGGGCAGGCCAGGGCACCTTAGCTCCCGATGCAAGCCAACGGTAATCCATTCGCCAGGCCAGGAACAGAACCACCGCCGCCAAGGCTGCGAACATGGTGTGACGCATATCGACTCGCGCGTACCAGTTGCCTTGCTCTGCCACGGTCGCAACGGCGCTGTTGACTACCACCACGCCAAGGGCCAACAGCCCAAGGGCAGTGAGAATCAGCGACTGGCCCAGGATGTTCTGGCCCAGCTTGAGCGTTTCTATTTCGACCGGCTTCCCTGCCATCGTTCATAATCCTTTTATTGGTCCACAGATTACACAGATTTCACAGATTGTTTTTCATGTGCAAACAAATTCGTGTAATTAGAGCATATCAAACTTGATAGTTCCCTTTTTGCTGGCTTGCTTTGCCCGTGGCTGCTTCAGAAACATTGCGGAATATCTACAAATATGCCTTACGTTTCTTCCTTGCCACGAACAAACCCGCTACGCAAAAACTGGAACTCTCAACTTTTCAATGCTCTAGCGTTCTCTTGCTCTTATCCTTTATCGGATTTTTAGTATCCCCAGCGCCAGTACGGCGAAGAGAATTCCCGCTATCCAGAATCTGATAACGACTTTTGTGTCCGGTGTGCCGCCGAGGTGGAAGTGATGATGTATCGGTGCGACGCGGAAAATTCGCCTGCCTTCCGTGCGGGGCCTGCCGTTCTGGCCTTTGGTCATTTTGAATACGCCAACCTGTATTATCACGCTGAGCGTTTCGATTACGAATACTCCGCCGACGACCAGCAGGAGCAGTTCCTGTCTTGTGATGACGGCTATGTATCCGATCAGCCCTCCCAACGGCAGCGAGCCGGTATCGCCCATGAACACCGAAGCCGGTGATGCGTTATACCACAAGAAGCCCAGCATGGCTCCGAGCATGGCTGCGCACAGAACCGTCATTTCCGCGGAATACGGGACGAAAGGCAGCTGAAAAATATCTGCCCATTTCACGACGCCCACGATCCAGGAGATCAACAGGAAATAGCCCGTCACAATTATCATGTTTCCCGTAGCCAGGCCGTCCATGCCGTCTGTGAGGTTCACCGCGTTCGACGAGCCGGTCATAACGAGTACCATGATTATAACGTAAGCTAAAAAGGGCAGATAGATCACCGCGTTCGTCAGCGGGAAAAAGAAACTGTGAGCCGGATTATAAACGCCGCGAGACGCTTCGACCACATAGCTGCTTCGTCCGAACTTGTAGACATAGACGCTCAGCAGCACAGCCAGGCCTATCTGGAAGAGCAATTTTTCCCAGCTTCTCAAGCCGTCCCTTCCGCCGTTGCCTTCGCGTGCGTTTTTCAGTTTCAGCCAGTCGTCCAGGCCTCCCAGGCCGCCCAGCCAGAGCACAGCCAGCAAGGCTGAGTTGATATACATGTTATGCAGATTTCCAAACAAGACCAGGCTGACGAAAATTGCAATTACGATCAAAATGCCGCCCATAGTCGGGGTGTCGGACTTGTGGCGGGTGAGCTTGTTCAGGTCGGCGTGGTCGAACTGGGGATTGTCCCCGATTCGTTTTTTATACAGAAATCGAATCAGCTTAGGCCCGAGCAGCAGCACGAGTATGAAACTAAGCGCCCCTGCGCCGCCTATTCGGAAGCCCAGGCCTGCCCGGGAAAAATAATCCTGAAAAAGCCAATAGATCATATGCGTATTCTAGCCTTTAGCTTTTCGTATTGCATCAAGAAGTATTTCCAGACCCATCGCACGCGAACCCTTCAGAAGCACAACGTCACCGTCTTGTAGCAGGTCGCCGATTTCCCCAGCTGCGTCGAGAGCATTTTTGAACACAGCGGTTTGCTTGCCCTGGCTGTACCTTTTTGCGTTTTCGGCTATGATCGTTCCGAGAGACCCTATGCCGATAACCATATCAATTGGTTTTGACGCGATGTTCCTTCCCAGCTCGGCATGGAAGTCTTCGCTTTTTGGGCCTAGTTCCAGCATATCGCCTCCGACGTAAATTCTGCGTTTGGCGGTGCAATCCACTAGAACTTCGAGTGCAGCCCGGCAGCTGGACGGGTTTGCATTGTAGGCGTCGTTTATTACCCGCACGCCGCCAACCTCGATCTGTTCGAGTCTCATTTCCACGCCCGAAAAGTCAGCCAGGGCTGCGATGGCATCTTCCTGGGAAAAGGCGAACCTTGCACTGACAGCTATAGCTGCGAGGGCATTGATTGCGTTATGCTTGCCAGGCATGGGGAGTGTAGCCCAGTCCCTGTCGTTGATCTGGAATCGTTGAGACCAGCCATCGGACTCATAGCCGGTCAGTCGTAGCTGAGCGCTGGCAGACTGGCCGAATGTTATTATTCGTCGCGGGTAAGATTTAAGTGCCATGTCCAGTTCCGGGCTGTCAGCCCAGGCAACGGCGAGGTCTCTTTCGCCAAGCCAGCTCAGCAGGGATGCTTTCTCCGCGGCGATATGCCCGATTGACTTTAGTTTTTCAAGATGGGCTGGGCCTATGTTTGTAATTACCGCGATGTTCGGCTTGATGACTCTGGTTAGTTTGTTGATTTCGCCCGGTGCGTTAGTGCCGGCTTCGCAGACGATATAATCATCCCCGGCGCCCGCTGACAAAAGCGTTAAAGGCACACCGATTTCGTTGTTGAAACTCTTCGGGCTGCACGAACCAATAAATTTTTTACTGAGAATGTGGTCGATCATCCGCTTGACGGTTGTCTTGCCGTTGGAACCTGTTACGCCCACAACCGTGGCGGGGATCACAGACCGATAGTAAGCAGCCAGATCCATCAGGGCTTCGCGAGTGTCATTGACGCCGATAATGCCGGCACGGAATTTCCTTACCCATTCGGGTGGGAGTTTAAATGACTGGTTCACCACCGCAGCTACGCAGCCTGCCTCGGCAGCTACGGGCAAGTAATTGTGGCCATCGAATTTATCGCCCTTTATCGCAATGAAAAGATCATCAGCCTTGGCGGTGCGAGAGTTTATACTCACGCCTCGGACAGGTATCGGCTCATCTCTGCTGATCCATCGACCTCGCACAGCCTGGCGGATCTCATTTACCGTCAGCGATCTCATTTACTTCCCTCATCGGTTTTATTCTTAAAGTCAGTCAACACCATTCTCGCTTCTTCCACATCATCAAAGTGCGTTTTTACACCGTTTATAATCTGATAAGTTTCGTGTCCTTTACCGGCGATGAGTACGATATCGCCGGGCTGGGCGAGTTCTATCGCCCGTCTGATGGCCAGCCTGCGGTCGGGCTGAACTTCCGTTCTGGTCAGGCTTTCCTGATCAAACCCAGCCAGTATGTCGTCAATAATCTGCCCAGGCCTTTCGCTTCTCGGATTGTCCGATGTCACGACAATCAGATCGGCAGAGTCGCCCGCGACCTTTGCCATGCGAGGTCTTTTCGTCTTGTCGCGGTCTCCGCCGCAGCCGAAGACTACAATCAGCCGACCTTTACAAATCGGCCTGAGCGACCGGGTCACATTGGCCAGGGCATCGTCGGTATGGGCGTAATCCACGAAAACCTGGAAATTGTCATAGCCCGTCACACGTTGGAGTCTGCCGGGAACTGCATCTATACAGCCCAGCGCTTGGGCGATATCACTCAGCGATACGCCCACCGCCAAACACGCCCCAGCTGCCGCCAGACAGTTGAGCGTGTTATGATGACCTATCAATGAAGTTCTTATAATAGCCTTGCCGGAATTCGTCAGTATTTCAAAAACGGTCCCAGCTGCGTCGGCTGAGACCAGTTTGGCGATTATTTCGTTGCCGCCTGATTCCTGGCCACATCCATACCAGCATACATCAGCAGCTGTGCTTGACGCAACCCGCTGGGCGTAGGGATCTTCACGATTTATCACAGCTGTGGCGCCGGCGGATAGACCTGCGAAGAGTTTGCACTTGGCTGAGAGGTATTCTTCCAGCGTTTTGTGATAGTCCAGGTGGTCGCCGGTGAGATTAGTAAAAACTCCCACTCGGAAATCCAGGCCTGCTGTGCGTTTCTGATCCAGAGCATGACTGGATGTTTCCATGACCAGATGCGTTATTCCGGCTTCGACCATCTCAGCCATCATCTCCGCGAGATTTTCCGCGGTGGGCGTGGTCATGGACGCAGCAACGGCCCGCTGGCCGGTCTGATACGATATCGTGCCAAGCATGGCTGTAGGGTGTCCGGCGTGAGTGAGAATTGCGTGGACGAGATGCGCAATGGTGCTCTTGCCGTTTGTCCCCGTTATGCCGATGCAGGTCATGGCCCGGCCTGGCCAATGGCGGATAGCCTGAGAGAGTCGTCCCAACGCTTCGTGGGAATCGGCGACGACAGCACAGGGGATTCTGCCGAGGGCTTCGGAGGGCAGAAACGAGTCGTCCTCACAAACGATAGCGGATACGCCGGATGATATTGCAGCGGGGATAAATTCATGGCCGTTCTGCGAACAGCCTGCCAATGCTACGAAACATGTCCCCTTACCGCACTTTCGACTGTCAGCCCATACCGAGTCTACCTCAGAATCGCCGCCGGTGAGACGTGCGTCAATTCCCGCTTCAGCCAGGAGTTGGGTAAACTGCATGGAGTCATCATTTCTCGGTTAAAAAACAAATACGGATATCGAAATTTCAACCCTAAACAAATTCAATATGCGAGTTTTTAAATCTCTAAACTTCAAAACACGCATCTTAAAAGTCACGTTTAGTTTTTCGACATTCGTATTTTCGGGTTTGTTTAGGATTTCGATATTCGAAATTCAAACTTGCTTCTATAATAATCCGCTATTAGCGGTTTATATTCGTCGCCCGGGGTCACTATGCACCAAGCAAGATGAGAGCCCGGGCCAACGCTGGGAATCGGCTTGTTCGTATCGTCAAAAGTTTTTTGTTCGCGAAATCTCACCGGCGGGGCACCCAGCAATTTGCCCCAGGCCAAGATTCGCACTTTTAACGGCCGGTCGCCACAGGCCGGGGATATTCATCCACTCGGTCGGGCGTTACGTTTAAATATGTAAGAGTCTTTTCCAAGACCCGCTTAACAGCAGGGGCAGCAACCGTGCTCCCGTAATATCCTATATTTCGGTCAGGACAGTAGATTGAGATTAGACAAACTACAGCAGGTTTTTCAACAGGGGCTCCGCCGACGAAACTTCCGGTGTATGCGCCGTCTGTATATCCTTTAGGGCCAGGGACTTGTGCGGTTCCGGTTTTTCCCCAACTTGTCCAATTTTCCAGCTTACAATTTTTTCCTGTACCGTTCTGAACCACATCCTGAAGCACAGCCAGGGACTGATTGGCCACGGAAGGTGACAGCACACGGCGAACCGCGCCCGGTTTGGATGACCACACGACATTGCCCTCGGAATCAGTTACGCTTTGGATAAGGCGAGGCTTCATTAGCAGTCCGCCGTTTGCAATGGCTGAGAATGCCATTGTCAGTTGCAATGCGGAGGTCGATATTTCCTGGCCGAACGGGATACGGCGCAGGCTGTACCCGTCCCATTTTTCGAGTTTACGGATAATGCCCGCTGTCTCGCCGGGCAGTTCCACGCCTGTCTTCTGGCCGAAGCCCCACTGGTGGGCGATGGTCCAGAGTCTTTGGTTGCCCATTTTTTCGCCGAGCTTGGCCATGCCGATGTTGCTGGAATGTACAACGACATCCCACAGGCTCAATGGCCCGTAGCTGTTGCCGTGATCGGAAATCCTGCCGCCCTTGACGGCATTGTACACGCCTCCCTCGCAATCAATCATGGTCTGGTAGGTGACTGTTCCGTCTTCCACCGCAGCAGCAGCCATGATCGGTTTGAATACGCTGCCCGGCTCATACGGACTGCCGATAGCCCGATTGACCATTTCAGAAGGGTGGGTGATGTTGTATTGGTTGGGGTCATATGTAGGGGCTGAGCACATCGCCAGAATATCGCCCGTCCAAGGGTTCATCACAACGCCGACTCCCCATTTGGCGTCGAATTCAGCAACGGCAGCGGCGACTTCTTTCTGCAGGGTTTCCTGAATGTTAACGTCGATGCTGATATAGACATTCCCGCCGTCGGTCGGCGGGACGGTCAATTCCGTATCCGCCCAGATTGCTCTTCGACGAGCATCGGCATGGACGACACGTTTGCCGTCATTAGCGGAGATGATCTTCGCAGCTGTCAGTTCCAGACCCCCGCCGGGCTGGCCATCCTTCTGGCGGAAACCTATGATCGTCCCAGCCAGTTTCTCGTTGGGATACTCACGAATCCACTCGTACTGAATGCCAAGGGCGCGACATTTCAGGTCGCGCACAGCCTGGGCCTGTTCGGGAGATATCTCCCTGGCGACCCAGACAAAACGGTTGCTTCGTTTGCTGTTTAGCCAGCAGAGCAATTCATTTGGATCTAGCTCGAGAATTTTTGAGACTTTTTTGGTAACGTCCGCCAGCTGGTCGTTATCGAGAAGTTTGGGATCTATGAAACAGCTTGGCACTTGTCTGCTGCCCGCTACCATGACGTGGCTGCGTCTGCTGCGGGCGTAGATATTGCCAGGCCTCGCCGGGATCGGCAAGGTGATTTTGGCTCCTTGCTTCGCACGCTCCACGTTTTTGACAATATCTGCCTGATCTTTGGAGACGGGGTTCTCGTGACGATAGATACTCTGGCCCAGTTCTGCGCCAAGCCAGATCAGACCAGCTGCCAACAGGAAGAATACAATGTCGCTGCGACTGATTGAAGGTTTCCAATTTCTGGTTTTGCGTGGTTTTATAAGCTCTACTTTATGCGCAGCTGAGGACGCGGGTGATTTATCCGCGGGGGTTTTGTTGGATTTGAATGAAAAATTCCAAAAACTCATGGCCTGTTGTTCCAGACAAAAAATATTGCATGGGAATTTGTATTTACCGGCTCAGTATGGAAGTGGCATCTACAAAATCCGCGTGCAATACACTAATTAACTCTTCCGAAAGTCCATTCGCGGGATTTCGGCCCGGTCTGAGCGGGTAAATTTGCGGTCAAATCCAAAGCCATCGTTTTACTTCGCTGCTGCACCGCCCGCGGAGCCATCAGGTGCCCAATCCGAACCTGGCGATCCCATAACTCACGTCGAAGTGTTGTGTGCTCCGATTGCATTCGCTGAATCTCGTGTCGCAACACGACCTCCTGACGACGAATATGAACCAGCCCAACGGCAATCGCAGTCAGACCTATGATAATAAAAGCAATACGCATTTATTATGTTTCGGTTATCCGGGGCGTGAGTCTTTAGACAAGATTTTCCATTGACTCCTGCCTCATCCCTGTTGTCTGCTGAAATAAAAAAACCCACGGAAAATTTCCGTGGGTCTTTAAGGAGAGAAAAATGAAGTTTATTAAAAATCGATCAGCTTGGAATTCGTAATTTCATGCCGACGACAATGGTGTCACGATCTGGCAGTTTGTCCCGGTTGGCTTCATACAATCTTTTGATTGCTTCCTCTGAGGTATCTTTCATGGTTTTTGCGGCGATACGGGTCAGATTGTCGCCTTGCCGAACTATGTACATGGTCCGTTTTGCATCGCCGGTTCTCTCCGAAGCCAGGCTGCGTACGTGAAGTTCATTCCGCAGATCATCCAATGCCCGCTGATCCCGGAGTGAGATTCGCGTCTCCCCGCCGGCAGCGGCAGGGCGGTTACTCTCAGCAAGCGGGGGGATAACCAGCCTTTGGCCTACGACAACCATGGAGGGATCACTCATTTTGTCGCGATTGGCTTCGAAAATTTTCGTATAGAATCGACCTTTGCCTGGGCCATAGACTTTTTCGGCAATTCTGTATAGCGAATCTTCAGGTTGTACCGTGTAAGGCCCTGGTTGGGGTGCACGTGCTGCGATTGCGGGCGGCGCGGCCTGTTCGTATTCGGGATATTGCTCCCGGGCTGTAAACCGCTGAGGTGCCTCTAAGATAATCCCATCCTGGGGTTGTTCCAATTGAGGCTGGCTCAACTCTTCCTCGGTCTGGCGGAGGATTCTGCCCGAAGCCAATGGCCTGTCCCGAAAACTTTCCAATGGAGTAACCCTGCGCATCTCGACACGGGCTGGGGCCGACTCTTGGGAATCGTCGTCGTCATAATCTCTGGCGACGAGAACAGTGCGCTCGTTTCCATTAACGGCCGGCCTGAATGTAACGTCCTCAAGCGGGACATCCTTCTGCTTATAGAAGCCCGAATCAAAGGCCGTAGGTTGCGACTGATCGTTAACCTTTGGTTCGGTAACTTCACTGAGAATCATCCCGATTGCGATGATGATTGCCAGTCCCAACAATAAGCCTACTCGCGTCTCCCGCGTCATGTCGGCCTCCTGCCTGTTATCTGATTATTTCAACTCCGCGGAGCTTTGCCGATCGGCTTCGCGGGTTTTCCTGAATTTCTTCTTCCGTGGCAACTATTGGTTTTTTGGTCAGGCTTTTGGCCCGCCCGGTCCCGACAAGGTCGGAAAAGGCCTGCTTGACCCGGCGATCTTCGAGCGAATGAAAACTTATGAAAGCCGCCCGCCCATTAACAGCCATGACATCGCCAAGGGAACCAAGCAGAATTTCCAGGTTTTGCAATTCTTCATTCACAGCTATTCGCAAGGCTTGGAAAGTCCGTGTTGCCGGATGAACGCCCTTGCGTTTCTGTCGCAGGGGGGCTGGCATGGCCCGGAAGACAATGTCTTCCAACTGCTTTGTCCGCTCGATGCGACCTTTCTGTCTCTCAGCTACGATCGCCCGCGCTATACGCCGGCTATACCGTTCCTCGCCGAAAGAATAAATCAGATCGGCAAGCTCCTTCTCGCCAATCTGATTGACTAACTCAGCCGCCGTCCGTGGCGAATTTCTATCCAGCCTCATGTCGAGCGGCCCGTCCTGGGAAAAACTCATCCCACGGTCGGGGTTATCAAGCTGATTCGATGCAATGCCCAAATCAGCGAGCAAAATGTCAACTTTATCCCAGCCCACTTCAGCAAGAACGTCATGAATCTGGGAATAGTTTGCGTGAAAAAAACGAACCCGGCCCTCAAAAAGGGCCAGGTTTCGCTTAGCAAACACTACATTATCTTCGTCAGCATCCATGCCGACCAGTTGGGCGTCCTTGCCCGAAGTTCGCATCAAGGCCGAGGCGTGTCCGCCCAGGCCCAGTGTACAATCCAATATTTTTATTTGACCTGTCCTGGTCTTTGGCTGAAGAAGTTCAAGTACCTCTTCGTACAGCACGGGCCTGTGGCCAGGATCGCCATTCACTATCAAGTTCCTTCTGTCTGCCGTAATTTCCGGCAGCGTTGCATTGTGTCAGACAGCATGCCTGTCCGATAGTTTCTCAGCTGCGTATTCCGAAAATTCAACCTGGAGATACTCACCTCCCAGCGCCCGAACGCGCGCCAGTTTTTGTACTAAATCTACCAGACGCTGCCGGTGCCCGTCGTCCATTCCCGACGGTACCGATAAACCGCGCCGCAGCTCCGCGAAATCCATTGGCGGGCTTCCTTGCCCAGCCGCCGGCTCGCTTAGACTCTGAGAGATGAGCATTACAAATCCTTTCTCCAGGTATCAGGCGAAGGGCCATCTTCTAACCGGCAGTCCATTGCCAGCCGGCATCCGTGCCGTGTAACAGCAATCCTTGCTGTATGTTTTCTAAATAATTCTGAAACCTGTATCACAACCTTATTAACTTTTCAGGCTGCTATCAGTCAGCCGTGTTCTGGCCTTCGACCTCCAGTCGCTCGGCCGCCTCGTATAACATGTCCTCATAAGAGGCCATGGAACCATCCACAAATTTTTCCCATTCGTCCGTGGGCCAAATCTCAACATGATCGCCCTTGCCTACCAGCGTGACTTTTTCGACATTTACCATGTCAGCCCGCTGCAGCGACTTCTCCGGCAGAACCACACGCCCCTGGCTATCGGGCTTTAATAATCTGGCCATGGCAAAAAACAGACTCATCTTGGAAACCTGCCGACTGGGCAATACTGACCGCTTCATCGATGATGCCAACTTCCGGTAATAACCATCCGGATACAGCCAAAGGTGCTTATCAGGACCTAAAACCAGATAAAACTGCTCGCCATCGTCGGGCTGCTGCTCGTCCCGCAATGCGGAACTGATCGCGAGCCGTCGCTTGGCTCCGATCGCAGTTTCATGCTCGCCGGTAAAAAATGGCATTTAAAGGTCCTTTGTTCCATTCCCAGGGAACATGAGGGAATTTACACCACTATTAGGGAATCGGCAAGAAAAAAATATATCTTTAGGACATTTTTTTTCTGTATTGCCTTGACGGGGTCTGTTTGACAGTTGCCCGTTTCGGTGCGGAACCAGGTTAAAAGTGACAAAATATCGCTATTATCAGTGCGAAATGGCTTTGCCCAGGCCTGGACTACTCTGGTTTGTGTTTGTGGCGATCTGAAAAGAATTGTTAAATTTTTTCAAAAAACAGCTGTCCCAGCTATTCTGGGGCGTCTTACCATGATTCATTATCGGACATTTTTTCGATTTTACATGAGAGTATTTTTAATTAACGTCAGTCGGACGGACTTTGTCGAGCCTACTTCAACGCAGAGTCAATAAATACAAATTCCTATACAATTAAATCAATTTTGGGCTTTGTTGCTACCTGTACATTAGGCTGTCTTTGCCAGTCTGCTATCTTGTGAGGTTTTCCTCTTCATTAAGCCATTGGCCTATGCGATGTTTAGGCTGGGCGTTTGAGGCATATTCGTGGACGAGTGCGCCGATTGCATTGAGCAATTCCTCCTGTGAATTGTAGACTCCGCGGACTTGGCCCATCTGGGGAGATCGGCCTCCCTTGCCGCCGACGTACAACTCGTATCTGCCTTTGCCCGCACCGAGCACGCCGATGTCGTTGTACCTTGCCCGCGTGCAGGAATTAGTGCAGCCTGCTACGGCAAACTTGATTTTAGACGGCAGATTCGGAGTCTCGCCGAATCGCCTCTCGATTTCCTCTGCGATCAGCCTGGAATCTATGCCCGCGAATTTGCATACCCTGTTGCCGGGACACGAAACCACCGTACGAACTTTCGAGCCGCTACGGGCGGGTTTGAGCAAAGTCGCGGAATAGGCAGCTATGAACTCGTCAATCTTATCGCTGGGCACATGATGTATTTCTATCGCCTGCCGAGTAGTAAGGTGTACCTCGCAGGCTGCGAACTTCTCAGAAAGCTCAGCTATTTCGCGAAGGGCCTGTGCGGAAAACTGGCCTGCCACTGCGCCGATCCTGACGGAAAAATTCCTTCCGTCACGCTGAATCATGATGCCCCGACTTCTCAGCTGGGCGATTCTCTCTTTGTCCATCATTAAACCTTTCAAAATTCTTGTCGGATTCGTTTTCAGATGTTTGGGTTACCGATGACCTTATTGGAGGCCTTGTAAAAAAATATTTTCATAGAGTTTTTCATGTTCAGTTATAGTTTGCTCGATTGAAAAATTTTCTCTGACGCGCACCAGCCCTGCAGCGCCCATAGTCACTCGGAGATTTTCATCCTCGATAAGTCTGCACATAGCCTCGGCCAGGGCAGGGGCGTCTTCGCTTGAAATGAGCAGGCCAACCTCATTATTGTTGAGCATAACTTCCCGAAGGCCTGGGGCGTCTGTCCCAATAATAGGTAATCCCGCAGCCAAGGCTTCCAGGGCAGTTACCGGCAGGCCTTCCCAGCGACTCGGCATGACAAGCATATCCGCGGCGCTGAGAATTTCCCGAACGTCCCGGCGGAAGCCAAGGTATCGCACGTTGGCACCAGCTGGTTCTTCGCGGATGAATTTTTCCAGCATTGCACGTTCCGGCCCGTCGCCGGCTATAACAATAGGCTGGCTGATCCCGCGCTTGTGCAGCAATTTGAGCGATTCGAGCAAAACATCCAGGCCTTTCTGATGATCCAGCCTGCCCAGAAATACGGGCAAGACCTCTTCATCTGAAATTCCCCAATCGCTTCGCAAAATTGCCCTGGCTGAGTTGTTGCGGGAATACGCATCGACGTCGACGCCGTTTGGAATGACGATGTATTTTTCCATCGGCAGTCTGCTCATGCTGGCGTGATGCAGGCTGGCGTCCTGGGAGACTGCTATTATTTTTTCCGTACGTTTTCCGGCGTGGTGATACCATGCGAATTGCCAGGGCCTGTATCGCTTCTCCGCTATATGGACGGTATGTATGAATTTTTGCTTGCCCGCGAATTTGGCGGAGAGTTGGGCAACAAGGTCTGCGTGAAACAGATGCGTGTGAATGATGTCGAATTTTTCCCTGCGGAAAAGCCCAGCCAGCCTGAATAACTTGAAAAAATTCGCCTTGTTGCGAACGTTCAGAAGCGTAACTTTCACGCCGGCCTGGGTTAGCCAGTCTGCAACAGCTCCGCCTCGCAAGGCGACGACCTGTACGTCAAATTTTTCACGATCCAGCCTGGTTGCAAGTTCATAGACGACCCGCTCAGCCCCGGCTGGGCCCAGCTCGGTAATCAGTTGACATATCCGTATTCGTTTCATCAGTCTATACACTATCTCCGATTTTGCAAAGTTGCAAGAAAACCGGACTACTTGCCGTTAATCGGCAGATGGAGAGTAAAGGTCGCTCCGGTTCCTGGTGAGCTTCGGAGCATAATTTTACCCCCGAGCAGGCTTGCGAGTTCCTTGCTGATAGCAAGTCCCAGGCCCGTGCCGGTTGCCTCTTTGGTCAGGGTGGGATTGACCTGATAGAATTTCTCAAAAATATGTACCTGGTCGGCTTCGCTGATGCCCGGGCCTGTATCCTCGACGGAAAAGAGGATTTCGCCTTGAACTTCATCACCCTGGGCTTCGTCAAGTTTGACGTTAGTTCGCAGGGTCACGCTGCCTTCGGGCGGGGTGAATTTTATGGCGTTGGACAGCAGGTTGTATAGTATCTGCTGCAGTTTTCCGCCGTCGGTTGCAACGATCGGCATATCGTCGGCCAGTTCGCTCAGAAGTTCGATATTTTTCTTATCTGCCAGTGGAGTCATTAGCGCCAGGAGTGTCTGGCAGGTATCCAGTGCGGAGACCTTGTCTTGCCTGACGCTGACCTTGCCTGCTTCGATTTTCGCGAGGTCCAGCATGTCGTTGATCATGGCAAGGAGATTTTTGGATGCGGTACTGATATTATTTCCGTACCTTGCTGTGCGTTGGTCGTCCGATTCCCGCAGCAGGTCGGCAAAGCCGATGATGCTGTTGAGCGGCGTTCGCAATTCGTGCGACACGTTTGCCAGAAACTCCGTCTTGACGCGATTGGCTTCGTAGAGTGCGACATTCACTTCCGCGAGTTCATTGAGTTTCAGGTCGAGTGCCCGGTTGGCTGATCTGAGTTCCTTATGCTGGGTCTGGATAGCTGAGAGCATTTCGTTGAAGCTTTCGCCCAGCCTTTGGAGTTCATCTCCAGTGTTTACGGTACTGCGGACGGTCTGGTCGCCGTCTGTCACCTTGTCAGCCAGTTCTCTCAGTTGGCGCACCGGTCGCAGAACGATTCTGTGTGCGATGATCGCAAAGATAACCATCGCGAGTATACCAGCCAGGATTCCCCCAGCTACGAAGGCGCCGCGAGTCCACCACATGAGTTTGTCGGCAGAGGCCGACGCGGACGCCGGCAGCGTTACGTCCACCATGCCGACAAGTTGTCCGGCTCCGAACTTCAGCTGGGCAGGCCTGGCGGGGTCGTTGTGGCATCTGCTGCAAAAAGAGGTGTTCCTCACTGCGCGAAAACCGCGGTAAGCTATTTTGCCTCTCTCCATGTCGGTCTGTCGCCCTGCGAAGTCGGTGTCGGTATTATCCCAGAAAGTTTTAAGTGCTTTTTGGGCAGGCTTGTCCAGGCCATTCAGCGGGTTTTGCGTATCCAGAATTATTATTGACGGGCCAGCGAGGCCTTTGAACTCACTGCCGCCCGTGTACAGCGAAATAACCTCGCTTTTTGCATCGGAAGCGTCCAGGAGATTCCGGTGATGTTTGCGGGTCCATTCGTTTAGTCGCAATCTGGTCAGCTCACGTGCCGATCTTTCCAAACCCTGTTCGGAGAGGACTTCCATGAAATACCACGGCACTACCAACGCCGCTGCGATGACGCCCAGCAAGGCCAGGCCGAACAGCAGGCGAAACTTCACCGCCAATGAAATGCGAATAAACCTTTTTGCCATTACCGGAACATTCTACGCGAAATTTGAATAAATAGGCAATAGGCAATAGAGAACAGGCAATGGGGAGAGACTCGCATCATCGATTTTTGATATAAATTTCGCGGATATCGCGGAGGGTGTAGCCTGTTTCGTTAAGTTCCCGAATGAGTTTGATACGTCTGACGAGGTTGTTGTCGAAAAATCGGCCGAATCTGTCTTTGTGCCTGATCGGCTTGATCAGGCCGACCATGATGTAGTATTCGATGGTCTGTTTGCTTACCCCTGCCGCCTCGGCTGCTGCCGCCAGACGCATTTCGGAAGGATATTCAGGTTTTGCTTTTTTACCTTTCGCCATTGTACAAAAACATTATCGTACCTTATGGAAAAAGAACTTTAGTCCAGGCCTGTTATTCCATACAATAACAGTAGCAATGGAAACTATAAAAGCAAACATATGTGAAGATCCAATTTACGTTTTTATTTCCCTGGCTGTAGCTGTGTTGGTTATGCTTGTGTTGTGGCATTCCAACAGGAAGACGCTTTACCTCCAACTCATTATTGTGCCCGTTATCCTGGCTGGGGTTGTGTTCGCGATGGATTATTACATTATCACAGATCGCGAGCAGATTGACCAGGCCGTGCTGGCGATAGTGACCGATCTGGAAGCCGGCAAGTTGGATGCAGCTGACTATTATCTGGACGATAAGTTTGCAGGTTACAAGATTAACAAGATTCTTCTCCTGAAATTTGCGCAGGCCCAGCTGGACAAGCTGCAGATTGAGAATATCAATCTTTCCCATGATACGGTAACCATTACCGGCAAGCAGGCTGATATGACGGTTACGTCTGTCCTTGATCTGGGAGGGAAGTTCAAAGGTAAATACGCGTTGAAATGGCAGCTGCACTGGGTAAAAAGGCCCCAAGGATGGCGAATCGACGAAGTAGCCCCGCCGGAACAGACAATACCGGGGTTTTAATCTATTTCAGAATTCGGATTGAGTTGGATTCGGATTTTTGGGACAGAGTACTAGCTTGGGTTTGATGTTGGCTTGCCTTTTGGCGATGCTGGATAACCAGTCGGCAAGTGTGTTTTCCGCTTCCCTATTGCCCAGTGCCTGATGTCTATTTATCGATTGCGGAGTATACCCACGGTTCTTCTGCGAGTGAATATTGGAGGATATCTTCGTCTCGGAAGAATATGGGGATTTCCCGGCCTGCCGATTCCGGGCTGTCCGAGCCGTGGATGAGGTTGTATCGTTTACTGACGCCGAAGTCTCCCCGTATCGAGCCGCTGGGTGCACCCAGGCCGAACGTCGGGCCCATCATGGTGCGGACAACCGCTATCGCGTCCAGGCCTTCGATTACCATCGCCAGTACCGGCGAGGATGTGATGAACTCCACGAGCGGCTGATAGAAATCCTTCCCTTTGTGGACGGAGTACATTTCCTCTGCCTGCCCCTGAGACACTTTCAGTAATCGCACCGCTGCGATCTTCAGGCCTCGCCGCTCGAATCGGCCTATGATTTCGCCCATGAGCCTTCGTTGCACGGTATCGGGTTTCAGCACAACCAACGTTCTTTCCATTTCACACACTCCCAGCCTGTGATTAATTTTTCTTACTCTTTGGCCTGTTCCCGCTTTTTCTTTTCATGCTCGATCCTGGCCAACGAATACTTGGCCGTCTCCTGAACACGAGGGTTCTTGTCCTTCAGACTTTTAGTAAGAGCTTTTTCAACGTTTTCTTCTGGAAAACCGCCCAGCAATCGTGCGGCGTTAGCCCGCACATTTTCGTTTTCATCGGCAGAGACCGCTTTGATGAGTATTGTCACTGCCTGCGGACTCTCGAGACTGACCGTCGCATACAAGGCTCTGATTCTTACGTCAGGGTCCTTGTCATTTAGCATGGGGATTATGTGGGGCAGTGCCCTTTTGTCGCCTATCAAGCCCAAGCCGTTGGCAGCGTGCCAACGATCAGACTGATCCTCACTCTTTGAAGCGGTGACCAGGGCGACTACCGATCGTTTGTCTTTGATTCTCCCCAGAGACATCAACACAATTTTTTTGATGAAGCGGTTTGAAAGTTTCGTAGCTGAGATGAGCGTAGGGACAGCTTTTGGTCCGATTTTCGCGATCAGGTCAGCCCGGCTGTTCATAAGATGCCATCGATCCTCATCTTTTTTCGGCTCAATGGGCTTTTCGAGCAGGGCAATGACAGTTTTTTTAATTACCTGTTTATCATCAAGTTTTCCCAGCGCTTCGGCAGCTGTGAATCGCATGTTTTGATCCTCGTCCTTCAGCACGATTATCGCCAGCGTCTTTGCAGCCCGTCTGTCGCCGAGTTGGGCCAGGGCCTTGGCTGATTCGGTTCGGACAAGTTCGCTCTTGTCTTTGGCAAGGGCGGTCTGGAGCGTAATGACAGCTCGTTTTTGGCCCAGCATGCCCAAAGACTTCACTGCTGATGCCCTGACAAGTTCTCCGTCGTCGCGTTTGACTGCCGCCTGGAGGGGCGAGACGGCTTTGGGGTCCCCCAGAATTCCCAGCGCTTCGGCGGCGGCCTGGCGGACCGTCTCGTCAGATTCTTTCAAGGCTTCCAACAAGGCAGGGAGGGCTTGGGGACATTTCAGTTGTCCCAAGGCCGAAGCGGAAGCGTATCGCACATTTGGACTGGGGTCCTTAAGGCTTTTTTCCAGCGGCTCAATGGCATGGGGGTTCCCAGCCTGGCCTAGTTTTTCAGCAGCAGCCTGACGAGTACTCGCATCTTCAGAAGCCAACTGATTCAGCAACTCGGTTATATCAGTCAGGATGTTTTCGTTGTTTTTGAGGGGTTTTGAGTCATTTTCACCGTTTTTTGGGGCTACAGGCTTAGTCTTTTTCTGGTTGAGGAAGGTCTTGTCATCCCAGCCTCTCGCTTCGGCAAGGCAAGTCCCCTGAGCGGAAAAAATGCCCATTATCGCCAATATCAGTGTCTTTTTCCCGTAATGAGGAATCACTAGGTACCTATCCTTTCCACTGGATATCAAAATAAACCCGCTAATCCAAGATAACTTTACCACCTCAAAGAGGCCTTTTCAATCGCAAACAATTGAATGAAAAAACCTTAAAAAACATCAATGGGAAGTGGTTGACACAAATCGTTCCAGCGATTACGATACTTCGCTTGGGTTGAATTGAAAAAACAAGTGTATAAAAGGACTTGCTTTTTTTTCAGTTCCCCGTACAGTACACGAAATAGAAAATGGAAACGATTAGACTATAGTGAAAGGTGAGGTCGCCAAACTCCAGAAAGTCCCGGTTATTGGGAGGAGTGGCGACGGCAGGTACGAGATGACAACGACGATTTCTGATGAAGTGAAGAAGAGTATCCTTGAGGAGCATAAGCTCCACGATGGTGACACGGGTTCGGCTGATGTACAGATTGCGCTGCTCACGGCGCGGATCAATCACTTGGCTGAGCATCTCAGGACACACAAGAA
This sequence comes from Phycisphaerae bacterium, assembly GCA_963664745.2. Classification (GTDB taxonomy): domain Bacteria; phylum Planctomycetota; class Phycisphaerae; order SM23-33; family SM23-33; genus B1-G9. Next base: position 1,841,860 of record CAXXMC010000004.1, read on the forward strand.
GGATCACGCATCTCGCAGGGGATTGCTCAAGATGGTAGGCAAGCGTAACAGTCTGCTTAAGTATCTTTCGCATACTGAGCCTACGAGATATCGTGCTATCCTGGCCAAGTTGGGGCTGCGCAAGTAATATCTTGCTGTATCACACGAATCGCGAGAATCAGCCAGCTGATTCTTATCTGATCGTTTTCCAGATGACGGCTGTCTTTTCTTCCATACGGAGAAAGGGCAGGTCGCTTGTCTTTGTTCGCTGCGCGGACAAACGAAAAAACTGGTCATCCAGATAGCTCAAGAAAAAAGATACCACAAGAGTGAGATCAATAGAGAAGTCATTTACACAGAGGAAAAGAAAAAATGACACAGATTAGAGTAGAAAAAGAAATCGCCGGCAGGACGCTGAGTCTTGAGACCGGCAAATGGGCCAAGTTGGCTCATGCTGCGGTTAAGGTTCAGTATGGCGATACCGTCGTATTGGTAACGGTTCTGGCAGCGCCTTCGGAACGGGAAATCGATTTTTTCCCGCTTTTCGTTGACTACCGCGAAAGCCAGTACTCAGCTGGGAAAATCCCGGGCGGGTTCTTCAAAAGAGAGGGACGCCCCTCGACCAAAGAAATCCTGACGATGCGGATGATCGACAGGCCAATCAGGCCGTTGTTCCCCTATGATTACAGAAATGAAGTCCAGATTCAGTGCATGGTTCTCTCGACCGACAACCAGAACGACCCGGACCTGTTGGCAATGATCGGTTCGTCCGCAGCATTGGCTATCAGCCCGGCTCCGTTTGACGGCCCGGTTGGCGCAGCCAAGGTTGGTTATGTCAACGGCGAATACGTAGTGAACCCGACGCACAGTCAGCTGGACGAAAGTTCCATGGACCTGCTCACAGCTGGGCCATACGAAGCATTGAATATGATCGAGCTTTCCGGTGATCAGCTGGACGATGACATCGTTGCCGGCGGCATTGAGCTGGCACACCAAACATCTCGCGAAGTCATTGATCTAATCAATGAACTAGCCGGCAAGGTCGAAGTCAAGAAGGACTACGAGCCGACGGTTATCCCCGAGGAACTCAAAGCAAAGACCAAGGAACGTTGCGAAGCGAAGATTCGCGAGTTCAAGCTCATCCCAGGCAAGGCTGACCGTTACGAATCGTTGATGGCGCTCCGCAAGGAACTCATCGACGAGCTTTGTCCTGAAGGGGTTGATCCCAAGGAACTGCCCTACAGCGACGGCCAGATCAAGGAAGCGTTCTACAAACTCGAAGGCGCTATTCAGCGCGAGCTTATTCTGGCAGGCAATCGACCCGACGGCCGGGGTTATGAAGACCTCCGTCCGCTGGGCTTTGAGACAGACGTTCTGCCTCGTACGCACGGGTCTGCTATCTTCTCCCGCGGCGAGACCATGGCCCTGGTGACAGCTACGCTAGGTACGCCGCGAGATCAGCCCATCATCGATGGCCTGCTTGACGAGTACAAACAGTCGTTCTTCCTGCATTACAACTTCCCGCCGTTCAGCGTTGGCGAGATCAGACCCATCCGTGGCCCAGGCCGACGCGAAATCGGTCATGGCGCGTTGGCGGAGAAGAGTCTCCAGGCAGTAATGCCCAGCAGTGCGGACTGGCCTTATACTGTCCGCCTTGTCGCTGATATTCTTGAGTCCAACGGTTCGACCAGCCAGGCTGCGACCACTGGCGGAACCATGGCCCTGATGGCTGCGGGCGTTCCGATCAAGGCACCGGTTGCGGGTATCAGCATTGGCATGGTTTCTGACGAGTCCGGCAGGTATGTTCTGCTGACCGATATCGTTGGCGAAGAGGACTTCCATGGCGACATGGACTTCAAAGTCGCCGGCACGAAAAACGGTATTACCGGCATTCAGCTGGACATGAAGGCCCGCGGCATTCCGCAGGACCGCATCGTCGAGACACTCGCCCAGGCCAAGCGTGCCCGGTTCGAGATTCTCGATCAGATGGCTGAGGTTATCTCCGCCCCGAGCGAGCTGAGCGAATTTGCCCCGCGTATGCTTTCGATCCAGATCAACCCCGCCAAGATCGGCAAAGTCATTGGGCCCGGCGGAAAGATGATCAACAAGATCCAGGACGAAACCGGCGCGTCAATCGACATCGATGACGACGGCACTGTATTTATTGCCTCGCGAGGCGACGGAGCACAGGCTGCCTACGATTTCGTAAAGGCCCTTACCGAAGACGCCGAAGTAGGCCAGATCTACAAAGGCAAGGTCGTTTCAACGCGTGATTTCGGTGCGTTTATCGAAATCCTGCCCGGAACCGAAGGCCTGTGTCACGTCAGCGAACTTTCTACCGAATATGTCGAAGATGTCGACAAGGTATGCAAAGTCGGCGACGAAATGGAAGTCAAGGTCATCAACATTGACGACCAGGGCAAAGTCAAGGTCTCTCGCAAAGCTGTCCTCGATCCGAGCTGGGAACCCCCGGTAGAGAAACGAAGCAGCGGCGGCAGAAGTGGCGGCAGAGGTGGCGACCGTGGCCGAGGCGGAGACCGCGGCGGTAAAGGCGGCGGAAGACGCTAAACGTCAGTCTTCGCAGTTAAATCAGCAATCAGTTGGATTCACAAGGTGGGACGAAGTCGCAACAACGACGGCGTCCCACCTTTTTTTGTAGTTTTTTTTGCCAGAGAGGCACAGAGGACACCGAGTGTTTTTTTTCTGTCATCCCCGACTTGATCGGGGATCCATTTTTATTGCCTCCGCTGCTGGCGACGGGGACCCATTTCTTCCGTGTGTCATCCCAGCGAAAGCTGGGATCCAGGGGATGTACAAACGATGCGAGAAATGTTTATAAAAATCCCCGCATGACCACGCAAGTGTGGGCATGACAAGGTAGATGTATAATTTCTTGACGAGTTCCTTACACATCTCCTGGCTGCACTATTTTCCTTAGCTCTTGCTGCTAATGAAATTACATTTTTATTAGCTTAAGGCACACTATTTGCTGCTAGTAAAATGATTGTCCGGATTGGCCGGGGAACGTTTTTTAGATTAAGACAAAACGGGAGCGTACAATGAGATTTGGCAAAGTGTTTGTGTTGGTTATTTCAGGGATGTTTTTTTCTGTTTTCGGGTCAAGCCATGCTGCGGTCGAGGGAATAATATATGATCTGGAGCAGTTGGGGAAAGTTACAGCCGGCGACGCCTCAGCTGGGAATCGCTTCGGCCGATCTGTTGGGATCAGCGACAATATCGCCATTGTCGGAGCCGCCTACAATGACGACTCCGGCTCGGCCTATCTGTACGATGTAACTACCGGATACCAGATCGCTAAACTCACCGCCAGCGATGCCGCGGATTGGGACCTGTTCGGCAGTGCAGTCGGAGTCAGCGGCGATACTGCGATCGTCGGCGCCTGGGGCGATGACGACGCCGGCTCGGACTCCGGCTCAGCTTATCTTTTTGATGTCGCTACAGGAAATCAGATCGCCAAACTCACCGCCAGCGATGCAGCGGCGAATGATTATTTCGGCAGATCAGTAGCCATAAGCGGTAACACCGCCATTGTCGGGGCATATTCAGATGACGATGCCGGCTCTGCATACCTCTTCGATGTCACCACCGGTACCCAGATCGCCAAGCTCACCGCCAGCGATGCAGCTGGGAATGATTGCTTCGGCTATTCGGTGGCAATCAGAGACAACATTGCTATTGTCGGCGCCTATTCCAAAGACGGCGCGGGTTCAGACTCAGGCGCTGTATACCTGTTCGATGTCACCACCGGTACTCAGATAACCAAACTCACCGCCGACGATGCTACCGAAGGCGATAACTTCGGATATTCCGTAGCTATAAGCGGCAATGTCGCGATTGTCGGAGCCTGGTGTGATGACGATGCCGGCTCGAATTCCGGCTCAGCCTATCTGTTCAATGTTGAAACCGGCAATCAGATTGCTAAACTAACCGCCAGCGACGCAGCCTTGGATGACTTCTTCGGCTGGTCTGTCGGGATAATGGGCGAGGTCGCGATTGTCGGAGCCTGTTACAATGATGATGACGGCTCGAATTCGGGTTCTGCCTATCTGTTCGACGTGTTGACAGGCATTGAATTGGCAAAACTCACCGCCAGCGATGCTGCGGAATATGATAACTTCGGCTATTCGGTAGCGATCAGTGAGAACATTGTCTTTGTGGGAAGTTCCGGCGATGACGATTACGGTTCGAACTCCGGCTCAGCATATTTTTACGGCGTAGCACCTGAACCGGGAACAATGGTGTTGCTGATAATCGGCGGCGGAGTGCTAACGCTCCGAAGAAAACTGTAGAGCAATTTGGGCAACCGATATCAAGACTTACAATTTCAATCCAAGGGCATATGGCAGGCAATGCTATGTGCCCTATTGTTTATTACCCACTTATTATCTTGTGCCTATTGTCTAATCAAAAAAATTCTATTCAAACTGGCAGGCTAAGCGGATATGCTTTATGCCTTGCCTTTTTAGTGCAAATGAATCGAAATTTTATATAGCAGATATGGATAACATGAAAAATATGACAAACATCAAGACAAGATTTGCTCCTTCGCCGACCGGCTCGTTGCACGTCGGCGGAGCCAGGACAGCCCTGTTTAATTACTGCCTGGCCCGCAAGCTGGGCGGCAAGTTCCTTCTGAGAATCGAAGACACCGACCAGGCCCGGCACGATGAAGGTATGGTCGATCTGATCGTCAAGGACTTACGCTGGCTGGGCATTGAGTGGGACGAGGGTTTTGGTAAGGATCATGACCCCGCCGGTATTGGGCCGTTTCGGCAGTCGGAACGGCTGGGTATTTACAAGACGCATATCAAAAAATTGCTCGACGAGGGCAAGGCCTATTATGCCTTCGACACCGCGGAAGAGCTGGACGTTCTGCGCGAAGCTGCCAAGGCTGAGAAGCAGGACTTCCGCTACGAGCGGCCCGCGACTTTCCCGACAGAAGACCAGGCCGACGCTGCCCGGGCTGCGGGCAAGCCCGTAGTCGTGAGATTCGCATGCCCAGTCGAAGACGTTACCGTGCATGATGAAGTTTTCGGCGATGTGCTGGTCACAGCCGATCAGATGGACGATTTCATCATCGTCAAAGCCGACGGCTGGCCCACGTACCATCTCGCAAACGTGATCGACGACGCACTGATGGGAATAAACCTCATCTGCCGCGGTCAGGAATTTCTGAAACAGTCCAGCCGGCATATCGTACTGCGCGAAGCGTTCGGATTCCCCGCGCCCAAGTACGTCCACCTGCCTCTGATAATGGACATGCAAGGCAAAAAACTATCCAAACGCGACGGCGACGTTGAAGTCGACCTGTTCCGCGTGGCGGGGTATCTGCCGGAAGCAATGGTGAACTTCATCGCGTTGCTGGGCTGGAGTCCGGGTGGAGATCGCGAGAAATTCACGCTGCCGGAACTGGTCGAACTTTTCGACGTCAGCGGCATCGGCAAGAGCAATCCGAAGTTCGACCGCGATAAGTTGCTGTCTTTCAATACCGACGCCGTAGCCACCGCCGGCGAAGCCAGGCTGCTGGAATGCTTCAAGGAATTTCTGGAAGAAATCCCGACGCATATCCCAAGCGACAACGATCAGATATTGAGGCATCTGCTGCGGGCCAACGCCGGCTTTCGCACGTTCCCGGACGTGCTGAAAAAATCGGACGTTCTGTTCGCTCCCAACGACAGTTACCCGTTTGACGAGAAGGCTGTGCAGAAAGTCCTGGCCAAGAACGACGGCGAGGGTTATGTAGTCCTGAGAGATATTCTTGGCCAGCTGGCGGAGGTAGAGTGGAACGCAGACCCTCTGGAAGAATGGCTGAGAAGTTACTGCGAGCAAAAAGAGCTTGGCATGGGCAAGGTCGCTCAGCCTATCCGCGTAGCTGTGACCGGCACGACGATCAGCCCGCCGATCTTCGACGCACTCGTTATCCTTGGCAAAGAAAACACCCTCGCCAGGATCAGCCGATGCCTGGCTGAGAAACAGACTTCGGAATAATTTTCCGACCTTTGAGTTTGTAGGGTGGGACAGAGCACCTAAAGGTGCGGCGCCCCACCTAAAATTATTGATAAAATCCTGAAAGGTGGGACTTTGTCCCACCCTACAAAATTTTCGCGGGAATGACAACAAAACGGCTGTCACATAAACCAAAAATCAAGTAGGCCGGGTCTTGACCCGGCAGGGGCATCCAATTAAATGTAAATTGCCGGGTTAAAACCCGGCCTATAAACTATGGAGCTTGGTATGCCAAGAATAGAGGCTTTTGAAAAATACAGCGATGATTATGATGAATGGTTCAAAAAGAACCCAGATGTTTATTACGCTGAATTGAAAGCTATCCGGCAGCTTATTCCTCCACCTGGAGCAGAAGGGATGGAAGTTGGTGTTGGTTCGGGGCATTTTGCAGCACCGCTTGGAATAAAAATCGGTGTTGAACCCTCAGAAACGATGGCAACAAAGGCCAAAAGGAAGGGTATCAACGTTTATTCAGGAGTAGCGGAAGATTTACCTTTTTCGGATGGCAGGTTTGATTTTATACTGATGATAACGACCATCTGCTTTGTTGATAATATCATCAAGTCTTTCAAAGAAGCGTTTAGAGTATCGAAACCAAACGGATGCATCATTGTAGGATTTGTAGACAAAGAAAGCGAACTGGGTAGGCAGTATGAGGAGAAAAGAGAAAGAAGTAAATTCTATAAAGATGCCACTTTTTTCTCTACTCAAGAGGTGCTGAATTATCTCGAAGAAGTTGGTTTTGGAACCGTAAAAATAATGCAAACCCTTATTCCTGGAAAAAAACAAGATACTATTGTGGACGGCTTTGGGAGGGGCGCTTTTGTTGTAATAAAAGGCGTAAAAAATCGCCTGATAGAAAGGGAAATCGGTTGTGCAGAAAAGGATTTGTAGAGATGTTTGGTTATTCGATATTGTCCCAATTAAATTCGGTTACTTTTATCCAACCTGATTCAGGCATCGAATCAAAACAAACTGGACTCATATTATCCCATTTCCCATCGGACTGTATCTTCCATTTGGTGTAACGATTAATAGGTGTAGTTGTTTTGTCTATACGATAACCGTCTGGATGATAGCCAATTTCTACATCACAGGATTTAATTGTTTCTGACATCGTCTTCTCCTCATGAAATAAAGTTTGTAGAGTCGACCATTGCCGACCTCTTTTTATGATTTTTTATAAAAAACAAAGGTTTATTTTATCTCTGCATGAATCATGAAGCAATTCTTTTTAAAAAACTTCTGCATACCCTACCAACGCGGTTCTATAATAGTATGTTAGCTTGGCATCCAGATTAACGCCGCAATCTGGATGTCTGCAAATACATAAGTCGGCAAGCAGAAAGAGATAGGACCATGGAAGAAACAAAAGTAAACATGCCATTGCTGGGAGATGCGTTCCCAGAATTAAAGGTTCAGACAACACACGGCCCCATGAACATTCCGGGCGATATGAAAGGCAACTGGTTTGTTCTGTTCAGCCATCCAGCTGACTTTACGCCTGTTTGCACAACGGAGTTTGTGGCGTTTCAAAAGAGATATGGGGAATTTGAAGCACTTGGCTGCAAACTGATTGGCATGTCAATTGATCAAATTTTCTCTCATATAAAATGGGTGCAGTGGATTAAGGCTGAACTTGATATTGAGATCACCTTTCCCATTGTTGCAGCCAATGATGCAGTAGCATTGAAATTAGGCATGCTGCACCCTGGAAAAGGAACCAACACGGTGCGAGCAGTATTCATTGTTGATCCGGACAGCAAAGTGCGGCTGATAATGTACTACCCGCAAGAGGTCGGTAGAAACATGGATGAAATTGTTCGTACGGTAAAAGCCCTACAGATATCCGACAAACAAGGAGCCCTTGCTGCTGGTTGGCCAAATAATGAGTTGATAGGTGATAGAATTATTATGCCGCCAGCAACGAATCAAGCTGATGCAGAAAAACGCCTTGAAAAGTCAGATGCATTTGAATGCTTTGATTGGTGGTTCTGTCATAAACCACTAGAACAATAAGCCCGGTGCCGTGGTTGCTGTGTTTGCAGCCACGCAACCAAGATTGCGCATTACATGCCTGCAAAAAACGCAGGCACGGCACCCAACGCCGTGAACTGTTTAGTGTTTCCAATGGTTGTAACGTTAGGACTATAAATAAGAAAGGACTCTTTTGCCGATAATAATCGTGTCGCGACAAAAATCGGAAAGGAGTCCTTATGAAACACTCAAAGCAGTGTAGACAATATTCGTATCGACATTTCTTGCGGTCAGGATTAAACCAATTCCTGCCCGCGGCTATTTTTCGAAACACAAAATTTCAAATCACGCCAGATGGCAGCCAATGGTTTTGGTTTACACGGTATTGATGACGTGCTTCAGCCCTGGCTGCACGCTCAAAGACCGATTTGCCGAAGCTCGAAAATGCATCATAGAAATGTATCCGACGCGGCGACGAGTCGGCCAAACATATCAGGGTTTTATAAAGCAATTGATGTCGCTTGGCAACATTCTATTAGTTCCGGTAATGGAACATCTTCGCCGGCGGCTTCGGGAGATTGCAGCTGAACATTGGACGCGTGAAGGCTTTTTGGCTTTCGCCGTTGACGGCTCTCGTGTGGAAATGCCGCGTACCGAAGCGAATGAGGAATCATTTGGTTGTGGCGGCAGAAAGGGTACCGGTCCGCAGGCCTGGCTGACGACTTTATGGCATATCGGCAGTGGGCTTCCGTGGGCCTGGCTGATCGGCAAAGCCACCGATGCCGAACGAAATCATCTTCGAGATATGCTTCATATACTGCCTGAAAAGGCATTGCTTATAGCTGACGCCGGTTTTACTGGCTATGATCTGATGAAGAAAATTCTCCTTCACAACAGATCGTTCCTGATTCGTGTTGGCTCGAATGTAACGCTGCTGAAAAACCTTGGCTATGCCAAAATAGAAAATGACGGCACGGTTTACCTCTGGCCTGTAAAGGCTCAGGAAACAGCCACGCCTCCACTTGTCCTTCGTTTGATAACGTTGCAGCGCCATGGTAAGAAGATGTATCTGCTGACAAATCTTGATGAAGAAACATTGAGTACGAAACAGGCTGCGTTTTTCTATGAGTTGCGATGGGGTGTTGAAGTTTTCTTTCGCTCTTTGAAGCAAACCCTAAGCCGACGTAAAATGCTGAGTCGCGCCCCTCGACAAGCCAGGGCTGAACTTGCCTGGACGATGATAGGCCTTCAGCTGCTGGGCCTGCTGAGCGTAACGGAGATAATTCGTGTAAAACACGATCCTCTAAGCTGGTCGGTTGCGATGTCGCTGCGAGCTGTTCGTAATTCCATGCAGAATCGCCAGCCGTCTGCGCCCCACCGTGATTTGCTGATTGCCTTTTCGAAATGCGTGAAAGATAGGTATACTCGCAAGAGCAGTAAGAAAGCCCGGAATTGGCCGCATAAGAAAAAGGAGTCTCCTCCTGGCTGCCCTAAAATACGCAATGCAAATAAAACAGAACTCGCTTTAATTAAGGAAATTAGTAAAATAAAACCAGCAGCTTAGTTCACGGCGTTGGGTGCCATGCCTACGCTTGCGTGGGCATGCGGGATTGTCCTGTCGTGTATAAAAAACATGCCCACGCAAGCGTGGGCATGGCACCATCATCCATCGAATCTCGAATTTTTCATTTCGGAACAGTGCTTCAAACCGCCAGCGGTTTTTTAATCAGGCCGGAGACCCACTTAGCCTGGGCGATTCCATTGCTTTTATAGCCAAGCGATTTGAAATTGTTTTCGTAATATTGCGGCGGTTCGTATGTCCGCCCGTTTCGCAGCAGTCGGTCTTCACGTTTCATTGCGTAATAGATTACCAGGCCTACAATTGGTGCAGCCAGTCGAACCTTCCAGCCGAACTCGCGATAGAGATCCGCCAGCAGTTTGTCCATGCGTTGGCTTACGCCCGGATTGTCTGCGAACCACTTTCGGGTCGCCCAGACTGAAGCGGCAAAGAAGGTCCATAGTCCCTTGGCTTCAAGGAGTATCCGTCGTCGTATGCGGGAGTCGCCGCCCAGGCCATAACGCTGATAGCCATTAAGAACGGTGCGTACCATCCTGACAATGCTCGGGCCATTGGTATTGAAGTCGCGTAGAAAGGCCCGCAGGATAAACTCGCCCTCTTGGCCGTCGCGGATATGCGGATGGCGGAAGTTGAAGGCTGCCTGGCCATGGACGTCCGCCTGGGAAATTTCATCTTCGCCAAGCAATGTACCCTTGGCCTGATGCTCGGCATGCAAGGGCGTGCCTGGAATAGGCGTATAGAGCATGAACTGATGGAAGTCCGTATTGTGGCTGACGGCGTATTCGATACTTTTATCTATATTCTCCGGGGTATGCTCCTCCAGACCTATGATGCTTGAGCCTAAAACTCGAATGCCATGGGCCTGTAATTCGCGAACCAGCTTCCGGGTATCCACGCCGTTTAGCTTGCCGTACTGACTGTTCTTGCCCTCCAGGCCCAGCCAAAGCCAACTGATACCCAGACCGACAATTTGCTCCATGGTGTATTGCTGAATGGCTTTTGCGGAACTGAAGACGTACAGCACCCAGGGCTTGTCGTTCTTTTCCATCAATTCGAGCAGCTTCAGCGCGCGGTCTTTTTTCAGGAGGAAGTTCTCGTCCATTACGAAGAATGACTGTGTCTTCATAGCCTCCTCAAGCTGACACATCACCGCGAATAATTCTTCAGCTGATTTGTAGAATTCTACACATTTTCCCTTGCCACCGAACATGGCTGAGGTTGAGCAGAAATTGCAACCGACCGGACAGCCTGCTGAGGGAAGCAGCGTAGCTGCGTATTGAGGATCGAAAGGCAGTGATATTCCGAAGCATCGGCTGTTCAGGCCAGACGATATCTGCGGATGGCGGATTGCTTTATCGGTATCTTCTCCCAGAAATTCACGCATCCAGCGAACGCCGTCGCCGCGAACGACGTGATCGACCTCAATACGTTCTGCCAGGTCGGACAGGTTGGAAATATGGCCTCCGACGACAATAGTCGCCTTTGGCTGATGCTTCCGAATGAGTCTGCACATCTCCTTCAATTTCAGGAGATTTGGCATGATGGCACTGATTCCGACAATATCGTAATCGTGATCCTGAAGCTCCCGGACAAAACGCTCGCGGGTGGGAAAATCCAGACAGGTACACGGAGATTCAATGTTAGCCTGGATCAGCATCAGCCCCCAGCTTCGATGAAACATTCGCAGCGAGAACGGCCCCTGAACGCGTGTGACCTGATTATGCCACAGCTCCATGGGATTCATCGTCCGACTGCCGTATTCGTCATCCTGGGCATATGGGCCAAACACGCTGCTCAGCAACACACGCTGACGCCTGGGATGGTTAGTCTTCGGGAAATTATGGGAATAAACGCTTTTCGCTGCCTCCGCAGGGGAGGACTTGAGAACTACATTGGGAGTCAAGAGAGATACCATCGCATACAGAACTGTTCGTTTCCGCCTTGCCCCCAACATCAGGGACGAGAAATAGGCAGACGAAGCTTAACATCGCTCAGAGTATGCTCAAATGAGGATGCTGCTGAGCATCCCTACTCAACCTCGCAACAACATTATACCAACTTTAAACCTAAATTAATGTAGAATTTAGGCATTTCGGCGATTCACAGGCATTTCCGGTCGCAACGCAAAGCTATTCCCTGTTGGGCAAGCCTCTTACCAAAAGCCGCGATTGAAAAAAACTTTTTCGCCCGATAGCAAAAAGCTCACTTACAGTAATTAAATTGTATAGGAATTTGTATTTGAAGGCTCCGTATTGAAGTGGAATCGACAAAGTCTGTCCGAAGGACGTTAATTAAAAATAGGCCATTGAATGCGTGCGGTAATTCGTTACCATTGTCGTCATGAAGCTGAGATTCAGACCCAAACTTTTTTTGACGTTTTTTCTCGTCAGCGTTTTGCTGATTGCGGTGGTTGTCTGGCAGGCTTACGACAGGGTGCACACACTGCCGACCATGATAACCCGCGAGACTCTCATGGCTGCGGTGGCCAACTCTGCCCGAGACATTAACCCAGCTCTTGTCGCAACGGCTTCGCAAGACCTTGACCGCGCGATTAAGCAGGCCAAGCTGGATCAGCCAGGCGAGGCGTTCAGCAAGACCCGGGCCTGCCAGGCCTATAAAGGTACTCCGGCATTCCAAAAACTCCTTGGTCTGATGCGGGCAATTGACATGGCTCCGCCGAATTTCGGAACGGACGAAGAAGACGAAAATAAAACCGTCTATCAGCCTGGCGAACTGGGATATGAGAAAGACGTTTATATTCTCGTCCGCACAGGCAGCGAGAATGCAGGCAGGGTTATTGTATGTGTCAATCCAGACTCCATTGGCGAAGAATATAATATGTCGGACTACCCAGCCATGGAGCAGGGTTGGCGCGAAACCTCAGCTGAGGAAGAAATCACTGCTGACAACGTTCATTCAAATAATAAGACACTCGGGGCATGGTCGCCGGTTCTGAATGCTTCCGGTCAGGCTGTTGCGCTCCTGGGCATTGACGCCCCAGCCAAGCCTATCGATCAGTTCAAGAGGGATATCATTTTCTCGGCCATCTGGGTTTTCAGCCTGACGGTGGTTTTATCAGTCATTCCAGCCTGGTATATCTCATGGCGGCTGAATCGGCCTATAAAACTTCTCAGCAGGGGTATGGAAAATATCCGGGCAGGCCGAGTGGACACGAAAATCCCCGAAGTAAAAACCGGCGACGAATTTGAGGAACTGGTCGAAAATTTCAACGAGATGGCGGACGGCCTGGGTGAGCGGGACGTTTTGCGGGAGTCGCTCGTACTGGCGGGGGAAATCCAGAAACATCTGCTGCCGCTTGATATGCCGGAACTTCCGGGCTTTGATATTTACGGCGCGATCGACTATTGCGACGAATCCGGCGGGGATTACTACGACTTTATAAAAGTCGAGAACGGCAAGGGGGAAGACCTGGGCCTGGCTATCGGCGACGTGACGGGACATGGTATTGGGGCGGCACTGCTGATGGCTACCGGCAGAGCACTGCTGCGAAGTCACGCTCAACATCATACGGGGACTATTGTGGAGATGTTCGAGGATATCAACCAGCACCTGGTTCGGGATACCGGCGACGAATATTTCATGACGCTTTTCTACGCTGAGCTGAACCCCGAAACCCGAATGTTTGAATACGCCTCAGCTGGGCACGATCCGGTACTGTGGTATCATGCGAAGACGGGGCAATTCGAGAAGCTGGGTAATACGGGAATTCCAATGGGCATTATGGAAGACACGCCCTATGGCCAATCCGAGAAACTTCAGATGGAAACGGGCGACGTGCTCGTAATGAGCACCGACGGCATTCGGGAAGCCCATAGCCCAGCTGGGGAAATGTTCGGCGAGGATAGGCTTCTTGAGACAATACGGGAAAATCTAAGCAGGCCAGCCTGTGAAATCCACGATAATATCGTCGAAGCGGTTTTCATGTTCCAGGCAGACATGGCCCAGGCTGACGATATAACTCTTGTAATCCTGAAGTGTCTCTGAGATTGACTAACGGGAAACAAAAAGTTAATGTTAATGATTCGCAATCAAAATGTTCAGGATTCAACGAAAGATGAATATGAAATTTTATAGAAAACTTGGAGAATTTGAAAAATATCCGATCTTGCTGGCCTGGCTGGTTTTAGCAGGAGCCGGTTGCGACATGAACTTTGGCAGAAAGAAAGTCATCGAGCCACCCAAGCCCGCGCCAGTTCAGACAGCTGAGGCACAAAATCCATCTGAAGGTGAAATCCTCGCCCGCGTCAACGGCCAGCCCGTATACATGGCTCCGCTGCACGAGGCGCTCGTTGCGGACTACGGCCTGCCTCTGGCGCAACAGCTCGTTGCAGACGAAGTGGTTCGCCAGGAATTGGTCAGGCGAAAATTGCCCGTAAATGTTTCAGCTGAGGAAGTCGCCCAGGAAAATGACCGTATGCTCCGCACGATTTTCGATTTCAACAGCACTCAGTCGCCCCAGCAGATGGAGACGCTGCTGACCCAGTTCCTGGCCAAGCGTCAGAACACCCGCCGCCAGTGGGATGCAACCATGGCCCGGAACGTCAGATTGACCCGTATCGCTGCAGGGCAGATCAAAGCTACCGATGCCGAAGTCCTTGAAGAATTTTATAGGCAATACGACGGAAAATTGCGGGTTCGACACATTCAGGTTCCGTCTCTTGTCGAGGCGGAGAAAGTTTTGCGAGAGCTTGGCAAGGGCAATGATTTTGCCGAGACGGCATACAAGTTTTCCACGAGTCCATCTGCCAAGACCGGAGCCTGGCTGCCTGATATAGGTACGCGGGAAGCTTCGCCAAAGATCCCGCCAGCACTGGCCAAGGCTGCGCAGTCGCTGAAAAAACCTGGAGACCAATCCAACCCCATACAGGTCGGTACTAATTTTCATATCCTCAGGCTGGAAGAAATCATTCCTCCAAAGGATGTAAAATTTGAAGACGTTAAGAAGGAAATGAAATCAAGCGTTGAATATCGCCTTATAATGCAAAAACGACACGAAATACTACAGGGGCTTCTAAACCCCAGTAGAACAAAAATTGAATATGTCAATCCGACTATTCAATCACAAAGTACACAAAGGTAAATGATGATGAATGAAGAGTGGAATAGCATTGTTTCGGAACGAGTACGCAGGTTGCCGCCTTATCTGTTCGGCCAGATTAACCGGATGAAATACGAAAAGCGACGGGCCGGCATTGATGTTATCGATCTGGGTATGGGAAATCCGATGGACCCCACGCCTCAGAAAATTGTGGATAAACTATGTGAAGCGGCACAGGACCCGCGAAATCAGAGATACAGCGACGCTGCCGGCGTTCGGAATCTCCGCCTGGACCTGGCCAAGCTATATGAAAGAATCTATAACGTCTCCCTGAACCCCGATGGAGAGATCATCGCTACTATCGGCTCGAAGGAAGGATTTTCCCATCTGTGCCTGGCCATGATGGGGCCTGGCGACACAGCCATTGTGGGCGACCCGTATTTCCCGATCCATGTCCATGGTGTGACTCTCGCTGGCGGAAGTGTGATCAATGTCGAACTGGGTAACGACCAGGCCTTCCTTGACCGCATCGCGCAAGTCATCGAGACCTCGACTCCAAAGCCGAAGCTCATGATCCTGAACTATCCGCACAACCCCACAGCTATGACTATTGACAACGTGGACTTCTACGAGGCTGTGGTAGACCTGGCCAAGCGGACGGGCGTTTATGTTATCCATGACTTTGCATACTGGCGGACGTGTTTTGACGGGTATCAGGCTCCGTCTTTCATGCAGGCCAAGGGCGCCAAGGAAGTGGGTGTGGAGTTCGTGACATTATCCAAGCCCTACAACATGGCAGGCTGGCGGATGGGTTTCTGTGTGGGCAACCCCACGATAATCAAAGCACTGGCCACGATAAAGGGCTATTACGATTACGGCATGTTCCAGGCCATTCAGATCGCCTCGATTATCGCCATGCGTGAATGCGAAGAAGATATCGCTGCACAAAACCTTCTATATCAGTCCAGGCGTGATGTCGTGGTTGACGGTTTGAGGAAACTTGGCTGGGAGGTTGAAAGCCCTCGCGGCTCGATGTTCGTCTGGGCCAAGGTGGCTGAGAAACATCTTGCGGGCCAAAGTACGATGGATTTCGCGTTGCGAATGATGGAAGAAGCGGAAGTCTCCCTTGCTCCAGGCGCAGCCTTCGGTAAGCACGGCGAAGGCCATGTCAGAATCGCGATTGTCGAGAACGAACAGCGACTCAAGCAGGCTATCCGAAACATGGACGGCGCGCTGAACAAGGGCATCATCGCCCCCACCGCCAGCAAACTGAAAGATAAATAATAAGCATATCTGTCATTCCGGGCTTGACCCGGAATCCGGCGGGCATAGGAACTGAACTTTTGTGTGCCGGGCCTTGCCCCGGCACGTGGTTCTGGTTGTTTGCAGACGTAGGGCGCGGAACGAACAGCTGTTAAGTGCCCTTGTATCTACGAACTACTCTCCTGGCCGTAGATGACGAGTGCCTGGGCTTTATTTTGGCCTGGGTGAAGATAAACAGTGTGAGGAATGTTTTTTGACAAATAGGATGTATCCCCTTTTTTAAGGGTTTTACAGTTTGATTCATCAAAAGTATAAAAATCAACTTTCCCGGAAAGTAGCACGAAAAATTCATCAGTCGGATGCATAAGGAACTCACGCTGCTTTTCACTGGGAGTGTATTCGATAAGAAAGGGATTGATTTCCCGATCAAGCTTCTTGTATGCCAATGCAAAATAGGCCAGGCCGAATTTATTCCCATCGTCGCGGTCAATCGGTTCCCCTTCGTTGATGCGTCCGAAAACTACGGGCTGGGGTTTGGCTTCAGGAGTAAAAAGGTCAGCCATGTTCACTCCAAGCGATTGGGCTACCTTGCTTAGAGCGTTGAGGGAAGGCGTAATACGAAAATTTTCGAGTCTGGAAATGAATGTTTTGCTCAATCCAGTCCTGGCTGAGAGCTGGTCCATCGTTAACTGCTGGGTTAGCCTGGCCTGTTTCAAAATCTGTGATATGTGAAATAAATCCATTGATCCTGTCCTGTTTACAATGTTGTTAACTTTTTGTTTATGATAACGAAAAATTTGTTTACACGCAACAAGACTTATGGTAAACTTTCTTGTAAACATGAACGTTTCACTTATCAGGAGTTTTGACCATGCAGCAGAGATTTATTGCACACCGAGGGTATTCAGCCTGTTATATGGAAAATACCGCCAAGGCCTTTCAGGCAGCGTTAGACTTTGAACCTGCACAAAGAGTTGTCGGGATTGAGTTTGACATAAGGGCCACGGCGGATGGCGAGATAGTCATATTTCATGATACTGATCTGAAAAGGCTTTGCAGCTGTGATCTGGATATTTCTCAAACGCCGTATCAAAAGATTCTGGAAGTAACATCTGGCTCTGCTCAATTTGAAAATGAAACTATTCCCCTTTTACGCGATGTATTAAGCCAGATCGATCACAGGAAGAAAATCTATTGTGAAATCAAGGGAGGGAACTACAACCGTGATCTTTTTCTTGAAAGGCTGGTAGAGCTTCTTGCGGACTATAATGCCGGGCCTGATATGATTCTTCATTCCTTTTCCTGTGAAATCCTGAAAAGAGTCATCAATGCAACCAAACATCTTGGCCCTGAATACGGTTTTCTGTTTGGCTCGCAGGAAACGGAACAACTCCCTGCTGTCTTCGATCAGATTGGCAATGAACTTGATTATCTGCATCCGCACTTCGAGTGTCTCATAGAGAAGGCGGATCAACTTTGCAAATACGGCAAAAAGTTCAATACCTGGACTGTAAACAAAGCTTGCGACGTGCAAAGGCTGTTGAACCTGGAACAGGCTGACATGATTGAGAATTTCATATCTGACGACATTTCTCTGGCAAAGCTGGATTTCTGATTTAAGCGGGCGTAGATTGAAACGGATAAAGAATTTTTTGTTGGATATGGACGGTACGCTTTACCTAGGCGATCGGCTTTTTGAGGGTACGATTGATTTTGTGGATGGGTTGGTCCGTGCCGGCCTGGGTTATCTTTTTTTTACAAACAATTCTTCCAAGAGCATAAAAGAATGCCTTGTCAAGCTTGTGGGAATGGGAATTCCCGCTGAGCATAAAGATGTTTTCACTTCATCGCTTGCGACGATTATTTATCTCAGGCAAATTGGTGCCAAGCGACTTTTTTTAATGGCTGTCGGGTCGGTTGAGCGGGAATTTATTGATGCCGGTTTTGAACTTACGGATTTGGATCCGGATTTTGTGGTGTTATGTTTTGACAAGACACTCACTTATAAGAAGCTGGAAGCTGCCTGTAATCTGATTCAGCAGGGAGCGAAGTTTGTTGCGACCCATCCTGATAATGTCTGCCCAACCGAAACCTTGCCGATACCGGATGTCGGCTCGATGATAAAGCTTATCGAGTCAGCTACGAATGTTGCCCCGAAGATAATCGGCAAGCCTAATTCCGAGATGCTTGAATTCGCCCTGGCCAAGCTGAACGCCAAACCCGAAGAGACCGCCATTGTGGGTGATCGACTTTATACTGACATGGAAATGGGTTTCAGGGCGGGCCTTACCACGATCCTGGTTCTCAGCGGCGAAGCCGGCATGGAAGATGTACGCAACGCCGGCAAAAAACCGGATTATGTCGTGAATTCGGTTGCGGATATCATCGCGATGATACGATAACCTCATGCGATTGCGTGGGCGCGCTTTACACGGCAAAAAAAGCCTTCACCGCAGCCAGGAGAGCTACCGCAGCTGTTTCGATCCTCAATATCGTCTGGCCGAGGCGAACGGATTGAAACTCAGCCTCAGCCAGCTTGGCCCGCTCATCATCCGTAAAACCGCCCTCCGGCCCAATGACCAAAATCACGTCATCTACAATCACTTCGCGTCGGTCAGCCAGTATCTCGGCAAGGCGGGCAGAATCGTCCGTCAGATCGCCGACGATTTTTAGCATCCGACCAGACGGAGTCTGAAAATTCTCCGTCAGCCCAGCCAGGAATTCCGTCAAGTTGATTGGCTCATGGAGTTCGGGCAGCCAATTCAGGCCACACTGCTTGGCAGCAGCAAGACAATGGATATCCCATCGATCTATCCGCCCGCCCTCGGCGACGCTCCGCCCAAACACGACAGGCCAAATCGAAGCGACCCCCAGCTCGGTAACTTTTTCCAAGAGCCAGTCCAGCCTTTTGCCTTTCGGCACGGCCAAGGCCAGGTGAACACGGGGCAGGTGTTGCAACTCGCTAATCACTTCCTCAGCCAGCACGATAGTCTCCCTTCGCCCCACGCTGACGATACTGCCCGCGGCAACTTGGCCTTGGCCATCGAAAAGTTCCACCTTTTCACCCGGGCCCAACCTGCGAACCGACCGGGCATGATGGGACTCGCTCTCCGGCAGGGCAAGCTCGCCAGGTTCAAGGTTGGGCACATAAAATCGGGGGAGTTTTTTTTCGTCTGTCATATTCTCTGCCTATAATCCTGAAGAAAACAGCGTGTCATCATAATCGTTGCAACAGTTTATTTGTAAACGATAGTGGAAACCATCTCAAATGCTAAGTCCCCGGATATTTGTTACGAGGATTTCCCAGCCTATTGCGGTTTGGGTATCGCTTCTGCCTGGCGCGGAAAACGTGTCGCCTGGTTTCACGAGGGTCACAGCTGAAACGGATTCATACAGACTTTCGTCGGTTGAGACGTTTTCAGGATTGCCCCAGAAATTCTCGAAGGCCTTTTCGATATCGTCAGCTGAGATCCCGAAGCCCTCGCCGATGATAAGTTCAACGCATGAAATTCGCGAATATTCAGTTCGGCTGGCTATCTGGCGAAGCTCATCGGCGAATTCTTTTATGAGGGAGTCGGCATCCATTTAAATTTTCCATAAAGTCAAGATTGATAACTCTCATTGTTCGCGAGAGGATTTTCCTGTAACATATTGAGCTTGTTGGAAGATTGTTTCAAATGTTTTATTCGGAAAACTCGTGTGAAAAAATCCCATTGCCGGTTGGTTCAAGCCGGCAGGGGAGTGGTGAATTGGAGATTGTAATGAAGAAGGTACTTTTTATTATTTTTTTGGCCTGTGTTTGTGGAATGACTATAGGTTGCGGCAGCCAGCCCAAGTTTGCCACTGCCTGGTCTGCAAATGACGACCCAGCCCTGGCAGGGCAGGAAGCTGCCAAAAAAGCAATCAGCCAGCTTGGAGACCTGCCGCTCAAAGGTCTCATATTCACCGTATACTATGAAAAAAAAGGATTTACGCCGGCTGATCCCACGCAATATCTGCCTGACGTAAAGGCAGAGTCAGCAGCTGCACAGGCTGTGGCTGAAGTCGCGGGCGAGGGCGTTCCGAACATCGGAACCCGAGGCAGGGGTTTTACAAATGACGGTCCGCTGCTGAAAAAGGGCGTAACAGTACTTGCGATCGGCGGTGAACAGGCACAATGCGCAACAGCGGTCGTTCCGATACTTGATGACCGCGAAAAAACCGGGCGGGAGGTTGCCCTGGGCTTGAAAAAACTCGGCGGGAACCTGAAGCTCATTTTCGCCGTCTCCGAAATGAAACTTTCCTTCGAGGACAAACCGAATCTGAAACACGAAGATCTGATCCGCGGAATTCTATCCAATGTGCCGAGGGGCGTGGTTGTTATGGGCGGCAATAGCATGAACGACCCCGCGGCCCCCAAGGCCAAGGGATTGAGCGGGGCGCAGTTCGTTAACGGTAAGGCGATGGATGGTCACGTGGTGGCGATGGGTGTAGCAGGGCCTTTGAAGATATACGCCAATCACACCAATGAATTTACAGTCTGCGGCAAGCCCGCCCTTGTGACCAAGGCCAAGGGGAAATGGGTCATAACCCTCAACGATTCACCCGCAGCTGAGGTGTATCGTGATGTTCGAGGAATGGATAAGAATGAAAAATTCACCTGCGATTGGCAGCATCCGGTTGGCGTGAGCGTAGGCCAGGGGAAATACCAGATCCAGATGATTCTCAACTGGGTGGACAAGGACGGCAAGGACAAGGACGGTAAGAAATCACCTCTCCCGCCCGGCTCGCTGAGGTTTCCGACCCCGATCACCGCTGGGACAAAACTGAGAGTTATGAAAGGCGGCGATGACGCCAAAGCCATTATTGAATCGGCAAAAAATAATATCGAGGAATCGATAGCCAAGGCCAAGTCCGATGACGCGACCCCTGTGCTGGTTTTGATCAGCAGTTGCTGCACTCGTGACATGAGGCTGCGTGCCTTCGGAACAGGCAAAAGCGATGAAATCAAGGACGGTATCCTGCCTGCGATGGGCAAAAAAGTATTTCCCGTGTTCGGCTTTTACACTTACGGTAGTATTGGCCCGGTGATGGGCAAGTTCCAGAACTCCAATCATGCTTTTCAGCAGCATATGTTCACCTCGGCTGTGCTGGCAGTGGAATAATCAAAACCCTTTTCAGGAGAATTAGAATGAAAACTATCTGTGCAATTTTATCACTCGTTATGGTAGTAGCAGCGGCTTGCTCTGTTGCAGGTTGTATTAACGTCAAGGCGCCGGAAAAAATCGAAGTCAAGAGTGACAGCGAACAGAGCAGTACCAAAGAAATTCCCTACGGTGGTTCAAAAGAGGACTGGAAGAAGTTCGGCAAGAGTTTTGCCAACGCCGAGTAGGGATATCGAGGTAACAGACTGCCTCTCGTGAGATGGTTCTGTTGTGAATTTGAAAATTGAAAATTGGAAATTGGAAATCGGAAATCGGAAATTGAACATGAGTTTACTTGTAACAGGCAGTATCGGAATTGACACGGTAGAGGCTCCTTCGGGCAAGGCTGTGGACGCGCTGGGCGGCTCGAGTATTTACTTTGCATACGCGTCGAGTTTCTTTGGGCCGGTCAGACTGGTTGGGGTAGTCGGCGATGATTGCCCAGCCGACTTTCTGAAACCTATCGAGGCTAATCGGAATATCGATATGGGCGGGCTGGAAGTTCGCAAAGGTTCAAAGACGTTCCGGTGGCATGGCAGGTATCAGGACGATGTGAACGTGCGGGACACGATTTCGGTCGACCTGAACGTCCTGGCTGAGCGCGGGCCGGTGATCCCGGAAAATTTCCGCGACAGCAGGTACGTATTCCTGGCCAATACCCACCCCGGCCTGCAAATGGAACTCCTGGGCCAATGCGAAAAGGCCCAGCTGGTCGTAGCGGATACCATGGATCTTTGGATTAACACGGAACGTGATCTGCTGATGACCTTGCTGGGCAAGCTGGACGGCATTGTCCTGAACGATTCCGAGGCTCTTTTGTTGACGGGCAAGTACAACATTGTCGAAGCAGGCCTGGAGATAGCTGGGCTGGTCAAGAAATTCTGTGTCGTCAAGAAGGGCGAGCATGGCTGTCTGCTGTTCCTGGAGGGCAAGACCTATCCCTTGCCGGGCTGGCCCAGCAATAAGGTGGTCGATCCGACCGGTGCGGGGGACTGTTTTGCCGGCGGAATGATGGGCTACCTGGCTGAGCAGGATTGCGCATGCCCGGAAACGCTCCGCAAAGCCATCGCCTACGGTACGGTCGTAGCCAGCCTGGAGCTGGAAGATTTTTCGTTGAACAAGCTGACCAAAATCAGCAGGGCCGACATCGATGCGAGACTGGAAGAGTATCGAAAACTGGTGCAGTTCTGAGCAAAGCGAAGAATCTCTACGGAAAATTAGCAGGGATGCACAGGATGCACGGGATGCAGAGGATTTTATTTATTTGCTAGAACGACACTTTTAGCGACGATTTTCAAAATGAATTTTCCATCGCCAAAAGGCAAGCCATGATCGATATTGACTTTTTGCTTGTTCTGGAAGGCAAAAAAACAGAAAACTGGATTCCCGATCAAGTCGGGAATGACAGGGACAACACAAAGGTTTTCTTTTTCTGTCCTTTGTGTTTCTGTGTCGCATGTTTTTAAATTCAAAAAAATCCGTGTAATCTGCTTTTTATCCGTGTAATCAGTGTTCTGTCGTCTAGAGCGAAAATGGAAAAACTACGAATTTTGGGCAGGTAAAAGAATGCGAATGTTTCTTGCTTTGGACATTAATGACTCGATCCGGAAAAAATTGTCGCAGCTGAAAACGTCGCTGGCCAAACAGGTCAAAGGCTGCAAGGCCAATTGGGTAGCGCCGGAAAATCTGCATGTTACCCTGAAATTCCTCGGCGAAGTTGAGGACGGTAAAATCAATGACGTCTGTCAGGCTGTCTCTGAGGTCGCCAGCCGATTCAATGCAATTGAGTTCGACGTAAAAGGCATAGCTGCACTGCCGGAGAGCGGGCCATTGCGAATGTTCTGGGCTGACGTAACCGAGCCGTCAGGCGAAATGGCCAGGCTGTTTACGGAAATCGAATTGGCCCTCCAGCCACTGAGATTCGATCGCGAGCGGCGGGCGTTTCGACCCCACATAACGCTTGCCAGAGTAAATCGCACAGCTGATCCCAAGGCAGCTCGCGAAATCGTCGCCGGATTGGCCGAGGAAAACATAGGTCATGTCCGGGCTGGCGGGGTTACGATCTACACCAGCGTTCTCACCCGCCAAGGCCCAATATACACCCCCATGGCTGAGCCGAAATTTGCTGTCTGAATTAACTGGCCAAAC
Organism: Phycisphaerae bacterium; assembly: GCA_963664745.2. GTDB lineage: Bacteria > Planctomycetota > Phycisphaerae > SM23-33 > SM23-33 > B1-G9. Next base: position 1,865,075 of record CAXXMC010000004.1, read on the forward strand.
ATGCGCAGAGGGGCGGAGATAATGTCAGCCTATGCGGTTTCACATCTGACGTTTGATGGCGATGGCGGTAAGGTCGTCAGCCTGGTCCAGGCCGGCGGAGAAGGCGTTCACCGCGTTGTGGAGACGGTTGATAATCTCACTACATGACAGGTCGCGGTCTGCCCGGATATGATCCAGCATGCGTTCCACGCCGAACATCTCCCCGGCTGGGTCGAAGGCTTCAAAAAAACCGTCCGTCGTAACAACGGCAAGATCGCCAGGCTCGAACTTGAAAGTTTTGGTTTCTTCGTAGTCCGCGTCTTCCAGCACGCCGAGCGGAATGAAAGTCGCAGCCACTTCAAAGAACCTGTCCTCACTGCGACGATAAAAGATCATAGGTCCATGGCCGGCTGAGGCGTAGGTCATCTCGCCGCTGGCTGGGTCGAAAATTCCCATGAAGCAGGTAACGAAATTGCCCCCCCCAAGATCGTGGGCCAGGAGATGATTTACGGTATTGAGAATCTGCGTAACGCTGGTGGCGTCGGCTTTGCTGTGGTGGGCACAGGCTCGCAGCATTGCTCGGGTTTCCGCTATCACAAGGGCTGGGCCAATGCCATGTCCCGTAGCGTCGGCAACGACAAACGCCCATTGGCCGTTCGGCAAGGGTATGAAATCGAAAGTGTCGCCGCCCGTTTCGTCGGCTGGGTCGGAGAGTCCTGCCACTTCGTAGCCTGGTATTTCCGGCGGTTTGCCCGGCAGCAGACCGCGCTGAATATCGCGTGCGATCTGCATGGCCCGTTCCATCTTCTGCTTTTCCACAAAATGCTCAATCAGCCTGGCCCGCTGCAACGCAACCCCAGCCTGTGCTCCGAGCGTCTCAGCCAGGTTAATATCGTAATCCGAAAACGCCCCGTTGCGTTTATTCAGAACCTGAAGCACGCCGACCAGGCTGCCCTCGTAACCCTTCAGCGGCAATGACATGATATTCCGCGTTCGGAAGCCGAGGTCTTTATCGATCTGGGGATTGAAACGCTCGTCGGCATAAGCGTCGGGGATAACAAGAGTTTGGCCTGTCCGAACCGTCTCGCCGCAGAAGCCGCGATCGGCTGGGACACGCAACTCCTCCACGCCGGTCGCGATCCGCGCTACGAGTTCGTTGTTCGGCTCGTCGTACAGGAAAAGCGTAGCCCGCTCTACGCCCAGCAGCACCAGCGTCTGCCTGATAATAAGCGCAAGCAGTTCGTCCAGATTGTTCGTCGCAACCATGGCCCGGCTGATTTCCAGAACCTGATTGAGATCATGCAACGTCTTGTCGCTTTCAGTATTTTTGTCGTCAGAGTTTCCCATAATTTATTAGCTGAGAGTATACAGGATTCAGAAATCAGAATAAAAGTAAATCCAAAAGATTCTATTTTGCAATAATATACCCGGAAGGATACAAAAAATCTTTCTATTCGGAAAATTACCTCGAAATAAGACAAATTTCTGATAAAATGCTTCGCCCCTTCGGGATTACTGAAAACAGGTTAGGTAACGGTAAAGGTAAGAGGATTATGAGCAGACATGTAGCGATTATGGGCGCCACCGGCGCGGTTGGAACCGAATTCCTGGAGATTCTCAAGGAACGCAACTTCCAGATGGACAGCCTGAAGCTGTTGGCTTCGGAACGGAGTGCGGGCAAAAAGCTCCGCTTCGGCGACGAGGAGCTGACGGTCGAGCTGCTGACGGAAGATTCTTTCAAGGGTATCGATCTCGTGCTGGCATCGGCTGGCGGGAGTTTGTCCAAGAAATTCGCGCCTGCTGTGATCCAGGCCGGGGCCGTGATGGTGGACAACACCTCCGCTTTCCGTATGGACCCGGACACCCCCCTGGTCGTGCCGGAAGTGAACCCCGAAGCTATAAAGCTCAACAAGGGCATTATCGCCAATCCGAACTGCTCGACGATTATCATGAACGTGCCGGTCTGGCCCTTGCATAAGGTAAACCCCATCAAGAGGCTGGTCGTGAGCACATACCAGGCTGCCAGCGGTGCCGGTGCAGCTGCGATGGAAGAACTGAAAGTCGGTGCCCGTGCCATACTCGACGGCCAGCCCTTCGAGCCGAAAGTGCTGCCGCACCCTGCTGCGTTTAACGTATTCAGCCATAATTCAAAAGTCGGCCCAAACGGGTACAACGAAGAAGAAATGAAAATGCTCAACGAGACCCGCAAGATTTTCAGCTGTCCTGAAATCCGGGTCGCAGCTACCTGCGTCCGCGTGCCGGTCATGCGGGCACACGCCGAGTCGATCAATATCGAATTCACCAACCCGATCACCGAAGACGAAGTCCGCGAGATTCTCGCCACCGCTCCGGGCGTGAAGATCGTCGATGATCGCGAAGGCAGCTACTTCCCCATGCCCAAAGACGCCAGCGGCAAGGACGATATCCTGGTCGGTAGAATCCGGCAGGACATGTCCCAGCCTGGCGGTAACGGCATTGAAATGTTCGTCTGCGGCGACCAGATCCGCAAAGGCGCCGCACTTAACGCAGTCCAAATCGCAGAATTGTTGTAAGGGTAAAGCAGGAGTCAGGATTCTGGATTCAGGATAAAAAAATGGATTTCCGATCAAGTCGGAAATGACAAAAAACAAAAAGGCATCGCCGTTTCTGTATGAAATGACCATGCCTTTTTAAGTTTTTAAAAATCCTGCTAAAAACAGCAGCTATTTTGATGCGCCCAATAATCCTACTGTATATCCAGCGTTTCTCAGTATCCCCGTTGCCTTGGAATTAAGAACCAGCAACGTAATCAAGCTTATCACCGGGATAAACATAAGGAGGATAAGAATAATTTTTGCGGTTATGCTGAGCTCAGCATAACCGCAATTATGCTGACTTCTTGATTATGCGGAGTTTAATTGAATTCCGGCTTGATAAGGCTTACTTTTGCTTTAATTCTTTGACGTTTACAAAATAATGAACTCAGCATAATAATTCACTTTACTTAAGGCATTTTCAGCCAGAAAGGAAGTGAATTATGCTTGAGAATTATTTCAAACGTCCCCGTGTTTTAGATCGGATGAAAGCAAATGTACTTTATCCACAAATGCAGGAACTCATCAATTATTTCAATGATAGTGGTTATAGTATCTACACCATTCAATCTTACATGCAGAAAATCGAGCACTTTGGAAACTGGTTAAAGACCAATCACATTACAGTAAGTTCCATAACAAAAAATACGATAATCTCTTTTATTAACGATCATCTTCCCAATTGTCAATGTGCCCCACTTCATTCATGCGGGCTTAAGGAGATTCGTGCAGCCTTAAATCTTTTGCTATACACATCGTCATCCATCAAGATAAAACAGAAACACGCACGTAAAACACCAATCGAGAAAGAAATTCAAAAATTCAGGTATTATTGGTAGGGAAAATTGAAAAGGGAGCCAGGTGGAGCATCGAAATGGGTACCACCTAGGGCCTAAGAATACCCCTTTGCAAGGGGTTTGTCAACGGCTGACATGGGGTGTATCAGCGATCTGATGTTCAGGATGTTGGGGTCAAATCATATGGCCTCCTTTTCTTGATTTTCCAGGTTATTTTCGTCGGTATTTTTTGTGGTTGGCCTATTGTTATGGTTTTGCAGTCGGTAGCTTTCGCCGGCGGCTTCTATCACATGCACGCGATGCGTCAGCCGATCTAGCAGTGCTCCGGTCAATCGTTCATCGCCGAAGACTTCCGGCCAGGCGGAGAAAGGCAGGTTTGACGTAACAACCACGCTGGTGCGTTCATAACATTTCGAGAAAAATCCAAATAGATTTTCCGCTCCAAGCCGGCCGAGGGGAATGTAGCCAAGCTCATCGACTATAATCAAATCTCGCTGCTCTATAAACCGTTCGAGTCTTTGGACGGTCCGTTCATCTCTGGCTTCGGCATATGCGGTAGCCAGGCCTGTGGCGGTGAAGAATTTCACTCGTTTGCCCTGGCGGCAAGCTTCACGGCCCAGCGATATGGCAAGATGAGTTTTGCCTGTTCCGGGCGGGCCAATCATTACAACGCATTCGCGCTTTCGAATATAATCGCCTTTGGCTAAATCGATGATTCGTTTTTTGTTCAAAGTTGGAACGGCTGTGAAGTCGAAGTCTGCAAGTTCCTTCTCGGCTGGGAACGAAGCCTCCTTTATCCGTCGCTGCATCGTTCGAATTCTTCGCTGTTGAATCTCCAGTTCCGTTAACTGCTGTAAAAAAGGCTCAAAACCGCGTTTTTCCTGGGCACACTGTCTGGCAGCCCGCCGATACTCTTTAATAAACGTCGGCAGCTTGAGCTGCTTAAGATAATTTTCAAGCAATATATTGTTTTCCATATTGTACACTTCCTTCATTAGTAGTTTTAAAATTCGTTAATAAAAACTCGTCATATTCGCTGGCTTGGCGAATGCCGTTCGTTTTAATCTGCAATTCAGGCTTATGCGTAAGATCAATGCTTTTGCGGATCGCATCAGGCTGATATTCAAGTATATTTCGAACGGCTTCGTCGTTGAATGCTCTTCGCGAGATGCAGGTTTTTACGGCAGCCTTAACCTGAGAAGCTTCGTATTCGCAAAACAGTAAAAGCACGTTTATAAACTTCTTTGTTCCTTCGCCATCGTAACGATATTCCAACTCTATTTTAAGCTTTTCAAAGTCACTGCCCCAGGGCTGGCCGATGAAAGCGGCTGCGTTATGAATCCCGCCAGGCTTGGTCTTCAGTAGCGGGATATAGTGCATATAATTCAGGATATATTTCGATGAATCCCAGCAACGTTCATGGCTGGCGACGAGATTGTCATCGTGATACAACTCTACGCGACTTACAAAAGCTTTGATAGTGATGTCATGATGTGCCCATTGTGTTGGCACAGAATAGAAGTTATTATCATGCTCGACCAAGGCCTGCTTTGTTGCATAAGTGCTGCCCCCGACGCAAGCGTTATACTGGTGCTTTGGCGGAAGTTTTTCATTGATTGTTAAAAATGACGATGGTCTCCGGTAGTAGCCGATACGGCTATTATCGTTTTTTTAATTTTTTTGAAGGAGACCATCGTTATGGACAACAGTAATGTACTTGAGGTGCTTGGGCAAGCTGATTTCGGGTCGGCAGGCGAAATTTTTCGAGATTATATCCGAACGGCTACCCGAGATATGATTATGGATGTCATGGCTTCGGAGCTTGAGCAGTTGTGCGGCCCGCGTTATCGGCCAGACGCCGATTCGGATTTTGTCCGAGCTGGCACTGCTGAGGGTTACGTTTATATTGAGGCTGAGCGTGAACAGATCACACGGCCTCGGGTTCGGCGGGAAAATCCCGACGGCACGACCAGTGAGGCGGAGCTTGAGAGCTATACCGCCGCCCAGGATCGCGGCGAATTGCGTCGTCAAATATTGGCATCGATTCTGGCAGCTGGTTCGCAGAGCAAGACCGGCAAAGTGGTGAAAAACAAACGTGGCAGCAGCGCATCGCAGATATCGCGTATTTTTCAGCAGCACGGCAGGGAGCGTTTCACGGAGCTTCGCAGGCGGCGACTTGGCTGCGACGACAACGGCGAATTGTACGACTGGCTGGCGTTGATGGTTGATGGCGTGGTGCTCTCGAAGGACATAACGGCCATCGTTGCAGTCGGTATTACGACCGCAGGCGACAAGATAGTTTTGGACTTCGAGATTGGTTCCAGCGAGAACTACGAAGTGGCTTTGGCCCTTATAAAACGCGTACAAATTCGCGGTTTCGCTCCGCCGGAACGCAGGCCTCTGCTGGCGGTGCTTGATGGCAGTGAAGCGTTGCGGAAGGCTGTGAAAGCAATTTTTGCGACGGCAGTTGTGCAGCGGTGCCTGATTCACAAGGAACGAAATCTCAGGCGATATTTGGCGAAAAAAGATTGGGCAACGATGACGGAGTTGATGGACAGGCTACGCAAGGCACAAGGCCCTGAGGCGGGCATTTTGGCGTTGTGTGAACTTGACGACTTCCTGGCTGGCAAGAACTCCGCCGCCCGCGACAGCCTTCACGAAGGCGGGCTTGACCTGATAACGCTGCATCTTCTGGAGGTCCCGGCGACGCTGAACCGCAGCCTGATGAACACGAATATGATCGAGAATGTGATATTGAATTTTCGGCGGACAAGCAGCCGGGTTTGTCGCTGGCAGACGCAGACCGACCAGGCTGCGCGTTGGCTCGCTACGGGCCTGACGGAGGCAGAAAGAGGCTTCCGCAAAGTTTCGCATAGCCAAGACCTGTCAAGGCTGGCGGAGGCCCTGGAGAGCGGCAGCTACTATGCGGCGTTGAAAGAATATCATGCCGACCTGCCCGAGGCGTTTCGTGCCGCTGCTACTGCTTCGCTCCGGGCTGCGCCCTCCGCTTCGCACCAGCAGCCTTTGACAACAACCAATACGTAAGATAAGATAAAGTGAATACTGGAGACCAAAGAGTTTTAACAATTAAAGAAACATCCCCGCTTTGGCAGGGGTAGAAAGAACTGACGTTCTTCTTCGAGCAGCTGACCGCGCGTTTTACCCTTGTCTTTAACGACTATATCCAACCGCTTAGTGCATTGTCGCAAAAGCAATTCATTCAGCTCATCAATGTCGACAACATGCGGCGGCGGAGACATTAAATCTCGCTGGGAATCTTTGACAAGATTTTCAGCATGGCCTTTTTCATTGCCGCTTGCTATATTGCAAAAACGACTATTAAATAGATAATGACTACGAAGCTCTATAAACTTAGAGTTGAGTTTGCGCTCCTTGCCTTTGCCGACCTGAATTACCGCTGATTTTAAGTTATCATACGCATTGCTCCGCGCTACACCTCCAAAAAAATCAAACGCATGAACATGGCCGTCGAGAAAACATTCCATCTTTTGCGACGGATATGCTCTAACAAAAGAGGCGCGGGAATATGCCAGCCGTAGGCAGAATAAATGCACCTTCGTGTCTTTGCCGTTTATGATAACATCAGCTTCTCCCCAGTCGACCTGACCCTCCTGGCCGGGCTGAAACTCCAACTTGAAAAAGACCTCCTTGGCTTGTAACTTTTTAGTCGCAATGTAACGCCGAACCGTCTGAGCACAGCCGCAGAATTCGTAATCAGAAACAAGAATATCATGAATCTTAGTGCCGGTCATCTTTTGCTTGCGACGAATCGTTTTGTTCTTTTCGAGAAGGGTGTCGATGACAAAACGCAGCCGCTCCGTGAGTACAACAGCACCTGCCGGCGAACTTCGCTTTTTGTATCCCTGCGGAACGGAATGCGTCAAAGCCTTTTTGATGGTCTTGCGCGAATGATGAAACTTACGAGCCGCCTGCCGCTCAGACAAACCTTCAACTAAAACAGCTTTACGTATTTTTTCATAATCTTCCACTGTAAGCATCTCCAAACTCCGCATATGCCGATCCCTGCAACAAAATCACAAGCCGACATCATACAGAATTTTCAATTAAACAGTGGTCCCCTTTTCAATGCGCGAAACCCCATCCACCTGGCTCCCTTTTCGATTTTCCCTACCAATTATTTGAAAGATGTCTGTGGCCATTCGGATTCGACTATCCATTATCGCGTTCGTTTTGTAACAGAATTTCTTACGGCTATTTTCAAGAAGCGGTTAATAAAGCATCGCATGATTACTCCGGCTCGAATAGTAAAATATATTTGTGACAAAGCAAAGCAGTACAAACCCGATTCGACAAAGGTTTTGGCGTGTTCATTGAGAAGCTATTTTCGTTTTCTTCAATTTATGGGCAAATGCTCTTGCAATCTTATTGAGGCAGTACCGACTATTCCCAATTGGAAATTATCCAAACTGCCGAAAACCATGTCCAAAGAACAGCTTTCAAAATTCATGGCTTCGTTTAACAGGAGGACCCCTTCGAGTCAAAGGGATTACGCGATAGCGTTGTGTTTTATAGAACTGGGTTTGCGGGCATCAGAGGTCACTAATCTTTCACTTGACGATATCGATTGGGAAAATTCTACAATAACTATTCGTGTGTCAAAAACATTACGATCTCGTGTTTTACCCATTCCGGTTCGTTTGGGAAAAGCATTGGTGTGCTATTTGCGAAATGGTCGGCCTAAAACAGATTCACGTAATATTTTCATCAGACACAGTGTTCCTAAAGGAAAGCCCGTTACAATTTATATAGTACGCAATGCTATGCGCTATGCTCATGAAAGAGCGGGAATTATTGACCAAGTTGCCGGAACACACGTATTCAGACATACGTTAGCGACGATGATGCATCAAAAAGGTACTACGCTTAAGGAAGTTGCCGATGTCCTAGGTCATCAGTCTATAGACTCTACGGCAATATATACCAAACTTAACTTCACAATGCTGGTAGATGTGGCATTACCGTGGCCGGAGGTGGCATCATGAACATTCACCAAAAAATGGTTGGGCAAGTCAAGGAATATGTTGCTTATCGTCGTAAACTCGGCTTTAAGTTGCTAATTGAAGCAAGACAATTATTAAATTTTGCAAAATATGCTGATAATTTGGGACATACCGGGCCGATTACGACAGAGCTTATTTTGAAATGGGCAAGACTTCCTAAAAAGGCTTCACAGTTATATCAAGCCCGCCGTGTTGAAGTCGTTAGATGTTTCGCAAAATATCAATCTATATTTTGTTCCCAAACCGAGATTCCACCGACGCGAATACTTGGACCGGCACATTGTCGAACGGAACCGTATATCTATTCAGAAAATCAGACATCTACCTTACTTCAGGAATGTTCGATGATGTCTCCAATCGATGGCTTGAGACCACGAACTTATACAACGTTATTCGGTTTGATTGCATGTACAGGACTTCGGATATCGGAGGCGTTAAAGTTATCTCATGATGATATTGATTGGCAAAAAGGGGCGATATTGATTACGGAAACCAAATTTCATAAGTCCCGATGGGTTCCTCTTCACCCTTCAGCATTGGAGTCACTTAAAAAATACTCGATGTTCAGGAACCAATACCACCCAATATCAAAATCTGACAAGTTTTTTCTGTCGGAGTCAGGAAATTCATTATCATATTCTACGGTACGCTGCATTTTTAAATTGCTTCGTGAAAAACTGGGATGGTGTATACAAGGTAAACGTCCGCCGAGAATTCAGGACATGCGTCATACTTTTGCCTGTAGAAGGCTGCTTTTATGGTATGAACAGGGAGTCGACATAAATAATGTAATCTACAATCTGTCAACGTATCTTGGACATGTAAAAGTTACGGATACATATTGGTACCTTACTGGTATTCCTGAACTGTTTGCACTTGCGGGCGAGAAATTTGAAAAACTCACATTAAAGAAAAGGAATGAATATAATGAAAACACAAAGCAAAAATGACTTTTCCACATTATTGCAGAGATTTTTCTATCAGTGGCTCATTGAACAGCGAAATTCCAGCAAAGCGACAATCGAAGCATACAGAGATACTTTCAAACTTTTTTTCTTATATCTACAAGAAAAGCTTAATGTTAAGCCGAATGCGGTAGTGATGAAAAATTTGAATGCAAAAAACATATTGGGTTTTTTGCAATACCTTGAACAGGAAAGACATAATACTATTCGCAGCCGCAATGCACGTCTGGCAGCATTACGTTCATTTTTGAAGTATGCAGCATATCAGGTGCCGATGATACTACCTATGGTTCAAAAAGTGTTGGCTATCCCAATGAAGCGATTCCATCGACCTTTATTAGGCTATCTTAGTGTAGAGCAAATCAGAGCAATTCTTGAAGCACCTGATGCCTCAACATGGAGCGGTAAACGCGACCGGGTTTTGTTGGCAACACTCTATAATACCGGTGCCAGAGTATCTGAAATTATCGCTTTGAAGCCGTCAGATATCGATACTTCACGATCAATGACAGTAAAAATTACGGGAAAAGGACGCAAACAACGAGTCGTACCCATTTGGAAAAGTACTGCCAAACAAATACAATCATGGCTCAGGCTTCTTAATACCTCATCAAACTCACCTTTGTTCCCAAATGCACGCGGCCAATTCCTGACTCGCTCCGGTGTAGAAAGTAGAATCAAAAAAGCTGTTACAATTGCATCGGCAAATAATCTGAGCCTTAAAGGCCGTTGCATTACACCACATACCTTTCGACATACGACTGCTATGCACCTGCTTCAATCCGGTGTTGACATTACCGTAATAGCCTTGTGGTTAGGCCATGAGAGTATAGCAACAACACACATGTATGTTGAAGCCGATCTCAAAATGAAAGAAAATGCTCTCAGAAAAATGCAGTAACCAACACTTTCGAGGGTGCGGTACAAGGCTGATGATAAACTTCTGAATTTTTTGCAGGGCCTATAATATTATGCTGACCAAACTTCAGATCAATTTTGCTTATCGCGGACCTCCTGCCAAATAAAATGAATATGCCGATTGTTGAACTCCGCATAATCGAGAAGTCAGCATAATTACGACCGTAGACATTCCCATGCCTGTGCATAACCTTATTATACCAAGGATGGCTAATACTGCTCCGGCAAGAGCAACTAGTCCTAAAAGCGGACTAATCATCATGGATAGAGCATAAGCAATTATGTTGACTAACACTGCATAGATAACCATTTTTTGGCCGCTTGCGACCTCTTCGATTAGCTTAGAGTCAACTGGCAAATCAGGGACAGCTACGGAAGATTCACATGAACTCGATTCTGTCATTGCGTAATTCCTTTCTTACATCCTATGTTAAAAAATACATTTCCCCACCTAACAGTTAGGACGGGCGATATCAATCTGTTTATGCTTCCCGTTCGGATGTTATCGTTCCGCGTTGCATGGCTATAACGCCGGTGCGGGCGAGTTCGCGGATTCCGTAAGGCCGAACCAGGTCGAGAAAGGCTTCGACTTTTTCTTCCGTCCCAGCCAGTTCTATCATCACGCTGCTTCGGCTGACGTCGACGACTTTGCCGCGAAACAGGTCCACCAGCGCAAGCACCTCAGCCCGTTTCTCCGGCAGGGTGTGAACGCGGACAAGCATCAGGTCACGCTCGACGTACTCGCCCTTGGCGAAGTCTCGCACTCTGATAGTGGTTATAAGTTTCTCCAGCTGTTTGCGAACCTGCTCAAGAATCCGGTCATCACCAACGACGACAATTGTCATGCGGGAAAGCAACGGGTCTTCGGTTCTGCCGACGACGAGGGAATCTATATTGTAGCCTCGGGCGGCGAACATGCTCGCAACATGTGCGAGGACGCCGGGCTCGTTCTGGACTATGGCGCTTATAACGTGTTTCATTTCAATATCTCCTGTATACACGGATTTCTCAGATTTTTTTACAAATAGATTTCACTGATTTTTAAAAATAAAAATCATTCGTGGAATCTTTTTTCTAATCCGTGCAATTAGTGTTCTGTTGTTAATTCACAGCCTGGGGCGACTGTGCCACATGTTCATAAAATTTAGATCAACTCGCCGTGGATCATATCGTGCAAGGCTCGGCCTGCTGCGACCATCGGGTAGACGTTTTCTTCCTTCGCGACGCGAACGTGCAGCAGGAATGGGCACTTGCTGTCGAGCATTTTCTGGACGCCGGCTTTGAGTTCGCTGCGATCTGTAACCGTCACGCCCTCGGCGCCGAAGCCTTCGATGATCTTGACGAAGTTAGGACATGGATGATCCACTCCGCTGTAACGCCGTTTATAGAACAGCTGTTGCCACTGACGAACCATGCCGAGATAATCGTTATCCAGCACGACGAATTTTGTGGGCATGTTGTAGCGAACCGCGGTCATGATCTCGATCATCGTCATAGAGAAACTGCCGTCGCCGTCGATATCGATAACGAGCTTGTCGGGGTTGCCGAACTGCGCGCCGATAGCAGAGGGCACGCCGTAGCCCATTGTGCCCAGTCCGCCGGAGGTAAGGCATTGACGGGGCTTGGTCCAGCCATAGAACTGGGCAGCCCACATCTGGTGCTGTCCCACGCCTGTAGCCATGATGGCGTTATGATTTGTCATCTCGCCGATGAGCTGGCAGACTTCCTGCGGCTTGATGTCGCCGTTGGCTTCGAAGGTCAGCGGGAATTTGCTTTTCCACTTATCGATCTGTTCATGCCACTCAACTCGCGGGACATCCTGGATATACTGAAGCATTTGCGCGAGAATGGCTTTTGCATCACCTACGAGCGGGATATCCACCTTGACGTTTTTGGAAATGCTGGCTGGGTCGATATCGACGTGGATGATTTTCGCATGCGGCGCGAACTGGGTAAGATCGCCGGTGACTCTGTCATCGAAGCGTGCGCCGATGGAGACCAGGCAGTCGCAGCTTTGGACGGCGTGGTTCGCATAGGCAGTGCCATGCATTCCGAGCATCTTCAAGGCCAGCGGATTGCTTTCGTCGAATGCTCCCAGGCCCATGAGAGTTGTGGTAGTGGGGAGTTTGCCTTTCTCAGCCACGGCTCGGAGTTCTTCCGTCGCACCGGCGAGTATGACACCTCCGCCGACGTAAAGGACAGGCCTTTTGGATTCATTGATAGCCTCAGCTGCGAGCTTTATCTGTCGCTCGTTGCCTTCTCCGCCGCGTGGCTTATAGCCCGGCAGGCTGAGTTCCAGATTTGGTTCTTCCAGAAGTTTATTTGTCGTAGTATCGACAGGGATATCGACCAGAACCGGCCCGGGCCTGCCTGTCCGGGCGATATAGAACGCTTCCTTGATAATCCTGCCGAGATCTTTGACGTCCTTGACCAGGAAGTTGTGCTTCGTGACCGGGCGGGTAATGCCCGTCATGTCAGCCTCTTGGAAAGCGTCGTTGCCGATCAGTTGGGTTTTGACCTGGCCGGTGAAGGCGACCATCGGGATAGAGTCCATGTTGGCAGTCGCCAGGCCCGTGACGATGTTCGTAGCGCCCGGCCCGGATGTTGCGATAACCACGCCCGTTTTGCCCGTGCTTCGGGCATAGCCATCCGCCATATGGCAGGCGCCCTGTTCATGACGGGTCAGAACGAACTGGATCGGGGACTCGTATATCTCATCGAAGATCGGCAAGAGCACCCCGCCTGGGTAACCGAAGAGAACTTCGACACCCTCTTCCTTGAGCATTTCGTGGAACACCTGTGCCCCGGTCAGGCCTATGTAACTTTTCTTTTCTTTATCCTTACTCATGTCATTTCCTTATTCTTCGTATATTTTCGCATCTTAAAGTGTATAGAATGTGCAAAACCCCATGGAAAAACAAGTTCCGTTTTTGTAAAAATAAATTCCACGGGTTGTGGGTCGGAGTCGGGCCGTTGCGTCGTGAGTCTGAGTGTCGCAACGACCTATAGTACAGAAACTACTACAAGAAATGAAAATACCGACAAAACCTGACCGTGGCTGCCCGGGCGGGCTGCTAGAGACACGTCAAATTTTCTCTCGTCAGTCATCATTGCTTTAATATATACGTCGGATTGAACCCTGTCAAGTTTTTATGAATAATTTCAATGCCACAGTCGCACATGTTCCTTTCATGAACACCTTTCATACATGCGTGCCGGGGTTCCTGTCCCGGCACGTTGAAGAAATGATTTGGTTTTTAAAACGCCATTTGTTTTGGACGAGTTTTGCAGGCAAGTCTTTGACTTGCCTGCTTGTGGCCAGGCCAGGAGCCCTGGCTGCCACGGAATGCGGTTTTTTCTGTTTTCTCTTCTCCTGACTCCTGTTTTCTAACGTAATGATTGCCCCCAGCCTCTCTGTCCGCTACAATGCCGCTTTCGCAGATATTGAAAAAACATGTTTTCGTGTCATTGCGAGCACTTCGCTTCGCTCGGTGTAAACTCCGCGAAGCAATCTCGCTTTTTGAGTGTTAGCTTGCCGTGTCGCTGCGATCCTCGCAATGACAAGTAATGCAAAGTGTGTTGGAATAACCACGTTGGACAAAAATTAAGGATTTTTGAAAAATGATTTATCGTATCGAGATTTGGGCTAAGGAAGATTTTGGCGATCCGCACGCATCTGGTGTTTTTTCGCACATCAAGGAGTTGGGAATCGAGAGCGTCACAGCTGTGAAGTCGGCCAGGCTGTTCTTCCTCATCGGTGAGCTTTCCGCTGAAGATGCTCAGAAAGTCGCTGCCAATTTGCTCGTCGACCCTGTCATCGAATCTTTTGTTATCGGTTCAGATGATAAAAACGTCGCGGGAAAAATCATTGAAGTCCACCTTCAGCCCGGCGTGATGGATCCGGTTGCAGCGTCCACCGAAGGCGCTATCCGCGAGATGGGCTTGCCCATCGATCAGGTTCGCACAGGGCGTCGTTATGAACTGGCTGGGGACGTCACTGACGAACAACGTGAGACCATTGCCAAAAGGTTGCTGGCCAACGCGGTTATCGAAGATTTTTATTACGAAACCCACACGCCGGCTGAGACACATACGGTCAATTACGAATTGAAGATTGTTGAAGTTCCCATTCGCGATCTCGACGATGGAGGCCTGATGAAATTGTCTACCGATGGCGATCTGTTCCTGAACATCGTCGAAATGCGGGCCATTCAGGATTATTTCAAAAAACTCGGCAGGGACCCCAGAGATGTGGAACTTGAAATGATCGCTCAGACCTGGAGCGAACACTGTGGCCATAAGACGTTCCGCTCCGATGTCAGCGTGAAAAATTCCAAAGGCGAAGTCGTAGAGGAAATCGACAACCTGCTGAAAAGCACCGTCTTTAAATCCACGATGGATCTCAACAAGCCATGGTGCCTCAACGTATTCGAGGACAACGCAGGCGTTATCGAATTCGACGACGACTGGGCTGTCTGCTTCAAAGTCGAGACGCACAACCACCCGTCAGCTATCGAGCCGTACGGCGGGTCGATGACTGGCATAGGCGGGGTGGTTCGCGACCCGATGGGCACGGGCCTGGGCGCACGACCGGTCGCCAACACCGACGTTTTCTGCTTCGGCCAGATGGACGTCGCACTGCAAGATGTGCCCAAGGGCGCTTTGCATCCGCGTCGTGTTATGCGGGGCGTGGTTTCCGGCGTGCGGGATTACGGCAATCGTATGGGAATTCCTACCGTAAACGGCGCGATATATTTTGACGATAGATACATTGGCAATCCGCTGGTGTTCTGCGGTACCGTCGCGGTCATGCCGAAGGACAAGTGCAGAAAACAACGGCCTAACCATGGCGATGCGATTGTCTGCGTTGGCGGCAGGACAGGGCGGGACGGCATTCACGGAGCTACGTTCAGCTCTGGTGAGATGACTCACGAGCACGAGACTGAATTCAGCCATGCCGTGCAGATCGGAAATGCGATTACCGAGAAAAAAATGCTCGACACGATCCTTCAGGCTCGCGACGCCGGGCTTTACAGCTGTATTACCGACTGCGGCGCGGGCGGTCTCAGCAGTGCCGTCGGCGAGATGGGCGAGGAAATCGGAGCCGAGGTTCATATAGACAGAATTCCGCTCAAATACGCAGGCCTGAGCTATGCCGAGACCTGGATATCCGAGGCCCAGGAGCGAATGGTTCTGGCGGTGCCGCAGAAAAATATCGACGCGGTTTTGAAAAACTTCGCAGCTGAGGGTGTCGAAGCGACAGTTATTGGCAGCTATGGCACGCCGGATAAAAAACTCAAGCTGTATTACAACGACATCGATGTCGGCAATCTGGATATGGATTTCCTGCACGACGTACCCAGGCCCACCAAGGAAGCGATCTGGGACTTCACGCCCCAGGCTACGCCCGAACCAGCAGAGCCTGCCGACTACAACGACGTGTTGAAAAAAGTCCTGGCCTCGCCGAACGTTGCCAGTAAAGAGTGGGTCATCCGTCAGTATGACCACGAAGTTCAGGGCGGTAGCGTCATCAAGCCTCTCGTCGGTGCGACAGAAGACGGCCCGGGCGACGCGTCCGTGGTCAGGCCCATCCTCAACAGCGATCGGGCGGTTGCGGTATCGTGCGGCATGAACCCCTGCTTAGGCGATCTCGATCCGTACCAGTCAGCCCTGCACGCAATCGACGAAGCACTGCGAAACCTCGTAGCTGTCGGCGGCAACCTCGACCGAACCGCGATACTGGATAACTTCTGCTGGGGCAACTGCAACAAGCCTGACCGCATGGGTGCACTCGTCCAGGCAGCCAAGGCCTGTCGAGACGCAGCTATGATCTACGGCACACCGTTCGTCAGCGGCAAGGACAGTCTCAACAATGAATTCCAGACCGACTCTGGTCAGACTATCGCGATCCCGCCGACACTGCTGGTATCAACTTTCAGCGTGATTGAAGACGCTAAAAAATGCGTAACCTCCGACGCCAAAGCTGCTGGCAATATCCTGTTCCTGTTAGGGGAAACCCGCGGCGAGCTTGGCGGAAGTCATGTTCTGAAGGTGCTCGGTGCCGAGAGCGGCAACGACGTTCCGCCGGTCGACTGCGAGAAAAACCTCAAAACCATGCAGGCGTTG
Organism: Phycisphaerae bacterium; assembly: GCA_963664745.2. Classification (GTDB taxonomy): domain Bacteria; phylum Planctomycetota; class Phycisphaerae; order SM23-33; family SM23-33; genus B1-G9. The sequence goes on from CAXXMC010000004.1 coordinate 1,881,475, forward strand.
CAGGCGGCAATCTCGGCTGGGCTGGTTCGGGCATGTCATGACCTTTCCGAAGGTGGCCTGGCCATCGCAGCGGCGGAGATGGCTTTCGCGGGCGAACTCGGCGTTGACATATCGATTGAGGAAATCCCAACAGACGGTGACGAAAAAATTTCAAACCTGGCCAAGATTTTCGGTGAATCGGCAGGCAGATTCCTGGTGGAAGTTTCCCCGGAAAATCGCGACGCCTTCGCCAAGGCTATGGGCAACTCCGCTTGTGCAGAAGTCGGCAAGGTTACAGACACCGGCAGAATCGTCATCGGCGAGAAGATCGATCTCGATATCGCGTCAGCGAAGGCTGCCTGGCAAGGCACGTTCGACTGGTAGGAAGCAAATGTCGAATTCCGAAATCAGAATTTCGAATCAATGACGAATGACAAAATAGTCGGCCCTGAAAAAGTTGGTTTAGCCATTTAAATAGGCTATAAAATTGCTGTAAAGCCGGTTACAAGCTGCAAGGTTCTGCCGAATAACTCCTCGCAGCCTTGCAATACGAAGCTATCATTCAATATCCAACTGACGATTTTTTCCCCGTGTCATACCCGCGAAAGCGGGTATCCAGGGCCGGCCCAGATCAAACGTGGTTGCAAACACAGCAACTGCGGCACCGGGAATCGGGCAAGTTTTTTACGCGACCTGATAACGTCCGCATGCCCACGCAAGCGTAGGCATGGCACCAGGCACCAGGCAGCCACGTCGACTTTTTGTCATTGCGAGCACTTCGCTTCGCTCGGTGTAAACTCCGCGAAGCAATCTCGTTCTTACATTTAAGATTGCCGCGTCGCTGCGCTCCTCGCAATGACAAAAACACAACTTTTTTCTCCCGTGTCATACCCGCGAAAGCGGGTATCCAGGGCCGGCCCAACCGGGGCAATATTTCCATTATGGGCTTGTTTTCCAGTCTGGATTACATTCCCTGGATTCCGGGCCGCCAGCGGCGGTGGCATGAGCTTCGCTACGCCCGGAATGACAATAAAACAACTTTTTCAGGGACGACAAAATAAGTTAGTGTAATCCGTCTTTCATCCGTGAAATTCGTGTTCTCTTGTTTTGGATTTGAAACAACATAATCGGCGCAGAAAGTGGGCCCACGGTTTCCCGTGAGCCCATTTACCCTACGCACGAAGGGTTCTTTCAAAAGTTTGTATATAACACGCCTTTTGTAAGCCAACCTGTCTGAGGAAAATCACCAAGCTGGTTTTGTACCACAGCCATGAGGGCTAGCAATCAGTTGCTGCCCGGCCGACTAGATTACTATTGTCTGGGTTGTAGCAGTTTTTTTGCTTCGCCGACGAGATAGAACGATCCGCAAACGCAGATAATATCTTCCCTGCTGACTGCGGTATTTGCAATCTGCAAGGCCTCTGCAAGCGTGTTGGTTACCTGGGCAACCCTGCCGTCTGAAAGCTCAGTGTATATCTCCGCGAGGTCTCTCGGGTCAGCAACGCGGGTACTGGTTGACGCCTTGGTGAAGATGACTTTATCAGCGCCGGTGGCGACCTGCTCCATCATGCCCCGGATATCTTTGTCCGCGGCACAGCCGAAGATCATGACCATCGAGTCATACGGGATATGCTGCCCGACACCTCGCATCAATGCCTGAATTGACGCGCCGTTATGCGCACCATCGACGAGAATCCTCGGCGATTGAGAGATCATTTCCATTCGGCCCTGGATCTGAACACTTGCAAGGCCCTTGACAGCCTTGGTGTCGTCTATCTCAATGCCTCTGCCCTTAAGCTGATCCAGCAACGCCAGTGCCAACCCGCAATTCAACGCCTGGTGCTCACCCAACAGGGGAACGGGCAGATGCTCGAACCTGCTCGTTGGCGTGGTCAGACAAACGCGTGTATGACAGCCTTCGTTTCTGGAAGATTCCACACGATAGCTGAACTCAATATCATCGCCGGTAAAGATGACTTTGGTCTTGGCTTCGCTGGCGACTTTCTTCAGTACTTTCTTTGCATCAGGATCCTGCTCGACACTGACGGCGGGGATGTTCTTTTTGAAAATGCCGGCTTTTTCCTTCGCGATATCCGCCAGGCCGGGGCCCAACTGATAAGTGTGATCCAGGGAAATGCTGGTAAGTCCGCAGACTTCCGGCTCAAGGACGTTCGTGCTGTCCAGCCTGCCGCCGAGGCCTGTTTCCACAACGGCGATATCTATTTTCTGATCGTTGAAGTATGTGAAAGCAATGGCTGTCATTATTTCAAAGAACGTGGGCTTGTCCTTTTTCATTTTCTCGACATGCGGAGCAACTTTCGCGATGAGCTTTGCAAATTCCGTGCGTGGAATCTTCTGCCCATTGATACTGATTCTTTCACGGATGTCGCAAATATGCGGCGAGACATAAAGCCCGACGGAATGGCCGCATGCTTGGAGCATCGAAGCGAGCATGGTAGCTGTAGAGCCTTTGCCCTTCGTGCCGGCGATGTGAACTGAGCGAAGCTTCTGATGCGGATTGCTCAGTTTTTTCAACAGAAGTCTCATGCGGTCGAGATTAAATGTATCGCGGTTGTATCGCACGCGGAGCATCTGCTCGTAGTCAGTCTGCGAAAGTAGAAACCGCATCGCTGAATCGTAGCCACGAATGGTCTTCAGCGGGGTCTTACTTTGCTTGCTAGTTCTTGTACGCGTTGCCGTTACCATGACATTCCTTAAAAGTAATTTTCAAAAATTTTAAATTTCAAAAAATGAAACTACACAATTTCCAACAAAACAATCGTTAATTAAACTGCTTGAACATGAGTCCCGAAGCTGTGCTGCCTTGCAGTAAGAGTCTAGGAGTTTACTACCTCAAAACAGTTCTGTCAAGTTTTTTCATGAAAAACAGTTATAAACCATTTTTAGATAAGGAGTTAAAAAAGACAAAACTGGAATAATCGACAATATTATATTGCAGATTATTTAGTTAAATACGATTTTAAATGCTTATAAAAACCAACAAAAATGGTTTTGGGGCTAATTTCCTGTCCTAGTTCAAGTGTAATATTTTCATTTTGTGGTTACCGCTTGCTCGCAGCTGAGGAATCCTGTTAAATACCGTTCTTACTGCTACTATCCATAAATTAAACGTGCGTAGTAGATTGAAACACAGCCAGGCCGTCTTGGTTTCGGCTGTTGTTAGAAAATTGCAGAAAGGGTTGGCTATGAAATATTTTCTTGGTGTGGATGTGGGTACTTCTGGCACGAAAGTTTTGGTGATGGATGTTCGGGCAAAAGTCTTGGCCACCGCATCAGCTGTTTATGGCGTATCTTCTCCCAAACCGGGATGGAGCGAGCAGAACCCGGAGGATTGGTGGGTTGCAACGGTCAAAGCTACACGGGCTGCGATCAAGAAGGCGGGCATCCCAGGCCGGGCCGTTGCGGGGATAGGGCTGAGTGGCCAAATGCACGGGTTGGTGATTACCGACGACCAAGGTCAGCCGCTTCGGCCTAGCCTTATATGGAATGACCAGCGGACAGCACGACAGGCTGAGGAAATTGAATCGAAAGTCGGCGGACGAAAGAAACTCATTGATCTCGTCGGCAATGCGGCAATGACCAGTTTTACGCTGACAAAGCTGCTTTGGGTGCGTCAACAGGAGCCGAGAATTTATGACAAAATCCGTCACATGCTGCTGCCGAAAGATTATGTCCGTCTTAAACTGACCGGCGAATACGTCGGAGAAGTTTCGGATATGTCGGGTACGCTTATGCTGGATCAGAAAACTCGCGACTGGTCCAAGAGCATTCTCTCGACTTTCGAGATAGACCCTAAAATCCTTCCGCCGGTTGTGGAAAGTCACGAAGTCACGGGCAGGCTTACTCCCATCGCCGCCCGCAGGCTGGGGCTGTCAACAGATACCGTTGTTGTAGGTGGCGGGGGGGATCAACCAGCCGGTGCCGTCGGTAATGGTGTGGTTCGAGAGGGTTTGACCAGTGCGACGATGGGAACGAGCGGCGTGGTGTACACGCATTCCAGGGAATATAGGACGGACCCTGCCAGCCGGGTCAATACATTCTGTTCATGTGTAGCTGGCCAGTGGTGCATGTTCGGCTGTGTCATGGCTGCGGGTGGCAGCTATCAATGGCTGAGAAATACGCTCTGCGATGCGGAGGTCGCTGCAGCCAAGGCGAAAAATCAAGACCCTTACGAACTAATGACGGCTAGTGCAGCCAAGGCCAAGCCAGGCTGTGAGGGCCTGTTCTGGCTTCCTTACTTGACTGGCGAACGTACCCCGCACGCCGACCCTCTTGCCAGGGCGGGCTGGGTTGGCATTACCGCGCGAACAGGCAGGGATGAGTTGATTCGTTCTGTCGTGGAAGGCGCGACTTTCGCAATGGGTGACGTGGTGAATCTGCTTCTTGACCGTGGCGTAAAGATATCGGAAATTCGCCTCTCTGGTGGCGGGGCGCGGAGTAAATTCTGGCGGCAGTTGCAGGCTGATATTTATGGCAAGACCTGCACGACTATAAATTCCGAACAGGGTGGCGCATATGGCGTTGCATTGCTGGCAGCTGTGGGTGCGGGTGAATATAAAAACATTCAGCAGGCCTGCCAGTCAGCCATTAAAATTACCCGGACAATCAAGCCAGACCCCAAAACCCGTCAGCTGTACAAAAAACTGCACGAACAATACGACCGTCTATACCCGGCCTTGAAACAGGAATTCGCTAATATCGCGGAATTATAACCGTGGTGTTTTCTGAATAGTTGTTCCTGAGAAAGTTGTTTTTCTTGTCATTCCGGGCGGAGCGAAGCTTATGCCACCGCCGCTGGCGGCCCGGAATCCAGGGAATGTAATAAAGACCTCAAACTGACCGATTCGTTGTGTCATACCCGCTTTCGCGGGTATGACACGGGACAGAGTACTAGAGCATATCAAACTTGATAGTTTAATTTTTGCTGGCTTGCTTTGCCCGTGGTTGCGTCAGAAACATTGCGGAATATCAACAAATATGCCTTACGTTTCTTCCTTACCACGAACAAACCCGCTACGCAAAAACAGGAACTCTCAACTTTTCAATGCTCTAGTACTCTCAGTTCATCCCATATTTGCAATACCCTCTTTTTGTAACAGACTAAAAATCTCACATCTCCGAAAATTTTTGATGTTATGTTTTGCAGGGATGAACGTCCTATCTTATGAAGTTAGAGCGTTTTAATGCAAAGGTTCAAATGACCCCGAAAAATAAAAAGAAGAAAATCAACGATGCCGGCGATGCGGTTTCGCTTGTGGAGGAGATGTTGGCCCGGGCCAGCCAGGCCGGGGCAAGCGACATCCACTTCGAGCCGACCTACGGCGAGATGCTTGTGAAGTTCAGGCTGGACGGTGTGCTTAATACCGTTGAGCGACTTCCCGGAACGATAGCTGATAAGGTCATTGCCCGGCTTAAGGTACTAGCTGGGCTTTTGACCTATCGTAACGACGTGCCCCAGGAAGGCAGAATCGAACTCAGTGCCGACTCTGGTGTGAGCGTTATTGATCCCAGGCTGGCTATCTTCCCTACAATCCATGGCCAGCGCGCTGTGGTTCGACTCTTCCACGACGATACCAGCCTCACGGATATATCAGGGCTGGGCTTGCCTGAAGAACTCGTCACGACAATGAAACGAATCGCCACCGCCAGCCAGGGGGTTCTGCTGCTGACTGGCCCAGCGGGCAGCGGCAAGAGCACCACACTCGCAGCCATGCTTCGTTACATCCTGGCCAACCTGCCGGGCAAAAGCATCGTCACGCTCGAAGATCCCGTCGAAAGGAAAATCCAAGGCGTTACGCAAGTCCAGATTACCCCGCAAGGCCAAATGACGTTCCCGACGGCATTGCGGTCTTTGCTGCGACAGGATCCTGAAGTTCTGATGATAGGAGAAATCCGTGATGCCGAGACAGCTCGGATAGCTGTCGAAGCCGGCCTGACTGGGCATCTGCTTATGAGCACCATGCACAGCGGCACGCCCGCGGGGGCCTTGCTGCGACTGCTGGAAATGGGGATCGAACCGTATCAGGTGACATCCAGTATCGACGCGGTCGTAAACCAAAGGCTGTTGCGGAAACTGTGTCCAGCCTGTAAAAAACGCAACGACTCCACAGGCCTGTATGAAGCTGTCGGGTGCGAAAAATGTTTTCAGACCGGCTATGCCGGCAGAGCCCTCATCGCGGAGATGATCCAACTAGACGGCGAGCTTCGCAAAGCTATTCTCGCTCGAGCTGATACGGACGCTATCGAAAGAATTCTCGCAGATAGACAGCACAGGTCTATCCGCGACGAAGGCGAAAAGCTGATAAGCGAAGGCGTCACGACAGGAACGGAACTGGATCGAACGTGTGGGATTAACGGATAATTTTGGGAGAAATGTAATGGCTACATTTGAATATCAGGCGGTAACCCGTGGCGGGCGAATGATGAAAGGTACGCTCGAGGCTGCATCGGCAACCCAGGCGGGCGAAATTCTCAGCGAGATGCAGCTGACGGTCAATACCGTAGAGAAAGCGCCGCGACAACGGCCTGCCAGTCGGATCGGGCGGAACGAGTTTCTGCTGTTCAACCAGCAGCTGGCCTCTATCGCCAAGGCGGGCATTCCGCTGGAACGAGGCCTGCGGGAACTCACAGCTGATATCGAATCGAAATCGTTACGAAAACTTGTAAACGAATTGGCTGATGATCTTGAGAGCGGCACGAGTATAGAGGACGCGTTCGATAAGCGTCGCAACATGTTCCCGCCATTGTACAGCCATATTTTGCAGGCTGGGATCAAAACCGGCAGACTCGGCGAGATGCTCACCAGCCTGAACCATCACATCGAAGCAACCAACACAACCCGCCGAATCGTCATGGAAGCCATCAGCTATCCGCTGGTCGTGCTGAGTCTGGCAGCTGTATTGTCGCTGCTGATATTTAAATTCGTGGTCGTACATTTCCGCGCAATTTTGGGAAACATGGGAGAATACTTGCCTAGGATCACCCGCTTCTGCCTGAGTATCAGCGATCACATTGTAGAGTTCTGGATTTGGGTCGGGGTTCTCATAGCAGCGTTCATACTGATATGGCTTCTATTGAAAAACTTTCGTAGCGGGCGACTTCTGCAGGAAGCGTTTTTGATGAAGCTTCCGGTGCTTGGCAGGGTTTATCATCGCGGCCTGCTTGGCAGGCTCACCGACTCTATTGCCCTGCTGGTCGGGGCAGGCTGTGACATGCCGAGTTGCCTGCGACTCTCAGCGGGAGCTACAGGCAGCGAAACTATGATCAGGGAAAGCGAAATCATCGCGCGACATCTGGAACAGGGCGAGAATATCGTCGAAGCCGGCATGGGCTGCTCGAAAATCCCGCCACTCTTAATGTATTCAATGCAGCTGGGCGCACAACGCAACGAATTGCAAGACAATCTCTACAGCCTGTCTGAAATGTACGCCCAACAGGTACGCACAAACCAGGCCAGACTTCAGGCTTTTCTCATGCCGATCATGCTTATCGCAGTTGGTCTTTCTATCGCATTCGTGGTAATCGCAATGTTCATGCCAATGGTCGGCATGATGAATGCCGTGAGCAAGTAGGAATTGGAGAACACACACACATGGAAATTGAAGATATAGTCATGGCAGCGTCACTGGCGATTGTAACCGGTGTTCTTATCTACTTTCTGATACGCTATCCGAAGATCATCATACTCGCAGTGATAGTTTTTCCGGTTATTACGCTTGCGTGCATCATGCTCGGGCCATTGGGCTGGCTGAGCTGGCTGATCTTTATAGGAATGGTAATTCGATACACAATCATATCCCGCTATAACCTGACCATGCACGTTTTTTCGACAATCGGCGCGAGTATGCGTCAGAACCTGCCGCTTTCCACAGCCTTGGCGACCGACGCGACTGGAATGACCGGCAAGTACCGACAGGTGATGAATCGTATTGCGAATGGCCTGACAGCTGGGCTGCCCCTGAGCGAGGCGATCCGTCAGGGTTATCCCACTTGTCCGGGCTATGCGTTGGCGATGATAACCTCATCTGAGCGAATCCAGCAGGTACCCCAGGCCATCGCGAGGATCGAACAGGATTTGCAAAGTCAGGCCCGGGAATCCCGCAAAGTTCAGCCTGTCAACCCAGCCTATCCGGTCGCGGTAGTATTTTTCGCAATGCTGATTCTGGCGTCACTTCTTGTTTTCATATTACCAAAGTTTGAAGTAATTTTTGCAGACATGGGCGAAAAGCTGCCATGGATAACCAGGATCATCATGCATATAGCTGACGAATTTGGGGTCATTTTATGGATCTTTTTCCTGCTGTTGTTTTTTGTCGTAACGCCGATATGCGTTTATGTCAAATTCAGGCCTCGTCGGGCTGATAAGCCGAAACTGTTTTCGAGAATCGGGGATTGGGTGAAATGGCATACCCCCGTGCTGCACTGGTTCGAGCGGAACTACGCAACGCTTCAAACGGTATCATTCCTGAAAATGTCGCTCAATGCCAATGTGACCGTGAACAAGGCCATAACCGAAACGGAGAAATTGGACGTCAATTATTGTTATCGCAAAAAGCTGGCCAAGTGGCTGGGCATGGTCACCAGTGGCGAGAATATCAGTGATGCTGCACGCAGGTGCGGGGTCGGCTCGCAGATAGCATGGGCGTTTGACCAGAACGTAAACCCCGGCAATACCCCGGCTGTGCTTGACTCGCTTGAAAGTTTTTATAGCACGAATTACGGCTATCTTGCCAATCTGGCCCGGTACATATTCTGGCCTTGCCTGATCATCACTCTTGGCTTGTTCGTCGGTACGATAGTCTACGCACTTTTCAGCCCGATGGTGGAAATGATCAACATAGTCATTCGGGATGCACTGCCTTAATGAATACGAGAGAGACAAATGAATAGAAAATCAAAAAACCAAGGCTGGCTGCTGGTGGAACTGACGATAGGCATTACGATATTGGTTCTTCTTATCGTGGGCTGGACTCAGGCGACATCTTCAATCAGCCGATTCAACAAGTGGCAACTTACCCAGCAGCGATGCAACTCCGCAGCCCTGGCCCAGTTGGACAGTTTAAGTGCAACAGGCAAAGAAATCCCGACAACGGATATCAAAAAACTCTGGCCTGGTGTAGAAATTTCAACAACCCTCACGCCGGGCCAAGGCCAATGGACAGGCCTGACTTTTGCGAAGGTGACTGCAACGGGGTTGAATGAGGATAAGAAAATAATTGTCACCCAGGCCCGCTATTTCTTGGGGGAAAGGCAGGCTGAGCGATGAGACGAAAAGGATTTGCACTCGTTACGCTTTTGATTGCGATTCTCATTGCCATGGTCGTAGGTGTCGTGGTGTCCAAAATGTTCACGCCCTTGGCCAGGGGTGTTCCAAAGTTGCAAAGGCTGTCATACGAAAACGATCGAATTTCCAATATGCTGCGGAATATTCGCAAAGACATCGACTCAGCTGATGCATTGCCCGAAAATTTTGGCGATATCACAGCTGGGGATGGTTCGCTGATAATCCGTCAAGGCCGGAGGGTCATTTGTTATCGCATGGCGGACGGCAAAGCTGTAAGAGAAGTTTTAGAATCAGATGTTGGAAAATTAAACGAAAAAAACACTCCAGCTATGGCAGAAAAACCTGAAACATGGGAATTGCCAAATGCGAAAATAGACTTTCAACGCTGGGTTGATGAAAAGACCGGGTTAGCTTACGCGGTAGCTGTCACCTCAGCTGTGATCCAACAGGAATATGAACACACCATAGAAAAATTCGCAAATGCTCACGTTTTTTTTCTTATGCAAGGCGAGCGTAAATTGGCGGTGAAATAATGAACAGAATCCGCAAAATCAGACGGAATGGATTTTCAATAGTTGTGGTGGTCATGGTGATGATTCTCGTCTCAGCTGGGGTCGTGGTGCTTTCTGGAATCTGCAATGACATGTTTTTTCAGACCAGGCTGAGTAAGTCCGAAGCGGACACTCGTAACCTTACCGAAAGTGGCCTGGCCTGGGCAGAAGTGAATTACAAAAAAATCTCAGCCAGCCAGGCTGGCAAAGAGATCGTCCTGGATGTAAGTAAACTGGAAATTCCAGACTGTGGATTGAGTGTCGCGAAATCTGAAACCGCCGAAAATACAGTCAAAATCACGACCCGCCAAAAATATCACAACAAGGATATTGAGCAAACTCGTACTTTGTCCCAAGAATATAGCCGTTGATGAAGAACTTATCGAATGATTGATCCAATCACACCGGCCAGGGCGAGGGGGTAAACTTTCAAATAGGTCGGCCTATATCGAAGCGCTTTTGTAAGATAAGGCAGGGCCTGGCGACATTGGAACTGCTGGAGCAGAAGTTTTCCGGTGTGGTAATTTACCTTGGCGAGTCTGGCAAGGGCTTTTTTTCGGGGTACTAGCTTGTGGCCTCCAAGCTCGAAATAAAACTTTTCCAGAACTTTGACTTTGATGCGCCGACCTCGGAGCCGATTTGAGCGGGTGAGGCTCTGCTCAGTCCATCTTCGTAGTGCCAGCGGCTCATCAATCAGTCCGAATTCAAAATGAGGCGAAACCCTCAGCCAGAACTCATGGCCTATGCTTACGGGAATATCCTCGCAAAACCGGCCACATGTTTCAATTACACGTTTGTGAAACACAGCTGCGGGGTCGTGAACAAAAATACTCATGAAAAGTTCTTCCGCCAGCCAGCCCGCTTGACAAGGCTTGGAATGTCCAGCCATCCGCTTGCCTGTCCGCCCGTCGAAAGGGGCCATCGGCGTGTAAACTATGGACAACGACGGATGAGCTTCCAGAAAATCCATACAACGCTGGAGTTTCTCCGGCAGCCAAATGTCGTCGGCATCCTGAAGTGCTATATAATCGCCTCGCATCTGGGCGATGGCGTTGTTTCTCGCCCTGGCCAGGCCTTGGTTCTCCTGGTGAATAACCCGCATTACAGGCCAGGCTGCTGCCAACTCATCGAGGATGTCTCCCGTCCGATCCGTGGAACCGTCGTTTACCGCGATAACCTCGAAATTCCCATATGTCTGCTGACGGATGGAATCGACGGTTTCCCGGATAAATGGCTCGGCATTGTATGCTGGTAGTATTACGCTGACTATGGGGTTATTCATGGACAAAATTATATCAAGGTTGAAACAATAATTCGAGATAACATAAAAATGTATATTTCATTGTAATTAGAGCGTAAAAAAGGACGATACTAAGAAGAGATGGAATTTTGATTTTTTTTGGTTTTTTGCTATTTCCTGTTGTTGCCATATGTAGTAGGAAGCCTATAATTAAACGTGTAGTAATTGGAAGCCATTGTAAGCTGTCATGGCTCTTACCCTTAATTTATTTTAATGTAGCGGCGGAACGTTCTTCGTATCCGGGCTTCGACTGGAGGCCACAATGCCGGTTGGAAGGGTGAAGTGGTATGACAAATCGAAAGGTTATGGGTTCATAGAGAGTCCTGAAGGGGATGTTTTTTTTCACTTCAGCGATATCTTGATGGACGGGTTCAAAGCGCTTGCGGAAGATCAGCGGGTTTCGTACAAGCTCCACCGTAGCGATCAGGGATTGAAGGCAAAGGATATACACCCTCTGGATAACAGGGCCGGTGTACGTCATGCCGCGCGGTATCGGACAGTCCTGCTGATGAAAATCAAACCGTCCATGGAAAATGAATTTGAGGAGTTCTTCCTCAAGATCCCAGCCTGGTTTGACGCGATGGAGCAGGACCTTGGCGTGCGACGCATCGGAACCTGGCGTAATGGGGTGGATGCTATTCACCTGCTGGAGTCCGACAGGCCTTATGAGCAATCCATGAAGGCTGCCAAGGATTTGCCCAGTTGGGAGGCGTTGAGCCAATGGCAACAGGAGCTGCTGACGTATCTGGTAGCGGAACCGATTATTATGGAACCTGTCGAGACTGAGATAGGCGAAATTGTGGAAGACGAGCTGTCGGAAGCAGATTCCGGGGCTGAAGAATCGAGCCAGATGAATGCAGCAGCAAAAGGGAACAAGGTTTTATAGAAGTTCGCTTCTGGTTCAGCTGGGGTATGATTTAGAGCCAGTGTGGTAACTTAGACAGTTTGGTTTTGTTATAACTTCGTACTGGTTGGGTGTCTGCGGGGTAGTCTGACTCCACCTCCTCTCAATTTTGGATTGCTCTAACAGTTAAAAAACTGATGCCTGTCTCTTGGTAGAAAAAAACAGGAGTACTTCCAAAGATTTCTCAGAGGAAGACTCCTGTGTCAGCAAAGGGCATTGGCCCTAGCTAGGTTTTTTTAAAAACGTCCAGAACGTTTAATATAAAATCCACGTTTTCCAATAATTCCCGAGGCGACCGGCAGGCCGCCCCGGGATTCCTGCATCGGCATTTCCATTATGGGAAATGGGTGCGATTAGTCTTTATAGACATTTGTACTTTCGGTTTCTTCCACAGGTGATGTGATTTGATCGCTGGTCATTGTGACCTTGAATCTGGCATCACCCTCGGAAGCTCCCTTGGCCTTGACTCGGAATACGATCTTTGCCTTCGGCTGGAGGTTTGTCACGGGTTCAAATGCAACAGTCTGTCCGGTGACAGTTGCCTGTGTCGGCCCCGAAGCGTCAACAAACGTCATCTCGGGAGGCAGAACACACGTGATCGTGACGTTCGTATCCTCAGCGGAACCCTGGTTGGTTACGGTAATCTCGTAAGTCTCTTCCTTGCCGATTTCAATTGGGTCGGCGATATCGATGCACTCCAGCAGTATTGCCGGGATGCCTCGGATTTCCGTAACGGTTGAGGCTTGATCTTCGGTACAGAATGCCTTGGCGGCGGCAACGTTCTTGGCAGAGCCGATGGTCGCAGCATTTACGCTTACGTCAACCGTGGTCGAAGCGCCGGGCAGCAGCGTGCCGAGATCCCATGTGATGGTACCGGCATTATGCGAACCCTGTTTGGTGGCGCTGATGAAGCTTACCTGTGACGGAAGCGTGTCTGTCAGGACGGTATTCTCAGTAGGGCCGTCACCGGTATTGGTAACGGTGATTGAATAGGTCATGTCTCTGCCGATGTATCGCTGGGCTGGGGCGGTCTTGGTGACCTTCAGCACAGGCTGGTAGACTATGGTCGTGACGGTGGCGCTGTCTTGGAGTCCATCATCAGCGGTGACGACAGAGGTATTGACGTATTTGCCGGGACCAGTGGCATTGACGGTAAAGGACCCAGCCCTGCTCTGGCCAGGTTGCAGCGTGCCAATATCCGATTTGATAACCTTGTGTTCTCCTTGCCACAGCATGCCTTCCGGCAGCTCATCCTTCATTACCACATTCGTAGCTGGGGCATCGCCCTCGTTGGTTACGGTAATGGTGTAGGTGATGGGCGTACATTTTGTCGGCACACTTTCCGGGCCGACTTTCGTTATCTTTATAATCGGCGCGGTTACAACAGTGGAGGCACAATCCCTTGCATTCAGACCCATGTCCGCGTTGACTTCGGCGCAGTTCTCGAACGTGCCGATATTATTTGCCATGACTGTGACCTGCAGGGCCTTGTCGGCACCGCTATCGAGCGAGCCGAGATTCCACGTCAAGTTCTGGCCACTGACAGTGGCAGCTGGATTGCTGCTTACGTAGGTAATCCCAGCCGGCAGCGGATCTGTCACGACAACATTCGTAGCAGTAACCTGCGATGGGTTAGTCACTACGATGTCGTACATGAAATTCTTGCCCTTGATAGCCGTTGCCGGTGCATTCTTCGAAATGCCGATCTTAGGTCCGATCCATGTTTTCGTAGCCAGTCCTGAAGCGATATGCACAGCCGGTTTGCAGCACTGCTTGTTTTCAGGACGAACAATATCGATTTTAACTTCGTTCGTTCCCTCGACGGGATCGACCTGATTCAGGGTCACGCTGGCCAGGCCTTGTGAGTCCGTGACGACCATTTGCGACTGCTGACCATTTTCAAAGGTTGCCTTTGGCCCGGATACGATTGCGTATGTGACTTCGTAGCCAGCCAGCGGTTTTCCGTCAGAATGCTTGGCTACACTGGTGGTCATTCTGTGGGCCGTCTTGACGGGGTTCGTAGCGTTGGGAGGGAATTTCCAACTCACGTCGTACCAGTGTTTCTGGGCGAATATCTTGTGTTTCTCCCAGTCGTAAATTCCGGGAACATAAGCAATGACGTGCGTCGTGCCCTCTACGGGCGAAGTAATGACGGCCCAGGTTTGTCCTTTCTCCAGATGAATGTCATCGGAGGGGTCGTCATTGCCGCGTGTAAGTGTGTGCGGGCCCGTGTTGGTATGCGTTATGGCATACTTGTTCGTTATCTTATGGCCTCGCGTGGAAGTCCATCCGCTTTCGTCAACCTCCACAAACGTACCGACGCTCCCTTCGGGAATCATCCATTCCACCCTGCGGGTGGGGAGTGGTTCGCCGTTTTCATCTCTAACCGTTACAACCATTATGTGCTGCGTGGTAACCGGATTGACGTCCTCAAGCGGAATGATATCGACAGACTTAGAGAACGGATCCCAGTTTGTATAATAGCCGCCTTCCATCGGCTTGCCGTGCCAGCGTTTAATGTCTCCGCCGGCGAGTGTGAATGAGTGGGGCATTGCGTCTCGACAACCAACAATGCCTGCGAGACAAATGAAACTCAACATCAAAATCATTTTTCTCTTGTCCATTTTGTTTCTCTTGTGTTCTAACATTTTTTTTCTCCCAGCTGTGCAGGCCACGCCATGCCAAACGCGCAGACCGCTTGCCAATGCTCAACAACCGTTTCCATACACACAGACCGACTCCGTTGCCTGACAATTGCTTGTCTAGAATCTAGAATACAGCGTTACAATTGATGTTTACGAAGTGATGCTTTGCAGACAGGATTACACTTACATACGGTAAAGTCTCTGCCAACTGCCCAGAAAACCCCAATAAAACCTCAGCATAACAACACGCCAGCGAAGGTCTTCGTACCTGAAAGTGATAGCCTGATATTTATTAAAACCGTTCGCCAGCCCGAAGTACCATATTAGGATTTCTGGTTTTTTGTACCGGCCAGGAATTGCAGGCCAATACGCTTCGGATTACATAAACTACCCGGCCTCGAAAGTTTTTCAAATATCTTCCGAGACGTCTGAAGGCCCTTCATGTGTTATTCTAGACATGTCCCCATGGTTGCTCCAAAAAAAGTTTTAAAATATTTTTGGAAGGTTTCCACTACTCAAAAAGATTCCCGGTGTCGGTTTTGTCCTCCGCCGGCGAATGGCCTAAATATCTGCTGCGTTTGTAGAGTCTTGTATCCAGTGCGCGAACATAGCTTGTGAAGCTGGCGGAATGGTCGGCGTCATTTTCGATTGCGTTTGTTGTCATCCACATCTTGGCATCGAGATTATCCAGGTAGTGTAGGAAAAACGCTTCCGGCACGGCGGGGAGTTTCGGCGAGCCGTATTCATGTTCGCCGTGGTGGGCCAGGATGATGTGTTGCAGTAGGTCGATCATCCGCGGCGGGAATGGGTTGTCGAGTTCCTCGCTTACGAGCCTGGCCTTTTCCTGAACCCACGTGCAGGCGATAACGATATGCCCAACCAGCTGGCCTGGGTCTGTGTAGTGAATATTAAGCCCGCTGGAGAGTTCCGCTGATTTTGCGATATCATGCAGAAATACCGTCGTGTAAACCAGGTCCTGGTTCAGTTGGGGATACAGAGGCAGCAGCGCCTTGGCTGCCCGGGCGATATTGAGCGTGTGCTCCAGCAGCCCGCCGATGAACGGATGGTGCATCTGCACCGCAGCTGGTGCCTGTTTGAAGGAGGCAACCAGTTCCTTATCCTCAACGAATTTTTTGATCAACAGCCTGAGATAATTATTTTTCACTCCGTCGCGAAGAATTGTAAGCAGCTCTGCCCACATTTCCTCGATATCGTATTGCGAGACGGGGAGGAAGTCAGCCATGTTTACTTTATCAGCAGGGAACGGACGAAGGGAATCTATTAAAAGTTGCAGCGAGCCGCGATAGTCCTCAACCCGTCCTCTTACCTGGATGAACCCCTCCGCCGGTATGCCGTTGAAAACCGCCTCCGAGGCCTGCCACATTCGGCCTGGTATACTGCCGGTCTTGTCTCCCAGGTTAGCGGAGATATAGAAATCTCCGGTTTTGGTGGTTCTGAGTTCCTTTTCGCGCACGACGAACAGTTGATCAACCGCCATGCCGGCTGCGAGGTCCGTTATGAAGAGTCGTTTATTTCCCATGTGCAGAAGTGTACCAATTTCCGCGGGGCTTGCAAACTTCTTCCTTAAAAGGTATAAGACTTACTCGTTGAGTTTCGAGAATTCCCCTCGGCCTGTTTTTTACTCAGCTGGCCAGGCCAGGCTGAGAATCGCATTTGGAGAGAGATTAAAAATAATGAAATTCAGTAATTTATTGATTCCGACGGTAAAGGAAGTTCCTGCTGAGGCGGAAATCCCCTCGCATCGGCTGATGATTCGCGCGGGCTATTTCCGCAAGCTCGCCAGCGGTACGTACACGTATCTGGTTCTTGGCGTGCGAAGCCTGCGGAAAATCGAACAGATCATCCGCGAGGAAATGGACGCTGCCGGGGCCCAGGAAATCGACATGCCCTTCGTTCAGCCCATCGAGCTATGGGAGCAGACGGGCAGGCGGACGGATTACGGCGAGACTCTCGGGCAGTTCACCGACAGGCATGGCCGGGCCAACGCACTGGCTCCAACAGCGGAAGAAATCGTCACCACACTGGTAGCCCAGGAAGTGTCCAGCTACAAACAGCTGCCCCTGAATCTCTATCAGATCAAGATGAAATATCGCGACGAATTCCGGCCTAGGTTCGGTGCGCTGCGAAGCCGGGAATTCATCATGAAAGATTCCTACAGCTTCCATGCCACCCTCGAAGGCGAAGGCAGCCTGGATGAAACATACAAAAAGATGTATGAAGCCTACTGCCGCATCTTCCAGCGTTGCGGCCTGAAGTATGTCGTCGTCCAAGCCCAGTCCGGCGAGATCGGCGGAGCAGGCAGCGAAGAATTCATGGTTCCGTGCGAAGCCGGCGAGGATGTAATTGTCCATACCGAAGACGGCAGCTATGCCGCCAACATCGAAAAGGCGGAAATCGATCCGCCCAAAAGTGTAGCACAAAAAGACAACGTTCCCGCCCCTGAAAATGTTCACACGCCGGATGTCGGCAGCATCGACGCCGTTTGCGAGTTCCTGGGCACTAAGCCCGAGGAAATGATAAAGACCCTCATTTTTAAAACTTCAGATGCTAATATGCATAAAAAAATCGGGCGTGAAGAGGCTAAACATGATGGCAGACCCAGCTTTACAGCTTCAGATTGGGAAGGCGCTTATGCTGTACTTGTTCGCGGCGACCATGAAGTTAACGAGTACAAGCTCAAAGCCGTGCTTGGCGGAGTTGATATTGAGATGGCTGATGACGGTGTGGTTCGCGAAATCACCGATGCCAAGACCGGTTTCGCCGGGCCAATGGGCCTTGTGGAAAAGGTCGCCAAGCTCGTGATAGATCCTGCCATCGCGGCGATGACTGTCGGCGTGACGGGGGCGAACCGGACGGATTATCACACGAAGAATATCGTACCAGGCCGGGATTTCCCACTGGAAGGCGAGAAAGTTATCGTTGCGGACATCCGCAACGCCGTCGAGGGCGACACGCATGACGGGAAGGCGTTGCTGTTTTCGCGGGGCATTGAAGTGGGCCATATTTTCAAGCTCGGAACCAAGTACAGCGAGAAACTCGACGCGACTTTCCTGGATGAGAGCGGCTCGAACCATCCTTGCATCATGGGCTGTTACGGAATCGGCGTGAACCGCATCCTGGCTTCTGCCATCGAAGCCGACCACGACGAGAACGGTTGTATTCTGCCGGTCAGCATTGCTCCGTTCGAGGTGGAAGTAATCCCGCTCAATAACGACAAGGAATTGGTGACTGGCGAGTCGGCCAGGATTTATGAGGAACTGAAAAATCGCGGCGTGGACGTATTGCTGGACGATCGCCCAGCCAGGCCTGGCGTGAAATTCAAAGATGCTGATCTGATCGGCATTCCGGTGCGGGTCGTTATCGGTGAGCGAGGCCTGAATGAAGGCAATGTTGAGATCAAAAAGCGAACCGATGAAAAACCATCTCTTGTACCGGTCGGCGAAGCGGTGTCGAAAGTTCTGGAAATCTTGGCTGAGATGAAGCAGAATTTAGCAAAGTAAGATTTGGCTGGAACATATTTTTAGGAGAAATCCAATGCTGAAATCAATACGAGCGAACATTAAGGTTATTTTCTTGCTGTTGGGCATGGCTGTGATCTCTACGGGCTGTCAGACAGTGAACGTCAAGGACACCGACGGCAAAGCTATTGCGTTTGCACACGTTTCCTCCGGTGTGCAAGGTTCTAAATTTGCAAGCTCCTCCGTCTTGACTGATGGGCTGGGAAATGCGTTCATAGCAAAGGGAAGCACGGAAAGTAAAAATCAGTGGGTTGCCGTCAGCAAGGAAGGCTATACATCCCGCCGTATTCTTCGACCGGCAGAGGGTACGATTGAGGTCGTTTTGACGAAGGCCACTTCCTCAGGCATGCGATATCAAAGTTCTCGCGCTGTAACATCATCCGGCATGTCTGACACGACACGATATCGTAGTACTCCGTCGGCCAACACGCCTTCAAGCAACGCAAAAGTGATAGTGCCCCGAAAATAAATTTTTCCAAACGAACCAGGCCTGGCGGGGAACGGAAAGGCAAGCATGAATTTTTCAGAATTTTTAATTAACGTCTTTCGGACAGACTTTGTCGATCCTACTTCCGTGCTGAGTCGAAAATACAAATTCCTTAGCAGTAAATTGAGATTGATACGGCATTTCGGGCTTTTTGTCGCCCTGGTTGCGGTGTGCATGTTCTCGGCTGGCTGTTATCAGATAATTCACGTTGAAGATACGCTTGGTAACTCCATAGCCGGGGCTAATGTGACAACGCAGATGTCGCAGGATTTCGGCGGAGGCCCAGGCCCGCGCGCAACAACCAATCGTTTCGGCGATGCCTGGCTGAAGAAGACCGCCTACGATAATCCGCCGCTTTGGATAAACGTTACCAAGCAAGGCTATAGGTCGCGCGGGATCGCTTATTCGCCTGATGAAAAGGTGACGATCAGGCTCCAACAGATTGAAGTTATCCCGGAGTAACAGCCCAGCTATCATGCCGAAACGAAAGAATAAAAACCGCAATAAAGTCCTCGATTATGCTGCCTACATCGGCGCGCGTCTCTTTGCGATGTTCGTGCACATGTTCAGCTGGGAAGCCAACTATCGTACGGGCAAATTTCTGGGCAATCTAATGTTCGCCCTTGATCGCAAACATCGCAACCGCGCGTTGGAACACATCAGGCTGAGTTTTCCGGACTGGCCTGAAAAAAAATGTCGAGCCATCGCACGCGCTTCCATGCGAAACATGTTCTACCTGGCTATCGAGTTCCTTTTTACCACCAGGCTCATCACGCCAGGCCGATGGCGGAAGCATATCAAACTCGTCAATATGGACGAGACCATACGGTTGTTGCTGGAGCAGAAACGCGGCCTGATTATGCTAACGGGCCATTTCGGAAATTGGGAAGTGGTCGGCTATGCGGTCGCGACGCTTGGCATGCCGACGTATTCCGTGGCCCGCAGGCTGGACAATCCGTATCTCGATGAGTACGTATTCGGCGTGCGGGAAAGAACGGGCCAGGTCATACTCGATAAGCGCGGCGCGACAGCCATAGCGCCGCAGATGCTGGAGCAGAAAAAAACCGTATGCTTCATAGCCGATCAGGACGCCGGCAAGAAAGGGCTGTTCGTTGATTTCTTCGGCAGACCCGCCAGCACCTACAAAGCCATCGGCCTGCTTGCAATGCAACACAATGTCCCCGTCGTCGTAGGCTATGGCCAGCGCGTCGACGAGCAATACAATTTCATCATCGGCATACAGAAAGTCATCCACCCCGAAGACTGGGCCGATGAGGAAGACCCGCTACGGTACATCACCCAGGCATACACCACCGCTTTGGAAGAAGTTATCCGCATGGCACCGGAACAATACCTCTGGACACACCGCCGCTGGAAACACCGACCCAAAGGCGAAGTTTCTTAATCACCAATTCCCAAGCCCCAATGACCATTGAAGGCACAATGGTTGAATAACGAATTTAGAAATCCGGATTTTGCTTGTCATTGCGAGGAGCGTAGTGACGCGGCAATCTCCTTTGTGTCATCCCAAACTTGATTTGGGATCCAGGGGGATAGTACCGCCGCGATGTTTTCCCACGCGTCAGCTGGAACATTGAAAGATTGAGATTGCTTTGCGGAGTTTACACCGAGCGAAGCGAAGTGCTCGCAATGACAAAAAGTCAACGTGGTTGCAAACACCGCAACCACGACACCGGTCCTGTGGTCAATATCGAATCGCATACAGGAAAATTGCCATCGCCAGTTTTTTGCCGTCTTCGTCGGCGTAGCCGAAGCAGGAGAATGGCCTGTCGCCTTCGAGGGCGCAGCAGTAGTCGTACTTGCTGTAAAGTATCGCAGGTCTGCCGTCGATTTCGAGCACTTCCAAAAGCGGGCGATTCGTACCGCGCTGTTTGAGCTTGCGGGCAAGGATAGGCCGATACTGGAGTTCGCCCAGGACTATACCTGTTTTGCCGGAATATATGGGATGCTCTGCCGGCAGGGGGGTAAATTGTTTATCGGGGAATAATTTTTTGACCATTGTTCGGAAAGCCTTGTCGAACCCGGCCCGGCCACAGCAGTTACTGGCCATCAAAAAACCACCCTTCTCAAGATAGTCACGCAGTCCCTCGATATCCGCGTCGGGCAGTTGGAATTCATGATGGCCATTCATGAAAACTATCGGATACTCGAAAATCTTTTTATCCGACGCGCGAAGATGTCGACTTTGCGCGACAAAGTCCATCGCAGCTTTTTCCCGCAGCAGAGACGCCAGCTGAACCATCGCTCGCGGATCGGCGTTGTAGTCGCCGTTGTGTATAAGCCTGGCGATTCGCACCGCGCCGCGCGGAATCTCCGCGACCCGCGGGCCAGGCTGATCGCTTTGACGCTTCGGCAATTCGACGATATCGAGTTTGTCTCGCAGTTGATCGCTTCCGGTGGCGTAGGCTGCGATATTTGCCCCGAGCTGAAAAGCGTATTTTGATTCCGGCACGGTTTGCAGTTCCCAAAGACAGCTGAGTGCGTTGGGCGAAAAAAGCACACCGGTCCGACAGCCTAGCCCCACGCCCTCCAGTCCATAGGTTTTGTCGAGTTTGAACATGCTGTTGAAAACCGGATGATCCAATTCCAAAGGTCTGAGCTGATAGTCAGGCCAGGTTTTCTTCGCGAATTCCCGAAAGCCGTCGGCGAAAGGTTGCTCTCCGCAGCAGGCTTCAAACAGCAGCGTCCCACCGGCTTCGTCGACGTATTTTTTGAGCTTTTCGATTTGCTCAGGTTTAAATTTTGGAAAAGTATGGCCTGTGATAAAAAGTATCGGACTCAGCCTGAGTTCTTCCATCGGCATATCAAGCGAAGTCGTCTGCCATGTGGTTCGTTTCCCGAGCGAATCGCCGATAATGCTGGTGAAATTTTCCAGATCATTGACATTGCGATTCCAGTTGCCCTCCCATTTGATTTTCTGGATGAGCACGGGCCTGTTCCCCTTAGCCAGGAACAGCAGGGCAAAGGCGGTGTCATAGGTTTGGGCTTCATTGCTCCATTGGCCTCCGCGTTGCTGCCTTCGCACAAGTTCAGCTGCGCCTTCCCTGTACCAGTCATGAGACCCCATTTCGCGCAGGCCCGATAGCATTCCGACCCTCTCCAGGCCATACAGGTAATAGTACAGCCAGGTTTTAGTGCCCGGGTTACTGCTGACGGAAAATCGCCGGCCCAGCCAGTTCAGTCCTCTTCTGATCTGTATATCCTGCAGATATTTGCCGCAGCTGGGGTATTTTCCGTTGCGAAAGACTTTCGCCCCGCCGACCAGGAGTTTTTGGCCGCAGATATACAGGCTGGACAGTCCCGCTGTGGTCATGGAACCTGTGCTGCTTAACCCTCCGCGATATCCCCAGCCTCCGTCGTTGTTCTGTGTTTTTGAAAAATGTTTTTTACTGTTGACCCATATCGCCTTTGGAACGACAACGCCTGCCTTGGCAGCTTCATGTAGGCCCAAGAGTGCAAACTGGGTATTGGAGTTATCGCCGCCCCGCTGAGTTTTTGTATATGACCACATGCCGTTGGCCTTCTGGCCTGCCACCAGGTAATTCGCCGTCGCCAACAGCTGTCGCCGATATCTCACAGGCCCAGCCAGTGCGTAAACCTGACATTTCAACGAGACGGTATATGTCTGCAGGTTCGCCTGCTGATTAAGATAGTTAATGCCCAGCTGGATTGTCGGGTCATCCACAGATACGCCTGCGTGGAGCAGCGACAGCACCGCCAGCGCGGTATTGCCCGTTGTGTGAGGCCCGCGTGACCATGAGCCGTCGGCCTGCTGTTGTTGGCGCAGCCAGGCCACGGATCGATAAACCGCAGCCTTTACCTGCCAACTCGTGATATCCTGCTGCGCGGATGACTTGCCCAACCCAAAGGCCAAAAGCAAAACCGATAAACATAACAGTCTGGACTTGTTCCTGAAGCCGTTCATGGTTAACATTATAACCATGGCAAAGGAAAGTTTCGATAGTTTGATTGAACAGTTCGCCAGATCGCGACACATAATGATGCGTGAACTCGGCAAAGTCATCATTGGCCAAAAGGATGTCCTGGACCAGATATTCGCAGCGATTCTTTCGCGGGGGCATTGTCTTCTCGTCGGCGTGCCAGGCCTGGCCAAGACGCTGATCGTCTCGTCAATCGCCCGGATCATGGATGTGAGCTTCAAGCGAATCCAGTTCACGCCCGACCTCATGCCAAGCGACATCACCGGCACGAACGTCATTGAGGACAACGCAGGCCGGCGCGAATTCCGCTTCGTAAAAGGCCCGATATTCGCGCATATCATATTGGCTGACGAGATCAATCGTACCCCGCCGAAGACCCAGGCAGCCATGCTCGAAGCAATGCAGGAAAAGCAGGTGACGGTAGGCCAGGAGACATACCCGCTTCCCAAGCCGTTTTTCGTTATCGCAACGCAGAATCCGATTGAGCAGGAAGGTACATACCCGCTGCCCGAAGCCCAGCAGGATCGGTTCATGTTCAATATTCATGTGGATTACCCGTCGGTTGACGAGGAAGAAAAAATTCTTACCGTCACGACGGGCGAGGCTCAGCCTGAGTTGCAGACCGTTTTCAACGCAGTGCAGATCCAGAACATGCAAAAAATAATCGCGACCGTACCGATCAGCGAATTCGTCGTTAAATATTGCGCAAAACTTGTCCGAGCCACCCGCCCAGCTGATCCGACAGCACCGGATTTTGTTAAGAGAATGGTGAACTTCGGAGCTGGGCCGAGAGCGGGTCAATATCTCATTCTCGCGGGCAAGGCCTTTGCCGCTATGGACGGCAGACTGACGGTAAGCATAGAAGACGTGCGACGCGCAGCTGAGCCGGTACTGCGACATCGTATAGGCTGTAACTTCGCAGCCTCAGCTGAGGGGATCGATTCTGTGGAGATCATCAAACGCCTGCTCAGGGAAGTGCCCGAACCCGAAGTCCCCAAGTACGCTCCAAATTCCAAGCAGCCTACCCCGTCGGAAGACCCGCCCGTCCTATCAGCTGACACCGCAGAAGCCGAAGCTGCCGAAGATCAAACTGACAGCGGAGATCAGGACACTGTCAAGATTTGAGAACTTTATGCAAATTTCGGATTTCGGGTGCCATGCCTGCGTTGTTTGCAGGCATGTAAATATTGAGGAAGTAGACCAATGAAAAAGGTAGGATTTTTATAGAGCATTTTTAGGGAGAAGCTAAATGCCGTTATTTTTGCCAAGACCTTGTATTCGCTGTGAAAAGAAGGCAACGTTTGAATGCTCTATGAGAAATTTTCTCCGACTCTTTTTTGCAACGATTACGGCATTTATTTTTTGTCCCTTATTCAAACTGTGGTGGCGGTGCCCCCATTGTGGTTTTCGTTTTAAATCAGAATAAGCACCTTTAATTTTTTTTAAGCAATCTCTGTGTTCTCAGTGCCTCTGTTCCTAAAAGTTATTCCGCAAATCGACTTGTGTTTAACCCTGAAAGGGTGGCCAGGATTTAGCCGGGGGCGTAAGCCCCCGGAAATGCGGAAGATAGAAATAAGCCCCAAAGGGGCGACAGAAATCTTGTAAATCCCTATTGCTTCTGTCGCCCCGTTGGGGCTTATCTTAAGAAGACTCTATCCGGGGGTTCTGCTTCGCTCCACCCGACGGCGACTAAAAAATCCTGGCCACCCCTGCCGGGGCTAAACAAGATGGTCAAATCGTCTTCTTTTCATCGTTTAGGGTGTTCCCGAAAGGAACATGTCCGACTGTGGTAAAACAAGAACTGTCTACGATTACTTCCTTGTCGTCTGAGCAGCTTCATCGATGTCGTCGACGAGAAGTTCGCAGATGCTGTTCTGGAATTGTCTTGCTTTGCCGACATTGGCGGGTCGATTCAGCAGAATCGAGAAAGCGTAAACTGGCTTGACTTTTTCCTGACTATCTTCCGCCGGTAAATTTGTCGGTAAAATATAGCCGCTAAGTGCGACGACGCCGGCGATGTAACCGGTCTTGCCGGCAACTCTGCCGAGGTATTTTTTATCGCGCATTCGTTTGCGGAGCGTGCCATCCAGGCCGTTGCGTGAAAGGGTTTCCAAAAACGTCATGCCCCATGGCTTGTCAATCATTGCTGACAGAAGCGTCGTCATATTTCCAGCTGAGATTCTGTTTGCATTGCTTAGGCCGCTGCCGTCGCTGATGACCAGCCCAGCTGGGTCCAGGCCAAATTCCGAAACGAGCGTATCGTGCATAAGTTTGGCGCTGCCTGCCCATGTCTGGTCGCCTGCACGCAGGAACAGGCATTCAGCTGCGAGATTCAAGCTGCGTTTATTTGCCCTTTGGATCGCTGTGAAAATCGGAGTTTGGGTCTGGCAGATTTCCGCACCCTTGGCGAGGTCGATTTTTTCGCCAGTAACGCGTCGAAGGTTGCCGCCGATTTTCACGCCCGCCCTGGCCAGGCGGTCAGCGAGAACGTAGCCCAGCACCATGGGCGGATCGGTCATAGCTGTGCTCAGCGGATGCGGCGTGGCGCTGCGCACCGTGCCGGAAATTTTCACCTCGGAATCGTTCCTGTCAGGACGCAGTCTCCATATCTGCCGCGACCCAGGCCGAGTCTGGTCAATCACGCGGATGTATCGACTGGCTGGGGAAACTTCGGGGATTATCCGGTCGCCTTGCGTAATGAAAGTGACGTCGAAACAATTGTCGTTGAAATTTAGATCAGCTACCGGCGCTCCATACCAAAGTGTCCGGTGAGCCTTCTTCCAGTTCGGATTGAAAAAATTCTCCGGCAGGATTTTCGAATTCAGAATCAAGTCGCCAGCTATGTTCGCCCCGCATTTCTCAAGCACTGCCTGTGACCAGCGATCCGGTTCATAATAGATACTTCGGCCATTGCGTTTGGCCAATAACGGATCGCCGAGGGTCGGATCCATGTCGCCGGTAACGACAAGGTTGCCGTCAACCAGCGACACTGTCGTGGTGAACTGAAAATCACTGCCAAGCCTGGCCAGGGCAAACGCGCTGGTCAGCAACTTTTGATTACTTGCTGGGATCAGGGGCCGATCTTCACCGCTGTTATAAACTACCTTGCCTGTGCGAAGATCAACCACGGAAACGCCAATTTCCACTCGGCCTGTTCGCTGAAAGTCAGCCGTCAACTCGGCCAGGCCGGATGAGAGGTCATTTACATTTGAAACAGGGGAATCGGCGGCAAGGCCAGGCCCAGTCAGACTGAGTAGCAAGAGTATGATGGAAAGTACTTTTGTCGATAACGAGTTAATCAAATTCATTTTAATGCGATTAAAACCTTAAAAAAGTGTCATTATCAATGGTCAAGAAAAACAGCCAGCCTTTTTAGAACCTGGCCAATGACGATTTCCGGGCTTGAAGCCCCAGCCAGCACGCCGATGCGGAGCGGCCTTTTTGCCGGAAGCCAGTTTAACACAGCCTCCGCCCGGTGGGTTTCCAGCGACCAGGCAGTAAGCTCGTCCGCGGATATTATCGACCGGGCGTCTTCTATAAGGTAGGCAGGGGCGTACTGCCGGGCAAGTTCGTGTAGGTGTCTTGTGTTCGACGATCCGAATCCGCCCACGACGATAACAAGGTCGCAACCCGACTTGCACAATTCTACCGCTGCGTTTTGACGGTTCTGCGTGGCCTGGCAGACGGTGGGCTGAAAACGCAATCTATGTTCAAAATTTTCTCCGAAGCGATCGTAAAACGCGGCAGTCAGAATTTCGTGAACCTGTTGAGTATCATTGTAAAGCATTGTTGTTTGGCTGGCCTGGGCGAGGTTCAGGAACGGTTCGATGGAGTCTGCGTTGGTTGCATCGGGGCCGAATGTCTTTTGGAAATCTTCCGACGATGTTTGAGGCTGGGTTGTGATCATATCAGCGAACTGTTTTACCTGGCGAAGATTTTCAACGACGAGGTATTTTCCATTCACATCCGCGAGCCGGCTTTTAGTAACAACGGTCTCGTCGTGCATGGCCCGGCCGAATATAAGCACGCCAAAACCTTCCCGGACTTCCTGACTCGACCAATGCCACAACCGAATCACGTCGCCGCACGAACAATCGATAATCTCACAGCCGATCTCCGCCAGCCTGTGCTCGATAGGCAGGGGTACGCCAAAGGCAGGGATAATGGCTACATCGCCCCGGCCTAGATACTTCTCAACGTCGCTGCGCTGCTCTGTCGAAAGAATCCGCACGCCGCGATCCCGAAAATAATCGTTTACCCACGGGTTATGAATAATTTCGCCCAGGAGCACGATTTTTTCGCCGCCAACCCGCTCTGCATGGGCTGCGACGGCTTTGTCGGCGATTACCAGCGCGCGTTTTACCCCGCGACAGAATCCGAAAACGCTTGGAAGTACAAGTTCGCCGCCCGGCAACTGCCAGCTGCTGGCCCGGCCTTGTTTCCCGGCCTGTATCCTATTTATCATCTCAGAGGCGAACGGCTCAAGCGCCCGGCCTGCCTGGGGATTCTCAGCGCTGCGCGACTCATCGTTCACTTCTGTATTGTCTTTTCCAAATAATTCCATGGCTATATGATACAAAGAAATCCAGATCAACGGAACAGTAAGCTTAAGTTTGAAGGGCTGAGAGTCCTTTGGGGTTAAAAAACCGCTAGAGCATTGAAAAGTTGAGAGTTCCTATTTTTGCGTAGAGTACTAGTTTGGGTATAATGTTAGTGACATGACAAATCGCAAAGCCATTCTGGAAGATATCAGGGCAAAGATCGCTGATATCCCAACTGAGCCGGGCGTGTACCTGTTCAAGGACGCCGCTGGCGTGGTGCTGTATATCGGCAAGGCGAAGAATCTTCGCAGCAGGGTGGCTAGTTATTTTCAGCCTGGCGCTAAGCTGACGCAATCCCGCGGGCCTGAGATATCCAGGATGATCGAGATGCTCGTAACGGATTTTGACATCCTGCAATGCGACAGCGAGGTTGACGCGCTGCTCCGCGAAAACAGGCTGATCAAGGACATTCAGCCCCGATTCAATGAGCGTCAGAAAGATGGCAAGAGCTTTCCGTTTTTGCAGGTTACCACCGGCGAGGATTTTCCCCGCGTCTCTATTACCCGCCAGCCCATGCAGCGAGGAGCCAAGCTCTTTGGCCCGTTTACCAGCCCGACTGAACTGCGCATGGCCTTGCCTTTGATGCAGCGGGTATTCAAATTTCGCACATGCAAGCTGGACATTTGCGACGCTGACGAGAGTCGCCGGCACTATAGGCCTTGCATTTTATACAGTATAAAACAGTGTACGGGGCCTTGCGGTGCGAGGGTATCGAAGGAAAACTACGCCCGGCAGATTCAACACCTGAGAACATTTTTGGAGTCCAAGGGCGCGAAGTTGCGAAAGCAGCTGGAGCAGGAAATGGCGGAGGCTGCGACTGGACAACTGTACGAAAGGGCAGCTGAGTTGCGTGACGAACTCAAAGCACTCGAAGGCCTGCAGAAACGAGGTCTGGCAGGGGAGGCCAAGGATCTCCAACCCGAACTTTTTTACGTTGATCCCACGGAGGGTCTGCAGCGTCTGGGTGAGATGTTAAAGCTGCCTGGGCCGCCGAGGACGATTGAGGGCGTCGATATCGCCCATCTTCAGGGCAAGGAAAGTTGCGGCTCGCTGGTCTGCTTTATCGACGGCAAGCCTTTCAAGAACAGCTATCGACGGTACAAGATCAAAACCGTGGACGGTAATGATGATTTCGCGAGCATTCGTGAGGTTATCTCCAGGCGATACCGCCGGGCAGGGGCTAACGAGGAACTCTTTCCCGACATCATCCTGATTGATGGCGGAAAAGGTCAGCTGGCCTCAGCGTGGGAAGTTTTCGAGAATCTGGATTGCAGTCCGCCGATGCTTATATCTCTCGCGAAGAAGGAAGAAATCGTTCACGTCCATGGCCAGGCTGAGCCTATCAAGCTGTCCCGTCATGACCCGGCCTTGCGATTGCTCCAGAGCGTCCGCGATGAAGCCCACCGCTTCGCCCAACACTATCATCATATTCTTCGCAGAAAATCCACGCTGGGGTAGAGAAGTTCGGCAAAGAATTTTAAAAAAATCTCCTTACTCCTTACTTCCCGGTTCTTTTTCCTTATAATAATGTGTTGTCTTTTTAAGATGGCGTTATGGAGAACGAAAATGAAAAGAACGACGAAGATTAGCGCGATTTGCGGACTTTTAATATTCTCGGTTGTGGCTTGCGGGACTCTGGCTGACTCAGCGGACTTGGCGGGTCGATACACCGACGAGTTGGGCGGGTTTTCAATCAGGCCTCCCAAGGGCGGGTATCAATCAAAAGTGGATGACAAATCCTGCCTTGTGCGATGGATATGCAACAAGCCTGATACGGAAGAACCGCTATGGTCGTTGAGTGTTCATATCTCCAAGACAGAAAAGACGTTGTCGAATATCCGCCAGGCTGGGACATACCTTGCAGCTGAACTGCAAAAGACAAGTGCGAAGATCGACTCCCAAACCTATCTTACTATCTCAGGTCAACCTGCGGTGAATTTTTCCGGCAAGCTTGTAGGGCATAGTCAAGTTGGTGTGGGCGGCACAAAGACCAAGCTGCCGGATACGAGTTTCAGGCAGGCCTGGATAATGCTGAGTCCTGGCAGTTTTATGGTTATAAAGTGGGACAGTGTTTCGCTACCAAGTGTTTTTCTCGACGAAACATGGGCCAATATCCTGGCGGGGTTCCAGCTTTTTGATCCCCGCGAGCTGCTCGCAAAAAAAAGCGAGAATGCAAAACGCGCATACGATTTGTTATGGAATCAGCTGACGGATGAAAAGCTTGGCCTGGCCATGCCTGAAGGCCCGCAGTGGTTTCTTATCAAGCAGAAGGGTAAACGCGTCGGCTGGATGAGAACCGAAGCTCGCCGAGTCAAACGTAAAATGGGCACCGGTTTTGAGATCCGCACATGGTCCTTGTATGAAATCCCCGGCAGCGACGTCAGGCTGGTTCGGAAGGTGATGTTCTCAGATCCGAAACTCTCGATGGAATTCTGGAATTCAAGAAAGCAGGTTGGTTCCGGCGATAAGTCTCAATTATTCATAGAAGAGGGGTTGCGGCAGCAGGATCTGATTATAAGCACGACCTACGAAAACGAAGTGAAAGATCAGCAACAAAAGACGCTGCCGGAGAAGGTCAAAGCCGTTCTGCTCCCAAAGGCCGTTGGGATGCTTCTGCCGAGATTGTTGGATCTGAACATATATGGAGCATATACGTTTGCCGAATATGATTCGACCAAGAATGATTTTCAGATGCGGACGGTTGAAATAATCGGGCCTGGCGAAGTTGAGATTGACGGGCGGATACTCAAGGCCATCAAGGCCACGGATCAGCCTGCAGTGAATACCGAACCCATTACGCTTTGGCTTGATCAAAAAGGCAATATCCTGCGTTCGGATCATCCGGGAGGAATACAGATACAAACTGCAACGGAGAAGCAGGTGCTGGGATTTTATCCGAAGGCTGAGGTGATTATCAGAGAAATTAACCAGGCCAGCAAACCCACGCCCGATGACAAAATAATCAGAAGCAACCGATAAGGCAACAAAAATGACTGATAATGAAACATACGATGTAATAATTATAGGGGCCGGTCCCGCTGGACTATCTGCTGGGTTGTATTCAGCGCGAGACAGGTTCAAAACGCTCCTTCTCGAAAAGAACGGCCTGCCCGGAGGCCAAATTATGCTTACCGAGCATATAGAAAATTATCCGGGCTATGAAAAAATCGGCGGCTTTGAGCTGATCGAAAACATGAAGAAGCAGGTGATGAACTTTGGTGCTGAGATAGCCTCCAATAAGGGAGTTACTGCTCTTAACAGGCTCGAAGACGGGCGGATCGCGATCGAGGTAAACGGTGGCGAGAAAACATATTTCGCCAAGGCTGTGGTTCTTGCGCCTGGCAGTGATTACAGACAGCTGGGCATAAGCGGCGAGGCAGAGATGCGCCAGGCAGGTAAGGTAAGCTACTGTGCGACCTGTGACGGCGCGTTTTATCGCGGCAAGGAGGTTCTCTGCATCGGCGGCGGAAACACTGCTGTGGAAGATTCCATTTACCTTGCAAGCAGGTTTACAAAAAAGACCACACTTATCCACAGAAGACTGGAATTCCGCGCGCAAAGAGTACTTGTGGAAGAACTTTACGCCTCAGCTGATGAGAACAATATCAATATCAAACTTCCATATGTGCCGCTGGAAATAGTACCCACCTCTGATGGAACGGAAATTGATCATGTGAAAATTCGCAATGTCGACACGAATGAGGTCGAGGATTTGCGTGTTGACGGCGTGTTCATTTTTGCGGGAATGGTGCCGAATACGAAATGGCTTGGTAATCTGATTTCTCTGGACAAGGCTGGTTATATCCCAGCTGATCCGCTTACCATGAAAACGTCGGTGCCGGGCGTTTTCGTCGCGGGCGACTGCCGAAAAGGCGCAGCTATGCAACTCGGCACAGCATGCAGCGATGGTATAGTGGCAGCTATGAACCTGCGAGAATATTTCCGGGATCCTACCAGCTGGGCAGGGGAGGAAACCGAAGAAGTAAAAGGGTATTAGGGAATTGGTTCCAGTATTCTAGGTGATTTCAGCAGGGATACCGGCTGGCGGCAGGCAAAGCCGGCATCGCGTTCGTGCCAGTGTGAGACTTTTGCTTCGCCGAAAAGCCAGCACAAGCTGATTACCCGGCCTTTGTGCAGATAGGGAAAATCCACAATGCCGCGCGAAAAATCCCGCAATTCCACGCCGATCTGATCCAATTCATCCAGACATGTCTGCAGTACGTCCACAGACTGCACCAGACTCTGCCTGGCTGACTCCAGACGACTGTAAGAGTCGGTCTTCTCTGCTGAGTCGATGATTTCTTCCAGTTCGAGAAGCTTGCCGTACTCCTGCATTATTTCCGCGACAATCCGTCGAAGGAGAACCAGTGAACTGTTAGCCTGTTCCAAAGTGAAGAGCTTCTTGTTCCCTTCGCTATGGGGTACAATTTCCAAACTCCAATCAGCTATGCTCAAGTTACTTCTCCTGGTTCCCAGAAACAACGCCGGCTGAATTGTTTCAACCCTGCGTGCCACACAAATCCATATCAAAAATTATGTCTTCGCGAAGCTTTTTATCGGCAAGGCTGGGGACGAAACATGAGTCCTCTACAGCAGGAATTAAGTTTTATGAAATTTTTTTTACGAAATGACTTCTGAAGGCTAAATTCATGTCCGATAACGAATTATTTATAGCAGATTTTTTGATTATCGGAACTTTGGACAGGCTGGAACTGTTGCGAAATCCGCCGCGGATGTTTATGCTATGAGCATGTTTGGTTTCCTGAATATAAATAAAACTCCGGGGATGACAAGTCATGATATTGTCACCCGCATACGCAGAAGAGCAGGCCGGGGTCTGGAGAAACGTCAAAAGCCGAAAGTAGGACATGCAGGTACTCTTGATCCATTTGCCGAGGGTGTGCTCGTTGTCTGTGTCGGCCAGGCTACAAGGCTTGTCGAGTTCGTGCAGAACCAGCCCAAACGCTATACCGCGGAAATTACACTCGGCGCCACCAGCACAACTGAAGACATCGAAGGTGAAATAACGCCTTGTCCTCCGCCGGCCAAGCTGCCCGAAGAAAATGACGTCCGGTGGGCACTGGAAAATTTCACAGGTCCAATCCTGCAGGTTCCCCCCGCCCACTCGGCCATTCATATCGAAGGCCAACGCGCGTACAAGTTGGCCCGGGCTGGGGTGGAAGTTGAAATGCCCACGCGCGAAGTCGATGTTTTTGAAATCAATTTGCTCAGCTATGAATATCCAAAGCTGACGATAGACGTAAAGTGTGGCAGCGGGACATACATTCGCAGCCTGGCCCGCGACATCGGCCTGGAACTCGGTGCGGGGGGGTATTGCAGCAAGCTGATCCGCACAGCTGTGGGGCGATTCACCATCGAAGATGCACACACGCTGAAAGAATATGATCTGGAACGTGACATCATCAAGCCGCAGAGCGGCATCAATCTGCCGGTCGTAAACGCCCCAGCTGAGGACATAACCCGTCTCTGTCAGGGTAAGCAAATCTCATCTGAGTTGATTGCTCCGCTTGGCCCAGCTGCGGAACTTGTAGCGGTGGTCGATCCTGACGACAGTCTTGTAGCTTTGGTGACCCCGGACCAGCCAGGCCGAGCGCTTAAACCCGTAAAAGTCTTCGCGGCACAATGGTAGTTTTATTTTTCGGCAAACAAAAACCTCCTGGTTCCGTGGTTAATTCACTCGCACAACCAATTGAGTTTTTCTCTACGGTGACGGTATATCAG
Organism: Phycisphaerae bacterium; assembly: GCA_963664745.2. Taxonomy (GTDB): domain Bacteria; phylum Planctomycetota; class Phycisphaerae; order SM23-33; family SM23-33; genus B1-G9. Next base: position 1,914,489 of record CAXXMC010000004.1, read on the forward strand.
GCCACATATCCTGCCGACAACCAGTAGTAAATACATAAAGACGGCTGTCACGACAGCTATGGTGAAAAATAAAATTTGAGGAAGAAAACTGATTAGCCAATACGAAACGACGACGGCCAGCACAAGAATTCCGCAAGCAGGGAAATATATCCAGCCAGTTCGAAAAATGGCTTGAACCACAAATAGCGGATTCAACCCGGCTGGGCTGTCCAGCATAGCGGTTGCCGTGAGGGCCATGGGGAAATACAGACAGCCAGCTAATAAAAGAATCCATGGAATCGAGCCCGGACATGAAACATATTCGTGGACCATTGCAATCCACAAGGCCACTGCTGGCAAAAACGCTGCCAGAGTAACACCGAGAACCATAAATGTCGGCCTGAGCATATCACCCCAATCACCCACCGACTGCCAGTCTGGTGGGGTATCTTCTCCGTCAGCTGTCTTCTGAATTATGTGCAACAAATAACCCATGATACAACCTAACAAGGCTAGGCCCAAAATTCCGGGCAGCAGCTTGCCGTAAAACACCAATCTCACCACTAGATTTATTACTTGCAATGCCACAGAAATCATGCAAACCCCGATAATGATGTATAACCCACATCCTCGAAAAGGATAAGAAAACGCCCCAATGGCTTCGCTGATAAAAGATTGTTTGTCCGGCGTAAGTTCAACAAGTTCACTCATGGTTGCCTCCCCATGGATAATCCACGTTTACCCAATAATACCGTCTGATGCGACACCCATACAACAATTTTATATCTCATATGCCTATTGTTGATGTCAATCACATTATTGTGTCGTGGTTGCCATGTCTACAGCCACAATTGAGCGAATAACTTTATATACGTCAAAAGGCAAGCCACATTTTGGAGATGGCTTGCCTTTTAGCGATACATTGATCTAGGTTTTTATCCCATGTCCGCAAAAATGTGCAACATGGTTCACGAGGGTTAGCTATTTCGTATAGTCGCCCTTGTTTCTGGGCTTGGTCATTGTCTGCCATTTCGGGTCGAGTTCTTTGTCCATTCCGTACCAGCCTCGGTACATGTACAGGCCGTCGACGATGGAAATGGCAGTCATCGCTTCAGCTACGGGGTACCAGCGTGGCAGCAGAGTGATATCGCGACGGGTGATGGCTTCGAGCTTTTTCTGTTCCATCGTTGTCATGTCCACGGTGTCCTGGCCTTTTGATATGGTGGGGGTCGGCTTTACGCCGACGCGGAAGACGATGTCTTCGCCCGTGCTCATGCCGCCGAGGAATCCGCCGGCGTTGTTGGTCTTCCAGCGGACTGCTCCGTCTTCTACGAAAGGCTGATCGTTCCACTCACTGCCGAGCATTTTCGCGGTTTTCATGCCCGAACCAAATTCCAGTCCGGTCATGGCGGCGATGCTGCAAATGCCGTGGGCTATGGTGGCTTTGAGTTTATCAAAGACCGGCTCGCCCACACCGGCAGGAACGCCGCGAACGATAACTTCGATCATGCCGCCGGCGGTGTCACCAGCTTTAGCAACTTTCAGGAGGTCGGCGATCATCTCATCAGCCTTCTCGAGGTCGCAGCAGTTCAGGTCGTTCTTGCGATAGTTGGCCTTCATCTCTTCGAAGGTCATCGTGCCTTCGGCAATGCTTCGACCCTTAATGCCGTGTGATTCGATAACATGGCCAAGGATCTCAATGCCTTCCCGAGCGAGGATCTGCTTGGCAACGGCACCGGCGGCGACGCGAGTTACAGTCTCCCGGCCGCTGGCCCGGCCTGCTCCGCACCAATCGCCAAATTCGCCATATCTATGGAAGAAATTTATCTCGGCATGGCCCGGACGGATAACGTCCTTGACCTGACGATACTGGTCTATATGAATGTCCTGGGTGTCCACGTTGCGAATTATCATGCCAAGCGGGCCGCCGCTCGTGATGCCCTCGAACCAGCCACTGACGATCTCAACGCGGTCAGTTTCCAGACGCGGCGAATCGATCGGGCTTTGGCCTGGCCTGCGTTTATCCAGCTCAGCCTGAATTTTCGCAACGTCCAGCTTGATCCCAGCCGGTACGCCGTTGACGATCGCAAGAAGCGCTCCGCCATAGCCTGCCTGCTCAGCCGTGGCGTGCCAGCCATATGATTCGCCACTAGTGGTTACCTGAAAAACGCGTCCAAATGTATTGCCCAACATGGGTTGTCTCCTGTTTCTATATTCCTGACAAAGCCCATACAAGGCCTTGCCTGTTCAATTATCGGCTGCTGCCGCTGTAACAATTTCATGCGCCCTTATGCGAAAAACTAATTCGCACTAGGCGAGTCCCCTTTATACAGAATTTCCCCGAAAAATCAACCCTAAGAGGCAAAATATGGCGAAAAAACGGCTTTTGGCCGGGTTGGATTCAATTTAACACAAGGGCTTCACTGCAAAGAAACTGCCGTCTTCAATATCCGTCAAGGCAAAGCCGCACTTCTTATATAATCCTATTTCAGCTGGGTCGTCCCATTGAGCGTTGCACCTCATGTGTTGGCAGCTTAATCTTTGAGCGACATTTAGAGCTTTGTTTAGTATTTCACCACCCAACCCTTGCTTACGCAATTCAGGCAGAACCAAAATATGCTCCAAAATGGCAACGTTCTCATCCGCCAGGGGAGGGGGCGTGTTATTAAGCTGTTTGCGAGGGCCATATTCGAAATACGCCCCACCAAGAACTTGTTCCTGTGCGTCAACGGCACAGACAATAGCAAAGCCCCATTCGTAACGAAGTTTTCGAGTCGATGCCAATTCCCGGAATTCTGCAAGTTCAGCCGAGAAAAATGCCTCAACCTCAGGCGACAGAACATCCGCTGTCCTAAAAACGCGCAATTTATGGATCGGCATATTTTTCGTCATGTTACACCCCACAAGCGATATTTAGATCAAAGGAAAAATACGTGCCATTCGTTTTTATTCGTGAAATTCGTGTTCTGTTTTTAATTCCGAAATCAAATCATTCGGTTCGCATTTCAGCGCCCAGGCCGGTCATCTGTTGCGGAAAGTGGGAGAAGGTCTTTTTTACGCAGTCGGCATTGTCGATAACAGTTCTGCCTTCCGCGACAAGCCCAGCTATCGCCAACGTCATTACCATTCGATGATCGTGATAACTCGGCAGCACCGCGCCGCGCAGTCTGGACTTGCGGATGACCAGGCCGTCGGGCCTTTCCTCAATATCCGCGCCCATTTTAGAGAGCGTTTCCTGCATGGCTGTGATTCGGTCACACTCCTTGCCGCGGCAGATCGCGGCGTTGGTGATGGTCGTCTCGCCCTCAGCCATGGCACCTACGACGGCAAGAAGCGGCAGCTGATCGATGAAGTCGTTGCAGTCGATAACCCGGCCTGTGAGTTTGCTGGCTCTCGCAACGATAGTGTCACCCTCTACCTGGATGTCCGCGCCCATTTCACGCAGGAGATTGACGACGCCCTTATCACCCTGGCTGTCGTTCATGTCCATGCCGGATATTTTCACTTCGCTTTCCTGAGTTATCACACCGGCGACGATGGGATAAAGCGCAGCTGACCAATCCAGCGGCACGTTATACTCAAAACCGCTCCACGTACTTCGACCTCGAACGCGGTAATGCTCAAAATTCTCATTGCTGTATTCAATTCCGCAACGCGTCAGCCATTCCAGCGTAACACCAACCCAAGGTTTTTCGCCCGGATTTTTCACAAAAATTTCGGTTGGAGCATCAGCCATGGCCGAGGCGATCAGCAGGGCGGAGATGTGTTGGGAATCCTCGCCGGGGACTTCTGCAGTGCCTCCGCGCAATCGGCCTCGCACTACGACCGGGGCATGACCGTCGCCCTTTGTGCTGACGGCCCAGGCTCCGAGCTGATTGATCGCGTCAATCAAAGGCTGCATTGGACGGATATGCCGCAAGGAGTGGTCGCCCGTGAGAATAGAATGACCTTCGCAGCAGGCAGCCAGGGCTGTGAAAAATCGAAGGATAATCCCGCTGTTGCCGCAATTGATAATATCTGCCGGCGTTTGGAGCTTCCCAGCTGTGCCTGCGACCTCCCAGACATTCTCAGCCAGGGGCTCAACGGTCGCGCCAAACATTTCAAGCGCTTCCGTGCCGAGCATCCAGTCGTTACTGACCGCAGGAGCGATGATTCGGCTGGTTCCCTCAGCCAGGCCTGCCATAATCAGCGCGCGAAACGAATGACTCTTATTAGGGGGTATCCTTACAGTGCCGCGCAAAGTCGGGGATTTGTCTACTACTAAATTCATTGGCAACTCCTCTTGGCCCGTAATGTTACGTGTTTCGGTCCCGTAATGCAAGACGTTGGAAAAAGAGAACCTGGATTTTCGGATAAAAAACATGCCTGTCGAGAAAATCGGCAGGCATGTCCGTCAGTCAGCAAGGCACGAATTTATCGCGTCTTATCTATATTATTGGCGACTACATTATGTAGTCCACCTGAAAAAGTCGGTGTAGCCTTTAAAATAGGCTATAAAACTCCTATAATGCCGGTTGCAAATCGCAAGGTTATGAAGAATAATTCCTCGCAGCCTTGCAATATGATGTCATCATTTAATATCCAACTGGCGATTTTTTCTCGCGTGTCATACCCGCGAAAGCGGGTATCCAGGGCCGGCCCAGCTGGGGTGATAATTTCTCATTATGTGCTTATTTTGCCGTCTTGATTACATTCCCTGGATTCCGGGTCTCCGCTTCGCTGCGCCCGGAATGACAAGAAAATAACTTTTTCAGGGACGACTATGTATATAGCAACATTCTTACCTGTTACAAAATTAGCCATCTGCAATATAAGGTGTTGACAGTTTTACTCGTCTGCAATTGTTTCTGAATCTAAGTCAGAATCTGAATATGTGGCATCTTCCGCATCACCTGCGGGGGCAGGTTTGAGGAGGGCCAGGATTTTTGTCTGGATCTCTTCGCATAAATCCGGATTTTCGGTTATGAACTTCTTGGAATTTTCCCGCCCCTGACCCAGGCGGACATCGCCATAGCTGAACCATGCGCCCTGTTTGTTGACAATGCCTCGTTCCACAGCCAGGTCCAACAAGTCGCCCTCATAACTGATCCCGCCGTCAAACATGATATCAAACTCCGCCTTCTGGAACGGCGGGGCGACCTTATTTTTGACCACCCGGGCACGGACGCGGTTGCCTACGGGATCTTCGCCGTTCTTGATGGTCGTGACCCGACGAATGTCAATACGAACGGAACTGTAGAATTTCAGAGCATTACCGCCTGGCGTTGTCTCCGGATTGCCAAACATCACGCCGATTTTCATACGAATCTGATTGATGAAAATTACGCAGGTCTTACTTTTTGATATTGCGCCAACGAGCTTGCGCATGGCCTGGCTCATAAGTCGGGCCTGCAGGCCGACGTGCGTGTCACCCATTTCGCCCTCGATTTCCGCACGCGGAATAAGCGCTGCGACAGAGTCCACAACAACCACGTCCAGCGAATTTGAGCGAACCAGCATTTCACAAATCTCAAGTGCCTGCTCGCCGGTGTCAGGCTGTGAAACCAGCAGCCCCTCAAGATTCACCCCCAATTTTCTAGCCCAGGTGGGGTCCATTGCATGCTCGGCATCTATGAACGCTGCGACGCCACCGGTCTTCTGAGCACTGGCGATAACGTGAAGCGCCAGCGTGGTCTTGCCTGAACCCTCCGGCCCGTATAACTCGCAAATTCGCCCGCGAGGCATGCCCGCACCGCCAAGGGCAATATCCAGACTCAATGCACCAGTACTTATGCCCGGCACGGATACGATCTGATCCGGTGAGAGAGTCATGATGCTCCCAACGCCATAATTCTTTTCAATCTGCTTGAGGGCGGAGTCCAAAGCGGACTGCCGTCGAGTATCCGTAGCTGACTCTTTTGCCGTAGTTTTTGCCGACTTCCTCGCCATTTTTGGTTCCTTTTCCTGCGTTGCAATCATCTTTATGCTCCATACAGGTTGATAGTTAGGGACTTGTTAAGTTATCGACACACTGTATGGTAGATGTTAGGGGCAGTCAAGAAGAAACTATATTTTTTTAAAAAAAGTTTCTTCTCTCCAAGACGCCTTAACATCTCTACAAAATTCTGTTCGACCAGGCTAGAGCATATCAAACTTGATAGTTCCGTTTTTGCTGGCTTGCTTTGCCCGTGGCTGCGTCAGAAACGTTACGGAATATCTACAAATATGCCTTACGTTTCTTCCTTGCCACGAACAAACCCGCTGCGCAAAAAAAGGAACTCTCAACTTTTCAATGCTAAAAAAATAGCGAATCTGTCGCTGATTGGCAAGAACCAAAAGGCAGCGTGCTCCTGCGATGTGAGCCTGCCCATATTTTCAGTGCGAAAATTATTTCGGTTTCCGCACGATAAATTTGCACTTTGCCTTATCGCCTTGCGATAAGTCTGTTTCAGTTTCCAAGCCCAGTTCTTTCAGCAGCGGTGGATATAGCCAAACGCAATGTTCGCAGTAGTCGCGATATGGTTCGACGTCTTCCATTTCCAGCAGTCTGCCTTTCGAGGGGCAGTAGTGCATGTCTATGACAAACTCCCCGGCCTCTTCGTCCAGGGTCATGGTAAAGTCGGCAGCCTCTTCGTTGAGGCTATGACTCCAGTATTCCCAGCAGCCTCTTAGCCCCTTGGCGGTGACCAGTTCCCGCAGATTTTCCAAAAAATTGTCAGCCAGGTACTGCCAGAACTTCACGACGCAATCCTTGCCGCCGCGGCTTTCGAGATATTTGAAAAGTTCACTATACGCGGGTATAAAATCTTTGCAGGAAATCATTATTCACTCCTCCCGGAAACTTCACGTCTGAAAAATCGCTGTACGCTCTTGCCGGTCTGTTCGTCGTATTCGAGCATTTCGTAGTCGAAATCGCTGCCGGCGCAGATGGCCTGGTTTACCGTGCGGTCGGTTTCGATCCACATGTTGGCGACGGGGTAGTTATTCGCTCGCATGTGAACCACAGCTGGGCATGCCTTGACGTTCAAGATCAGCTCGTCCTCGGAGTATTCGATCTCGATTTCCCCGCCTTCGGTGGCGTAGAGGTCCTCGAAATGATCCTTGAGTGCGGTGAGTCCCTCTCGCTGCAGCTGTTCCCGAAGCTTCGCGTAATATGAAGTCGCAAATTTTTCGAGATATTCCCGAACCGAGTCCTGCCCGAAGTTATCTTCGAGATAGATCAACCCGCCGCTGAGCGCTCCGTGAAAATCTTTGTGTAGATACTCATTGTCAGCGGCATTGCGCTGCATTACTTCTTTGGCCATGTCTGATGTCTCCTTCTGAAAAACGAGTACGAGATTGTAATGACAATTCAGAAAGAGCGGTAGGGAATTTTTGATATTTTTGGACTGGCGGAAAAACGTTAGTCAAATGACCAAGCTCTACGAAATTGCTCCTTGAAGTCTAAATGTATTATTTGTATATAAGGTTAATGGGTTGTTTGGTGGGATTATAGGAGATGCTAATGTTGGAATGGTTAAAAAATCTAAGTGAAGCTTGGCAAATAGCAATCTTTACAACGGGTGCAGCCGTTTTTATTGCAATCATCGGTTGGTTATCAGGATTATTCAAATGGCTATTTGGGCATCTTCGGGCATCAAACAGTCAGGTCAACCAAAAGGACACAAAGTATACTTCCGTTTTTGTGATAGGAGATGTAAAATTAGGTCTAAACGTTGATGATATAGTTGAGCTCTGGAAAAACTTCGAAGAACAGGGCCGAACAAAAGCTGGGAAGGTGAGTTTTGAAAAAAGACAAACTTACTATGATAGAGTAGTGCAACAAGCTTCCTGCAAATTATTTTTGGGCTCTCAATTCCGATATTACTCTGACATAACTGCTCAACTTGAGAGTGACCTAGGATGTCAGATTCGCCTTGTTCCTCTAAATCCGGACGAAAATAAAAAATATACAAATGCGGTAGTTGTGGTAACCAGGATGGTCTGTATAAGAAAATCGTCTGAGGACGATGGGGTTTATACCCCTCAACATGGTATCGCATTTGACCGAACACTTCCGCCTGTAGCTGCAGCAAGACTGATCGCACACGATATTTATCATATTTGGCGGCAAAGGCCAGAGAATCCCAAATGGGACAATATGGTTGATCAAGAAACCGGCCTCATAACATATGGTTCAAAGATCGAGCGGGAAGCCGACGAATTCTCGCTCAGGTTGTTGAAGAGCACCCTTTTAGAGTAGGGTTTACTCCCCCAGCCACGGCGAAAGCTTTTATTGCCATGCTTGATGCAGCAATGCAAGAAGGTAATACACGGGAAAATGATCCAGCCTGGCCTGATCACATGAAACCTGAGGAAGCCATAAAATATATTGAGGAATTGTACAAAGAGTAGCCAAGTAGGCCGGGTCTCGACCCGGCAGGGATCTCTAATAAAGTTCAAATTGCCGGGTTAAAACCCGGCTACACCCTCAGTTTTCGCTGGGATGATATAAAAACACCAGATCGACTCACACCAAAGTCCAAGTCTAGTTCATGTTTATAGTCACACCAGGCTGACGATAAGTGCGCCCCAGATGGTTAGCATTACGTTGCCGATAGCGTATGGTACGGTGTAGCCTATGACGGGGGTTGAGCTTTTCGCGTCGTCCATGACTGTATTCAGGGCAGCTGTGCATGTGCCGGCGCCGGTCATGGCTCCCAGGAGCAGGGCGGGGTTGAGTCTCAGGACATACAGGCCAAATATCCAGGTTATGATGTGCGGCAGACACGTCAGGCAAATACCGGCCAGGAAGATATTAACGCCAGCCTGCTTTATAGCTTCAAACGCCTGCGGGCCTGCGGAAATTCCCACGCACGCAATGAACAGGTTCAGTCCCAGGTCGGTGAAAATCCATAACGCGGGTGTCGGAATCTGGCCCCAGGTCGGCCTGACCGAACGAAGCCAGCCGAAAAACAAGCCCGATACCAAAACTCCGCCGCCAACGCCCATCGTGACTGGAATTCCCTTGATCGTCACAGCAAGCAGGCCGATGATCGTCCCGACAATAATGCCCACGCCGACCGTCACCAGATCGGTCACTTTAGTCTCGCGTTCGGGATAGCCTATCGTGCCGATCATCCTTTCGACATCTTTCCTTGCACCGACGACATGGATAATATCGCCCCGATAGGCTTTCAGCCCCGGCGAGACCGGGAGGTCATGTCCCTGGCGGGTTACACGCTGCAAATAACACCCCTCACCATGCTCAACAAAAATTTCGTGAAGGGTCAGGCCGTCGAGCTTCTTATTCGTTAGGCAGATGCCGAGAATCTCGCCCACCATCTTTCGGACAATCGCGTCGTCCACTTCCGGGCCTATCTTTTCGTTAAGAGAAACCAGCCTGCGTCTGAAACTGGTAATAGCTACAATGTCGCCCTTGTCCAGTTTGGTCTCCGGCGTAACGTCCTCGATGATCTGCTCGCCTCTTTTGATCACGTCGATAGTGATTCGTTCGGGGAACATTGCTTCGACCTGGCTGACGGTTTTGCCGATGATGTTCTCGTTCTCGATAGTATATGCTCTCGGGGTTACGATATTCGACCAGTGAAATGCTTCGATGGTATCGGGCGCGGTGATTGCTCCGAGTTCAGCCTCAGCCTGCTTGGCAGAGTCTGCGATATTTATCTTCCAGATTCGAGGCAGGATTTTCAGCAGGATTATCAGCCCAGCAGTGCCGAAGATATAGGTCACGGCGTAGGCGACAGCTACGTCGGACTTGAGATCCAGAGCGGAAGTGACCTTGCCGCTGGTCAACTGTTGCAGGGCGTTATCAGCTGTGCCGATGACCGAAGATTGCGTAAGCGCTCCAGCGACCATTCCGCCGGCATAGCCTGAATTCAGGCTGAAGAGTTTGGCGAGCATAACCGCAATGCCCAGTGCGATCAGGCAGAAAAACACTGCGATGGTAACGTATTTCATTCCGCCGCGTTTCAGACCTCCCACGAAGTCCGGGCCGACCTTGTAACCTATAGCGAAAATGAAAAGTCCAAACGCTATTGTCTTGATCAGGCCCAGGTGGTAGCTCGGATCGTTCTTACCCTGGCCGCTGAGAAGCACGGCGCCAATGACAATCGACACCAGCAGAACGCTCGTCGTTGAGCCGAGCGAAAATGTGCCGAATTTTAATTTTCCTATCGCATAGCCTCCCGCCAGCGAGCCGAACAAAAGAATCGAAGGGTTGTCACGAAGAAACTGGACTATCCATTGAATTGTTTCAGACATGTTTTGACCTTTCAATATAGGTACCGGTGAGTGGACACTAGGATTTTTTACCACTTGCCACTAATCATAATTCGTCACTACTCACAATTTGCCGCTGATCACAATCAGTCACACCCTTGTCATTCCCGCGGAAGCGGGAATCCATTTTTCTTTTCCGTCACGCTAATTCGTCGTATAAATCTATCCATTGCGGATTGTCTTTTTCTATTAACTCTATCTTCCACTTGCGTTCCCACTTCTTCAGTTGCTTCTCGCGTCGAATAGCAGATTCAGCATCAGTCGTGTGTTCATAAAAAACAAGTTGGTGCACGCCGTATTTCTTTGTAAAGCCCTCAATAAAATTATTCTTATGTTCATACACACGTCTTGTTAAGTTATTTGTCACACCGATATAAAGCGTACCGCGGGGCTTACTGGCCAGGATGTAAACATAAAAATCTTTCATAAAACCTGGATTCCCGCTTCCGCGGGAATGACAAGGGAGAAGCCCCACGTCAGTGGGAAGTTCTTAAATATACGTCAATAGCTAGTCCTTACATTACCTGATATTAATTATTCATTGCCTATTGCCTGGTTAACTATTACTTATTTATTGTCCCATTCATTTTTGTAATCTTCGAGCAGTTCGCTGATGGCCTGGCCTATTTTTGCGTAGTCATCCTTAAACAGGTTTGCCAGCGAGACACGCACAGACATGGCTGGTGCGTCGAAACCGCCGCCGTCCATGAGTACGACATCTTTTTCAGATGCGAGTCGCCAGACGAAATCAATCGGCTCGAAGCTCGTCTCCAGCCAGGTTCGGAACTCCTTGCCGTATCGTTCCTCCGCCAGCTTACGAATGTCAATCGTCGTATAGTATCGAGCGTAGCAGGGTAACTCAGGAGCCGGGACACCCAGACTTTCGTAAAGCGTCTCAAACCGGACACGAACCAGATCTTGCGCTTCCTTCTTGTAAAGATGACTGTTCGTGTCGAGAAGTTCCTGGAATGAGAAGAAGACCATCATGATTTGTTGTGGAGTGGAAAGCCCAGCAGTGTGATTAAGCGCCACGGCCCGGCTGTCTGCCACCAGCCTATCTATCAACTTCAAACCATCAGGATCGGTCGAAATAGAATGATATCGCTCGTGCAAATCTTCGCGTTTGTCTTTCGGCAATGCTGCGATCATTTCATCCATGACGTTGTCCTGATAAATTCCCACAACGCCCAACCTCCAGCCTGTCGCACCAAAATACTTGGAATATGAATAGACCAGAATCGTATTCCGCGGCGCAATCGCTGCAAGCGATTTGAAACCGTTCACGAACGTGCCGTATACATCGTCCGTCAGTAAAATCAAGTCCTTCCGCGTTGTGTTGACAAGGTCAGCGATTTTTTGCAGCGAAGCTTCCGCAATGCTCACCGAACTGGGATTGGAAGGATTGACCAGGAAAAATGCTTTTATCTCTGGGTCAGCCAGCTTGTCCAGCTCTTCGTTGGAATATTGCCAATTGTTATTCTCATCCATTTCAACGTCAATTACGACCAGCTGATAGTCGTTGAGTATGGGAATTTCAAGATAGGGAGTGAAAATCGGCGTGCCGAGCGCGATTTTATCGCCTGGCTGGATCAGATCGTTTTCTTTGAGTGTGTTGAAGATGTAGGTCATCGCAGCTGTGCCGCCTTCGACGACGAAAAGGTCCATCGTTCCCTTGGGAGGCTGGCCGTTGCACATGGTCTCGTTGAGATAGGCCCTGATGATTTCCTGGGTATTTTCCAGCACGCGATCAGGCGTCGGGTAATGGTCGCCGAGAATGCCGTCGACCATTTCGCCGATAAAAGAGTCGCCGTCCAGCCCAAGTGTTTCAGTTGCGTATTTGTACGAGTCAACCAGGAACTGTGCCCCGCGCCGCTCGCCATTTATCTGACAAAAGGTCTCAAACCGTTTGGCGATGCCTTTTGAATTCGGCGCCCCAGCTATGCCGGGTCTGCTTAATACCCTATGGGCTTCTTCCAACGCGAACGAGCCGAACAGGAAAAATGCTTCGCGTGGGTTCGTGGCTACCCAGTTGGGATTGCCCCGGCCGGCGTTGAGCATCATCTTCTCATGCCTGCTCTGTGCCATGTCAATCAGCTTGTTCTTGAGTTCAAAAGGACTTAACGCTTCGTAAGTTTTCTCGGTTTCGGCAATATTCATTTTAAACTCCTGTTCATGAAGGGGCTATAGACTCCCAATGCTGCCCGTTTTTGAATGATCGGTCGCATGGGGGTGTTTCATGAATTTTTTTTGATAAATTCACAGCCGAGTTTAGAGTTATACCAGCGGACACACTCCATTGGTGTGGTGGAAAAGAGAATCTGGCCGATTACTTAGTCGTCCCCGAAAAAATTGTTTTGTTGTCATCTCTGAGAGCGTGGTTGTCATTCCGGGCGCAGCGAAGCTTATGCCACCGCCGCTGGCGGCCCGGAATCCAGGGAATGTGATCAAAACGGGAAAATAAGGCCGTGGTGGGAAATTATCGCCCCGGCTGGGCCGGCCCTGGATACCCGCTTTCGCGGGTATGACACGGGAGGAAAAAGTTGTTTTGTTGTCATCTCTGAAAGCGTGGTCGTCATTCCGGGCGTAGCGAAGCTTATGCCACCGCCGCTGGCGGCCCGGAATCCAGGAGGCTATTTCCGCTTGTGGCGAAGCATTGCCACGCTTCCAATTGTCAGCAGACACAATGTAGCCGGTTCGGGGGCAGCCGACGCACCGGCTGGGACGGTATTGCCGAAGTTAGCCTGCACGGAAGCATAGTCAGCTGCGGAAACGACACCGTCGAAATTGGCATCGCCGGGGATACCCACATCGCCGGTATGGCCGAAGTTGGCCTGCACAGCTGCGTAGTCGGCTGCGGAAACCACGCCGTCCTTATTGGCGTCACCTTCAATGACTACGGTTATGGCGTATACCATTTCCAGCGTGTCAGGCCAGGGTACGGTTCCGTTCGGGTCGTAATCTATAAGCGGCAGATCGCTAAACGCGCCGTAGAACGAGGACGCATCCCAGACAGTTTTAGAAGCCAGCAGATTCACTACATCCATGCCGCTGCCCATGACTTGGCCAAAAACAGTAAATCCGCCGTTCTGGGCGTCAAGGTTTTCGGAATTGTCGCCGAGGTTAAAGAAAAACTGGCTCGTAGCGGTATCCGGGCCCTCAGATGTCTTGGCCATGGCTATGGTGCCGTATGTGTTGGATATGTTGTACTCATTCAGTACGGCTGGGTCGGTTGGCACGAAGTTGAACTGATTGTCCTGGAAAGTAAATCCGCCGCCCTGAAGCACGAAGCCCGGCACAAGACGATGGAAGAACGAGTTGACGAAATCGCCGTCGTTGACGTAGTTCAGGAAATTTGCCACCGTAAGAGGGGCAACCGTATCTGCCAGCTGAACGTGGAAATTGCCCATAGCTGTTTCAAAGCGGACTATCGTATCAGCCTGGCCAAGTGAGCAGGTGCACAGAACTAAAATCATTACGCAAAGAACCTTTGCTCTGGTTCCCATAATCGTTATTTGACGCACAATCAATCCTCTCTTCCGGCATTTTTTTGAATAAAACGTCATGCTAAACGGTGGCTAACCGCTCCTGACATGCAAATCCCTTTGCTACAAGCCGTTAAGCTTGCAAATCGGGCAGTCAAGCCCGCGAGCCTCCATGATAAAAGTTTACCCGAAAACCCGAAAATTGTCAAGATATAGAGTGATTAACCATGTTTGCGGTGTTTTTCCTCTGCAGACCTCTGTTATCCCTGCATTGCCTTGATCAGGATATCCAGGCCTTGTTCCAGCAGGTTTTCCTCGATATTCAATGGCGGGGCGAGTCGGAGGACGTTATTTTTCGCGGTACACACGATCAGCCCGCCGGTCATGCATTTTTCCCATACGTCCTTGGCCGGTGAGGACTCCTTGAGTTGCAGGCCTACCATCAGGCCCTTGCCTCTAATGTCAGCGATGCAGTCGAGTTTAGCGTCGGCGATTTTCTGCGTTGCCTTTTTGCCCAGCACCTCAGCCCTGCTGCACAGGTTTTCATCCTCAATGAGTTTCATCGCAGCTGCCCCTGCTGCGGCGCATATCGGGTTTCCTCCCATGGTACAGCCATGCGTTCCGGGGACGAGGACATCGGCGTATTTGGGCGAAGCCACGCAGGCAGCGACCGGCAGCCCGCCGCCGATGGCTTTGGCGAGCGTCATAACGTCCGGCGTAATTCCATAATGCTGATGAGCGAACCACTTGCCCGTCCGGGCCGGGCCTGTCCACACTTCGTCGCAGACCAGCAGCAGGCCGTGATCGTCGCAGAGTTTCCGCAGCCCCTGCATGAATTCGACGGTCGGAATATTCATGCCGCCTTCCGTCTGGATCGGCTCGATGAAAACGCCTGCGGTTTCGCTATCGATAGCAGCTTCGACGGCTGCGAGGTCGCCGAACGGTACCATGACATTGCCCGGCAGCATCGGCTCGAACCCAGCCTGGAAACCAGCTGGCGTGAGACTGAGTCCTCCCATGGTTCTGCCATGGAAACAATTGTTGAACGAAATTATCTTGTATGGGCCGGAGGCTTTTCGCTCTCCGCCGCGGGCAGCCAGCCTTACTAGCTTGAGAGCCGCTTCGTTTGCCTCTGCCCCGCTGTGGCAGAAGAAGACCTTCCCGCCGAAACCGTTTTTCGTGATCCGCTCAGCCAGGTCGATCTGTGGTTCGTTGGTGAACAGGTTGCCGTGGCTCATCAGCATCGAGGCCTGTTTCTGCACAGCATCGACTATTTTCGGATGACAATGGCCTCCCACTCCGCCGGCACCGAAGCCGGGGAAGAAATCCAGGTATTCCTTTCCGTCGGCGTCCCAGATTTTCGCACCCAGGCCGCGAACCATTGCAAAGGGTAATCTGCCGTAATTCTCGATTATTACTTTCTTGCTGGCTTGGACCAGTTCTTTCTGCTTCGACATTTTTGAACTCCAAAAAAATTGAAAAAGAGTCCAGCAGTTTAGCAAATTACCCCGCATTGTAAAATTAAATAAACGTCAATTTAGAATAACTTCACTTGGCTTTGCTGCTGGAGTTCGTGTGTTAACTTTAATTTTAGTCGTAATGTGTGTAAATCTGGCCGCTTTTGCCGAGAGCAGAAATATTACAATGTTTGTAACCGCGGACAACCATTTCGGTTTCGACAGTGCGACCACTGACATTAACAGGGCGAACATACAAGCAATGAATAGCCTTCCTGGAACGGCATATCCAAGCAATATCGGCGGAACAGTTGGAACGCCATCGGGCGTTATTGTCGCAGGCGACCTCACGCAAGATGGCCAGCCTGACGAGTGGGATAAATTTGAAGACCACTACCCGCTGTACGGCGGCACCGGAACAAACGAGATACGCTACCCTGTGTACGAATGCACCGGAAACCATGACAGACATGAGCTGAGCTTATGGGATCAACTGGCGGGTGCTAAAACAGTTAAGGAAGAAGTTGCAGACCGTCACGGAGATCAGAAATATGGATTTGAAATACAGGGAGTTCAATTTTACAGTTTAGACCAATATCCCACAGAATCCAAATGTGAATGGTTAACCGAAGAACTTGCCCTGGTCGGAACAGAAAAGCCCGTAGTCCTTTTCTTTCATTTCGACATGTGGGACGATGAGTGGTGGTCTCCAGCCGAGCGTGAAAATTTTCGCCAGACGATCAACGGCTATAATATTCTAGGTATAGTGCATGGTCATAAGCACGACAGTTTTGTCTATAACTGGAACGGATACGATGTATTTTCGCCGGGTTCTGCAAAATCAGAGGCGGATGATCATAGTGTAGGCGTTTTGAATATAACGGACAAGAAACTCACTTGGGCTGAATATGACCTTTACGATTCATCTGGCACGACGATGGTTGGTGGCCACTGGGAAGATACGTTTGTAAAAACTATTGGCGATCCTGACCCACTTGTACATTACACTTTCAAAGAAACTTCGCCAGGAACATGGGAAGTATTTGTAGAGGTTAATGGGGTAGCGACAGCCGGCTTATCAGCCTACGAAGTATGGGTAGATGGTGTGGACCCGGAATTGGTCAGCTTTGAGCAAAATACTCTGTTTACAGTTACTGGGGAAAATTATTTTCCAGTTGGATTTTTGTTAAACAATCTTACGCAAGGTGAAGTTGACGGAAGCTTCAATGCGGGTAATTTTCAAAATGCCGGCGATGCGGCAATTTTAGGTATCGGTATGCAAGAAGTAGATGAGGCTGGCACAATTCCTGGCGATACTCCACATGTAGATTTGGATGTCCCAGCCCTTCTTGGAATCCTCAGCACCCCGGCCGGTCTGACAGAAGAGAATTTCCGCGCGATAGTAGTGGGATTGCTGAATAAGACGGGGGATGGGTTCCTCGACGCAACTGATATCATACCTACATATGAAGTTATCCCTTGCATATTATTGCGGGGTGATGCCAATCATGACGGTGTTGTTTCCGCTGCTGACTACGCGTGTGTACAGGCCAACTTTGGAAATGTTGGAAATGGCATTCTGGGCGATGCCAATCAGGATGGTGTCGTTTCCGCAGCTGACTATTCAAGCGTACAGGCCAATTTTGGCAGGACGTCTGCTTCAGCAGTGCCCGAGCCGGCCACGCTCGCGATGCTGGCTGCAAGTGGAGTCGCATTGATTCGTAAGCGTAAGTAGTCGTCCCTGAAAAAGTTGTTTTCTTGTCATTCCGAGCGGAGCGCAGCTTATGCCACCGCCGCTGGCGGCCCGGAATCCAGGGAATATAATCAAGACGGGAAAACAAGCCCATGATGGAAATTTTCGCCTCGGCTAGGCAGGCCCTGGATACCCGCTTTCGCGGGTATGACACGGGAGGAAAATCGCCAGTTGGATATTGAATGATGGCGTCATATTGCAAAGCTGCAAGGCTGCGAGGAGTTCTTCGGCAGAACCTTGTGATTTGCAACCGGCATTACGGAAATTTAAAGCCTATTTTAAAGGCTTGTCGACTTTATCAGGGACGACTTTTTTCTGCGAACTGTTGAATTAGCGACCTGGCGGTCTCGGCTATGCCGGCTGAATCCAGACCGACTTCTTTCAATTGTTCATGTCGGGAGGCGAACTGTACGAAGCGGTCGGGAATGCCCAGAAGATGAACGTTGGAAGCATCCAGGCCTCGTTGGGCAGCCGTCTCCAGCACAGCTGAGCCCAGGCCGCCGATTCGCGTATGATCTTCAATGACCATCAAAGGTTTGCCCGTCTTGATCAACCTGGTTACTGTCGTTACATCCAGCGGCTTGGCGAACCGGGCGTTGATGACCGCCACTTCCATGCCGTCCTCCGCCAGCATTTCCGCAGCACGCAGTGCATGTTCCACCATCGCCCCGTATGCAAACATCGCAGCGTCGTCGCCTTGGCGGATTATACGTGATTTTCCGATCTCAAACGGCGGACAGTCGCCAGGCAGATCGGCAGGGATTTCGTCTCGCGGATACCGGATGGCTATCGGCCCGGCCTGGCCGGCGGCAAGTGCGAAATCCAACGCAGCTGACATTTCCCGCTCATCAGCAGGGGCCAAGGCTATCGTGCCAGGCAGCATCCGCATCATCGAAATGTCAGCAAAGCCGTGATGCACCGAGCCGTCCGAACCGACAAGCCCAGCCCGGTCCATGCATAAAACCACGGGCAACTTCTGCAAGGCTACGTCGTGAAATACCTGGTCGAATGCACGCTGCATGAACGTGGAATAGATGGCGACGACGGGCTTTAGGCCAGCCTTGGCAAGCCCCCCAGCCATCGTGACGGCGTGAGATTCGCTTATGCCGACTTCGATGGTACGATCCGGGAAGACCTTGCGGAACTTGGCCAGGCCCGTGCCGTCCAACATGGCTGCGGAAATGGCCACGATGCGATCATCCGCCTTTGCACGCTCGATGAGTTTCTCGGCGAAGATGCTTGTCCAGGCGGGCCTGGTCGATTCCGGGAATACAGCCTGGCCGTCACGAACGGTGTGCGCGCTTGGGCTGTGGAATCTGCATGGGTCTTCCACGGCGTAGGCGCAGCCTCGGCCTTTTTCCGTATGTACATGCAATACGGTTGGCATATTCATATCGCCCAAACGTTTGAGAACCTTAATCAGCGACGGAATATCATGGCCGTCGATGGGGCCGAAGTAATTGAACCCCAATGTCTCAAAAACCTTGGCACCGTGAATGGTTGTCCTCAGCACGCCGCGAACCTGACGGAGAGTTTCGGAAATTTCCGTGCCCAACGGCAGCCTTTGCAACATGCGCTCGGTCGATTGCTTCAGATCGCTGTACCGGTTCGTCATGCGAATTCTGTCCAGCGCATTGGCCAATGCGCCGTGGGTGCGGTCGATGGCCATGGAGTTGTCGTTGAGGATGATCAGAAACTGCCGGTTCAGCAAAGACGCGTTGTTGAGCCCTTCCAACGACAGGCCGTTGACTATGCTTGCGTCGCCGACGACGGCAACGGTTTTGATATCGTTCCTGCCGGCGTGCTTATCCGCCCAGGCCAGGCCCATGGCGGTTGAAATAGCCGTGCCGGCATGGCCTGTTGAAAAAAGGTCGTATTCGCTCTCCGCAGGATTCGGGAAACCGCTCAGGCCACCCTTCTGACGAAGGGAGTCAAACTTTTCGCCCCTGCCTGTGAGCAGCTTATGCGCGTAACACTGATGGCCGACGTCCCATAACAAATGATCTTGGGCGAAATCAAAGACGTAATGCATGGCTATCGTTAACTCCGCCATGCCGAGGTTACTGGCCAGGTGCCCACCCTTATCCGAGACAACCTTGATAATCCGCTGACGTATTTCCTCCGCCAGCCCAGCCAGCTCGTCCATGCTCATTCGACGTAACTGGTGAGGTGATGTAATATTATTTAATATGTTTTTCTCACTCATTGTAAACTTTCGCACTTTTTTGGGTGAATTTTGATGAAGACTGTATATAAAAAAACCAACCTGTCGATGAATTTAATGTCTGCCAAAGACGCATCGAAAGGTTGGTATCAATATGGAGAACATATCGGCATGGACGCTGCTTGTTCAACAGTTTTTTCCCATCTTCACGGCTCCGGGCGCGGAAATTTTTGTCCGGCTGATCACAGGCTGGATTCTTCGCACCACTCGTCGCACTATCACGGGCATTATTCCGCTGGCAGACCCGCTGGGCCAACGCAGCCACGATTCCTATCACAGATTTTTTCCCGACGCGAGATGGTCGCTCGCACAGCTCTGGAAAATTCTGGCTCGTTTGCTGATCTCGACATTTGCCGCGAAGGGCAATATCCCGCTGGCTATCGACGACACGCTGTTTCATCGCAGTGGCAGAAAAGTCGACGGTGCCGGGTTTTGGCGAGACGCCGTCCGCTCGACCAAAACCAAAATCGTTTACGCATGGGGGCTGAATCTTGTCGTGCTGACTTTGCAAGTTCAACCGCCCTGGGGCGGCGAGCCACTCGGTCTGCCCATCAACATGCGACTGCATCGCAAGAAGGAAAAATCGCTCATCGAACTGGCTGTCGAGATGCTCGAAGAAGTGGCCGCCTGGTTTGGAAGCAGGAAGATTCGCCTTGTGGCAGATGGATTTTACGCATCGCTGGCCGGTTGGAGCATAACGAACACGACGATCATCTCGCGCATGCGTTGCGACGCTTCGCTTTACGATTTGCCGCCGAAACGAAAACGCTCCGGCAGAGGCAGACCTCGAAAACGCGGTGCCGAGTTGCCCAAACTCAAGATAATCGCTTCGCACGTTCGCAAGTGGACGCCGATAACTTTTATCGCTCGCGGCAAGTCGGTCACAAGGCTGGTTTATTCTCGCGAGGTGCTTTGGTACAAAGTCAGCAAGATGCCGGTGCTGCTTGTGATCTCGCGGGATCCGAGCGGCAAAGAGCGGGACGATTATTTTTTTACGACCGATGTGGCCATGAAAGTCGCCGACGTGCTGGCTGCCTATGCCGACCGGTGGGCTATCGAAGATACGTTCAAAAATGCCAAACAGTATCTTGGTGCGGAGCAGTTGCAGACGTGGGCGAGACAAGGCCCCGAGCGAGCAGCTGCTCTTGGACTTTGGCTGTATTCGATGGTCTGGCTGTGGTTCTGCAAACAGCCATCTGCCAAACGAACGTTTCAAATTCCGCTGTGGTATGCCAGCAAAACCACCCCCAGCTTCGCCGACGCACTGAGAGCCTTGCGAAAAGTTCTGTGGCAACAACGAATTATTATGATGTTCGGAAATTGTGCCGTACATGACAAAAAATACCAGTTCCTGCTGGAAGCATTAGCCCCAGCAGCCTAAAAAATGCGAAAGTTTACTCATTGATACTTCCATATTTTTTATTTAAAAATTGGTAATAAAGTTGTTATAAAAATTCGAGCAATCAGGGCAAGCAATTCTTCGCACTGCCGTTTTTATTATACACAAACTGATCGCTTAAGCGAATAGTAGGTTGAGTGTGTCAGGTTGAACCGTAGGGTGCGGACGCAGCTGTGAAAAAGCGGAGTCCCACCTTTTTGGTTATTTGATATGGAGACTGCGTGGGACGCCGCACCTGACGGTGCTTTGTCCCACCCTACGAAAAATCATAAAAAATACGCAAAAAATTGTAGGGTGCGGACGCAGCTGTGAAAAAGCGGAGTCCCACCTTTTTGGTTATTTGATATGGAGACTGCGTGGGACGCCGCACCTGACGGTGCTTTGTCCCACCCTACGAAAAATCATAAAAAATACGCAAAAAATTGTAGGGTGCGGACGCAGCTGTGAAAAAGCGGAGTCCCACCTTTTTGGTTATTTGATATGGAGACTGCGTGGGACGCCGCACCTGACGGTGCTTTGTCCCACCCTACGAAAAATCATAAAAAATACGCAAAAAATTGTAGGGTGCGGACGAAGCTGTGAAAAAGCGGAGTCCCACCTTTTTGGTTATTTGATATGGAGACTGCGTGGGACGCCGCACCTGACGGTGCTTTGTCCCACCCTACGAAAAATCATAAAAAATACGCAAAAAATTGTAGGGTGCGGACGCAGCTGTGAAAAAGCGGAGTCCCACCTTTTGGTTATTTGATATGGAGACTGCGTGGGACGCCGCACCTGACGGTGCTTTGTCCCACCCTACGAAAAATCATAAAAAATACGCAAAAAATTGTAGGGTGCGGACGAAGCTGTGAAAAAGCGGAGTCCCACCTTTTGATCTATTCATTCAAATCCAAATCAGGCCAGGGGTTTTCACCTCCTCAATCAATTGGATATTCTCCCATGGCAACAAATTTTGCAAAGCTTGAATATGGATAATCTTTCACACGTTGGACTAATCCATGTTTAACTGGGTTCCAGTGTAGATAATCCATACATCGTTTAGATCTTCCTCATTGCGGCAGGTATGCTCCCAGAAACGTCTTTGCCAAACGCCTCTTTGGCCATGATCTTCGTTTGATTTGGATACGATTTTCTCCTGGCCACCAGATGCAAGCCAGCCTCTTGTAAATTGCTCTTTGATCTTCTGACATCGCAACGAAAAATCAGAGTCATTGTCGGGTAACATCCAAATCGAATGTAAATGATCCGGCAGTAAAACAATGCCCAAAATTTCAAATGGCCATTTCTGCTGCACGCTCAAAATGGATTCGCGTAGTATAGGGCGTGCAAGATCAGTTGTTAGAATAGGCATTCTAAGATTGCTAACAACCGTGAAGAAAAATACACCGCCCGGCCTGAAATTCCGCCTATAGTTTCCCATATGCATATTACATAAAAATGTTTACAAAATATCAATAACGAAAAAACGTAGGGTGCGTGCTTGTAGGGTGTGGACATAGCCGCAACGCGGCGGAGTCCCACCGTTTTGTTGTATTCCAAGGTGGGGCTGTACCCCTTCGGGGTTTCGTCCCACCCTACAAAAACTTGTAGCAAGCGAATTAAAAATTTGTAGGGTGCGGACGTAGCTGTGAAAAAGCGGAGTCTCACCTTTTCACTAAGTCGATTGGATTTGTGGCAAAGTCAATTTACTTTACGACAAAGTCGATTGGATTTGAGGAAAAAAGAACGGGACAGCCCTTATCGGACTGTCCCGTATTCTCTTTTTCTCAGCCGGGCTGATGTTTTGCTGAATCTTAATTTGAATGGACAAAAATCAAAACAGCAATCCTAATCACAACCCGGTTACTCAAACTTCTTCACACATTCCAACTCAGGCAATTACCCGAGATGAGGAATTGATTAGTCTATTCTCATGAAGAGGTAAGAGTCGTTCGGGTGTGCTGCCCGGTTTGCCGTAGCGGTACCGCTAACGGTAGCAGGGTTAAGATCGTAAATATTATCCTTCGTGCTAGTCAAAGCAGAATAACCGAAAGCATTAACCTCGAGGCCAGTAGCTGACTTGTCGATAGTTGCGTTGCTGACGCTACTTGAAGCACTGAGCATGTTAATGTATTCGCCACTGTGGTTGTTACTGAAAACATCGGCGGTTGGTCCTGTAGTGGTTGAAACAGGCTGATCACCAGCAATGATTACCGAACCAGCCTGGCCGCTAGCACCAAGACGGGACAGCCATGTTGCGTCTGCTGAGGCAGGTTGCAGGCCATAAGATACATTATCCCAAGCGTCGAAGCCGTACTGAGCTTCGGATTCGTTATAGCTGCTGTCTGACGGGCACTTGAAACTCTTGGCAGACATGAAACCTTCCAATACGAGCAGGTAGTAATGCTGGATATTGGCATTGGTATTCGTTTGCCCGGTGAGGTATGCATCTTCGTCCGCATAGCCCTGGATTGTGGCGGCTGTAATAGCGCCATTGATTAGCGTATTGACACCCAGAGACGGCATTTTGTCTTTGTTCGTGCTGCCGTAGAGTACCAGAGCCTTGCCCATACCGTTGAGGTTGGTTGAGCAGACAGCTCTCTTGGCCAATTCGCGTGCCCGGTTCAGGCTGGGCAGCAGAATCGAGACCAGCAGGGCGATGATCGCGATAACGACCAACAATTCAATCAGTGTAAAACCTTTCGTGCGCTTCATTTCAAAACTCCTTGTAATCGGCTTCCCTTAGCCTTTTTGTCATTATCGTTGACGCAACATACGTCGTAATACGGGACAATGAATCATTTACGATAGCTGGTCTAACATATTCCGATCAAACCGGAAAAAGAGGACACAAAGCCAAGTTTTTACGCAATTTCGCAAAAAATTGCTCTGACCGGAGGTCACTCGACATACATCTCGCCAGTTAACGATTTCTGCAAAATCCCAAGGAAAGCAAAATCCGCAGGCCACGACCGTCAGACGACACTCGCCTGAACTAAAAGCCGAGACCTCTTTCTTAACTTAAACAAACCAAAAAGGTCACATATTCCATGCTTTTAAAAACACAACAAACAAACAACATCTGTAAGTACTAACAACAACAAACCACTACAACTTTAATGTGCCTGCGGAAGGGCCATGCCCATAAAGAAAATCCGCACGCGTAGGTAGACAAGCTACCTTGGGGAACAGGTAAAGCTAAACATTCCTCTCGCACGTAGACAGGAAGCTGCTGAAAGGTCTACCCATTCGCAACTAAAAACAAAAAACTCAAATTACACACGTTTCACTTTTAGGGGAAGTGAGGAGATATGTTGGTATGAAGTAATATGGAATTATGCCGTTTGCGGCTTCTCCTACAATTCCCGGTATATTAATGCAAATGCATTGTAACTCAATTTGAAATCATAGTCAAACACTGATTTCTCTTTTTTTGCCAAAAAAAAATTCATATTTTAGCCATGAAAACATGAAATAGTAGGTGGGGTAAAGCAGTAAAACGCTTTCGGTATAGAGTGTAAGTGTTGTTAAAATATGAATATATATGAAAACGTCGGGGTTGATGCTAAAAAACATGGAAAGGGCGGGTTGTAAGGAAAAGAACTTATTCTTTTGTTATGACAGCATTGACAAGTACATCATCGTAAAATTTTTCACCCGCCAGGGCTATGCACCATGGCAAGAGTGCGCCGCGGGAATCCCAGAAATCCACCTGGGCCAGCTGGGTGTCGTCTACGACTTTTTTCAATAATTCTTTTTGAAGCGTCGCTGAAATTTCCCTGATACGTTTCCATATATCGCGAGCCTGCGGTGATTTTGGATTTTTTTTGACCAATTCACGTTTCGCAGCTTCGAGTTCGCCTATGGTTTGGGTTTCGTGTGGGTATGCCTGGGCCAGCCAGGTTTCTCTCGCAGACTTTTCTTTAAATTGTTCCAATCGTGACCGGGCCTGGTTGGACAGGGCTGCGTAATTTTGCGCGAGGTCACAGGCAGGGAATTCACTTTTTCCGAATGCCCTTGCGAGATGGCCCGGCAGGGCGATGGTGGTCTTTAAATCTCGCATTCTGTCCAGAAGGTGGAACCGGACGCGGAAAATGGGCTTAGGCGGCGCGTCGACTGATAGGAGTTTGTTAGCTTGGAGCAGTTTTTCCAGCCTGGCAGCTGCGGGCATGTAGAGCGATCCTTTATAAGGTAGCGCCAGCCCAGCCTGGCCCGGGCGCGTGCGAACCTGCAGAACCATCATAACCGCCTTGCCGACCAGGCATATAACCCCAGCCTGGCCCAGGGCGTCGATGGGCAATCCCCCAGCTGGGCCCCGCTTAAAAGATCGACCGGCTATGACAAGCTCGTTGTCACGCAGAAAAATTTCCGTGCGGACGAGCTGGCCCAGGTGTCGGCTGACCGCGAAAAACGGCAACTCACCCTGACGTATGCGTAACGGGTGCAGGCCAACGTTGCTTTCGGCGAGGGCTTGGTTGTACAGGGCAGCTGTGGTTTCGTAGTCTCGCAGAAACAGCCCAAGCAACTCGAATCGCTCGGGCGGGCCGTTCAGCGAAAACAAATTACTGGTGACATCCAATTTGATCGAATCGCCGAGATATTCCCCCAGCCAGGTTTTATAAAGATCTACCAAGCTTCCATTCTCGCAATGGACGATCAGCCTATCCAGCCTGGCCCGCTCGGCTGAGAACCACTCCCGCGTCCGCAGCTGCGAATCAGTCGCGGGGAATTTCTGCAGACAGTCGAGTTCCGCGATATTCATCAGCTCTTGCAGATACGGGCGACATTCAGCGACGGAAAGATCGCCGATCAGCCTGTGATGCTCCCGGTCGCTGACAAAACTCGAACCCACGAGCATCCTGTTGTCGCCCACGGCCAACTCGTCGTAGAGTTCGTCGAGGGTTGTACCAAGCTGCCTAGCCAGGGCGGAGATTTTCATACCGAGTTGCGGCTCGAGGGTTCGCAGTTCCAAAGGCTGTCTGCCGAGGAAGTCCGAGTAGAACGCAGCTGCTCCCCAGTCCGACCCGCCGCTGGGATGAAACTTTTCCGTCGCGATCCGCAAAGCCCTATCATCCACTTCAGAGCCGAGCGACGTGAAGGCTACGTCGATGTCTTCGACGAAATGCG
Source organism: Phycisphaerae bacterium (assembly GCA_963664745.2). Lineage (GTDB taxonomy): Bacteria > Planctomycetota > Phycisphaerae > SM23-33 > SM23-33 > B1-G9. The sequence goes on from CAXXMC010000004.1 coordinate 1,940,149, forward strand.
TAGTTGCCAGGCTTTGCTTGGCGAGGGCCTGGAGTTTTGGTAACGTGTCCCACAGGCTGTTGGAATTTTGATCTATGCTGAAAATCATGGTTGTCGAATCAAGGCTTCTTTAAGGAATTCTCCGCTGAGTTGGCCTCGCGCGATAAGGCTGACTGTGGTTTCCAGGCATACGTCCTTGATTTCGATATCATCGTCTGGCGAGCTTTTATCGCTCTCGCCGGGCGAGTCGCTCTTGCCGGGCGAGTCGCTCTTGCCGGGCGAGTCGATTTTGAAGTAGACTCGCAAGACCAGGCCGCTGCTTGCGCGGACGAGTACAGGTCTGCTGCCGTCGCGGAATTCCTGGCCCCAGCCTTGGCGGATTGTGGTCTCGATAGCTGACGCGCTAGATCCGGTTCCGCAAGAGAGTGTCTCCGCCTCCACGCCGAACTCGAAAGTCCGAACGGCGATTTCTCCCTCGCCGAGTACCTGCACGAAATTCACGTTCACGCCGCGAGGCTGGAAGTCATGATGATGTCGCAAAGCCTTGCCCCAGCATTCCACATGTACTTTGTCTATATCATCCACATATGTCATCAGGTGCGGCACGCCGGTGAGGGAATAATCGCAGCGGAAGTTTCTTTTGCCTACGGTAATGGAGAGATCGGGGCTTCTGCTTTCCGGCGATGGTATGCAGACGCGAATATATTGGCCATCCGTTCGACAGGCCAAGACAACGCCCGCCAGGGTAAGGATTTTCACTTCATGGTCGGGCACCAGTCCGGCGTCGAAGGCAAAATGCGTAAAACAGGCTGTGCCGTTTCCGCAAAGTTCGCACTCGCTGCCGTCGGCTTCAAAGAAACGTGCGCCGATATCGGCAAACCCCTCGATCTCCGGTTTGTCCGCGAAAATCAGGCCATCGGCCCCCACGCCGTGTCTACGTTGACACAAAGTGCGAACAAACTTTCCTACCCTCTGAGCATCGGCCAGTAATTCGTCATACAAGCCTGCAGAGTTATCTATACAGATGAAATCGTTTCCGCTGCCCGTGAGCTTCCAGAATGGGATTTGCTTAATATCCATGGTGTAGCATTGTAGCCCCAAAAAAGCCGGATCGCAAATGGGGAGTGGGAAAAAGCGAATTTCGAATAACGAACAAGGAATTCAGAACTGAAGAAGTAAAAACAGGGAATGCCTTCAACAACAACTTACTTGTCTTTATTTCACTTCATCATTCTTTGTTCAATATTTATGATTCGATATTCAGTTTTTACTTATCCTCACCCATTCCCCCGGGATCGAAGAGGTCTTCGCTGCCCAGCAGGATTAAATTATGCTTGGTAAGTACCTGAGTAGCTATGACGTTGTCGTCCACATGGAAAACCATGACCGGATTGCCATGGCTTTGTATGGTCAGGGGGTAGACGAAGTGGACGTTGATTTCCGCCTGCAGGAGACAGCTGCAAACCTGGCGGAGTGTGTCATCGTCATGAATCTCCACCAGCAGGATATGGCTTTCGATAAAATCATGGCTATGCAACTTGAGTACTTCGCGAGCGTGATTTGGATCCGTGAAGACCATCCTGATAACCGCCCATTCCGCAGAGTCCACGACCGAAATGCCGGCAAGTTCAATATTGTTTTTCTCAAAAGTGTCGAGGATCTCGCAGAATTGACCCACGCGGTTTGGCATGAAAATGCTGAACTGCAGGGCAAAAGGCTCCTCATGGCCTCTTGCTGTTTGTGATGGGTTTGGTTGCATGAAAGAATTATACACAACTTAACAGGCCTGGACAGGATTTTTTGACTTGTCAGCGTGAGAAAATGAACGTAAAACTCCGGTATGAAAAGAACTGCTTTTATCCTTATCATGCTGGCTTTGGCGACGACGGGCTGCGTTGAGCGAGAATGGACCCTTCGATCCGAGCCAGCCGGTGCGATCGTGTACGTCTCGCATGTCGAGGTAGGCCGGACGCCCGTGACTATCGATTTCACTTGGTACGGTGATTACGAGGTGATTTTCCGAAAGGAAGGTTACGAAACCCTCAAGACCAGCGTGAAAATCGATCCGCCATGGTTCGAAGTGCCCGGCGCCGATTTTTTCAGTGAAATCGCTCCCTGGACATATCATGACCGGCGAGAGACGCTGCATGTCCTTGAGATGAAAAAAACACCCGATGACGATTCCCTCAAAAACCGGGCAGAGGAAATGCGCAAGGAAAATATTTCCGGCGAACGGCTTTTTGAATCTGAGACAAAAGAAAAGCCCTGACCCCTGATCGCCGGACTATGCAAAAAAATGTGCCGGGACAGTAGCCCCGGCACACAATAATAGCATCTTGCAAAAGAAAGAATTCTGACCACTGAATCCTGACTCCTGATTTAAGGCAGCGTTCCTCTTGCCGTTAGGGCTGTACAGACCGTCTTGAGAGCCAGGTACATAGCGGCGTCTCGCATATGCAGATTCTTTTCATCAGCCAGGCTGGCGACTTCCTCGAATTTCCGGGTCATTCGCTCGCGGAGCCTGTCCTGGACCTGTTGCCTGGTCATCTGCTCCTGCTGCGTTTCCTGGGTATATTCCAGATATGAAACGAATACCCCGCCGGCGTTGCAGAGGATGTCCGGGATGATGAATATCCCCCTGGCAGCGAGTATATCGTCAGCTGCGGGAGTCGTCGGACTGTTGGCGCCTTCTGCTATCAGCTTGGTGGTAATCCGCGGGGCGTTCTCAACAGTCACCTGGCTTTCAGACGCTGCCAGCACGAGCACATCGCAGGGAAGCTCGAGCATGGCCTTGCCGTCCATGGGTGTTCCGCCGGCAAAACCAGCCAGGTCTCCATTACCTTCAGTGTGTGCTATCAGAGCGTCAATATCCAGCCCAGCTGAATTGCGGATAGCGCCTTTGATATCCGAAGCTGCGATAATCTTCAGGCCCAGATCATGCAGCGCCTTCGCTGTGACCGAGCCGACATTGCCGAAACCCTGCACCACCGCCTTGGCGCCTTGAATCTTGATGCCCAGTTTCTCCATCGCTTTGATGGTGGTAATGGCTACGCCGTTGCCGGTCGCTTCTCGCCTGCCTGGGATGCCGCCCAGGATGACAGGCTTGCCCGTGACGTAACAGCCATGCGTGTTGGACGTGCCTTCGGAATAGGCAATGGTGTCCTTGATGTAACCCATGTCGGTTTCGTTCGTGCCCATGTCCGGGGCGGGCACGTAAATCTGCGGATCGATATGGCGGTGCGCGTTACGCGTAAAGCTGCGAATCAGCGTTTCTTTATCGTGGGGACAAAGCTCGTGATGATCAGCGACGATACCGCTTTTCCCGCCGCCAAACGGCAGGCCCATCAGTGCGCACTTCCACGTCATCTCCATCGCCAGGCCTGTCACGTCGTCCAGCGTCACGCCCGGCGTCATGCGAATGCCGCCCTTGCTTGGCCCCATCGCGTCATTATGACGGACGATAAAGGCCTTGAAAACTCGTATATGGCCATCCTTCAATTGGGGGCCTATGCGAAATTCTATTCGTTCCTTTGGCTCTTGGATTTTGTCCAGAATCTCATCCGGGAATTCCCCCTTGAGCATTTCTTTGCCCCGATTGTAATTAGCCAGGGCGTTATTGAGGATTGTGTCTTTTGCCATCAAAAACCTTCGCCTTTTCCACTACAAAAACAGTAGTTATGGTACCAAAACTTTCCGGTAAGACGACATGGAAACCTTGTTTCCATAACAATCGCCTATTCCATTTGCTAATAGTACCTATTCATTTTTCTTATACAACCACTTTCTTACTATTCGGCTAAAAAAAGATTACTCCCCCATTAAATAATTGCCAGCCCGTACAAAGGCATTGAATAATCGGCCAGGCTCATCGGTTATCAAAGGACACACCGATGCTAATGAAAAGATAGGTCTTGGAACGTTTGATTTTATCTGCTCAGCCTCTGCATTACCGGCGCAGAATCTGGAATATGAAATTTTAAAAAGCTCTATACGTTTACGGTTTGGCCAGTCTTTTGCGATTCCAACGCTGCGGTGAAGAGCTTATGACTTAGGGCAGCTTCGTCTGGCGTGACGCAGCCTGCGAATCTGGAAGGCGATTTACCTTCCGTCATTTCATACAGATATCCAGCCCACATCTGCTGGACGGCGTCGGAGAACCCTGTCTCGAAAATGCCGCCTGTTATGCTGGTGAAGGGGGTATCGACGCCCATATCGATCTGGCCCCAGGTTTGCTCTCCGCCGTCGTATTTCATTACTTCAAGCAGCTTGGGATTCTTTGTAGACCAGCGGACGGAAGTTTTCATGCCCAGGATTTTGACGTACCAGGTGTTCTTTTCACCAGGCGCGATTCTGAAGCTTTTGAACGTCCAGGGGAAGGTTTCGCCGGTTGATGGATTTTCCATTTCGCACAGCAACGTGCCGTTGTCCCATGTTTTGCAGGGCACTAGTTCGCCCTTGCCGTTAGGCCTTTGCTTTACAATATCGCTAAGAATGGCCCGGACGTTTTTGGGCTTCCAGCCTGCCCGGAAAGGCACATGACAGGCGTGCATGCCGAGATCGCCAAGTACGCCATACTCGCCATTGACTTCGATCATGCGTTTCCAGTTGATGGCCTTGTTTACGTCCATGTCGCTGGAGTGAAGGAAACCGGTCTCCACTTCAATAATCTGGCCCAGTTCGCCTGATTCGATAATCTGGCCGATTTTCTGCACAGCTGGGTAGAAAGGCATTTGGCTGCAACAGCGAACGAAGACTTCGGGGTGACTTTTGATGCAGGCGGTGATTTTATCGTTGGCGGCTTTGTCTATTCCGAAGGGTTTTTCGCCCATAAGATTCTTGCCGGCTTCGATTATGGCACAGTAAATTTCTTCATGCAGGCTGTGGGGCACGGCACAGTAAATCGCGTCGATATTCGGATCGGCAAGCAGTTTTTTGTAGTCGTCAGTTACCAGCTTGACGGACGGGAAATTTGATTGATACCAGTCATAAAGCGCCGGGTTCTTGTCGCAGATCGCGACGATCTCAGGCCTGACTTCCATCTTTGGCAGGTGACACCAGCGGGCAGCTGCACTCGCAAACTCGCGTCCCATCAACCCGCCGCCGATAATTCCAAAACGTATGGTCTTCATTTTTAAATCCTTTAAAAGTAGCTAGTACTCCATTTCAGGAATAATGCCGGCTACCTGCTTGCGGCGATAAGGCATCTGCTGCGTCAGAAAAACGACGGAATATCTTCAAATATGCAGTCGCTTTTCTTCCTTGCATCTGCCTCACCGGCGCGGCGCATCTATCCGACCTTATTCCTAAAACGAAGTACTAGTACTCTGTCCCGTTTAAAATGTGGGATAAAGTTTCTTTAGTTTTATTCGGGCATCAGCTGTCGTGAAACGCCAGTTAATGCCAGACTTGTTTTTGTTTCTCGGACGTTCCCAAGCAGCAATGGCATCAGCCAATTGCTCCTGTGTTTCAAAATAATCTTTCATACACTGGCGGCTCAAAACACTCAATTCAATTTCGGCCATATTCAGCCAGCTACCATGTTTCGGAGTATAATGAATTTCAAGTTTGTCGGCCAAACGGCTGGCTATTGCAGGATCAAAAGTATCATACAACGAGCCAATTTTATGCGTATTGAGATTGTCCATAACCAAAACAATCTGCTCGGCATCAGGATAAATTTCATCGCATAACTCGCGGATGATTTCCGCAAAATCCTGTTTGGTACGGCGCGAGCGAACCCGTACATGGCGTTCGCCCAAAAGCGGAGCGTTCAACATAAAGACACTGGCTGTGCCATTGCGATGATATTCCGCATCAATTTTTTTCACCGAGCCGGGCTTGGGCGGAATCGCCAGCCGCGTTTCAGATATCAATTGCTTCGACGCTTCATCCAAACAGACTTGCGGCCGAAGAGGATCGAAAGGCCTATGATAAACCTTTAAAATATCTTCCATGCAGGCTACGAATTCAGCGCTGGCCTCGGGTGGTATGCACCAGTATTTGTTCAGGTGAGGCTTAAGTTCATTTTTTTTAGGGTCCGGTGAACAGAGGATTTGCTGCACGAGTCTACCAGCTGCAATTCGACCAGCCTGTCGGCCAGCAGACGAACCGTCCAACGATTGCAGCCCTGAGGCGCATCGCCGCAAGCCAATGCAATTGCGTGCGCCTCAGCAACACCATCTAATGCTTTAACGCGAGGTGCTCCGACATTGCTGTGCTCCAAAATATTAGCGAAACCTCTCTCCACCAGCCTTTGCCGTAACCGTTCAACGGTTTGACGACGACAATCAAACGCTGCTGCCGCCTGATCGTCCGTCCAGCCGGGACCTTCCGGCCCTTGATCGATTTTCAAAAGAATACGCGATTTGCGTCGCTTATGAGCCGCCATGCGATTGGCGTTGACGATCTCTTTGAGTTGGGAACGTTCTTCACTTGTCAATTCAACAATGTACTTCTTCTTTGGCATAGTCGACCTCCTTGCCGAGTTAAGGGTTCTATCAACCCTATCGGCAAGAAAACCTATCCAACTTTATTCTAGGGACAGAGTACTAGTAGTCAGGATTCTGATTTCAGAATAAAAAAGCTGAACACGGATTTCACGAATTAAAACTGATTTCACGGATTAAGAAGATAATTTTTAAAAAAACAAAACTACTTAGTGTAATCCACTGTTCATCCGTGTAATCCGTGTTCTTTTTTCTTTCTACTGAATCCCGACTACTGAATCCTGAATCCTGTCTTTTAATATCCCAGTTCTTTTTCAGTTTCGCCGATAGCTTCGTCGATCATATCCAGGCCTTTCATGAGGACATCATCTTCCATCACGACAGGCGGGCTCATTCGGAGAATATGGCCTGCCGGGATCCAGGCCAGACCTTTCTGGAACGCCTTCTGGTAAACCAACGTGCCAGCCTTGTCGAACGGCTCTTTGGTTGCGAGGTCTTTGACAAGTTCGATACCCATCAGGCAGCCCTTGGCCCGGACATCGCCGACGATCTTATGATCCGCCTTCATCTGCTCCATACGCTTAATCGCGATTTCGCCGAGGTGCGTGGATCGTTCGTTGAGGTTTTCTTCTTCGATAACTTCGATACTTGCCAGGGCGGCGGCGCAGGCCATGGGGTTCCCGCCGTAGCTGCTGGAGGCGGAGATGCTCTCGAAACATTCTTTGTACGGCTCGCGGACAGCTACGCAGGTAACCGGGAATCCGTTGCCGAACCCTTTGCCGATGGAAACTACGTCCGGCACGACGTCCCAATGCTCGCAGCAGAGGTATTTGCCGGTTCTCGCCCAACTGGTGAGAACTTCATCAGCCATCAGCAGAATGCCCTGATCATTGCAGAATTTACGGACTTTCGGGAAGAAATCGTCGGGGGGCATAACCGAGCCGCCCCAGCCTTGGATGGGTTCTAGGATCATGCCAGCTACGTTGTGGACAGTTCCTTTGTCGAGATACTCAGCATAAAATTCGATGTACTTATCGGTGTCGATCGTGCCGTCCTCCTTCGTCCACATCGGACGGTAGCAGTCAGGCCTGGGCACCATGTGGAAGCCCGGTGCGCGACACGGGCCATAAACGAAGCTTCGGATATGGCCTAGCGAAACGCCGCCGTACGTCTTGCCGTGATAGTCGTAAAAACAGGACACCATCTCATGTTTGCCCGTCGCCGCACGCAGCACGCGCAGGCCTGCTTCCACAGCTGTCGTGCCGGAATCGTAGAACTGAAAGCCGCACAAATCGCCCGGCAGAACTTCCGCGAGTTTTTCGACCAGCCGAGTTTTGATCTCGGTGGTGAAGTCGTGGCAGTTCATGAGTTTTTTGGCGTGATGAGCGACGGCTTCGGAGATTTTCGGGTGACAATGCCCTAGCGTGGTAACGTAGATACCGCTGGAAAAGTCGATATATTCGTTACCGTCAACGTCAGTGAGCATACAGCCCTGGCCAGACTCAAACGCTACCGGGAAGAGTTTGACCTGGCCGCTCAGGCCTTTGAAATAATTGGTGCAACGTTCGTGCATAGCCTGGCTCGCTGGGCCCGGCAGTGCTGACGTCTTGATATTCGGAACCTTATCGAGGTCTACATGTGCCCAGTAATCCGGGCCTGATTTGAATTCTACCATTTTGCTAAATCTCCTGGTTTAAAGTTTTCAGTTATCAGTGTTCAGCTTTCAGTTTCAAAAGCAGAACACGGATTACACTAATTAAAACGAATTTCATGAATGTTTTTTATGTTGTTCTCTTGTCATTCCCGACGAAGTTTTATTGCATCTCCCGCTGGGGGCGGGAATCCATTTTTTGTTTTTTCTTTCTCTTGAATACTGAATCCTGACTACTGAATCCTGACCAACGTTATTTTTGCGCCTTTTTTTTCCCATTGCGCTTTAAGTTTCGGGTCCAGAGCTGTGTCGGTAATAAAACCATCCATTTCGTGGATGTATCCGTGTCGCACCAATTCGGGATGGCCTACCTTTGAGCTGTCAGCCAGACAGTATGTTCGGGTTGCCCTCTGACGGATTTTCTGGTCAACCTTCGATATCCGCATATCAGCAGTGTAAACTCCGCCGTCGATATCAATGCCGTCTGCGCCTTGGAACGCGATATCCGCGGAGAACATATCCAGCACTGTTTCCGCGACCAGGCCCGTCAAGTCCGGGCTGCCCTTGCGAACCACTCCGCCAAGCAGAATAGTTTGAATACCCTCGGAAAACTGTAACTCCGACGCCACAGCCAGGCTGGGCGTGAGAATCGTCAGGTCGGAATAATCCCTTAACAGATGGGCAAGTTCGAGCGTGGTCGTGCCGGTATCCAGGATAATACGCTGGCCTGGCTTGATGAGCTTAAGTGCCTCGCGTGCGATGGCCTGTTTCACGGGCCTGTTGGCCTGCCTGCGAGCGACGAAGTTGAATTCAAACACCATTCGCTCAGCCGGCATGGCTCCGCCGTGCGTCCGCCGAACCTGCCCGGTCAATTCCAGGTTATCCAGGTCCCTACGAATGGTCATCTCGCTGACGTCGAACCGCTCAGCCAAGGCTGATATAGAAACCTCAGCCTGGTTCTGGAGCAGCTCGCGAATCGCGGAAAGACGTTGCTCACGCGAATTCTTCTTAACCGTTTTTTTGTTCGTTGTTTTATTCATAAGCGAGATAATAATGCATACGAATGGTAAATTCCGTTGCTTTTAACGAATTATCCCCACAATCTCACATTTCGTCAACTAAAAAATGATAGTTTGTGTTAGATTTAACATAAAAATAACAAAAATTTTCGTTTGAAGGCTTGACTTTTTTGGTTTTTCGGGGCATTATCGACGATGTAATTTTTCAGGAGACAAGCCGATGTCGCGAATTGCCTTTACGAACGCCACTGTTGTTTTGTCGGATAAGCTGGCTGAGGGTTTGGTTGTTGTTATTGATGACGATAAGATTGTTGAGGTATCTCCCGCTGCCGACTTGAAGGGCAATGAGCATGTTGTAGACTCAGCTGGTTGTTATATTTCGCCGGGCCTGATTGATATGCACATCCATGGCTCGGGCGATTACCTCATTGACAGTGGCCCGGAGGCCTTGGCCGATCTTTGCAAACTGCTCCCAAAGTACGGCGTGACGAGTTTCACTCCGACCGTCTGTCCTCTGCCTAAGGGTAAGGATGCGGAGTTGCTGGCTTTGCTGGCTGGGGTTAGGTCCGAAGGTTCTGAGATTCTTGGCTTTCATATGGAAGGGCCATTCCTTACCCAGACCGGGGCTTTATCAGAAGATGCCCTGGGCCAGGCTGACCCTGACCGAGTGCGGGCACTGATCGAGGCTGGCAAGCCTTACCCGGTGATATTCAGCATCGCCCCGGATTTCGAGAATATCGAAGAGCTGCTGCCGATCATGACAGCTGGCGGAAAAATCCCAGCCTTCATTACACACACAACTGCCAATGTCGCCCAGACCCAGGCTGCGATAGAACTTGGCGCGCGACATGGCACCCATTTTTACGATGTTTTCTACGCGCCGGAAATGACCGATGGCGGCGTTCGCCCGTGCGGTGCGGTCGAAGCTATCCTGGCTGATGAGCGTTGCAGCGTGGATTTCATTCTGGACGGCGAGCATGTTGACCCGGTGGCGGTGGAGATGGCATTGAGATGCAAGGGGCCTGACCGCGTCTGTTTGATTACAGATGCGAACGTCGGGGCTGGCAATCCGCCAGGACGGTACATGTTCGGCAATGAAGCAGTGGAATTCGCATACCCCGGCGGCCCGGCCCGGCTGACCGAAAATTCCAGCCATCCCGGAGGCTTGGCCGGTAGTGGACTGACAATGAACCAGGCTGTCAAAAACGCAGCGAAAATGCTCTCCTGCGACCTGCCCCAGATCATAAGAATGGCCAGCACGAACCCAGCCAAGACCCTCAGGCAGGATGACCATAAAGGCAAAATCGAAACAGGCTATGATGCTGATTTTATAATCATGGATAAAGATTTAACCGTCATGCAAACGTGGATTGCAGGCGAAAAAAAATATCAGATTCCAAGCTGAATTATATCAAAAAATTAATAAGAAAGGGAAACCGATGAGCACGTTAAAATCCGGTTGTGGCGTTAAAGATATTTCTCCGATAGACTCTCAGTTTCTTTGGGGCTATCCGCATGTCGAGCGGATGAGCGAAGGAATTCACGATCCGCTTTTGAGTACAGCCCTTTACCTTTTTGACGGCAAGACGAAGGTGATATTCGTCACGAACGACATCATTATAATTCCCACCGATCTGGCAGCCCGTGCGCGGAAGCGAATAGAAAAATCCACCGGCGTCCCGGCTGGGAATATTATGATAACGGGCACGCATACTCATTCCGGGCCTATGACGACGGATTACCTCAGCAACGAGGCCGACCCCGTCGTCCCCCCGACCGATCCGAAATACGTCCAGCTGTTCGAGGACGGCATCGTCGCTGCTGCTGAAGAAGCTGTGGCTGGTGCTAAGCCGGCGGAGTTAGGCTTGACATTGGCGGAAGCCAAGGGCGTGGGCACGAACCGCCGCGACCCATCAGGCCCAGCTGACACAGATGTGCCCGTCATGCTTGTTCGAGAGGTAGAAACACGGAAAAATATTGCCTGCATGATGCTCTATTGCATGCACCCGACCGTACTTCATGAGGACAGCAAATTAGTTAGCGGCGATTTCCCAGCCATGTGTCGTAAATACCTGCAGCAGCCCGGTAAACTCGGCCCGGATTGCCCCGTGCTTTACCACACAGGCCCGGAAGGCAACCAGAGTCCGCGGCACGTTGTTAAAGGCCAGACTTTCGAAGAGGCTGAGCGTTTGGGTTCGCTGTTGGGCCAGGCTGTGGAAAAAGTTTTGCCGGCCATCAAATTCAGCACTGATATTTCGCTCTCAACGCAGCAGAGTTTTGTGGAACTGCCCAGGCGGTATTTTCCAAGCGTTGAAGAAGCAAAAGTCCGCCTGCAAGCGGTCGTGGAAAAACTCGCCCGCCAGCGAAGTGACGGCACGGACCGGGCTACGGTACGCACAACAGAGTGCGACTGGTTCGGAGCAGAGGAAGTCGTCGTGCTCGCTCAGGCCCAGCAGGAAGGCAGGCTTGATGAAGTCGCAGCCCAGGCCATGCCCGCTGAGATCCAGATTATCACCGTCGGCGACTGGAAGTTCATAGGCTGGCCTGGCGAGATATTTATCGAATTCCAACAGGCTGTCCGCAAGAAATTCCCCAATGCTTTCATCGCGAACCTGGCAAACGGCGACCTGCAGGGATATATCGTTACCGCAGAAGCTGCTGCAGAGGGAGGCTACGAGGCTTCCAATGCAATGTTCAGCCATGAAAGCGGCGACGTGCTGGTGAACAAAACCTTAGAAATGCTGGGCTGCTAGTACTCTGTCCCAGGAATAAAGATGTGTAGATGCGCCGTGCCGATGAGGTAGATGCAAGGAAGAAAAAAGGTTGCATATTAGTGGATATTCCGCCTTTTTTCTGACGTAGCAGATACCTTATCGCCACAAGCAGATACCATTCATTACCTCAGCGTAGAGGGTAAGCATGAATGGTATGAGAAGATAGATTCCCCCGAGTTTGCCCGAGGGAATCTATTTCTGTTTTTTTCTATGATCTGTACATCATCGGCACATACTCTTTGCACCGTTTCTCCACGAAAATTTTCTCGAAACGGGCAAATCTCTGGATACCACCTTCAAGCGGTACATCGGCCCACTCGTCACCGATGAGAGGTTTGGCGTATTTAACGAAATCGTCTGTTACATCAAAACCGTCTTCTGTGATCCAATCATTCGGCACTTCCCGTACAGAGTTCGCAATTACAGTTAACGCAACCTTGTCGTAATACGCTTGATAGGTTTCTCCGGGTTTGCGCTCAATGGTGGACATCCAGCCTGTTCCGTCCTTGAGAGCAATTTCAACTGCATGTCTTGCAACGAGAAAAGCTTCTTCCCGATCGACCTTGGAGGCAAGGGCCGACACCATACGCTGTTCAATTCCCCAAGCATTGCACAAAGCCGGTCCATATTTGGAAAGGTTCTTTGAACTCAAATAGCTGGTCAAACATAGGCCTTGCGTACGCCCGGCAACAGTAAGACCGTCGGGATGCCCAAAGGCGTCTTTTCCACCGGGAGGTTCGAACTCCTGCCCGGCGTTCATAATAACAATACAACGACCGTGTTGTTTAAGATTGTCACTGGCGGTGTCGGCAATTTGCTCCATAGGAATTTTCTTTTCCGGCATCACGATAAGCAAAGGCATTTCACGGTTTGGGTCTCCCAGTCGGACAGCGGCTGGAATGAAACCTGTACCACGGCCCATCGCCTCCATAACGAGGATGGGATTGTGCGTGCAACAACCCATGCTTTCCTCATTGGCATTTTGGATTCCACAAGCCCAATGACGAGCGATTGAGCCATAACCGGGGGTGTGGTCGCAGTATGTCATCTCCTGATCGCCCAAATCATTATCAACCGTTTTCGGGATTCCCACTACGGTAAGATCCAGATTTTTCTCTTTAGCTAATAAAGACACCTTATTGGCGGTATCCATAGAGTCATTGCCGCCATTGTAGAAAAAGTAGCCAATATTGTGAGCTTTTAGCACCTCGATAACTCGCTCAAAATCTTCGACACGATCTTCCGAGAGCTTATAGCGACACGTGCCAATCGCTCCTGCGGCAGGAGTTGTAGCCAATAGATCAATTTCTTTTTGTGGTTGAGCCGATATCTCAATCAGTTCCTCTTGGAGAACGCCTTCAACTCCATGCCAGCCTGCATAGATTTCCCCGAATTCGGACGGGTAACTGCGACAGGCTTCTATGACTCCTCGCAGAGAGTTGTTAATCACCGGCGTCGGTCCGCCAGACATGCCAAATAGTACATTTTTATTCTCTTTCATGACCGTTACTCCTGTTTATATCGATTGGATGAACCTGATCGCTTCGGCGACGATGAATTGTCGCCGCACTGCTTTTATGAAACCTGAAAATCCTTAATTGCAATGATAATTAGTGTTACTTTTTGTTTACATTTATCAAAAACTAACAAAATGTCAAGTGAAAAAGAGTTGTTTTCAAAAGCCCCAACCGCTGTACTCTGTCAGACAGAAAAAAGGATGCTTGTAAAAATGGATATGCTGAAAGAAATGCAGCAGCTAATAGGGAAAAAATCTCAGTTGATTTTCACAGCGACGCATGTCAGGTCGTCGCAGAAATGTTTTGTTCCTGAGAATTCGATAATGTCACTCAGCAGCGAGTGAATAATATCAGCAGGCTGGAGATGAGCTTCTCTCTGAAGCGTTTTTGCCACTCGGTCCCTGCCGAAGAAATCACCCCCTCTGCCCCGAATGTCGGTAATGCCATCGGAATAAAACAGCAGAATATCACCGGTGGCGATTTCTATTGTATTCTGTGAATAGGTCTCAGCGGAGGTGAATCCAAGGGGCATGTTTTTGCCGCCGAGTGTTGTGGTTTCACCTGTTTTTTTGTTGTAATACATCGCATGGGCATGGCCGCAGTCTACGAATTCCAGCCTGTTGCACTCCAGGTTTATCCTTGCGTAAAAGACCGTGATAAACAGCCCCATATCGATCATGTGATGCGTCATCTGCTGATGAACCGCCATGATAACTTCCTGCGGGCTGGGTATACGCCTGGGATTTGAATTTGTGACCAGTTCGTTCACCGCTCGGACGAGGTGAGTTTTCGTAGCTGCGCCAAGCAAGGCAGCCGGTACGCCCTTGCCCATGACATCGCCTACGATTACGTCAAGACACTCCTCGCCCTGTGAGATAAACTCGAAAAAATCCCCGCCGATCTCTTCTGACGCTTCGGTCATCGCAGCTATTTCCAGCCTGCCCACACGCCTGGGAGGCTGGGCGAGCAGAAGCGTATCCTGAATTTTCGCACCGATCTCCATTTCCTGTTGGCGCTTTTTGTTCAGCTCGGCCTGGCTGTCGAGAAGCTGCTGTTGCAAATCGAGCATTCGCTTTGCAGTGCGTACCCTGATCTTTAGTTCATTGGGGTCGAAAGGCTTGGTGAGATAATCGTCTACCCCCGCATCGAAACCGACGACTAAATCGTCCTTTCCCACCTTGCCGGTAAGCATGATTATATATGTGTAGCCCGTATCCTTGTCTGCTTTTTGCCTGACTTTTTTACACACATCCAGTCCGTCAAGTCCGGGCATTTCCCAGTCCAGCAGTAGAAGTTTCGGTGCGTCGGGTTGTTGGAGAATGTCCCACGCATCCAGGCCGTCGGTGACGGCTAGGACTTCATGGCCCCACTTTTTCAGCAGTAAAGTGAGCGATTCCAATACGACAGGATCATCGTCGGCAATAAGCGCTTTCATGAAATTCCAATCATGCAATCTATCGTTTAATCAATCGGACTTTCAGCGTACTATCTTGTGGGCCAGTGTGCAAGCGTGTTGCGAAAATGAATTTGAATTACTTATTAGGGTTTAGTTGCGGTATATTCCGACGCATCCGGCTCTCTTTAAATGGAAGTTTTTTATGTTCAGGAATCATATTTTAGCCTTGTTTTTCAGGACATTTTGACGGAAGATAGTTTTGGCCTTCCAGGGGTGCTCAAGTTTTTTTGGAGAAATTCCGAGAAGGTATTGACTTGTGTGCAGAATACTGTAATCTATTCGGCTCGCTAATTTGTTGGCGATTATTTTTTTACAATTAAATATTTGGGCAAGATGCCGGGAAAAAGCTGTGGCAATAGCCATTATGGCGGGTTTCCGCCGTTTTTTTCCGGTTGCGTTGATATATGGGCTTGTAGCTCAGTTGGTTAGAGCGCGCCCCTGATAAGGGCGAGGTCGCTGGTTCGAATCCAGCCAGGCCCATACCATATTCCATGTATCGTTTTTTAGGTTGCGGATTGAAGCGGGAAACAGCATTTTGTTTCAATCCAATATCCGTAATTTCAGATGCGAATTGGAATCCGGGGCCGTAGCTCAGTTGGGAGAGCGCTAGCTTTGCAAGCTAGATGTCGTCGGTTCGAGCCCGTCCGGCTCCATTAAAAAGCCCACAAATTACGATTTGTGGCCAACGCAGATAGGCTAAAAAAAATGGCCTTGTTTTTTTTTTCAAAAAAAACGAATTATTATCTTGCAAGCAAATAAATAGGTGAGTATAGTCTTCGACTCGCCTGTGATGGAAAGTGAATCGCAGGTGAGACAAGTTTTGATGTCAGGCCGATTTGGGTCGACATGGTTATTTTAAAAAGTCGTGAACGGAAAAGAACGCCAGCCGGTTTTCAGGTTGTCGGGATTTTTCTGGAGCGGTTTTTATAACAAGCTTTTTTATAAGTACATACGATATCGAATCAAGAAAAAGTAAAGTTTTTTAATTCTGTCTAACAATTAATGAACCGAGCGAGAACTGAGGCGGCTTGATTATTGAAGTTGGGGTCCGTAAGGGCCTGCGACAAATGTGATCAAGCTATTAAGAGTATATGGTGGATGTCTAGGCGTAATGAGGCGATGAAGGACGTGGTAGGCTGCGATATGCCCTGGCGAGCTGTCAAACGAGCTTTGACCCAGGGATCTCCGAATGGGAAAACCCGTTGTCACTGTGCAAGCAGATGGCATCACCCACAGCTGAATTCATAGGCTGTGTGGAGCGAACGCAGGGAACTGAAACATCTCAGTACCTGTAGGAAAAGAAATCAACCGAGACTCCGTTAGTAGCGGCGAGCGAAAGCGGATTAGCCCAAACCGGGTATTCGTACCCGGGGTTGCGGGCACCAATGTGGTACGGCGAGCGATAGCAGAAGTGTCTGGAAAGTCACACAATATAGGGTGAAAGTCCCGTATGCGACATTGCGAACCGACCTAGGTGTACCAGAGTAGCGTCGAGCCCGTGGAATTCGGCGTGAAGCTGGGGGGCCCACCCTCCAAGGCTAAGTACTACATTACGACCGATAGTGAAAAGTAACGCGAGTGAAAGATGAAAAGTACCCCTATAAGGGGAGTTAAAAGTACCTGAAACCATATACTTACAATTAGTCGAAGCCCTATATCTGTCCTTCGGGCCAGAAACGGGTGACGGCGTGCCTTTTGCATAATGAACCGGCGAGTTATGGTGTGTGGCTTGGCTAAGTGTCTCAGGCACGGAGCCGAAGCGAAAGCGAGTCTTAATAGGGCGCTTGTCGCACGCTGTAGACGCGAAACTGAGTGATCTACCCATGGCCAGGTTGAAGGAACGGTAAAACGTTCTGGAGGACCGAACCCACTAACGTTGAAAAGTTAGGGGATGAGCTGTGGGGAGGAGTGAAAGTCTAATCAAACTCAGAGATATCTCGTTCTCTCCGAAATAGCTTTTGGGCTAGCCTCGAGCAACTACATAGTAGGGGTAGAGCACTGGATCGATCGAGGGCCCTCCCCGGGTACCTCCTCGAAATAAACTCCGAATACTACTATGACTATCTCGGGAGTCAGACTGCGGGTGATAACATTCGTGGTCAAAAGGGAAACAACCCAGATCGCCGTCTAAGGTCCCTAATGTATACTAAGTGCTTAAGGAAGTTGGATTGCAGTAACAGCCAGGATGTTGGCTTAGAAGCAGCCACCATTTAAACAGTGCGTAATAGCTGACTGGTCGAGCAACTCAGCGCCTATAATGATCGGGACTAAGTATACTACCGAAGACGCGGACTCTGCTTTTGCAGAGTGGTAGGAGAGCGTAGCTGTCGGCGTTGAAGACGTACCGTAAGGAGCGTTGGAGCGGCAGCTAGTGATTATGCCGGTATGAGTAACGATAAAACAGGTGAAAATCCTGTTCGCCGAAAACCTAAGGTTTCCTGGGGAAGGTAAATCCGCCCAGGGTTAGTCGGACCCTAAGGCGAGGCCGAAAGGCGTAGTCGATGGACAGCAGGTTAATATTCCTGCACTATGCGTGGCGGTTGAATGATGAATGACGTATCTACACACCAGATCCTCCGATTAGAAGAGGAGGTTGGGAACATCGCAAGGTGTTACCTCGAGCCCAATTTGTAGGCGAAGTCTGGAACGCAGGTACCGAGAAAAGCTTCATCAGGACAAAACGCGTATCCGTACTAAAACTGACACAGGTAGGTGAGGTGAGTAACCTCAGGCGCTCGAGAGAACCGTTGTTAAGGAACTAGGCAAATTGACCCCGTACCTTCGGAATAAGGGGTCCCTACCAAGCCCAGCAATTATGTTGGTGACTTGGAGGGCGCAGAGAAATGGCACTGGCGACTGTTTATCAAAAACACAGGTCTCTGCTAACTGGCAACAGGATGTATAGAGACTGACTCCTGCCCGGTGCCGGAAGGTCAAGGAAGTAGGTTAGCTTCGGCGAAGCTTGCGACTTAAGCCCCGGTAAACGGCGGCCGTAACTATGACGGTCCTATGGTAGCGAAGTTCCTTGTCGGGTAAGTTCCGACCTGCATGAATGGAGTAACGACTGGTGCACTGTCTCAACAACGGACTCGGTGAAATTACAGAAGCGGTGAAGATGCCGCTTACCCGCAGCAAGACGGAAAGACCCCGTGAACCTTTACTGTAGCCTGATATTGGTATCTTGTAACATATGCGTAGGATAGGTGGGAGGCGTTGATCTGGTGGTTCTGGCCATCAGGGAGTCAACCTTGAAATACCACCCTTGTGTTATGAGCTATCTAACCGCGACCCTTGAATCAGGGCGTGGGACAGTGTTTGGTGGGCAGTTTAACTGGGGCGGTTTCCTCCTAAAGAGTAACGGAGGAGTCCAAAGGTATCCTCAGCACGGTTGGTAATCGTGTGTAGAGTGTAAAGGCATAAGGATGCTTAACTGCGAGACCCATAAGTCGAGCAGGAACGAAAGTTGGGCTTAGTGACCCGGTAGTCCCGCGTGGAAGGGCTATCGCTTAACAGATAAAAGGTACTCCGGGGATAACAGGCTGATCGCCTCCGAGCGTTCATAGCGGCGAGGCGGTTTGGCACCTCGATGTCGGCTCATCTCATCCTGGGGCTGTAGGCGGTCCCAAGGGTTTGGCTGTTCGCCAATTAAAGAGGTACGCGAGCTGGGTTCAGACCGGCGTGAGCCAGGTCGGTCCCTATCTGCTGTGGGCGCAGGAATATTGAGTGGATTCTTTTTCAGTACGAGAGGACCTTAAAGGACGAACCCCTGGTGAACCAGTTGTTCCGCTAGGAGCACCGCTGGGTAGCTAAGTTTGGAAAGGATAACCGCTGAAGGCATCTAAGCGGGAAGCCCACCACAAGATTAGTATTCCATGTCGCTTTGCGACGAGAGTCCCCACCAAGACCAGGTGGTTGATAGGCCGGGTGTGTAAGACGCGAAATCGTCTAAGCTAACCGGTACTAATGGACGATTGCTTGATCACTTTTGTCGTGTGCCCTGATTTTTATTATTAGAGATCAGGCTCCGACGACAACAAGTCGTCACAGTTTTAGTTCGGTCATTTGACGGAGTTGAAAGCTTTTTTTCTTAAAAAGATATTGTATGACTTTAAAATAGGTCATGTGGTGTCGAAAGACATCACATGGCAGTGGCGGTGTAAAATACGTTACGGGAAACACCTGTTCCCATTCCGAACACAGAAGTGAAGTCGTAACGGCCGATGGTACTGCGATTGTGGGAGAGTAGGTGAATGCCGCTTTTTACGAAAAGCCTTGGGTGAAAATCCAAGGCTTTTCTTATGCGCCCTCAGCGGAGAGGAAATAGAAAAACTTTGTCATTGTCATTGCGGGTAGCGCCGCTGCAAACGCATTATTTCTTGGCGGTAGATTTTGCGGGCTGTTTTTCGATCAGTTGGGCCAGCCATTGATTCAGCAGGGGGTCGACTTGTTTCCTGGACTGGGCGTCCAGATTATGTCTGCCGTTTTTGATAAGATGGTAGGGAAAATTGAAAAGGGAGCCCGGTGGAGCATCGAAATGGGTACCACCTAGGGCCTAAGAATACCCCTTTGCAAGGGGTTTGTCAACGGCTGACATGGGGTGTATCAGCGATCTGATGTTCAGGATGTTGGGGTCAAATCATATGGCCTCCTTTTCTTGATTTTCCAGGTTATTTTCGTCGGTATTTTTTGTGGTTGGCCTATTGTTATGGTTTTGCAGTCGGTAGCTTTCGCCGGCGGCTTCTATCACATGCACGCGATTCGGGGATGTTTCTTTAATTGTTAAAACTCTTTGGTCTCCAGTATTCACTTTATCTTATCTTACGTATTGGTTGTTGTCAAAGGCTGCTGGTGCGAAGCGGAGGGCGCAGCCCGGAGCGAAGCAGTAGCAGCGGCACGAAACGCCTCGGGCAGGTCGGCATGATATTCTTTCAACGCCGCATAGTAGCTGCCGCTCTCCAGGGCCTCCGCCAGCCTTGACAGGTCTTGGCTATGCGAAACTTTGCGGAAGCCTCTTTCTGCCTCCGTCAGGCCCGTAGCGAGCCAACGCGCAGCCTGGTCGGTCTGCGTCTGCCAGCGACAAACCCGGCTGCTTGTCCGCCGAAAATTCAATATCACATTCTCGATCATATTCGTGTTCATCAGGCTGCGGTTCAGCGTCGCCGGGACCTCCAGAAGATGCAGCGTTATCAGGTCAAGCCCGCCTTCGTGAAGGCTGTCGCGGGCGGCGGAGTTCTTGCCAGCCAGGAAGTCGTCAAGTTCACACAACGCCAAAATGCCCGCCTCAGGGCCTTGTGCCTTGCGTAGCCTGTCCATCAACTCCGTCATCGTTGCCCAATCTTTTTTCGCCAAATATCGCCTGAGATTTCGTTCCTTGTGAATCAGGCACCGCTGCACAACTGCCGTCGCAAAAATTGCTTTCACAGCCTTCCGCAACGCTTCACTGCCATCAAGCACCGCCAGCAGAGGCCTGCGTTCCGGCGGAGCGAAACCGCGAATTTGTACGCGTTTTATAAGGGCCAAAGCCACTTCGTAGTTCTCGCTGGAACCAATCTCGAAGTCCAAAACTATCTTGTCGCCTGCGGTCGTAATACCGACTGCAACGATGGCCGTTATGTCCTTCGAGAGCACCACGCCATCAACCATCAACGCCAGCCAGTCGTACAATTCGCCGTTGTCGTCGCAGCCAAGTCGCCGCCTGCGAAGCTCCGTGAAACGCTCCCTGCCGTGCTGCTGAAAAATACGCGATATCTGCGATGCGCTGCTGCCACGTTTGTTTTTCACCACTTTGCCGGTCTTGCTCTGCGAACCAGCTGCCAGAATCGATGCCAATATTTGACGACGCAATTCGCCGCGATCCTGGGCGGCGGTATAGCTCTCAAGCTCCGCCTCACTGGTCGTGCCGTCGGGATTTTCCCGCCGAACCCGAGGCCGTGTGATCTGTTCACGCTCAGCCTCAATATAAACGTAACCCTCAGCAGTGCCAGCTCGGACAAAATCCGAATCGGCGTCTGGCCGATAACGCGGGCCGCACAACTGCTCAAGCTCCGAAGCCATGACATCCAACGCCGTGAACTAAGCTGC
Organism: Phycisphaerae bacterium; assembly: GCA_963664745.2. Taxonomy (GTDB): domain Bacteria; phylum Planctomycetota; class Phycisphaerae; order SM23-33; family SM23-33; genus B1-G9. Next base: position 1,961,072 of record CAXXMC010000004.1, read on the forward strand.
TGGTTTTATTTTACTAATTTCCTTAATTAAAGCGAGTTCTGTTTTATTTGCATTGCGTATTTTAGGGCAGCCAGGAGGAGACTCCTTTTTCTTATGCGGCCAATTCCGGGCTTTCTTACTGCTCTTGCGAGTATACCTATCTTTCACGCATTTAGAAAAGGCAATCAGCAAATCACGGTGGGGCGCAGACGGCTGGCGATTCTGCATGGAATTACGAACAGCTCGCAGCGACATCGCAACCGACCAGCTTAGAGGATCGTGTTTTACACGAATTATCTCCGTTACGCTCAGCAGGCCCAGCAGCTGAAGGCCTATCATCGTCCAGGCAAGTTCAGCCCTGGCTTGTCGAGGGGCGCGACTCAGCATTTTACGTCGGCTTAGGGTTTGCTTCAAAGAGCGAAAGAAAACTTCAACACCCCATCGCAACTCATAGAAAAACGCAGCCTGTTTCGTACTCAATGTTTCTTCATCAAGATTTGTCAGCAGATACATCTTCTTACCATGGCGCTGCAACGTTATCAAACGAAGGACAAGTGGAGGCGTGGCTGTTTCCTGAGCCTTTACAGGCCAGAGGTAAACCGTGCCGTCATTTTCTATTTTGGCATAGCCAAGGTTTTTCAGCAGCGTTACATTCGAGCCAACACGAATCAGGAACGATCTGTTGTGAAGGAGAATTTTCTTCATCAGATCATAGCCAGTAAAACCGGCGTCAGCTATAAGCAATGCCTTTTCAGGCAGTATATGAAGCATATCTCGAAGATGATTTCGTTCGGCATCGGTGGCTTTGCCGATCAGCCAGGCCCACGGAAGCCCACTGCCGATATGCCATAAAGTCGTCAGCCAGGCCTGCGGACCGGTACCCTTTCTGCCGCCACAACCAAATGATTCCTCATTCGCTTCGGTACGCGGCATTTCCACACGCGAGCCGTCAACGGCGAAAGCCAAAAAGCCTTCACGCGTCCAATGTTCAGCTGCAATCTCCCGAAGCCGCCGGCGAAGATGTTCCATTACCGGAACTAATAGAATGTTGCCAAGCGACATCAATTGCTTTATAAAACCCTGATATGTTTGGCCGACTCGTCGCCGCGTCGGATACATTTCTATGATACATTTTCGAGCTTCGGCAAATCGGTCTTTGAGCGTGCAGCCAGGGCTGAAGCACGTCATCAATACCGTGTAAACCAAAACCATTGGCTGCCATCTGGCGTGATTTGAAATTTTGTGTTTCGAAAAATAGCCGCGGGCAGGAATTGGTTTAATCCTGACCGCAAGAAATGTCGATACGAATATTGTCTACACTGCTTTGAGTGTTTCATAAGGACTCCTTTCCGATTTTTGTCGCGACACGATTATTATCGGCAAAAGAGTCCTTTCTTATTTATAGTCCTAACGTTACAACCATTGGAAACACTAAACAGTTCACGGCGTTGCATGACATCCATAATCATATCTCGGGTAGCCGTTCGGATATAATCTCGAAAAATTTCGCCTGCCGACCCGAAATCAGCTTGCCCAAGCACCTCAAGTACATTACTGTTGTCCATAACGATGGTCTCCTTCAAAAAAATTAAAAAAACGATAATAGCCGTATCGGCTACTACCGGAGACCATCGTCATTTTTAACAATCAATGAAAAACTTCCTCGTAGTTCTCGCTGGAACCAATCTCGAAGTCCAAAACTATCTTGTCGCCTGCGGTCGTAATACCGACTGCAACGATGGCCGTTATGTCCTTCGAGAGCACCACGCCATCAACCATCAACGCCAGCCAGTCGTACAATTCGCCGTTGTCGTCGCAGCCAAGTCGCCGCCTGCGAAGCTCCGTGAAACGCTCCCTGCCGTGCTGCTGAAAAATACGCGATATCTGCGATGCGCTGCTGCCACGTTTGTTTTTCACCACTTTGCCGGTCTTGCTCTGCGAACCAGCTGCCAGAATCGATGCCAATATTTGACGACGCAATTCGCCGCGATCCTGGGCGGCGGTATAGCTCTCAAGCTCCGCCTCACTGGTCGTGCCGTCGGGATTTTCTCGCCGAACCCGAGGCCGAGTTATCTGCTCGCGCTCAGCCTCAATATAAACGTAACCCTCAGCAGTGCCAGCTCGGACAAAATCCGAATCGGCGTCTGGCCGATAACGCGGGCCGCACAACTGCTCAAGCTCCGAAGCCATGACATCCATAATCATATCTCGGGTAGCCGTTCGGATATAATCTCGAAAAATTTCGCCTGCCGACCCGAAATCAGCTTGCCCAAGCACCTCAAGTACATTACTGTTGTCCATAACGATGGTCTCCTTCAAAAAAATTAAAAAAACGATAATAGCCGTATCGGCTACTACCGGAGACCATCGTCATTTTTAACAATCAATGAAAAACTTCCAGTTATTATCATGCTCGACCAAGGCCTGCTTTGTTGCATAAGTGCTGCCCCCGACGCAAGCGTTATACTGGTGCTTTGGCAGGGGTAGAAAGAACTGACGTTCTTCTTCGAGCAGCTGACCGCGCGTTTTACCCTTGTCTTTAACGACTATATCCAACCGCTTAGTGCATTGTCGCAAAAGCAATTCATTCAGCTCATCAATGTCGACAACATGCGGCGGCGGAGACATTAAATCTCGCTGGGAATCTTTGACAAGATTTTCAGCATGGCCTTTTTCATTGCCGCTTGCTATATTGCAAAAACGACTATTAAATAGATAATGACTACGAAGCTCTATAAACTTAGAGTTGAGTTTGCGCTCCTTGCCTTTGCCGACCTGAATTACCGCTGATTTTAAGTTATCATACGCATTGCTCCGCGCTACACCTCCAAAAAAATCAAACGCATGAACATGGCCGTCGAGAAAACATTCCATCTTTTGCGACGGATATGCTCTAACAAAAGAGGCGCGGGAATATGCCAGCCGTAGGCAGAATAAATGCACCTTCGTGTCTTTGCCGTTTATGATAACATCAGCTTCTCCCCAGTCGACCTGACCCTCCTGGCCGGGCTGAAACTCCAACTTGAAAAAGACCTCCTTGGCTTGTAACTTTTTAGTCGCAATGTAACGCCGAACCGTCTGAACACAGCCGCAGAATTCGTAATCAGAAACAAGAATATCATGAATCTTAGTGCCGGTCATCTTTTGCTTGCGACGAATCGTTTTGTTCTTTTCGAGAAGGGTGTCGATGACAAAACGCAGCCGCTCCGTGAGTACAACAGCACCTGCCGGCGAACTTCGCTTTTTGTATCCCGGCGGAACGGAATGCGTCAAAGCCTTTTTGATGGTCTTGCGCGAATGATGAAACTTACGAGCCGCCTGCCGCTCAGACAAACCTTCAACTAAAACAGCTTTACGTATTTTTTCATAATCTTCCACTGTAAGCATCTCCAAACTCCGCATATGCCGATCCCTGCAACAAAATCACAAGCCGACATCATACAGAATTTTCAATTAAACAGTGGTCCCCTTTTCAATGCGCGAAACCCCATCCACCTGGCTCCCTTTTCGATTTTCCCTACCAAATACTTTCGCGGAGCGTAATGGCTACCTTAGAAACATTCGGAAACTGATCGGAAACCTGCTTTGCAACTTGCGGGTATCGGCCTACGTCCAGCTGGCCTGATTCGACGTCACTCTCACCCGCGCGAATGCCAAGCACATCCGAGGCGTCTTCTTCGTTGCCTATCACAACGTCCGTGAAGGGCAATATCTGGCGCATGGTTTTCTCCGCCAGCTCGCGCGGTGAAAGCGACTCATCCCATCCCCACAATTTCTTGCGGAAATTTAAATCGCACGACACGGTGACGCCTTTTGACTTCGCAGCTTTGCAGGCTGACAACGCAGCCTCTGCTGCCGCCTGCGAAAGTGCTGGCGTAATACCGGAAACGTGGAACCAGCCGGCGTCATCGAAAATTATCTCCCAGTCATAACACTCTGCGGGGGTCAGGCTGATGGTGGAACCCTCGCGGTCGTAAATGACGTTACTCGGCCTCTGGTTCGCGCCGGTTTCCACAAAATACAAGCCGAACCTGCCGGCGTTTCGCATGAGAATTTGCGACGTATCGACGTCAAGCGACTTAAACTGTGCGATAAAGGCTGCGGAAATTTCGTTATCCGGCAAGGCGGTGACGAACCGCGCTCGGCCGCCGAGAATGCTGATCGAAGCGGCTACGTTGGCCTCGGCCCCGCCGAAGGTCAGATCCAGGCAGTCGGGCATTACCTGGCGGAACCGCAGAAAACCGGCAGGACAGAATCTGCCCATTATTTCGCCGAACGTGACTATCGTTTTATTCATTTTAGTCCTCGAATTTCTTTAATCAGGGTTATCGCCTCTGCCGTGTTGCCGGTTATCGTGTCCCAGTCCTCGGAATTGATCGCCTCGCGGGGCGCAATCCACGAACCGCCAGCTGCAAGCACGAGATCGCTGGAAAGATAATCGGTCAGGTTCTTAGCGCTTAATCCACCAAGTGGAATATACTTCAGGCCAAGGTGCGAATAGGGAGCTGCGATGTTTTTGAGGTATTTGATCCCGCCGCAAGGCTCGGCTGGGAAGAATTTCAGTACGCGACAACCAAGCTCCACCGCCCGTTCGATATCGCTCGGGGTGCAGATGCCCGGGGCAAACGGAATGCCGATTTCAGCTGCCCGCGAAACCACAGCCTGGTTCATGCCCGGCGCTACGGCGAAGTCCGCTCCGAGTTCGGCGACTTTTTCCAGCTGGTTTATCGTCAGCACGGTACCTACGCCGGCAAGCATTTCGGGCACTTCCTGTTTTACCGCAGCCAGTGCGTCAAAGGCGGCATCGGTGCGAAGGGTAAGCTCCATGATATCCATGCCGCCAGCCAGCATTGCCCGGGCCAGGGGAACGGCCTTGCTCGCGTCGTCCACGGTAAGCGTGGCAACAAGGCCACAGCTGCCAATGTGTTCATATAGTTTTTCAGCGGTCATGAATTACTCCTGTCGGATAAAGCTCTGAACTTTTTAAAACAGCTTCTAGAAACTTCTTTTTAATATTTCGTTCATATCGGCTGCCAAATGATGGGTCCGGTTATAGAGCGGATTACTCATAGCAGCTTTGCGGTCGTATGCTTCCACAGCTCCCGCCATGCTACGGTTGATGTGCGTCCGCATATATTCAGCACCGGCTGTCTTATCGCCGGTTCGCAGAGCACGCACTATCTGTTTGTGAATCCTGTAGACCCAGGCCACGTGGGACAGATCTCGGCGATGACTTTTGTAGCCGAACGCCCGGTTGCGAATCTGACCAGTCGAAATAATCTTCATCGCGTAGACGTTTCCCGCAGCCTGCATTATCGTGTGGTGGTAGAGCATGTCGGCTTCGAGAAATTCCCTCGTTAGTCCCTCGTCAAGCAACTCCATGTCAGATTTGCGAAGAGCGTCAGCGACATGCCTTGTCCGCTGACAACACTGCTCAAGAGTCTGCAGGCCGGAAGTGGAAAGTTTACCCATCGCACTGAGCACAGCCTGTACTTCCAGAGCACAACGAACCTCGTAAACTTCAATCAGCGTTCGGCGGTCTGGCTCGACCACGAAAGTGCCGCTCTGGGGTTTCTGATACAACAGTCCCTCGTCACACATTCGCTGGATGGCTTCGCGAACGGGGGTAAGGCCTATTGACATTTCCCGTGCAAGTTTCTGCTGAGAGACTCGCTTTCCCTGAGTAATGCTTCCGTCAATAAGTCTTTGCAATAACTGACTATATGCGAAGTCGCTTAATGTTTTTCTGTTTTGTTTAGTCATGTGATATAATAAAACTAAAACTAATATATCAATTGTGAGTTTTCAAGGAAAAACTGAAAAACTTAAGGTGTCCCTCCCGAAAATTCTATCCGGTGTTCTCGTCTAGCGGACTTGGGTTTCGCCAAAACGATGCGTTGTTCGGTAAATGATTGGTTGATTCGATACTGAAAGTTTCTCGGCGATAGGCCAAGAGGATGCATTTATTGAAAATTGAATCAGGAATTCTGAAATTTTCCACTGCCAGCGCAGACTGGTAGCTATGTTCAGCCAAAGAGTGCAACAGCTTTAGGCTACGGCTTTGAGTTCGATGATCGGCAGATGCTTTCGGCCTTCGTAGTAGCTGATGTGGAGTTTGAACTTTTTTCCAGGTTCATCCATCAAAGGCGATTGTGGAGAAGCACATTTAGACTCAGCTGGCCAGCGTTTGCGAGGTTCGAATCTTGGAGCCATGTTTAAAGGTAGGCTCGGATAGCAGGCTTCATTTGGAGTTCGGCCTTTTAAGAATGTATGCGGCCGGTACCCATTGTAATATTCGATAATCCGCCGAACTTCTGTTCGAAAGTTTTCGAGTCGTAGCGGAATCAAAATACTGCTCAGGAATTCTTCTTTGAGGGTTTTTAAAAAACCTTTCGATAACGGCAATACTTCCGTGCTGGCCGATCGCTCCAAAACGAAGTTTGATATTTCCGCTCTCAGCCCATTTTTTGTAACCGTCACACCAGAATTGAGGCCCCTTGTCAGATATGATGTATTTCGGTTTTCTAAGTTCTTTGCGAATCGCACGATTCATGAGGTTTTGAATATCTTTTGAAGTCGGCTGTTTGTTGAAGATCGCAAAGCCGACAACACGTCTTGAAAAGTGATCAACAATCGCAGCCAGCCACCAGCAAAACGGCCAACATTGTTCGAATGTGTTGGGTAGCCAAGAGGCCCAAAAGCCTTTACCTGTAGGAACAATTGTAAGATCGATATGCCAGACGTGATGCGGATATTTTGCTGTAACGATTCGTGGTTTGGCAGAATCAGATTCTTCAACAACGGTTTCTTCAGAAAGATTCTCGGTTTACAAACTTAGATTATCAGGTTCAGTTGAAGCTTCATTGATGAATCGTCCGACGGTGGAGATTGCAAGGTGCAGGCCGGCTCTGCAAAGCAGATCGGCAATGCGTTTTTTTCCGAGCGTTGGATTTAGCGTTTTCAATCGCTGCACAATATTACGAACAAAGTCTGGAAATTTATTCACCGGCTCACCGAATTGCAGCAATGAATCTTCGGCATCATCCAGCCGTTTGCACCAGTCAGCAATGGTGTTTTCAGAAACTAAAAACTGTCGAGAAGTTTGCGCCTTCGACCAGCCACATGCAGCACGAAGTTCGAGGATTTGCATTCGCTCAGGCGGTAAATATCGTGGCCGACGATGAGCAGGAATCCGTTCCATCCGCTGATCTTTGATGCGCATTTGTTCCCGGAGGTGAGCGATCCTGCCATTGGCTGCATCAAGCTGGCTCTGAATCCGAACTCTTTTATTGATACTATTGGCCGCCCAACCTCGAGAATAAATCATCGCAAAATGCGCCAGCGAGATAACATGCAACATTGCTTTTTGCACCACGACAGGCCAGCCCTTGGGAAGAGAAACAGTATAATTCCCACCTATTGGCAGCGGAAAACGCCTTTTCGAATTATTGTGTATCTTCATCAGACACGAAATTATAACCATCCCTTTGAAAAAAGGTTAGCGAAAATTCTGGGGCAATTTTATGCACCCAAGTTCGCTGGACTGTGCGACAGGAAAAGTTCCGTTGAGGAGGATTGGAAAAATGTGATAAATACATAATAACATGAAACCTTAAGATGAAACCCTGTGGAAGGAAGAATTCCACCCGGTAAGTGTCCTAACGCCGGAAGCGAGTCTTACGTGGTGTTTGCCTCTAATTGGCAGGAGCAATCCGCACTGCGAAGCGTAGACAGCGAGTGCATAGGCTGCGTGATTGAGCCGCGAAATGGACATGATTGTCAGGGCTGACGTTTTAGTTCAGGCGGAAAGCAACATCTGGTATTCTCAATGGGAATTGAATATCAGGCCTGGCCGAGGTCTAAGAGCGTGGCATGTGCACAAGGGTTTCCGGGAAACCTGTGAGATCCCTTCATCTCCATGTCCCATGGCTGGACGAGGCAAACCAGCAACGTAAAACCTCAAGGCTTCGCCGGTACACAAATGCAATGTCGCGGCGAAAGAGCGGTTGCCGCAAGGCACCGAAACACGAAAAATGGCATTGCTGGAAATGGTAAGGCCAAGCGAAGGAAACGAAGTGCGGCCTGATGGATGTTGGGAAGTCCGATTGCTTCATAGTACCGACGAAGTCGGGGAAGGCGAACTCAAGCCGACCCGGCGGAGGGAAGGGAGCAACTGTTTAATCAACTTTTGAAACGAACCACGGGAGAAACAATGAGTTCACAAACCGTGTCAACAAAACTTCAAAAGATAGCCCAACTGGCGAGCTATCAGCCGAAGCTGACATTGACAACACTGGCACATCACATTGATGTGGACTGGCTGGGCGAGGCTTTCCGACGTACACGGAAGACCGCGGCGGCTGGTATTGATGGGAAAACTGCGGCGACCTACGCCCGCAACCTTGACGAGAATTTAAGCAATTTATTGCAATGCCTGAAAGCAGGCCGTTATCGTGCCCCGGCTGTTCGCCGGACGTACATCGACAAAGATGGCGGCAAGCAGAAACGTCCGTTGGGAATTCCGACGGTCGAAGACAAGGTTTTGCAGCGAGCAGTTGCGATGATTCTTGAAGCGGTTTATGAACAGGATTTTTACGACTGTTCGTACGGGTTCAGGCCGAAGCGTGGTGCCCATCAGGCATTGAAGTCATTGCGTGATCAACTTCATGAGATCAAAGGCGGGCATGTCATACAACTTGACATTCGTTCTTTCTTTGACGAGATGAATCACAATCAGCTAAGGGAGATGCTCTCCAAACGAGTACGAGATGGCGTGATAACGCGCCTGATCGGTAAATGGCTGAAGGCCGGTGTGATGGAAGGAACACAACTGACGCGTCCGACGAGCGGCGCGCCACAGGGCTGCGTGATCAGCCCTATACTTGCGAATGTGTATCTCCATCATGTTTTGGATGAATGGTTTCATCGTGACGTGTTGCCGCGGTTGAAAGGCAAAGCGTTCATGGTGAGATACGCAGATGATGCGGTTCTTTCATTTGCGAATCGTGAAGATGCCGAGCGTGTGCTGGAAGTTCTGCCCAAACGGTTTGAACGGTTCAGCCTACGGCTTCATCCAGAAAAGACGATGCTGATAAGCTTTTGCCGTCCGCCTTACAATGCAACCCAAAATGTTAATAAGGCGGGAACTGTCAAGTTCCTTGGCCTGGAACATTATTGGGCGAAATCAGGGCGGGGTTATTGGGTGATTAAGCAGAAAACGGAGAAGAAGCGGCTGCGAAACAGTCTGCGGAAAATCTCCGACTACTGCAAAAGTAATCGCCATAAACCACTGGAAGTGCAACAGCATGAACTGAGCCTGAAGATGCGAGGTCATTATGCCTATTTCGGTGTGACAGGCAATATCAGGTCATTGAGTAAGTTCTATTATCAATGCCTGCATGTCTGGTGCCAATGGCTATCTCGTCGAAACAATCACGGTATGGAGTGGGAGCGGTTCTGGCAACTGTTAAGCCGCTACCCGCCGCCTACTCCGCGAATTGTTCACAGCATTTACCGAACGTAGCGAATGGAAAGACAGAGGAGCCGGATGCGTTATGTTGTGTAGTTATTTATGTTGTGTAGGATTCATAACTTCTTTTCTTTCAACACATCCCGCCTTGCTGGACACAACATAACTAAATGGCTACAGGGAACGCAAAAATGCCATCAGGCCGTCATTTTCACGCCACCTCTTTCTGTTTTTAGCGCGGGCTTTTACGTCACATTTTGCCAGGGCTTTGGCTTTCATCTCCAAGTCGACCTCAGCATAAACATTCGTGGTGTTTAGAGAAGCATGGCCCAGCCAAGCTCTGATGGTGTTGATATCAACTCCTGCACGCAGCAGATGGACGGCAGTGGTATGCCGGATAGTGTGAGGGCTGATACGTTTGTTACCAAGCGCCGGTATTGTGACGGTTACTTTCGATACATAGCGTTCAACCATTTCATAGATACCGAATCTCGTTATCGGCTGGCCTCGCCGGTTCAAAAAGACGCGATCATCAGGATCGTGATGCTCCGTTATCTCAGACAGGATAGAAGCTGTAATAGGCCAGAGCGGGCAGATACGAATCTTATTGCCTTTGCCGAGTATTTTTACCGACGCTGGGGACGAAAAAATAATATCTCGAATCTTTATATGAGCGGCTTCGTCGGCTCTCGCTCCGGAATTGTAAAGAAAAAGCAACATACCGTAATCCCTGCGGCCCTGAGATGTACTCCTGTCTGGGGCCACCAACAAGGCGTCCATTTCATCTTTTTCAAGATACGACATGGACGAAGTTTTCCCTTTTTTAAATGGTATTTCCCGAATTTGTCCACACCACGCAATATGTTCAGGGCTGTACATGCCGATAAAATGGGCCAGTGATCGAATGGCGGCCAATCTCTGGTTGCGGCTCGAATTGCTGCAATTACGGGATTCTTCCAGATATTTAAGGAACTGGCGAACGCTGTCCGGCGAAACATCTTCAATGCAGATGCGGTCAATGGGCCTGCCAATATGTTTTGTCAAAAAGCTCAGGAATATGGTTAACGTGTCACGGTAGCTCTGCTGGGTGTTTTTCGTAAAATTGCGTTCGCCAATAATGTATTCAAGTAAAAAACGTCTTATCCATGGGCCGATCAGTGTTTTGGTAGTCATAATAAATCTCCTTTGGAAAGTGCGTAATTTTCAAAACGTGCATTTGCTTCCTGCAGTAATTCCGAGGTCATCGTCAAATATTTTTGCGTGCCGGTAATATGCACATGCCCGAGATACGTTGCCAACATAGGCAATAGTCTTTGGACGTCGGCACCTTGCTTGTACCACGCGACAAGACGATGAACGGCAAAAGTGTGCCTTAAATCATGGAGACGCGGCTGATAGCGAGCACCGTCATATCGGAGCACTTCTGCTTTTTGACGAATCTGCATGAAAGTTCTTTCCACCGTCAAAAGAACTACCCGCTCGCCATGCTTGGATGTAAAAAATGGGCAAGTTTTATCCAAAACGTAACTGCGATTACGACCATCCAAATAGTTTTTGAGAACGTTTGCGAGTTGATTGCTGATAGGCACCAGCCTAGTATGACAGCGCTAATTCTGCTCAAGAATTCTTTAGAGGTTAGCCGATGAACTTTTCAAAGGCATTTAATTTGGAGAGTTTGGTTATGAATTATCAGCAATTGGCTTCATTTGAGCCGGCGTTGGCAAAATTTCTGGAGAAAGTTCGTCACTGCTTCAAACGCAACAAAACATTTAATTATCTTCAAAAGTATATTTTGGGACTAATGGCTGATCTGAAACGCAAATCCATAGAACCGATCGCGTTGGCAAGCGGTGTGGCTGTTCGTACCTTGCAGGAATTCCTGGCCTTTTTCGTATGGGATCATCAGCAAGTTGACAAGACCCTTGTGCGTGAAGTTGTTGAACGCCAGCACGGTAAGTTTTCAATCGGAGTTCTCGATGCCTCGGCACACGCAAAGCAGGGAAAGCACACCCCCGGAGTTCAGCGTCAATGGTGCGGTGAAACAGGTAAAAAAGACAATTGTGTAATCGGCCAGCATCTGCTTTATACAGATAACCATCCCACGAATCCCTTCAGCTGTGTTGTTGCCAGCGATCTGTATTTGCCTAAATCCTGGAACGAAGATCGCGACCGCTGCAAACGGGCTGGTATTCCTGACGAGCTTACCTATCGTCCCGTCTGGAAGATAGCTATTGAGCAGCTTGAGCACACCATGTCAGCCGGCCTGCGTTTTGATTATGTCACTTATGATGAAGAATACGGCAAGGTGCCAGAGTTTGTATACGAACTGGATCGCCTTGGGCAAAAAGCCATCGGTGAAGTTCCGTGCAATTTCAGAGTCTGGGCCAAAAAACCTGCGTGCAAATCGCATAAGGCTGAGCATTCTTCGCACCGTGCGGATAAAATTGTTTCTCACAGCCCAGCCTTTTACGGTCAATCCTGGAAACAGATGATAATAAAGGATACGACCCGAGGCCAATGTGTATGGCATGTAAAGTCGGCCCAGGTTTATCTGGTGAAACACCAGGACGGCAAGGCCTATTGTCCGGTTCCGACAGATCGCAGCTATTGGCTGATTGTTGCCCATAACAGACAAACAGACGAAATGAAGTTTTTTGTAAGCAATGCCCCAGCCAGGGAAAAGTTAGAGACGTTGCTGGAAATCGCCTTTTGCCGATGGCATGTTGAAAAGTGGTTTGAGCGAGCCAAACAGGAATGCGGATTGGGAGCATTTGAAGTTCGCACTTATACAAGCCTGATTCGCCACTGGCTTGCCAGCCGTTTGGCAATGTACTTTTTGTCCGACCAGACAACTCGGCTTCGGGGGGAAAAATCCGCAGATAACGCTGGAACAGGTTGCCGATGTTGCGAATATGCTGGCATGGAAGATATGGCAGAAGTTTCCGCATTCATGGAGCCGGCTAAAAAAACAGTGCCAATATTATCAAATACGTAACGAAGCATCATATGCCAGCCGAAAGAAAACGGCAAAAGCTAAAAAAAGTGCAGAATTCTTATAGCGCTGTCATACTAGTCTTATAAAATTTGCTCTCGCGAATGGTCAGTAGGCGGTCATGTAAATTCACATCCTGGATGTTCAATGAAATTACCTCGCCGATTCTTAACCCAGTACCGTATAGCAACAATATTATCGTATGCATGGTAGTGGATTGCAGCTTGGTGTAGGGTGATCCAAAAGACCTGGCTGCCTCCAATAATCTCCGAAGTTCATCCGTCGAATAAATGTATGGAGTGAACACCTTTTCTGGACGGGGAACCGTCTGTGGTAAAGGTGAGCATGCAACATATCCACGGCCGATGGCAAAATGATAGAATCCGCTTAAGGATTCATGCTTACGATGCCAAAAACGTGTTACGGGTCCGGTGCCCGAAATATATTCGAATACTTTTTCTTTTTCAACTTCCCTGATATCGATGTCACCCATCGCTTTACAAAACGCCTTGAGAATCACCGATTCTGAATTAAAACGTGAACCCATGGATTGTTTTAGATCAATGTACTGCTGAATAAGTTTTGAAAGTTTCATAATAAGCCTCCGATGTCAAAATCTGCTACTTCGCGCAGGCCGTTAATATCCACCTTGGCATATGTACGGGTGGCAAAAGCGCTGCGATGTCCGAGATGATCGCCAATCTCTTTTAATGAAAAGCCTTCCGATACTAAATGCGCAGCACATGCATGACGAAGGCTATGAGGGCCTTTATGGACAGCTTCAATTCCAAGCTTCAACATTCGCTTATTTACGATACGATATATACTGCTGGAAGATATAGGCTGGAATGGTGCTCGCACGGTTAAAAAAATATTCCGGCATTGCGCTTTGGGCCGAACTTTTTTGAGATATTCCAGAACAGCTTCGCCGGCACTATGGATTAATGGATATGTTTGTGTAATGCGCGATTTGGAACGGTAGATGTTAATAATCTCTTGTTCCCAATCCAAATCATCCAACGTAAGGTGGATAACTTCATTGCTGCGAAAACCGTAAATTGCGAGCAAAATTAAAATCGCTCTGTCACGAATGTCTACGGGAACATTAGTCTCCGTACTGCCCAGCAATTTTTGAACATCCTCCCAAGCAGGTCCCACTGGCAAAGCCTCTTGTTTAAAAATCCTGGGTGATTCAATAGCATCAGCTATTCCGTTGGCGCACCAGTTACGTCTTTCAGCATGGCGAAAAAAAGTCCGTAGAGAACTTGTACAATGAGCACATGTTACTCGAGACCAATTTTGTTTGCATTGCTGGCGTGTGATAAATTTATCGATATCCGCCACACTGACATTGTTAATAGTGCATTTTTGTGTAGTAAGCCACTTGATGAATAGTTTTATATACCAACTACGTGTAAAAATCGTTGCTTCAGACAACCCCCGTTCATTTTTCATATACGACGCAAAATCTTCTACCATGGGACAAGGCGGAGATGGCCGAACTTTTTTTGTTTTCAATTGGCCTATAAATCCAAGCCAATCGCGGGCAACTTGAATAAATAGAATTTGAGGGTGCTTGGCTCCGTGTGCTCTATTGCGTTGTATCTGCTTGGATGCCCAACGTTTGGCCGCCAATTTTATGTCTCTATCCGTAATTTTATTATTGCCGGATAAATCCATCTCCTCCACTATGACCAACAGTTCCCGAGCAATTCGAAGTAACGTTTCTTTTGCCGTGCCATCTCTAGCTCTGTGAGTCAGATATTGCTCACGTTCTTGAGCAAACGGGGCATTTATGTGTCGGGATAAAACGGCAGGATAAGTGAACAAATTTTCGAACATGAGTAGATCTCCTTGTAAAAGAAATTCTAGCTCATGATAGAAAGGTTATGTTGTGTCCAGCAAGGTAGGAAGCGTTGAAGCAAAAGGAGTTATGAATCCTACACAACATAAATAACTACACAACATAACGCATCTTATGTTGTATACAACATAAGATGCGTCAACGCGCACGTCCGGATCTGTGGGAGCCGTGGGCGAGCAACCGCCCACGGCCACCCGAGACTACAGAGGCACATTGATTCATATGGAATCTCATTTTATCTGGGCTTCGTATTTGTCTTTTGCAGCCTTGTAATCTTTGTAGGCTTTTTGGGCTTCGGGTGTATCGCCTTTACCGGCAGCCATGAGTTTCGTGAGCTTGTTGTATGCGGCTATATATTCCTGATACGCTTTCTCGTCAGCTTTTTTCTTGTCATTGCTCTTATTGTCCTCCCTGTCAACGTCTTTATCCTTATCGATATCTTTGTCCTTGTCCTGCTGGCTATCTTTATACACATCATGATCTTTATCCTGTTTTTTATCCTTGTCGTCAGGGCGTCGATCATCTTTGATGGTCTTGCCGGTGCGTTTGGCTTCCAGGGCCTTGTATTCATCGGAGTTCAGCAGACTGTTCAGGACGCCCCGGCGCATACCCCGGCTTTTCGTCAGGTAATTTACCCAACGACTGGTTTCCGCGGGTTTGGGTTCTCTGCCAAGGATCGACTGATAGGCATCCCGCACGAACTGATTGGAAAGCGTTTTTCGCTGGACATATTCGGGCGAACCAAAGATTTCATAGATGATACTGGCCCGATCACTGCTGTAGAGTTTGCGCTGCCATGTCTGAACTACACGGACGGTAGGCTCACAATGCTGAACGCTATGAAACAGGCTGATTATGAATAACCTGTTGGGTGCGAGGGGCAGGCCGAGCGCGTTGGAAAAATCCTTGTCCTTTTTGTCATCATCTTCATCATCGTCCGTATGGATTTTCTTGTCGTTGGCTCGGAACTTTACCGGGAACGGCTTCGGTTCGTAACCAGCGTTACCGCTGGTGATCAGCCGAAGCTCAAGCGTGTAAATTCTGCCCGGAACAATCGTCGTCTGATATGTGAAATCAGTCTTATTATTGGCGACGGTTACAAATTTTCCAGACTTATCAGTCCCCGATGAGAGTCGCAGTATAACCTGTTTTGCGTTTTGAAAAACCCTGCTGTATGATTCACTGCGAATGACCAGCAGGCCGCGCTCAGTAGTGATTTCATGAACACTCCCGCGATCCGTTTGCCCAATACTCACGCTGTTCAGACTTACCGTGAATATGCCGCCTTTATTGAATTTTGTGGGTTCATCATCAATATCAACGCCGCTTCCGAGTTGGCTCAGTTGTTTTTTCAGCTCCTTGATTTTAGCATCGAATCGCCACGAACCTTTATAGAGCGCGTAATATTCCATTACCTTTACATGCTCCGTAGCCAGCCCAAGCAACTCAGCTGCACGTTGCATATCTTTTGCTTCGTGCTTGCCGTTTCGCCCAGCCATTAATAATTGGGCCTGGCCGAGATAGCGTTGCATCGTTCTGTTATCAGTTGCATAATTGGACGCCGCCTGCGCTACGAAATCCTTAAAACTCTCGAGCGTTTTTTTGTCGGCTTCGACATCTTTAACGACTTTATGTAACTCCGGCGAAAGAGCGCCTTGAACGAGACCGATCTTTTTCTCAGCCTTGTCGATAACCTCCCCCACCAATTTTGACAGCAAATGTACCTGCCTTGCGATATTGTCCAGCTGTTTCAGAATCTCGTCACATTTCTTGAGGACAGGCGCGTTTTGCTGGTCTTTCAACTCAGTCTTGCTTGCGTTGTCAAGGGCAGCTTCCATCGCTGTGATGAGATCGGAGTTTTGCTGCGGGGTGCGACGCCAGCCTTCAAATGGCGGTTGGTTCAGACGATAGGCATTAATCGCCTGGGCTGTGAGGGATTTTTGATAACCGTTGATTGAGCCATTCAGTGGCCTGATTGCTGTGCGATTGCGAGTGACCATCTGGTTGAAAAGAGCTTTTTGGTCGCCGCTTCTCAGGATGGCGATTGCCATGTTAGAGGGTTTTTCCGGTTCATCCGTTTTCTGGTCTGCCTTGCCTGACGCAAGGGCATTGGCATCGGCCAATAATTTCTGGGCCTGGCTGTAGAGACTCTTTTCGCGTTCAAGGTCCAGCCTCATTTCGATCTGACAATCAAGCATGGCTGCCAGTCTGCAATGAAAATTTTTCAGATGTTTCATCACATCTTTGATGTCGTGATTAAGTTCGCCACTCCAGCCTGCGGGATGGTACTTGAAATCAATCTGCTTCAATCCTGAGACGGAGAGATGAATATAGCAGGATTTAGATTCACTAAGGAATGCAACCTGCGGCTCGATGGGTTCGTAGGCTTTCTCGAGTTCCAAGACGGCTTTTACGCGTTGATCTATTATAGAATCGTTGGCATTGATGCTGGTGAAGATATCGCGTTGTAAATCAGCCAGGCCTGCCTTATATGCCTCCACGCAATCCTCAAAACATTTGGCAACCTGATCCATGGCAGCAAGTGGGTCCGGATTGATTTTGCTGATAGCTCCTGCAACCAACTGGTATGAATATCTCGGCTGAGGTTGACGCAGCATTCCCGTGAGATATGATTTTGCCGACGTGCCCTGGCTGGCAGTGGTGCATATTGAATCCATTTTTTTGCGAATCTGTTCCTGCCAGCTCCACGCTTTTTTGTCCAGATTTCTTTCAAGAGTCTTTTCGTAGAGTTTTTGAATATTTTTGACTTGGCTTTTGAGGGCATAAACATCGTCGTTGGTTTGTTTCGCACGCAGCGAGTATTCTGCGAGTATGGCTTTGTGAAAATTCTCAAATGCCTTTCTGATTCTTTTGCGTTCTGCATTGAGCTGTTTTCTTTGAGATTCCGTCAACTTTCCATTATACGACATTTTTTCATAGCTTTTACTGACAGCACTTACTCCGCTTTTGAAGGCAGAGAGTTTTTTATTCCAGTTTTCCACTGCCAACCTGACTTCCTGTGGATAGGCAGCTCCAGAATAGGCCAACTCCGCAATAGTTTTGTAATCCTGAATAAATGTGTTGAACGCCCCCAGCGGCAGGTTGACGATGGTGAAGCCATTCTGCTCGCTGGTATTTTTTGCCTGCTCAGCTGCGTGATCAGCTGTGTTGATATCAGCGTCGGCGTTCTGGAGAATTTGCGATTCGTTTTCCAGGGACGACTTGCGATTTTCCTCTGCCAGCTTTGCGACTTGCTTCTGGTACGCTTTATCGGCCAGGTATTTCCTGGCCAGGTCGGGTGTTGGATCAATCTTGGCCCGCTTTAGCGCGCGGAGAGCATTTTTGTAATCCAGCCTGCGATAAAAAATGTTCAACTGTATTGTTGCGAGTTTCTGTCGCAGCGCCAGGTTCAAGGCTTCGCGGGCTTCCATGGCCTGGAGGTTCCTGTCAGCAATATCCATGAAGCGATTAAGGCAGGCATCCTTGAATTCCTTGTAGTACTTTTGACGATCACCATACATCTTTGTTCTGCCGAGATTGTTCTCATTGGCGTCCCACCATTGATTGAAAGCATTGACCAGTTGGCGTCTGTCTTTGATCTCATCTAGACTTTTGCCTTGCCGCCAGGCATTGACATGTGCAACGAGAAACTTATGGAACAGATCCTTGTCTTGCTGCTCAGCCCAGGCCTGGACGCTTGTCCAGACGTATTTGTCGAAGTCCCACGCAGCGGTGAGTATCTTCATAGCTGGGCCCCCGATCATGTTTTCGAGCATTTTGCACAACACTTTCTCAGCGAGATAGTTGTTGGCCTTCTTGACTTCGCCGTAGGCAAGGTGGTTTATAACCTGGAGATAGTCCACGACGTCCAGTTTGGTATCTACCAGTTCTGAAATCTCATCCTGTAGGAATTGCTTGGTCGAATCCTCTATGTACTTGCGTTCGCCAGGATCGTTGATGCCCCAGTACTTGAGCATGTCATCAAACGTTTTGACTTTTTTCAGCTGACCCGCAGCCTGTGCATTACAGGCGAAAGTTGCGAGGATGGCGATAATAATTATTCCCAAAACGGTGTGACGTTCCAGTGTCCTGGTTGCGTTGTTCATGTCAGTAGCCTCGAACAGTAGAAGGTGATAGTTGTCAGCGTACAATGTTCAGAAAGGCAAAGATACGAAAGGTCATCGCGCCGATCAGGCGGTATTGTATCTAATCGCCTGTTGGTGTGGAAGTTTTTTTAATTAACGTACTTTAGCTGGGCTTTGCCGATTGAACTTCGGTATGGAGTTTACTATCTCATTTTTCAAAGAAAGGTTCGCCTTGCAGGGTTTCCTGGGGCAAGATGGATTCACCGCTTTCGATGGCTTCGGCAGCGTCGCAAGCCAGCCAGAGCAGTTCCGCTCTTCTGGGACAGACCACAGATGTCACGGGTTGTGCGAGTGTGAACGAAACAGCTGTCCTTGCCTCGGCGTCGGAGTCAATGGGGACATATCCCAAACTGGCCCACTTCGACTGTTCTCCCTCATGCAGGTGACGTTTGGCGAGGGTTTTAATAGCAAGGATAGCAGTGCCTTTCGCGACTGCCTTGTCGCAAACGCGCGGGCCGAAACCGCCACGCCAGCAGAACAGGCTGACCGGGAAAAGTACGCTGTCGAACGGGAAAGCATCGAGAAGTCGCAGTGCGGAATCTTCGGCATGCGCGGAAAAGCCTATGTGCTTGATCAGTCCCTGATCCCTGGCTGCGGTAAAAGCCTCCAAAGCACCGCCCGGTGCGAGAATTTCGTCGACCTCCTCTGAAGTATTCACGGCGTGGAGCTGGTAGAGATCGAAGTGGTCGGTTCTGAGGTTTTCCAGTGAGCGTTTCAACTCGGCCTTGACACCCTCAGCCGACCGCTGAAGGGTCTTGCAGGCTAGAAATACCTCATCGCGATATGGCTCGAGGGCTGGGCCCAGTTTTTGTTCAGCGTCACCGTAACTGGGCGCAACGTCGAAGTAATTAATCCCCCGGCCTATTGCTTCGGCGACATACTCATCGGCCTCAGATGGGGATACGCCCGCCAAAAGCAGGCCACCAAATCCGATGACCGACAACTTCGCCCCGGTTCGTCCTAAAATTCTTTTTTCCATTATATCCTCCCAGCTGACAACAAAAAAACATCAGCCGAACGCGCGGGCCTGGTTTATCAGTTATTCCAAATACCAAAAATCCATCTTCCACACACTCAGCTGAAATGTCAAGCGTTCAAGTTTGAGACCGCATTCATGCAATCACTGGAGAAAGAGATTGATGTTTGCAAGTACGCTGTTTTTTGACAAGTTTGTCTGGTATTATTAATGTGTACCTGCATCGAACTGAAACTGATGGCCGATAAGAATTTTATCGCAACATGGGATACAGAAATCATGATTCAGCGGGAAAGAATACAGCGGCTTAATAGTAAACCCATGATGAATGGCGACTATGTCATTTACTGGATGCAGGCTTCGCAACGGGCGGAATACAATCACGCGCTTGAATACGCTATCACCCAAGCCAATGACCTCGACAAACCTCTGCTTGTTTTTTTCGGCATTATGGATGCGTATCCCGGCGCAAATGAAAGGCACTACCATTTCATGCTGGAAGGCCTGAGAGAAACTCAGGCTGCGTTGCTCAAGCGGGGCATTTTAATGGTCATCAGACATGAATCTCCCGAACAGGCTGTTCCAGGATTGTTCCCGAACCCCTGCGTCGTCATAACTGACAGAGGCTATCTGAGTTTGCAGCGAAAATGGCGAAAACACCTAGCCTGTAGGATAAAGTGTCCATTAATCCAGGTCGAATCCGATATTATCGTGCCCGTTGAACAGGCCCTCGAGAGGGAAGCATACTCAGCTGCGTCCCTTCGCCCCAGGATTAACCGATTACTCCCGAACTATCTTGTGCCGTTGGAAAAACGCCGCCTGAAAAACAAATCGATTGATATGAGGTTTGAATCTTTCGATATCAGTAATACAGACAATGCGATAGCAAAGTTGGATATCGACAGGAGTGTCAAAAAGGTGGACACTTTTCACGGCGGAACCAGCCAGGCCAAAAAGCATCTGACCCATTTTTTAAAATATCGATTGGACCATTATTCTCAAAAAAGCAACGATCCCAATTTCAACGCACTTTCCAATATGAGTCCCTATTTGCACTTCGGCCAGATTTCACCGCTTTATGTTGCCCTGCAGGTATATAATTCCGTTGGCGAAGGTAAGGCTGACTATCTGGAACAGCTTATCGTGCGGCGCGAACTGGCGATCAATTTTGTGTATTACAACCCGAATTACGCTTCCTTTGCTTCACTGCCAAACTGGGTGAAGGGAAATTTCAGAACTCACGCAAAGGATAAACGCGAATATCTGTATACGCTGGCCCAGCTTGAAGCTGCTGATACTCATGATCCTTACTGGAATGCGTGTCAATTGGAAATGGTTATAACCGGAAAAATGCATGGCTATATGAGAATGTACTGGGGCAAGAAAATTCTGGAATGGACGTCTTCCCCGCAAAGGGCATACAAGATTGCCTGTTATCTTAATGATAAGTATGAATTGGATGGCAGGGATCCCAACGGCTATGCAGGTGTGGCCTGGTGTTTGGGCAAGCATGATCGACCCTGGTCTCAAAGGCCTGTTTTCGGCAATGTAAGATATATGAATGCCAACGGACTAAAGAGGAAATTCGACGTTGACGCTTATGTGGCAAAGATAAATAAATATGGGAATTATATGGCATAATTTGGAATGAAAGGAGATTACATCATGGCTGAACTTGAGACAGGCAGTAAGGCTCCGAATTTCTCACTGAATGATCAGAGCGGCAAGAAGGTCAAGTTATCTGATTTCAAAGGCAAGAAATTGCTGCTCTACTTTTATCCCAAGGCTGATACCCCGGGCTGTACCGTCCAGGCCTGTAGCATAAGCTCCTCGCTAAAGGAATTGAAAAAACAGGGTGTCGAAGCGGTAGGCATTAGCCCGGATATGCCGGAAAAACAGATGAAATTTGATGCCAAGTACAAGCTCGGATTCCTCCTTCTTTCCGACCCGGATGGAAGCACGGCCAAGGCTTACGGGGCGTGGGGAGAAAAATCGATGTACGGCAAGAAATACGAAGGGATTATTCGATCATCTTTTCTGATCGACGAAAATGCCAAAGTCACACACGTCTGGTATAAGGTCAAGCCTGAAGATACCGTTCCAAATGCTTTGGCGGCATTGATATAACCCCGGGGCAAGCCGCTGACATGTTTGATTCAACTATTGCCGATGAAAGCACATAGAATTACTGTGATTACCTTACCTTAAGGAATCTCAAAAAAATGAAATGCTGGTTATAAACCGGAAACATAGTATAATAATAAGTGTGAAAATTGTATGAACTACTTTCGAGAGAATATGAACCGAAAGAAACAGCAATGCCTATGCGGTAATCGGGCAGACCTTATGTAGCCGAGGAAGTGTGCCGCCGAGCATGGTTGTTTGTTCTGGGGTAGGCTATGGCTGGGAAGAAAAAGCATCTGGATCGCGAGATTTGTGAGAAACTCACTGAGCCTGTCGAATTATCACCATCCATGTCGCAGACTTATCATGCCGTCAAGGATGGCGAGCCGGCTAGGAGTAAAAAGGCAAACCATGCAGACCTGTCAGATGATTTATGTCGACGTGCGAAGGAATTGGCTCGGCATAAAAGCTTGTCTATGAAAGACATCGAGGCCCTCTCGTCAGAAGAAATTCGACTTGCGATTCATGAATTGCTAGTGCATCAGATCGGGCTGGAATTGCAGAACGAGGAACTTTGCAGAATACAAGTTGAGCTTGACGAGGCGCGGGCACGATATTTACAACTATACGACCTCGCACCTGTAGGATATTTAACTGTCTCTAAAAAAGGAATTTTCCTTGAAGCCAACCTCACAGCTGCAAGTTTGCTGGATATGAAACGGGAGGAATTGGTTGGTCAGCCAATCGTCAGAGTCATCTTCGACGAGGATCATGACATATACTACCTGCTCCGCAAACAGCTCTTTGAGACAGGTCAGCCACAGACTTGTGAATTACGGATGATCAAAAACGACGGAACGCTATTCTGGGCAAGATTGGCAACCACCGCCATGGAGTGTACTGGCGAGGCTGTGTTCCGCGTCGTGATCAGCGATATCAGCGAACGGATATTTCGTGCGAACGAGCTTGAGTTGACGGACCGCCTTATTCTGCTGGTCAATGCTCCGGGCAATTTTCGCGAACTCATGTCAGGCCTGACCGCTGCTCTGCAAAAATGGTCTGGCTGTGAAGCTGTCGGTATACGCCTGCGAGAAGGAGACGATTTTCCGTATTATGAGACACGGGGGTTTTCTTCCGAATTTGTCGAGGCGGAGAGGTATCTTTGCGCCTATGGCCCGGATAATAAAATCCTGCGCGATGACAAGGGCAATCCGTTGCTGGAGTGCATGTGCGGTAATGTTCTGTCAGGCCGATTCGATCCTTCCAAACCATTCTTTACAAAAAATGGAAGTTTCTGGTCCAACAACACAACCGCTCTTCTGGCCAGTACTACGGAAGCTGATCGCCAGTCACGTACGCGCAACCGGTGTAACGGTGAAGGGTATGAATCGGTAGCATTGATTCCCCTGCGTGTCGGAGGTCAGGTTTTTGGATTGCTGCAATTCAACGATCGTCAGACTGATCGCTTTACCACCAGCCTGATTGATCATTTTGAGAGGATAGCCGATAGTCTGTCGATTGCACTTTCGCGACATCAGGTTGAGGAAGTGTTAAGGGAAAAGGAAAAGAATTACGGAACCTTAATGAACTCAGGCCGGGCGTTGGTCTGGACAGCTGGGGAGGATAAACTCTGCAATTATTTCAACAGCATCTGGCTGGAATTTACGGGGCGTACACTCCAACAGGAGATGGGCAATGGCTGGACAGACGGTGTACATCCGGAAGACCTGCAGCAATGTTTGGATACTTATGTTAATGCGTTTGATCGGCGGGAGAAATTCAGCATAGAGTATCGATTGCGACGGCATGATGGTGAATACCGCTGGATACTCGATGACGGGTGTCCGCGATATAATACCAAGGGCGAGTTTATTGGTTATATAGGCCATTGTCTTGACATCACGGATCGCAAGCAACTTGAGACGCAATATCTCCATGCCCAGAAAATGGAGGCGATTGGTCAATTGGCTGGCGGAGTCGCGCATGATTTTCGCAATCAGCTGACTGTTATTCAGGGTTTTGCTTCGATGCTTTTGCATCGCTCGCGGGTAACCGAAGAAGGCCAAAAGGACGTTGAGGAAATACTCAAGGCTGTCCGCCGCTCCGCGACCATAACCAACCAATTGCTTATCTTCAGCAGAAAAGAGTCGATTCACCTTGAAACTGTCAATTTGAATGAATCAATAAGGGCAATGGCCAGGCTGCTGCCGCAGATGATCGGTGAGGATATTCGCCTGCTGATCATTTCAAGTCCGAAGGCATGCTGGGCCAACGTCGATCCTGGATTATTCCAGCAAGCTATTATGAACATGGTGGTCAACGCCCGTCATGCCATGCCGCACGGCGGCAAGTTAACGGTTGAGACTGGCCGGGCCGAACTAACTATACAAGCCCTTAGGGGCATTCCCAACGCAAGCCCTGGAGATTATGTCGTCGTTACTATAAGCGATACGGGAGCCGGTATGGATGCCAAAACGCAGCAACATATTTTTGACCCGTTCTTCACGACAAAGGAAGTGGGGGCAGGCACAGGGATGGGACTTGCCATGGTCTATGGATTCGTAGCCCAGAGCAAGGGGTTTATTCAGGTGGATAGCAAACCGGGCAAGGGTTCTACGTTCCGATTGTACTTCCCCATGGTTCAGCCTGTCGAAGCCTCAACGGAGCGAGAGGGGGAGGTAGCCCCTGAACTGGACGCGATGCCGGAAGGTTCGGAGACGATCCTTCTCGTGGAAGACGAGGAATCTCTGCGACAGCTGGCTGTCTCGATGCTTCGTGAGTGTGGCTATACCGTGCTGGAAGCCGCCAACGCCGCCGAGGCTCTGCCGCTTGGCGAGCATTATGAAGGCCAAATCGATCTGTTGGCCACAGATGTGGTTATGCCTAATATGATGGGTACCGAATTGGCTGAGCGGTTGAGAATAGCCAGGCCTAACATGCCGGTCCTGTTCATGTCAGGCTACAGTAAAAGATTGACTGATGATACAATTCTGCAGAAACCCGGAACGGCAATGTTGGTTAAGCCTTTCGATTTCACCGCATTGGCCCAGGCTGTTCGCCGACTGCTGGATCCAAAGAAGCAAAGCCAATAGTATTGATGCGACTCTTTCAGACTTCGCGTTTCCTTTCTGGGCCACTCATTTGTTCTTGGCTGCTGCGACCATATCATCTATGGTAGTAATCGCAGCTGCGCATATCCGGTCCGCTGCTCCATAAAAAACTGTTATGGTTCCGTTATCATCTGTAACCAGGCCGTTGGAGAAAACGCAGTTTCCGAAAACGCCTTCGAGTTCATAGCTGGCCTGGGGTTCAAAAACCGGCACCTTTGACCGCGAGATAATTTTCTCAGGGTGCTCCAGGTCGCTGAGCATCGCGCCGAGATGATACCGATGGGTTTCGTCGGCGGCGTGGTAAATCTCAAGCCAGCCTGCTGTGGTTTTTATCGGCGTCGCGCCGCAACCTACGCGCTGGCCCTCCCATGTGCCGGGCGTTGGGGCGAGGGTCATTTCGTGATGCCCCCAGCAGAAAAGGTCGGGCGAATAGGCTGTCCAGATGCTTGCCGGGTTGAATTCGCTTTGATATGGTCGATGTCGGCAGACGTACATGCCTCGCACTTTTTCCGGGAAGATCGTGACGTCCTTCTGGTACGGCGGGAAGATTATGCCGTGTCGCTCGAACGTTTTGAAGTCAGCTGTGCTGGCCAGGGCCACGGTTACACCCCTGTCAGAAACAGCTGTGTATGTAATAAAGTATTTGCCTTCGATAAAAGTTATCCGCGCATCCTCACAGCCATACGCTTCGTAGGCGTTGGCGGGGAAAATCGCAGGCTGTGGATCGAATGTGAAAACTCTGCCATCCTTGCTGCGGGCAATCCGTAAGTGCGACATGCTGGATAACACCATCTTGCCGCGGAAATAATAGCCACGTCCGTCGGGACATTCCAGCTCAGGATCGTCCTTGCGATATCGCCCGACTTTCAGCTCGCCCGATTCCTCGTGAAAGTAAACGTAAGCTACGGAATCTTCCTCAGCGGGCACAGCCTCGCCGACACGCACTAGCAATAATATCTCATCGCCGAACCTAACCGCCGCCGGGTTGAGCGTACACATGACTTCCAGGTCAGGCCTGGTCGGCGAGAGGTCTTCGGGACTCAGCAGCGGGTTTTCGTCCAATCGTTTCAGCATTTTTTGTCCTTATTTCAACTGGATAACAAAACATATGTTATTTTGATGTCATTCCCGCGCAAGCGGGAATCCAGTGGTTTCCATTAGCGTCCTTCGGAATGGCATTTTCGATTTCACTTTAAAAAAGCGTCAACAAATACAAAGTCCTATAAAATAAATTTATCACTGGATACCCGCTTTCGCGGGTATGACAGATTGTCTTGGCCGTTTGGTTAATAAAACGCGATATCTGACTATCGGAATTCTATGCCAAAAAGTGCAGCCTGAAAACACCCTGGCCAATATTTCCCATCTTGAAAGATTTTCTCTGATGTGTAATATACACCGCATGAGTATTGATATTCACACACACGCGTTTCCGGACAACATTGCAGAGCGGGCCATGAAGACGCTTCAGGCCCAGATAGAAGATTGGCCCGCTGCGGGCGACGGCACAATCGAAGGCTTGCTCGCTGCGATGGACCGGGCCGATATCGACATGGCCTGCGTATGCGCCATCGCCACCAAGCCGGACATGGTCAAGGGCATTCTCAAATGGCAGACTGCTTTCCATTCAGATCGGCTGATACCGTTCTGCTCGATTCATCCGTTGGACAAGAATCCGCGTAAATGGTTTAGGCGCATGGTCAAGGAAGGCGTTCCCGCGATTAAGCTGCACCCGCACTATCAGGATTTTATGGTTGATGACGAGTTGCTGTTCCCTATCTACGAAGCTGCGATCGAGTTTGACCTGGCTGTGACGTTTCACTGCGGGGAAGATATCGGGTTCCCGAACGATACGACAGGCCGGGCCTCGCCGACGCGACTCGCAGCGGTGGCGGATCGATATCCAGAAATGAAAATGCTCTGCACGCATATGGGAGGCTGGAGCAACTGGAACGAGGTCGAAGAACATCTTGTCGGCAAGAACGTTTATCTAGAGACATCCTTTGGCCTGACTCACATGCCGCCTGACCAGTTCAAACGCATCGTCGAAAAACACGGCGAGGACAAGATATGCTTCGGCTCGGACTGGCCCTGGAACGACCCGGCCAAAGAAATGGCCCGCATCAAAGGACTTGTCGACGATGATACTTTCAATAAGATCATCTTCAAAAATGCTTCCCGACTGCTAGGTTTTTAGGCGTTTTTCAAAATAATTCTATACGTATGCCTGGGATGTTGTGTTGAACGAATCACAGCAAAAGCGAATAATCCAGTTTTTTTGAAATGATAGTCTCTTTGATTATATGTCACAGCCGGAAGATATGGTGCAAATTCCGCGTGATTTGTTAAAGTGTTCATAATCATCCTTTCTTGCAAATGCCGGTTCAGCTATAATGCCAATCCAATGGGCATATGGCGACGCAACTGTCAGATGATGCAGGCTGAGACTTAAGTCCAGGGCTAAAAAACGGAACATGGAACCATGGCTGAGATTGAGAATCGGATCGAAGAATTGCGAACGGAAATCCGCCGGCACGACAGGCTTTATTACGTCGAGAGCAGGCAGGAAATTTCCGACCGCGAATACGACAGGCTGATCGACGAACTCAAAACCCTCGAAGCTGAACACCCCGAACTCATCACGCCGGACTCTCCCACGCAGCGCGTCGGCGGTGAGCCTATTGACGGGTTCCGCACAGTCAGCCATGCCTTGCCGATGCTGAGCATCGACAACACATACAACCGGGGCGATCTGGTCGAATTCGACAAGCGCGTCCGCAAGATTCTCGGCAGCAGGCCTTTTACGTATTTCGTGGACCCCAAGATCGACGGCGTAGCTGTCTCGCTGAGATACAAGGACAGAATGCTGATCACAGCCACCACGCGAGGCGATGGCCTGCACGGCGACGACGTGACCACGAACGTTCGCACGATAAAATCCATCCCGCTGAACCTTGGCCGGGCTGCCCATGTGCCGGATATTCTGGAAATTCGCGGCGAGAT
Source organism: Phycisphaerae bacterium (assembly GCA_963664745.2). Taxonomy (GTDB): domain Bacteria; phylum Planctomycetota; class Phycisphaerae; order SM23-33; family SM23-33; genus B1-G9. The sequence goes on from CAXXMC010000004.1 coordinate 1,988,734, forward strand.
ATATTGGCCTCGCGAGAAATTCAAAAAAAATAACGCCAAGCGAATAACCGAAGGCCTTGAGCCGCTGGCCAATCCTCGCAACGGCACAGCTGGCACGCTCAAGCAGCTCGACCCGAGAGTTGTCGCTGAGCGCGGGCTGGCGTTCATGGCGCACGGATTCGGCGAGATGTCTCAGCCGCCCGCCGACACAGCTGCGGAATTAACGGATATCCTTCGCGTCTGTGGAGTGCCCGTCGACCAGCACCGCCGAATCTGCCGCGGTATCGATGAAGTCTGGCAGGCGATCTGCGATTGGGAAGAAAAGCGCGCCGAGGTAGATTACGATACCGACGGTATGGTCGTTAAGGTCAACGAACTGCCGCTGCGGACAGAACTTGGCACGACAGCCAAGTATCCGAGATGGTGCATTGCGTATAAGTACGAGACCGACCGGGCTGAGACGATTTTGCGGGATGTCTCGTTCCAGATAGGCAGGACTGGTGTGGTGACGCCCGTTGCTCATTTCGATCCGATCCCGCTGGGCGGCACGCGGGTTTCCAACGCCAGCATGCACAACTTCGATGAAGTCCAAAGGCTGGACGTTCACATCGGCGATACGATTTGCGTAGAAAAAGCCGGCGAGATTATCCCGCAGGTAATCAAGGTCATCCGCGAGAAACGCCCAGCCGGCGCGCCTAGAATTACCCCGCCGGACCGCTGCTCCTGCCCGGAAGAATCGCCCCTGCAATGGTCGCCGGTTCCGACCGGCATGGTAGCCTTCCGCTGTATGAATTCTGAATGCGACCGTTACCTCAATAGGCTGCTCCGCAAACAGCTGCCCGTCAGCTGTCCCGCGTGCAATGGCGATGTCGAACAGGTCGACCACCTCACTGAACTGCTGTGCGTGAATCCGAAGTGTCCGCAAAGGCTGCGAGAGCGAATCCGATTTTTCGCAGCGCGAGGGCAGATGGATATCGAAACGCTCGGGCCGGAGATTGTGGATCAACTGGTGACCGCCGGGCTGATAGGACATTTTACGGATCTCTACGATCTCCAAACCAGCCAGCTCGAGGGGCTGGAACGCATGGGCGAGAAGTCAGCGCAGAATCTTATTGAGGGCATAGCTGCCTCCAAGTCGCGAGGCCTGACCCGGCTGCTGGCTGCGTTGGGCATCCGCCACGTCGGAGGCCGGGCCGCGGAAATCCTGGCGGAGCATTTCCGCTCACTGGACGCGATAGCCCAGGCGGATATCGATGTGCTGATGGAGATTCACGAGATCGGCGAGAAGACAGCTACGAGCGTTTACGAATTTTTCCGCACAGACGAAGGCCGGGCCACGGTGGAGAAGCTCAAAGCCGCCGGTCTGAAAACCGAACTCTCCGCTCAGGAGTCGTCGGGCTCTGGCCCGTTGGCTGGGTTGCGAATAGTCGTCACCGGCACACTGGAGGGTTTCTCCCGCGATGAAGCCAAAGCTGCCATCAAGGCTGCGGGAGGCCGGGCCGTGTCGAGCGTTTCCGCCCAGACGGATTTTGTCCTGGCTGGGGATAATCCGGGCTCCAAGGTTGAGCAGGCCAACGAGCTTGGCGTGGAAGTTATCAACGAAGCCGAGTTCCTCCGCCGCCTCGCCAGACCAGCTGAGACAACCACGCCGGCGCAAGAGAACAAAGACGATATTGACAGCCCGAAAGATTTGGAAACTTACGAACCCGAATCCGCCAAGCCAGCCCAGCCCGAGAAAACAAATCCGTCCCCGCCCGGGCCACTTTTTGGATAACAGGATAATGAAGTTAACGTGGTTGCTACTAAAAAACGCAGCAACCACGGCAAAGAGAAGATAGAGTCTTTTAAATAAAGGAATATCTAAAATGGAATTCTGTGAGATTGAAAAGTTAGTTAATCAGAGCCTTTCAGATTTATATAATAATGATTCTTTTTTATTGAAAAATGATGTATGTGAGCGATCGATCACTCATCGCTTGGCAATTTACCTTCAAAACAATATCTCTAAATTAAGAGACACTGCGATTAATCGTTTAGATGTAGATTGTGAATATAACAGAAATAAGCCTGGAGAATTATATGCGCCGAAAAAGCTAATTTTCGATACCGAGGAGCTATGCAAACAGGTAGCAATAAATTTCGGGCAGCAATCTGAAAAATTATTAGAAGTTTCATGTTACCCCGACATAATTGTGCATCGCAGGGGGGACAACGACAGTAATTTGCTTGTTATTGAGGTCAAAAAGGAATCAAGCCAAATCAAAGATTCTCATGATATCAATAAACTCAAAGCGTTTACAAAGAAAGATAACTACAATAAATACGACTACTCCTACGGTGTATTTATTAAACTGGACATGCACAAAGCCCGCCCCCCTGAATGTCAATGGTATGTAAAAGGACAAAAAAGACCGACAGGTTGCATGGCTACGCCGCAAGAGTAGCCGGGTGCCGGGTGCCGTGGTTGCTGCGTTTGCAACCACGTAGCCATGATTCTACATTTGCATGCCTGCAAACTTTCGCAGGCATGGCACCCAAAATGAAATCAATATCTCACATGTCGTTTGCATTCCCAGCCGTTCGCCGAAAGCCCCCGGATTTCGTCCCCTCACAGGGGAGGTAATAGAAAACGCTGGAATGACAACGCTGAAAATTGCAAGTTTAACGCTTAAAAGCCTATAAATGAAGGGCTTATATGTCAACATGAACGCTTGTTTTACGACAAAGTTGACTTAATCCGCGGCATATCAAGCTTGTTTTACGACAAAGTTGACTTAATCCGTGGCATATTAAGCTTACTTTGCGACAGAGTTGACTTAATCCGCGGCATATCAAGCTTACTTTGCGACGGAGTTGACTTAATCCGCGGCATATCAAGCTTACTTTACGACAGAGTTGACTTAATTCGCGGCATATCAAGCTTACTTTGCGACGGAGTTGACTTAATCCGCGGCATAAGGTTATCGTGGGGCCTCCCCTTGGATTCCCGCTTTCGCGGGAATGACAACAAAACGGTTGCCACATAACCAAAAGGTGGTACAGAGCATCGTTCGGTGCGGCGCCCCACCTGAAATTATTTATTAAGTTCTAAAAGGTGGGACTTTGTCCCACCCGTCGCTTTGAACGGCAGAAGCGAGAGAATCTCCGCATCTTTAAGCGGGGAGCGTTGAAATCTTTGCGAAAATATGTTGGCTCACGAGTTGACATGACGGATTATCCCGGCTTCCGTGCCGGGGGCTACGATAATTGCGGCAGTGGCCCGACGGAATCAGTTTGTGGCCGCCTGACCAAACGCCTGAAAGGCTCGTGAATGCGATGAAATAAACTCAACGCCGAAGCCATGATGGCCCTGGCCAGCATTTACTATAGCGGCCAATGGGACAAATATTGGCAACAACTGCGAAAAGCGTCATAACCCTAGCCATGATTTGATCTCGTACACCCTGTGAGGGAGCTATTACAAACATCCTTGACGGTAATGCCATCTCCTGATAAACTCTCGGCCGCGGTTGATGGCCTGCGTGACTGCCCGGAGATGGTTTTATCCAAAGCCTTCTGTGGGCCTTTCCATGTATGCCCCATAGTTTAACAATTTGCGCCCGTAGCTCAGCAGGATAGAGCACAGCTTTCCTAAAGCTGGGGTCAGAGGTTCGAATCCTCTCGGGCGTATTTGACTTTGCAACAGGAGTTATTCAAGGCCTTGGTGTGGTCGTTTCCCTCCCCGTTTCAGCGATTACTGGAACACCTTTGGTGAATAAATGGTAGCAAACATGAAGTATCAAATCGTTACTCCAGCGATTGTAGATGAACTTGCAAAAATCGTTGGGGCGCAGTACATAATTTTCGGCGATGAAGATAAGCTCGAGCCGTTCAGCCATGATGAAGTTGTTGGTCGGGCTTACGCTCACATGCCCGAGGTTGTAGTCAGGCCACGCACTGCTGAGGAAATTTCGGCTATTATCAAGCTCGCAAATCGCGAGAATATTCCCATTACTCCGCGCGGAGCCGGGTCCGGGTTATCCGGCGGAGCAGTGCCTCTCCACGGCGGAATCGTGCTGCTCTGCGACCGCATGAACAAGATCCTTGAAATCGATCTCGAAAATCTCATGGTTGTCTGCGAGCCGGGCGTGGTCACAGCTGAGATCAATGAAAAGCTCGAAGGCACGGGCCTGTTTTATGCGGGCTATCCCATGAGTATGCTGACATGTTATATTGGTGGAAACGTCGCGGAAAATGCCGGCGGCGGCAAGGCTGTGAAGTACGGCGTGACGAATCGGTATGTGCTGGGAATTGAGATGGTAACGCCCACCGGCGAGATCGTCACATATGGCGGAAAACTCGTCAAAGACGTCACGGGCTACAATATGGTTCAGCTGATGGTGGGTTCCGAAGGAACGCTTGGAATTTATACTAAGATCACGCTGAAACTGTTGCCCGCTCCCAAGGCGAGCGTCGATCTGCTTTGTCTTTTCCCGACGATTGACCAGGCAATCGATACCGTTCCGAAGATCATGACACAGGCAGGAATTACGCCGACAGCTGTGGAGTTTATGGATCGTTCTGCTGTAAAAGCAGGCTGTGAGTATCTCAACGAGACCATTCCTTACGAACAGGCTGGGGCTATGCTGTTGATCACCGTCGACGGGACGGATGCCGAGCAGGTCGAACGGGATTACGAATCAATTGGTGAAATGTGCCTCGCCTCCGGCGCCTTCGAGGTATACGTAGCTGACAACTACACCACCAGCGAACGCATCTGGTCTGTCCGCCGAAACATAGCGGAGGCTTTTGCGATAATATCCCCGATCCAGAGCAACGAAGACCTTGTCGTGCCGCCATCGAAGATCACTGAGTTGGTAAAAGGGCTGGAGAAAATCGGCGAGAAGTATAATATCCTTACCCCCGCATATGGCCACGCCGGAGACGGCAATATTCATACGCGAATAAGCCCCACTCCAGGGATGAGCCGGGAAAATTGGGATGCCCTCCTGCCTGATATGCTCAATGAACTCTACTCCCTCACAGCCCAGTTGGGCGGGCGATTGAGCGGGGAACACGGCATAGGCCATAAGAGGAAAAAATACGTCCCTCTGTTCGTTGACGACGCGACACTCGAAACCATGCGGGCCGTAAAACGTGCTTTAGACCCTAATAATATTCTGAATCCCGGAAAAATCTTCGACGTCTGATTATTCAGGAGTCAGGATTCAGAATTCAGAATTCTGCAGAAAACCAACTCTACCTTGAATGTGTGTGTTCGGGGATTTCCTGTGGCTCTACCATGTCGTCGGTCTCAGACTGATCTTCAATCATGCCGCTCTTTCCGGGCACGGCAGATTCTACAAAATCCTCGAAATCATTGTCATCATCTTCATTTTCATCGAGCATGTCAGTCAAGTGATCGTGTTCCATTTCTCTGGTGGACTCTGCGACAGCCTGTTTGATTTTGGCCTGGTGTTTTTTTTCTGCCTCCTGGTCTTCCAGGCCGAGCCTTTCCCGTAATTCCTGAACGCGAGCGAGATGAGCTTTTCGCTTTCGTTTCCTTCTTCGGCCTGGTTCGGGCATATCAGGCCTGGCAACCCTGTTGGGGTTTTCCTCCACTAGGCAAAGGGCGTGACGGATATTGTCGGCACAGAGATCCGCTTTGATCTCCTCAGCCAATTCTTCCGCCCGGTTGTAAATACCTCCGCAGAGCATGATCTGCATATTTTCGCAGATGCCTATCTCGCGGATCATGGCGATGAGTTTCCTGACTTCGGGTACTTCGGACGGCATCGAGCCATAGATATATAAGAGGTCCGGTGAAATCTTGCCGATAAACTGCAAAACCTCATCGTTGGGCACGCCCGAGCCGATAAACCAGGCTGTCCAACCCTCCGCTTCAAAAAGATCAGATGTTATTTGAGCACCGAGTTCGGATATCTGGTGATTGCCGCAGAGCACGACCATGCGTCTGCCGTCTTTTTGTTTATGATTCAAAACCTGCTGGAGCTGGTCGGCGATCATTCGGTTGATTCGCGTAGCCATGTGCTCGGTAATGAGCGAAATATGGCCTTCGCGATGGAGTTTGTCAACCTGCTCCATGGCGGGCCAAATAATCTGTGAAAGCAGCTTCTGAGAACCAAATCCCCTGTCATGAGCGTCAAAAATCAATTCCCGGGCAAGTCCTCGCTGTCCTGTGAAAAGATATTCCAGATACTGTTTAAAAACCGCCACTGTTTCCATTGTAAAGGTCCTTAAAAAAAGGGTTTACATTTCGATTCTCTTATTCTTCCCAGGTTATACTCCCATGTTAAAATGGGGTATTTAGGAAACTAAGATAAAATCGGAGTGAGGACTTTAACTTTTAAGCGGTTTTTTTATAAATACTCAAAGTGACCGGTTTGGTTGACCTTGGTGTGGGTCAGGTGGCTTGTTGACTGGTTAATCAGTTGACTGGTAAAAGATTACAAAAAAACCTCTTATTGACCGCATTATAAAAATCCGCAAAAAGCATGAAATCTTGAGTCGAAGAAGTCTTTGTGTATTTTTTTACTGATCAACCAGTTACCAGTCAACCGGTAACTCAAACGGTCAGTTTGAGTAAATAAATGATCTATTCGGGATCGTTTTTGACTTTATGGTGGGGGCGTTCTTCTTCCGGCGGGGGTGCGTGGTGGATTTTTCGGCGGAAGACAATGACTGCCCGGAAGACGGCGAAGTAGGTAAGTATTCCCAGTATGGTTGCAACGACCACGCTGCCCACCCATAGTTCCCAGAATATGTGATACGTAGCTGTGAACCATGCGTTGACTTTGTCGACCCAGCCTCCCTGAAAATGAATTGCATTGCTGAGAACATGGAGACCCTTGAAATGTGCTCCGGTCAGCCAGCACCCAAGCAGGTAACTCGGGCCATAGATCGGGATGATTGTCAACGGGTTTGAAATCCATACGAACGGTACGCCGACAAACTTGTTGGCGCGGAACAGGGCTGAGAGTGCGATAGTCAGGGCCATCTGCAGGCCAATAGTGGGAGTCCAGGTGACGAAAACTCCTATAGCTACCCCAAGGGCGATGCGATGCGGCGTGTCGTCCAGACTGAGCACGCGGTAAACGAAAAATCGCTCAACTTTACCCGCTATAAATTTTGCAGTTCTTACGATCGGCATTTTTTATACTTTTACCTTCAAATTTCACTGATTTTTTCTGTTTTATGTTATCTGCGCAATCTGCGTAATCTGTGGACTATTTTTATTCTTCCAACTTGAGCATTTCCAAAGCAGCTGCTATTACATCGTTTGGGCTGATGGCCTGCATGCATGTAACATGGCTGCATTTTTTCTTGAGACACCCCTGACATGCGACATCGCCGATGAGGGCTTTGCCCTTGAGATATGGGCCGGTCAACTCGACCTTGGTCGGGCCGATAAGGGTAATTGCATCGACCCCCACAGCTGGGGCTATGAACTTGGCTGCGGAATCACAGCAGATAACGCCTCGCGAGCCGGCGATAAGTGCGACCATCTCTGCCAGTCCGGTCTGGCCTGCTGCGTTTATTACTTCCTGGCCTAATCCCTTTGCTACTTTGTTGCAGAGTTGCATCTCATCCGGTGCGGGTGAGCCTAGCAGCACGATGGGCAGCCTGGCCGAAATATCGGCGATCACTCGTTGCCAGTATCGGACGGGGTAGAGTTTGGTTTTCCACCGCGTGGGGGGGACACATATAAGGTAGTCTCGACAGGCCAGGCCATGGGTTTGCTGAAAATTTTTTACAAATTCCTCAGCTGCGGGTGGAACGCTCAGGGTCATATCCTCAGGCTGGGCGTCTATTCCCAGGCTGCGGGCCAGTTCGATATTTCGGTCAACCGTATGTTTGGCCTGGACTTCTATCCGCCGGTTATAGAACCGGTCAGCCCCTTCGCGCACTCCGGCGAATCCTGCCCTGAGAGGCGCCTTTGTCCAGCTGGTGAAAATACCGCTCCTGGCCAGGCCTTGGAGATCTATAACCCAGTCGAAGCAGCCACGCTTGAGTTGGCGTTTAAAATTCAACAAGGCTGCGAAAGCCTGCGGCGAGCGCCAGCATTTACCCAGTTTTTTCCGCTCGAAATAGATTAGTTCATCGATGTCAGGATCGTTTTTGAGTATGTCGGAGCATGTCGTTGAAATCAGCCAGGCTATGTGCGCATCTGGATGCGTTCTTCTCAGGCCTCGGAGTACGGGCAGTGCGGTCACGACATCGCCCAGCGAACTTGGCTTGACGATCAGTACCCGTTTCGGCGGTTCGGGCAGGGGGGTGAGGGCGTTGATCATGCCGGCCTCCGTTTTGCCCGCTGCCGTTTCTGGCGGGAGCGTATTTGTCGATTGAGTTTTTTAGCTGACCACGTTTCCAGCATCCGCCAGTAAGGTTTGAAGTGGATTCTGCCGCTGCCGGGCCTGCGCAGATATCCAAGCAGCATACGCAGCCTGCCTGCGTGATTGACGGGCGGGCATTGCAGTACGGATACGTTCAGCCTCATCAGGCCTTTGAATTTGCGCTGCGTGGTCATGAAGCGGACGCGACTCAGGCCATCAAGATCGACCAGTACAACTTCCGGCCTGATTCCAGGTTGCCAGCGAATGCGGATATTAGTAGCTTTTAGGTCACGGTGTGAAAAATTGTTGTCGTGCAGCTGTTGAAGCATTCGGCCCAGCTGCCAGAGCACTTCCTGTGCCAGCTGACGCTGCTGTGGCTCGCTCAGCGGGGTATCGCCCCTTGGCGGAAACGACAGCCAGGTCTGCATGAAGTCGTGCAGGTGCGGGCTGTCGACGGATTCCGTGATAAGTATGCTCTCGTGCAGGAAAAGTCCCGTCCGCCGCTCTATTGCCGCCAGCGGCAAGGCTGTGGCGATCCGCCTGGCAAGCAGTTCGTGTCCGAGTTTAAAAGCGCGAACAGGACGCGAGGCCCTGAACATATCGGGAAGGATTTTCCAGAATTCCTTTCGTCTTGGCCTTTTGACGAAGACGTCCACCTCGTGTTGGCCTATCTTCATTTTGCGTCGGATAACGATGGAAGATTTACTGTCCTTGAAGACTTCACGGTCCGTCGCGTTTTCCGCCAGAAGCGAACCCGGCTCGGCCAGGGCTGCCTTCCAGTCGGCTTTTGTGAAGACGATATCCGCAGCTTTTGATCCGCCCAGTTTGCGTTTCGACGCCAGCACGACATGGCCTCGCCAGCCGTTGGCGAGTTTTATGGGTGTAAAATAGCGGTTAGTTCCGACGATACGCCTGTCCCGCTGATTGTGCTGTGATTGAATGTGTCTATGCGCGAACCCGTCGATCAGGAACATCCAGCCTCTTAGCGTTCCGCCCAGGCCACACTCTGCCAGGTAATGTCTGAGGAATCTCAACCTTTCCGTGCGGGTTGTCACATGCATCCGGTCGTAATAAAGCTGAGCCAGATTCGCAGCCATGACTCGGCGGGGCAGTCTGTGACGCTTGCCCATGCGATGAAGATCCATCAGCACGAGGGTCGGCTTGGTTGTATTGGTTTTCAGCAGGATATTGCCGCAATGCAAGTCCCAGTGCACTACCCCGGCCCGGTGCATTTTACCTATGAGTTTTCCCATAGCGATGAGGCATTCCTGAATTTTTCGTTTGCCGGCCTGGCCTTGGAGGAGTTGCTTCTCGTGCCACTTGTCGACCGGTTCGGCAGGCTCTACTGCATAGGTGGCGAGCCATTCTTTTTTGGAGTCGCACATGGCAGCCAGGGCCGGCGCGGTGCGAACGTGATGCTGTCGGAGATATTTGCTGAATTTCATTTCCCGCATGGCGTCGGAAAAGCCAAGACATCGGCCAAGCCTGTGTGTCCACGAGGGATTGTGGAAATGCTTCAGATAAACGGTCTTGCCATTGATATCCCCACGGTATACCGTTCGGGATGCGTTTTCCTTTACAAGTTTCCACTGTTCGGGCTGTGGATTGCTGAGCTGTTGGCCAAAGCCTTTCAGAAGTTCCTCAGCCTGCTCGTCGGCAAAGATAATCTTGCCCGTATTTGATTCATGATTGTCGCTTTGCATGCTCATATGGGTTTTGCAGCGGAGTATATTTCGTCCAGTTTTTTTCTGATGGTTTTGGGATTAAAATTGGCTTCGGCAAATTTCTTTGCATTCATGCCCAGGCGCCCGGCCAGGTCGTCATCGTCCAGAAGTTGCAACAGAATAGCTGAAGTTGTACGCGGGTCGCCGACTTTTACCAGCAGGGCGGTCTCCTCGTGTGTGCATATCTCGGCCAGGTCGGGCGTACTGGCAGCCATGATCGGCAAACCCGCAGCCATGGCCTGGGCAAGGGCGGTTACACCGCGGTCACGCTTATTGATGAACATCGCGCCGTCAGCGGCAGAGAAAATTTCGTTTCTGGGAAATTCGTCGCCGGTGAAGAAGACCTCATCCACGAAGCCCGTGGTGTTGGCGAAGAATCTTATCGATTTCTCATAAGGCCCATGGCCTGGAAAGATCATCTTCATCGGCTTGTGCATGTTGCGGAGAATCGCGTGCGACCACGATGCCAGCTCATGACTGCCGAAGCGAACCATGTCACCGGGCACCACCATCAGCGTCTCGTCGTCCAGAACGCAAAGAGTCTGACGCAGTCTCTCCCGGCTGATCAGGTCGGCTGAAAATTCCGCAGCTGGCGGGAGAGTTACCACGCGATTCGGGTCAGCTTTAAGCGAAATGAGAAGATTTCTCGCGTTTTCGGTTGGCACGGTCAACGTACAACGGAGCTGGCCTATCATCCAGGGCAGGTCTTCGCGTTTGGCCAGGCTGTCCGGCAGGTGCGGTATCGATAAAATGACCTTGCCGCCAACTCGCCAGGCTGATTCGACAGCTATATCGAGACACTCATGCGACCATACATGCAACGTCGCGCCGAGGGGTAGTTTTTCCGCCAGGCGACGGGCGTTGATGCAGGCTGGGCCAATCGATCTATGCAGCGGCGTCACGTCGCACTTCGGATCGAACTGCGGAGCGGGGCCTAGCGAGAAAACAGGCTCGTCCTCAGCCCGCAACGCCAACATCTGCCAACGCATATCAGCTGGCGTGTCAGCATCTATCACATGTGCAACCCGGATCATTCATCCATTCCTTTGATGATGATTTTCCTTCGTTTCCAGCTGCCCAGCAACGCAGCCAGGAATATCAGGCAATGGCCTGCGCATTCGATGGATTCTTCAAATTGGGTATGAAAGGTTCCTTCGTCTGGAATGAATTTGAATAGCCTTTTTTCCACAAACTGGCCGAACGCGTAAGTGACGATTGCGCCGTAAAAGAAGATCGTGTGAAGCCAATTGTCGGCTGGTTTGTCAATGATTCCCCACCACAGCCAGATCAGCATCCAGGCGAAACATATCCCCAGCAGCGGGAAAACGGCGTCTTTTATGCTGATCGCGTCTTCAGTTTCCGGTTTCCAGTGCAGCTCGCGGAGTAAGAGCACCCCTACGAGAACTCCCAGCACGACGTATGTGAGATTGCGCGTGAAGATGGCTTTGCCCCAGTAGATCGCCAAAGCCACCGTCAGTATCAGCGGCGCGTATAACTCACATGTCGATGCCCAGTCATTCAAGGCCTGCTCTCCGCCTGGCCCGGTTCCGGCATTTCTGCAATAGACCATCGCTACGCACATCGCCACAGGCCCAGCCAGCATCGGCAGATAAAGCGACACCCGCCTGAGCGGTTGGCCCAGAACGGAAATAAACTGCGATAACCGACCTGCTGGCTCGGATTCTGTAAATTCATTCTCTGTCAAAACATGTTCTCCAAAGTTTTTGATTATCATTCTATCCATGAATCAAACCGGGAATTATACCCAGAAACCATTCGATATGCGAGAGTCAGAATTTCGGCCTTTGAGAATAGCTGGTCTTGAGCCTCGGCAATGGACCCCAGGAAGGGGGGAAGTTCGCAGATTATGTAAATTGCAGAAGTTCCTTCGAGCTGTTATAAAAATAGTTCGGGCTTTTTTTTGTTTACGTGGCGATGAAATTTTAGGAAAATACCGCTTGGAAATCCCTTTGGAGAAATAAAATGCGAAAAAATGGAATTTTTAATACGGCGGTCTTGGCAAATATATTGTTTTTGGCCCTGATGTCCACTTTTGCGCGGACAGATTCGGTAACAGACGCAGCTTCGCTCTGGAAGCAGATGCGGGATTCCGACGTTAATTCTACCGAGTTCACCCAGGCTCGGCGGGAGTTGTTGAATCTCATTCCAACCTTGCCTGCCGATCAGAAAGTACCTGTTGCGACAGCTCTTATGCAGCGAGGCGCAGATGACGCCACCAACGCCACTGCCCTGGATATGTTCGGCACGGACGGTTTGCCGCTGGCAGATATCAAGAATATTCTTGATAACTCCAATAGAACCTGGCCTCAGCGAGTTCTGGTGCGCACCTATTTCATGTTCTGCAGGCCCGAGTCTGAAACACGCCTCAGTGAGCAGACCCGGCGGCAGATGGTTGGAATGCTGGCGGATCGTCTTAACGCCCTTGCAGCTCAGTCCAAGGTGGATTACGGCGAGCAGAGGTTGCTTCATCACGCGATAGAAGCGGTTTTAAGCCGGTACGCGGGCCAGCAGGATTCCGTGCCGGAAGTGGCGAGGCTTCTCCAGGCCATGAAGGCCTACACAGCTGGGCATAGCGGTGACGTTCTTGCCCTGACGCTCTCGACATGGGTGGCTATGAGCGACGACCCCAAGCCTGATATTGACAATGAAAAGACAGCAATGCTTGCCTTGGGGCATTGGGAACCTCTGGTGCGAATGCAGGCCTCGGTTTTTCTCGGTTCGGAAATTCGCAAGGATCCGGGTGTAGGGCAGCGCGTCCTTGCCATGTTGAGCGACCCGCGGGACGAAGTTCGGGCCTCAGCAGCGAGTGTTTTCAGCTATGCCATCAGCTATAAGCCGGAGACGGTTATCCCAGCTATGGTTAATCTCCTGGTGGAAGACAGGGGCGTGACTGTGCAGAAGGCTGCGTCCGATACCCTTATGGTGCACTCGGAAGAGGCCCAGGTTTCCATCGATCTTCTCCTGGCGGCGCTGAATAAGAAGACCAACAAGCCAGGCCCGAAGCGGACTACGAGCATTTTGCAGACCCTCAGTTATCTCATTCACGACCGCACAGCTGGGAGTCAGAAGCAAAGGTTACTCGAAGCTGCTGTGGATAATCTTGAGTATGCCCCGCAGGGAGCATTGCGGGCCATGGAAGCCCTTGGGCCATATGCTGCCCCGGCAGTGCCGAATATCAAGAACTATCGGGATACCAAGGCGGACCGTTTCACAAGGCAGTATATCGACCGCCATGTTCTGCAGGCAATCGGTTCTGCTCAGGACGGAAATTAGAGAATTTGCAAATTTGAGATTTCACATATTCGGCATGGCGAGGCCTGGATTTGATATTCCCAGGACCTCCACCAAAACCCGCTCACTCCAATGCGACGCTTAGGTTTTGGTAGAGGCCCGACCATGGCTGAAATTACCCCGCAGAAAAACCATGGATTCCAGTTGTCCGCTGCTTTGTTATTAGGAGAAGTAAAAACAAAACACTTGTTTACAAATTAAATATTTGAGAGTGTCAATAACATTACATATTCTTTGCAGTTTCCCACGGACACCGGGGAACACAAAAAAGATTTTTAACCGCCGGCCGCCTTTACAACTGGAAAAACATCGGCTGGTATTTTTAAAAAATTGAGAGTGAATTGGGCTTGTTAAATTTTTTTTGACAAAATTAGTGTATACACCTGAAAAAACATAAGGTCATCACCTTACTTTTGTTGAAATAGGTCGTGAAAAGCTTGTAAGGACAGAATTGTCGGGTAGAATGAGCCTTTTAGTTTTGCTGAATAAAGAGACGTATGGACCAGAAACACATTAGAAATTTTTCGATTATAGCGCACATTGACCACGGCAAGAGCACCCTGGCCGACCGCATGTTGCTACGCACCGGCGCGATAACCCAACGGGAATTCCACGATCAGTTGCTTGACGACATGGATCTTGAACGCGAGCGAGGCATTACGATCAAGGCCTCCGCGGTGACTATCGAGTATGAGCTGGATGGCGAGAAGTACATGCTCAACATGATCGACACGCCAGGACACGTTGACTTTCATTATGAAGTCAGCCGGTCTCTCGCAGCCTGCGAAGGCGCGCTGCTGGTTGTCGATGCCGCTCAGGGCGTGGAGGCCCAGACCGTCGCAAATTCGCACCTAGCTGGTAAGAGTAACCTCAAGCTTGTTCCGGTTGTCAACAAGATAGACCTGCCCGCAGCCAGGCCTGAAGATGTGGCCATGGAGGTCGAGACGCTTATTCACGTGCCGGCAGAGGATTGCATTTTCACCTCAGCCAAGACCGGCGTAGGTACCGAAGATATGCTTGAAGCGATCGTTCGCCAGTTGCCCTCACCCACAGGCCAGGCTGACGGCAAGACCCGCGCGCTTATTTTCGACAGTTCTTTCGACGATTATCGCGGCGTGATTGTTTTTATTCGTATTTTCGACGGCAAGCTTTCAGTCGGCGACAAGATTCGCATGATGGGTACTGGCGATACCTATGTTATTACCGAGATGGGGAAATTCGCACCCAAGCGGACTCTCGTCAAGAGTATGTCCGCCGGTGAGGTCGGATTTATCGTAGCCAATATTCGAAGCATCACCGCGGTGCATGTCGGAGATACCGTTACCCTTGAAAACGCCAAAGCCGATGAACCGTTGCCGGGTTATCAGCCTCCGCAGCAGATGGTCTTCAGCGATTTCTATCCCGGGCCCAGTACGCAGTTCCCGGATATGCGGGACGCAATGGAAAAACTGCAACTCAATGATTCCTCGCTGACGTTTATTCCCATCAGTTCAGATGCTTTGGGTTTCGGCTTCCGTTGCGGTTTTCTCGGCATGCTGCATATGGAGATTGTGCAGGAAAGGCTTGAGCGGGAATTTGATATTGAGGTTGTCCAGACCGCGCCGACCGTGCCGTATGAGGTGCTGATGAAGAACGGCAAGGTTTTGGAGGTGGATTCCGCTGGCGATCTGCCCGATGCCAATTATCTCGAAGAAATTCGTGAACCTATAGTCAAGGTTGATCTTATTGTCCCTACCGATGGGATCGGCAATGTGATGCAGCTGGCTGATGACCGACGGGCGATTTACATCAAGACGGAATATCTTTCAGCCGACCGCGTGATTCTCACTTATGAGTTCCCGCTGGCGGAGATTATTTTCGATTTTTACGACAAGCTAAAAAGTGCAACCCGAGGCTACGGCACGATGGACTACGAAGTCATCGGCTTTCGGAAGAACGATCTGGTCAAGCTGGATATTCTTGTGAATAACAATAAGGTCGATGCACTTTCGGTCATCGTGCACCGCAGCAAGGCTGATCAGCGAGGTCGATCGCTTATTGTTAGGTTGCGAAAGGAGATCTCGCGACATATGTTCGAGATTCCTATCCAGGCTGCGATCGGGACGAAAGTTATCGCGCGTGAAACGATCTCGGCCCTGCGGAAGAATGTCACCGCCAAATGCTATGGCGGCGACGTCAGCAGGAAGCGCAAGCTGCTGGAAAAACAGAAGGCCGGCAAGAAACGAATGAAGATGGTAGGTAATGTCGAGATTCCGCAGAAGGCATTCATGGCTGTGCTTGACCCCGGCGATTGATTTTTTTGTTAGAAGTGTCAAATGAATTGAGGTTGTTGTGTCATATGAGAAAATAGATTCTTTGGCGATAAAGACTTTTCCACTGGCTGATCGGAAGAGTTATATAGACATCAGGGAAGTTGCTGTCGATCCGCTTGCAGATCCCCCGGTGGTCACTGATCAACGGTTGGCTGATCAGATTTCTGCGCTGTATGAAATGATAGTTTCCGCTCGTGATCGGGGTGCGTCGGTGATGCTTGCTTATGGCGCGCATCTTATCAAGAATGGCGGCGGGCCTTTACTGCGTTGGCTGATCGAGGCGGGGTGGGTTACGCATTTCGCGACTCAGGGGGCTGGGATTATTCACGACTGGGAGTTTGCCTTTCAGGGCAAATCCAGTGAATCAGTGCGTGACAACTCAGCTGTGGGCAAGTTTGGTTCCTGGTACGAAACAGGCCGGGCCATAAATCTTGCTGCCTTGGCCGGTGGCGCTGAGGGGTTGGGGCTGGGTGAGTCTATAGGGAAATTGATAGCTGAGTCAGGTGTGACCTTGCCGGAGATTGACACGTTGAAAGAGCAGATATCCGCCCAGCCTGGCCATCCGCTGACTGCTGCCCGGGCCGACCTGTTGGCAGCCATGGAAACTTTTAAAATGTGCGGGGGAAAAGTCGAAGTTAAGCATCCATATGAAAAAAATTCAGTGCCGGCTGGTTGTTACAAATCCGGTGCGACAATGACGGTGCATCCTGGGATTGGCTATGATATTTACGTCAATCATCCCATGTTCAGCGGAGCTGCCATCGGCAGAACAGCTGGTACGGATGCGAGAGTTTTTGCTCAGGGCGTAATGAATCTTACCGGCGGGGTATATCTTTCGGTAGGTTCTGCTATCATGAGTCCGCAGATATTTGAAAAGGCTCTCAGCGTCTGCAACAATATAAGATTGCAGAACGGTCAGCCTTGTATAAGCGATCATTATATCGGCATTGTTGATATTCAGGACGGGGGAGATTGGGACTGGGCAACTGGCGAGCCGCCGAAGAATCATCCAGCCTATTATCTGCGGTTTTGCAAAACGTTCTATCGTATGGGCGGGTCGATAGATTACCTGTGCGGCGACAATTGTCTGGTTTTGGCGAATCTGATCAGCCTGCTGCGGAAGCGATAACGTGCGGTTTGAGATGCCCTCGTCAGAGTGAAGTTTTCTGAGAGATCAAACCAAAGCTGAGGTTTTGGGTACTGTGCTACATTTGGGAAAAATATGAAAGGCGTTTCATTCAAACCTGCTGCCAGGCCCGTGGATTACAAGGGGATTCGCATCATGGCTGTGGCTGGGCTGCACGAGGCTTTGGCGGATACTCTCAAGGTTCAGCTTGCAATGGGTTCGCGAGTTTTGGAACTGGGCTGTGGGGCAGGAGCGCTTTGTCAGCGATTGGCTGATGCGGGCTATGATATTCTTGGCGTGGACATGAACAGCGAGGCCTTTCAGGCTGAGTTACCGTTTCGACAGCTTGACCTTGAAAACCATAATCAGGTTTCCGAGTTTTGCAGCGAATTTTCCGATGATGGAAAAAAATTCGATGCAGTCGTATGTGCCGAGGTGATTGAGCACGTGGAAAATCCCTGGCAGCTGATGCGGGACATTGCTTCCCTCGTCAGGCCCGGCGGGGTCGTGCTGCTTTCGACACCCAATATTGGCTCGTGGTACTCCAGGCTGCGGTTTTTCATTAGCGGCAAGTTTCCGTTTTTTCACAAGTCCGACAGCGAGTACGGCCATATTCACGCCCTCACGGAAACCGAGCTGGAATTGATAACTCAGCAGGCCCTGCTTGATGTTGAGAAAATTATCCCAGCCGGTCACTTGCCGAGACTCTGGCTAAGCGGTTCGATTCTGACTCAACTTACGAATCTGCTGGGATTTTTTGGGTCTTTTTTTATGCGGGGGACATGGCGGGGTTTTTGTGTTATTGTTATTGCCCGAAAAAAAAGTGAAGTTCATTAAGAAGAATATTAATTAGGAATGAAATCAGGAACAAAAAATGTTGAAAGCTAATCATCCGCTTCGTCGTGCCCTTTGGATTTGGCCTGGCCGATGGAACGAACCAAGAAATGTATACGCACAGTTTCGGTTTGATTTTCCGTGGATCAATCCGCCCAAGCGAGCGATGTTTCATATCACTGCCGACCAGAGCTACATGCTTTACGTCAACGGCCAATATGTAACGCGAGGCCCAGCCAGGGGGTATCAGAAATCCTGGCCTTTCGATACAGTTGATATCGGGCCTTATCTGCGGAGTGGGCGGAACTGGATGAGCGTACTGGTCTACAATGCCGGTATAAGTACGTTTCAATATCTCCACAAAGATGCAGCTGGTTTTATCTGCGCCGGCGAGTGGGAAGGCAAGGAAATCCATAGCGGGCCAGAGTGGCAGATGCGTCTGGCCCCGGCGCATAAAATCGATACTGCCCGTCTCAGCATGCAGTTGAACTTTCAGGAATGTTTCGATGCCAGGCTGGACGATTCGGGCTGGATTACTTCCAATAAAAAGCCCACCGGTGATGGCTGGGAGGAAGGCGGCCACTGCTGGCGCGGGAAAAGTGCGGGCTTTCCTTTTGGAACAATGCCGTGGCACGATTTGGAAGAACGGGCTATTCCTAATCTCGGCAATATTCCCCAGCCTTACCAGCGAGTAGTCTCTACAGCTACGGGGAAATGCGCAACGGATTGGAAGGAGCAGACAAACCAGGCATTACCCCTGTTTACAGAAATGCCGCAGGATGATTGGACTCTCGAAGCAGAGCCAGCCAAGCGGAATAAGTCGAAAAAATCATCGCCAGCCGATGGAGTTGTCATGCTCCCTGCCGCTGGTCGCGGGAATTATACCGCGGCCTGTCTTGACCTTGGGCAGCTTGGTGTGGGTACACTTACGGTTGAGGCTCAGGACGCAGCTGGCGGTGAGACGATAGACTTTTTCTTTACAGAAGCTGTGCGCGAAGACGGCAGGCCTGTGCTGGCGTCTGAAATCAAATATGGCTGCGAGGCTTCTTTTGTTGCGAGGGTTCTGCTTCGCGCGGGTAAGACGAAATTTGAAACTTTCCAGATGATGGGCCATCGATACGTCGTAGCCATAGCGCGCGAAACCAATCAACCCGTCAAACTCAAGCTGACTCATCGCGATACAACTTATCCGCTGCGCATAACAGGCAAGTTCAAGTGCAACGATCGCGTACTGAATGATATTTATGATATCAGTGTTCGGACGCAGCAGGTTTGCATGCTGGATGCTTACGTTGATACGCCATGGCGGGAGCAGGCACAGTGGTGGGGTGATGCTCGCGTGCAGGCAATGAATACTTTTTATCTTTCCGGCGATACACGACTGTTCAAACGCGGCATACGCAGCATCGCGGATCAGCATGTGCCCAACGGTTTGACCTTCGGACATGCTCCAACGATTGCTTATAGTTGTATTCTGCCGGACTTCAGTCTGACATGGATTTTGACGATTTGGGACTATTATTTCCAGACTGGCGACATCAGTTTGTTCGAGGAGCAATGGCCCAGGATTCAGCAGGTGTTGGAATATTTCAAGACAGAAGGCCGGGGCAAGACGGGCCTGCTTGAATATGACGAACGATACTGGCTGTTTCTGGATTGGTGTACAATCCAACGGGAAGGCACGCCGACGTTGCTTAACCTCTGGTATCTGCTTACGCTGGAAAAACTTGTTACGCTCGTTAATCTCTCTGGTACGCCGGGCGAGAAAAAGCAGATCCAGCAAATGTACGACGATCATAGGAAACTTGTAGACCGGAAATTATGGGATTCAAGCGCTAAGATGTTCCACGATGGCCTGAAGCCTGACGGTTCGCCGGCGAAAAAATGCTCAATCCATAGTCAGATCCTTGCGATCATGTGTGGCCTGCGTGAAAAGCATCACGAGGATATGGTCCAGAAGAGGCTTCTGCCTTATCTGCGAGGTCGAAAAATCGCCTCTGCGCTCCCGAGTTCCTACTGGGTGACGTATGTGTACGAGGTGATGACGCAACAGGGTTATGGGGCTGAGGTGTTGGCGCATATCCGCGAGAACTGGCAGCCTATGATTCCGTTTGGCGGCTGTTGGGAAATGTTCCAGGACCTGGCCGACAAGGGCTATGATGGAGTAATCGGGCATACAACAACCAGCCATGCCTGGGCAGCGCATCCGATTTATCATCTCGTGCGTACCCTTGGCGGGCTGACGCCGACAGCGGTCGCTTGGAAGCATGTACATTTTGAGCCTGTCCTGGCTGGGGCTGGGACAAGTCGGACGCGAGTTGTTCTGCCGACGCCGCAAGGAACTATCCGGGCGAATTGGATTCGTACGGATAAGAAAAAAATAACCGTTCAACTCTCTCTGCCATACCTTGTCAAAGCAGACGTTGTTCTGCCCGGCTTGGCTCCCCAGACCGTGGCGGGCGAAAAAACGTGGGAAGTTGAAATTTAAAGAAATACGAAACGCGAAAATCGAAATACCAGACAAATTGGAAAAACGAAATTAAAAAGTTCAGTTAAGCGATATTCAATTTCGGAATGTAATCCAAGGAAAGCATTACTAAAAAAATGCCGGAAGGAAGCGTCATCTCGGATCTGCATCTCTTTACGAACAGGTCTGATGCCGTCCATTCAGCCGAGGCGATTCGTCAAGCATTGACTGAGTCTGATTTTTTTGTGCTCAATGGCGATATTTTCGATTTTAGATGGAGCACTTTTCAGACTGTTGAAGCTACTCTGGACGCAGCTGAGGAGTGGATACGTTCGCTGTCAGCTGTGAACCCGGACTGCCAGATTCATTACGTCTTGGGTAATCATGATAGTCCAGCCCGCTTTGCAGCCCATCTGGAAATGCTGGCTGAGGATGTTCCGAATTTCAATTGGCATCCTTCCCATATGCGGATAGGCGGTAAGCTTTTTCTTCATGGAGATTTGCCCATTTCAAATCGACGGATCGCGCCCTTTCAGCGGGTTCTGGGACATGTGGAGAAACGCAAGGGGAAATTGATGAACCTTGCCTATGCAACTTTGATCTCGTCAAGACTGCATAGGATTGTTGACAGATTTCACAGTCCCATGCGATGTGCGCAACGAATCCATCATGCCATAATGCAGGATAAGACGGGCCTGGCTGAGGGACTGACTGACGTTTACTTTGGACATGTTCATTATGTAATGCATGACTTTGCATACAGAGGTTTGCGGTTTCACAACACAGGCGCTACGGTGCGGCACCTCAAAAGCAGGATCATCCGCGTCACAGCGGATTGAATTCAAAGCAGTGGAGCCATCATCCTGGCTACGCCGTCGCGAAAATCTCTCACAAATCCGACGCTTCTAACACCTTCGGTGCAGTTTTCAAGTCGATGTTTAACCCATGATTCCGTTGCTGAAATCTCAGCTGGGCTGTAGACGAACATTGAGACTTCGTAGTTCAGGAACAGGCTGCGGATGTCGAAATTGCTCGAGCCAACCATGGCCAGTTTATCGTCCATGAGCAAGACTTTTGCGTGGATCATGCCTTTGTGTTGCATTACACGGATGCCGGCTGATTGAAGTTTTCGCAAAAATGGGCCACGCGCGTAATCCACCAGGTGATGATTACTTTCATTCGGTACTATAATGCGCACGTCTACGCCGCGGCGGTGGGCGAGCAACAGGGCCTGGTGCAGAGAGTCGTCCGGTATGAAATAAGGCGTGACAATCCAGAGTCGCTGCTTGGCTTCGAAGATAGCGGACAGCAGGGCGTCATATAGGCAGTCGCCGTTGATGTCCGGGCCTGAGGGGACGATCTGAACGATTGCGTTATGATCATTCTCAGCTGGCGATTCCGGCGGCAGGTCGAGAACTTCGCCGCTTGCGAATTCCCAATCCAGCCTGAATATATGTGAATAGTATGACACAGCTGGGCCTTCGAGCAAGAATGACAGATCCTGCCATCGACTCTCCAAAGGGGTTGGCCCGATGTATTCTTCCGCGATGTTCGTACCCCCAGCCATGGCTCGAAGATCGTCGGCAATGGCGATTTTGCGATGATCTCGCAGGTTGGTTCTGCCTCGGAATGGCCGGTGGAGTACCGGGTTGAAGTGTCGGAATTTTCCACCTGCTTGTAGCAGGGGTTTGAGAAATCGGCCTCTCGTGTGCAGACAGCCCACCCCGTCCAGCAACAGCCTGACCTCTATACCTTCACTGGCCCGGCGGGTGAGTCTGTCGCGTATGTCCTGGCCCACAGAGTCCTTGCCGAAAACGAACGTCTCTATATGGATGCACCGTTTTGCGCCTTCGATCAATTCGACCAGGCGGGCGTATCCTTCTTCGCCGGTTCGGCAGAGCGACATGTTATTGCCCCCCGTCGCGCCCGGCATGTCGTAGTTTCTGAGTATTCGGTCGATCATCCCAGCCTGTGATATCGGGACGGTGCTTTTGTCAGCCAGGGTCAGCTTGCGTTTTTTCTCCGCGCGACGCAGTACCTTTCTGCCGCCCAGCATCAGGTACAGCGGCACGCCCAGCCAGGGTACCAGGATGATTATCAACAGCCAGGCTATCGTGGCTGAGGGGGAACGACGATCCTGCCGGACGATTTGGCTTGCCAGAAGCACAGCCAGCAAAAAGCCAAGAACCACGGCTGTGTGCGTCAGGATAGTTGTGACGGTAATCTCATTTTCCGGATTCAGCACAAGTAGTAGATTCATGCCGGTATCCTAATTATTCATGGTCTTTGCGCCAATGGAAAACCGGCAGTCAATGATCGCAAAAAAATAACTGGAATCTTCAATGGTTTTAGACTTTGCTTTTGCGGATGATGTGGTAGGATTCGCCGTTTCCGATTTTTTATGACTAGGTTGTACTTTAAGAAGGACTGTCATGACACGTTTTTTGATTTATCTTTTCCCGGCAGTGGCTGATATCGTAGTCGCTTCGGCACTGTTCGTATGTGGGAACCGGCTGGCTGACGCGGGTTTGAGCAAGACGATAGTTGCGACCATTTTTTCAACGTGGGCTGTCGTTTATATCATTACGAATCAGCTTCTTGCCCATGTCGTTACATCGCGGAATGCAGCCCGCTGGCTGATAGCTGCGAATATAATGTTCGTTGTTACAGCTGGCGCGTTTGTCCTTTTTCCGCAGATATGGATGATGTTTATCGTTATGGGGTTCCTTGCAGTGGCGACGGCGGCTTTCTTCATGCCGTTTCAGGTTTTTATGAAATCCGTCGAGCCGGACCAGCACCAGGGTGTGGTTCGGTCCACGGCGCTTTACACGTGTTCATGGAGCTTGGGATTCGCGTGCGGGCCTTTCATTGCAGGGCTGCTATATCAAAAAATGGGCTGGCAGTGGTGTCATGCTTTCAATGCAGTTCTGGGCTTGCTGACGGTGGTCGGCATTTGCATGCTGAAACATCATGCGCAGCATCATCATGACGAAGCGACATCGCCGCATCAGGCAAAAGAGGGCGTCGGCGAGGCGATCAACTATCACAGCTTCCCCGATCTGGCCTGGCTGGGCTGGGTGGCAGGGGGCGTGGGCTGTCTGGTCATTTACATGATCAATGGGTTAATGCCATCTCTGGGTGTCGATTTTCATATGCCAAAATCGCAAGTTGGGCTGATAGTCACTGTCGTATACATGACCCAGGGTTTGATGGGGTTGAGCTTCATTCGCAGTAAGACCTGGATGTATCGCGCCCTGCCCGTTTTGGGGTTTGCCGGGTTATCCCTGATAAGCATGACTGTGTTCTACATATCACTACTGCCATTCTGGGATGCGAAATTTCTTTTCGATATCCCGCAACGGACATTGCTCATGTGCGCCGCAGCTGTTTTTTACGGGTTATATTCCGGCTCATTATTCTTCAGCCTGGTGTTCCATGCACTGGTTCATCCCGCCCGCAGCGCGAAAAATGTCGCTATAAACGAAACTCTTGTCGGAATATGCGGAATTGTCGGCCCGGTACTGGCTGGTGCGCTGGCGGATGTTTTCAATAACTCCGCACCGTTTATTGTGGGAGGCTTTTTGCTGATCGGCATTATGATATTCCAGAGCGCAAAATTGCGGGCACTCAAAATCCCCCAGTTGCAATCCGGGGCAAAGAGTTAAAGGTACCCTTAAATTTTTTCAAGAATAGCAATGGCTTGTGAAGAAAATATTATTTCTTTTTACCCTTATCATCTTTCTCTTCAACGGCGATGACCTTAACTTTGCCGCTTTTGAGGAGGGTGACGAGTTCGCCTATCTTGGCGGTGGTTTTTTTCTGCTCAGCAATCATGGTTTGACGCTGTACGCCCGCGTCCAGTGGGTCGGGCTGGGTATATCTCGGTGCAGCGAGGGCCTGGCTTGGTGCGCGGAGGGTTTCCCAAGTTCCGATAGCAGCTGCAGCTGAGAGAACTATCGCCAGAATCAGCGTGCCGTTACCATATTTTTTTGAATTGTTCTGTGTAGCGTTCATAGGACTTCTCCTTATTGTTTACAAGCATCAACAAATTCAGTTCGTGTATAACTTTATCGGCTTGATGCGTCCTTTTTCATCATGGCCTGGTTTGCGACTTCCTGGGCCTTTCGTTGAATTTCATCTGGATCGCCGAGATACGCATGGCTGATTGGCCGAAGATTATCGTCCAGCTGGTAGATCAGCGGAATGCCCGTCGGAATATTAAGATCTACAATTTCCTTGTCGGATACTCCATCGAGATGTTTCACCAGTGCCCGCAGGCTATTGCCGTGTGCTGCGATAAGTACCCGTTTTCCCTGCTGAATGGCAGGCGCGATTTCTCCATGCCAATAGGGCAAAAAACGTTCTACGGTATCTTTGAGGCATTCGGTAACGGGCAGTTCAGTTTCCGTCAGATTCTTGTATCGCATGTCATGGCCTGGGTATCTGGGGTCGTCTTTGGTCAGGGCAGGGGGGCGGATGTCATAGCTTCTCCGCCAGATTTGGACTTGGGCCTGGCCATGTTTTTCGGCGGTTTCTGCCTTATTCAGACCTTGCAGCGCGCCGTAGTGTCGTTCATTCAGTCGCCACGACCGCTCAACCGTCAGCCACATTCTGTCCATCTCGTCCAACACCAGCCAAAGCGTGCGGATGGCTCGCTTGAGCACGGACGTATAGGCGATGTCGAACTCATAACCGCCATCCCGCAATAGTTCCCCTGCCTGCCGGGCTTCTGCTGTGCCGGCTGGGGATAAGTCCACATCTGTCCAGCCCGTGAAACGGTTTTCGAGATTCCATTCACTCTGGCCATGTCTGAGCAGTACGAGTGTGTGCATTTGGACTCCTGTTTTCAATGCTCTAATCATACACGCATGGGCAGGCCTGCGACAAGAGTGTGAATGGACTATTGCAGATTGTCTCGAGATAGCGCAAAATACCCGCACAATCAGCCCAGCTGGATATTAGAGCTATGGGCATTCAGAAAATATAATTAATTTCATGGAGAGCAGAGATATGGCAGACGTAGGTTGCGCGGGGATTCTTGTGGCGGATACTTTTTGCGGTCCAATGAAGGCCCTGCCGGACGAGGGTAAGTTGTTGGCTATCGATTCGATGCCCACCAAACCCGGAGGCTGTGCCGCCAACGTGGCGATAGATCTTGCAAAACAGGGTTTCAGCGTGGATGTCTCAGGCTGTCTGGGCAAGGACCCTTCGTCAAAGATTCTGCAGTCTTTTTTTGATCAATACGGCATCGGCACGGAAGGCCTGGTTTATACGGACGATTTCCCGACCAGCCAGACCACGATTCTTCTTGTCGAAGGCGAAGATCGGCGATTCATTCACGTATTCGGAGCCAACGGGGCTTACCGCGTGAGCGATATTTCTCGCGACTGGGTCAAGGGTTTGAAAGTTTTCTACCTTGGCGGATTGTTCCTCATGCCGGCATTCAAGTGTGATGAGTTTCTTGACCTGCTGAAGTTCTGTAGGGATCAGGGCGTTACGACGGTTGTGGATGTCGTAATTCCGGAAGGCCATGATGTGATGGACGAACTTCGCCTGATATTGCCTTATGTCGATTATTTCCTGCCCAACGACGACGAAGCTGCAGCATTGACCGGTGAGTCTGATCCCAAAGATCAGCTCCGCGTATTCCTAGAAGCCGGAGCCAAGAACGTCTTTATTACCTGCGGCAAGGCAGGCACGGTAGCTGGCAGCGGCGAAACTTTCTGGAAGTCCGATATCTATCGCATGGATAAAATTGTCGATCAGACCGGCGCGGGTGATGCCTTCGACGCCGGTGTCATAGCGGGCATTCTTGAAGGCCAGGATTTGACGCAGGCCATGAAATACGGCAGCGCGTTGGGAGCCTCAGCTACGCAGGCAATCGGCACGGTGGATGGCGTTTTTACCAAAGCCCAGGCGATGGAATTCATAGCTGCCAATGAACTGAAGATATCGAGCGGTTCGCTGAAGTAAAAACCGCTGATTTCCTTACAGACGGTCTGTGGCATAAGTTTTTGACAGGTTTAAATTAACCCCTGTTCCGATAATGTAAAATCTGGTAGAATGGGTGTGTAGCCGTTCTATCTTAGTGTCGGCTGGAGAAATAGGTATGGCTTATCGTGTTGTCATTCTTGCTGAGAGGGAGTTGTTCGCCAGCGATGCTGAGACGATCCAAGCCGGCGTGGTTTTCAATTACGCCTCCTCTGGTTATGAAGCTGCTGCCGAACTCCTGGCCGAGCCCGCTGATGCGCTTGTGCTTGACTTGACCAGGCTGAATAAGAAACACTTGAAACTTCTTGATATTGCCCGGCAAGGTGGGGCTGAACTTCTGGGTATGGGCAACGGCGGTTTTCCAGAAGGGTTCTGTGCCGACGATCTTAACGGAATGAGGCTGGGTTCTGCAGCGCTGGTTCGTAAAAACGTCCTGGCCCTGGCTGGGCAGAAAAACGCCATATCGCACTCCGTGGAGCCGAAGGTCAGGCTTACTGCCGGAAAGTACGCATCTGAAACTCAAATCAAACAGGGCAAAGAACTGGCTACGGGCGGCGGGGGAGAAGACTCTTGAATTCTTCGGAGACCGCATCAAACTCAGCTGGCGAACCGAAAATTATCTTGATCGCCGATGACCGGATTGGCCAGGAGCTAAGCCGGCGATTGGAACGCTGCCAGCTGATAAATGTTTCCGACGAATATGACATGCTTCGGGAACTTGCCAAGCAGGAATGCTCAGCTGTGATATTCTCGACCCCCAGAGGTGAACTCAAAGCCCTTGCCCAGGCAATTCGCAGGTTGAATGGCCAGGTTAAAGTGGTGGCGTTTTGTCCGCCCGAGGATCACTCAAAGGTTAGCGGGGAGGTAGAGGACTGCAGGACTTATCCGCCAACACAAGGTGAACTGAAGTTGCTTATGCAAGAACTGCATGACGAGACAACCACAGCTGACCGCAGGCTGACTCTTACCGCCGACGAAGTGACCATGTTGATAGCTGGGACGCAATCGGAAGAGATATTGATCAGGCGTATTTTGGAGTTGGCTTCGAATCGGCTTGGTGTGGATTTCTCATGGGTTACAGCTGGGGAATGTCCGCCTGAGGTCGAGCCGATCCTGATATTGCCCGGCAAGCCCGCGAAATTGCTCGTGCCCGATACTCCCATTTTGCTTGATGAACAGGCTGATGAAATTATCGTTGATCTACATCAGTGTGTTCCGTCCTTGCTGAATGCTGCCAGGCGGACAGATTCGCTGAACAGGCTGGCGGTGACTGATTATCTGACCGGTGCGTATAACCGTCGATATTTTTACCACCTGACTGACAGGATTCTCAGCAAGGCTGAGCAGAAGGGTTTCCGGGCCTCTCTGCTGCTTTATGACATTGATGATTTCAAACGCTACAACGACGAGTTCGGCCATGCCGCCGGCGATGAAATTCTGCGAGAAACCGCCTTGCTGATCAGGAAGATTACCCGGGAGCAGGATGTCGTCGCCAGAATCGGCGGGGACGAGTTTGCCGTGCTCTTCTGGGACAGCCAGCAGCGAAACCCGGACTCCAAACCTTTGCACGATGCCTGGGAAATTGCAGATAGATTCCGCCAGGCTGTGGAAACAATGGCATTTGCTTCGCTTGGGCCTGAGGCCAGCGGGTTATTGACGATAAGTGGCGGCCTGGCGACTTTTCCTATTCACGGCAATACCTGCCAGGAACTGCTCAGACAGGCTGATGATGCCCTCCGAAAAGCCAAGGACTCCGGTAAGAATATTATTCATCTTATCGGACGCGATTAGCGATAATAGAGTAGGGAGGGCATGCTGATGAAACGATACTGTTTGATTTACATCTTGGTTGTGTTGGCTGCGATTGCAGCTGGGCCTGACTTTACCGTCGCTCAAAGTCGGGGCGGGTCTGAAATGAAAAAATACCAGGCCCGGTATCACATCCTCTACACAGACCTGCCGCAGGAAAAAGTTTACGAGTCCATAGCTCGCGTAAACGCCATGGCCAAGGAGTATTACAATCGGACAAAAGGATTCGGGGGAAAAATTACCGAGAAACTTCCCTTCTATCTCCACAACCGATACGAAGATTATCTGGATGTAAGGGGTGAGAAAGCAGCCGGCAGTGCGGGTGTTTATACCGGCAAGGAACTCCGCGCCGTGGCGGACAGCAAACTGACAAGCTGGGGAAAAGTCTGGCGAATTGTGCAGCATGAGGGGTTTCACCAGTTTGCGCATATGGTCATATGCAAGGGGCAGCATAACCTGCCGGTCTGGCTGAACGAGGGTCTGGCGGAGTATTTCGGCGAGGCTTTGTGGACTGGCGATAATATGGTAGCCGG
This sequence comes from Phycisphaerae bacterium, assembly GCA_963664745.2. GTDB lineage: Bacteria > Planctomycetota > Phycisphaerae > SM23-33 > SM23-33 > B1-G9. The sequence continues at coordinate 2,017,154 of CAXXMC010000004.1, forward strand.
GTTTATTGACGCGGGGGCAACCTGGCGGGAAGGCGATAAAATTTATACGCGTGAGGGGCGTCTGCAACGGGTCAAGAGGGAAATCGAGAACGATGAGTTCGTTTCATTTGCAAAGATCGTCAGTATGTCAACCGATCAGTGGAATGCGAATTTGACAGCTGCGAATTACGACCAGGCCTGGTCCATGGTGCAATTTTTCGTCCATGGCAATGGAGGAAAGTATCGCAAGCCGCTTCAGAACTATCTGGGAGATATGGTCAAGGGCAGAGATTCGCTTAGGATGTTCAAAAGACGATTTGGTGACGTCAAAAGTTTGGAGAAAGAGTATCGAAAATGGTGGCTGGGTCTTGGTGATAATCCTACCGCAGATCTTTACGACAGGGCGCTCGTGGAAATTCTTACCAGTTTCCTGGCCAGGGCGAATGTAAAGAAAATACGGTTCGAGACAGCTGATGAATTTTTTGAACTCGCCAGATCGGGCAAGCTGTATCTGAATGTGCGGGAAGATAAAAGCCAATGGCTGCCGAACTCACTTCTGGATCGTGCGATGAAAGCCAAGAACTTTCATGAAAAATGGGAGATAAAAACCGGTAAAGGGTACAGGCCGGTGTTGAAATTGTATCGCAAGGATGGAACCGTATTCGAGGGTAGTTTTACCCAGGATGGGAAAAACAGAATAGACGGAGTTTCTGTTAAAATAATCCCGCCAAAGAAACAGAAATAGCTGTTAGCGGTTCATCAGTTTTTGGCAGATAGCATCGGTGATGGTTTGTCTGGCGGGTTTGTAAAGGGCAGCGGCGTTTTGGGTCATTTCTTTCAGCCTGTCTGGGTTATTGAGTAGATCGTCGACAGTCTGGATGGTCTGTTTTGTATTTTTGGCAATCATAGCAGAGCCTTTGCGGGCGAAGAATCTGGCGTTGTCTAGTTCCTGTCCGGGGACTGGTTTGAGTATGATCATTGGAGTAGATTTTGCGAGGCACTCAGCTGTGATCATGCCCCCAGCCTTGGTGATAACCAGCGACGCAGCCTCGACAAATTTGTGCATGCAGTCTGTAAAACCAACTGGCACGATTTGGCCTGTGCGGGCCTCGGCCAGGCCTGAGAGTTTGCCCAGAAGATTCTTGTTCCGCCCCGCCAGGGTAACGACACATGTATCAGGGTGATGGGCGACTAACTGGCGGGCGACTTTTACGATAGGCCCGCACGTAAAGGCAGCTCCGCCGCTGAGCAGTATGATTTTTTTGTCCGCGGGCAGCCTGAGCTGTTTGAGTAGCTCAGCCCGTTCGGGAAGCTGCTCGTTCCACTTGGGCTGGACCGGCATGCCGCTGACTGTAATTTTCTCCTGCTCTATGCCCCATCGCAACAGCCTGTTTTGACTCTCTTCCTGAAGCACGAACCAGCGTTCTACATTTTCGCAGTACCACCATCGATGGGGCATTACGTCGGTAATGAGTATCCACTGCGGTGCTTTGATTTGGCCTAGTCTTTGCAGGTTTGCAATGACCGGCGGCGCGAGAAGATGCGTGTTTACTATGAGATCGGGATCGTATTGGCGGACAAAATCGGAGAATTTCCGCAGCGCCTGCGATTCGGATCGCAGCCTGTATTTTTCGGATAGGGTTCGGCTGGCAGTATTGTGTCGATCCGTCCACGCGAAACCCAGGCCGTACATTGTGGGGAATTTTGTAACCATGAGGGTGTAGCCATTGACGTATTTTGCGCGAAACAGCCTGGCTGAGTGATCCAGAACGTCCGTATAGTTTACTTCTATTTCTGGTGCAGTTGCATTCATTCCAGCCTGGATCGCCTGGGCAGCCTGGTTGTGCCCCGTCCCCACAGAACCTGTTATAAGCAGCAGACGGGGCTTGCGTGGGCTGCAGTTTTTGTCTGAAGCATGAGCGCCTAAAATATTACCATTCATATTTTCAGCGTGCAAAATCAGGGCTCCTGATTACCGGCGTTGGTGGATTGCAGCCAGGCCAGGTTTTCCGCAGCCCGACCCTGCCATGGGTTTCGCGGTGCAGCTATGACAACCTTGAAATATTCTTCCGGAGGCTGTAGCGTCAGCCTGATTACACTTGCACTGGCAGTCTGCATTGATATCTGTCCGAGTTCATAAAAGGCCTCGATGGCTGCATCGCATCGCTGATCTTCAGCGACGGCCTTCATTGCTTCTGCCCGGTCATATATATTCCGGTTGATCCCGGCGACTGCGATTTGCAGGTTGTCAATAATCTTGGTTTTTAGGAAGGCGGGATCTTTTGCCAGGGCTTTGAGCGACTCGCTGTATTGCGGCGCGTATGGATTCGCGTCCAAAAGCCTGGCCAGTGCAATGGCGCAGGGCGGATTTGTCAGCACATCGTTGCAGGCGATTTTCCAATTCAGACACTCAGCCTGGAAAAGAGCTGTTTCATATTCCTGTGGGCCTGGCAAAGACGGAAGTTTACGGAAAATATCGGGCAGGCTGGCTGAGGAATTCTCGCGTTGCCCTTTCACGACCTTGCGAAGTTCCTGTTCCGCCAGCCGAAGAGTCTTGTATGCGAGCTTGGCTTGTTCGGTGGCTGCTGAATCTTTAAGCGAAGCAGCCTGACGCAGCTCAAGAATGCCGATGTGCCACCGCGCAAGGGCTGCCTGTGGGCTGGCTGGGTATTTTTCCAGCAGTTTAGCCCAGGAATCAGCGGAGAGTTGATTGGTATGGCTGAACGTATAACTTATCAGTTTGCTTTCCAGGCTGTGCGTGTCCAGCTGTAAACTTTTGCATTCCGCCTCAAGCCAGGCGACCGAAGGGGCGTGGGAACTCTTTGGGAAGCGGGTCAGAAAAGTATCACAATTTTTCTCAAGCTCAGCCAGTCGCTGTTCAAGATCATCCAAAATACGCAGCCGAAGTGCCTGCTCGTTCAGTCCGGCTCCGTGTAATCGCACCCACTCGTCGCGCGGGATGGAGGCAAAGATCGCATTGCCGGGCGCCAGAGATTTTGTCAGAAGCGAGTATTGCAATTCTCCAGGCCCGATCTGCCAATAGAAAAGTCCAACCGCTGAACCGAGCATGATTACCACGCCGGGCCAGATCACGCCAGGCTGAAATTTTGTCAATTTCGCAAGGAGTACCGCAAGGGCACCTGTAATTATCGAGAGCAGAATGGCCAGGAAGAACGGCAGGGCGAGCAGCCAGCGTTGCAGCGGAAGAAGCATGGGGGCATCGATTCCAGGATAGGCCAGCAGGTAGAGGAACAGGCATACCGGTAGAAGGCCCATCAGTACTGCGAGGAAAGGGTAGTCTCTGCGGAGTCTCATCCGGGCGGCGAGCAGGCAACCCGCTGCCAGGGCCAGGGCGAGGATCGGCGCGTGTGCAAGCACAGCTACGAACAATACGAATACAATCGCCAGAATTAACTGATACATGACAGAGACGGTAATGGGCACGATTATCAGCACTGCCAGCGTAAGGGCAGCTACAAGAATCATCCACGGGTGAGAGAAAATGTCCAAAGGCTGAAGCAGAACCGTACCCAGAGGCGTTGTGAGATTCCGCCTGAAAGCCTCAGTTGTGAAGTCAAACCATTTGCCCGAGTGCAGATATTGCCAAAACTCCCCAGCTCCTGCCAGAAGCAGCAGGTTCAGCAAAACAATTGCGCACCATCTGAGTTTACTTCGGGGCCGGAGTAATGGAGGAGAATATCCGGTCAGGCTTGAGTGTTCAGATAATCTTTTATCGGGTGTCATGGTTTTATGAAGTTTGGCAGTTTGGTGATTTTTCGAGTATTCGACATTGGCTGCCGAGGTGATGTCTAAACTTTTTCGCCTGGGCTGTTTCCCTTAGTCTTGTCAGTGTTCAGGTCTACCACAGCCCGGAGAGCCTTGACGAATTCTTGGGGGTTTTCTGGAGTAATCAGAATCGGACGTCGGTTGCGCAGCCTGATTAACACCATGCCGTCATTTCTTGTGAGATACGCGTCAAAATTTCCCATATATACGGATTGGAACCAGCCGAACTGGCCCAGGATTCCGCCAACGCCGAACTTTCGGATCATCCGCCCGAGTTCGATTCGTTTTATTTCCCGGATTTCCGTAAAGGCTCCCCTGGGTAGTTTTCTTGTGCGGGCAGGCCAGATTATTTCCAGGCCATCGCTTGAAACGCTGAAACATCTAGGCCTGCTGTACAGGTGCACCATGATTATCGTGACTATTGAAATTATCGCCAGTACCCCAGCAGGCAGCCAAGGCCCCATGCGCTTGCCGCTTTCCAGCGAGAAACCTATGATTACCAACGCAGCGATTACCCCAGCCATCCCCAGCATGATCACCCACGTTATGGCCGAGAAAGCGTTGGACATCATTGCAATCGGAAAAACCTGTTGCCCAGCCTGCAACTCACTTTTTGTATGTTGCGATGTCATTAAGCGAATATTATATATGTGATCATCAGGAAAGGCGAGAGTAAAGACGGGCAATGCACGACAATGATTTTTCCGCAAATCTGGCGGTTTCCTGTCGAGATTAGGCAGTTTTAGCCGAAATAGTAAGGAAGCATGGATAGCGAAAATAAAAACGACGAAATTCCAGAACCCATCGAGGTGCCCGACAGGGAACCGCCCAGAGCTGTGCGCGGGCTGTTAATTCTTGTAGCGGTCAGCATTCTTGCCGGCGGGGTTCTTTTGCAAAATCAAATGTTTAAAAAGCGGGATAGAGGCAGAGGTGTGAAATCCTTTCCGCATGAAACGCTCACCCCACCGCCGGCGGAAGTATTCCCATGGCTAGATAATTACGACCCGGCCAACAGCATTGTGGCAAGAATTCCCTCGCCGAATGGGTTAAGCAGGGTAGGAAGCAAACCTTACAGTTTCGGGCATTGGTTGAGATACCTGCCGCTCAAACCGGGCAGGCCTGAAGTTATGCTCTATGACGGAAAACCAAAGCATAACCAGAATGCCCACTTTGCTGTGATCGATATCGATACAGGCCAACGCGACCTTCAGCAGTGTGCCGATGCCGTCATCAGGCTGCGGGCGGAATATCTTAAATCAGCTGGGCGGGAAGAGGATATCCACTTCAACTTCACGTCAGGCGATGATTGTCAATGGGAAGACTGGGTCGTAGGGCGCAGGCCTGTGGTCAATGGCGACAAGGTGACGTGGAAGACGGTTAAAGAAAACGTCGGTGATCGCAGCTATGCTAATTTTAAAAAATATCTGGACACTGTTTTCGCTTACGCCGGTACGCAGTCGCTGGCGAAAGAGCTTGTGCCGGTGAAAGATTTTTGGGACATTCAGATTGGTGACGTATTCATTCACCCCGGTAGGCCGGGTCATGCCGTTATCGTGGTGGATGTTGCGGAGTATCCCAAAACAGGCCGGCGCGGTTTCATGCTAGCCCAGAGTTTCATGCCGGCTCAGGACATGCAAATCCTCGTCAATCCCGCAGACCCCGATGCAGCCCCGTGGTATCCCGTGCCGCCCCGCAAGGCTGAGAATCCGAACTTGCGCACGCCCGAATGGACGTTCAACTTCGGCGAATTGATGAGATTCAATGCCAAGGCTGAATGAGCAAACATCAAAGACGTTCTCGTCAATTTTCGATATCTTTTTTTAAAAAATCTCAGGCTGAGCGTTTTCTTGTTAACAGGTCATAAAGTACAGGCATCAAGATCAGGGTTAGAATACCGGAAACCAGGATGCCGCCGACGCAGGCAGCACCAATACCGTTTCGCATTTCCGCACCGATTCCTCTGCTGGTTACCAGCGGCAGCATGCCAAGCACAGCTGCGACTGTCGTCATAAGGATAGGGCGAAATCGCTCGCAGGCTGCGGTGATCATCGCCTTGTGTCGAGGTGTGCCCTCTGCGACATGTACGTTGAATTGATCCATGATCAAGATGGCATTGTTTACGACAATGCCGATCATCATGACGCAGCCTACGATAACAAAAATATCCATGCTCAGGCCAGCAAGGTAAAGCGACCACATAACACCAATGACCGCAAGCGGCAGTGTAACAAGAATCAGCACGGATTGTTTGAATGATTCAAGAATGGCTGCCAATGTCAGGACAACCATTACAATCGCGATGAGCATTGCCTCGGCGAAACCCTGCTGCGCTTCAGCCATGACCTCGTATTGGCCTGTGAAACTGTGCTCGTATCCCGGCGGGAAATTTCCCTTCTCCTGAATATTTGCGGTGATTTCGTTAACGGCGGTTCCCAAAGGTATACCTCCCTCCAGGTTGGCAAAGAGTTTTGAGACACGCTGCTTGTTTTTACGAGTGATCTGGACGGGGGCGTATGTTTCGTTAATCGTCGATATCGTCTCGAGCAGCACGGGACTGCCCGGTTCGCCTGGAAAATGGAACTCAGAGACCTGACCTTTGCCTTCCTCTTTGTCCAGAAGAACGACGATGTCATAGTTGCGGGCGTTTTGCTTATAAGTGCCTGCAGTCAACCCTTCAAGGTTGCCGCGTAATGCCATGCCCACCGTCACTGCCGGGATGGCCCGGTCGGCGAGTACGGGCCGGTTGGGACGGATGCGAATTTCTGGCTTGCCTTTTCGGACGGTTGTGTCGATGTCAGTCAGGCCCTGAATGTCCCCCGCCAGATTTTGTGTCTTTATGGCGAGTTGATCCAGAGTCTTGAGAGACTGGCCTGCGATTTCCATTTCCACCGGCGCGCTTTGACCTCCAATAGCCGATGGTTTATTGACCGTGACGAGGGCTTCGGGATAGTCGTTCAATTTTGAGCGAACCATTTCCATAATCTCATCGAGAGTAATTTCTCGCTGGTTGCGTTCGGAAAATTTCAGGAGCAGCTGAGCCAGGTAGACGCCTTCGGATGACTTGCCGACCATGCCCTCGACTTTGCCTACCATTGCAAGGCTGTGTTTGAGTTCCGGCAGGTCAGCCAGGCGATTTTCCACCAGTTTTAACCTTTGGCAGGTCGTGTCCAGGTCGTATCGTGTGGGATACTCCAGCTTGACAAAAATTTCACCCCGGTCGCTTTCCGGTATCAGGCTGAACCCTATTTTCCCCATCAGGCTGGCGGCTTGTACCAGCAAGGCGATGATTCCGAGAACAACCAGAACAGCGGCCAATCTGTGCTTCTCCAAAAAACCCAGTATTTGCTGATAAACTGCTATGATGCGATCCAAACCTCTATTCCAGCCTGATTCAATGCGTGAAAGGATTGTTTTTTTGTTTTTGTCCCTGGGTTTCAGCAGCAGGCTGCAAAGCATCGGAGTCAGGGTAAACGAAATGAACAGGGACACCAATGTCATGATTACCATCGTCATGGCGAGAGGCTTTATGAACATGCCGACCTTGCTGGTCATGATGGACAGCGGAAACAGGACGACCGTATTTGTGCCCGCACTTGCGAGAACGGCGATAAAAGTCTCTTTTGCTCCCAGCGAAGCAGCTTCCTTGGGTGACTTGCCTTCGTCCAGACGTTTGACAATTCCTTCCAGTACAACAATTGAATTGGCAACCAGGATACCGACTGACATTCCTATGGCAATCAGGGTAGCGGAGTTAAGCGAGAACCCAGCCATCTGCATGAAGAACAGGCCGATGATTATCGTCAACGGCATGGTAATACCCAATACCAGCAGGGTTCGCAGATTGTATAGAAAGATAAACAAGATGGCACTTGTCAGGATGATTCCAAGCACCACGTCTGACCAGGCGCTTTCGACGGTGGCTTCGATAAATTGGCCATCGTCCGTTATCCAGATCAGTTCCATTCCACCGGGCAGATTACGCTGAAGGTTTGCCAGCCTAGACCTGACCAGGCTGGTCACCTTAACGGCGTTGGCGTCCGATTTCTTTACGATGCGAATTGTGACGCAAGGCCTTCCGTCCACTGAAGCTTTCTGGCGAAGCTCTTCCGTCGCCATTTCCGTATTTGCGACATCGGAAATGCGGCATCTTTGACCGGCCTCGTTGGCGATTTCCAGCTGGCCGATGTCCTTCACTGCTGCGAAATCGGCATCGAACTTCACGCTGTATTCGGTTCCATCGTCCTGAACGCGTCCGCTGGGAATGGTGCGAACCCCATTCTGGATTGCCTGGTATATATCCAATGTGGTCAGCCCGCGGGCCTGAAGTTTTTGACGATCGGCGAGCACACGAACCTCCCGTTCCGCACCGCCAATCAATTCCACATTCGCCACGCCCGAAATGGTGGTCAGGCGGTCTTTAAGGTCATTGTCCGCGTAGTCGTACAGGGTATCAATCGGCGCATCGCCCGTCAGTGCCAGCGTGATGATAGGTTTTGCATTGACATCAAACTTCTGAATCTTGGGGTCTTCGACATCTTCGGGGAAATCCGCCCGTATCAAGTCGATCTTCTCGCGAACATCCGTAGCTGCGATATCCACATCAACGTCCATGTTGAATTCCAGCGTTGTCTGGCAGACGTTCTCCATACAGCTGGAACTGACGTGCTTCAAACCGTCAATCGAGACCACGGCGTCTTCGATACGCTTGGCAATATCCGTCTCGATTTCCTCTGGAGACGCACCGGGATAGGCCGTCAGTACGGTTACGATCGGCACGTCCATCTTGGGGAGGTTTTCCAGGCCCATCTTACGCCCGGAGTTCAATCCCAACAGCGTCAACCCTATTATCAGGCAACTCATTGCCACCGGACGTCGTATGGAAACGTTGGAAAGAAACATTACTCAGCGTCCTCTTTTACTTCAAAAATTGACATCCCATCATTAAGAAGATCCTGACCCATACGAACGACAGGTGCGTTTTTAGCCAGGCCGGCAGCTTTGACTTCCACCCAGCCGTCCATTTCCAATCCTGCTTCGACGGGAATCATTTTCGCCTTGCCGTCCTGAGTCGTAAACAACGCTACCCCCTTGCCGCGCCTGACAATCGAAACGCGAGGCACCCCCAGGCCTTTTCGTTTATCAAGAATAATTACGAGTTCCGCGCGGCAACCAGGTACGACACCGGCTGGTGGATTGCTCAGCAAAGCCTTGATCTCAAATGTTCGAAGCTTGGAATGAATCTTTGGATTCTTTGTGGTGACGACAGCTGAGCCAACATCGATTCCATGAACGTTGGCTCGAACTATCGTCGAACCCTCAACAACACGTGCGTAGTATGTCTCGGGCAAATAAGCGGTGATTTCTATAACGGAGAGATCGTCTATACGGATTACGGGGGTACCCGCCGAGGCCATCTCGCCTGGCTCGAGCAATCTTTCTGTAACCCTGCCGCTGATAGGGGCAATCACCATGGCATCGGAGAGATCCTTCTTCGCCATTGCCAGATTTGATTCCGCAAGCTGCGCCTGAGCCTCTGCCAAATCCACCGAAGCCTTGGCGAATTTCAGAGATGCCAGCGATTGAAGAAATTTAGACTGTTGTGTCTCCAACTCATGCTTGGAGGCAACATCCCTTTTGGCCAAATCCTCGTATCGCTTCATATCCGCCTGTTCAAGTTCATGCTGGGTCTGGATCTGATCCTGATTGGCCTGGGCTTTTCTGAGGGAACATTGAGCTACATAGAGGTTTTTACTTGCGATATCCACAGCCTTGGTGAGTTTAAGCGAATCCGTGACAAACAGTTTGGTCTTGCCTTTCTCAACCGAATCTCCTTCGTCAACATAAATAGCGTCGACAGATCCCGGTATTCTCGCCGAAACCAAGGCCGTATTCTTGGCTTCGATGTTACCGGAGATTTGTATCTGCTCCTCGAAAACCATTTCGCGAATCTGTGAGAGAACAACCGGTACGCTTTTATCCGTAGCCTCGTTATCAACGGAAGTTTTTTCCGCACCATTTATGGCTCCATGTACCCACACGCTAACAACCAACAAACCAGCAACGACAACAAGTCCTAACAAAATTTTATATGCTTTTTTCATGCTACTTCCTTCAGGAAACACATCCTTCATCCGCATCAGATGAAATGAACTCAAAAATCTTGGTATAAGAGCGAAGCATGCAATCTCGCTCTTTTTCTGACAGGCAACTAACAATCCGATGAACTTTTCGATATCGCTCAGGAAGATGCTTCTCGATAAACGCCAAGCCTGTCTTGGTCAGAGAAATTACGACCATACGACGATCTGTGGGATGTGAGCTGCGAACGGTATAACCCTGCCTTTCGAGAGAGTCCAAGGCGCTGGTCATTGCTGAGCGGGTCAGACTGACCTCGTCAGAAAGATCCGCAGGAGTCAAAGTACCTTCGGGATTGTGATATAAAGATTCCAATATCTCGATTTGCCTGGCGTTCAAACCCCAGCCCGCCAGGTCATGCTCAACGGCCTGTTCGACCTTCCTGTGCCGGTTGGCAAGCTCAAGTCCCTTGCGAAGAACTTCCAAATCGATTTCGTTAAGCTTACTCGCAAAATCCAATATTCCGTTGATTGTCTGCTGGCTGGGCATGGATAGTTCTCCTGTTGCTTACAATTAACAGTTATGTATCATATTGTACTATACGATATCGAATAATAAGGTTCAATATTTTTTGAATTCAAATATGATATTTTTACTACAGCATCATAGAAATCGTGTTGTGTTGCAAGATTTATATTATTTTAAAATATACACTTATGGCAATTAAGGTGTTTGGTGGACTGGAATTCAATTTAAGATTTATGCAGTTTTTTCATATCGGTTAGGTTTGTATGATGGTGGAGGGTATTTGGGTAGAATTCCTGGCTGAAGTGGCAGTTTCCGGGGGGAATTGCTCTGTTTCACTGGAGATGTCGGGTAAAACCAATTAATATTTTGTGGGATATGGGTATGTTTTGGCACTTATCTGTGCAGTGATAAGTTTTCTACTTTTACATTGGCCTGTAGGTCTTGATGAGGATTTTATGAGAATTTCACGACAATTAAATGCTATTGTTCTTGCGGTGTTGGTACTGTTTTTCTGTTCATTTTCTTATGGACAAGTCCAGCTGGTCAAAGATGGTAAGAGTATATACAACATCGTTTTGAGTCCTGGCGCCAGTCCCTCCGAAAAACACGCTGCCGATGAGCTGCAATCTCACTTCAAAGCCTGTACTGGAATAGAGCTGCCTATTTTGGAGAAAGTTCCTGAAGATGGTTCACCGGTGATTGTTCTGGGTTGTGGAGCTGTGGCTGAGAAATTTGGCGTGAAGCCATCCCAAAAGGAGCTTGGTGAGCAGGGTTTTATGTTCAAGACCGTCGGGCCTGATATTGTCATTGCGGGTTCGCGTGAAGCTGGTACTCTTTATGGCGTGCATAGATTTCTGGAAGAGTATCTTGGCGTTCGTTGGTATGCGCCGGGAGAAACAAAAACACCAAAGGTCAAAAATTTGACCATTGCGAACGCAGATAGGCTGGTTCGTCCGGCGTTTCTGTTCCGCTACACAACCTACACCTGGCCTGGAGCCGACGCTGATTTTATTTCGCGCATGGCTCAGAATAGAGGAAGTGGCGGCGTTGATAATCCACACGGTGTGCAATACTCGTTCAATGGAATATGTCACACTTATTTCAGCTTCATTCACCCGAATGAATACTTTGATGCCCATCCTGAATATTTTTCGGAGATTGGCGGGGAAAGACGGCGTGAAGAAACACAACTGTGTCTGACCAATCCGGATGTTCTGGATATCGTTACGCGCAAGATGCTTGAGCGTATGAAAAACAGTCCCAATACTCGCCAGTTCAATTTTTCGCAGATGGATTACTACAATTTCTGTGAATGTCCCAAATGTCAGGCGATGAATAAAAAATATGGAACTCCTGGCGGGACACAATTCTGGTTTGTCAATGAGCTTGCTAAGCGGACGTCCAAAGTCTACCCCGATAAGTTTATTGGAACGCTGGCTTATACGTTCACGGAAAATCCGCCTAAAGGCATGGAGATGCATCCGAACGCAGCGGTCTGGTTATGTCACATGTTTCCATGCTGCGACAGCCATCCCATTGCAACCTGTCCGCGAAATGCCGACTATAAACGCAGAGCGATGGCATGGTCAAAAATTTGTTCGCATCTTTATATATGGCATTACATCGTGGACTTCGCACATTATTACAATCCATTTCCGAACTTCCGAGCCATAGCGGCTGACTTGAAATTCTACCGTGACATTGGTGTTGAGGGCATGTTCCTGCAAGGTATGGGCCAAGGGCCCGGCGGGGAATTCAGCAGGTTACGCCCCTATTATGCTATGAAATTGGCATGGGACCCGGATCAGGACCCCGATGCTATTATGGTCGACTTTCTCAAGGGGTATTACGGCCCGGCCTGGAAACCCATATTTGAGTACATCACGATGCTCCAGGATAAGGTCGAAAAAGACAATATCCATATGCATCTTTATACCAATCCTGCACAGGGATATTTAACCGATGATATTATCGCGCGGGCAAAAAAAATGTTTGATCGCGCCGAAGCTCTTGTCGCCAAAAATCCCAAGCTTTTGAAACGTGTTCAAATTGCCCGTATGCCCATTACATATGCGAGAATATTCCCGCGTAATGGATATGAATTTCAAAATGGCCGATTGATATTTACGGGAGACCTGGCTTCGCCGATTGAGGCTATTGGGTTTATCGGGCAAATGCAGGCAAATGGGTTTGCCACTATCCGTGAGCAGGGAGGTGACCCCAAAGGCCTTATGGGGATGAGCGCGATATTTTTTGCCAAACCGCCTGTTGTTTCTTTAAGTAATGATTATCTTTCTGTAGACATAGTACCTCTACTGGCTGGTCGGGTTTTACGTATAATTGATCGCAAGAGCGGAAAATGCATAACAGCCTATAACAAAAAGCGTGTTTTATTTTTCCCATTCTGCGGCGGTCTTGAATCTCGCGTCGGTGAGTCATTTATGTCATATGGCTGGATTGAACCCGCAAGCGTTATAAGTAGCACTCCAACATCTATAACAATAGCGTTGAAGACAATGAACGGTTTCAATCTGGAGCGTACGGTAACTCTTGAACCAGACAGCCCGATTATTAAAGTAAAAAGCGTGCTGACAAATCCGAGCGATAAGCCGAAGCAGGCCCGCCTGAGAAGCCATTGCGAACTTGATCTGGGCGATTTGAAATCAACCAGAGTCAGTTTTACCGACTTGTCCGGTAAAAAAGTTGATCAGGACATGACTAAAGTAATTGACGGTTTGCGCAGCGGTGAATATTTCCGTGCGGAAAAGGCTCCTCGTAACCAATGGATGTTGACTGGCAGCAAAGGCCTGGCTGTGACACAGCGTTTTAATAATGAGACGATTGATTTTACGCAGCTTTATGCCTATCCCGCAGATATTGGCGAGCTTGAACTGGAGTTATGGTCAAAAACCAGAACACTCCAGGCCGGCGAGTCAATGACTCTGGAGCAGGAAATAGAAATTCGCAATGTTCCCCCGGCTGAAGCGGCATCGAAGACAATCACAGGCCGGGCTTCACTTGCATCCTTCCGTCCGATAAAACCGTCTAAAGATAAAAGCATCTCGAAATTCCTGAAGGCATATGAGATAGAACCTGAAGAATTCACGTGGCAAATGAAACTGGACAAGAGTTTGCCCGGTTATGATATTTTCCAGGTGACATTTCCTTCTCCGTACAAGAATTCCGCCCCTCAGAATAAAACAGTGTTTGGTGAATACTACAAGGCCCGGAAATCAGGCCCCAGGCCTGCGGTCATTATTTTGCACGGTGTGTTTGATAACAGAATGGTCACAACCAGGCCGTTCGCAAACTACCTTGCCAGTGGCGGTACGGATGCTTTGATAATCACCTTGCCATTCCATGGAGACAGGCGTGACAAAAACGCAGGTGGGGCGGATTGGTTTCTTTGTGACTCAAAGGGATTGGTTTCTGCATGGTCACAGGCGGTGATGGATGTTCGTCGCGCTCGTCGATTTTTGTCTGAACAGGAAGACGTTGATAAAACGCAGATCAATCTCATGGGGGTTTCAATCGGAGCTATTATAGGTGCCCTCACGATAGGTGTGGATGGTGATTTTCCCAAAGCCCTCTTTGTTTTAGGCGGAGCGGATCTGGCCGGCTGTATATCAGAAAGCCCTGTTTGCACGCCGATCATGACGGCATACAGGTTTAAGCAGAATCTCAATAAGCAGCAATTTCGCGCAATTACCAAGAGTATCGAACCGCTGACTTACGCGAAGCGGGCGGATAATACCGAGGTATTGATGATTAATGCGCTTCATGACGAGATTGTTCCTCCGGCAGCTTCTAAAAAATTGGCCAAGGCCTTACCGCATTCGGAAGTTGTCTGGGTTAATGGAACACACTTAAAATCACCGCTGAAAAACCTTTGGCCAAGGGCGAGAAAATTCATCGGCCAGTAATATGGGGGGGATCATCTCTTCAAAAAATTTCGCATAGCTGCTTCGGCGCGGGCGGCGAGTAGGGGGGCTGGGTTGGCGATGGCTTGAGCGGGGGAAACATCGTCTTTGACCAAACCCAGGATATCTCTGAATAGTTCTCGAGGGGCATCGTCGGCGACCAGCCCGGCGATACATATTGTCGATACGCCCTCCAGCCCGGCGATATTGGCTACGCGGACGGGCACTTTGCCGAATCTGCTTTGGCTGTCGATTTTACCTTCGCCGGTGAAGCAAAGGTCAGCATGTTTCATTCGGGTCGGCAGGCCAACAGCGTCGGCGATGAGTTTTCCGCCGTTTTCCAGCGTTGCGCCTGCGAAAGCGATCAGTCCTGCGCCCAGGCCGCCCGCAGCGCCGCTGCCGGGGATCTCATTTATGTCCAGGTCGAGTTGCTCTTCGATAATCGCTGCAAGATGAGTCAATCCCGCGTCGAGTTTTTGGACCATTTCTTCGGTCGCGCCTTTTTGTGGCCCGTAGACTGCAGCTGCGCCGTTTGGGCCGATGAGCGGATTGTTCACGTCACATGCCACTCTAATCGCGGTGGCAGCTATACGCGGATCGCGCGTTGCGAGGTTTATTGTCGCGATGGAAGCCAGGCTTCCCCCAGCCAGGCCGAACTGACAAGGCGAACCGTCAGCTTCGGTGAAGGTCACGCCCATCGCCTGAGCGCAGCCTGCCCCGCCGTCGGTCGTAGCCGATCCGCCAATGCCGAGAATGATCTGTCTTGCGCCCGAATCAATAGCAGCCAGTATCAGCTGGCCCGTGCCGAAGGTGGTGGTTCGCAGCGGGTCGCGCAGGTCAGGCCGAACCAGCCCCAGCCCCGATGCAGCAGCCATTTCAATGACAGCTATGTTTCCGATTGTACATTCAGCTTCGCCCTCTGCAGCTGCGCTTGCAGCGGTCAGACCGATCTCGCCTGGCAGCAGGGATTCCTCGCCGGATATCCCCAACAGTCCGAACCTCGCGCGAATCTCCTGGCCCAGCGGATCGAAAACGTCCGCGGTTATGAATCGACCACCGGTAGCTGCGACCATCGCGTCGACGGTTCCCTCCCCGCCGTCCGCCATGGGACAGAGATCAATCTGCGCGTCCGGAACCACAGCCAACACGCCCTTGGCGATGGCCTGGGCGACCTCCGCAGCTGGGAGTGACTCCTTGAACGAATCCGGTGCAATAACCACTTTCATCTGACTTTCTTGCCTTTCTTCAATTTTTTAAACGACCAAAATATTCCACAGATTACAAGGATTAGTTTTTTCATGCCATTTGTGCTATCTGCGAAACGGTGGACTATTCTTATTTACAGGCAGCTATTCCCGAAGACGGATATTTACCATGGCTGCGGTATTGCCCCGCAATATGCCGATTCTCACGACCTGGCCTGGCTTGCTGTCTTCCAATATTCGACCAAGTGACGCGAAATCCTTGACCGCAAATCCGCCGACCTGGAAAAGGATGTCCTTTACGTCTACGCCCAACTGGTCAGCGGGTGAGTCTTTTTCGACCTCGATAACGAGCAGTCCCTGTGAGGCAGGCAGTCGATGCAGATTTGCCAGCTCGGGCGTTATCTCGCGCAGTTTCATGCCCATGAGACTCTCTGCCAATGCTTTTCCGTCTGGCGGGGGCAAGATACGCAGGCTTACATCTATGCTGATCTGCTTACCGTCACGAATGATCTTAATCGGCAGAGTGGTATCCTTATTAACTTCCATCATTGTCAAAACGAAGTCCGCGATCCGAGAGATTTTTGTCCCACCTACGGTGATGACTCTGTCGCCAACGCGGAGCTTGTCCTGAGCGGGAGTGTTTTCCCGGACTTCCGTAACGTAAATTTCGCCTCCTGCGTTGGCGGGCCTTTGACGTACGGTAGCTCCGAACAGCACGCGGTTAAGCCTCTCGAAATCCAGCAGGGCAGGGAGCTTTTCGGTCAGAATATCGATGGGGATCGCAAAGCCTATGTTCTGGGCGTCAGGCCTGATGGCTGTGTTAATGCCGATCAGCTCGCCCTTGATGTTCAGCAACGGCCCGCCGCTATTGCCCTGGTTAATCGGCGCGTCTGTCTGGATAAGCCCGGCGTATTGCACTCCGCCGCTGAAGTCCAAAGTTCGGTTAAGGGCGCTGACCACGCCGGTGCTTACGGTATTGGCCAGGCCCAGCGGATTGCCGATGGCTATCACGGCCTCGCCTATCATGATGTCATCGCTTCGGCCCAGCGGGAGGTATGGCAAGGCTAGGCCATTTTTCGGTTCGATTTTGATAATGGCCAAGTCACTTGCGAGATCGGAAGAAATCTCGCGGGCTTCGTAAACACTCTTGTCGGGGAACGTGATCTTGATAGCGCTAGCCTGTTGAACGACGTGAGCATTAGTAACGATATAACCCTCTGGCGATATAACCACACCGCTGCCCAGGCTGGTTATCGCGACCTGCTGGCGGGGCTGATTGATCTGAAATATTTCGGAGAACGGATTGTTGCCCATACGCACCATGACTGTCTTGGTGGTTGAGATATTAACAACAGCTGGGCCGGCCTTGATATAGGCCTGCACCACGGGTGATATTCGCGGGTCATTACTATCAACAGCCCTTCCCATCGAGGCAAGAAATAATATCGCTAAAAAACATAACCTTTTCATGTCAGCGCAAAGCATAATTTGTCTCCAAATTTTTTTGCCAAGAGAATATCATTCTCAATGCTCTAGAGCATATCAAACTTGAGAGTTCCATTTTTGCTGGCTTGCTTTGCCCTTGGCTGCTTCAGAAACGTTGCGGAATATCTACAAATATGCCTTACGTTTCTTCCTTGCCACGAACAAACCCGCTACGCAAAAACAGGTACTCTCAACTTCTCAATGCTCTAGCCGGCATGGGCCTGGAGATCTGCTTCAGTTTTAAAAGCTGATGGATTTTCAATCTTCAATTTCAGGAATTGAAGTAATTTTTCCATCAATAAGTTCACTTAAACGCAGCTTGATTTCACGATAGCATTCTTTTTGGCCACCGAAACGCTCCTGGAGAATTTCCAGGCCGAACGGCTTGTTGCGTCTTTGCCACTGTCGGCGGAAGGATACCAAAAGATTGTCGATTGACTCGATAACGCAATCGACGTTGTCTCTCGCTTCCGCAAGCTTTGCGGCGTCTCTTGCGGCGTATGCTTTTTCAGCGCCAAGCCGCCATGAAATTTTCTGCTGGAAATACCTGGCCAGATTCAGAGCGTGGTTCATATCGACAGGTTCGGTTTGATCGGCAAAGGCATTAAGTTTCTCGCAAATGTTACGATATCCTTTTTCAGCTTTTTCCCAGATGGCAGGTTCTTTTTTGCGGCGTTCCTTGAAGTCCGGGGCGGTTATTGGATTTTCCCATATGAAGGCATCGATGGACCAAAAACCCTCTAGAACCGGCAGATCGTTTATTTCCGATGCTGCAACTACGGCTTTGTAGTTTCCGCCGAAGACGGACTCGAATCTCTTGGCGGTGTTTTTTTCATCGCAATCATCACCGCAGTACGCATGGTCAGAACAGAGCGTCAGGCCTGCCATCGCGGAGTCAAATTCGCAATATGCACCGTTATCGCCCCACATCGTAAAGAACAGTTCTGTCAGGCCTGTCTTTCGGCTGGCCCGGATCGAG
Organism: Phycisphaerae bacterium; assembly: GCA_963664745.2. Classification (GTDB taxonomy): domain Bacteria; phylum Planctomycetota; class Phycisphaerae; order SM23-33; family SM23-33; genus B1-G9. The sequence continues at coordinate 2,035,111 of CAXXMC010000004.1, forward strand.
GGCAATGCGTTCTGGACGGTCCTTGTGTGATCATACCACAGAACCGCCCACGTCCAAACGCCTGAACCCAACAGGATATTCCTGTCAAGATCGCGGTGCTTGTTTATGTAATCGATATAAAATTCCTCGTTGTCATGATAGTAATCCCAGTAGACGAGTTCGACCTCTTTGGGAATTGCAGATTTGACGTCGTCGGGTATACTCGCATTTTCGTAGTAATATTCCTGGGTCGGACTTCCCATACGGAAATACATGTCAGACCAGATCATCGGCTTCAAGCCGTGTTTTTTGCAGATTTCCACAACCTTGGCAAGGTGACGATTGAAAATGTCGTATCCTCTTTCATAGCCGAACTTGTCCATGAAAAAACCTCTGCCCAGGTCGTGTGTCTCATCCATGCCGACATGGATTCGCTTGGATTTTAAGCACGAGGCAAATTGAGCGATCATTTTTTCGATCAGTTCATAGGTGGCGGGTTCATCGACCAGCATTACACTGGCGGTGTCCTTGACCCCGGTATATGCGGGCCATTTGAGAACATGCGCCAGGTGCCCAAGTGTCTGAATACATCCAATCATTTCGATGTTCAGACTGGCGGCGTAATCGTCGAGTTCTTTAAGCTCCTCAGTTGTGTATCTGCCGCGAAGATATCCAAAGTACGGTTCGTCGGGAAGCTCGTAAGTATCTTCAGTGTACAACATGACCATGTTGTATCCGAGCATTGCAAGGGCGCTGAGCCACTTTTTCAAATGCTCAACAGTCATAACCGCATTACGCGAACAGTCGAGCATAATGCCAAATTTCTCGAAGGGCGAACTTTCCCGCCAGGTAACGCCGTTCTCAACAAGACCGCTTATGAGGGCGGAAAGGCCGCGGGCGGCAAAATGGGGTTTATCGTATTTTATGACCGCCTTTTCGCCGTCGAAATCAACCTCGACAACTCCCTGTTCATCAGCCTTGCGGAATTCAAGCTCAATACCAGTTCCGGCAGTTTGTATGTCATAAGCTTCGCTAAGAACCTTCAACATGGATTGCAATTCTTCGGGGACACTATTTTCATCATATACATATTTCATTTTTCACTTACCTATCCTGTTTACTCTAGGGTAATGTGTCATTTGTGCATAATTTTGGATATTTGTCCAGAAAAACTTCGAGCATGTTCCAACTGGGCAGGGGACTTTCGATACTCTTGTCCTCACTGACGCACAGAGTGCCATATCTCATCTTTAAAGTACTCTTCGGGATATCATCATTTTTTTCGAGCTTGTATCACGGTGCTGGCTTAATGGCTGGAGTTGGGACCAATATTCCTACAACTTTCTATCCAGCCTGCGGTATTGGATGGCTTCGGCGAGGTGGTGGGGTTGAATATTCGGTTCGTTGGCAAGGTCGGCTATGGTGCGGGCGATACGCAGAACTTTGTCGTGGGCACGGGCGGACAGGCCCAGTTCGGTCATGGCCTGTTTCAGCAGGGCCTCGCCGGCGGAGTCGAGTTTGCAGAACTGTCTGACCTGCCGGGGCGACATGTTCGCGTTTGTGGTAGTACAGCCATTGCCTCCGAAACGCGCCCGCTGGATTTCCCGCGTACTCTGCACAGCTGATCTCATCTGCGAACTGCTCAAGCCCACCTCTTCACTGCGAAGCTGCTGCCACGGCACGGGCGGAACCTCCACATGAATGTCGATCCTGTCTATTAAAGGCCCGCTGACGCGATTCAAATAATTTTCGATCTGGAAGGGCGAGCATTTGCACTTTCGTTTGGGGTCGGTGTAGTAGCCGCACGGGCAGGGGTTCATCGCAGCTACGAGCATTATCACAGCGGGGAACTTCATCGTGCTGTGAACGCGGGGGATCGTAACACAGCCGTCTTCCAGGGGCTGGCGGATCATCTCCAGCGTCGAGCGGTTGAACTCCGGGAACTCGTCCAGAAAAAGCACGCCGTGATGCGAAAGCGATATCTCGCCAGGCTGCGGAATAATCCCGCCGCCAACCAGCGCAGCGGAACTGCTGGAATGATGCGGAGTGCGCACAGGCCGAGTGGTCATGAGGCTCTGGCCAGGTTCGAGCAGTCCTCGGGACGAGTAAATACGGGTTGTCTCCAGCGATTCGCTGATCGTCAGCGGCGGAAGAATCGAGGGGATTCGTTTGGCGAGCATGGTCTTGCCCGAGCCGGGCGGGCCTAGCATCAGAATATTATGATGTCCCGCAGCTGCGATGACGAGTGCCCGTTTGGCGGTCTCCTGGCCTCGGACATCGGCAAAGTCCGAGTCGTACATGTTGGCTTCGTTGAACACGGCTGAGAGGTCCACCGCCGTGGCGTCCAGCGGGAGCTGCTCCGTCAGAAAACCCACCGCGTCGGAAAGAAACCGAACGCCGATAACTTCCACATCCTCAACCACAGCTGCTTCCGAGGCATTCTCTACGGGGAGGATTATTCCCCGCCAGCCTTGCTTGGCTGCGAGCATCGCCGATGCCAGCGCTCCCTTTACAGGCCTGACTCTGCCGTCCAGTGCAAGCTCACCCAAAAGCAGATATTCGCCAGCTTTTTGCGGGGGAATCTGGTTGCCTGCGACCATGGCTGCGATGGCGATGGGCAGTTCATACGCAGCTGACTCTTTGCGAACGTCGGCTGGGGCGAGATTTATCGTGACCTTCGGGCCGGGCCATTGATAGCCGGAGTTTCGCATCGCAGCCTGGATGCGCGATAGCGTGCCCTTCACCGCGGTCTCTGCCAGGCCCACCAACTTCACCTCGCCCATGCCGCCCTTGGCGACGTCGGCTTCGACCTCACAACCAATAGCGTCTATGCCCTGAAGAATGCTGCTGTGAACCCTTGAAATCATTTTCATGCCCCAGACAATTACAAAAGAAAAATAATACCTGCCAAATTTACAAAACAACTGTTAGGATAATGTTAACAGGTGAGACAGCGCAGTGCAAGCCCGGTTTTTCTCATTTGCAGCTTTCGACGAACCCCTTACTCTGGAACGATTTTCTTCTTGAGTTCGTCCATTCGCCGTTGGACCTCGGCGTCGCGGAGAAGTTCTTCCAGGCGGTTTTGCGATATGTCGGACAGTAACATTTGGTCGACTTCGTTCCGGGCGGCAACGGCGATTTCCATATCCTCTACCTTCGCATCCATCCGGGCCACTATATCCAGAACATTTCGACCTTGCCGGAGGAGCGTTGCGTTGTCGATTTTAGAACCCGTATTGGCCAGCTTGGCGCGTTGAAGAATTTCTTTCTTCCGACATTTCAGCTCTTCCAACTCGCTGGAGAGTTTCTTTCGGACGGTAGCGGCTTCGGCGTAGGCTTGCTCAGCCACGGCCAGGGACTTCTGCTGCGACTCGATTTCTCGTTCCGTTTCCATTTGGGCAGCGATGGCCTTTCTGGCGGTATCCAATTCATTGACAGCTACTGCCAGCTTGGCGCCTTCGCGTAGCCGACCGAGTCGCCCGGTTGCTTCATCCAGTTTTCGCTGTGTTGCCTTGACGGCTGTGAGAGCTTTCGCTTCGGCGTTTGCAGCCTGTTTTACGTTCTCGCCGAGTTCCTTTACGAGTTGCGGCAGAATCAGCTCGGGTTTTTCTATAGAGTCCAGGAATGCTTCGATCCGTCCTTTCGTGATTCTGCCAAGTCTGCTTATGAGTCCCATGTTCGCCTTCTTTCTGGCTGGGGATTCAGTCTTCTTTCTTTGAGCGTGGTCGGTGTTTTGGGGTATCCGTTGATGATTTGTCTTCCTTATTGTGGACTTGTTTTTTCCGTAGTACCTCGAGCAGATGGTTATAACCATTGGCCATGTATTCAAATCTGCTTATGAGGTTGTCGACGTATGTTTCTCGTGCATCTTCGGTTTTCGTAACTGGTTTCAGCCAAGTTTCCAGTGTTTTGAATTGTTCTTCCAGAACGGCTACCATTGTCTGGGCACTATCGTTTATTGTCAAGGCTTCAGCCCGTTCGGCAGCTTCTTTCTGGAACTGGCCTTGCGTTTTGATCGTTGAAATGATCTCGCTGAGTTTTTCGAGCATGGCCTGGCCTATTGCCTGGGTCTGGTCGACGGATTTCTCCTGCGATTTTGCCTCAGCCAGGGCGGCGGTGCCTTTTTCCAACGTTGTGCGAATGGCTTGGAGTTCGCTGCCGATTTCGCCTTCGCCTTTTTTGCCAGCCATCGCCGTCAGGCCGTCTGCCAGAATTGCCCGGATAGAATCCAGATTCCCGCCGACCTGCGAAAAATTCTCCGCCATGGTCGCCAGCGTCTGCTGTTGCGCCTGGGCCTGCTGCTGGGCAAGGCTCTTCCGTTTCTTGTTGTCGTCTGCGCCCACGCCCTGGGCGATGACATCGCGAATACCGTCCAGCCCGGCACCGAAGGCATTGAGCTGACCAATGACCTGGCTGAGTTTATCTTCGCCGCTGCCGCCGAGGAGTTTGTTTCTGCCAAAGGTTTTCTTTATGTCTTCCCAGCGGGCCTCTTCGTCTTCGGAAAGTCTGTCGAGCATTTCCCGGAACTTCAGCAGGTTGCTTTCCGTGCCGGTCGTCAGGGTCTGGGCGTCCTGTTCGTAAGTCGCATTTATGAGTGTCCAGAGTTCGTCGTCATTCATTACCGGCAAAACTCTGCTGGCTATGCGGTTCATGTTTCTATATGAGCCTTGAAGCAGGAATGGCGGCTCGGTCCGATAGTCATCAGCCTGGCCTGCAGACTTTATGTACTGCTGATTGACTTTCAGCACGACCTCGCGAACGATGTAAAGTTTTTTCATGGTTGAGACGTATTCGTTGAGTTCGTCGGCGGAGTAGTTGCCTTCGAATTCCAGATCGTCCTTTCGTCCTGTTTTGGCGAGTTTCATGATGGCGTAAACGTCAGCCTGGCTGCGGTTGGCGAGCTTGCCCAGTACGGGGTTGCTTGTAAGGCAGTTCTCGACATAGCTGTCGATGAATTCATCGTAGTTGTCGCCGACGATATCGCCGATGTTGTATGTGTCGGCTCGGTTGGAGAGCATGTCAGGTATGCGGAATTTCTCGCCGCTTTCTGTGTACGGATTGCCAGCCATGATCACGCACACACGCTTACCCCGAAGATCGTATGTACTGGTTCGACCCTTGTAAACGCCCTCGACACGCCGCTGGGCGTCACAGAGCGAGATGAATTTCTGCAGGAATTCAGGGTTGCAATGCTGGATGTCGTCGAGATAGATCATGACGTTATCGCCCATCTCGAAAGCGAGGTTGAGTTTTTCGACTTCTTCTCTGCTGGCGGCGTTGGTGGCTTCGGTCGGGTCCAGTGACGTAACCTTGTTGCCGATAGCTGGGCCGTTTATTTTCATGAATATCAGGCCCAGGCGGTTGGCGATATATTCCATCAGCGTCGTCTTGCCGTAGCCCGGAGGACTGATGAGCATCAACATACCCTGCGTGTCGGTTCGTTTGCCCTCGCCGGCTGTGCCGATCTGCTTGGCGAGATTGTCGCCGATCAAAGGCAGATATACCTTGTCGATCAGCTTGTTGCGAACGAATGTCGTCAGCACTCGCGGCTCGAATTCACTTAGTCGCAGTTCGTTGGCGAAGTCGTCAACGAGTTGTTTTTTGAGTTTCTGGTAAGCGCGGAATTCCGGCACGATGCGAGTTTCATGATCGCCCAGCCTGGTCATGAAATGGCAGTAATTCAGATGATATTGGCCATCTTCAAGGATCGCGTGCGATCCGACCATGTTCGGAATTTTTCGCGTAATGGCAACATCGAGCGTGGCTGTCTTGTCTGCCTGGTCAGCCAGTAACAGGGCGGCAGCTTCGTCGATATATTCAGCAGCAGCTTCGTTCTCGGCTTCATTTGCGTAGGCGGTTATCCAGTCGCGAATGAGCTGATAACGCTCAAGCGTGTTCTCAGCTAAAGCTGAAAGGGCCTTCTTGAATTCGGGCAGCACGTTTTTGCGATCCAGATTTTCAGTAAATCTTTCGCGAAGTTTCATTGCTGCCTTATCGGCGGCGAATGTATGGCCTGCTGACAATTCACGGAAAAGATATTCCCCAGCTGGTGCGAACCATTTTTCGTCAAAGAATTTGACCTGGCCTGCAAAATCGCGAATGGCATTGACGAGTTCGGCGACGTAAACTTCCACAGCTGCGTCGTGCTTGAAGTTTCGCAGCATCGGGCCGAGGCCGGCTATGCGGGCAGCAAGCAGGGGCATGGTGTCATGATTGCAACGGTCAAGCCACATTACGCGGGCAAGCGCTCTGGCCTGGGACGGATATCGCAGCAGGCCAATGCTGCCTTCAAGCTCCGCCAAGGCTTTGAGTATGTTAGCCGCGTCGTGATCGTGGACGCCCTTGACGTAACCCTCGGCATAACGCGGAGCCATGTATTGCTGCACGCGGGGCAGGATGTCCGCAATTTTTTCCGCAGCTGCGATGGCAACTATATCGCCATTGCCCTGTGCCCGGAGATCCTGAAGCATACGATAGGCAAGGTACTCAGCCCGGTAGACGGTCGGACTTTCACTGAGCACTTCGAGGCTCCAAACATTGCGCGTCGCCAGGAATTCATCGTTAGTTATCGGCTCGAAGAAACCCGTGCCGACGAGGTGGAAGCACATCTGATCGTCGTGAGGCACGATGGTCAGCTCTAGCTGCTGATGATTTACGCTGAATTTATGGCTGCCGAGGCGAATGATATTTTCGCCGTCCTCGTAAAGCGCTTGCTTGTCCTTCAGTTGGCGGATGCTGTCCTGCTGAATGGACTTGAGTTGAGATTGCAGGTCATCCGCTTTGACGCTGTCGCCCAGGGTTTGCAGCTGTTCGATGGTTTCGCGCAGACGGGCGATCATGAGGTCGCTGGCAAAATAGCCGTTGATCTCGTTGATGCTTCCGAGGCTCTCGACGCGATTGCGGATACCCTTTATTATTCGCTCCCCGGCTGTCATTAGCGTAGACGCCCGACGGTTGCGGGCTTCGACGAGCTGAATTTTGCGACTCTCAAAAGCGTTATAGAGTTCTTCACGCTTCTCCGCCAATTCCAGAATGAACTCGTCAAAATCAGCGAATTTCGCTTCGAGCGTTTCCATCTGAACCATTACGCGAGTCAGGTATTCGTCGCATTTTTCCGGCGAATCACAGACGTCGAGATAGTTCGTTACGGATTGATCTATGAGTTTGATCTGGCTGGTGAACTCAGCCTTGCCTTCGACGCTGCCGAGCTGGCGAGTCTTGTTTTTCAACGAACTCTTTACCTGGTTCAGCGTTGAAAATATCAGGGAGATGTTGTCGATGATAGCTGTGGTTTGCGTGGCGTCTTCTATTTTGAGGTTACTGACGATTTCCGTGAGCATCTCGAGTTCGTTGGCTGTGGCTGAGACGTCTTCGCCGAGTTCCCTTGCTTGGGCTACTTTGCTCAGCCCAGCTATCTGGTCGGCCTGGTTGGCAACACGCTGCGAGTAACTCTTGAGACTTTCAGGCTGAAGCAGAAATTCGACGCACCTGGTTGAGAGGTCGTCGGTATACTCTGCCACTTCCTTGTCCAGGGCTTCGACGGTTTCCAGATCGCAATATCGCAGGTCTTTCAGCGAGATCACCTGGCCGCGGGCTGCGCGAAGTGCAGCCAGCAGTCGCACAAAGCCGTTGATGTCTTCCAAAGCTTCGGCGTGAATGTCTTCAACGATCTGGCGAATCTCGCCTGATACTCTGGCGATTTCCTTGGCTGTCTGCTGCTTGGTGCGGACGACCTTTTCGAATTCGTCAATGGCTGAAGACGCAGTTGTGTTGATTTCGCCCAGGGGCTTGGCCAGGTTGAATGTCTTCTCGTCGCTGATCCAGAAGTACGAGTCGCGAATGTCCTGGGCCTTGCGGGCAATGTCAACGTAAAGGTTCGCGTAAGTGTCTTCCTTGTCAACGAGGATGATAAGCTCGGTACACTCAGCCATGCACCGCACGATGTCTTTATTGCCGATCTTGAAAAGGTACGAATCCGACTGAACGGAAAGTGTGTGCTCCGCGGCACAGTAGGGAGTCTGCCATATCTGGATAACATGATGCTTTTGCGGCTCGCCATTAACGCGGAAGTAAATCAGCGTACCGTCATCGAAAAAAGAATAGCCGTTACAAATTATCGGCGTGGCAATCTGCTGCGAAATGAGATTATACGACAGCAGCACATATGTGCCGGACTCTCGGTTGTAGAAAACGTAAAGATAATCTTCACCATTGGGCGATGAAAGTCGCTTCTCGAAAATCATGTCGCCCATGTCGTTTTCAAAGGTCTTCTGTTCTCCGGTCTGCAGGTAGTAGCCCTTTGGAAAGATCAGCCCATGGCCTTCGGGCAGCAGCACGCATGCGTCTTCTATCGAGTCGATACGTACAGCCTGGCGAACTTTTTCATTGTAAACGATGTATCGAAAATCTTTTTCCTGGTACGGCCTGATTTTCATCACGATGGTGTTGGCAACGACGGCGTAATATATTTCGGCGTCGTCAAGTGTCTGGTCGGCGTTTTCTACCGGCTCGGAGAAAATTCCCTCACCGCATTGGGTGTTGTCTTCGATCTTTACGGTCAGGTCGCCGCCGATTGTGTCGATGAAAACGAGATCTTCGATGGAGACGTGCGGATGCTGGCCGCAGTGTTGCATTTCGTGCGTGGCCCGCTTCCATTCAAACTCGTGCTGTGCCGGAAAGACGTATTCGTGGTCGCTCCGGTTGTCAAGGTATTCCAGCCTGCCCTCACGAATCAGCCATTTGAACGTCTTGACGTCTGTGACATCTTTACCGACGCGAAACACCATAAACAGGTGCGGGCCTATGACGGCAAACTTCACGAATGTTGTGTGACGGTAATACTTATAAAGATTTTTAAAGTCAGCCTGGAAAGTCGGGTCGTTGATAAGTTCCAGCGGCTCGGGAGAAAACGTACCGTCATTCCAGCTGTAGACGGCGAAGACATCTGCAAGCGTCGTGTCCGGCCGCAGACCGATGAAAACGTTGTAGCCGAAGATGAACCGATTGCCCAGTGCGATCATGTCTCGCGGCACGCAATTGTTGTCGGTGGAAATCCTTTCACTGCCTTTTAGTGTGGTTTCAATTGCACCGAAAACATCCTTACGCGCAAGGTTGAGTTTGTCCAGCCTGGTTTTAAGATCATCGCTGTGCTGCAACAGTCTGTTGCGGATTATCTCATACGTGCCACCCTCGAGCTGCGGTTCTTGCGCGGGCTGTTTACTATTTTTCGGAAGATCACTTTTTTCTTCTGCCATGTAAAAAACCTCGGCAAACCCTTGCGGGTTGCGGATATCGTTCATCATTTATTTTATCGCCGGGACGCGCAGCTGCGCGCCCCGGAGTTAGTCGAATTTACAAAATTACTTCACGCCCAGGTCGCTGAGTTTCTTCTCGCCCAGTCCCATTTTCTTCACGGCCGAGAATATGCTCTTGAGCGTGGATTTCTGGGAGCCTTCGCTAAGGCCTATGAGTTTTACCATCAGGGCTGAGACGGAGAGGTTTTTGACGTCTTCGCTGGTCAGGCCGAACTGTGAGATGAACTCCTGTATTTTCTGGCCCGTTTCTTCCGCTGAGCCGCCCAGGAATGTATCCTTGACCTGCGAGAGCACCTCGCTGTTGTCCACCATCCGGTCGACCTGTTTGCCGGTCGTGATGGAGTTAACCAGCCTTTCAAAGAACCGGTTCTCGCCCCCGACGATATCGATCTTGGCCTGCTTGAGACCTTCGCTGACGAGCTTGGCCTGTTCAGCTGCGATATCCTTGCGGATGTTGATTTCGGCGAGTTCGACTTCGAGATCCTTGTTCAGCGAGAGTTTGAATTCTTCGTGTTCCTTGCCGGCATCGTGGAACTTTTTCATTGCTTCCGCTTTTTCGGTAATGCCGTTGGCCTCGGCCTGGTATTTTTTCTCCATGATGAGTGCTTCTACCGAGCCTTGTTTCTCGGTGACTTCGGCCTTTGCTTCGCCCTCAGCCTTGAGAGAGGCAGCCTTGGCGAGTTGCACCTCAGCCTCGGCAATGCCAATAACAGCCTGTTCCTTGACTTCAGCAGCTGCGAGGGTTTTCTTTGCGTCGGCGTTTTTGATAGCAGCCTTTTCGTTTGCTTCGGCTTCGATGAGTTGTTTTTCGGCGTATTGTTCAGCTGCACGCTTGGCGGCTTCGGCTTCCTTGATATCCTTGACCAGGGCCTGCTCAGCCTGTTCCTCAGCCTTGGTGATCTGGACTTTCTTGGAACGATCAGCGGTCGCAAATTCTCGCGTATCCTTGATCCGTTCTTCTTCCGCGACGACGGTTTTTTCCACTGTAACGCGTTCGCGAATTACGGATTGCAGTTCCTTGTTCTCGTTTTCCACAGCCTTGTCCCGTTCGAGTTCTGCCAGGCGTACCAGCCTTTCTCTCTCGGTCTTTTCAAGCTCGCCGTCTTTGAGTACACGCTGGGTTTCGACAGCGTCGGTGCGTTCCTTGTTCCTGGCGGCGACGATAATCTGTCGGAGTCTGTTTTCTTCGGCAACGGAGATTTCTTCTTCCGCGGCGATCCTGGCCTTCTCGGATTTTTCCTTCTCGGCAGCTTCGACTTTCTTTGTCTCAGCTTCTTCACGGGCCACCGCTGATGCGACTTCGCGTTTCTGTTTTGCTTCAGCTTCAGCCAGTTGACGTTCGAGTTCCAGAATGGCTTCCTTGGCTTCGACGTTCTGCTGCGTGATGGTCTTGTCTTTTTCGCGTTCCCGTGCATTGGCAGCTTCAAATTCCGCAGCTGTCAGCAGCGTGATCTTCTTGATGCCCTCAGCGTCAAGGATGTTGCTCGGCTTGAGAAGAGATTTATCGGTCTGTTCAAGGTAGTCGATGGCGGCGTCTTCAAGAACGTAGCCGTTGAGGTCTCGCCCGATAATCTCGAGAATCTCCTGCTTGAATTTGTCCCTGGCTGTGTACAGGTCGGTAAAATCGAACCGCTTGCCGACAGTTTTGAGAGCCTCGGAAAACTTTGCGTCGAACAGGTCGTACAGGGCCTGCTCGTCACTTGCCCGCACGCAACCCAGCGACTGAGCCACCTGCATGACGTCCTCTTTGGTAGTGTTTACGCGTACGAAGAAGGCTACCTGAATGTCCGCACGCAGGTTGTCCTGGCAGATAAGTCCCGTGTCGCCCCGGCGGTCGATGGCGATTCGCTTGACGGAAATGTCCATGTATTCAGCCTTGTGAATGATAGGCCAGACCACCATTCCGTGAAAGGTCACCCGCGTGCCGCCCATGCCGTTACGAATGAGGGCTTCGCCTTGACTTACCTTGCGGTAACAATTGATGACAACGTACAAGGCTAGAAACAGAATAACAATAATCGCGATAGCAGCCACGATTAATCCATTTGAAAGACCGGAAATGTCCAATGCCATAATATTTATCATTTTATTTCTCCATAATAACAGGTGCGATTACATAAACCCTTTTTGCTTTATCTTGTTCGAGAACAACGGCTTCTTCGCCCCTTTGGAGCGTTACGCCGTTTTCCGTTACTGCGTTAATAATTACGGGTGAGCCTTCGGTTTTTACCTCAGCCTGGCCCATCTTGTCGGAAACATCCAGCGAGGTAACAACGCATAATTTTCCGAGAACGTTATTCAATTCACTTTTGCTTGAGTCCATAGCGCTGAAAATCTTTGCAAATGGCCAGGCTAAAAATTTGAGTAGGAAAAAACTCGCAACGATACCAGCGAGTCCCACCGGCAGGCCTATGATAAACGAGCCGCTCTGGTTGAATATGAAATTGCCTATCATTGCGGCGAACCACATGCAACTTATCAGGATCGTCAGCAGGATGGTAAGGGGCACTTTGCCCACATAAAAGAAGGCCATGAATGCGTGAAATGCCCCGCCTGCGTCAGGAACCGCGTCTGCTTCGATCTCCCCCTCGGCTTCCACGTCGAGATCGATGTCGACATCCAGAAAATCCATATCCAGCAGGCCTATGACCACGATTATCCAATACAGGAAAACCAGGCCAAGCAACAGCGAGAAAAAAAGATTCGCCGGTGCAAAGCAAAATTGTAGAAATTCCACCATTATTCCGTCCTCATTAAAAGTCAGTAATCAGTTGACTGGTTAATCAGTTGGCTGGTTAAAAATTACAAAAACAATCGTTTGCCAAAACTTATTGCATCTGATCGGGGCTGTTAGGACTATTAAAAGATTCTCTCATCTTAGCCAGCTCGGCTTCGATTTGCAGCTCCCTGCTGCGTTGTTCCAGGTCGACATCGCCGGATTGCAGATCCTGTATTACCTCTGCCAGGGCTTCGTCCTGTGCGACCTGATCTTCCATTCGTTCAAAAATCTCGCCCTGCCCCACGGCATCGTTAACGGTTGAGAGTTGTTCGCCGAACGCCTGCCTGGCTGAGGCTGCGCGCTGACGACTTTTAAGCTCGGCGAGTTTCAGCTTGGCCTGTTTGAGTTGATCTTGCAAGCGGGCCAGGTTGCTCTGAACATAGTCGAAGGTTTTTTGTCCTTCCTCTACACCCGGCTTGAGGTTGCTGATCCGTTCAGCGAGGCTTATTTTCTCAGCCAGGAATCTGCGGGCAGCTGTTTCATCCCCAGCCTGGACTGCAGCAGAGGCCTGTTGCTGATACTCCTGCTGTTTTGCGAGATAATCTTCGACCTCTCGCTGCAGTCTGCGGAATGTTGCCCCATATGTCGCAGCTGCGGCTTTGCCGTCCTTTATCGCATCCTGCAATTCGGCGATCTTGGCTTCAAGTTCCTTTTCAGGCGGATCAACTTTGTCCAGCATCCAATTGATGTTGGCCTTTGCAATGCGTTGTAATCTCTTTAGGATCGACATTGTCAACCCCTTTCTGTCCATCCTTTGAACGGACGTAATATATCACAGCGTGAGGCTTCGTGCCAGAAGAACAAAGCCCCATCTGTGGTTTTTTCCCGTGACTTAGTGTTCGACAGAAACCGAGAGCTGGGCCTGGATTTCGCGAAGTCGACGATCGATTTCCGCTTCCTGGTTCAGTTCGTTGAGCTTCCTGGCCAGTGACGGATTCACTCTGGAATCGCCGGCTAGTTTGGCTTGGATTTCCAGTTCGGCTTCGCTTTCTTCTACGCCCTCTTCCAGCCTGGCTACGGCGTCGAGAATGCTGCCCGACGAACCCACAGAACCGCTGACGGTTTTCTGAATTCTTTTTCGGGTTTTGGCGATTCTGGCACGAGTGATGATTTCGTTCTTCCTGGCCCGCAGCTCGTTGAGCTGATCCTGGATCTGCTTTCGCGTAGCTGTCGCGAGTTCCTGAGTAGCCTGCAGCGTGGCCAGGTTCTGCTGAGTAAGCGCAACAGCCTTCTCAGTATCGACCTGGGCTGCCAATGCCTGCCTAGCCGTTGCCTCATCCCCTTTTTTCAATGCCAGGACTGCGCCTTGTCCAAGATCGTTGATCTTCTCACCATTTTTTGCCACTTCCAATTCCGCCCTTTTGACCGTAGCGATAGCGGCGGCCTCTTCTTGGGTGGCTTTGCGCAACTGCTCTTCCATTTCGCGAAGTAATTGCGGAAAAAGGGTTTCCGGATCTTCAAACCTGTCAAGAAACGATACAATTCGACCTACTGTGATCCTTCGGAGACGTTGGATGCACCCCATGATAATACTCCTTATGTTAGGCTTCCGGATGCACTGCACCGGAATAACCAGCGACGGAAAGCTACAACGCCTTCCTCATCGCCCGATAGTATTCGCCTTATTCCGCCACCCTGGCGGGACGAAAACTTATCGAAGTACATAATCATTATACCAACACGGTAATTGCAAGACAAGGTAATTTTAATTGAATAGGAATTTGTATTAAGTTAATTCCGTCTCAAGGCAATTTATAATAACTAATATGACAGCGCTAGATTAGCTCAAGATTTTTTGATGTTCTTGTCGATGGGAATAAAAATCCAATTGAAAGGGCATTAAATGACTGGAGAACAGATGATGACATTGCAGCCGGAGCTGCAAAAATTTCTGGAATCGTTTCGACCTTGTTTTCGCAAAGAAGTTACTTTCGGCTACCTGGAGACATACATGCTTGGTCTGATGTCAGACATTCAACGCAAGAGTATTGAGCCGATTGCACTGGCGGCAGAAGTTCCCGTCCGAACTTTGCAGGAATTTTTATCTTCATTTCGCTGGGATCATGATCGTGCTGAAGAGTTGCTGCTTTATCGTGTGGCTGATCGCTCTTCGACGGAAGAGGGCATTGGCGTAATCGACGGCTCCGGCCACGCCAAGCAGGGCGCCAAAACGCCTGGCGTGCAGCGTCAATGGTGTGGTGAAACCGGCAAGATAGACAATTGCATTGTCGGCCAGCATTTGCTGTATACCGACAACCATCCCACAAATCCGTTCGGATGCGTCTTATGTAGCGACCTGTATCTGCCTGAAAAATGGGCAGCTGATCCAAAGAGACGAAGAGAAGCACATATTCCGGATTCATTGTCTTATCGGCCAAAGTGGAAAATTGCGGTAGAGCAGATTCAACGGGCCATAGGCAGTGGTGTAAAGTTTTCGTATTTTACTTTTGATGAGGAATACGGCAGTGTTCCTGGGTTCTGGTTTGAATTGGATCGGCTGGGCCAGCGCGGTATTGGTGAGGTGCGGTCTAACTTTTTATGCTGGGCAACTCCGCCGGCGTATCAGTCCTGCCGGGCTGAATATGCGCCGCATAAAGTTGCCGATCTGGTTCGCCACAGTCCGGTGTTTTACGGACAGGATTGGCAAACGGTGAAGATCAAAAACACGACGCGCGGAATGATGTACTGGAAATATAAAGCCGCACGTGTGCAGTTGACCAATACGGCTGAGGGTGTCAACGTGCCGACAACTCGACAGTATTGGCTGATTTGGGCTCAATCGCCTAAAACCGGCGAGAACAAATATTTTTTGAGTAACGCTCCTGCTTCGGTGAGTGTCAGGAAGCTGCTGGTTGTGGCTTTTGCGCGGTGGCATATTGAGATGTGGTTCGAGCGAGCCAAGCAGGAAACGGGATTTGGTTCGTTTGAGGTTCGGACGTATACCGGACTGATTCGGCATTGGCTGTGTTCGCGATTGGCGATGTTTTTTATATCCGAGCAGACGCAGCGGCTTCGGGGGGAAAAATCCGCGTATTACGCTGGAACAGGTAGCCACGGTGATCAACACCCTGGCCGCCAAGATCTGGCAGACTTGGCCAAGATCATGGGCTGCGATCATAAGAATAAACGAATATTATCAGTGGCGTAACGAGGCGGCCTACAAAAGCCGACAAAAACAAAATCGTAAAACAGAATTCAAGTAGCGCTGTCATACTAATTGTGAAGTTCTCGCCAAAAGGCAAGCCGTGATTGAACATTGGCTTGCCTTTTGGCGGTAATTTTTAATGCTAAAGAGCTCAGTCAACTTCCTTTGGTTGATATTCGCCCTTAATCAGGAATTCCAAGCGGGGTGCTTTGGGAAGTAGTTCCTTATGCAGTCATTTTCTTCCTTGCCACGAACAAACCCGCTGCGCAAAATTGCGTACTCTCAACGTTTCAATGTTCTAGGCAGCTGACGGGGCAGGCTCGCCGGGTTTTTTGCGAGATTTGGATGACTTGGAAAGTTGGAAGACAAGACCAGCCAGTGTGACAATAAACAGACCAAGGGGGAAGAGGATCAGATTTTCGTGGATCAGATCCAAAAGGTACGTTCCGCTCTTTTCAAATTTCAACGCTACGCACAGTACGCCGTTGACCAGCATGCAAGAACCCTGTAACGCGGTCATGGCCATGACGCAGAATTTGAATTTTATGAATATGACGACAAACAGCAATACCCCTCCTGCGACCGCTCCTGTCCATGCGAAGGGCGCAAGATCTTCCCTGCCTACTGCCATGGCAATGCTTTCGAAGAGTATGAACCCCGCAGCTGCGCCGAGCAAAGCGCCCGTCAAGGCCAGGAATACGCGCATAAGAGGCCAGGCCAATATCGCCATGACCGCACAGCCTGTGAACAAACCAATCCACCATTGATTTTCGTAGCCCAGGTTGACGGTCAGCATTCCGCCGAACATTGCACCTAGCACAGCTGCGTTCGCGATCAGCAGAACCTTGAACATTCGCCATCCCATCAGTAGGTACAGTGCGCCAACCACTGCCAGCAATACCCCAGCCATGATGTGCATGTCCGTGAGATACTGGAGAATTTCTTCGATCGAGGGAATCTCAGCGGCTTTTATGGCATCGAGTCCTTCTTTGATTTGCAATTGAATAAGCTCGTTAAGCCGATTGGCTGAATCTTCATTCATCACAGGCTTTGCCGTCGAATAAGCTAATATTGCGTCCATGCTATGCTCGCTCCATTAACGGATAATTAAAGTTCAGTTATCCGCTACGTCTTAACAGGCCAGCCGGGCATAACAAAACATATCAATATCAGCGACGTAACAGAGAACCTTGTTTTACTTGCCGAGTTTTTTTCGGACTGCTGCCAATTCCAGCTCGGCCATGTTGCGTTTGTTACTGTCTGTCAGGTTCGCAACGGCCTGGTCCAAAAAAATCTCAGCCCGGTCATACTGTTTTACGTATCGGCCATATAGCAGTCCGAGCATCAGGTGGATATCGGGCATATACTCATAATTCGGGTAATGATTTATGAATCTTTCGTATGCAACGCCCGCGAGATCGTACTGCTCGGTAGCCATGAGTTGGTTGGCAACGTCGAGTTGTTGTTGCCTGGCGAGTACAGCATCGGGATCGATTTCCGTAAGTTTTGCGTAAAGTGCAGTAGCTGTCGGAATGTCTCTGGAGGCGAAGGCTTCGCTGATGCGCCGCCGCATTTCAAGCTCAGCTGCGCGCGCAGGCTCGTCCACTTTAATGGTTTCTACATCAATACGCAGGCTTTCCGGCGCAGCTGGGCTGTGGAAAGGATCATAGCCGTCGGCAACCATTTTGCGGAATTTCCTCTTGCGATTGTAATTCTGCACGAGGTGCAGCATATCAAAGTCGTCGCGGGGCATGACTCGCAGGGCCAGCAGCAGGGCTGATACTGCTATACCGAAGAGGTAGCCGGTCGAGTGAGCTGCATAGGCAACACCGCCGGAGGACGGGCCTGCCAGGCCTGAAGCAGTCATGAAAATTTCAAATACGAATTGGAACGCGATGAAATACAGGCTGGAGACTTCCACCGGCAGCAGCAGATAGAACAGCCAGACCAGAAGCGTGATGGTTGTCCTCGGCAGCAGGACAAGATATGCACCAGCCACCGCTGCGATAGCGCCCGAAGCTCCCAATACCGGTGCGTTGCCGCTCAACATGAGGTACCCAAGCCCCGCGAAAACACCTCCGCCAAGGTAAAAGGCCAAGTACCCGACAAAGCCGAACTTATCGTTTACGGCATTGCCGAAGACCCAGAGAAAAATCATGTTGCCCAGCAGGTGAGCCCAGCCTGCGTGTAGAAACATGCAGGAGAAAAACTGTTCGAGAGTCGGCACATCGGGATCAAGCATCCAGCTGGCTATACGCATTCTGTTTGTAACATTGGCGGCGTTGTAGCCCGCGACAAAAAGCAGCACGTTTGCAAGGATGATCGCGTAATTCACCCAAGGTATGTGCCTGCGTTTATAATCTGTGCGTATTGGAATTATCATGTCTTAGTTGAACCGCGTTTATTGTGCGGAGTTTCGTTTTTCTGCGAGTAATCTTGGCGGGGCGAAACGGATTTTGCGGGGATCGAACCCAGCTTCGCTGGCCTGGAAGACTATCGCGTATTTAACTTGCCCACCGGCAGCCAGGGTGGTCACGTCATCTTTCAGCTTTGCCCTGGCCGTGCCGGCATAAACGCCGGCTGTTGTAAAGAAATCGCATGCGACGAGAATTTCCCGTAGCGTTTCGTTGCTGTTATTGCTGGCCAGGCCTATAAGAATGACCGACCCGTCTTCATCAGGCAGGCGGGTGCAGTCCCGAAGATTCTGGCCTATGACGACTTTGTCCTTTTCCTCAAGCATTTCCCGCCCCAGGTCAGCCGATGCTTGTACCATCGCCAGGCTGGTTTGTTTTACGTCTTTGTGAGCCTTTGCCAATTTGGCCTGGAGCGTTTTTAACGCCATTGCGGAATTTATTAGACCGTTTTTGGCATTCCCTACGCTGTTTTGGAATTTTCTCAGCTTCTGGTTCAGGGTTCCGTTTGGCAGGTGGGTTGGATTTTGAAGTTGCTCCGTCTTGCTCAGCTGGCTGATGGTCTGGCTGGCTTTTCCGAAATCTGGGTTGATACTCGTAATAGCCACGCCGCCTTCGGGTGCGAAATTCATAGTTATTTCAGTTTTATCTGATTGTATTTGATCCGCGGGTTTTACGAGCATTGCTGGGACAGGCTGGGAGGCAGTCTCCATATTCCGGCTGATCCACCATGCCAGCCCGACAGCTGCAATGGCAGTGAAAATCGCAAAGGCCACGAAAGTCGGTCCGAAATAATGTCTGGATTTTGGATGAACCTCAGCCTGGTGAACCGCAACAGGTTCCGGCTCTTTAGCAGCTGGCGTTAATTCTTCCTGCGCAATAATTTCTTCAAACGTCGATGTGATTGTCTCGTCGGCAGGCTCAATTACATCTGTTGTCGGCTCATCGCACGCTTCTGGACCGAGGGCGGTGACCAGTTCCTCTTCTATCGTTTCAGCTTCCATTCCCATTTCGACAGCGGAGTCGGTTTCGGCAATCTGCTCAGTTGGTTCAGGCTGTTGAGGAATTTCCAAAAACTCCTCAACTGGCTCTGCCGTTTTCTCAACAGGCATGGCTATTTCGACAAATGCTGCTTCCTCGAAAGACGCGATAGTTTCAACGGCAGGGGCTTCGACAGCTTCTGGTTCTGTGACTGTATCCATGACTTCTTCAATAATTTCGTGTTCCGGTTCGCTGGTCTGTGGCTGTTCTGGAACTTCCGGAGATTCCGGTGCGGGAGCTTCTATCTCCGCCTGGGGAGTTTCGGGGATCAGCTGATCCAGCTCGAATTCATTACGTTTGCCGATAGCTGGGTTTTCGGTAAGGGGCAGGTGTTCCGGCGGGGCGCTGATAGCTGCCATTCTGGGCCTGGCTGGTGGAGCGAGGGTTTCGTGCTCGCCAGACGTATCTCCCGGCAGAAGAATTTCGACGTCGTCAATTAATTGTGGAGCTTCCTTTGCGGTCGCCATGGCAGGGGCAGCTGTGTTTACGATAGTTTCCCGCGGAACGAATGCGGGTTCTTCCATCCTGGGCATTTCATCGTGCCTGGAAGTCGTAGCTGCGAAAATCGCGCCGCAATATCTACACTTCACCCGTTGGCGGGTCATCTCTTGATGAACCCGCAATTGACGTTGACAACATGGACAGTTGATTACGTTCATTGTCGATCCCAGGAAAAGAACGGGTAATTGTAGCCATCCAGCTGGCCCGCTGCAAGAATCATTACCGGAAGTTCTTCGTAAAAAACCGTTTAACAGACCGGCTGGGGTCGGATATAATCAGAAAAATCGAAAAAACGGTTTTTCAAGAATTTTGCAAGGAGAAGGCCATGTTCGCAAATCGACGGATAACCCAGCCTGCCGGGCTGGTTGTGCTGCTAGGCATGCTGGCAGTGGTAGGCTGTGGCGAGAAAAAAATCGCAATTACCAATTTCCCAAGCTTTTATGACAGCAGTCTAAAGACCATAGCTGTTGTTCCGTTCCGCAATGCTTCCGGCGTCCCCAATGCCGGAAATGTAATTTCCGACTCCCTGGCTGCCCAGCTCGCAGCCAACGGGACCTACAAGGTATATAATCGAAATGACCTCAACGTCCTCCAGAACGAACAGGATCTCCGTACCGAACTGGGCCTGGACAACGCAGCCATCGCTGCGAAGTTCCGAGCGGTCGGCAATGTCCAGGCTGTACTTGTCGGCACGGTTACCAACTACTCAGCCACGACGCAGCGGGATCCTCAGTTCAGGCAGGATCCCATTTACTCCTATAACCCCAGGACAAGGCAGAGCTATGTTTCGGGCTACCGCAAGAGCCAGTACATCCTGACGAAAAACGAAGGCAACGTCACAGTGACAGCTACGCTTATTCGCGTTTCGGACGGCTCGCCGATCTATGCTACCCCCGTCCCGATTAGCGACCGACGTTTTGCCCAAGGCTCGCCCCCCACGGCTGATATGTACGCCTGCCGAAGCGCCGCTGTTTCAGTCGTAGTGAGCAGACTCGTACAGACTTTCGGCGTGACGCGGCAGACGATCAAGGTTGATGAGTCCAAGGATTTCCGCACAGCCAGCAGTTTGTACGACAACAAATGGGAATTTACCGACAAGTTCAGCGCCGGCGACACCAAGGGTTATGTTGTTGTCAAACTACCAGCCTCGTGCGACCGCAACAGGTTCCGTATTACGATTATCCGCAAGGATACCCGTAAGGATCTTTTTGTGCAGGACATAGTCTGGACGAGTAAGTTCGGAGGGTTTGGGTATATGTTCAATCCTCAGGCGATTGTCCAGGCAGCGGGCGGCCCAGGCGAGTTCGAAGCCAAATTCTACTCCGGCCCGGAACCAGTCCTGCGACATAAGTTCCGAATTGAATAACAGCAGGCAATCGGATTCAGTAGTCAGGATTCTGGATTCAGAATGAACGAAAACGTATTCATGCGTGCCGGGGCTCCTGTCCCGGCACGTTTTGATTTTGTGTTTGTGTATTTTAGATTGCGTGCTAAAGTTGTATGACTGGGTTTTAACCTGGCAGGTTGATTTTTTTTGCGTCGAACCCCGGCTTGTATGCGATGAGTAGACTTTTTATGGAATTAATTGTAGAAAAGAGTTTTTGTGAATAATCGTTACATTAATCCCTTTGGGAATGGTTTAAAATGTTTCAAAGCCAATCTGCATTGCCATTCAACGACATCAGATGGACAATTAACCTGGGAGCAGCTGGGCAATCTGTATAGCTCAAAAGGGTACGATATAATAGCAATGACAGATCATCGTACGACCAATAAAATTCCTGAGGATGATTCAGGAATTTGCTGGATCAGCGGTATAGAATTTCACCCAGTAGGCCCTCGGGGTATAGCGCTTCATATTGTAGGATTAAATGTACCCGAAGATTTCCCCAATCCGTCAGAGCTTGGCTTTCAGGAAGGTATTCAGGCCGTGCGAGATGCCGGCGGGGAATGTATTATCGCTCACCCTTACTGGTGCGGTTTAACCAGCACCGAAGTTGCAATGCTGAAGGATGTAATTGCCTTGGAGGTCTACAATACATCTTCCCGTGATATCAGCAAGGCATTTAATATGCAGCTGTGGGATGAATTGCTTGATTTCGGGAACCATCTATCGGCGGTCGCTGTGGACGATACGCACCACCCCCGGGATCTGTTTTACGGGTGGACTATGATTTGCGCTGAAGACAAGACTCCACAGGCCGTAATGAAGGCGCTGAAGGCAGGCACTTTTTATTCGACAATGGGGCCGGAATTTACTCACATAAGCATTTCAGGAAGAAAGGTAAGGTTCGAATTTACACCTTGTGTCGAGGGAGCCATTATTCGTGACAAATGGCCTGCTTTGGATAGATTTTGCCCTGGTGACGATACAGTTCTTGTTGACGGCAAGCTGGAAATTCCAGAGCAGAAAGAAAGAACCGTTCTGGAAGACGAAGTTCACCAAGATGCAAAGTATGTTCGTTGTCAGATTAAAGATGCTGCCGGTAACTATGCGTGGTCAAATCCATTTTTTTTCGATTAATTTGGAATTGTAATATCTAGAGCATTGCCAACTTGAAAGTACCATTAATGCGTGCCGGGGCTCCTGTCCAGTCACGTTGTAGTTTTCTTGCTCCCGGGATAGTAGACCGTTGTTGTGAAAACCAAAAAGAATCTTTGTTTCGGCTTGCCTTTTGGCGACGGATGATTCCAGTTGCAACAAATCGCGGGAAGCAAACAGAAATTTGGGAAATACGAACCCTACCTGTCTGCAAAAAACGCAGGTATGGCATCCGCATTACTTCGGCATTGCAGTTTCTTTACTGATCGTTTTAAGCCCGCCATCGCCGAACTGGATGCTCACAAGTCGGCTTGTAGGGATGACCTTAGGCCCCAATTCCTTTTGCTGGGGATAAGTGATGATCAGGAAGTCGCGCGTAAGTCGACCATATGCATCGATGTTCCAGCTCCCACTGCTGCCTGGCACGAGAAGAGCAGAGTTAGCGCGTGTGAAACCCTCGGTTTTGCCATTCTCGAGTTTGAACTCTACACTAAAGATCACTCCCTCAGCCACGGTTTCACTCTGCTCTCCCTTGTCTGAGTTTTGGCTGCACCCAGCGAGCAAAGCTCCAAAGACACACAGGATTAAAGCAATATAAGCGTTAGTTCTGGCCATCAGTATTCCCTTTGTTTTTAGGCTTCCAAATACACAGGCATCGTGATTCAAATCTACAGGCAGACTGATAGCCAGTCAAGTTTTAGTTATCTACAATTAGTCCTTTGACAAAAAGTCTCATGCCACCTCGAAATTAAACGTTTTTCCGCCGGAGTCGATGGTCACTTTTTGCTCGGGCTGGATTTCCCCAGCCAGGATTTTCTGGGCCAGCGGATTTTCCAGCTGCTGCTGAATCACACGCTTGAGCGGCCTGGCTCCGAAGGTGGGGTCGTAACCGAACTCGCAGAGCAAATCTTTCGCAGCCGGCGTGATGGTCAGGCTGATTTTGCGGTCTTCCAGCCTTTGTGCCAGGTGACGAACCTGAATCTCCACGATACCTTCCAGGTCTTCCTTCTTCAGCGAATGGAACACGACTGTCTCGTCGATCCGGTTCAAAAACTCGGGCCTGAAATTCGCCTTGAGAGCTTCCTTGAGCTGGGCTTCGATCTCCCATTCCTCAGCTGACTTCTCGGAGAGTTCCTGAATATATTGGCTGGCGATGTTACTCGTCATCACGATCAGCGTATTTTTGAAGTCGACGGTTCTGCCTTGCCCGTCGGTCAGCCGACCGTCGTCGAGAACCTGTAATAGCACGTTGAATACGTCGGCGTGA
This sequence comes from Phycisphaerae bacterium, assembly GCA_963664745.2. Lineage (GTDB taxonomy): Bacteria > Planctomycetota > Phycisphaerae > SM23-33 > SM23-33 > B1-G9. Next base: position 2,058,090 of record CAXXMC010000004.1, read on the forward strand.
GCCTTTTCGATTTCGTCGAACAGAATCACGCTGTACGGTTTCCGGCGGACAGCTTCGGTAAGTCTGCCGCCTTCTTCGTAGCCGACGTAGCCGGGAGGCGCGCCGATCAGCCTGGCTACCGAGTGCTGCTCCATGAATTCGCTCATATCGATGCGGATCATGGCGTCTTCGGTATCGAATAAAAGCTCAGCCAGTGCTTTGCAGAGTTCGGTCTTGCCCACACCCGTCGGGCCCAGGAACAGAAAACTGCCGATGGGCCTGCGTGGATCGCCAAGCCCGGCCCGGCTTCGTCTTATCGCATTGGCCACCGCTCGCAGCGCTTCGTCCTGGCCTATGACGCGCATTCGCAGGTCGTCTTCCATGGCCAGGAGTTTGTCGCGTTCGGATTCCATGAGCTTGGCTACGGGAATGTGCGTCCACTTGGCTACGATTTCGGCGATCTGTTCGGGCGTAACTTCTTCCCGTGTCAACGCGTTGCCGTCAGCCTGTTTTTTCTCAAGATTATCTTCCGCGGTCGTGAGTTCATTTTTCAGGTCGCGAAGCTGCCCATATTGAATGCGAGCGGCGGTTTCCAGATCGCCTGCCCGCTGGGCCTGTTCGAGTTCTGTATTTTTTGCCTCGATCTGGCCTCGCAGATTTTTTATCGTTTGCAGCAGGCCTGTTTCGTTTTCCCATTCGGCCCGCATTGCGTCGAATCTGGTTTGCATGTCGGCTAGATCTTTTTCGAGTTTTTCCAGCCGCTCCTTGCTTGGCTTGTCGGTTTCCTTTCGGAGCGCCTCGCGTTCGATCTGCATGTGCATTATGCGCCGGTTGAGTTCGTCCATCTCAGCGGGCATGGAATCGTTCTCTATCCTTAGCTGGCTGGCAGCTTCGTCGATGAGGTCAATTGCCTTATCCGGCAGCTGGCGGTCTGAGATATAGCGATGGCTCATCACCGCAGCGGATACGAGGGCGGCATCCTGGATTCGTACGCCGTGGTGTGCGTCGTAGCGGGGCTTGAGGCCTCGGAGAATCGCGATTGTATCCTCCACGGTCGGCTCGTCGACCATCACGGGCTGGAACCGCCGTTCGAGGGCGGCATCTTTTTCGACATGTTTGCGATATTCATCCAGCGTTGTTGCGCCGATGCATCGCAGCTCGCCGCGAGCCAAGGCCGGCTTGATGAGATTGCCCGCCGAGATCGCGCCCTCAGCAGCTCCTGCTCCGACGACGGTATGCAATTCGTCGATGAATAGAATGATTTCGCCGTTGGAATTAATCACTTCCTTTAGCACGGCTTTGAGACGATCCTCAAACTCGCCGCGGAACTTGGCGCCTGCCAGCATTGCGCCCATATCCAGTGCGATTACTGTCTTGCCAGCCAGGCCGGCCGGCACGTCGCCGTTGACGATTCGCTGGGCCAGACCCTCGACGATGGCGGTCTTGCCGACGCCCGGTAAGCCGATGAGGACGGGGTTGTTTTTCGTCCGCCTGCTGAGCACCTGCATACAGCGACGGATTTCATCATCCCTGCCTATGACGGGATCGAGCTTGCCAGTCCTTGCCATCTCGCAAAGATCCCTGCCATACCGCTCAAGCGCCTGATATTTATCTTCCGGAGTTTGATCGGTTACACGTTGCGAGCCTCGGATGTCCTGCATGGCTTTTAGAATAGCGTCATGCGTAGCTCCGAGGGTGGTTAGAATCTCGCGGGCGTTGCAGTCGGTTTCGCTCATTGCCAGCAGAAAATGCTCCACGGAAATGTATTCGTCGTTAAGATTTTTTGCTTCCTTACCAGCTGCGACCATGAGATTGCTCATCGCCGGGTCCATAGCCATGCCCGCGCCGGTACTTTGCTTCGGGAGTCTGTCGAGTTCCGCTTCCACGACCGTGTTTATCCGCTCGCGCGGAATGCCCACCTTCTCCAGCAAAGGCCCAGCCAGCCCGCCATCCTGAGTCAACAACGCCTCGAGCATGTGCAGTGGCGTTATCTGCGGATTGCCCCGCTCAGCTGCAGCCCCCTGGGCAGCCATGAATGCTTCCTGTGCTTTAACTGTCATTTTATCTAATCGCATATTTCACCTCTGGTAACATAATGCAACGCCCGTGCCAATTTTTGTTAAACGTTTGTTTTGGGAGGGCTTAAGGTTAATGCACCTGTCAAAAATCACTCAAAATCCCAAAAATTGCCATTTCGGCAGTTTCTTTATACCGCTTTTGACGTTTGCCAAACAGCCGAACACGAATTACACTGATTGAAACGAATTTAACGGATTTGTTGTTGGTCCACAAATTGCACGGATTGCTCAGATTTTTTAATAACAAAATCATGTAATCCTTTTTTATCCGTGCAATCTGTGATCTCTTGTTCTTATCGGTTTACCGGGCATTAACTATTGAAAGGGTTCGATATGAAACGTGCAATTTTATTTACGGGTTGTTTGGCGGCGGTGGTTTTGTTGGCTGGGGTTGGGTGTGATCGTTGCAGCACTTGCAAAACCCCAGCTGGCGATGAAAAGAAGGGTGAGGCCAAATCAACAGAGTCAGCCCCAGCCAAAACTCTCGAGCTAACCAAAGCTGACGCAGGCCAGGTCAAGGCTGTGGTGGTGGACGGAAAAGTTACCATCACGCTGGCTGGGAATGCGACGACGGGGTATGGCTGGGTCGTGTCAAAAATCTCAAGCTCAGCTGTCAAACAGGTCGGCGAGGTTTTTTATAAAACAGACAAAGCTGATCCCGGTATTGTGGGTGTGGGTGGCCAATTTACCGCTGAATTTTCAGCTGTGCAAGCAGGCCAGGCCATCGTAGAGATGGAATACAAAAGACCGTGGGAAAAAGATACCCCGCCGCTGGAAACTTTCAAAGTTACCATCGACGTGAAATAGGTTTCTCAAAGCTACATTGAAAAAGGTCTTTCTCTCGCCAAAAGGCAAGCCGGGGTTTGGTGTCGGCTTGCCTTTTGGCGAGGTGAAATTATCTATTCGCACTTCCCCATTTTTTCAAAAATTCCTGACTGATTATGCTCAGCGGCGTTTTTGGCTTTCCGAGCATTACTGCCGGCTTGGCCCGGCCATGGAAATCCGAGCCGCCGGTTATTAGCAACTTGAGCTTGCGGGCTAGGTCGAGATACTGTCTGGTGAGTTCCGGCGTATGGTCACTATGGTAACATTCCAGCCCATCCAGGCCTGCGGATATGAACTCACGGAGAATCCGTTTAAGCTGGGCGGAGTTACTACAATGCAGCTGCACGGGGTGGGCGAGCACCGCAGCTCCGCCGGCTGAGTGGATAGCGTCGAAGGCTTCGCGGGGCGAGAGCTTTTCCTTGTCGACAAACGCAGCTGCGCCTTGGCCTACGTATTTGTCGAAGGCTTCTTTGGAATTTTTTACAAACCCCTTTCTGCCCAGTGCGTCGGCTATGTGTACCCGGCTGACGATTCGGGATGCGGTTTCGTGCGAGCCTGGCACGCAAGCAAGCACGTCGTCCATGTCGATAGCCAACCCCAAGGCCTGGAGTTTGGCGATAATTTTAGGGTTTCGCTCTTCTCGTGCTTCGCGCAGCTGGCTGAGAAGGTTCAGCAGCGGCTTGGCGTTGGGGTCTATGCCCAGGCCGAGGATGTGCAGAGTCCCAGCCTGGAATACCGCGGAAATTTCGATGCCCGGCAGGAAATGCAACTCTGGATAAAGTTCCGCACGCCGGGCAGCTTCCGCAAGCCCAGCGGTGGTGTCATGATCCGTCAGGGCTACCAGGGCCAGCCGTTTTGCCTCCGCAGCGTCGATGAGATCACTCGGACTCAACGAGCCGTCGGACGCTGTGCTGTGCGTATGGAGGTCAATCAGACTGCGAGACATTTTCAGCTACCTGCATTTGTTTTGTAAAAGTTGGTGCTGTTGATGGCAGCATTGTTTGTCATAAGACTTTGCCGATTCCCTTAAAGAAAGTATAGCAAAACGTTCCGTTGTTATTGGCTGTTCCGTAAAGGTCGTCAATACCTTTCTGCCAGGTCTCTTTGTCGATAAGCCCCATCTCCAGAGCCTGTTCACCGACGCCCTCTATCATGGCGGTGAAAGTATTTTTCGTAAAGCCCTCGATCAGCTCCGGCCTGGAACCGTCGACGTACACCATTCTCGGCGAGACTAGAACTTCTTCATAGCCAGCTGAGGTCAAAAGGGGAAAAAGTTCTCTGCCGATCAGGGAATTTCCGCCCATCCTTGCCTGGATATCAATTTGACACTGAATTGCCAGTTGGGCCGCCTGGCTGTTCGGGTGAAAATAGGCTGAGCCGTGATCTCCTTCGATGACGGTTATTGTGCCGCCGGGTTTTATCATCTCTTTGAGGATGGCAAGAGCTTCGGTCGGGTTCGGCAGATGTTCCAGTACGAAGCAGACGAAAACATGGTCGAAACTTTTGGGTTGGAACGGCAGGTTGAAGATGTCCGCCTGCTGAAAGGTCACATTCTCAAACCCAGCCTGCTCTACGCGACTTTTGGCTGCTGTGACCGACGCTTCGGATATATCGATTGATGTGAAAACGGCCTCCGGACTGTTGGCTGCGAGAATGACCGTTTGCGCACCTACGCCGCAGCCTGCCTCCAGAACATTGCAGCCTGACTGATAATGCGTGTCGCCATGCAGGAGTTGAGTTAAGGCGTTGGCCTGATCCCAAAGGCGATCGTGTTCCTGGGTTGAGTATCCGTGTACATAGTCAGCCATTTTTTCTCCGTGTTAATTACAGTTCTGACGTTAAAACTTATATAAATTCGAAATTATTTTTCCCGCAGCATGGGCATTGCGGGTTTGGCGCAGAGGCATTTATTTGCCTATGTCGGCCCGTCCACATTTCATATTTGACCAGATGCGTATTCACAGCCTTGATATTTCCGGTCAGGATTTTTATCGCTTCGAGTGCTTCGATCGATGCTATCGCAGCCACCGCTGGGCCAAGCACGCCGCGGACTGAAGCCTTGGCTGCTGTTTCCGTCTCAACTGGCGGGGGTGTCTCGAAGAGGCATCGCAGGCAGGCACCTCGGCCCGGCAGATAAGACATCACCTGCCCCTCAGCCTGCACCACGCCCGCGCAAATCCAGGGTTTTTGAAATTTGACTGCGTAGTCATTGATGAGAAATCGAGTATGCCAGTCGTCCGTACCATCGAGAATCAGATCCACGCCCTCAGCCAGTTCCGAAATGTTCCGAGCTGTCAGCCTGGCTTGGATAGCTTCGACTTTTACATCGGAATTGATCTCGCCGATACGACGCTCAGCTGCGATGACTTTTTTAACCGAGTTCATAGCGTCCTGCTCGGTATACATCGCTTGCCGGGCGACATTAGTCCAATCGACAATGTCGTCGTCAACGAGTTTTAAAAAACCCAGGCCCGCACGACATAGCAGTTCGCTCAGCCAGGACCCCAACCCGCCGGCTCCGACGATCAGCACTTTCGCGTTGCGCAGCTTGGCCTGGCCTGCCTCGCCAACGTATTCAAAAAATTCCTGTCGGCTGTACCTATCAGCGGATGTTGGTTGTATGGCGGCCATTTTGATTTACCATTATTATTCGTCGCGAAGTATTAGGACTTTTACATACCTGAAAACAACGCAGGCATGGCACCCAAAACCGGATTATTGGCCTGTCTGATTTGTGGGTTCCTGTATAGTTTTCAGGCTGGCTTCGATTGGCGAGTCCTGTTTGACGTATAACGTTTGGGTCGGGAACGCGAATTCGATGCCCTCGTCATTGAAACGCTGGAGCAGTTCCATGTTGAAGTCATGGTTAAACGCCAGATAGCTCAGCCAGTCCGCAGGTGTGAACCAATACATTACCTGGATGTTCAGGCTGTCTGCGTTGAAGTCTGTAAAGTGAACCCTTGGCGGGTTGTCTTTATGGAAGTTGGATTTTCGGGCTTCGAGCATTTCGCTGATTATCGCCATGCCCAGTTTGATTTTTTCCGGCGAGGTGTCGTAGGTGACGGTAACGTCGAGGATGCGTTTGATGAAAGGTCTGCGCGAGACATTTTCGACAGTCTCGTTTGCGACTATCGAGTTCGGGATAACCGTAAGATGGCCGTTGAGCAGTCGCAGGCGAGTCGAGCGGAAGCCGACCTCCTCGACCACGCCGTCGTAACCCTTTATCTTCACCCTGTCGCCGATCGCGAACGGCCTGTCGGCGAAGATCGTACCCGAGCCGAACAGGTTCGAGAGCATGTCCTTGGCTGCCAACGCAAACGCCAAACCGCCAATGCCCAGCCCAGCCAGGATCGTACCCATGTCCTTGCCATACACATTCGTCGCGATATACAAAAAGCCCATGATGACCACCAGAATACGCAGAGACTTTCTGAGCAGGGGTACGAGCTGGTCGTCCAGTGCGGTGGAAGTTTTTTGGGTCAAACGTCGCAGAAGAACTTCAATTATATCAACAATTTTGAAAATGAACCAGATTACACCGACGCACAGGATTGTTCTGGCAGCTTTTTCGTAAAGTTCCTCGATATCCGGTTCCATGGTCAGGATCTCACCGCCCCACGCCAAGCCCAGGCCCAGCAAGGCCATTGGCAGAGGTTTGGCGAGGCTTTTTGCTAACATGCTGGTGATAATGAACTTGTCCTCGATTGCGTCCATTTTCCTGGCGTGATGCAGAAGTACTACCGCGATGATCTTGCCGCCGATCATCACGCCAAGGATTATGCCCAGCAACCCCAGCCATTGGCCTACGCTATTTTCCAGAAACTCATGGCTTGTCAGGAAATTCCACGCTGTATCAATAAATGTTTCCGCTAAGAGGGTCATTTGGGGGATCCTTTCAGTTAGCTATATGTTCAAATTTATTCCAGGCTCTTCCGGCAGAGCCGGCCTGTAAGTATATCGACTTGGCAGCCTGTTGTCACGGCTGTGGGGAAATGATTTGTAAGTTCAGTATAAATAATCGCATAGAATGGAAATTTTGCAGGACGAATTTTGGTTTTAGCTGTTGGGGTATCATTGGCTGTTTTTGGGTTGTATGTCCTTGACTGTCCATGATGCAGGGGGTAAAATTAGTTCAGGCCCGTTGGGTAAACGGACCTGATATATGAAAGGATTTTTTTGGATTACGATGACGGCTGGGAGCTTGTGAAAAGTGCTCATGCAGGCCGTCGGGCATAGCGATGTTCGGGTTGGGAGTTTCCCAGGGTGCGGAGACGACCAGCCGAGCGCAGCAGGCATCGCCCGAAAGGGAGAACCGTAAAAAGGATGCCGTTACGCAGAACGTCGATAATCGTATCGGATCAATACCCCGCCGGAATTGCTCTGCGGGTCAGGCCGATATGAGACCCTTAGGGTCATATATTCACGAAGATGAAAAAAGTTTGTTGTTGCTAAAGTGCTGTGGGAATTTTGAAATGTTAATTCTTTTGAATAAAGGTACTAACGAAAGAGTCATTATTCCGCGTTTCAAACGCGGTCTAATGCGGTGCGCTGTAGAATGATATCTAATCAGCAGTTCCCACTGCCTCAAAACGTGATTTTGACCTGAATGCCCTCAGAGGCGCTGTGTTTTCCCTGCGTCTCCATGCCTGCGTGTATACTCTTGCCCTCCCCGTTTTGTTGTCTATTACTTGAAAGGGCATAACAATGATATTTGACTTACTTTTGGACATTTCTCCAGGTTTATCTATTGGGATTGCAGTGGCGGCTTTCGTTGTTGGAGCAGTCATTGTGTTCGCAGTTAAGGGTTACGGTGAAAAAATTCGACGGGCGACCCTCGATGCAGAGCTTTCCGCGCTGAAAACCACCGCCGAGGCTGAGGCTCAGAAAATTCGCGCCCAGGCTGAGGCACAGGCCAAGAGCGAATATATCAAACGGCGTGAAATTTTCGATAATGAAACGGCAACCACTCGGCAGGAACTAAAAGCCGAGGAAAAACGACTCTCAAAACGCGAAGACAATATCGATCAGAAAATGGATACTCTCTCCACAAAAGAGCGTATGCTCGAAACCGGAGAGCGTGCCCTTACCGAGCGAGAGAAAAGCCTTGCCAATAAGGATCGACACCTCAATGACCTCATTGCCCAGCAAAAATCACAGCTTATGAAGGTGGCCAACCTGTCCATGGAAGAAGCCCAAAAGCTGGTTCTGGAACAGGTTGAAAAAGATATTGAAGTCGATGCCGCAAAGGTAGTAGAACGTAAACTGGAAGAGGCTCGCGAAACAGCTGAGGTCGAGTCACGCGAAATCATACTCCAGGCCATCCAGCGCTACGCTTCCGAACAGACTTGCGATCACACCGTCTCCGCGGTGGACATTCCTTCTGATGATATGAAGGGTCGAGTCATAGGCAGGGAGGGGCGGAATATTCGGGCGTTTGAGAAGGCCACCGGCGTTGACGTTATTGTTGACGATACGCCAGGCGTGGTGGTCTGTTCAGCCTTTGATCCTGTCCGCCGGGAAGTTGCAAGGCGGTCGTTGGAAAGGCTGATCCAGGATGGCAGAATTCATCCGACCCGCATCGAGGAAGTAGTTGCGACTGTCCGCAACGAGATCACCAAGGAAATTCAGCAGGCCGGCAAGAACGCCATGATGGAAGCTAATGTACGCAGTCTGCACCCTAAACTCGTCGAGCTTCTTGGCAGACTTCAGTTCCGCACAAGCTATGGACAGAATGTATTGCAGCACAGCCTGGAGGTTGCGTACCTGGCTCAGGTTATTTCCGATCAGGTTGGTCTGAACGGTCAGATTGCCCGTCGAGCGGGCCTGCTGCACGATATCGGCAAAGCTGTGGACCACGAGGTCGAGGGAGGCCATCCGCAAATCGGTGCCGACCTGCTCAAACGATACGGCGAGAAGCCGGAAGTCATAAACGCCGCAGCTGCTCATCACGGCGATGTCGAGGCAGAGTTTGCCTACACGCCGATTGTCCTCGCAGCTGACGCTATCAGTGCCTCGCGTCCAGGCGCTCGCAGGGAGAGTCTGGAACGGTATGTCCAGAGGCTCGAGAAACTCGAAGCTATCGCCACTGCCTTTGAGGGCGTCAAGAGCGCTTATGCCATCCAGGCTGGACGAGAGGTTCGGGTTATCGTCGATCCGGAAAGCGTTGACGATAGGCTGACCCAGAAGATAGCCCACGATATCGCAAAGCAGATCGAAGGAGAAATGGAATACCCCGGCGAAGTCCGCGTTACCCTAATCCGCGAAGTTCGATGTGTAGACTACGCAAAATAGTTTTAAGCAGGCACTGGGCAATAGGCGATAGGTGGCGAAGCTTGGTGAATAATTAATAGATAAAGCGGAACAGTCGGCTGTTCCGCTTTTTTTATGCTCTATCGCATAAAAAAACGAAAAGGTGGCGAGAGACTAACCTCACCACCTTTTCGGCAGCGCCCAAGACTGAATTTTAGAAAAACAGTCTCACATATTACAATTTTCTCAGGCGGTTGTTTTAACTTATCCCGCCAATCACACCAGGGAGTATCTTTGTCTGAAGTTTTATTTCGGCAAAGTTGGCATGACGACTTTAATCGCGTTGAAAAATTCGGTAGGATTGTGCGATAAGCCTTTCATGAAAGGGACAATTGTGACAGAGCAAGGCGAAAAAAAGTACAAAGGTTTTATACAGGCGCTTGGGCCTGGCATTCTTTTTGCGGGCGCTGCTATTGGCGGATCGCATATTGTGCAATCAACCAAAGCCGGCGCGATTTACGGTTTTGGGCTGGTCTGGGCGGTGATTTTGTCCAATCTGTTCAAGTACCCGTTCTTTGAGTTCATGCGAAGGTACACTGCTTCGACGGGCGAGACGATTCTTGACGGTTACAAGCGACAGGGCCGATGGGCGATTTGGCTGTTCATGTTGATTTCCATGGTTTCAGCGGTTTTGAACATCGCAGCTGTGACGGTGGTCACGGGATTCCTGGCGGGGAACCTGTTTTCCAGCAGTATCCCGTTGTTGTGGTGGTGCGTCATCATCGGTGGGGTTTGTGTAGCCCTGTTGGCGATAGGCCATTATCCCGCTTTGGATTCCGTCATGAAAGTTATCGTGACTGTACTTGCAGTTTCGACGATTGTCGCGTTCATAGCAGCTGTTCGCCACGGCAGCAGCGATATAGCAATCACCTCGTCTCCGAAAATATGGAACGCGACGGGTATCGTGTTTCTCCTGGCGCTTATGGGCTGGATGCCCGCACCTATCGACGTGGGGGCCTGGCCTTCGTTGTGGGCGGTGGAGCGCAATAAGCAGACGGGCCATCTTGCCTCGATGCGGGAGACGCTCTTCGATTTCAATGTTGGCTACATCGGAGCTGCGATTCTGGCGTTGGCATTTCTGGGTCTGGGCGCGCTGGTGATGTTTGGAACTGGCGAGAGTCCAGCTGAGAGCGGAGCAAAATTCATTTCACAATTCATAGAACTATATACCGACACGCTGGGCAACTGGTCTAGATATTTCATAGCCTCAGCTGCTTTTACCTGCATGTTCAGCACGACGCTGACTTGTTTCGATGGTTATACCAGAACGGTGCACGGCACGCTTTGCCTGGCTACGAATAGAAAAAACGCACTCCGCGAAGATTTTCTGTACTGGGTGATCATGGCAGTTTTCTTCGTGACGACTATTGTGATTGTTCAGGGCATTATTTCGCTGAAGTCCACTGTTCTGACGCCCCTTGTAACCACCGCGATGCTGACGGCCTTTCTTACCGCGCCGATAGTAGCCTGGATGACTTACCGAGTGATAAAGGGCAAAAATGTCCCCGAGAAGTCCCGTCCGACCCGGCTGTTGCACATTCTGGCGGTTTGTGGGTTAATCTTTCTGTTCGGCTTTACCCTGTTATTTATCTACAGCCAACTGGCAGAGGCGTTTGGCTGGCCTATTGGCAGGATTGGATGACATATATGTATGATCTTTTTTTTCAGACTTACCTGAAACTTTTCTTTCTGCTTACACCCTTCGCGGCGGTTTCTGTTTTTCTGTCAATGACAGAGGGCATGCCCCGGCTGGTTAAGCGAAAGATCGCGATACGCACCATAGGGGGCATGACGGTGGTCACGTTCGTGATTTTCCTGTTTGGCAGATATATTTTCGAGGTTTTTGGGATAACGCTGGACGCGTTCCGTATAGGGGCGGGGTCTTTACTGTTTCTCTCGGCGGTCGGCTTGATACGCGGCTCGACATTTTATAATTCTGGCGAAGACCGTGAAGCGATTGCAATCGTTCCGCTTTCCATTCCAGTTATTGTTGGGCCTGGCACAACCGGGACGCTGTTCCTAATGGGGGCTGAGATTCAGGGAATCCAGGCCAGGCTGGTATCCTCGCTGTCCCTGTTGCTGGCGGTGTTGAGCGTCGGCGCGATACTCTATATCGCAGCTGTGGCTGATCGGTTACTTAAGCCACGCCTGCTATCGGTGCTTACCAAAATCACCGGCCTGATTCTTGCCAGCCTGGCTGCCCAGCTGATATTCACCGGCATCAAAAATTTCATGACCTGATTTTATTTCGTCGGCCCTGAAAAAGTTGGTGTAGCCCTTAAAATAAGCTATAAAATTCCTGTAATGCCGGTTACAAATTGCAAGGTTCTGGGGGATAACTCTTCCCAGCTTTGCAGTATTCCGTCATCATTCAATATCCAACTGACTTTTTTTCCCCGTGTCATACCCGCGAAAGCGGGTATCCAGGGCCAGCCCAACCGGGGCGATATTTCCATTATGGGCTTGTTTTCCCGTCTTGATTACATTCCCTGGATTCCGGGCCGCCAGCGGCGGTGGCATAAGCTTCGCTACGCCCGTAATGACAATAAAACAACTTTTTCAGGGACGACTATTTCGCAGCCTGCTGCAATATCGAAACGTCTTTACCGAAGCTGCGAAGGATCTCGAGTTTGTCTGCCGGGATCAGGCCCTGGATGCTTGTTACGGCTTCGTCGTAGCTTTGCTCTTCGATCTCGGTATGCTGGGCGATATAGCTCATGAGCTTACCGTTGCGGAAGTTGGCTTTGAGAGTGACGCGGATGGAAACTCCATTGGCCTGCTGGGCCACGGTTTCGATGAGCGAATCCGCCCCCTTGCCTGTCACCGCTGAGACGAATAAAGCGTTAGGGAATTTCTCAGCCAGGATCGCGTAAATGGTCGGATCTAGAATCTGATCTATTTTATTGAGGACGAGAAGTTCCTTTTTCCGGTTGCAACCCAGCTCATCCAGTACGTTCCGCACAGCCTGGATCTGATCCTCCACTCGCGGGTGTGAAGCGTCAGCTACATGTATGAGCATGTCAGCGTAAATAGCTTCTTCCAGCGTAGCCCGGAAACTGGCTACCAGATGGTGCGGCAGATCGCGGACGAATCCCACGGTGTCGCTTAGCAGCACATCTCGGCTGGCTGAGAGGTTCCACTGACGGGTTTTTGTTTCCAGCGTCGCGAAAAGTTTGTCAGCTGCGTATGTCTCGGCATGGGTCAGCAGGTTCATCATGGTGCTCTTGCCGGCGTTGGTGTAGCCCACCAGACAGGCGCTGAACAAATTTCCTCTGCTGCGAACCTCGCGCAGCTTGCGATGGTCAATGGCTTCGAGCTTGTCTTTCAAAAATCCCACGCGTTTCTGGACGATCCGGCGGTCGGTTTCGATCTGTCGCTCGCCGGGGCCTCGCGTGCCTACCCCTCCGCCGTGCCGGTCTAGGTGACTCCACATACCCGTCAGCCTGGGGTATGTGTACTCCAGCTGGGCCAGTTCGACCTGGAGTTTGCTTTGGGCGGTCTGTGCGTGCGAGGCGAAAATGTCCAGGATAAGTTCGCTGCGGTCGATCACCTTGCAATCGGTGATTGTTTCCAGTTCGCGGATCTGGGCTGGGGATAGATCGTTGTCAAAGATAATGCAGTCGATTTCGTTCTGTTCGCAGCGTTGGGCGATCTGCTCAGCCTTGCCCTTGCCGACGTACATGCTGACGTGTGGCAGCTGTCTTTTGGCCACAATTTGATCGACCACATTCGCCCCGGCTGTCTTTGCCAGTGAATGCAACTCACCCAACGGGTCTCGTGGATCAGCTGTCGAATCCGGCAGGAGTACTCCCACCAACATCACGCGCTCCTTTTGGACCGCTAATTCCTCACGTTTTAATTCGCCCATATGCTACCGCAAAACTCCTGCCGTTAACCGCTGGCTGTTGAATTTTTTTTAAATAATTTGTAACTATCCTATACTGGAATTATACACAAAAACGCAGCAGAACGATATGTCCCACTGCGTTTTTGCAAGTTGATTTTCAATTATTTGCACATTGGCTGTTACATTCCGGTCAGTACGTGCAGCAGAGGTTTTGGTCTGTCCGTTTCGGGCACGAAGGCAGGCCTTGCTGCCCACGGCGTAGCGGAGACCACGCCCGTCATATCCATCCAGTGTTGCAGCCTGGCTGGCTTCAGGCCCCATGTCATGTGGAAATGGTTGGCTGGTGCGTACTGTTTGTACTCGATCATTGTTGCGTATTTCGGCACGACCCATGTATGAGGCCAGGTTGGCGTGGAAGTCCCAGCCACTGCTTTGGCAAGCTCGGCCGGCAGTTCGGTCGAACTTGCTTCGTCCCAGATAAGCACGAACTTATTCGTGGTGCTGCAGTATGCCATCCTGCCCGCGATGCCTTCAATTCCGCCCGGCGAGATGAATTCCACGCTGTTTCCGCCGCCCGGGAAATAGCCCGGGTCGGCGAGAGGCATTGTGACGTTTTTCATGCATGCGCTCATGGATGCGCCCGGAGCAGCTGCCCAGTTGAAGCTGGCTGAGCCGCTGTTGTCGCCGTCGACGAAGCCGCGTTGTGCCCACACGTCGTTCTTGGAATACTTGATTTTCATTTTGTCCGCCAGTGCCTGGATTTCCCATGGTTCCCACACTTTGCGGAAGTCCATGAACAGCGGCGGGTTTCCGCCGGACAGCCAGGTGAAGAACAGTTGCGTCAACAGGCCTTGTGCGTCTGCTTCGGTCGCGTATGGCAGGGCTGGCTTTGGGCCGTTGTGGTCGAATGTGCTGTTGAACAGCGCTTCCATCGCATCTGCGACGGGCAGGGGATTGCCTTTGGGGTCTGATCCCCACTCCAGCTGGCTCATGAACCCGCCTCCGACCGCATTTAGCTCAGCCATGATGTCGCGGACGATAAGGTACATCGCCAGTGACTGATTAAGCCGCTCATTATCAGCCTCGTCGCGAAGCTCGACGCGATTGCCGACGTGTTTATCGATCCATTTACGAAGGGCAGTGAGTTCATTTTCATCGTATGCCTTTTTGAGCAGCATATCTGAGAGCAGTTTCATATCGAGTCGTGTAAGTTCCAGGCCGAACGTATTGCGCGTTGGGAGGATGTGGGCCAGAGCGGTTTCCATGCCCATGGAATCATGGCCGAATATGACGGCCCGTTTGCCCTTTAGCCCGACGACGGTAAGAGCGGCATAGCACCAGTCGATGAGAGCATCTGCGGTGGCCTGTGTCATCTTCGGATTCATGCCCGTGTCAGGCCAGGTGCCTACGTTCAGTGCTGTCATCTTGCCCATCTGTGCCAGTGCGCCATTGACTGCCTGGGCGTAAACCACGCCCGGCTTTGGCCCGGAATTACCGCAGGTAATGTTGATGGGAGTCTCTGCCGGCAATTGGGCCAGGAGACTGATAAGCGTAGGCTGGGGGAAGGCCCATGTGTCTGGTGTGCAGATAACTGCATCCACACCGGCGGCTCGGAACTGCTGGGCGACAATGTCAGCCTGCTTCTCGCCGTCGATGAGAACGGGCGAAAAAACCACGTTTACCGGTGTGCCGTCTGGCATTTTCACGCCCTTGGCGACGACCTCGGCTACCATCTCGACAATATTGACGCAGCGGGTTCTGCTGTCTGTATCTATGCGGGGGTCGGACGTTGCACAAACGCCGAAAGTCACTGGTTGGGCCTTTGCCTTTTTCGCAGCTGGTAATTTCTTCATATTCTCAATTGTCTTAGCCATCACATTTCTCCCAAAAGAATGGTATTAGTAATCATGTTCTGAAAGTCGGAGAATATCACGATCAGGCCGATCTAACAAGTGCTCATGTTTCCATAAAACCGATTTTTTCACAAAATTACCGGATTTTTTCCTTGGTGTTCTGGTCGGCTGGGAAGGGAAAAATAAAACTCTGCCGAAAAGGGGTTGCAGTAGCCAGCCTTTGTGGTTAAAAGACGCGGTTTACAGTTTCGGAATTTCCAAACTTTCAATTAGAACAATAATAGGCCCGATTCCAACAAGGAGTATTTTTATGATATTCGATACGTTTGAAAATGCGGATAAATACTTAGCCAGTTTCCCCGCCCTTGGCCAGGCCGTTGCTTTTGTGCAAAAGTTTGATACGGAGACTCCGGACGGCAAGTACGAGATCGACGGCGAGAATAGTTTCGCCCTGGTTCAGTCGTATGAGACCAAGTCAGCTGGCGAGGTTCCATTCGAGGCTCATAAGAAATTTGCCGACGTCCAGATTCTTCTGGCTGGTTCCGAGCAGATCGGCGTCACGCAGGATTCCGACCTGACAGTTAAGCAACCGTTTTCAGCCGAGACGGACTGTGCCCTTTTTGAAGCTCCTGAGGAATACACGTCGGTCGCCATGAAGCCAGGCTGCTTCCTGCTGCTGCTGCCCCAGGATGCCCATCAGCCTTGCGTGAAAATAGCACAGTCCATGGCTGTTAAAAAAGTGGTTGTTAAAATCAGGCTCTGATTTGACATGGCCAGTAATAACCGAAAATGATTTTCCCATATTGTAAAAACATGATAAAAGAAGATCTTCAAAAACGCAATTGTCATGACAATTTAGTATTGTATGGTATAATGGACGACACGCGAATAATTCTGCAGTTCTGGGTTTTTCAGTGTCGTAAGAGATAGTAAGATGTCAAAGTTGAAGAAAAATAATGGCGACCCGCCAGCCCGCACGCCGGAGAAGCGGGCATTTCATGACGATGTCAGAACGGATTTTGTCCGCAACGCAGTGTTCATGGTGTTGTTTGACACGATCTGGTTCATCGGCATGGCCTTTGTCATTTACGCCGTTTTCGTGCCGGCTTACCTCAATACCCTTCATGCTCCGAAGTTTGTTATTGGACTTGTAGCTGCGGGTTTTTCGATTACTGTTCCCGCGAATTTCCTGGCTGGGCGATTGCTTGGAAGTCGTAAGCGGAATGTCTGGCTGTCCAGGATGTACATGTGCGGGGGCATTCTTGTTGCTGCAACGGGGGTTGTGTCCTGGTTGTTGGCTTCTTTCGGTTTGTCGGTTATGGTTCTGGTGTTTTCTTTGGGGATGTTTTCTTTCTGCATCGCAATTAACCTGATTGCGCCGATTTACTGGGAGGTGTTTACGGATAATATTCCGTTACGCTGGCGAGGCAGGGTTTATGCTGTGCGCGTAAGCGTAGCCGGCGTGGTGGGTTTTGGCGCAATTTACCCAGCCAGGTGGATTACCTCACAGTTTGACAGCCTGACTGCGTATCATGTGGCAATGATAATGGGCGGTTCTTTTTACGCCATTGCTTCTCTCATTGCTTTGTTTTTTCGAGATCATCCCGATCCTGGCAGGTTGAAGAGCATTCAGAGCAGTTTAAATTTACGACACGAAATCTATCTTTTGGTTCTGAAATTATGGTATAGGCCCAGTTATCGGGTTTTTATTTTTTTTAGCACGCTCCTGCTCGGCAGCGGTTTGCTGGGTTCTTTTCTGGTGACTTACGCACAGGACATGCTTGGCGCGGAAGGTAAGGGGTTCGTGGCCCACCTGAAAATGGTTTATCTCGGCGTGATGGTTTTGGGGGGCTTTATATTTGGGACATTGGCGGATCGATGGGGGTTTCGTAACGCGTTGATTCTGTTGGCTGGGTGTTCCGTGTTTTCGTTCCTCACGGTTTTGATTTTTTGGGGGATTATACCTTTCATGTTTGCCTACGGCCTGTATGCCGTCGTAATTGTTTTTCTCCCGAATATGATGACAAACCTCAGCCTGGAGCTCATGCCGAAAGTCCCGGTACGCATGCTGGCTTCGGCGATGAATCTTTTTTGTTTACCCGTAAATATCATGCTGCCCTGGATATGTGGCTGGGTTATCGACGCGAATAAAAACGCCGGTGATGTTGGCGGAGGTTATCGGGTGGTTTTTACGGTATCGATCATGCTTGCAAGCCTGGCTGCCTTTGGGTTTTTCCTGCTCGTACAGGAACCCAGACACGGCAAACACTTGATATATCAGGCCATGCGAAGGACTTGAGTTTTTTTCAAAACCTGATTCTCCAAACGCGCATTTGTGCCTTTTGTTTGGTATCATCTACCTTTCATTTTTGAGATTTTTTCAGTACTGAAAGGTATTATGATGTCGGATAGTGACAGACAGGTGAAGATTACTTTCGAGCCGACCGGCAGATCCGTGTGGGTTTTGTCGGGCACGAGCGTACTGGAAGCTGCGGGCCGGTGTGGACTTGCCATAGATTCCCCATGCGGCGGAGCCGGTACGTGTGGTAAGTGTCGTGTGCGGTTCATTTCCGGTATTCCCGAAGCAAGCCCTCTCGGCAGTGAACTTATCGCCGATGCTGATCTTCAGGCTGGTTGGCGACTGGCGTGTCAGACGGCTGTGACAAAAGACGCCGTTATCGCAATTCCGGAAACCAGCCTGTTTGCCGAGCAATTGCAGATTCTCACAGAAAGTAACGAAGTCATCGAGGTCTCAGCTGATGATTTGCCTAACGGTGAAACCACATGTCCGGTTGAGTTGTGCGAAGGCGAGCGGAATTTTGGAATCGCGTTTGATATTGGCACGACGACGGTGGTGGGGGAGTTGCTGGAACTGCCCAGCGGTGCGGAACGAGCCATAGCAGCGGGTATCAATCCACAGGTAAGTTTTGGTGACGATGTTGTCTCAAGAATCGGTCGGGCCTGCGAGGGGCCAGGCCAGGCTTCCGAGTTGCGCGAGGTGATTCTCAATGCGATTAATAAGCTCGTGGATGAGTTGTGTGAAAAGGCTGAAGTTCATCGGCAGGAGGTGCGTGGCCTGAGTTTTGCCGGCAATACGACCATGCAGCATTTGCTTTGTGGCCTGGATGTGTCGAATCTTGCACAACTACCCTTTACGCCGGCCAGGAAAAATTGTTTCCAAGCCGACGCAGCTGAGTTCGGAATAAAAGCGGGGCCTGGTGCGAAGATTTACGTCATGCCGGTTATTGGTGGATTTGTTGGCGGAGACACGGTTGCGGGAATTCTGGCAACGCGGATGAACAAGGCTGACGGGCCGGTGTTGATGATTGATATCGGTACTAATGGCGAGATTGTGCTTGCTGCGGGTGGGGAGTTGCTGGCAGCTTCAGCAGCAGCTGGGCCGGCGTTTGAAGGGGCGCGGATCGCGTGCGGTATGCGTGCGGCAGCGGGTGCGATAGAGAAGGTCGTTCTCGACAAAGGCCAGCTGCATTTCAGCGTAATCGGCGGGGGTGAGCCTATCGGAATTTGCGGCAGTGCGTTGGTCGACATCGCAGCTGAGATGCTTCGTTGCGGCGTGATGGATTCCGTAGGCAGGATTGTGTCAGATGGTGATTGCCCTGAACCTGCGTGCGAAGCCTTGCGTCAGCGTCTGCGGAATGATGACAAGGGCCAGCCTGAATTTGTACTCACCGAGGGCAACGGCTCGCCGGCTGTTGCGATAAAGCAGCGGGATATTCGCGAGTTGCAATTGGCTACCGGCGCTTTGCGGGCGGGTGTGGGTATTTTGCTGAAGCAGGCTGGGCTTGAGGCGGGAGATTTGCAGCGAGTTCTTATAGCCGGCGGGTTTGGCAGTTTTATTCGGCGTGCGAACGCTCAGCGAATAGGGCTTATTCCGGGTGAAATTCCGCACGAGCGGATTTCTTACGTGGGCAATGTTTCTTTGCATGGTGCCAAGTGGGTTCTGGTTTCTACCGCTGCCCGCAAGCTGGCAGACGACCTCGCAAGCAGGGTTAAACATGTCGAGCTGTCAGCTGATCTTGATTTTCAGATGGCCTTTGCCGATTCTATGATATTCCCGGAAAGCTGATCGTCTTGCATAAGGTGCCAATCTATGCTTAAATATTCGGGTTGAATGTGAAAACTGGCGTTGTGATGCTTAACTTGTTTTAGCGGTGTGTTTGGATTTGTCTCGGAGAGTTTGATGAGCAATGTTAATAAAAAAATTGTAGCAGAATCGAAGTCGCCATCCCGAATTGTCGTAAAGACAGAGGGGTTTGGCGGAATTGATCTGCCGGACATCATTGTCGAACAGCCTCCGAGCCTTACCCGTGAGGATCGCGGTTCAAGTCCGATAGATCACATGTTGGCCGGTCTGGTTGGTTCTATTAACTGGATCGGGCATCTTGTTGCCCAGGAGATGGGCTTCGAGATCAAGAGTCTCAGGATCGAGGCTGAGGGCGAGGTCAATGCTGAACATGCATTTGGCCAGAGCGATGAGGATCAGCGAGCGGGCCTGAAACGCATCAAAGTTGCCATTCACATCGACGCCGACGTGGACGAAGACAGGCTGGAATTGTGGCGAAAAGCCATTCGCTTCCGCTGCCCGATTATTGATAATCTTACAAATCCCACGCGAGTCAAGGTGCGTATTGAGTAGCGGCTTGGGAAGTATCCTTAAAAACAGGTAAGTAAAAACTGCCGAGCTTCCGATAATAATCAGAAGTGTAGTGCGGTATCTGCTTTTGAATAAACTTGTGGCTGGCTTGTGTTTGGTTTTTTGCATTGCAGGCAAAGCAGTAGAACAAATGGTCCTTAACTTGGATGGATAAAAAATGATCAAGAAATTGCTGGATAAACTTGCTGCTAACAAGGCTTTGATTGGCGTGGTTGGCCTGGGATACGTCGGGCTGCCTCTGGTTAGGGAGTTCACGCGGGGCGGGGCGAAGGTCCTCGGTTTTGACGTGGATGACAGGAAAATCAAGTCCTTGGCAGCTGGCAGGAGTTACATCGAGCATATCCCATCCCAGGTAGTAAAAGACATGGTCAAGACGGGCCTGTTTTCCGCGACGACGGATTTCAAACAGCTCAGCAAGCCGGACTGCATCCTCATCTGTGTGCCGACTCCGCTGAGCAAGATGCGAGAGCCTGATCTGAAATACGTCGAAGCGACCGCCAAGTCAATCTCCAAAGTCCTGCGTAAGGGCCAGCTGATTGTACTGGAATCCACGACCTATCCGGGCACGACCCGGGAAGTCATGTTGCCGATTCTCGAAGAATCGGGCCTGAAGTGCGGCAAGGATTTTTATCTCGCTTTCAGCCCGGAGCGTGAAGACCCAGGCCGAAAGGATTACACCACCAAAACCATTCCCAAGGTAGTGGGCGGCTATGATAAAAACTCCCTGGCTGCTGCGGTAGCCTGTTATGAAATCGCGATCGATACTGTCGTGCCGGTCACCAGCTGCGAAGCCGCTGAGGCTTGCAAGATTTTGGAAAATACTTATCGTTGCGTAAATATCGCGCTGGTAAATGAGTTGAAAGTGCTGTTTGACCGCATGGATATTGATGTCTGGGAGGTCATCCGGGCTGCAGCTACCAAGCCGTTCGGATTCACCGCCTTTTATCCGGGCCCGGGCCTGGGAGGCCATTGCATTCCCATCGATCCGTTCTACCTTTCGTGGAAAGCCCGCGAATACGGTATGGCGACACGGTTTATCGAACTGGCTGGCGAGGTTAATGTCGGCATGCCGGAGTTTGTAATCCACAAAACCATGGAAGCTCTCAACGAGAACAGCAAGTCCATGAAAGGCTCGAAGGTTCTTGTACTGGGCCTGGCCTATAAGAAAGATATCGATGACGACCGTGAAAGCCCATCGTATGAGTTGATCGAACTGTTGTTGGAAAAAGGCGCGAAGGTAGACTATAACGACCCGCATTGCCCGGTAATTCGCAAGACGCGCGAACATGCCAGCCTCGCTGGGATGAAGTCCAAAAAACTCACGCCGAAAATGCTTGCTGGTTATGACGCTGTGCTTATCAGTACCGACCATACCAGCTACGATTGCCAGATGATCGTCGATAACGCCCAGATGGTTATCGATACCCGCAACGCCACGAAGAATGTAAAACGCGGTAAGAAGAAAATAGTCAAGGCCTGATTTTTCAGGAAAGAACTCCAATCGCATTATTGAAATGGTACAGCCTGGTAGGCTGTGCCATTTTTTTTGCCGGTTGCCTTGGCCGGATATTTCACCACAGGGTTAGACACCAGCCGATTTGCTGAAGAACTTTTAGGAACAGATGGTTTGATTATGTCAGGAGACGCTCTAAGAGCATTCCAGAAATGCGCAAATAAAAAAGCAGGTCGAGTCTGAACTCAACCTGCTTTTGCGTAGATCGTTATGAATTTTACTCAAGCCTTTTGGCAGAGCATAATCTCATGAATTTATTTTGGTAAGTAAATTCTAGTAACGTCGACCGCCGCCACGATGGCCGCCACGACTGTCACCACGACTCTCTCGCGGTTTTGCTTCGTTTACTGTCAAAGCCCTGCCACCAAAATCCTTACCATTAAGAGCGTTAATAGCTGATTCAGCGGCTGAGTCCTCAGCCATTTCCACGAAGCCAAAACCACGGCTTCGGCCTGTTTCACGGTCAGTGATGACATTGGCAGATACTACATCGCCAAATTCCGTGAACATGCCTTCAAGTTCCTCACCCGAAACATTAAAGCTCAGGTTGCCTACATAAATATTCCTGCCCATGATTATCTCCACATAGGCGTTAGGACCCAAGCTTTTTCTTTCTGGGTCGAATCGAAAGTGGTTTCCATAAAACCAGTTTTAAGAATTGTACCGGAAAAAACGAAAAAAGACAAGAAAGTCAAATTATTTATGCAAATAGTTTTTTCAGAAACCAATAAAAAAACCCGGAATGCCTACAGTAAAACTCGCAAACAACTACTTGACAATATGTTATGTCGTTTTAGCTTCGATGGGTTCTAGTTTTTATCGCTCTGGTTGAGCAGTTTCATTGTACCGGTACTCATGAAAGCTTCCGGTATGCCTGCATGCCATATCGAGATCATAGCGCCGAATTCATCATTTTCGGAGTACCGCTGATCATACAGCAGCGTCAGGCCGACGTTCCATCTGGGGAATCGTCTGACGATTGACAGGCGAGATCCCAGGTTCTGTCCGCCGTTGGTGCGGAAGTCGTATTGCTCGAAGAATGAGACTGAGTATTTTTTGTTTATCTTGTATTTCGCACCGAAGGTTAATGCGTTGGAATCCAGCTCGTTGATATATCTCATGCCCATATAGTAGCTCAGGCGCGGGCTTCTCTCGACGGCAAAGCCGACGTTCCACAGATCGCAGTGGCCGTCGTCGAGGTCCCATTTGATATCAGCCATGAAGGCGGTGGAGTCTGAAATATTCCAGAGGTAGTCTGCGCTGACATAGTTCCGGGCCAGGCTGTATTCAGGCCTGGAGAAGAAGTATCTGCCGTCGCCGGTAAACACGGAAATATTACCGTCTTCGTCGATAGTTTCAAAATTATGCCTGTCGAATATGCCTGCCTGGACATTGAATCGCATCCAGTCGACGGTCTGCTGATTCCCAACTGGGCCTCGTTTAGTCTGTAATCTCTGGTATATCGCGAACTGTGCGCCGGTATTATGGCTGAATCCTTCGACGTTCTGATCGAACTGGTAGAGGTCGGTTGCCTGGACTCCGCCGTCAAAGCTGGTGAAGAAGTTGGCTTCCGGTGTAATGATATGTTTGAGTTTGTGGACGTCCAACAGCCTGCTTTCGGCGTTGTTGTAGATACGCCAGAAGTGCATATTCGAGCGAACGCCGAATTGCGCGTAAGGCCTGACTTTGGCGTTGTTATCACCAGGAGAATCCGTCCAGACTGAAAGCCTGCCCACGGCGTAGGGCACTACGTTAACAGGCCCGATGGGCGTCATTGGCGAGAGCGGCAGATCAATTTCATGGCGAGTATCGAATCGGCCTGTCACATCGCTGTCTGTGTAAAGGTCGTTCAGACTGTCGGCGTTTTTGCCGGTGAAGGTCCAGCCTCGGTTTTTCCAGTGTTTGGTGTCGGAGTTGCTGACGTCAAGCCGTTTTGCTCCCATGCGGGCCTCGCCGAAATACGTCAGGCGATTGCCCAGGACAGGCTGGCCTATGAGATAGGCTGAGATATCAGGGTAAGATTCCGTCTGCGTCTCAAAATAGTTGAGTTTGGTTTTCAGCAAAGCAGTAATGGCCCAGTTGTCGCGTTGCTTCTTCGCGTAGATCAGATTTTCCTGTTCCTTGCCTGCCCAGTATTCATCTGAGAAGAATTCTTCAAGATACGCCCGGTCGCTGATCAGGCTAAGCTCAGCCTGTATCTGCCAGTCTTTTGGCAGGAATTCCTTGTGTCTCAAAAGCAATCTGCCGCGTTCGGGCCTGTTAATAGGCTGGACGTTTTCGTCACCGAACTGAACCTTGCTCTGTTCGTCCCACATGCCGTAAGCCAACCCGTACCCGCTGTACTGCCGATTGCCCTCGCGACGTTCGTAGTCCATGTCCACGCCGACCAGAGCAGCCTTCTTATACCCGCTGGCGGTGAGGGTGGCAGAGAAACCTTCAGGCTTGACGATGCCCAGCAATCTGAACAGCTGCCATTCCGTCTCTACTCCATAGTCACGTTGTCCGCCGAAAACAGGCTGAAGTTTTCTCAGGGCGCTGTGTCCCTCTTCCCACGAAAATTTACCCTTTGGACTCCAGAACATCGGGACTCCGCGGATCGCACCGACGCCTTGCTCGTATTCGCCGGTCATTCTTTGTTCGCTGAGTTTTTCACCTTCGTCGTCGTAGGGTGTTTCGTCGCGAACTCGTACGCGCTTGGCGCCGAACTGGTATGTAGGAGTTTTGAAATCGCTGGTGGACACGACGGCGTTGTAGAATTCCGTCTCTCGCATGCCGTGTACCTTGGCCTTGTCGCCGCGGACGTAGATCGGGATATTTCTCTGTTCCTGGATGGTACGCAGCACGGGCTTGAGGATCAGTGCGTTCTGCTCGACGAAATCATAATACAGAGCTTCGCCCGTGATTTTTCGCGGGCCTCTCGTCATAATGACATCGCCTTCGAGATAAACGCCCGTGATTCGTTCGCCCGTATCGGGCAGGCCCACTACAGGCGGGGCGTATGGAACTTTCTCGTCGGAGTCTTCCTGCGGTAGATCCTTACGGGTGAAAATAACTGCGTAGTCCGCGCGGAGTTCGATGTGGTCCTTGCTTTTGGCGGTACCCATGGAGATGTAAATTTTATCCTTGGTCAGCAGGATCCTCCGATTGGGATTATCGGGATCTTTTTCGCCGGTTATTCCGCCAGTCGCTTCGACATGCACAGTCGTGATTTCTGTCGGCGGGGTATCTCGGCCTTCCTGAGGGCCCAGTTGACGTTGTGCTTCGGGAGCCTTCTTTTCAATAGGCTGGGAATCGGCGGCGTCCGAGAGCCTCTCAGGAGCATTGTTGTTCGGGGAATCTGTCGGGGTGGAAAGTTTCTCCAGCCTGACTACATCGTCATCTTCCGACTTTTCCTTCTGATTATTAATATCTTCTTCGTCAGCTGATTTCCGTACAACCAATGCAGGCTCGGAAATATTTTCCTGTCCATTTTTCGAGGCACGCGTCCGCCATGACCGAGTCATTTGAGCTTCGTCGGTGCGGATTTTCCCAGCCCGGACATATAGCGGAAAATCTTTCAATGATTTTGTCGAGACATTCCCAGCCATGCTCAGTCGCCCCTGAACATGCAGCTTCACGAGCATCATTTCATCCTGGGTGCTTGAATTAGGCTCGATGACATGTGCATTGCCCTCTACATATACGGTGATGTCATGCTTTGAAGCCGGGCCGTTTTCCTGCGTCTTGATCCAGATGACCGCATCTTTGCCTGACACAGACTGCTTGCCGACGTCCAGGGTGAAATTGCCGACAATAACCGAAACCATCTCGCCGTTATCGGTAAAGGTGTTGATCTGATCGCCGGAGATCTTGGCGTCGTCCTGCAGGTAGTTCCTCTGCTGAGCCCAGGCAGAGCCGGCGCAGAAAATGACGGACAACACTGCAATATAAAAGGCGGGTCTTAGCCCGGCTTGATATTTCTTCTCAGTCATTCCAACTCCCATAGCGGCCCCTGGCGAGCCGCTGATTTAAGACGGAACATAATAATATCTGTCAACTCAAGATAATCTGCACAGCCTATACGCAGCAATCCCAAGGCGCAGAAAATCCTCGTGTTCCAACAGGCGACTATTCCTCCTGAGACTCAGCAGGAAACGCCGCAGCAATTACAATTAAAATTTGATTAATCACTCAGCATTGCAATCCCAGGCTGCGCAAATCGACACCCTCAGCCAATGATTTCGATACCGAGTATCCAATATTAAATAGAATACAAACGCAAATGTCGACACCAAACCATGAGAACATGCCAGTTTTTTTTCTGACAGCCAGGCTGTGACAGGATGAAAAATTGGCCAAATTGACGCAAAAATAGCCTTTCTGGGTCTTTTTTGGGCATCGCCGTGGGTTGTAGCGATTTTGGCCTGTTTTTCGATATCCAGCCTATTTTGCCATTTCCGCTTCAACCAGTTCGCAGAGGATATGATATACCAGCATCCCAGCTTCCTGAACTCTTGGGGTCTGGCCTGACGGGATGTCCAGGAGCACATCGACGATATCTGCGCACAGCCCGCCGCCCTGTTTGGTGAAGGCGATGGTTTTCATACCGTTTTCTTTGGCAAACTTCAATGCCCGTACGACGTTCGGGCTGTTCCCTGATGTACTCATGCCGATGGCTACGTCGCCGGGTCGGGCGTTACCCTCAAGCTGCCTGGAGAAAATTTCCTCGTACGAAAAGTCGTTGGCGATGCATGTCAGCACGGAAGTGTCCGTTGAAAGGGCCTGGGCTTTCAGGGCGGGGCGATTCAAAAGGAATCTGCCCAGAAGCTCCCCAGCTATGTGCTGCGCATCGGCAGCAGACCCGCCATTGCCAAACAGAAAAACGCCCCCGCCCATGCTATACGATTCAATGATAACATTCGCAGCCTGGCTGATTCGGTCGCTCAACAGCTCAAGTGTCGCGGAGATTACTTCCGCATGTTCGGTAAAGCGTTGTTGAATAATTTTTGTCATTTTTTTCTTACTCCCAATAAACAGACTCAACTGCGGACTTCAAAAAAACAGTATACAGTTTATAGAACTTTGTGCTGGAATGAAATCGTCTTATTTTCCTTATACCATCCCAGTAGCATGAAAAGTAGTGCCTCAGCCAGGAAAATGGGCCAGATTTGACGATTTTTTTGTACTGAATTGCCGGATTTTTCGGAAATGGGGAAGGTGAGTTTTTCTTCGGATATAAGCGCTGGTTTGAGTTCACCGCCTGTTAGATCGGCGAGTTTTCTAAGGTTATCGTAGGCAGCGCCGAGAGCTGTGAATTCACCCTGGGCGTTTTCTCCTGTCACTCCCTGCCAAACGATGATTGTTGAAATATTGTTATCAACATTATCAGTAAACAGAACTCTTAATCCGACAGGCCCAGCTGGCGGCGTAAAAGCAGCCACATATTCGCCGGGCGCGATTTGGTTGAATGAGCATGACCCTGATGCAAATTGATCGGGACGCAGACTGAAAAATTCTGCCCGTAAATCCAGGTTGTTGATTGAATTACCAGCCTGGCTGGCCAGGACTTTAACCTGTAATGTTTCTTTGGGTTTTGAATTCCCACCGCTCTTTTTGGGATAAATATTGACGCTGAATCGGCCATCGATCTCTGGTCTGGCGGATAGGCTGACCAATTGGCCAATCAATGCCCGCCAATGCTCAAGACCAGCCCCAGCTGACCATTGCGGATTATCCGCCAGCATCGGCGAAGCTGACAGCGAAAAGCTCCTGCCAAGCCCCGACTGACGACCTGCCAACAGTGCATCACCGCTGGGTAAAACGGTGCCGATAATTTCAGCTCCCGTCGCAGGAACAGCTGGTATGTATGATCTCACGGTTTGGAGATCGGATAATTTGGGCCAGCCGGGTTGAGCTTGGATTTCAAATAGGCCATTTTTAAAAATGCCGCTGCGTGCCTGTCTGCATAGTTGCCCGAAAATTTTTGACAGGCCCTGCAGATTTTCGCGCTGGACAAGCGGTGCCTCGAGAGCGACGGCGAGGGTTTCCAGCGGCGTTGGATTTTCGGTGTCAGGCCCCGTAGCTATCGCTGCGAGTTTCCAATCCTGACGACGGAATTGCTCCGCAACCTGGCTCGGATCAAACGGTGTGGTTCGAAGATCGCTCAAAACCAGCACCATGCCGATTTTTTTATCATCTGGTTGCCTGGCTGTTGCCATCCCGAGGGCAGAAGCAATTTTCGTCGGCCCAGCTGGTCTCACACCATCCAACGCTACGCGAAGTTCAGCGAAGTTAGGCCCTGCCTGGTTGCTGTCGTAAATTATCTCAGCCTCGTCTGCGAAAGTTATCACCTTCAGTCTGTCATGGGCAGTGAGGTGTTCACGGAGCGAAATTACAGCTTCCGCTGCGATGTCGAACCGACTTTGGCCGGTGTTAACCAGGCTGGCCTGCTGGGCCATCGACCCCGAAGCGTCCAGTATGACGACGAGGTCCAGAGGTTCGCGAGTGAAAGGATTGGTTATCAGGGCTGCGACTTCATTAAGAGGATCATGCAGGTCGGTGGGGGTTTGGCATGGCCCGGTGCCGATGAGAACCAGGCCCCCGCCTTGTCGAACATAGTCTGCCAGCGACTCACGTTGCAGACTGCTCAGCAATTGACCGGTTGGATCGGCCAGGACTACAGCAGAATAGTTAGACCAGGCTGCGGGTGTATTCGGCGCATCAACAGGTGATAGTCTGGGCAGATCGGACGGCAGATTCGCACCCGGCGGAGCAATGGCTAGGTGTCGATCCGCGCTGGGCAGCAGCGAAGCTGTAGATGAGTCATTTTCCGGGAAAACGTCCCCCCGAGAAAGCTCAGCCAGCCAGGTTGATGTCCGACTTCCGTCAACATCCCTGTCAGTCAATCGAATTGTTACAGGCAGGGCCGGTTCGAGGTTCAAATTTTGCTCATATAGCACTGCGGCTGTAGGGGCCGTTCGGCGAATAGTCAGTTTTCGAAGCTGCGGAGAATTCCCAGCTACAGTCAGGCGGATTTCCTGTATGTCGCCTTTACGGGTGGCTTTGAAGTCGGCAATACGTGCGTCGCCAGGCGGGGAATCCAGCGGAATAATTGTCAGAATCGCATTGGCCCGGGTGAGGGCTTTGTTCAGTTCGCGTGCGATGTCTTGCCAGTCGTCGCTGAATCGGCCATCCGTAAGGATCGTAACTGCTGAGAGTTTGTTTGCCTCGGCTCTGCTGATCGCCAGACGCAATGCAGCGGAGATGTTCGTAGCTGTGGGGTCGGCCTGTTGATTATCAGCTGGCAGATTCGCTGCGAACCGCTGAATTACAACAGGCGAGCTGGCATCATCAAAGGAAACATTCTCAGCCTGGCTTCGCGCAGAGCTGGAAACGTCCTGTATAATCAGCCAATTCTTCTCCGCCTGATCAGCCCCTGGCAGTGCTGGCCTGGCCAACGCGACGGCAGCAAAAATAATTGCCAAACACTGACAGACCGTTGAAAACATGCCCGCTGATAGCCCCTTGCGTTCTGCACGTCTTGATATCAGAAACGGTACAGCTGCCAGCACCACAGCGCCCAGCCAGGCAGGCCTGGTAAGGTCGATTTTCAAAATGGCAGGCATAATTTCGCCCGTCGATAATATTTGCGACAGCCCGGAGATCATGTCCATATTCTATTGCATTGGCCAGGCTGCGGAAAGAAGGAATGCCCCTCCGCCACGAACGGTAGAATACAAAAATGTTCTCGATTTGTCGTCAGCTAAAGTTTTTCCGTTCCCTGAGACGATAAATATCTAGAGATGTATGACACTTTGGATTGAAATCCGCTGTGTTTGTTTTTGGACAATTCAAAAAAATCTCGGAGATATCAAGGACGATGACAAAACGAGAACTTATCGACGAAATCATGGATATCAATCACACCGCTGAGCCGGACTTCCTGGCTGAGTTTGCTGATAATGAACTTGACGAATACCTGAGACATCTCCAGGAGGCCCAGCTGCCCCGGCCCGTTAGATATTCCCGTCAGTCAAACACCGCTGTCGAAACGCCTGCTCCTCACAACGCATGCAATACTGCGATGGCAGAGTTTCCGCCCAGCCATGCTGTTGTGGACTCAACAAATCCGTTTGGCAGTGTGACAGTAACCGTTGCCGATTTTTCAGCCAGGGAACAGCGGGTAAAAATCCCTAATGATCAGATGGGCTTTAGAAATCCTTCCCAAAACTCAGTTTGCCCGCCCAGTCAGCCAAAAAATGACAATCAGGCCTGGCTGTTCTGAACCGGATTTATTACGGTTTTGACGTGTTTTCGGCGTAAAAGCAGAAAATTAAGGCTCGCGCGGGTTTTCTGTGTTTTTGATTTTGGGTTCTCTTTCGGCAGTGAAAACTTTTTTTAATGTATTTGCTCAAAGGCATTGACAATTAGTCACAAAACTTTATACTACCGAACTCGGTTTTGGCAGGGCTTTGAAGCCAAGCTAAGACGAATGTTGGGACCGTAGCTCAATTGGTTAGAGCACCGGACTGTCGATCCGGAGGTTGCGGGTTCGACCCCCGTCGGTCTCGGTTTTTAACACTAAGGCTGATAAGCACTTACGCTTGTCAGCCTTTTTTCATTTCGGCCTGAAAATCGGCTGTGTGTAGTGGTCCAGCAGATTGAGGTGCATAAAATTGGCTTAGAATTTTCGCTAACCTTTTTTAAAATGAATGGTTATAATTTCGTATCTGATGAAGATGCACAATAATTCGAAAAGGCGTTTTTTACAGCCAAACGCTGAAAAATTTACTGTTTCTCTGCCCAAGGGCTGGTCAGTCGTGGTGCAAAAAGCAATGTTGCATGTTATCTCGCTGGCGCATTTTGCGATGATTTATTCTCGAGGTTGGGCGGCCAATAGTATCAATAAAAGAGTTCGGATTCAGAGCCAGCTTGATGCAGCCAATGGCAGGATCGCTCACCTCCGGGAACAAATGCGCATCAAAGATCAGCGGATGGAACGGATTCCTGCTCATCGTCGGCCACGATATTTACCGCCTGAGCGAATGCAAATCCTCGAACTTCGTGCTGCATGTGGCTGGTCGAAGGCGCAAACTTCTCGACAGTTTTTAGTTTCTGAAAACACCATTGCTGACTGGTGCAAACGGCTGGATGATGCCGAAGATTCATTGCTGCAATTCGGTGAGCCGGTGAATAAATTTCCAGACTTTGTTCGTAATATTGTGCAGCGATTGAAAACGCTAAATCCAACGCTCGGAAAAAAACGCATTGCCGATCTGCTTTGCAGAGCCGGCCTGCACCTTGCAATCTCCACCGTCGGACGATTCATCAATGAAGCTTCAACTGAACCTGATAATCTAAGTTTGCAAACCGAGAATCTTTCTGAAGAAACCGTTGTTGAAGAATCTGATTCTGCCAAACCACGAATCGTTACAGCAAAATATCCGCATCACGTCTGGCATATAGATATTACAATTGTTCCTACATGTAAAGGCTTTTGGGCCTCTTGGCTACCCAACACATTCGAACAATGTTGGCCGTTTTGTCGGTGGCTGGCTGCGATTGTTGATCACTTTTCAAGACGTGTTGTCGGCTTTGCCATCTTTAATAAACAGCCGACTTCGAAAGACACTCAAAACTTCCTGAATCGTGCGATTCGCAAAGAACTTAGAAAACCGAAATACATCATATCTGACAAGGGGCCTCAATTCTGGTGTGACGGTTACAAAAAATGGGCTGAGAGCGGAAATATCAAACTTCGTTTTGGAGCGATCGGCCAGCACGGAAGTATCGAGTGCTATTCAAACTGCACCTCTTTGGTTGCGTGAGATACGAGTTCTTCATATTTTGGCCTTTCTGTTAATTTATTCCTACCCTGTCTCTTTTGTGGCATAGCCTCTTTGGGGCCAAGCTCAAATAATCTTTCACCTTTGTCATTATATTCATACCCCTTCAAAAGTCCATGTCTTCGCCAGTCTTGTACGGTTGCTGTTGACACTCCCAATTCTCTTGCCATCTCATCGACAGTCAAAAGTCCTTTTTCTCTAAGTCTCTCGTATCTGCTTTTGAGGTTATTATTTCGGCGAAGATTACCAATAATTGCAGTGGTAAACTTTTTTCCTTCCGACGGCTTAATACCTCTACAATTGAGATTGTCAGCAATTTGCTTGTCGGTAAAGTGTTCAATTAGTTTATCTATTTCTTCTACAATTTCCGATTTGGTTTTCTTAATCTGCCAACTCTTTAAAGGCACTGGAACACTCATCTGGCATGTAGCACCTCCCTTGAATCGTACGCCAACCTCAATATCACTATCGGATCTTACCAGAGTAACATCTTCTATTATCAGCCTCACCATCCTTTTGCGTTGCTGGTCACTTGTAGCTGGATCATTCCACACCTTAGGGAAGTTTTTAACCAGTGAGAGTATTCTATCTCTGCACTGTTTATCAAGTTTGGTTTTGTTAATTTCATGTTGTTGTTCATATTCTTCTCTTGCCGCCGTAAGCGTTCGCAATTTATCATTCCAGTCAGCCTCAAGCTGATCAGCTACAAGTCTGTTCCTTGGGTCGATATTCATGAACCTGTCTTTGGCAAGATCTGCCTGATACTGTGCCCGTTGAACCTTTTGATATCTGAGTTTATCCGTATCTTCAACTCTCTGTTGAACCTCCTGTTGCACAGTAAAAGCTATCTCTAATGTCACTGGTTTGACTGATTCCAACAATAACTTTTCGATAGCATTATCAATATTGCCGCCGGGGATATGCTGACATGTAGGCGTACCGTATTCTATGCCATGTCGCTGGCAGACATAGTCTGGTATCAGCTTCCCATTACGATTGTGGTATCGCAGAGTCATTCTTTGACCGCACACTCCACAAATAACCAGCCCCTGCAAAAGGGCAGGACCATTACCCGGAGGGTGATTTCTTCTGTCTTGTCCATAAGCCTTTGAACAATTCCGTAGCGTTTTAAGATTCTCATTGTACTGTTCCCATGTAATGTATCCGGGATGAGCATCTACAATCAGAGTATTCCATTGTTCTATTGGTAAACTTCTAACACCCATTCTGCCATCTGCCTGTCTGAATGTTTTAGTACGGCCATATACAAATACTCCTGCATAACGAGGGTTACGCAGAATATTCAAAGAACGCGAATGTGTCAGCGTGGCCCATACTATCTTACCATCATTGACCGGACCTTTTACAAGACAGGGAAATTGAAGTTTATTTTCACTGAAATACCTTACGACTGCACCTGCTGATCCGGTGCGTTTATAGGTTTTAAAAAATGTATGCAAGGCCGCCTGAATCTGTTTATCTGGCGTCAAGATAACTTTACCTGACAGATCATAGCTTAAACCTGTAGGCAAACCTACCCGCAGTTCACCCCTGCTGGCCTTGTGTAAAATACCACCACGTAAACGGGCTTGAATCATATGCAGCTCAGCCTCGCTCATTGTACCCTTCATACCAAGCAGCAGGCGGTCGTTAAAATGGCTGGGATCATACAGGCCGTCTTCATCCAGTATCAGAGTGTCTGTCAAGGCACATATTTCCAGAAGCCGGTGCCAGTCGCTGGAATTTCGGGCCAGACGAGATACTTCCAGCCCCAGCACAATACCAGCTTTACCCATCCCTACATCGGCAACAAGCCTCTGAAAGCCTTCCCTGTCTTTGGCAGAAGCACCCGACTGGCCCAGATCGCTGTCGATTACAATTACATTCTCATCATTCCAACCCAAAGCGACAGCTCGCCTGCGAAGATCATACTGCCTTTTAGTACTCTCGGTATTATGGAAGACCTGCTGTATTGTTGATTGACGGATGTATAGATATGCCTTACGTTTGAGATGTTCAGAACGCACCTTTTGATGACAAGTGTCGTTGATCATAATGCCACCCCCTGTAATGTCGAAAGAACCATATCCGAAATGGCTGTTATTATTTTTCCCTGAATGGTGTCTGGAAGTGAAGGAGGTGTTTGATTAGCTACCGAGCTAAAGGACTCGGACTGCTGTTGGCATGAATCAATTTTTGAAAAGGCAGTTGCCCATGCCATAAATCCGCGATGTACTATTAACGCCAGCCCCCAACCCCGGCCGCAATAGTCTTTACCATCAAGTATCATTCTTCGCAATTGTTCGTAACGCTTAACACAAAAGATAAAATGTTTTTCAGATTCTGGTAACTTCAAAGCCCTTTTTTTAGCTGACGCTGCAATGCCCGTTCGATACTGCGGGGATGTACACTTAGACCAAAATGCCGCTTTAACCGAGAAGCTAACTCTATTGCCCCAATAGCCGGAGTTTCCTTTTGGCAACACCCGATAAAGGTCATCACCTCTTTGGTTAATTTGTGGGCACACCTGGGGCCTCGCTGATGCGGCATAAGACCGGCTAAGCCTTGGCGTTCGTAAGCATGTTGTATCTGATAGTATGAAACGCGGGAGAAGCCATATATTTCTGCTGCTCGCGAAATGCTCATTCCGTCCTGTTTGACCCGTCGAAGCATCTCGTATTTGACTTGCAACATGTCTCGCGGGTCGAAGAATTCGCCTTCCTGGAACAACTCGTCTATGATTTTGCCCGGACGAATGTTTAATGTGCCGTTTTGAGCAAGTGCTTCCTGTTTTACATCGCCATAATCTTCCATGATATCGATCTCCCGAATAAGATATTTTAACTGTTAGTCTTATTATGCCGAACAGGAGACGGCTGTCAAGTAAAAGAAACCATAAATAATTACTCAAAAAGGGGTTTATTATGGGCATTATAAATGTAAAATCCATTTCTGCAGAATACGCGCACGGCGTAATAAAGTTCACATAAAAGGCATAATTTGCCTTACAGCTAAGCCAGGCAAAAAAGACAACCATCATTGCCCCTCCTGCATTAAATCATCTATCAGCTCAAAAAGTTCGAGCAATTCTTGAAATCGAAAAACACTACGCCCATTAGAAATAAGATTAAATGGGTCGCATTTGCAAACACTTGTCCATAAAGCAGGTACGGATACTAAATATCCATTTGTCTTACGAAAAAATACCCGGTCTTCTCCCCAGCTTTGCCTGAGTTGAACAATCTCAAATTGACTACCGTATAATGGATGAAAAGGGTGAATAATCCGGCAATATCGTACTTGATCGTTTTCATTGGGTGCATTTGACAGTGTACTCAATCGCCGTTATCGAAAGATTTTTCAAAACATTCAAAGAAGAATTCCTTCGTGGCCTTTTGATTCCATTACGACTCGAAAACTTTCGAACAGAAGTTCGGCGGGTATCGAATATTACAACCATCATCGTCCGCATACTTTCTTGGCTGGCCGAACTCCCAACGAAGCTTGCTACCCAAGTATTCCCGCCAACATCTCACCAATATTCGAACCCCGCAAACGCTGGCCTGCGAAATCGAAATGTGCTTCTCCACAAGCGCCTTTGATGGATGAACCTGGAAAAAAGTTCAAACTCCATATCAGCTACTACGAAGGTAGAAAGCATCTGCCAATAATCGAACTCAAACTCGCAGCGTAAAACGTTGGACTTGAGGCTGAACATCACTCCCGGTCTGCGCAGACAGTAAAAAACACCGGAATTCCTGATTCAATTTTCAATAAATGCATCCTCTTGGCCTATCGCAGAGAAACTTTTGATATCAATTTAGCCGATCATTTACCGAACGCAACATCATTTTTGAAACATCCAAATCCGCTGGACGAGAACAACTGGTGGTCATTGATTTGAAGATACTGTTTTAAAAACCCCTCAAAAAAAGCCAATGGTTTTTTAAAAAAAACAGTGTATAATATATTTATTTAAATAGTATTATAGATAAAACAAGTCTTTTATTAAAAAGAGTGTTGACAAAAAGTTTTTTTTTGGTATTATTTTGGTATTGCAAGAGTTTATTATTCATAGTTATGGAAAGGGCGAAATTTTGGATGGTTTGGCACCAATTTTGAGATCAGGTAAGAAACCCCGTTATCTAAGGCTTTCTAATTTCCTCCAAGAGCAGATTCGAAACAAGGAGTTTTTGCCTGGCCAATTGCTTCCTACCGAACGTGAGTTGGCAGATATTCATAATGTCAGTAGAGTGACGGTGAGGAATGCGTTGAAAGCGTTGCAAAAGAAACACAAGTTGATTCATATACCCCAACGAGGAATGATGGTAAGCCCTGCGGGACTTACGGATAAGAAAGGGGGGGAGCTTGTAAAAAAAGGTAGGATTGGTTTTGCTTGTTCGGGTATTTCAAAAGATGGTGCTGTGGATCCGTTTTTTTGGAAAATTCTGTCTGGGGTTCATCGAGTTTCCCGGGGGGCGAATTTGGCGTCTCCAGTTTATTATGATGCAGGTGATATTGATCGATTTGAGCATATGTTTGATTTTTTTCAAGAGGATGAAATAACCGGCCTTGTTGTTTCTGGCGGGGTATCTTATGAAATATTATGTAAAATTTGTAAAGAAGTGAATCATGTCGTGTTGATTACGCCTTGGGAAGTTGCAGATGTTCCGACGGTGGTTTTGCCTTATGGTCAGGCAGCTTATGACATGATGCAGCATCTCATGAGGAACCTGGGGCATAGTCGTATAGCTTTTATTGGTCGAAGTATGGATGTTCCGTATGTTTGGCCTGACGAGTTGAAGTATATTAAACGTGATGGGGTGATACTTCATGTTGATGGTTATAAAAAAGCCTTGAAAGAGGCAGGGATTAAAATTGACGAACGTCTTATTAAAAACACCCTTTCTGATATTGACCATCTTGATGATGCATTTTGGATGGTTAAAGAATTAATGCAGCTCCCTGACAGGCCAACTGCAATAATGTGTCAGAATGACAATGTAGCAGCTAGGGTAATAAGATCTCTCAGGGGAATGGGTTTATCGGTTCCCAATGATGTTGCTGTTGTCGGCTTTGATAATTCGGATTTTGGCCTGTGTATAGAACCCAAATTGACAACGGTTACAGTCCCGCAATTGCAGATAGGAGAATTAGCTGCCTCTATTCTTGTAAGGCAGTTTGAAGGAAAAGAAATTCCCGACAAAAGAATTGTTGTTCCGTTAAATTTGGTCGTCAGGGAATCGTGTGGGGCGGCAAAGAAAATTGATGATGGGCAGTTCTAAAATTAAAGAACGTATATATGCATTTCGTTTGCGTTTTATGGATGTGAATTGGTTGGCGTGTGCCGAAGGTGAAGATTAGTTTAACGGTAAATCTAAGTAGAATAAGGAGAGGTATTATGAAGAAAAGAATTTTGGTTGTAATGGTCTTTGGTATAGCGATATCTGCGGCTAATGCGGCGATATTCAATTTGACGGTATCAGAAGACACGACGGTGCATAATGGTTCAGATACGACAGCTTGGGGTACTTACTCCTATATCCCTACAGCGAACAACCACTGGTCGTTAGGCCAGGCTGTTGCTTTGGTTAAATGGGATTTGTCCAGTTTTGCGGGGGCAACAATTAATTCGGTTTCCTTAAAAGTTAATGCACTAGAGTATGACCCATCTAATACATGGGAAGATATTTATGCAATTAATGGTTCCTGGGATGAAGTTTCGGCCACTTATGAAAATACGGTTGATACAGCTGGTTTTGTAGGGGATAAGCTGGCTGCAGCCCAAGTGTTTGGTACAGGCTGGGCCGATTTGACAGATCGTTTTACGCTCCTATCAAGTTTAACCGATATTGTTCGAGGATGGGTTGATGACAGCAACACAAATAATGGATTTGCCTTCTACCATTTCAGCAGTACTCCGATAAGTTTTGCTGCCAAAGAAGGCGGTAGTGGATTTGTTTTGGAGATAGATTACATACCGGCTCCGCTCTTGGAAGGTGATGCCAATCGCGACGGTGTGGTTTCAGCAGGCGACTATGCAAGTGTGCAGTCCAATTTTGGGAACACTGGCGTAGCTGGTATTCCTGGCGATGCAAATGGTGACGGTGTAGTCTCAGCCGGTGACTATGCAAGTGTGCAGGCAAATTTCGGGAGTACAGGTTCAACAGATGTAGTGGTTCCGGAACCCGGCTCAATTTCCCTGCTGTGCCTGGGAGCGATTGGCATAATTCGCAGGAATCATAAGGATTGTTAAAAGAGTAGAAAACTTTATGTGTTATAAGTGTTGTGTAGCAGACGCTATGAGTGTGGAGCTTTTTGGAAATTGAAAATTAGAGTTAGGTGTGTGGCCTGACAGTTATAATTTCCCGCGGTTACTTTTTGAAAAGGAGAGGTATGATGAAAAAATTTATGTTGATTGGAATTGTATGTTTGATGGTGTTTTCGGCGGTGAATGCAGATACAATTGATATTGTTGCAAGTAATGACACAACGGTTCACAACGGTTCAGATACGACCGATTGGAGTAATTACTCTTACTTGCCGACAACAAACAATCATTGGTCTTTAGGCTTAGCTGCGGCGTTGGTAAAATGGGATTTATCAAGTCTTGCTGGCGCAACAATCAATTCTGCTACATTAAAAGTGTATGCATTGGAGTTTGATCCCGCAAATACATGGGAAGACGTTTATGCTATCAACAGCTCCTGGGATGAGGCTTCGGCTACATATGCAAACACGATTGGTGCGACCGGTTTTATAGGTAGTAAGATGGCTGCAGCTCAGGTTTTTGGTACCGGATGGGCTGATTTGTCGGATCGTTTCACACTAGTATCCAGTGTGACTGAAATGGTTCAGGGCTGGGTCGATGACAGTAATACAAATAATGGATTGGCCTTCTATCACTTCAATGCTTCTCCAGTAAGCCTTGCTTCCGGTGAAGTTGGGGGAAATGTTTTGACTATTGATTATACTCCAGTTCCAGAACCGGCCACTATGTCGTTGTTTGGATTGATGGGTATTGTAGCGTTGTTTAAAAGACGGCGTTAATTTGGATTTACTTTTTACTTAGACCCCGGTATTGCCCTAAAAGCAATACCGGGGTAATAAGAGAATTGAATTGATTAAGCATCTGAAAGGTCTGTAATGAAATCCAAAGCAATATATTTATTCACTATTATCCTGGTGTTTTATATCCCAGCACAGGCTGGCGATGTGAGCCATGGAGCTATTGTTTTTGATCAAATATCTGCTAAGGATGATGTTGGACGAATCAAAAAACTACCGTTACTTATTCAGAAACGTATTCAAACCATTGGAACCAAGTATTCGCTTTTTGGTGGTCGCCCCCAGCCTTATTCGCTTAACACGGCAATTCAGGTTGTTTTTTCTCCGCGAGTTTATGATTTTACAGGATTAGAGTCCCCTGTTGACATGGGACATTGTTTTTCATTTACATCCGCAGGAAGAGCTATATTTGAATGCGGGAGTAAAGGCTTTATCCGTTTTGCTGCACGATGGACGGAAATTGAAAATATTGCATTTGTGGGTCCCCGGAACAACGTGCCCCCTCTGATTGTTTATTCTCAGACGATCATTGGTGGTAAAAACACTGATTATCCTGGTGAGCCGGCAGGCTGGTATGCCGATTGGAAAAAGGCACCAAAAACTGAAGCGAAAGCATGGGGAAGAGATATGGATGGTGGATACATTCATATCCGAAACTGCTGGTTCAAGGGTTTTTCCGTAGCCTTCCGGACTCGGCTTGGACAACATACCGCATCTGCGCAAGCTAAGTTTGAAGATTGCACTTTTCATGGATGTGGCCAGCTGAGTGATAATATTGTCTTTGATATGTGTATAATAGAAAGTAGTTGGCTTTGCCCGGTAGCAGAATCTGATAAGGCTTTTATTGTTAATCGTGATGCTTTAATTTTGGATAAAGTTTTGGCTGTCCCATTGGCCGATACTGGGAATATTACAAATGCCAGGTGGATTGACAATTACGGCAACCTGACCATAAAGAATTCACGTTTTGGAAACGAATTGATTAATTTTCATGATCCGCTTGATGGACAACAGATGTCATTGGTTTATAACTATACCAAATTTGCCTCTCCCTGGATAAATGCCGAGAAAACGCATCAGTTAGATTCTGATCAGAATTTTATAATCATAAAAGACAATAGCGTTTATTCCCGTAATGTTCCCATGGTGAAGTTTTTTAATATCCCCAATCATGTTGTGATTACCGGAAATACCGGACTTATTGGGAGTTATAAAACCATTAAGGACGGCAGGACGCACAATAAGACGTATTTGTGTGAATTTGTAAAACCGTTTTCCGTACCACCCGCGGATATAATTGATGAGATTTCAATCAATATTTCTGACAACCAGAAACGGGCCCCGTTAACGAAGGAAAATCCAAAGAAACTGGGCTTGGGCCTGGATAAATTTAGAACTAAATAAAAGATCCCCGATTTCAAAAAAACTACTAACCTATATGAATCTGAAAGTTTTAGTTTCATAGAAACATGGCCAATATTTTAAGTTGCATCGGAGAATAAAATGAAGCGTTCTGGTTTTACATTAATAGAACTCTTAGTGGTGATAGCAATTATTTCCCTTCTAGTTTCCATACTTTTGCCATCTTTGAACAAGGCAAAGGAAATGGCCCGTGATTTAGTCTGCCTTACAAATCTCAAGTCAATCGGATTACAGTTGCATTTGCATGCTAACGACACTGACGGGAAATTTCCGATAGTTCAGGGCGGCGATCATAATGGCGATAAGGATTGGGGAAATGATGGCGTGGCGCGGTCAACACCATACCTGGCGGGTTGGGTTCCTTCCAGCTCTCCCGTCGATGTGTGTGGGCTTGGACAGTTATTTCTAGATATGGCAGAAAGTACTGACAATGGTGAGGCAGATCCTTCGCAATGGTTCTGCCCTCAGAGTAATTTCTTCAATGAAGATGGTTCCGACGGCGCATATCCTTCATGGCACCACGATGTGGGTGGAGGAAGGTTTGTGTATTATACCGCTTATCATTTGCTAAGTGGCTATACGCAGGAAATGCGCGAGAGTGTGGAAGGGGCATCTGATACTGCGTTGGTAATTGACGGCTATTGGGTTGATCCAAACCAGCGTGTGCACGCTGATCGTGGGGCAAACTGCTTGTATATCGACGGTAGTGCAGAATGGAAAGATGTAGAAGGCTTGAATAAGGGTGGACCGCTTTACTGGAGTCTGTCATACAGTTATCTGGACAGGTAAAGAAAGGTCCTTTTTACAGGCAACCCGAATTGTTGAGATAATAATGCGATTAAATGTATCTTCGGCAGCTTCGTCAAGTGAAGTCATTAATGCTTCTCACATTTTAAAAGAACGTCACCCATTGAGCATTGATCACGAAGCCAAGGATGGTGTGATATTCAAAAAGTCGGATGTATCATCCCGAGCGTTTCGAGTCTTTTCTCAGTCAGGAAGGTTAATTGTTGAGTATGCGGATTTGTCTTCTGCTTTGCGGGCGTTGGGATTTCTTCTGGGAGATACAGAAATTCCTGAAGGTGGTTTGGAATTTGCCAGTCCGTTCAAGACCCAAGGAATCATGTTGGATTGCAGCCGAAATGCTGTTATGAAGGTTGAACATTTCAAACTATGGCTTGAGAAATTGTCATTACTTGGTTTTAACATGGCAATGCTCTATACGGAAGATACTTATAAGTTGCCAGGTGAGTCATATTGGGGCTATCTTCGAGGTGCGTATTCCAAGGAGGAATTAAAAGAGATAGATACTTATGCCAATCTCCTTGGTATTGAAATGATTCCATGTATTCAGGCACTTGGTCATATGGGGGGTGTATTGAAATGGCCTGTTTATGCCGATATTACAGATACAGGAAATGTCATGCTGGTTGGATCAAAGCAGACTGAAGCGATTATTGAAAGGATGCTGCTTTTTTATAGTGAAGCCTTCTCTTCGCGTAGAATACATATAGGAATGGACGAAACTTATGGGCTAGGCCGAGGTAAATATATGGATAGGGGGGGCAGGGATGGTTTTGTAGATCTATATTTCACTCACCTCGAAATGGTAGTAAAAAAGTGTGAAGAACTCAAACTTGAGCCCATGCTCTGGTCCGACATGCTCTTTCACTCTAATTTAGATTTAGAAGCTGCTCAAACCCGTGATGGGTTTTATAATCCGCAAGCTGAAATTCCCGAGCGGATAACAAGCAGAATTCCTGAATCAGCCCAACTGGTATACTGGGATTATTATCACCCGAATATCGATGATTATACAGCCCGCATAAACAAGCATCGTCAAATGGGTTTTGAACCAATCATGGCTAGTGCGGTCTGGACATGGCATGAATTAATGTATGGAAAGACCTTTACCGAGGCAAATGCGTTGCCATGTATCCAAGCTTGTAAATATAAACAAGTGGAGGAAATCTTTTTTACAATGTGGGGAGATGATGGCGGGTATTGCGACTATGATTCCGCGATGGCAGGATTAACTTTTGTTGCATCGCATTGCTGGAATGATAATCCATCAAAACAAGAGATCGCAATGGATTTCCAGTCTGTGTGCGGCGAGGATTACGAGCTTCTCTGCCAGGCCTGTGAACTGGACATCTTTGAATCCGACGAGAGCGAGTTTCCTCCTCCAAGGATTTGGGCCAGCAGTGTTTTGTGGGATGATCCGATCCTGGGAATATATTGGAGAAATGAAAAACTTAGAAGCCCGGATATCTGGTCGAAAGTTCTGGAATATTACTTCAAACTTTCCCAAGCTCTTGAAGAACACCAGAATATAACCCGTGAATTCCAGGACATAAGGCACGCATGGCTATTGTGCAAGACACTGGAATGCAAAATTAGGGTTCGTGATAAACTGACAAACTCGTATCCACACGATAAAGCCGGCCTGAAGAGCATTGCTTGTGAAATCGCCGAAACAATTGAGTTTCTAAATATGCTTGACGAATCCTGGCGAAGACAATGGATGCGTCGTAATAAGCCATTCGGGTTTGAAATTCTACAAGTTCGTATAGCAGGCCTTATCAGAAGGTACCGGGAACTTTCCGCGAGAATAGATGAATATCTCGCCGGAGCAATTCAGAAGCTCGACGAACTTGAAGAAGAAACACCCGAGATGCCGATTAACCTTCCAAACGGTTTTTGCCGTATTTTTAGCAACTCTGGGTTTTGATATCTTACCCTTTTTAAGGAAACAATTCTGATGACGTCTGAAGTGACAAAGGCATTTGTATCTTTTCGTATAGGCGGGCTGCTGTGGCAGGTCGATGAGCAATTCGACGCTCTAATCAAATTACTCAATAAGTACGACAAGATAGCCAGCGAGATAGCGTTCTTCCTGTCCGAAACTCATAGCCCCATGCCACTTGAATATATAAAGTCTTCTTGCAAGGTTTTATCCAAGCGGGTGGCACGTCTAAAGAGCATTGGCTACCGGGCCGGAATAAATAATTTGTGCACTACCGGTCATCACCTGGAAAATTTTGCCTATTCCCTTAAAGGCGATTTTACTTATTACACGAACATCGACGGTGAATTATGTAAGGGAGGTTTTTGTCCCAACAATACGAACTACAGGGAACAGTATGTCAAACCTATGTATGAAATGATAGCAGGGACCGGTTCGGATTTCATCTGGATTGACGATGATGTCAGGCTGTGGGGACATATGGCCCATATCCCTATTAATGAAACCTGTTTTTGTGATCATTGTTTGCAAATGTTTTCTAGCAGAGCGGGAAAAGACTACACCCGCCAAGCTTTAAAGACTGCTTTTAAGGAAGGTTCAACGGAAGAGCAGATATATTTGCGATCTAAGTGGCTTGATCACACACGTGAGACTATCAGAGCGGTTTTAGAGTTTGTCGCAAATGTGATCCATGAAGTTTCTCCTACGATGGATATTGGTTTTATGGATGGTATGCGGTTTTACGAAGGTTTGGGTTTGGAAGAGTGGGCTCAAGCCTTGAATCCCGATAAAAAATGTAACGTCATGTGGCGGCCTGGCGGGGGCGCTTATACTGACGAGTACCCCAATGCAATGTTTGCCAAGGCGCATGTTATTGGTATGGAATCAGAAATCTTGCCGAAAACGGTACTTTCGATACAGTCTGAGATTGAAAATTTCCCTTACCAACCGCTTAGAAAAAGTGCACAGTTCAATACGGTTGAAATAGACGCTTATGTTGCCGCTGGCGCAACAGGAGCTGCCTTGAATATTCTCTCCGATGTCGCCTCCGTTCTCCAATACCAACCTTTGCTTGAGCGTTTGCAGCAGAATGCGCCATTCCTTGATTTGTTAGCCAGTGCCTTTGGGCGATCCAGAAGACAGGGAATTTACACCGGCTGGAATAAATACAGCTTTGCTGCCAGAAATTTGAATAAGGATTGGTTAAGTCCGGAAGGCGCATTCCCAGGCTGGGCTTATGCGGATGAAA
Source organism: Phycisphaerae bacterium (assembly GCA_963664745.2). Taxonomy (GTDB): domain Bacteria; phylum Planctomycetota; class Phycisphaerae; order SM23-33; family SM23-33; genus B1-G9. Next base: position 2,101,478 of record CAXXMC010000004.1, read on the forward strand.
TATTCATGATGGGCCTGCCACAATCATACAGTCTTGATGGGGCGCAGGTAACCACCTTATGTGAGGATTGCATTAAAGTACTGCCTGATAAGGAAATCCAAAAGATTCTGGCTGGTGGCGTTTACATGGATGCAGCCTCGCTGCAACATTTGAATAATATGGGATACTCGGAGTTGACGGGTTTTGAAATAGAGAAGCAATATCCTATGGATACGAAGGTCATCTTGACCGATCATCAATTGAATGCGGGCTATGGTGGTTTTGAACGCGACGCACGACAGTCTTTCCACAAAGGTGTCGCGTCTAACCTGATTCCCCAAACCGGTGCCGAATCGTTGGCTTATTTAATTGATTACTCTCGCAGAACGATTGGCGATTGTGCGATCGGAATATTTGAAAACTCCTTGGGGGGGCGGGTATGCGTTTCAGGCTATTTCCCTTGGGATTTTCTATATTTTATGGAAACCACAATTCAAATTAAAAATATCATGAAATGGCTTTCAAAGGATTCTCTGGGAGCCTTTATTGGCTCATATCATCGCGTAAGTCTTTGGGATAGTCTGGTTGGAAATAACCATGTTACTGCTTTGGTTAACGGTTTTCTTGACCCCGCAATAAATGTTGAATTGAATTTAAAAACAGATTGTGATAGCCAGTTTGAGCTTGTAGATATGTTTAATAACCGTTCTTTGCTGCAGGTGGCTGGGAAAAGCGACGGATATACAAAAATAATAATTCCGGAAATAAAACCGTGGCATATCTGTTTGATTTTTGAAAATGCGGAATAATTTTGATAAACGCCAATGAAAAGTATCCCTTCACAGGTTTGCGGGAATAAGTTTGGGATATGGTGTATTGGTGTAGGTAGCGTTGATGGCATTGAGAAAAATTCATAGACGCTTGTTTTGGTGTGCGAGTTTGTTCCCTGGCCGTTATTTTGCATCTTTGGAATACTTTGGAATTGGTTGTCATTTCAGCAAATTTCGGATTTTGGATTTTGGAATTCGGATTGGGGCAGGGCATGAAGGAATCCGAAATCCGCATTCCACAATCCGAAATAACTCTGAACCATCCACAGCACTTAATTTGTTCATTGAAGATAAGTTATATGCTGCCATGAAAAAATCTCATACACCTTGTTTTGTGTTGAGTACAGGTAGCGACAACTGTCCAAGCTCTTTCGCACCAGCGCATGCCGGCAAAGCTTTGCGTGCCTTGTGTTATACGCCGGTCTATCACGACAAAACGAATGGCTTGTTTAGAAGCATTATTTGTCGGCGTTTTTTATAAAAGACCATCTCGCTCCAAAAATAAAAAGTAGTCTTCTTTGCCAGAGTTGTTGAAGCGATTCCTAATATAAAAAGCATCGTTATGGTCCGGCGCCTTGTGGACTTTTTTCAAAAAGGCTTTTCTAAGTTTTTAAATTTTATTTAAGGGGGTATCTGCTTGACTCCAGTAGATACAACCAGTAGTATTTGGAGTAATGGAAGATTACCCACGAACATTAATTGAGTTAGAACAACGGTTTTCATCGGAGGAAGCTTGCCGGAAATATCTGGGGACTCTTCGGTGGCCACGAGGTTTAATTTGCCCACGATGCCAAACTCATGGGTATTGGACCGGCAGCCGTAGTCGTAAAATTTGTGTTAGCTGTGGATATCAAGCCACAGTAACTGCAGGAACGATTTTTGAAAGGACACGAATGCCATTGATGTTATGGTTTAGAGCGATATGGTGGGTTGCAACTCAGAAAAATGGTGTCAGTGCCTTGGGCGTAAGCGTTCACACTTTCAGGTGATTAGTTTTGGATATGGTGTGCCGGTGAAGGTTGCGGCGACGGCTGCCTTGAGGAATTCGAAGATACTTTTCCCCTGCTTTTTACAGCTGGCTATTACGGTCCAGATTCTTTCGCAGAAGCGCATGCCGGCATAGCTCCGCGTACCCTGCGTCACCTTGCGGTCAATTACCACAAACCTGTCTTTCCCGAAAATTCCATCCAGCTGTTTTTTGAGTCTTAAAAAGCTGATTCCTGAGCCTCACGAAGCTCTACCACAGAATCCACAGGAAGATGCTTCTCGCAGCATCCAGAATGGATCGATTTTACCGGTTGTTCGGCGAATGGGTTTGTGCCAAATCGTGTGCCAAGCTTGCTCCCTTGGCGCTTATTTGGTGTTCGTGTGTGTTTCGCTCGACGTCACAAGTCTTTTGTTGTCAGTTATTAATCATTTTATTACAAGCACTTACAAATGCCCTGTTTGGACTGTCGATCCGTGAACGTTCGGTGAACCTCACCTTGCGAGGGGATTTTTTTGTGAGATAATGGTGGCCTGTTTTTAAGGGAGTATTATTTCATGAGTAAGAATTCAGGTTCATCGAGTAAGGTGGAGTTTTGGACGGCAGCGGTTGAACTATTTCAGGAAAGTCAGTTGAGTTGCACGGAATTTTGTGGTAGGGAAAATCGAAAAGGGAGCCAGGTGGATGGGGTTTCGCGCATTGAAAAGGGGACCACTGTTTAATTGAAAATTCTGTATGATGTCGGCTTGTGATTTTGTTGCAGGGATCGGCATATGCGGAGTTTGGAGATGCTTACAGTGGAAGATTATGAAAAAATACGTAAAGCTGTTTTAGTTGAAGGTTTGTCTGAGCGGCAGGCGGCTCGTAAGTTTCATCATTCGCGCAAGACCATCAAAAAGGCTTTGACGCATTCCGTTCCGCAGGGATACAAAAAGCGAAGTTCGCCGGCAGGTGCTGTTGTACTCACGGAGCGGCTGCGTTTTGTCATCGACACCCTTCTCGAAAAGAACAAAACGATTCGTCGCAAGCAAAAGATGACCGGCACTAAGATTCATGATATTCTTGTTTCTGATTACGAATTCTGCGGCTGTGCTCAGACGGTTCGGCGTTACATTGCGACTAAAAAGTTACAAGCCAAGGAGGTCTTTTTCAAGTTGGAGTTTCAGCCCGGCCAGGAGGGTCAGGTCGACTGGGGAGAAGCTGATGTTATCATAAACGGCAAAGACACGAAGGTGCATTTATTCTGCCTACGGCTGGCATATTCCCGCGCCTCTTTTGTTAGAGCATATCCGTCGCAAAAGATGGAATGTTTTCTCGACGGCCATGTTCATGCGTTTGATTTTTTTGGAGGTGTAGCGCGGAGCAATGCGTATGATAACTTAAAATCAGCGGTAATTCAGGTCGGCAAAGGCAAGGAGCGCAAACTCAACTCTAAGTTTATAGAGCTTCGTAGTCATTATCTATTTAATAGTCGTTTTTGCAATATAGCAAGCGGCAATGAAAAAGGCCATGCTGAAAATCTTGTCAAAGATTCCCAGCGAGATTTAATGTCTCCGCCGCCGCATGTTGTCGACATTGATGAGCTGAATGAATTGCTTTTGCGACAATGCACTAAGCGGTTGGATATAGTCGTTAAAGACAAGGGTAAAACGCGCGGTCAGCTGCTCGAAGAAGAACGTCAGTTCTTTCTACCCCTGCCAAAGCACCAGTATAACGCTTGCGTCGGGGGCAGCACTTATGCAACAAAGCAGGCCTTGGTCGAGCATGATAATAACTTCTATTCTGTGCCAACACAATGGGCACATCATGACATCACTATCAAAGCTTTTGTAAGTCGCGTAGAGTTGTATCACGATGACAATCTCGTCGCCAGCCATGAACGTTGCTGGGATTCATCGAAATATATCCTGAATTATATGCACTATATCCCGCTACTGAAGACCAAGCCTGGCGGGATTCATAACGCAGCCGCTTTCATCGGCCAGCCCTGGGGCAGTGACTTTGAAAAGCTTAAAATAGAGTTGGAATATCGTTACGATGGCGAAGGAACAAAGAAGTTTATAAACGTGCTTTTACTGTTTTGCGAATACGAAGCTTCTCAGGTTAAGGCTGCCGTAAAAACCTGCATCTCGCGAAGAGCATTCAACGACGAAGCCGTTCGAAATATACTTGAATATCAGCCTGATGCGATCCGCAAAAGCATTGATCTTACGCATAAGCCTGAATTGCAGATTAAAACGAACGGCATTCGCCAAGCCAGCGAATATGACGAGTTTTTATTAACGAATTTTAAAACTACTAATGAAGGAAGTGTACAATATGGAAAACAATATATTGCTTGAAAATTATCTTAAGCAGCTCAAGCTGCCGACGTTTATTAAAGAGTATCGGCGGGCTGCCAGACAGTGTGCCCAGGAAAAACGCGGTTTTGAGCCTTTTTTACAGCAGTTAACGGAACTGGAGATTCAACAGCGAAGAATTCGAACGATGCAGCGACGGATAAAGGAGGCTTCGTTCCCAGCCGAGAAGGAACTTGCAGACTTCGACTTCACAGCCTCCAACTTTGAACAAAAAACGAATCATCGATTTAGCCAAAGGCGATTATATTCGAAAGCGCGAATGCGTTGTAATGATTGGCCCGCCCGGAACAGGCAAAACTCATCTTGCCATATCGCTGGGCCGTGAAGCTTGCCGCCAGGGCAAACGAGTGAAATTCTTCACCGCCACAGGCCTGGCTACCGCATATGCCGAAGCCAGAGATGAACGGACCGTCCAAAGACTCGAACGGTTTATAGAGCAGCGAGATTTGATTATAGTCGATGAGCTTGGCTACATTCCCCTCGGCCGGCTTGGAGCGGAAAATCTATTTGGATTTTTCTCGAAATGTTATGAACGCACCAGCGTGGTTGTTACGTCAAACCTGCCTTTCTCCGCCTGGCCGGAAGTCTTCGGCGATGAACGATTGACCGGAGCACTGCTAGATCGGCTGACGCATCGCGTGCATGTGATAGAAGCCGCCGGCGAAAGCTACCGACTGCAAAACCATAACAATAGGCCAACCACAAAAAATACCGACGAAAATAACCTGGAAAATCAAGAAAAGGAGGCCATATGATTTGACCCCAACATCCTGAACATCAGATCGCTGATACACCCCATGTCAGCCGTTGACAAACCCCTTGCAAAGGGGTATTCTTAGGCCCTAGGTGGTACCCATTTCGATGCTCCACCTGGCTCCCTTTTCAATTTTCCCTACCACCCGAATCTGAAAAGTATCGGACCGAATGTGAGATTTTTCCGGGATAATAAAGTCAAAGGGGTGTTTATGCAGTCGTCGGGGAAGTCTTCTAGTATGACAGCGCTAGATTAGCTCAAGATTTTTTGATGTTCTTGTCGATGGGAATAAAAATCCAATTGAAAGGGCATTAAATGACTGGAGAACAGATGATGACATTGCAGCCGGAGCTGCAAAAATTTCTGGAATCGTTTCGACCTTGTTTTCGCAAAGAAGTTACTTTCGGCTACCTGGAGACATACATGCTTGGTCTGATGTCAGACATTCAACGCAAGAGTATTGAGCCGATTGCACTGGCGGCAGAAGTTCCCGTCCGAACTTTGCAGGAATTTTTATCTTCATTTCGCTGGGATCATGATCGTGCTGAAGAGTTGCTGCTTTATCGTGTGGCTGATCGCTCTTCGACGGAAGAGGGCATTGGCGTAATCGACGGCTCCGGCCACGCCAAGCAGGGCGCCAAAACGCCTGGCGTGCAGCGTCAATGGTGTGGTGAAACCGGCAAGATAGACAATTGCATTGTCGGCCAGCATTTGCTGTATACCGACAACCATCCCACAAATCCGTTCGGATGCGTCTTATGTAGCGACCTGTATCTGCCTGAAAAATGGGCAGCTGATCCAAAGAGACGAAGAGAAGCACATATTCCGGATTCATTGTCTTATCGGCCAAAGTGGAAAATTGCGGTAGAGCAGATTCAACGGGCCATAGGCAGTGGTGTAAAGTTTTCGTATTTTACTTTTGATGAGGAATACGGCAGTGTTCCTGGGTTCTGGTTTGAATTGGATCGGCTGGGCCAGCGCGGTATTGGTGAGGTGCGGTCTAACTTTTTATGCTGGGCAACTCCGCCGGCGTATCAGTCCTGCCGGGCTGAATATGCGCCGCATAAAGTTGCCGATCTGGTTCGCCACAGTCCGGTGTTTTACGGACAGGATTGGCAAACGGTGAAGATCAAAAACACGACGCGCGGAATGATGTACTGGAAATATAAAGCCGCACGTGTGCAGTTGACCAATACGGCTGAGGGTGTCAACGTGCCGACAACTCGACAGTATTGGCTGATTTGGGCTCAATCGCCTAAAACCGGCGAGAACAAATATTTTTTGAGTAACGCTCCTGCTTCGGTGAGTGTCAGGAAGCTGCTGGTTGTGGCTTTTGCGCGGTGGCATATTGAGATGTGGTTCGAGCGAGCCAAGCAGGAAACGGGATTTGGTTCGTTTGAGGTTCGGACGTATACCGGACTGATTCGGCATTGGCTGTGTTCGCGATTGGCGATGTTTTTTATATCCGAGCAGACGCAGCGGCTTCGGGGGGAAAAATCCGCGTATTACGCTGGAACAGGTAGCCACGGTGATCAACACCCTGGCCGCCAAGATCTGGCAGACTTGGCCAAGATCATGGGCTGCGATCATAAGAATAAACGAATATTATCAGTGGCGTAACGAGGCGGCCTACAAAAGCCGACAAAAACAAAATCGTAAAACAGAATTCAAGTAGCGCTGTCATACTAGCAACAGTTCTATGAGTGATCTAAAAAACTGGGTGGCCTCTCAGTGTCTTTGGAAACCAGGATCTGACAGTTGGGATTTGGCTTTGAAGTTCTGCAGAATGCATTATACAGAATCTGCTGAACCCATAATCAAATGGCTTACTCTACTGCATAATCACGTCAGTTTGTCGGATGTTCATTATAATTGTTTTCCAGAAGCCAAGGATATGAACCTGGATATTGAAATGGGCAAAAAGGCTATTGCACTGTTCGAACAAGCAATTGGTCTTGCCAAAACTGGCGAAGTCAGAAGGCGCGTTGAGAAGGCCTCAATATGTGCATACCGACTCATGCTGGAAGCCTCGCCATATGTAAGAGTCAATGATGCCTATAAACTGTTTTTGCCTAAAGGCTATGAGAGTACCTTAGAAACTTATAAATCGCTGGTGAAAAAATATAAAACAGAGCGTCCCACTGAAATGGCAGGATTTGCCGAATATTACAAACGTATTGAAGATCGCAAGATTGTAACTCTGGAGAATGAATTTTGGAAACTTGAGCTGTTTCCCGGCTGGAATGCGAAGATATTCGACCTGGTTTACAAGCCGAGAAATCTAAAGTTGCTTATACCGATCATTGAAAGACGTCGCATTAAAGAGATTTGGGACGAACAGGCCATAAAAGGCATAAATAGCGAACTTATCAGAGACTACGTGATAACTTATAAAGTCGATTCTCAGGATTCCGGCAGCGTTTCGATCAGTGCTGTGCTTGACGATGGTTCCAAACTGGATCGTAAGATTTGGTTTGATCCGAAAGATCCTTCGAAAATCCGCAGCAAAACTGAATTTACTTATGCCGGCGATCAGCCTAAGGAATATCAGTTTAGGGTAATTCCACATGTTCGTTATGAAGGCGTTGACTCTGAATCCCTTGCCAGGGATTTTGTTACGAAAGTTCTGCATGAAGGCCAGATGGTTGAGTTGAAGGACTTGACTGGCGGTGGAGTTTCCGGCAGGAAATATACACCCGTGAATGTCGATTCGCCGGGCTGCTATACGGTGTTTAACAAGAAGGATAACTTCGGCGTGAAGATGGATTTTACCAATCTTATGGTGGAACATCCTCAGACGTGGTGGGAATATTATATGCCCCGCATGCTGACCAAACCAACCACGCTGGAAAAAGACCAGACCATGACCTGGGAATATGACCTGATGCCATTAGGGAGATAATTTAACATTTTATTGTTTGAGATAAATCTCAATTTTATATGAAAATAAAAAAGCGTACAATGAACCATGTTTAAGAGGTTGTCGTAGTATGTGTTGTCTATTAATTGGTTTGTGATTTTGCTTCCAAAGGTAAAATAATGAATTGTGTTGAAGGAATTAAGAAGGAACTTCAGTCTGATTTCAGTAAATACCGTGCCAAGCCGTTTTGGGCATGGAACGGCAAGTTGGATCCGGATGAACTTCGTCGGCAGATCAGGATCATGAAGCGAATGGGGCTTGGCGGGTTTTTTATGCATTCCCGTGTAGGATTGGAAACTCCTTATTTATCAGAAGAGTGGTTTGAGTGTGTAAGTGCCTGTGTTGATGAAGCCAAAAAACTCGGCATGGAGGCATGGCTGTACGACGAGGACCGTTGGCCTTCTGGTGCGGCTGGGGGATTGGTAACGACGAATCCGGAATTTCGTATGCGGGCGGTAGAGTATGAGGTCCTCTCTTCAGCCTCGCAATTAAAATGGAACGATGATGTCTTAGCAGCCTTTATCACTAAAATAGAAGGTAATATGGCTTCTGAAGTAAAGCGTGTTAAACCGAAATCAAAGGTTAGGCTTTCCAGAGGGCAAAAGCTTCTTGTTTTTCGCGTTGTTGTTACTGCGCCAAGCGACTGGTATAACGGCCAGACTTATTTAGATACGATGAACCCCAAGGCTGTGGAAAAATTTATTGAAGTTACACACGAGCAGTATAAAAAACGTTTCGGTGACGAGTTTGGTAAGACAATTCCAGGCATTTTTACGGATGAACCACATCACGGCAGTACTTTCAGTCATTGTCAAAGTACCAATAATGGCCGAGCTCTTCCCTGGACAGGCGATTTCGCGAAAGTTTTCAAGCAGCGTTATGGTTATGATATTCTTGATCGGCTTGTAGAGCTATTCTACGAAGTGGATTCTAAAAAAGTTAATCCTGTAAAACATGATTATCACGACTGTGCCACTTTTATGTTTACCGAAGCTTTTGCAAAACAAGTCGGCAATTGGTGTGATGAGTCTGGAATAATGTTTACGGGGCATGTTTTTGAAGAGAGCCCCCTTTCCCATCAGGCACATGTTGTTGGCAGTGCGATGCGATTTTATGAGCATATGCAGGCTCCGGGTATTGATTTGCTGACAGAATATAAGCAGGAGTTTGATACGGCCAAGCAAGTTTCATCGGCAGCCCGTCAATTTGGTCGTAAATGGCGATTGACTGAAACCTACGGCTGTACTGGCTGGCAATTTCCGTTTGTTGGACACAAGGCGATCTGTGATTGGCAGTTGGCGTTGGGAATTAACCTGCGTTGCCAGCATCTTTACTGGCACACAATGGAAGGCCAGACAAAACGAGATTACCCAGCCTCAATAGCCCACCATTCTCCATGGTGGGAACTCTATCCAAAAGTTGAAGACTACTTTGCACGAGCCCATGCAATAATGACCAGAGGTACGGAAGTCCGCGATCTGCTGATCATACATCCTATCGAAAGTACATGGGCCATCTTCAATCCTAATTGGAAAGAAGATAAAGAAATTCAGGCATTAGACAAGTCACTTGTGTCATTACGTAACAGCCTGCTTGGCGAGAATATTGATTTCGATTACGGCGATGAAGATATCCTTTCTCGGCATGGAAAAATTGTTAAGCGTAAAGGCAAAGTTATATTCAAAGTCAACAAGGCGGAATATACAACCGTTCTTGTTCCGCCGATGATTACAATGCGTTCAAGTACGCTAGACTTGCTGAAGGGGTTTAAAGCGGCTGGGGGGAAAGTTGTATTTGCCGGCAAGGTTGCCGCCCATGTTAATGTAGAAAAATCGGATGGAGTTAAAAGTTTTGCAAAGCATTGTACGAATGCTCCTGCAAAGGGAAATGCTGTTGCAAAGGCTGTTGAAAATTGCCGCCGTGTATCAATTACCGACTGTATGGGAAGTCAGATACCTGATACGTTATATCTGCTTCGCGAGGATAAGGAGGCATGGTACTTGTTTGTCTGCAATTATGGAGTTGATTATACCCAGGCCAAAAAGGCAGTTTGGGTTTCTCAGCGAATAAGTTACTTCGAAGATGTACATATAAGCGGTTTTGAAGGTGCAACTGCGGCTGTGGAAATAGATTGTGAAAGTGGGAAGCTTTATTCAGCAAAGACGAGAAAAACAGCTGATGGAATAGAAATTCAAACTTCCCTTGTCCAGCTTGGAAGCCGGTGTTTCGTTATTCCCAAAAAAACTTCAAAATTTAAACTGCCTGTCAGAGCAAAAATGAAAATAATTTCACGGAAACAAATCAAAAAAACTTCGTGGGATATATCTCTTTCAGAATCAAACAATCTTGTTCTGGACAGGCCTGCCTATAAGATCGAAAATGGTAAATGGTGTGAGCCGAAAGAAATCCTCCGTATCGATCGCTCAGTTCGAGACGCTTTGAATCTGAAACATCGCGGAGGACAAATGTGTCAACCCTGGACCAAAGCCAAGCCCCAAAATCCCCAATCATTACCTATTGAACTGAAATATGATTTTGAGATTCAAGTCGTTTCTCCATGTGAAATCTTTTTAGGTCTGGAACGTCCCGAGGTTTACAAAATCCTTATTAATGGACACGAAATTGAAAATGATAATGACTGTGGCTGGTGGGTTGACAAATCACTGCGAAAAATAGGGTTCTCGCCTGTTTTGCTAACCAAAGGTAAAAATGAGATTTGTCTGATTTGTGAATATAACGAAATACATCCGGGCCTTGAGATTGTCTATTTGCTGGGCCATTTTGGCACGAAAGTCAATGGCACTAAAGTTTCAATGATAGAGATGCCAAAAAACCTTAAGATTGGTGATTGGACAAAACAGGGGCTAAGTTTTTATTCAGGCTCTGTGAGTTACCGTACCACAATAAAAAGCGATATTCCGAACGACCGAAGGCTTATTTTGCGTTTGCCTTCCTTCGAAGGCACAGCCGTAAGAGTCTGGGTAGGCGGAAAACTAGCCGGTATAATTGCCTGGCCACCGAATGAAATTGATATTACCGATTACCTTGCTGATTCGAGTACGGATATTGCCATAGAAGTCTTTTCGCATCGAGCCAATTCCCATGGCCCACTGCATTTAAACCAGCGTGGGATATTTGGTATTGGACCAGAGTCATATGTTATGGAGGGTGTTAACTGGAAAGACAATTATAGAATTCTGCCATGCGGATTGACCAGTAATCCAGAAATGATTTTGGCGAAGAAAACCTAATTTCCTGAAATATAGTTGTCTTAGGAAAATCTTCCATCCTGTCCATACCGAAAATGCTATCCACACTTCGCCGGATGCGTTGATATCCCTGGCCTGGAGCTTGCAGAGTTCGCCGGATCGCATTCCGGTGCGAAGCTGCACCCGGATCATGTCGGCGACGATGCTTGTTGTATATTTCAATGTTCGGCCTACGTCACGAATCGGGACCGGATCAATTTTCTTTGCTGGCTTGGCCCGACTGCTCTGTGATAATCGCTTTATGCAATGCAGCCCATAGGCTACGCTTGACGGGCAGTAATCCAGCGAGACCGCCCAGTCAAACATTCGTTTGATGCAGCCTATTTTTGTATGGATGGTGGAAACTGATAAGCCCGTGTCTATCAGGGCTGTTCTGAATGCCCGAAGGTCACTCGGCGCAACATCTTCGACCCTGTGGGTTCCATAATCGAAACAAACAGCTTGAGTGTCGTCTTGGCGGTGTCAATTGCCTTCTTTGCCCCTTGCTCGTCGCCATGCTGAATTTCATGTCGATATAATCCTGACAAGTCTGCAATTGTTTCATGGCGATTTTTGCCTGGCTTGTTTTTAAAGACTGCTGCCGTGTATATCTCGGTTGCGATTGCCTCTGCGGTTTGCCGATCACGAGTTGCGTATTTTGCCCCCGTTGGCTTGAGTGGAATGCTTTTTCTTTTTTCCTCGCCGGGTAGTTTTACTTACCACCACCATCGGCCATGGTTACAAAGGAACGTACCTGGTAATTTTTGCTTTGCCATGGAGTCGATTATAAGCGATTCTGGATTTTATTGCATTTTATTTTGTAAAAAGTGCAATAAAGCCAAGTGTTCTCAAAAAGCAAAACCCGCAAACTCTTGTATTTGCGGGCTTTGTAATTGAGGGAGCTGGGATTCGAACCCAGGACCTACGCCTTAAAAGGGCGTTGCTCTACCAATTGAGCTACTCCCCCACTTATCTGAATTTTTAATTAACGTGTTGTACACGGACTTTGTCGAATCCACTTCAATACGGAGTCGACCAATACAAATCCATATACAATTCAATCAACGTTCAATTTACTACATCATCTTCCGTCAGGGCTCTAACAAGCCAACGAACTTTTGGAGGGAAGATTTTACGGAACTGTGCCTGAACAATCAAGTAAAATCGCTCCCAAAATCAAAATGAAAAACCATCATATATAATGTCGCAGTTTGTTTTTTGAATCAAATGAGAGCAAATATTGTGAACAGTACATATGCAATCGGCCCAGCCAGGAGCGGTGAGTCCAGAATATCCAGCACTCCGCCGAATTCGGGGACAAGTGCGCCGGAATCTTTCACGCCGGCAGAGCGTTTCATGAGCGATTCGCACAGATCGCCGAATTGGCCCGCTGCGCCTACGATTATACCGAAAATGGCTACCTCGATCATGTTGTCGAAGGGGTTTACTTGCAGGTTTGACCCGAAGATCCGCCAGATCAGCACAGCTACGAGTGCTCCGGTAATCAGCCCGCCAGCCAGGCCTTCCCACGTCTTGCCCGGACTCAGCCAGGGGATCATCTTGTGCTTGCCGATGAACGAACCGGTGAAATAGGCTCCGATATCCGTACATTTTACCGCAGCTATGAACATCAGCAGAAACTCCATGCCGTATCGAATGCGGAATAAAAGCAGGATTCCACCGAATAGGCCCAGATACATCACGCCCATTGTTGTACACGCTACGCGCCTGAGGGCGTCTTCAAGTCGGCCTTTGATCATCTGGGCAAGGAATATCAACATGACTGCAAAGGCAATGGCCAGGGGCCAAGTAATGATGTTAGATATTTTAATGCACTGAATGGCAATATCTATGTCGGCGTCGGCGTTTGGTTGCATAATCCTCGACACTATTTCCAGCAATGCGTTGCGAATGACAGGCAGGCAGCTGAGCAGCGTCACGCCGGCCAGGCCTGCCTTGGTGTGGACTTTCACGCCTACGCCCCCAGCCATTTTCGCGAATTCCAGAAATCCTATCCATAGAATCGGTAAAAATATCACAGCCAGTGGCACGCCGGCGGTGGGTGAGTAATTTGCATCTGGATGTGCGGTACGGTATGAGTTTTCCCACTTCCAGTCCGCCCAGAAAACGCCCAAAAGCACCGCTATCATGACCAGGCCGAAGATAATTCTTTTTTTCATTTTGGAGTCCGATTTGTTGCAACGTCTTCTTGAGTCAAGCTATACGCATAGGCATTAAAACGTATTTTTTATAATAAATCCAGAGTTTTGTGTTTTCTCGGCCAATAAGTGGTATAATCCGCGATTTGTTTGTATCTGACGGAGAAAGTCTTATGGATTTAAAGAGTTACCTGACTGAAGACAATGTTCTTGTTTGCGATGCAACATCCAAGGCAGAGTTACTTGGCGAGTTGTCCGCTCTGCTGGCTGGCTCGCTTGGGATTAAGACGGATGAGCTTTTGGACGCTGTGCTGCGTCGCGAGAAACTCATGAGTACCGGTGTCGGCAACGGCCTGGCTGTGCCGCATGTCAGAATTGACGGCATTAAGCGATCATCGCTGGCGGTGGCGGTGTGTAAACAGGGTGTTGCTGATTACGAAAGCATGGACAAGCAGCCCGTGTACATAGTTGTTCTCATAGCTGCGCCTCAGGGGCAGCATGAAACCTACATTCGCCTGCTGGCTGCGGTTGCGGACGTTTTGAAGGATGATGAGACTCGGCAGTTCGTTCTGGATGCGGAAACTCCCGCGGAAGTTTATGGAATTTTGTTGGAAAGTAAAGAATCATGACTCTTGACGTAATCGGTCAGTTGGATACGGCACACCTGCCAATTTTGTTGCTCCTTGGTTTTGCACTATTTGGCGGAGCGTTGGGGGCGAGGTTTTTTCAGCGGTTGAGAATTCCGCAGGTGGTTGGCTATATTGCCATAGGCCTGCTGCTCGGCGAGAGCGGCGTTAAGATCATTCCGCTCGAAGCGGTTGTGAATTTCCGCCAGCTTAACTATTTTGCGCTTGGCATTATCGGTTTTCTTGTCGGCGGGGAATTGAAGTCTTCTATTTTCAAGAAATACGGCAAGCAATTCATGGCCATTCTTCTCGGCGAGGGCTTGGCAGCGTTTTTTCTCGTCGGAATCGCGACCGGTCTGTTCGTGTTTTTCATAATGGGAAATTTCACCGTTGCACTGGCAGCGGGTATAGTTTTCGGCGCGATCGCCTCGGCGACGGACCCAGCCTCGACTATCGATGTTTTGTGGGAATATCGCAGCAGGGGCGTTTTGACGACCGGTCTGATCGCGATTGTAGCCCTTGATGACGCCCTGGCCATGACGCTTTACGGCCTGGGTACAACGGCGGCGGGGATGCTGATGGGAGGCTCGGAATCCCTGGGCCAGGCCATGGCGAAAATCGGCATAGAACTGTTCGGAGCGATAGGTCTGGGCATCGCAGCTGGGTTCGTGCTAAACTTTATCCTCCGACATCTTCACCAGCCTGACAAAACGCTCGCGGTGGCTATAGGTTCGATTTTACTCGTTATAGCCACGTCGGTTATTGTCGGCATGGACGTAATTCTTGCGACCATGGCGATGGGCGTAGTGCTGATCAATATCGCGCCCCGCCGGTCGAAGGAACTTTTTGAGATCGTGAGGAGCTTTTCCTCTCCGATATACGTCATTTTCTTCGTGCTCGTGGGGGCCAGGCTCGGCCTGGCGAACATGCCGGTCTGGATGTGGGGTATCGTGGGACTGTACGTATTTTTCCGCACAGCTGGGAAAATGGTCGGTACATATGTCGGCGCCAGGATAACCGGAGCTGCATCTTCTGTCCGAAAATACGGCGGGATGGGGCTCTTCGCTCAGGGCGGCGTGGCGGTGGGTCTTTCGATCATGGCCAGCCAGCACCTAGGCTCGCATATGGTCAGTGAAGATCTTTCCCTCGGCGATATGATAATCTTCTGCGTTACAGCTACGACGCTGATCGTGCAAGTTGTAGGCCCGCCGATGGTCAAGCTGGCGATCCGTCTGGCTGGTGAGTCCGGCATGAATATTACCCGCGAAGATCTTATCCAGAGCTATACAGTCGCCGATGTGATGAACCGCAACGCGGCATGCCTGGCTGAGAGCGACTCATTCGCGAAAATAATGAAGGTGATCTCCGAGACGGATTCCATGACCTATCCGGTTGTGGATGAGCAGCGCAATCTACTGGGAATTATCACCATTCAGGAACTAAAGGGAGGCCTGGGCAACAAGGGCCTTGCCGATCTGCTGGTAGCTTATGATCTGATGCAGCCGGCTGTCGATATAGCCACCGAACAAATGCCCCTCGCTGATGCGATGACCCGTATGCAAGAGCAGAGCCTGGAATATCTGCCCGTGCTGGAATCCCCAGTCGACGGCCAGCAGGGAAAATTCGCCGGCTTGCTGGAATTTCGCCACACCGAAAGACTGCTCAGCAAGGAGATCATCCGCAGGCAGGAAGCAGCTGTCGACCAGGAACAGGCTGAGCTTATCCGGGAAAATATCCGCAAGAAATCGCGGGCTGTTGAGAAAAGTTAATAGACTAGTCGTCCCTGAAAAAGTTGTTTTCTTGTCATTCCGGGCGTAGCGAAGCTTATGCCACCGCCGCTGGCGGCCCGGAATCCAGGGAATGTAATCAAGACTGGAAAACAAGCCCATAATGGAAATATTGCCCCGGCTGGGCCGGCCCTGGATACCCGCTTTCGCGGGTATGACACGGGGGAAAAAATCGTCAGTTGGATATTGAATGATAGCTTAGTATTGCAAGGCTGCGAGGAGTTATTCGGCAGAACCTTGCAGCTTGTAACCGGCATTACAGCAATTTTATAGCCTATTTTAATGGCTAAACCAACTTTTTCAGGGCCGACTAGACTATTTTGTCCACAGATTTCACAGATGAAGAGGATAAAAAAAAGCATTCTTGCAATCTTTCTTTAATCCGTGAAATCTGTGTTCTGCTCTATTCTTCTTCAGAGTTGGGTTTGCGTCGCAGATTTTTGGTTTGGCTTTTTTGACGTTTGGTTTCCAGGCGGCGGCGTTTGCTGGCCAGTGTGGGTTTGGTGGCTCGACGGGGTTTGGGCGGACTGGCTGCCCGCAGGATGAGGGTTTTCAAGCGGTCAATTGCGTCATCGCGGTTGCGTAGCTGGTTGCGATAGCGTCTGGCGTCGATGATGATAATTCCCTCAGCTGTAATTCGCTGCCCAGCCAATCGCTTCAGCCTGTCTTTTACCGCATCGGGCAGGGCGTCCGAAGCAAGGGCGTCGAAACGAAGCTGACATGCGGTGGCGACTTTGTTGACGTTCTGCCCGCCCGGCCCTGAGGCATGCACGAAACGTATCTGAATTTCATCGTCTGGAATCGAGATGTTTCGTGTTATGCGAATCATGATTCTTACTCAAAGAGACCTATTTCGATAACGTGACTTTGAACAAAAGAAGCTGATCGACTGTTAACTCAAACGGTGAGTTTCAGTTACTTGTTTGACTCATCCACGCCGCCGAACCTGCGGTGTCGACAGCCGTAGGCTAGCAGGGCTTTGTGGAATTCTTCCTCGGTGAAATCAGGCCAGTGTACGTCGGTGACGTAAAATTCCGAGTAAGAAATCTGCCACAGCAGGAAGTTGCTCACACGCAGTTCCCCAGCTGTGCGGATCAACAGATCCGGGTCAGGTATGCCATGGGTGTCGAGATTATCATCGACAGTTTTGGTGTCGATGTCTTCCGGTTTGAGTTGGCCTGCAGCGACTTTTTTCGCGATTCTCTGGACGGAGTCGATGATTTCCGCGCGAGACCCGTAGTTGATAGCCAGGCTTAGGAACATTCCCGTATTCGTCGACGAGACTCGCATGGATTCGTCTAGTTCCTTGAGGACTTTATCCGGCAGACCTTCTCGTCGGCCCAGGTGTCGCAGGCGGATGTTGTTTGCCATGACGGTAGGCCGTTCGTGTATGAGGTATTCGGCATAGAGTGACATCAAAGCGTCGACTTCTTCTTTCGGCCTGTTCCAGTTCTCTATGGAGAAACTATATAGCGCCAGATTGTCCAGTCCTAGCCTTGCTGCCTCGGTAACGATTCTGCTGACTGTTTTCGCACCGGCCTGATGGCCTAGGGGGCGGGGCAGATTCCGCTGCCTTGCCCAGCGACCGTTGCCATCCATGATGATGGCTACCGATCGCGGGAATTGTTCGTCTGGCAGGCCCAGCGCCCGCCTGGCTGCGAGTGTTTCTTCTGCCGAGTGGGGGCGCATTAGCTTTTCACCGTCGATTTCATGTAAAAAATGTGCGAATCCATAGCTGAATCCTGCCTGTCGAATCAGACAAGTTCCTTGATACCGGTATCGTGCGATATGGTCTGCTCTCTGCCCGGGCCTACGCTGATAATACCGACCGGCCTGCCCACGACCTTGCTGACTTTGCTGACATAATTCCGGGCGGCAGCTGGCAGTTGATCGAATGACGTACAGGCTGTGATATCTTCGGACCAGCCTGGCATGGTTTCGTAGACGCATTCATATTCGCCCAGCAGGCTGGGCTCGAGTTCTTCCACAGCCTGGCCGTTGAGTTTATATCCCGTGCATATTTTGATTTCATCCAGGCCCGAAAGTACATCCAGCAGCATAAGTGCCAGTTCATTCACGCCCGATAGTTCCGAGGTATATTTCACGACCATTGCGTCGAGCCAGCCACACCTTCTGGGCCGGCCTGTTGTCGTGCCGAACTCTCTGCCTCGCTGGCGGATCGTATCGCCGATCTCATTTTCAAGCTCGGTAGGAAAAGGCCCTGCGCCGACTCGCGTGGTGTAGGCCTTCATGATTCCAACGACCGAGCCTACAGAGGCAGGGGGCATGCCCGACCCGCTGGGTACGCCGCACGCGCTGACGGATGAACTTGTCACGAACGGATAAGTTCCGTGGTCGATGTCCAGCATACAACCCTGGCCGCCCTCGAAGAGGATGCGTTTGCCTTCGCGATTGGCTTTGCGAAGCATGGCACCGCTGTTTTGTATCATGTCCTTGAGCTGCTCTCCGAGCCTGACGTACTGCTCGACGATAGTTTCGATTTCCATTGGTTCGGCGTCATACAAAGCGGTGAAGGTCTTATTCTTGATTGCGCCGATAAGGCGAATTTTCATTGTCAGGGCTTTTGGGTCGAGCAATTCCATTACGCGGATGGCGGTGGAGCGGTTGGCTTTGTCTGAATAGCACGGGCCAATGCCCCTGGCTGTCGTGCCGATCTTTTTTGAGCCAAGCTGTTGCTCGTTCAGAAGGTCCTGGGTTTTGTGCCACGGCATTACAACATGGGCCATGCTGCTGATGGTCAGATTATCAGGCCCGACGCTTACGCCTCGCTCACGCAGTCCCTGGATTTCTTCCATGGCTACGACGGGATCGAAGGCAACACCATTGCCTATGACGTTCATGACGCCTTTGTGCAGGATTCCGCAGGGGATCAGGTGAAGAGCGAAACGCTCGCCAGCCACCGTGACGGTATGCCCGGCATTTGCGCCTCCGCAATATCGTGCGACGTATTTACTTTCAGCTGCGAGGGCGTCGACGATTTTACCTTTTCCTTCGTCACCCCACTGCAGGCCGATAACGGTTACATTATTAGATTTCATGGGTTTTACTGGCTCCTTCATAAAGGCCGATACACAGCATAGGCACTTGTGCGTAACTGTCAAGCCTCTATCGCGGGATTAGGCCAGTTTCTTTGCCGGAATTGGCAGATAGTGGGGGCTTGAGATTGCCGACATTTGCGAATATAATAATGGGAGAGAAACTTTTTTAAGGAGTATTTTGTATTGGAGCTAGGTAGAAAAAAAGCCAAGCTGCTTGGGCTTGGGCTGGATAATGAAGACGGGCATGTTCGCGTGACCAAGGGTGATAATTTTCATCTTGTTGGCGGCTCGGAAGGCACCCATGAGCAGATGCAGGAGAAGTGTATCAAGTTCAACGAGAAGCTCAATGGCAGGGGAAAACAGCTTGAAGATCTCGAAAAAGAAGAGTTTATGGATATCGCCGCAGAATGCGAAATGAACCTGGTTCAGCCCGAAAAAGATTCCAAAAAAAAATAATTATTTTGTTTGCCACAAGACGTGAAAATAGCGCATAATCAGGACTGTAATGTTTAAGAGAGGCCAAGATTTTTTAGTTGTAATTTGATGCTTCACCGCAGTGCATGTATTTTTCTGAAAACCTTGTTTCTGGAAGTTGGACATGCTTTTCTTTTGCGATTGGTCGTGGAGACTGCCAGAAAAGGGGATTTCAGCGGAATAGGAATATACGCCGCATATTATTCATAATTCTTATCCAAGGCAGTTTGGCGGTTTCCTTTGACTTAGCGTAGAAAGGTTGCAGGCCCGCCAGCGGAGGCACAGGAGATGCGAGGATTCAGGCCTAGTTATTTCCAGGCTAGGAACGAGGAAGCTGATGACCTCGGACTGGTCAAAGAGGAGAACTTGCAGCGGTACATCGACAGAGTAAGGCAAGGATTGCCACTTTTCGAAGAACAGGCGATGGATATGCCTATGATTGTACATCTGGCAGGTAATTAGACACCCAGGTTGTATAGAGAACCAGCGGTATTGCGTCAGCTGTGAAGCTAAGGTCGTCTTTCCGTTTTTTACGGGAAAGGGCCAGCTGACCGGGTTTTCGTCTTACTTCATTCCGTGGAATGGGTATAATCTCTTTCTATGGATACGAAACCCCAATCTCAGCTGTGGCATGAAGCGGACTCATTGCCAAGAACTCAATCACTTGGCCCAGCAGGGCTGTGCGTTAACGCACCAGCCAAGCTTAATCTCAATCTACTCGTAGGCCCTCTGCGAGACGATGGGTTTCATCCCCTCGACTCATTCGTTACCAAGATAACTTTTTATGACCGTATCGAGTTGCGTCTGCGAAACGATGGCCAAATTAATTTGACCTGTGCGGGCATTGATTGCGGGTCGGCTGACGATAACCTGGCTATTCGTGCTGCCCAGGCCCTGGCGGAAGGCAGGGGGGTGGATGGCGTGGATATTTCACTGACAAAATTTATTCCACCTGGCGGGGGATTGGGCGGCGGGTCTTCAGACGCAGCTGGCGTTTTGGCGGGGCTTAATCAACTGTGGTGCCTGGATTTGTCGGTCGGCCAGCTGGCGGAGATCGCAGTTGGGCTTGGAAGCGACGTGCCATTGTTCCTGGCTGGGCCTGCATCTAGAATGACGGGGCGGGGCGAGATTCTCCAGCCCGTTGATGTCTATCCCTTCTGGACTATTCTGATACTGCCCCGTATCGCATGTCCGACCGGGCCGGTCTATCGGGCATTTGATGCAGCTCCAATACAGGTGGCGAAACAGCTGGATGCTAATAAACTCACTCAGCCTCCTTCGACATGGCGCGATAGGCTGGTTAATCATTTGGAACGACCCGCGATGGAAATCTCGCCTGAACTGGCTGATATTCGGGATGAGATATCTACCGCTACAGGCCTGCCCGTGAACATGTCAGGAAGCGGCAGTACGCTGTTTATGCTCTGTGACAACCAGGCGGAGGTACAGGATGTATATGGAAAAGTTCCCGAAGAATTTAAAAAACTTTGCCGAGCGGCTTGCCTAAACGAGTGGTAATTTGGATAAGAGTGAAGCGTAAGTAGTTGGAATGCTGACTAGTACTCTGTCCCAGGAATAAAGAATGGTACCTGCTTGTGGCGATAAGGTATCTGCGGCATCAGAAAAAAGGCGGAATATCCACTAATATGCAACCTTTTTTCTTCTTTGCATCTACCTCATCGGCACGGCGCATCTACACATCCTTATTCCTGGGACAGAGTACTGGTGGAAAGGCTCTTGTTTTGTCATGCCCGACTTGATCGGGCATCCATGTTTTTTCAAACAACCAAATTCCCCGCGACAAAACTTACCTCTGGATTCCCGCTTTCGCGGGAATGACATCAAGAAAAAACATCACAGGTTGCCTTAATTTTAACTTAGCGAAGGCTGGGCTTCGTCGATGAGATGCAGATTCATTGGTTTGTCGAATTTCAGCGCGACTTCAGATTCGCCGTTTTCATCCGCAGCGGTATGCCTTATAACCTCGCCCAGCCCGGTATACATTTCCACCTCACCGGTAGTGTTTCTGCGAACGGTGAGATTTAGCTGTAGTTCCTCGCCTTTTTCCGGCAGGCATTCCGTAGGTATCGGAAGCCTGAGTCCGCCGTCGGAAAGATTGCTCGTCAGGGCGGTCATAACCATCTCGCCGTCCTGGCTAAGGATCTGAATTGTGTATTCCAGATCGAAACGAGGAAATTTTCTGCGTTCTTTGCTCATACACATATATCGCTCTGGAATTTGAAAAAAATAAGGAAACTGATAAAAATTTCAAACTTTTTTCGAGCCGGTCTACAGCCTGTATTTGACCTGGCCATCGACTATCGTCATAACGGCTCGGCCTTTGAGCTTGAACCCATCATATGGACAATTCCTGCTCTTGGAAACGAAGTTCTTCACGTGAACAGTCCAATGCTTATCGGGATCGATCACGGTAACGTCCGCAGGACAACCCATGCCCAGCGTGCCGAGATTACTGTTTATCACCTTTGCGGGCCCAGCTGTCATACGCTCGATAAGCTTGGGCCAATCGCATATTTTCGTGTCGATCAACGCCAGGGCATACAGGCCCAGAGCAACGTCCAGACTGATAATGCCGAACGGAGCCAGGGCAAATTCCAGCTCCTTTTCTTCGTGCGAATGCGGCGCGTGATCTGTGGCAAGGCAGTCGATCGTGCCGTCTGCCACCCCAGCCCGGAGAGCTTCGATGTCATCCATTGTGCGCAGGGGCGGGTTCATTTTGAAATTTGGATCGTATGTCATGCAGGCTGCGTCTGAGAGCAGCAGGTGGTGAGGGGTAGCCTCAGCTGTGACTGGCAGGCCTTGCGATTTGGCTTGGCGAATCAGATCGACGCTCCCAGCTGTGGAGATGTGCATCGCGTGATACCGTGCGCCGGTACGTTCGACTAGTTCCAGATCACGGCGGAGCATTATTTCCTCGCCGCTGCCAGCGATGCCGTCCAGGCCGAGTCTTACAGCGATTGGGCCTGAGTTCATCGAGCCGCCAAACAGGCTGGGGTCCTGACAGTGTTGCAGAATCGGCACGCCGAGCATGGATGCGTATTGCAGGGCGCGCTGCATGAGTTTCGCGTCGGCTATGCCCTCGCCGTCGTCGGTAAAGGCTACCGCGCCGGCTTCGCACATCAGGCCCATTTCCGCCAGTTCCTCGCCTTCTCGCTCTTTTGTAACACAGCCTACCGGCAGAACGCGGGCCAGCGATGCCTCGGCGGAACGTTGGATCACATACTGGATTGCGGTGTCGTTGTCTTGTGGCGGGTGTGTATTCGGCATGGCGCAGATGGCTGTGAACCCCCCAGCCACCGCTGCCGCTGCTGCGGTCTCGATTGTTTCTTCTTCCTCATGGCCTGGCTCGCGACAATGCACATGCAGGTCGATCAGGCCTGGACAGACGATCTTGCCCTTTGCGTCTATGATCTCCGCGCCCCGCGCGTCGGTTTTCGTGGCCTGGCCGATCTTGTCGATAACGTCATTTAATATCACGACGTCACAAACCTCGTCCAGCCCGCAGGCTGGGTCGATTACGCGCCCGTTTTGAATGATTATTTTGCTCATTTGCTACCTTGGGAGACGAGATAGAGAACGGCCATTCTTATGGCCAGGCCGTTGGTTACCTGTTGCAGGATACAGCTGTTCGGGCCGTCGGCAACTTCGCTGGTGATTTCCACGCCGCGGTTGATCGGGCCGGGGTGCATTATCAGGACGTCCTTTTTGCACTTGGCCAGACGCTTGCTGGTCATGCCGAATATTTTGTGATACTCACGAAGCGACGGGAAAAGTCCGCCGCCAAACCGCTCGAACTGAATTCGTAGCATATTGACGACGTCGACTTCTTCCAGGACATCATCCAGGCTGTGGGATATGGAGCATCCCATAGCGGTGATCTTGTTCGGCACGAGCGTCGGCGGGCCTACGACGATGACTTCCGCGCCGAGTTTTTTCAGGCCCAGGATATTGCTGCGAGCTACGCGGGAGTGTGCGATATCGCCCACGATAGCAACCTTAAGCCCAGCCAGCCTGCCGAGCCTTTGTCGAATTGTAAAAATGTCCAGCAGGGCCTGCGTGGGATGTTCATGCGATCCATCACCGGCGTTGATGATACTGGCTTCGACTTTTTGGGCGACCATGTGAGGCGCGCCGCTCTGGCTATGGCGGATGACGAAGACGTCGACGCCCATGGCTTCGATATTTCTGACGGTGTCCATGGTGGTTTCGCCCTTGGATACGCTGGAACCCTTGGCTGTGAAAAGGAGCGTATCGGCGGACAGCCTGCTTGCGGCAAGCTCGAAACTCATGCGAGTCCGGGTGGAATCTTCAAAAAACAGCAGAGCTGCCACCTTGCCTCGCATGGCGGGCACTTTCTTGATAGAACGGGTCGAGACTTCCTTGAAACTCTCAGCTGTGTCCAGAATATGCAGAATTTCCTGGGGCGAAAGCTCGTCCAGACCCAACAGGTCTTTTCGCGTCCAGAGGAAATCCTCAGTGGGCAGAACTTCCGCAGGCCCGGACTTGGCAGCCTTGACAGCGGGCTTAACCTTCTTTGACGACATAGGCACTTTCTTCGCCATCGGTCTCTCTCAATTTGAGCTGAATTCTTTCCCCTTGCGGGGCTTTTAGTTTCTTGCCGACGAAATCGGCTGCGATTGGCAGCTCTCGCCCGCCACGATCTATCAGCACTGCCAGCCTGATGAAGTTAGGCCTGCCGAAGTCGTGCAACGCGTCAAGCGCTGCCCGTATGCTTCGCCCTGTTTCCAGCACATCGTCAATTAGCAGGACCCATGTATCGTCCAGATCGAAATCGATCTCCGTTGCGCGAACCAGCGGCGCACCGCACTGCCTGGACAGGTCATCACGATAAAATGTTATGTCCAGTATTCCGAAGTCCACGGTGAGGTTCGGCTTATCCTCGGCCAGTTTTTCAACGAACCGCCGGGCCAGTACTTCCCCACGCGTGCGTATGCCCACGATAGCGATCTTCTGGTCTTTTGGGAAACGGGAAACCACGGCCTTGTACAGCCTGGTGAACGCATCCTCGACTTGCTGGGCTGTCATTATCTGTTTCATGATCTGCTGAAGTCTAATTTCCAGCCCGGCTGTTGGCAAGAAAAATCGGAATGTCGATTAGGGTGGGCTACTTCCTGAGAATTTCTTCCGCCTCAGCCAGGCTTTGGGCGGTGGGTATTATTTTGTCCAAAGCGACGTTTTTCAGGACTTCAGAAACATTAAGCTGAGGGTTGACTAGGACCATTTTCTTGCCGAATTTTTGCAGCACAGCTGCGCACTGGGCAAGCATGGTAATGCCCCTTGACATGATGAAGGCTACGCCGGAAATGTCGACAATGACGGAAAGTTTGCGATTTTCAGCGTGAGAATGAAACTTGGCCTCTATTTCGGCAACTCCCTGAGTATCCAGTGACCCCGTCAGCGATATTTCCGTAAGCTCATTGTCTTCGCGAACGATTGTCATATTCATTGTAAAAACTCCTGTTTCCGGAACTGGTTGTGGACACTCATACGGCAGCTGGGCTGCAAAAGCCGACTCATACGAGATCGGTCATTTGATATTCCAAACTTGTTACTTTATTATTTTATTCGGAATACGCTCAAGAAAATTTATAATAACTTAAACTGACCGATTCGTTGTGTCATACCCGCGAAAGCGGGTATCCAGGGCTTTATTTTTACACTCTGGATTCCCGCTTGCGCGGGAATGACAAGTGTTTTAACTTTTTTGTTCTACTATATTTGCGTTAATCTTGTTGTCAAAAACGGTCAGTTTGAGATAATAACTTAAGTTGAGACGAAAGATCAAAAGATGATTCAGAAATTTTATAAATACTGGCTGATGGGGACTGCGTGTCTGCTTGGCGTATCCGCTTTGGGGTGTACTCCAGGCCCGCGGACGTTGGTTATGCGGGATGCACTGACAGGCCAGCCCGTGAATTCCGTCGTGCTGGTTATGGAATTGCGAGGCGATTATGACGCAAGTGATTACGATCCCATGGCTGGGGTTTACAGGCAGGACAGGATCGACAGATATCGCAAGAAATATGATATACATGGCTACGGGCCTACGAAGAAGCACAGCTTCGGGCCTGGGTTCTATTATAATGATGCGTATCTTAGTCAGTTCCCCTGCGACCCGCCTGTCCCGGATCAGGTGAGGACGGACGTAATAAACTCAGGCTGGCGGATTTTCGTTTCTGAATTGCCCCGTGACTATGAGGCAACTTATAGCGTCACGCAATATTTCCTTTTCAAACGCGGATATTTGCCGATGGCGATATCGGCGGGCAGCATGAAGATGCTGGCGGATAGTAAAGGCAATGTGAGGGTTGCTCTTAGGCCTATAGCAGCAGGGGAGTTCGCCTCGGATTGGCAGGTCATTCGCATAGCCAAGTCTATGATAGCCCTGTCTCGAATGTCCCGCATAAAACCATCGAGGGCAATCCAGAACCGTGTACTGGATATCCTTTCTGATTCGCTTGTAAAAATCACAGCCTTGCCTTCTGATCCGGCGCCATATCCGGATTTCAACGCCACTCAGGCCGAGGCCAGGAAACTGCTCGAACACATCCAGGCTGGCTCATGGTAGTAAGGGAGACGTGACGAGTCTTGATAAAAACTAAGGGACGCCACCCCGTTCCTTGGGGAGACGTCCCTTGCAGCGTGCGAGCGAAAGGATTTCGTTCAGGAGTAAAATAATCAGGCAGCAAATGATTTTTTAACTCGTTATACGTGATATATACGATTCAGTTTTGCAATTGCCAAAGGGATTAAAAAATATTGACATATTTTTCTATGCCCGGTTTTGAGCATATAATCAATAGTGTCCTTTTGGGAAAGAGCTGAGAAAATGAACAGTGACAATATAAAAAAACTTCCTGATGAATTACAGGCCAAGCTCGCCAGACTACGGGAAATCCTGCAAGGTCTGGGTAGTTTGGTTTTGGGTTTTTCCGGCGGGGTGGACAGCTCGCTGTTGCTGGCATTGGCGGTTGATACGCTCGGGCCTGACAAAGTGTTGGCGGTGACTGCCAAGGGGTTTATGCACCCAGCCTCCGACACAGTCGCTGCCAGACTTACCGCTGCTGAGCTTGGCGCGGAACTGATGGAGGTTGATGTCTGTGAGTTTGATGAAGAACAGCTAGGCCCAATCAGGCTGAACCTGCCCGACCGTTGCTACTGGTGTAAATTTCTGGTTTTTGAACATTTGGCATCGATTGCTCGCCAGCGAGGACTGGCTGTCGTCGCGAGTGGTTCAAACGCTGACGATCAGCCTGACTTCAGGCCGGGCGCGAAAGCGGAAATTGAACTTGATGTCGCCAGGCCTTTGTTAGCGGCAGGCCTGACCAAGCAGGATATTCGGGATACCGCAAAGGCGATTGGACTTTCGATGTGGGCCAGACCAGCCAGGCCTTGCCTGGCGACCAGGTTGCCGTACGGCAGAAAATTGTCCGACGAAGTCCTGCGACGAATCGAAGCTGGTGAAGAACTGTTGGCAGAGCTTGGCTTCGAGCATTATCGCCTGCGAGACCATGAAACGGTCGCCAGGCTTGAAGTGTCTGCTGACGAAATCCCCAAGGCCCTCGAACATCGTGAGCGAATCGTCAAAACCCTCAAAGCCCTGGGCTATGCCTACGTCACCCTTGACCTCGAAGGCTTCCGCAGCGGAGCTATGAACGAGACGCTTTAAGGGGAAATGCCGAATGCCCAAGCCCCAATGACCATTTTAAAAATGACGAATTCCGAAGTCAGAATTTCGAATCAATAACGAATACTTTAATTTCCAACTGCCTATTTTCAATTTCCAATTTTGGGTGCAATTTTTTGGGTGCCATGCCTGCGTTGTTTGCAGGCATGTCAAAAAAAGTTGCAGTTAATACGGCAACCATAGCCACCTTGTTAGATTCAAAATCTGCCTTTTGAATACTGTAAGTACTGAATAAATTTTCCCTTTAATGCAAGAACTTCATTATTTGGGATTACCTGGTCAATGGGACGACCTTTTCGAATTCCTGAATCAATTAACAGATTGCCGATACTGCCTAACAAAGCGCGATCCGTTACGCTAAGACGCACGAGTCGCATATTCGCAACGATCTCTTCCAGATAAATGGTCCGTTCAGATAAATCATTCGGAAGTTTTGTGAGAAGTGCGGCTTCTACAAGCTCACGATTCGCATTAAGGCCCATTTGCCGATTTTCTTCAGAGGGATGGGATAAGAATCTCGCCATGATTCTATAGCAAGTATCTGTCATTTTGTCAATTTCATCCACTCGCTCTGTTGGAATAAAACCTTTTGGTTTCACGCTGAATAGTTTATTAAAAAAACCCATTTTAGCCTCTTTTTTTTTCTGTCTCGAAACGAGCTAATTGTCATGATTGTTTCCCAATTAACAACCCGTTCAAGGCTGCTTGAATTACGGCCTTTGTTGGTTCAATCATGGTTAATTGTCCCATTGGGTGAAAGCAGTTTTTGCCAGCCGCGTTCGGTGTGCGCCAAAAGGTACCGTAATTATTTACCATAACACGACGACCGCCATTGGTAAACGCTTCGACTTCATCGATAATGTATTCAAAGTTAATGCGGCTGTAGGATTGACGTAGAGCTACAGTGTCACCGATCTTTAATTTTTGAGCCCAAACATGAATTGTTTCATTTGTTTGGCCTGCACAGGGAAGCGTGTCGCCACTAAAGTACATTTTATTGTTCATTAGTTTCTCCAGAGTATGATTCTGTTTTTTTATCAATTTTACTTAATATGTCAGATAATCGTAACGGAGCATATATATCCTTCTCAGAGAGCCAATCGGCAAGGGCTTGTCCACCTGCCTGAAAATATGGCCGGTATTTTGGCTCTTCGTACATTCTCGCGCAGTGTCCGACGATTCCACCAGCTTCTTCTGTAGCCATTCGAAAATACCGGACAAAAAATATGGCCGCATAGGCATGTGTTTGAATCATATCAACATTATTTCTTTGTGTGGCGCAATCCAACGCTCCAAACGCAAAACAATACACAATTGAGCGTTTTTCCTCGGTGTCCAACATATCAAGCCCTAGTGAACTGCCCATTGAGAGGTGCATCATTGATGCATCCATGAAACAACTCATAGTGACAATTAGGCGTTCAGAGAAGTTCTGAGATGACGTTTGGGGTGTTTTGTTGCCAAATAATTTGTTTAAAAATCCCATATGGATACTCCCTAGAAAACATAAGAATATACAACAACTTTAGTTAAAAACTTACCCTAACAAGTTGCAAACGTCAAGGAGATTCTTCGACCCAATTACAAAAATATAACCAATATGAGTTAACTTACTCTATTGTTTGCGGAAGAACCTTTTTTACCCCCTCTAAAAACCTGCATCCTGTGCATCTCTGCTAAAGATTGGCTGAAAAATTGCCCGGAAACTATTCCGCTGATCGCAGCCTGATATTATCCAGGATATTCATGTAGTTAATGTACGCGTCGTAGGGCGACTCGTAGGGGTTGAAGTATTTATGCACATCGCCGTCGGAGAAATACTTGGTGCACATGTAGTAGAAGTGGTCGGAGGTCTGGAGTTTTCGCCACTCGTGGATGAGGTTCGGGTTTTCGCTGGCCAGGACCTGATCGCCGAGAGCGTAGATGTCATGGAGAGCGTTGGACTGCATGCTATTGCCAAGCCAGGCCGAGAGGTCGCGCTCGGTGTCAGCCCAGGAGATCATATGTGGAATATCCACCTCGCCAGCTGGTTGGTAGCGGGCGACAGCTTCGGAGACGGTCAGGAAATCATTCTTGCCGGTGCTCATGATCGTGCCTGGCAGTGATCGCATGAACTCAAAAATTCCGGTATCTTCCCACTGATGTTCGCCGAAAGTTTCGTAGTCCATGAATAGGTTGCAGACGTAGCCATTGCCGTTTATCTGATCCACCCAGCGGGCGAATTTATCGGTTGTCATAGGCCATTCAGCCCAGCCTCGGTTGCCGAAGCGGAAAGCGATATCATCAGCCAGCCTGTAGTTCTTCATCAGCATCCGCAGGTTCTTGCAGTTCGGCGGGCTGTATAAAAACGTCGGGCTGCGATACCCCAGCACATGGTCGGCCCCTTCGGTGAGGATGGCATCAAAGCCCATGCCTTCGACGACTTTGGCGACATCGTTGTTGTAGGTCAATTCCGTGTTACGGAAAATTCTGGGGCTTTGGCCGAAGAGTTCTTCCATCAGTTCGCAGTGAATTTTAGTCTGCCTGACGAACTCATCGCGGTTATACAAAAAAGACAGGCTGTGATAGTATGTCTCAGCTATGAACTCCACGCAGCCTGTATCAGCCAGTTCCCGGAAAGTGTCCAGCACTTCGGGCATCCACTGGCGGAACTGGTCTATAACCGTGCCCGTAACGGAATAGCTGATACGGAATCGGCCTTCGTGTTGGCGGATAAGATCCAGCATGAGACGGTTGGTCGGCAGGTAGCATTTGTTTGCAACCTTCCGTAGAATCTGCTCATTACTGTAATCATCAAAATACGATTGACTGCTGTCGAAGATACTGTATCGTCGCAGTCTGTAAGGTTGATGCACTTGAAAATAAAAGACTACTGAAGCCATGGCACTATTAGAATCATCCAAAAAAAATTATCAAGCTGAATTGTTGATTTTTGAAAGATTTAGTGTTTTTTTGTCTGACAGCGTACAATAACCCTGACAGCGATATAGGCGATTGGTCGTAACGTACCTAACAGATACGGGAAGGATTTTATCATGGGCGAAATAATGGCAGATTCCGCCAGGCGGCATCTGAAAAACGCGATGGTTGTGACACTGCTGGACGGGGTGGTTACCGAAGATGAGCGGAATTATCTCGAAACGCTCCGTGAGAGGCTGAATATCGGCCGAGATGAGTTCGATCAGCTGGTTCAGGAGGTCCAGGCCGATCCCAAGAGGCTGGTCGTGCCGCGTGACGACCAGGCTGAGGAGACCCTGCGAATATTGGTAGAAGCGGCAGCTTCGGGCGAGGGGATTTCAGATTCGGAAGAAAAAATGCTGAAAAAGGTTGCAGATCATCTCGGCCTGGGCGATGCGGCCCTGGCCAGGCTCATGCCCTCTGCACAGGTGGACCCTGCCTTGGCTGCGGAAATTGAAAAGAAATGCGACGAAGCCTATCGTCATTTTTCCCAATGGTCTCCTGAGACACGTCAAGCCAAGTTTGAGGAGATCGGTTCGCAAGGCCAGGCTGCGGTAATACCGCTGCTGAGAATTCTGGAAAGTTATCGGACTCCGGACGGGGCGGAAAATAATCTGGAAATGAACGAGTTTGTTGTCAGGCAATTGGCGGCTTTGGGTGATACCCGGGCTATATATTATCTTGTCCAGCAGATTACCCTTGGCGACACGGATGATGAAATTTCGAACTCGTCACTGCGAGAAGCCTGTGCCCACGCTGTCAGCCAGATATCAGGCCAGACCTTTGACGGAACGGAAACCCTTGGAATCGTGGAAGCTGCCAGACGCTGGTGGCAGGGCACGGAACATGCGGAATATAATCACCTGGCCTTGTGAGGGGCTTGGGGATTTTTGTCAGAAAAACGCTACGCTGTATAGTGGATCGCCAGCCAGACCGTGTTTTCTCCGGGCGAGGTCCATTCCACGCGATGTTTCCGGTGAGCGGGGATGTGAATGTAATCTCCGGGTTTCATATCCAACGGTTCCCCTTGGTTCTCAAACATCAACGTTGCAGCTCCGCTGAGAAGCAGGACCCATTCGTCCTGATCCTGATCGTACCAGAAGCCCGGTTCGGAGGCCTGGCCTTGGGAGACAATACGCTCGATGTGAAACGAGTCAGACTTGAAAAGCGAATCGAAAATTTCCGACGCGGATCGGTCGGGGATATCTGAAAAAATGTTTCCGAGATTTTTTTTATCTGGCATTTGTCTGAATAACTAAAAACGATCGCAATTTTGTTGAACAAATTGCGAGTCAGTTTGAGAAAAATAATAAAGGTGGGACTCCACAGCTGCGCTGTTGCGTCCCAGCCTACGACTACGACTTACAAAATTCGTGTAATCCGCTGTTCATCCGTGTAATTCGTGTTCTGCTTTGTCTACTGAATTCTGAATCCAGAATCCTGACTCCTGTTTTCACCGCATTGCCTGTGCGAACTCTGGCCTGAGCGTGCTATCGAGATAGTTTATCAAGACCCTGCCGCAGCATTGGGTATTGGCGTTCGGAGCCTGTTGATGTGCAATAACCCGACTGGCTGGGATATCGTATTGACTCATCAGGTACTCAACGAGTTTCCGCATGGAGTTCATCTGGTTTGGAGTGGGGTTTTTCGACATGAAATTGCCGACCAGGCATACGCCAATGCCGAAATTATTGTATTCATTATTTGGAGTCCCGCCGGTATGGGCGCCCCATTTCTGCTTTCGCCATCGCGGGCCGACCTCGACTAGTCCATCCTGCCCGCCGTCGCCGTTATCGATGACGAAATGATATCCAAGTTCATCCCAGCCGTTTTTCAGGTGCATCTTGTGAAATTCCGCTGCGTTGCCGCGGTCTGTAGCAGAGTGGTGAATCACGATGTATTTCCAGGGCCTGTTGCCTTCGGCAGCCCAGTCCCGGTCGCCGGTGTATCGGCTGGCTGTGGTGGTATTGATGCTTGAGCGTGTTGGAGTAGTCCTGGCCGGGGTGTAATCCA
The DNA here is from genome assembly GCA_963664745.2 of Phycisphaerae bacterium. Lineage (GTDB taxonomy): Bacteria > Planctomycetota > Phycisphaerae > SM23-33 > SM23-33 > B1-G9. Next base: position 2,133,359 of record CAXXMC010000004.1, read on the forward strand.
GCTCCATGTAGGGCATATAGCTAACGTCGGTTGTATCCTGCGGGGCGCAGCCTACCGATATGCCCAACGCCAAAATGACAAGGGTGCAAACCGAAAAAACGCTTACATCATAAATGTTCATCAGGAATCTCCATCAGTTCCGATTACTTTGAGAATATAGGGTATAATACATGATTATCGGCTTAATTTCCAAGTCAGGCTTAGGGTAAATGCGATTTATATCAGTTGGATTCTCAGCTGATTGAACGGAGGCGGGCAATTCTGTCCTTGATCGGCGGATGGGTGTCAAAAACGCTCCCTCGCGAGCCGTCTTCTTTGGCTTTCATGATCGGGTTTACGATATACAGCGGGGCGGTCGCCCGGTTTGCTGCCTCCAGAACTTCTGTTTGGCCTGCGAGTTTCTGCAGTGCACTGGCCAGGCCTTCGGGGTTTCGGGTAAGCTCAGCTGCGCCTGCATCTGCAAGATATTCACGCTGGCGGGACAATGACATCTGGATGATCTTGGCTAGTATCGGCGCGATAATAGCCAGCACCAGCGCAACGACCACCAGAATAATCTGGCCTCCCCCTCCGCCGCTGTTGCTGTCCCGCCTGCGACTTCGCCCGCCGCCCATCATGCTGCCCCAGAACATGCTGCGGAGGAAAACATCGCAGAGCATTACCAGACAGCCTACCATCACAGCCATGAGCATGGCGTAGAGAATGTCGTAGTGTCTGACGTGACTCATCTCGTGGGCCATGACGCCCTGGAGTTCGTCGCGATTTAGTTTCGCGCGCAGGCCGGTGGTTATTGCGACGCATGCATGTTTCGGATCTCTGCCGGTGGCGAAGGCGTTCATGGCGTCTTCCTGTATGAGGAAAATCCGCGGCATGGGCGTTCCGCCGGCGATGGCCATTTCTTCCACGACGTTGAACAGTTGCGGGTCGTCGGCTTTTTGTATCTCACGGGCTTTGCTCATAGCCATGATCGCGCCGCTGCCGCCGTAGAAACTTGCCAGCGTCAGAAAAAATGCGATAACCGCTGCGATAAAGGCAACGATCGCGCCGAAATACCAGTTGGTGTGATACTGGCCGAACTGGTCGGTTCCACTGCCCCAGACCACGCCTATCAGCAGGCCTATGGCTACAAAGAAGACCATAAACCCCGCGATAAGTATAAAACTGTTACGTTTGTTCTTCGCGATGAGAGTGTCGAATGTTTCTATTGCCATTACCTATTTCCAAACAACTGAACACGGATTGCACTGATGAAAAACGAATTTAACGGATTTGATTTTTGTCCACTGATGACACAGATCTAACAGATTGTTCTAAGTACAAAACAATTCGTGTAATCTGCTGTTTATCCGTGTAATTCGTGTTCTGTTTTTCTACTGAATACTGATTTCTTAATCCTGACTACTGTTTTAAAACTTAACCGCTGGTGCTTCGCGTTGAGATTCTTCTTCGAGTTCGAACATTTCGCGTTTAGCAAAGCCGAACATGCCGGCGATCATGTTGTTCGGGAATTTCTGGATTGCGATATTGAAGATAGCTATAGTTTTATTGAAGTGCTGACGGGCGAAGGAGATTTTATTTTCCGTGCTGGTCAGTTCTTCCTGCAGCTGGGCGAAGTTCTCGTTTGCTTTGAGGTTCGGGTAGCTTTCCGATAGCGCGAAGAGTTTGCCCAGTGCGCCGGTGAGCATATTCTCAGCCCCAGCCTGTGCAGCCACGCCGTCAGCGGAGATGGCTGCGTTGCGGGCCTTGATTACATTTTCGAGCGTTTCGCTTTCGTGGGCGGCGTAGCCCTTGACTGTTTCGACGAGGTTCGGGATCAGGTCGTATCGTCGTTTCAGCTGGACGTCGATCTGGCTCCAGGCTTCATCGCAGGCAACCCGCTTCGTGACCAGTCCGTTGTAGATTGCGATAACAATAACGATCAAAAGAACTACGACTCCGATGGCTATATAAAGTCCCATTTTCTTTCACCTTCCTGCCCAGTGGGCTGAATTTGCATTTGAGCCAGACAACTTTGCCTCAGCCGATCTAGTACTCCATGTTACAAATAATGCCGGCTACCTGCTTGCGGCGATAAGACATCTGCTGCGTCAGAATTTTTTAGAAAAGAGACAGAATATCTTCAAATATGCAATTCTTTTATAAAAATTCTTCCTTGCATCTGCCTCACCGGCGCGGCGCATCTATCCGACCTTATTCGTAAAACGAAGTACTCGGCCTTTTGGCTGACCATGTTATACCCGAAAAATGTAAGAATTATCAAGGTGATTGCAGGTTATCGGGCGATTTTAGCTTTTGTATGCGGTAAGTGGTGGTATAATCTCGGCCTATCATGGACGCTTTTACACTGGAAAAAATCGAGTTCGATGCAGTTCGTCGCATACTGAGCGGTTATTGTCGCTGTTCCCTCGGCAAGGCCTTGGCGTTGAAGATCAGCCCGAGCACCAGGCCTGGCGTGGTCAGAAACTGGCTGGAGCAGACTTCGCAGATGGTGGACGCTTTGCGCGATTTCGGTCTGCCTCCCTTCGGCGGCGTGACGGATATCACCGAAGCATTGGCCAGGGCGGTACCAGGCCATGGCGGCGGAGCTGAGGATTTTTCGCAGATCGCCTCCACGTTGGAGGGGGTTGCAAATGTTCGGGCATATCTCCAGGCCCTGCCGGAGGAAATGTCGCATCTCCACGAACTCGGCAGAATGCTGGCTGACTTCAACCCCGAAGTCGAAGCAATCCGTACGATTATCGGCCCGACTGGCGAGGTACGCGACGACGCATCAACCCATCTGCGCGAGCTGCGAAGCAAAATCGCCGAAACCACCACTAAAATTCATGAAGTTATCCATAGTTACCTCAGGAACCCGGAAGTTAAAAAACTGCTGTCCAGCGCGAATGTGACTTTGCACGGCGATCGTTATGTCTTGCCCGTCCGTGCCGATAACAGAGGTAGGCTGCCGGGCGTGGTGCATCGTGAAAGCAACACGGGCCAGACAGTTTTCGTCGAGCCCAATGAGTCGGTTCAACTGAACAACCTTCTCGTCGATCTGCACGATCATGAGCGAATGGAAATCGAAAGGTTGCTAAGCGAGTTGGGCTTGAAGATTGTCGCCAAGGCCGAGCCTATCAACACAGCTGTCCGAACTCTGGGCAAGGTCGATCTGCTGGCTGGGAAGGCTCAATACGCATACCAGTTCAAAATGGTCTGCCCTGATATCGTAGATTTTACGAAAAATCCCGATACGCAAACGCCGGAAAACGGCTCGGCTGGTTTTTTGGAGTTTTTCCAGGTTCGTCATCCGCTGCTCGAAGCCTTGGCTCATAAACGTTCGGAAGTTTCCTCGCATTCTTCAGATGACAGGGATGTGGTCGTGCCCATCGACATCAGGTTGGGCAGTGATTTCGATATCCTGATTATTACGGGCAGCAATACGGGCGGTAAAACTGTTACGCTCAAGAGCGTGGCTTTGCTGGTGGCTATGGCGCAGTCTGGCATGCACATTCCTGCCAGGCGGGGCGCGAAGATGCCCGTCTTCAACGACGTACTGATTGATATCGGTGACGAGCAATCGCTTGAGCAGTCGCTTAGTACTTTCGGAGGCCATATTCAACGGCTGAAATATATCCTGCGACAGGCCAAGCGAAATACGCTCGTTCTGCTGGATGAGCTTGGCAGCGGCACGGACCCGGACGAGGGTGGCGCGATCGGCCAGGCTGTGCTTGACGAACTGCAAAATATCGGCTGTCTCGCCTTGGTAAGCACGCACTTTTCAATCCTCAAAGCCTACGCGATGAATCACGACCGCGTGGATAACGCTTCCGTTGAATTCGACACGCAGACGCTTAGGCCTACGTATCACCTGCGGATAGGTACGCCCGGTGAAAGTCATGCGATAACGGTAGCCCAAAAGCTGGGCCTGCCCGGCAGGGTGGTCGATGCAGCCCGCAAACACCTCGGCCAACGCGGCGGACAGCTTCGCAAAGCGCTCCGCAAAACCGGCGCTGCCAGACGTGACGCCGAAGACGCACGCTCCGCAGCGGCAGAGGCGGAGTTCCAGGCCATGACGCATGGCCAGCAGCTCCAGGCGAAGATCGATGACGTAAATAAGCTCAAAGCCGAGTTTGCAACCTGGCTGGCCAGGCTTGCGGAGATGAAGCCGGGACATGAAATTTATATCCCGTCAGTGGATCAGAAGGGAACGCTGGCAAGGCTGGAACTTCACAAGCAGATAGCTGTCATTAACGTCGGCAGTCTGCAGTTGGAGGTTCCACTCACTGAACTGATGCCCGACCTCGGCCAGCAGGCCATCAGACGCGAACTTACCGAGCACCGCAGAACAGCGGTGGAAAAGTCTCAGGAAACGGCGGAAAAACTGCTGGAAGTCGAGAACCAGCTCAAGGAAGCCAGGAAATTTGAAAAGCTGCACAAGGAAAGAGCAAAAAGCTTTGATATGTGGCTTAGTCGTATAGCGCGTTTGAAAATCGGCGACGAAATTTCCGTAAATTGTCCCCCTGGGCATGCCAAGGTGGTCAGCGTTGACTTGCCCGGCCTGCGCGCGACAGTGGAAATAAAAGGAGGCCAGGTCAAACAGCTATCGCTGCAAGACCTGTTCCCACAGGATGGCCCGTTCGCGCAGAAAACAGAATCTTCCAAAAAGGCTGGGGGAAAACGCCGCAGGCGAGAAGATAGCCCCGCCCGTTCCAAACCAAAGCCTCAACAAGATCGGCCCATAAAGCACGGGCAGATTCAGGGCAAGGCTGCAGATAAAAATCGAAAAAAAGTGCTGGCTACAAAACCCGGCGAGAAGATTTTTGTCGTGCCTTTCAACACAGCGGCTACCCTCGTCCGCATCGATGAGTCCAAAGGCAAAGCAATAGTTCTTCGCGGGGCGTTTGAAATGCAGGTTGCCCTTTCCGACCTCGAACCGGTTGGATATGAAAAAGACAGGCAATAGGGCTTGGGGCTGAGGCAATAGGTTCTGAACAAAAAACAATCCCCTGTATCCTGTGTATCCCTGCTATTTTTTGGAAAATTTTTACGGGCTTATCAATCCGTCTCGAACAGGGCTGAGCCGATGCGGAGCATTGTCGCGCCTTCCTCTACCGCGATCTGGTAATCGTTGCTCATGCCCATTGACAGATGCTTGAATGCCTTGCTGCCGATCTTTTCAGTTTTCATCTCTGCAAAAATTTCCCGCAGCCTGACGAAGCTGTTTCTCGCGTCTTCAGGATCAGCTACCAGCGGGCCCATCGTCATAAGCCCGACGAGGCGTAAGTGGGGCATGGTGTCGATCATCTCCGCCAGGTGAAGGGCAGCCCCGACAGCTACGCCGTATTTCTGATCCTCTTGCGAGCAGTTTACCTGCAGCATGACGTCGGTTGTAACATTAATCTTGACCGCCCGTTCGCTGATTTCCTCTGCCAGTCTGAGTGAGTCTATCGCATGAATTACGGCGCCAATGTTCAGAACCGGTTTGACTTTATTGCGTTGCAGATGGCCTATCATGTGCCAGCGAATGGGCTTGGCCAGGGTAGTGCGTTTTCGCTGAATATAGTTATCAACTTCCTCCGCTCGCTGGGAGAGCTGCTGGACTCTACTCTCGCCGATTTCGGTAATGCCCGCGTCGAGAAGGTTTTTGATCGTATCCAGTTCCACCGATTTGGTTACTGCTATGATGGTGATGTCTTCAGGATTCCGCCCCGACCGATCGCAGGCGTCGGCTATGTTCTGCCGGATGTTTTGCAGATTCTTCTCAATTCTTTTTCGCGTCACAGCCATCAGTCGGTCTCCCAGTTTGTATCTTTGTAAACCACAGGAAAATAAAACACAAATTACGCGGATAAAAACCGAATTACACTAATGTCTTTAAAATGCTCTTGTGGTAAGTTGTAAAACAGATTTATTCCGGCGTGTTTTTTTTGTCATACATCTCGGCCAGCCTGCTCACAGAGCTATATATAACTTCAACCGCTCCGCCGGCTGATTTTGCGAAAGCTCGATAACTCGCCGCCTGAAAACTGTTCTCATAGCCCAGTACGACCAGAACCAGTTTTGTACCAGTCCGGGCTATCATTTTGCCTGTTTCATCCGGGTCGTCAATTTTTCTTCGGCTGATGATGAGGACAAGCGTTTTTGGCTTTTGCTCCAAGGCCAGGCTCAAGGCTTTTGTCAGATCGCTCCGGCCTCCGATTTCTACCTCGCCGCCGTCTGTGGTACCATTGAGGGAATTATTGATTTCGTCATTGCCGACTTTTCCGCCCGGCAGCATTTTGCCCTTTAAAAACTTAGGCCCGGAATCCTGCGCAACAACCACGCCGAAGCTTTCGTCAGCCGGGATCGAGAGGACAGAAGCACGAATGACGTCCCTTGCAAATGTGAAAAGACCGCCCGCAGCCAGTCTGGCATCGGCATCAACACAATAAACAACAGGCGGGATTATTTTGGTATCTCCACAAACAGTAGAGATTGAACCCACGATGAAGGGATTGGCGTTAGCTTTGGGTGTCGGTGTAACAGCCTGAGCGTCATTTTTGTAAATAACGGCTGTTTTGTTTTTCTGGGTCAGCATTGAAATGCCGAAGTAAATGCATAAGCCGACTATGACGATCGCCACCGCAATGAGTATAAGCGAAAGTATGCCCTGCATGCGAACAGGATTGGCTGTCGGGATCGCAGCGAGTTGATCGTCGCTGAAATTGCTGGCATCCACGTGTGCAGCTTCCAGGATTTCAGCTCCGGCAGCTCCCTCCGCCTCAGCTGCCAGGCCTGAGCCTGCAAGGCTGGTCAGGGCTTCTGCCTGATCTGAACTGGTTGCAGCCTTTTCCTCGGCCGGCCTGATAGTGCCCTTAAGCCCCGAGCCGCCAACAATAGGTAATCCCGCTGGTTTATTACCGCCGGAAAGGGCTCCGCCGGCTGAGGGTTTTTCATCTCGAGTAGGTCTGGATCGGCTGTGCTGATCCACGCTGCTTCTGCCGGGCGCGAATCTGGGGATTGGAATATCACTTTTATCGATTATAGGCGAGGCGCCGACAACATTTTGTTCTTTGCCTTTTCGTGTTGCGAAAAGTCCCCGTTTTTTCTTTGTTCTATGTCCCCCCGGTTTGTCTGGTCGCTTCTGGGGTCTTGAGGATCGCGTCTGATTTATCTCGAGTTCATGCTTGGCTGGAACCATGATGATCGACTTGCAGTAAGGGCAACGGCACATGCTGCCGGCAAAGGCTTCGTCCACAGCAATTTGCTTTTTGCAGTCGCTGCAACGTACTTTAACAGCCATGAGCTTTTCCCAACCCGGCCTGGCCGGTCTCGAATTGTTTCCCTATCTTCACCAGAAGCACACACCTCATCGCTAAAGCATCTAAACTTTTCAATGCACCAAAATACAATATTCAACCTAATTTATCAAAAAACAATTTGCGCGTAAAGCATGTAAAACTTAACCCACGGAACGTGACGCACTGGCGGTGGCGCCGGGCAAGGCCTCGGAATTCTTACGTACTGTACCGAGCACGGGGTCTTTTTCCAGATAAAATTCCCAGTGGCTCATCGCATCGAGCATTCGTTTTCCGCGTCTGCAGTCGTCAATTGTGAGTTTGCCTTCACGGACCAGGTCGTAGTATGGCCCAAGGTCGTGCTGTTTGTAAAGGTCGGCGAAATGTTTGTAGAATTCCACGCGAGGCATTCGGGTTGGTGTTACGGCGTGGAGGGTATCGTAGCAGGTATAGTCGTATGTCAGCAGTTCGTTGAATTTTTCGCGATAAAGTTGCGTGCCGACAAGCGGAGTCAGCACGGTAAACTGCGTGTGTGTTATTTCCATTTCATTTACGTAATCCCGCAGCCTTTTGAAGTCGTCAGCCTGCCACATCGGATCTACGATAAACGCGCCCCAGATAATCACGCCGTTGTCCTTGAGGATTCTGATGGCTTCGTTGTTTACGGAAAGTTTGTTGGACTTGTTGACGTTGGCCAGGGCGTGGTCGGAAGCGCCTTCCAGCCCCAGCAGCATGGCGTATAGGCCTATGTCCACCCATTTCTCGACAAGCTCGGGCTTGCGTGCTATCGAATCTGTCCGGGCCTCCATCGAGAAGCTCATATCGATCCCCTCTGCCTTGATCAGATCGGCGATTTCATTTTCACGTTTATGGTTCATCAGGAAATTGTCGTCCACGAACGTTATGTGTCGCGTATTGACATGGTGGATTTCCTCGAGGACCCGTTGGGCTGTCATCTGTCGTGTCTTGCCTTCGTAGAATTCATGCACGCTACAGAAATTGCACTTGTACGGACAGCCTCGGCTGGCAGCTACGGATGAGTCCGGCTTATCGAACAGAAAGAAATAGTCCTTGCGATACTTTTCGACCAGGTCGCGTCGGGGAAGCGGCAGAGAGTCCATGGTTTTCTCGGTGGGCATGACCCTGCCGTTGCTGGTGAAATGGCCATCCCGATTCCGCCAGATAAGGTTGGGAACGCCGCTGAGACCTTTGCCGGCCTGGATGGCTGAAATGAGCTGCGGAAAAACCAATTCACCCTCGCCTTGGGCGATGGCGTCCACCTGCTGTATGCGGAAATCTTCGGGCATGAGCGTGGCATGATGGCCTCCGACAACGGTGAAAATGTCGTTTGAATAGTTTTTCACCGCCAGAAGTGTGTCGCGGGCGGCGTAGACTTCAGTAGTCAAAGCGGTAACGCCAACAACTGTAGGCTGGAATTCTTCCAGTACTCCCATCAGGTTTGCGTCGATACGCATATCAAAAATACGGACATCGTGATCCGGCAGGGTAGCTGCCAGAACTTCCAGATGCAATGGTTCGGGCATTGCTGCCAGGCGGAAGCCAAAGCCAGCTATCTGGTACTCAGGTTGAATTAACAATATTCGCATTGTGTTTTCTGTTCTTTCTTATCAATCAAGCTTGTACACTGGTCATTCAGGCCTATTTTTGACTGATTTGCAATATTTTTTTTCTTATATTCCAATAATCCCAGGCTGACTTGCCGGGTTTGTTGCAGGCTGACTCGTGGAGCCTGGCGTTTCCGGGCTTGGATCAGCTGGTGGGGGCTCTGCCGGTTCTGTAGTGGGAATGTCATCAGACAGGGCAGAATCGTCCGGTGCTTTGGTCGGCGAGTCGGCGGTCTGGGTATACTCCTGTTTTTTTACCTGGGCCATCAGATCGTTTGACCATTCTTCAGCGGTGATGAGCGGCGCGACATAGCGGGCTACGAATTTTGCAGCTCCGCTTGAAAGATGGCCTCCGCTATGGCCTGCCTGGGCCATGTTGCTCGTCCAACCGATCTGGTAGAGTTTCTTGTACAATTTTGGCCTGTCCGTCGGAATCTCAAAACCCACAAAACCGGCGGAAGATCCGTGCTCGCCGTCCATGGTTCCGTATACTGTGGTTCCTACGCCCAGCAGCATCCAGTCTTTCGGCGAGTATTGCAGCACGATCCCTTTGTCCGTGTGGGCAAGGGCTTCCAGCAGCAGATACTGCGGGGAAAGCGAGGGATTTATCAGCACTAGTCCGTCGATTTTCTGCCCAGGTTTCAGCGCCTCCGCTGCCCAGACAGCCATGGCTCCGCCGCCGCTTTGGCCTACCAGCATTACGGGCCTATCCGGGAAGGCGACCATGTATCGTTCGATTCGTTTTGCGATTTTCCTGGCTTGCCGGCGGTTGCGCTCTTCAGCGCGGAGGTTGTACAGTACGCCCCAATTGCTGGTCCAGTCGGACAGCTCGATTGCCCAGTTCACTCCGCCGTTGTTCAGGCCTTTGCATATGGCTTCGTTGAGATAGCTCCGTCCTTCTATGCCGGGTAAAACCAGCACGAGTCCTCGCTGGAGCCTGTCCGGCGTGACGTAGGGTTGGCTGGGTGTACCACAACCACAAAACAGGCTCAGTATGCTCAAGCCCGACAAGATGGGAATCATATAACGCATAAGCGGAAAATTATACATATTCAAACAGATACTGCACGCATTCTTTTTGACAAATTCACAACGCAATAGAGTCGAAAGACCTGGTTTGTCTGAGTTTATTTTCGAGCTAAGAGTTTAATTTATAAAAACTTACTTCAAATGTGCAGTTTGTTTTGTGTTTTGACTTCTTAAACGTATTCAGCCTGCATGAGGTATTCAAAAACTCTGAATTCGAGCATTCTGCCTGCTGTCCAGAAACCAAGAACAGCTCCGCTGCACCCAGCTGTAAGCCAGTCTATCGGCAAGGCCTGGAATTGAGGTCTGGCAGTGGCCCAGAAATCAGGTAGGGCATTGGCGCTTGAGAACGCAGCCAGGCCGTAGAAAACCAAGGCCGTTATCAGCGGCATGGCCCAGGCGATGAATATGCTGCGAACAGGAAAAAAATGTCTCGCCGCCAAGGCAGAGACGAAAAAGCCCGCAAACAATGCGAAAAGCACCTGTCCGCGAAGCGTCGACTGCATAATGATCGAAACCATGATAATACCCAGCAAAACGCCTGTCGCCAGGCAGGTCAAACTGCGTTTCAAAGCGGTTTGCATGGAGTCGGCCTGGGCCTCTTTAGCAGCTGAGCGATGCAGGAGGTGTTTGACCAGCCAGGCCATCAGGCCGAATTCTCCGGTCACAGCCATCCATTTGCACTCGTCCGGACTGGGCAGAGAAGCCACGCCGTCGGTTTTGATGAGGTTTCGCTGCTCAGCGGACAGATCGGCCAGGGGGTCTGTCCAGACCCAGCTTGGCTTGAATCGTTTGATTAATCCCCTGAACAGGCCGGCCACGGCTTCGGCAAGGAGGAGAATTACGGCGAAAATAAGTATTTCCAACGCCATCTGCCAGAACAGGCTCGGCAAATGGTCAGGCTGCATCCAAAGCAAAGGCCTCATCCACGGCGACCTCAAAGACAGCCCGCCCAGGCCTATCAATGCTGCGAGAATAGCTCCCTCTGGCCTGCTTCGCGTGGTGGTCAGCCCAGCTATGCCTGCCAAGACGCACAAGAGAATCCCCAGAGATATTATCGCGCCAAATCGGCCATCTGGAACAAGGGCAATCGGATTGCCCGGATCATCCCCGATAAAACCCCGCCAGAAAACGTAATATACCGCAGCCAGTGCAACGCCGGCTGTCAGTAAAACCTGGGCTTTTTCCCACAGTAAATATTTTTTTCGGTCCATTGAGTTCTCGACAACAGGAAAAGTTAAGTGTATCTTATCAGAATTCGTAAAATCAACTTTATAAGATATGTCAAACCGTTGAAAGAGTAAAGGCAAACTATGAGTAATTCCGTTGTTGAGAGCATTATTGAAAGAGCACAAAAGGCAGAGAAGCATATAGTCCTCCCCGAAGCCAGCGATCCTCGCACCCTGCAGGCAACCGAGAAAATCTTGGCGGGTAAATACGCGAGGATTACCTTGCTCGGCAATCCAGACCAGATTTCAGCGTTGGCTAAGGACTGTGGCGCCAATATAGACGGTGCCAATATTATCGACCACATGACCGATGAAAATCGCGAACGACTGGTCGATTGCCTGTATAACAAACGCAAAGCAAAGGGCATGACCGTTGAAAAAGCCGACGCGATGTTGGCCCAGTCTGTCTATTATGGCGGCATGATGGTGGGTGATGGCCTGGTTGACGGCATGGTTTCAGGCAGCATTTGTCCAACAGCTGATACCGTGCGAAGCGCCCTTTTCGGCGTGGGTCTGACCGAGGGCAACCGCACAGTCAGCGCGTGCAGCATAATGAATACGATTGTCGAGGAGGTCGGCGTGGGTGGTTCGCTGATTTTCGCAGATACGGGCGTTTTGCCCGAGCCGACAGTGGAACAATTGGCAGATATCGGTATTGCAGCGGCAGAGGCCTGCCGGAAACTGCTTAACGTTGAACCGTACGTAGCCATGCTGAGTTTCTCAACCAAAGGCTCAGCTGAGAGTCCCGCGGTCGAGAAAGTCATAGCTGCGACCAGAATTATCAACGAGCGCAGGCCTGACTTGAAAGTGGACGGCGAAATGCAGCTTGACGCAGCGATAATCCCTTCGATCGGTGCGACCAAGGCGAAGGGTTCTATTGTGGCAGGCCGGGCCAATACGCTGGTTTTCCCGGATTTGTCATGCGGCAATATCGCTTACAAGCTGGTCGAAAGACTAGGCCGGGCCACCGCGCTTGGCCCGCTGCTCATGGGAACCGCCAAGCCGGTTAACGACCTCTCCCGAGGCTGTAGTGTCGAAGACATCGCCCTGATATCAGCAATCACAGCTGTGCAGGCGATCTGACCTTTGACAGTAGTCCGTAGGTCATGTAGCAGTTGTGTCGTTACATGACAATTTGCTGGATAACGGCACGTAACGAACTGATGTTACGTGCCCTACGAATTGCGGCCAAACCCGACCTGCTATTGTTTGTACTGGCTGAACATTTTTGTAATTTCTTTATACAGAACTCCAACCCAGTTGGGTTTGCCCGCAGCTAGAGGGAGAATATCCTTTTTGCGGGGGTCGGATGGAGTGATTATCACAGTGGCGTTCTGTTTACCGATTGTAGCCACCAACGTAAACAATTCTTCGATGGTCTCGTCTCCCATCGCCAGACAGCCGATGGAAACTGCTTTGCCGTGAATGAAAATATTGCTGCCGGGCTTGTTTCGTCCCTCAGCTTTTGCATTGATCAGATCAAACTCGTTTGGGTAATCTAACTTTAATGATAAATGATACGAACTGTTGGGGTTGAGGCGTTCGATTTTATATATCCCCTCAGGAATCTGCTTGTCGCCTTCTTCCAATTTCGGCCCAAGTACGCCGCTTGCCCCCTTTACGGGATATTCGCGAATAAATTTCTTAGTCTTTTTTGTTCCTGCCCAGAGCTCAAGTCTTTTTTCATCTTTGATACCCAGCAGTGTGATTGATTCGGGTGGGTATATTACACCGGCGCTTATAAAATAAGGTTTGAGGCGATTCTCGCTTGGCTGGCCATATTTTTCGAGAATGTCACTAACCGTTTGCTTGCCGAAAATTCTTTGATTAATCGGTACCCAGAACGATCTCTTGTAGACATATATCAGTGGGACGCCTATCAGAATTAACATGAGAATAGCCAGTCTGATTTTCTTCATCTTCCGGATTGTACGCATGAAAACTATCCCCTTGGATGAAATCTTTTGTGGATGTCGCGGAGTCGTTTGGCGTCGACGTGGGTATAGATTTGGGTGGTGGAGATATCGGCATGGCCTAGCATTTCCTGGACGCTTCGCAGGTCGGCACCGCCCTGGAGCAGCTGGGTTGCGAATGAGTGCCTGAGCGTATGTGGCGAAATCTTTCCGCCAAGGCAGGCTCGCCGGACGTACTTTACCACTATTCGGTAAATGTCCTCGCGAATCAGCTTTCTGCCAGTTCGCGACAGGAATATTTCACCATCATCTTTATCTCGAACAAGCGAAGGCCTATATGTGCCGAGATATTGTTCCACAACAGACAAGGCTTCTTGAGCTACCGGGACAATCCGCTCTTTTGAACCCTTGCCCAGTACGCGGACGTAGCCTAGTTTGGTATTTAGGTCGGTGATTTTCAAGCCCGTCAGTTCGCTGGCTCGCATGCCGGTTGCATAGAGCATGAAAAGCATGGCCCGGTCGCGCGGGGCATGGACGTCGATAGTTGCGTCGGGGGTATCCAGGAGTCGTCGGACTGCAGTGTCGTTCAGAACGGTCGGCAGGCGATGCCATTTCTTCGGACTGTCAATACTGTCCGACGGATTCCGCTTGAGGATATCTTCCAGCACCAGGAATTTGCAAAACATACGTACAGCTGCAAGAGCCCGGGCGATTGAACTGTCTGAAAGATCACGCCGCCTGCAATAACCTATGAAAGTTTCAACATGGCTGGGCTGCAATGAGGAGATTTTCTCGCAATCAGCCTGTTTGACATGGGAGATAAACCGCAGCAGATCAGATTGATATGCTTCTACGGTCTTCCTGGCCAGGCCACACTCTACATGTATGTAGTCGAGAAAATTTCGTAAATGTTGAACGTTCTCACGATGCGGCGAGCAGGACGAACGAGGCTGTTTTGCTAGAGTAGTCATTCTTTCTGGGTTTCTGGAGTTCCTGATAAACTGGACAAGAGTCATGACGCCCGGCGCAATGCGCAAATGTCTGAACAATATTCCTCATATTCAAATGAGTTGCACAACGCGGATCAGATTTTTCCAGGAAAGGACACACGATTCCATTCTCCAAAAATTCCCAAAAATGCAGACTTCCTTGTCTGACGCTTGAGTATATATCGGCTGGTGTTTCCCGGCGACTTGAATTAAAGCCAAAAGGTTTAAATTATTAGGGTTTACCTCTGGCCTGGGGAATGTTATTTGGGAGAGGGTAAAAAGTAAAACCCAGAGCGTCCTGGCGGTAGGGCGCTCTGGGCTCGTTTCGGAAAACGCTTAGGCACTTTCCGAAACCTCCTGAACAAAATTGGCCGATTTTTGATTGGAACTCAAAAAGGCCATCCTTTTCCAGCGGTCTGCGGGAATCGCTGGTGATTTCGCACGCTCACTTTGGCTTTGGGCGGACAAAGCGCAAAGTGTATTGGCATCGTTTGGGTCTATATTTAACGATGCCTTTTCGCATGGGAAATTTGGAAGGGCCTTCGGTTTTTTACCGGCCGACGTGATTGGGCTAGAAAATTCAATATTGGAAAAAGCTATATAATGCCTTACCCCTTCGCCTGGGAATTTTTTTTCCAGCCTCAGGATTTTGGCTATTCGCCTGGCTAAAGAGTATAGACATTGATGATTTTTAGTAGTCGTAATCAAATCTGACGACTCCAATTAAAGGTTACTGAAAAAGTATTTGAAGAGAAAAATAAAACTTCCCGCGTCCTGCCCCATTCATGCCTAAATAATTACGCAGAGAGGACGACAACAACTAACTGCATATCCTATCGGAAGATTGGCCCCTGAGTTTACATAATGGATACTGGTAAAAATTCTGTCCCAAAACCCTTAGTTATATATGTAGAAGGTACTTACCATGCTAATAAATAAACGAGGTCTCTGAATAACCTCATATTTTAGACTCGTCGTTTATTCTTACTGCGAAGTGTGTTGAAAAACCATTTTCAACACACTCAGGTATCGATTTTTCAATTTTTACGGCGTCATTTTTAGCCTTGTGCAGCCAATTTTGTCCGCATTTTGCGGACTTTCGGCGTTATGCCGCAATCTGCAAACTGAAACTCCTTTTCCAATTGTAGGCTATCACATGGAATCCAAAATCCATCGCGTTTTTCCGCAGTCCGCGATATCGAGTCCGGCCATACCCGGTATTCTTCATCCACGCAAACGGATGTTCAACCACCGCGCGAATGCCAGCTACCAGACGATTATGGCGTTTCTGCTCAGCTGTCAATTCCTTCTGGCCTCGAACGCGTTTTTCGATTATCCCGCAAAACACACCACGTTTTTCAAGGGCGGCTTTGCGTTTTTTATCAGCGTATGCACTGTCGGCCCACATGCCGTGCTTTTCATCTTCCGCGAATTCGTCGATATGACGGCTGTCGTGCACAGACGCTGTATCGTAGCGGTAATCCTTTATCATGCCATTGTGGTCGGTTGCGATGTGTCCTTTGTAACCGTGATATACGCGGCCATGTTTTTTCGTGTAACTTGCAGCCTTGTCTTTCGTGCTGGACAAACCATCATTGCCGGTTCTGCCACGCGGAGACTCTATAATAGTAGCATCTACGCATGTGCCTTCAGCCAGTATTGCTCCGCGGGCTTTGAGTATGGCGATGGTCTTTTCAAACAGCGTGGCGATGTGGCCGGCGGAGTCAAGCCGTTTGCGGAATCGCACGAATGTGGTTTCATCCGGCGCGGACTGGCCCATCTTCAGGCCGACGAAACGCCGGAACGATATGCGGTCAGCCAACATCTCTTCCAGCATAGGATCAGAAAGATTGAACCATTTCTGAAGCATCGTGCACTTTATCATCATTACCAGCGGATAGTTGGAGGCACCGCCCTTGGCTGTGTTATTGGAGTACATGTCTTTTAGAGGGTCTGCCAACTCGCTCCACGGGATGAGCCGGTCGCATTTGGAGAAAAATTCAATGGTGCGGCGGCCGCCGAGGTCAGAGGTTAAACTGTCGAGAAACGTTGGCTGATTTGTTTTGCGTTCCATTATTTTTGCCTCCATGCAAGGTTTATGTTCGCAACTGCAGCCATTATATCAAACTCCAAACAGATGTCGTACTCGTTTTCATCTTTCATGCCAGTTTTTCAGAGATCCCAAACAATTGTCTTTGATGTAAGTGGTTTTTGAATTAATGTTAAGGTGTTTATATGAAATGTGTTACAGTTTTTTAAAATGAGTTAATCAAGGAGAAGGTTGAGGTTTAAAAAAGGGCTCGGAGCGTCTTTTGTGGGGAGAAAAGACGCTCCGAATCGGGAACGGGGAAAGGAGATAAAAAGCGAAAAAGTACCGTGTCCAACTGCGTTTTAATTTTAATAGGCCGGGGCATTATACTCTTCAAAGAGGCTTGGTTTGGCATTGGTGATACGTTCATCAGAACTCAATTAAATGTTCGTATCCCGCAGCCCCGGAGCCTTGCCACGACATTAATATTATCGCACTTAAACGACTTTTTCGGTATAGTGTTATGTCGTACTTTTTATGTACGTTTTTTGTTACCGGGGTTTAGAGGTGTTTTTACGGTGAAAGTGGTACAGGGGGGTTATAGGCCTATGAATTTTTCCCGGATAGCGAATTTGGTGAGTTCTGCAATACTATGTAAGTCCAGTTTTTTCATGATGTTCTGGCGATGTGCCCCTATGGTGTTTTCGCTAAGGTCGAGTTTTGATGCAATTTCTGTTGTCGAAAACCCTTCCGCGAGCAGCGCAATGATCTCACATTCCCTTATGGATAGTCCAGCCAGTCTGGCAGCGGTTTCTTTTTCCGGGTTGTTGGGATTTTCTGCATTTTGGGGCATGGTTATATGGTCGCCGAGAAAAACTTCACCGCCGGATACCGCATGAATTGCAGTTGTGAGGTCGTTATAAACAGCCATCTTACTGAGATATCCTTTGGCGCCGGCATTGAGCATGCTGCGTACGAAGTAAGGCTCGGAATGAACTGACACTGCTATGACGATTGTTTCGGGTCGGTGGGCGAGAATTTGTTTACAGGCTTCGATGCCATCCAGGTCCGGCATGGTGATGTCCATCACGACAATATCAGGTTTCAGAGCCTCGGCCAGGTTGACGGCTTCCAGTCCGTTCTCGGCCAAGGCGATTACTTCAATTGCGGGGTCTTTTTCCAACAGGGAAGACATGCCCTCGCACATCAACTTGTGATCGTCAGCTAGTAGTACGCGAATAGCCATGGCAACATGCTCCATGATAATTATATGAAAGAAAAGAAGTTTTTTCTTTATTTCTTATTTTGTGAGATAGGCATAGTTCAGTCCAGGGCGACGCAATACAAAATTTTGAGCTGTGTGTAAGGCTCTTATTTTGAACATGGTAAAATATTGTAAATCGCTGGAGATACTTATGATAAATTTATATCTCGGGTTGTTTCCGGTAGGGGGGATGACGTAAAATAACGTAGTCCTTGCATTGGGGTGTTGGGTTGAGTGCATTTGCGCTGTGTTGTTTTGGCGAGAAGTATGATATTTGTTTTTGGGTTTTAACGGGAAGTTTTTCATTGATTGTTAAAAATGACGATGGTCTCCGGTAGTAGCCGATACGGCTATTATCGTTTTTTTAATTTTTTTGAAGGAGACCATCGTTATGGACAACAGTAATGTACTTGAGGTGCTTGGGCAAGCTGATTTCGGGTCGGCAGGCGAAATTTTTCGAGATTATATCCGAACGGCTACCCGAGATATGATTATGGATGTCATGGCTTCGGAGCTTGAGCAGTTGTGCGGCCCGCGTTATCGGCCAGACGCCGATTCGGATTTTGTCCGAGCTGGCACTGCTGAGGGTTACGTTTATATTGAGGCTGAGCGTGAACAGATCACACGGCCTCGGGTTCGGCGGGAAAATCCCGACGGCACGACCAGTGAGGCGGAGCTTGAGAGCTATACCGCCGCCCAGGATCGCGGCGAATTGCGTCGTCAAATATTGGCATCGATTCTGGCAGCTGGTTCGCAGAGCAAGACCGGCAAAGTGGTGAAAAACAAACGTGGCAGCAGCGCATCGCAGATATCGCGTATTTTTCAGCAGCACGGCAGGGAGCGTTTCACGGAGCTTCGCAGGCGGCGACTTGGCTGCGACGACAACGGCGAATTGTACGACTGGCTGGCGTTGATGGTTGATGGCGTGGTGCTCTCGAAGGACATAACGGCCATCGTTGCAGTCGGTATTACGACCGCAGGCGACAAGATAGTTTTGGACTTCGAGATTGGTTCCAGCGAGAACTACGAAGTGGCTTTGGCCCTTATAAAACGCGTACAAATTCGCGGTTTCGCTCCGCCGGAACGCAGGCCTCTGCTGGCGGTGCTTGATGGCAGTGAAGCGTTGCGGAAGGCTGTGAAAGCAATTTTTGCGACGGCAGTTGTGCAGCGGTGCCTGATTCACAAGGAACGAAATCTCAGGCGATATTTGGCGAAAAAAGATTGGGCAACGATGACGGAGTTGATGGACAGGCTACGCAAGGCACAAGGCCCTGAGGCGGGCATTTTGGCGTTGTGTGAACTTGACGACTTCCTGGCTGGCAAGAACTCCGCCGCCCGCGACAGCCTTCACGAAGGCGGGCTTGACCTGATAACGCTGCATCTTCTGGAGGTCCCGGCGACGCTGAACCGCAGCCTGATGAACACGAATATGATCGAGAATGTGATATTGAATTTTCGGCGGACAAGCAGCCGGGTTTGTCGCTGGCAGACGCAGACCGACCAGGCTGCGCGTTGGCTCGCTACGGGCCTGACGGAGGCAGAAAGAGGCTTCCGCAAAGTTTCGCATAGCCAAGACCTGTCAAGGCTGGCGGAGGCCCTGGAGAGCGGCAGCTACTATGCGGCGTTGAAAGAATATCATGCCGACCTGCCCGAGGCGTTTCGTGCCGCTGCTACTGCTTCGCTCCGGGCTGCGCCCTCCGCTTCGCACCAGCAGCCTTTGACAACAACCAATACGTAAGATAAGATAAAGTGAATACTGGAGACCAAAGAGTTTTAACAATTAAAGAAACATCCCCTTTTAACGGCCAATTTGTGTCTGCCTTTATGGGTGGGAGGTATTTGACTATGAAATTAGCGGCAAATGTTACTGTTCTTGTTATTGACGACGAGGAACCTGTTCGTCAAAGCATAATAGCTTTTCTTGAAGATTGTGATTATCAGGTGTTTGGAGCGGAATCTGGGGGGGAGGGGTTGAAGATATTTCATAAAGAGCAGCCTGACGTTGTTTTGGTTGATCTGCGAATGCCGGAAATGGACGGATTGCAAGTGCTGGAGGCTGTGCGGTATGTTTCACCGGAAACGCCGATAATTGTAGTCTCAGGAATGGGTGTGATCGCAGATGCTGTTGAAGCTCTGCGCCTAGGTGCCTGGGATTACGTTATCAAGCCCATTCAGGACATGAACATTCTGCTCCATGCCATTGAGAAGACTTTGGAACGCAGACAGCTGATCGAGGCGAACCGCAGATATAGGGATCACCTTGAAAATGAGGTAGCTCAAAGGACCAAAGAGCTACATACGGCGAATGCTGAAATGGCTGAAATCAACAGCAGGCTACGAAAGATGGTTGCCACCGCCATGGAGATTTCCATGAGCAGCAAGTTTGAAGATTTTGATGCGAAATTTCTGGAAGAGTTCGGCCGGCAGATGCTTGCTTCGGGGGGAAGTTTGTATTTGCGGGAAAAAGAAGGGCTTCATCTTGTCCATTCCCTGGATCCGGGGCATGCGCAGGAATTTATTCCGTTTCCGCTCGATGAGGGTTCTGTGTTGAAGAGGGCTTTGGATACGGGTCAGCCTGTGCTTATTCAGGACATCAGGGCGGAGAAGAATTTTTCAACGAGTGGCTGGGGTGGGTACACGGACGGGTCTGTGCTGGTTTTCCCATTGCCCGACGAAAATGGGTATGCGGAAGGTGTGTTGTCGCTTCACAGCAAAACGGCTCCGCCTTTCCTGGAGCAGGACAAGGAGATTGGTGCGGTTTTGGCTTCATTTGGTTGTGAGGCAATGCGGGCTGCAGAGGCTGCGAGATCGTTGAGTGAAAGTGAAGAAACTTTCCGCGCCATCAGCTCTTCTGCCCAGGATGCTATAATCATGATCGATAATTGCGGGAAAATTTCATTCTGGAATGAGGCAGCTGAGACTATTTTTGGTTATTCAAAAGACGAAGTCATGGGAAAAGACCTTCATCAACTGCTGGCTCCTGCAAGATACAAGGCTGCATATGAGAAAGGATTTTCTCAATTCCAGCATACGGGGCAGGGTAATGTTATAGGCGCGATAAGAGAATTGGCAGCGTTAAGAAAGGATGGTTCGGAATTTCCGATAGAACTTTCCCTGTCATCGATAAAGCTGCACGAGCAATGGCATGCGGTGGGAGTGATTCGCGATATCACCGAGCGAAAGCGTGCGGAGGAAGCCTTGCGGGAGAGCGAGGAGAATTTGGCGATTACTCTCAAATCGATTGGTGATGCCGTTATTTCTACCGATACCCAAGGCGCTGTCGTGCGAATTAATCCTATAGCGGAGATAATGACGGGCTGGGTTGAGAAGGAGGCTGTTGGAAAATCTCTTGCCGATGTTTTTCATATAATTGACGGTGATACTGAAGAAAGTGTTGAGAACCCCGCAGATCAGGTGCTACGGACAGGACAAAACGTTGCGCTCGCGAAAAATACGGTGTTGCTGGCGAGGGATGGCATGAAGCGTCAGATAGCTGACAGTGCGGCTCCGATCCTTGATAAAGAAGCTTGTATTGTCGGGGCAGTGCTGGTTTTTCGGGACGTTACGGAAGAGCGTAAATTGCAGGAACAGCTCAGGCAGTCTCAGAAGATGGAGGCGATCGGTCAGCTGGCTGGTGGGATCGCCCACGATTTCAATAATATTCTCACTGCCATTATTGGCAATGCCCAGCTTCTCGGGGAAAAAGTGCCCCCCGAAAGCGAGGAGGCAAGCTACGTCAGGGAGCTTTTAAATGTTGCAGACAGGGCTTCGGATTTGACGCGCCAGCTGCTCGCTTTTTCGCACAAGGGAAATCTGGTGATGCGCGATATTAATATGCACGATGTTGTAGCGGAGGCGATTTTAATGCTGCGACACAGCATTGGGCGAGGGATAAAAATCAGTGAATCGCTGGAAGCGGAGTCGCCGATTGTTCATGCGGATTCAGGGCAATTACAGAACGCAATACTGAACCTGGGCCTCAATTCGCGAGATGCCATGCCAGATGGGGGCAATTTGCAATTTGTTACCCGAAATTTTGTTGCGGACGAGGATTTTTGTAAACTTACCGCCGATGCCATTAAGCCCGATTTATATCTTGAACTTGAGGTTACCGATACGGGCGGAGGGATGAATGCGGAAACTATGGATCGAATATTTGAACCGTTTTTCACGACCAAGCCCAAAGGGAGGGGGACCGGTCTGGGGCTGCCGAGCGTTTACAGCTGTATCCAAAGTCATCAGGGTTGCATTCTTGCCAACAGCGAACTTGGAAAAGGTGCTAAGTTCAGAATCTTTTTGCCGGTAGTTACATGCCCCGCACAGGTAGAATCAAATGAGAAAATAGACCGCCCGATAAAGGGGGATGGCAGAGTTCTTATTGTCGATGACGAGGAAATCGTTCGCAATTTCGCGTCGGATGCGCTTTCAGGACTTGGGTACGAGGTTTCAACCTGTGCCGACGGCCAGGAAGCGGTCGATTTCTACCGAACGCATTACGATGATATTGATCTGGTAATTCTTGATCTCGTTATGCCCCGGCTGGATGGGGAAAAAGCATTCTATGAAATGAAAAAGATAAACCCGGATATTCGCGCTCTTGTTACGTCGGGATTTCGGCACAATAGCAATACCGAAGCGCTCCAGATGAAAGGAGTCTCAGATTTTCTTGACAAGCCTTATCGTATAGAGGAACTTTCCAGGGCTGTCGCAAAATATATAAAATCCAACCATATGTAACCTGTTATCTGCAATTGCCGGACTGGTGTTCGGACGGTCTGTTTGAGATATATTGTCTTTGATGTTGTTAACCTTTTTGATATCCGGAAAGGTAGCTCGTGGGAATAATAGCTAAGATATCCAGAGAAGCTGAGATAGTAATTCTCCTTTTGGAGTTTTGGACATGAACGGGCGGCGAAGATTTGCCCAATCCTGGTGGGGGTCTATAGCGATAAAGGTGGGCTTGCCCATATTGCTTATGATGGGTCTGTTTTTCTCAGCCGTCTTTCTACTGATAATTCCGAATTTACACAATGACCTCATGCTTTCAAAGCGGGCGATGCTTCGGGATTTGACATCTGTAGCTGTGCAATTGCTTGGGGATTATGAACGGCGCGTCCAGGCTGGAGAAATGTCGCCTCAAGATGCACGCAAACGGGCGAAGGAACGCTTGCGATCCATGCGTTACGGCCCAAATGGCAGCAATTATTTCTGGATCAACGATATCAATTGTGTCCTGGTCATGCATCCGTTTTTGACTGATATTGAAGGTACTGACGTATCCGGCATGGCTGATTTGAATGGCAAGCTTCTTTTTGTTGAATTTGTGAATATTGCCCAAAAAGAAGAACAGGGTTACGTTGATTACATCTGGCCTGCCTTGAATGATCCCACCAGAAATACAAAAAAATTGTCCTATATTCAGCTTTACAAGCCCTGGGGCTGGATTGTTGGGACGGGGATATATGTTGAGGATGTAGAAGCTGCGATATCCAAGATTACTTCAAAATTGAACAGGGCCTTTTTCTGTGTAGTGTGTCTTCTCGCGATTATTTTAGGCTATATTACCTGGCAGGGTGTAAAGGGGGAAAAGAAAAGGATAGCTGCGGAGAAGGCCTTGCGTCAGAGTGAAGACCGTTTGCGGTTAAAGCTGGACACAATACTATCTCCGACGGTGGATATTGGAAATACTGAACTCAGCAACGTTTTTGACATGCAGGAATTGCGATCTCTGCTGGATGCATTCTCAAAACTTACGGGGATTGTCACAGCCATTCTTGATCTAAAGGGAAACATATTGGCTGCTACGGGATGGCAGGAGATCTGTACCAGGTTTCATCGTCTCAACCCGGAAACCGCTCGTGCCTGCACGGAAAGTGATCTTTTTTTTACCGAAAATATTAAGCCCAAGGAATTTTTGGCCTACAAATGTAAAAATCATCTCTGGGACATGGCTACGCCTTTGATGCTCGGTGATAAACACGTGGGTAATATCTACACAGGCCAATTCTTCTATGATGATGAAGTTATCGACAGACAGGTATTTATTGATATGGCTGAGAAATATGGTTTCGACAAGGAATCATATCTGGCAGCCTTGGATCAGGTTCCGCGCATCAGCAGGGAAAAAGCCAAACAAATAATGGAATACCTGATTAAATTCTCGGTGATGGTGTCCAAGTTAAGTTACAGTAATGTTAAATTAGCCAAGGCGGTATTTGAGCAGAAGCAGGCTGAGGAAGAACTCCAGGCTGCGAACTCATTTCTCGATACTGTTGTCGATATGAGCCCGTTTGCCATGTGGGTTTCAGACAACGAGGGAACGGTCGTCAGGACCAACAGATCCCTGTGTGAGATTTTGAATGTGCCCGCTGAGCAAATAATCGGCAAATATAATGTGTTCAAGGATTCCAACCTGATCGCACAAGGCTTTATGCCGGAAGTAAAGGATGTTTTCGAAAAGAAAATGTTTGTACGTTTTGCTATGTCATGGAAGGCTGCGGATGCGGGAAGTGTTGATTTTGAAGGCGGGCGGGATCTCCACATAGACGTATCGATGTTTCCGATATTGGATGCCGACGGTAAATTGACAAATGTGGTATGCCAGTGGGTTGACATTACCCAACGCAAGCTGGTTGAAGACGCACTGCTGATATCTAACAGGGCTTTAACGGTACTCAGTGAAAGCAACCAGTCACTTGTGCGAGCAAAGTCAGAAATGGAATTGTTGCAGAATACCTGCGAAATCCTGGTAAAGCATGGCGGATATCGTCTGGCTTGGATTGGTTATGCCGAGCATGATGTCGCCAAATCAGTCAGACCTGTTGCGCACATGGGATTTGATGAAGGGTATCTTGATTCGCTGAACATTACCTGGGCTGACACGGAACGCGGAAATGGGCCTACGGGCAAGGCTATCCGTACGGGGAAGCCTGTCATCGCGAGGGATATTCTTACTGATCCGGAATTTGCTCCCTGGCGAGAGCGGGCCGTTGAGAATGGTTATGCCTCGTCGATGGCTGTTCCCCTGATGGATGGAGAGCGGGCCTTAGGCACATTGAATATTTATTCATCTGAATCAGAAGCTTTCGACGCGACTGAAGAAGAACTGCTCCTGAAACTCGCGAATGATATTTCGTACGGTATCTTGGCGATGCGAACCAAACAGGAACGTGAGCGGGCGGAACAAGCACTTGTGGAGAGCGAGGAGAGATTCAGGCTGGCGTTGGAAAACAGTCCTGACGTGATTGTCATTTACGATACTGATTTAAGAATGCGATACATAAATTCTGCCACCAGTGTGCTAACAGGACGCCCCGTTTCAGATTTTATCGGAAAGCGGGATGAAGACGTCTGGCCCGCGGAAATATACCAGGCATATCTGCCGACACTCCACGAAGCATTGAATACCAAGCAGACCTGTTCTGTGGAGACCGATCTGACGCTGCCAGGCCAAGGAATTAAAAACCTTGTGATAACTTGTGTGCCGGTTCTCGATGAAGATGGAAACGTTCGAGAACTTCTGGGTATCACTCAGGATTTTACGGAACGCGAGAAGGCGGAAAAAACAATAAAAAACCTTGCCAAATTCCCCGAAGAAAATCCCGATCCGGTCCTGAGATTGAATGGCGAAGGGGAGGTTCTCTTTGTAAACCAGGCTGTTAAAAACATGTTGAAAACGGACAAGCCAACAAGCGAAAATGTCTACAGGATATTGCCGGATAATATCAATGAGCTTATTAAAGACACGCTTAAGACTGGTCAGGCTGGGCGCAATCTGGAAGCCAATGTTGAGGGCAGAGTGTTCTCTTACACTATAGTTCCTGTTGTGGAAGGCCGATATGTCAACTTGTACGGCGTAGATATAACGCCTCGCAAAAAGGCATTGGAAGAGATTCGCAAGCTGAGAAATTATCTGAAAAACATTGTGAATTCCATGCCCTCCATCCTGATAGGTGTTGATGCGCAAGGTCATGTAACGCAGTGGAATCGCGAAGCTGAGCGGGTTACCGGTGTGAAGGTTGACAATGCCCAAGGCCGGGCGCTGGAAGATGTTTTCCCGAGGATGGTAGGTGCGTTAGAAAAAGTTGGCCAGGCTATACGGCAGCGACAATCCGCCAAAGAGTTGAAGATTGCTCATCAGCAGGATGGGGAGACGCGATTTACCGATGTGACAGTTTATCCGCTTGTGACGAATGGTGTCGAGGGAGCGGTGATCCGGGTTGACGACGTGACGGAAAGGGTTCGGATTGAGGAGATGATGATTCAGAGCGAGAAGATGCTCTCCGTCGGCGGCCTGGCTGCGGGCATGGCCCATGAAATTAACAATCCCCTGGCTGGGATTCTCCAGAATATCCAGGTTCTGAGAAATAGGTTTTCGCCGGAGCTTAGGCAGAATCAGGAAGCTGCCCGCGAATGCGGCACAACTATCGAGCAGCTTCATGAATACATGGCCAGGCGGGACATGGAGAAGATATTCGATGCGATAAGTGAGTCAGGCCGGCGTGCAGCGACAATCGTGGGGAATATGCTCAGCTTTAGCAGAAAGAGCGACACTCGAAGGTCAAGTCACGATATGGCGGATTTGCTTGACAGGACGGTTGAATTGGCAGCCAACGATTATGACCTGAAGAAAAAATATGATTTCCGCCACATCGAAATTGTCCGGGAGTACGATCCTGCGACTCCGCTCGTTCCCTGCGAGAGCAGTAAAATTCAGCAGGTGTTCCTTAATCTGCTGAAGAATGGCGCACATGCGATGAGAGAAGAAAGGCAAGGTGTGTCCGAGCCTCCAAAATTCACTTTACGAATAAAGCCTGATAAAGACTGGGTTCGTATCGAGATTGAAGACAATGGTCCCGGGATGGATGAAAAGCACCGCAAGAGGGTTTTTGAGCCTTTCTTCACTACAAAGGGGGTGGAAGTTGGTACCGGTCTTGGCTTGTCGGTATCATATTTTATAATAACTGAGAATCACGGTGGTACAATGTCGGTTGAGTCCAGGCTGGGGGCCGGAGCGAAGTTTATAATTCGTCTCCCATTGAAAAGGAGCTGATGACTATGGATCATTCGAAAATCAGGTTGCTTTTGGTGGATGACGACACATCTGTGTGTCAGAGTCTGGCGGGGTTTCTCGAGGATTTTGATTTTCAGACTGCTCTTGCATTCAGTGCGGAAGAGGCTCTCGGCATGCTGGCTGAGAAACCGTATGATGTTTTAATTGTAGACCTCAGGCTGCCGGACATGACCGGCGAGGCCTTGATTCTGAAGGCCTATGAAATTAAACCCGATATGCATTTCATGGTAAACACGGGGTCGGCTGAGTATTCGCTCTCAGAGGAATTGAGGAAAATTGGAATGAAGCCTGAATATGTGTTTTTAAAGCCGGTAACTGATATGAATACGCTGATTGTGGCGATCGAAAAACTCTGCGAGGGTAAGGATTAAATCATGACAAGCCGTCCCGATGCGGTTGTACTGACAATTGATGACGAAGAAAGTGTACTCTTCAGCCTGCGGAACTTCCTTGAGGATTGTAATTTCAAGGTGCTTGAAGCAACTGATGGCCGAGTTGGCCTGGAAATATTTGAGCGGGAGAAACCGGACATTGTCCTTGTTGACCTTCGTATGCCGGAAGTGGATGGCTTGGATGTGCTTGGCAGAATTAGCCAAAGTTCTCCCGAGACCCCGGTGCTTGTTGTTTCAGGCACGGGCAATATTTCAGATGTTGTCGAGGCCCTTAGGCTGGGAGCATGGGACTATCTGCTCAAACCGATTTCCGATCTTTCCGTCTTGGAGCACGCCGTCAATAAGGCCCTTGAGCGGGCACGTCTGCTTAAAGAGAACCGGGCGTATCAGGAGAATCTTGAGGGGAAAATTAAGGAATATCGGGACTCTTTGAAGGAATCCCGCGCTCAGGTAGCCATGGCTGAGGAAAACGAGCGGCGTAGAATTGCCCAGGGTTTACATGACGGCGTGGCTCAGGACCTCGCTGCGCTTGCAATCCAGATGCAATTTATCAGAGATGAGATTGTAGATGGGGAAAACGTAGAGAAAATGAACGAGGCCATTGATATCGTGCAGAAATGTATCGACGAAATTAAGTCTCTGACATTCGCGCTTAGTCCTACGATTCTTTTTGAACTGGGATACGCAGCTGCGGTGGAATGGCTGGTCGATGACTTTAAGGGGCGATTCCCAGCCAAGTTTGAATTCAATTGTCACGGATATCCCAAGTCTTTAACCGATAACAAAGCCAGCCTCCTGTATAGATCGGTCCGGGAATTGTTGGTAAATGCCGTCAAGCACAGCCA
Organism: Phycisphaerae bacterium; assembly: GCA_963664745.2. Lineage (GTDB taxonomy): Bacteria > Planctomycetota > Phycisphaerae > SM23-33 > SM23-33 > B1-G9. Next base: position 2,161,003 of record CAXXMC010000004.1, read on the forward strand.
GGCTGAGAACGTGTGGATTGATATTGCGCGAGAATCCGGGAATGTCATTACCTGTGTTGAGGATGATGGGATAGGGTTCGAGGGGACAGGTGCAGCAACGCAGAAAGGGCGTGTGGGTGGATATGGTCTGTTCAGTATCAGCCAACAAATGGAACACGTAGGCGGGGAAATGAAGGTTCAGTCCGGCTTGAATAGCGGGACGAAAGTTCTGCTGACTGTTCCGGAAGGGGATTGACAGTTGATTTGAGCAAGACAATGCTTGCTTGTTTGGCCAGGATTTACGAAAATGGGGTAGCTTCTGGACGCGGAAGCAAAATCAATAAGGGATTGTTATAAAAATGTCCATAAGAGTTCTTATAGTTGAAGACCACAACCTGATGAGGCAAGGCCTTGTATCTCTTTTGAAGAAAGAGGATGATATTGAAGTTATCGGCGAGGCAGAGAATGGCCAGATTGCGGTCGAGCTGGCCGAGTCGCTGCAGCCTGACCTTATCGTCATGGATATGGGTCTGCCGGAATTGAATGGATTCGATGCCACGCAAATCATACTTGAGAAACAGCCTGATATTGAAATTCTCGGTATTTCGATGCATACGGAGTACCGATTTGTAATGCGGGCACTCAAGGCTGGCGTCAGGGGGTACTTATCCAAAAACTGTGCTTATTCCGACTTATGCTTAGCTATTCGTGTTGTCATGGATGGGCAGATGTATCTTAGCCCGGGCGTGACCAAGGTGGTAATTGAAAATGCCTTGAGCAGAATGCCGGATGAGGAAGTTGCGCCCATCTCATTGCTCAATGATCGTGAACGTCGGGTGTTGCAGTATGTAGCTGAAGGCAAGGCTTCCAAGCAGATCGCCCGTCTTTTGTACATAAGTGAAAATACGGTAACGAAATACCGTCAGAATATTATGAAAAAACTGGGGCTGACAAATATTGCAGATTTGACAAAATTCGCCTTACGGGAGGGAATAACCACGATTGATTGACTTGCCAGCCTGTTGGAAATACATTATGCTATCAACATTCGTATCATGTTTTTATTCATATTATTCCCTATTCTGGACTCTCGCTGACCGGCAGGAGTGAATGAAGTTGCTTATGCAAAAATCGAACGAAGTTAATTTAACGGAAAAAACGGAAGAAATGTCCGCGTTTGTATTTTTTTTCACGCGGTTTCGATATTTTTTCAGCGTTATTGCGCATTTGTTTCTGTTTGTTCTTGCCTTGTTACTGGCCTATCTCGTGTGGTTTGATGCGGGGCCCAAGGCTGCCGATGTTGATGTTATCGGGATCAAGAACTGGTTCTTCGGTTCATTTATAAGACTTTTGCCGTTTTTTGTTATCGTAAAAGGTGTGATCTTCGGCTGGCGTAAGCTGTTCCGTAGCGGATGGCAGTACTCCGGGATTCGGGACGTAGCCAGGATTCTTCTTGCCTCCTGGTTGTTTGTCGTTGTGGCGTTCGGTTGCGTTTCAATCTTCGTTTATGCTCCCCAACAGATGGGGAAAAAAGTACCTCCCGTCGTAGGTGAATATTTTAAATTATTCCCCAAGGGAGTTTTGGTTCTGGACTTCCTTGCTACGGTTTTTCTGGTCTGCACAGCCAGGCTTGGATTCAGGATTTATCGTGAGGAGCTTAGGCCCATCGCGGAAGAAGGCGTTCGCAGAGTGCTTATCGTGGGGGCTGGGAACGCAGCTGAGACGATCATTCGGGAAATCAACCGCCAACGAGTGGAACGGTATCGTGTCGTAGGCCTGGTGGATGACGACCCAGGCAAACGCGGTATGATTATTCACGACGTCCCCGTCCTGGGGCGAACCGAGGATATTCGCGGAATATGCGAAGAAAACGATGTTGAAGAAATCATCATCGCCATGCCCACTGCTACGCAAAAACAGATACAGCGAGTCGTTGAATTGTGTAGCGGCACGAAGTTGAAGTTTCAGTCCTTGCCGAGTATGGGCGACCTGATCGACGGCAGGGTTACGGTTTCCCAGATTCGTCCTGTTGACATCAATGACCTGCTTGGCCGAGAGGCGGTAGAGCTGGACGTAGAAGCTATTGCGAGATTTTTGAATGATCGCACGGTTCTGGTCACCGGAGCGGGCGGGAGTATCGGCTCGGAAATGTGCAGGCAGATATGCCAATACAGCCCCAGGCAGCTGATTCTGCTCGAGCAGGCCGAGACGCCGATGTTTGATATCTCGAACGAATTAAAACGTAAATTTCCGGAAATCCTAACGATTCCATGTATCTGCGATATTTTTGACCGTGACCGCGTAATGAAAACATGGGAAGCATATCGGCCTGAAGTTGTCATTCACGCCGCTGCCCATAAGCATGTCCCGCTGATGGAGCAGAACCCTTGCGAGGCTGTGAAAAATAATATTCTTGGCGCTAGAAATGTTGCCGACGCTTCGTTTGTTTACAAGACCGCCGAGTTTGTCACCATTTCCACAGACAAGGCGGTCAATCCGTCTTCCGTGATGGGGTGTAGTAAGCGAGTGGGGGAAATTTACACGCAGGCTTTGAATGCTCAGCCAGGCTGTCAGACGCAGTTCAAAGCCGTGCGGTTCGGCAACGTGCTGGGGTCGTCCGGTTCCGTTGTGCCGACTTTCCGTCGGCAGATCGCAAGCGGCGGGCCTGTTACTGTGACGGACCCGGAAATGACACGCTATTTCATGACCATTCCCGAGGCAGCGCAACTGGTTCTCCAGGCCGCAGCTACCGGGCAGGGCGGCCAGATTTTCCTGCTGGATATGGGCGAGCCGGTGAAGATTGTCGACCTGGCCAAGCAGATGATAACGCTCAGCGGTTTTCGGCCAGGCGAAGATATCGACATTGTTTTCACCGGTGTCAGGCCGGGCGAAAAACTGTTCGAAGAACTTCGGATTAAGGGTGAAAATATTGAACCTACCGTGCATCCGAAAATCATGGTCTGGAAGCATGAGTCGGTTCATTGGGATACTGTTCAGGCTGCGATCGATGAGTTCTCCGCCCTGCAAAACAGTACGGACAGGGATTTGGTTGTCGCTGCCCTCCAGCGAATCGTACCCGAATACGAACCGTTGAATCCTCCCGATGCCGCAATTTTAGTAGGCAGTGCGAAATCACGCGAAGAGGAGAAGACCAGGGCCTGATTTTGCGCGAAACTTTTTTTGCGGGCGACGTTTAATATTGTTCCTACCTAGGTTATGTCAGGGCGAACGGTCCTGAAGTTTGATGGTGTTATTTTGGAGAAACTAATGGCTAAGTACTTGGTAACCGGCGGGGCCGGATTTATTGGAAGCAATCTCGTACGATTCATACTTGGCAAGGGCCAGGAAGTTGTCGTGCTGGACAATCTGGCAACCGGAAAAATTGAGAATCTCACTGAGGTTCGGGATCGCATTGATTTTGTTGAAGGTGATATTCGTGACCGGGCAACGGTTGACCGCGTCATGGCAGGCTGTGCCGGTGTGTTTCATCTTGGTGCGTTGGGATCGGTACCCCGAAGTATGGCAGAACCCGAACTCAGCCATGATGTCAACGTTAACGGAACGATTACGCTTCTTGAAAGTGCCCGTGCCGCCGGTGTAAAACGCGTAGTATTTTCCGCTTCGAGCAGCGCATACGGCGATCAGAAGGTTTCGCCCAAGCATGAAAACATGCTCCCCATGCCGATCAGCCCGTACGCAGCCAATAAGGTCGCCTGCGAATTCTATATGCAGGCATACGCAGCTGCCTATGGCATGGAGACTGTCTGCCTGCGATACTTCAACGTTTTTGGGCCTCGTCAGGACCCCAACGGTGCATACGCCGCTGTGATCCCAGCCTTTGTCAGCAACATCCTCAAGGGTGAAAGGCCTGTCGTTTACGGCGACGGTGAACAGAGTCGCGACTTCTGCTACATCGACAACGTTTGTTTAGCCAACTGGCTCGGCGCTACAGCTGACCCTTCGGTATGCAATGGCCAACCAGTCAATATAGCCTGTAACCATGCGACGAGTCTTAACCAGATACTTGCACTCCTCAGCGAGCTGTTAGGCGTGAAAGTTGACGCCGACTACCAGGCCAGACGGCCAGGCGATGTGAAGGATTCCCTGGCAGATGTGTCCAAAGCGAAGGAAAAGATAGGCTACGAACCTGTGGTGTATTTCGAGGAAGGCCTGCGAAAGGCAATCAGTTGGTATAAGGAAAATTTATAAAACAGTAGTCAGGATTCAGTAGTCAGGATTCGGAAAATTTGCTGAATCCTGATCACTTATAACCGCTTTGGAGTATTCAGCCATCGCCAAGAAAAAATTGAACATCCTGTTTACTTGCATAGGCCGGCGTGTTGTGCTTGTACAGGCTTTCCGAAAGGCGATGGCTGAGCTTGGCGTTTCGGGGAAAATTTATGGTACGGATGTAACTGAATCGGCCCCGGGCCTGCAGGTTGTGGATGAAGGTATGATTGTTCCCAAGGCCAGGAACGTCAAATATATTCCCGCTTTGCTGGAAATAGTTCGGGAGAAACAAATCGGCCTGGTCGTGCCGCTGACGGATCTTGATCTTCGCAGCTTATCTCGCAGACAGGGACTTTTTGCCGATCTTGGCTGCACTGTCATGATAGGCAGGGAGAAGGCTATCAAGGTCTGTCGTGACAAGAAGCTTTTCAATCAGAGTCTCAAGAAAGCTGGGCTGCCGGCTATTCGTACATTTTCTCTGGGACAATTCAAGCAGGAGCCGTTTTATCCCTGTTTTGTCAAACCCCTTCATGGTTCTGCGGGCATTGGCTCGTCCTTGATTAACAGTGCCCGTGATTTGCGAGGACACGTACATACCTTCGGAGATCAGTTGCTCGTACAGGACAACGTGCCAGGCCAGGAATACACCATCGACGTCTACCGCAGGCGAACCGGGGAAATAGAGTGTATCGTGCCCCGACAAAGACTGATCGTTCGCAGCGGAGAGGTTGATCTGGGTGTGACGGTTCATGATGAAGAATTGATAGAGGCAACGCGCAAACTGGTTGAGCTGATGGATGGCTTGTGGGGTGTTTTCTGTTGTCAGTGTCGTCGCCCAGAAGGTCAGGCTCCATATTTCTTCGAGATCAACCCCCGGTTTGGCGGGGGCGCCCCCCTTTCGATCGAAGCCGGAGCCAATCTGCCGCTGTATCTTATCCAGGAAGTGCTTGGCTTGCCGATTACCTCAAACTCAGGGAAATTTACGCCCAATATGCTTCAGATGAGGTATTCAGGCGAATTCTACAAACAGGTTGATGATCCCTCGACTCTGCCGGGGTTCAAAAGCCCCTTGTTCAAGTAGAAAACATGGAACTGTGGATGAAACATTCCAGTAAAATCCAGGCTGTCGTTTTTGATATCGACGATACGCTTTATCTTGAGCGGGATTTTGTCCATAGCGGCTATCTCGCCGTTGCTGAGTATCTGAGACAAAGCACAGGCCGGGCTGACGTTTTTGAGGATTGGCTTTGGGGGCGATTCCAGGCTGGTAAAGTCGCGAGGGCATTTAACGATCTGAATGATGAATTTCAGCTGAGTCTTGAACCATCGGATATCTCCAGGCTGGTCGAAGTATATCGGTTCCATGAGCCTGAGATTTCACCCTTCGCGGGTATCCCGGAACTGCTGGATGATTTAGGACGCCGTTTTGCCCTGGGAATTGTAAGTGATGGCCCTGCCCGGATGCAGCGAAACAAGCTCATCGCTCTTGGCCTGACAGAGAGGTTCCAGGCTGTCGTTCTTACCGACGACCTTGGCCCGGATAGCGGCAAGCCAAGCCCTGCTGGTTTCCAGGCCATCGTTGAAAAACTCTCCGTCCCACATCCCGCCTGCGTCTATGTTTCAGATAACCCAGCCAAGGATTTCATCGCCCCGAATCAATTGGGCTGGTTGACGATCCGATATATTCGCGAAGGCCAGGTTTACGCGGATCGCCAGGCCCCGCCGGGCGGTGAGCCTGCGCATTTGGTCCATAATGACAGTAAACTGTTGGAGTTGCTGGGCTGATGACTAAACGAGAATTTGAAACTGGTTCGACCGACGCACCGAAGCGACTTGGGCTGATTTGGTGGTTCATTGCTTGTGCAGTTTTTTTCCTGTTTTACCTGGCTACTGCCCAGCGGACGATCAGTTGGCAGGATAGCGGGGAATACCAATTTCGAGTGCTTGAGGGTGATTATAGCAGAACGGTTCCGCTGGCCCGGTCGCATCCGCTTTACATTGCAGCTGGGCAGGGGCTGGCCTGGATTTCGGAAAAACATTTCCCTCTGCTGCTTAACGCTTTCAGCGGGCTGGGCATGGCGGTGGCGCTGGCCAACATCGCAGCTGTGGGCTGCCTGCTCACCGGGAAGCGTTGGATCGGTCTTGTCATCTCAGCTGTGCTTGCGGTGTCGCATACCGTATGGTGGCTGTCCACGATTGCTGAGGTTTATACCTGGGTTGTAGCTGGACTTTCCGCGGAGCTTTATTTTTTGATATTTCTCATTCGCAAGCCGAGCTGGCAGAGCTTGATGGGTCTTGCATTGGTCAGTGGCTTGGGGTTATGTGTGCACAACTTTGCGCTGCTGCCGTTGCCTGTATATATCATCGTTGCAATTATATTGATCGTATATAAAAAACTGCCGGCCTGGTCGATTATCCCAGCTGCGGGTGCGTACATTTTGGGGGCTGGGCTTTTCATCGGAATGATTGTAGAGGCAGCCTTGCGTAACAGTTCAATTGCATGGGCGATCCGTGATGCACTGACGGGTCATTATGCAGACAGCGTTCTGAATATCTCAGCAGGCTCGAAAAATTTCCGGGCCAATATGATTTTGACTGCGATGAATTTTCTCAACCTGCTGCTGCCTTTGGCAGTGCTGGGAATTTTCAAAATACGTGATAGGGCGGGTTCAGCGTTGGCGGTGACCCTGGGAACGATCACCGCTATCGAGGTTATATTCTTCATTAGATACCCCGTGCCGGATCAGTTCACGTTTATTCTGCCCAGCATGGTTATGATAGCTGTGCTTGCGTGCGTGGGGCTGGACGTCCTGGCTGGGTTGAGCGTGCGATGGCGAACGGTGATGATAATTCTTATGTTGATTTCCATCGTAATCCAGCCCGTAGCGTACAAGGCGGCCTCCGAAATAGCACAACGCAGGATCGCAAAAGTGCGGGAAAGACAATTGCCGTTCAGAAATGAAATCGCATATTGGATGCAGCCTTGGAAACAGAATGAAAAATCAGCGGCGAAATTTGCTTCCCTCGCAATACAGGAAGCCGGCCCAGCTGGCGTTATTTTCGCGGATAATACATCTATTTATCCCCTTTGGTTGGCCCAGCGATTGGGCCTGGCCGAAACCAATACTGTTTACGTATCTCATGGGGGTGAGTTTTTTGACCGTTCAGACACCCAGCTGCTCCCAGCCCTGGAGGCTGCTGCGTTACGGAAAAATCTTGCGGGTCGGCCTTTGTTTGTAGTTTATCCCTCGTCAGACTGTCTTCCGCAGGTAATACTTAACCAGGCCAGCGTCGAACAAACCCCGAAAGGTTCGCTTTACCGCGTCGGCTTGCATGAAAGCCATAGCGACAAAGCATCAAACTTAAAATAGAATTATTTTGCTTCTGGTTTGTTGTAATTCAAAAAAGTATCCCGGAAGGGGGTTTCGCCGATATTACCTTCGCCACGATTATGTTCCGTGCCGTCGGGCTTAAGCAGCAGGAGTGTCGGCAGTGATTCGATTTTATACTTTTTGGCAAGATCTGAATCGAGGGCATTGTCCAGGTAGACCATAACGGTGATATAGTTTCCCTGTTCGAGAGCTTTTTTGTTGCTGGGCTGGCTGATATGCTTTCTGAGAGTCCTGGCTGTGGGTGTCTGGGATTTATTGGCAAACATTACCACGACCGGGCGGTTTTCAGCTTTGGCCTGAGTCAGAGCGGCGTCGAGGTCTTCACCCCAGCCTTCGATTTTCAGCCCGCGCTGCTGATAGAAATAGATGCCCACCATTGCAGCAATTATCAGAAGAATGAGTATTGTCTTGGTACGTTTTTCTTTTGTTTCGGTTTTCGTGACGGGGTCGGCTGTGTTTTCTTCGCTCATGACAACTCCGGTTATCGGTACTTGTTTCTGTCCTGGCCTGGTATTATTTGGCCATGATCTACAAGCCTACTATATGGAACCAAGCGTGATAATTCAAGAATTGAACTGAAATGTCTTAAAACTTATACTTATGGCTTATTGGACTTAAGAGAACTGAGCAGTAGCGGTTTACAAATGTTCACCAGGCTTATATAGTCTGGTTGAGTGTGAATAAATGAGAATTTTCAAATCCATACTGGCTGGCCTTATTGGCGCAGCTGTGGCTGTTGCAATTTTGATAGCCCTTAAATATACGCTTTTCAGTCGGCCTGCCTCGGATATTGCGCTATCAGTTGCAGACAAACCATCCGGAGGGCGAGTAGCAATTACGAATGAAAATCAGCCGGTTCTGGAGGATGAAGATATCCCAAGTTTACCCGCGGAGAATTTGGAAGCTCAGAAAGCACTGCCGCCCCTTTCAGTATCAGAGTCCCAGCCTGTTTCCCAGCCTGTACCTGAGCCTGTTATAGAGCCTGAAACTCCACCAACTGTGGCCCTGTCGACACAGCTTGCATCTCAGCCTGCTTCCGGGCCTGTGGAAGTCTCCCCGGAAAATCAGATGAAAGCGGGCGACCGAGCATTGGCTGGCGGAAGAACTGATCAAGCGCTTTTGCATTTTCAAAAGGCTGTTGATTTGGCGCCGGACAATCCTGATGCGTGGCGTGGCTTGGCGATGGCGATGCTTGCAGCTGAGAAGTTCAACCAGACCATTCCGGTCTATCGCAAGATCCTGGAACTTGTGCCCGACGACAAGACAGCCAAGTTTAATCTGGCCCTTGCATTGGCGAGGGACGCCAAATTTTTTGAGGCAGAGAAGGTGTATTTGAACCTGCTTGAGCAGCAGCCTGACTCCATTGAGACGCGTGCGAATCTGGCGATGATGTATCAAACCCAGGCCAAGCTTGAATCGGCCCGTAGGCAGTGGCAGGAGGTTATCAAGCGTGTTCCCGATTATGCAAACGCTCATGCCGGACTGGGTGAGGTCTGGATGGATTTGAAGGACTACAAGGCAGCCATGTATTCCTTTGCCGAGGCTGCGAAATTACAGCCTAGAAATGCCAGCGCCTGGTTGAACCTGGCCTCAGCTGCCAAGGAGGCAGGCAGCGGCGGAAGGGCGATGTTCGCTTTGCGAAGGGCATTGGAACTTGCTCCCAAGGATATCGAGGCGTGGGCAATGCTCGGGGATATCTCGCTTGAAATTTATCGCGTCAACAACGATCCCGACCGTATCATTGAAGCCGTCGCGGTATGGAAGACCAGCCTGCAACTTGATCCTGATGAGCCCAGACTTCGCGAGCTTGTGGAAACCTATGGCCCGACCGCTGAGAAGTTCCAAAACCAAAAAGATAACGCACGGGACAAATCGTCTGAATAAAAGACCGGGTTCCATCATGCCGGATTTTGTTCCAGCATACTATTCTTTCGACTGAATCCTGACTCCTGAATCCTTACTACTGACCCCTGTTTTCAGTCCAGCAGTTTCAGAAGTTCTGACGGGTGGTCGATCAGCGTTTTAGCACCGTAGGTTTTCAGTTCCTCTGCGGATCTGAACCCCCATGTTACGCCGACGGCATACATGCCCGCAGCGTTTGCCGTTTTCATGTCAGTATTCGTATCGCCCAGATAAAGAGTTTCCTCCGCGGGGATTCCGAGGGTTTTGCAGATGGCATTTGCGCCTGTCGGGTCCGGCTTGGCGGGGCAGTCCTCCGCGATGCCCTGAATAATCTGGAAATCATAATCGCCCAGGAATTTGGCGACGCAAAGTTTTGTGAAATCGTCCGGCTTGTTGGAAAGGACATTGAGTTTCAGCCCCCTATCCAGCAGGGCGGCGAGCATATCCGTTATGCCGTCGTAAGGACGGGTTTTGTCTGCCCAATGCTCGGCGTACTGTGCTCTCATACCGGCGAGAGTCTCATCTGCCAGTTCTTCCGTCAGTTTTTCAGCAGGCAGTGTACGCTTGGCGAGCATGTGCATTCCGTCTCCCACGAAAGTTTTGTACGCTTCGGTCGGGTGGGTGGGAAATCCCTTGCGAGCCAGGACTGCGTTCATGCAATCAGCCAGGTCGTCCAAGGTGTCAAGCAACGTTCCGTCCAGATCAAACACTACAGCTTTGTAACTCATTTGTAATTTCCTGTGTTAATAATAAACTTGGCCTCGCCGAGAACAGCGACGAGGCCAGGATGATAAATTCCATCGGATCGCAAGATTTCCTCAGTCTATTCTCATCGACATCAGGAATTCCGCGTTTGAGTTTGTTTTTTTCAGTTGCCCCAGGAGCATATCCATAGCTTCGGTAGGCTGCATTTCGCTAAGGATTTTCCTGAGCCTGTATGTGAGTTTCAGTTCGACCGGATCGAGCAGGATTTCTTCCTTTCTGGTACCGGATCGGCTGATGTCTATGGCGGGCCAGATTCTGCGGTCAACCAGGCTGCGATCCAGGTGGAGTTCGCTATTGCCCGTGCCTTTGAACTCTTCAAAGATAACGTCGTCCATTCTGCTGCCCGTTTCGACCAGCGCCGTGCCGATAACGGTAAGTGAACCGCCTTCTTCAACCGCGCGGGCTGCTCCGAAGAATCGCTTTGGCGCCTGCAAGGCTGAGGCATCGACGCCGCCGGTGAGAATTTTGCCCGAATGGGGCGCCTGGGTATTGTAAGCGCGGGCCAGGCGAGTGATGCTGTCCAGCAGGATAACCACATCTTTGCCGAACTCGACCATGCGTTTGGCTTTGGTGGAAACCATTTCCGCAATTTGCAGATGGCGGGATGCGGGTTCGTCGAAAGTTGAGGAGATGACTTCAGCCTTGGTATTCCGTTTCATGTCCGTAACTTCTTCAGGCCTTTCGTCGATCAACAGGATGATAACGTATGCTTCGGGATGGTTGGCGTTGATGGCGTTGGCAATTTTCTGAAGCAGAACGGTTTTGCCCGTTCTAGGCGGAGCAACGATAAGCATTCGTTGGCCGAAGCCGATTGGCGCGACAAGGTTAAGCACGCGCGTGTTCAATTCAGCTGCGGTGGTTTCCATGAATATCCGCTTTTCCGGGAACATTGGCGTGAGGTCTTCGAAATTCGTGATATTCGCGACTCTGTCGGGCTGTTCATGATTTACCGCTTCGACGCGGAGCAGCGCAAAATATTTCTCAGCCTCTTTCGGCGGGCGTATCTGACCGGCGACGATGGCTCCCTGCTTCAGGCCAAAGCGGCGTATCTGTGACGGGGAGACGTAGATGTCGTCCGGGCTGGGGAGATAGTCGTAATCAGGGCTGCGCAGAAAGCCGAAGCCGTCCGGCAGAATTTCCAGTACGCCCTCGCCGTACATCATGCCGTCCTTATGAACACGAGTCTTGATGATATTGAATACCAGTTCCTGCCTGCCCATGCCCACGAAATCCGGGACGCCCTCATTCTTGGCCATTTCGTGAAGCTCGCTAATAGCCATCTTCTGAAGTTCGGTTATGTGGAGCTGTCCCTTCTTGACACGCTCGTACTTTGCGTGCATGGCTTCATTTGGGCCGGCTTTGGATTCTTTTCTTGGTTTAGGCTCAGCCTGGGTTTCGGCTGCAGTCTCGACCTTGGGTTCGGTTTCTACCTCAGCCTTGGGGTGTGTTTTTTCTTTTGTTCTGGTCTCAGACTTTGCTCTGGGCTTGGGTGTTGTGTCGGTTTTTTTTGTCTTGCCCTTTGGCCTTCCCCTCTTTTTTTTCACTTCAGTGGGCGCATCTTCTTCGGCCAGCGGCTCGGCCTCTATTGCTTCGGCCTGGGGAGTTTCCTCGACCACCGTTGCCTCTATGGGCTGGGAGTCTTCAGGAGTAACAATTGCATCAGCTATGTCGGAAGTTTCAGGCGTTTCTGCGACAACAATCCCCTCTGGTGCATCTACGTCAAGAGTCTCAGGGGTTTCGATTATTTGCGGCTCATCTATCGGCAGGTCGTCGAATAGTTGCTTTGACGTTACCTTGATTTTCTTTGCTGTCTTTTTGACTGCTTTTTTTACGGTCTTGGCTGCTGCTTTTTTGACGACTTTCTTGGTCGTCTTTGCCGTTTTCTTTTTTACAGTTTTGGTTGTTGTCTTCTTTGCCGTCTTGGCCATGATGTTATACTTCTCCAAAATTTCTTGTGGCAATACATTCCATGCAGGCCAATTGTAACTTGGGCTTGGCCCCTGGAATGCCTTACGGGAAAAAACGCGGGTTACTCTTTCATTTCAACGAATATTCAGAAACACCACTAGAGACGTTATATAACTATCCATGGGTGATCTGACGTAAAAGCTGGCTACATTCTTCGTGCAGACGGGAAATGTTAAAGCTGTTACTTATTACATGACAACAGCGTTTGACTTTAATGTCAAGTGGAATTTGCAGCTTTTCTCTCGCCAGGAATTCATTCCGGCTCCATTGCCTGTTTTGGCTTACCCTCTCGAATCGTTTTTCCTGCGGAACATCGACGAAAACGATGTCTGTGCACAGGTCGTCCCATTGGGCCTCGAACAGCACTGCTGCGTCAAGAACGATGGCAGGGACGTCTGATTTTACCGCTGAAATATCGTCTATAATCCTTTTCCTTATTCTTGGATGCATGATTTTATCAAGTTTGTCCAGCTCGGATCGGCTGGCAAAAGCAAATTTCGCGAGAGCTTTGCGATCCACATCGCCGGAGGGAGAGAATACAGCCTGGCCCCATTGCTCAAAAATTTCCTGCCGGACTGAAGCGTCCCGGAGTACTTCATGTCCTAGTTCATCGCAGTTAATTACTGCACAACCCATTGCTGCCAGCGCGGCAGAGACCTCGGTCTTGCCGGATCCGATTCCGCCCACGATTCCGATTATAGGCCTGTTTGTGAGTTGCGACGTCATACTGGAGTGGGATTGTCAGTATCAAGTGGTGGAAAGTCAAGTAAAAGTGGAATGGGTAACGACCAAAAAAAGCGTTTTACAGGAGACGAATTTCCCGAAACAAACCATCTCTACAGCAGCAAATGCCAGCTGACCATAGTCCGCCACAACGGACTAAAGGCAATATGGGCCCTCCAGCCCTACCCTGTCGCGGTTTCGCGCTAAAGAAAAGACGTCCTGAAAAAGTCTCCTGTAAAACGCTTTCTTCGTAAAAAAATATTAATTAACGTCCTTTGTCGATTCCACTTCGATAGGGAGTCGGCAAATACAAATTCCTAAACAATTAAATTATGGCTTTAGATTAATTCCATGTTAGTGGTTAGCCTGCCCGCCGCTTTTCCCGCCAGGTGCTCAAAGGCGGGAAGCGAATGATACTGATGTCGCGCCCTGCCAGTTCCCGGTCAAAAATTCCCGGTGCTACCTCCGCGAGCCTGCATGCGTCGGCGTAGTCAACTCGCCCGTCTGAATAGAGTTGCAACGCCAAAGCCATGCGAAGCTCCTGATTCGTCGTCTCAGCACCAAGCAAAATGTCGTCAGGCAATTCCAGTTTCATGTCGTAACCATTCTTTCATTTTTTTACGCGAGTATTTCGCATCACAAGAGTTATCGGCGAATTAGGGGGGGGGATGAATTTAGTTCTTAGAAAAATAATAAATTCACTGCTGTCCCAACGTTGGGATTTTAAATTTTGTTAAGTTAAACATATAAAAAATGTTACATCAAAAAACAACTTGGATCGATTTGAACGGCGTCGTACATTTTTTTGCTATCTTTGAAAAAGGAATAGCAAATGAACGACGGACGAACAATCTTTTCGCAACTCATGGACTTCCTGCCACGCGACGAATTTCATCGATGCGTGCAACGCTACAACGGCAACCACAAAATCAAAACCTTCTCATGTCTCGACCAGTATCTCTGCATGGTTTTCGCACAACTCACCGGCAGGGAATCACTACGAGACATCGAAGTCTGTCTGCAAACGTTCGGCTCAAAACTCTATCATGCCGGATTCCGCTGCAAACGGATTTCACGCAATACACTGGCCAACGCCAATCAGGTGCGACCCTGGCAAATCTACGCCGACTTTGCTCAAACTCTCATCGTAACAGCAACCAAATTGTATGCCGATACGGAACTCGGCTTCGATTTGGAAAACACTATCTACGCACTCGATTCGACAACAATCGACTTGTGCCTTTCTATGTTTCCGTGGGCAACTTTTCGTACGACAAAAGCGGCTGTCAAAATGCATACGCTGTTAAACATCAAAGGTTCGATACCCGAATTCATCTATATTTCAGAGGGTTCAGTGCACGATGTCAACATTCTCGACGATCTGCCGATTCTGCCGTCAGCCATCTATCTGATGGACCGTGGCTATCTCGATTTCGAGAGATTGTTCGCTATGCATCAAGCCGGTGCTTTCTTCGTCACTCGCACAAAATCAAACACACGAACCAGACGAATTTACTCGCATCCCATCGACAAATCGACGGGGTTGATATACGACCAAACCGTTCAGCTGACAAACTTTTATGCCGCCAAAGATTATCCAGATCAACTTCGACAAGTGAAATATTACGACGCCGAAACCGACAATCGTCTTGTGTTTTTAACCAATCTGTTCAATATTCCGGCCTTGGTAATCGCGATGCTGTATCGATGCCGCTGGCAGGTCGAACTGTTTTTCAAATGGATCAAAGGTCACCTGTGCATAAAACGATTCTTCGGCACGACCGCCAATGCAGTCAAAACCCAAATCTGGATAGCCGTGAGCGTTTACGTCCTTGTTGCGATTGTCAAAAAACAGCTGGCTCTCAATCAGAGCCTCTACACTTTATTACAGATTCTAAGTCTCAGCCTGTTCGAGAAAATGCCTATTTTACATGCCTTTTCGCAAACAAATTACAATATTCAAAGCAATCAAAATTACAACCAATTGTCCTTGTTCAACTTATGATGGGACATTAGTGTAATAAATTAATTGTAATGCAAATCTGTATTTATCCACTCTGGGACAGCGTACTTATTACTCAAAGTGACCGGTTTTGTTGACCCTGGTGTGGGTCAGGTGGCTGGTGGACTGGTTAATCAGTTGACTGGTAAAAGATTACAAAAAAACCTCTTATTGACCGAATTATAAAAACCCGCAAAAAGCATGAAATCTCGGGTCGAAGAAGTTTTTGTATCTTTTTTTACTGATCAACCAGTTACCAGTCAACCGGTAACTCAAACGGTCAGTTTGAGTTAGTACTTTCATCGAGGTGAGTTGGCTAGGCCGATTTTCGGATATGGGCGCGAAAAGGGTTTTGGCCTGAAACAATTAAAAATAAAAATGACGGTGGTTTGTGACAATCCGGTATGTATAGAATGGGAAATAATATCTGTTTTTCGTCCTTGGGGTTTGACGATTCTGTGAATGAATTTCAAATATGGGAAGGAGAATCAACATGGATATTTGCAGTTATTTGAATGAAAAGGGCGTTTTTTACACCACCCAGGAGCATTCGCCTGCCTACACGGCGCAGGAAGTCGCCGCTGAGACGCATATAAGGGGGCAGAAAATAGCCAAGCCTGTTATTGTCGCAGACGAAGAAGGTTACGTAATGTGCGTTATTCCTGCCAATCAAAGGCTGGACCTGAATAAGGTAGCCATGTTGCGGGGCACTTATGATCTGCGACTGGCGCTGGAAGAGGAAATGTGCGAGCTTTTCCAGGATAGTGAAATCGGAGCTGAGCCGCCATTCGGGAATCTTTACGAAATGCCGACGCTGGTGGATTCCCACCTGACACAGGATGATGAGATTGCCTTCGAAGCTGGAACGCATCATACGGTGGTGATTATGAGCTATGACGATTTTGAATATCTGACTCATCCCGCGGTGGCTGATCTGACAATGCATGTCGGTACGGTTTGAGCACTGACTATTGTTTCACCATACCCACCATGGTGCATTAGCCAAGTCGCCATAGGTTACTACATCAAAGGCAATATGGGCGAGCGCTGGGAAGAGTACGCTGTTGAGTTTTTCTCGCATCAGGCCGAAGACCAGGCCCGCAAGAAACGTGCCTATCGCCAGCCAGAGTATGTCTGCGCGAACCGGGACGTCGGGGAAAACAAACAGGCTGCACTTGTAAGCGGTGTGTGCAAGTGCTGCGAGTACGCATGCCAAGGCTTGGCCATACTTTGCGAGCAGACCCTGAAGAAAACCGCGATAGGCCAGCTCTTCACACAGGCCGATGGATGCAGCAAGGAGGCAGAATTTTTTTAACTCGCCGGGCAGCAGGGACAGCCCCAGCCGATACCGATAATACATCGCCAATCCCACGCCGAATCCGACAACCACGGGCAGCCAGGGCAATCGCCGGGCTGGGATTTTTTTCAGGCCTAGCATTTCCGCAGGCTGCCTGCTCCAGACCATCGCCAGAAACAACACAATCGCAGCGACTACAATTCCGACAACGCGAGGCACCAACAGCCCAGGCCTATGGGCGCACAATCCAAAGGCGACAAGACCAGTTGCGAATGCAATCGCGATTATTGGCCTGGCCCGCCGCTTGTTCATTACGCTTTTGCCCCGGCCCGCCGACGTCGCCACAGCAACCCAACCCCAGCTGAGATCGGCAGGACAGCTATCCAGAGCGAACCCATGCAGAACCCGATAATCTTACAATCTGGCAACGCTTTCTGAATTTCATCCACCTCAGCTTTGCGATTCTTCAGATCATCTTCTGTCAGAACGAGAGTTTCCAATTTGTGAAGATTCTTCAGCGTGTCCTGAACCTGTTTTGATTCCGGCAGCGGGTCCAATGCAAGTTCTCTCAAACTTTTTAACTTGGTGAGTGTGGAAATATCATCAAGAGTTTTACAATTAGTCAGCGAGAGTGTCCGCAACTGTTGCATTCCAGCCAGGGGTTGAAGATTTTTTAATTCTTTGCAGTCATAAATCGCCAACCTCCTCAAATTGGTTAAATTTGCCAAAGGCTGATAATTTTTTACTGAATTGCAGTGGATGAGCGAGAGATTTGTAAGGCTTTTAATGTTACTCAACGGAGCCAGCGAACAGTCATCGCCCTCGAAAGCAAATAGCAGCGAAAGTAATTCTTTTTGGTTCGATAATGTCGGGATTCTCTTGCCGGACAGCAGGAGGTATTTTAGATGTGGAAGTTTTGGTAGAATTTTTTCACAGTCCTCAATTTTTGGGGTAATCAGACCAGTCGGCTTCACGTCGATAATAGAGGAGATAAGTTCATCCTGGTCGTTGAAGTTGACTTCGTCCATAAAAAACAATATTACGCCCGAGCCAACGAAGTGTCTCAAAATCTGAACGTTGTTTGCTGATTGGCTGGATAGCTGAATTGCACGGACTGTTTTTAACACGGATGGAGGTTGTTTCTCCAGCCAAGTGAAGGCTTCGGGAGTTCTCAGGTCCAGCCCGATGAGTTTGCCATTCAGAAACATCCTGAAATCTGTTCCGGAAAATACAAGCGGGCTTTTTTCATTGCCGTTGAAAGGATAAACCATCATCAGTTCATATTTTGGTTTTTCTCTTTCTATTTTAGCGCCAATCAGATCGCCGGGCTGAAGCATGAAATCGATGTATATGCTTTTTGCCTTTTTATCTTCATCGCAGGATTGCTTTTGCACGGCATTGATAATCCGGGCAAATGCGACCGGAGCCAATTCACCAGTCCCCATTCCTGGACCAGCGGTCAGGCCCTTCTCAATTTTTATTTTCACCAGCCTTTCGCCCTGACAGCCTATGGCTGAACAGAAAGCCGCTGCGAGTGTCGCGACAAGAATGGTCTGAAGAACTTTGTTCCGCGAGTTTTTTCCATTAGCCATCGTAAATCTCCCGAATCTTCTTTTACAAACTTTTAGCCCTTTGATCCGTACCCACCTAGTGAAGCATATGGAATTTTGGTCAGCCTGGCAAGAAGAAAGCGGCGAATGAGATTTCGGATTTTGGGGATTTGGAATTTTATGAAGAGCCTTGAGTTAAAAGGTGGGACGCCGCCGCGTCGCGGCTATGTCGCACTCTACGGAATTAACAGTGTCATTCCGGGCGTAGCGCAGCGAAGACCCGGAATCCAGTGGGAATAGGAGTGACTCTGAAAAATCCCCTGGTTCCCAGCTTTCGCTGGGATGACAAAAACCACAAACAAGTAGGCGCAAAAAAAAGGAGCCGGGAATTTTTTTGAGTTTTTTTCGACTGTAAAAAAAACTTCAAAAACTCCCGACTCCTGAATTCAACTTAATAGGCACGTAATGATAAAACTGTTACGATGCCCTACGGGTTCACTTTAAATACTGACTCCCGACTACAGAATTCAGAATATTTTTTAGTATCGATAATGTTCCGGTTTGTATGGGCCTTCTACTGGCACACCGATGTAGTCTGCCTGTTCCTTGGAGAGCTTGGTCAGCTTCACGCCGATCTTGGCCAGGTGCAGCCTGGCCACTTCCTCGTCGAGCTGTTTGCTCAGGCGGTAGACGCCGACGGCAGGGCGGTTTGTCCACAGGTCGATCTGGGCCAGCGTCTGGTTCGTGAAGCTGTTGGACATCACGAAGCTCGGATGGCCTGTCGCGCAGCCCAGGTTCACAAGTCGGCCTTCTGCCAGCAGGAAAATACTATGACCGTCGGGGTAGGTATACATGTCCACCTGCGGCTTGATGTTAGTATGCTTTATGCCTTTCCATGCCTTGAGTTTGGCGACTTCGATTTCGTTATCGAAATGGCCTATGTTGCAGACGATGGCCTGGTCTTTCATCTTGGCCATGTGATCGGCGGTGATGATGTCCTTATTGCCGGTCGTGGTGACGTAGATGTCAGCCAGGCCGAGCGTATCCTCAACGGTGGTGACCTTGAACCCAGCCATGGCTGCCTGGAGAGCACAGATTGGATCGACTTCCGTCACGATAACCTGAGCGCGGTGATTCTTGAGTGTTTCGGCACAGCCTTTGCCGACATCGCCATAGCCACACACCACCGCCACCTTGCCGGCTACCATTACGTCGGTCGCCCGCTTGATTCCGTCTACGAGTGATTCTCGACAGCCATACACGTTGTCGAACTTGCTTTTTGTTACGGAGTCGTTGACGTTGATGGCTGGTACCATCAGCTCGCCGCGTTCCATCATCTGGTAAAGGCGATGAACGCCGGTGGTCGTCTCTTCCGAAACGCCGACCCAATCTTCCGCAATGCCATGCCAGAACTTCGGATCCTCAGCCAGCGTGGCCTTGAGCATGTTCACGATGATCTGCTCTTCCTCGCTGCCGCACTTGCCGTCGAGAGTCGATGGGTCGTCTTCAGCTTTGCAGCCTTTGTGGATTATCAGCGTCGCGTCTCCGCCGTCGTCCACGATCATCTGTGGGCCTTTGCCGTTCGGCCAGGTCAGAGCTTTTTTCGTGAACTGCCAGTATTCTTCCAAACTTTCGCCCTTGTATGCGAAAACCGGCACGCCTGCTTCTACGATGGCGGCGGCAGCGTGATCTTGCGTGCTGAAAATATTGCAGCTGACCCATCGCACGTCCGCGCCTAACTCGACGAGCGTCTCGATAAGCACAGCTGTCTGGATTGTCATGTGTAGCGAGCCCATGATACGCACGCCGGCTAGGGGTTTGTCCTTGCCGTATTTTTCGCGCGTTGCCATCAGGCCGGGCATCTCGTGTTCAGCGATGCTGATTTCCTTTCGGCCGAACTCTGCCAGCGAAAGGTCTCTAACCAGGCATTCCATGCCTTTTGAATTCTTATTTACCAATGTCGTCATTTGATCGCTCCTAACGTGTGATCACTTTTTTGATTAAAACGGGATGCGGAATTGTAGCAGGAACCAGCCCGGACTTCGAGAAGGTTTTTCAGATAATTTGCATAAGGCCGGGAAGCGGGCGAGCCGCATGTCATAGCCGTCAAAATACTCCAGCCGGGGCCTGGGCTGCTTCTTTCCAGGCCAAGAGTAATGAAATGTTAAGATGCACATGACATTGTTGCGGACTCTTATTTTTCCACTCGCACTCGCACGGCGTTTGCGTGGGCGGTCAGGCCCTCGCGGTTGGCGAAGTCAATAACGTCCGGCCCATCCGCAGCGAGAGACTCCGCGTCGTATTTGATGACGCTGGAGGATTTCAAAAAATCGTTGACGCTTAGCGGGCTGAAAAACTTGGCAGTGCCTCGGGTAGGCAGAACGTGACTTGGCCCTGCGTAGTAGTCACCCATCGAAACCGGGGTCAGGCTGCCCATGAAGATGGCGCCGGCGTTGCGAATTTTGGCTGCGGTCGCGTCGTCGTCAGCAGTCATAATTTGCAGGTGCTCCGTGGCGAAGTCATTGGCCAGGTCGCAAACTGTATCCAGGTCGTCAGCCACGATGATCGCGCAGTATTTATCCAGCATGACGCGGGTCGCTTCTTCACGCTCAAGATTCGGCAGTTGTTGTTCCAAGGCTGTCACAACGTTCCGGGCCAGGTCAGCTGAGGTCGTCGCGAGGACAGCAGAGCCAGGGTTGTGTTCCGCCTGGGCGAGCAGGTCTGCTGCCACCCACTGAGCGTTGGCTGTTCCGTCGGCAATAATAAAAACTTCGCTGGCGCCGGCTATGCTGTCGATCCCGACCAGACCGGATACCTGACGCTTGGCCTCGGCTATGAATGCGTTGCCCGGCCCGACGATTTTATTCACAGCTGGTATGCTCTCCGTTCCATACGCAACCGCAGCAATCCCCGCAGTGCCGCTGACGCGATAAATTTCACGTACGCCCAACTCGCCCGCCAAGGCCAACACCATGGGGTTAACGTCGCCGCCGGTAGGGGGGGTTATCATCGCAAGCTCCGGTACGCCGGCTACCAATGCGGGCACGATTGTCATCAGCAAACTCGACGGATACACAGCCCTGCCGCCCGGTACGTAAACCGCTACGCGATCAATGGGCGTATACTTCACGCCAAGTGTTCTGCCTCCACGTTTGAGCGTCGGTGGAGCCTGAATGCGGATGTGCTCCTGATACTCGCGAATATTCTCTGCTACGCGACGGACGAGGGCTATGAATTCCGGCTCAGCTGCCTTGTGTGCTGCCGAAATTTCCTCCGCCGATACCCGGAATTTTCCAGGAGGGAGTTTTACCTTTTCTATCTTTTCGGTAAGCTCTGCCACCGCTGCGTCGCCGCGGGATTGCACATCAATCAAGACGTCCCGAACGATTTTCGGGATATCCAGCGAGTCGCTCTCACCGGCAGCTGATAATTCGCCGCCTCGCAACATGTTTCTCAAGGCGGCAACCTCAGTCTGGTAGGCAGCGTCAGATTGTCTAATGATTTTGATGCTCATAGTCCACATACTTTAAGGTTACGAACGGAATTTTGCAACGGCGAGGGGAAAAGAGAATTCAGGATTCAGGAATCAGGAGTCAGGAATCAGGAGTCAGGAATCAGGAGTCAGGAATCAGGATTCAGAATTCAGGAGTCAGTGGTTAGTAGAAAAGCGTATGTGTGTGCCGGGGCTCCTGTCCCGGCACATGACAAAGAAATCCTACCGACAACACTAAACGATAATCAGATCAAAGTTGATATCATGGGTAAGTTTCGCCTGCTTCGCAGGCTTGCAGCCAGGACAGGAGCCCTGGCTGCCAAAAATAGGTCAGATGTCAGATGTCAGGATTCAGGAATCAGGATTCAGGAGTAGTAGTCGGAGTAAAAAGGGAAATCTGATTTATCCCCATCGTCCCATTTTCTCGCCGTCAGCTTTGCCGCGATTGAACAGGAAATTCGGCAGGCTCATCAGCAGGCTTTTGGGTTTGTAAAGCGATTCCACTTCGCCTCGGCAGTTGTACCAGCAGCAGGTGCAGTCGTTGTTTTTTGACGCTGCCCTCAGCCGGTCGCGAATCTGGTATTGAGTCTGGCTGTAAAGATTGGCTATGGGGCGGGTCTTGTTTTCCACACAGATTGCGATATCGCCGGCTGAGTCTATGTTGTAGAACGCCCGCCCGGCCCGGCAGCCCGGAATTCCGCCATCAAGGAACTGATCGAACTTGGATAGATAGATCGGGTTGGATAAAAAATTCCTGTTCCGCCGCCACATCTCCAGCAGCCTGGGACTCACTGGCCCGTCTTTGTACTCGAATTTTTTGGAATTTATTTTTCGGAACCCGTAAGGCTGAACCATGAAATAGGCTTTATGCTTGGCTGCCATTTGCATGAGTTCTTCGAGTTCGTCGAGATTGTCGTCCAGCAGCACAGCCATGACGTTGACGCGCTGGTAATCATATTTGCGCGCTTTCGAGAACATTTCCACCGCTCGCCATGCCTGTCGCCATGCTCCATCCATCCCGCGGGCTGCGTCGTGCTTTGCGGGGTCCGCGTAGTCCAGGCTGATTGAAACTCCCCACAGCCCGGCAGCCATGAGATCGTCAGCTACCTGTTGCGTTGCGAGCCAGCCGTTGGTTGTGACGAAAGGCAGATGATATTCTCCGATTTCGCTGACGATTTCCGGCAGATCAGTCCGCAGCAGGGGTTCTCCGCCAGCCAGGCTGATGAACATCGAGCCGAAAGATGCGAGTTTTTTCGCGCCCAGTCGATATTTTTTCACAGCTGGCTCTGGTTCCAAGCCAAGCGGATCGTGCCAGTACCCGCAGAATTTGCACCTGAAATTGCATCTATACGTTACCTGCCAGGCGCACCACAATGGATGTCCGCCGGTCCAGGTTCGCAGCAGCCTAGTTTTTTTAGTAAAAGTGTCCAACATCAGGCGATACTTTACCCGGCTGGGTCTGAGGACGCAAGAAGTTGCAACCGATGTTCGGTATTTTTGCGTTTTTTTCCTCCCTTTGTTTTGCCCTTTCTTATCATGTTCTTGACACTGCCTTCTCAGAGTCGTATCCTCATCACTTTGTATGTATGGACAGCGAGAATGACCGATATTCACCCAGAAAACGAGCTTGGCCGATATGCCACAGCAGGCATTGAGTTTATAGTCGTGGTGGCTTTGTTTACGGGTGGTGGTTATTGGCTGGACAGCAGGCTGGGCATGTTACCGGTCTGGACGCTTGTAGGCTTGGCTGTTGGTTTCGCTGCTGGTTTGTACAGGCTTGTTCGCATTGCGATTGAGTTGAATCAGAAAAATATCCGCCGGGATGATTCTGGCGGGCCTGAAGAAATGTAGAGGTCACGTGATGGCCCAAGCGAAAAAAAATCCAATCGATTCCATTCCGATGGAAGTCAAAATTTCAGCTCTGCTGGGCTGGGTTCTGCCGGTGTCGCTTGGTATAGCGGTTTTCGGAATTTTCCCAACCTGGCTGAAGACGGGCTGGGCAGGAGTTTGGGCTGAGTTAGCAGCCGGTGCGGTTGTATTGAGCGTAATGCTCGGTAACGGCCTTGTGGTAGTCGCCGCTGCGAAGAAAGACCGGGCCTCAGCTGCGATGGCGTTTTCGGCGTCCAGCCTGGTGCGAATGGTTCTCTGCCCGCTGTTGACTGCGTTGGTATGGTGGTTGTTCGACCTGGCTGTCATGCCTTTGGGCGTCTGGATGGTAATTTTTTACCTGACAGGCCTGGCGATGGAATGCGTTTGGATTGTCCGGGCATTGCGGAAGCATAGCAGGCTGTATGGGCCGGTGGATGATGAGGAGAAGAAGGAACCAGCCGGCCTGGGACAGAACTCCCCTGTCGTAGGACGCCTGATTGATAATATTAAAAATATTAAAAAAATCAAGAAATGATATTAGCTGTTGAAAAACCCGGTGATTTTCTCATGAGTCATGTGACAGACCACCCCTGGCCGGGCTGTACGGTCAACGTGTGCGGCATGGAAATCACGTGGATGAGCAGTGCGATAGCATCCATGCTGCTAGTGGGTCTGGTGCTGTGTCTGCTGATTCCATGGCGTGCTCGGAAAGTGAGAATAGGCAAAACGGCCGGCGTGATTGAAGTTATTGTTATTTTCGTTCGCGACCAGATAGCCATCCCGGCCCTGGGTTCAAAAGCATACGTTTTCCTGCCCATGCTGCTGACGCTTTTTGTTTTCGTGTTCGGCATGAATCTTATAGGCCTGGTTCCGCTGGAGGCGATGTGTCATGCGATTCCCGGCAATCATTATCTTATCGGGGCGACGCCCACAGCTGTGCTTACTGTCTGCGCAGCCCTTGCGGGTTTGACGCTAGTGACGCTTTTCGTGCTGGGCCTCTGGCGGTCAGCGCAGCGCCAACGCGAAAGCAAAGGCTGGCCCATGATTTTGTGCCTGCTGAGTTCGCCGTTGACATGGTTTCTCAGTTTTGCCCCGCCCGTGCCGGGCATGGCTGGGCGAGTGTTGCTTATTCCGCTGGCCATTCTGGAATTTGTTGGTGCGATAGCCAAGTGTTTCGCTCTTATGATTCGTATTTTCGCGAACATGCTGGCGGGGCATTTCCTGCTTGCAGTGATGATGATGTTTGTCGTCCAGACCGTATTGGCCAGCTATGAAACCATCATGAACCCGGCCTTGGAAAATAAGATTCACGCTTTCTATATCGCGCCGGTCTGTATTATTTCCAGTGTGCTTGTGGACCTCATGGAACTGCTGGTGGCTGGGCTGCAAGCCTACATTTATACGTTCCTCTCTGCAATGTTCATAGGCCTGTATGTGGAACATTCAATGGGACACTAGGAAAAGCAAAAACGAAGAAAGAATAACGAACAAGGAATTTTGAAGTTATGAGAAGAATACGAATTTCACAAATGGAAACGAATATTACGAAGTTGTTTTACTATTTTTTTACCAATAAAAATTAGTGTTCTGTTGTTTTGTTGTTTGAAATGAGAAAAAAACGTCGGGTCAAGCCCGGCCTGGAATCAAGGAGAAGTAATTATGATGAAAGTTGGCAGAATTGTAATGGCTTTGTTGGTGGTTGGTGTTTTCCCTTCTCTGCTCATGGCTGAGGGCCCGGCAGATGCAGCCCAGAATCTGGAAGCGGAACAGACCGCAGCCCAGAGTATGTCCATGGGACGAGGCCTGGCTGTGGGCGGGGCTTGCCTCGGCGCGGGCGTAGCTGCGATCGGCGGCGGATTTGCCGTTGCCCGTATCGGCGGAAACTGTATCGAGTCCATGGCCCGTCAGCCCGAAGCTGCAGGTTCGATGTTCGCCCCGATGATCGTCACAGCTGCTATGGTCGAGGGCGGCATGCTTTTTGCCATCGTCGTATGTCTGTTGGGCGTTCTGGGTATTTAGGCTGCGGAATACGAGAAAATAGATGTCGAAAAGTTTTGTAAACCTGTTTGGATATCCTCTGGCTGTTACGGTCTTTGTGGTTCTTGTTGCGCCTGGCCTGGCCTTGGCGAGCGATAGGCCATATGCCGGCGATCTAGGTCAGGCCATTGCGGCATTGGTGATATTTCTCGTGCTGCTGCTGGTTCTGGGCAAGTTCGCATGGCGTCCGATCATAAATCAGCTGCGCCGGCGGGAAGAGGATATCGCCAAGCGAATCGAAGATGCCGACTCCCGTAAAAAGGTAGCGGACGATATGGCCCAGGAATATCGGGACAAGCTCGATAATATCGACCAGGAAGCAGAGCAGATGCTCACCCTGGCCAAACGAGAAGCCACCATTGAGTCGGATCGAATTCGCAGCCTGGCCCACGAAGAAGCCAGGGATGTTTTGAAACGGGCCAATGAGGATATTGCCTCCGCCCAGAAGTTGGCGCGCAAACAGCTCCAGGCTGAGACAGCGGGCATGGCTACGGAAATAGCAAAGCGTCTTTTGCGGAAAAATCTCTCGCCAGAGGATCATAGCAGGCTTGTTTCCCAGGCTACCGAGCAGATCGGCAGAAAAGAAGGGGGCGAGTCTTGATAGACCTGCAAGCAAGCCCAGATGCGACTGTGATGGATCCCCAGGCTGTGACGCTTGGCAGAGCCTATGCTCTCGCCCTTGCGGATTACGTGACCGATGCCGATAGCCTGACCCAGATAACCGATGAACTTCGCGCCACGGCCCAGCTGATTCGGCAGACGCCAGGCTGTCGTGAGTTCCTGGCTGCGACCATGATGAATCGCTCGCAACGTCAGGAAATGGTAGAACGAATTTTCAAGGGCAGGGTTTCCAAACCGTTGGAAATGTTGCTGGGCGTGATGGCAGTCAACGGCAGGCTGGGACTTATAGAAGCGGTTGCGGATCAGTTCGAGAAAGTTCTTGATCGACGGGCAGGCAGGATTGATGTCACCGTAACCTCAGCTGTCGAGCTTGGCGATGCGGAGCGTCAGCAGTTGCGGAAAATACTGGCTGAGGTTTTTAATGCCGAGCCGGCCTTGCATATGAATGTTGATGAAGAAATTATCGGCGGAATTGTAGTGAAGGTCGGCGATACGGTTTACGATGGTTCCGTTGTTGGCGAGCTGAACAGGATGGTCGAGGCGATGGCGGGGAAATAAGTTTCGGTCTGATTACTTTTTGCCATTTGGCGGTGAAATGACATAGAAGTTTGGAGAAAAAATCGAAATGAAATTTCGAGCGGATGAAATCGCGAGTGTCTTACGCGAGGAAATAGCAAACTATCGCAACGAAATGGACGTTGCGCGCGTTGGGCGGGTACTGGAAGTCGGCGACGGCATTGCCCAGGTATTTGGCCTGTCCCAGGCCATGGCCGGTGAAATGCTGGAGTTTGAGACTGACGAAAAAGGTTCAGGCCCAGCTGAGAAAAACACCGCTATGGGGCAGGTTTTCAACCTGGAAGACAATTCCATCGGCGCGGTGATTTACACTAACGGCGATCAGGTCAAAGCCGGCAACGTTGTCCGCTCGACGGGAAAGTTGTTGGAAGTTCCAGTCGGCGAAGCTGTGCTGGGGCGGGTTATTGATCCGCTGGGCAATCCGCTTGACGGCGGGGACGCGATAAAGACCACCCAAACCAGGCCCGTGGAATTCATGGCTCCGGGCATCGCGGAGCGTCAACCTGTCGATGAGCCGTTGCAGACCGGCATCAAGGCTATCGATTCGCTCGTTCCTATTGGCAGGGGGCAGCGTGAGTTGATCATCGGCGACCGCAAGACCGGCAAGACAGCGTTGGCTGTGGATACGATCATAAATCAGAAGGGGCGGGACGTTATTTGCGTTTATGTTGCGATAGGTCAG
Source organism: Phycisphaerae bacterium (assembly GCA_963664745.2). Taxonomy (GTDB): domain Bacteria; phylum Planctomycetota; class Phycisphaerae; order SM23-33; family SM23-33; genus B1-G9. Next base: position 2,188,089 of record CAXXMC010000004.1, read on the forward strand.
AAGGAATCAACCGTCGCCGATGTCGTGGAGACTTTCCGCAAGAACGGCGCGTTGGATTACACGGTTGTCGTTTGTGCTTCCAGCAGCGAGGCCGCTCCGTTGCAGTACATCGCTCCGTACGCGGGCTGTGCCATTGCGGAGCATTTTCTGTTCCAGGGCAAGGCCACGCTGATTGTTTATGATGACCTTTCCAAACAAGCTGCTGCCTATCGTCAGATTTCGTTGTTGCTCCGCCGGCCTCCTGGGCGGGAAGCGTATCCCGGTGACGTTTTCTATCTTCATAGCAGGCTGCTTGAACGTGCCTGCAAGATGGCTGAGCGTTATGTTATAGCGCCGAAGGATATTGACAGAAACTCTGGAAATATCACCGGCGTTAATCAAAAAATTTACGTAGGCCCGTTGGAAAGGGAGCAGGCCCTCGCGGATATGGCTGGGTTGCCCAACGCCGACGATCTTGGGTTGCATATGTTGCCGGATTCCGGCGGGTCCATGACGGCATTGCCGATCTGCGAGACTCAGGAAGGCGAGGTTTCAGCCTATATTCCAACTAACCTGATTTCGATTACGGATGGCCAAATTTATCTCGAGCCGAAACTCTTCTTCTCCGGCGTGCGTCCTGCGATAAACGCGGGCATTTCCGTCAGCAGAGTTGGTTACAAGGCGGCGATCAAGGCCATGAAAACAGTCGCTGCTTCACTTCGGCTGGACCTGGCAGCCTTCCGCGAACTGGAAAGTTTCGCACAACTCGGAATGGATCTCGACGTAGCCAGTCAACGTCAACTTGACCGAGGCCAGCGTATGGTGAAATTGCTGACCCAGCCTCAGTACAGGCCAATGAATGAGATTGATCAGGTGATATCCATCATGACCGGCACGTGCGGCAACCTGGATGACCTGGCCTTGGAAGATGTTCCGCTGTTCGAGGAAGGTTTTCTGGAATTTATCAAGGAAGAGCATGCCGACATATATGCCGAACTCCAGGCTGATAAGTCCATGCCAAATGATCGATTCAAACGGCTTGACTTCCTGGCTGGCGAGTTCAAGAAGAGCGACTGGGAAGATTTTAGAAAGACTAAACGGCGACAAAAATAATTCTGGAGTCCATTATTTAAGGTTTTTTATTTGGCTAAATCACGAAAAATTCTGGCTCGTTCCAAGGCGATCAAGAGTATCGGCACGGTTACCAGGACGATGGAAATGGTTGCGACGGCTCGTTTCAAGCGGGCGTTCAATCGCAGCCAGGCTGCGCGAAAATATATTAACGGCATGGCTGGGCTGGTCGAGGACGTTCTGGCGCGAAGTCATGCCGATTCCCTGAAACATCCTCTTCTAAAAAAAGGCAGAAAAAGTTCATTGCAGGGCATGATTGTAATTACGTCTGACCGCGGTTTATGCGGGGGCTATAACACGTCACTGCTGAAACTCGCTATTGATCGGATGCAGGAACTTCGAGAAGACGACTCTGTTGTTGAATTGCGAGTGGCGGGGCGGAAGGGAATTGTTCATCTGCGAAATGCCGGCTTTGCCATGGCTGAGACTTTCAGCAATTTTGAGGGCGGCATTCCGAGCTGGCGGATGGTGAGCCATCTGGTGGATGGGCTTGTCGAACGATTCCTGGCTGGCAAACTCGCGGGCGTTGAGGTTATATACTCGCGCTTGATCGGGGCGGGAAAATACGAGCCGATCGTACTTCGGCTGCTGCCGCTTGGCGTGGATTCCCCAAAACAACCTGACGATAAACTTGACTTGAAACAACGCATGGCTGAGCGTGTGGAATATGAATTTGTTCCGTCGTCTGAACTTTTATTGGCCAGGCTCTTGCCGATGACGGTTCGGCTGAGGATGTATCAATGTTTTATGGAAGCAGCGGTGACTGAGCAGATCGCTAGAATGGCTTCCATGCGGGCGGCGACCGAAAACGCCGACGAGATGATCAGCAGTCTGCATGTTAAATATAATCGAATGCGACAGGCTCAGATAACCACGGAACTGGCGGAAATTCTGGGCGGCAGAGCAGCGTTGGAATAATTTTTGAACAATTGGAAATTGGCAATTGGTAATTGGAAATGGAAGAATGGCAGAAGGCAAAATTGTACAGGTAATAGGATCAACTTTCGACGTAGAGTTCGCAGAGGAGAATATTCCCGCGATTTATAACGCTCTGCGTGTGAAGGACGATGGCGGCGGTAATGCGCTGGCTGGGCTGACTGGTGAGGTGCAGCAGCATCTTGGCGGCGGACGGGTTCGATGCGTCGCGCTGGGCAGCACGGAGGGTCTGAGGCGAGGCAATACGGTTGAGGACACCGGTTCGCCGGTAGCCATGCCGGTTGGCCCTCGCGTGCTGGGCAGGGTTTTCAATCTGCTCGGTGAGCCTATTGACAACCGCGGGCCAGTCGAGGCTGAGGAATATCGTTCTATCCACGCCGCCCCGCCGGCTTTCGATACGCTTATGCCGAAGAGCGAAATTTTCGAGACCGGTATTAAGGTTATCGATTTGCTTGCGCCGTTTGTGCGCGGCGGCAAGACGGGTCTGTTCGGCGGAGCGGGCCTGGGCAAGACGGTCGTGATTCAGGAACTCATTGCCCGCGTTGCGACCAAACATGGCGGGTATAGCGTATTTGCGGGCGTGGGCGAGCGTACTCGCGAGGGTAACGATATTTGGCTTGAGATGCAGGAAGCCGAGATCGGATCGACCGGTCAGAAGCTGTTGGAAAAAACAGCCATGGTCTTCGGCCAGATGAACGAACCCCCCGGAGCCAGGCTGCGCGTGGCGCTCTCTGCCTTGACGCTTGCCGAATATTTCCGGGACGCCGGCGGGGCTGATACGCTTTTGTTCATCGATAATATTTTCCGGTTCAGCCAGGCAGGCAGCGAAGTTTCCGCGTTGCTCGGTCGTATGCCTTCCGCTGTGGGATATCAGCCTACGCTTGCGACCGAAATGGGCGAACTGCAGGAACGTATAACCTCTACGAAGAATGGTGCGATTACTTCCGTACAGGCTGTTTACGTGCCCGCGGATGACATGACAGACCCAGCCCCGGCAACGGCGGTGACTCACCTCGATGCGTTTATTGTGCTCGAACGGTCAATCGTGGAGAAGGGAATTTATCCCGCTATCGATCCGCTTGCCAGCAGCAGTCGAATTCTCGATCCCCAGAATGTCGGCGAGGAACATTATAATATCGCCCGCCGGGTTCAGGAAATTCTGCAACGCTATCGCGATCTGCAGGACATCATCGCTATTCTCGGCGTGGACGAACTCAGCGAGGAAGACAAGCAGATCGTCGGCAGAGCCAGGCGGATTGAGCGTTTTCTCTCCCAACCTTTCTTCGTAGCTGAGGTTTTCACCGGCAAGAGCGGTAACTTCACGCCATTGGCTGAGACCATCCGCAGCTTCCAGGAAATCTGCGACGGCAAATGGGATCACCTGCCGGAACAGGCGTTCATGTATGTCGGCACGGTTGAAGAGGCAGCTCACCAGGCTGAGAAAATGAAGAAATGATTGGCGATACCGGAAAATCAATTAATGCAAAAAAAATGCAAATTCATGATTTCGACGGAAATGTCTGGTGTATAAAATTAATGACAAATGGATTGTGAGAATTTGGGTCCGAAAACTCGTACAATTTTGAAAGGAGTTTTATCATGGCTTCAGCAACAAGTTTGATAATGGTCGTTTTGGTGATTTTTAATCTGGTGCTGTTACTGAAATGGCAGCATGTACGACGCCCGGAATTTTTCTCGATAAGCTGGGCTGCGATTATTCTGAATATTATTTTGGTCGGGATTTTTTCGCAGTTCTCAGGTCGATGGGCAATAGTCCTGGCCGGCATATTCAATATGGTATTTACGATCATTGCTTTAGGTTCTGCGATCATGACCTGCTATCAGGGAGAATTTCCCATCAGTTGTTCGTGTACGAAAAAAGAAGACAAACCAGCCGGCTCTGATGCTGAATAACACCACATGACCTACAGAGGATATCATGGAACTTTACCAGGCAATTGAAAAGCGTTGCAGTGTCCGAAAGTTTCAGGACAAAGCCGTCGAGACTGAGAAGTTGCATCGCGTTCTGGACGCAGGCAGAATTGCGCCGTCCGCGAATAACAGGCAGGATTGGAAATTCATCGTCGTTCGCGACCCTGCCATTCGGGCCAAGCTTGTCCAGGCTGCGGAACAGGCCTGGATGCAGGCTGCCCCGATAATCATTGCGGTGGTCGGTACGAATGACCGGATTATGTTCTGTGAAATCCCAGCTGCCCCGGTCGACTGCGCGATCGCCATAGACCATATGACCCTGGCTGCGGTGGAGGAAGGGCTGGGCACGTGTTGGATAGGCCACTTCAAGCAGGATGAGTGCAAAAAAATCCTTGGCGTGCCGGACCCCGCGAAGATAGTTCAGATGCTGACCCTTGGTTACCCAGCTGTGGCTGATCCGAAAGAAAAGTCGCGAAAAGATTTTGACGACGTAGTCTGCTTCGATAAATTTACGGAATGACGGCAGGCACTAGTACTTCGTTTTAGGAATAAGGTCGGATAGATGCGCCGCGCCGGTGAGGCAGATGCAAGGAAAAAAAGCGACTGCATATATGAAGATATTCCGTCGTTTTTCTGACGCAGCAGATGCCTTATCGACGCAAGCAGGTAGCCGGCATTATTCCTGAAATGGAGTACTAGGCAATAGGAAGAATAGTCAACGGATTACGCATATTGCGCAGATTGCCAGAAGAATTGAGCTTTTTATTCAAGTACCATGCGGACGTTTTATGCAGGCATGTTGGTTTGGACAGAAAAGGTGTGAGGTTTAGGTAAAAAGTTGGATAAGGACGCGAAGACATTTCATTGTGAGATCAGTACGCCGGACGGCCCGGTTCTTGATGGTGAGTTCATCAGTGTTAATCTCCCAGCCTTGGATGGTTATATAGGAATCCTGGCCGGGCGCGCTCCGGTAACCGCTGTGGTAGCTACGGGTCTGATTACTCTCGAAGCCGCTGAGGGTAAACCAACCGAACTCTTCATCAGCAGGGGTTTTTTGCGTGTGAATGAAAATAATCTCAGCGTCTTGGCTGAGGAATGTAAGCCGACCTCGGAACTTGACCCGGAAGATGCGTGGGAACTTTTGCAGCGGGCCTATAAGATGCCCAGCGACACCGACGAGCAAAGAGAAATTCGAGACGAAGCCATCGATTCCGGCAGGATACGTTTCTCCCTCGCCCAGAAAGGCAGAAAGGGCATGATGAGCCTGGACGAAATGATGAGCCGTGGGCTGGGATAAAAGCAGGATTCAGGATTCGGAAGTCAGGATTCAGGATTCAGTAGTCAAGTTTTTTGTTTTGCGTGTCGGGGCTACTGTCCACCGCGTACTGTAAACAGGATTCAGGGTCACAACATCCCATGAATATCTGCTGAAAAAATGTATGAAAAACGTGAAGCTGAAAATTGGAACGCGGGGCAGCAGGCTGGCCTTGGCTCAGGCGCGTGCGGTGGGCGATTCCATCGCGTTGCTTAAGCCCGGCCTGGCAATCGAGATCGTCGTCATCACTACCCGGGGCGACAATACAACCGGGCCATTGGCGGATATGGGCGGCAAGGGTTTGTTTACCGCCGAGTTGGAAGCCGGCCTGCTCAACGGTGAACTGGACCTGGCTGTTCATTCCGCAAAGGATATGCCCGCAGCTGATCCTGCAGGCCTGGTTATCGCAGCCACCCCTCCGCGTGAAGATCCGCGTGATGTTCTTGTTACAGGCTATGCCGGCCTGACTGGTCTTCCCAGCGGGGCCAGGGTCGGCACGGGCAGCCTGCGACGCTCAGCCTTCCTGTATAAAATGCGGGACGACCTCGAAATTCTTCCCGTTCGCGGGAATGTGGAAACCAGGCTGGGGAAAGTTTTCAGGGATACCTCAGAGTTGGATGCTGTTGTTTTGGCGATGGCTGGGCTTAAGCGGAGCGGGTTGAGCGACGAATATGCCAATTCAATTCAGCCTTTGGATGTTGAGAGTTTCATACCTGCTGCGGGGCAGGGGATATTGGCCATTCAAACAGCTGGGCATAATGACGAACTCATTTCGTTACTGGGCCGGCTTGATGATCAGCCAACTCATGATGCCCTCAGAGCTGAGCGATTTGTGCTGCGAACCCTGGGCGTGGATTGTCACAGCTGTGTTGCCGTCCATGTTTATCAGGAATCTTCAGGTTGGAAGGGCTTGGCAATGCAGGCCAGGCCTGATGGCAAGAATATGAAAATAGTCTCCGCCCAAGCCAAAACCTCTCTGGAGGTAGGGGAATCCTTGGTACGGAAAATCATTCAGCCTGGATGACCAGGCACCCTATTTTTATGTAAAATCTTTTTTGTAAATCTTTTATGTCTCAGCGTTGCAGGTTGTTTGTAAGGGGATGTATTGATTTTTTTGGTATTTTTCATGTTTTTGGGAGATGTCAGGATTCTGGATTGACAGAAAGGCGATTTTTCGTTATGCTTCCCCCGGTGTAGTTTGGTTTTGTTTGCGGGCGGTTTGTGAACGTGAGGAAATTGAAGTTTTGGGTAATATTCTCCAAGTGAACAGTATTGGGAATAGGGAACAGAAAATGAATCCTACAGCTGAACTGACAAAGTTGCTTGCAGTTCGAGGATCCGAACTCAATCTAAATGGTGCATTCACGTCTTTGAAGAATGCTTGTGACGTTTTTGAAGTTGAAGAGCTTGAATCGGCTCTTGATGCGCTTCGCAATAATCATTTCGATGCGGTCTTGGCGGAGACTAGTGATTTTCTTCCCATTGAGAGAAACGCTGCCTCACAGCAGGCTGCGGTTGTTCTCGATACGCTTATCGAGGGTGTTTGCGTCGTAGGGCCAAAGGGCAGGATAATTTGGGCCAATCAGAGACTGAGAAAATTTTCCTCTATCCAGATGGAAAGCGTGGTCAATATTTGCATGCAAGCCTTTGAAGCCTTCGCCGCAAGCGAAGACACCAGCCCAGGCCAGACCAAACGATACAGTCACATGGTTGAGGACGGGGCATATTTTGAGCTGATATGCTCCCCTGTTTTTGATCGCAAGAATACCCTCCGCCAGATCGCAGCTGTGGTTGTCGACGCCACCAACCGCAGGCAGCAGCAGCAAACCATCAACGTGATCGAACGTATGAGCGACGAACTGGTCTGGCTGGACGCTGAGTATATTCGGAATCTGGACACTGACCAGCGTTTCGCCATTTTGAAGGATCGGATTATCCAGTGCGCCCGCGACATGCTGGATTTCGAGCATTTCGCCATTATGTTATTGGATAGCGAGAAGAATAAGCTGCACTGGCTGATAGCGGATGGGTTGGCTGAGGGTGTGGACAAAACCGACTTCCTTGCCAGTATCGAGGGCAATGGAATTTGTGGTTACGTCGCAGCTACGGGCCGGAGCTACCTTTGTTCCAACGTAAAAAGTGACCCGCGTTATATCACCGGTTTGCGAGATGCCGGCAGCAGTCTGACCGTTCCGTTGCGTCTGCATGGTAGAATCGTGGGTGTGTTCAATATTGAATCCACACTCCCAGCGATGTATGGGCACAGCGAGCAACATTTTACGGAAATATGCGCTCATTATATCGCTTTGGCGATGCACATGCTCGGCCTGTTTCCCGAACAGGCTGGGGAAGTGAAAACGCCTGCAGTTCAACAGCCTGTGGTTGAGCCTGCAGTGAATCTGACTGGGCCTTTGAGCGATATTGTTACGCGGGCAACAGAACTGATGGAAGATTACATAGGCCATGATGATTTAAGGCATAGGCTGCAGAGTCTTATCGACATGATTGCCCAGGTTCGGGGTTCGGCGCATGGCTCTCCAGCACCAAGCCCAGCTGTGGTTCAGGCCCCGGTAGATAAGACCCCCCCAAGTGCAGACGTTCGCATCGGCAGACCTACAGTGAGTTGCGAAGATTGGAATTTGCCAGCCCCCCTGTTGGAGAAGCCAGTTGAGCAGCCTATCCCAGCCCGCCCTGGTGTCGTCAAGCGAACGGATCCGGTGTTGAACGGTAAGCGTGTTCTCGTAGCTGACGATGAGGATATCATTCGCAAGCTCATTTCCGATATTCTCACCCCGTGTGGCTGTGTTGTTGACCTGGCCCCCGACGGCCAGGAAGCTATCGCCAATCTGCGAGAAAACGACTATGATTTAATTATCACCGACGTCAACATGCCAGGCGCCAGCGGATATGATGTTCTCCAGGCTGCAGCAGAAGGCGAAAAACAAACGCCCGTTATTCTCATCACCGGGTTTGGGTATGATCCGAACCATGCAATCCTGCGGGCATGTCAGGCCGGACAGGCCAGGACGCTCTTCAAACCTTTCAAGGTTATTGAACTGCTTGAGGTATCTCGCGCAGCTGTGCTTCAGACGGTCTGAAAAACAATTCGCATAATGTAGTCCTCCCTGAAAAGTCGGCAAGTTTGATATGCTCTAATATCCCACTGGCGATTCTTCCTCCCGTGTCATACCCGCGAAAGCGGGTATCCAGGGCCGGCCCAGCCAGGGTAATTATTTCTATCATGGGCTTTTTTCCCGTCCAGATCGCATTCCCTGGATTCCGGGCCGCCAGCGGCGGTGGCAGAAGCTTCGCTACGCCCGGAATGACAAAAAAACAACTTTTCCATGGACGACTAAGTAGTTGCCGTTTCCAAAATTCCCAGCTGATTTGTCGGCATTTTTTTTTCGATAAAAAAAACTCTGAATAATCGAAAAAAATCTTATTAACTCAAGTCAGAATCTCCTTTTTCGATAATTACATTGGCAGGATTCCCGGTGGGAATATGGATGCCCTGTGGTTGTACACATAAGTGTTTTGCTGGAAGAAGGTTAGGATGAAAAAGAGTCCTGTTAAAACGATTACGCTTGTTGAAGCATCAATAGTGTTGGTTATTTTTTCTATTTTGTCTTCCATTGTTATTCCCGAACTGAGCCATGCTAATTCAGATTTTCGTGATGAGACACTACAGAGCGGGCTGCAACAGTTAAGAGACCAGACCGTCTTATATCGACAAGAGCATGGCGGGCGACTGCCTCAGGCCGATACGTTTGTTGCCCAATTGACCATGCGTTCAAATGAGGCAGGCAAGGTCATGCCCCCCACAGCCAAGGCAGAAGATTACCCTCTGGGACCGTATTTGGAGAGAATTCCGCGAAATCCTTATGTAAACAAGCGTTTTTCGGATCGTGTTGAGGCAGGCCCGGGCTATGGTGGAGACCACAACGCAGGCTGGTATTATAACGAAGAAACTGGCGAGATTTGGCCTGGTAATGATGGTCAATTGGATTATTAGATTGAATTGGACAAGGAAAATAGACCAGTCATAAAGAATTATCTTAAAAGAATTTGTGCTTTTTAAGTTTCATATCTTAGAATACATAAAATAACGGATAATTCAGATTATTGTTGTGAAAGTAGAGATGTAATAAAGTCGATGAATGAGATTGGAAGTATCGCATATTTTTTTGAGTTAAAAACTGTGTTAAGGTCCTTACGTGTGAGGAATTAAGGATGTGGAATATCCTGAAAAGAACAAAGCCCTGGCCTATTGGTTTGGCAATTGCGCATGACGGAATACGGATGTTGCAGTTGCATTCTTCTGATGGCAGGCTGGCTGTGTTAGCTGGTGCGCAGTGGCTGACCGGGCAGACTGGCGAAGGTGCGGTTAATGCTGTCCGTGAAGTTCTGCGCGAAGGGAATTTTGAAGGCAAGGGAGTTGTTTCGTCTATCGGGAATGATGAAATTCATCTCCGCAGTATTCGTTTGCCTATTATGAGTCAGGAAGAGCTGCATAAATCCATTGCGTCCAAGGCCAGTGACATGTTTGGTTTTGACGTATCTCTCAGCCAGCTTCAGGTATTGGGCTCTGCTCCAGTCATTATGGGTGACGAATCATGTCAGGAAGTGATCGTTGCAGCGGTTCCAAATTATGCCATTCGCAGAAGGCGGGAATTGCTTGAAAAAATGGGACTGACCGGGATTGCCATCGAAATTGAACCCCTGGCTGTGTTTCGCGGATTTCACAGGCTCTTGCGACGCGGGAGCGATAAGCATGCCTTGAATGTACTGGTCAATGTTTCTCCGACCTCCACATTGGTGCTTGTGGCGCATGGTGCTGATATTCTTTTCATTAAAAATATTGAGCGTGGCGGCCAGCAGTTAAGCCAGGCTGCTTCCGAACAATTGGGCTTGAGCATAGAGGATGCTCAGCAACTGAGACAACAGTTGAAAATGGATCTTCTGCAGAGAACACGGAGCCTGGGACAGGTGCAGCCTGTGCCGGAAGGCAGAGAAAAACAGAATCCGGTTTTCTGGTCCGTATACGATGCCGTCAGAACCGAAGCCGACGCGTTGGTTCTGGAGATAGGCCTTTGCCTGCGTTACTGTTCCACAACCTTTGGTTGTGAAGCCCTCAGGAAAATAACCATGACGGGCCAGGAGGCTTGGGATCCTTCTCTGCTTCATTTGCTTGGTGAGAGGTTGGGCTTAAGGTGCGAAATAGTCCAGCCGTTCCGCGATATAGACGTTTCAAAGAGCAGGATTTTCCGTGATCGCAGAGGCATGTTGACAGACTGGACGACTTGTATTGGCTTGGCGTCATGGGCTGAATCTAGCGAAACGGTTGCTGTGTTGGATGTGGCAGGGAGCTATGTGAAATGACATTGGTTGGTCGTTACAGATTGGAATGGATACTGATAGTCATCCTTGTGACGGGCTTTGCCTGTCTGATGTTTGCCGTGATGAATTCAGCCTTGTACGGTGGGGGAGGATATATGGAGATGGTAGGCCTGGGTGTCATGGCCTTGATGCTTGCGCTCGTTTTCACCCAATGGTCGCATCGACGCAGCATGCAAAGAACGCTTAATTACATTCAAATGCAGTTGGAGCAGCTGGGCCAGGACAAGCCCAGTGGTCGAGTCCTGGTTGACACTGCGGAAAATTCTGAAATTGCAGGCCCGCTTGTTCAGTCTCTCGGCCTGATCTCAAAACAGCTCGAAGAACTTCGCCAGGCGAACCATTCTCTGAATATCAACTGTCAGATAGCTGATGCTCAACGTAGGCAGATTGAGCAGATTCTGCTTTCCGTTTCGGATGCTGTGGTCGTGACCAGCCGGTTTGACGAGCTGACTTTTGCAAACGAATCGGCAGAACGGCTGTTGGGTTTTAACCTGAGTAATGCCAGGCGTAAGAACATTGATGAGATCATTCATGACGGTGCTATTGTCAGGTTGATTCAGGATACCCGTAGAATGGGTGTGAATCATCAGCCAAGGATTGTGGAGCATTCTTGTAATAATGGCAGGGAGGCTTGTACTTTCCGCATTATGCTCCGTTGCCTGGCTGGGCCAAACAAAACTACAGCCGGCGTAATGATTGTTCTCCATGACATGACACGTGAAAAAGAGATAGAGCAAGGAAAAATCGAATTCGTTTCCAATGTGTCTCATGAATTGAAAACGCCGCTTGCGTCCATCAAGGCGTATATAGAGATGTTGCTTGACGGCGAGGTTGACGATCCGAAAAGTACGAGAGAATTTTACGAGACAATCTCCAGCGAGGCAGAGAGACTCCATAGGATGATCGAGCGGATATTGAGCATTTCGCGAATCGAGTCAAACAGCGACAAAGTGGTGCTCGAGCCGGTGAGTATGACAGCGGTGATAAAACAGGTACTCAAAATCATTGCGCCAAAAGCCAAGTCGAAAGAGATATGTATTTCGGAACATCTTGCGCCGGTTTATTTCCAGGTCAATGCCGACTACGACCTTATCTGCCAGGCTGTTCAGAACCTCATGGTTAACGCCATAAAGTATACCCCTGCCGGTGGGAATATAACCGTGGATGTTGCAGCGGACGAACGTAGGGGAGTTTTGTCGGTTGAGGTTTCCGACACGGGAGTTGGCATTCCGGCGGATGAGTTATCGAAGATTTTTGAGAAGTTTTATCGCGGCAGATCGCATCGGGCCATGGCTACGGGTTCCGGTCTTGGGCTGCCGCTGGTGCAATACATTGTCGAGACGATCCATGGCGGGAAAATGTCCGTCACGAGTGAGGCTGATAAAGGGAGTACATTCAGCTTTGAGTTGCCTTTGGTAGCCTAGCTGAAATTAAAGTGAGGTTGGAAAAAGTTGCAGATGGAAAAGAAGTTAAAAAAAATTCTGGTTGTTGATGATGAGCCATGCATTCTTCACATATTGGCGTTGAAGTTACGTAATGCCGGCTATACGGTTATTACCGCTGCCGATGGTGAAGAAGGTCTGGAATTGTCATTGTCTGAAGGGCCTGATCTTATCATAGCTGACTATCAGATGCCCTATATGGACGGCTTGCAGTTATGTTCCGAGCATCGAAGACGCGGAGGCATGCCAGTGCCAGCCATGCTCATTACAGCAAGGGATTTTGATATTGACGATAAGATGGCTGAAAAAAGCGGTATTTCGGTCGTACTGGCCAAGCCTTTCAGTCCTCAGCAGGTTGTGGAAATTGCACAGGATCTTATGAGTGAACATCATTACGGGGGTAATGTGTTGGCCGGCGTGAAATGTAATAATGAGAAATAATACGATGTTGAAAACGAGTACAATTCAGGAATCTGACATACTGCCTTCGATTTGGAACGGCATTCGAGAGCAGGTTGAGGAATTGGGGTTGAGTCTTACTGTCTGGGATGCAACCGGCAGGATGGTTGGTCTGCGCAAATATTCCTGCGACTTTTGCGAAATGGTCTGTAAATCAGGGGGAGGCTGCGAAAAAACAGCCAGGGATATAGCCCGGTATGTACTCGATAATCGTGAAACTTCGCGCTGTACTTCACCAATCGGTTGTTGTCAGTTCGGCCTGCCTGTTTTTGATCGGCGAAGACTTGCAGGTGCGGTCGTGCTCTGTTATCCAACCAGGGAAATGCTCGACGACGAATACCTGGCCAGGCTTTGCGACCGTCTGAAACTCGACAGGAAGGTAATGCTGACTTACGCCCGTACATCATGCAGGCACTCAGCGACAGAGGCGGTACCTTTGCAGAATATGTTCTCGCATCTTCTTGGTGAAAGAAGCCAAGCCTGCGAGACCACCGAAGCACTGAACAGTCTTTCGGTTAATCTTACCAGTACGTATGAAGCGCTCTCCATGTTATATCGGATTAGCGGATCTATGACTGTGTCTCAGCAACCCCGGCCGTTCCTGCAGAGTGTTTGTGATCAGTTGTTGAACGTTATGGATCTTGGGGTGGCGGCGGCTTTGGTGTATGACGAGCGAACCAAGCTGGATGATGATATTGTCATTAAATCAGCAACAAATGAAAAGGTTACCGCGGAGCAGTTACGGTTTTTGACAGCTACCTACCTGGTTTCGCATCTTCCCAAGGATGAAAGTTTTGTACTTGATAATTCCTTTGAAAACCGTGAATACGGCTTTGTAGGACGCAACATCAAGAACCTGCTGGCTGTGCCGCTTATTATCGACCGACAGAATGTTGGTGTGCTCATAGCAGCGAACAAGCAGCAGGGTGAATTTGACAGTTTTGATACCAAGTTTCTGACTTCGATTGCAGCACAGGCATCGGTGTTCCTGACGAACAACCGCATGTACGGCGAACTCCAGGAAATGCTCATGGGCGTGCTGTATTCGCTGACGGAGTCCATTGACGCAAAAGATCCATACACGTGTGGCCATTCCAGACGCGTAGCTGCAATTGCGCGAAGAATGGCGATGGAACTTGGATCCAAGCCGCAGATTGTCAGACAGGTCTACCTGGCTGGGCTTCTGCACGATATCGGAAAAATAGGTATCCCAGAGGCGATTCTCTGCAAGGAAGGCAAACTCACCAATGCGGAGTATGAGATAATGAAGAAACATCCCGCAATCGGGGCAAAAATCCTCAGCCGAATTCGCCACCTGGAACCGATTATCGCTGGCGTACTCTGTCATCATGAGCGTATGGATGGCAAGGGGTATCCGCATGGCTGGAGCGGAATGGACATTCCAATCGAGGGACGAATCCTGGGCCTGGCGGACAGCTGGGACGCAATGACGAGTTGTCGAACGTACCGCAGTGCACTTTCCGTGGCCGAAGCAAAGCAGGAAATCCGACGTTGTGCCGGCGGGCAGTTCGACCCCAAGCTGGCAAAGATTTTCCTCTCATGGGATCTCGATGCCTTCATGAAAGAACTCTACTCCCCCAATGCGGAGGAGAACAATAGAATCGAGTGGAATGTCTAGGCTACATAGTCATCCCTGAAAAAGTCGGCATTGCTTTTAAAATAGGCTCTAAAATTCCTGTAATGCCAATTGCAAATTGCAAGGTTTTTGGGATAACTCCTCGCAGCCTTGCAATATGACGTCATCATTTAATATCCAACCGGTGATTTTTCCTCCCGTGTCATACCCGCGAAAGCGGGTATCCAGGGCCGACCAGCCGAGGCAAAATTTCCATCATGGGCTTTTTTCCCGTCTTGATTATATTCCCTGGATTCCGGGCCGCCAGCGGCGGTGGCATAAGCTTCGCTACGCTCGGAATGACAAGAAAACAACTTTTTCAGGGACGACTACATAGATTTGCTGTTTAGCCCTGAAAGGGTGATAAGAATTTAGCCGGGGGTGGAGCGAGGCGGAACCCCCGGAGGAATGCGATAAAATTGAGCCCCAGGGGGGAGGAAAGAAGTTTTGAATTTTTTTAAAATATTGCGATATTTCTGTCGCCCCTTTGGGGCTGAACCAAAACTTCATTTATAATTCTATACCCTGAAGGGTAGTTAAATAGATTTGGTCTCGACCCGGCAATATAAATTTTGGGGTTTGTCTATTCCGCGTCGAATAGTGAGCCTTCGACGGCGTCTGATCTCGGGATCCATTCCACGCCCAGATGTTGCGCAGCTGCGGTTGTGATCTGTCTGCCTCTGCGGGTGCGGGCAAGCAGGCCACATTGTAGCAGGTACGGTTCGACGACATCTACCAGGGTATCGGTCTCTTCGCCGAGGGTGGCTGCGACTGCTTCAATGCCGACCGGGCCGCCCTTGTAAACGTCGATTATCGTTCGCAGAAATCGTCTGTCCAGATCATCCAGGCCAAGTTCGTCGATCCCTTCGAGCTTCAAGGCTGGTTCGATGGATTCAAAATGCAGCTTGCCGTCGCCCTTAACCTGTGCATAGTCCCGACATCTGCGGAGCAGCCGATTTGCAATACGCGGCGTGCCCCGGGCCCGGCTGGCAAGTAAGTTCAGCGCGTCTTCGTCGTATTGAATTTTAAGCATATCAGCTGACATTTTGCAACGTTCCAGCAGGTCCGCTACGCTCCAGAAGTCCATGTGATGGTTAATGCCGAATCGCGTTCTCATCGGCGGGCTGAGCAGTCCAGCCCGCGTTGTCGCCCCGATAAGCGTAAAAGGTTGCAGCGGCAGATTAATCGTCCTGCTGTGCATGCCGCTATCGACAATAAAATCGACCTTGTAATCTTCCATCGCGGGATAGATGTATTCCTCCACAGCTGGGCTGAGTCGATGGATTTCATCTATGAAAAGAACGTCGCGATGTTCAAGGTTCGTCAGAATTCCGATAAGATCGCTGGCCTTGGTCAAGGCTGGGCCTGAGGTTACCTTGATATTTGTGCCCATCTCGTGCGCGATGACATAGGCAAGCGTCGTTTTTCCCAGTCCCGGTGGGCCATGGAGCAGAACGTGTTCCATAGGCTCGTTGCGTTGCCTCGCTGCTGTGATGGAAATTCGCAGTTTTTCCAGCAGTTCGCCCGTGCCGATACACTGATCGATAGTGTCAGGCCGAAGCGCATTATTCAGCTGCTCGTCTTCAACTCCTGTGCTCTCGGAGGATATTATTTTCTCTCTTGCCATTTTTTAAACAGGATTCAGTAGTCAGGATTCAGAATTCAGGATTCAGTAGTCAGCAGAAAGATAACAGATTTCGGGACAGGAATACAGGGTTTTGTTCGGGTGTTTTTTTTGCCCCGGCAATCTGGAATTCCTTTACACTCCGCCGGCTTTGAGTTTGTAGACCTGCTGAATAATTTCTTCCGGTGTTTCCAGTTCCGACGCCACCGCGAGCACTCGGTCGACAAGGGCGATTGCGTCGGAGCGTCTTTCGCCGAGTTGGATGAGTACTGCTATCGCTTCAGTCCCAGCTGCGGACATTGTCGAAACTTCGCCGGCCTTTGCGTCAGTCTCCGAAGAATATTCCCCGGCGAACTGACTTACCTTGCCATGCAGCTCAGCTATGATCTGCTCAGCTGTGCGTTTGCCGATTTCAGGCAGGGCGACGAGAATTTTTGCGTCCTTGTTTTCTATCGCAGCTGCGACTTCGGAGATAGGCCTGACCAGTGCGCGAAGAGCTTTCCGAGCGCCGATACCCTTTACCTTTGTGAAAGTCTTGAAGAATTCCCGGTCGCCCTCAGCCAGGAAACCTATCAGCCTGGGCGTGACCTGGCCTCTCGACGGGTCGCCCTCCACCGTATGAATCGTATGCAACACGATCTCTCGGCCTATTCTGCTGGAGAGCTTGCCGACGTCGCACGCAGCTACCATTACCTCGTACCAGAACGCGCCGACACTTATCATAGCCGATGTGCTGCTGACCTCTTCGAGTTGTCCGGTAATTCTTGTAATCATTTTATGCCCAGTTGCCGATCCTGAATGTTTTTAGTAGGGTGTGGACGAAACCTCAAGGGGCGAAGTCCCACATTGTCAAATAATCAAAAGGCGGGACGTCGCTACATTGCAGCTATGTCCCACCGGACAAAACTCTCTCAACCCTGCTTGCGGCTCACAATTGGAAATTGCAAATTGTCATTCTTCAACGATTTCCGGTTTGCATTCGTCTCCGCAATCCTGGCCGTCGATTGTACAAATCCTGGGCTGGGGGTTTGCTTTTTCGTGTGCGTCGAGGGCGGCTTCGAGTTGTTGTTTCTGATCGTCCTCGAGTTTTGCCCACGCGCCTCTGCCTCGGCATTTGGGATATTTTGAACAGCTCAACCAAGGCCCTTTTTTGCCGCGACGAAGGTTCAGCTTGTCATCGCATTTTGGACATGGCAGGTCCGTCAGCAGCGGTGGCGCTGATGGGTGTTTGATCATGCCCTTCTTGTCAACATTCACGACGCCTTTGCATTCCGGGTAGTCGGCACAGCTGAGGAATGGCCCGAATCTGCCTTTGCGGAGATTCATGGGTTTTCCGCAGAGCGGGCAGGCTATATTCGTATGCTGCTCAGCTGCGGGCTTGCCGTCACGGTCAATGGGCATGGCCTTTTTGCACTCGGGATAGGCTGAGCAGCTAAGGAACTTGCCGTTCTTGCCGAAGCGGTACTCCATCATCGCGCTGCAGTCGGGGCACTTATATTCACTGGGAGTGGTCTCAGCCTTGGCGTGAACCATCTCCTCGCTGGCTGTCTCTAGTTGTTTCTTGAAAGGCCCGTAAAATTCATCCAAAACCGCGACCCAGTCAGCGGTGTGATCTTCGACCTTGTCAAGTTCGTCTTCCATGTGGGCAGTGAATCGAACCTGGAATACTTTTGGAAAATGCTTCACCAGCTTATCGGTCACGACCATACCAAGATCAGTCGGATGAAAAGCCCTGCTGATCATCTCGGCATATTTGCGGTCCTGAATGGTCTGGATGATGCTTGCGTAGGTACTAGGCCTGCCGATGTTGTCAGCTTCGAGTGCCTTGACCAGTGACGCTTCGGTGAATCTTGGCGGCGGCTGGGTGAAGTGTTGTGTGGGACTTACCTCAACCGGGCCGACATTTTTACCTTCCTCCAGCTTCGGCAGAAGCTGTTCGCCGGTCTGCGGTACGCCGGCTACTCTCATATAGCCATCGAAACCGAGCGTTCGGCCCATGGCGCGGAACAGGGCTTCGCCCTGGGTAGTCTCAGCTACGATATCGACCTCGGTGACATTCCACACCGCCGGCGTCATCTGACAGGAAACGAATCGATCCCAGATCAATTTATAGAGCTTGAATTGTTCCTCGTTCAGGAAGCCCTGGACGTTCTCCGGGTGCCGTCTGCAGTCGGTGGGGCGGATGGCTTCGTGAGCTTCCTGCGCCCGATCGCCTGAGGAATAGATGTTTGGTTTATCCGGCACGTATTGCGGGCCGAAGGCTTGGCCTATCATTTCGCGCACGTTTGCGACGGCTTCCTTGGAAAGGTTGCGACTGTCGGTACGCATGTAAGTAATCAGGCCTACCGCGCCTTCGCCTGGAATCTCGATTCCTTCATAAAGCTGCTGGGCAACACGCATCGTCCGCCTGGCGGCGAAGTACAAATTGGACGCAGCTGTCTGCTGAAGCGTAGCTGTCGTGAATGGAGCGTAGGGCTTCTTGCGGGTTTCCTTGTGAGTCAGGCTGCGAACCACAAAGCCCGGCCCAGCTGGGTCCATATGTCCTGTAACAGTTACGCGATTTTTGGCAGGGCCTTTGGCGTTTTCGACGGTCTCCCGCTGAATATCGTCCACGATGATTCCCAGTGCCTTGGCCAGGGCCAGGGTGGAATCTTCCTCGTCCGCCTTGAAACGATTTCCTTTCCACTTTGCAAGCTCAGCTGTGAAAGCGCCGTGTTCGCCCAACCAGGCTGTCTGGGCTTTTTTGGTAGGCCCTTCGCCTTTCTCGTTGGTCGTAGCCATGAATTCCCGCCACTGCTTTGCAACGCTTTCTGCGTCAGCTGGGTCGGGCGTGAAAATCGCGTCTATCTTCCAATACTCTTCCGGCATGAAAGCGTCGATTTCACGTTCGCGTTCGACGATAAGTCTCACAGCTACGGATTGCACCCTTCCTGCGGACAGGCCGCCTGCAACCTTTTTCCAGAGGAGCGGGCTGACCATGTAACCTACGATACGGTCAAGAATTCGCCGGGCCTGCTGGGCGTTGACCATGTCCATGTCTATCTGGCGGGGTTTGGAGAAGGCCTCCGCTATGGCGCTCTTGGTAATTTCGTTGAAAACCACCCGTTGCGTCTTCTCAGGGTCCAGCTTCATTGCCTCCGCCAAGTGCCATGCGATGGCTTCTCCTTCGCGGTCAAGGTCAGTCGCCAGAAAAACCTGCGGGGCGGCTTTGGCATATTTTTTCAACTCGGTCAGGACTTTTTTCCGACCGGTGAGGGGTTCATAGGTCGGAGAGAAGTCATTTTCCAGATCTACCCCAGGAACAGGAGCTTTGACGCCCTTTGGATTTCTGCTGGGCAGATCCCGAATATGGCCCATGGAGGCCTTGACGATAAAATCTTTGCCAAGATATTTGTTTATGGTCTTGGCTTTGGCTGGGGATTCGACGACTACAAGGCTCTTCCCTGCCCCAGACGATTCCTTGATAGTGGTTTTTTTTGCTGCCTTGGCCATTTGTTCTCCATTCGGCCTGGACGCGACAAAATTGCCGATTAACCAGACTCGCCATATCCTTCTAACGGATGAACTAGGTTGTTCAGGGCAAACTTTTTGAACATTTTGCGGTTTTGTCAAGGAGTTTTTTTGGGCATCCTTAATAAATATGCGTGTTAAATCCTTTTTATATAAGGAGATATAAAAGTTTAAGTCGACCTGTTCTGGATAGCAGATTTTTTGTCGATGACAGGGAAATAGACCGGCAGTATGGAGATCGACTGGTTTGGACACTTGAATCGGAATGTTCAAAAGTATATCGCCACATTTTGAAAACCTCATAATAAATTTCCGGCAGGCTTGCCTGGCCTTGCCTTGGTAATTATAATATAATTATGAGAGAAATTCGTTTTTTGTGGGACAGTCGAAAAGCTGCCTCGAATATACGCAAGCATGGCTTTCGTTTGAGGAAGCTCAGACGGTGTTCTGCGATGAAATGGCAAGGTTAATTGTTGATCCCGAACATTCTGAGTCCGAAGAGCGGTTTGTGCTTCTTGGATTAAGTGAGAAACTGCGGATTTTGCTCGTGTGCCATTGTTATCGTGAAGACGACGGTGTGATCAGGCTGATTTCTGCACGTAAGGCAACAAAGAGCGAACGTAAACAATATATGGAGTACTTGAGATGAAGCAAGAATATGACTTTTCGAAATCGAAGAAGAATCCGTATGCCAAAATGCTGAAGCAACAGATCACCATTAGATTGGACGTGGAGGCAGTGGACTATTTCAAGAAGTTGGCTGCTGAGACGGGTATACCCTATCAAAACCTGATAAATCTCTATCTGAAGGATTGTGCGTCCGCTCATCGAAAGTTGAAATTCCAATGGGCATCGTAGTGCGTCATTGTTTCGACTGAGCCTGTTGGACTTTATCCATCATCTTTCTGGAGATCACGATTTTTTTGATGAAGACGTGGTCTTTCAGGGTTTGGCCGACCTGACCTGGTGATCGTTCGGAGAGTATGAATGGGCCCAGGGTTTCGGTGGGGGTTTCCACCCAGAGAGGCTGGCCTTTTATTTCGCCCTGGATGGTCGAATCGTCGGCGAGGTGCAGTTTCCACAAAAATCTTCGGAATGGATAGCTTTCGCCGGTGTAGACTTTTTCAGGTTCGCCCATACCTTTCCATCTCCAGCGGAGTTTCATTTCTTCCTGCACTACTACAGCTGAGATGCTAAGCACAGCTGCCGGCGGAACTGGTTGCCATGTCTTTTCTTCCCCGAGCCAGACTTTCAAGGCCTGATCGCGCGTGGTGAAAATTCCCCCAGCTATCTGACGGCCGTCGGAGAATTCGATCACGCCGGGCAGGGCATCATCGCGAGTGAAGCAGGCTGAGCTTTGGGTTTTTATCTCAGCCTTGGTTTCCCCGGTATCCGGTTCATTTGATTGGGCGGGCCTGGTTGCCACAGTCTGGGCCTGGTCCAGCCAATACTCCAGATTACTCTCAGCCTGGGTGGTCGGCGATGGTTTCTCATCCGAAAAAAGCTCATTCGCGCCCCCGGCTGGGATAATCACGGCCATTAACGCAAGCATTATGTGGAATTGCTTTGCCATGACGATTATTATAGCCTGTAGCGAAGGGAAGGTGAAAACATATGAATGATTTTTTCAAATACGTTGAACGTATTGCACCTGGGTTTTGGCCCAGGGTGGGCATTGCGATAGCTATATTCCTCATAGCCTGGCTGATCGGCACGATTGTAAAGGCGATAATTTGCAGGACGGCCAAGCATTTGCCGGCTGGGAAGGCTCGCGTGCTCAGGCTGATCGGTTCGAGCAGTAAGATTGTCATTTTGCTGGTGGGTGCAATTACAGCCTTGGCCATGGCGGGGGTGGATGTTAAAGCTCTCGTAGCTGGGCTTGGGTTGAGCGGCTTTGCGTTGGGTTTTGCTCTCAAGGACGCACTTTCCAATCTCCTGGCTGGGGCGTTGATCCTGATATATCAACCCTTTGAATGTGGCGACGTTATAGAAGTCGCAGGTTCGCGCGGGCAGGTCACGGAGATCAATTTGCGATACACGGTTCTGCAGTGTGATGATAAAACGCATCTCGTGCCGAACTCTATTCTGTACACGAACAAGATTACGCTTGAGGAAAAGGCTGAGGATAAAAAAACAGACTCAGCTGACGATGAAATGGAAAAGTTTTACGAATGAAAAATACGAATAAATGAATTTTGTTTACGGAGCAATTTTGTGGGGAGCCTTGGCCTGTGTAGCGCCGGTGATAATTCACCTGGTCATGCGTACCAAGCCTCGTCCCATGATTCTGCCGACGCTTCGGTTTGTGCGAAAGACGCACCTTGCCAGTGCCTCTAAACTCAGGCTGCGTCATTTGCTGCTTCTGGCGATGAGGATATTTGTTATAGTCCTTATAGCGTATCTGTTGGCACGGGTGTTTTTGCCTGAATTTGGCAAGGCATCGCGCGAGAATGTGCCCACAGCCTTGGTCGTGGTCGTGGACAACAGCGCGTCTATGGAGTACAGCCTGGATAAGCAGACTGCGTTGGCGAGAGGCAAACTGATAGCCGATGAAATAGTGGATACTCTGCCAACCGGGTCTCAAATAGCTGTGATGAGCACGGATGGCCAGAATGCCGCTGCCGGTTTTCTGGCGGATATCAAACTGGCGACGGGCCAGATCGACGACGTGCCCCAGGGGTATGGAGATTCTGCAATCGCTTCTGTTTTGGCCAAGGCAGTGAACCTGGCTGGGCAGGTGGATTTGCCGGCCCGGGAAGTCATGATCGTTACCGACTCCACAGCTGGGGCGTTACGGGATTTGAATTTATCCAAGGACACGCGAGGCGTGCGGTTCACCGTTGTGGATTGCGGCCCGGTTCAACACGAAAATGTCACGATAAGTTTACCCCGGCTGAGCAGTCCGTCGGTTCCAGTTGGCGGGGAGGTCACGCTTGAATTTACGCTTTCATCTGACGGTTTTGGCGGGGAGGTGGAGTTGCGGGTTGAGCTGGCAGGCCAGGCTGTGGAGGAACGGTCGTTGCGGATTAAGCCTGGCGAGGTGAGAGTGGTAAAGATTCCACTCAGACCCAGGCTATCGGGCGTGTTGCATGGTGTAGCTGCGATAAAATCGGCAGACGGTTTGCGGGCGGACAATGTCCGGTTCTTCACGCTGCATGTTTCACCGCCGGTTGATGTACTGTTCGTGACAACCCCAGCTGGGCGGGATGACAGAACTGCTTTCCTTACGGGCAACGCGATATGTCCGCCAAATGGTTCGGGAAATTCAGGTCCAGTCAGGCGAAGGATCAGGCCTGATGAGATTGTCCCGGAAAAACTGGAGAAAACCGGATTGGTTGTATTGGCAGGAGCAGCTGGCCTGAGCGAAGATAATTGGAAAATTCTCGAAAAATATGTTCGTGCCGGCGGGAGCCTGTGGATCACAGCTGGGCCTATGCTTTCTGCCGATTCATACAACTCCTCCGCTGCCCGTCGACTTATGCCCGCAGAATTGGCTGATCAGGAAGAGCTGTCACCTGCAATGGCCTGGCAGGCAGTGGACACCAGGCTGCCCATGTTCAAACCCTTTGCGCCTGGCTTGCCCGAAGATGCCAATCCGCCGCTTTCTGATCTCCGGTTCCACAGACGGTTTGGAATTGCATCGCTTGCTTCTGATGCCGCTGTGGAAGCAAAATATGCTGACGGCGTGCCAGCCCTACTCAGCAGGGACGTCGGTGAGGGGCATATCGTGTTCTGGAACTTTTCGCCGACGCGAAGCTGGTCTAACATGTCTCAGCTGGCGGGGCAGTTGGTGGTGTTGGCCCAGCGAACTCGAGAAATTCTTCTGCGGGACGAGAGTCTGCAAACCCTGTTTCCGTGGGGGAGAGAGATCATGCTGCCGCTCCCAGCCGGCTCGGCCAGGCCTGCCTCGGCCAAGGGCCATCACGTGGGACGAGACGAAACTTTTCCGGTTGAAATTGATTTTGCGAATAGGTTGGCCTACGTGCCAGCCAATCGGCTTGGCGGAAGTACGCTGACTTTTATCGTTAATGATGAAATTCTCCAGCGAGGCTACAGCATTAATGTTCCACCGGCGGAAAGTGATCTTACTCGGGTGGAGGAAAGCGAAATTTTTGAAAAATTTCCGCCAGGTCGGGTTGAGATTATTCGCCAGGCCGGCGAGAGAACCTCGACCGGTGATCCGCAAAGGCTTGATCTTGACCTGCTGCCGATAGTGCTGCTTCTGCTGCTCGTGTTGCTCACCGTCGAGTCCTGGTTCGCCAACCGGTTCTACAAGCGCCCCAGCGAAGAAAACGAAACCTGATGTTCGCCCTCTCCCCGAGCCTGGCGGATTTCTCATTGACCGAAGCGGGCGTTACTGCTACAACTTAATCCGCAAATGGTAAGTTTTCAGGATTTATAAGGAATCAGGCAATGCCCCCACAACCGTATCTTGATGTTGCACAACTTGACTTGGACAATGTAATTGTAGACCAGAAAAGTATTTACAAAATTCTGCCTCATCGTCATGAATTTATCCGTCTTGACGCGATTGTTCACCTTGACGAGCCGGGCAAGTTGATAGCAGGTTATCATGACTTGACTGAGGACGAGTTCTGGGTCAAAGGCCATATTCCAGGCAGGCCGATCTTTCCGGGCGTTATGATGATCGAAACGGCAGCCCATCTGGTTAGCTATTATGTCATGGCCAACGCAAAGGATCGGGAAGGTTTTCTAGGTTTCGGCGGTGTGGATGGCGTTAAGTTTCGCGGTTCGGTCACGCCGGGCCAAAGGATGATTTTCGTCGGCAAGATGCTCGAAATCAGGCCTAGGCGGTGCAGGGGTTCTGTCCAGGGTTTCGTGGATGGGCAGATGGTATTTGAAAGCGAAGTTACTGGAATGTGGTTGTAGCGTCAAGTCATGGCTGAGTTGGAAAAACTCTTCGATACACAACTGGCGGTAACCCCGCCGGTCTCGGATGAGCAGCTTTCAGCCATACCAGCCAAGCGCGGTGTTGTCCTTTTGGTCGGCGATAACGACGTCCCGATTGTGATGGTGACCGCTGCCAACATGCGAAGCAGGGCGAGAACGAGACTGGCCGAGCCGCACGAGGATCAATCGCGAAAAAGTCCTGACCTGCGGCAGATTACGCGGGCGATTTTTTACAGACGATGCGAAAGTTATTTCGAGACCGATCTGGAATTTCTGATAATCGCCAGCCGGCTCTGGCCTGCCAGATACCCAAAACTTCTGACGTGGAAGCCTCCCTGGTTCATCCAGATTAACCTGGCTGATCCTTATCCGTATTTTTCCAAAACTCATGGGATTTTCGAGAGATCGCCTCTCGAGACAGGCAGCGAGCTTCAAACGTTCGGCCCGTTTGCCACCGGACGCGATGCTGATAAATTTATCGAAGCCCTGCAAGATGCCTTCCGTCTATGTCGAAGCATTAAATGCCTGCGAAACGCGCCGAATGGCCCGCGTTGCGCCTACGCCGAGATGGGCAAGTGCGCAAGCCCTGCTGACGGGACGATCTCGATGGATGAGTATCGGGAGATTCTGCGTCAGGCCTGTCGATTCGCCGCGGGGGATCGCGAGACTTTACGGTCAGATATTACAGCTCAGATGGCCCGGGCGGCTAAGGAACTGAAATTCGAGCAGGCAGGCGCTTGCAAAACCAGGCTGGACAGGTTGTCGGTTTTCGAGGGCGAAAATTATAGATACGTTAAGCCGTTGGGCGAGTTCCGAAAAATTTTAATTCAGCCTGGCGCCGGCGTGCATGAGCTTCGCGTGTTTCTGGTAAACGGCGGGATGATTGTCCAGGCGGGTGCGATAAAATATCCCCTGTGTATGGATCAGTTACGGGGTTTGCTGAATTCCATGAGTGAGTTTGCCCGGCAGAGTCAGGCTGGTGTGTTTGCCGATCTTGCGATGGGATTGGTTGTTCGGACGCTTTTTGCGACTCCGCCCCGCTGTGGGCTGGCTGTGGATTGGCGGGCTGGATTGTCCGTTGAGGAACTGGCGGACGCAATTGATGCTTCCCGGGAAGATCTTGCCGTAAAACCAGGCCGGGCCGAGACCAACAAGACTGACAGCCAGCCGACCGAAGTGAAATCCGAACCATGATTTAGATTGCGTCCAGGCCCGGCAGCGCAGAAAATAACGGAAGTAATTCTAGAACCTGTTCTATTCAGAAAGCCTGCGCGAAATCGGACGCGAACGGATTGACTAATTGAAACGAATTGCCCGTAAAATCAAGGAGCATCTGCCAGAACGTCGACGGCGTATGTGGAAGTACGTCTCGCCGAAACGGCGCAGGATAGGTCTGTTCGTTCTGGCTTTGCTGCTGACGTTTCTCTACGCGGGCTGGTATTTCACAAACGACGCCTTCATCCGCCAGGCAGCCAAGAGCGCGTTGGAAGGTCTTACGTCCGGTGATGTTGAAATTCACAAGGCTGAGTTCAGTCTTTTCGAGGGGATCAGGCTCGAGGGGGTGGAAGTTCGACTGCGGGATGATAAATCGCCCCAGCCTTTCTTCTATGCCAGCAAGGTCGTGCTGAAACATAACCCGATAGCGTTGTTTTTGCGAAGGCGTCTCGAGGTTACGGAAATAAAATGCATCAGGCCTGAAGTGAATATTGAATATGACAAAAAGGCGGGCATGAGCAATGCTGAGCGTCTTTTCCGCCAGGCCAGTCAGGGGAAGGGCTCAGGCGAGGGTGAACCTTTCCCCCTGCCGAGCATTTATATTGTGGACGGAAAGCTCAGACCTATTTTAAAAGAGGGGTCGCGTTACGAAATTCTCGATAAGGAAGTGGACAGCTGGGAATGGAAATGTTCGCTCGTTCCGATCTCAGCTACGGTTTATCAGGTTACGCTGGAACGGAAACGCGATGAAGCCCATGGGGGTATCCAGGCAACGCAGTCTGATGAGAGTCTCTGGGCCAGGTTGGAACTCGATACAGCTACCGGCAATATCAACAGGCTGCAGGGAGCTGCGACGGATCAGCTGTTCAATCTCCTGCCGCCTAAATATCAGGAATGGATCAACAGATATAAACCTCGCGGCGAATTTGAAGCTGTCGCAGGAGAAAACACCAAGCCGGACGAAGGCTTGTACGAAATAAAATTGCAGGGATTTTCCCTGGAGCTTCCAGAGGCTGAGGGCGGATTGACGCTGGCTGACGTGCAGGGGTTTTTGCTGTTTACTCGCGAGGGTGTCCGTATGAAGGACGTTTCCGGCAAGGTTCTCCAGGCCGGCCAGGCTGCCTTTGTGCTAAACGGAACTTATGAGGGATATGATAAAACAAGTCCGTTTCAGCTTGATGTAGAAATAAAAAAGCTTCGCTTGCCTGAAAAAGCTACCGGCAGTCTTGAGGGGATTGTCTTGTCTCTGCAGCAGAAGTTCAAGCCGGAAGGCACAGCGGATGTTTCATTGCATTATCAACGGGACAAACTCGGCAGGCATAGCGGGGACGGCGTTGTGAAATTGAATGACATTGCCGTTGAGCCAGAATTCTTCCCGCTTCCAATATCAAAAATTTCAGGAAATATATTTTTCACAGCTGAGGGCCTTAAGAGTGTTGCTCTCAAGGCATGGCGGGACAGTTCCGCGACAAAAAATCGGGGGACTTTTCTGGTCAACGGAACTTTTGCAAAGCTCGATGGTTATCAGACGTATGACATCACGGTTGACGGTACGGACGTTGAGCTGGACTCGGAATTTCGCGATGCCCTGAAGGGAGAATATCAGAAAGTCTGGATGATGCTTAAACCGGCTGGGAGAACCGACGGCCGGTATCGGGTCATAGATCCCGGAGAGAAAGCCAAAAATATCTACGAGCTGGATCTCAACGCGCACGGCCAGGCTTCGGCGAGATGCGACTGGTTCCCATATCCGTTGCGGAATATTGACGGCGAGATAAGTCTGAGAAAAAATATCGTAACGATAAAAAGGTTTCAAAGTCTTTCCGACGATGCAATTTGTGATATCAGCGGCAGAGTTGAGAACGTGAATGAAAAGAATCCGGGCATTTTTCTTTCGGTTAACGCCAGACGCGTGCCTATTGATAAAACTTTGCGGGATTCCTTCAAGGGCAAGGCTCGTGAGTTGATAGAGTCTCTTGCGGTGACGGGCCAGGCCAGTCGGGTGGAAGCTGTAATCAACAGGCCTTTTGGCGAGGAGAAAATCAATTTCGACATAAATGCCCTGGTTAAGAATGTTGCGTATAAATACGAAAAATTTCCTTATGCCGTCACCAACGCCGAGGGAAGTTTAAGAGTCACGTCGGACGAAGTGGAAATCAGGAATCTGACAGGCCTTCACGGCGATGCTGAAGTGATTGTAAATGGCAAGGTTTTCCTGGCAGGCGATCAGCCCAGGCTGGACCTCTCATGCAAAGGCAAAAACGTAACGCTCAATGATGAATTTGCCAAGGCACTGCCGGAGAAAACCCGGGATATATGGGAAAGTCTCACGCCCTCAGGCCTGGCTGATATGAATATTCATCTCAAGACCGAGGGCGAGGAACCCCACGCCGAGTTAACCTATCACTTTACCCTTGATGCCAAGGATATGACGATACGCTATCGTGAGTTTCCTTATACGTTCCACGGCGTTACGGGCACGGCGGAGGTCTGGCCCGGCAGGGTGAAATTGACGAACATGCAAGCCTCCCACGGCAAGATGCAGGCCAGTATCAGCGGCGAAATTTTCTCCGGCGACAAAGGTGACGACGCGACAATTCAGATCTCAGCCGAGGATCTTCCGTTTGACAAGGAATTTCTCGCAGCCATCCCGGCTGAGATCGTTCCATTGTCCAATCGTTTTCAACCCGGCGGCAATTGTAATGCCGAGATAACCAGGCTGACATTCCATCGTGATCCGCCGCCTACCACGCAACCAGCTGACAAGGATAAAACACAACCTCGTAAAGTTACATGGAGCGTTGAAGGCAAACTGGGCTTCGACGATGTTTCACTTGATATCGGTTTCGGGCCCAGGAAACTCACCGGCGCTCTTGAAGGCAAGGCTGCCCAGGCAGACGAAGGGCTGAGCGTTCTGGCGGACGGCGAGCTGAAAAGCCTTGAGCTTCACAAACATATCATTACGGATATTAAAGGTAAATTGACGAAGGCTGACAAAAGTAACCTGCTCAGACTGGACAAGATCGTAGCCCGCGCTTATGAAGGCAGACTTGCCGGCGAGGCAACGATAATTCTCACCGAACCCATGAGCTACCGTATGAGTGTGTCAGTCGAGAATATAAATGTGAGTGAACTTTTCAACGCCGGCCTGCCTCTGCAGGAACGTCAGACCCAGGTCAACGGCAGGCTTACGGGCCAGATTCTGCTTGAAGCAAAAGCAGGGAAAAAGCCCACGCGCCAGGCTGTCGGCGAACTGGAAATTTCCCGCGCTAATATGTACAAAATGCCCGTTATTCTGGGCCTGCTCAATGTCATATATCTGACCGCTCCGGGCGAGTCGGCCTTCAACAGCGGGTTCATTCGCTACCACCTGAAAAACGATGTACTGCTGCTGCAGGAAATTTATCTTACAGGTGAGCCGGAACAGGGCGTCTCAAGGGGCATATCCGTGCTCGGTTCGGGCACGTTGAACATGAAGACTGACGAGATGAACGTAACCTTTCTGACAGGCCCGCCCGGCAAACTGCCCAGGCTCGATAACATCGTGTTGGAACTCCTCCAGGCCCTGTCGAAGGAGATTGTGGAAATCCGCGTGACCGGCACGCTGAAGAAACCGAAGATGACGACACATTCGCTCCGCAGCCTGGAGACTATTATCAATAGGATTCTCGCGCCATCAAAGGTGGAATGACGTTTTTTTTATTATAAAAAATAGGTTACAGATTATGCAACCGGCAGCATGACGCAGGGCCAACTTTATGATGCTCTAAGTGAGTTGTTTATGGGGATTTTGCGAGGTGTAGATAAAAAACTTTCAAAAAATATCTGTGGAATCTGTGGCCTCTATGGATATATTTCATTACTCAATCAAAATTTGAATCATGGAAAAGGATTTTTTTAAATGACAGATATGACGAATGTAAAGGTTGGTATTATTGGCGGGAGTGGTTTGGGCGACGCGCTTTGCGGCAAGGCTGAGGGAAGCAGGGTGAGTATCGAGACGCCGTTCGGCAAGCCCAGCGCGGATATCATAGAATCAAACTGGAAGGGCACAGCTGTGGCTGTGCTCAGCAGACATGGCGATGGACATATGATTCCGCCTAGCTCGGTGAATTACCGCGCGAACATTTACGCGCTGAAACAGCTTGGCTGTACGCATATCATTGCCAGCGGAGCTGTCGGGTCGCTGCGGGAAGAGATCGCGCCCAAGCACCTGGTTATAGCTGATCAGGTTATCGACAAGACTGCTCGTCGGGTTGGCACGTTCTTCGACGACCTGGCTGTGCATGTGGAGTTTTCATCCCCGTTCTGCCCCGTTCTACGCAAGCATCTGCTGAACTGCGCAGATTCCGTCGACACGACTGTGCATGACGGCGGAACGTACGTCTGTATGGAAGGCCCTGCCTTTTCCACCCGGGCCGAGAGCGAAATGCACCGGCAGTGGGGCGGCGATCTTATCGGTATGACCGTCATGCCCGAAGCCAAGCTCGCCCGTGAGGCTGAAATGGCGTACGCCCTCGTCGCACTGCCGAGCGACTATGACTGCTGGCGGCCTGTGCCGGCTGAGCTAGATAAACACGAATTGTTGAAAGAGATCATAGGGAATCTTACGGAAGCTACAGGGAACGCGATTTCGCTTATCAAGACGGCTGTGGCCCGCTTCGGCGAAATAGCGGACCAACCCAGCCCGGCCCATAGCGCGCTGGAACTCGGCATCTGGTCAGATCGAAATTTCATCCCCGAGGCCACCAAGAACCATCTCGACGTGCTGGTGAAGAAATATCTTTAAAACAGGATTCAGTAGTCAGGATTCAGAAGAAAGAGAAAACCTGTAGGGTCTGGACAAAGCCACGCAGTGGCGGCGTCCCACCTTCTTGTGACTCACGCGATGATTTTTCCCCACAGCGTGGGGCTCCGCACCTGGCGGTGCTTTGTCCCACCTGCTGGTATGACACAGAGATATTCTATCATTCATGGCCATCGCACTCACCGTCGCTCATGGTACTCGACGACCGTTCTGGAACATCATTTTTTCTTTTTGTGGTTGTTGAATCGTTGCGGCTGGCCGTCGTCGGAGTCATATGGCGTATCGACGTTTTTACCTTTCAGGGAGAGCAGCTCTGCGGAAACAGCCATGCCCGAGGTGGGTTCCACAGCTACGAGCAGTGCATACATTCTGGGGTCGCCGACAGCCATGTCAAATTTTTGGGGAATCGCAGCGGTGAGATATTTCAATACGCGATCTTTTCGTCGCCCAAGGATACTGTCATATGGCCCGGTCATACCCACGTCTGAAATAAAGGCAGTGCCTTTGTCCAGCACGGCGGCATCTGCGGTCGGCACGTGAGTATGTGTGCCGAAAACGACACTCACCCGCCCATTGCAATGCCATCCCATCGCGATTTTCTCACTGGTAGCCTCGGCGTGGAAATCCACTATGCGGATGGAGGCTTCACGCATCTTTTCCAGCATCTCGTCAGTGGCAGCCCATGGCGAGTCGTTATTTCCCATGCTCATCTGGCCTAGCAGGCTTATGACGCCAACCTTATATCTGCCGTTCTTTGTCGGCACGACGGTCCAGCCCCTCCCCGGAGCGGTTTTCGGCAGGTTGGCTGGCCGAATTATCCGGTCGCTGGAACTCAGCAGCGGCAGAATCTCACCCTTGCGGAAGCAGTGGTCGCCTAGCGTGACGACGTCCACGCCGTAATTCATGAGTTTATCGTAAATCTGAGGAGTGATTCCGCTTCCCCCAGCTGCGTTTTCGCCGTTGCAGACAACCAGTTCAATCGAGTGCTCTTTGATGAGCGCGGGCAGATGTTCCGCCAGAACAGCCCGTCCCGCCTTGCCGACCAGGTCGCCGATACACAGAATATTGATTGACATAAATCTTGTCGCTTTCCAGGGATTACCCAGCCCAGCATCGCTGGAATAAAAGTTCAGCTTTAAATTGTGCGTCTTTTTGAATATAAAGACTTATTCCCTGTAAGTATACAGCTGGATGATGATTTCCTCAAGGACATTCGGGTTGCATCAACACCACATTCAATGTTAACATGTGTCTGTCGGGCAATTACGGTCGACAAGATTTGGGAGTTTAAAATGATTCAATGTGAAAATTGCGAATTTTTTCATCGTAACGCAGACGGCGAAATAGCTTTTTCGTGCGATCCGTTCAGCACCGTCAAAGAGCCCGAGTGCGTTGCCAAATGGCAATTAATCAAGATCAATCAATTGGTCGGCAGCTACCAGGCCACCCTGCGATATTACGAAAAATTCGCGCCCATGCAGGAAAAAATGTTCAACATGATGGAACGCGAAATCGACGATATGAGCGAGGCTGAAAGCTGGAAAATTTCCGACGAAGAAATCGATGAAGAGGAAAATCATGACGACGACAACGAAGATTGGCGAAAGTCGTTGTAACAGGATTCAGGAGTCAGGATTCAGGAGTCGGTAGCCAGTAGCCAGGATTTAAAATCCTGACTACTGACAACTCAAAGGAAAAATCAGTGGTCTACCGGCTCGCCGAGCATACTTTTGAGTATGGCGAGTTTTTCATTCATTTGTTTTGGGGTTTCGGCTTCCAGGCTCAGTCTCAGCAGCGGTTCGGTATTGCTGGGCCTAACGTTGCACCACCAGTCGGGGTAGGTACAGGTCACGCCGTCGAGATAATCGACTTCGGCGTCCGAGAATTTTTCGGCGATGGCCTTCATCATACCTTCTTTGTCTTCGACCTGGAAATTGATCTCGCCGCTATGGCTGTACTTCAGCAGGGGGGCTACGAGTTCGCTCAGCGGCGCACTGCCTGCGGAGAGAACTGATACTGCCCGGGCGAAAACTATAGCTGCGCTGTCGGCGTGGTAGTTGTCGCGGAAGTACGAATGACCTGAAAGCTCACCGCCGAAGACAGCCTGGGTATCAGCCATGGCTTTTTTCATGAAGGAATGGCCGACCCGTTCACGTCTCGGCACGCCGCCAGCTGCTCTTACCACCTCAGCCAGAACCTTCGAACTACGCAAATCATAAACGATTGTCGAACCCTTGTTCGTCTTCAAAAAATCCTCCGCCAGCAGGGCGGTCATGATATCACATCGTACGATGTTGCCCTTTTCGTCGACGAACATGCATCGGTCAGCATCGCCGTCGAGGCAGATACCCAGATCGGCATTGTATTTTTTAACGGCCTCCTGCGTCCATTTCATATTGGCTTCTACGAGCGGGTTCGGCGGATGCACAAACCCGTCGCCGAGATCGAAGTTCAGCGGAATGTATTCGATATCCGTGCCGTCGAAGATTTTTGGGATCATCTTCCCAGCCATGCCGTTCGAGGCATCGATGACAACTTTCAAAGGCCTTTTCATGTCAAGAAACTGCATGACATGTTTGCGATATTCTTCCCAGAGGTCGACTTCCTGCACAGGTGCAGCTGCGGCGCTGGCGGGCATGCGACTGAGCGTTGTGACGATATGTTTTATTTCGTCGAGGCCCGTGTTTTGGCCTACGGGTTTGGCTTCGTAACCTGAGATTTTAAATCCGTTGTATTCGATAGGGTTGTGGGAGGCAGTGACCTGAATTCCGCCGCACGCGCCGAGATGATTTATTGCGAAGTAGACCATCGGCGTGTCGCACATGCCGATATCGACGCATGTTGCCCCGCTTGAGCTTATGCCTTCGATCAGTGCGGCGGTGAGCGGTTCGCTGTGCGGCCTCATGTCATGGCCGACGACTACGCGATTCACGGAAGATTGCCCGCGATCATATCCGCTGAGATTTTTGCGGAGAAATTGGCTGGTTGCGTGTCCTATGGCCCAGGCCAGGTCTTCATCAATCTCCGGCCCGTAAATGCCGCGAACGTCATATGCCTTGAAAACTTTCTCGATCATTGCCATTTTTCGTATCCTTTTCTTTCGTGCCCGGCAGCCGGGGTATCTTGCCTTAACGGAAACAATCTGATGTTAAACACAGATTAAAAAAACATCAGAATGATACTTCGGAAGTTCATCTGCTCGAATTGTGATTATTCCGATTGTCGGGAAAAGATCAACGTGATTTGTGGAAATTCGTCATGAAACTGCAGAAAAGTTCAAATATGTCTGAAAACATCCCTTGCCTTTGGGTATTTTGGTGGACTATAATCCCCCCTTTGTCCGATAAAAGGCAAAATGGACAAGGAAGCTAAACAATGACTTTATTTAGATTTGTATTACTGCTGGTATTGGTTTCGGTTTTGTTTTTTCAAGGCTGTGTCAGTCCTGGGGATGTGGATGTTGACGATGTGCAGCGTTTGCAGCAGGCGATGCTCAAGCACAGTCCGCAGGATCGTCCTGCAGAGGGGCTTGGCCTGATGAGGCCTACCACGCCGGAGATTCCAGCCGTCCCTGTCGAAAAGGGTCTTGACGGTCGGCCCGTGATCAAGCTGGGACTGCAACAGGCTATCATGATCGCGCTGGCGAGCAATACCGATATCGCGATTGTTGCCTACAATCCCCAGATCACCAGAGAGCAGATGGTTGAAGCGGCTGCGGCCTTTGATTACACGATGTTCGGTTCATACGAGTATACATCGACCGATTTGGCTACCGCTGATCGTGGCGGCACGGCGCCCGGTATCCAGAAAAGCAATTTCATGGAGTTCGGCCTCAGGCAGCACACCATAACCGGTGCGGATTGGCAGATCGCTAACAATTTCTCCCGAACCTGGGATGACGCGACTACCGATTCCGCCAACAGGTGGTATCAGCAGAATCTGGCTCTTAGCGTTACCCAGCCTTTGCTGCGAGGGGCCTGGCCTGAATACAACCTGTCCGCTCTCAAAATCGCCAGACTGAATCATAAAATTACCATGAGCCAGTTCAGAGGCCAGGTTGAAGAGACGGCTACGACAATCATGTCCGCATATTACTCGCTTATCCAGGCCAGGCGGAATGTGGCTATTGTCGAAGAATTGATGCAGGTTACCCGCAAGACCTACGAACAGGTCGTCGGAAGATCGCAGATAGACGCTACGAAAGTTCAGATCAAGCAGGCCTTGGCTGCGGTACTGAACCGCGAAGCCGTGTTGATTGAAGTAAAGAAAATCGCCCGCGACGCGCAGGACAGGCTTGTTCGCCTTCTTGGTGACAGCCAAATCAATCTTCTGCAGGACTTCGACCTTGTCCCGACAACCGAGATGAATTGCCTGCCCGTGCAGATAGACGTTGCAGACCAGTTGTTAACAGCCCTGCGACTCAGCCCATTGCTGGAACAGGCACGTTACGCAATTCAACAGGCTGACATAAATGTCAAAGTTGCCCAGAATGAATTGTTGCCGACATTGAATTTTACAGGCGGCGTTACGCTAAACGGCGGTTCAACAAACGGCAGGGGGCAGGTGTGGCACGACGTGTACGATGGCAGATATACAAGCTACCAGGCCGGGTTGGAATTTGAATATCCGATAGGCAATCGTGCCGCCGAGGCCAGGCTGTCACAGAATCGTCTCCAACGTCTCCAACAGATCACGCAGATGCAGAATACAGCTGATCAGCTAGCCGAGGCTATTCGCGAGCGGATACGGCAAATCCAGGCCCGTCACGAAGAATACCTTGTACAGGTGAAAAATCTCGAAGCCACCAGGCAGCAACTCCAGGCTCTCGACGATCTTGAAAAAATCCGAGGCCAGCTTACCCCCGAATTCCTGAACCTGAAACTCAATGCCCAGGCACAGGTTGCTTCCGCAGAGCAGTCGCTTATCCAGGCGATGGTGCTTTACAACACAGGCATGCTGGATTTGTCCAGATTGACGGGTTCGGTATTGGAAATGCAGCAGATCAAGTTAGCCATGTCCGTTGATTCGGGGCCTAGTGCTGTTCCGCTTAATGTCCCAAGACCTCAAATTGATGAACCTATGGTTCCCAAAGCCGATGTCAACAAGCCAGCTGATCCCAAGCCCGATACTGTTGCGCCAGACGCTTCAAAACCAAAAGTCAATGAACCTATCATTGTCGAACCTGATGTTATACCGGCAGCCCCGGAAACCAGGGTCGATCAACCCGCCCCAGCTGAAGCAGAAAAAACTGTAGAACCAGTGACTGAACCGGAACCCGAGCCGGTTTTGGAACCAGCTGCTGAGACTGAAGAACAGCCTGCTGCTGCGCCGACAACCCAGGAAGTTTGGGAACCGAAACTTAATCCCCAAACCACAACGCCCTGAGTTGCGTCTGAAAAAGTCGGGTATTTCAGCTGGGCTGGCTTATCCAAGTGTTGCGGGTGCCTTCTGGTCTTGCTCTATTTTTTTTTCTAGGTTTCCTGCTCGTAATGAGCAAAGTGGGCGGGGTGTTCAGTCTTCCTTTCCAGGCGATTTCGGAAATTTTTTCTAGCTGGCTGGCTTATTGCGTGGTATTTTGCACAAAGAATGTGTGGCGGGTGTAATGTCATGATGGTTTTGTCCAACCTGCTTGGCGACTATTGGCAGGGACATCAGCAACATTTCCTGCGCGGGAAGATGACAGATGGACGTAAGTAGAATATACAGGTTATTGCGTGTTGTCACCTTATTGCAAAGCGGGCGAGGCTATACCGCGGGGCAGTTGGCTGAGGAACTTCAGGTCAGCAGGCGTACCGTCTTTCGTGATCTCAATGCTCTTGAGATGGCCAGGATTCCCTACTATTTCGATCATGAGACGCAGGGGTTCCGTATCAGCCAGCATTTTTTCATGCAGCCTGTGAATTTGACGCTGAGCGAAGCATTGGCTCTTCTGGCCCTGGCGGGGAGTTTGCAGGCAGATTCTAACGTTCCCCTGATTTCCCAGTCTGCCCAGGCAGCTGCCAAGCTGGAGAGCGTATTGCCCGCCGCTATTCGTGAACACGTCGGGAGCGTTATAAAAAGTCTCAGTCTCAGGCTGGCTCCGATGGCCAGTCATGACGGAGCGGATCATTTTTTCGATACGCTGAGCAGTGCAATAGTTCAAAGACGCCTTTGCCGGATAAAATATGACAGTTTTTTCGACGGCAAGACGATCGATATTGAAATTCAGCCTCTTCGGCAGGTCTTCGTGCATCGCGCGTGGTATCTGCTGGCATGGTCTGTTGCGGACAAAGCGTTGCGAACCTATAAACTTGTACGTATTCGCTCCATTGATGTGACAAAACGGGGATTTTCCGACAAACATGAGAAGGAGCTGGAAGATCATTTTGATCGGGCCTGGACCATGATTCCCGAGGGCAAGGTCTACCATGTCCAATTGCATTTTGAGCCGAAGGTGGCTGGGAACGTAGCTGAGGTGCAATGGCACAAAACGCAACGGGTCGAGTGGAACGAGGATAAGTCGATTGAATATCATGTGGACGTTGATGGTTTGAACGAGATTTCGTGGTGGATTATGGGCTATGGCGATCAGGTAACGGTCATTACTCCCAAACCTTTGCAAAGGCGAATCACAGATGTCGCCAAGGCGGTGCTTAAAAAATACAAAAAAGA
This sequence comes from Phycisphaerae bacterium, assembly GCA_963664745.2. Classification (GTDB taxonomy): domain Bacteria; phylum Planctomycetota; class Phycisphaerae; order SM23-33; family SM23-33; genus B1-G9. The sequence goes on from CAXXMC010000004.1 coordinate 2,225,034, forward strand.
AAAGGTCGATTAATGCGTGCGCTGATACAAAGAGTCGCCTGGGCGGAAGTTGAGGTTGATAAGGAAATAACGGGTCGAATAGATCAAGGCCTGCTGGTTTATGTCGGCACAGCTGCGACGGATACTCCCACTGACGCTCAAGCCCTGGCTGATAAGGTTGCGAATCTGCGAATCTTTGAGGACGAAGCGGGCAAGCTGAATCTTTCTGTTCAAGACTCCGCTGTCAGAGGCGGGCTGCTTGTGATCTCGAATTTCACGCTGCTTGCCGATGCACGCAAGGGTCGTCGCCCAGCCTTCAACGGAGCTGCGCCCGGCCCAATTGCCAAACCATTATACGAGACTTTTGTAGACGCACTCCGGCAGCAGGGTTGTATGGTTCAGCAGGGCGTCTTTGGCGCGGACATGACGATCCGCAGCTCAGCTGACGGGCCAGTGAACGTTATAGTTGATATCCCCGCGCCGGATATGTAGGACTTTTTTGAAATTGATATTGATCTGGAAAAAGCTGATCCACCAGTCACCCAGTCAACTATATAAAGATATGGGACAGCGTAGGCCCGCTCGCAATGTGTTTTATTTGTGGTCGATACTTTTGGCCCCCGTGACCGATGCGAGCCGGGCCGCTTTTTTTCGATCCAGACTCGCCTATTGCCTAATTCTCTATTTCCAGCACCTTGAGTTGTTTTTCGATGTATGTACTGCCGACGTTGATGATTTTCATTTGGCAGCGTTGGATTTCGCCGGGCCAGTGGGAATGTCCACAGTAGACGTGGGAAATTTTGTCATACTTCAAAAGAATTTCCCCTATTTTTTCCGATCCCAGAAACGCAGCTGCGAATAAAAAACGGTCGGGCCTGTCTTTCGGCACGAGTTCGAGGAATGGCAGATGATGCACGAAGACAACGATCTGCCTGGCCCGGCTGGATATGTCTCGCAATTGCCGATCCAGCTTTTCCATAAGATTATTCAAAAACATTTCGTCTGTGGTTTCGAGTTTGACGCGCCAGCCGTCCATCCAGCGGGCGCCGAGGGCGAGATGTTTTTCGGTAATTGTGTCACGGTGCCTGGCTAGCAGTTCTTCGTGCCCGCCGAAGTAGCGGGCCGCGCCGGGAGAAAGCTTTTCGCGATAAAAATCCAGAGGGATTCCCAACGATTCGTCCCGGAATGAGTAATCGTACCAGCCTATCGAGCCGAGAAGTCCCACGCCGTTAATCTCAGCTGGATTATGGTCCAGTACTACGAAATTCTCTTCCGCTGCCAAGGCTGGTATGAGATTTTCATATCGTTCGATTGACGTTTCATTACCGGTGCACCACAGACAGTGGTTGCCTGGCACGAGGAATTTTTGGCCTGGAAAATCGCTAAAAAGCTGTAATCCTTCGCGAAAAACCTCAAGATCCGCCCCAGCGGTGTCGCCCACAAGCACCAGGACATCCCCGCCGACTCTGCGCACCGTCTCCGCCAATCGCTCAGCTGGTTCACGCGAACGTTTGATATCATAATGCAGATCAGCTGTGACAAGAATTCTCACCCCGGGATTATATCTTATCCGACCGGCCCCAGCCAATACTTGCCCAAAAGGGATATTTTGCAATTTCACTATTTATTAAAATGATCCCAAAAAAAGAAATAATTCTTTCATTGGTTTGACCGATGTGTTTAGAGGTAGTAAAATTCATATGTGTAGTGTAAATTTAAGTTAATGGATTTTCCCCCGTTATGGAAAACAGAACACGCGAACAGTTCGGCGCCAAGGAGCTGGCGATCTGCCTTAGTCATTATGACCTGGGCATTATCCACGACATTAAGGAGTTCGCTCGTGGTTCTAGGCGTGCGCCCAAAGCTGTCGTAGATACCGAAGCCGGGCGTTTCCTGTTCAAACGCCGGGCCAAGGGGCGGGACGATATCCGCAAAGTTGCCTTTACTCACCATATTCAGCTTTCGCTGGCTGCCCAGAATTTCCCTCTTCCGCACCTGTTGGGCACCCGGGACGATAACAATTCCATGCTCCTGATGGGCGATAAAATTTATGAGATGCAGGAGTTTATCTCGGGTACGACTTATGACGGTTCGATACAGGCCACCGAGCAGGGAGGCCATGCCTTGGGGTTGTTTCATAAACTGCTCGAAGGTTTTGAGAGCGACTACAAGCCCCCCCAAGCCAGCTACCATAACGCAAAAGCTATCCATCAATCGATTTTAAAGACCGCAACGACCCTTACTCCCAAGGATCAGCAGCAGACCAGCGAGTTGCAATATACCGTCAGATATCTGGAAGGATCGTATCGACACGCCGTGGAGCAGGTCAACGGATTCGGACTTCCGAATTGGCCTACGCAGATCGTTCATGGCGACTGGCATCCGGGGAACATGCTCTTCCGTGACAAGCTGGTTGTTGCGGTGATAGATTATGACACCGCCAGGCAGCAGCAGCGCGTGATAGACTTTGCGAACGGGGCATTGCAGTTTTCGATCCTCGGCGGCGAGGGAAGTCCGCTTAATTGGCCTGAATATATCGACATGAAACGTTTTCAGGCGTTCCTGCGGGGTTACGACGAGGTAAACGTTATCTCGACCGATGAATTACGGGCTGTGCCCTACCTTATGTGCGAAGCAATGATAGCTGAAGCCATCCTGCCGATCGCAGCTACCGGCGTCTTCGGCCGATATGACGGCAGGGCTTTTATTCAGATGATTCGCCGAAAAGTCGATTGGATTTTTTCACATGTCGATGAGCTTTGCGAGGTACTGGCTGAGGACGAGAAAAAAAAAGAACAGCCAAAGGACGATCAGGGGAACACAGGTATTGATATCCCAAGGGCGGAAGAATAACAAGGTATAACGAATAGCGTTATGAAAGGCAAAAGATGAATCCGGTTTCCCCCATTTTTTTCGAGTCCAACCAGGTCAAACGCTGCTACGCCGGCGGAAAACTTCTTCGCGAATTTTTGAACGATGGTTCCAGTAGCGACAATAATTTTCCCGAGGATTGGCTTGCAACTACGATGTCCGATACTAATGGAGACGAAACTGAGGGTATAGCCCGAATTCAGGGCGAAGGCATGGGAACAGGCCCCACACTGTTGCATGAACTTGATACGAGGGCTGAAACCATTCTTGGCGCGGATCATATTGCGACCTTTGGCATGAATTTGGGGATGATTTGCAAACTGCTGGACCCGGCTGAGCGTTTGCCCATCGAGTGTTGCCCGGACGGCATTGCTTGTAGAAAGCTTTATGGTGTCGAGGGCGAAAGCGCCAAGACCTGGAACATTATCAATACGAGAGAAATCGCGGGCCAGCTGCCGTATATCCTGGCTGGGTTCAAGGAAGGCGTTACCTCAGAGGTTTTTGCCCAGGCTGTCTACCGGCAGGATGCTCCAGCACTGGTTTCGATGCTGCACAAGATTCCAGTTACCAAAGGCGAGACGTATTTCATCCCCGCTGGTATGCCCCATGCGATGGGCCCGGGTGTGCTCGCGTTTGAAACCCGCGACCAGGACGGCTTTTCCGTTATTGTCGAGAACCGATGTGGCCAGAGTGATCTGACGAACACCGAAATGTGGGGACCGTTGACTGTGGAACAGGGGTTGAGCATTTTTGATTACGACTGTCAGAGTCTCGATGAAGTCGTCAACCGAATTCGAGTCGTCGAACATGTACTGCTTAGAAGCGACGAGGGGATGCAGGCTGAGCTTGTGGGCAGCGAACGAACCGGCAGTTTTTCGCTTTTGCGTATCGAAGCGGTAGGCCGGTTTCAGCATAAATTACCCCGTCCGTTCGGACTGGTTTTATGCGTGGCTGGGGAAGGGCGAATCAACTGGGCCGACGGTACACGAGAACTCAAAGGCGGCGAGTGTTTCCTCCAGCCTTACACTGTTCCGTGGATTGAATATATCGCCTTCGGCAGACTTTCGATGATAGTCGTACTCCCGCCAATGATTTGAAAATATTCCCTAGCGAGAGCAGGCCAGCAAGTGTGTTCTTTTTTTAAGCGTTTTTATAGCGAGCCATATGCACGCGATTGCCAGCCAGGGGATTGCCCACTCCCGCCGGAGCATAAATTGGCCTGAGTGCGCTCGAATATCCGTACAGTGAAAGACGAAAACTATTCCAGTAACCATGCTGAAAATACTGTCGTGTTCTCGCCGAAGTACCATACGCCAGGAAAAAGGTCGATCTGGCGGTGTCCATCTGCCAAGGTTGGGGATGAGTGCCGGAGTTTCTGAAGAATATAAAGAGTATTTTTCGCCGAACTGAACTGCCAGATATTCTTCCTCCGCAAATACTACAAAGAGGTAATAAACCAATAGACATAATGCAAAAAACAATAGTTTAATAGAATATCCTCCAGCAGCAGTGAAGTACCAAGCCACATCATTGAATTTCCAAGATATAAAGGATTTCTGACGGCAGAATATATGCCTGTAGTGTTGAGAAAAGTCGCCTTCTGTCGTTTTGTGTTTCTGCCTGACGTGCCCTTCGGAATACGCCCGATGGTTATACATCTTATGATAACTCCAGCCAGGGCGATAACGCAAGCCACGGTTCTCCATATATAGGCTGAATAGCCTGTGTTCCTGGGAATGTTATTCCAGAACAGGAATGTCAAGCCAATGAACATGGCCAACGGCAGGAAGCTCCTGAATCGAAACAGAAATTGTCCCACGGCGACAAAACGTTTGTCGTAAAGTCATGATTTGATCCTTGTTGTTAAAGTGCTCCAGCCTTTGATTCTTTCAGTAAGACCCTGTTTTAGTTCCGCGATATTTATGTTCTGAATATAACGTTCAATAGGCTTATTCCAGTTGTTGAAACCCATTCGTTTCATTTCGTCGATTGCCTTCTCGCGTGGCCAGTCCTGGATTACCATTCGATATATTGCGACCATCATGCCAGTTCGATCCTCTCCCTCGCGGCAGTGAACGAAGACGGGCTTATTCTTTGGGTTGGTTACGATGTTCAGAAATTCGAGGACATCTTCAGTTTCCGGGTGAACGTGTTTGACCGAGAGATGGTATGTGCGAAATCCATCTTCCTGGAGTTCATCTGAATACCGGTCCAGGATTCGCAGCGTCACAATTGTTTGAATGCCGTTTTGCTTCAGAGCCTCATAGCCTGCCATGGTTGGTTTGGCCCCCCCGATAAAGGCCGTCACAGACTTTACTGAAGTTGGGAACGCCAGGCAATTGCGCGTTTACAATCCTTGCTGAATCAACCTTACGTATTTCCGGAGTGTTTTGTTTACAACCAGTTGTAAATAGTAACAACCCTGCGATGCATATTTGCACGCATATCAGGATATGCCTGTCGAAAAGTGGCAGGGGGTTATTGTCGTTTGTGGTAGCCATAACCTACTCTCCAGTAAAACGAAGTTATCAATTTGTCATTATTTTCAACCGACTGTCTCTGGATAGGTGACATGCGGTCGAAATAATAACCCAGCCAACTCGGCTCGAGGTATTTTCTCCCAAAGGATATCATTATTATAGGCCGGTCAGCGAGTTGTTCACATGGAACCCATGAATTCCACATCAGGCCGCGATCTCCATCGAATATATCCGGGAAGATTCCTCTGCCGGCTACGCGGGGACTGCCATCGGCGAGCCTTATGCCATTGTGGAATGCCAATTCACTGCTCATTGCATATTTATCCATTCCTGTAATCGCCGCCGGACTTCCGGTCTGCTTTGAAATTCTCGTGCGAATGTTTTCCACCGAGCCGCTCAGGTTTTTCCATGCCGATGGGTTGTATGCAAGCAATTCGCCTACCGGCGCGATTCCCGGAAAACCTGATATTGAGTAGAAGCCTAGAAAACCGAAGGTTAACAACAATCCAATCATCATTGGCCTCCATGCTTTTCGGCCCCACTGCACGAGAGCGTTGGAACGCGGGTTGAAAGAACAGATGTCATTGGCAAGGAAGGGGATAGCTGAAATGAAAACCACGCCCGTCCAATTTAACTTCGGTGAGTGATTCAAGCTGAACAGGAGGAATACTGCCAATGGCATGAAAGTCATAAATGCAGCTAAGCGTTTAGCGGAAACAGCAATTTTTTTATTATTCACATGGACGCAAACACCTCCGTATTTCTCAGTCAGCATTGATTTTATACTGCCGATAAGCCCCAATGGGGTTACTAGGAGAAGCATGGCGCCTATCAGTTCAAACAGCCCGAATTCACGTTGACGGGCGAGTCTACGCGAGGACTGAAACAGGAAAGACACCCAGCCATTCTGAGCATTCCAGTATATGACAGGCGAAAACGCGACAAGACTGATAAGGACAGCGATATAAGGTTCAGGTCGGCGCAGCCATTTTCTGGAGTTGCGATCCGTGAGCAGGAAAAGGAGCACACCCAAGCCCAGTATCACCATTGTATATTTGCTCAGTAAGCCCAATCCTGCAAACAGACCAGCAGCATACCAAGCTTTCCCGCTATCCAGAATAACTGCCTTTTGGACAAAATAAGCACACCCCATCCAGCAAAGATAAAGGAAAGCATCTGGTGTGGTTACACCCCCCGTCAGAAAAAATACGGGGAGGCACGAAAGCAAAGACACTGCCACTAAAGCGGTTGTCTTATTGAATAACAGTCTGGCGGCCTTCCATGTGAAGAAAGTTGTTCCAAGACAGCATAGCAAGGCCGGCAGGCGAACAGCAAATGCATTATCTCCAAAGAGAGAAGTGGACAGTCTGACAATCCAAGCCACCATTGGCGGGTGATCCAGGTATCCGAAATCAAGATGTTGGCCATAATTCCAATAGTAGGCTTCCTCCGGGATTACATCCATTAGGCTGCCATAGAGTACTCTTATCATGAGGGAGTATGCAAAAACCACAATTGCCAGCACCCGCCATTGCACGGAAGACGCTCCCGTTCCCTCCTGCCTGCGAAATACGAACCATGCAGAGCCTACGTAATTTACAATCGCCCCGGATATAATGCCGAACATCAGTGCGACCGACGGAGCCCAATGCTGGATATTTATCGCCTGGGCGATTACGCCTGCCCGCAGGAAATAGGCCAGGACGCATGTTACTAGATACCCTACATAACTGGGCGTATTGTCAGCTGGGCGAAAAGCCCACTTCCAATTCAATAGGAAGTTGAACATCGTCGCAGCAAGGAAACTGATGGAGTGCGACAGCAGAACGTCAAAACCAAGATTCTGTAAAATTTCGAATGTGCCGAGATCCAGTCCCATTCCAGACAGGCCTACAAGCCCCCATCGCACAGCTGAATTAACCGAAGCTCTTCCTCCCGACAGCCTGCCCAGCTGTCGGAAATATTCAAGTACCTGCTTTGGGCCGAATTTTGTGTGCCCAGCCTGACGATCACTAAACTCAATCGGAATTTCCTGTACGTTTAAGTGATCTCCGCCCTGAGCGAGAATCTCAAGACCTATTTTGAATCCTTTGGCTTGCTGTCCGAGTTCGATGAGTTTGTCCCCGCTGATTCCAAAAAAACCTGACATTGGATCTTTAACATCCACAAAGGGCAGCGCAAGGAGCGAGCCACACCGCGATGCCAGCCTACGCCACTTCGGCCAGTCCGGGGTTCCGCCGCCCGGAATATATCGGCTGCCTATGGTCATGTCACATCTATTATCTAAAAGCGGAAGAATAAGCTCCGGGAGTTTCTCAGCCGGGTGGCTGAGGTCACCGTCCATGACAACAACGTGTTTTCCCTTGGCTATCCTGGCTGCCTGGATAACATCGCCAGCTAGTCCGCCCTTGCCCTGCGTTTCCAGCAGATGCACAGCCTGATTGTCAGAAAAAAAATTAACCGCTTGGGGCGTCCCATCAGTCGACCCGCCATCAACAACCAGAATTTCCGCTTCCAACCCAGCCGAGGTCAGTGAGTCTATAATGCGAGGCAACAGCACAGGGATGTTCTCGCACTCATTGAGCGTCGGAACGATTACAGTAATGTCAACAGGACCTACAGGCTTGCTCCTGGAGGAGTTACGCAAGGGGGTGGTGCAGGATTCCATTCCTATTTCTTGCATTTGATTTTCCATCGTAAAAAGATAACAAGCGAACATTGCAGGAACCTTAAATCCGGAAATAATGATATTAAATCAATGTTGGCAATGTCCCCTGCTGCGTTGTTTAAGTCGATAGCAAAAGGAAGTTTACAAGTATTTGCATCTGTGGGGTTCGGCCGATTTTTACTGTCGATTTGAATAGCTTTCAGCAAATTGAGCACCTCTTGGCGTTTCTGCTCTTCAGGATTTGCGTTGTAGGCTGTCAGTTCCTCTTGAAATGCCTCATCGACAGAAGTGCCTTGCCTTGCAACGCGATATGCCGCTGACATCAACCCCGCCCGATTTCTCCCTTGGGCGCAATGAACAAGCACCGGTCCGGGACTCTCATCTACCAGTCGAATGAATTCTTCAACCTGATTTTGAGACGGTACGGGCGTGATTATCGGCAGGCTGATAAAGTTTATGCCTTCTTCCTGACAAATTCGTTTTTCTTCGGCAAAAATTTCCGGATCTTCTATCTCGCTGCGCAGATCGATTACTTGCATAATGTCACGGTTGTGGAAGAGAATCGAGTATTGCAGGCCCTCGGGCTGCCTGCTGCGGTAAAGTTTACCATCAACAACAACCCCGAATCGTTTTACAAATAGTAATCTGTGCACATAAAAACCAGCACCGATCATCAGGATGATTATCGCAAGCAGCATCCATACTTTCCAATTTCGGCTGAGCTTTTTACCCTGAGTATCCTTCTCATGCCATAATGAGTTTTCCATGGCAGAAGGGTATCAACCGAACCTTACATGAACCTTAAATCGGTAAAAAAAATCAAGGCAATATTTAGTGAGGTTTTTTATAGAATGCCGAGAGTGACATGAACTGAAGTCCCATTCTCAGGAGAGGATTCGATTTTGATTTCACCCCCGTGTCTTTGTGCGATTTCTGAGGCGATTGACAGTCCGAGTCCGGTACCACCGGTAGCTCTTGTCCGTGATGAATCCACCCGGTAGAAACGTTCTGTCAGCAGGCCAATAGATTCAGGTGGGATATTTCCTCCTTCATCATGAATTGTAATCTGAATTTGCTGTTGGCCACAATGTTGAGCTTTAATGTAAACGGTTCCGTAGGCTGGGCCGTGTCGGAGTGCGTTGTCGATCAGGTTTGACAGAAGACGCAGCAGTTCGCTGCGATATCCTCGGATGCCAACCTGCGGAACCGGTTCGTCAAGAACAACGGATATATCCGGTGAGACATCGGCGAACTGGCTTACGGATTCTTCAAGGATGGATTGCAGATTAATGTTGTCTTTGGCTATGGATGTGTTGTTTTCGAGTCTGGCCAGCACAAGCAATTGCTCTATCAGGTGCTCCATACGATTAAGGTCTTCCTGTTCTGACATTGCCATCTCGATATAATCTCGCTCTTGTTCCGGCATTGACAGGGTGGACTGAATAGTGCTCTTCGCTACCGCCAATGGGCTGCGAAGTTCATGGGCGGCATCGGCGGTGAATCGTTTCTGCTGGTCGAATGCTTTATGAAGCCTCCCCAACATGGTACCAACCGATTCGGCAAAAGGCCTAAGGTCAGACGGGATCGACGTGATGTCAACAGATGAATCCGATAGATTATGATGCGTAACATCCTGCAGCCTCTTAGCTAACATGCCGACAGGACGCATAGCACCATGAACAAGCAACGCGGCGACTATGCCAGCGACCAGGATGACAATTCCCCCGAAAATCAACATGAAATGACGAAATTCCTCAATCTCATGAATCGCATAATCGCAGGGCGCAGCCACGACGGCGTTTAGCATCCGCGTCGAACCGGGAAGAGCTACTAACATGGCCAAAGCGCGGTACTCTCGCCCGGCTGCAATAATCGTGGTAATACTATATTTTTTCTTGTAGTTACGGTTTGGAAGCGGTACATCCGTTAAGGCGAGGTATTTCTCCGTAGTAGTCAAGTCACTCGAAAGAAGATCAGTTGATTCGCCTTCAATCCATATGCGATACAAAGGTGAACGGATCTGGTCTGGCCCGGAAAGTACCTTTGTTATCTCGGTCAGTACTTGTGTGTTATCTGTACTGCCGACATGGTTTTGACCAAACTCGGATTGGACAACTTCGGCATCTCGCAGGACGATCTGGTCAATTGCGTAATACATCGCTTCGACCATTTCGTGGTATGCCACAGCCAACGTGACTACGACAACTATAGCAATCAGAATGACAACAGTAACCGCTATCCGCGTTCGCAGCGAAATGCTCATTGTGCTGGCTCCAAACGATATCCTACACCCCGAACGGTATTGATAAGACAGGGATTTTTTAACCGTTTCAGTTCTTTTCTCAGCCTAGAAATATGCACTTCAATTACATTTGAGAATGTCTCCGCATTGAAATCATACAAGTGATCAAGGATTTCTGTTTTGGACACAACCGTGCCGGCCCGGAGACTAAGATATTCCAGAAGATTGAATTCCAGCGGCCTTAACTGCATAAGCTCTTCGCGACTACGCGCAACGCGAGCATTCAGATCAATGATCAACTCGCCAACGTGGACATCGGATGTTGGTTTGTCATAAGAGCGTCGTAGCAATGCTTTGGTTCTGGCTACCAATTCAGCCATCTCGAACGGTTTTGTGAGATAATCGTCGCTTCCGGCATTCAGTCCGGCTATAACGTTTTCCGTACCGTCTTTAGCTGTCAAAATTATAACCGGAGTGGAAATATTCTGCCTGCGAAGGTTTTGTAATACGCTTAACCCATCCATCTGGGGCAACATGAGATCAAGAATGATAACGTCGTACGGCTCGGATACAGCCATGTGTAAACCGTCTTGACCGTCCGTGGATATATCAACAGCTGCACCAAGAAGCTGCCGCAGGACCTTTGCGACATTCAAAGCGAGTTTTTCTTCATCTTCGATAATCAGAATTCGCATAATTGCTTCTTCTTTACCCTACGGGTGAGTAATTGTCCAGAGGCATATGCGTTCTACTGGAGTGGCGGCAGTTGGTTTATGAAATTTTTTGCAATTTGATTCTCTTTAGTTTCTTTGTTCAAAGATTATTTCGCAAAGAATTTTCTGGCTTCTTCGGTGTTCAGCGGCAGAGAGATTTCTTTTCCAGTCTCAGCTGATATTTGAGCTGCCCAGCCAATATCGGCGATCGTCTGAGAATTTACAAAACTCAGCGGCGACTTTTCCTCGGCCTGGAGGCATTCGATAAAGTGCCCGACACATGAACCGGTCTGATGTTCCACAACGTTGCCGCTATCTGGAGTGGTCGTGTCATCGGGCCAGGCCAGTTGTCCCGCGCCTTCTGCCTCGCAACGTGGCCTGTCCAGCGGATATATCCACTTGCCATCGGTAGTCTTGTTTGACCACATGCGTATTTTCCCAGGCCGATCCAGAAGCGAATCAAAAATAAAACCGCCTTCAGTTCCAAACACATTGTGATATGCGTCGTAGCCGTTGGCGTTGTCTATGTTGCCGAAGCAGAAACCAGTCGCTCCGCTGTCGAATTTCACGATGATGTTCCAGACAGGATCGGCCTCGAATCCGCGAACCTTTGCGGGTGTGGAGGTGGCGTAAACAGCTGAGGGTTTTCCCTGTGATTCCATCATTAGTACCATGACCGAGAGAGCGTGATTAATGCCCATTCCGATGGCATCGCCCATGATTTTCCGATCTAGTTTCCATACTTTGTCACCGGCGATATTGACGGGATGGCGGTAGTTTATCTGTAGTTGCGTGATATCGCCGAATACTCCATCAGCCACCATTTCGCGCAGATGTTTTTCCATCGAATCAAAGTAAAGAATGTAATCCACGAAAGTTGTCAAGCCGGTCTTTTTTTCAAGTTCTATCTCGGTGAGATAGTCCTCAAAAGTCGTGGCTGCGGGCTTTTCGCAGAATACATGTTTGCCTTTTTCCATGGCTGCGATTGCCTGGGGGCCATGGAAACAATTAGGGCTTACAAGCCAAACCGCATCAATGCCGGGATTGTCCAGGATTTTCTGGTAGTCATCTACAAGAATGAGTTCACTAAGGCCGAGGTTTTTCAGAACTTCTTTTCCGCGATCCGCATTTTTTTCAAACAGGGCTACAATCTCCACATCGTCGCGTTCGCATAACCGCTGCATTTGAACGCTGCCCATCCATCCCGCACCTACAAATCCTACTTTAATTTTATTCATGATTAGTCCTTTGAATTTTTGCTGTGGTTTTGCCTTTTATAAGTTCACAATCAAGTTCAGTTAATTCGTCTGTTGTAATCTTACCTTCTATTTTCCCTATTAATATTTCCGCTGCGATTTGACCGTTCTGTTCATACGGCGACTTGACAACGGTTAATTCGATATCTGACAATTTGGTTATTGCATCCCGGCCACCGATGCTGATCAGTGAAATGTCTTGTGGAATTTTGAATCCCATTTGTCTCATTTGCTGTGAAGCAATTATTGACATCACATCATCCCCGGCAATCACAGCGGTGGGACGATTTTTGCGGTTGAAAAGTTTTGTTATCGCGGCTTTTATGGCTGGCCTGCGGGACGGGTCGCCGTCAACGATCATGGAATTGTCGACATCTAGGCCTGCTGTTTTCATAGCTGAGAAAAAACCTTTTCGCAAACGGCTTACCATGTAAGGATGGAACTGTTTTTCATAACTCAGATAGGGTTTGCTTAGCAGGGCGATTTTTTTGTGTCCGAGTTGTGCAAGATGTTTAACTGCGATTTCTGCTGCCTGGAAGGCGTTGATGATCACAGCTGAGGCATCAATTTTTTTGCTGTTTTCCCTTAGATACGGTTCGCCGTTTACCATGACGACCGGTATGTCAGCTCTCTTTAATTTAATGATCGCGTCGTTTGTAAATTCAACCTTGTCAATCAGATATCCATCCACCAGTTTGGCGTGGAAAAGTTCGACCATCTGTTTGATTACCGTTGGTGATGTCCATCCGCCCAGGCCTGTAGATAATGGCAGATCAACGGCAAAATAGTCTTTTTCAAGTGCCGCCCGCCGAAATACCTCGAAAATAAGACGATTCGCGTCAATATAGTCAAGTTGCCTGTTTGTAGTTGCAATCGCGATATGTTTGAGTGACTTCTTAATTGATCTTGAGATCAGAGAATTGTGATAGCCGAGATTCCTGGCTGTCTTCAGCACCAGTTTTCTGGTTTCTTGCGCAACAAAAGCTCCGGGCGTGTCGTTAAGCACGTGTGATACAACCGTTGGCGAAACCCCAGCCAGCTGGGCAATCTGTCTCATGGTTACTTTGACCATTCGACCATTATATCCAAACTAGTTTGGGAAGAAAGGATTTTTTTTATCAAGCCCAATCTTAGAGTACTAGTTCCGCTTTTGCGTCGAGGAAAAGTAAGCCGAGCTTGTTGGTTAGGGAATTGGGGTAGTTTCAGCTGAGACGACACTGTCGCGATTGGCGTTGCCTTCCAGGGGCTGGACGCGTTTATAAAAGTAAAGTGGTGGGTTCAATCCTTCACTGGCTGTGAAATAGCCCTTGCCTGCAGCGTCGAAACAGATCGACTCTCCTTGTGCCTCGGTAGCCAGTGGTATAGTGCAGGGGGGTGAGGAGAGGGCTTGCCATATGGTTTTGCCAGCTGGTCTCGACCAAAGCGAGGCATTGAAGTAGCTGCGGACGAGAATTTCCGAGCCGTCCGGCGAGATATCGCCCCCTGTAGCCCAGCCCCACGGCAGCTGGCCTAGGTATTCCATGACCGTTATCTGCGTTGTGGACTGCGGATACGCTGCCCGGTATAGACGACTTTTACTTTCCCGCTTGGAAATGACGTACAGATCTCTGGTTAGCGGATCGACCATAAGTGTCTCTGCGTCTCGGGCTCCGTCGGGATATGCCAGGCGGATCGTGTCAGTCCCAGCTATGTTGACGTTAACGGGGGCCTGGCCTATGCTGACAGCCGGTTCTGGGACGCGATATACTTTTATGGAGGCCCGGCTGCCCTTGTTGTCGCCGATGTCGCCCAAATAAAGGTAGGATACGCCCGTAGCTGGGCCCGGCCCGACTGCAATGTCCTCCCAGTCAGTCGCAGTTACGCCAGTAATATTGTAGATGCCCAGGTGGTTGCCTTGCTTATCCATCGCAAATACCCTTGCGGTGTCTCCGGAATCGTTGTGTGCCCACAGAACGCCGGTATTCAGGATACTGGCAGCCAGGCCTGATGTCTCTTTGAGACCAGGCTGCTGAATCGTTCCAGCTTTCTGGGGAGCGAGGAACTGCGGGCACTGGGCGTCAGCACCAGATGGATAAAATAGCGTCATCGCAATAATGATAGCCAAGGCCAAAAATGGACAGCGCGTCACCATGTTGACTCTCCTGTTACAGAGTACTTGAGCGTTTTTTCAAATGGGCTGAGATGCCTTGTCTGATTATAGCATACATTAACGAACCACCAAGCGCAATAACACCCATTTTGAACATGATATTTCCATTAATTCTTTTTAGAAAAGAACATATGTTAATTCTATGTCTCCGTTCAATAATTATGGTGGAAAAAAGAGGTTAGAGGATATTTGATTTGACATCTAAGGACATTATTTTAAAATATCCATAAATGTCAGAGTGTATGTAAAAAAATCCAAGGAGAGATACTGATGCAACTATCAGTCAAAGATACTGCTAAAATCCTGAATGTTTCCGAAAAAACGATCTACCGCTGGATAAAGCAGGAGATCATTCCGGCTTACCGGATAAACGAGCAGTACAGGTTCAATCGATCTGAATTGCTGGATTGGGCTACTTCCCGTCGGATACAGATTTCTCCTGAGATTTTTAAGGAAAATGAGCAGAGCAAAACTCCTTTGCCAAGCCTTTCTGACGCAATGAAGGCAGGGGGTATTTCTTATCGTGTTGGGGGGAAAGACAAGCCCTCCGTTCTCCGTTCTGTCGTTGATATCCTGAATCTGCCTGAAGAGGTGGATCGTGAGTTTCTTTATCAGGTGCTCATGGCCCGCGAGACGTTGGGGTCTACAGGTATCGGTGATGGCATTGCGATTCCGCATGTTCGCAATCCGGTGGTTTTGCATGTTTCCAAGCCCAGCATAACATTATGTTTCCTGGAGCATCCAATAGACTTCCGTGCGCTGGATGGCCAGCCTGTAAATACATTATTTACGCTGGTAAGTCCGACCATCAGGGCACATTTACATATATTGTCTCGCCTGGGTTTTGTTTTGCAGGATCAGGATTTTAAGGCGGCCCTCAAAAAGCAGGCTGCGCGAGAAGAATTGATGGAAACGTTGTCTCGTGCCGAAGCTGCACTTCCGTCAATAAATGCCAAACACAAAGAGGCTGATGTAAATGTATAAATTCAAACAATGGCCTCATTCACTTAGAGCACGGATTTACTGATGTCTCTCGATCTGATCATAATTGCTATTTTACTAGCAGTGGCTAGCGGGCTGGCTGGACTGTGTCTGGCGCGGGGGACTCTCTGGAGTCAGCGCATAGCTGCGTTTATGATGGTCAGTAGTTCAATATTTGGATTGGCTGGCGTTTTTTTGACGTTTTGGGTCGGCCCCTCTCGAACATTGGTATTTCCCTGGCCTGCGATTGGCTATTCAATTGTGGGCGTTGATAGCTTAAGTGCGTTTTTTCTTGTTCCGGTTTTTCTAATGGGTGGGCTTGGCTCGGTCTATGGAATCGGATATTGGCCTCAACGCCGGCACATGAGAAATTGCAGGAAGCTTCAATTGTTCTGGGGATTATTGGTAGCTGGCATGTCGTTGCTTGTTATTAGCAGGCACGCCCTGGCCTTTCTGTTTGGGTGGGAGGTTATGGCATTGTCAGCCTTCTTTCTTATCACTACCGACGAGAGGTCCAGCGAGACTCGCCATGCAGGCTGGGTTTATCTGATTTCCGCACACATTGGTACGTTGACATTGTTCGCCATGTTCGCCCTGTGGCGATGGACGACAGGTTCCTACGATTTAAAGCCCGTTGCCAGTAATGCGATAAGCCTGTGTGTAATGAATGTTCTGTTTTTTCTGTCACTCCTGGGGTTTGGTGTGAAAGCCGGTATTATGCCGCTTCACTTTTGGCTGCCCGGTGCGCATGCCAACGCGCCCAGCCATGTATCTGCAATGCTCTCAGGCGTTGTGCTGAAAATGGGCATCTACGGGTTAGTACGATTCCTGTCGCTATTGCCGGACCCGCCGTATCTGTGGGGGGGCATTATTCTCACGCTCGGTGCGATCAGCGGGCTTCTGGGAGTTGTGTTCGCGATTGCCCAGCATGATTTGAAAAGGCTGCTTGCGTATCATAGTGTGGAGAATATCGGCATTATTATGATGGGTCTTGGCCTGGCCTTGCTTGGACGCTCCGCCGGTCAGCCTGTATGGATTGTACTGGGCATAGCAGGCTGTCTGCTGCATACGTGGAATCACAGTCTATTCAAGTCGCTGCTGTTTTTAAGTGCAGGCTCGGTCGTACATAATACGCACACTCGTAATATAGACTCTCTGGGAGGACTTGCCAAAACCATGCCCTGGACAGCGGTGATGTTTGCAGTAGGCGCGGTCGCAATCTGCGGCCTGCCTCCGCTGAACGGATTCGTAAGTGAACTGTTCGTTTATCTCGGCTTGCTCAAGACCATGACAACTGACGGCGCGATGGGATCGTCAACTGTGATCGTCGTGCCGGTGTTGGCTATGATTGGCGCGTTGGCGGTGGCTTGCTTCGTGAAGGTTTATGGTGCGGTATTTCTCGGGAATCCGCGTACAGAGGCGTCGGCCCATGCTCAAGAATCCCCAGTCACCATGCGAATGCCGATGATAATCCTTGCCGTCGCGTGCTTTGTGATTGGCTTGACC
Organism: Phycisphaerae bacterium; assembly: GCA_963664745.2. Lineage (GTDB taxonomy): Bacteria > Planctomycetota > Phycisphaerae > SM23-33 > SM23-33 > B1-G9. The sequence continues at coordinate 2,241,879 of CAXXMC010000004.1, forward strand.
CCCGTGTTGCTTATCCCGATTCTCGACACTGTAATATCAAGTTGGACGGTTGAGTCAATTTCGCCAATGACAGGCCTGGCCTCTGTTGTACCGCTCAAGACGATAAGCATTATATCAGTCTCATTAGTTGTTGTGATTATATTGATAGCCGCCTTGGTCAGACTGCGAAGTAGAGTTTCCCGTTCTGTGGGCACATGGGACTGTGGCTATGCTTGCCCTGACAGCAGGATACAGTATACAGCCTCTTCGTTTGCGCAGATGATAGTGGCGATGTTCCGCTGGGTGCTTCGCCCGCGTATTCGCCGGCCTGATGTTGAAGGGCTTTTTCCAAAACCGACAAAAACGCACAGTCATGTCGATGATATGATACTTGATAGGCTGATACTGCCAACCACTCACAGACTTGGGAAATGGTTTGGATGGTTCCGCCGATTCCAGCAGGGGGTAACTCAACAATATTTGCTCTATATCCTGATTGTGGTAATCCTGATGATGAGCACACTTATACCATTTAAGGATTTTATTACGCGTTTATTCGCACGGTGAGACAATTTCAAGCCAATCCATATGCGAATCGATTCCTGAGATAAATTATTATGCTAAATGTGTGGATTATTCTTACGGCTATCGCAGTGTTAGGCTTCAGCGGCCTGCCTGCTTGCCTGCTTTCATCGCGTTCGATGATGGGACAACGGCTTGCAGTTTTCCTTATGTTTCTCGGGAGTGTTATTGGATTAGGCGGGATAGCTGGATCGTTAAATAGTGAAATATGCCCGGCATTTTCTGTACCGTGGTTTTTGCCCTGGGGAAGTTTTGCAATAACAATCGATTCGATAAGCATATTGTTCCTGGTACCGGTTTTTATCGTGCCGGCCCTTGGCGCAATGTACGGACTGAAATACTGGAAACAATCCGAGCATACGGAAAACGGCAGAGAGCTTGTTTTTTTCTATGGCTTGCTTGCTGGTTCGATGGCCTTGGTTGTTATTGCACGCGATGCAGTTCTTTTTCTCATCGCATGGGAGATCATGGCCATTGCAGCCTACTTTGCCGCTACGGCTGAGGATGACAATCCTGATGTCTGCCGGGCAGGCTGGGTTTATCTGATCGCGACACACGTCGGAACGTTGTGCCTCATTGCCATGTTTGCTCTGTGGCGATACGCGACGAATTCCTTTGCATTGACACCCGAATTTCAAATGCCCGCTGAGTTGGCGGGGGCAATTTTTGTATTATCCCTGATTGGATTCGGGTTCAAGGCTGGGATAATGCCCTTGCACATTTGGCTGCCCGGCGCGCATGCCAATGCGCCAAGCCATGTATCGGCAGTCATGTCCGGCGTTATGATAAAAATGGGCGTGTATGGAATCATTCGCATTTCGGCGTTGCTTCCAGTGACGACAGGCTGGTGGGGCGGAGCGGTATTGATAGCAGGGGTAGTCACAGGCGTGCTGGGGATTGCTTTTGCAATTGGACAAAATGACATCAAGCGGATGCTGGCATATAGCAGCATAGAAAATATCGGAATAATCATGATAGGCTTGGGCCTGGCCTTGATCGGACGAGCACAAAACCAGCCAATATGGATAATACTTGGGTTGGGGGGCGCGCTGCTTCATGTCTGGAACCACGGTCTTTTCAAATCATTGCTGTTTTTAAACGCCGGCGCTATTATTCATGCAACGCATACGCGAAATATCGATCAGATGGGTGGCCTGGCCAAACGAATGCCGCAAACGATGGTTCTGTTTGTCATCGGATCTCTCGCCATCTGCGCATTGCCGCCATTGAATGGTTTCGCCAGCGAATGGCTGATTTACTGCGGGCTGTTTCATACCCTTGGTCTGGATGGCCAATCGGGGTTCCCCGTGGCAGCCATGGCTGCTGTGCCGTTGGCAATGATTGGAACGCTGGCTGTTGCGTGTTTCGTGAAAATGTTCAGCGTGATCTTTCTCGGTACCGGGCGTTGCGAATCTTTAAACCGGGCATGTGACCCATCGGTAAGCATGACGGTTCCCATGGTCATTCTGGCTGGCGGGTGTTGTTGCATAGGTTTTTTCCCGACGATAACGGCAAGGCTGCTTGATAACGCAATAAATATGTGGGCGTCATTGCCAATGCAGCCAATATCGATTACAACGTCAGCAAAGCTGGGTTGGATTACCGTAATGGGGGTTGTTGTTATGGTGCTTGTCGGAGTAACTGGCCTGGCCCTGAAAAAGTTGCTGAGAACCAAAGTTCTCCGCAGAACAGGAACATGGGATTGCGGCTACGCTTTGCCGACAGCCAGGATACAATATACCGGTTCATCGTTTGGCCAAACAATCGTGAATCTCTTTGCTTTCGCCCTCTGGCCCAAAACGGATCGCCCCGTCATACGCAGCCTGTTTCCCGAAGAAACGCACTTTAAAAGTGTCGTTCCGGACACTGTTCTTGACCGACTGATATTGCCTTTGTTTCGCATCGCTGGTAAGTATCTGCCGAGGCTTCGCATCTTACAGCAGGGCCAGACACATCTTTATGTGCTTTACATTCTGATCGTAGTAATAATTCTGCTCATATTCGGCAGCATTGGAGTTTAACTGTGATGGATACCATAATTCATATATTGCTTCTTATAGTTATGCCTCCGCTTTTGCTTGGCGTCATTAACAAAACCAAGGCCTGGTTTGCAGGCCGAAATGGTCCGCCTGTGCTTCAGACATATTACGACATTATTAAACTTATGCGTAAGGGCATGGTGATCAGCAGCACTACGACGTGGATTTTTATCGCAGGCCCGGTGGTTACCCTCGCAGCTGTGCTGTCAGCGGGAATTCTAATACCAATCGGCGGGTTTAACGCACCGATTGCTTTCACCGGCGATCTGATTCTTTTCGCATATCTTTTCGGACTGGCAAGATTTTTTACCACTGTTGCAGCCATGGATACCGGCTCGTCTTTCGAGGGGATGGGTGCCGCCCGTGAAGTAACCTTTGCCTGTCTTTCCGAACCGGCGATGTTCTTCGTTTTCCTGGTGATGGCCAAGTTATCAGGCTCTCTTACACTGACGAATATGCTCCACGGCCCGGCTGGCGGATTTTCATCGGCGATGGTCGCGCCGCTGGTTCTGGTTGCCATGGGTCTGTTCATTGTGTTACTGGCGGAGACCTGCCGAATTCCAGTCGACGACCCCAATACTCACCTTGAACTTACAATGATTCACGAGGTTATGGTTCTCGACCACAGCGGGCCGTTGTTGGGCATAATACTTTATTCGGCCTCCATGAAGCTGTTTATTCTGGGTACGGTTCTGCTGCATATCGTATCACCCTTTCAAACAAAAACGATGTGGATGAATTGGCCTTTGTTCATTCTGGAAATGCTGGGATTGGCGATTGTAATAGGTGTCATCGAATCGATCATGGCCAGGCTCAGAATGCGACATATACCAAGTCTGCTGATAGCTGCATTACTTTTTTGCGGATTCGGCTTTATTCTTTTGCTGAGGTATAATTCATGACTGATCTGCTAAATGCCGTTCTTGTTATCATTCTGACAATGAATCTCTTTGCCTTGGGCACAAGTCGAATCAGGGCGGTAATCCGCACCGTGGCTGTGCAGGGTATTCTGCTGGGCATAATTCCCTTGCTGGTACATCAGCATCTGACGATACCGGTGGCGATCATGATATTCGTCGCCGTTGTAATAAAGGGTCTGGTTATTCCCACAATAATGATTCGCGCACTTCGCGATGCGCAGATAAAGCGGGAAATAGAGCCGTTGATAGGTTTTCTGCCGTCAATTATTCTCGGTGCGATGGCAACTGCCTTTGCGCTGCTGATCGCAGGCCAGCTTCCGCTTTCCAGCCAGCACCATGGCGTGTTACTTGTGCCGACTTCCATCGCAGCTGTGTTTGTCGGATTCATTTTCCTGGTCACACGTTATAAAGCGATCAGCCAGGTTATTGGTTATCTGATTTTGGAAAACGGCATTTATATCTTCAGTATGCTGCTGATTGAAGCCATGCCTCTCATCGTTGAGATGGGAGTCATGCTTGACCTCTTTGTCGGCATTTTCGTTACCTGCATCATTATCAACCATATTAACCAGGCGTTCTCCTCTATGGACACTCGCCAGCTGGTTTCACTTAAGGAATAGTTTATGGCATTCGTGATGATTCTTTTTCCGCTAATGATGGCTGGCGTGGCGTTGACAGTGCCGTCCAATCGTCTTAGGCCTTGGCTTTTGCCGCTGACGGCGGTGGTATACTCAGCCATGACAGTGTTTGTGCTTATGCGGCCTGATCTCATGATTACAGACAGATGGCTGATTTTAGACCCGCCGGGCCGAATCGTAATGTTGGTTGTCGGCACACTGTTCCTGTTCTGCTCGTTTTATACCGTGGGTTATCTTCAATACAGGCAGGAGCGTTCCAATCGCGTATTCTGCGCGTGTCTTCTTGGTTTTCTGGGTATCATGAGCATCGTTGTCTGGTCGCATCATCTTGGGTTGATGTGGGTTGCAATCGAGGCCACCACTCTCGTGACTGCACCCTTGATTTACTTCAACCGGACGCCTCGAAGTATTGAGGCTACCTGGAAGTATCTCATGATCGGTTCGGTCGGCATTGCGTTGGCGCTTCTCGGAACGTTCTTTCTGGCGTATTCCTCATTGCAGGCAGGGCTGGAATCTTCACTGACTTTTGAGAACGTTTTGCACAATGCTCCGCAGTTGTCCAAGCCTTGGCTTCATGCAGCCTTTATTCTGTTGCTGGTCGGCTATGGCACGAAGATGGGTCTTGCCCCGATGCACACATGGAAGCCGGAAGTCTATGGAGAAGTGCCCGGCGTGATTGGGGCGATATTTGCCGGCGGGGTCACCAGTTGTGCGTTCCTGGCCATTTTACGCATCTATCAGATATGCCTGGCAGCGGGAGAACAGGCGTATGTGTCACGACTGTTGTTGTTCATCGGACTGTTCTCGATGGCTGTGGCTGGTTTATTTATGGTCAACCAACGCGATTTCAAAAGGATGCTTGCCTATTCCAGCGTGGAACATATGGGCATTCTTGTTTTGGGGCTTGGCATTGGCGGGCCTGCTTTATTTGGAACGTTGCTTCACATAATAACAAATGCCCTCACCAAAGGTGTGCTCTTCCTGTCTTCCGGCAATATTCACCGTGCCTATGACAGCAAAAGCACTGATGTGGTTCATGGAGCGATTCGCCGTTTGCCCTTGTCAGGCACAATGTTCCTCGTCGGATTCCTGGCCATTACCGGTTCACCGCCATTCGGCCCGTTCATCAGTGAATTTTCCATTCTCAACGGTGCGTTTGACGCAGGCAGGTTTATTACCGGAGGGCTATTCCTGGCCTTGCTGCTGTTGGTTTTCATTGGCATGGGCGCTACGGTCTTGAAAGTTGTTCAGGGCAAAGCGCCGGCGAGTGTGCAAAATACTCCATATCACGACGGATTTCTCACAGCTGGCCCTGTGGTAATGCTTATGGGCATGGTTCTTCTTATAGGCTTATATATTCCGGCCCCATTGGTTGAACTGCTTAACGATGCGGTTTGTTTTCTGGAGGGCCGGTAATGAGTGATTCACATGTTTTAAGACTGACCAACGGCCAGGCTGTTGGACTTTCTGCTATCCCGGTTCTTTCATTTGACAATTTCATGCGGGCCATTGTTGATGGTGTGGCTGTGGGGCAGCGGGTCTCCGCGATGTTCGGCGATTCAAAGCCGCAATCAGAGCTGACGCGGTTTTACGTTGTCCTGGCCGATGACGAGCAGAATATGCTTTACGTGGGACGGACAGAAATCGAAGGGGATCATTTTCCTTCGATTACGCCGCAGTGTCCACAGGTACATCTGTTTGAGCGCGAAATTGCAGAGCAGTTTGGTTTGAAACCGATCGGCCATCCCTGGCTTAAGCCGGTGCGTTATCAACGTTCACAAACCGGTCGCGATGCCTGGGATCGGCCTGTGGATCAGGCAATCCTGCCGGCGGTGGGAGATTTCTTCCGCGTCGAAGGCGACGAGGTGCATGAGGTGGCTGTCGGCCCGGTGCATGCGGGAATTATCGAGCCGGGCCATTTTCGGTTCCAATGTCATGGCGAGCAGGTTTTTCACCTGGAAATTGCTCTTGGATTTCAACATCGCGGGGTGGAACAGGCCATGGTTGGCGGGCCAAACAATCGTTCCATTCATTATGCAGAAACTTTGGCAGGCGATACGACCATTGCCCATGCAACCTGTTATTGTCAGATACTCGAGGCGCTGTCACATTGTCAGAAAACCGCCCATGCCCAGATGCTGCGCGGTGTTGCCCTGGAACTCGAACGCCTGGCCAATCATGTTGGCGACCTCGGAGCGATATCCAATGACGTCGGTTTTCTACCCACCGCCAGTTATTGTGGCAGAATCCGCGGTGATTTCCTAAATATGACGGCGTTGTTATGCGGGAGCAGATTCGGGCGGGGCATGATCAGACCGGGCGGAGTTGGTTTTGACATGGATGACAGTATGGCAGCGGAGTTGTTGCGTCGTCTGGACCAGGCGGAGAAGGAGACGGAGAACGCGGTAAATCTGCTATGGGATACGCCGTCAGTCATGGCCAGGCTTGAGGATACTGGACTGCTGCCGCAAAGTATTGCCATTGAATCGGGCATCGTCGGGCCGGCTGCTCGGGCGTCAGGCCTGGTTCGTGACATAAGACACGATCAGCCTTCCGGCATTTTCCGGTTTTCCCATATCCCGGTTTCCACCTGTGAAGCAGGCGATGTTTTCGGGCGTGCATATGTTCGTTGGCTTGAAATTCAGCAGTCCATAAAATTTATCAGAGAACAGATTGCGAACATTCCAGCTGGGGCGCCTTTGACTCCCATAGGTTTGCCCGTACCGGAAAGCCTGGCGGTGACTCTTAATGAAGGGTGGCGAGGCGAGGTCTGTCATGTAGCCATTACAGATAAGCAGGGCAGGTTCTCCCGTTACAAAATTGTAGACCCCTCATTCCATAACTGGACAGCATTGGCCTATGCATTGCGTAACCAGGAGATATCGGACTTCCCGCTGTGTAATAAGAGTTTTAATTTGTCCTATTGCGGGCATGATCTCTAATATGACAGCGCTAGATTAGCTCAAGATTTTTTGATGTTCTTGTCGATGGGAATAAAAATCCAATTGAAAGGGCATTAAATGACTGGAGAACAGATGATGACATTGCAGCCGGAGCTGCAAAAATTTCTGGAATCGTTTCGACCTTGTTTTCGCAAAGAAGTTACTTTCGGCTACCTGGAGACATACATGCTTGGTCTGATGTCAGACATTCAACGCAAGAGTATTGAGCCGATTGCACTGGCGGCAGAAGTTCCCGTCCGAACTTTGCAGGAATTTTTATCTTCATTTCGCTGGGATCATGATCGTGCTGAAGAGTTGCTGCTTTATCGTGTGGCTGATCGCTCTTCGACGGAAGAGGGCATTGGCGTAATCGACGGCTCCGGCCACGCCAAGCAGGGCGCCAAAACGCCTGGCGTGCAGCGTCAATGGTGTGGTGAAACCGGCAAGATAGACAATTGCATTGTCGGCCAGCATTTGCTGTATACCGACAACCATCCCACAAATCCGTTCGGATGCGTCTTATGTAGCGACCTGTATCTGCCTGAAAAATGGGCAGCTGATCCAAAGAGACGAAGAGAAGCACATATTCCGGATTCATTGTCTTATCGGCCAAAGTGGAAAATTGCGGTAGAGCAGATTCAACGGGCCATAGGCAGTGGTGTAAAGTTTTCGTATTTTACTTTTGATGAGGAATACGGCAGTGTTCCTGGGTTCTGGTTTGAATTGGATCGGCTGGGCCAGCGCGGTATTGGTGAGGTGCGGTCTAACTTTTTATGCTGGGCAACTCCGCCGGCGTATCAGTCCTGCCGGGCTGAATATGCGCCGCATAAAGTTGCCGATCTGGTTCGCCACAGTCCGGTGTTTTACGGACAGGATTGGCAAACGGTGAAGATCAAAAACACGACGCGCGGAATGATGTACTGGAAATATAAAGCCGCACGTGTGCAGTTGACCAATACGGCTGAGGGTGTCAACGTGCCGACAACTCGACAGTATTGGCTGATTTGGGCTCAATCGCCTAAAACCGGCGAGAACAAATATTTTTTGAGTAACGCTCCTGCTTCGGTGAGTGTCAGGAAGCTGCTGGTTGTGGCTTTTGCGCGGTGGCATATTGAGATGTGGTTCGAGCGAGCCAAGCAGGAAACGGGATTTGGTTCGTTTGAGGTTCGGACGTATACCGGACTGATTCGGCATTGGCTGTGTTCGCGATTGGCGATGTTTTTTATATCCGAGCAGACGCAGCGGCTTCGGGGGGAAAAATCCGCGTATTACGCTGGAACAGGTAGCCACGGTGATCAACACCCTGGCCGCCAAGATCTGGCAGACTTGGCCAAGATCATGGGCTGCGATCATAAGAATAAACGAATATTATCAGTGGCGTAACGAGGCGGCCTACAAAAGCCGACAAAAACAAAATCGTAAAACAGAATTCAAGTAGCGCTGTCATACTAAGTAATAAATGGCTAAACCATTCAGGAAGGAAATGAAGAAAATGAAAGGCCATCGTGATTCAGAGCATTAAACTATGATTGAGCTGGTAAGCCTATATCAGGTGAACCGGTCGGTTTTATTAAAAGGAGCAGTTTAAGTGGCAAAAATTAGTTGGAAATTGAATATTAATGGAGTTTTGTTTTGAAAAGTATAAATGAATATATAGACGATCGTTTGATAATTTCAGACATCAGTGCCGAAACGAAGGAAGAAGCTCTTCGTGCGTTGGTTGACAGGATTTTCGAAGTTCGCCCCGAGATTTTCTCTGGAGACTTTGCAGCCTCGGATCTTTACGGGCAGGTTCTTGAACGCGAAAATATTCAAACGACAGGAATGGGAAATGGAATTGCGTTTCCGCATGCGCGTATCGCTGATTTCAATGATTTTGTCCTTGCTATTGGCATAAGTAAAAATGGAATAGATTGGAAGAGTCGTGACGATAAGCCCTGTCATCGTATTTGTCTGATGTTTTCACCAATACTAAAGCCATATCTCATATTGCAGATGATGTCAGTTCTGGCAAGTTTTATGTGTGAGCCGGAAAATATAAACCGGCTGACATGTGATTTGTCATCCAAACAGATTGCGGAACTTATCAAAGAATCTACCCTGGTGACAACAAAGATGGTATTGGCAAGAGATATCATGCATCCTGTTCTAAAAACCGTTCAACTCGAAACTTCCATAGAAGAAGCGACGCATATGATGCATTTGAATCGATTGGATATATTGCCCGTAATTGACGACACGGATACGTTACTTGGCGAAATATCCTGTATGGACATATTTAAATACGGTATTCCCGATTTCTTCAGTCAACTTCAGACAATCTCATTCATGAGGAATCTTGATCCCTTTGAGAAATATTTCAAATTGAAAAAAGACCTGAAGGTCAGGGATATTTACAGCCCGGATGTTAACGTGATTCCCAAAGAGGCAACGTTGATGGAAATGATTTTTGAGATGACAACAAAAAACAAATTAAAACTTTTTGTTGTCGATTCAGATAAGTTAATTGGAGCGGTTGACCGCTATTCAATCATAGACAAAATTTTATTCTTTTAAAGAGAGACCAAGACTGACATGAATATTTTCGCTACTGTTGCAATTTTCCTGGTGGTTTATTTCTTTATAGCCACTGAGAAAATAAACAAAACCATAATTGCCATAATTGGCGCTTCACTTATGCTTTCGCTGAATCTGATCTCATTTGAGGATGCAATTGCATCTGTGGATTTCAACGTGATATTTTTGCTTGTCGGCATGATGACAGCTGTGTCGATTCTCTCAAAGACGGGGTTCTTTGAGTGGGCCGCGACAAGTATCGCGAAGAAGTCAAAAGGCAATCCGATATTGATAATGCTTTCGCTGATATTCATTACTGCGGTGTTCTCAGCCATCCTTGACAATGTTACGACAATCATTCTTCTGGTGCCTGTGACAATCCTGATTTCGCAGATACTGGAGATTTCTCCGATTCCGCTCGTGATCATGGAAGTAATAGCCTCAAATGTCGGAGGAACTGCGACCCTTATTGGTGATCCTCCAAATATCATAATAGGCTCACAGGTAAAACTTTCGTTTAACGAGTTTTTTGTCAATTTGGGACCGGCAGTATTTGTGGTTTTGTTGTGCTTGTCAGTAACCGCATATCTACTCTTCAGGAATAGCATGAAAGTGCCTGTTCATATAAGAAAAAGAGTACTTGAGGCCATTCCGTCGCTGGCAATTGTGGACAAGAGAAACATGATAAAGGCCCTTATCGTTCTGGGGTTGATGCTGGTTGGTTTTTCCTTGCACTCCGTCATTAATCTTGAGCCTGGAATTGTCGCACTTGGCGGCAGTATGGTTCTGATGATATTGTGCAAAACCAAGCCCGATCATGCTTTAGTCGAGGTGGAATGGGGTGTTATCTTCTTCTTCATCGGGTTGTTCATGATGATAGCTGCGATGGAACATAATGGCGTACTGAAATTTCTGGCAGAAGGAATGCTGCGTATAGGTGGAAACAATCTCTTTTTAATGTGCATTATTGTGCTGTGGGGCAGTGCCATTTTTTCGTCAGTCCTCGACAATATTCCATTTGTCATAACGATGGTGCCGCTGTTGAAGTACTGCATTCCGCTAATGGCAGAGACTCTGGGGGTTTCTGATCCAGCTGTTATACGGGCAACAATTGCCGAACCGATATGGTGGTCATTGGCGTTGGGGGCTTGTCTTGGCGGAAACGGCACATTGATAGGCGCTTCGGCAAATGTGGTAATGGCGCATATATGCGAGAGAAATAAATACCCGATCAGCTTCATGCAATTTACAAAGTATGGCTTTGCGTTTGTGATACAGGCCATGCTTATATGTACCGTATATATCTGGCTGAGATATTTCTGAAACAACCTGATTTGAACAGGGTTTTATTCACGAGAAATTGGACTGATGAAAACGATTATTCTTTTAACGATATCGAATGTTTTCATGACCGTCGCATGGTACGGACATCTGAAATTCAAAAGTAGTCCTTTATGGGCAGTTGTTATAATCAGCTGGCTTGTGGCTTTTTTTGAATACTGTTTTCAGGTTCCAGCCAATCGATTCGGGCATAATCAGTTTTCCGCAGCCCAGCTGAAAACCATTCAGGAGGTCATAACATTGGTTGTGTTTTCCATCTTCTCTGTGGTTTACCTCAAAGAGGAATTTAAGTGGAACTATCTTGTTGGATTCATGATGATGATAGCTGCTGTGTTTTTCATTTTTAAAAAGTGGTAACGTTCGTGAGCTTTTTTTAGGATGTCCTGAATTAACAACGTGCCGAATTGCCTGAGGCATATAAGGAAAACCGATGCTAGACATAATTCTTGCCCGATTGAAGCAGGGGCATCAAACAATAAAATACCCGGACGGGCCTCCGCCGCGGTTGTCCGATAGATTCCGTGGCTGTCCGACGATCGGTGCCGATAGGTGCCCCAGCAGCTGTGATGCCTGCATTAAAGTGTGTCCGACAGACGCGATTGTTCTTGAAGGCAATCATCCTGTGATTGATACAGGTAAGTGTCTTTTTTGTGGCGATTGCGTGAATGCCTGTCCACAACGGACTATTGAATTATCGAATGAATATCACCTGGCTGTTCGCCAGCGACAGGACATGCTAGTGTCTTATGATAAGCCTGCCCTGTCTGGTGATATTGCCATGGATAAAAACCTGAAAAAGCTGTTCGGCCGGTCTTTAAAACTGCGTCAGGTCAGTGCCGGAGGCTGCAATGCCTGCGAAGCGGATACAAACGTATTGAATACGCTGGCCTGGGACTTAGGGCGGTTTGGCATACAGTTTGTTGCGTCTCCTCGACATGCAGATGGATTGTTGATCACCGGGCCGGTGACGCAAAACATGCACCTGGCCCTGAAAAAAACTTACGATGCAGTTCCTGATCCGAAAATAGTCATTGCGGTTGGTGCCTGTGCAATTTCTGGAGGCCCATATATAAATCATGAACAGGCTGAGAATGGAGCCGACACCGTCGTGCCAGTGGATCTGTATGTTCCGGGTTGCCCGCCACACCCGTTGACGATTCTTGACGGCCTGATCCGATTTCTTGGCAGAGGGCATGTCGAGAAAACTTAGCGCTTAAGCTCAACGTACCTGCTGGTTTCTGCAATAAAAAAAAAGGACGCAAAATTACATCGGACAGCTGTTTATCAATCGCTATCCGGTGCGACCTTGCGTCCCTTTAGTAACAAGGGTCATGTTTGAGAGACGTCGAATCTACAGCAGTTTCAGCTAAAGCTTAGCTGCGATAGTCTTGAGCATCCTGTCTTTATCTACGGGTTTCTGGAACACGCCAGCCAAGCCCAACGCTGAGTAATCCGTCGTTGCGCTAAGATTGTCGCCCATGGAGCTAAGCATGAAGATCGGAGCTTTGTTGCCCGAGGCTTTGAGTTCCTTGACGAAATTTGTGCCGGCGTCGATTTCTTCCATCATCAGATCGACGATGATCAGCTCCGGGGAAGCTTCCTTGTATGCCTTGAGACCATCTTCGGCACTTGGGGCGGTGACAACTACATACCCAGCTGCAGCGAGAACGACTTCGAGATACTCCAGAATATCAGGATCGTCATCTATACATAGAATTACGTGTTTTCCGTCTTGCATTTGTTGTCCTCTTCATGCTGTTCGGCCGAGCGGTAAATTTCTCCACCTTCGGGACGAATTTCCTTCAGATTATTGTTATGTAAGCACTCTTTCAAATACTCAACAGCCTCGGCCAAGTTCGCCTGCGCTCCAGACGAAAGCCCTTCGCCAAATTCATTAAATTCGTATCCGCGAATTCCAAAAATATAACATTCAGGCTCAGCTTTGAAAAGCTCTTTCGCCAGCCCCAGTACACCTCTGGGATCCACGCTATGACTGCTGAAACTCAGATGGGCGCCCGTAGCTGATATCCGCTTGACCCAAAACGGTTCAGGGCCTGAAATGGCAGCATCGGCAAAAACGACCAAGTCATACTTCGCCACCTCGGCAGCGTCTTCAACAGTCAACTGATAATCGCTGTCGACCACCACGCCCGGCAGAGCGAGTTTCTCAACTGCCTCAGCCATGGCCGGCCCAAGCCCGTCATCCAATCGGCCCGGATTGCCGTAACCTATAAAAAGCGTCTTTAGTTCAGTGTCCATCTCAGCTTTACCGCACGCGGGCGTAATAATAAATATTAAAAACTATTTCGTGCTTTTGGTGTCCAGCACATTCCCAGCCTGATCTTCGAGGGTAACCGTCAAAGGCATTTGGCCGAGAGCGTGAGTTGCACAGCTAAGGCACGGATCGTACGCACGAATGGCTACTTCCACATGGTTCAGCAGCCCTTCGGTAATCTCAGCTACTCCTGAGATATGATCTTGAGCCACTTTCTGGACAGCCAGGTTCATCGGCTCGTTGTTACTCGTGGTCGAGACAATCAGATTGGCCATGGTTACCTGGTCGTTTTCGTCGACCTTATAGTGATGGAACAGCGTGCCGCGCGGGGCTTCGATAATAGCAGCGCCTTCGCCGCGACGTTCGCCCTTGACGACCAGATCATCGCCCTGGAGATCCGGGTCGTTGAGGAGTTCCTTGATTTTTTCGCCGGAGTGCAGCAGTTCGATCATACGAGCCCAGTGATAGGCCATGGTCAGGTTATTCGGCTTGCCGTCCGTCACAGCCATGAAAGCCTTGCGAGCTTCCTCAGCTTCGGGCGTGTCGATAAAATCGCACACGTTCACTCGGGCCAGCGGGCCAACGCGATACCAGCCTTTTTCCGGGCCGAGTTCGGACAGGAACGGGAACTTCATGTAAGACCAAGGCCGGACTTCTTCGGTGATTACCTTGTGATAATCCTGCGGGTCGACCTGATCTATAATCTTGTTGCCGTCCTTGTCGATGGCACGAAGATTACCGTGATACAAGTCCATAGCGCCGTCTTCACGAACGATTGACAGGTGGTTTGAATCGAACGATCCGAACGGAGCGACTTTTTCGAGATTTGCAACTGTATAGTCGACGGCGATCTTGAGTGCGCCGCGGCACCACTCCATCATCTGGTCGATATCTTTGAGGAATTCGTCGCGTTCGGCGATGGTGAGGTTCTTGTTAATACCGCCTGGGATTGCGCCGGTTCCGTGGATTTTCTTACCCGCGGTAGCCTTGATAATCTCCTGGCCGTACTTGCGCATCATGACGCCCTGTACCGCCAGATCAGGGTACTTCGCCGCTACGCCGATAACGTTGCGAATGGCGACGTCTGCATCGAAACCGAACAGCAGATCCGGGCTTGCCAGATGGAAGAAGTGCAATGCATGCGACTGGAAAGTCTGGCCGTAGTGCATCAGGCGACGCATTTTCTCAGCTGTGGGCGTGAGCTTGTCGGCTCCGACGATAACGTCCATAGCCTTCGCTGCGCACAAGTGATGGCTGACCGGGCAAATGCCGCACAATCTCTGAACGAGTACGGGTACTTCCCAGAAAGGCCTGCCTTGAACGAACCGCTCAAAGCCGCGGAACTCCACGATATGTAGCCTGGCCTGGGTGACCTTGTTGTTTTCGTCCAGAAGGATCGTAACCTTGCCATGACCTTCGACGCGTGTTACCGGCTCGATCGTAATTTTCTTCTGATTCGCACTAACCATTTCATTCTCCAGTTGTTTTTGAAATTATAAATCCGAATTTCGAAATCCGAAACAATTTCAAAAAAACAATTTTTAAACAGTCGTTAAAACCATCGTGGCATTTTTGATATTCGAATTTCGTATTTGTTTTCTCAGTCGTACTTAACAAGTTCGTATGGCAGGGCCACGGGCTTGTCCGTCAGTAGCGCCACCAGTGCTTCCCAGAGCGTGTCAGCTGGGGGCGGACAGCCGGGCAGGTGATAGTCAATCTTCACTACTTCGCTGCACGGATAAACGCGGTCCAGCAGCAGCGGCAGTTCGGGGTCGTTCGGAGCGACGCCTTCGGGGTTGTACACCTTCGGGCCAAGTCGGCCTTCCGTATAAGCCTCGTCGAAACATTCCTGCAGCGGAATGCCGTTTCGCATAGCAGGAATGCCGCCATTGATCGCACAGTCGCCGATCGAAATGAGGATTTTGCAGTGCTTGCGGAAGTCCTGTAGTACACGGACGTTTTCTTCGTTGCAGCAGCCTCCTTCGATCAGGCCGATGTCAACCGGGCCGGTAAATTCCTTGATATCGTCAACTGGTGACTTGTCAAAATCGATCAATTCAACCAGTTTCAGGATACGGTCGTCGATGTCCAGAATAGCCATGTGACAGCCAAAGCAGCCTGCCAGAGACGTTGTTGCAAGTTTCGGTTTCGCCATAATCTTTCGATTCCTTATTAACTTGTGTACACAAGCCCATAAATTCTAGCGCCCTCAGACGTCAATTGCGCCTGGGAACAAGAAAAAAATTGCCTTACTATAACTATTTCGCGACGGCCTCAATGTCCGAACCGATCGGTTTGTGGTCGTATTTTCGCTTGCCGACGGGCACTTCAAAGCCCACGCGTTTCTTCATCAACGCTCCGACCGGGCAGGCGCTCAACGCCTTGTCAGTTACGTCCATGTCAGTATCAGCCAAGCGGGCATCGGCGTTGACGGCAACGCGCTTATCGGCGCCCCGGCCTACGAATTCAAAAACGCCCTTGCCGTCCAAGTCCCGGCTGGCCTGTACGCATCGGCCACACAGAACGCAACGGTTGCGATCAATGAAAATGTCCGGATGCGAGGCGTCAACGTTTCGCTTGGGAAACTGGTACGGGAACTTCGGAGCTGTAATGCCGAACCGATACGCTAAAGCCTGCAGCTCGCAATTGCCGCTCTTCTCGCAGAACATGCAGAAGTGATTGCCTTCCACAAAGAGCATATCCACGATATCGCGGCGAATGGCGAGGATGGCTTCGGTGTCGTTTTCGACAACCATGCCGTCGGCAACAGGCTGCGTGCAGGCAGACTGCGGTCGGCCGTTGACCATAACCGTGCAAACGCGACAGCTGCCATGCGGCGAAAGCCCTTCCATGGCGCAGAGCCTGGGGATATATATACCAGCTGCGTCGGCAGCCTGCATTATGGTCTGGCCCGGATCGGCCTTGATTTCAACTCCGTCAATTGTAAGGGTGAGCTTATCACTCATATTATTCACCTTTGCTTTCGTTTAGGCATGAACGGATTCATGGCCTGCAATTTTTTCTGCAACGCGAACAGCAGCTTTGAGATCGAAACCAGGCTGTTTGCCATCTGGAGAAGGCTTGACGAGTTTCGCTTCGTAAGCTGGCCTGAAATTCTTCAACGTGGTGAGGATCGGATTTGGCGAGGTTTGGCCCAGGCCACATCTGCTGGCGACCTTAACTGTTTTGCCAAGGCTCTCGAGATATCCCAAGTCGCTCTCTTCGCCCTTGCCGTCGATGATTCGGTCGAGGCATTCTTTCAGCAGTACGTTACCGACGCGGCAGGGGGTGCAGTAGCCGCAACTTTCTTCAACGAAGAATTCCATGAATTTGCTGGCGATTTTCAATACGTCTCGCTTGGAATTGAATACCATGATCGACCCGCCGGTTGCGAGATGATCGTAGCATATTGGTCTGTCGAAATCAGCCTTGCCGACCATCTGGCCGCTTGGCCCGCCGACCTGAACAGCTGCGGTGTCTTCAGCACCGCAAAGCTTCAGCATTTCGCTGAGTTTGATTCCGAAAGGCACTTCATAAACGCCCGGCTTTGAACAGTCGCCGGAGATACTCAGCAGCTTCGTGCCCGGACTCCCAGCCGAGCCGGTCTGAACGAACCAGCCGGGGCCTTTTTCCAGAATCCTGGCAACACAACAGAAGGTTTCTACGTTATTTACGGTCGTCGGAGAGGCCTGGTAGCCCTTCTGGGCCGGGAAAGGAGGCCTGTTTTTCGGATCGCCCCTCAGCCCTTCGCAGGAACTGATCAGAGACGTTTCCTCGCCGCAGATATAAGCGCCCGCACCCATTTGAATGCGGATGTCAAAGTCGAACCCTGCCTTGCCGCAGACGTTCTTGCCCAGCAGCCCTTTGTTGCGGCGATCAGCCAAGACACTTTCCAGGAATGCACGCAGATAAGCATACTCAGCCCGGAGGTAAATTATGCCCTCGTCAGAACCGATTGCGTAACCTGCTATGGTCATGCCTTCGATCATAAGGTCAGGCCGTTCGGTGAGAATCACGCGATCCTTGAACGTGCCCGGCTCGCCTTCATCGGCGTTGCAGAGGACGTAACGCTTGCTGCCGGCGGCACCGCGCGTGAATTCCCACTTCATTCCGGTCGGGAAGCCAGCACCGCCCCGGCCTCTCAACCTGGCGGTCTTCACATCGCGAATAACCTCAGCCGGGGACATCGCCAAAGCATTTTTCAGACCCGCGCCTGGTTCCATTTTGCCCAGAACCACCTCGCCGGCCTGGCGAATGTTGTTCTGAACCATGGCTTTGACGAGGTCGTTGGCGTTATTGCCGTCGCCCAATTCCTTGACCAGATTGGCAGGATCCGGAGCCGCTGTACGGTTATGCAACATCTCACGAACCTTTTCAGCGCTGAGATGCGTTACTATAACGTCGTTGACCATGAGGGCAGGGGCCTGGTCACACATGCCGATGCAGGGCGTGTGTTCCAACGTGATCATCCCGTCAGCGGTAGTTTCACCGAAATCGATGCCCAACTCTTGCTTCAAAACCTCAGCTACGGCTTTGGAGCCCTTCATCTCGTCGATGATGTCGTCGCACAGACGTATGACGATCTTGCCTTTGGGTTTGGATGAAAGGAAGGCGTAGAAGGATACGACGCTTTCCACCTCAACACGATGTGTGGAAACCTCCCGGGCGATCAGATCAACAGCTTCGCTGCTAACACAGCCAAACTTCGCCTGAACCGCACGAACGATGTCCATCATGCGTGAGCGGTCATTATCGCAAGCCTTGCAGACCTCACGAACCGTTGCTTCAAGTGCTTCGCTCATGTAAATACCTCGGTCAATACTAGCAAAAACCAGTTTAATGCCCGAACCAACTACAGGCCAGCCCGCAATCAGTCGGGTACCCATTGCCACAAAACATTCACGACCAGACGGAAAAATATACCGCTGGAGATTTTAAGCACAAAACACCGTTCAGTAATCTACCTCCCTTAATGCCGGCCCCTACACAAATTACAGATACTCCTGTAATTCCAGGCCAACAAAATAATAACTTTAGAGGATTGTGAATAATTTCACAAAGATCACTAGCGACTATTTATAACATGATTCGGCAAAAACGGAAACTATATTTCATGAGCTTTTACTGTCAGGCCTCTATTTAGACGAAATCTAAATTCTGGCAAATATGCCCGGCAGCGATAGATACCAGTTGGTGTACTGAAATAATTTGCTTGAACAGTTGCTCTGAACTTCTATTGCCCTAAAAAAAACCGCCCTCGGGGGCGGTTAAACAAATGGATTTAAGGAGTACGATTTGTTCATGATTTTACCGGGATTTTTCTGGCCTTTGCGTTTTCACTCTTTGGCAGGGTGATGGTCAGAATGCCGTTTTTGTAACTTGCTTCAACCTTATTCTGATCAACATTAGAGGTTAGCTGCAGGCTGCGGTGGAACGAACCATATCGCCGTTCCGTGTGGTAGTAGTTCTTGCCCTTATCTTCCTTCTCCACTTTCTTCTCGCCGCTAATGGTCAGCATGTTGTTTACAACCGAGATATCGACGTCTTCACTGTTCAGGCCCGGTAATTCGGCCTGGACTGTGAATTCGTCTTCAGACTCGGCTATATCCAATGGGAGCCAGTTTTTCGCGCCAAAGTCTCCCATCTGCCAATCATCAAAAAAGCGACTCAAAACATTGGACATTGGATCCTGAAGATGTCCCAAAGGGCTGTCCGCGTTTTTTCTTTTCACGAGATTCATAGCACATCTCCTTATTCTTGGTGTGAATTTCCCGGCGGCAAACCGCTTGCCGCTCTCAATAGAAGAATGTGCAAACTTCATGCCAAAACGGACAACTTCAAAAGCTCTTGAAAATCAAAGAATTAGAGAGGGGTAAGCATAGGGATTATTGCAGAAAATACTGCCACTTCGGCAGTTTTTGACAACTCGGCAGTTTTTTACAACTCGGCAGTCTATTCCACGATTTCCAGCAGACGCTGCGTAAGTTGGATATGACGTTTTTTATCACGGCAGATTTGATCGAAGTATTCGCGGGTTTGCTGGTCAGCAGTTTTGGCTGCGGTCTCATAGTGTCCCAAAGCAGCCTGCTGTTGACCAAGCAGTGTCTCGAATTGTTCACGAAGCATCATTTGCTCAAGCATCAGGAATGTCCTCGCGCATTTTCTTGGCCAAGAGTTTTACGGTCTTGTGGTGGTTATCGGTATCCGTCTTAATAGCCTGCAGGATGGCATAGATTTCCGCCCGTTGTTCCTGATCGAAACACTCGGAGTGTGCCAATTCATCCGCCGTCTTGGACAGAGAATCAGCAATCCTGGATTCCGCACTAACATATTGAGCAAAATCCTCGTCAGGATTGATATCTGGACACGTCATTCCGAACTCCCACAAGGCCACAGTATGAACTAAAAAACATAAAACTCTTATTCAATTATTATCCCAGATTCCGAAGTGAAACGCAAGAAAATCCCGATTATTTTCCCGCTTTTGAATCATTTTTTTGAGTAATAATTTGGTGCGAAAAAGCCTGTTCTGTTACGGGGGTAATGCTGGGGTAAAAGGGCATTTGTACCGTTGCAAAATTCGCTTTTACAAGCATACCGGCAGAGGGTGGTTTGAAAAAATTCGCGATGCCCAACTGTCCGGGTCAGCCTTTTTCAGATATTTCTGGAGAAATTCCGCCTGCTGAATATTAAACTCTTAGGTATGAATGATACAAAAGTATTTTTTAACGGCGAGGTGGTACCGTCAACCCAGGCCAGTATCAGCATTGCTGACCCTGGCTTCCTGCACGGTGCGAGTACGTTTACGACGATGCTTGCCAAAAACGGCGTAGTGTTCAGATTTGAGCGGCACTTGGAACGCCTGGCGGAAACCGTCAGGTTGTTCGGCTTGAATTTGACTGTTACCACGGGCCAGCTGGTTGAAGGTACGTACAAAGTTCTCGACGCCAATGGCCTGGCTGATGCCCGGTGTCGAATTACACTAACCCCAGGCCCTCCCGAGGGGCAGCCTACCACCCTGATTACAGCAGACCCATTGCCTGAGTACCCCCCGGATTGGTACGATAAAGGGATAGGTGTTGTTGTCACTGCCCTAAAGCAGGCGACGGGTGACCCGACGTTTGGTTACAAGACGGGGTGTTATCTGCCGCGAATCCTGGCCAGGCAGGAAGCCGCTGTTAAAGGCGCTGAGGATGCTCTGTGGTATACGACTGACAATCATTTGGCGGAGTCATGTTTCAGTAATGTGTTTCTCGTTTTGGGCGGAAGGGTTATGACCCCACCTCGCGACACGCCTGTCTTGCCGGGCATAGTCCGGGAGGTGGTTTTGGAATTGTGTCAAGAGCTGGGGCTGGAACACGATGCCGCGACGCCCTTGACGGTTAAGGAAATGCTGGCTGCTGAGGAGATGTTTCTGACAAGTTCGACAATGGGTATTCGTCCGGTTGTACGGGTGGAGAAACATGAAATAGGTGACGGGAAGCCCGGTTTGGTGACGAAAAAAATCATGGCTGCTTATGGTGAGTTGCTTGACCGGGAATGTGATAAAAGGCAATTAAGGGAAGGGACAGAACAAGATGAAGGTTCGTGAAATCAGTCAGGTTCTGGATGGAATCGCGCCGCGGGTACTCGCAGCCGATTGGGATAACGTCGGGCTGCTTGTGGGTGACTGTCAGGAGGAAGTGAAAAAGCTTATGCTGTGTATCGATCTTACGCCTTCTGTGCTGGCTGAGGCCAAGCGCGCCAAGGCACAGATGATCATGGCCTATCATCCCGTGATTTTCAAACCTATCAGTTCCGTGACCCGGCGGGCAAACACGATTGTCTTTGATGCAATTCGCGCCGGCATAGCGGTTTATTCCTCACATACAGCGCTGGATGCCGCTGAGGGCGGAACCAATGATTGTCTCGCAGATGTGCTTGATCTGAGAGACCGCAGGCCTTTGAAGTTGGACTCATCTGAGGGGCATTGCAAAGCCGTGGTGTTCATGCCGCCTGACGACCTGGCGAAAGTGGGCCATGCCGCATTCGAAGCCGGCGCAGGGATTATCGGTGACTATTCTAATTGTTCGTTTTTCAGCCATGGTATCGGGACTTTTTGTGGCGGGGAAAAAACAAACCCGACTATAGGTCAGCCTGGCTCAAGCGAAGTTGTCGAGGAAATCAGGCTGGAACTGGCTATTCCACGGAAGAAAATCGAAGAAGTCACCAAGGCTATCCGACGGGCACACAGTTATGAAGAACCCGCTATTGATATTTATTCGCTGGAAAATCAGTTGGATTCAATTGGAATGGGCAGGGTTGGCAGATTGCCCAGGCCGACCAGGCTCAATACTCTGGTCAATCGCATTAAGAAAGGCCTGGAAGTTCCAAAGGTGCTTCAGACGGTAGGCTCGGCCTCGGCGATTCGCAAGGATAGTTTGATCGGCACGGTAGCTGTGGCGGCTGGTTCTTGCGGCGATCTTTGGCGATCAGCCGTCGAGGCCCACGCTGGATTATATATAACCGGCGAGATGCGACATCACGACGCCCTGGCAGCTGCGGCTACTGGGATGACGGTTGTCTGCGTAGGTCATTCCAACTCCGAGCGCCTTACGCTGGGTAAGCTGGCAGAGCGGCTGAGATCTGCGACATCAAACCTCAAAGTCATCCTTTCCCAGGAAGACCGCGACCCCTTTGAAATCATCTGAAATATTTTTTGCATAAAAAATACCCGAAGTTGTGGCTGCGGGTATTTTTGAATATGGCAGATCATTCCTTAATTGCTTTAAGGCCTGGTTTATTTATTGGTTTTTCCTGGGTGTTGGTCGGCCTTTCTTCTAGGCAGGATTCTCGTAATTCTTACGCCCAGCGTATCGCCTGAAACTACCAGCTGGCCTTTTGCGAAAAGAATGCCTTTCAGATATAAATCTAGTGGTTCACCGACTTTTTTGTCCAAGGTGATAATTGTCCCCGGGCCAATCTGAAGCAGATCTCGAACTTCCATGTCGACATCGCCCAGCCTGACTTCGACCGGCATGGAGGTATTCAGAAGAATATCTATCTGTCCGCCTGGAGCAGCAGGCCCCGGTTGCCCCTCGGGCAGCTGTGCGTCCTGTGTCTCGACGGTTGTTTCTTTGCTGGCGGTTATGTCCGCAGCGTCAAGCGCCTCTTCGGCGTCTGGCGTGTCTTGTGATGTTTTGGTTTCTTCTGCCATTTTGTCCGCACCTTATGTCAGGTCTTATAATTTCAGGTGTTCAATTCCTGAGTCTGAACACCATAGCGTCCCTTGTACTGAACGGGAAGCCCTTTCATGATTTTTTTATCGGAAACGAGGATATCCACGGGTTCACTTATTCGTTTGCTGAGTAATAAGACGTCTCCGTCTTTCAGCGAGGCGATGTCTCTGAGGGTGATGTTTACCTCATCAAGCTGGACTTTGATGGACATGGAAACCTCGTCTAAATGCTCCTGTAAATCCTGCCTGACCTCGTCTGGAGATTTTTTGGCTGGGCGTATCAGGCCGGCGATGGGTTCAAGCACCGCAGAGAGAAACACAACTGAAAAGTTCAATTCGTTCTCTGCTTCGGAGGACTGGAAAGTCAGCCTGCAGAATTCGATGATATTATCTTTAATGTCCAAATCGATAGGGGTTTCCTGAACGATTGGTTGAAAAATTATTTCCGGCCCGTTTGACTCCTGGCTGGCGGTGGAGATAGCCTTGAATACGCGTTCGGAAACATCCAGAAGCAGGCCTGACTCAAGGGTGGAGAGGGCCTTCTCCTGATTTATTTTGTCATCTACCATTCCGCCCAGCAACTGAGTGATCCAGGCCAGGCTGGTTGGGGAAGGCAACTCCAGCCAACCCATGACCTGTCCTTCCAAGACCAGTGCGATCCTGAAGCATTTACCTTCGGTTTTTTGCCCCTTGTAATATTCTTCAGTTACACTGATGAGTGAAACTTGTGTTGCGGGGCTTAGCACCTGCTTCAGTGATTTGGTGATAAGTCTCGCAGCTAGCAGACCGAAATTGTTCAATGCTTCACGCTGCTCAGGAGTGAAGCGATGCGGGATGAGCAGATTATAATCCTCAGCGTCCGGGTTTTCCTTTACGTCCGGACAGGCTCCGATTATGCCCTGCAGCAGTTCTCGCAGGAATTCATATTCATTTTGTTGATGTTCAGCACACATCTAAGGCGATTCCTTTCAGTCAAGTCGCCTGATTCTACTGGACAGCGTAGTCTTTGAAAAGAACATGATTTATTCTCGGTCTCTGATTAGGCCAGAGTTGCTCATTAAGCGAATCGGCAATTTCGCGCTGAATCCGTACCATGTTCTTGCGCCCAGCTACCTGCTCGAGCGTATGACCAGCCATGTAAGTCATGATCCAGTTCTTCAACTCAACCTTCTTTTTATCCAGTATTTCCGTTATCTTTGGCTCGTCTTCCTTGGGAATTGCCAGCACTACGGTAATCCTGACATATCGATTCTGTCGCTGAACGTCGAGGTTCACGGTTAAAGGATCGAATGAATAGTATGCGAATTCCTTTTGAATTCTAGACTCATCCGGATCTTCTCCAAGAATTTCCTCCCCAGCCTTGGCCAGGTCCTCAGTTGGATTCACAGCTGGGGGTGAACTCATAAAAATATTCGCAGCTATGCCTCCGCCTGCGCTGCAGACGACAACAATCAAAGCCATGATAGCCCAGGCCAACATTGAGGATTTGCCAGAGCCAGCGTTTTTCGAGGCCTTTTTTTTGCCCTTTTCCTGTTTTCCGTCAGTACTTTCATCGACTTTTGCTTTTTCTTCGTTATTTTCATCCGCCATCGTTGGCTCCCATTACTACAATGCCAGTTTCAGTTCCTTTTGGGAAGCGTCCATACTGCAGGCCTCCTCCCCAGGAGTGAAGTGTCCATTTGGTTTTAATTCCATGCGATTGTGCTTGAAGATAGTTCTGGATAGCGTTGGCCCGTTGGGCAGAGAGCACCCAGCATCTCTGGGACGCTTTTTCGTCCGGAGCCATGCCTATAATATAAACAGCTGTGCTTCCGGGGGGAAGATTGTCCCTAAGCGCTACCGCAACTGAATTGAGATACTCTTTTGTGTCCTTATTCAAACTGGCAGAGCCGGAAGAGAACTTTATAGGCGTTGCGATAACGCGAATGGTTTTCAGGGTGAGATCCTTGGACGTGCTTTCCATGTTTTTTTTCAGCATCTGGAAGGCCCGCTGTATTCGTTCTTCTTCGGCATCTATGACATCAGGCTTTTCTTTCAGCTGTTCCTCTTCTTGTTCCTCTGGTTCCGCGTCGTGACGCCTGATAAGAAAATCCCTCTTACTCTTTGTTTCGATACCGTAAAGCCACCTGGGCAGGCCCAGGCCGCTGATGGCATTCTTGAACGAACCCTGGCCTTCATGGAAAAGTTCCGGGTGCTGTTCGTGAGCGAATGCCTGCAGAAGCACAAAAAAAGCAAGCAGAAGCGTTACCATGTCTGTGAATGAAATGATCCACGCTGGTATGCCTTCTTTGGGTTCCGGTATTTTTTGGCCTTTGCTCATTCGTCGATCCGCGCGTTTAACAGTGTGATTTCCAGAAAAGGTTTTCCGCCAAAGCGATCGGAAGATGAATCACAATCTTCCGACAGGCTGATACGGGAGGCTGCTATGCCCCGCTGCTGTACAAAGAACTGCATTGTAGCCCAGGATCGTCTGAGTCCAAGGTCATTCGTTTCTTTGTGGCTTTCGGCGATTATTACTCTACAGGGCATAAGGGTCATGTATTTGGCAAAGGTCGCAAGGAACTTTTTGCCTTCCTGCGTCATGCTGATTCCCTGTGCCCAGAATAGTTTTTCGGACGGCAGAAAAAAGGTGGTTCGGTCCTTATTCATATCCATGTCGAGCATTTCAAGGGGAGGTCTGGTTATATCCGACGATTCAAAATCGTTTGGCACGACGCTACCTTCGTTCGGGGTGCCGGGCTGATCGATTCCTTTGTTGAATGAGTCCCGTTTCTCGGCCTTGTTCTCACTGAGCCAATCATGGCTCATGCTGTGGAAAGCGCCAGCCAATTCCTCAAACGTCTGTTCTTCAAACGACGAGAAGCTCAACAACAGTACGAAGAAGCACAGCAGCAGCGTCATGCAGTCGCTGAAGGTGACGATCCAACTTTGATCCGGACCTTCTTCTGGTGGTTGTATCTTTTTGTCGTTTGCCATTTTTTATGGATACTATTTGATTAATGGAATTTGAAAGTCATTTTCCGGGAGTTAGATTTTCGGTTTCACAGCCTGGCGTTTTCCCATCGAAAGGAAGGTGTGCATTCTATCCTGCACAGCTGTCGGAGCCTCGCCGTTGGCTATGCCTATAACGCCTTCGACCATCATTTCTCGCAGGAAGGATTCGTCTTTTGAACGTACTCCCAGTTTCCCTGCCAGGGGAATGAAGACCAGGTTGGCGAGGATCGCGCCGTAAAACGTGGTTATCAAAGCAGTAGCCATGCCCGCACCAATACTGGAAGGGTCTTCCAGCGAACCGAGCATCTGCACCAGACCGATAAGCGTTCCGATCATGCCGAAGGCAGGGGCGCTGGCACCCATGAATTCCAATATTTTTTTGCCGATAGCATGTCGTTCCTGCAGGTTGCTTATTTCCATGCCGAGTTGTTTGTCGATGCTGTCTTCACCCTGGCCATCGACGACCATTTTGAGGGCTTTTTTGAGGAAGTCGTCATTGGCGAGTGCGATATGCTGTTCGAGTGCGAGTGATCCGTCGCGGCGATTTATAGCTGCATAATTGACCATCTCTTGAATCAGATCGCTTTCTTTCGGCAGCTTGAAGAGAAAGGTTTTCTTGGCTACGGACAGGATGGTCAATACCTGGGTAAGTGAAAAGTGAATTAACGTAGATGACAACATGCCTCCCACAACGATCATCACCGAGGGGATGTTGATAAAAACCGCGGAATCTCCACCAGCTATGATGGAGAACGCAACGCAGCCAAATCCTGCAATGATTCCAATTATTGTAGCAATATCCATTTTCTAGGACTTCCCATCCTTTGTAATAACCTGTAATTGTCTGTTGATGATCTCGGCAGCCTTGCCGGAATCCTTGATTTCGTTCATGATTTCCGCCCACGTATTTTCGGGCAGAAAGTGTATTATCTTCGCAGCCTGTTGTTCCTGTTTGGAGTTATACATCTCAAGGATAATACGGGCGGCGTTGGCCGGTTCCATTTGAGCGTACATTTTTGCAGCGCTTTGGAGATTTGCGACTTCCTCGGTTTTGATCAGCGCCCGGAAACGCAGTAAATCTTCCTTGGCTGCTTTAAGCGGCGTGATCGCAGCCAGCAGTTCAATGCGAAGCTTGCCGATATCTTCGCTCTGCTTTTTAAGATTTTCAGTAGCCATGTTCAGTCGCTCTTCGCGTTCTGCAAGGTCGCGTTCCTGGCGTTCGATCTGCTTGAGTTTGGCACGCACATCCCTGATAAGCTCATCGAGTTGTTTTTCCTTTGGATTAAGATCGGCAGTTTCCATCGCAGCCAGGCCGCCCAGAAGTTCCTTCTCCATATCGAAGCGTTCCGGTTCGGCCTGATTTGTCTCCGTAGCGGTTTGTTCTGTGGCCTGGGGTTTCATTTTGCCCGAAATAATGAATGAAACTCCGAAGCTGACCACTGCCAAAACTACCAGCACGCCAATTTTTATCAGTTTGCCAACCATTTAATATCTCCTAGTCGAGCTTTGTCGATTCCACTTCGATATGGAGTCGACAAATTCATATACATTCACGTTAATATTCATATTAATAAAAAATTCCAAAACTATGCCGCATCAGGTTTAAAAGAAAGCTGTCTATTACGGGCGAAACGCATATTAAAGCTTTCATCAGCCTGCTGTTGTTCCTTCAGGCCCAACAGGTGTTCATATTTTTTTCGAGCTTCGTTTCGCAGTCTGTTCAGCGTGTCCTTCTTGGCTGTGATCTTGGCCAGTTGAACCTTTTTTTCTTCTCGCAGTTCATGCAGTTCGTGCATTTGCGCGATCATCAGCCTGATATTCTCTCGCTCCATCGCCATGCCTTCCATTAGCGTTTCCTGTCGAGACATACGTTCTTCAATTTTCAAATGTTCCATGTCCTGCAAGAGGGCATTGACCATATTCTTTCGCCGAAGGATATCTTCCTGCAGTTTCGCTATGCGACGGGAGATACCGAACAGCTCAGCCTTGGCTGCCAGTTCGCGTGTGTCTGTAACATCCAACAATTTCTGCAATGTCCATTGGAATGGCATTAGTGCTCCTGATTACCAATTCACCATTCCAAACGCAGCTATACTTCGGAAAAACCGTCTTTCCGATTCAAAATTTTGCGATTGAGATGGTGTACTTTTTTTTATAACTTTTTTACGATGCGTGACTTCTTAAACGGTTACCCTGTTACCGACCGGCTGTCTGACAGGGGGCCTTTTTGCAACTGTCGCTGGCGTTGCGTTGACGTTTTTTTGCGTATTGCCCAAAAACTCCCATTTTTTCGTCAATTCAACCAAATGTTGCGATATCTGATCAACACTCAGCCTGGTTTCGCCGTTTTCCTGAATGAGAAACGCGCGAAGGGCTTCGATCAGTTGCACAGCCAGGTCTATCCGCTGGTTGCTGCCAGGCGAGTACGCGCCGATATTTATCAAATCCTGGGCGTCCATGTAGGTTGAGTAGATGGCTTTGAACCGTCTCGCTGCCAGCTGATGGGCAGGCGTGGTGACGGCGTTCATAAGTCGGCTGACGCTTTGTAGAATATCCACCGCCGGGTAATGTCCCTGTTCCGCCAGCTTGCGATCCAGCACGATATGCCCATCCAATAACGACCTTACACAGTCAGCTACCGGGTCGGAAAGGTCATCGCCGTCGACCAGCACGGTCAGAATTCCGGTAATGCTGCCTACATTTGAACAGCCCAGTCTTTCAACGAGTTTTGGCAGCAGACTGAAGACGCTTGGGCAGTAGCCTTTTGTCGTTGGGGGTTCACCAGCTGCGAGTCCTATCTCGCGTTGCGCATGTGCGAATCTTGTAAGCGAGTCCATCATGACCAGCACGTCCTTGCCCTGGTCGCGGAAATACTCAGCGATGGTTATAGCCAAGAAAGCCACCTTTACGCGCTGAATCGGGGACGTATCGCTCGTGGCTACGCATACCACGCTGCGTGCCAAACCCTCAGCCCCTAGCGATTCCTCGACGAACTCCCGAACCTCTCTGCCGCGTTCGCCAACAAGGGCAATCACGTTGATGTCTGCTTCTGAGTTTCTGGCGATTTCGCCCATGACGGTACTCTTGCCCACGCCGCTGCCTGCGAAAATGCCGACTCTCTGGCCTTTGCCGCATGTGCTGATTCCGTCTATGGAACGTATTCCAAGCATCAACGGCTCGGTTATTCTCTGTCTGCTGAGTGGATCGGGTGGCTGGTTTTCCAGCGAGCGTTTTTCGCCTCTCGGCAGGGGACCCTTGCCATCGATGGGATTGCCCAAGCCGTCGAGAACCCTGCCAAGCATTGCAGTGCTAAGTCCAATTGACCTGGGCTGCTTGCGGGCGATGACTGCGTCATCCGGTGCGACGCCTTCGATGTTTTCGAGTGGCATGAGCACACGGAGCTGGCCATGGAAACCGACGACCTCCGCTGGTATTACCCTGCCGTCGATGTGATGAATGTCGCAAAGTTCCCCCATGCCGACCGGCGGGCCTTGAGACTCAACCGTCATGCCTGAGACTCGAAGAACTTTGCCCCGGCAGGGCATCAGCCTGACTTCATCAAGTCTGGCTGTAATATTTTCAATGTTCAGTACTGACATTTATTCACCCTCCGCTGCGCGAAGAGTTTGGCCGATGGTCTGGAATGACGACTCAATTGAACTCTCGACACTGCCTTCGACGCTTTCGACGCGACAGCCTCCCTTGGCGATTTCCGGGTCGGAAACAAACTTCAAATCCCGGGTATTGATCTCCTGGGCTTCCTTGGCGAAACCGCTGTTTTTGAGATCATCCGGGTTGAGATGTATCGTGATTTCCCCTCGCGCGGGCAGCTGTTGCAGGGCGTCGGTTATGATAGGATCTATCTCCACCCGCTCAGCCTGGATTTCCTGGGCGATAACTTTCCGTGCGATCGTCAATGCCAACTCAACAGCCTGACCTTGCATTTCTGCGATGGCCTGGGTCTGGATCTGTTTGATCTGCTCGATAGCCTTGCTCAAAGCCTGGCCGGTTTGGGTAAGCTGAGCCTGCTGGAGTTCCATCTGCTGTTGGAACTGCTGTACCTGAGCTTGCACCTCAGCCATCAGCTTGGCTTTGATTTCATCGCTTAGCTCAAGTTCCTCAGGCTCATCTCCGAGAATACCAACTTCGGTTACAGCCAAATCAAGATCTAATATAACAGCCTGTGACATTGTTTAATTACCTTTTAATTTCAAATTGCGTTGAATCTTGAATTTCGATTTGCTCTAAAATCGTTATACTTCCTCTGTCTCGAAATCGAGCATGCCGGCTTCATTCAGTTCCCGAAGATCGGCCAGTAAGAGTTCCCGACCTTCTTCTATTTCCTTTTTCTTGGGAGCCGTGATAAGCAAGGACTCTTCGTAAAGCATATTTCTGCCGGACTCGGACATGTTCTGCTTTATCTTGTCAGCCGTTTTCAGATCCGCATTAACCATTGCCAACGCCAGTTTACGCGGATCGGCTCCTCGTAACGCTTCCTGCAATGCCCGGGATTCAATCAACGGAAGATCTTCCCAGGTTACCATCATTTTCGTGACCATTGCCCCTGTGTCCGGGTCCTGTTCCTTGATGCTGGTGATCATTTCGTTTCGGGTTTCCAGAGGCAGGCTTCGGAGCAGAACGGAAATTTTGCGGATCTGAGCTTCCTTTGCATTCCCATCGGCAGCGCCGCCACTGTTACGCAGCTGTTGCAGCCTCTCTTTTATTACCGAGGCCACCCGGACTTTAGCGCCGATAGATACGTTAGTCGCACCGGCCATGCCGCGGATGATTTCGTTTCGCTGTTCGTCTTCCATCATCGTCAGCAGGTCAGCGCTTTGTTTTGCCGGCAACTCGGCCAGGACTAGAGATATTACCTGTGATGGCTCGCCTTCCAATACAGACGCGAGCTGGTAGAGATTTGCGCCGCGTATATCGGAGAACGGGTCACGATAGTCCAGCTTGACTTTGACTTCCTCGAATGCCTTTGCGGAACGGTCAGGCCCAAGCGCGCTGTCCAACATCTGCTTGACGAAACCCAGTCCCCAGTCCTGATCGCCTCCGGAAAGCAGCGTACTGAATTCCTTGATCACATTGTGCGAAAACTCCTCAGCCTCCTGCGAACCTGAACTGTTGAGATAGGCCATCTCGGTAGCTATTTCCGTCGCGGTGTCAGGCTTGACGACCTTCAATAGTTCAGAAGCGCTATGAGGGTCGAGAGACATAAGTAGCAACGCTGCTTTTTTTGTTCCTGTTATTGCTGCCACGATCTTTTAAACTCCATTTTTTTTAAATTCTATTTGCTCTGACTGCTTTCCACCCAGGAGAGGAAAAGCTGTTTCACCTGGTTGGGATTATTGGTAAGTGCGTTTGATATTTTGACCTTTAATGCACGGTCTGCACCCTTGAACTGATGCGGTGTCTGCGCCTGGTGCGCTACGCTGCCTGCTGCTCCGATTTCGGCGGAATCAGTTGAGCCTGCGCCGGCGGATTCTTTAGCCTTCTTGCCTCGCATGATTTTCATGGCCAGTAACATACCCAGAACGGCAATGCCCAGCGAACTGCGCTTCAACAGCTCAAGAATGGAGTCCATGCTGAACATGCCTGCATCTTCGGTCTGGCCTGCCTCCTGAACGGCAACCTGCTGGAATGGAACATCCACAACAGTGATGTTTGTGTTGTCCTTCAGGCCCAGAGCATTCTGGACAGCCAGTTTAATCTGTTCGACGGTGGGCATCTTTTTTTGTGTTGCAGCTGAGGCTTCTTCACCTTCTTTTTGTTCGGCGACAGGCTGGGAAAGGTCAACAAATACAGCTACCGCAAGCGATTTTATCGAACCGGGGCCCTCAGCTGTTTGTTCAGTCGTAAAAGGCGTTTCATATTCATTTTCGTTTATTGTCTCTTTGTCAGAGTCTCCAGAGCCTTGAGGGCCAGCACTTTTGGTCTTTGTTTTTTTTGTCGTAACGCTCTTGATTTCGGTTTTTTGGTCACTCATGAGCTTGTGTTCAGTACGTGTGACGGTGCTTGTTGAAAGTGTGGCATCGACTTTGACTGTTGCCTTGCCGGGGCCTAGTACCATGGCGAGCATATCCTCTGCTTTACTGGCGTAATATTTTTCCATCTGCATTTTGTGTTCAAAAAGCGTGCCGGACACAGCTGAGAGTTCATTCTTTTCCTGACCCGCTTCGAGAATACCGTTTGCGACGACGACGACTTTATCAGGAGTTACGCCTTTGACGGCACCGGCTACCAGATTTGTTATAGCCAAGACGTTTTCTCGACTGATTTTTGCCCCGCCGCTGGTTTTAATATATACCGAAGCGGATGCTTCCTGTTTTCCGCGTGCCATGAGACGCTGTTCCGGGCTGACTATCATAACGCGGGCGTTCGTCACGCCTGGGATGAACATGAGTGTTTTTTCAAGTTCGCCGGAGATGGCTCGGATATAATTGACCTTTTCCTTGAACGGGCTAATGCCAAGTCCATCGCGGTCGAGAATCTTATAGCCGTCGTTTCCTCCGGTGGGCAATCCCTGGGCGACCATGGTGAGTCTGAGTTCGTGAATTTTCTCAGCCGGTGCCAGAATAGTAGTTCCACCATCCTTCACCTTATGAGGAATTTCTTCGTCGCGTAGTTTTTGCGAGATCTGGGCGGCGTCTTCCTGCGTGAGTCCGCCATACAAAAGGACAAGGTCAGGCTGTGTTGACCATGTAACCAGAACCCCAATCACAGCTATCAGTCCGCAAACGATACCGATGAGCATCATCCGATGGGTCAGGCTGGCTTGTTGCCAGACATGTTTAAGATTGTTCAATACGTTAGCCATAAATTACCTCAAACTAAAATTACTTAACAAGCGTTCTGATTTTGCTGAAATTCTTAATAATATGTTTTGTTCGCCATGACCGTTTGCCGGCGTGAAACTATATCTGCATCCTCATGGTTTCCTTGTAAGCCTCGATGACCTTGTTTCGGACGCCCATGAGCAGCTTGAAACTCAGATCTGCCTTTGCAACCTGGTTCACAACGGGCAGAACGTCCTGCGTTTTTCCCGCGATAAGATCCTGTATTGCGTTGGCGGAGTCTTTCTGTTTTGCATCGACGTTGTCGACGTATGCTTTCATGACATCGCCGAAGCCGGGCTTTTTGGTTTCCAGGGGCTTTTGCAGCCCGGGAGCGCTTATCGATTGTATTGAACCTGTGATTCCTGAAATTGGTGATATGCCAGCCATCTTTCACCTCTCCTATCTTAGAAGTTCCAAAGTTGCGTCTGAAACATCCTGAAAACGCTTCAGTACCGCCGCTGATGCCTCGTATGCCCGTGTAGCAGTTACCATGTTCATCATTTCCACAGGCAGCTGGACGTTTGGCATTGTGACGTAGCCGTCTTTGTTGGCCTGGGGATGACCAGCCATGAGAACCTGCTGCAATTCGGTGGCCATGTCCGGTACGGTATCGCCTATTTCCACGCCTGCCAGTTCGCCTTCAGCGGCCCGCATGGCCACTTCCAGTCTGCGATAAGGCTGTCCGTTCCCGCAGTCCGTTGTCTGTGCGTTTGCGATGTTGTTTGCGATTACGTTCATTCGCATTGTCTGGGCATGTAAGCCCGATACCGCAATGTCAACCGATGAAACTGAATTAATTCCGCTCATGATTTACCTCACACGTTACTCTGCATAGCCATTTCCATTTGCTTGTACGCCTTGTTAAGCAGCCGGAGATATGTTTTTTGTCGTGAACTGTTTTTCAGCAGCTCGCCCATTTCAACTTCCATACTGACGTCATTGCCTTTTTCATTAAGGGGCGTATTCATTGGTTTGAATATCTCGCCCTTGAGTTCCCGTAAATCCTTTTCGCTTAATCCGCCAGGTTTGTCGAGTTTGTCAGCCAGGATATCCTCGAACTTAACGGCGTCCCGACGAAATCCGGGCGTGCCAAGGTTCGCAATGTTATTCGCGATAACATTGCCTCTTAGCGTATGAGCCGACAGCCCGGCTTCCAGTACGTTTACGATGCTCGGCTTACCGACCATTGTTCTTCTCCTTCCACTTGAAGGTGGCCATCCTGGCGATATCGACGAATCTTCTCCCGCAGCGTGCGATCGGAGATTCCCAGCAGCCTGGCAGCCTTCACCTGATGTGAATTAGTTCGTTTTAACGCTTCCAGCACAGCCTGGCGTTCCAGATCCTGTAAGGTCAATGCCGCTTCCTTCGTAGTCTTGACGACGGTGCATGATTCGCTCGGTCGTTCCGTCAGTTCCCGTACGATATGGCCCATGTTGTCCAGAGCGAGCGTTGAACCCTTGCCCAAAACCAAAGCCGTGCGGACAATATTTCGCAGCTGACGGATATTGCCAGGCCACCAGTAACCTGCAAACAGACTCAGCATCCCATCGTCAAGTTTGGAAATTTTTCGCTGGGTTTCGTGTGCGTAAAGATTCACGAAATGCCATATCAACGCTGTAATGTCCTCAGCCCGATCCCGCAGCGGCGGAACGGTAAGCTGTACGCCGCGAATCCTGTAGTAAAGATCCTGGCGGAAGTTTCCCTTTCGGACTTCCGCTTCCAGGTTGCGATTGCTCGTGCAGATAATACGGACATCCACGTTGATGGATTCCGTTCCGCCGAGCCTTTGGAAATCCTGCTGCTCAAGTACGCGGAGCAGCTCGGCCTGGAGACGCGGGCCGGTCTCGGAAATTTCATCCAGCAACAGGGTGCCCTGATGCGCCAGTTCAAATCGTCCCTTGCGTTGTGAATGTGCGCCTGTAAAAGCGCCTCGCTCATGGCCGAAGAGTTCGCTTTCCAGCAGACTCTCACTTAGGGCGGCACAGTTCACGCGGATGTAAGGACCGCTGGCCCGGCGACTTTGGCTGTGCACGAGATACGAAATCAACTCCTTGCCCGTGCCGCTCTCGCCGGTGATAAGAACCGGCATTGAACTGCAAGCCACCCGTTTGCCAAGATCAATGGTCTTCATCAAGGCTTCGCTGCTACCTGCTATGCGATAAAGGTACTGGTTATCCTTGTTGGCTTCAGCGGCGAGATGTTCTTCATGGTTCGGCAGTGAATTGTCCAGCAGCTTTTCCAGGTTGCTTCTGTCCACGGGATACGTCAGATATTCACTGGCCCCAGCCTGCATTGCCCGCACCGCGTGAGATACCGACCTGGCAGGGCCTATTGCAATGACCGGCATATCAGGCGAATCGCATCGGACATGGGAGAGGAAATCCAGGGCTATTGAAAGGTTTTCACCAAGTTCCACAAAGGCCATCCGCAAAGGCTGTGTCGCCAGTTGGGTGGCTGCTTGCTTTGCATCGGAAACCGTAATGCCGTGAACTCCACGCTCGGTCAGTACCGGCAGAATCTCCTTGCCGACCTCATTGGACGCTTCGAAAATCAAAACATTTTGTGTATTTTTCTCAGTCATTAATTTTCAGTTTCATCTGATTCAAAAATGCTGTTTGTTGTTCGCGATTGACTGGCTAGGGGATAAACCTGAGGCCCTCGCCCCGAACCGCTTGTTTGCCCATCGGTACGAGGCAGGGCCTTTTCCTTAAGCTCTATCTTCTCACTCAAAATATCACGTGACTCTTTCAGGACTTTTCTCGGTTTGTATTCATAGCGCCATTGGAGTATCAATTCCTGATTCTCAGCCAGGAGGCTCCATGGGCTGCTTGGGTGTTCGGTGACGAGTTTCTTCAGAAGTTTCCGTGCCTCGCCCGGATCGGTTTCTACCAGACAGTTAGCCATCTGGAAAGTTATCCAACTTGCGTCGTTGGACGAGATATTCGGATTAAAGCTGTTTTTGTAGATTGTATAGGCTTCTTTTTTGTATCCGCTTGTGTACAGAGTGTCAGCCAGGCGGATCGGATTGGCCATTTCTTCGCCGGCCTGCTTACATATCTTGTTCAGGAGTTCATCTGAAAGCGTCTCTCTTTTTTCCTCAACTTTGGCTTGCTCAACAGGTTGGGTCGTAGGGACGGGAGCGAGCAATTCAGCCTGGGCTTCCATTTCGGCGGCTTTGGCATCCTGCATTTGCTGGAGTTTTTGTCTGGAGAGCGACATGGCGTTGATCTTGTTGATCAGGTCATTCATCTTTTTTGCTTCTTCACTGGTCTGACTTGGAGGCCTGTAGCCTTCTCTGAAGAATTCTCGCATTCGCTTGCTATAGCTTTCTACCGTGTCGTTAGATGGCGCAGACTTTGTATCCACAGCGGTTTCGTCCGCGTATGTAACGCTAAATGCCAGCAACACTATGCTTAATGTGAATGTCAGAAAGCGGCTGCGGGTCATTTCGTTTCTCCGGAAGTTTTGGCAGTCAAGCCCTGATCCTTCAGGGGATCGGTGTAGTTCTTCAAACCGGAAAATGCGAAGGCTGCCTTGTCGTACTCCTTCTTCAAAAGGTATGCTTCGCCAAGCGTCGAGGCTGCTTTGCGACGGATTGGGTCAGGGCAGTTCGATGCCAGTACAGGTTCGATAACCTTGATGGCCTGGTCTGGCGAATTGAGCTTGATACAAATGTCAGCCAATTCCATCGAAGCCTGCCAAAGATTTTCACCGGGTGAAAGGCTGGGCAGAATCTCCATTAAAATGTTGCGGGCGGAAACATAATCGCTGCTGGCAATATGACAACCAGCCAACCCCATCCCTATCTGCGAACGGATATCGGGATCGTTAACTCTGCTCAGTTCCATCCTGAGAATGGAACGAGCCTTGTCTACCAGCCCGATTGAGCGGAAAACCTGTGCCTCAAGCAATGCCTTAGTGCAAGCCTGTTCAGTTGTAAGCCTTTCCCTGCCAAGCATGTTCAGTATCTTGATGGCTCCGACATAATTTTCCTGCTTGATATACAGGCCCGCGAGTTCATTGATAGCCGGTATTCTCACCTTGGCGGCAGGATGGCCTAGGAAGCCGCGATGATAAGCCTGAACGGCTACGTTGAGATTACCGCGTTTTGCTTCTGATTTGCCCAGCATGAAATACGCATCGACGTATTCTTTCGGGTTGGGTTCTTCAAGCATGGCTACATAGCGGGCAAGCCATTTTGTAGCCTTGTCATAATCATTATTTTTAAAATGACTTCGGCCTGTGCCAAGGCAGGCAGCTGTTCTGCTCGAGGCTGAGAGATTGCGGTGCGACAGATTCTCATAGTTGCGGGCAGCCTTTGCCCAGTCGCCGGCTTCTTCCATAGCTTCACCGAGCATCATGTAAACGTCGGCTACGCCCGGATGGTCAGGGTACATATCCAGAAGATCCATAAGGTCTGTTCGAGCGCCGGTATAATCCATCATGGCCATCTTTATCTTTGCGGATCTCAGCAGTGCATAAGGAGCGATTTTGGAACGCTCGAATCGCTTGGCCATGAGCTGATATTCCCGTTGTGCTTCGACGTTTTCGCCGTTCCATTCGCGAATGGCTGCCAGTGCGAAGTGGGCTTCGGGCAGTCTTGGGTCGCGTGGGAAACGCAGGAAAAACAGTCTCCATGCCGAGATTGCTTCGTTGGAAATCATCTCCCGCTGTTTCGCAGCTGTGGTTGCACGCATGGGGTCCTGTATGAAAGCCTTCTCAAGCGTAAATCTACTGATCAGGCCTACCATGCCGGCGGTGACTTCGTTGAGTTTCTGGGCGGAGATTGCCCGGAAATGCATCGAAACAGGCCTGCGGATTACATTGTCGCGAGTATTTAGCCAGCTGATTTCCAGCTTGGCTTTGTCGCAGAACTGATTCAATAATTCCTGGGCCGTTACGTTTGAACATGTAATTTCCCATCGGCCTGGTGTTTTCGGGTCCTGGCTGATTTTCAGTTCCGGGCCAAAGGCTCTGGGAGTAACCAGTCCCTTGCCCTCGGCAAGCATGGCGCGTAATCTGTTTTTGTCCAGACCATGGAAAGGATCCTGTGACAGACACCCAGGCCAGCGAATGAACTTTTCAACAGTCTTGAAACTCCGAACCTTGCTGGTCAAGCTGCGTGCGATCAGGAAATTGCAATCACCCTCCAGCTGCATCGGACGCTCCATCGCACCGAGAGAAGCGATACTGCGATAAGCATGTGAACGAGCATTGAGGAATTTGCCCTCAGCCAGATCCAACTCGGCTGTCTTGAATTCCGCAACCGCTCGTATCACGGGGGATGCACTTTCCGAAAGGTTGCCCAGCAGCGCCCTGGCCTGACCATCGTTGGCCTGACCGATGAGACACTCAGCTATACGGAATGAAAAATAATCACAGACAAGTTCGTCAGCAGTGTTGGGGCGAGAATTTATTACCAATTGTTGAAACAATTCCATTGCCTTGCCAAAATCCTTATTCCGCAAAAGTTTTTCAGCCTCAGGCCAGGAAACCATCTTGGGCCTGGCGGGCATGGGGAGTTGGACATTTTTAGACTCAGCAGGGCCGGTGGATGAAAGCAAATCAGGCTTCTCGCCGGAAAGCTGTTTGGCGAGATCTTCAGCCTGGGAATTGGTGTTGTCCTGTAGCGTCTGATAAGCACTGGCTTGACGAGGGCTAAAACTCTCAGCCAGCGGTGCCACTGCTGTACGAAGCGAGGGCTTGGGAATAATGCCAAGCACCACGCCAATCACAACGATAACCAGAACCGTGTTGACAACCAACAGAATCTGGAGTAACTGAATTCTGCGTTTACCAGGCTTGGCTGGGCCAGCTGGGGTTTCCTGCTCTGTTTTTTCGCCACTTGTCATTATCTCTGTGTGCCTTTCATTAGCTTACTCAATAAACACCGCTTTGCCATGTCGGCAGAGGTGCCTATGGTGTGAATGCAATATCCGTGCCAAAAACAGTAAAAGCCAGAATAGTAGGAAATAGCCCCTTATACGCCAGTCTTACGCCATTCTGGAATCTGAATCCACATAAGGCAAATGGACTATGCGCAAGTTTTTTATTCATGGAGTGTCCATTTTTTTGCGCCGGATGTGGCGAGTATTGCCGGATTATCGGCAAACTCTGCCGGATATCTAGGTGGCATGGATTTATGTGAAAATGAAGAATTTAGCTAAAAAAGAATATTAAACCTTTAATAAAAAGGCTTTATAGATTTATGATTATTTCAATTATTCCAATGGCACGGACTTTGCATATTATTTTGCGGACACAGAGTCCCTAGTGAGAAACAAATGACGCAGATTAGTTTGGCCAATTTGACAACGCAGATTCAGCCAGCCGGGCTAGGCAAGGCTACCGTAAACGGTACCCCCCGATCCGCTGAGCCTCTGCAAATTGATGATCAGAAGAATCTGCCTGTCAATAATGACCTTCAGCAGTCAAATATCAGCAATGACTTTGATTGCAACACGTTAAGTGCCAATTCTGAATTTAAACCCAAGCAAGACCAGCCAGGCAACGCTCAGGTTTCAGACAGACCTGTTGGTTCAGGTGTCGCTGGTTCCGATACCCAGCCAGCAACGGTAAATTTTGAAGAAATCGTCGCTAACATCCTGGCTGAGAGTGGTTTATGCCCAGAGGAGCCAGTTGTAGTCCCCCAAGCCGATCTGGAAATACTTCCCCTCGAAATGAAGTCCGGGCTTACGCAGGTTGCCTCGGTTTCTGGAACTAATGAGCTTGGCGAAGCTATTGAGGGTATTCAGGTGGGCCTGATCAAGTCAGAGGCTACTGGCCTGGCAGGTCTCACTGAGGCGACCGAATTACCCGCAGAAGCTGTGAACAATTTGCCTGTTGGGCAGGTTGCCCCTGTTGCTGGTGATATTGAAAATCTCCAGGCTACGCAGGCATCAAACCCAACTGAGCTTGTGAATCCTGACTTTCAACAGGCCAAACCCGAGGCTCATGAAGAATCAGTTGGGATCAACTCTGAAGCTCTCGCCGTTGGTGGGGTAGAGGTTGGTCCTATTAAGCTCGAAGGCCTGGCTGAGCAGTCTAAATCTTCTGAAGTTGCAGTCCCTCTTGGAACCAAGGATCTCGAACGCACGGGCCTTGCTGAGGATTTCAGCGAAACTGATTCAAATACGGTTAATATTTCTCAGCAGGCTGTTAAACCCCAAATCAATCCTCAAGCAACTGAGCTTAAAGACTCAGCTGTTCCAGTTGTTGAAACGCCAAAGCAAACGCAGACTAAAACTATTGTTCAGCTTGAGTCAGGTGAGAAAATCACCGCTGTTCAAACTAAGCCCTTAAATATCGAAGCTAAGACAGAAATAAAAGCGAAGACAGAACCGGTTCAACGTCTTCGGGCTGTCGGCATTGCGTCTTACCGTGAAGTTCAGGAGTCGGTGTCTACCGAATCCAGGCCTGCGACATCATTGCCAACTGGCGATACGCTTACCAAGGTTCAGGCTAGTGCAGATAAGTCAGGCCAGGAGTTGAAAATCGGTGAAGAACTTGCAACAGACATTGCGACGATGGAAAACAAGGCGCAGGTACCGGTAGCGGATTCCAATTTTGGTTCCGTAACGGAAATGTTGCAGCCTGGTGAGTCTGCCGGTATTGCTCCGGTATCTGGTGTCAACAGTGTTGCAGTTGAAAACCAGGCCAGGCCCGTTTCGACTGAAATGATTGAGCAGATTACCAACCATATCCAGGCCAATCGCAACAATCTGTATGAGCAGATGACAATTCGCCTTGATCCCCCTGAGCTTGGACAGATCAAGATTCAGGTTACGAATAATCAAGGCGAAGGGTTGCGGGGCATAGTGGAAGTTGAACATGGCC
The DNA here is from genome assembly GCA_963664745.2 of Phycisphaerae bacterium. Lineage (GTDB taxonomy): Bacteria > Planctomycetota > Phycisphaerae > SM23-33 > SM23-33 > B1-G9. The sequence goes on from CAXXMC010000004.1 coordinate 2,282,040, forward strand.
GGACTTTGGCGGAACTGAATCGTGAAGCGCCAGCCCTTATACAGAAGCTGAATGACGCTGGAATACAGGTAAAAAGCATGGAATTTCGCATGAACGATCAAAGCGACCATCGCGGAGATTCCACAAACGACAACGCAGGTAACATGTTTAATAATTTTGGAGCCAACAGTCATGGTCGAGGTGGCCAGGCCCATGGCGAAGCACAAGGCGAAGCTGCAAGTTATTCCAGCCGAAGTCAGTTCGGCCAGGATTTGAATGACCTCTCTGCTGAAGTCAATGACAGGTACAACTATTCCGGGCACTATGTCTCGGAAAATTCGCTGAACGTGATGATCTGATGATGGAGACAAAGTGAAATGAGCAGCACAACAGGCGTATCCGCAGTATCGGCACAAAGTATAAGCAATGACTATTTGCAACTGTTATCGGCCCAGCTGTCCAACCAGGACCCCCTCGAGCCGATGGACAACAGTGACATGACTGCACAGATGGCAGCTTTGGCCGAGCTGGAACAGATGGAGAATTTGAATAGCAAATTCAGTACTCTGCTGAACAATTTCAACATGGCTGAGGGTGCAACTTTTATCGGCAAGGAAATTTCATATTTTCCTGAAGGCCAGGACACTGCAGTCAGCGGCGTGGTCTCTGAAGTAAAAATAGTCGACAGTGAACCCAAACTGGTGGTGGGTGCGAATACCGTCGCCCTAGACGAAGTGATTTCAGTCAAAGAAGTATAACCAGGGTGGATTGATAAGAAATTAACCCCAAGAACAGATAAAGAGGTAGAAAATGGGAAATGCATTAATGTCCGGTGTTAGTGGCTTGAAGGCACATCAAACCATGATTGACGTGGCTGGTAACAATTTGGCCAACGTCAATACGACGGCTTTCAAATCAAGTCGAGTTACGTTTGCGGAACTGCTCAGTCAGACACTGAAGGACGCTTCTGCACCAACAGAGGGTAACGGTGGTACTAACCCCATGCAGATTGGTAATGGTGTTCTCGTTGGTTCTATTGACAGGAATATGGCCCAGGGAAGCCTGGAGTATACAGGTAATCCGTTGGACATGGCTATTGACGGCAACGGTTATTTTACACTCAACGACGGCTTGGCTGACAAGTATACCCGTGTCGGCCAGTTTGCTGTTGACTCGGAATACTATCTTGTTGACCCTACGACGGGATATCGCGTGCAGCGTATCGGAAACGAGGGTGTTGAGGAAGGATTCCAGAGCGCTACGTCCAATGATATTCGGATTCCTTATGACGTGGCCCTTGCGGCGAAGGCGACGGAGACTGTCGATTTTGTAGGTAACCTTTCTGCTGATATAGATGAACCAACCACAAATATGATAACGGGTGGCCTGAAGTATACTGACGCTTCAGGTTCGGTGGCTTCCTACCCTACACTGCTTTCAAATCTTGCCCAGACCAGCGGACTCGAAGCAGGGGACACGATTGATATCGTGGGAACACAACGCGATGGCACAGTGGTGAATGGAACCTATACATACGCCGTGGGTGATACAATACAGGATTTACTAGACAGTATTTCAGGTTTTTTCCCGGGTTCAACGGCGGATATAAGCAATGGTGAGATACGCTTGTCGGATGACACTTCCGGCTATAGTCAATGCTATATAGAAAAAATGGAATTTACGGATGTCAGCAGTGGTGCAGCTACATTTGAACTTCCCGTGCAGTTTGACATCGAAACTGTAGGCGGGCAGCTTGAGAAGACCGTTGATGTAGAGGTTTTTGATGCCCAGGGCAATTCCTATTCCATTGCGGGCAGCTTCGTGAGAACCAACGACACAAATACTTGGGATTTTGCCGTCAAGGCAATTACAGGTGATGTTGTGGTCGTTGACCGATTCATTCGAGGAATCAAATTTCAAACGGATGGTAGTTTTGGCGAATTGACAGGTGGGGACCTTGGCGGCAATACAATAACCCTGAGCTTCCCTTCAGACCCTACCAACCAGCCAGCGATTACGCTGAATCTTGGCGAGCGTGGTTCTCTTGATGGTTTGACTCAGTTTGGTGATGCGTCAACCGCTGCCAGCAGCGGGCAGGACGGCTATGCCGCAGGTTGGCTGTCGACCATGTCGGTCAGTAATGAAGGTACGCTTGTTGGCGTGTTCTCAAATGGTGTCCGCCGTGATATCGCAGCATTGAAAATAGCAACCTTCCAGAACCCAGCCGGTCTGAAATCCATTGGTTCAAACTACTTCGAGCCATCCGCCAACTCCGGCGACCCCGTGCCAAACAAGGCTACCGAAGGTGGAGCTGGTAACGTCAGCGGCGGTTCGATTGAAAAGTCCAATGTGGAAGTGGCTGAGGAGTTTATTAATCTGATTGAAGCCCAGAATGGCTACCAGGCCAATGCGAGAACCATCAAAGTTGCTAACGAAATGCTCGGTGAACTGACAAACCTGATTCGCTAAAAGAAAATTTGATTAGCCGGTCGAAAGACCACAGGAAATTATGGCATATGTGATAGACACAATTGGTATGAGGCTGACCTCGATCCTGGGACTTACCCCCCATGCGAAATTGAACGCCTTGAAATCAATATCGGAAAAAAAACCGGGAAGTAATAACGGTTTGATCTGGTTAATTGTCATGATTGTTATTATTGGTCTGACTGTCGTAATAGCCAGGATTGTCCAGGCTTGGAAGCACAAGGCTGAGGGTTTTGCCAACTGGGAGCTTTTTTATTCACGCACGAAAAAAATGCAGTTGGACAAAAGCGAAGTTGCAATATTGATCCGAATGATAAAGTTGATGAATCTGGATCACGATCCGTATTCCGTATTGACGTTGGAAAGTGACTTTAGGAACGGTGCAAGGAAATGTTTTGAAATTGATTTTGACGGTAACGGCTCGGATCAGCAAAAGGCGGAATATGATCAGAGGATTGATCAGCTACGCGCAAAACTCGGTTTTGGCCCTTCTCCTTCCGGGCATGGACAGTCCAGCAGCAGGCAGATCAGGGGCGGAACGAATGTTACCGTCACAGCTGAGGGAATTGAAGGAGATTTTGCTGCCATTGTGCGACAAAATGAGACTCAGAACTTAGGCCTTGAGGTAGATGGTGCGGTTTCTTGCTGCCCAGGCGACAAGTGGCAAATAAGGTTTACTGACGAAAAAATAATATGGGAGTTTGAAACCAGTGTTGTCGCTCAAAAGGACGATCTGGTCTTTTTGGAACACGCTGACAAAATGCAATTTATCAATCTTAGGAAATTTCAGCGGGTTCCTGTAAAGCAACGGGCGATGGTTGGAAAATTCATGTTCCAGACAAATAACCTTCGAGCCGCACCGCCGAATTTTTCAGAGGCTACAATTGTTGAAATGTCCGGTTCGGGACTTCGCGTCAGAATGCCTCAGGTTCTTCATAATGGCGATAAAATTCTTGTGATTCTGGAGATAAAATTAAGACAGATTATCCAGTCGGTTGGCATTATTCGTAATACCTATACGTCAAACGGAATTCACAGGGAATATGGTGTGGAGCTGCTGGGCCTTAGCTCGAACGAAACAGCTAAGCTGGCACGAATAACAAAACAAGTTGCATGCAAGAATGAAAAAAAGACAAGCGCTGTATGGAGAGAAGATGGTGTTGTCCCGGCTTAGTGGCTGGGCGTGTGCCTGCCAAGCAGGTGAATGGATAAAGTGATATGGCAAATACAATGGAAGTAGTGGCGTCGAATCTTTCGGCTTTGACCGAACAATACAGGTCTGTTTCCCAGAACCTGGCTAACTCGAATACCATTGGATATAAAAAACAGATCAGCCAGTTTCAACATACGCTGAATAATATCAGCAACCAGGGCAATTCCCCTCAAGCCACAACGATGGGTAGGTCTCTAAGTAACAAAATAGCTATGGACTTTACGCAAGGATCATTGGAAGCGACTGATCGAAAACTTGATGTGGCTTTGGATGGTCCGGGATTTTTTCAGGTTGATACTTCAAACGGGCCTGTCTATACGCGTAATGGAACTTTTCATTTAAACCAGAATGGGCAACTCGTCAACACAATCGGGCAGACAATTGCCGGAGAAAGTGGGCCAATTACGATTCCAGGTGATGTAAGTATCGCAGATTTGTCCATTGGAAAAGACGGTGCGATTACTGCAGGCGGTAATATGGTCGGCAAATTGAAAGTAGTTGAATTTGAAGATAATACAATATTGAAACCTGTAGGGGCGAGTGCTTTTCAGGCCCCGGAAACCTTAGATCCCAAGACAGCTACTGAAACAACGGTTAACCAGGGATATCAGGAAAAATCCAACGTGTCTCCCGTGGAAGAACTCGTCGGGCTTATCAGAGTGTCCAGGCTTTACGAAGCGGGTGTGAAAAGCATTTCATCCCATGATGATCGCCTGGAAAAGCTTATGCAGGTGGTAATGCGCTGATAATTTTATGACGCGAAATTTTATGTCTGTTGATTCCATTTTGAAGAGGAAATGGAAAAGTTCGACAAAAAAGCATTGGTTAGATAAATAAAAATTAAAAAACGTTATTTCGGGCAAAATGACGTTTTGTGAAGATTTTTGAAATAACTTAGAAGAGTTTGTGTGAGAAAGACTTGCAGTTTTTTAGTTCCTGCCTGGCAGGGATGAAACGCACCGGGCAGTGCGAAAACTGGACAGATAGAGAAGAAAGGCGTTTCGTTTGTAACGCTTTCATTTGATGAGGAGATAGATATGTTACGCGCTTTTTCAACGGCTGCGACTGGTATGACGGCACAGCAGCAGATTGTGGATGTCATTGCCAATAACCTTGCAAACATCAACACCAATGGCTTCAAAAAAAGCCAGATGGATTTTCAGGACCTGATGTACGTCAAGATGCAGCGGGCAGGAACTGAGATTGAAAGCGGTACAAATTTACCAACCGGTCTGGAGATCGGTTCAGGTGTAAAGGCTGCCAGCACATTAAAGATCTTCACTCCAGGCGAATTGGAAAATACGGGAAGAAGTCTCGACGTAGCCATACAAGGGGACGGTTTTTTTCAGGTTACACTTGGGGATGGCTCAAAGCGATACACGCGTGATGGTTCCCTGCGAATTGATGCCGACGGCAGCCTGACCACAACCAGCGGTTACAAACTCGAACCTGCTATCACTATCCCCGCGGACTGGACTGATATCCAGATAGGCCGGGATGGAACTGTTTCGGTGATGACTCCAGGCAGTGATACCGCTACAAATGTAGGCCAAATTCAACTTGCAAAGTTTTCAAATCCATCCGGCCTGAGTAGCGAAGGCGGCAATCTGTTTTCTGAAACCGAAGCCAGCGGAACTCCAACAGTTAACAATCCTAATGATGGCGGTGTTGGCGCACTTGAGCAGAGTTTTCTGGAAAAATCAAACGTGCAGATGGTACAGGAGCTTGTCAGGTTGATCACGGCTCAAAGGGCCTATGAAATTAATTCCAAGGCTATTAAGGCTGGGGATGAAATGCTGAGCACAGCCAATCGTCTCGTCAACGGATAGGAGCCAATTATGAATACTCGTAATGCTTTAATAATTTTGACTGTTCTGATATTGCCAGCCTTTGCATCAGCTGCGGAACAGGACCAAAGTGTGCGAATTTATTTGCCGCGAAGCAAAGTTATTACCGCCCCAAATATAAGTTTGGAAGATATCGCGATAATTACCGGAATGAATAGAATTCTTTCGGACAAGGCAAGAGCAGTGAAACTCGGCAGGGCTCCATTTCCGGGGGAGAAGATCACTCTGTCTAGGCAGGTCATATTGGCGCAGCTCGCGACAAGCGGCATATATTCTGAATACGTGAAAATGACCGGTGCGGAGCAGGTTCAGGTTCGTCGCGACTCCAGTACGATAGCTTCCGATGACTTTATCAACTCGGCTGAGGAGTTTGTTAAGGCAAAATTCGCCAATGACGAAGTAGTATGGAAGCTTGTTCGCAAGCCGGAGGGTCTGAACATAGCGGGCAAGGTAAAAGTCGAGCTTTTCTGCAGTGAATTGCAATCGCAGGCAAATGGGCAGGTTCGTGTGATCGTTGACGTTATTGATAAAGCGGACGGCAAAAATCTCGGCAATCGTGAATTGCTTTTTGATCTTAAGTATCGCACTCAGCGGGTTGTTGCTACCGCCGATATAGAGCAGGGTCAGGTGGTCTCTGCTGAGAATGGCAGGCTGGAAGCGACTCTTGTTGACCGCAGGCCGGAAGAAATAAGTCTGCCTTTCGGTCTCAAGGCGATTAAACGCATTCAACGTGGGGCTGTTATAACTAACTCAATGGTTTTTGAACCCGAACCAGCCGTGCTAGTGGAACGCAACAGAACGGTACGGATAAAAGTTGTCGGTCCGAACTGGCGAATTACAACTATTGGCCTGGCATTGCAGAATGGTCGATGTGGAGACGCAATACGCGTTCGGAACGTTGATTCGAAAAGGATCATTATAGCTCGAGTTGACAAGACAGGCGATGTTGTTCCCATCATGGCCACTCCTTGAGCTTATGTGCCAAAATAGCGTTTTATCTGGAGCAATATGAAATGAATATTCGTGAGACCATTATAACAGCAATAGGAGTAATCCTTTTGGCGACACCAGTTGCGCGATGTGGCTCTATCTGGGCCAACGGCAGACAGGGTAGCCTGCAAGGTGGCCTGTTTGAGGATGATAAAGCGCGGAACATCGGAGATGTTTTGACTATCAAGATTGATGAAGGCAGCGATATTTCCACGAAAAAAGATCGCAAATTGGACAAGACCAATTCCAACAGCGGCGGGGGTGGCGGCTCGTTTGATCTTGGCGACATGTTGCCGGGAATTGGCAGATTTAAAAAGACATTCAGATTGCCAAACTATGATTATGCCAACAAATCAGCCGCAAAGTTCGATGGCAAGGGTGAATACTCCACTAAAAATTCTTATGTTGATCAGATTACGGTTGTTGTTGAAGATGTAATGCCCAATGGCAATCTTCTGGTGCTTGGGAAGCGAACACGTGAAGTTGCCGGCCAGAAAGCGGTCGTCCAGGCCAGCGGCATTGTGCGTCCGAGCGATATCGATGCTGATAATATTATTATCAGTACGCGAGTGGCGAATTTTCACATCGTTTATGTTGATCGCGGTATGGAGAATAATTTTCTCAGGCCAGGTTGGTTTTCTCGAATATGGAATCTTTTAAACCCATTCTAATAGCTGATTGGAGACTTTGATGTTTAAACGAACGAACTTGATAGTTTTTTTGGTTGCGTGTGTATTGTTGGTTGATGTAACAGCCAGCGGTGAACGCATCAAGGATATCGTTAACATAAAAGGTGAACGAAGCAACCCTTTGATCGGTTATGGCCTGGTCGTGGGACTAAGCGGTACGGGTGATGGGGCGAATGTAAGTAAGCGAACCCTGGCTAGCATGCTCCGAAGAAGCAGTAATATCGCCGTTACCGAGAAGGACTTGGATGCGGCTAATATAGCAAGTGTGATAGTTACCGCGAATCTGGGGCCTTTTAACAGGAACGGCTCTACAATTGATGTTACTGTTTCGACTATCGGTAATGCGAGCAGTCTGCAAGGGGGTATGTTATTGTTCACTGAATTGCAGGGTGCGGATGGCAGGGTTTATGCAACCGCGCAGGGGTCAGTGATACTCGGCGGTTACGGAGCCAGCGGACAGGATGCTACGGTTACGAAAAATCATACAACAGTCGGCATGGTACCGGGTGGTGCTAATGTGGAACGAGAAGAGATTGCAGAAATCGTTGAAAATGGTGAAATTACATTATTGCTAAAAAATCCAGATCACGGCACGGCTGAGCGGATTTCTACGGCAATTAACTCGATTGGTGCGGATTTGTCTTTCGCCGCTGATGCCGGCACTATTCGCATAAGAGTACCTGAAAAAATAGAGAAAACGCAGATTAATGGATTTGTCGATATGCTTGGCCTTTTACAAGTTGAGACAGATCAACCGGCCAGGGTCGTGATAAACGAACGAACAGGAACTATTATTGTAGGACAGAATGTTACGATTTCTACAGTGGCTATTGCCCATGGAAGTCTAACTATTACTACAGAGGAAAAAGAGTATGTTTCGCAGCCCGGCCCTTTTTCAGGAGATCGTGCTAGCACCGAGAGCTATAACCGAACCAGCATCAAGGCTTCGGAGCAAAAAGGTACGCTTCGTGTAGTACCTAAGACACTGACAGTTACAATGCTTGCCCAGGCCCTGAATCAGATGGGTTTGACGGCGCGTGATATTATAGCCATATTCCAGGCCCTCAAACAGCAGGGCGCTCTCCAGGCTGAACTCAAGACAATGTAACGCTACGTTTCTTGGTTGTATAAATCGAAATATACGGTGAAAAATGACTGACATGAATTCAATATCTCCAATTAGCGGCCAGCTTTCTTTCGAGCTTTTGCAGGCCCAGAAGACAGAGCTTAATGGGGTGCCACCTTCGGAATTGAAAAAAGTTGAAAAGTTGGCGAATGACTTTGAAGGCGTACTTATCAACAAAATGATGGATGAGATGCAAAAGACCATTCCAGATTCAGGCATGCTTTCGAGTGCAGCTACAAAGCAGACCCAGGGAATGTTCTGGATGTTCCTGTCTCAATCCCTTTCCGAACAAGGCGGAATCGGATTGGCAAAACAGCTGACTCGCGATTTTGCAAAGATGGCCAATATCAACGAGGCTACCCCGGAATCGGGAACGGAGTGTTTGAAATGATTATGGATGATCCGGTTTTTAGGGAAATGGCTGTTGAGTTGCTTGTTCTTTTGGATGAGGAAATCAAACTTCTTCATCTGCGAATCCAGCAATTTGATGACCTTTATGAATCTATTCTTCATCGTAATGACAGCCGAATGGAAGAATTGTTGGCGGAAATGGTTTGTGCCCAGCAGTCTCAGGCTCAGCTGGATACGAAGTTGCAGGCAGGACGTACTATGATAGCACGTAGCCTGGGCTGTGAAGTTCAAAGCATGAAGCTGACCATGCTTGTAGATCGTCTTGATGAAAAGAAATCGGTCGAGTTGGAATATAAGAGGCAGCAAATTATTTTGTTGGCAGAGCAGCTCAAACGCAAGCATCTTGATACAGCTGTGCTGTTAAGCGAGAGCGCACGGATCAATCGTATGCTGCTTGAGGGCCTCTTGCCCAGCAGCGGAACGGTAACAACTTACAATACATGCGGATCTTCTGGCTGGCGCGATAGCACTGGACTTGTAGACGCGGAGATATGACATGAATTTCTCGATAGGTCTTTCAGGATTACGAGCAGCCCAGCAGGCTCTGGAATTGGTCGGGACGAACCTTGCCAACGCCAATACCGAAGGTTATCACCGCCAGGAAATACAGCTTTCCCCAATAGAGCTTGGAGAATCAATCAGCAGTGCAAGCGGCGTGCAGGTATCTGGAGCCAAACGTACTTATGACGTATTGCTGGAACGTGAAAATTTGCGGCAGCAGCCTTTGCTTGGCCAGTTGGATCAGGAACTGCAAGGCTTATATTCCATTGAAGCCGTAATGGGCCAGGTTGACAATAATCCACTTGGTGAAAGTATAAGGAATTTTTTTACCGCGCTGAGTGATCTTGCTGCCGATTCGACAAGTGTGGTTTATGCCCAACAGGTTGTGTGGTCCGCTGATGCCGCAGCCACGAATTTTAACAACATGGCAGAATTTCTCAACGACATGAAACTTAATATTCGCCAGCAGGCAGAGAGTTTAATAGAGGAAGTTAACAACCAGGCAGAGAGCATTGCAAGGTTGAGTCATGAAATTGAGATGGCGATTGCCCGCGGGGCGTCAGCCAATGTTCTTTTTGATCAGCGTGATGAGGCAATTAACAAACTGGCTAAGCTGGCTGACATATCGATAACCAATTTAAAAGAGACCAGTGGAAATGTGAATATTTCAGCCTGGGGTATACCTATTGTTCTCAATGCGAACTACAGGCAACTTGACGTGAGTTTGGCTGCGGACAATAAGCTTGGTATCAAGGAAGAAAATCAGATTTATTGCAATTCTACGGCTGGTTACGGGGAAATTGGCGGTTTGATGACACTTTATAATGAGGTTGTCGCAGGCCTGGAAGAAAAGTTGGATACTCTTGCCCAGCAGGTAATGTACGAATTTAACGCCATTCAGACTCAAGGGATTGGGGCTGGCGGATCCTTTACCTCATTGGACGGCACACTTGTTGATACAACGGAAACTTTGTCGGATTGGGAGCCTGCTGTTACAAACGGTCTAGTGACACTTAGGCTCATTAGTCCATCTGGAGTCGCTACATCTTATGATATAACCATAAACAGCGGAGATACTATCGCAGATGTTATTGACGACATCAATCTACTGTCTCCGGGTAACATAACTGCTAATATTGTTAATAGCTCACTGCACATTACAACCGCCAATGACTATAAATTTGACTTTGTTCCAGATAATACCATTACGACTGACGGGTCGGATGGGACGAGCGGCCTGGCAGGTGAGGGGGGTGGCGTGGGTATACCTTCCGTAGAGACCAGTGGTATATATCAGGGCTCCAATCAGACATACAATTTAAAGTTTGTTGTGCCGGCAGGCTCGGGTGAAATTGGCGTGCAAGAGAATATCAGTCTCGAAGTCCGTAATGGGGCCGGTGAACTTGTCAAAACCATTTCCCTCGGGGATGGATACGCAGCTGGCGATAATATCGAAATTGAGGATGGTTTGTATGTGTCATTCAGTCAGGGTACTGTAAATAATGGCGAGGATTTTTCGATTATTGCAAGGAGCGACACCGACACAGCTGGATTTCTTATCTCAGCTGGATTGAATACCTTCTTTGAAGGCGCGGGCGCATTGGATATGGCAGTACGTTCTGAGTTTTTTGACAATCCTTCCTTACTGGCGACCGCTATTGGCACTGATGGTTCGGATAATGTCAATGCGGCCCGGATGGCGGAGCTTTCTGATATTGTATTTAGTGGCCTTGATGGTAAAGAGGTCATGGAGTATTTCAATGCAATAGGAACGGAAATCGGTCAGCAGGTCATGGTCCGTGAGTCTCGCCAGTTGGCGCTGGAGGCAACCGTTCTGGAGCTGCAAAACCAGCGCGATGGAGCAAGTGGTGTGGACCCTAATACAGAGGCTGCGAAGTTACTCATTTATGAACGGATGTTCCAGGCAATGAGTAAGTTTATAACTGTGCAGGATGAGTCTCTGCAAAATCTTCTGGACGTATTGTAGCAGATTCAAGTATTCAGCGTATTGTGCGAAAATAGATATATGCATGACCTGAAAGAAAAATTGAGGTTTGATCATGGGTAGCTGGAGTTCAATTTATAATAATGCGATGTATGGTATTAAATATAATACAAGCACTATCGCCCGCCTGGAAGAGCAGCAGTCCACCGGATCGAAGATCATTCGATTTTCCGACGACCCTGCCAATGCGAATCGAATATCGACGCTGCTTGATAATGCCAAATCGTTGGAAGAATACACCAACAATATAAGAGAAGTCGAGATGCTCTTGAATGAAGCTGACAATGCGATGTCATCGATGTCCGATCTTGTCAGCAGAGTCAGTGTACTTGTTACGCAGGCATCGAATGGAACATACCAGGTTGCGAACCGCGAAGCCATGGCTGAGGAAATTGACAGTATTCTGGAACAGATGGTCGGGCTAGCCAACCATAAGGTGCTTGGGAAATATGTCTTTGGCGGTATGGACAGCATAGATGCTCCATATACGGTTGAGCGAGAAGATGGCAAAATTTCGTCCGTCAGTTATGGAGGCAGCCAATATGAACAGCTTGTTCCTGTTGGGCCGGGCGTGAAATTTTCAGGACTGCTTGTAGGTGATGATATTTTCAGTGATGATAATCGGCAGGACCCTGTCTTTACGGGAAATACCGGGGCTTCTTCCGGTATAGGGACGTCAAATGTTTCTGGCGACCTCTGGCTTGATGTTAAACACACGGGTACGGATTTTGATACGGCTTCAACCGGCCTGACCGCGGGTACCAGCAGTACAGGCGGCGATACGATTCTGGGTACGCATTCGATTTCAATAGACAACGTAGCCAAGACCATCAGTTTGGATGGAGGAGTTGCGATTTCTTACACAGGTACGGAGACGGACCTGAAATTGACGAATTCGGATGGTGATGTAGCCTATGTTAATACAACAGCGGGCCTGAATACCGGTACGTTCAACATTACCGCGAATGGCGAACTTTCTATTGCAGGTGGCACGGCTGCCGCGATCGACTTTACCGACGATCATATTTCTGTTATCGATCCTGAAACCGGCAAATTTCTTTACGTTGATGGTCGTAATATTATTCGGACCGGAACCGAGGCGGTTCAGGTACCAGGCACGTATGATCTTTTCAATACGTTGGTATCTGCCCGGGACATGATGGCTAATACTCGAAACCTGAGCCTTGACGAACAGATCAATTTTCTTGGGCAGATTGGTGGATCCCTGGAACAAGTTAGCAAAAGGTTTACACAGAAAATGACGGTAGTTGGCGGCAGACTTGGCGGGCTTGACCAATTGGGTCAGACGTTGGACAATCTGCAGTTTAACAACACTAGCGAGGCATCTGGCCTTCAGCAGGCAGATGTGGTTGAGATTGCGGTTGAGCTTGCAAGGGCGGAGGTGTTTTATCAGGCTTCACTTCAGGTGGCGGGCAAGGTATTAAGTATGTCGCTGCTGGACTACATTTAAATTACTCGAAATTTTATTTCGACTTTTATAACAAACTCTATCTCTCATCAAACCCCGCATGGCTTGCCCAGTCAGCGGGGTACTTTGTTGCGCGAAAATTGAAACAGCTGTACTTTTTCATCAGCCATGATCATTTTCGTTCGATTTTCGATCAGCGGGGCGTTCAAAATTTCCACGCGCCCGGCTGGTATTTCAAAAAAAGGTTAAAATAACCACTGAAAACAGCCGGAATAATAATTTTTTAATTATTCTAAAACAGGCACGGCGTTTGCTAATTATATATTCGTCAAAGTTATGTTTTGGAATGTGTATTGTTCGACAGGAAGGATTGAAATGAGATTGGTTCAGCGGAATGACTTGGATGAGCATTGCCATCAGCGGCGAACTTATGAAGAGTTGAAGGAAATGGGCGACTGCCATGTAGCTGTCGAGAATTACTCGGAGGCTGAGCGTTGTTACAGGCAGGCAGCAGTGTTGGCTCCGAACGAAGCCGGGCCGTTTGTCGGGCTGGGTGTGGTAGCCATGCAGACTGATCGGCATGATGAAGCCATGCGGGTTTTTCAGACTGCCAGCATGATATCGCCTGACTGTTCGGAAGCCTATAGCGGCATGGCGATGATTCATCAGGAACGAGGAAAATTTCCCCAGGCCTTTGAAATGTACCTGCATTGTCTCGAATTGGACAGTAATAATTTAATGGCCTTGCTGGGACTTTTTCAGACTTCCTGCCAGATGGGAACATTCTCGAAAATCATTCATTATCTCGAGAGGTATCTGGATACCCATCCCAGTGACCATTCCGTGCTGTTTTGTCTTGCAACCCTGTACGCTCGAGAAGGTCATCTGATCCAGGCCAAGCAGGCAGTGCTCGCAGTCCTGGCGGGTGACACGAACAAACTCGAAGCAAGGCAGCTGCTCGAAGACATCGATGCGAAATTAGATAGAAACAGAATGCAGGAGGTAGCATGAGCGATACGCTGGAAAAGACTCAGCCAGCTGTGATTCAAGACGCAGCTGAACTGGAAAATGTTTTTGAGACACTTGAGGAAATTCTTACAAAACAGGTTCAGCTGTTGGCAGAGGATAAGTTGGGCGACTTCATAACTACCAGTAGCGACGTAACGTTGCTGCTTAATCAGGTGACAACCGCAAAGGCGCCACTTACGTGGAAATGTTTTGACAGAATCCGGAAAATCCATGGCCTGCATCACGCACTCGGACTTACACTCGCTACCAAAAGCGAAGCCATGGCTGAGGGCTTGAAGAAAATGCGATCAGGGAAAAGTGTCCTGAAAGCATATCGATCTTGCTAGAGCATATCCATGTTCTAACGAAACTTGCAGCCGGCCTTACAAGCTTTATCGGTTTTGTTTTAACCAATTGTCGATAGCTGAAGCTGCTTGGCGTCCGCTGTTGATGGCTCGCACGACCAGAGAAGCCCCTGATACAGTATCGCCAGCTGCGAAAATGCCAGGCTCACTTGTCTGATAGTCATTAACTACCAGATTGCCGGCACCGTCAAGTTTCAATTCAAGATCATTCACCAGGCCTGGATGTGTTACATGGACAAAACCCAAGGCCAGCAGTACCAGGTCGGCTTCCAGTGTAAAGTCCGTGCCGGGCAGTTCTTTGACTTTCCATGCGCCTTTTTCGTTTACCCACTCGACCTGACAACATTCCAGTTTTGTTACCCGGGTTTCTCTGCCCGAGAATTTTTTCGTCATCACGCTCCATTGGCGAATGCAGCCTTCTTCCTGCGAGGAAGATGTCCGCATAACCTTAGGCCACATCGGCCAGGGCGTCTCGGGCGGTCTGGATTCCGGCGGTTTTGGCAGAATCTCGAGCTGGTGAACCTGCCTGGCGCCATGACGTATCGCAGTGCCAACGCAGTCGCTCCCGGTGTCGCCGCCGCCGATTACCACCACGGTTTTGTCCTTGGCAGAGATGCTCTCGGTTGCTTCAGACTCAACCAGTTCGCCGGAGCAAAGCTGGTTCTGAACCTTGAGAAAATCCATGGCAAAAAGAATGTTCTCATGGCCTCTGCCTACAATATTCAAGTCTCTTGGTTCACCTACGCCCATCGTCAGGCATATGCAATCAAAGCGTTTCCGCAGATATCTTGTCGAAAAATCCTCGCCAACGACAACGCCGGTTCTGAACTCGACGCCCTCAGCTGAGAGTTGTTCCAGTCTGCGGTCGATAATATGTTTTTCCAGCTTGAAATCAGGAATTCCATATCGGAGCAGGCCGCCTGGCTTTTCGTCTTTCTCGAAAACAACCACAGTATGGCCTGCCCTTGCGAGTTGTTGAGCCGCAGCCAGCCCAGCTGGGCCTGAACCAACAATGGCAACACGCTTGCCTGTGGAAACGGCAGGGGGTTGGGGCCTGATCCAGCCTTCCTTGAAACCCCTCTCCACAACCTGGAATTCTATGTGTCGAATCAGCACAGGTTTGTCGTTTACCGCAAGAGTGCACGAAGCTTCGCAAGGTGCCGGGCAGACTCGTCCCGTAATTTCCGGGAAATTATTTGTCATATGCAGCAGATCGCACGCTTCCTGCCATCTGTCCTGATAGACCAGTTCGTTCATGTCAGGAATACAGTTTTGCAGAGGACAGCCCGCACCATGGCAGAACGGAACTCCGCAGTCCATACATCTTGCTGTCTGCTGTTTGATCTCATCAGGCGTCAACGGCAGATCGAGTTCGGAGAAATCATGAATCCGCTCCTCGATCGATCGGTGTCCAACTTCCAGCCTGTCGTATTTCAGAAAACCTTTTACTTCACCCACGGGAACACCTCTTCCGTTGCCGGTATCGTTTCGGTATATCGCTGTTCAGCGGCTCGCATTTTTTCCAGAGCCTTGCGATAGTCTATCGGCACAACTTTTACGAATTTGCCTACCATGTCAGGCCAGGCCTCTAAAATGTACTTTGCTCGCTCGCTGCCGGTAAGTTCCAAATGCCGGCTGATCATCTCGTGCAGCAAATCTTTATCTTCATCTTTCCAGACGCTTTCGAGTTCGACCATATCAAGGTTACACTTGGTGTCGAACAGCTGGGCTTCATCGAGCACATAAGCCAGCCCGCCGCTCATGCCAGCTGCGAAATTACACCCGGTCTTGCCCAGCACGACAACCAACCCGCCTGTCATATACTCACAGCCATGATCGCCCACACCTTCAACGAGCGCCCAGGCTCCGCTATTTCTGACGCAGAATCTCTCCCCGGCCATGCCGTTGATAAACACCTCGCCGGAGGTCGCACCATACAGAACGGTATTGCCGACAATGATATTTTCATGACTTCTGAAAGGAGCTTCATCCGGTTTTTTGACGATGATCCGTCCGCCGGAGAGACTCTTGCCCAGATAGTCATTACTGTCGCCGATCAGGGTGAGCGTAACGCCGGGAACAAGGAACGCTCCGAAGCTCTGGCCTGCTGAACCGCGCAGGACGATATTCAGCGTCCCTTCCTTCAGCCCTTCTTCGCCGTATTTTTTTACTATTCTATTGCTCAGAATAGCTCCGACGGTTCGGTTGATATTCCGAATCGGCAATTCGATCACGGCGGGCTTTTGACTTTCGAGAGTTTGCTTGGCCTGGGCCAGAATCTGCCAGTCAAGATGGTCCTCAAGTTTGTCAGCCTGTTGACTCGTAAGTCTCAGGGCCTGACCTTCCGCCGCGACGGGTTTTTGAAAAATCGCTGAGAAATCCAGACCCTGCGATTTCCAGTGATCTATGGCGTCGCTGGTTTTTAGCCTGTCGACCTGGCCGATCATGTCCTCGAATTTTCTAAAGCCCAGTTGGGCCATTATCCGCCTGGCTTCCTCAGCCATGAGCAGCATAAAGCGAATGATGTATTCAGGTTTGCCGGCGAAACGTGCACGCAGTTCAGGGTCTTGCGTGCTGATTCCGAATGGGCAGGCACCTTCATGACATTTTCTCAGCAGCGTACAGCCTAGCGTTACCAGGACGGAAGTGCCGAATCCGAATTGTTCTGCTCCCAGTAAGGCCGCTATCACGACATCCCGGCCTGTTTTAAGCTGGCCATCCGTCTGAACGCGAATGCGATCACGCAGATTGTTCATGACCAGCACCTGCTGGGTTTCTGCGAGTCCCAGTTCCCAGGGACAGCCTGTGTGTTTGATCGAGGATAGCGGGCTTGCACCGGTTCCGCCATCATGGCCGCTGATTAGAACCTCGTCGGCATTTCCTTTTGCAACGCCGGCTGCGATTGTACCCACGCCAACCTCAGCCACCAGCTTGACCGAAACCTTAACGCCGGGATTGCTGCATTTCAGGTCGTATATCAGCTGGGCCAAGTCCTCGATAGAGTAGATATCGTGGTGTGGCGGTGGTGATATCAGGGTCACGCCCGGCGTTGAGTGTCTGAGTTTGGCGATCTCCGCCGTAACCTTATGACCTGGCAGCTGGCCGCCTTCGCCGGGCTTGGCACCTTGGGCTATTTTAATCTGCAACTCTTTTGCGTGGGCGAGATAATTGGCAGTTACGCCAAATCGTCCGCTGGCGATCTGCTTGATCGCGCAGTTTTTGGAGTCGCCGTTGGGTTCTGGCGTGTATCGGCTTGCATCCTCGCCGCCCTCGCCGGTATTGCTCATCGCACCGATGCGATTCATGGCCACAGCCATGCACTCGTGAGTTTCCTTGCTGATCGAACCGTGGCTCATGGCGCCTGTGCAGAATCTTTTTACAATTTCCGAAGCAGGCTCGACCTCTTCAAGCGGAACAGCTTTGCCGGGTACAAAATCAAACAGGCCACGCAACGTATATTGCTTGCGGGCCTGATCATTTATAGCATGGGCATACTCGTCGTATGCTTTCTGGTCATTGAATTGAACGGCATGTTGAAGTTTCGAGATGGACTCCGGGTTCCAGAGATGCTCCTCGCCCTTGTGCCTAAAATGATATTCTCCGCCGTAATCCAGCGAAAGCAAACCAGGCTGTTGCAATGAAGACGACGTCTCGCTATGTCGAGTGACTACGTCCTTCGCGATCTCAGCCAGGCCAATGCCGCCGATCCTGGAACTCGTGCCGGTAAAATATTCATCCACAAGTGAACGATTCAAGCCGATGGCTTCGAACAACTGCGCGCCGGTATAACTCCGCAAAGTCGAAATGCCCATCTTGCTGATGGTTTTTAAAATGCCTTTTTTAATGGCAGCTATGTAATTGTCCGCTATCTGGGTAGACTCCATTTCTTCCGGCAGCTGGCCCTGCAGCTGAAGATATTCGAGCGTTTCAAATGTCAGATACGGATTGATCGCATTTGCGCCGAAGCCGCATAGCAGGCAGAAATGCATTACCTCACGAGGCTCGGCGCTTTCGACGATCAAACCGACCTCGCCGCGCAGGCCTCGGTTAAGCAGGCCGTGATGCACCGCAGCCGTGGCCAGCAAAGACGGTATCGGAGCTTTTGTCTCCGAAACTTCTCGGTCGCTGATTATTATAAGAGACGCACCGTCCCTGATTGCTTTTGTGGCGGAATCCACCAGCCCAGCCAGGGCCTGTTTCATCCCAGCTGCGGCATCGGGGACATTCGCGTCAAACACAGCTGAGACTCTGGCGACTTTGAAATCGTTCCTCTTGGCGGTGCATAAACGCTCGACATCTTCATTTGCCAGAATCGGATGCGGCAGCTTGAGCTGGCGACAGTGTTCCGGCGATTCGGTAAGAATGTTCGGCTTTTTGCCCACGAAATTCATGAGGCTCATAACCATGCCTTCTCGCAAAGGATCAATCGGCGGATTGGTAACCTGTGCGAAAAGTTGCTTGAAATAATTAAAGAGCAGTTTCGGCTTATCTGACAGCACAGCCAGTGGCGCGTCGTTACCCATTGAGCCGACAGGCTCTTGGCCATTCCTGGCCATGGGCAACAAGATCATTTTCAACTCCTCGCGAGTATAGCCAAACCACCGCAGCCTTTTCGTGAGAGTTTCACTGTCCGTATGCGCGAGCTTGGGAATGTCGAACATGCCTCGAAGCTCAATCCTGTTCTCGTCAAGCCATCGCCGATACGGAGATTGTCTTGTGATCTTGCTCTTGATTTCATTGTCCAGGATGATTCGCTTCTCGCCGGTATCCACGATAAACATATGGCCTGGCCTGAGCCTGCCCTTTTGCCGCACTTTCTCCGGGGGGACGTCAACTACACCGGCTTCGCTTGCCATGATAAGCAGGCCATCCGTCGTGACTAGATATCGACAAGGGCGCAGGCCGTTGCGATCCAGCGTGCCTCCGACAATCCTGCCGTCGGTAAACGCCATCGCAGCAGGGCCGTCCCAAGGCTCCATGAATGAAGCATGGAACTCGTAAAAAGCTCGTTTGTCCGTACTTATATGGTAGCCCGCGCCGAAAGCCTCCGGGATCAGCATCATCATGGCGTGGGGCATACTTCGCCCAGCCCGGACGAGCAATTCCAGAACGTTATCAAAACAGGCCGAGTCGCTTGCATCTGGCGTGAGAACCGGCAGCAGGTCGTGAATGTCCTCACCGAACGCTTCGCTTGCCATTTTGGCCTGGCGGGCCTGTAGCTGGTTGCGATTACCGCTAAGCGTGTTGATCTCGCCATTATGCGCAATGCACCGCAGGGGCTGGGCCAGCTGCCAACTCGGAAAAGTGTTCGTGCTGTATCGCTGGTGAACAATGGCAAGTGCTGAGGTCAGGCGTTCATCGGCCAGGTCTGGATAATAAGCGAACAGCTGCCAGGCCATGAACATGCCCTTATAGCAGATAGTTCTTCCTGAAAGCGAGGCTACGTAAAAATCCTTGCCTTCCTGGCCGAACTTTTTCCGCACGAGTTTCTCAGCCCTTTTGCGGGCGAGATAGAGCTTTTGTTCAAGCACTTTCTCTTCCAGACCGCAACCGTCGACAAATATCTGCCTTACCGTTGGTTCGGACTCCAGTGCGATTTTTCCCAGGCAGTCATTGGCGATCGGGACATCCCGCCAGCCCAGCATCATCATGCCATAATATCTCAAAGACTCTTCAAGAACCTGCTCACACTTATTTCGCAGGGCCTCGTCTCGCGGGCCGAATATCATGCCCACCCCGTATTGGGACGGTTCGGGCAGAGTGATTCCGGAATCGGCACAAACGGCTTTGAAAAACTCATGTGGAATCTGAAAAAGAATTCCCGCACCGTCTCCGGTAACTTCGTCAGCGCCTGCAGCGCCGCGATGATGGAGATTAAGCAGGATTTCCTTACCGTGTTCGATTACAGAGTGGCTGCGCAGGCCGTTGATGTTAGCAGCGACACCGACACCGCAAGCGTCATGCTCCCGGCGCACTTCATATAACCCTCTATCCTCAAATTTTAAAGTCATTTATCTTCCTGATTCATCCTTTATTTCATGAAAAGCATTTCGGCGTATGTAGGCAAAGGCCAGATGTCTGCGTCTACAATTTTCTCCAGGCCGTCAACATACTTCCTCAATTCCACCATCGCCGGGATTACATTGTCTCGGCAGAACTCGGCCTTTTCCGAGGCTTCCTCGATTGCCTTGCACTCGGTGGTAGCCTTTTCAAGCCCAGTCAAAGCGTCTGAAGCTGATTTCAGCAGGCAGGAAACGTTTTCCAGCATTGCCTTCTGTGCAGCAGCGTCCACGCCCGCGGCGGAAACGGAGTTAACGGTCTCTGCCAGGCTGGCGGAATACTTCACAGTTGCCGGCAGGAGTTCACGCTTGGCCATGGTTAGCATGGTCATGGCTTCGATGTTGATCTGCAGGCAGTATGCTTCGAACAGAATCTCTGTCCTTGCTCCGAGTTCTGCCTTGCTGAGAACTTTGTGCTTCTCGAAAACGGCGACGTTTTCTTCGTCCATAATGGTTGCAAGCGAGGCGACGGTGGAACGGATGTTCGGCAGGCCTCGTTTTTCAGCTTCGACGACCCAGGCTTCGGTGTAGTTGTCGCCGTTGAAGATGATCCGCTTGTGATCGTTGGCGATTTTGGTCAGGATTTTCTGGGCACAATCTTTCACGTCCTTTGCCTTTTCGAGTTCGTCGGCGATTTCTTGCAGTGTTTCTGCGACGATTGTGTTGAGGACAAAATTCGGGCCTGACGTTGACTGTGTCGAGCCGACCATTCTGAATTCGAACTTATTTCCTGTGAACGCGAACGGGGATGTTCTGTTGCGGTCGGTGCAGTCTTTCGGCAACGGCGGCAGGGTTGAGACGCCGAGCTGCAGTTCGCCGCCCTGCTTGGAAGACTTTGCTCCGCCGGCAGCGAGATTTTCGAAGATGTCTGTCAACTGTTCACCGAGGAAGACCGAAACGATGGCTGGGGGAGCTTCGTTCGCACCGAGACGGTGTTCGTTACCGGTATTGGCGACGCTTGCTCGCATCAGTTTTGAGTACTTGTCGACGGCTTTGACGATGGCACAGACAACGACGAGGAATACCATGTTGTCGTGAGGGGTCTGGCCTGGATCGAGCAGGTTATTGCCGTCATCGGTTACCATGCTCCAGTTGTTGTGCTTGCCGGAACCGTTTACGCCTGCGAAGGGTTTTTCGTGCAGCAGGCAGACGAAATCGTGACGATTTGCGACTTTCTGCAGGGTTTCCATGGTCAGCTGGTTGTGGTCGGTTGCGACGTTGACGGTTGCGAAAACCGGAGCGAGTTCATACTGACCGGGTGCAACTTCGTTATGCTGCGTCTTGGCCGATACGCCCAGCCTCCAGAGCTCGATGTTGACTTCGTGCATGAAAGAAGCGACGCGTTCATGCAGTGTGCCGAAGTAGTGGTCGTCCATCTCCTGGCCTCTCGGCGAAGGCGCGCCGAAAAGTGTCCTTCCGGTCAGGATGAGGTCAAGACGCTCTTCGTAGAAAGATCTGTCGACAAGGAAGTATTCCTGTTCGGCACCGAGTGTGGCGGTGACATGCTTTGTAGTCGTATTGCCCAGTGCTTTAAGAACACGCACAGCCTGGGTGTCCAGAGCGTCCATTGATCGCAGCAGGGGGGTTTTCTTGTCCAACGCCAGGCCCGTGTAAGCACAGAACGCACTGGGAATGTATAGGGTGACATTTTGGCCGTCTTCTTTGATGAAAACGGGCGAGGTGCAATCCCATGCTGTGTAGCCTCGTGCTTCGAAAGTTGCTCGCAGGCCGCCGGATGGGAAAGAAGATGCATCGGGTTCGCCCTGACATAGCTCTTTGCCGCTGAATTCCATCATCGTTCTGCCGTCTGAAGTAGGCGAGATGAAAGAGTCGTGCTTTTCAGCGGTGAAACCGGTCATAGGCTGGAACCAGTGACAGAAGTGGGTAGCGCCTTTTTCGATCGCCCAGTCTTTCATTGTGTTTGCGATCACATTTGCCAACGCCGGATCCAAGGCCATGTGGTTGTCCATGGTCTTTTTGACAGCCTTGTAAACTTCCTTGGGCAGCCGTTCTCGCATGACAGTATCATTAAAAACGTTTGATCCGAAAATGTCCGTTACCGCTTCGTATTGTTTATCCATTTTGTATTCTCCAGAAATTATTCAGCCTTTTTCCAGGCTGGGCCTGATCAACCTTATTCTATCTTTATGTTACGTCAGTATCGCTACCGTTTTTTTTGAGCGAAAAGCCACTATAGCACTATAGTAACTTTTTCGCCCCTACAAAATTTAACCGCATTATTAATTAACCTATTGCATCGTGGCCTCTTTCGCCTGTGCGTATACGCACGCATTCACCCAGATCCAATACAAAGATTTTGCCGTCTCCAATCTGTTCTGTCCTTGCGCCTTCAATGATCGCATCAATTGTTCTCTCAAGGTAATCCTGATTGACTGCTATTTCCAGCCTGACTTTCTTGAGCAGATTAACTTCGACCTTAATGCCTCTATAGCTTTCCTCGTATCCGTGCTGCTCGCCGCATCCCAGCGCGTTTGTCACGGACATCTTTGTAACCTGGGCCTTGTACAAAGCCTGTTTGACGTCTTTCAATTTATGAGGCTGAATGTATGCAATTACAAGTTTCATGATCTTATTCCTTCTCAATTATCAGATAGTACTGAATATCTGGAACCCGCCGTATGCTTCCATACCGTGTTCGCCAATATCCAGGCCTCTCAATTCTTCTTCGCGACTTACTCTCAAGCCAACTGTCATATCGATCAGCTTGAACACAATTCCCATTCCAATCACGATAAAAGCTACAGTGCCGACAACTCCAACCATCTGAATACCCAGCTGCATCGGATTGCCGCTATAGACAAAACCATCATTTGCCAGTCCCAGCGAGGCTTTGCCAAAAATTCCAACACAAATTGTTCCCCATATGCCGCACATCCCATGAACCGGGAACGCGCCGACAGGGTCGTCAATGTGCAGCTTGTCCAATATTTCGACTCCGCGGATCACAATATAGCCAGCCGAGGCTCCAATAACTATCGCTGCCCAGGGATCAACATAGGCACACGGAGCGGTAACAGCTACCAGGCCCGCGAGGGCACCATTCATAGCCATCGATAAGTCCGGCTTTCCGAAGCGTTTCCAGACAGTTACCATGGCGGCGATTCCGCCCATCGCAGCAGCCAGGTTCGTATTGATCGCGATTCTCCCGATTAAAGAACCATCGTCTACTGAAAGTGTAGAGCCTGCGTTGAACCCAAACCAGCCGAACCATAAAATAAATACTCCCAAAGAAGCGAGGGGAATATTATGGCCTGCCAGGGCGTTGGCCTTTCCATCGACGGCATATTTCCCAACTCTGGGCTTGAGCATGCATGTCCCGATCAAAGCTGCAACACCGCCAACGGTGTGAACAACCGTCGAACCTGCGAAATCGGCAAAATTCATCTTGGCCAACCAGCCTCCGCCCCAGACCCAATGGCCTACTATGGGATAAATGAAGGCTGATATTATAAATGAATAAATCAGGTATGCGGGGAATTTCATCCGCTCGGCCATGCCGCCTGCGACGATAGTCGCAGCAGCTCCGCAAAACGCAGCTTGAAACAGCCAGAACGCGTATAGCGGCACGCCGTTGGCAACAGGGTCCAGGCCCATCAGGCACCAGCCTGACCAACCTGCAAAGCCGTTGCCTTCACCAAACATCAAAGCGTAGCCTATTATGAAGAAGCCCAACGAGGCCATGCAAAAATCCAGAAAGTTCTTCGTCAGAATGTTGCAGGTATTCTTGGCCCGGATGAACCCTGCTTCGACCATGCCGAACCCTGCCTGCATGAAGAATACGAGAAAAGCACCCAACAACACCCAAACCGTGTCCAGCCCCTGTGTCAGTCGACTGATATCAACCAAGTTTCCCACCGGTTCACTCGACTCCGCGAGCGCAGGCTGAGACAGGATGCCAATTGACAAAAATGTCATAAACAAGACAGACAATTTTCTGCTCATGCGGATCATACTTGCACTACCTCTGTAGTTCAGGTTCATTTCTTATTATCATGCTGTGACTGGCAACAGGATTTACGTTACATGAAGCAAACCCCGTGCCAAAAGGCTATTTTGTCTTAAAGACTTGATTTTAATGATAATACGACTTGGCTGTGAAAAAAGATTCTAAGAGAATATATGACAAAATTGTCGCAATTGGCAAAAAAACTACAAAATTGTAGCAAAGTTGATGTCTGAGGTTTTGTGTGGGCAGGATTTCATAAAATGTCGCAAAGTGTTTTTGCGCCGATCGTATTGTTTGTGTAATTGTCTTAATAAAAAAAACTTATATGTATAATAACATAAAATAATGGCAATGATTTATCAAAAAACTTTTAAAGCTCGATTGAAAGCGTTACAATTATGTCGTATTCGAGAAAATGACAGTTTTTTTGGGAAACTGGTTTCATGCAGAACGGAAGAAAATACACATCGCCTCAGGTTCAACAGCTAGAAACCCTTTACGCAGTCAGCCAAATCCTGGCAGCGGGGGCCAGGCAGCAAGGTGCACTGGCCCAGGTGCTGGATCTGCTGGATCATGACCTCGGGTTGAATCGAGGAATAATTACACTTTTGTCGGTTGACGGCAATGAAATCCGTATTGAAGCAGCCCATGATCTTTCGCAGGAACAGAGTCGGCGCATTACTTATCGGATTGGCGAGGGCGTAACGGGCAAGGTAATGCAGACCGGCAAAGCCATGGTCGTCCCGAAGGTTTCACAGGAACCACTGTTCCTGAATCGATTCGAGCGGTGGAATGTCACCAAGCAGGATTTGAGCTTTATCTGCGTGCCGATATCCATCGACAATGACGTGATCGGCACAATTTCGGTGGACATGCCTTTCAAGGAAAACGCGCCCCTTGAAGAGGCCATGCGGATGCTGAGCATTGTAGCGAGTATGATTGCCAATGACTTGCGGGCCCGCAGGGAAGCCAGTCTGGTCAAGCAGCAGCTTGAAGATGAAAACCTCAGGCTGCGTTCTGAACTTGAGGATAAATTCAGGCCTGAGAATCTGATCGGCAACTCCAATGCCATGCGAGACATTTACCGTCAGATTCACCAGGTGGCTCCGGGTGAGACAACGGTGCTCATACGCGGGGAGTCCGGCACGGGCAAGGAGCTGGTCGCCCATGCCATTCATTTCACCAGTCCAAGGAAGGATGGCCCGTTCATAAAGGTCAACTGTGCCGCCCTGAACGAGAATCTGCTGGAGAGTGAGTTGTTCGGCCATGAGAAAGGCGCATTTACCGGCGCGATACAAACACGGAAAGGCAGACTGGAAGAAGCTAACGACGGCACGATTTTGCTCGATGAGATCGGCGATTTTTCTTTCGCTACTCAGGTCAAGCTGCTGCGTATTCTCCAGGAAAGAGAATTTGAAAGAGTCGGAAGCAACAAAACCATAAAAACAAATGCCCGAATCATCACAGCTACGAATCGTGACCTGGAACTGGCGGTGGAGAAGGGCACTTTCCGACAGGATCTTTATTACAGGATAAACGTTTTTCCGATTCTGCTTCCGCCGTTGCGAGATCGCAAGGACGATATACTTCTGCTGGCGGACTTTTTTGTGGAACAATATGCCAAGCGGCTGAACAAGGATATTCGCCGGATAAGCACACAGGCTATTAATATGATGGTTTCGTATCATTGGCCCGGGAACGTGCGAGAGTTGGAGAACTGTATTGAACGGGCGGTGCTTTTGAGCAGGGATGGCGTGATACATGGTCATCATTTACCGCCAACGCTGCAAACCTCGGAAGCGTCGGGCACGATCGCAATCGGGTCGTTGAAAGAAAGAGTCAACCTGCTTGAACGGGACCTCATCATAGACGCGCTGAAGCGCTGTAACGGCAGCCTGGCTGCGTCGGCTCGTGATTTGCAGACAACAGCGAGAATTCTTCGATATAAAGTCAAAGAGCTTGGCATAGATGCCACGCGATATAACAAAAGGAAGGCTTAACAGTAATGGCATGGGCGAGTACAGGTTTGACTGGTTTGGACAAGACTCTTTGCGACATTAAAAAAGGTGATAATGTCGTCTGGCAGGTTGATTGTATCGAAGATTACGCCCATTTCGTCAAGCCATACGTACAGAAGGCACTTGAGGATAAAAGAAATCTTGTTTATATGCGGTTTGCCCAGCATGCCCCGCTTATTGAAAATCAGCCTGACGTTAAGGTATATAATCTTGACGCAAAAGGGGGGTTCGAGTTTTTTTCTTCGCAGGTTCACAACATCATTTCGCAGGAAGGTATTGAAGCCTATTACGTTTTCGATTGCCTGTCCGATCTGCTGAGCGCATGGGCGACGGATTTAATGGTTGGGAATTTCTTTATGGTTACCTGTCCGTATCTGTTTGAGTTGGACACGATAGCCTACTTTGCCATTCTGCGAAATCGCCATTCTTTTGAAACCGTCGCCCGCATTCGCGAGACAACCCAGCTGTTGCTGGATGTATATGATTTCGAGGATCATTTTTATGTTCATCCGCTGAAGGTATGGCGGCGGTATTCGCCAACGATGTTTCTGCCTCATTTGCAGCGGGGCGAAAATTTCACGCCGCTTATCAGCAGTGTGGATGCCAGTAAGCTCTTTTCCCACATTTCCCAAAAGTGTCCGAGCGATTCAGCAAGGTTCATGGACAACTGGGACAGGGTTTTCATGAATGCCGACAACCTTTCAGACGCGCCGCCGGAGTCCAAAGAGGTTAAGGAACTTGTGGAAGAACTTTGCAGGATCATGATAGGCCGGGAGAAGAGAATTTCAGAACTGGCTCAGAATTATTTTACTCTTGATGATTTGATGACTATCAAGAGCAGGCTCATCGGCAGCGGCTTTATTGGAGGCAAGGCTGCGGGTATGCTTCTGGCTCAGAAAATAATTTCACAGGACAAGAACTTTGACTGGAACCCCTATCTTGAGCCGCACGATTCTTTTTATATCGGATCAGATGTTTTCTACAGCTATATCGTGGAGAACGGATGGTGGCCTCTGCTGATGAAGCAGAAAACAAAAGAAGGCTACTTTGAAGTAGCGCACGAAATGCGCGAAAATCTCCTCAAAGGGAAATTCCCAAGCCAGATTCGTGAAAGATTCCTAGAAATCATAGAATACTTCGGCCAGTCCCCCATAATTGTTCGCTCCAGCAGTCTGCTGGAAGATTCGTTCGGTAACGCCTTCGCCGGAAAATACGAAAGCCTATTCCTCGTAAACCAGGGCGACCCCGAAGAACGCTACGCACAATTTGAAGAAGCCGTCCGCAGAGTCTTTGCAAGTACCATGGACGATGATGCCCTCGCGTATCG
Organism: Phycisphaerae bacterium; assembly: GCA_963664745.2. Taxonomy (GTDB): domain Bacteria; phylum Planctomycetota; class Phycisphaerae; order SM23-33; family SM23-33; genus B1-G9. The sequence continues at coordinate 2,309,461 of CAXXMC010000004.1, forward strand.
TTTGCAGCGCGGGCTTGACCAGCAGGATGAGCAGATGGCGTTGCTTGTCCAGCGAGTGTCCGGCTCCTATAAAGACAGCTATTTCTTCCCCGATCTTGCAGGCGTGGGCGTCTCGTATAATACTTTTGTCTGGAAGGCAGACCTCGATCCGCAAGCTGGAATGTTGAGGATGGTTTTCGGGCTGGGTACCCGGGCTGTTGATCGTGTGGAAGATGATTACCCGCAGACGATAGCTTTGGATCAGCCCTTGCTTAGGCCTTACGCCGACAGGAAAGGTGCAAGCAGATTCTCGCAGCGCAAAGCTGATCTGCTTGACATCCGCCAAAACTGCCTGAGGACCGTAAGTGCATTTGACCTGTTGAATGACAGGCTGAATGTTGATCCGGAACTGCTTGCCAACAGGGACATGCAGGCTGAGCAAAAGAACAATCCGCTGGGCATGGAAAGTAAAAAAGCATGGATCCTGACATTTGAAAAGTTTCTCTCGAATACAAATTTCACGGAACTGATGCAGAAAATTCTCAAGACCATTGAAGCTGCTTATAAATATCCCGTGGATATTGAATTCACGGTTAATTTTACTACGGACGGCTCGTTCAGGATCAACCTGGTTCAGTGCAGACCTTTGCAGACCAAGGGATTGAAAGCAAGCGTACACCTGCCGGACGATATTGATTCAGAAAAAGTCATTTTCTCTTCGATAGGCCATACTATGGGGGGTAACATTTCCCAGCCTGTCAAAAGAATCATTTACGTTGACCCTCAGGCGTATGTCGAATCTTCGATGTCTCAGAAATACAGCATTGCCAGGCTGATCGGCAAGCTCAACCGACAAATCCTCAGCAGAGAAAAAACGCCCACCCTCCTGTTGGGGCCAGGCCGATGGGGAACGACCACGCCAAGCCTGGGCGTGCCTGTCGGGTTCGCTGAAATCAGCAAGATCTCTGTGCTTGTCGAAATTGCATACGAAGGGGGAAATTTAGTACCCGATCTTTCGTTCGGCACACACTTTTTCCAGGATCTTGTCGAGAGCGATATTTTTTATGTCGCGCTGTTCCCGCAGAAACAGGACGTTATTTTCAACAAGGCCAAGTTGCTGGAAATGCCGAATCTCCTAAGCACATTTCTTCCAGATGAACAGCAGTTTGAGAACATAGTTAAGGTTTTTGAGGTTGAATCTGATCAAGTTCAGATTATGTGCGACGTTATTTCCCAAAAGGTTGCCTGTTTTACAAAATAGGCATAATTCTCCTAAAATCCTGTTAGGTAACACCTTACGATTTATTAGCGGTCGGAATTGCAGATTTGTCAAGTCGGTTGTCGTCAATATCAGGTAATCAGCCATAACACTCTATTTTTTTTGATTTTATCTATTGACAGAAACGGCAAATCTCGATAATATGCTGTTACAAAAATAACAGCGTGAATTAATTCACAGCAAAATCCGATATATTGGTAGTTATGAACACACAAACACCCAGCAAAGCGATTGAGCGACTGAGTCGTTACCGCCGTGTGATGCAGCAGCTTCTCATGGAAAAAAAGGTAATGTACATTTTTTCGCACGAGTTGGCCAAGGCTAGCGGAGTTACCGCAGCCCAGGTTCGACGTGACATGATGCTGGTAGGTTATACTGGCAGTCCCAGCAAGGGTTATGAGGTAGCTGGTGTTGTGAGGTGTATTGGAAATTATCTTGATGCGCCGGGGAGACAGACAGCTGCGCTTGTTGGGGTCGGTAATTTGGGGCGTGCGATATTGGCTTATTTTCTGGGTCGTCACGCGAATATAGATTTGGTCGCGTCGTTTGACACCAGTAGTGAAAAAACAGGGCGGGTTATCCATGGCTGTTATTGCTACGATTTCGACCAACTGACCGAAATAATAACCAGTGAAAAAATCGCAACTGCCATAATTTCCGTACCTGCAAGTGCAGCCCAGGGTGTCGCGGATGTTCTGATTGCTGCCGGCATAAAGGGGATATTGAATTTTGCACCTGTACATTTGCATGCACCGGAGGCGGTGCATGTTGAAAACGTTGATATAGCAACACTCCTGGAGAAAGTGGCATTTTTTTCCAGGAAATGATTTAACTGTTATGAGAGAGAGCAAAGAGTGAAAAATGACAGCAACTGAAAAAGACATTGAACAGATTTTGGATCGACACAAGCAGGCGGGCAGAGACTCGCTGATTCCTGTTTTGCAGGAAATTCAGGAAGTCCACGGATTTCTTTCGCGTGAGGCGGTGGTTCAGGTTGGGAGGCATCTCAATCTGCCGGCCAGTAAAATTTACGGCGTAGCTACGTTCTACAATCAATTTCGCTTTCATGCACCTGGGAAGTTTCATATCCAGGTTTGCCGCGGCACGGCTTGCCACGTTAAAGGTTCAGAAGGCCTTCTGGATGCGATCAAACGTGAATTGAAGATCGAGCCAGGCGAAACTACCCGCGACGGACTATTCAGTCTGGAAGCCGTTGCTTGTATTGGTGCGTGTGGTTTGGCACCGGCGGTTTGCATTAATGGCGAGTTTCACGTAAAGCTCGAATTAGATTCGATTAAGGGCATTTTGGACGGTTATCGCGGAAAGGCCAGCGAATAATGGTTCCAGAGAATAAATGTTGTGAAAAGTGTTGGACTACCCCGGAAAATCCTTGCCCGCAGTATATTGACTGTGTCGCCGGAGGTGAGTTGTGTCATGACTCTGATAGTTGTAAGGAAGAATTTGCTGTGAAGAACAAAAAATTACGTCGCGAACAGTTAGATAGACCGGCCATTTTTGTCGGGGCCGGAACGTGTGGACTTGGCGCAGGTGCGGACAGAACACTTCAAGCCATAAAAAAATATCTGGCAGACAATAAAGTCGAAGCAGACGTCGTAGAAGTCGGTTGCATAGGCTTCTGTGCCGTCGAGCCGATTGTGGACGTTCAGCTGCCGGAGCGAACAAGGGTATCTTTCAAGGAAATTACCGCAGATAAGGTTCCCGCACTTTTGGAAAATGTTTTCAAGGGTGATATCCCGCAGGAAGACCTGTTGGGCCAGCACTCAAGTGCAACACTCAAGCCATACGAGAGTGTGGGATTTCTCAATGAACATCCGTTTTTTGCACCGCAGACTCGTTGGGTCTTGCCGAATTGCGGAGTTATCGATCCGACGCAGATTAACGAGTACATTGCATGGGGCGGGTATTCGGCTTTCTCGGAATGTATTCGTGAAAAAGTTCCAGCTGGGCTTTGCGAGGAAGTGTTGGAGAGCGGACTCCGAGGCCGGGGCGGCGGAGGATTTCCGACAGGGCGTAAGTGGATGTTCGCACTGAACACGCCAGCTGAGCAGAAATATCTTATATGCAACGCCGACGAAGGCGACCCGGGCGCATTCATGGATCGTGCCGTTATCGAAGGCGACCCGCACCGTTTACTTGAAGGCATGGCCATCGCCGCCTACGCCATCGGCGCAACGAAAGCATACGTCTATATTCGTGCCGAATATCCGTTGGCCATTGCTCGTTTGAAGCTGGCTATAGACCAGGCCAAGCAGAATGGATTGCTGGGCAAGAACATTCTCGATAGCGGTTTTTCCCTCGACATTATCATCAAGCAGGGTGCCGGTGCGTTTGTTTGCGGCGAAGAGACAGCCTTGATTAACAGTATCGAGGGCAAACGCGGAATGCCCAGGCCCAGGCCTCCGTTCCCGGCTGTGGCTGGGCTTTTCGGCAAACCTACGGTCATCAATAACGTTGAGACGCTGGCGAATTTGCCGCATCTCGTGAAAATAGGCGCCAAGCAATTCAAGGCTCTTGGTACTGAGACCAGCAAGGGTACGAAGGTTTTTGCTCTTTCCGGTAAGGTTGCCAATACTGGTCTTGTTGAAGTGGCGATGGGCACGAAGCTGCGTGATATTGTTTTCGCAATTGGTGGTGGAATCCCCAACGGCAAGGCGTTCAAGGCTGTGCAGATCGGCGGGCCTTCCGGCGGGTGTATTCCGACGCAGCATCTTGACATTGAAATAGATTATGAGTCGCTTAAAACCGTCGGGGCAATGATGGGTTCGGGCGGCCTGGTTGTTATGGACGAAGATACATGTATGGTCGACCTTGCGAAATTCTTCATGGGCTTTATCCAAAGCGAGAGCTGCGGAAAATGTATCCCCTGTCGCGAAGGAACCAAGCGAATGCTGGAAATTCTCAAGCGAATCACCAGCAGCAGGGCCAGCCAGCCCGGTACCGGTGCGTTGACCAGGTTCAAGGGCGTGATGTATCTGGATCGCCTCGCTGAGGTGATTAAGGACACGAGCCTCTGTGGCCTGGGGCAGACAGCGCCAAATCCGGTGCTCAGTACGCTTCGCTGGTTCCGTGATGAGTACGAAGCTCATATTTTTGAAAATCGTTGCCCAGCTGGTGCGTGCAAGGAACTTCTGACATATAACATCGACGCCGATAAGTGCAAAGGCTGTACTTTGTGCGTCAAGAAGTGCCCGACCGGCGCGATTATGGGTGCGCCAAAGAGTCCGCACTACATCGTGCCGGATAAGTGTATCGCCTGTGGAACGTGTCTGGAAGTTTGTCGTTTTGATGCAGTAAGTGTGAAATAAACAACCCGAATTTAAACGAAAGTTTACAGGGAGCTGAGGATAATAACGTGATTGAAATTGAAATCAACAACAGAACAGTGACAGCTAAGAAAGGCGAGATGCTGCTGGAAGTGCTGCGTCGCAACGGTGTGGACGTGCCAACGCTCTGCCATATCCCCGACCTTTTCCCAGCTGGTGCCTGTCGTATGTGCGTAGTGGAACTCGAAGACCAGAATCGTTTAGTGCCAAGTTGTGCCTTCCCAATTGACGGGAGCGTCAGGGTGAAAACGCACTCTCCGCGCGTTTTGCGTGCAAGGAAAACTATTGTCGAGCTACTGCTGGCCAATCATCCCAATGATTGCCTCTACTGTCAACGCAATGGCAGTTGTGAGCTTCAGTCGCTCGCAGAGGAGCTTGGAGTAAGAGAGCCCCGTTACGCCGGCGACAAACCGGTCTGTAAAATAGACATCTCCAGCCAGTCCATAGTTCGCGACCCAGCCAAGTGCATATTGTGTGGCCGATGCGTAAGAGTCTGTGAAGAAATCCAGGCTGTCGGTTCCATCGATTTTATCGGCAGGGGCAGCAATGCAAAGGTCGGTACGGCATTTGACGAAGGTTTGAACGTGTCCAGCTGTGTCAATTGCGGCCAATGCGTCATGGTTTGCCCGACAGGCGCGCTTCGTGAGCAAAGTCATACAAAGCGGGTCGTTGAGGCGTTGAATGATCCGGATTGTTTTGTGGTCATCCAGCACGCACCGGCTGTGTCCGTGACGCTTGGCGAGGAGTTTGGAATCAAGCCTGGCCTGGACGTTTGTGGTCTGGCGACGACGGCCATGCGCAGGCTCGGATTTGATCGCGTGTTCGACACCAGTTTTTCGGCTGACCTCACGATCATGGAGGAAGGCAGTGAGTTGGTCGACCGTATTACCAATGGCGGCGTGTTGCCGATGATGACCAGCTGTTCGCCAGGCTGGATCAAATTCGTTGAGCAATTTTATCCCGATTTCATCCCCAATCTTTCGACCTGCAAAAGCCCGCAACAGATGCTTGGCGCAATTGTCAAAAGCTATTTTGCCGAACGTGAAGGAATCGATCCCAAAAAGATATTTAATGTTGCGGTCATGCCTTGCACTGCCAAGAAGTTTGAATGTCAGCGTCCTGAGCTTAGCAACGGCAATCTTCCGGATATTGACGCGGTGTTGACTACCCGCGAGCTGGCTAGGATGATTCGTATGCGTGGTCTGGATCTGATGACTCTTGAGCCTGACGAGTGCGATATGCCTTTCGGAAAGCGAAGTTCAGCTGGGAAAATTTTCGGTACCAGCGGTGGCGTAATGGAGGCTGCGATCCGCTCGGCCTATTTCCTGATTACGGGCAATGAGCTTGAGACTCTGGATGTCAAAACCGTTCGTGGTCTGGAAGGCGTCAAGGAAGCCCGTCTGGAGATTAACGGTCTGGATATCGGCGTTGCAGTTGTCAGCGGGCTCGGAAATGCACGGAAGCTTCTGGAAGAAGTCAAAGCCGGCAGAAAGGACTTGCACTTTATCGAGGTCATGACCTGCCCGGGCGGCTGTATTAACGGTGGCGGCCAGCCCTACGGTACAGACTCCAAAGCAGTAGCCAGCAGAATGAAAGCGCTTTACAAAATTGATCGCGATGAGCATCTTCGCACGTCCCATTCAAACCAGGCAGTGGCTGAGCTGTATGAGCAGTACCTTGGTAAACCGTTGGGCGAAAAGAGCCATCATCTTCTCCATACGCACTATGAACGTAGAGAGGTAATGCTCTAGTACTTCGTTTTAGGAATAAGGTCGGATAGATGCGCCGTGCCGGTGAGGTAGATGCAAGGAAGAAAAGCGGTTGCATATTAGTGGATATTCCACCGTTTGTCTGACGATGCAGATGCTTTATCGCCACAAGCAGGTAGCCGGCATTATTTCTGAAATGGAGTACTAGAATTAAAAAAGTTTTATAATACAGGCCATGAATTCAAAGAACAGGCGTAGAATTCAATATGCTTGGCTGGCTTAAATGAAAAATGCAGAACACATTCCGCTGGTAACTACCATTCGCGAGCGATGCCGCATGTGCTATACGTGCGTTCGCGAATGTCCAGCCAAGGCGATTCGCATTGTCGAGGGCCAGGCAGAAGTAATCTCCAAGCGTTGCATAGGTTGTGGAAATTGCGTTCGTGTCTGTTCCCAGAACGCCAAGCAGGTTGCCAGCTTTACCGACCGTATAGAGTTACTGCTCAACGGCCCTGATAAAGTCGCTGCCTGCATTGCCCCGAGTTTCCCAGCTGAGTTTGACGATGTTGAGTGGCAGAAGCTGGTTGGAATGCTGCGGGCTTTGAAATTCGACTATGTAAACGAAGTTTCTTTCGGTGCCGATATCGTCGCCAGGGAATATCGCAAACTGATCGAGCGGGAACCTGAGAAGCGTTTCATAGCTACGACGTGTCCCGCACTGGTCGCTTATGTGGAACGCTATGCTCCTGATCTTGTTGAGAATCTTGCGCCAGTCGTCTCCCCTATGGTAGCCACTGCCAGGGCGCTTCGAAAATTACATGGCGATGATCTGAAGATAGTTTTTATTGGGCCGTGCATTGCGAAAATGGGTGAGGCTGAGAGTGAAAATCTGCCTGGTGAAGTAAACGCGGTTATAACATTTCGTGTATTGCGGGAAATGTTCGCGGAAAATGGCATTACCCCCGATTCTGTCGAGCCCAGCGAATTTGATCCTCCGCACGGCGGAACTGGAGCGTTGTTCCCGATCAGCAGGGGGTTGCTCCAGGCAGCTGATATAAGCGACGATATTCTGGCAGGCAAAATTGTCGTTGCCGACGGACGTGCCGACTTTGTTGAAGCCATTAAAGATTTTCATACAGGCGACATGGATGCGCAGCTTCTGGAAGTTCTCTGTTGCACAGGCTGTATCATGGGTGCGGGCATGACGAAGGATACTTCGCTTTTCAGCAGGCGTGGCCAGGTTGGAAAATATGTTCGCGAACGGCTCAGGAATTTGCCTGATCCAGCTGAGACTGAAGCGTATCTTGCTGAGTTTGATGATCTGGATATGACTCGAACATATGTGCCAAGCGATCAGAGATTAAAGCCTCCTTCAGAGGACGGCATTCAGGAAATAATGGGCCGAATGGGTAAGTTTGCGCCCGAGGACGAACTGAACTGCGGAGCCTGTGGGTACGAAACGTGTCGCGAACATGCCATCGCCATATTCAAAGGCATGGCTGAGAGTGAAATGTGCCTTCCATATACAATCGAACAGCTTCGTAAAACCATAGATGAACTTGATGAATCACACATGGCCCTTGCCGATACGCAAAATGCGCTCATGCAATCTGAAAAGCTTGCAAGCATGGGACAACTCGCAGCTGGCATTGCGCACGAGGTCAATAACCCGCTTGGCGTTGTTCTTATGTACGCCCACATACTGCAGGATCAGTATCGCGACCAGGCTCCTGAGATGGCTGAGGATCTGGCGATGATTGCAGAACAGGCCGATCGGTGTAAGAAAATCGTAGCCGGCCTGTTGCACTTCTCCAGACAGAACAAACTGCTGCTGGAAATGACGGATCTCAACGCCTTGGTAAGGAACTGCGTCAAAGCTATTCTGATTCCAAAGGAAATCAAGACGGTTCTTGACCTGGACGCAAGTAATCCCGCCATTGAGCTTGATGGGGATCAGATATCTCAGGTGCTGACCAATCTGATAACCAACGCCGTCGCAGCCATGGAGAACGATGGTGGAGAACTGACAATAAAAACTTTGTATTCCAAAGATAAGGCCCAATTGATTGTATCCGACACGGGAATTGGGATTCCCGAAGAAAATATTCCCAAGATATTCGATCCGTTTTTCACGACCAAACAGATTGGCAAAGGCACGGGCTTGGGCCTGGCTGTGACGTATGGCATTATCAAGATGCATCGCGGAGACATTAAGGTCGATTCCAATGCTGATAAAAACTCCGGCCAGACCGGAACTACTTTTACGATTACGTTTTTTAGAAAGACAGGCTCTCAGAGCGGCAATACTGAAAGGTGTACAGAATGACGAAGATTTTACTTGTTGATGATGATATTGATTTTATTACCCAGCAGGAGGTTCAACTCCGGGCAGCTGGGTACGAGGTACTGATTGCCCATGGAGTGCAGGAGGCAATGGACTTGTTGCAGGAACAAAAGGCTGACCTGGCCGTGGTCGACCTGATGATGCAGCATATGGATGACGGTTTTGTGCTTTCTCACCAGATAAAAAAGACTTACCCTGATATGCCTGTTATAATTCTTACGGGTGTCGCCTCCGAGACCGGCTTGGAGTTTGATACATCCACTCAGGAAGAACGTTCATGGATCAAGGCCAACGCCTTCCTGACAAAACCTGTACGTTTTGAACAGCTTCGTAGTGAGATAGACCGACTCCTATCGGAGAAATAGAATGGAATCTCTGCGAGTATTGGTTGTTGACGATGAACCTGGAATGCGTTTGGGCGTAGAACGTGTTTTGCGGAATTTTTCTGTATCGTTGCCGGAAATTGAAGGTGACGTCCACTTTGAAATTTCGCAGGCGGAGACGGGCGAGGAGGCGTTAGAGCTGATAGACTCGTTCTCGCCGGCAATACTCTTGCTTGACAACAAATTGCCGGGAATCAGCGGACTCGATGTTCTCGAACAAATCGCAGGCCGGGATGGCGACATGCTGACTGTGATGATTTCGGCATACGCTTCGCTTGATGTTGCGATAACAGCCACGAAGCAGGGAGCATTCGATTTTCTTGCAAAGCCTTTTACTCCGGAAGAGATCAAGAATGTTGTCGGCAAGGCTGCCCGTCATCTGATGCTTCGGCGAGAGGCAAGGCGATTGGCGGAGGAGAAAAAACGGTTGAGGTTCGAGTTCATTTCCGTTCTTGCCCATGAGCTTAAAGCCCCGCTGAGTGTAGTGGAAAGTTACCTGCAGATCATAGCTGACAAGACTGCGGGCGATGATCCTGAAGCTTATGAAAAAATGGTTTCCCGCTCCATTATCAGGCTGGCGGGTATGCGGAAAATGATCAAGGATATTCTCGATCTGACGTATATCGAGTCAGGCCAGAAAAAACGGGACTTCATCGAGCTTGACCTGAAGAGTATCGCGGAAGACACTATCGAAGCCTTTACACCCGTAGCTGCTGAAACGGATGTGACGCTTACTTTGCAGTGCGACAAGCCCGTCACAATGATTGGAGACAGGGGCGAGATTGATATCGTTCTCAACAATCTGGTTTCAAATGCCATCAAGTATAATCGGCAGGGGGGCCAGGTTACGGTGGTGCTTGACCAGGCAGAGGGCGAAGTTGTCCTGGCTGTGACGGATACGGGAATCGGGATGTCTGAGCAGGAAGTTGCGAAACTTTTCGGTGAATTTGTTCGGATCAAGAATAAAAAGACCCAGAATATTCTTGGCAGCGGGTTGGGGCTTTCGATCGTCAAGAAGATTGCGCAAATTTACGGCGGGGACATCAAAGCTGTCAGTGAGCCAGATGTTGGAACAACGTTCACGGTGACCTTGCGGTCGCAGGCCCAGGCCGAGGCAAATGAAGCAGACTGAAATATCCTCCTGGCTTCGTGAAAACGACGCCTCCGCTATCGATGACTTATTTACCCGGGCTGACGAAGTCCGACTGCGATCAGTTGGGAACGACGTACATCTGCGGGGATTGATAGAATTTTCCAATGAGTGCGAATCCCATTGTTTATACTGCGGGTTGCGGGCTGAAAACCGTTCGCTGCCTCGTTACACGATGACTCGAGATGAGATTGTCGAGTGTGCGAAGCAGGCCCAGTCGCTGGGCTATGGGACTGTGGTTCTGCAATCCGGCGAGAATGATTCGACTTCCGTTGAGTGGCTTGCTGATGTTATTCGGGAAATAAAAAAAAGCACTGCCCTTGCCGTCACGCTCAGTATTGGCGAAAAGGCCAGGCAGGAACTTGAGATTTTTCGCAAGGCTGGCGCTGACCGATACTTGATGCGATTTGAGACCTCGGATGCGGAATTATATGAGCGTCTGCACCCGAATTCCAAGGGCGGCCTGGCTGGCAGACTGGCGGTGTTGAAAATTTTGCGAGAGCTTGGTTATGAGATAGGTAGCGGAGTTCAGGTCGGGCTGCCGGGCCAGACTTATGAATCGCTTGCGGGCGACATCGCAATGTTTGCAGAGCTGGATCTGGACATGATCGGTTGCGGGCCTTACATTGACTCACCGGATACTGCCCTGTCGAAACACCCCGATAAGTTTGCCGCTGCACCGGGCCAGCAGGTACCAGCCAGCGAGTTAATGGCTTATAAAGTTATTGCTCTTGCAAGAATCGTTTGTCCCAAGGCGAACATTCCATCGACCACCGCTGTGGCGACGTTAAACAAAACAGCTGGCTATGAACTCGGCCTGTCCCGCGGAGCCAATGTTATTATGCCAAATGTGACCCCGAAAAAATATCGTGAATTGTATGCGATTTACCCAGCCAAGGTTGGAATGGAACAGAATGAAAGCTATCATGATACGTTCCGACAGCGAATTATAAACGCCGGCAGAACCGTTGGTGTCGGGCCTGGTACGTCAAAGAATTATCTCTCGTCCAGCCTGCATGAAGAATTATAGGAATACGAAATGAACCCCCCCGCTGAACTGAAAATGAGTAAAACCGCCATCGATTTTATCGATGACGATAAATTGACAAACACATTGGCAAGTACCGAATGTGACGCATCGCGCGTTCGTGAAATTATTGCAAAGTCCCTCGAAAAACAGCCATTGAGCGTTGAAGAAACCGCTACGCTTATCTCAGCGGATACGCCCGAACTGGTAGAGGAAATCTTTTCTGCTGCCCGCCAGTTAAAGCAGGCAGTGTACGGTAATCGCATTGTTCTTTTCGCACCGTTGTATATCGGCAACAAGTGCATAAACGATTGCAAATACTGCGGATTCCGGGTTTCAAATCCCGAAGCGATTCGGCGGACATTGACGCCGGATGAAATCCGTCAGCAGGTGGAGGCGTTGGAGAACGCAGGCCATAAGAGGCTGATTCTTGTATTCGGAGAGCATCCGGATTACGACGCTTCATACATGGCTGACTGCGTTCGGGAAGTTTATGACGTGCATGTGGGACATGGAGAAATTCGTCGCGTCAATATCAACGCAGCTCCTATGGATCATGACGGTTACCGCGAATTGAAGGCTGCGGGAATAGGAACATTTCAGGTTTTCCAGGAAACCTATCATCACGAGATGTATCGCAACTATCATCCCGAACGCACTCGCAAGGGAAATTATCTATGGCGTCTCGATGCGCTGTCGCGTGCCTTTGAAGCCGGGCAGGACGACGTCGGCCTGGGCGTACTCTTCGGCTTGGCGGACTGGAAATTTGAGACACTCGCGTTGGTGAAGCATTCGTTGTTCCTTCAGGAGCAGTACGGCTGTGGGCCTCACACGTTGAGCTTTCCGAGACTGAGAGCAGCTTCGGGCGTAGCGATCGATGAGCAGTATCTCGTTGACGACTACGACTTCAAACGTATCATTGCGATTCTGCGTCTTGCGGTTCCGTACACCGGGCTTATTCTCACTGCCCGCGAAAACCCAGAACTGCGTCGCGAGGTTATGGAGTTCGGCGTGAGCCAAATCGATGCCGGTTCGCGGATCGAAATCGGAGGCTATACCGAAGCCGGCGACGCACAGGTAATGGATCGCGAACAGTTTTGCCTTGGCGATATCCGTTCGCTTGACGATGTCATGCGGGAGTTGATGACCGATGGATATCTTCCGAGTTTTTGCACTGCCTGTTACAGACTTGGAAGAACCGGCGAACATTTCATGGAGTTCGCCATACCCGGTTTCATCAAACGGTACTGCACGCCGAATGCAATGTCGACGTTGATGGAATATCTTGTAGATTACGCCTCGCCGGAAACTAAATCAGCTGGGCTTAAACTTATACAGAAAGAACTTGAAGGCTTGGGTGACGGCGAACAGAAAACGGAATTGATTGCCAGACTCAAACGCATTGAAGATACGGACGACCGAGATCTTTATTTCTAACGGGAATATTCGATGAATCGATTTCGTCAAGAGAACGATCTGCTGGGCCCGCGTGACATCCCCGTTGACGCGTTGCACGGGGTGCATACCGAGCGTGCAATGGAGAATTTTCCGTTGTCGGGCAGGGGTGTTCATCCGCAGCTCATTCGCGCCTACGGTGCGGTTAAACTGGCTTGCGCTCGAACGAATCATGAATTGGGATATTGGGATGAGACGACCTTTGCTGCTATCGAACGGGCCTGTTCGGAAATGGCTGATGGTTCGCTGGATGATACGATATGTGTCGATGCCCTGCAGGGCGGTGCCGGTACTTCCACAAATATGAACGTCAATGAAGTGTTGGCCAACCGTGCACTTCAATTGCTTGGTAAACCCATTGGCAGTTATGAAATAATCAGTCCGCTGGATGATATCAATCTGCATCAGTCCACGAACGACACTTATCCCACTGCCTTGCGCGTAGCTGGTATCAATATGCTTCGTGAACTTCAGCGTGAGGTGGTCGTCTTGCTGGAGGCGTTTCAGCAGAAGGAACGCGACTTTGCCGAGGTCGTCAAGATAGGGCGTACGCAAATGCAGGATGCCGTTCTGACAACACTAGGCAGAGAGATGGCGGCTTATGCCGAAGCATTTTCCCGCGACCGCTGGCGAATATATAAGTGCGAAGAGAGATTGCGTGTTGTGAATCTTGGCGGCACTGCTATCGGGACAGGGCTTGGCGCGCCGCGAGAGTTCATTTTCCGGGCGGTCGAAAACCTGAGAGATGTCACGAATCTCGGCCTGGCCCGAGCGGAAAACATGGTCGAAGCCACCCAGAATGCGGACGTATTTGTGGAGGTCAGCGGAATCCTCAAAGCCCTGGCCAGTAACCTGCTGAAAATAGCGGGCGATCTGCGATTGCTTTCTTCCGGGCCAGATGGCGGGCTGGGTGAGATCCGTCTCCCTGCCAGGCAGGCAGGGTCGTCAATCATGCCCGGTAAGGTCAACCCCGTGATCCCCGAAGCCGTTTCGCAGGCAGCGATCATAATCCTGGCCAACGACCAGGCCATCACGCATGCCTGCTCAATGGGCAGCCTGGAGCTTAACCCGTTCCTGCCGCTTGTAGCTGACTGTCTGCTGACGAATCTGCACCTGCTTACCCGTGCCTGCGAAATTTTCCGCACGCACTGCGTCGCGGGTATTGCCGCTGACGTTGATCGTTGTAGGTTGGGCGTCCAGAACGCCACAGCTGCGGTCACAGCAATGATAGAAAAAATTGGATACGAACATGCCCAGCAAATTGTTCATCAGGCACAGGCTGAGGGCAAAACCGTTCGTCAGACAGCTATTGACAGCGGTTTGATGACCGCAGAAGAGTTCGATACGCTGACCTCGCCGCAGCGGGTGACGCAATTGGGATCGATTAAAGTGGGTGATCTGTAATGAGAAATGCTCCCAAAGGCTTTCGATTGCACATTGGCCTGTTTGGCAGGCGTAACGTGGGTAAAAGTTCACTGCTGAACGCCATGACTCGTCAGTCAGTCTCCATCGTTTCAGAGGTAGCCGGCACGACGACCGACCCGGTTGAAAAGCCCATGGAACTGCTGCCGATCGGGCCAGTGCTGTTTATCGACACTGCGGGCATTGACGACGTCGGCGCACTCGGAGCCATGCGCGTCCAGCGGACTCAACAGGTTTTTGATCGAACCGACGTTGGCGTAATCGTAACCGAGGCCGGTGTTTGGGGCGAATTTGAACGTGGAATTCTGGATGAATTGACAGGCCGGGCTATACCGGCGATTGTCGTGTTCAATAAGACTGATCTCGGCGAGCCAGCCCGCGTATTGACCGATGAATTGACAGGCCGAGAGGTAGTAACGGTGCGAACGGTTGCTTCTCGCGAGGAAGGCATACTCGACCTTCGCGAGGCACTGATCAAGGTAACCCCGGATGATTTCATCAACGCCCCGCCGATCCTTGGCGATCTGGTATCTCCGGGCGAACTGGCGGTTCTTGTCGTGCCGATAGACCTCGAGGCTCCCAAAGGCAGGCTGATTCTTCCGCAGGTGCAATCCATTCGCGACGCGCTGGACAATGATGCCTACTGCATGATCGTCAAGGAACGCGAATTACGCGATGCGCTGGATAATCTGAAACGTCCACCAGCCCTGGTCGTTACGGACAGCCAGGCCTTTTTAAAGGTCTCCGGCGATACGCCAAACGATGTCCCCCTCACATCTTTCTCGATACTCTTTGCCCGTAACAAAGGTGATCTGTCGGAGTTCGTTCGCGGCGCGATGTCGATCAACAACCTAAGAGATGGTGATCGCGTGCTGATAGCAGAGGCCTGTTCGCATCATCCTATCGGGGATGACATTGGTCGGGTGAAAATCCCCCGCTGGCTGCAGCAGTACGTTGGCGGCAGATTGATATTCGATACCGTACAAGGGCATGATTTCCCGGATGATCTCTCGGCTTACAAATTAGTGATCCATTGCGGAGGATGTGTTTCCAATAGGCGTGAAATGCTGTCGCGCATAATCAGATGTCGCAAAGCCGGTGTTTTCATAACAAATTACGGCCTTGCCATTTCGTACTCATTGGGAATTTTTGCACGGGCACTCAAGCCTTTCCCCGCGGTGCAGAGTTTGCTCTAGACAGAACCGTTCCAGTTCGTGCCGGGACAGGATCCCCGGCACGCAAACTCAAAAAAGGCCAAACTCAAAAAAGGCCAAACGCAAAAGTCCAAACTTTAAAAGGATCTAAACAGTAACTATTTGCTTGTTATTGGTTTTTCGGCCTTGCCCTTTTCGGCGGCGACGTGGTTTGCCTTGGCTGTCCTCAGCGTGTTGTGGCCTGCGTTTTTTGCTGCGGAATTTTTTATTCTCGTTATTGTCCGTAGTCGCGGCTTCGCCAGAGGCAGAGGCTTTGCGACGGGGCGGCCTGGCTGTTTTCTTATCGCTAGAGATCGTCGCGTCTGAATTTTTATTGCGCGATGAATAGTTGTTTCCAGCCCGGCGTGGTGTTCTGCGAGGATTGGAACTCCTCTGCTCCGGCTCAGCCGAGGCAGGCCTGGGTGCGTCGCCTTGAACGGGGATTGGCCTGCCGAGAAGCTTTTCGATATCGCGAAGGGCTTTGTGCTCGTCGTTGCTGCAGAAAGATATGGCTTCTCCGCTCGCGCCGGCCCGGCCTGTTCTGCCGATGCGATGTACATAAGTCTCGGCTTCACTTGGCATGTCGTAGTTGAAGACATGCGAGATGTTGTCAACGTCAATGCCCCGGGCAGCGATGTCGCTGGCAACGAGCACACTGACGGAACCCTTCTTGAAACTCGCCAACGTCCGCTGACGCGTATTCTGCGACTTGTTCGAGTGAAAGGCCTCAGCTGAAATTTGTCGATTATTCAGTTGCTTTGATATCTTATCAGCGCGATGTTTGGTACGTGTGAAAACTATCGCACGGGTGATCTGCGATTCTCGTAGATGCTTTTCCAGGAGTTTAGACTTGTCGTTGGACTCCACGAAATATATAGACTGCGCGACATTCTCCGCAGCTGTGGTCTTTTCGGGCGTGGTCTGTACCGTGACCGGATCGGTCAGAATCGTATCAGCCAGCTGACGAATTTCCTTCGGCATTGTAGCTGAGAACATCAGCGTCTGACGGTTCGTTGGAAGTGTCTTGACAATCTTTCTGATATCGTTAATGAAGCCCATGTCCAGCATACGGTCGGCTTCGTCGAGAACGAACACTTCCACTTGGTCGAGTTTTACGATTCCCTGGTTCATGAGATCCATAAGCCTGCCTGGGGTCGCGACAAGTACGTCCACGCCCTTACGCAGATTCCGAACCTGCGGAGTCTGGTTTACGCCGCCGAAAATAACCGTGTGTCGCAGGCCTGTGTGACAGCCATACGCCAGGAAGTTTTCCGCAACCTGGGCTGCGAGTTCTCTTGTTGGAGTCAGTATCAGCGCGCGGATTGGTCTGAAGGGCTGGCGTCGACCGCCTTTGTGGCTTGACTTCGCATCTGCGACGTGGCGATAGAGTTTTTGTAATACCGGTAGCGCGAAGGCAGCGGTTTTGCCCGTGCCGGTTTGGGCACAGCCGAACATGTCTTTGCTTTCCAGTAGATGGGGAATGGCCTGTTCTTGAATCGGCGTGGGGGTTTCGTATCCTTGGGCGCGAATGGCCTGCAGTAGCGGCTCGATGAGCCGTAAATCTTCAAATTGCATTAGTGTTAAATTTCAACTTTCTTTTTTAATTCTTGTCAATTACTTGAGCTTGTTTAGCACGGACGAGTTCCGCGCAGTTCGTCAATGTAGCATCAGTAACCGTAAACGTCAAGGAGTAAGTTTTTTTATTTTAGGGGTTTATGCGCGATGTTCTTGAGTGATTTCGTTGTAGGGACATTTGGTGATTTCGGAACCCTATCAATTTCCCCTGTTACTTAGCAGGAAATTGATTACGTCGCGGGCTGTGTACGACGCCTCTCCAGCGCTTATTACCCTGAGTATACCTGAGAGGTCATCGCCGCAGGTCAGCAGGGGCAGTTCTTCGGCGTTATCGCTTTGGATTTGTGCCAGGCCGATATTGGCCATCAGACCGTTGCAGATGCACTTTCGCCCGACGGTATCTTCAAGGTTGCCGCCTTTGCGGAGGAAAGTTTCCTGATCCTCAGCTGGGCATCGCCAGGAAAGTGAACCGTTGGGAAGCTCATATGCTTCGCGGAGGTAGCCCAGGTCGCACAGCCGGTCCCGCCTGTTATAAATGGCGGCGTCGGATAGTGTGTCGGAAACGGAGAGTACCTTGAACGGGAACCCCGCCGGCGAGGCGACCGGATCGGTGAAAACTCTAGGCTGTTGGGTTTTACAGTTCAGGATGATCTCCCGCTTGATATCGTCTCGCAGGCCTGACTCTTCACAGAACGCGAAAATGGTTCCTACCTGAATGCCTGTAGCTCCAGCAGCGAGGGCCTTTGCGAGTTTGTCCGGGCTGGCATAAGAGCCAGCCAGCCAGAACGGAATTTCGTGAGACGCTATAGCTTTTAGATCGATTTCATCGCGAGGGCCATAAACCGGCTCGCCTTCTTGGCTGTATTTGGTTTGTCCTCTCGGCGGGGCATTATGGCCTCCCGCTGAGGAACCCTCTATGACCAGGCCATCGATCTGCCCTTTGCACTTTTTGACAAGCATCGCAGCCAGAGTCGCTGATGAGACTATCGGGAAGAACAGGGGACGTTGTAGCTGGGGACGATCTTTCAGCACTTTCTTCGGGTCGAAAAACATTTTGTGATCGTGTGAGCTGGCTGAATCTTTGACGTATAGTTTTTGGCTTACGGATTCGTTGTGGATCAGACCCTCGATGATTTTTGGAATTTCGATCGGAATACCTGCTCCGACTACGATAATATCTACATCTGCCAGCATTGCGCCGTAAATGGAAGCAAGAAGCGGTGTCTGGATCTTGTTGAGGTAGTTAATGCCCACCATGCCGTCATGGCCTTGCTTGGCGAGAAAAACTTCGACGAAGTTCGAAGCCACCAACAGCTCCTCAACAGCCTGGCTGGGGTTGTGGCCTATCATTGGTTTGGCGAGGAAAGGCTGGTCGGGTTGCTTGCCGCCCTCTATAAAATAACGGTCGATAATTTTTTGGGCAATGGATTGGTCAGGGAACTCTGCCAAGGCCAGGCGCATCTGGCCGTCCGGGTCGCCCAATTGTAAACGCCGAGCCAGAATAACATCAAGCGCCGTTCCTGATACAACGCCAATATGCCCTTGCGAAGCTACAGCGCGAGCCAGCCTCCAATTGGATACGCCCGCACCCATACCGCCTTGCATTATTTTGGGAAAAATCATTATTGATTATTTCAGCAGTCCCCGCTAGCAGGCTACTGAAAAACCCGTATAAGATGTGATTGAGAGGCCAGGCTTGGAATTTCCACAAGCCCGAACCATACTTTCCTTGGTCTGGATCGGAAAGCGAAGACATGCCATTACATCATGTGTCCACATTTCGGTCCTGGAAGAAAAGAAATCCAAAGACGCGATTGAAATCGTCATAAAAACAGATCCTAGTGTTAATGCTTTGTCATCCAGACTTTGCGGAATGACCTTCCAACTCTGTGCAAAATACCGGCAAAGTCCAGTAATTCCTTTATTTATACAGTACACGCGGTGTCCGAGTCAAGCCAATTACCCCAATCATCTTGCTGCGATTGGTTGATCGACTTCAAATACACGCATGTCTGAGAGATGAATAACTGCGGAACGAATTAACAAAGTTTTTGGGGATTGTTCATAAATGGTGACCTGTAAAAACCTTTGCACTTGAATCAAAATTTGGCGAGGCTACAATTAACCGAGGCAGTATGAGATGGGAATCTCCCGGAAAGACGCTGTTATGCGAAAATTCGTCAGAAGTCGATCACAAAAAAGCGGCCTGCCGCCCGGCACGCCTGTGTTCGTGGGTGAGAAGCTGGCTGAGACTGTTAAGATCACGGTCATCGAATATGATGAGTCGAAGATTTCCGAGAAGCAGATAGAATCTGTTGATCAATGTCCGCCCTTCAACGCAAAGTCAACCGTAACTTGGGTTAATGTCGATGGCCTGCACGATGCAAAACTTATTGAATCATTGGCTGAGAGTTTAGGCCTGCATCCGCTGGTTCAGGAAGATATCCTGAACACCACTCAGCGGCCAAAATTCGACGACTACGGAGATTACCTCTACGCCGTCCTGAAAATGCTTCAATGGGACGACGAAAAAAACGAAACCACCGCCGAGCAGGTCAGCTTGATTCTGGGTAAAAATTTCGTAATATCTTTCCAGGAAAAGCCCGGCGATGTCTTTGATCCGACCCGTGAACGTATTCGGAGCGGCAAGGGTCGAGTTCGGAAAATGGGGGCTGACTATCTGGCCTATTGCCTCATAGATGCGATTGTTGACGGATACTTTGTCGTTCTGGAACATCTGGGAGACAAGATCGAGGATGTCGAATCTACCCTGGTGAGCGATCCGACCCCTCAGACTCCCAAAGCTATTAACCTCCTTAAACGGGAAGGACTTTGGCTGCGTAAGAGCGTCTGGCCTTTGCGCGAGGTTATCAGCGGTCTGGAACGGACGGAATCGCCGCTCATAACTGAGGCAACGCATCTTTATATGCGTGACGTTCATGACCATTCCATACAGGTGATCGATACCATGGAGACGTTCCGCGACATGCTCGCAGGTATGTTGGATTCGTATCTCTCCAGCTTGAGCAACCGCATGAACGAAGTCATGAAGGTACTGACGATCATCGCGACGATCTTTATCCCCCTGACGTTTATAGCTGGAATTTACGGCATGAATTTCAAATATATGCCCGAGCTGGAATGGCAGTGGGGATACCCCGGAGTTCTTGCAGCCATGGCTATCGTTGCTGGCGGAATGATCTTTTACTTCAGACGAAAGAAATGGCTTTGATTATGTGGCAGACGATTATGGAAATCTGGCAGACGATTGTGGTTATTTTCGGTAATCCGATGGTCAAGGGCGGGGTGCTTACCGTTCTTGCAATGCTGGCAACGGTGATTTTGTATTTCAAGCTCCAGGGCAAGCTCGTCACGGAAGACAGCGATCCTGTCAAAGCAAAAGCTACACGCCGATTGTTGCGAATTTGTCTGATTTTTGTACTTTTGATTGTCCTTGTGACTATATGGGCAGCTGTGATGACGGAAGACCCCGCTGTTGCTGAGGGCAGGCCCAAAAGTCTGCTGCACAAATTGCTTTGGACGTGCGGAATAGCGGTGGGCGTTTATATTTTTGTTGGCGCAATTCAGTCGCAACTTGCCAAGAACGTCACCGGCATTGAGGCCCGTCACAAGGTCAGGCTCACTGCCAGCTGGATCGGCATAAGTATATTCCTGGTTGCAACTGCGGTTCTATGGGCGGCGGGGATTCGCGATTTCGGTATCTTCCTGGGTATCATCGGTGCCGGACTTGCCTTGTCGCTGCAGGAAACGCTGGTATGTATCGCTGGTTGGGTTATCTTCATCGTACGCAGACCTTACGATATAGGTGATCGTATCGAGATTGACGGAAAGATCGGCGACGTGATTGGTGTGAGCGTTTTTCAGACTACGGTGCTGGAAGTCGGCAACTGGGTCAAGGCTGAGCAAAGCACGGGCAGAATGCTGATCCTTCCCAATAGCATGTTGATTCGTCACGCCATATACAACTACGTTAAAGGTTTTCCGTTTGTATGGGATGAGATATCCGTCGTAGTGACTTTTGAGAGTGACTGGCAGGAAGCTGAGAAGCTAATGCTGGAAAAGGCTGAGGTCGAAGCGGACAAGATCGAGTCCCAGGTCAAACGGCAGATTAAGAGACTCCAGAGTCATTACGCCATTCGCTATGAACATCTCACGCCGACGGTCTATGTAAAAATAGCTGACAATGGGATAGATTTGACCCTGCGATATCTCTGCGCGGTTCGGGATCGACGCGAAATAACGCATCGGTTGTCACGAACAATTCTTCAGACATTCATCAGCCATCCTGCAATCGACTTCGCCTATGCCACAACCCGGATTTTCCGCAACAACGAAGAGGGCAAGCCAGGCCTTCGCGGGTCTGGATATTAATTCGAGCAATTCACGTTTGGTCTGCAAGTGCAGATGACGATTATCTTTTCTTTTTGCCTCTGGCTTTTTTCTTTTTTTCGCGTTCTTTTTTGGTAAGGCGTTTTGAGCGTTGTTTGACTTTGCCCATTCCCATGCCGCCAGCCATGTCGCCGGAAGCCATCTGTTTGGCAAAACGCATTCGGTCGCCCACGCCCATCCCAGCCATCTGTTTCATCATGTTTGATGCCTGGGTGAAGCTCTTGACCAGCCCGCTGACTTCCTGGGGCTGCGTGCCTGAGCCTCTGGCAATTCGTCTTCTCCGCGAGGCTTCCAGAATCGAGGGGTCTTCCCGCTCAGCCTTTGTCATGGAGTTTATGATCGCTTCCATGCCCTTGAATTCGTCGCCCTTTATCGCGTCGAGCGCAGCTGCGTTCGCGCCCATGCCGGGCATGAGTTTGAGAATCTGCTTCAGCGGGCCCATTTTCTGCATTTGCTTCATCTGGGCCAGGAAGTCGGTAAGGGTGAATTTTCCCTTCGCCATCTTGGCCTGCATCGCAGCCTGTTCTTCGGCGTCGAAGTGTTCCTGCGCTTTTTCGACCAGGCTGACGACGTCACCCATGCCGAGTATTCGTCCCGCCATTCTGTCTGCATGGAATTCTTCGAGTGCGTCGAACTTTTCGCCAACGCCGATGAACTTTATCGGCTTGCCGGTGACGGCCTTGACGGAAATGGCAGCACCGCCGCGAGCGTCGGAGTCGAACTTGGTGAGGATCACGCCGTCGAGTTCCAGCCTGGTGTTGAATTCTTTTGCGGAGTTCACTGCGTCCTGGCCTGTCATGGCGTCGCAGACCAGGTATATCTGATGCGGGTTGACGGACGAGGCGATGTCCTCAGCCTGCTGCATCATTTCTTCGTCGATGTGAAGTCGACCTGCGGTATCTATGATGACTACATCATGGCCGTTGGCGTTTGCCCAGCCTATTGCTTTGCGGGCGACCTTGACGGGATTCTTCTCGTCCTCCACCCGGAAAGTAGGCGCGCCGACCTGCTGGCCTACGATGGTCAGCTGATCAACAGCAGCTGGGCGCTGGAGGTCGCAGGCGACCATCATCGGCTTTTTGCCTTTTGCCTTGAGATACTTCGCGAGCTTACCGCAGGTGGTGGTTTTGCCCGCACCCTGCAGACCAGCCATCATAATGATTGTCGGCGGCGGGGATACGAAATATATTTTCGTATCGACAGGCCCCATGAGGGCAGTCAGTTCGTCATGGACGATCTTGACCATCAATTGGCCCGGGTGGAGACTTTGGATTACTTCCGTTCCGACAGCCTTGGCTGTTACGTCGTCGCAGAATTTTTTGACGACTTCGTAGTGAACGTCGGCTTCGAGCAGGGCGGTGCGGACTTCGCGCATCGCGTCTCGCACGTTTTCCTCCGAGATTCGGCCTCGGCCTGACATTTTACGAAATACGTCACTGAATTTGTTGGTTAATGCTTCAAACATAGGCCGGTAAAGATAACAGATTTTAACTCGATGGGGAAGAGCGCATTAACAAAGGTTTTTTGACAATCGGAAATCTTTTAAGCCAAAAGAATTGCCCAGGTAGAATCTACGTCGTATGTTTCATATGAAGAAGTAATGTGAGGCTGGCAATGGATAGTCGAAAACTGGGGCGTTCTGAAATGCATTTATCGGAAACGGATATAAAACTTGTGGCGTCGAAAGCGTTGTTTAAAAAAAGTCCACAGCCACTCACGGGATATGTCAGTGACTCGGATAAAAATTCCAAGACCATCCAATCTAAACATTTGGCCGATGATTCGGTCACAGGCCCTCCAGCCCGTCTCAGTGATTTGACATCTTTACGGTCAAAGTCTTCCAATGAATCCCTGAGGAGTCTGATCAACAAGGCCGATACTGTTTTGGCCC
The DNA here is from genome assembly GCA_963664745.2 of Phycisphaerae bacterium. Lineage (GTDB taxonomy): Bacteria > Planctomycetota > Phycisphaerae > SM23-33 > SM23-33 > B1-G9. Next base: position 2,332,622 of record CAXXMC010000004.1, read on the forward strand.
GTCAAGAGCGTTTGATAAAGGATATAAACCAGCTACTGAACATGGAAAAGGCAGCCAGGGTTTATAAAAAAGCTTCCCGGGAACTTTGACTTACGGTGGAAATCAGCGCAAAAAAGAGGCCCCTCGATGAGCCGGTGGGCTGTGCTAGCCGACTAGTTCTACACGCGCCTTTTTCGTTGATTCTTTAGAATCTTGCGCGGTCGCGGGGGCCTATTTAAATATAGGCTTTGGCCCAGCTGTCAGACAACCAAATAAAGATTTTATTGCAATAGAGGTAAAAAGAAAACGGCTCACTTCAAAACAGGCCTTATATTACCCTATTTCCTTGTTATTTCTCTTTTTCCGCAGTTGGCTTACTGTCGGACTCCTTTTTTTCCTCAGATGAATTCTTTTGGGCACTTTGTAAAATGTGAACGAAGGCCATTCTCATTTCATATAAAGAACCTTCGATGAATTTGGCTTCTTCGTCGGTGAGGTTACCCTTGGTTTTTTCCTGCAGAACTTCGAGGTTATCGATGTAGAATTTTGCGATTGGCAGGTCCACTATTCGCTTTTTGGTCTTTGGGTCTTCAACTCCCCCCAAAGCCATGATAGCGTTCGTCAGGAGCATATTGGCGAGGGTGCTAAAGGTGGCTTCGGGAAGTTGCTGGCCTTCCTGTCCGCCCTCGGAGCCTTCTTGAGACGCCGTTTGTGATTCGCTTTTTGCCTTTATATCTTCGGACAGCTGTTCTTTCTCTTTCTGAGCCTGCGTTTTCCAATCGTCATCGACTATGATTTTCGGTTTTTCATCAGCCATGTGTTTTGTCTCCTGATTTTTGTCCATAGATTGCACAGATTTTACGGATATTTGTCGTTTCTGCTTTAAAAAAACTGAGTAATCAGTGTCATCTGTGAACTATTCTTTTATTTTTCAGCGTATTTTTTGGCAGCTTCGACCAGGCCCACAAACAGCGGCTGTGGGCGTAGCGGCCTGCTGGTGAGCTCCGGGTGGAACTGGGCAGCCAGGAAGTACGGGTGCTGCTCACGGGACAATTCCAGAATCTGCATTATCGGATGCTTTGGATGTCTGCCGGAGAAAACCAGCCCAGCCTGCTCCAATGTTGCGATGTATTCCGGGTCGACTTCGTATCTATGTCGGAATCGCTGGCGGATGGACTTGCAGCCGAAGAGTTCCTCTGCCTGCGTACCGGGCGTGATTTCCACATCCTGGCCGCCGAGTCTCATGTTGCCTCCCAACCCTTCGATCTTTTTTTGGCCCGGCAGAATGCTGATAACTGGCGACTGGCAGTCGGGGTCGAGTTCCGTGCTGTTGGCGTCAGGAAGTTTACATACGTTTCGGGCGTATTCTATCACCGCCACCTGGAAACCCAGGCAAATGCCGAGATACGGCAGGTTATTTTTCCGCGCGTATTCCACGCAGGCTATCTTGCCTTCCGTTCCGCGAACGCCGAACCCGCCCGGCACGATAATGCCGTGCACCTCAGCGAGGGCTTCCGAAACATTGCCATCTTCAAGTTCCGTAGTTTCTATCCAGTGGAGTTCAGCTTCGACGTCGTTGGCCACCGCGGCGTGTTCGACCGCCTTGATGATGCTCGCATAGCTGTCTCGAAGGGCGACGTATTTGCCCGTAATGCCGATTTTGACGGTTTTCTTGGATTGGCCTATTTTATTTGCGAATTCTTGCCATTTTGCGGCATTTTTTTTCTCAAGGGCGGCGTCTACCTTATCTTCCAGCCCCAGCATCTTGACGACTTCGTTATCTGTCCCAGCCTGCCTCATACGCTCGGGCAAGAGATAAATGCTTGGCAGATCGTGCATTGAAAATACGCGACTTATCGGCACGTTTGTGTAGACGGAAATTTTCTGTCTGACTTTTTCGTCGACTTCCCGCTCAGCCCGGCAGGCGATCATGTGCGGATGTATGCCGTACTCCATCAGCCTTTTAATGCCAAGCTGCGCCGCTTTTGACTTCTGCTCACCCAGCGTCGGCGGGTCCAGCACGTAAGTCAAAGCCGCAAACATGACGTTGCCTTCGCCCTCTTCGTATGAAAGTTCGCGAAGCGCCTCGATATAGAATGCGTTTTCGATGTCGCCTACAGTGCCGCCGACTTCCACAGCTACGACGTCGGCCTGGGTTTTCATAGCCAGTTCACGCAGGCGAAGTTTTACCTCGCCGGTGACGTGCGGAATCATCTGGACATCTCTGCCAAGATATCCCCCAGCCCGCTCGCGGTCGAGAATGGTTTTATAAATCTGGCCACTGGTAGCGAAATTGTGACGCGAAAGGTCCTGGTCGAGCATTCGCTCATATGTTCCCAGGTCCATGTCCGTTTCCATACCGTCGTCCAGCACAAAAACCTCGCCGTGACGGAAGGGATTGAGCGTTCCTGAGTCTATATTTAAATAACCCTCGAGTTTGATAGGACTTACGCGTAGCCCTTTGTCCTTCAGGAGCTTGGCCAGAGACGAAGAGAAAATTCCTTTGCCAAGCCCGCTCATAACAGTACCGAATACTGCGACGTACTTTGTGTGGCCGCGCTGGTAGCCCTCAGGCTGCGGGGTGTAGAATTCAGTTTCGTCAGTGGTTTCCCTGACCGATTTAAGCAGATCCATTGCATCGTTCATGGGAAAGCAGTTTAACCGCACAGGCAGGCTTAACGCAAGTGTCCTCATGAAAGAAAGGCGGAATATCTTTATTTGTACGAAAAAATTATGCAAGGTATCCGCATGATGTTAATAAAACCGTTCAGTAATTGTCCCAAACGGATATTTTTCGGTTATTTTGGGCTAAGTTAAACGGGCTGGTTAGCCGAAAAATCAAATAGCTGATTTTTTAACCGGTCTGTTTGATTTATGAGATTGATTTTGCGGGGCCTTTTTTTAGCGTGTATGCCGGCTGGTCGGCTGTGGGACATTTCGGACTTCGTGTTTGAGTTGTTGAAAATTTGCGAAAGGAGCAAATTATGGGCTTTGCAGGTATTATCTATCTGGTAATTATTGTTCTCGGAATCGTTGGCATGTGGAAGACGTTCGTCAAGGCAGGTAAGCCAGGCTGGGCGTGCATCATTCCATTCTACAATGCCTATGTTGCCTGCGAAATAGCCAGGCTGCCGATTCTCTGGTTCATCCTGGCGATTATTCCTATCGTGAGTATCGTGGGCTGGATCATGATCTGCCTGAAGATCGCTGAGAATTTCGGCAAGTCGGGCGGGTTTGGTATTGGCTTGGCGTTGCTGTGGTTTGTGTTCTTCCCCATTCTCGGTTTTAGTGACGCGAAATACCAGGGAACCGCAGGGATATCGCAGGATAGCGGCATGCCGTCAATCCCGCCAATGTCTGCACAAGCCTCGGACGAGACGCCACCTCAGGAAGAATAGCCCAGAGTTTCAAGATTTAATAAAGCAATACGCAAGAGTGAGATTCAACGCTTGGAAACAGGTGTCGGGTCTTGCTCTTGTTTTTTTCTCATCCATCCAGCTGCTGCGGCGATGGCGATTATCGGTTCGATCGGCAGTCTATACCTGGGCAGTCCTGGGCCTGGCAGGAAGGCGGTGATCAAAAATATCCCCACGATCAGCCAGGTTTCGAGGGGGATCCGCAAACGTATTTTTCGGATAACGCAAAGAATCACGCCAAGATATTTTATCAGCATGATTAGTATCATGGGCAGTGCGATTGCGACAGCCTGGTAATTTCCGCCGAGGTAATGTTTCGAAGCTGCCCAGATTCCCTGTCGTTGCAGAACGTCTAGTGTGCCGCGCTGGCCTTGCGATTGGCCCAGCAGTTCCAGCACATAATTCGCCCCGGGCAGCCAGAATCCCACGCAACCCTTGAGATAACCACTAAGCCAGAGCTTTGGATTGTCCCGAATTATTCGCAGAGCTTCCTTTTGTCGCCATCGTGCGGTTTGGCCTGGTGTTTGGAGGGGTGGGCCAGCTTGGTATTCAGCGGCTTTGGCGATGAACTGGTTGCGAATTTCCTCCGCGGGCATATTTTGTTGCTTGGCGATGATGTCCGCAGCTGTGGTATTGTACATGCTGTCGCCGGCAAAGCTGGAAAAGCCAATATAATCCGCCTGGATCATGTTTCTGCCGACCCACGGGCCTAAGCACATAATTACTATCCCGGCGAAGGTGATCAGTTGTTTTAATCGACTTGGCCTAAAGAGCAGCGCGAATATGAAAAGCGGAAGCATGGCCAGGCCTACGGGTCTGACATAACAGGCCAGCGAAATAAAGATGGCTGCGCCGATGAGTGCTGCAGGGCGGGCGGTAGATTCAGCACCGCTGACGTCGGCTGAGGTTTTGGCTTGTGGCTTGCTGTTTTGGAGGAATTTCACCATCATCAGCACTGACAGCATGAAGAAAAATACGTACAGGCTGTCTGAAAGGAACCTACAACACCCCGCCAGGGCCAGGGGCGAGATCGCATAAAAAACAGCTGACCATATTCCAGCTCTGGCATTCATCAGCCAGCTCCCCAGCAGGAACGTCATTAAAACTACCGCGACATCGAGAGCTATCTGGATGCCCAACACGCCGGCGGTGGGCAAGTTTTTCAGTAATGTCAGGAAGATCGGATATCCGGGAGTGCGGAAGATTACCGGTTTGTCGTCGAGTTGAAATCGGCCATGCTCAGCCAGCTCCGTCGCCAGGTTGCAATAGCCCTCGCTGTCAGGAGTATAGAGGCGAGTTGTCTGTTGGAGTCCAGACCAGAGCAGGCTGCATCTAAGCAAGGCCGATGCCAGCAGTATTAGTATGAGCAGACTTTTCTCTTTCGTGGTAGACATGACGGTTTTATACCACAGACTGCCGCGGAATAGAACTTATTGTGTCGGATCATGACATGAGCTACCGAAAAAAAAGGCCGAGCCGCGAAAACGCGAATCGGCCTTTGGTGGTGTTGCTTCCCGTATGCTAATAAGCATATTGGTTACTTTGGGAAGTCTTTATTTAGTGATTCCTACCGGAATGAAACTCTTTTTCTGCGGTGCCATATCAGGTACATTCCGCCGCCGGTCATCAGCAGTATAATGGTCTGCGGGTCGCTGATTGCATAGGTGACCGTGGAGTCGTTGCCTATCCAGATTCTGTCTCTGGCCTGTACCGAGCCTGTCAAATCCGCTCCGGAGCCTGTCGAAAAACCGCCATTATACACCCGGAAAATGCCATCCATCGTATTGTCGTCACCCAGGTATACATCCTTGTCAAACACGTTTATGAACAGTTTGCCGTCACCAATGGTATTGAAGGCAACCTCTTTCCCAGTGGACAGGCCGTCGTAAATGTTCAGTACTACATCGCCGAGAGACGTGTCTACGTTTACGGCACCGCCTTTGTCCATCCAGAAATTATTAAACGTGTATATGCCGGATGAGAGGTTCAGAATATTGTCTTTATCAAAGCCAAGATTGTTATAGCTGCCCGGATCAAGGGTCGTGGTTGTATTTTTGCCTTTCCAGATACTCGTTGAACCCAGCACACCGCCAGAGGGCTCTGGTCCCATTTGCGGCAGGTCGATTATGGTAGCGTCATCGCCGTGGTAAACCGTGCCGGTAACAGCTGCGTTCCTATGTTTCCAGTAATCCCCGACGACGCTAACGTCGCCATTCACAGTCGCTCCGTTGTTGATGTCCACGTTACGGTTGGCCCAGAGATTACCTGCCTGTGAACCGCTTGAGAGATAAATATTACCTTCAGAGAAGATATTGCCTGCCTGTGTGCCAGTACCAAGTGACACGAAGTCAACGGCTCCGGCAGGCCCGTCCAAGAATACTTTGTCGCCGAACTCAAGCGATTTGCCTGAATATAGGGCAAGTGAGTTAATGTCAATTAAATCGGCATTGGCTGGTATCGCCAGGCATGCAATGGTCGCCAAAACAGCCAGGAACATACGTCTGATCTTCTTTTCTTTCAGCATCTTGAGACTCTCCTTGTAGAGGTTCACTAAGTCCTCAACACCGCACCGTGTTGCTCAATTGGAGTCTAAGATTCATAATTGCAAATGACAAAGAATGTTGATAATTATTTTGATAATTCATGCTTTTCAGAGAGTTATCAAACAATGGCTTGTGGGACCAATTTAGGTTGGGGTTTTGCATGGGTAAAAAATCGGAGAAGTTTTGTCAGGCTTTATACCATGTAGGGGTAGGAGTGAGTATAATTGGCAAGTATGAGTACAGTTATAGTCAATGAGATTTTCAAGAGCATTCAGGGCGAGTCCAGCAGGGCCGGGCTGCCTTGCGTATTGGTCAGGCTGGCAGGTTGTAACCTGGACTGTTCCTGGTGCGACACCAAATACGCCCAAGGCCAGGATGGCAGCGAAATGACCATCGATGAAATCCTCCAAAAGGTTGCCAGCCTGAGTTGTCCACGAGTGGAACTTACCGGCGGTGAGCCTCTTGCCCAGGCTGGCGCGGTTGAATTGCTGGATAAACTGTGCGAAGCAGGCTATGAAGTTCTGCTGGAGACCAACGGCTCACTGGATGTATCGAGGGTAAACAAAGATGTTCGACGTATTATCGACATCAAGTGTCCCGCGAGCGGCCAGGCCGAGCGAAACCTGTGGGAAAATCTGGAACATCTCACCAGCAAAGATGAAGTCAAATTCGTTATTGCGGATCGGGGAGACTACGACTTTGCGCATGAGATAGTCAAAGAGCATGATCTGACAGCCAGGTGCAAGGTGATATTTGCCCCGGTGTGGGGCAGTGTTACCGGAGCTATGCTGGCCCGATGGATACTGGCTGACTGTTTGGACGTCAGGTTGGGCGTACAACTGCACAAAATAATCTGGCCTGACGAAGACCGAGGAGTTTGAAAAAGACAGGCAATAGTTGTTAGGCAATATATGAGATGATTCATTGGTTTATTGGCTCTCCCTTGTCATTCCCGCTTTCGCGGGAATGACACGAGTGTGGATAACTATGATTAATGCCAAGTAACAAGTTTTTCTAGTGCCTTATGCCTATTTGCCTGTTGCCTAATAACTATTGCCTAGTCCCTGTTTTAAAGGAAAATAAAATGGAAGTTGAATTGATAAAGACGTTCAGGTTTGATGCAGCCCACAGTCTCACGCACTTGCCGCCAGGCCATAAGTGTCGCAACATGCACGGGCATGGCTATCGCGTTGACATCCACGTCACCGGTGAGGTTCAGGCCGAGACGGGCTGGCTGATAGATTTCGGGGATCTCAAAGCCATCGTGCAACCCGTCATAGACACGCTTGATCATGCCAATCTCGACGAAATTGCAGAACTTAAAGTTTCTACCAGCGAAATGCTGGCCAAGTATATGTGGGACAGAATCAAGCCTCACCTACCCATCATGACCGCGATTGAAATTTGGGAATCGGATTCTTCCCGCTGTGTGTATCGTGGGCAATAGTTTCGCTACGAATGGGTTACTTTTTCCCGCCGCAACAATGCTTGAACTTTTTGCCCGAACCGCAGGGGCAGGGGGCGTTTCGGTTCTGAGACTGGCTGGGCTTGGATGAAGCCTGTTTGGGTGAGGGCGTTTCATTTCGCTTGATGCATTTTGCGATTCTTTGCAGTTCGGGTAGGGCTGAAGATAAGAATTGTTTGTATCCTTGACAGTAAAAGTTCACTCGATCTGCATTGCCGTAGAGGGGAATGTGATGTTTGGGACAACCGGCGTTGCAAAGATAAAGATATTCGCAATTCATGCAGATTTTTGGCAGGTCTGTCTTGAGTTTTGCGAATTCCTGGAGTTTATCGCAACAGGCCAATTCCTCCAGCGGGGTTTCCATGATATTTCCCAGCAGCCAGCCTTCATAAACGAAATGATCACAAGCGTATAGATCACCGTTGAATTCCAGAACGAAAGCGTTTGCGCATTTTTTGCTATGGCAGCACATGGTAGCCTGGCCATGGATAAACGTGTGCAGGATACTGTCGATAAACCTTTCGGAAACCCGGTTAATGTCCCGGCTGGCCCAAATCTCAAACACGTCCCAAAGGAATTTTCCGAATTGCTCGGGCCTGCATGAGAATTCCGTTGGATTTCCATCTGCGTCGCGTTCGAGAATCGGGATAAACTGCAAAAACCTGATTCCGCGGTTTGTGAAGTATCGATAGATATCGCCTGCGTGAGGTGCGTTTGCACTGTTCAGCGTTACGAGAACGTTAAATTCCACGCCATGTTTTTGCATAAGCTCCAGGCCTGCCCATGCCCGGTGATAAGTCGGCTTGCCAGCTGGGTCTTTCCGGAAACGGTCGTGCCATTGCGGCGGGCCATCCAGGCTGATACCTACCAGGAATTTATTAGCTGCGAAAAACTCACACCACTCATCGTCCAGCAATGTACCGTTTGTCTGTATCGCATTTTCAACGAGTTGCCCTTTCAGGCGGTACTGGTTCTGAAGCATTATTGCCTGCCTGAAAAAATCTTTCCCCGCCAGCAGTGGTTCACCTCCCTGCCAGCAGAAGGTGCATTGCACAGGCTGAGTTGCGATGTACTGTCTGGTATAACTTTCCAGGACAGGATCGGTCATCATAGGCCTGTGCACATTGGGGTACAACTCGGCTGGCTTGTCCAGATAGTAACAATACTTGCATTTCAGATTGCACAGGCCTGAGACGGGCTTCGCCATTATGTTAAATGGTTGTTCAGGTTCTATCATGGGATTGACCATTCTACAAAATCTGAACACTTGAAGCTATCAGCTGATAACTTTTAAATTATTTTGCCCCAGCGGAGGCAGTTTGGCGGGACGAAGCAGCACCTTCTTTTCTGATGATGTGTGCAAGGTCAACCAGGCCTCGGATAACGAGTGTAATCGCGAGGAGTGACAGCAGCATTGTCCAGACGTATGTGAGCAAAGGCCAGGCGTATTCGAGTCGGCCTTGGATATCGGGGTAGATTTTGCACAGTCCACAGAGCAGGCCCAGCGCAACTGCGTTCGTCACCAGTGCCGCCCGCCAATCGTGACGCACAACGCCCAGCCTGACTGCCAGGCAGATAGTAAGGTAGATGAAAACGGGTGTTCGCCAGTTTGTCCAGTCCAGCTGGGTGATTGTTTGGCCTAGGAATTTCAGCAGTCTGCCCTGATCGCCGAGTATCGCCAATCCCTGGGGCAGTTCTGTCGGCAGCTGTCCTGCTCCGCCGCTGAATGCGAACTTTAACATTATCGGCCCGCCCAGCCATTTTGTTACGAGACAGAGCGCAATACTGCAACCCAATAATCCAAGAAGACTTGTGAACATGGAAACGAAAAAGCCGAATTGCCCCGTAGGTACCTGGCCCGGCGCGTAGGAATTGCCTGTCGTGCTGATAATACCTCCCGCAGCTGGCCTGCCCAGGAGCAGTAGGCCGTTGGCGTAAGAGAGTTCGGAACAGACAGTGCCCGGCAGCAGTATCCAGTCCACCAGCCTATGGCCGAACTGGCGAGTCCATAACCTGTAAAGCCCCATGCCTGCCAGCAGAATCAGATACATCCAAATCGAAAAAGCAACGTATGTCATTTCGTTTTCACTCCATCCATGAAGTTTCAGTGTTTTGCACGGTTTTGATTCTTATCGGCGTTTTTGACTTAAAAAAAACAGAGACTCCCTGAAAAATTACCATTCATGATGAAATTTTCTGAATTTTTATAAAAGTTTGGGAAATATGGCGGGAAAAAAGACTTGCAAGACCCAAAGAGAATGCTAGAATGTCCGATTCTCGTGTGTGGATAAAGTGTATCTACCCCACTGGCGAGGCTAAGACTGGCCGGTGTAGGCGGCAGGGAAATTTTAGTTTTTTAAATTGTTTTGAGAATTCCTGACGAATTCTTGGAGAAAAAAACGTGGCTGTGAAATTGAGACTTAAACGAATGGGCCGTACGCACAGCAGCTTCTTTAGGCTGAACGCCATGGACTCACGCAACCCGCGTGATGGACGTGTGATAGAGCAGCTGGGCTGGTATGACCCCAAAGCGAAGAACCAGGACGAAGAGGCTTCACTGAATCGCGAACGGATTGAGTACTGGCTGAGTGTTGGCGCCCAGCCCAGCGAGACGGTGCGGAACATGCTGAAAAAGCATGGCATTGCCGTGGCGAAGTAGTCGTTGGCTTCGCGATCGAAGACGATGGCTATACGCATCGATATCGCGACGCTTTTTTGCGACCTCTTCAAGGCATTCCTCGAGACCAGTATCGTAGGCAGGGCCATTGAGCGGAAATTGGTTGAAGTTCATATGACCAATATTCGTGATTTTGCCTTGGACAAGTACGGCTCGGTGGATGACGCGCCTTACGGAGGCGGCCCGGGCATGGTGCTTATGTGCCAACCCGTGTTCGACGCAATTGAGCATATTCGCTCCCAGGCAACGCCGGCAGGGAAGGTTATCCTGCTGACGCCGCAAGGTCGAAAACTCGACCAGAAACTGGTGGGCGAACTGGCAACTGAAGAAAGATTGATCCTGCTTGCAGGACATTACGAAGGATTCGACGAGCGGATTCGTGAGAATCTGGCTGATATGGAAGTGAGCGTCGGAGATTTTGTGCTCTCCGGCGGTGAGATCCCGGCGATGGCTTTGGTTGATGCTGTTGTGAGGCTTCAGGCTGGCGCGTTGGGAAAAGATGAATCGGTGCATGAGGAATCGTTCCAGCAGGGACTGTTGGAGTATCCTCACTATACCAGGCCTCGCGAATTTAGAGGCATGGAAGTGCCGGAGATTTTGCTGAATGGCGATCACGCTAAAATAGCGGCGTGGCGACTGGCCCAGGCTGAGCAGCGCACGAAAAGGCGTCGCCCGGATTTGTGGGAAAAATACGAAGAAAATAAAGATTGATTTTTTTAAATTGAAAAACTTACGCAGGACGTAGGAGAGAAAAAGATGTCTCAGGAATTATTGAACAAAGTAGCTGCCACCAGCATGAAGGCTGAAAAGTTCCAGTTCGGCATTGGCGATACCGTCAAGGTGCACGTGCGAATCGTTGAAGGAGATAAGGAACGTATCCAGATGTTTTCCGGTACGGTTATAGGCCGAAAGGGTTCCGGCATTCACGAAACGTTCACTGTCCGCAGGATTGTGAATAACGAAGGTGTCGAGCGAATTTTCCCGATTAACAGCCCGAAGGTTGCAAACGTGGAAGTTGTCCGCAGAGGCAAGATTCGTCGTGCCAAGCTCTACTTCCTGCGTGACCGCGTTGGCAAGGCCACGCGCCTTAAGGAAGTGCGCGAGCCGAGCAAGAAGGAAAGGGCCGCCGCTGAAAAGGCAGCCGCTGCCAAACTTGCCAAGGAAGAAGCCCGTGCAGCTGAAGCTCAGGCCCAGGAAGAAGCTCTCGCCGCTACGAGCGAGGCATAGGCAAGTGTGGCCGTTTTGGCCAAAGCGAAATAAACCTGCCCGGCGGGAGCGAAATAAACTCGCCAAGCGGGAATCGAATAGCATTACCGGCAATTCGGCTTCTCCTTATGATGTCCAGCTTGGATCTCATGGGGAGAAGCTCGCAGCCGGGTTTCTCAAAAAAGCGGGGCTGAAAATACTGGCCAGGAATTATCGCTGTCCAGCAGGGGAGGCTGACTTAATCGCCCTCGATAAATCCGGGCCTGATGACGTCATCGTGTTTGTCGAAGTCAAAACCCGCTCCAGCGATAAGTACACCGTTCCAGAGTCAGCTGTGAATTCCGTCAAGCAGCAAAAGTTACGCGGCATTGCCGAATATTATCTGGCCACCCATAAAACCGGCAACCGTGGTGTTCGATTTGACGTGGTTTCCATTGTTTTTCCTCCCGCAGGCCAGCCTGAGGTTCGTCATATCCCCGAGGCTTTTTGAATATGAAACTGATCGATACACATTGTCATCTCGCCAGAGGCAGGCTTATCGAGGACACCAGGGGCGTACTCGACCGCTCAGCTGATGCTGGGGTCGTAGCCATTATCTGCGCCACGAGTGATATGGAGGAAGTCATAGCCTCCGCGGAATTCGCCCAGACGTACTCAGCCAATAATGTTTACTGCCTGTCTGGCATTCATCCGCATGACGCCATCAACGTTTCAGATGAAGTTCTGGATCATATTGAAAAATTTTTGAAAAAACCTCGGTGCGTTGGCCTGGGTGAAATCGGGCTGGACTATCATTACGACTACTCGCCGCGTGATCATCAGTGTCGAGCCTTTGCCGAGCAACTGGAAATAGCAAAGCGATGCGAGATGCCCATCGTCATTCACACTCGCGAAGCCTTTGACGAGACGATGGATATCATCTCAGCCAGCGGCGTGGACGGCGGTAAAATTTTGTTCCACTCTTTTACCGGCGGAGCTGAACAGGCCGGCCGGGTTCTGGGGATCGGGGCGTCTATAAGTTACTCCGGCATTGCAACATTCAAAAACGCTGATGAAATTCGCAGCGCTGTAGCAATCACGCCGGCAGATCGCATCATGATTGAAACCGACGCGCCATTTCTTTCCCCCGAACCCGTGCGGAAAATGAAAACCAACGAGCCTGCCAACGTAGCACACGTTGCAAATCACCTGGCCGGCCTGTTGAATATCTCCCCAGAGCAGTTTGCCCGGCAGACAACCGAAAACGCGCTGCGATTTTTCAATATTGAATTGAAACCATAGTAATCGTATCCAAGAAACGCTACAATTGGTGAGTTATGACAGCCAATGAATTCGAACCGAAAATTCAGTTCTTTCAGGAAACCTACAGGCAGATCGTCAGGCAGCTTGAGGGCGTCATTGTCGGTCACGGTGAGGTGATAGAGGACTTGTTGGCCTGTCTGCTAACCGGAGGCCATGCCTTGCTGGAAGGCGTGCCGGGGATTGGCAAGACGCTCCTTGTGAGAACATTGGCTGATGTGCTCGATTTGAGCTTCAGCAGAGTTCAGTTCACGCCCGATCTCATGCCCACCGATATCACAGGCACGAATATTCTGACGGCAGGGGATGATAGCCAAACTCCCGGGGATAAAAAAAACACGTTAGTTAAAAATTTCAGGTTTCAGGAAGGGCCGATTTTTGCGAATCTTGTATTGGCAGATGAAATCAACCGGGCCACGCCCAAGACTCAGTCAGCTGTGCTCGAAGCCATGCAGGAAGGCACGGTTTCCGTCGCGCGAAACACGCATCAATTACCCAAACCTTTTGCAGTATTGGCTACGCAGAACCCTATAGAACTTGAGGGTACTTACCCTCTGCCGGAAGCCCAGCTTGACCGCTTCATGCTGAAAATTTTTGTGAATATGCCGACCCCCCAGGAACTCACCGACATTCTGACTCGCACGACCGGCTCGCCGAGCCCAGCTGTTGCGAAAGTCGCCAACGCCGAGAGAATCGAGGAGATGAAGTCTCTTGCCAGGGAAGTGAAGGTGGCTTCGAATGTCACGGAGTACATAGCCCAGCTGGTTTCCGCGACGCATCCGACAAGCCCGGACGCGCCGGATATGGTTCGTCAGTTTGTTCGGTTTGGCGCTAGTCCGCGCGGCGGCCAGGCCATTATGTTGGCATCTAAGGTTTCCGCCCTTTGTGCAGGCCGGGCCAATGTCGCTTTTGAGGATGTCACGCGTTGGGCGCTGCCTGCCCTCCGACACAGGCTGATTCTGAATTTCGAAGGCCAGGCTGAGCAAATCAATCCAGACCAAATCATTAAAAAAATTCTCCAAGCCCGCACGAAATAATTTTCATCTTCATAATTCTCCCACATGCATTTGGAGCTTGGAATATCGCACCTTTAAAGGGCTATTAGGGGATTATCATTGCAGTTTTTAAAAAAAATCTTTTAAAATCTTTTAAAAAAGTACTTTACACTTTATCTCTGTTTCGCTAGATTCACTCTCGTTATCGATATCATATATTTTTGATAATTCTTTTTTTACCCTTTTCAGGTTCGCGATAATTGGATTGGTTTTACCTACTTTTCAGAGAATTAAAAGGGATTGTAATGAGTACTTTAAAAATTCTTATTGTGGAGAACCACGCGATTGTACGCCAGGGTCTCCGAGGCCTGTTGAATGATCAGCCTGGCCTGAGCGTTATTGGTGAAGCTGTGGATGGTCACGGCGCGTTGAAGATTACGCGAGAACTCAGGCCTGATATTGTCATAATGGATATTCAACTGCCTAATCTCAACGGTATTGATGCCTGCAGGCAGATCGTCAAGCAATTCCCGGAAACCAAGGTTATCGCTCTTTCCATGCATGGCGAACATCAGCTTGTCAAGCAAAGCTATAAAGCCGGCGTTTCAGGCTATCTCCTAAAGGAATGCGATATTAACGATTTGACTCATGCGATCTCGGAAGTTGTTGCCGGGAATGTGTACCTCTATCCCAAGCTGGCAGGGGGGATCATGGAGGATTATGTTCATCCCGCGGTCAGTTCATTCTCGCCTGCCACGTTAACAGCCAGGGAGCGCGAAGTTCTCCAGCCTATCTCCGAGGGTTTGTCCACAAAGGAAATCGCGCAAAAACTGAAGCTCAGCGTGAAAACCGTTGAGACGCATCGTCACAATATCATGCAAAAGCTAGATATCCACAGCGTCGCTGAGCTGACGAAATATGCCATTAAAGTCGGGTTGACATATCTGTAGATTTTTTCAACATTGCTGTTTGGAATGGTCTGAAGTTTCTGTAATTCATTTTGAATCATAGACCATGACGGCGTAGCCTTCACACTCAATTGCATTTTTTTGTGGTGTTATATATTGCATGTCATATACTGAACCACTTGTTTCTCGGACTTTGAGAACAATCCTACGGGTGTATGATGTTCCCTTGTCTGGCATTGGAGAATTTAGATAGAATAATGAATAAATGTGAACTTTTTACAGTTACGATATTTGGCTTGGCCTTGGCCTGGCCAACAGTTGACGGGGCCAGGTAGTTTATGCCATTCAAGTCATTAGGATTGAACGAGCCTACGCTCTCAGCCATCGAGGCTGAGGGGTACTCAGAACCTACAGCAATTCAGACCCAGGCCATCCCTGCGGTTCTGGCTGGCAAGGACATGATGGGTTGCGCCCAGACCGGAACGGGCAAGACTGCGGCGTTTTCGCTGCCCATTCTTCAACGGCTGATCGAGAATCCGTTGCCCAAGAAGAAGCAGTCCGGGCGACACGTTCGTCCCATCAGGTGTCTGATACTTTCTCCCACGCGAGAGCTCGCTGCCCAGATTGATAATAGCATAAAAGCATACAGCGCCGGGTCTGGCCTGAAACATACCGTCGTCTATGGCGGCGTCAGGCAGAGGTCACAAACGAGCGCTCTGCGTGCGGGGGTGGACATCGTTGTCGCCACGCCAGGCCGGCTTATCGATCTGATTGAGCAGGGGCACGTCGATCTTAGCAGCCTGGAGATATTCGTGCTGGATGAGGCTGACCGTATGCTGGATATGGGCTTTGTCGATGATATCTGGCAGATTTTGTCATATGTCCCGGAAAAACGGCAGTCTCTGATGTTCTCGGCGACAATGCCCATGAAAATACGCTCGCTGGCAAACGCGATTCTGCACGACCCGGTTGAGGTCCATGTAACTCCAGAAATGCCCGCAGCTGATACTATCGAGCAACGCTTGTACCTCGTTGAGTGGGCAGATAAGAGTGCTCTGCTGAAACATCTGCTGGAGCAGGAAGAAGTCACTCGAGTTCTGGTATTTACGCAGACGAAGCGTCGGGCAGATATGGTTGTTCGCGAATTGAAAACAGCTGGGTTTAAGGCGGACGTGATTCATTCCGACAGACCCATGGTTGCTCGCAAAAAAGCGATGGAAAATTTCCGTAGCGGCAAAAAGCCGATCCTTATCGCAAGCGATATCGCAGCTCGTGGGCTGGATGTGGATGAAGTTTCCCACGTTATTAATTTCGAGTTGCCCCAGGAGCCTGAAGTTTATGTGCATCGGATCGGCAGGACAGGCCGGGCCGGGCTTAGGGGGGTTGCAATGTCGTTCTGTACAGTCGAGGAACGTTCGATTCTTGACGATATTGAAAAACTGCTGGGCGAACCGATCCCGATTATCGCGGATCAGCCTTATCCGTCGTTTTTGCCCAGAAAACGTAAGGAAGAACCCCCGGAACCGAAAACCACAGGCCTGTTCCAAACCCGCAGGCCAAGCAGGCGTCGAAGACTTTAGCTTTGAAAATTTGTGGGCCACAGAGGAACTGAGAACACAGAGAAAGACTTTTTATGGTTTCTTTTGTTTTCAGCAGAGCAAAACTCCAAATTTTTTTTTAATAACTTGAAAAGGGGGAGTGTGACTTCTATTATTGAGAGTAGTTACTATTAGCGTGAATAATTGCTGTGGCCTATGATTTTTTAGTTTCTATCAGGAATTCGAGAAAAATGCAGAAAAGTGGTCTTATCGAGAGGATGACCCGTCAGCGGCGGATTATTCTTGAGGAAATGCAGACACCAGGCCGGCATTTGACAGCTGATGATGTGTACGAGCGAGTCAAGCAGAAGATTCCTAACATTAGCCTGGGGACGGTTTACCGGAATCTTGAGATTCTTCACCAGGCTGGGCTGATCAAAAAGCTGACCATGGGCGGCTGCCAAAAAAAATATGACGGCGGAATGCATAGGCATTACCATGTGCGATGTATAAAATGTGATAAGGTACAAGATGTTTCAGCTGAGGCGTTCCAGGATCTGAACAAGGCAGCCCTGCACGGGGTCGACTCATTTGAAATTATTGACCACGAATTGGAATTTATTGGTATTTGCGACAAATGTCGGGTGAAAGAATAACGTTCAGAATATAGGAATTTGTATTAAAAAAAGTACGAAAGGATAGGTGTAAAATGGAATTGAAGGGTAGCAGAACGGCAACGAATCTCATGGCGGCTTTTGCGGGAGAATCACAGGCCAGGAATCGATACACGTATTACGCAAGCGCAGCCAAGAAAGAAGGGTTTGTTCAAATAGCAGATATTTTTGAGGAAACCGCCAATCAGGAAAAAGAACACGCCAAGCGACTTTTCAAGTTTATGGACGGCGGCGAGGCTGAAATTACCGGCTCGTTTCCGTTCGGCGTTATCGGCACGACGTCGGAAAATCTCAAAGCGGCAGCTGCGGGCGAAAATCACGAGTGGAGCAGCATGTATCCCGAATTCGCCGAGATAGCCAAGGAAGAAGGTTTTAATGAGATCGCTTCGGTCTTTACGTCTATTGCTATAGCTGAGAAGCAGCATGAAAAGCGATATCTGGACCTGGCCAAGAATATCGACGAGGGCAAAGTCTTCACAAAAGACGCGCCGGTTGTCTGGCGATGCAGAAACTGTGGCTATTTGTACGAAGGCAAATCCGCTCTCAAGGCCTGCCCTGCCTGTGCACATCCTCAGGCCCATTTTGAAGTCCTGGCTGAGAATTGGTAAAATTAGAGCGTTGAAAGGTTGGTGGTTTCATGGCTGACGAAACTGGAAAAGTAAAGACCGGCAGAGTTAAAAAAACAAATGTGATTTTGATAATGTTGGTTGTAACAGCTGGTTTTATCGCCCTTAGCTGTCAGAGCGGGGGAACCGACCCAGGTGCTGATGATCAATATGTACAGAAGATCACGAGCGTCGAGCAGTTCAACGAGGTTGTCCTAAAATCTGATAAGCCGGTACTTGTGGATTTTTTTGCGACCTGGTGTGGGCCTTGTAAGAGGCTGGCTCCTACAATTCACGAGTTGGCCAAGGAGTATGAAGGCCGGGCCGTTTTTGTGAAGGTGGATACTGACAAGGTTATGGAACTGGCAGCGAAATATAAAGTCTCCTACTTGCCGGATGTCAGGATTTTTAATGACGGCAAGGAAATTAAAAAGTTGATCGGGCTTCAGAGCGCCGACAAATACAGTTCAATATTGGACTCCGCTCTGGCGGACAAAACGGGAAAGGAAAAGTAAAATGACTGAGCTACTACAGGTTTACAAATGCGAATTGTGCGGGAATATTGTGGAAGTTGTCAACGACGGAGCCGGCGAGCTGGTCTGCTGTGATGAACCCATGAAGCTCCAGGAAGAAAAGACAGCTGACGCCGGGACGGAAAAACACGTGCCCTTTATCGAAAAGGTGGAAGGCGGCTACAAGGTTCGCATAGGCCAGAATGCAGCGCACCCCATGGAAGCCAAGCACTATATCCAGTGGATCGAACTGCTTGTCGGCGGCAACAGCTATAGACAGTTCCTCAAGCCCGGTGACGCCCCGGAAGCATGCTTCTGCGTATGCAGCGCAGACTGCTGTGCTGAATGCTCAAAAGTGTCCGCCCGCGAATACTGCAACGTACATGGCCTGTGGAAGGGAGAATGAGCGTGCTACAAGACGGCGATAAGGGGGTCATAATCCAGAGAGACAAGCAGACGTATGCAGTCGCGCCGCATGTTCCGTGCGGTGTGGTGACGCCCGATACGTTGCGAAAGATAGCTGATGTAGCGGAGAAATTCGACTGTGCAGCCTTGAAAATCACAAGCGCTGCCAGAATCGCCATCGTCGGCCTGAAAGAAGAAGATGTCGGGGCTGTGTGGGCTGATCTGGGAATTGAGCCAGGCGCAGCTGTGGGGCTTTGCGTGCGAAGCGTCAAGGCTTGCCCCGGCACGACGTTCTGCAAGCGAGGCCAGCAGGACAGCCTGGGTATGGGCATGAAGCTGGACGAAAAGTATCATGGTATGGAATTGCCCGGCAAACTCAAGATGGGAGTCAGCGGCTGCCCTAACCAGTGTGCGGAAAATGCGATTAAAGATATAAGCATGTACGGCACGGTCAAAGGCTGGCGAGTTCTGGCGGGGGGCTGTGGCGGAGCCAAGCCAAGACTGGCAGAGCAAATAGCTGAGGGTTTAACCGACGAACAGGCTCTGGATATGGTCGATAAAATCGTCGAATATTTCAAAGCCAACGCTAAACCCAAAGAACGCCTCGGCAGAACCATTGACCGCCTCGGCCTGGATGCGCTCCAGCAGGCGGTAGGAATTGTTTGATATACACGGTAAGCGTTAGAGCTTTTTAAATTTGATCTTAAAAAAATGCGTGCCGGGGTTCCTATCCCGGCACGTTTTCTTTATCCGGGAAACTTCCCGGGGTATTTGCAACTTGCCTGATTGTGGCCAGGACAGGAGCCCTGGCCACCAAAGCTGGAAATCAAGACCAAAAGGCAAGCCAACGTTAATGTCGGCTTGCCTTTTTGTGATAATAAGCGGAAAATAAAAAATGGATTCCCGATCAAGTCGGGAATGACAAAGAAACACAGCCGAGGGCGGCTGTGCCACTTATCCATGCCACTTATACTTGCGAAGCTTTCAATGCCTGGTCAAGATCGGCTTTGATATCCTCTACATTTTCAATGCCGACGCTAAGTCGGATATATTCCGGGTTTACGCCAGCAGCAGCCTGTTCTTCGTCAGTCAGCTGTTGATGCGTTGTCGACGCCGGGTGGATTACGAGCGTTTTGGCATCGCCGATATTGGCAAGATGGCTGGCCAGTTTCACGTTGTTGATAAACTTCACGCCCGCAGCCCGGCCTCCCTTAATGCCGAAGCCCATTATCGCGCCAGCTCCGTGCGGCAGGTATTTTTTAGCATTGCCGTTGCTCGGATGCCCAGGCAGGCCCGGATAGTTCACCCACTCCACAGCTGGGTGTGCGTCGAGGAACTCAGCTATCGCCTGGGCGTTGCTGCAATGCCGTGGCATACGAACGTGTAGCGTCTCCAGGCCTTGGATGAACTGGAAGGCTGCGAACGGACTCATGCAGGCGCCCATGTCCCTCAGCCAGTGAGTGCGGACGTGGGTAATGAATGCGATATTTCCGAATGGCTTGAGGGCCTCGGTGAAAATCACACCATGATAGGCGTCATCCGGCGCGCAGAACTCGGGCCATTTTTCCGGGTTGTCGGTCCACTTGAAATTCCCGCTATCGACGATCATTCCGCCGACGTGCACGCCATGGCCTCCGATAAATTTCGTCGTGGAATAAACCACGATATCCACGCCGTGTTCGATTGGTTTGAACAGTACGGGCGTGGCGACGGTATTGTCGCAGATTACAGGCAGGCCAAGTGAATGGGCAATGGTTGTGATCTTGTCAAAGTCAGCTACGTCGTTCTTCGGATTGCCGATAGTCTCCAGGTAGACGCACCGCGTATTCTCGTCAGCCAATTCTTTTATCTTCTCCGGTTCATCGGGATTGAAGAATTTCACCTCAATGCCGAGCCGCTTGAATGTCTGGGTGAAGAGCGTCCACGTTCCGCCATACAGACTGGTTGAGGCAATGATATTTTGGCCCGTCTGGGTTATGGTGAGGACAGCTGCGGAAATCGCAGCCATGCCGCTGGCGAATGCGAGTCCGCCGACTCCGCCGTCCATCGCAGCCAGTCGTTTTTCCAGGACGTCGCAGGTCGGATTCATCAGTCTGGAGTAAATGTTCCCAAATTCCTTTAGTGCGAACAGATCAGCAGCATGTTGGGTATCCCTGAACATATAGCTGCTGGTTGCGTAGATCGGTACTGCCCGGGACAGCGTATCCGAATCCGGTACATGCCCCGCGTGCAGAGCCAGGGTCTCCAGACGGTAGTCGTTACTTTCAGCCATTTTACTTCCTTTCTCGCATACGCATCCTGATAAAGAATGTCGCGTGATTATATCATGTTAAGCAAAGAGTTTTGATGTCAAATATCGTTCGCCGGTGTCCGGCAGAATGACGACGATGGTTTTATCCTTATTTTCCGGTCGACCGGCTACGATACTCGCAGCCTTCAGCGCAGCACCGGAGGAAATTCCCACGAACAAACCTTCCTCAGCAGCAGCCCGGCGGGCGAAATCATGCGAGTCAGCCTGGTCTACCTGGATTATTTCATCCACGATGTCCATATTCAAAATGTCCGGCACAAACCCGGCCCCGATTCCCTGAATTTCATGCGGGCCAGGCGCGAGCTTTTCCCCTTCGCGCGTTTGCGATAGTACCGGACTCTGCTTCGGCTCGACAGCTATGGCCTGGAATGTCGGCTTGCGTTTTTTCAAAACTTCCGTAATTCCGGTGATTGTTCCGCCGGTGCCCACGCCTGCTACGAGGATATCAGCCTGGCCTTGGGTGTCTCGCCAGATTTCCTCAGCTGTGGTTCTTCGATGTGCTTCCGGGTTCGCGGGGTTCTTGAACTGTTGCGGCATGAAGCTGTTCGGCGTTTCGGCGTGAAGCTCCTCTGCCCTGGTTATCGCGCCGCACATGCCATGCTCAACTGGTGTGAGCACGACCTCCGCGCCCAAGGCCTGTAAAATCCGCCGACGCTCAATGCTCATTGACTCCGGCATGGTGAGTATGCACTTGTAATCCCTGGCTGCACATACGCAGGCAAGTCCGATCCCGGTATTTCCGCTGGTTGGCTCGATCACCGTTCCGCCCGGTGACAGCAGGCCCGCCTGCTCAGCTGCGTCTATCATCGCCAGACCGATGCGATCCTTGATAGATGACATGGGATTGAAACTTTCCACCTTGGCCAGGACCGTAGCGCCGCCTGTGATCAGCCTGTTTATGCGAACCAGCGGAGTATTGCCTATCGTCTGAGATATGTTGTCATATATTTTAGCCATGGCTGGTACTCCTAAACGCGTTGATTGGGTCAGTGTCGTTTCACGATATCCTAATGTTTTCTACGTGAAAAAAAAACAAAGAACCATTGACAACTTAATTGTATACTCTATAATCTCTATATAGTCAATATAGATTAAGGAAATTCATGGATATTTCTCAAAAATGTCAATATGGGCTGCGGGCTGTGTTTGAATTATCGCTTCGCAAAGGGTTTGGCCCAACCAAAATAGGCGAAATTGCCAAAGCCCAGGCGATTCCTATGAAATTTCTTGAGTTGATTCTCGGTGAGCTTAAGCATGGCGGTTTTGTGGAGTCAAGACGTGGTGTAAATGGCGGTTATATGCTGGCTTTGGAGCCTGATCAACTTACCGCGGGTCAGATAATAACCTACATCGATGGCCCGGTCATGCCCGTCAAATGCGTAGCTGCGGGGGGAGCGTCAGAATGTTCGTTGAAAAATTGCGTATTCATGGATATGTGGACCAGGGCACGCGATGCGGTAGCTGAGGTTTACAACGGAACGACGTTTCAGGATCTGGTCGATAAGAGACAGGCCGAATCTTACGTATCAGATTTTTGCATATAGGCGACGTTTGCGTAATACCGCAGCTGATCCCAAAGTCATTACGAGAAATGTTGCTGGTTCAGGGATAATGCCTATACTGGAGGTATGTCCGAAGTTTGCTTGTACTGACGCGTAGTCGCCGGCTGAGACCACACCGTCCAGGTTGGCATCGCCGAGAATGCCGGGCAGGCCAGTATGGCCGAAGTTTGCCTGTACTGAACCGTAGTCGCCGGCGGAAACCACGCCGTCACGGTTTGCATCGCCAACCAGCAGGGTTGGCGGATAAACGACATCCCAGCCCAGGTCGTCCAAGGCTGCGTTGTCGAGGTTTGTGAAGAACTTTCGTTGGCCGTTGGCTATGTTTGGATCCATAGCGGCTTCCTGGGCAATGCCGTTGAGTTCGCTCATGGTTCCCACAGCCCAGTGTGCATTTATGCTGTCGAGCGGCACAGGTTCGCCGTATTCCGCCACGGACTCAGTACCCAGAAAAGTGTTGTTACTGGTGTTTACCAGGTTGTCCCATGAATCGGCTGACCCGAATCCGAGAACATGTGCGATTTCGTGGATTGCAACGGAGAGGAAATCGTACTCGTAAAATCCGGGCGCATCGGTTGAAAAGTTCCAGCTGTATGAGGAGTTAAGGGCTGTATCGAATGAAATGGAGCCGCCCCAAGGTCCAAAATCTGTAATTGGATTTTCTCCGCGACTTTTCACTGTTTCTTTCCATGTCAGGGTACCGCTGACACTGTAACCTCCACGGGCGGAACTGCCCAGGGCACTCATGTCCCGTCCGCCGATGTAGATTATGATAGTGTCCGCCGGGACAGTCATATCATAAGTGCCATCCTGCCAGACTCCCGTGCTGGGGTCATAAAAACTCGGTGTCCAGTGATTTGGCCCGCTTGGTATTATGGCGGCAAGATCGTCTGCAAATATGGACTCGAAGTAGCTCCCAGCCTCTTGCATTCTTGCCCGCGCAGCCAGGCCATCCGCAGAGCCAAGGTCGAAGAAATTGTTCGCATCGTAGCAGTAGTCGAAAACTATATCAATCGAGGCCATCGTGGGAGAAATAAGGGTAAAGCAAGTCGCTAGTATTAAAAACGCACTTCTTGTGTGTCTCATAATACTCTCCATTTCGTTGGAACCAATTACTTCCATCGCACGGGCAAGCCGTTTTGCCCAACCAGGCTACAGTATAACATATTATGTGGGGCTGGCTTTGTTTTTTTGTCCGATTTTGGGCGGGAATACCTGCAAACTTGGAGTCCTGGGCCATTGCGGGCTGTCAGATGAATTTATAAGCGGGATTAAATAATCCCTTTTCACCTCTTGCCTGCAGGCCTGGTACGCGTTATGTTTAGATCGCGGGCAAGACGCGGGAAGTACGCAACGTGAACCCTTAAGAGTTCAGGAAAAGTTTTCATTGACCTAAACGGAAAGGAGCAAGACCATGAGTGCGGAAAAGAGATTGACAACAGCGGCGGGGATTCCGGTTCCAGATAACCAGACATCACTCACAGCAGGGGAGCGCGGGCCGACGTTATTGCAGGATCACTATCTGCTGGAGAAGCTGGCGCATTTTAATCGAGAGCGAATTCCCGAACGGGTGGTCCACGCAAAAGCAGCTGGGGCGCATGGTACGTTTACCGTGACTCAGGATGTTACGAAATACACCAAGGCCAAACTGTTTTCAAAGATCGGAAAACAGACCGAAGTATTGGGCCGATTTTCAACCGTAGCCGGCGAGAAAGGATCATCTGATACCGTGCGCGATGTCCGAGGCTTTTCGCTGAAGTTCTACACCGAAGAAGGCAACTGGGACATGGTGGGCAATAACACGCCGACTTTCTTCATCCGTGATGCCATAAAATTTCCAGACTTTATTCACACTCAGAAGCGTGATCCACAGACCAACGCGAAGAATGATACAATGCAGTGGGACTTCTGGTCGCAAGTGCCCGAAGCGCTGCATCAGGTGACGATTCTGTTTTCTGAGCGCGGCATTCCGCGTGGCATTCCGTATATGAACGGGTACGGCAGCCATACTTATAGTTTCATAAACTCAGCCAATGAGCGATACTGGGTGAAATTTCATTTCAAGACGCAGCAGGGCATTGAGTGCATTCCCCCGGATGAAGCAGCCCAGCTGGCTGGCGATAACCCGGACTATCATACCATCGAGCTTTTCAATGCGATCCAGCGTGGGGAGTATCCCAAGTGGACGTTCTCCGTTCAGATCATGCCCGAAGCCGAAGCTGAGAATTATAGATGGAATCCGTTTGATCTCACGAAAGTCTGGCCTCACGCTGACTATCCGCTGATCGAGGTCGGCGTGCTGGAGATGAACGGCAATCCGGTAAATTATTTCGCTGAGATAGAACAGGCTGCGTTTTCCCCAGCCAATGTCGTGCCCGGAATATCGTTTTCGCCATGCAAGATGCTGCAGGCACGCATATTTTCTTATGCGGACGCACATCGTTACAGGCTGGGCGCTAATTTCGAGCGGTTGCCGACAAACGCGCCGAAAGCGACAAAGGTTGAGAATCCATATCAGCGTGATGGTCATATGCGATTCGACGATAACGGCGGGCCTGGCCCGAATTATGAACCTAACAGTTTCGATGGCCCGAAGGCAGACCCTGCCTGCGCAGAACCGCCGCTGAAAATCTCCGGCGACGCCGACAGGTACGAACAGAAACGTGGCGTTGATGACGATTACGTACAGCCTGGCAATCTGTTCCGATTGATGACCCAGGCTCAACAGCAGGAACTGATAGCCAATATCGTCGGCAGCCTGTCCAAGGCACCCAAGAATATCCAGGAGAAAATGGTCGTCCATTTCCGCAAGGCAGACCCCGCCTACGGTGACGGAATCGCCAAAAGCCTGGGCTTGAAATAATTCGTGAACTCTAACAGACCGATTATGAATCGTACCACGATTTTTACGGTGCGATCGCTGCCGGTGTGGGCTGTGGTGAAATATTGTTTGCGTGGTAGGTTATTGGCTTGACTGGAATAAGGCCTTTCCTGTAAATAGGTGGCCAAAATACCGTCTGTTATGTCTTAAGACATTTGCGGTAAAGCGTCCCGGATTCAATGGCGAAAGGTTTTAAGACGAATGAAGACTATCAGGCAGAAGTGTATTATCCCAAGCGCGGCGTTTTCCGTTCCGAAGAAGCTAATAAAACAATATGTATCCCTGCCTGAGAGAACCCCAGCTGTCGGGGATCTTATCTTCGGAGAAGTGTGCCTCATCGGGCATCACAAAAGTCTGGAAAGCCGGTCAGCTCGAATACATACCATCCACGACAGGACGCGGGCTGTCTTCGTTTTCGGCAACAGATATGCGCCGGATCACTATGAAGGACTTGTGCCCCAGGCCATTGGAGATACTGTAGATATGCTCGCCCGCAGTGGGCTGGTCGGTGAAATGAAGTGTCAGAACGAGCTGATCAGATCGCCTACGCAGGTGCGAGTGCTCGGATATGTATGTCACAATGACGGGAGAGTGGTTAATACGAGAGATCACGTCCTGATAAAACCCGGCAGGCGAGAGCGCGTCAGCCAGGGTGCCAAGGTAATTCTGTGTGTCGGAACGACCATGAATTCCGGCAAGAGTTACGCAGCTGCTGCCTGCTGCTATGCTCTGTCGTCAATGGGTAAAACGGTACGGGCAGCCAAGGTAACAGGCACAGCCAGCCTGAAAGATATTCTCCTGATGGAAGATTGCGGCGCGCAGCATATAGCAGACTTCTCATATTTCGGGTTCCCCTCAACCTATATGCTTGATCGTGAGGAACTACTCGGAATTTTCAATGCCGTTGACAGAAAATACGGAAACAACAGCAGAAATTATCTTGTTATCGAGTTTGCGGACGGTATTTTGCAACGTGAGACTGCGATGCTGCTTCAGGAACCGGAGGTAAAATCGCGAATTCACAAGTTGATATTCTGTGCAGCTGACTCATCTGGGAGCATTGGTGGTGTCAGAATGCTAAAAGAAACATTTGGCCTGACTCCGTGTGCTATTTCCGGCCTGTGCTCAAGCTCGCCGCTGACTATGCGGGAAATCAGAGAACACACTGAAATACCGATCCTTAAGAGCATGGAAAGGGATTTTAAATCCATCTATGCAATTATTAAGTAGCGAAATAAAATTTAAAAAAGCCCAAGACTGTTTCAGGTTGAACAGCCTTGGGCTTTTATTTTCAATCAACTACAATCTCTGCAGATTTCGTGTCTCCCGACATGGGAAACATTTTATCTTTTCATGCCTGCAAAAAACGCATGCACCCGAAGGTTTTTTTATATCTACCTTAGGAGACTTTTATTGTCTCCGCTGCTAGCGATTTTTCGCGTCTAGCGCGGGTGATTACATCATTCCGCCCATGTCGGGCATGCCGGCACTGGGGCTATCTTTTTCAGGGAGATCCGAAACGATAGCATCTGTCGTCAGCAGCAGGCCTGATACGCTGGCGGCGTTTTGCAGGGCGCTTCGTTCGACCTTGGTCGGAACAATCACGCCGTCTTTGACGAGGTCGGTGTATTTTCCGGTCAAAGCGTTGTAGCCGAAGTTCGGCTTATTTGCTTCCATGACCTTCATAGCCACCACGCTGCCGTCCAGGCCTGAGTTTGAAGCGATCTGCTTGATCGGGGCCACCAAGGCGCGGCGGATGATGTCAACACCGGTCTTTTCGTCGTCGGTGTCGCACTTGATCTTGTCCAGAACTCCCAGTGCCATAAGCACAGCTGTTCCGCCGCCGGGGAGAATGCCTTCTTCCACCGCAGCACGACAGGCGTGCAGTGCGTCTTCCACGCGGGCCTTCTTTTCCTTCATCTCAACTTCGGTAGCGGCACCGACGTTGATCTGTGCGACGCCGCCGGAAAGCTTGGCCAAACGTTCTTCGAGTTTTTCGCGGTCGTAATCGCTCGTGGTCGCTTCGATCTGGGTCTTGATCTGCTCGATTCGACCTGAGATATCCGAGTCTCTGCCTGCGCCTTCGATGATCGTGGTGCTTTCCTTGTCGACACGTACTCGCTTGGCAGAGCCGAGGTCCTTGATGTCGATATGTTCGAGAGTAATGCCCATATCTTCCATAATGGCCCGGCCTCCGGTGAGGATGGCGATATCATTGAGCATTTCCTTGCGACGGTCACCAAACCCAGGAGCCTTGATAGCAACACACTGGAACGTGCCCCGCAACTTATTGATAACCAGAGTGGCGAGCGCTTCGCCTTCGATATCTTCAGCGATGATAACCAAAGGTCTGCCTGCCTGGGCGACTTTCTCCAGCAGCGGAACGAGGTCCTTGATCTGGGAGATTTTCTTTTCGTGGATGAGGATGAACGGCTTTTCGAAATCGACTTCCATCGTCTCGACTTTGTTCACGAAATGCGGGCTTACGTAGCCCTTGTCGAACTGCATGCCTTCGACGAGATCGACGTGTGTGTCCAGGCCCTTGCCTTCTTCGACGGTGATTACGCCGTCCTTGCCGACCTTGTCCATCGCGTCGGCGATCATCTTGCCTATTTCCTCGTCCTGGTTGGCGCTGCAGGTGCCCACCTGGGCGATTTCCTTGCTGCTCTTGACGGGATTGGAGAGCTTGGCCAATTCAGCGACGATAGCTTCGACGGCTTTGTCGATACCGCGCTTCAGCTGCATTGCCTTCGCGCCGGCGGTGACGTTCTTCAAACCTTCTTCGAAAATCGCTTCAGCGTAAATGGTCGCGGTGGTCGTGCCGTCGCCGGCAACATCGGAAGTGCGGGAAGCGACTTCCTTGACCATCTGGGCACCCATGTTTTCATTTGCGTCTTCAAGCTCGATTTCCTTGGCTACGGAAACGCCGTCTTTCGTCACGGTCGGTGAGCCGAAACTTTTTTCCAGAACCACTACTCGTCCTGTGGGGCCCAGGGTGACTTTCACAGCCTTGGCCAACTGCTTCACGCCGCGACGAATGCTCTCGCGTGCCTCTGTATCGAATGATATTTTCTTCTTTGCCATTTTTAACTCCTGATTTTTAAATTTTGCATTGCTGGTCCAAAGATAACTCAAATTTCACAGATGTTTTTTTATGATCTGTGAAATTAGTGTTATTTGTGGACTGCTGGTTGTATTTTTTTATTGCAGAATTGCCAGAACGTCCGACTCATCCATCAGCATGTATTCTTCGCCTTCGACTTTGATTTCCGTGCCGGCATAGCTGGTGAAGAGTACGACGTCACCTTTTGCTACCTGGAATTTGCCCCGTGTACCGTCGGCCAGGAGTTTGCCGTCACCCAATGCAAGCACGGTACCTTCTTTGGGTTTTTCCTTGGCTGAGTCAGGCAGGACAATCCCGCCTGCGGTCATTGCTACTGCGTCGAGACGTTTTACAAGAATTTTTTCGCCCAAGGGCCTGATTTTCGGTGCCTTCGGTGCACTCTTTTTCGCTTTTGTCATTCTTAACTCCTTCTCGTAATTCGAGTATTGTTTTCTAGACATTCCTGATTAACAAAAAACTTCAACAATCTTTTTAAGAAACTGCCACGAAGCAGCTTTTGAAAATCTGAATTACAGTTCTGTCCTGCGGAGCATCTTGCCAAGCCTATCCATGATTCCATGTACTTGCCTGATAAGCTCTTCCAGTTCCAGCGGTTTTACGACCACGCTATACGCTGCCAGTTGGAGGGCGTTTTCCAGCCAGCGGCGGTCGGTATGACTTGTGACAACCACTACCGGCAGGGCCTTGTCCAGCCTGCGTACCATTCTCAACAGGCGAAGAACGTCAAGATCCCACGCACTCTCGTCGTCAAGCACAGCTGCGTCTGCACAGCCTGTTCGTACGACTTCGAGCAACTCGTGATCGCTACGGACTCGACGGGCGTGGAGGTAGCGTGGCCCGACAATTTTTCCAAGAGCGGGTAGCCAGCTCTCCGCTTCGCCGGTCACTACCAGCTTCAGCGGCTTCATCTCGAAATTGTTTGAAGCCAAAACCATCTCGTAAATCCTTACAAAAACTGCCAAGGACGGCCGGTGCTCTTGTATGGGCACAATCCGCGCGCAATATATTATTGCAACAACAGTGCCACTGTTTTTAAAGTTTTTAAAAATAAGAACTTACTGGTATTTGGCTGGTTTGTAAAAAGCGTAAAAAACTGCCTAAGTTGTCGTAGCAGGCGTCGTTGGCTGCTTTTCTGGCAGGTTTGACAATTCCCTGGACAGGATATTCATGCCTACGCTTGGAATATCCCGATTCCCAAACTGTCCAATCAAATCAAGGTTATGATGTTGATAATTTTGTGAAATTTTTATTTTTAAGTTTGTTTGTCGGAGAATAAAAAATTTTGGATGGGCCATATTTCTTCAACCCGATACCCAGGCCGGGATTCTGGATTGTGATTTTCTGTTGACAAAATTTTCAATTTGGAGATTAAAATAAAGATTTTTGAAATGTGAAATAAAAAAAATGTTTCGGATTTTGAGAGTTAATCCCAGCTTACTATAATTTCGGAGCTCACGGCAAAAGGCTGCCGGGAAAGGTATGAATATGATTAGGGCGGTGGATTATATTCTAGCCCTGCTGGGCGCTGTTCTTTGGTGTCTTGTGGTTGTGGCAATGTTATACCTACTCTAATCGGGGTTCAGACTTTCGTGCGCCCTCGGTAGGCCTTGAATCCCATACCCATCCAAATACCTCTTTGAAATTTCTGACATCCCAAAGAGGCAGTTCCAACAATTTGGCATAATAGATTGTAATAATGTCAAAATCCCTAAAAATTTCCTTCATGTAACAATTAAGTATTTGTCAGTTTTCGGCATCTACTGTAGAATAGACCATCATTTATAATCTTCATACAAGAGGCGGAAGGAATAACTATGGCTGCACGCATGGACAACCTAGCCAGTTCGGAAGATGACGCCCTTCTAAGGCAGTTAGCTGACGATCAGATTGAACACTTGGTTAAACAGCCTTACGGGAGAACTGAAAGTCATTTTACCGGTACTGAGGATGTTTCGTATGTTCCGGAGCAGTGGGAATCTGACCTGCTGGTTTACGATGACGCGGAGGCTTTCCAAAGCCAAGGCGATGATCAGACTAAATCGGCCAAGACATTTATTCTCAAATCTCCAACCGAAATCCATGAGGTGGTATCGGAGGAGCACGAAGAGCTGCTGGAAACCCCAGCTGTGCCAACAGAGGTATCAGCTGCATCCGCAAAAGTTGCGGAGTTGATTGCCCAGCTTCAGGCAGAGAAAGCCGCCGAGAAAGCCAAACAGGCCAAGCTCCAAGCCCAGGCCAGGCAGGAAGAAGCTTTGGCAGAGGCGATTTCCGGTGAGCTGCTGAACCCTGAGGATATTGATTCTGACAATGTTCGGATGATCGGCAGGGAGTTGCCCCTGGAAGATATAGAAGCGACTTTTGCCCCTCAGGTTCCGAAAGCGGAATCGACGGCGACGTCTGCAAATATCGCTGAGGAAATTCTTTCCCGGCGCATGGCTGCTGAGGAAGTCATGGGCGAAGAATCAGCCGACGAAATGTCAGATTCCAGACTCCTGCCCAAAAGCGTAGAGCCTGAGGCTTTGCCGACCAGATCAGCTGTTGATTCCGGTGGTCAGTACGAGTTGGGTAAGATGAAGAGCTTCATGATTACGCTGGCTGTAATTGCCCTCACAGCTGTCTGTCTTATGCTGGTATATAGCCTGCTTTTTGGTTAGTGCGAAGATCTTTGAAGAACCATTCGCGATGTGCTTGGGATATGTTGTCTATTGCCCAGTGCCTGTTGCCTGTTTTTCTTTAAGTTCTTTCAATTCTCTTTCGAGTTGTTCAGCGCGTGCCTTTTGTTTTTCCATTTCGGCTTTGAACTTGTTGCGCTCAGCTGGCAGGTCCTGGAATAACTTTACCTGTTCCGTTCTGCGATCGACTTCGAGTTGCAGATCGTTGCATCGTTTGGCCAGTTTGTCGGAGCGTTCAAACAGGCCGTCGTTGCGTTCCTTGAGGATAGTGACCTCGGCTGAGAGGTTTTTGTTTTCTTTTTCGAGGCGATCGACTTTTTGTCGAAGCGCGATGAGTTCCGGCATTGTGGATTCGTTGCTGTCGTCTTCCACGATGGTTTTTTTGGGCATGCAGCCTGACAGACCAATAAGGGTAATAATAAACAGGACAGGAATCAGCGAGTGTTTGTATTTTTTTAGCATGGGCATAATATTACGCAGTTTTTTTTCAAAATGCCAGCTGGTTTTTTATTTCACCGTCGCGTTCAGTGCCCGCTTGATAGTCCCTTCCAGATCGGCCTGTGCGTTTGTGGAAAACACCTTGCCGTCCTTGCCGATAACCCAAACGGAAGGCAGTTGGAATATCCCGTATTTATTGGCGGAGGGATCCGCCTCGCCTTTTCCTTCAAAAGTAATTATCCAATCCAGGCCTGCGGTTTTAACGTAGTCGATACAATCTTCTCTTTTCTCGTCCAGGTTAATGCCCACTATTTCCACCCCTTTTGATTTGTATTTGGCGTAAATTTCTTTCAGGTGAGGCATACTTGCCCGGCAGGGCCCGCACCACTGCGCCCAGAAATCTATGACTACGACCTTGCCTTTCAAATCTTTCGGCAGAACCAGTTTTGAACCGTCGAGTTTGGTTAAGTTCGCGGTGAACTCCTTACCATAAAAGGCACCACGGCCCATATATTGTTTCAGGAAATTTTGGATCAAGATATCCTTTGGAAATTTCTTTTCCATCTCATCAGCCAGGGTATTTGCCAAGTCGCCCATTTCATTGTCATTGGCGAGCATTACGGCATAGACGTAGGCCATGCCTGCCTGCGGGGTTGTTTCATACCTGGCTACGTAATCTCGTATTTCCTTGTCAGCTGAGAGTTTGTTTTTCTTGATCTTTTGCCGGGTGAGTATCTGATCTGCCACTATTTTAGATTTCACTGATGCTTTGGAGTTGACGATTTTCGTGGCGATGTCTATAGCTTCTTTGGCGTATTGGTTTTTATAAGGTATATTGTCGATCTGTCCAAAGATTGTATAAATTTGGAGCATAATCATCCTGACGGCTTCGATATTTTCAGCATCAGCATATTCGGTTTCAATTTGCTTGGCGCGTTTGAGACCTTCTTTGCCTTGGATAATGAAGTTGGCTATCATTTCCTCGCGGGTATCCCCAGCTGGCCTGGCCAGGTAACCTTCAAGTTCTTTCAAAACACTTTGCGGAACCAGTTTTTCAGCTTTGGTTTCCTCTTTGGCGGGGGCGGTGGCTGGGGTCTGCGCAAGGGCTATCCCTGAAAAGGTTAAGGTCGCCAGAACAAGTCCTGCCAACGCAACGTATAAGTTTTGTGTGTTCTTCATGACAAATCTCCAGTATTTAAACGGGTCTGTGTCATTATAGTCTCGCTCATTTGCTAAAAAATGTAAAAGCTGCAAAAATATCTCGCGTTATTCTTGTTGATGTGCCCCACAATGTCGAATACCCCATGTCTTCCAATCTATCTCCTCAAATCTGTTAAGAGATCATCCCTTTGTATTATTCGGGGATGAATTTTCTACTTTGAATTTTACGCATATGCAACAACGGTAGCTGAGTAGTTGCTTTGGATTTGTTCGATCGAAAGTCTGAGCAGGCCGTCGTTGTAGTTGCTGTCCCAGCTTCTGCCGTCCACTCCCCAGGGGTTGTAGACGGTTACGTATCCATTGGCGTCGATCGACTTGACCATATAAGCATGACTTCCGACTACCGGGCTGGAAGCATTGGAGTAGCTGCCGAGGGTAAGGGAGTAACCCAACGACAGCTGGGTGCGAATATACGTTGCCAGCGATGCCGTCGTGCCCGTGGTACTCCGCCAGACAGATGACTCGCCAGTAATTTCCTTATTGACCGTAGTCATCCAGCCGCTGCTTATCGAAGCGTAACTGTTCTCGCCATATCGGAAATATGCATATGCCTTCTCGGCCAGGGGAACCCAGAGTTCATTGTCCGGTCCAGTTTTGGCGTAAACGAGCGAGCCGGAGTTGTTGACCGGCAGGTCGCCGTCGATGCGAAGATAAACCTCACTGCCGTTGCGGTAGTATCGCATGGCATATGTGCCATCTCCCAGGGAGGTAATCATCTGGCTGATGATCTGCGGATCGGTGTCAGCTATTGCGGACAGAGACGCCAGATAATAACAGTCGCCTACGGAGCCCTGTCGGATGTCGTTGTACTGCGGGCCGTCAATGAACAGGGCACGGTCGGAGAAATTGGCGTAACGTGTTGCATAGCTTGTGTAGGTTGGGTCCCGCAAATCCTGGCCGTTGATTGTCATCGAAACATAGTCGCCCGAAGCTGTGTTGGTCGTCCAGGGTTGATAGAAGCTCGCGACTCTATGCAGGCTCTTGGCGGCGCTCTCAGCTGAAGACGCATCGGCTACGGAATCTGAACTATCGTACCAGAAGCTGTCCAGTCCCGTTTCGCCGTAGAGCGTATCGACCCCGCCGCCGATACTGATAATGAGGTCGTCGCCAGCTTGGCCATGGACTACAGTTCTGGCTGAGGAGTTTTCATAGATCGTGTCGTTGCCGTCGCCGGCATAAATGAAGGCTCCGACAGAAAGCGAATATGTTGTGCGTATAGTGTCGCCACTGCCAAATCCGTAGACTACAACCGATGTGAATGAATTGGTAAACGTGCTACTAACGCCAGCTACGTCGACTGTAATGGAATTGCCTGACTGCGAGAGGGAGATAAGGTCTATTCCATCTGTTCCGACTACCTGCAAAATACAATTGTCGCCTTCCGTGATTACGGTAGTTACTACATTTTGACCTGGGGTAGGAACATCCGGCGAAGGATCAGGTTCCGGTTCAGGTTCAGGTTCCGGGTCTGGGGTTGGTGCTGGGTCTGGTGTGGGTTCCGGTTCCGGAGGAACGTCTGTTGTTACGTTTACCTGATAGGCTCCGGTGGTGTATGGGTTGCGATTGAAGGTTCTGAGGTAAAATGTTTGGCCCAGCTCAGCGTTGAACGTTACGGCTACAGATTCACCCGTTCGACTCGTGTTGTACGCAATGAGTCGACCGCTTTGGTTGTATACGAGCATCCATGGTAAAACCAGGTCGTTTGTAGTGCTGGCCAGGTCAACTGTAATATCTGCCGAATGCGTAGCAGTAACGGCCAGGACGTCAAAATCATATCGGTAATCATAGGCAGAATTTACTGTAGCAGCGCCGTTTTCGTCCAACTCAACGACCCCTGCAGTGCCCATTGTATCGCCGAACTCGTCCTCTGTTATGGAAAGCGAGAGTTCATACTCGCCAGCTATTCTTCGGCTGGCAGCTGACCTGATGTAGTAAGTCTGACCGGCTTCAACCGCGATGTTGACGGAGGCATCATTGGATGTACGGGAAACATTGTAATTCCAGCCTACGATACGATTGTCCTGATTATAGACGATCAGGAAAGGATCAACCGTTCCCTGGCCTGTCATATCTATCTTCAATCCACCGGATACCGGCGCGACGATTTTGACGAAATCCTTGTCATAGGCATAATCAATACTGCTATTGACGGTGGTTGTTTGCCCAGCGGTGAGTTCAACTTCCTGAGCATCCGCAATAGTATCGCCGAACTCGTCCTCTGTTATCGAAAGCGAGAGTTCGTACTCGCCAGCTGTTCTTCGGCTGGCAGCTGACCTGATGTAGTAAGTCTGACCGGCTTCAACCGCGATGTTGACGGAGGCATCATTGGATGTACGGGAAACATTGTAATTCCAGCCTACGATACGATTGTCCTGATTATAGACGATCAGGAAAGGATCAACCGTTCCCTGGCCTGTCATATCTATTGTCAATCCACCGGATACAGGTGCGACAACCTCGAAATAGTCGGTGTCACCTGAGTAAACGATACTGCTGGAGATTGTCGTTGTCTCTCCAGCGGCGAGTGCAACTTCCTGAGCATCCGCAATAGTATTGCCGTATTCGTCGACTGAAGTTTCAAATGAAAGGGTATATTCTCCCATCGACCGGTAACCGCGGGCTGCCAGGTAATACGTTTGGCCTGCTTCGACGGCAAATGTCACCTGAGCGTCGGTTGTTTCGCGAGATGCATTATTGTTGGCTGCGATAGTTCGACCGCGATAATTGAATGCGTACAACAAAGAATTCAGAGACGAACCATCATCAGCAGCCATGGTTATTGTCATGCCCCCGGATTCCGGTGCTACAAATTTGAGGAAATCATAATCGCGATATGCCTCGATCTGCCCCGAAGCGGTATTAACCAGGCCAGGTTCCAACTCAACCACTGTAGCAAGATTGAGCCGATCACCATAATCACCGTCCAACGCGTCTTCCTCAATGGTGGCACTGAGGAAGAGTCTTGGTTCTAAAGCCTCTATTTTCGGTAATTTATGATCCCTACAACGCATTAGCTGCTCCTTGACTACAAGATCTCGTTTGCAGATCCTCTGAGGCAGCAATAACGATATCGGGACCCTTGGCGGGGCCTGAAAACAAAAGCAAAAACTCTACAGGGGAAACCTACGATACCGATGACCAAAATGACGGATTTTTTTAGGTACTTTTTCTGGGAATGTTAAAATAGGCAGTTTGGGTAAAATCGATCAATTTCCAATCGAAATGTCCCAGCTACCTGAGACAGTCTTTTACGTCACCCATATTTTCTTCCTGAACACTGTCTTGTGTCGCGGTTGGGTTGTGAATACAATACCAGCCATGAACCGAATGAAAAGAATTGCGTCGGTCGTGTCGGGCGGGTTTGAATCGCCCCGGCTGGGCCGGTTGGTGATGTTATCGGGGTTGGTGCTTTTTTCGATTCTCGGTTTGGCGGTTCGGGCAGAGGAATTAACGCCTGTCGACTCCCAGCCTGCTGAGGTCGCCCCAAAGCCTGATTCAGCCAAACCGGCATGGGCCATCAACGCCCCGCCAGGTGCTGAAATCACGGACGAAGGCTGGTTCGCACCCAAGCCGAAACTTGAAAAGCCCAAGCTGCCTAAGGAAATCACCAAAGCCTTCGTGATCCCCATTCGCGAAGAGATCAAAACCAAAACGTTCAAAGCCATTGACCGCAAAATTCTCCGTTGCCTGGGCAAGGGCGCCCAGCTTGTCATTATCGACATGGATACATGGGGCGGAGAAGTTATCGCTGCGCTGGACATTACCCGTCATATCAAAAATTCGCTGGATGACGTTTATGTTGTCTGCTACGTTCGCACGAGGGCAATCTCCGCTGGGGCCATGATCGCGGTGGCGTGTGACGAAATAGTGATGACCCCGGTCGGCACGATTGGCGACTGTGCACCGATAATGCAGGGGGGTAAGCTCGAGGGTATCGAGCGCGAGAAGATCGAATCCCCGCTTCGCACAGAGTTCGAGGAATCAGCTGTGCGCAACGGCTATAACGTAGCGCTTTCCACCAGCATGGTTTCATACGATCAGGAAGTCTGGCTGGTTCGCAACAAGGCCACCCGCGAACTGCGATACGTCTTGGCCAATGATTATCGTACGAAAGTAAGCAATCCGCCCGATGAAGCGATTGGGGCTTTGGATATTTTCACGCGTGATAAGGATAAGGGTAAGTGGGAGTTTTTGCGTGTTATTCTGGCAGAGGGCAAGCTTTTGACGATGACGCCGCAGAAGGCGGTGGATTTCGGCTTTGTCAGCAAACTCATAAAGGCCCCGGAAGAGAACCCATACGGCGGTCTGGAGCAACACTTCAATATCATCGCCCGCCCCATAGTGCTGGAAGACAGCTGGTCTGAAGACATGGTCGACTTTCTTACAAGTCCGGTTATCGCCGGGCTTCTCTTCTTCCTCATGCTTCTGTTCGGCTATATAGAAATGCACACGCCCGGCTTTGGCGTGTTCGGTTCGATAGCAATCGGCTGTCTTGTCGTACTGCTGTTCAGCCAATTCCTCGTCGGCATGGCCAACTGGTGGGAAGTGGTGGTCTTCGGGCTTGGCGTTATACTGATTCTGCTGGAAATTTTCGTCATCCCGGGTTTTGGAATTCCAGGCATAGCGGGTATTGCACTTTGCGTAATAGGCCTGCTGGCGATGCTCATTCCAAACGCGCCGGATAAACTGCCCTGGCCTACGACAAGCCTTGGCTGGACATGGTTTGAAAACAGCGCCTTCGCGTTGTGCGTAGCGTTCGTTGGATCGGTTGTCGTCATGTGCGTAGTGTCGAAATACCTGCCGAAGCTGACTCTGCTTACCCGGAGTAAGATAATTCTTGCCCCGGCTTTGGCTGCGGAGACGCCGCCAAGAACAGACGACTCGCCAGTATTCAAAATGCAGATCGGCCAGATCGGCCAGGCTGTGAGCATGCTCCGACCGGTGGGCCAGGGACGCTTTGACGGAGAACTGATCGACATAACCACCGAAGGGTCGGTCGTCGATGCCGGCAAAATGGTGAAAATCCTGAAAATCGAAGGCAATCGTATTGTCGTCGAAGAAATTGATATCGAGGTTCCTTAATATGTCCATTCCGAACCTTTTAGCTGACGGTGTGGTAACCGACGCGGGAATGATTGTGATCCTGCTCATCGCTGCCTGTGTTATGTTCCTGCTGGAAGTCTGTACGCCTTCGTTCGGCATATTGGCGTTGCTGGGCATAGCTGCTGAGGGTGTTGCTGTTTTTTACGGCTTTCGGATAGGGCAGGGCGTGGGGTTTATCGTGTTGCTCAGTGCGATCATCGGCACGCCGGTTTATCTTTATTTCATGGTCAAGCTGCTTCCAAACACGCCGCTGGGCAAAAAGCTCTTCCTGAAGGATGCCCCCGACGCCACAAACGAAGCAACGCCCGAAGCGAATGAGCTTGCCCAGCTCATAGGCCAGACCGGCAAGGCAGAGTGTGACCTCAGGCCGTCCGGCACGGTTCGTGTAAATGGCAGGCGAGTGGTTGCACTGGCAGAGCGGGAAATGATTGACAAAGGACAAAAAATACGCGTTATTAAAGCTCGTGGGACCGAAGTAATTGTTCGACAGGTGAATGAATAGTTTTTTACTAACGGTTTTTGCATTCAAAAACGTTATTAAAGAGACAATAGAAAGGGTAATGACATGGTATCAATGAATTTTCTGGCACAGGTAGCTGAAAGGGCTAGCGAAACTGGCGCTTTCAAGTGGATCGGGATAGCGGTACTGGTTCTGATCGTAGTGGTTTTCCTTGCGATGTTCCTGCCGATGTTCGGGCTGTGGATACAGGCACTCTCTGCCAAGGCTGGCGTGGGGATTTTCGAGCTTATCGGCATGAAGCTGCGGAAAGTTAATCCGCGGACGATAGTCCTAAGCCGAATCCAGGCCGTGCGGGCAGGGCTGAACCTGA
This sequence comes from Phycisphaerae bacterium, assembly GCA_963664745.2. Lineage (GTDB taxonomy): Bacteria > Planctomycetota > Phycisphaerae > SM23-33 > SM23-33 > B1-G9. The sequence goes on from CAXXMC010000004.1 coordinate 2,370,983, forward strand.
CGACTGAAGAACTCGAAACTCACTATCTTGCCGGCGGGCGGGTTATGAACGTCGTGCGGGCGCTGATCGCAGCTAACCGTGCGAATATTGCACTGGGCTTCAAGCTGGCTACCGCTATCGATCTGGCGGGGCGTGATATTCTCGAAGCCGTCCAGACTTCGGTCAACCCAAAGGTAATCGACTGCCCCAACGCAGCTAGCGGCAAGATGACAATCGACGCCGTGGCCAAGGACGGTATCCAGGTCAAAGCCAAAGCCCGCGTCACCGTTCGTGCCAATATAGATCGACTGGTCGGCGGTGCGACAGAAGAAACCATCATCGCCCGCGTCGGCGAAGGTATCGTTACGACTATCGGCTCATCGGAAACATACAAACGCGTGCTGGAAAACCCCGACAGCATATCCAAAGCCGTTCTTGCCAAGGGTCTCGATGCGGGCACAGCCTTTGAAATTCTCTCAATTGACATTGCCGATGTGGACGTAGGGAGCAACATCGGCGCTTCGCTCCAGGCTGACCAGGCTGAAGCCGATAAGCGTCGTTTTCAGGCAGAGGCTGAAAAGCGTCGTGCGATGGCATTGGCACGCGAGCAGGAAATGAAGGCTCTCGTTCAGGAAAACCGGGCGAAGGTCGTTCTTGCGGAAGCGGAAATTCCACTGGCCATGGCTGAGGCGTTCAGAAGCGGCAATCTGGGAATTATGGATTATTACAAGATGAAGAATATCCAGGCTGATACTTCCATGCGAGACAACATCGGCGGAGCCGGTAAAGAAGATCAGAAGTAAAATAGCGGACAAAGCTGGGAAATTGGCCATGGATTTCGCGGATATAGCGGTTTTCGCAGTCCGTGTTATCCATGGCCGATCTCGGCTGACTTGTTTTTCCGCACTAAACATTCTGAGGTGACTTATGATCGAGCCAGGCTATATTGAAATTCTTGCCAAAGATTCCAATATCGAGCAAATAATAATAATGGTGATTGTGGGTATCTTCTGGGTGATTGGAGCTTTGGTCTCCAGGGCCAAGAAGAGGGAAGCCGCGAAAAAAGCCAATCTACTGCGTCAGCAACAAGCCATGCGGAACAATAACAAGACTGACGACGAAGGCTGGAAGGTATTAGCGCCGCCGCCCGTAAAACGGCAGCAGCCCCCGATACCCCAGCCCAGGCCTGTCGACGCGAAAAAACCTTCGATCCAGCAATTTGTTCGGGAATCGCATTCCAAGTTGATCAAGCCCCAGCCTGTCGAGCATCTTCATCACGTCAAGCCCGAGCCGCTGCCGGTACTTCACGCAGATGAAGATTTACCGTCCAAGCATACCTTCACCGATAACAGTCAACCCCAGTTTGTCAGCGTGCCGGTAAGTAGAAAACCAAGACTTCAACCGGAAGAAACCATGCCTGCCAAAGTTAAAAAAACCGCAGCCGAAGCTATAGTCGAACCAGTAAAGGTATTGTCAGGGTTGGCACGCCTTGCTGACCCCCAGGCTGCGAAGACAGCCATGGTCTTCCATGAAATCCTCTCGCCCCCCAAAGCACTCCGGGATGAAGACAATATGTGGGATTGATTCAATTTTGGAATTCGGATTACAGAAATATGATCGAGGATATTGGGCTGTTGGGTGCCATGCAACGCCGTGAACTAAGCTGCTGGTTTTATTTTACTAATTTCCTTAATTAAAGCGAGTTCTGTTTTATTTGCATTGCGTATTTTAGGGCAGCCAGGAGGAGACTCCTTTTTCTTATGCGGCCAATTCCGGGCTTTCTTACTGCTCTTGCGAGTATACCTATCTTTCACGCATTTCGAAAAGGCAATCAGCAAATCACGGTGGGGCGCAGACGGCTGGCGATTCTGCATGGAATTACGAACAGCTCGCAGCGACATCGCAACCGACCAGCTTAGAGGATCGTGTTTTACACGAATTATCTCCGTTACGCTCAGCAGGCCCAGCAGCTGAAGGCCTATCATCGTCCAGGCAAGTTCAGCCCTGGCTTGTCGAGGGGCGCGACTCAGCATTTTACGTCGGCTTAGGGTTTGCTTCAAAGAGCGAAAGAAAACTTCAACACCCCATCGCAACTCATAGAAAAACGCAGCCTGTTTCGTACTCAATGTTTCTTCATCAAGATTTGTCAGCAGATACATCTTCTTACCATGGCGCTGCAACGTTATCAAACGAAGGACAAGTGGAGGCGTGGCTGTTTCCTGAGCCTTTACAGGCCAGAGGTAAACCGTGCCGTCATTTTCTATTTTGGCATAGCCAAGGTTCTTCAGCAGCGTTACATTCGAGCCAACACGAATCAGGAACGATCTGTTGTGAAGGAGAATTTTCTTCATCAGATCATAGCCAGTAAAACCGGCGTCAGCTATAAGCAATGCCTTTTCAGGCAGTATATGAAGCATATCTCGAAGATGATTTCGTTCGGCATCGGTGGCTTTGCCGATCAGCCAGGCCCACGGAAGCCCACTGCCGATATGCCATAAAGTCGTCAGCCAGGCCTGCGGACCGGTACCCTTTCTGCCGCCACAACCAAATGATTCCTCATTCGCTTCGGTACGCGGCATTTCCACACGCGAGCCGTCAACGGCGAAAGCCAAAAAGCCTTCACGCGTCCAATGTTCAGCTGCAATCTCCCGAAGCCGCCGGCGAAGATGTTCCATTACCGGAACTAATAGAATGTTGCCAAGCGACATCAATTGCTTTATAAAACCCTGATATGTTTGGCCGACTCGTCGCCGCGTCGGATACATTTCTATGATGCATTTTCGAGCTTCGGCAAATCGGTCTTTGAGCGTGCAGCCAGGGCTGAAGCACGTCATCAATACCGTGTAAACCAAAACCATTGGCTGCCATCTGGCGTGATTTGAAATTTTGTGTTTCGAAAAATAGCCGCGGGCAGGAATTGGTTTAATCCTGACCGCAAGAAATGTCGATACGAATATTGTCTACACTGCTTTGAGTGTTTCATAAGGACTCCTTTCCGATTTTTGTCGCGACACGATTATTATCGGCAAAAGAGTCCTTTCTTATTTATAGTCCTAACGTTACAACCATTGGAAACACTAAACAGTTCACGGCGTTGGGTGCCATGCCTGCGTTTTTTGCAGGCAGTAAATATCAAAAATTTGAACAATGGATGAACTCGACAAAAAAATCCTCACCCAGCTGCAGACTCATGTGCCTTTGACACATAGGCCTTGGAAAAATATCGCCGATGCCGTTGACATGGATGAGCAGAATGTTCTGACTCGAATTTGCAATATGCGATCAACAGGCCTGATTCGGCGGATAGGCGGGATATTTGACGCAGCAGCTCTGGGATATTCGCAATCGCTCGTTGCCTTTGAAATTCCGCCTGCTGACCTCGAACAGGCTGGGGTGCTGGTTTCAACTCATCCGGGCGTGAGTCACTGTTACAGCAGGGCCGATGAATTCAATCTCTGGTTTACGTTGGCGGTGTCACCGGGCAGCAGACTGGGCCTGGAAAAAACAGTCGATATCCTTGGCTCTCGATGCAACGCAAAATCAAGACTGATTCTCCCGGTTGGACGATGCTTCAAACTTAATGTCAGATTCGATTTCGACCAGACTGGGAAAGTCAAAACCCTGCCGGTTGAAAAAGAGACATCTTCCCCCCAAACGTCGTCGGCATCTGCGGAAATGAAAATTACCGACCTTTACCGCCGAGTGGTTCTGGCTTTGCAGACCGACCTGCAAGCCATCCCCGAGCCCTTCACTGCCATCGCGAAAGATGCGGGCATGGGCGAAGATGAACTTTTTACCCTGGCTGGAGAGTTGCTGGACTGTGGAGTGCTTCGTCGATACTCAGCTGTGCTTGCCCATCGCCCAGCTGGTGCCAACGCAAACGTAATGGTAGTCTGGCCTGTCGAAAATGACAGGATTGAGCAGGCTGGCAAAGAGGCTGCAATAAATCCCGCGGTGAGTCATTGTTATCATCGCCCAGCCAGGCCCGGTTGGCCTTATTCGCTCTACACCATGATCCATGGCAGAACCCGCGAAGATTGCAAACGGACAATCGAACAAATCGCACAATCAACGCGCCTTTCAGATTGGCGAGAGCTTTGGACTGAGCGTGAATTTAAAAAACAGGCTGTTCAATATTTCTCATCAGCGGAGGCTGAGTGGGAACAAAATATCTGAAGGCAGGGGTATGAATAGACAGGGGGAGGATAGTATAGCATGATTTTTATCAGAAATATTCAATTATAACTTGCTCGTGGTTAACTTGCATGTTAACATAATATTATGGCTAGAGAAGTAATTTTTTATAAAACTAGCAGTGGCAGAAGTCCTATTGAGGAATTTCTTGACACCCTTTCGTCCAGGCAGGCACAAAAAGCAGCTTGGGTTTTGTGTCTCATTGAAGAACTTGACATCGTTCCGCGACAATACTTTCAGAAGATGGTTAATACTGATGAACTTTGGGAAGCCAGAGTTAAAACCGGATCGGACATTTTTCGATTTCTAGGTTTTTTTGACGGCTCAAAGTTGATCGTTATGGCACATGCTTTTCAGAAGAAAACACAAAAAACGCCGCTGCAAGCCATTAAACTGGCAGAAAAAAGAAAACTGGATTATTTCGAGAGAAGGAAAAAATGAGTGATATTAAAAAGTACATTAAAAAACGTAAATCCAATGATAAAGAGTTTGCCAAGGATTTCGATTCAGGGTACGAACAATTCAAGATCGGTGTGATGCTTAAACAAGCCAGGGAAGAAGCCGGCATAACTCAGGAAGAACTTGCCCGTCGTCTCAATACAAAAAAGACTTCTATCTCCAGAATTGAAAATCATGCCGAGGATATAAAACTTTCCACGCTTAAGAAATTCGCTCAAGCACTCGGCAAAAAAATCAGGCTGGAAGTTGCGTAAAGGTTTATCTGCGACCTCTAAACCATGTCATTCCTGCTGGGCTGTTCGTCCTTTTCCTCAGGTACATTTTTCTCGTCGCAGGCTGTTGAGCATTGACCGTCTTCCTGCTCCCTGGGCGGGCAGATTTGTGAGCAGCATGAGCACCTGGTGACCTTGCCGGTTGCGAGTCGATAAATTTGTCGAATCAGCAGGAACACCGCCAAGGCTATGACAAGGATGACAACCACATTCTGTTGTGAAGCAGCTATAAGCATTTCAACTCCGATAAAAAGACCGTCGTGGTCTCTATGTCATTATTGGATCGACTTGACCAGTTTTTCTACAGTTTTTTTGGATTGGCCTGAAAGTTTCAGCAGATACCAGTTTGTCAGCGTAAGCACGTCGGGCTGGCTGGGGCTGGTTTGTTGCTGGAGTGAAATTAGTGTAGGTATGGCTGCGGTATTGCCGTTTTTCGCCAGCAGCAAGGCAGAGTATGTCTTCAGGCTGGGGAATGGACTTTTAAGAAGCGGATAAACGAGTGACGCCTGTTGAAAATTTTTGCACCGGTAAAGTGCCCCAGCTGTGAGTTGCTTTATTGTGCTGGTATCAGGCTGGCTGAGAATGTCCCAGAGTCCCTTGCGAGCATTTTCAGAGCCCAGCTCTCCGAGCAGTTGCACCGCCAGGGCTGCTCTTTCATGGGCCGTCGTAAAACGCCTGCTATCGAGATCGGCTGAGCGGACGTACTTCAAAACCGGCAGGGTGTAGTAATCCGCTTTCTCGCGATTTTTCTCGATATCGTCCTGCATTCTTGTCAGGACATATTCAATTACGATGGGATGGGCCTGATCAATCACCGCGGTCACAGCCTGGCTGCCTTGCTCGCCGCCGATCTTGCGGGCCAGTTCAAACCGGGCAACAACTGCGAAGGAATCGTCTTTCGGCCCAGCTGCGAACTCAGCGATAATATGTCGCCCGTCATCACGATCAGCCAGCATTCGCAGGAGGTTCAGCTTGAAGGCCAGGCTGTCGCTAGCGCGAATAGCCCCAGCCAGTGTCTGGGCGGCTCGGGGGGAGAGTTCATTTACAGTCATGTATGCCCGCACGCGAACGGCCTGCATCTGATCGGGCTGAGACAGGAAATCAGCTACGGGCAACGCAGAGGCGATGTTCTCGAGCCTGATCTGATCCAGCATTCGGATCAGCTGTTCAGGCGTGGTTTTGGGGTCGAGGATTATCCTGCGAAGATAGCCTATCTGGGTCTGGTCCCCCGTAGCCAGCAGGCTCATTCGAGCGAGGGTGGCGGTGTCCGTATCTTTTGAATCAGCCAATTTTTCCAGCACGGGTTTCGCAGCCCGGCCTTGGCCTGCCCGGACAAGCGCGCGGGCAGCGATCACCTGAATACCCTCGTCATCGATCTTTGTCGCAGCTATGAGCTGTTCGGGGGTAATTGCCTCCAAGGCTGCGAGCCTGACAAGCGCCGTAGCACGCACAGCCATGCTCGGATCGTGCTGCAACCTATCGAGCAGCACACCGGCAGAGGCCTTTTCCGCCAAATCGTCAACCAATGCTGTCGCCATCTGTCGATGTTCTTTGTCACCGCTCTGGCAGATGGCTGCGAACAGCGGCAGGAGATCGACGTCTTTTGTGGACTGCAAACCCTTGAGAACGAATGGCAGGATTTGTTCGTCTGTCAGGGCTGCCTGGAAAAACTGTTCTGCTTGCGTTACAGTCTCCGCAGGCACGGTAGGCTGGGCAAATGCACACGAACCAACAGCCAGCATGGCTGCAACAATCACAAACGCTATTTTTCTTTTTCGCATCAAATCAGGTACCTATAATATTCAAAGCCTGTAATTTGTAGCCTTTTACAGCAAACCCCTCGGTTAGGCCGAAGCCTTATGTTCCGCCACCGCCCCAGCCAACAGGCCTGGAACGCTGATGTCTTCGTCAAGTTCTTCCCAGTGCAATCCCGTACCGCCTCCACTGATAATAAAATTATCTCGCTGGCCCGAAGTCGCTTGAGCAAGACGTGGAAAATAGGCCAAAAGCATGCCAATTTGCCGGCCATCTTCCAACTCAACCCGCAAATTATCGCTATCAAACCATATTTTTTTTGCCCTTGGCTGACTATCCAAAGTATTCATGCCATGCCCTTTCAAATTCGTCACGTTTTTCCTGAGTAACGCGTCTCAATTCATTTAATTCTACCGCATTCATGCCCCATGAACCTGCCAGTTTTACCTCAAGGCCAAGCCAGTATTTTGCCACGCACTCACCCTTGCGAACATGAATATGAGGAGGTTCCAAAGGCAACCCTTCATTGGAAAAGAAAAAGAAACGATAACCTTTGTATCTGTAATTGTAGGCATTACCAAAATCCTTTTCAATAATGGTCACTTCAGTATAACAAAGCATTTTGTGTTCGACAATTTTCAGTCCTCAATTAATTTTATGCGTTTTGATAATCGCTCACTTGCGGTTCGGGCACATTCTGGATCAGATGGTCTACTATGCCGTCAGCTGTGATGCCTTCGGCGTCGGCATTGAAATTGGTGAACAGTCTGTGTCTCATTACCGGCTTGGCGATGGCCCGGACGTCCTCAGCTGCGACGTTGAATCGGCCGTGCAACAAGGCGCGACTTTTCGCCCCGAGCACGAGATACTGAGCAGCCCTCGGCCCAGCTCCCCAGGTAAGATATTGCTTTGCGAAATCCGGGGCCGTCGGATCGTCAGGCCTGGATGCCCGCACGATGTTCACCGCGTAATCAACCACATGCTGAGAAACCGGAATTTTCCGTACAATTCGCTGCAAGGCCAGGATATCCTCACCGGTAAGCACAGGCTGAGGCTGGGCTGGTGTTTCGCTGGTGGTGGTCTTGACGATCACCCGCTCCTCGTCGCGCGAAGGATAGCCGACGTTCACCATGAACATGAATCGGTCGAGCTGGGCTTCGGGCAGGGGGTATGTGCCTTCCTGCTCTATGGGGTTTTGCGTCGCCAGCACGAAAAACGGCAGGTCGAGCGGAAAGTTCTGCCCGCCTGCTGTGATGTGATATTCCTGCATGGCCTGGAGCAAGGCAGACTGCGTCTTGGGCGGGGTGCGGTTGATCTCATCGGCCAGGATTATGTTCGCGAACAACGGCCCTTTAACATACCTGAACTCGCGCCGGCCTGTCGAGCGATCCTCTTCAATCACGTCCGTGCCGGTGATGTCGCTGGGCATGAGGTCGGGCGTGAACTGGATTCTGCTGAAAGAAAGGTGCATCACTTTTGCAAGTGTAGAGATCATAAGCGTCTTGGCCAGGCCCGGCACGCCGACGAGAAGACAGTGGCCTTGACTTAGCATGGCCTGGGTGAGCAATTCTATAGCTGCACTTTGGCCTACGATTACCTTGCCGATCTCAGCCTGCATTTTATCCCGGGCTTGCCTGAGATTCTCAATTATCCGCATGTCTGCTGACTGTTGCTCCGCACTCATCTTTTTCTCCGCAAACGTTAGGCTCCAATTTTCGGTCGAAAGAGATAAAAAATCAATCGTCAATTCATTTAACACGCATCCGACATGGACGTCGGCTTGCCTTTTGGCGGGAACGAAATATTAATTACAAAAAACCCGCCATGCCATCCGAACATGACATGACGGGCTTAAGGTAACACGTAAATCACCACTCTGCCCGGAGAATACCGTAGCACTCGACGTTCTCGAACTTACCGTTCTTCTCGACATGCTGCCGAAGAGTGCCCTCGTACGTCATCCCGATTTTCTCCATCACTCTGCCAGAGGCTGGGTTCCGCGAAAAGTGCTGCGCGTGGATTCGGCTGAGATCGAGGTCCTCGAACCCGAACCGCAGGACTTCCTCAGCTGCTTCCGTGCAGAAGCCCTTGCCCCAGTAATCCATACCGAGCCAATAGCCCATCTCGCCCTGGCGATTTTTCAACTCCAGGCCGATCGCGCCGATCAGCAGGCCATCCCATGCCTGGGTGATCGCAAAGATCGCGGACTTGCCGCGTTTGTACTCATCGGCATGTGTCGCAATCCACTGCTCTGCCAGCCCGTCAAGGTACGGGTGTGGAATCCTGTCAGTAACGTCTGCGATTTCCTTGGCCCCGGCCAGGTCTCGGACCCGCGGACCATCCGTCAATTCTAAAGGCCTAAGTATCAGCCTGTCTGTTCTGAGTGTAGGTATTGTTCTTCTCAATGTTCCGTTTATTGTCGTGTTCATGATTACATCCTTTGTTCTGTAAAAGTCGCAGGCTGTATTTTGAAAAAACCTGGACGATCTAATTTGTTAAGTGATTCTCGTGCAGAAATACTCCGCCAGCACGCCGGGGTAGATTACCTTATCCAGCCGGAAACCTGCCTGACGCAGCAAGCCTTCCATAATCCAGTCCATCGTGCTGTATTCCTTGGCAATATGGCCATTCATGCGGACGGATACTTCCTCGCTGACCTTTTCCCGCACAAATTCGATCATGCCGTTGATTTCTTCTTCGTAATTTTCCGGCACGAATGAAAAGACCACGTCCTGCAGATGGAATCTGCCGCCGATCTTCAGCATTTTCGCCATTCGCCGCAAAGCTATGAGCTTCCACATGTCCGGCAGATGATGCAGCACCTTGTGGGAAACTATCGCATCCAGGGCAGGCCCGGAATGCTCGTATGTAAGAAATCCGCCGTGATGGAATTCCATATTTTCAATGCCTGCCTGCGCCGCCTGGTTGCGTGCGTATTCCAACATCGCCGGCGATACGTCAACCGCATAGACCTTGTTGCAACACTTTGCTGCGTGTATCGCGAATGCGCACGGGCCTGCTCCGAAGTCCAACAGCGTTTGGCTGGGCTTTAGGCCAAGTTGTTCGATAAGCTCATCAAACATGGCGGTGTCGTTCGGAATCGCAGCTGCGTATTTCTCAACCTCAGCTGCGTCTGAAAAATCCGCGCCCACATGCGTGAATTCGTCACGCATCCATTTTGGTGTTTCAATTTTAGTTTTCATTTTTATTCCCATTTCTTTCTAATTTAAATCTTTCGTCGCTACCGCCAAAAAACGGCGCGTATATCTCGTAAATTTTCCCGTCGGTACATGTCCTAACAATTGAATATCCTTAAACCCAGCTGACTTTAAAACCTTGCGGATATCCGCACCGTTATAAATTCTCATTGCCATTTTGCGTCGTTCCTTTTTCTGGCCTTTGCTCATCACCCACTCGTCTCGAATGTAACTGGTGCGATTATCGAATTTTGGCCTGTTTATAATCCTGATTCCCTCAGCTGTACAAGTTTCCATTTCCTGTTTAAAATGCGACAGAATGAAAGATTTATTCATCAATTCCAGCATGAATTTCCCACCGGGTTTCAAGGCTGTAAATGCAGCCCTCGCTGCGGCGAGATTACCAGCTTCATCGCAATACCCGAAACTGCTGAACCAGTTGATGACCGCGTCGAATTCTGACTCGAATGGCAGTTCTCTCATATCGCACTGTTGAAAACGTATATCAGCCTTTTCCTTTTTCGCGCGCAGCCTGGCCTTGCGAATGTACGATGCCGTCAAGTCCACACCGGTAACGTCCATTCCTAGCCGGGCCAGTTGAAAACTGATTCGGCCCAGGCCGCACGGACAATCCAACACGCGCATACCTTTGCGAAGTTTCAGAGCACGCCTGATGGTCTTGGCGCTTTCACCCGCTGCCTGTTCCAAGGTCTCGCTACCTAGAACCTGTTCGTACAAACCATCGAAGAAAGTCTCGAACCATTCAGGATTTCTGCTCATTTTCAGGTCCCTTTCTCAATTTCTGATTAACGCCTGTTAAATTTTAAAAAAATCCCATAAAAAAAAGCCCGTTCCTGAGAACGGGCTTCGCTTGAATTTTTGGATTTTTAAAAATATCCTGGATCAGCTTGGCCCGTGTCTCCTAATCGGCATGACAAAATTCGTCCACATAACGTATGCGCATACGTCGTGGCGTTTGCTTGTACCGGATAGGATTGTGGCTATTTGCTGATTCATGATGATTGCTTTATAGCCTGAAATTTAAAAGTGTCAAGATAATGTTTAAGATTTTTGAAAATTTTCAAAAAGATTGTCTGCCAATCCGGTCGCCGGGGCTAATAAAATCACAAAACTTTTCATTGCGAGGAGTGTAGCGACGCGGCAATCTCTCTTGTGTCATCCCAAACTTGATTTGGGATCCAGGGGAATAGTACAGCTGCGATGATTTCCCACATGCCAGCCAGATTCTACAAGGTTTCACCTTCCACTGGATTCCGGGTCTACGGGCCTTCGGCCCAGCCCGGAATGACACAGGAAAACTGGGATTGCTTCGCGGAGTTTACACCGAGCGAAGCGAAGTGCTCGCAATGACAAAAAATAGATCATCCTGCGATATTCAGAATGCCGCTGGCGGTGGAGAAGAATATCAGAATACTGGAGACATCCATAAGGCAGGCGATGAACGGGCCACTGGTCACAGCTGGGTCCATGCCGACCCGTTTGAAGACGAACGGCAGCATTGCGCCTATAGTATTTGCGAGCGTTACCGCAACGATCATGGCAATACCCACAGCCACCGGAATAAGATAAATATTCGAGGAACTCTCAGGCGGAAAGAGCATTACGATCCCAGCTGCGGGGATGGAAAGTAAAGCGCCCATCGTAATACCTCGCGTCAATTCCCGGAACAGCACGCGTAGCCAGTCCGAAATCTCTATCTCATTTACCGCAAAACCCCGGATCATCAGTGCCGATACCTGGCTGCCCGTGTTACCCGCTGTTGCGTTAATCAGCGGCATGAACATAGCCAGTATCGCCAACAGCTTTTCATAGCCGTTGAGGACAATCACCGCCAGCGTTTCCACCACAAGCAGCATGGCCAGCCAGGGCAGACGCTTTATGATCATCTGAATGAACGACGCCGAAAAATAGCTGTCTTCCAAGGCTGCCATACCAGCCATCTTCTGAACGTCCTCGGTGTTTTCCTCTTCCTGCATGTCCATAACGTCATCAAACGTTATGATGCCCACCAGCGTGCCTTTTTTATCCACAACGGGCAAAGCCATAGCGTCATATTTTTTGAAAGCGTCAACCGCCTCTTCCTGGTCGTCGCGGGCATGAAGGTAGGCAATCTGATTGTCCATAAGGTCCGAGACTGTCTGTTCGGGATCAGCCAAAACTATCTGGTCGAGATAAATTTCATCCAACAATTTCCAATCGTCATCGACGACATAGATAACGTTGACGGTCTCCCGACGATGGGCTACCCGCCTGATATGGCGCAGGACATGATCGATTGACCAGTCAGCCCGCACAGCTACGTATTCCGGGGTCATTCGCCTGCCGATGCTGTCTTCAGGATAGGCCAGAAGACTGCGCGCGATTTTCAACTGGTCGCCGCGAAGCTGGCTCATGAGCTTCTGGGCGAGCTGGCCTGGCAGTTCTTCCAGCAGTTCCGTTCGGTCGTCGGGGGGCATTTCGTTGAGAAGCTCAGCCACCTCCTGATTCGAGAGCTTGTTCAGCAGTTCTTCCTGCTGATCGTATTCCAGTTCGCCGAAAATCTCGGCTGCGGTTTCTGTAGGCAGCATTCGGAAAGCGATTGCCAATTCCTTCTCGTCATCCAATTCGCTCAGCAGCTCAGCGAGGTCATGGATTTCCATCTGGCGGAGTACAGACTTCAACTCCCCGAACCTGCGAGATTCGAACAATTCGTGAACCTGATTCTGTGAGACTTCCTCTGCCATGCTGTTCCTTAATGCTTAACACAAATTTACACGAGGTCTAAAATACGCGTGCGAGAGCCGAAAGTCAACGAAATGCCGGCTGGTACATTACAGTCACATGAAAAACTGCGGATCAGCCGGTGCATTATTATGGTATTGCTCGCATTTCTTGGTATCAGGCTGGGGAATATATTGTATAATTCAATTGGCTGGATGTGTGGAAGGCCGCTCCTCGATTTATCGAGGGGAGGAAAGTCCGAGCACCACTGGATCACGGTGGTGGGTAACTCCCACCGTTCGTTTTGCCTGGCCCGCGCGACCGGGCAAACGCGAATAGGGAAAGTGCCACAGAAAATAAACCGCCCCCGGCGGGATGTCCCCTAGCGGGATATCGAGCCCCCGTCATAAGGCTGCCGGAGGTAAGGGTGAAATGGTGCGGTAAGAGCGCACCGCGCGGGCTGTGAAGTCCGTGGCAGGGTAAACCCCACCGGGTGCAAGGCCAAGCAGTGACGATGGTCAGATCCAGGCCGTTTGAGTCACGGGTAGGTCGCTTGCCCTTTTGGGCAGAGCCCGTCAGCGATGGCGGGTCAAGATAAATGGTCTTCGCTTCTCGCCTCGGCCGGCCCGCCGATGAGAAGAGACAGAACTCGGCTTACAGCACATCCAGCCGGGCTTTTTTTAGAGGTGCCTTTGAGATGACGCTTCAGCAACAATATCAGCCAGGATCGAATCTGCGGTGAAAAGGGCATCCTGACTGAGATGGACGTGAGTTTCGGTCTGCTGGATTGCGCCCAGTGACGTATATTTTCCGAAACTTTCCGGGAAGGCCTGGGCAGGGGTGTGATCGAATTTTTTAATAAATTTTTTAATATCCACGCCCTCTATAAGCCTGAATCCCAACATCAGCGTCTCAGCCATATGGGCTTGGCCTGTGATTCGCTCAGCTTCAAAAGGGGCCTCCAGACCTTGCTCGATATTTTTTGCATAACTGGTCAGGTCTGGGGTGTTTGTTCGTCGCTCGCCCTGGATATAGCTGCACGCAGCTGGGCCAATGCCGAGATATTCTTCGTTCTGCCAATAGGTCAGATTATGCTTACAGCTTTGGCCTGGCTTGGCGAAGTTGGAAATTTCATAGTGCTCAAAACCATTGGCAGTCAGGAAGTTTATGGTTTCGTAGTACATTTCGCGTTGGGTTTCGTCGTCAACTTCTTTCACTCTGCCGGCTGATAGATCCTCGAAGAGTGCCGTACCTGGCTCAAAGCTCAGAGCATAACAGCTGATGTGTTGAACGTTGAGTTGGGTTGCGGCTTGGAGATTTCTCAGCCAGGTTGCGACGGTCTGGCCTGGCAGGGCGTACATTAAATCCAAACTGATATTTCTTACCCACGCGTTTTCTAAAAATTCCACAGCCTGGCCTATCTGGTCTGGTTTATGAATTCGGCCCAGCATTTCCAGCTCGCACGCATCAAAAGATTGTCCGCCCAGCGAGACGCGATTCACTCCCGCTTGGGCAAGGATATCTCCGACGGCAGAATCGACCGTGCCGGGATTGGCTTCGATGGTGAATTCCGTATCCTCATCAGCCAGCGGCGAGATGTGTTCCAGCAGTTGGCCCAAGAGCTTAGCCGGCAGGGCGGTAGGAGTACCGCCGCCGAGGAAGATGGTTTTCAGCGGCTTGGTTATGAGATTCCGTCGTTGCGCAAGCTCTGCTGTCAAAGTCTTTACTATAAGCTCCGCCAGGCCCGGCTGGGCGGCTTGGGAGTAGAAATCGCAATACCTGCACTTGGCCTTGCATAGGGGCACATGAACATACAACGCCCCAACTGTGTGCGGATTCCATGCTGGGACGTCCAAAAAATCAAAGCATTTTTTACTGTAGCAATTTGCCATGGACTTCAAATTCGAGTATATTTCGAGGAATAATATTTATCATACAACGGTTTTTCAGCACGGATGCATAATTCATTCCGCACCTGTATGTTAGCAGTTGTGGAAGCAAAAGGAACAGGAAAGACGCATGAACGCCAATTTAATAATTACCAAAACAAGTGGCCAGAAAAAAACTATCCCCATAACAAAGCCCATTACAACGCTGGGCCGAGGGGCTGAGTGCGATCTGCGTATTCCGATCGACAGCTGTTCCAGGGTGCACTGCCATGTTTCATTGCAGGGCAATTCCCTGAGCGTCAAAGACCTGGGTTCATCAAATGGCACGTTTGTCAACAATCAGCGAGTTGAAGAAACCGTCCTGAGTGCAGGTGACAGACTGACTATTGGCCCGGTTGTAATTACCATTCAGATTGACGGCGTCCCAGCTGACTCAGCCGAGGCGGGCTACGATGCCGGTGAGGAACTTATCCCGTCGCAGAGCGGCAGCAGCTTGGATGACCTCTCGGCAGCAGCCGGGGGCGAAACTCTCGCCGAAGACCCCATATCCGCACTTGAAGCGCTGGCGGATATGAAGGAAGAGGAAGAATAGGATCGGCTGGAAATTTCCCAATTTCAATTTCCGATTTAAAACAGCAGCGCGCACGGAATTTTCTAATATCGCGTAGGGTCGAGGACTTGTTCACTCACGCGGTTTATTTTTGTCATTGCGAGCACTTCGCTTCGCTCGGTGTAAACTCCGCGAAGCAACCCCGGTTTTCCTGTGTCATTCCGGGCTGGGCCGAAGGCCCGTGGACCCGGAATCCAGTGGAAGGTGAAACCTTGTAGAATCTGGCTGGCATGTGGGAAATCATCGCGGCTTTACTATTCCCCTGGATCCCAAATCAAGTTTGGGATGACACAAGAGAGATTGCCGCGTCGCTTCGCTCCTCGCAATGACAAGTAACACACACAAGCGTGCTTGCCGGGTTAAAGCCCGCCATCCGTCTCAGCCTTTATTCAGGCTTTTTCGTAACATCGTCATCCATTATGCCGTCAATCAAAAGGTTTGCCATTATCGGGCCATCTGGAGTCATGGTTATCCAGGCCAGTCCGTCAAACTGGCCAACCTGTGGGCCTTTCAAAGGGCTTGCTCCACCGGTGGTTGCAAGGGTGAAATAATTCCGCTTATTGCGAACTGTCTTCGTGTAATGATGTACGTGTCCTGCAAAGACCGAGTAATCCCGATTGGCCAACGCATCTTCGATTTGACTTAACCCGGTACCTCGACCTGGTTTTTTGTCAGGATTTTTTGCCAATGCAGAATCATCGTACAGCCAGAGCGGCTGGTGCATGAAAACGAAAGTCCAGCGGACGCCCTTATTTTCTGCGATCACTTTTTTGGCCCAGTCGATTTGTTCATCAGTCAAACCTTGGCCAGGATATTTTTTGTCGGCTTGATTTTGGATATCCTGTGTGTCCAGGCAGAGAAACAGGACGTTTTTGTATTTGAAGGAGTAGTAACGCCTGCCCAGCTTTTCTTCCCACAGTTTCGCCATCACGGGGCTACCATTGTCATGGTTTCCGGGGACATAAAAGAAGCGCATTTGCAGTTTATCTACGATCTGGTTGAATTCGTCCCACTCGGCGGTCAGTTTTTCCACGTCGTTTGTGCCGCCATTGATAAAGTCGCCGATGGACAGAACAAACTCGGGCTGAAGGAGGTTGACTTTGTCAATGGCAAGCGAAAAGATGCCTTTTCGACAGCCTCCGTTGCGGTCAGATACAATGACAAAGTGAAAATCAGCTGGATTATTCTTGAATTCCTTGTTCGTCCAGGGCTTGGCCTGTGTTTGCACGTCGGACTGAAAATCTTGAGTAGCACAGCCTGTGAAAAACGCTACGCTGACGATGACAATCGCCGAAAATAACAAATTTCGCGTAATAACCGATAACTTGTTCATGACTTATCCTTTTAATGTGAATTTGAGTACTGAAAACTGTTCACTCGTCGAGGGCATGTTCGCGGCTCATGAGGATTGTAAGTTTTTTCCATGTCTCAGCGGGTAATTTTTTGCGCAGGAGTTTGCGGGCATAGCCTATGTTCGTTCTGCGAGTGATATGCGTGATGATTATCCGCTCGTTGTTCATGCCTTCGAGCATTTTCGGCAGCTGATCCACGTGGACGTGTTTGCCTGCCCACGCGCGGTCGTTATGATCTTCATCGAAGAATGTGCATTCGATCAGCAGTGCGCGTGCGTCCCGCACAGCTGGGATTTCGGCATAATTCCGAGGGGCGGTATCGCCAAGATACGCAACCAGGGGCACTTCGATACGATTGGTGATCTCAACGCCCTTATTCTTGATCGCGACGATCTCAGGCCCGGCCAGGCCTTGGAATTCTTCCTTGAGCTTGAATCGTACGTCGATAACAGAAAAGCCTAACGCGCCCCGGATGTGTTTGGTGGGGAAAGATCTCACCAGCAGATTTCGGCGGATTTCGAATTCGTCGCCGGGCTTAACGCCGACCAGTTCGTATGGCGGGGGATGGCCTTCGACTCGGCCCCAGGCTCGGAGGAGTTCGTGCAGCGGTTCGACGAGATTGGCGGGCACGAATGCCTTTCCGCCGAGGTTACTTTGGAAGTGTCGCTGGTGGAAATAGTAGAGCAGGCCGACGCTATGGTCGGCATGGCCATGTGTTAGAAGGACGTTGTTTGGTAGGAGTGCTTCACGCGGACATTTGCCGATGTCAAAAACGACATCAAGCTCCGGCACGACGATCACGGATTCCTCGCCTGCTACGCTGTAACCAGCCAGGGTGAAATCTCCCATGTCGATCTGTGATAGTTTGTAAGGTCGAATAATCATTAAATTTATTGTATAGGAATTTGCATTTTTCGGCTTCGTGTCAAAGCTGAATCGACACAATCCCTTCAAAGGACGTTAATCAAATTGTATAGGAATTTGTATTTGTCGGCTTCGTGTCAAAGCCGAATCGACAAAATCCGTTTATAAGGACGTTAATTAAAAATCTTTTACGTCAAAAAACAAAAATCATCTTGGAACTCTCAAGCTGCATTTGTATCCTGTTTGGACTTGAATCGCAATGAAAATCGGGTTTTACAGGCCTGAAATACAGGCTGAGTATGGATTTGTATGAAGATTGAATATGATAAACCGCTCTGGGGACTGGGTGAACTGCTTCAATTGGCCTGGCCTGCCGGGCTGAGTATGCTCAATGGCACGATCATGATGTTTGTTGACGGCATGATGGTCGCGCGCCTGGGCCCGCATGCGCTCAGTGGCCAGTTTGTGGGTGGGCTGATGACATTCGTGCCGACAAGTCTGTGTCTGGGAATTTTGACCGTAGTCAATACGTTCGTCAGCCAGAATCTTGGCGCTGGGCGAGAGAAGCGATGCGGACAATACGTATGGGCCGGGCTGCTTCTGACGGTTGTTTTTTCTGCGCTTATGCAGTTTACGCATTTCCTGGCTGGGCCGATCTTTGGGCTGTTTGGGCATGCCCCCGAGGTTCAGCTTGTCGAGGGAATTTATTTTCGTTACATGATCTCGGGGATGGGCCTTTTCCTGTGTGGCCGAGTGTTGGAGCAGTTTTTCTACGGGATTGGGCGCAGCAGAGTGGTGCTTGTTGTCTCGACGGTGGGCAACCTCTTCAACGTGGTTGCCAATTACGCGCT
Source organism: Phycisphaerae bacterium (assembly GCA_963664745.2). Taxonomy (GTDB): domain Bacteria; phylum Planctomycetota; class Phycisphaerae; order SM23-33; family SM23-33; genus B1-G9. Next base: position 2,389,126 of record CAXXMC010000004.1, read on the forward strand.
GATTTTCGGCAAGTGGGGCTTTCCTGCCTTGGGGGTTAAAGGCGCTGCAATCGGAACACTGTCCGGCTCGGGCCTGATGTTGCTGATGCTGTTCGGCATGTTCCTTAGCAGTAAAATGAACGATCGCTTTGCTTCTCGCAAAGCTGGGGCGATGAAAATATCGGAATGCTTCCAGATAATCAGGATAGGTCTGCCTGCTGGTGTGCAGTTCTGTAATGATATTCTCAGCTGGTCAATTGTCACGGGCGTTCTTGTGGGTTTTTTCGGCACTGCCCACCTGGCTGCGAATACGACCGCGGTTCGATACATTTCGATTTCATTCATGCCAGCTGTGGGTATCAGCATCGCAGCCACTGCACTTGTCGGGCGATACATCGGCATGGGCAGGCCTGACCTTGCTATCAAGCGGGCGCATGTTGCGACCTTGACTGCAATGGCATACATGGGGCTGTGTGGACTGGTCTTCTATATATGGCGATACGAACTGATAGATTTCTACATCCGGTTCAATCCGGATGTGGTACCTTCATCAGATCGGCAGGCCACAGCTGACCAGATTGTCAAGATCGGCGGACGACTTATGCTGTTCGCTGCGATATTCCAGATTTTTGACGCTATCGCGATTATTTTCACAGGCGCGTTGCGAGGCGCGGGCGATACGCTCTGGCCTATGGTTTATACAATGTTTATGAGCTGGATTTTCCAGGTCGGCCTTGGCGTGATGATGGTGAAATTTCTGCCCGGCCTGGAGAGCCTCGGGCCCTGGCTGGCTGCGGGAGTGTATATCATATCGCTCAGTATCCTGCTGGCCTGGCGATTTGAATCCGGTGCATGGAAAAAGATTAACCTCCTCGGCAAAGAACCTGTGCCGACCATAATAGATACCCCGCTGGAAGGTTGAAAGCAATTAGCGGGGATGCACAGGATGCAAGAGATATGTTTTGGATAAAAACAGTGGGAAATTTATACAAAACAGCTTATATTTTTATGGCATGTGAGCGGGTGTGATGAAAAGTTTGATATGCTCTAATTGTTAGTGTTATAAAAATGCCTGATTTTAAAATTATATTATTTGATCTGGACGGTACGGTGACCAATCCTGAGCAGGAGATGCTCAGTGCCGCTGCCTATGCGCTGGAACATTTCGGAATTACCAACACCGACCCCGAAAAACTCAAGCTGTTCCTGACGGTTCCGCTGCTGCATTGTTTCGAGGAAGATTTCGGGTTGAGTCACGACCAGGCCAACCAGGCTTTTCAGCACTACTGGTATTACGCGGGCACTTTCGGTGTACAAAAGAACATCCCTTATGACGGCGTACCTGAACTGCTGAGCGAGCTACGGCGGCGCGACAAGATATTGGGAATTGCGACAGCCCGGAAAACGCTTAACGCCCGGCAGATAGTCAAAGCAAATAAGTTTGAAGACTTTTTTGATCATGTTTTTGGCACAAGCGAAGAAGATGACCGCCGGACGAAAAAAATGATTATCTTCGATCTGCTCTGTCAGGTTGGCGATTATGAAGACGATGATGTTGTCATGATCGGCGACAGGGTGGTGGACATTCAGGGTGCGCATGATAATGGAATAAGTTCCATCGGCGTTACCTATGGGCAGGAACCAGCTGAGGATGTCATAAAAGCCAATCCAACTTTCCTGGCCAACAATGTGCAGGAAATGGCAAATATATTGCTGGGTGGTTAAATTTACATGCGACGCATTGATTGAATTCTTGATGGAACTTTTGTAATGCTGATGGCAGAATGGAGTAAGCATGGCTGATGAACCGAAAATTCTCGTTGTCGGATCAATAAACATGGACGTTGCCGTTCGCACGCCCGTTATGCCGTGTCCGGGGGAGACGCTCCTCGGTAGTGATTTCAAGACATCTCCGGGCGGGAAGGGGGGCAATCAGGTAGTCGCAGCTGCCAGGCTTGGCGCCAGCTGTAAAATGATAGGGCGGGTCGGTGACGACGCCTTCGGCCAGGATCTCCGGGCAGGTCTGCGGGCTGAGGATATCGATACTGAACATATAATCGAGACTAAAAATACACCTACCGGAGTAGCTGTGATTCTAGTGGATCACAAAGGTGAAAATTCCATCGTGGTCGCCAGTGGCGCGAATTTCGCCCTTACGCCGGATGATCTGTTTGGTCGGGAGGAATTATTCCAGGAGGCCGACGTTGTTCTGCTGCAACTGGAACTGCCCCTGCAAACTGTCCGGGCCGCGATGGACCTGGCCAGGCGCAATAACGCCATCATAATTCTCGACCCCGCCCCGGTCCCGAAAATTATCCCGCAGGAACTTTTCCAAGTGGACGTCATTACGCCAAATGTCATTGAAGCTGAAATGCTGACCGGCAATGGCAACACTGAGGAACGGGTTGACAAACGTACCGCAGCTGGGTTGATTGCAAGAGGCGCTAAGGCGGTGGTTTTGAAACTCGGAGGCCGGGGCAGTATGGTCGCGACGGCGGATGGCCATTTCTACCGGGTTCCGCCTTATAAGGTCGATATTGTGGACACCACCGCTGCCGGCGATACGTTTACCGCTGCCCTCGGCGTGGCTATCGGACGCGGAATGAACTTGCACGAAGCTGCCCGGTTTGCAAACGCAGCTGGTGCCCTGGCCTGTACTAAAATAGGTGCCCAGGACGCCACCCCCACAGCTTATGAAGTCAAAATGCTAATGGACGATCAGCCTATCTGAGTTTGAACGCTCTGTTATGGAGTCCTAGGCTATAGGCGTAACACCTTTTTTGATCAATATGTTGCCGTACTTTGCGGTTTCGCCGGTCATAACCACAGCAAACGCATCCCGGGCCCGGTCGTAAAAATCAAAACGGTCGATTCGCGTGACGGCAGGGGCGCTCGGGGCGTGACGATCAATGGATTTCCGATAGTCAGCCTCCACAGCTGGCTCCAGCGAGTCGCCTTCCACGGCTGCCATCATGACGATGGGATCTTCGACATACTCGTCAAGCACAAATAGCGGCAGAATCGCATCGAGAAGATCGGCGATTTTCAAACCGTCAGCTCGCACGACAGTCTCATTTATGCTATGGCCCGGAAAATGGGCATCAGCCAAAACAATTTCATCACCATGTCCCATGCTGCAAAGCACAGCTAACAGTTCCGGGCTTAGCAACGGCGAAATTCCCTTTAACATCTGATTCTCCTGGATATTAATTTGTATAAGTCGATTCTTACAAATGTTGTACCCGCATGCCCAGCCTGCCGTCAACAATCGAAATGCTGGAAAGCTGACTCATTTTCTGTTAGCATTCGCGTGGCCGGTGTCTTTTTGGTGAAGATGAACATTTGTAATACAGTTTTGTGAGGCGGTAAGAATTTGATTTCATTAGAGGAAAAATTCAGCCCTAAACCAGGCCCACGGGACAAGTTCCGCGATTACTTCAACGCAGGCCTGCTGGCCGTACTGTCAGTGCTGCTTCTGCCAGCCTGGCTGTCATGGGGCGGAGAGTTCCAACTCGACATTGCGGGGCAAATGGCATCGGGTATGCTCCCAGCTGCGATGGGATTCATGCTCGCATTGCGATGCGGCGCAATTGACCTTAGCATCTGGATGGTTATGAGTGAGACCGGCGTGCTGGCTGCGGTGCTTATCAATGCTGGCCTGGACCCATCCGTTGCATTTTTGATATCGGGCCTGCTTGGGCTGAGCATCGGATTCTGCAATGCGATTCTGGTTGCCTTGCTGAAAATCCCCAGCATACTTGCCACACCCGTCGTGGCCCTGGCTGGGATGGGTATAATGCGTCTTCTCTACGACAGACCAGCCATTATTGTTGCGGACCATGCTTTTGACGGCTGGGTTCTGGGCATCAGCAATATTCTTGCATTACCAGAAGAAGCAAAAGCTGACCTGCTAGGCCCGTTGTTGACTGTGAGAATGCTTCTTGTCGCAGCAGGCTGGACTGCAGTACTGGTTGTCCTGATGCTGGCTGATTCTTACTCGAGAAGCAGACCGGATCGGCCTATAAGCCATCGCAAATCATTGTTCTTCTCGCTTTGTGCCTCTGGTGGCCTTGCTGGAGTGTCGGGCATGTGTTGGCTGTTGGATCTGGGGCAGGTCAGTATTGCAACCAGACTCGTGGACAGCCTGGCTATTCCCACAGCTGTGATCATGGCGGGTGGAATTCTGCTGGCGGGCAAGGGCGGCAGAACCATGCTCGTGGGGATTCTAATGCCGCTCGCATTGCTGCTGACGAATGCCTGGTCTCAAACGATTTGGCCTTTGCAGATCGCGGGCCATTATGCCCAGATGCCAGCATTGCTTGTCCTGACTTGTGGCGTTGACCTGACGTTTTTATGGACCCTCAATCACGCCTCCAGAGCCCGTTGGCTGGCGTGGATAGCAACGGGCCTGACTGTTGCAGGCCTGCTGATTATACCCTTCTCCTGCTTGGCAGTGCGCTCGCTTCACCCTCGAATTTATTTTATAGGCCTGACGCTCTGGGCTTGTGGCCTGGCTATCCTGCCGGTGTCCATTTTCCTATCCCGCTGCGGAAAACGGATAGAAAAAACGATTTAGATTAATCGTTCGTTGCTCTAAGGATAAAAAGTCAGATTCAGATTTTGCTTCCTTAAAGCGTTATTTCAGCGTGACTTCAGTTTTTTCCGAGCCGAAATTCTTTTATTGTCAAGAGCGTGGGTCTGATCACACGCCATTTTCGAAAAACTTTGGAAAGACCGCTTGACATAGCTTAGCCTTGCGAATACATTATTCGTCCCACATGAGGGCCGTTAGCTCAGTTGGCTAGAGCGCCTGCTCGACACGCAGGAGGTCACTGGTTCAAGTCCAGTACGGCCCATTCTTTTTTTCTTCGTCAAACCTCGTCGTTTCAACCACTTATCTACCACTTTCGGCCTGATTTGGTTCGTCAGCAATATTCACTTGTAAGCACTCTTTTTCAACAAATTTCAAACCAGCTTCAAACCAAGAGAGAAACTCTACTCTTCATCAGCCCATTTCAGACACCTAGAATAATCATGGTCTTTATCTTTTCTCTTCAATAATATTTTGACATTCCGTGCGTGTTGGCCTTGGTCTCTTTTGAGTTCCGCTCGCTCGGCATCATTAGTAGTATTAACATATTTATCTATCTGTGACACAACCTCGCGTACCCCAACAAATTCCTCACTTTCGAGCCCAAATCTACATGCACTAAGCCTTGCACTTGTTGAATTGATAGGATGAGCTGACGGCATATTTTGAAGAATTGCTCCAAAAGTCCGATGCATGTCAAATTGTGTTCGATTTATTCTTTTGTCGAATATCTTTTTCTGTGCCTTAATTTCTTTAAGTAAGTTCTTCTCGATCTGCTCAAAAGTCTTTTTCTGTAACCATAAAAGCCAATGCGGCATTATAATACCGACAACAGCTCCTAAAGCAGCAACAACCCACAATAGCTTATTCCATGCATTGTGATAAAAACCATCAACTTTTGTTACCACTTCCAATCCATCCACAACAAGCTTTTTTTCTGATATATCACCTTCATTCTGTTTGTGTATATTAACATCAGGTTGTGCTTGTGCCTTATCACAAGCAACAATTGACACCAGCAAGACTATCGAAATAATAAAAATTTTCATTCCCGTACCCTTTCAGTTATCCCGCATCGACGATTGACAGGCCGGAACTTTTCCGACTGGATGATAGCTTAGCAGCAGAAGCCTTTGTATTCAATAACCCAAGTTCAGTATAAATATTTAATGTCAAAGCCGGGTCTTTATGCCTCATCATTTTCATGGCTTCATTTATAGGAACTCCACGCATGACCAAATGAGTACAGAATGTTTTCCGCAGACATTTTCTGTCAGCCTGTTTTCCGTCAACTTCGTAAGAAATGCCAGCCCGCTGGAGATCAGCCTTGAACGTCCGTAGAATCGGCTTAGATGAGAAAACCGACCCTTTACCCTTCCCCATCACACGAAGCCGCCCCAAAAGGTCAGGAGGGATATCCAACACATCCCCACGCTGTGACTTGGTTGCTTCTGGCCTAAGATTTATACGCCCATCATTCAGGTTTATATCTTCCCATTCCAGCCGAAAAACTTCACTCCATCGAAGCCCACACCGACCGGAAAACAGATAATACAGCTGACGCATTTTATCCGGCGTTGATTCTATCAGCTGATCGAATTCCTCAAACGTCAAAGCCCGACTTTCTTCCCGCCTGTCTGTATGTTCCGATTGTTGTTTCAGGAAACGCAAAACATCAGGACGCACCAAACCCCGAACAGCAGCCCAATTCATGAGAGCACGAATCGCCCGAAGATATCCATTATGTGTCCTGGCTGATTTTTTAGCCTTGATCACACCCGCCAACCACTTACCAACCGGCCCAGGTTGAATATCAGCCAAACACTTAGCCTTAATCCCATCAATCACAGCCTGCACACATCTTGAAGCTTCCTTGATATACTTTTCAGACCGTCGATTAGTCACCATATCAGCTTTATATTCAACGAGAATCTCGGCAATAGGCCGCCGAGACGAATCAACCGCATTCAAGTCTTCCCTTGTGGTCAAACCCCGCTTAATCATATCAATATCATTCTGATATTTTCGGCCAACTTCGCAGGCTTCCTGTTCGGTATACCCACCAAAAAAATCATGCCACTTATTCAATTCGTCTTTGACACGAACATAGTAAGCATTATTCCGATCTTTCCGCCTATGAATTTTCATGACCCGCTATGTTCCCTAATCCAACTTTCAACAGAAGGTTTAAAAAACTTGACCCTACTTGAAACAGTCGCAGGCTTAGGAAATTTCCCACCCCTGACCCACCGTTCAATAGTTGATCGAGACACACCAAGAATTTCCATGACTTCGTAAATTGTGTAAAATCTTTTCAATAAATCACTCATAATATCACTCTTTCCTTTTCAATTTTCTCTCAAATTCCGCCAGTACACTACGCACAGGCTTCATAAATTTTGAAGTAACAAATTCAATGATTCGCTTGTTGTCAGCTACACCAAATTCAACCAGTGTTGCCAAAAAATCTGAACGCTTCATATTCAACCTGCCGGCTAAATAATCAACCTTTTCCGCCAAATCCTTGTCCACATACAACTGGAATTTCACTTTTTCATTTTTTTCTGTCATGCTTTCTCCATCTAGGTTAGTCGTAATATATCTTACTGATCTATTTAGGTCAAACTCTTTTTAAGGAAATTTTGTTTTTTTATTCAGACAAAATCAAAATGGCACCTCAAGACATTCAACCCGACCACGCCGGATATTTTCAGGAATCCCATTTTTAAGAAAATAATCACGCAATATGTTTTCATGAACCGAAGACATTCGCCCCTCACCAGTATCAATAACGGCTTCTAACCAGCTCCAAAATTCATTTTCACCAAAGGCATGGCGCAACATACCAAGATTGGCAGAAACACTCTTTTCCACCCACCCTACAGCCTTTTTGATACTCTTGACAATCTTGGGCAATCGAACAATGGCAGAACCCAACCGATCTACAATTTTCAACCACCATTCATGTCTTTTAAGTCTTGAAGTATGATGATCACCATTCCGAATAGGAAAATTCACACAACCGCCGATATATTCGGAAACCCTTTTTCCTAGCCCTGTAATATCATTAGAAGAAGAAATTTTATCAAAAACCTCCTGAGCCTTTTTTCCGGAAAATTCCACTTCCCAACGAACGGCATCAATTTTCCCGTCAGATTCAAGCCCCTTATCATAAACACGCAAAAATTTCCCTGAGCCAATTTCACCCCGACGACCAAAAGCACACATGGCACTAATTACACCATCAGAACCACCGCCAATCTTGACATCTTCCAACCAACGCACACGACGAAAACCAGACACATCACCTTGAAACTTAGCCAATTGAAACAAATCAAAAGGTTCAATAAGTCTTTCAAAATCATCAAAAGCCAAATCAATTCGAGAACACTTAAAATTCATATCGCGAAGGCTACAAACAAAGCAGAAAATTTCTTGAGGGTGGAGAATATCCAAAGCCTGACCGGGAATTTCAATAGCTAACTTACTCCGATGACCTTTTATTTTAGAAACTGAAAGGTCATAATTCAGATGAACTCCATTGGCATATTCTATTCTTTTTTCATACCCCCATAAACCATAAGGTTTTTCAGAACCGATACCGAAATATTTACTAAGCAACTCATCTACTCTACTTTGTAAGTCATTGCTAATACTACCCCTAAGCCAATGAATTGAAACAACTGCTTTTCCTTCTTGGTAATTCCACCCCCGTTGTACATAACGGGGGTTTTTACCAACGGGCTCCGCTCGCTCTGGGCCGCTCGCCGGAGCCTCGTTGCCTTGTCCACCCGAATTGAACAGGTCTGAACATGGAGTTTTAGTTTTTGATTGTTGACTTTTGTTAGATTTGCCGATATTTTTTAACATCTTGAAGCTCCGTCACAGGAGAATGATTTTTTGGCATCAAGAATTTCCCCTCTTGGTGCCTTTTTTTTTGCTTCCCCACCATGAGGAAGCGACGATATTTATTTATACTTGCGGGTTCCGTTCGCTGCCCCCCAGCCTCTCGGCTGGAGGCGGGGCAGCGGAACGCAAACGGGAACCCTCCCACGGCTTCGCAGTCGCTACGCTCCCGCTCAGGCCCTACGGGCTGCCCTTCGGGCACCGTGGTCCCATTTGCCCGCTGATTGTTTTCTTCGATCTCCTTTGCCAATGAACGCAACGCACCTGGCAAAATGAATCTGATCAAAGAACACGAATTTTTTTCATCAATTACATTTAACATTTTTTTTCCAACTACAAACCGCCCAGAGACGGTACTTCCTTATCATCAGCCATCCACCCCATAGAGAACGGCTTCGCCTTGCTATTTAAGACCCCGCTTTTCTCTTGGTTCCCCCCATATAGGGAAAACGCCCCCCGAAAACGCCCAACGCACAGGGACAAACCAAGGCAGGGATTAGGTCTATTTCAAACCACCATCAAACCGAGAGGTTTAGAGAAATGGATAAAACGAGGGAGAGAAAAAAGATGTGTTCACGTGTTCGTCAGATCGACACGCAGGAGGTCACTGGTTCAAGTCCAGTACGGCCCATCCTCTTATTTTGCAAGGACTTGCATCGATTTGCATCAGATCGCAAGTTCTTGTTTTTCAAGCCTTTGTCAATTTCCCATTTTTTTCATGCGAGGCTGTGCGAGCCGAAACGGCTGTGGACTGCACCGGAAAATGCAGCGCTTTTTCGAAGTGATCTTCAGTTACCTGCAGATAATGCCTGGCTGCGACTTTGGGACTGTTGCCAATCCAATCACACACCACCTGAACGGGATAGTTTTCAGCCAGCTCAGTTTCTCTTGAGGAACGACAGTTCTGAAACAATTTTGGCCAAGGCTTCAACCCTGCATGTTGGATAATCTGCAGCCAATACTTCCGATACATTTGATTGGCATTTGAGAATTGGGGGCAACAAAACACGGTTCCTGGTTCCCATTTGTCAAAGATATCCGTCGTATTTACATCGCCCAGCTTGCTCATTTTTCACCTAATAATTGAAATTATCTTTCGACATCCTGCCAAAATGTCCAAGCTTTTTTTTGAATGAGAAGCCATCATGCTCTTTTTATAAACATCAGGCAGCTCTGACGTGGGTCGAGCTGTATAGATAAGCCTTTGCCTTCAACCAGTTGTTGGCCTGTTAAAGTTTGCACTTCGCCAGAGTCAGCGTTTTCGATGCTGTAGCTGCAATTTAAATCCGGTACGAAAAGTTTAAAAGATCCGGCTTCCAAAGGCGATTCCTCTCGGCGGAAAAAGACAGCTATCCCGCCATTGAGGTCTTCTCGCCAGAATTCAGATGCGCACCATGCTTGCGGATCGGGGCTCTGAGCTAACAATGGATAATAATCACCTTTGAAAAATTCTCTGGCACGCAAAAACTCATCGCACATCCGCTTGTGCCAATCCATAGGATAGTTTTCATAATCCTTCCAGAATTTCTCATAGCCCATGAACATGAACCCCATGCCTTCATTCATGCTGCTGCGAAAACGATAAGTGTCTCCCGGCACAAAACCCGTACCGATGGCATGAGCACTGAATAAGCAGTTCATGCCCTGATTCAAGACCTGGCTTGCGTCAGGATTGTGCTCCGGTGCACATTGAACATCGCTGCACCAAAGCGGGAGTGATCGGCTCATGGTTTCGATATCTATTCTTCTTCCGCCGCTTGCGCAGTTGTCGATAAGCAGATCAGGATACTGACTCCGCAGCGCGTCCCAAAATTTGTAAAGCCCTTCGATGTGACGTATCTCGGTTATTCCCTGCCTGTCGGGGGAATCGTTATTACGCCATGTTGCAAGTGGCATGTAATTGAAGTCCTGACGATATGCATCCAATCCATTGTCTTTGATGAAGGCTGAAACAAATTGCGTCAGCCACTCCAGCGCCTGGCGGTTGCCAAGATTCAGTAAGACGGATTCACCACAATTTGATTTACCTGTTTCGCTCAGGAACCAATCTGGGTGCTGTGTTGTCAATGGTGTCCCCATGCACGCGCGTTCAGGTTCCATCCATACCATGAATTTCAGCCCTGCATCATGGGCGGCATCGCTTATGGGCTTGAAGCCTTCGGGATGTGCGGTCGGATTAACCGACCAGTGACCGGTATGCTCTGCCCAGCCTGGTGAAAATTCATCGGGTGAATAATTCCCCTCCGGCCCGTACCAGCCCGCGTCTATCCAGTAAACATCATATGGCAAGGAGTGTTTTTTGATCTCGGCAATGCAGTCCAGATGGAATTTTGAGTGCATGCCGCCCCAGGTTAGACATGACATGGGAGCAACGGCTGGCTTGGATTCTATGCGGGGAATTACATATTCACGCATGAACCGACGGAATATATTGCTACGCCGTGCTGGGGTATTATCTTCGAGGAACATGAGCATAACACTAGGCTGGGAGATTTCTTCACCTGGGAGCAATTGGAAATGGGTATTCTCCATTCCGGCTTTAATTTGGGCTTTGCGTTTTTCGTCACAGGTGATGTCACAATCCCACTGGCCTGTCCAGCCTACTGCAACAAACATTCCTTTACCCGCCTGTTCTAGATTAAAGAAAGGCCACCACTTTCCAGAACATCTCCCCAGCTGACCCTGTAGGTGAACGTCGACTTCTTCCAGTGCTATGGTCTGTTTGAGAAAGTTTCTGGTAAAATCAAAATTGTCCGGATGTGACACATTACTGCCGTTCCAGCGATGGACGAAAGTGCGTTGCCCCTCATTTCTATCCCATTGGATGTCAAGCGTACGAATCTCCTGCAGAATTGGCGAATTTTTATCTGACGTGTTCCTGAACTTCACCTGATACCAGCAGGCTGGGAAATCAGGATACTCTTTGAGTGAGACCTCGCATTCCAAACCCGTTTTAGGATCACGACACGTCATCACATGAAGCTTTATATCATTATCGAGTGTTTTGGATGTGGATCGGTAATCCCATTTTCTCAAAAGTTCTGTTGAATTATCCAGGCCGTATCGAAATGAAACTGGAAGTTGGAAAAAATTGTATCCGTCAAAACCTTCCTTAGCAAAATACTCGGTTTTGCCATCGGTATAGGTTATTCGCGCATCTGCCCAGTCGGCATGTGCAAACTGGATTGAATTCCCTGCCATTGCGTGCAGGTAAAATTCATCAGCACCTTGCAGGTCTATTTCAACAGTTTGGGGTCTGTCTGTGGCGCAAAGTTCCGGGCCTGTCCAAACCGTTTCACCGTTTAATACAACGGAGAAAATGGCGGTAGCCAAATAACCGCTGCTGTTTTTATTAATGGTGTCGCGGTTATAGTCAATACCTACGACGGCTGAAAATTTTAAAGCGGGCTTGTCGAGTTTGATTTTTATGATACTGTCGCAGTGAGTTGCGATACCGTGAATGTACTCTTTTTTTGCAAGACAGATGGGCTTGCCTATGAGGCTTGTTCCCAAAATAATATTCCCCCAACTTTGCTGGACGCACTGAATCTGGGCGTGGGGAACTTTCAGCCTGTGATCGCTTACACACCAATCGATAAAGCCGTGAAAATTTTCCATCTCAGCATCGCTTATTCGCAAATCAGCCATCTTACTTCTCCAATTGGTTTGAAGTTTGCCCTGGCAAAGACCAGGAGTGTTTTTTTTGTTTTTTTGTACTTAGCAAAACAACATCTTACTATATAATACTAACAATATGGCTTTTTAACATAGTAAGCGAAACTATTTTTATGGCTTTTTGAACTACAGCATGTATTACGACATAATAAAGACATTACGTTTTGAATACCATGAAGGCGCTGTGACGAGTGTGTCTGAGGGTACAACATGGCGATTATATCCTTATTGGGTAATTGTTCATACAACCGGAAGTGAAGGCACACTCGAATTCGACGACAGAACTATCCAGCTTCCTTCAGGGACAGTAGCGATTCTTCCCGCGCATGTTCAACACAAGTTTACATTACCCCCGGGAAGTAGAGCAGTAAGTCGCTGGTGCCACGTTAATTTTCCCATTTTGCATGGGCTGGATATAAGTCTTTTTCTGAGGGAACCGGTTGTAGTTTATCAGGCTGACGACCCAAATGCGGTAAATGCAATTCGCGAAATTATCGAGCGGATGGTCGAGATTCAAACTTCGGGGCTGAAAAATGAATTCAACTCTGCATTGACACTCCAGCAGTTGGGTATTGAATTGCTTGGAATAATTGCCTCGAAAAGCAAACGCTGTGATCGCTATTGCCTTTCCTTGCTTGCAGATCGTAGACTAATGACAGTACTTGAATTTATAGACAACAACCTTGCCCAAACAATCACAAGGGAGCATCTTGCCCAACAGGCTGGACTTTCAGTATCAAGATTCAACGATATTTTTACAAAAATCATGAAAATAGGGCCGATGGAATTAGTCCGTCAATCGAGAATTTCCAAAGCCTGCGATCTCTTGCGTCAAACCTCAAAGTCCATAAGCTGTATTGCCGGAGAAGTCGGCTATGGTGACCAATTTGTTTTCTCTCGAACATTTAAAGCTCGCATAGGACTTTCCCCTCTAAAATTTCGAAATTCCACTACAAACCACACCACACCATAAAATCAAGATTTCAAATAAATTTGAGTATCACAGTTCACTCCTATTTTTTGTTTTCTAAAGGCAAGACCCAAAAAAAACTGAAGTCCAAGATATATATTTCGTCGGGTTTTGTTTTAAAAGTAATTTTCTTTTCATTACTATTTGAAACTATGAGCAATCAATCCAAGGGATCTTCGTGCCCCTGAAGTACTTAGTACATAGTACTCCATTTCAGGAATAATGCCGGCTACCTGCTTGCGGCTATAAGACATTTGCTGCGTCAGAAAAACGACGGAATATCTTCAAATATGCAGTCGCTTTTCTTCCTTGCATCTGCCTCACCGGCGCGGCGCATCTATCCCACCTTATCCACGGGACAGAGTACTAGGCTTGTCTGAAAAGTCTATTTGGGCTGGGATTATTGATGGCGATTCATCGAGAAAGTGGTTGGGTGTATTTCGATTAGGATTATGTTAGGTATTTTTTGATAATTTGGTCCTCATTCATCGCCTTGGAAGGGCAAATGGCTGAGTGGCGGTTGGCCTGAAAAGCGCCTTTTGCCCATCTCGGCTGGCCTGATATTCATACTGCATTTTCACAACCTTGTATATGATCAAAAGGTGCTGTTTATCATGAAAAAATCAGATAAAATTAAACAAAAGTCGTTTGTGTTTAATGGGTTTATAAGCGAAAAAGAGCAAAATAATAATACGTGTAATTTATCAAAGTAATTTGTTGACAGATTGGTTTAAGTGGTGTAATATATTTAAAGATAAGTAAAAGATAAGGTAGTTTAAGTACTGATTGGATCGAATATGGCAACTATAAAGAAAATTGCGAATTTAGCGGGCGTTTCGGCGGCAACAGTATCGTATGTGCTCAATGGAAAAGACAGCGTCTCGGTTGAGACGCGTGACAAAGTGCTTGGTGTGGCAAACGACCTGAATTATCTGCCAGCCAAGGGGAGTGGGCGTCGCAGACAGGGAGCTGCAGCAGGTAGGCAACTCAAAAATGTTACATTTGTAAGCTGTCTTGGATTTTCACCTTTTGGGGAATCGTATTTTGGCCAATTGCTAAAGGGCTGCATGGACGCTTCCAATGAATCTGATGTGGCAGTCCAGATTGTCGAAGTCTCCCCTGATGTTTCCTCTGACCGTGAATTACCATTGTCGCTCAGGCAAAGTCCCGCTGAGGGATTGATTCTTACTGGTTGGCCGGAGCAGAATGTAGTTGATTGTCTGGCCAAGCTTGGCCGGCCAATGGTACTTGTGGATGTTCGCGACCTCTATGACGGATTCAGTCATGTTCGGCCGGACAACTTTGGTGGCATTCTCAAGGTTGTACAGTATCTGCACGAATTGGGACATCGAAGAATTGGCGTTCTGGCTGGTGATTTGGGTTTTGCATGCGAGGTGGAGAGACTGTCGGCTTATTACATGGGAATGATGCAACTGAATTTGCCTTTTGAAGAATCCTGGATCGTAAAAAAGAATTGCATGTCAGAGCTCTCAGGGTATGAAGCCATGAAAGAGCTGATATCTCGAAAGCAGGATTTGACTGCAGTGATGTGTTTTGGGGATTTGTTTGCTCGCGGAGCTATCGCAGCGGCCAATGAAGCTGGAATGTCAATTCCTGAAGATGTGAGCATTGTCGGATTTGACAATCAGCCTTGGACTGCACGATCGGTTTGCCCGGTTACTACAGTTGACACATCCCTGCTGGAGTTGGGGAAAGTTGCCTTTAGGCATCTCAAGGAAGTAGTTCAAAATCCCAAAATGAAGCCACAGAAAATTACGGTCGAGGCAGAGTTGATTATCAGGAAGTCGACTGCTGCTATTAATGGATAGTGATGTTTCAGCGCTTGCTGGAATATAGTGAGGATTTCTAATTATCTTTTATGAAAGGAAGAATGATGAAAACGACAAAGATGATGTTGGTGTTAGGGTTGGTAGCTGTGATGTTTATTGCACACGCGAATGCCGAGTATTACAACTACAGTGATTTTACGATTACAGGAACATTGGCTGGCACGGAAGGTGGGGGTTTCCCTTGGGCTGCAAGTGACGGTGCATGGGAGCAGGGTGTTGGATACGCTTGGACTGGCAAGGCAATCATGAAATATGATGCTGAAACTGCTGCTAATCTTACGTTATCCATGCCAATTGCAAACGGTACTTATGATATGACGGCAGTAGAAGTTTTCACAAACAACTGTGCGACAAATCCTACATTTCCCATCGCTGTTGAAGATCAGGATATGACTGTTATCGCATGGAATACTAATGCCTGGGTACCGAATTATTACATGGGTGAAATAGTCGTAACTGACGGCCAACTTGACATCGTTATTGGAAACGCCGCCACTGGTGGTCTCGAAAACAGATGGCTTGGTTTGAGCGGTTTTGAGTTGGTTCTTGAGAACCCGCCCTTCCTCCTTGGCGATGCAAATGGCGACGGTGTTGTCTCGGCTGGTGATTATGCAGCTGTGCAAGCCAACTTCGGCAACACTCTTGCCTCGCAAAGTGCTACGACTCCAGAACCAGCTACGCTTGGTCTTTTGAGCGTGGGTCTGGTAGCGTTGATTCGCAGGCGTAAGTAAATTTAACGTATAGGATTTCTATTTGTTGACTCCGCATGGAAGTTAACAAAGTCCGTCTGAAGGATGTTAATAAAAAGTTTAGAGCGGGTGTTTGGGGTTGGGTGCGTTACCCAGCCCTGACAACACCCGGAATAATGGCCTTTTTGGAGAGGAATTATTATGAAAAAGACGAAGATTATGATGGTAGCGTTCTGTTTGGTAGCCGTTGTGTTTGCTGTACAGGCCAATGCGGATTATTACAACTACAGCGATTTTTCGATTGCAGGGCCGTTGGCGGGAACCGAAGGCGGAGGCTTCCCTTGGGCCGCTGGTGATGGTGCTTGGGAACAAGGTGTCGGATATGCATGGAGCGGCAAGGCGATCATGAAATATGATTACGAAGTTGTCGCTGATATTACCCTATCAATGCCAATTGCCAATGGTACTTATGCCTTGTCTGCTGTTGATATTTTTACAGGCAATTCATTTACAAATCCGAATTTCCCAATGGCTGTGGAAGGCCAGGGCGTGTCTGTTGTTGCGACGGATGGTTATGCCTGGGTCAAGACCTATGAGATGGGTGAATTTACGGTTACCGATGGCCAGCTTGACATTGTTCTGGGCAATCCCACTGCTGGTACTGGAGCATGGCTTGGCTTGAGCGGTTTCGATGTAACTGCTGTTCCTGAACCGGCAACGATGAGTTTGCTGGGACTCGGCGCTTTGGCTGTCTTCCGCCGTAAAAAATAAAGCGTAACGATTTAATATCTCCCCAGTCCGGTGGCATTCCGGGCTGGGGAGGGCTCTCTAAAATTTTTTGAAGCAAGGATTGAAAAATGAATCCACGACATAAAAAACTCAAGGCCTTCACCTTAATCGAACTTCTTGTTGTAATCGCGATAATTTCTCTTCTGGTGTCGATCCTGTTGCCCTCGCTGAACAAGGCCAAGTACCTGGCCAAGACTGTCATTTGCCTGACCAATGTGAAGGGGCAGCTCACAGCCTTTGCCTTGTTTGCCAACGATAATGAAGACAGGTATCCCTATCGCTATGGATGTCCATATCCTGAATATTATCGTGGTGCGGGTGATCAGAATCCTGAAAATAACGCTTATGATCTCATGAGATATGATTACATTACTGAACCTGGACTTATGGCATGTCCTATAAGTACCGACAATTACGGCACTGGTGAAGGGTGGGAAGGGTTTGGTTATGGTATATGGGGAAGCAAGATCGAGACTCCATATATAAGTGGGCCTTACATGTGGACATTCAGATGGATTCACGATATGTGGAATCCCGCGGCTCAGTACACTCTTTATGATAACGAACCCGCCTGGCCTGATACCGTGACCGAAGTAGAAACCGGAACCGTCTTGGTTACACACTCCAGGATGCTTGGTGCGGCAGACTACCATCACAATGGTGCAGGCGCCGGTGGCGATGCAGCTGACAAATCCACAGACACAAGTGTAGGTTTTGCAGATGGAGCAGCTGAGAATCGCAAGGCAGAGGATTTCAAGGCCAGAATCAATTGTTGGCTTGGGACGTGGATATATTAGGTTATAAGCATTTAAGTTTTAAGAGTTAATATTTATCTGTCCAGCGTGGGGGCTGCGTTATGTCTGTAATTCAGTCTTTGTGCTGCGAACCATGTGGCAAAATATCAGTCACACTTTTTACTTCAAACGTCAGGATGAACAATATGATTAAGAAGAGGGCATTTGCGATGAGAAACACCGGTATCGGAGGAATTGTAGCAGGGTTGGTTTTTCTTGTTTGCTGTGGGACAGCATTTTCGGCGACTTCTCTGACTCATGGTATACAGTGGGTTCGCGATCACGACTTTACAATTATGGGGCTTGTTGGCAATATGGAAGCCTACAATATGAACAACCCATTGCAGTATAAAGAAGCTAATATGACGGCCTTTATGGAGTGGACTACTCACAATGAATATCATCTGGCGTGTAATAACACTACAGGCTTACCGTGGTTTCTTCACATTGCCCCTCATCCGGACGGGCTGTCTGATGAGGTGAAATCTCTCGCTTACAGGTTTACCAGTATGTTTCCCAACAATGCAGGCTGGTATGTTTGGGATGAACCCGCGCCATATAGTTACGCCACAGTCGCTCAAAGCATAAACTGGTTTCGGCAGACTTTTCCAAACTCTCTGGCGTATTCCAATCTGGGTGGCGGAGAATTCAGAGATGATCCGGTCGGAACAATTGCAAACTATGTGAATGTGGTCAATCCTGACGTCCTGATGTATGACAGATACCCCTACGCCTGGGATGGAAGCACTGGAAATAACTTTGTGCACATAAGCGCGATGCGTCAGAAGGGTTTGGAGACAGGCCTGCCGACATGGGTATGGATACAATCATTCGGCAATGAAGATTTCGGCCTGCGTACGCCGAGCGAGTCTGACCTTCGCCGTGAAGTGTATCAACATATGACTTACGGTTTTAAGGGTATATCCTATTTTACGTATACGCCCGAAGTAGGCCAGGCCATGGTGAATACCGATCAGACCGCAAACCAGATTTACTACGATGCGCAGAAGCTTAATTCCGAGGTGAAAGTCCTTGGTGAGGCCATGAAATATCTCAGAAGCCTGGAAGTCTGCTATGTTCCAGGCCAGCATGAGGAATTTTTCTATAAATGGTGGGATCCCGAAAATCCGGGCGTAGAAATAGTTAAAAATGATATTCCGGACGGAACATACAGTTGGGTTCCCAATTCCGGTGCGGATACGGCAATCGAGAGTATTTCGGTTTCCGGAATGGGTGAAGATAACAATGGGCTGATAGGTTTTTTCACTGACGATGAAGGCCAGTTGTATTTCATGCTAACCAATCTGAAAAACGGACCAAACCTGACCGCCGAGCAGGCTGCGCTTGATTTTACAATTGTTTTTAATGACAACATCACCGATGAAATTTTCCGTCTGAACGCCGAAACGGGTTTTGTGGACATGATTCCATTGGTTAATAACACAGTCACGCTGACTTTATCTGGCGGTACCGGGGAACTCTTTAAGTACTATGATGGGAATTTTGTCAACGTTGAACTGCCTTTCCTTCCTGGTGATGCCAACGGAGACGGTGTTGTTTCTGCGGGCGACTACGCAAGCGTTCAGGCTAACTTCGGCAACACGGGCGAGCCGGGCCTACCTGGTGATGCCAATGGTGATGGTGTTGTCTCAGCTGGTGACTATGCAAGTGTGCAGGCCAACTTCGGTAACACTCTTGCCTCCCAAAATAACTCGATTCCCGAACCAGCATCACTTACTGTTATAAGTTTTGCCCTTGTGTTATTCTTGAAAAAGCAAAGGTAAGATTTTCATCCAAAACGATTTTATTAAGATCAGATGGCCTCTGGTGTATAATTACATTCCTAAGTTACCATAAGAAGAACCGAAAGGATTTACTGGTGCGAAAGTTTTATTCAATTATTATTATTTGTGTTTTTTTATCAGCTGGCTGTTTTGCAGATAGTCCCACGCTTCAAATTGGCTGGGAAAGTGCCGGACGGAGGGTTTTTCCAGATTCGGATTTCAAGTCTTTAAAGCTTAAAGATGTTGGGGAAATCTCAGCTGCGGGTCATGAATACGAGGCTGTGCAACTTCTTGTATGTTCGCCAAAAGATATCAGGAATATCAGTGTGGAATGTTCGCCACTGAAGAACATCGAGAGCGATGCTTTAATGGCTGGTGAAAATATTGAACTTGGTCTTGTGGAAACGGTGATTGTCAAAGATGAAACCAAGGCCTGGCCTGATCCGATTTTTCCCTATAGCCCGTTTGATTTGAAGGCTGGCGAAATCCAATCCATTTGGATAACCGTTTATGTCCCCGCAAAAACTCCCGCTGGCGAATATGAGTCAACAGTTACGATAAAGGGTGAAGATATGACGCCACTAAAGACCAAGCTCAGTGTTCAGGTCTGGGGTTTTGATCTTCCCGTAATCGGAACTCTCAAGACAATCACCTGTTGGGATTTTAATCCTGCGTATGTTGATGTCATGCTGAAGCATCGTTTTAATCCGGGCGGGCAGGGGTCCGGGGACGTGGCCAGGCCAAGGTGCATACTGAAAAAAGATGGAACCATCGAATTTGACTGGAAGGATTATGACCTGAAAATGCAGTCATTATTCGACAAGGGGATGAGTTGTTTCGGCTTGCCCTGGTGGGCGGGTGATGGCACTGGCAATCAGTACTATCGTATGATATATGATTTTGAAGATGAAGCCACGGGTAAAAATATACGCATCGAACTCAACCCACTGAAGAATGAGCGAGAACGGGAGTTGACCCGTCAGTGGTTTGCCGGTTTTGCAAAACACCTTAAAGAAAAAGGCTGGTTTGATAGGATGGTTGTTTATCTCTGGGATGAACCAGGCTACAAACCGATCCCAACGATTCTGAAACTCAGCAAGTTCATAAAAAGCGTAGATCCAGATTACAAAATACTTATTACGGAATGGCCTTTGGATGAGCTTTATCCAGGTGTAGACATTTTCTGTACACATGCGGTTAACCTGTGTGATCCGCATCTGCCTGTTATGCACAAGGCTCAGAAGGCAGGGAAAGAACTCTGGTGGTATGCCTGCGACAATAAATTTCCTGCCATTACTTACGACATACCTTATGATGCTTTAATGTTACGAGATATGGGCTGGATGAACTGGAAATTTAAATTACCAGGCAGAGTCTATTTCACCTTTACCTGGAATCGAAGCCAAACCCCTTTTGTAAATCCTGGTAATGACGGCAAAGGCGACGGGCTTCTGGTTTACCCCATGCAGAATGGCAAACCGGTAGTTTCGATAAGGCTGGCGATGCATCGTGATGGTGTTGAAGATTATGAATATCTAGCCATACTGGATAGACAAATTAAATCAGCCAAAACCAGAGGAGTTGATTCAAAACTTATTTCCAGAGCAAAAGCCTTACTTAGGGTACCAACGCAAATTGCCAAAAGTGCAGATAAATATACAAGTGATCCGCAAGTAATTGAAAAGCAACGAACGAAAATTGCCAAAATGATTGAAATGCTCAATAAATAAAGTAGGGCATTTTTGTTTACATAACCGTCAAATCCAGTAATTTGGGGTTGGCGGTTATTGTATAGCAGGCTTAAAAATAGAAATAAAGTAGAGAATATTGTTCTAGCAGGACGTGGCATTCAAAATTATATTAGAGAATCAACATGACAAAAAATTCGCAGCAAGAGAAGTTAAAATGGTTTAAACAGGCTCGTTTCGGTATGTTCATTCACTGGGGACTTTATACCGGAACCGATCTGGATTGCTGGATGATGTACGATATGGGTATGCCCGCCAGTGAGTATATTGAAAAATACGAACCTAAATTTACCGGTTCAAAGTTTGATGCTGATGAAACGATGCGTTTGGCTAAGCAGGCGGGGTGCAAATATGTTGTCATGGGTTCCAGGCATCATGAGGGGTATTGTCTTTGGGATACAGATACAACTGACTTCTCTTCTGCAAAAAAGACTCCCAAGCGGGATTTTATTGCTGAGTATGTCCAGGCTGCCAGAAAGCATAAACTCAAAGTTGGATTATATTATTCCTTGTTGGATTGGAGAATCCCAGCCTATTGGAAGGGGCCTAAAAACGATCCGCAAGGATGGGCTGACATGATCAAGTATATTCATACGCAGGTAAATGAGTTGATGACTCGCTACGGTAAGATTGATATTCTCTGGTATGATGGAGCATGGCCTCCACAAACAGGTGATTGGAACTTTTCACTGACGGAATCTTACGGACTGGCTGAGGCTTGGCAAAGTAAGAAACTCAATGCCATGGTGCGCAAATGTCAGCCCCGGATTTTAATTAATAACAGGGCTGATACTCCAGAAGATTTTGGGACTCCTGAGCAAAGAATTGTTCCGGAAGATCGGGCTTGGGAATGTTGTGATACAATGGGGGACCTTTGGGGATACTCTTCGGTTGATATGAATCGAAAAAATCCCCGCCAGCTTATAAACAATTTAATAAGTTGCGTTTCGCATGGTGGGAATTTGCTTTTGAATATTGGTCCAAAGGTAGACGGTTCTATTGCGAGTTGGCAGAGGAAGAATCTCGAAAAGATAGGCCAGTGGATGGACGTGCATTCAGAGTCGATTTATGGATGCAGAGAGGAACTACGCTGGCCATATTTTTCCCAGCTCGCACCTTGGAGACCGACCCGAAAAGGAAACACAATTTATCTGCACTTGGTGAGATATCCTGGAACTGAATTCGCTCTTACGAAATCTCATGGCGATCATTTGGTGTCAGCCTCAATTTTGGATACAGGCCAAAAACTGCAAATAAAGCATGAAGCAACTCGCGATATTATTTCCGGCCTGCCAAAGGCACCGCCAGATAAAATTGCGACCGTAATCAAAATAAAAATTAAACCCGAATCAAAGGCTCAGAAAGCAACGAGAAAAATTCCGGCTTTGCCTGAATCACAAGTACTATAATTGTGTATAACTTTATAGTTGAACCTTTGAGCAATCTCTTACTGTTCGAAATAAAAGATGTCATCAGAGAAAACATGTATGTCTCAAATGCACGATCTAAAAACGGAACATTGTAATTGGACAGGACGATGGATTTGGGCGGATGAGTCTGAGAAAAATCTGCCTGTTGGAACACGTATTCATGTATTATTCAGAAAAGACTTTCAATTAACTGATATCCCAGAGAAGGCATTTGCATATATTGCCGGCGATACCATGTGGAAGCTTTATGTTAATGGTTCGTTTGTTATGTACGGTGTTGCTCGGAATCCCGTTGGTTATGCCTGTGTGGATGAATTAGAGGTGCAAAGCCATCTCCGGTATGGTAATAATACAGTTTCGGTTGAAATATTATTCGATAATTCCCACGGCGAACTGATGGGGCAGCGCCCTGGGATGCTATTTGAATTGGTCACATCTTCCAGCAAGACGCTTCTTGCCTCGGGTGATAAATGGCGATGCTGCATTTGTAATGATTATGATAAGCAGGCGCCGCCTTTTGGTTCAAGTCGGACTTTTCCAATCGAAATTATAGATCCATCAGAAAAGCCCGCCAGCTGGGAAACCCTTGAATACAATGATTCTGCGTGGGGGAATGCAACAACGGTCGGTGATGTTGGAACTGAACCGTGGTCTCATATTGAAATCAAGCAAACACCTCCTTGTTCCATAAGAGAAAAGTTGCCGGTATCCGTAACGGGCATGGGATGCCGGGAAGGTATATGGCAGCCAGATCGTTGGTGTCATGGAAGTGAAAGTGGCACTGAGCAATTACCCTTCGGCCAGAATCGAATAGGTGATATTTTTCAAACGGAGCAATGTTTACCGCCAAGTATCGGCATTGGTAATCAAGGAGGACTGTTGGAAAATGGTTTGGGCGAGCTTGAACTTGAAATATCTGATGCACACCCTTATGTAGTCTATGATTTAGGCACAGTTTTTTCTGGTTTGATTCAGCTTCAGGCCGTTGGGGATGATGGTAGTGTTGTTGATATTTCATGGGCTGAATGCATGGACTTGCAGACAGGTTGTTTTCGGCCACAGACGGTTCATGTAGTTAATCCTGTAATGCGGGTAAAGATGACAGGCCAGAATGTGTCAACTGAAGCACTAATCGTTCATTCCATGCGATACTTATGTGTAACCGCACGCGGTGAAAAAGACCAGAGGATACGCATTAAGAGAATCGCCTTGCGTTTGCACCAACAGGTATCCAATGGTAAGGGGAGCTTTATTTGCAGTGATTATAAGCTGAACCGCATCTACCAATCGGCGTTGGATACGCTTTGTGCTAACACATCTGATATTTACATGGACTGCCCTGACCGAGAACGCGGCGCCTATATGCACGAATCCTACTGGATGTCGCAGCTTGCTTTTTATGCTTTGGGGGATATTGAAGTAAGCCGATGGATGTGCAGGCTTACTTCTAAAACGCAAGGATTCCGTCCTGATGTTCCGGGGATGATCAGCACTATCGTAGGGTCGAATATGCCCTGTCATGACTGGTATTTCTCAATCGGAATGCCATTTTTCATATTACAGGTCATTCAGGATTTCAAGTTTTCAGGAAATGATAAGTTTCTCGCGGAATGTATGCCTGTAATAGACAAAATAATGGATCAGTGTTTGCAGTATTTAAACCCACAAGGTGTTTTTGAAGCTGTCCCGACGCGAATAACATTTAGCGACTGGAGTCTGACTGATCGTGTTGAAGATGGGGTATCAGTTTTTCTTAATTGTGCTTTTTACAAGGCAATTAAGCAATTAGCGGATGTCACCGGCTCAGAAAAATATGCCGAATTAGCCTGTAATCTTCGTAATGCAATCAACAGTCTTCCTGCGGTTCATGCCGGCTCAGATGAACAATCTCATGTTTTTTATTCCGATGGATATCGTTTGAAGAATGGTGCTCTTGTTCAGATAGAGTCCCTGAGTGAAACTACCCAATATATGGCATTGTGGTCAGGTGTCGTGCCGAAAGAGCGTGCCAAGGAAATATGGAGACTCCTTCGCAATACGGCAGCTCCGTTTTCCAATAAACGCGAATCGGCGGTTTCGACGTTTATGAAAAAAGGAGGCTCTTATTCGTTTGATTATCGTGTGCTTTGGGCAGCGGAGAATGGCGACTTTGATTTAGCCATCCGGGATTTCAGAGACCTCCTTTACTATATGGCCAGCCGTGAACCTGGAACATTGTGGGAACAACATTTTGAAACATCCTTCTCGCTGTGCCATGGATTTATGGCTTGGGCCGGTTCCTTTTTAATTGAATATTGCCTAGGCATTCGCCCCGGGGATCGCGGCGGTTTTACTACTGTAAAAATAACACCTAATGGACTGCGGGATTTGACTTGGGCAAGAGGGTACGTTACAACTCAGCAAGGTGTTGTAGGTATCAATTGGCATTTTGATGATTTGCAATATGTTCTGGAAATTTCTTTGCCGCAAGGTAGTAACGCGGATATTACTTTACCAGTTGAAGCAATGAAAGTATGGATGAGAAATTCAAATCCAGACAAACAATGGTTTTCAAATCTTTCAATAAAAAAGTCATGCAGAATAATAATTATACCAGGTGAAATATCCTGTGTGGATATGGACTGAAAATAAAACTTATGTTTATTAATAATCAATCATATTTATCCAGACACGATATTGTTTATAAGTCTCCTTTTGTTGATGGATACGAAGGGTTTCCATTGGGTAATGGTGATCTTGGTGTCATGTTGTGGACTACGGAGTCGGGCCTGACTGTTCAGGTTAATAAAAATGATACGTGGGATGAAACCTCCGAAGATTCTGGAATGCTGCTGCGATCGTGCGGGCGAGTTACCATAGATTTTGGTGCTCCGTGTTTTGATTGGTGCTATCTCGATGATTTTGAAGCCCGGCTTAGTCTAGCCAATGGGCAGGCCAGTTTATCAGCCAATACACCATTTTTGGATGTGTCGGTTAATGCTTCGGTTCAGGCCAATAAAAATTTACTTGTTCTTGATTGCGAAGCTACCGGGAGCGGAGACCTTGAAGATATCGGTTCGCAGATACGTATAGGCCTTGAACGGTGGGGAAGTCGTGCCTTTCCAGGCTGGTATGCTGGGATAGATCCAGATGCTCATAAAGGGCTGGGATCAACTCAGACAGGTTGCGATGGCGGTATATATTTAACTGAATCATTTGAGAATATTGACTTTGCGGTGGCGTGTCGTGTTATCGGCAAGGAGACAAACGCAAGTATAGTCAATAGTCATCGAGCCGAGGCAGTTATCACCGCAGAGCCGGTGCAGAGATTCCAAGTTGCGGTGGCAGTGGTAACGTCGAATGAATCACGGGCCCCGCTGGCCGATGCAATTCG
The DNA here is from genome assembly GCA_963664745.2 of Phycisphaerae bacterium. Classification (GTDB taxonomy): domain Bacteria; phylum Planctomycetota; class Phycisphaerae; order SM23-33; family SM23-33; genus B1-G9. Next base: position 2,414,704 of record CAXXMC010000004.1, read on the forward strand.
GTTGCTGGATGACTTTGAACAAACAGAAATTGAAAAACTACGTGAAGAACACCAAGCGTGGTGGAAAGAATTCTGGGCAAAATCGTTCGTGCATATTGGCGATGACTATCTGGAGAATCTTTATTACCTGCAAATGTATTTGATGGCCTGTGCTTCGCGCGGTAAATACCCCGCTATTTTCAATGCCGCCACTTTTACATGGAACAGAGATGTGCGAAATTGGGTGACTCCGCATCACTGGAATATGCAGCAAGCCTATTGGAGTTTATGCACCGCCAATCATATGGACCTCATGCGTCCATACCTTGACACCTATTGGCGACTACTGCCTGCTGCACAGAAATATGCGAAGAAGCGAGGTTTTGACAACGCGATACTTTGGAACGAAAGTCATGATTTCGCAGGGCGTATGCCAGCCTGGGATTCTTCGGATCGCATTCACTCCTTCACGCAAGCCTCTCAGATCGCTGGGCTTTTCTGGCAATACTATTTGTATGCCGGCGATGAAGAATTTCTTAGGGAACTGGCTTATCCTTTCATGGAGAAGGCTGCGGAATTTTATCTTCAGTATTTAAAGTGGGATTCTGAGCAGAAATGTTACGAGATATTCCCCGCCCAGCCTTATGAATGTCCAGAGGGTAATCGATTTAAAAACACTCTTCCAGACCTGGCGACAATACGAACTTCTTTTAAGGCCTGTATCAAAGCCAGCGAGATTCTCAGCAGTGACAGCGATAAACGTTCGCAGTGGGAAAATGTCCTTGAGAATTTGGCTGAGTATCCATTGCTTGAATTGCCTGATGTTGGAGAAGTTACTGCCGTTGCTTGCGATGAGAATCGTAACCCGGTTCGTTTTGACAGCGACGGATTTGGATTGGGCGGAGATGCAGACCTTCACGACGAAGATGAATATACGTTTTGTCGAAATACTTCCCCCGTTTTCCCTGCCGGAGATATTGGTATCGCCGATAAGGGAACCAACATATACCAAGCTCTGCGAAGGCGGGCGCAGCTTCACCCGAAGAACAAACTTGCGATAAGTCCTATTGCTGTCGTAAAAGCAAGGCTGGGAATGGCTGAAGAGGCAAGGGGCGACCTTATAATGTCAGTTCGGCAGCTTCAGCATTTTCCGCAGGGATTATTTTTCAATCTTGATCACTGGTACTATCTGTCTCGCTATGCCAAACAGCTGCCCGCGGCAGTTGTCCAATGCCAACGTGATTACATATACGACCAACGTGTTTGCTATCCGGGCGTAAAAGTTGGTGATGAAAAAAGAGACACACCAGCCAGGCCTTTTGTGCAGTGCGGACTCGAGCCATCCGCAATTTTGGCAGTAACGGTAAATGAGATGCTTCTGCAAAGTCACGATGGTGTAATTCGGGTGTTCCCGGCCACACCTTTGGATTGGCCAGCTGGGTTTATGCTGCGAGCGGTAGGTGGTTTTATGGTTTCATCCTATAAGAAGAAAAATGCCGACGCAGAATTTATTCAAATCAAAAGCCAACTTGGCGGAGAATGTAAAATTGTAAATCCTTGGAAAAACAAGGCAGTTCAAGTTGTTCAAGCGGAAAATCATCAGAAACGCATTGTCAAAAAGGCCGAGAATGACATTCTAAGTTTTGAAACAAAAGTTGGAAATAACTATCTAATATGCCCGGATGATATTGATCCTGACTTTATTAGTTATCCAATGTTTAAATTAACCACTAATGATGCGCCGAAATATTTCAATGAGGCGATACTCGGTAAACCTCGGGATTTTTAAAGCATGGATGCGGCTATGAATCAAAATGAGATTGTGTCAAAAGTTCAGACTCCCAAAAAACTCAACAAACTGCTGATTGAACCTTCATTCAAACAGGGTGAATTTGACAGTCATCTTGTAGATTGTGCCACGGTATTCAGTCACGACGATAATTTTTATATGATCTATCTGGGTTATGATGGAGTCGGATACCAGACGGGGTTGGCGGTTTCTAATGATCTTTATAATTGGAACAAACAAGGGGTAGTTTTAGGACGTGGTAAGAAAGAGAGTTTTACTGAATATAACGCGGCAATGAACTGTGTGTTTCGAGATAGTGAACTTTTTGGCAAAGGACAAGCTTTAAAAATAAATGGACGGTTTGTAGGGACGTACCATGCGTATAGCAATCCTGGCTATGAACTTGGTCCGGCCGTTATCGGGTTATGTTTCAGCGATGACCTGAAAACGTGGGAGGCTGGTGATCCCATTTTATGGACAGAAGAGGGTGAACTGTGGGAGCAAGGGACGTTATATGCATCTTGGCTTGTTGAGCGTGATGGGAAATACTATCTGTTTTATAATGCTAAAAACAAAGCGGATGTTTGGCAGGAGCAGATTGGGGTTGCGACATCAACAGACCTTGTGAACTGGCAGCGACATTCCGGTAACCCGATTGTTAAATTGGGGCCGAAAGGCCGTTTTGACGATCAATTCACAGCCGATCCTTGCGTGTTCAAACACGATAACTGGTGGATAATGTTCTATTATGGTTATTGCAGGCAAGATGGTCACGCGCGCGATGGGATGGCGATCTCCAGAGATTTGCTTAACTGGCAGAGATGCGATGATGTGCTTGTCGATATTGGCCCGGCCGGGTCAATAGACAGTATGCATGCACATAAACCATCAATGATATTCCATGAGGGGCGGCTGTATCATTTTTATACGGCTGTTTCTCCGTCGCTGGCAGAACGAATCGGTGATGTACCGTGTCGTGAACTTAAAGGTATAACTTTTGCAACTTCGAACAAGGAAATCCAATGAGCTGGGAAAATCCACTAGCTAAAAAAGGTGTTATCAGAAAACCGGGGTGCGAGGTAACTCCGTTTGTGTTTAAAGATCGACTTTATCTTCTAGAGAATTTTAAGCGTGCGGAAGACTTTCCGGGCACGGCTCTCAATGAAATGTTTCATGAAGACGGGTTTCGCATAAGGGATGTTGAAAAGGATCTTGTTCTCAGTGTTCCGTTGATGAACCATTATTTTGCAACCGCCTTTGTATGGAATAAAAAAGTGTATGCGTTTTGTGGAGACTACGGTTGGGATCAATATTGGTGGCATATAAAGAAATACAAAATGCTCTGTAGTGATGATCTGATCACATGGTCCAAGCCTGAAATTATAATAGAAGCCAATCCTGATGAAAATCTTTTCAACAACAGTATTGTGCGAGACGATAAGCGTTTTGTAATGCTTATGGAAACAGACGATCCTCGCTGGCCTAAGTTTACTTTTAAATTTTACGAGTCGCAGGACCTCAGGAATTGGTCAATTATTCCCAATGCTCTTTATGGTACAGACAGATATGTTGGCGGGCCTGCACTGTATTTTTTTGAGGGGTATTATTATGCCTTGTATCTTAATCATGAAGGGAAAGATGCACGGGGTATTGATTGTTATCGCACCAGAATTACGCGTTCAATGGACTTGATAGAATGGCAGAATGCCCCGAAGTCCCGTCCGTTTTTGGATTACGACCCTGGCCATAAAGTGGATACTGAAAATTATCCCGATGTACTTGAGGTGAATGCGTCCGATGTTGAGCTATGCGAATGGAAAGGGAAAACTTTGGCTTACTTTTCAGGAGGGGACCAAGTGAATTGTGGCGATCTCCAGCTAGCTGAGTATGATGGTACCGTGAAAAAACTTGTGGCATCTTTTTTTTGAATGAGTTTTGTGAAATTTTAAGGATTTTTCAAATGAGTAAAGCTTGGTATGCCTTGCGGCGAACGATTGTGCCTTGGCGGTTTGACAAGTTGGCGGCAGAGCTTTTGGAAACGCTCCCCAAAATAGGAGTCGATGAACTTATCGTCAAGATTGACGTCGAGGAATTTACCCACGGCCAGCCTAATCTACAATGGGTTGAAAAGTATTGCCGTAAACTAAAATCATTTAAGAAAAAGATTGAAGATAAAGGTATAGTGTTTTCTCTGAATCCTTGGATTACCGTAGGTCATAACGACCGTGGTCGAGATGGAAGTCTAAATATTTCGGGCTTGAAAACTCTTGTTGATCAGAACGGAACGCAATGTAAATGTTGCGCGTGTCCGCTATCAACGGCATGGCAGGAACATATCAAAAAAGTCTGGACGCAATACGCCAAGCTCAAAACTGCGGTAATCTGGATTGAAGATGATTTGCGCACTTTTAATCACCAGCCGGTGGAAATATCCTGTTTTTGTAGCTTGCATCTATCAAGGTTTTCGAAACGTCTCGGCCAAAAAGTAACCCGCGAAGAATTAGTGGCAGCTATAACTAAACCAGGCGATCCGCACCCTTGGCGGAAAGAATATCTAGATATGCAACGGGATATAATGCTCGATACCGTTGCGATGATCGTTAAAGACGTGCACGATATTTCACCGGAAACTTCATTTGGTCTCATGTCTTCAGGCCCTCGCATTCATTGTTTGGAAGGCCGGGATTGGGGAAAACTAGCCGAGGTAATGTCGGCTGGGCCAAAACTTATAAGCCGCCCACCGCTCGGCAGCTACAGCGAGTGGTCATTACGAGGGCTTTATTATTCATCTGATTCGATAAAGCTCACTCGCCACGTTTTGCCCGAAGGAACAATCGAGCAGACCGAAGTTGAGAATGTTCCGTTTACACAGTATTCCAAAAGTGTTAATTTTACTTTCTTGCAGCTGGCGGTTTCTTTTGCTTTGGGCTGCGATGGCGTGACGATGAATCTGTTTGATCATTGTGGTTCGCTGATGGCTGAAGAACCCCATATGCTTTCCATGCTTGGCAGTGAGAAAAAATATCTGAATGCGTTGGCTGAGGCTGCTCAGGGAACGGGCTGGCAACGCGGGGTTCAGTTATTGTTTTCCTCGGAGCACAGCTACGAAAAACAACTGAATGACAATGATGCATATGCGGCATTGATTTCTGAGGATGGAATCCTTGCTGAAACATTTGAATCGCTGGGCGTTACGACAACATACTCTGATGAAAAAGTTAGAGCGACAATAGGCCAGTCTTTGCGGTGTTATAGCGATGGCGAGATAAAAAAAATGCTCTCTGAAGGTTTATTTCTTGATGCTGTCGCTGCAAGAATACTTTTCGAACGAGGTTTTGGTAAACACATTGGTCTGAAAAAAATAGCAATGCCAATATGTATCGATAGTCTTGAACCGTTGGCGGCAGAGGAATATCACAATCAGGCATTCGGCGGTGAAAAAGGCAAGATGCTGACGTTAACGATACCGAACCTTCTCGGGCGTCCGAGTTATGCAGCCGCTAAAATATCCCCCAAAGCGAAAGTTATTTCAGACCTGGTCGATCCTGATGCAAAGCGAAAATATCCTGCAATGTTTGCATTTGAAAATTCCCTTGGTGGGCGTGTCGTAGTTCATCTGCTCGACTGGGCTACCTCATGTGGAATAGCCTTCAATCATACCTATCGCAGGCAGCAGATCCAAAATGTTATGCAATGGGTGAGCAAGAATGCTTTACCTGCTGTTGTGCCCGGCAATGTCTTTCCGCTCATTATTCGCCGCGATCTTGAAGATCATTCCATTTTGACAGTCTTCAATCTTACCCTCGACGAATATTCTCAAACTGAGATTGACATAAACGATGAGAGGAAAATTAAAGATGTTCAGATATTGTCGGAGGCAGGAAAATGGCAACGAAATAAGGCGTTGACTGTTCAATTGAATAAAAATACATATAACATTGTTTATAATAAACTAGTTAATTATAGCCGGCCACTCGTTATAAAAATAAAATTTGAGAAAGGATGCTTCTAGATGCACGATCAAATATGGTCACAGAGCGAGCCTGATGTTTGGGCGGAAGGTTATCCTATTGGTAATGGTCGGCTTGGGGCGATGATTCTCGGGCAGGTTAATGCCGATAGAATAGCATTAAACCATGACAGGCTTTGGCGAAGGTATTGGAAATATCAGGATCATAACTTTGGGGAGGTGTTCTCAGAGTATCAGGAACTTTGTCTGGAACAAAAATGGGACAAGGCGATAGAGTTATTGCGGCCTAGTGTTTCTGAGCAGGGGAAAGATATCTATGTCAATCCGTTTGTTCCTCTCGGCGATGTCGGAATTTATTCGGGTGAGTATAGCGGTGCAGATATAACAAATTACAAGCGAGAACTTGATCTCGCAAACGCGTTGGTTAATGTTTCATATTCTGCCGGCGGTATTGATTTTCGTCGAGAATACTTCGCATCCTGGCCGGCTGGTGTGATTGTGGTGAACTTGGCTGCAAATCGGGTGGCAAGTATAAATAGCGAGATCAGCCTTTACAGAATGCTCGATAATGAATGTGTTGTCGATGGACATGCCAGCGACAGTGAGCTTGTCCTCGAAGGGCGATTTGCCGAAGGCGTGAAATTTTCCGCCGCGATACGTGTCATTAATAACGCTGGAAAAATTGGCCCCGGTCTTGCGGAATATATCCCCCCTCAAGGGCCAGCAGCTGAGAAGCAGGAAGGCTTTGCGTTTGGATTCCGAGAGCTTGCTCATCCGGCTAAGCCTTGTGGAATCTCAACGAAAATTGAATCCGCCGACGATGTCACCCTTATCATAGCCATGGCTACCGACCGGGTAACCGACCAGTCTCCAGCTGATTATTGCCGGCGTAAACTTGATGATACTATAAGTTATGACTATCAGATATTAAGACAGCAGCATATTGAAGATTTTCACAGTTTATATAATCGTGTAAGTTTTAGTTTGGGTGGAACCGAGAAACAAGAACTTCCAACACCAGCTCTTGTGGAAAATGCCAGAACTAATAAGCAGGCTGATCCTGCGGTTTTTGAACGCATGTTTAATCTCGGGCGTTATCTAGGGATTTCCGCAGGTCGGCCAACAACATTCGCAGATGCTCCCAAAAAACCTATAAATCTTCAAGGCCTTTGGAATGAAGATCCTCGCCCAGGGTGGGATTGCGATTACCATCTCGATCTGAATTTGCAAATGTGCTACTGGGGGCTTGGGATGGTTAATTTGAGCGAAGCTGGAGATAGCCTTGTTGATTGGGCATTTAATTTGTTGCCACAAGCCAAACATGTTGCCCATGATATTTACGGTAAAAACGGCGCTTTTTATACGGGTGTTTGCGATGCCGAAAATATGGGCAACTTTGATGACCTTTTTATGCTGGCTAGCGGTACTAGTGCCTGGCTTGGGCAGAGCTTGTGGCAGGTTTGGGAATACAAACACGATATTGTTCAGCTGAGAGAGAAGATATATCCGATAATTTTTGAGATTGGTAAATTTTATGAAGAATTTCTCCGTGAGGATTCACAGGGAAGACTTGTGACAGCTCCAAGCGGTTCCCCCGAGAACTGCCCGACTCAAAGGCCGGTAGGCTGCATTTTGTCTGTGATATCCACTTTTGATCTGGAACTTTTGCGGGAACTTTTTGGAAATCTTATCGTCGCCTCAAAACTTCTAGAAGTTGACGAAAACAAACAAAAGTTGTGGGGTGAAATTCTCGACAAACTTCCCTTGCCGACTATTAATAAGGAGGGAAGATTATTGGAATGGTTTGAAGAAGATTACGAAACCAACGATCCGGGGCATCGCCACCGTTCGCACCTTGTCGGGATATGTCCGGGTCAGAGAATTACCATTGAAGACACTCCTGAATATGCCGATGGCGTTATTAAAGCACTGGACTTGAGGCTTTCTCACGGCGGGAAGGGGAGCTGCACACTTGACGTGGCTTCAGATGCACAGATATATGCCCGGCTGTATAAGTCCGCCGAGGCTTTGGAAAAACTTAATGCCATTGTTGCGAATCATGCGATGGGAAATTTGCTTGTATGTCTTTGCGATTGGCGGCCTGAAAGCGGATTACGCTGGTTTGGTGAAAGGCGTGTGTTCCAAATCGAAGCCAGTTTCGGTGTCATGGCCTCCATTACCGAAATGATTATTCAGGACAGACGCGGTTTAATACGAATCCTGCCAGCTGTTCCCAATGAATGGCCTGACGGAGTAATAACAGGTATTCTCTGCCGCGGAGGTTTTGAAGTTAGTATACAGTGGCAAGATGGTAAAATGGCTTTGGCTACGATTAAGTCGCTTCGTGGTAATACTTGTCGGTTAAAATTCTTTGCCGGGATTGAAACCGTCGAATTACAAAACAACGTTAAAACAAAAATTGTGCAATGCGATCAAGGAATTGTTGAATTCCAGACATCAGGTGGTGAGACCTATTCAATAAAATCTATTTGAGATGGGTGTGACTACCGAAAACTTGGTCCTTCTTGTTTAACAACTAAACTTTTGCAAATTGGGATTTGATCACTGAAATATGTGACGATTTGTCGATACAACTTGTAGGATTTCTGATTTTTTGTGTCAGGGAGGACATAAAAATGGCAGCTATCGTACAATTTCCGGCTATCGTAGAAGAACTTCTCAAAACCTTTGGATCGGTATTTTCAGACAAGCGAACCCGAGAGCATTTTGGGGAGTATCTTACTGGGCTGATGGTGGCGAAGCGAAAAAATGTCTCGGCTATTGGTAGGGAAAATCGAAAAGGGAGCCAGGTGGATGGGGTTTCGCGCATTGAAAAGGGGACCACTGTTTAATTGAAAATTCTGTATGATGTCGGCTTGTGATTTTGTTGCAGGGATCGGCATATGCGGAGTTTGGAGATGCTTACAGTGGAAGATTATGAAAAAATACGTAAAGCTGTTTTAGTTGGTAGGGAAAATCGAAAAGGGAGCCAGGTGGATGGGGTTTCGCGCATTGAAAAGGGGACCACTGTTTAATTGAAAATTCTGTATGATGTCGGCTTGTGATTTTGTTGCAGGGATCGGCATATGCGGAGTTTGGAGATGCTTACAGTGGAAGATTATGAAAAAATACGTAAAGCTGTTTTAGTTGAAGGTTTGTCTGAGCGGCAGGCGGCTCGTAAGTTTCATCATTCGCGCAAGACCATCAAAAAGGCTTTGACGCATTCCGTTCCGCCGGGATACAAAAAGCGAAGTTCGCCGGCAGGTGCTGTTGTACTCACGGAGCGGCTGCGTTTTGTCATCGACACCCTTCTCGAAAAGAACAAAACGATTCGTCGCAAGCAAAAGATGACCGGCACTAAGATTCATGATATTCTTGTTTCTGATTACGAATTCTGCGGCTGTGTTCAGACGGTTCGGCGTTACATTGCGACTAAAAAGTTACAAGCCAAGGAGGTCTTTTTCAAGTTGGAGTTTCAGCCCGGCCAGGAGGGTCAGGTCGACTGGGGAGAAGCTGATGTTATCATAAACGGCAAAGACACGAAGGTGCATTTATTCTGCCTACGGCTGGCATATTCCCGCGCCTCTTTTGTTAGAGCATATCCGTCGCAAAAGATGGAATGTTTTCTCGACGGCCATGTTCATGCGTTTGATTTTTTTGGAGGTGTAGCGCGGAGCAATGCGTATGATAACTTAAAATCAGCGGTAATTCAGGTCGGCAAAGGCAAGGAGCGCAAACTCAACTCTAAGTTTATAGAGCTTCGTAGTCATTATCTATTTAATAGTCGTTTTTGCAATATAGCAAGCGGCAATGAAAAAGGCCATGCTGAAAATCTTGTCAAAGATTCCCAGCGAGATTTAATGTCTCCGCCGCCGCATGTTGTCGACATTGATGAGCTGAATGAATTGCTTTTGCGACAATGCACTGGTAGGGAAAATTGAAAAGGGAGCCAGGTGGAGCATCGAAATGGGTACCACCTAGGGCCTAAGAATACCCCTTTGCAAGGGGTTTGTCAACGGCTGACATGGGGTGTATCAGCGATCTGATGTTCAGGATGTTGGGGTCAAATCATATGGCCTCCTTTTCTTGATTTTCCAGGTTATTTTCGTCGGTATTTTTTGTGGTTGGCCTATTGTTATGGTTTTGCAGTCGGTAGCTTTCGCCGGCGGCTTCTATCACATGCACGCGATGCGTCAGCCGATCTAGCAGTGCTCCGGTCAATCGTTCATCGCCGAAGACTTCCGGCCAGGCGGAGAAAGGCAGGTTTGACGTAACAACCACGCTGGTGCGTTCATAACATTTCGAGAAAAATCCAAATAGATTTTCCGCTCCAAGCCGGCCGAGGGGAATGTAGCCAAGCTCATCGACTATAATCAAATCTCGCTGCTCTATAAACCGTTCGAGTCTTTGGACGGTCCGTTCATCTCTGGCTTCGGCATATGCGGTAGCCAGGCCTGTGGCGGTGAAGAATTTCACTCGTTTGCCCTGGCGGCAAGCTTCACGGCCCAGCGATATGGCAAGATGAGTTTTGCCTGTTCCGGGCGGGCC
>CAXXMC010000005.1:0-916640 GCA_963664745.2 Phycisphaerae bacterium
CGTTAAAGACAAGGGTAAAACGCGCGGTCAGCTGCTCGAAGAAGAACGTCAGTTCTTTCTACCCCTGCCAAAGCACCAGTATAACGCTTGCGTCGGGGGCAGCACTTATGCAACAAAGCAGGCCTTGGTCGAGCATGATAATAACTTCTATTCTGTGCCAACACAATGGGCACATCATGACATCACTATCAAAGCTTTTGTAAGTCGCGTAGAGTTGTATCACGATGACAATCTCGTCGCCAGCCATGAACGTTGCTGGGATTCATCGAAATATATCCTGAATTATATGCACTATATCCCGCTGCTGAAGACCAAGCCTGGCGGGATTCATAACGCAGCCGCTTTCATCGGCCAGCCCTGGGGCAGTGACTTTGAAAAGCTTAAAATAGAGTTGGAATATCGTTACGATGGCGAAGGAACAAAGAAGTTTATAAACGTGCTTTTACTGTTTTGCGAATACGAAGCTTCTCAGGTTAAGGCTGCCGTAAAAACCTGCATCTCGCGAAGAGCATTCAACGACGAAGCCGTTCGAAATATACTTGAATATCAGCCTGATGCGATCCGCAAAAGCATTGATCTTACGCATAAGCCTGAATTGCAGATTAAAACGAACGGCATTCGCCAAGCCAGCGAATATGACGAGTTTTTATTAACGAATTTTAAAACTACTAATGAAGGAAGTGTACAATATGGAAAACAATATATTGCTTGAAAATTATCTTAAGCAGCTCAAGCTGCCGACGTTTATTAAAGAGTATCGGCGGGCTGCCAGACAGTGTGCCCAGGAAAAACGCGGTTTTGAGCCTTTTTTACAGCAGTTAACGGAACTGGAGATTCAACAGCGAAGAATTCGAACGATGCAGCGACGGATAAAGGAGGCTTCGTTCCCAGCCGAGAAGGAACTTGCAGACTTCGACTTCACAGCCGTTCCAACTTTGAACAAAAAACGAATCATCGATTTAGCCAAAGGCGATTATATTCGAAAGCGCGAATGCGTTGTAATGATTGGCCCGCCCGGAACAGGCAAAACTCATCTTGCCATATCGCTGGGCCGTGAAGCTTGCCGCCAGGGCAAACGAGTGAAATTCTTCACCGCCACAGGCCTGGCTACCGCATATGCCGAAGCCAGAGATGAACGGACCGTCCAAAGACTCGAACGGTTTATAGAGCAGCGAGATTTGATTATAGTCGATGAGCTTGGCTACATTCCCCTCGGCCGGCTTGGAGCGGAAAATCTATTTGGATTTTTCTCGAAATGTTATGAACGCACCAGCGTGGTTGTTACGTCAAACCTGCCTTTCTCCGCCTGGCCGGAAGTCTTCGGCGATGAACGATTGACCGGAGCACTGCTAGATCGGCTGACGCATCGCGTGCATGTGATAGAAGCCGCCGGCGAAAGCTACCGACTGCAAAACCATAACAATAGGCCAACCACAAAAAATACCGACGAAAATAACCTGGAAAATCAAGAAAAGGAGGCCATATGATTTGACCCCAACATCCTGAACATCAGATCGCTGATACACCCCATGTCAGCCGTTGACAAACCCCTTGCAAAGGGGTATTCTTAGGCCCTAGGTGGTACCCATTTCGATGCTCCACCTGGCTCCCTTTTCAATTTTCCCTACCAATTGCCGATGATCCTAAAGGTTCTGTTCGAGTTATGTATGTTGGTCCTTTAAAAGCCCTAATTAATGATCAGTTTCGGCGAATTGAGGATCTTTGCGGATATTTGGATATTCCAGTATTTCGGTGGCATGGTGATGTGGGGGCTTCTCACAAAGCTAAACTTGTATCAGAACCTGGTGGCGTTCTTTTGATAACTCCTGAATCGTTGGAATCACTTTTTGTCAACCGCTCGGAATATCTTAGAAAAATTTTTTCAGGTCTTCGCTTTGTAGTTATAGATGAACTCCATTCTTTTTTAGACAATGAGCGTGGGCTTCACTTACGTAGTTTGCTGCATCGTGTTAGGCGGAGAATGTATGAAACTACGGAAGGGATGTCGTTTCGGACGATTGCGTTATCTGCTACTATTGGGGACTTTGCCGCGGGACAGAAGTTTGTTGACCTCAATCACCCAGAAAACGTGTCTATTTTAAAAGACGAAGATGACGAAAAAGAGATCAAATATCGTATTCACGGTTATCGTGTTCCGGTGCAAAATTCAGAAAAAAATAAGTCAAACCAGGTATTGCCTCATCTCCGTGAAATGGCTCAAGATATCGTTCAGCACTGTAAGGGGCATTCCAACCTTGTTTTTGCGAACTCCAGGGAAAATGTGGAAATTTTTGCCGATCTTGCCAAACAGATTGCTAAAAAACAACATGTCGCTGATTTTTTCCTTGTTCATCATGGAGCTTTATCTACATACATCCGGGAAGATACTGAGGCTGTGATAAAATCAGATCGGCCAGCGACAGCATTTTGTTCAAGTACACTTGAGATGGGTATCGATATTGGTAGTGTTAGGATGATTGGACAAATTGGCCCATCGTGGTCCGTTGCGTCTCAACTTCAGCGTATGGGGCGCAGTGGTAGGCGAGACGGTGAAGCTCGAATAATGCGGTTGTACGTCGATTGTTTTGAACCTTCTTCCAAATCGGATTTGTTTGATGGTCTTCACCTACATCTAATCCAAGCGATTGCTATTTCAGAATTGATGTTGGAGGGTTGGTTGGAACCGGCACACACACCCTCCGGAGATTTAAGTACCTTGACTTTACAGGTGATAAGCGTTATTTCCGAAACAGGAGGAATTCGCGCTGATGCTCTTTACCAACAACTTTGTTTCAAAGGACCCTTTTCTGACATTGAACCATGGCTCTTTCGAGACCTTCTTCTGCAATTGGGGCAGGTTGATGTGATTGAACAAATGGAAGGGGGGACTTTGATTCTGGGGTTACATGGGGAAAAAATACGTAAAGACAGGAGGTTTTACGCTGCTTTTCAAACGGAGGAAGAATATGTGGTTCTCAATGAAGGTAAAAAGCTGGGCACTCTTCAAATAATCCCTCAGTGTGATGACCATCTTGTGTTTGCGGGACAACGATGGCTTGTAACAGAAGTAGACTTAGATCGTCATGAAATTCATGTGGTTCCTGCAAAGGGTTGGAAACCGCCAAAATTTGTTGGAGGGCCTGGTGAAATTCACCCGAAAGTTCGTCAGAAGATGCGTGAGGTACTGGCTTCCGATCGTGTTTACATATATTTGGATAATGAAGCAAAGTCTTTATTGAATGATGCGAGACATGTAGCCCAATCGACCAATCTTTGCAATGAGGTATTGGTCCCTTTAGGTCCCAGTGCAACGGCAATGATGACATGGACTGGAACTCGAATTCAGGATACACTCGGGGCGATTTTCCAATTGAGCGGAATGCCATTTAATGATAAGGGTATTGGGTTGGTTTTCAAAATATCGACCGATGAACTATCTTCTAGGATGAAGAAATTCCCTGATTTTTCCGAAAAAGCTTCTAAAGTTGCCCGTCAAGTTTGGCCTCGCTGGCGACGAAAATACGACTATCTTTTAAACGATGACTTATTGGATATTTCTTTAGCACGCGGGTTTCTTGACATCAAAGGAGCACAAAGCTTTATTACTGAATTATCTTCAGCTTTATCTTAAAAGCCTATTTGATTATTTTTTGCCCAATCCACCGGTGACCAACTCGGTGCTCCGTTTCACAAAAGGTGACCAATTTGGTGCCTGAAGGCAGTCCGTGATGGTCTTGGGTTGTCAAAGATTGGCGGAAAATTTTGGCGTGTGTGGCGAAGTGTTGGCGACAGGGCAACGAGGGTTGGAAGATCGGAAGGTAGCGTAACTATCGAACTTGTGGTAAAATATGGCAAAGAAAACGCCTCGTGGCAACGGCTGTCACCAGGAGGCGTATGTCTTTGAAGTCTCGGGATGAGATTCAAAAAAAAGCGGGCGAGGAGATTCGAACTCCCGACGTCCAGCTTGGGAAGCTGTAGAATTGGGTTTTAAGTCTTTGCTGTAGCGGAGTTTATAATTGGCGATTGTAGGGGTGACCAACTTTGTGCTTGACGCTGGACAATTATAGTCCAAGACTGTCATTCAGTGGCGAAATCACAGCTGATTACATCATGAATATTCAAGGGCCTCGTAAGATTACCTTGGACAATCCTCAAGCCAACAATCTTCGTATGATTACATTGTGAAAAATACTTACCGAACCACAAAATCATAGCTTCATTTTTGAACCAACCCATCAAAAATAATAATTCTGTTCAATTTTTCAAATTGAAAACTTATTTTTCCGGCTGATTTCATGGCGGATGGAATATTTCCGCAGGACAGTTCACTTGCCATCCATCGCGTCGCGGATCTTGCGGAATCCCTCAACGCGAACCGTGGGCTCATCGGTCGTGCCTCCGACGACAATTGTGGCGACCTGGCTGAGAACTTCATCCGCAATGTTCTTCGTCCCACGTCCAATTGTGTTCAGCACACTGCCGAACACGTTAATCACCTCGTTGCCACCCTCACCTCTCTCGGTTGTAACCGCCAGGAGCTTCTCGGGCGACCCACCGTTGAGCAGTAGGGCCAGCCGTTTGTCGAACCACACGTCACCGTGGCCCCTGACGGCGAAGGTCGACGTCTGGGCGAGTATATTCGTGAAGTGGACCCTGTCTCCCATGAACCGGAACTCTAGGTGGGCCGCATCCGTGTCCAGGCGGGCTTCCTTCTTGCCGGAGAAGATGGACTTGATATTCTGAGCCAGTGCCCTGCCGATGTCGTCGATGACGCGCAGGCCTGAGATTCGACCATTGCGGAGTTTCAGCCAGCCGCCCCCGCCAGAGCGAGTCAGGACTTGGCCCATCGGGGCAGCGAGCGTGACCTCGGTGGTGATGGCGCCCTTGTATTTCAGCTTACCACTGCTTTCGTTTCCGCTGGAGGCCGCCCGCAGTGTTTCCTCAAGCAGGATGTCTTTGGCCGTCAGGTGCACCTGGCCCTCAAACGGATCGACCATGGCGACATCTGCGGTCAGGTGAATTCTGCCCTTCAATGTTTCGGCGTCCAGGTAATCCAGCACTGCGCGGCGATTCTTCAGTAGCAGCCTGCCGCTGACGTTCTCAGCATCGCCCTTGTACTCACCGGCGACGAAGTGTACTTTGTCCATAGACAACGTGACGGTCAGGTCGCAAGACGCCGGATTGCCCAGAGGCACCTGGCCGAATGCCGCCACATTCAATATTCCGGTCACCTCGTGTTCTCTAAGGATCTGCTGGATATGCCAAGGCAGCTTACCGTACTGCTTTTCGCCTAACTCGATGCCCAACTGAAGCGAGTCCATCGTCAGAACGAGGTGGTCGAAGTCCAGTCGGCCGCTAGCTTTCATTCTGAATACCGGCACTCGATCCAGCGTTGCCGCCAGTTTATACCAGCCTTTTTCGTCCTTTTCGACATCCATCCGGCTGTTGATGGCGTCCAGCATCATGGGTTGCTGTCCACTGCCCCGCGATTCGTATACCACCTGGCCTTCAATTAGCGTGTAATTGGAAAAGGAGTTTAAGTTTGCATTCTGCCGCGGAATCGCGACAGAAGTCCGCAAAATGTTCACAAAACCGCCAGCCAAAGTAAAAATGACGCCGTAGCGATGAAAAAAAATACCTGAGTGTGTTAAAAAATGATTTTTCCGGCACTCCTGCGTCTCAAGAATCCAGTCAACTACTGCCTGCACCACGTTGCTGTTGGAGCGAGTCGTTCCTTTTCGCCACCTCGAGTTTGCCCAAAAAACTATCTTTCCTGAAGTTGGCAGTCCATTTCCTGAACAGCAACCAACCGCCGCTTCGGTATATGCTTCCGGACCACCGACGATACCACTTTTGCCAACCAGTCCGGATGTGGTAAAACCACAACGCGATGGCTGGAAAAGCGATCACGTAAATTGCCGTGGCAAGCATGTGACGCGGTCCGTAAAAGCGGCCCATGATTTTACGAACCGCCAATTGCAAATTTTCGGGGGTCATGGGCTCGTCAGGCTGGAAGAGCGGAAAGCTTCCGTCGTAATACTCCAGGCCAATGTCCTGCGTTGAATATATTCGATTGGCCTTGCGAAGTCGGCGGGCCAGTTCCGTACCGGGCAACGGGATCGGCAGCAGCACCTGCACGGTGTCGAGGCGAGCCTTGCGAAGGAAACTGCGGAAATGCCTGGCGCGGTCCTGGGCGCTCATACGGAAGGGCCGATCCTCAAGGGCTGGGTAGCCGAAGATAAACATGCCGTGTATCCGGAACCCGGCCTTGTGATACAGTCGAATCAAGCCGATCATCTCCTTTGGATCGAGGTGCTTCTTCATCGCCTGGAGTTCCTCGGCGATAGGCGATTCTATACCCACGGCAATATTGTTCACTCTCGCCTGCCGCATGGCATGGAGCAGTTCGTCGTCTCTCGCCCGATCCAGTCGGATCTGGACTGTTATGCTGAAATGTATGGCAACCTGCTTCTGGTAGTCCCGAAGCATCCGGCACAGACGCAGGGTGTCGTTGCGATCCTGTCCAAACAGGTCGTCGGTGACGAAAAAGACCTTCCCGCCCCACTTTTCATAGATCGTGCGAAACTGTTCCATCATACGTTCCGGGGTGACGAAACGCGGTTTTCCCTTGACCGCGCAGAATTCACAATTCATCCCGCAGCCGCGTACGCCCGAGACGGGGTAATACTTCATCCGGGCGTGGCGAAGGACAGAGAAGTCTGGAATGGGAATCTCATCGAACATCGTGATCGGCTCCCGCGCCGGTGTCCGGATTAGTTGGCCATCCTTGATAAAGGCAATGCCCCGAACTTCGGAAAGGTCTCCCCCCGTGTCGAAGCACGCAAGCAACTCCGCGATGGTCCTCTCTCCTTCCCCAAGGACAACGACATCGATTCCGTTGTGCAAAGCCTCCTCCACGTTCTCCTCAACGAAATGATGCCCACCCGCGACGGTGTGTGCCCCCAAGGTCTTGTAGAGTTTGGCGATTTCAAATAGACGCGGGATGGTACTCGTCAAACCACCATAAAATCCCACGATATCGGCGGGCCTGACTTGCTGCAAGGCCTCGTGGTCAGGCCTGCCTGTAGAGACTTTTGGGCCACGGCGATAGTTGTTCTCATCAATAACTTCCGCGTCCCATCCCGGCATCTCGTGGACAACCGTGGCGATACTTACAGGGCCCAAGGCGGTCATCACTCTGGCCAGGCGGGAATAGATATTCAAAGCGGCAAAGGCCGGGCAGACAATCCGCAGACGAGCCCTTCTGCCGGCGGGACGATTTGATTGCCAATGCGTAAACACAGTTAGCTCCTTTCCTCTATTCTCGCATTCCCTTGCGCAGTGCGGGCAATGTTCTTGCGAATAGACCATTCGCAAGCCGGCTGGCAGCTTTCATATGGCTTGCCAGTTCTCGCGGCAACGCAACGCTCAGGTGTTCCATATAACCGCACACGGCTTGCCGAATCCTGGTTTTGGCTTCGCGTTTGGAACGGCCATAAACCGCACAACCTGGTAGAGCCGGACACCAGGCTTTATATGTACCATTGAGTTGGTCGGCAATTTTTATCTCGATTTTCATCTGTCTGTTTCCTTTATCAAAGCTGGTGGATGCAGCCAGTGTTTGGGACGATGTTGTGCCAAATCGCTCGCAATCATACCAGAAAATCTTGTCATTCTTTCTCGCACTAATTACCGGATGTTTAATTTGGAATTTCACGAAGCAGGATCTTTTTTTTCGGAGATATATTTTCCAGGAAGTCCCGGATCGCACGGAAACCGTGTTCAAAGTCGTGATCCGCCTTTGATATCAGGTTGGGAATTTCTCGGGCATCGTCAATTGCCAGAGGCAGATCGGAGGTAAAGCTGAATCGCAACATCTGTTCGGGTTTCAAAAGGATGCTCAGCATGTGCTGAGACTTTTCCACCTGAAGATTCAGGATCATATTGATGCACTTGCCAGCCCCCCATCGCGTGGCCAGTCCCCATCCAAGCACTTTATGTCTCCAACGTGCCGCCTGCGAGTAGAACTGTCGGCCGGATCCGGTTCCTATGGAAAGTACTCTCACGTCTTCCATGTCGACTCCAAAGTGCTGTCGTGCCTCCAACGTCGCAGCCAGCGACGGGTCGTTGGCCCAAAGTCCTCCGTCCGCCAGCAAATATTCACTGACGGTGTGGGGGTCAAAATAGGTTGGCGCTGCGCAGGAAGCCATGATGGCATCCACGACGCGAATATTCGCATTCGTAGCGAAATCCGTATGATATCTGGATCGGAACACATGGAAACACCCGTTCCCGATATCCGTCGCAGGAATCATCAGCGGGATTTTTGCCTCGGAGAGCATCTGGTCGCCAAAAGCGTCATCCAGCACGAGTTTCAGTTCGCGGCTCTTGAATCGGCTTCCGACCAATCCCATCAGCGTAAACCAACGCTTCCGGAAAATGCGCCGCCCTTCTTCCATAAAAATTGTCTCTCCGCGTGAAGTGGATATCCCGCAGGCCAGGCCGCCGGCAATAATGGCGCCAGTACTCGTTCCGGCAATCAGATCAAATGACTTGTCCCATATCGAGCCCAACTCATCTTCGATACGTTTCAACAAGTGCACGGCATACACGCCCCGAAGGCCGCCGCCGTCTATTGCCAAAATTCGGAAGACTTTGTTCATCTATGGACTACTTTCTCTTCGATTTAGGTTTTTTGTCTTTGGTTTGCTCTTCATCCCTCGAACGATCCTTTGCACTTTTTTTATGTAAGGATTTGACGTCTGGATTGGGTTCGGGTTGTCTTGGTTGTGGTGGCGGGGTAAGTTCCCTGTCGCGTGATGATCGCCTGTCGACGATGGGGGACCTGGGGATTCTCACTCTTTGTGGCTGATCCTCTCGTACGGCGGATTTCCTCTCGAAAACCGTGGCACGGGGGGAGGGCTGGTGGGAATCACGCACCGGTGCACTTTGGTTCGAGGATTGCTTCTGCGAATTATTGTTTATCCATGTCGATTTTTTGGGCGTAGCTTCTTGCCTTTGTGGTGGACTCGCATTGACGGAACGAGATTCCCACTTAGACCTTTTGTCCTGGTAGTCGCGAACTTCTCTCTCGCGGTTGGTTGTGTCCCTGCGACGATTATCATCGAGCCTCTCGAACTTGAACGGCGTTCTCTTTTCTGCGACAACTTCCGTTATTGGCCGGGCGAATTGCGTTCGGCGGCGATCCTTCTCCGGCATACGGGCGGCTTGTGTTTTCATGTCTCGATAGGTTCGGGCCGGCCGCATTTCTTTATGGGTGCGGCGCTGCTCGTACTCAGTGCGCTGTCGTTCGCCCCATTGTCGATCGTCGCGATGTCGCCATCGCTCGTGGACGAAGATCGGATCATACCAGTCGTGATGGTCTCGTGATTCATACCACGGACGATAGCCTTCCCGTACATAATTATCTCCGTAATAATCTCCGAAGTAGTAATGATGTCGATCCCGCGAAATGAACAGGTTGAGCATCAAGTCGTCCAGGTCAAGGGCAATTTGAGGAGAATATTGAAAGTTCCTTTGACCGTATACGCTTGGGGGGCAATAGACAGGCAAAAACGCCACGCCACGCCGATCTAGCGAATAGTCCCAATAGCCCTTCACATAAACATATCCGCGCGGGGTGTAGATGTATTGCGCAGGCACCCAGACCCAGTCGCGACGGGGCTGCGCCCAAAATCCCGATCGCCAGGCATAACGATCATTGTGGCGAACCCAGCAGCCCGGGATCCAGATATTGTCGTCTGAACCCTGCCGGCCGAACGGACCTTCTTCCAAACTGTCCGGCGGGGCCGGGAGGTACTCAATCTCATCGGTGTCGGCGGTGGTCCAGAACCCCGCGATCCATTGATAGCCTCTACGACTCTCGGCCCAGTAGCCCGGAACCCAACTGGCGTGGGGTGGAACGGCACGCCAGCAACCGGAAATCCAAATGAAATCATTTCGATCACTGTCCCAACTCCAGTACCCCGGGATCCAGACGATATGATCGCCCCGGGGTTTTTCGTAGGGAACATTCTCCAGGAACGGCGCGGGGGGTCTGCGGGTAATGATGAATCCCGCTCTCTCGTCAAAGGTGACGGGCTGCGCGAAGGCCTCGTGGATCGGCCCACGTGTCAACACCACGATTTCCGCTGGCTGCGGCGGTTCCTGCTGCTCGTAGTCGCCGACCTGGATGTGAAGGCCACCCACATCAACATTCACCTGACCGGCAGCCTGGCCGGGCCATACTCCGCAGGCGATAAATATGAACATGCTAACGAAGGCCAATATGTAACGATGGTAATTCATAGGACTTTCTCCTTACTGCGTTAAAAAATTCCGTACAATGCATCATTTCGCGTATCCGAGGCGATCCTATGAGATCAACCTGCGTCCCTGGATCAGTCGAACCAGAACCACAACCAACGCCACAACCAGCAGAATGTGGATAATCCCACCGAGCGTGTAGGATGTGATCATTCCCACTGCCCACAACAACAAGAGTATGACTGCTATTGTCCAAAGCATATAACACTCCTTTCTTCAACAATGTGCCGTTCATCGCACTGGTGTGTGATTCGACGACTGGCGCATTTTACGGATTTTCCGTTTGGTTGAGTCGAAACAGCCGTAAGCTGGGGACATTGTGACCATCAGTGCCAGGTAACACTGCCGCCGTGGTCGTCTCGATCATGGTCGGAATCTCGGCCACGATCATCATGTCGATCTCTATCGTTCCGGTTATGTTCGACCCGACGATTCCGATCACTGTGGATGTTTCGATCTCTGTGGTCATCATCACATCCAGCCAGACCCAGAAACAGGGTGAAAACCAACGATGCAACCACAACCAGAATTATTTTCAAGTGTCTCATATCAAACTCCTTGCGTAGTCATAGGTACTAAAACAACACTCTGCCGGAAGATTACACCACTATGGTTTGACGACCTTCACATTGATTTCCGTCGATGTGGTCTCTCCGGATTCCGGCGTACCCTTGATATAAACCTTGTATTCGCCAAAGTTGGCATCCTGGGCGGCTGTAATTTGAAGCTGTACCTGAGGCACATCGCTCCCTCTGATCAGGGCCTGGGTCGGTTCGACGCTGATGCCACTGGATGCGTTGATTTCCAATGTCACGTCCCGCTTGAAATACTTACCTCTGTTCAGCGTGACTGTCACGCTTTTGGTTTCTCCCTGCCGGAGATTCGTGGTGAAGGTCGGGGTGCCGATCTTGAATCCTTCGCCACCAGACATGCCTCCGCCTCTGGGGCTTTCACAGCCTACGATAAGCGTTAATGCCAGTGCCGTTACAATCATAATTGTCATTGTTGTTTTCATTTTGTTGCTCCTTAAGAAAAAAAATCCGAAATCTCTATTCCATGTACTTCACAGGCCTTGGCTCCGACGAGGAGTCAGGCCGTTAAACTATGCTGACTTTTTTGCTGCTACCACAACCAGGACGATCCCGCCCGCCAAAGCCACCCCGCCCGCGATGGCTGGGATGGGAATGGTCTTCTCCTTCTCGGCGGTGACGTGGATATCGCCGATGTCGACTACCTTCTCACGCGTCGTGTAACTGACACCCTGTACGATCAGTCCGATTACCCCCAGGATGATTAGAACAATGCCGATAATCATTTTCGGTTTCATTTTGAACCTGTCTCTTTCGATTTGTTTGATATGGAATTCTTGCTACCCGGAGGATCGGCGGATACCGTCCCGTTCCAGTCCTCCGCAAGGATGCCCTCAGCCAGTTGGAATACCTGCACCACGGTGCCGCTCGCAAAGGTGCACACTACTGTCCCCGTAGACGTCTCGACTTCCGCGACTGCTTCGCGCACTTTCACGCCGGTGATTCTCTGGATCTCCTCCCGTAGCGGTCTGGAGGCGTTGGCAAAGAGTTGACGGTGATACTCCTGTACCTTGGCGGCGCCTTCCGGGGTTTTGGCCATTTCTTTCTCCGCTTTTGAGAGGGCTTCGTGCAGCGTGACAACCAGCGTATTCTGGCTCAGTGACACGGTAGCGCCCTTGGATACGTGTCCGGTCGTACTCTTCTGGAAGGCCAACACCGCCTGGGCGACCTGCTGTGCCATGGTTAATTCGGGTTTATTCATGAGTTGTATCTCAGTCTTTCTTTAGTTCGAGGTTTTCCACTCATTGATTCGCCACCGTCGCTCTGCGATCAATCCAGGCCGGGAGTCACCGGCACGCTGTTCTGATAAGATTATCATTTGGATTCGTCCTGCTTCTTTCGCAGAGCCTCTTCCCATTCCTGAAGTTTTCGGCCGGCCAAATCGCGTCCGCCCAGCCCGAAGGCAATAGCGGCCGCCACAGCCGCAGCGCCGAACGTCAAGCCGAATGCCAGGGAAATGATCTCGTCGGCCAGGCCCATCTGCCGTAATGCCATGGCACCGGCCATGAAGAGAATCCCGATTTTTGCAGCCAACGCCCAAACCCGTGCCTGCTTCTTCTGCCTACTGGCGATGGCGCCTCCGACGATCTCCGCCAGGAACAGCCCGAACGCGAAAATCACCAGTCCCAGGAGTATGCGACCTGCAAGATACAGGAAACTCGTGAGAATTCCCGAAAGGATCGTGAAGCCCAACAGTTCGAGGCTTGTCGCTGTTGCGAACAAAAGGATAGCCACCAACACCAGATATCCTGCCAGCCGAGAAGGCGACCATTGTGAATCTGATGCCGTTTCGCCCAGCCCCAATTTTGTCGGTAGGGCATCGAATCTCGCCGATTCCAGGATCCTCGTCACCAATTTACTGAGGACACGACCCACCACATAGGCTATGACAATCACCAGCCCGGCGGCGAATATGGAGGGAACGGCGTTGAGGACTCGGCCGAGCATTTCACTGGTAGGCTGAGTTAACGCCTGCAATTGCAAGGCATCCAGGGCGGCAAGAAACACCGGGATCAACACCATGAGGAAGATCGTCCAACCCGTGATGTGTGAAATAGACCCCGACTGTCCGCCCTCTGCCTTCAGCCCGATCCGCAAGCCCAGTTTATCCGCACCCGCAGTTGCCAGAATGCCTATGACGATTCGCCTCAGAATGCTCGCAAAGAACCAGCCTAACACAAGGATGACCACGGCAACCAGAATGTTGGGCAGGAAGGCCAGCACCTTGTCCACCATGCTCTGCACCGGTCCTAAAATGCCCTGAAGCTCCAACGCTCCGAGGATCGCGGGCAAAAACAGGAGGAACACCAGCCAGTACACGACTTCCCCCATCGACTTTTCAAGGCCATGTGACGAGTCGGCTGGGGGAGTGTCGGTGACTTTCAAATGCCGTCCCAAATCCGCTTTTTCCAGCATCCGAACGATGATCCATCGCAGCACTTCAGCTGTGATCCAAGCCGCCAGCAGCAATGCGCCTGCCCCAATCAACTTCGGCACATACCGCATTACGGCGTCCACCGCTTGGCGGAGCGATTCAGACAGTGCTCCCAACTGCAAGACTGACAACGCGCCGATCACTGATAATGACAGGATGATCCAAAACGCTGCCGTAGCCACCCAGCTGGCAAGTCGGCCCCGCTCTCCGGCCTGTTTGCCCATGGCCTTTCCGAGCCGCTCGTCCACGTGTGTCCGGGCGACCAATTTGCGGATGATTCCGGCTACAAGCCAAGCCACCAGCCAGCCGACCACCAATACCAAAATGCCTCCAATCAAGTAGGGAAGGTACTGCCAAAATTGGGTAACAAGTTGTTTTAGTTGATCCATTGTTGTATCCTTTCCCGCGAATACATCATTTCAGATGACGCGATGTTGGAGTAATATTCCCAAGCGTTAAAACTAGTGCCTTTA
Source organism: Phycisphaerae bacterium (assembly GCA_963664745.2). Classification (GTDB taxonomy): domain Bacteria; phylum Planctomycetota; class Phycisphaerae; order SM23-33; family SM23-33; genus B1-G9. Next base: position 13,824 of record CAXXMC010000005.1, read on the forward strand.
CAAGCATAATTATCATTGTTGTTTTTTATCTTGTTGCTCCTTAAGAAAAAAAATCAGAAACCTCAATTCCATATACTTCATTGACCTTATACACCATGCTTTGCACAGATACTAAAATACCCCGGAGTGCCCGTGCCACGAGGATTATGGGCAGATACAGGAGGAGCACCAGCCAGCCGACCACCAATACTACAATGCTGCCAATGGAGTAAGGAAGGTCCTGCCAGAATTGGATAACAAGTTGTTTTAATTGGTCCATTATTGTCTTCTTCATTTTTGGTCATTGAAATTTTCCCGTACACCCGGAGATAAAAAAAGCCGACGTGGTTCCACACCCGAAGGTGTAAATCCACGTCGGCTTACTCTTTGACAAGCCCCCCTATACTGCGAGGGTGCTATTCATCTAGTCATCCGACCCGAAACTTTTCTTTTTCCGATCAATTTCATTCTATACATACGAAGGTGCATGAAACAAGCAAATCCCAAATTATTTTGGAAATTTCCTTTTGCTCTTTATATAATGGCTATACTGAAACTAGTGAGGCATGCGTTGCCCTTGGATCTGTCGGAACGGTTGGGTTGTTGCTATTTGGGATTTCTGGCTGATAAGTGCAACAAACTTAAGGTGCTCATCATGAGAACACAAGGTGAAATTGAAGCTGCAATTTGCGAAGGGGTTGGCCGTTTCCAGCGGGAATACATGGGCCGTGGCCCCAAGGACATCCACACTTATCTGATAGGTGATCTTCTCGTGGTTCGGCTCCGGGGCACATTGACGTTGGCCGAACAACAACTGGTTCAGACGTTCCAACCTGAGAAGGGAAGGACATTACTCAAGCAGGTGCGAACACAGTTGATGGAAACGGCAAGGCAGACCTTAGAAGCCATGATTCTGGAAATAACCGAGATCAAAGTAGTGAGCCTGCACCATGACATTAGCACCATAACAGGTGAAGAGGTCATAATCTTCACCCTGGCCGAATCCCCCGTTTTTCGAGAAGCAAAGAGGGGTTAACCTTGCCAGATGTTTTTTTTCAGCCATGAAATAGTATGTTCGAGGTCAATTAATTGGTGGGCAAGCCGCGCTAAATGGGGTGGAATGAACAGTCATTCAGAATAATTAAATCGAATTTTAGATGTTTCCGGAAGAATTCTTCTATACAATAACAAGTGGGAGAACTATGACGTGGTCTTCTTTCAGGGAAATACAAAAGAAAAGAAGCCACGCTTTCTAGGGAATTTAGCAGAATGACGGAACGTAATCCATTTTTCGTACAGCCTACAAGACGTACAGGTACAATAAGATAACGCTATTTATATTAAGGTTAATGCATGGCCGATAAGAAGAAAATTGTTAAGAAGCGAAAAAATCACAAGCCCTCCGCCAAACCAGTTGAGTCACCGCCATCCACGGCCAAGACGGAACCAACTGTCCTTATTGAGTCAAGCAAACCACATGAGAAGTCGCGTAAGAAAAATTTTCCTGTAGTTGGCATCGGTGCTTCTGCCGGTGGGCTCGCGGCATTCGAAGCCTTTTTTTCCGGCATACCAGCACTCTCCGATCCGGGTATGGCGTTTGTGCTGGTTCAGCATCTGGCACCTGACCATAAGAGTATTCTATCTGAACTCATCCGGCGTTATACCCGCATGCAGGTTTTTGAGGTTGAGGACGGAATGGTTGTTCGGCCCAACTGCGCTTATATAATCCCGCCGAACCGCGACATGGCTTTGCTTAACGGCACGCTCCAATTAATGGAACCCCTCGCGCCTCGGGGACAGCGTCTTCCCATAGACTTTTTCTTCCGATCACTCGCGCAGGATCAGCATGAGCGGGCCATTTGCATAGTGCTCTCCGGTACGGGCAGTGACGGTACGGTTGGGGTACGGGCGATCAAGGGTGAGGGCGGCATGGTCATGGTCCAAAATCCAGAGTCCACCGAATATGACGGCATGCCGCGCAGCGTCATTGCCACAGGCTTGGTGGACTACGAGCTCCCTCCAGCTGAGATGCCCGCCCAGCTAATCGCCTACACCACTCACGCCTTCGGAAAGCCCCCTCAGGCTGGCCCGACCCCGACGTCCGGTACCGAGAATGCGATGAAGAAGATCTTCATCCTGCTGCGTGTACAGACCGGCCACGACTTTTCCCAGTACAAACCTAACACCATCAACCGGCGAATCGACCGGCGTATGGCTGTGAACCAGATAGAAACCCTGGATGAGTACGTCAAGTACTTACAAAAGGATTCCACGGAAGTGCAGGCTCTTTTTCGTGACCTGTTGATTGGCGTGACCAGTTTCTTCCGCGATCCTGAAGCCTTCGAGACGCTTGAGAAAAAAGTCATTCCGGCTCTCTTTTCCGGCAAGCCCGCGGGCGCAGTAATCCGTGTCTGGTCGACGGGATGCTCCACTGGCGAGGAGGCTTATTCCATTGCCATCCTTCTGCAGGAGCGTCTGGAGGTACTGAAGCAGAACTACAAGATACAGGTCTTTGCCACCGACATTGACAGCCAGGCCATAGCGACGGCTCGTACCGGCCTATATCCTGCCAGCATCGCCGAGGATATCTCGCCGGAGAGGCTGTCGCAATTCTTCACACCCGAGCCCGACGGCAGCGCCTACAGAATTCATAAAAATATCCGCGATCTACTGGTCTTCTCCGAACAGGACGTGATCAAAGACCCTCCGTTCTCCAAACTCGATCTTATCTGTTGTCGAAATCTCCTGATTTATATGGGCGGCGAGTTGCAGCAGAAACTCATTCCCCTTTTCCACTACTCCCTTAGCCCAGGCGGTTTTCTGTTCCTTGGCAATTCGGAAAGCGTAGGCGCGTTTGGCGACCTTTTCGCCACGCTGGATCGCAAAGCCAAACTGTATACGCGAAAGGATGATATTCACAGCGCGCAGGGCTTAGCCAGGGGTCGGTATTTGCCGCCCATGAAGGCGATAGACAAGGTGTACCCACAGGCTGACGTGAAAAGAATATTCCCCGTGAAGCAGTCGCTGCAAGAACTGACCGAACGGGCTATCATGGAGCAGGTTGCCCCGGCCAGCGCGCTCGTCTATGAAAATGGAGACATGCTCTACATACATGGCCATACCGGACTGTTCATGGAACCTTCCCCCGGCAAGGTCAATGCCAGTAACATCCTGAAGATGGCCCGCGAGGGATTACGAAGGGAACTGAGCACTTCCCTGTACAAGGCTGTCTCGAACAAAGATATCGTGCGATGCCCGGGTCTGCGAGTCAAAACCAACGGGGGTTTCACCACGGTCAACCTGACTGTCCGCCCGGTTGAGACAGGCCCTGATGAGGCACATGAGACGCCCCTGTACCTTGTCATCATGGAGGAAGCGCCACCTTTAGAACACGGCCAGCCAGGCTTGCAAACCATCACCAAGGCAGATGAGCCGGATTCGGACACTGACGCGCGTATCAAGGCACTCAAAAAAGAATTGCAGGACAAAGAGGAGCACCTTCAAGCCACCAACGAAGAACTGGAGACCATCAACGAAGAACTCAAATCCTCAAATGAGGAAATGCAGTCCGTGAACGAAGAACTGCAATCCACGAACGAGGAACTGGAAACCTCCAAAGAAGAGCTGCAATCAGTCAACGAAGAACTGGCCACGGTTAACACCGAATTGCAAAACAAGGTGGCCGATCTGTCACAGGCCAACAACGACATGAACAACCTGCTTGCCGGCACGGGCATCGGTACCATCTTTGTGGATCATAAACTGAGAATTCTGCGATTCACCCCCGCTGCCAGCCTGATAAGTAATCTGATCAAAAGCGATGTGGGGCGACCCGTAGGCCATATAGTTTCAAACCTGGTGGATTACGACAACATGGTGGCGGACACACAGGCCGTGCTGGACACCCTGATTCCAAAAAAGCTGGATTTACAGACAAAGGCGGGCAAGTGGTACACAATGAGCATCCAGCCATATCGGACACTCGAAAACGTTATTGAGGGTGCGGTGATTAACTTTTTCGACATCACGGAGGCAAAGGAGGCTCAGGTAGCCCTGCGTAAAGCCAATGACCAGCACCGTCTGGCCATTGTTCTGAGCGATGCCTACGATGCCATTACCGCCCAAGACCTGGACGGCAGAATCCTGGCCTGGAATCCTGCAGCGGAAAAGATGTTCGGCTGGAGTGAATCAGAAGCGCTCCAGATGAATGTTCGTGAGCTTATACCGGAGGAGCGGTGGGAACAGGAACTGTCCAGAATACAGCAGCTTAGTCGAGCCGAAACTCTTGAACCATATCATACGCAACGAGTTACCAAAGACGGTACTGTCTTGGATATCTATATGACATCCACAGCCGTATTGGATGGGGCCGGGAAGATTTATGCAATTACAACCACCGAACGAAGTATGGGACCAGCAAAGGAAAACACCAGCAATGAGTGAAACTAATATCCATGAAAACCAAGCGGACGACTTGCGACGTCGGGCCGAGGATATATTCAGGGAAAGAGTGGCCCAGTCGCCGAAAAGTCTCGAAGCACAGTCACCCGCGGATACAAAACGTACCCTCACAGAACTGCAAGTTCATCAGATCGAACTGGAGATGCAGAACGAGGAACTGCGCAGGATTCAGGTGGAGCTGGACGCAACGCGGGCGCGCTATTTCGACCTTTACGACCTCGCGCCTGTAGGCTATTGTACAATCAGCGAAAAGGGGCTGATCATAGAGGCAAACCTCACCGCTGCAGGGTTACTGGGCGCGGCACGAAGTACTCTGACCAAAAAGCCAATATCCAGGTTTATCGTTAAGGAGGATCAGGATATATTTTACATGCACCTGAAAAAACTTTTGGAAAGCGGTAAGCCACAGGAATGCGAACTGCGAATTGTAAAAAATGACGGAACGCAGTTCTGGGCACATCTGGCATCCACTACCGTCCATGAAGTCGATGACGCGCCCGTATTCCGGGTCGTGCTCAGCGACATAAACGAACGTAAGCTGACCGAGATCGCGCTGCAAAAAGCATACGATCAGATCAAGACATTGCGGGGAATCGTACCTATCTGTATGTACTGCAAGAAGATTCGCGACGACCAAGGCTTTTGGAATCAGGTGGAAGTCTATGTATCAAACCACTCTGAGGCAGAGTTCAGCCATGGGCTTTGTCCTGATTGTGAGGAAAAAATGTATACTCGAGTCCAAACTTAAAGCCTAGGTCACTCTGTAGAGAAAGGAAAACCAGTAATGAGCGGCAAGGTGAACCGTTCCGGGAGTATTCCAAAACAGTGCGGGCTGGTTGAGCAATTGATCTACAAAAAAGCGACCTTAACGCCGGAAGAACTTGAGGCACTGACCCCCGAAGAAATTCAGCTCGTGATTCACGAACTGCGCGTGCATCAGATCGAACTGGAGATGCAGAACGATGAACTTCGCAGAATCCAGGCTGAACTGAACGCAGCGAGATCGCGGTATTTTGACCTATATGACCTCGCACCTGTGGGCTATTGCACCATCTCGAAAAAAGGACTTTTCCAGGAAGCCAACCTCGCTGCTGCAATTTTACTGGGTATAAAAAGGGGGACACTGGCTGGTCAGCCAATCTCCAGATTCATCCTCAAAGAGGATCAGGACATATATTACCTGCTTCGTAAAAAGCTCTTTGAAACAGGTCAGCCGCAGACATGTGACCTGCGAATGAAAAAAAATGATGGAAATCTGTTCTGGGCAAAGCTGGCAACCACCGCCGTTGAGGATACTGAAAACTCCTTGTTCCGTGTCGTGATCAGTGACATCAGCGATCGAAAATTCCATGAGAACGAGCTTGAATTGACGGCTCGTCTGATTCTGTTGGTCAATAATCCAGGCAATTTCCGTGAACTTATGTCAAGCCTGACCGATTCCCTGAAACGCTGGTCTGGGTGTGAAGCTGTCGGTATCCGGCTGTGCGATGGAGACGATTTTCCCTATTACGAAACCCGCGGTTTCCCTGCTGAATTTGTTGAAGCGGAAAAACACCTCTGCGCCCACAGCCCGGATGGCGAAATCCTGCGTGATAGTAAAGGCAATCCTTTGCTTGAGTGCATGTGCGGCAATATCCTGTCTGGCCGGTTCGATCCTTCCAAACCGTTCTTTACTAAAAATGGAAGTTTCTGGTCCAATAACACAACCGCTCTTCTGGCAAGCACTTCGGACGCGGATCGCCAGGCACGCACACGCAACCGATGCAACGGCGAAGGATATGAATCGGTAGCGTTGATTCCATTGCGTACCGGAAATCAGGTTTTCGGTTTATTGCAATTCAACGATCACCAACCTGACCGTTTTACCTCCAGTCTGATTGCCCATTTTGAAAGGATAGCAGATAGCCTGGCCATTGCCCTTTCTCGGCATCAGGTGGAGGAAGTATTGCATAAGAGCGAGGAAAAATACAGGCAGTACGTAGAGAATGCACCCGTCGGTGTTTTCATAGCCGATCGGCAAGGCCGGTATCAGGAAGTCAATCTCGCAGCTTCGCGCATAACGGGGTACAGCGTTGACGAACTCGTCACTATGTCAGTATCAGATATGATGCCTCCTGAAAACCAAACCCCCGGAATAGAAAGCTTTGAAAGACTTTTGGCAACAGGATCCGATGCGACTGAGATACCGTTTCGGCGAAAGGACGGTAGCATAGGCTGGTGGTCGATATTGGCGGTGCGTTTGTCAGATGATCGCTTTATGGGTATCACCACCGACATCACGGATCGCAAGCAACTTGAAGCGCAATATGTCCAGGCCCAGAAAATGGAGGCGATTGGCCAATTGGCAGGGGGAGTTGCTCATGATTTTCGCAATCAGCTTACCATTATTCAAGGTTTTGCCTCGATGCTGTTAGATCGCTCGAAGGTAAATAAAGAGGATCGCAAGCATGTTGAGGAAATCCTCAAGGCGGTTCGCCGCTCCGCGGCAATTACCGACCAATTGCTGATCTTCAGCAGGAAGGAGTCAATTCACCTGGAGGCCGTCGATTTGACGGAATCCGTAAAGGATATGTCCAGATTGCTCCCCCAGATGGTTGGTGAGGATATCCGCCTGTTGATAATTCCAAGCCCGAATGCATGCTGGGTCAACGTTGACCCTGGATTGTTCCAGCAAGCGATAATTAACATGGTGGTAAATGCACGTCAAGCGATGCCAGACGGCGGTGGCGGCACATTGACTGTTGAGACTGACAGCGTCGAACTGGATCAGCAAGCCCTGCGGGGCTCCCCCAACGCCAGCCCGGGAACTTACGCGGTTGTTACCATCAGCGATACGGGAACCGGGATGGATGCCAAAACACTGGAACATATTTTTGACCCGTTTTTTACTACAAAGGAAGTGGGCAAGGGCACAGGGATGGGGCTGGCCATGGTGTACGGATTCGTAACCTCGAGCAAGGGGTTTATCCAGGTGGATAGCGAACCGGACAGGGGTTCTACATTCCGTTTGTATTTCCCCCTGGTCCAACCTGCCGAAGCTTCAACGGTGGAAGAGGCAATACATGAGCCTGGAATACTCCCGGAAGGCTCGGAAACCATCCTAGTGGTGGAAGACGAGGAAGCCCTGCGACAACTGGCTGTCTCGATGCTTCGGGAGTGTGGTTATAGGGTACTTGAGGCTGCCAACGCTGCCGAGGCACTGCCGTTAGGTGAACATTATGAAGGCCAAATCGATCTGTTGGCCACTGATGTGATTATGCCCAATATGATGGGTACAGAATTGGCTGAGCGGTTGAGAATAGCCAGGCCGGATATGCCGGTGCTGTTCCTGTCCGGCTACAGTCAAAACTTGGCTGATGATAAATATCTGCAGAACCCTGGAACAGAACTGTTGGTTAAACCTTTTGATTTCGCCGCACTGGCCCAGGCTGTCCGCCGCTTGCTGGACCTAAAAAAATAGGGCAAAAAATAATTCGCTACAACCGTTCTGTCAATATTCTGACAATTCCGACAGGCTTACCTTAGCCGCTATTCTTCAACTTCGATTGTATTGAGGGCCCAGGCTCGTTTTGTTGCATCACGACAGGAGCCAATCGCATCTTAGGGAACAATATTTGATTTGACATGTGGCTTGCCATCTTCTCCAAGTTCAAATACCTTGGGGCAAACATTCGCACAGAGTCCACTACCGTCACATTTGTCATTTGCGGGATGAGCTTCAATGATTTTACTTTTTTATTCGTGCTCAATCGCCTCCATTTGATTGATCTGATGGTAATTTCAGAGCACACTGGACAATCGTCCCACCACTATAGCGAGGCTCTATAGTCAAATTGGCCCCAATCGCACCGGCTCTATATTTCATAATCCGCAGGCCCATGCCTTTACTGTCAGAAAGACTGGTTGGCAAGCCGATCCCTTCATCTTCTACCGAAAGGACAAGTTCATCATCGTTCCGAGTTAAACTTATGGAAATATGCTTTGTTTGTGAATGTTTGAGTGCATTATTTGTCGCCTCCTGACAGAGGTGATATAAATGGGTCCCAACATAAGAATCCAGCTGTAGCGAACCAATGCATTTAAGATCACAGGATACGTTGGACAAATTGTTGATATTTTCTGTCAATTCTCGCAGCACAGCGATAAACCCATCTTCCTCCAGGCCCATGGGATCAAGCCCGCGTGCGAGAGCCCGGACTTGACAAACCGAATTGTTTATCGCCTCAATAATACGATTCGTTGTAGATTTATCCTGCGGAGATATACTTGCGAACTTGCTCATCAGCCCGCTTACAAGGTACCCCACGCTCGTAAGCTGCTGGCCTAATGTGTCGTGCAGATCCCGTCCAATTCGGCGTCGTTCGGTTTCGCTGATTTCTGTGATCTCCAATTGAGTTCTCTTTTGCTCTGTAACGTCGAAACCCAATTGAAGAACCACATCCGTACCATCTACATCAAGAAAGGGAAAGCTCCATACGTGAAAAGTTTTGCCATTGGGATATGAACTTTCAAAATCCTCCGGCTGTTTGGTATCCAAAATGCGTGGGATAGGACAGTGATTACAGGGTTTGCTACGGCCACATTGTATTTCATAACAAGGACGATTTGCCAGGTCGCCAAATGCTTCCAAGTACCCATGGCTGGAGAATCGGGGCAGGTAATCCGGGCCTTTGATAACGGCATAGCCGGGGAGCATGTTCAGGACGGCAAACAATTTCTTTCGCTCAGCGTCTATCTGCTTCGTAAACAGAACTCGCTTTGTAACATCAATCTGGTTGAGCAGTAATCCTTCAACTTCGCCCAGACCGTTTTTAAGTGGTCGAAGCGTCCCATCCCAATAAGTCACTCCCGACTCAGGTTGATAAGGATTTTCCACAGGTTTTTCGCGGAACTCTATTTGTTGACCTGCTTGAACGGTTTCCCTGAAAATCGTCTCATTCTCGTTCACGGCGTTTGGGTGAAGAGAGAAGTAATTCTTGCCAACATAGTATTCCGGAGAATAGCCGGTTGTTGCAGCGTAAGCATAATTGACACGAATGAAATTGAAGCTGGTATCCATATAAGCTATGCACATATGCGTGTTAGCCAGCATAGCCTCCAATAACTCAACAGCCCTGGCGAGTTCCTCTGTGCGGGTCTGCACCTGAGATTCAAGCGTATCTTGGATTCTCAGCACGACCAGCTCTGCGTGCTTCCTGGCAGTAATTTCATGCCCATATAGGTTCACGTACATTTGCGAGGCAATAGGCGTCGCAATAAAAGAATATATCCGATTTAGCGCACACGTCAGTTCAAACTCACATTTTGAGCCAGATGTCATGGCCTGCCTGGACAACTTGGTCATTGGCTCTGGGAGAGGACTGCCTTCTTGCCATTTTAACAGCTCCAGGAGCGTTATTGCCGCCGGGTTGGCGTAGAGCAGCTTTCCTTCACCAGAGGCACGGATAACCGGATTCGAGTTTTCCTGGGGAAACAGGGCTAAACTTTGAATTGCAGCTTCCGCCTGCTTGCGATCTGTTATATCTACAATCACAGATCTTACCCCGGTGATCTGGTCGTCCAGATCCCAAATCGGTGAGCACTTGGTGTATATCCAGAAATGAGAACTATTGCCTCGAGCCATTTTTAATTCACATTCCTCCTGCCGCCTGGTTTCCAAAATCTTCCGGTGATACTGATGGTATGCATCCGCATCTTCGCGCGCAACAAATTTGGAAAATGGTTTTTTGACTAGAGACGCTCTTTTTTGTCCGAGTATGGTAGCGGCAGCGAGGTTTGCCTTCTGAATAATCCCCTTCGTATTTAGTGACAAATACCCCACTGGCCCAAAGTCATAGAGGTCGGCATATTCCTGGCGAGAGTGTTCAAGTTCAACCTGCGTCTTGCGAAGATCCTCATTCTGCATCTCCAGCTCGATCTGATAAATCCCAAGCTCATGAACGATCTGATCTATGTCATCTTTGGACAAGTTCGAAAGGTCATCTGGCCTTTGACGGAGTATCTCAAGGGCCCGCTTACGCAGGTGAGTAGAATAGTTTTTATCTGTTTTCTTCTTTTTCAAAGTATCAATCCCGAAATTGTCGACATTCTGATCATATCACACCTGTCCTATACATGTATCTGGGTTATAAAAAGTTTTTCAATTTTATGATTCCCGCCTTTACCGATCATTTGTCAAATATTAAAGACTGAATGAACTCCAAAAAGAAAGGATCAATCTTTCCAGTTTTTCTCAATTTAGTGACCGTTGCCATAACGGGGCATCATAGGTCTTATATATGGTAATTGCTTCATGATAGGGCGATTTTTCCGGATGTTTATAAAAAATAACCAGCGGCCATTTGCCTGAATCGCGCCACGTACAGCCGACTTTGTTGTGATCGCAATATCCTCCCCGTTTCCGAAGCTGCATGGATAGCAACCCGAATGATCTTGGCGACACTGTTTTCAAGAGCCACTGCCACCTGTGTGATACCGTCCAATGCGTTAAGCAGCACATCACGAATTGCATCCACCGTGGCTCGACAATATCTCCCGCAGTCTTGATGACCCCAATGGTCGCCATCCTTGCGGCTCTTATAACTTTTGAAAAGTACAGACTTTGTCAATTTCTTTCTCCTCGGTAGAACGTTCACTGGTGGATTGACATCCTTGCCTGTCACCAAACGGCGTTATCTTCGTAAATATATAAAAAACCGCGACGAGAGATCTCTTCCCGCCAATTTGACGCGTGAAACTAAAACACGTAATCAATTATTGGTTTACCAAATGAACGTTTTCAACCATTTTTATAAATTTTATTTTACCTGGTCAATTAAACAGGTTATTGCTGTCGGCTGCAGTTCAGATGTTATTCCTTGGGACTCACCTGAAGAACCTCCAATAAATGTCGTTGTTATGAGTCTGTGCAGAGAATCGCTGGCAGGTGAACATGTCCGTATTGCGCGCGAATTCGATATTCTCCTTTCACTCCGCTCCGAATTGTTGGCGACGGACATCAGTACCCATGTGCATGATCGTGTATTTCATATTGCCACGGCACTGGCTCGTGAAGGCCGGGGAGGTCAACCTGTTGGAGCTATTTTTGTACTCGGGGACTATCCGAGCGTTCAGCGACAATGTTGTCAACTCGTGATGAATCCGTTTCATGGCTACCAAGAGGAAGAACGGAGTGTGCTTGACCCGCGCCTGGAAGAAACCGTAAAAGAATTCTCCAGGATTGATGGGGGCTTTTCTTATCCGTGGGGATGGTGTGATCATGTCCGTAGGAAGCTATATTCAGATCGATAGGATGCCTGGAAATCTTGATTCTGGTCTTGGGGCGCGCCATGCAGCCGGGATGGCGATTACAGCTTCAACACAGGCTCTATCGGTAGTAATTTCTGAGTCCACCCGCCGAATAAGCATCTTCAAACGTGCTAATGTCGTGATGACCCTGGAACAAATCTTACGGTGATAAAACTTGCTCAGGTTTTTCCGCGTATAATTAAGAGGTAAAAGATAATGACATCATACACATACATTTGACAATGGAACCGAGGAATGACAATGAAACCTATCTTCGAAAGAACCGGTAAAAACCCCATACTGACAAACCAGCAAATGCCGACTCCTGCTGAAGCTGTACTGAACCCCGGAGCGGCTGAGATAAACGGCGAAGTTGTTCTCCTGTTGCGTGTGGAAAATACAGCTGGTTATTCAAACGTGTTCGTAGCAAGAAGCCGCAACGGTGTGGATAACTGGAATGTTTCACCTAAACCAATTCTGCAGCACGGGGACACGCACTGGCCTTATGAGAAGTGGGGCTGTGAAGATCCTCGCGTGACTTATGTTTCGGAACAGAAACAATGGTACATCGTTTACACTGCCTATTCCCCGGCCGGAGCAGCGGTCAGTATGGCAAAAACACGCGACTTCGATCGGGCTGAGCGTGTTGGCCTGATCCTGTCTCCTAACAATAAGGACGCTTGCCTGTTCCCGCAACGCTTCGAAGACAAGCCTGACGGAAGATGGGCAATGCTCCATCGTCCTGATGCGGGAGGAGGAATAGAGAATATATGGGTTGCTTATTCCCCGGACTTATTGCATTGGGGAGAGCCTCATTGTGTTCTGAAGGAAGGCGCAGGTCCGGCGTGGGATGCTGTGAAAGTTGGCGCTGGCCCCCCTCCAATCCTCACCAAACAAGGATGGCTGCTGTTGTATCACGGTGTGAAGATGTACGCTGGCGAAATGGCTTATAGAGTAGGAGCGGCAATACTCGACCGCAACAAGCCCCAAAAAGTATTGGCACGCAGTCCAAATTGCATTTTTAAAGCCTCAGCCCTTTACGAGACAACGGGGTTGGTACCGAACGTGGTTTTTCCGACCGGTTTATTATTACGCGGTGACGAACTGTGGATGTATTACGGGGCAGCAGATACTTGCGTTTGTTTGGCTACGGCAAAGTTGCAGGATGTGCTGAATGCATTGGAAAAAGATACAAGGCCTTACGACTCAAACGAATTATGAAGACATGGAACCCTAGTCATGGATGAAATTTAAGAAAAATTTCTTTGCGACTTCCGGGTTATGAGCCCGCGTAAACTTAAACAAGCCAAAATGCGTAATCCGTTATGACACAAGTGCCTCTGAAAAGAACTCACTGATATTCAAACCCTGTCCAGCGGTATGTTGGATTTAAACCTTTGTAAGCATAACCGCTGCCCGTATACGCCAGATATTCTCCATCTGGTATTTCTTCCGGTGGGTCAGAAAAATCAGGCAAGGTCAAACTTGGATCGCCAATTTCCACAGTTGTTGCAGTTGATTCGCCAGTGGGCATTGTGACTGGCTGCATGAGATATAGGGTATTATCAATAAAGCCATCACCATTATTGTTGTAGTCCAGGACTACACTGGACGACGGCGAATACTTCCCCGTCTTGTAATAGATTTCCATCTGCCTTTCGCAGAATGAAGGAATATTGCTGCCCTGAATTTTCGTGGTTCCACGAGCTACCCAGCAGGCGTAATCATAAACCCATGGAGCATAAGGACCAGAACCCGCCTTATGTTTATAGTAGGTATTATATTGATAGGCATGGGCGCTTCCTCCCGGCTCTGCGTAGGAAGAATTGTAATCGGCAATTGCAGCGGCAATTATTTCTTCCCATGTAGTATATGTTGTTCCGTCAGTGGTGGCGTAACCTGACCGATGGGCACCTTCAACAAGGTCAACAGAGTAAGGAGTCTGATACTGAAAATATCCATTTATCCAATGAGCAAAAGGCTTTGTGACTATCAAATCATTGAAGGCTGTCTTTAAATCATCCAGCAGCCACCAGCCAAGACAGTCGCCGGGCTCATGCCAGCCGTAGCCTTCAAGAATATCAGGTTCTTTATATGGATACGGGTCAGCAACCCATGTATCGCCCGAACGGGTGTAAGTTATTCGTGAATAATCCACATGTCGGGCAACCTGTCCGTCTTCAGTTAACAATCTCCAGCAATCGGGATCATTATCCGGCCTGAGCGGATAGGCAGCATTCCAATATGTTGTATGCTGGATCAGACATTCATAATAATTGCCTGCATAATTCACAATTTGGCCAAACTTATATTCATTATATGTAGTTCCTGACCAATAAACTATATCATATTTCAATCTCGGCCCTATTTTTCGCCAGCCTTTTCCGCCGTTAAGTGAATCCTTTAGATTCACACCCCAAATTTCAATGGCGCGTGGGAAAATGAACCTGTAATCCTGCCAGCATAACCACGGTAAACTCTCATAACCCGACCAGTCAGTTACAAGATAGCCGGATGTGTCCCGGATAGGAACAAATCTTGGTTCGCCGTATCCCATGATCCAGAATTGAAGATATTGAAATGAAAAAGTGTTTTGTGCTATATACGGATTATTCGGCCTGCCATAAAATTCGACATAGCCATAAGGATTATATTGGTCACCCCCGAACCATCTACCGTATGGCTGGGTAAACCCGCCCCATTGAATGTCTGAACCAACCTCGGGAATGTCCACAGGTTCATATGGCGTGCCCTCCATTCCACCGATCGCTCTTTGCCTTTCGTTCAGAGCTTCCCAAGGCTGTTTTATAACATCAATCTGGGTCCAGACAGTATTTTCATCAAAAGTTGACCAGCCCATTTTACCAGTGACTCCTTACCCAGTCTGGTTCATATTTTTTCGTGGAATTGTTCCATGACGGAACCTGGTGGTCCAAAGTGCCGTCCGGTATGCGGGTAGAAAATTCATTGGCATTATCGGCAGGTAAGATTATTGGCGAATGTACACTCAATGCGGATAATGTAGCTGCATCACTACCGGAATCATTTTTTTACAAGAATGGTATTGTCGTTATTATAGCCAGGCTGGGCATTACCTGCCTGTGCAATCAAAAAAAAACAGGAAGTTAAAAATGAAATCACCTTGACTTCGCGTATCTAGTCGGATACAGTTTAAGTGTGTATTCAGTAGAGAAAACAACAACATTTGACCAGTGGCTTACCAAATTGAAAGACCGTACCGCAAAGGCACGGATTTTGGTACGAATCAAGAAGGTTGAAGCAGGCCATCTGGGTAAAAGTAAGTCACTTGGAAGTGGAATTTCTGAGCTTAAAATCGACTATGGCCCAGGATACAGGCTGTATTATACGCGCAGGAAGCAAACGATCATCTGGCTGTTATGCGGTGGCGATAAAAGTTCGCAGCAAAAAGATATAAACAAGGCAAAGAAGCTCATGGCTTTACTGGAGGTAGAACAATGACTGAAAAAATAAGTAAATTTGACGCAGCCGACTATCTGACAGACGAAGAAACCATCGCGGAATATCTTTCGTCCGTTCTGGAAGAAGGCGATCCGGACCTCCTGCTTTCTGCCGTTGGTGATGTCGCTAAAGCAAGAGGCATGGCCCAGATTGCTGAACGTTCGGGCCTGGGACGTGAAAGTCTTTACAAAGCCCTCAGGCCAGGTGCAAAACCACGCTTTGAAACCATCATGCGGGTATTTCAGAGCTTGGGAGTTCAAATAAAAATGACCCCGCTGAAAACTGCCGGATAACCATTACCACTTCCCAATCGAACAGTGATTTGTTCAGATTGCTCGCTATTTACCGATGCAACAGCCTTTATAATGTATGCAGCGGTGGTCCTGTTCGCGTAAACCGAAGTCAATAAAACCCCTCCATGTTCCGAACGGATTATAAAAGAACTGAACTCCATTAATCATTCGTATTCAAACGCTGTCCAGCGGGAAAGCGTATTTGGGCCAAGGGAATAATGATATCCCAAGGTATAGCCGGTGCCTGTGTATGCCAGGTAACTGCCTTGTGGGATAATACTCAGGGTGTTAAAGTAATCAACCTGGACGTCCTTTGTACGGATTAACATGGGTGCAGGTTGTGGTGTGATATTTTACATGATTCGTGCTTTGGAAATGTTCAATCTCTTCCAGTAGATGTTGTTCATCTTCAGGTAGCATAATCGCAGAACAACCGGCAGCCCTTTTTTTTCTATCGCGGGCAATCCATCGGATATGATTTAACCAGGTTGCTTGAAACTTTCGTTTATTAAATGTTTTAAGTTTTTCTGATCCATCCAATGATTGGCCAAACTGCGATGTAATACATTCATCAGAAAACAATTGTCCAAAATCATCCGTCAAGGAATCTGCCATTTTCTCAATGGCGGAATCTTCAAGTAAGACCAGAATGTCACTGAATTGACGCGACAGGAATCGTCGGATTTTACGACTGGCTCGTTTATTGCCAAGTTCTTGGGCTTTTTTAGCCTCCTGTTTTGACAGACTAAAACGGGGAGTTTTTGGCCAGTGTAATCGAATTAGGAATCTGGCAAACGCCTGGGAATTCCATCTTTTTGCGATTTCTACAAGTCGCAGATAAAAACTTTCGGCTGCCTGTTCGGTTTTGCAATCAATGCAGAGTTCTTTATTTCCATCGGTTGGTGCCCAACGTTTGCAGGAATCACAATAGACCATGGCCGTTTTGGACTTGCCGCCTGGGGGATAAAGGTTGAGGTTAACAACGGCCTTTTTACCTTCCGGAGTAGTTACACCTTCGGCACAACAGGCTTCCAGCCAAGGCATGGAACAGAAAACCTTGCAGCGAAGCTCATCCTTGAATCCACCTATATATTCTGACCACATTACCTCCATGCAAATCCCACCATTTATTCCCCTGCTACGCAGAGAAAATGTTCAAGTATGGCCTTGGCCTCTGGGGATTGTCCCTGCCGGAGTCGCTTGACAATAATGTGCTCTTCCGGGTTTTCTTTGAAAGCTTTTATCATATTGATATAGTCCGGGCATGGAGTAACGTTCTGAGTCTTACAAGGTTTTGGATGTGTCTCTGGGATCCGTAAATGTTTATTAATCCATTTTGCGATTCGTTTCGGGCCTATTTGAATTCCAAAATCATTAATGTTCAATTTTTCGTCAAGAACATCCTTGATAGCTTGCACATATTCTTTCCAGTTTTCCCGATTTTCAAAAAACTTTCGGACCAGTTCGTTTGTTACCTGTGGCCGCCATATATGGTTTTCTGGAATGAGACAGGTGTTTCTTTCTTCAGGAGCGTTTATTTTCGTAGAGTCGTTATTCTCACGATTCGCAGCAATATCGGCCATTGCCTTATCCCACCAGCTTCCTTCATTTGAGGTGGTTGGTTTTTGCCACGGCAAAACTTCTGTTTTCTTTGGCGGAAATGGTTCTGGCATATCCGGTGCATTGACGATGGTTTTTCCGTAAAGCGTTAAATAGCAAACTCTGCGCAGGCCAGAGCCTGATTTCATACCCGGCCGCCAAATGTCAATATGATCTGTCCGAATAATGTTGTTTTCTTCAGCATTTTGGATGTAACAATCAGCCGGCCTATAGTCCTGCCCGGTTAATGCACCCAAAGCCAGCATCGCTTCTTGAAGTCGAGATTGAAAAAAACCTCGCGGATGAAACGGCTCTGCCGCCAGGAGGATACGCGCTACGGTATCCATTCCAAATAATGTAAACTGTCGTGGCTGACACAACAACTCACCTGCCCACGCAAGCCAGTCTGGCGACGGGGCACAAAATCCACCTTCAGGTACTCTCTCATTGACCTGTAACCATTCGCTCTTCCAATTGGCAGAACATGGTAACCAGCCCACGAGCTCCAGAATATTTGCATCAGATATTTTCATCATGTTTTATCTCTGTTAGGTGAAAAGGGAGTTTATATTCCCTGATTGGCAAAGTCAATTTATATCCTCCGCAAAGCGTAAATGGACAAAAATAACACTGCATACATTTACGTAAATTAACCATAACGTCCAGTAAATGCAACCCTTTATATATTAATGCCTGTTTACGCTCCCAAATATATGTGTAGGGCGTTGATAAGTAAAAACTGCCGCAGAATTCTGCGGAGGTTTTTGAGAAAATTCGTGACCATACACTGTGCGAGCGATTTTTCCTGGTTTTACCTTACACCACTGAATGGCGAATCATGACCGATGAACGGGATTATATTCCATAACCGCTAACCTTAATATGCCTGCCAAGAGGCCTTGAAACACGCGCTCGGAGCGAATTTAAATCACGGCCACCGTCACTGGCTCTGCAGACAAGCGGCGATGCGTGGAGATTGCTTGTTTGCAAATTTCCAAAAAACGGACAACACTTGATATATAAGTGTGGGGGATATACCATACACTTATGAGTAAAGGACTAGGAAAAATCCAAAGAGTTATCTACGACCTTTTATCAGGCGACCGGATGGGGCTGGTTTATAAAAACACATCGGGATTGGATACAAGCGAACTGTTAAACGAACTACTCGAAGCGGAATTCATCTCCAATGAGATGCCTCGAAAACAGCAGATGGCCACTGTTGTGCGGGCGTGCGGTGGACTGGCACGACGCGGATTGATAGGCGGCGAATATGTCCCTGATTTAAACAATGTAGGACGAACTACTATTCGTTGGAGTTTTGCTACCAGCCCGTCCAGCTAGTTTCGAAATTTCCGCACCGAAATACTGGAAACCGTTACCAATCCTAATCACGCGGAAGAATAAGCCACGTCTACTCGCTTCCCTGGCTCTTGTGAACAGTAGTCGCTTAGGACAGATGCACTTCGTCTAACTCCTTGAAATTGTATTTCACAGGTCGGTTACGTTCCCAAATATTTGTGTAGGACATTGATATGACTGCCCCTTAGTTGGCCAGTATTTTTTATGCAACCCGCAATTGTGCGGGTTTTTTTATGCGCTAAGCACTCATTTTAGAAGGATTTTATCTATGACAGATCACAAGATCGAGATTGACCCTGAATTTGAAGTACTCATTCCACCACTCCGGGAGGAAGAGTACTCACAGTTGAAATCTCAAATTTGCCGGGAAGGATGCCTTGCTCCGCTGAGGTTAAAACCTCAATCCATTCTGTATATACAAATCTTCGGAAAAAGGAGGCTAAACAAAAGCGTCAGGAGCGTAAAAACCGCACTGTTGATATTTCAGCCGATAAAGGAGCACAATTCGCATGAATGATCAGTCAACACAAACTTTTGCACACTCCTGCTTTGCTACGTTGCGGAATGGCAGGTGGTCGAGATGGCAGCTTCTGCCTGATTCACATTATAAGATGCTGACGCAATGTGCCTTTGCTAACGGTGATGTTTTATTCCAGAGCGTGCAGCAATTTGAAGTACCTGAAAATTTTGAACCAACCACATGGACACAAGTTCGCAATAAATATCGAGGTGATGATGCAGCATTTAGGCATATAGCGCCGCTTTATTTTGATGTCGATTGTGAAGGTAATCTGGATAAGGCATTGGAACTCTCCAGGTGGGTAGTGGATTTTTTCCGAAGCGATTTGGAAATATCAGAATCTGATATTGAGGTGTTTTTCTCCGGCTCAAAGGGAACGCATATTCTTATCAATCCGGTGGTCTTGGGCATTGCTCCTGCGATGAATCTGACCGACCGGATTGGCAAAATTGCAAATAATCTGGCCAACGACCTAACAAAAGTTGGTGCACCGTCCTTGGCAATCGATTCCCAAGTATACTCATTACCGCGAATGCTTCGTTGTGAAAACCAGCTTAATCCCAAGTCAGGACTTTTTAAAGTACGATTGAGACATGAGGAACTTTTTAAACTGGATTCCAAAAGTATCTGCGATTTAGCAAAACACCCTCGAAAACTTGAGTGGCCAGAGCTATCTCAGCAAACTTTCAAAAAAGCATCTGAATGGTTGCAGATGCAACTGGCCAGCCTGGACCGTGAAGATACTTTTAAACGCCGAACACTTGAACTGACCGGCGTGAAGGTTCGGCCCGACGGTTATGTTGTTGATGAACTGCTCACATCCGATATGCCGGCCTGTATTCAGGCGATTTCAAAATCCAACCCGCCCCCGGGAAAGCGCAATCGATGTGAACTGCAGCTTGCCTGCTGGTTCAAGTCAGCCCGAAAGTCTCAGCAAGAGGCTTCGGGCTTTTTGTTTGGCTGGACTTCAAATAATCGCCCTGAACTTTCATCAGAAGCTGCCAGGCAGAAGGCAGAGTCGATTATCAAGGCTGTTTACGACAATTGCAGTTATGGGTTCAGCTGTTCTGCTGCAAGGTCTGCGGCAGGTACAAGAATTGATTGTGAAAGTTGCAAAGTCATAAAGCCCAGGTCGCTTAGACAGATTTTCAGTATCCGCACGCATTACGATTTATCACAAGCTCCGATATGCCGAAAGGAAATCCTCGATGGACGCAAACATTTTACCCGGCAGTGCCGGCGGGAATTTAGAAGGTATCTTCGACCCCGAACCGGCCTTGCTACTCAAAGCCCCGCCCGGGCTGGGCAAGACATATATCGTTTTGGACGAACTGACGAACCTGCCAGACGGTCTGGACGCGATTTATGTTGCTCCCACGCATGAGCTGGCGAAGCAGGTTTTCACCGGCCTACAGGAACGCGGTGTTTTTGCCCACTACTGGAGAAAAGGTCCAGATGAAAGCGATGAATGTCCGCAACAGCAACTTGTAGAATATTTTCGATGCCAGGGTTACGACATGAAATACGGTCCCTGCAAACTATGTCAGCGAAGTCACTGTGCGTATCGTGAGCAGTTTGTTTCCAATGCCGCACGGTGTTCCCGCGTACTGGTAATAACCAGCTGGCACCTTAGGCGGGATAACCTCTGGGACCTGCAATCCACCTGTCAACGCAAACTACTCATACTTGACGAGGATGCGATGAGGCCTTTAATCGCACCAGTGGAATTATCACCAACGCAACTTCAGAATTTTTGCAGGGATATATCGAATCTTCACAATCTTCTTAATGATACAGATATCACACTTTCGTTGGCGGACTTCTTTCGTGAATCGGCACTGGCACTGCTTGCAGCGACATGCAAGGCTGAAAATTCCTCATGGGTCGATTCGGATACTGTTCTGACTGCAGAACAGACAGAATTGTTCTCAGACAATGACTGTTTTAAAGACCTGCTGGTAGCCTCATACGAACTGGCTCGTCAGCAGAAGGCCCCGCCAAATTTGTATGGCTCATTGAAAGGTATTATAAGTCAGCCGTGTAAAATCCGTATTTCCTCCGATAATGTCAGCTGGTTTCCTTCGCGTCAGTTGCCGCTCTGGAAGAAAATCATCACACTTGACGCCACAGCAGAGCCTGCCATAGTCAAAGCAGTCTTAAAACGTCCACTTGAGATTATAGAAGCGCCAAAGATTAGAACTGCTGCAACCATTTGGCAAATCATGGATAAAATCTCCACCCGCTCCGGTGTGACTCGGGAACTTACCAGCCAGGTAAGTTGGACCTCCCAATTAATCCGAGAAGTCGCCAGGCGTCATAGCAGCCAATCAATCCTGTGCGTGACGTTCAAACGCGACGAGGATGCCATTACAGCAGCCTTTGCCGCTGAAGGCCTAACAGCCAGTGTAATCCACTACGGAGCCCTGAGAGGGCTAAATGCGTACCAGGATTTTGATGTAGGCCTCATCCTCGGCAGGCCCATGCCAAATGAAATGGAACTGGAACTTCTCGCAGTTGGTGCCTTCGGAATGGAGGTACTCGATACGAACCTCAATCGTCCGCCATTGAGGTGGGCACTGGAAGAATATAACACAGGACTGGATACATGGGAGTGCAGAGTCCAGCGGTATGATGAGTCCAGATGGCAGTCTGTATGGCGGCACGTAGTAGTTGGTGAGTTGATGCAGGCGATAGGCCGACTCCGCCCACTGACAAACCCGGCGACAATCTATGTCGCCACAAATGAGCCATTGCCCGATGACTTCGAAATAACGGGAGTCTATGCCGGTGAAATATTCCCTCGCATGGTCCTGGCATCAAAAAGAAATGACTTCGCAAGGTCAGTCCAGAGATATGCAGAGGCCTGGAAGATAATTGAAGCGACAGGTCAGAAAGCGACAAATGCGGCAATCTGCCGAAAGCTTGGCATCAAAAAACAGAATGGCCAGAGATTCCGAAAACTGGCCTGTTTTTTGCTCCCAAAAGGCCAAAATAAGTGAAACACCCCTGTAAAATGGCCCAAGCTATTGTTATTTAAGCATTTATATACAAAAACACCCTGAAAAAGCCAAAAAGTAATCACTTAGCCTATATATATAAAGGATAAGTGATTACTTTTTAAAAAGGGCAATTCCATATTAGCCTGTTTTTGTAGGTGTTTTCTGACTTTGATTTTCGTAAACCTTTGTAAAAGGCTAGGTTTACAAGAATCGATTTAGGCAAAAAACGAGCCTTTTTTAACGTAAAATAAAGACTTATGGCAATTTTTGGGAAAAAGGCGATTTTTTGATGATACAGGCCACGACTGCTACCTGCTCAATTTGAAAAATCGCAATACCTTCACCGGCCTGACTTTTCAAATTTAAATTGGAGCATGTCCCAATTCAGGTTAATTTGAGGAGACCTAACGTAAAATAAGGAGTTATATCAATTTATTTAAAGTAAAATAAGGATTTATATCAATTTTTGCTAAAGTAAAATAATGACTTATGAACGTTTTTTAAACAACAAAATTGTTTTAGATACTTACATGGTAATGGTTTACAGACGCCATTGGGAACAATCGGGCTGTTAGACACACTTGCTTTCACGTGCGCCGTTTTTAGCGTAACGCGCATGCAAACCTTTTTATAATAAATGTTTATAAGATTTATTTTGTTGGAATTTCGCCTGAAAATGCAATTTTTACGGGTAGCGAATGCTCAATGCGGATATCCGCAGTGAGAACTTTCAGGATAGCAACCAGCCTTGTGATAAAAAAGGTTGGACTTGAAGTCAGTATTTCATACCGTGTGATTCCGAATTCGGCTGCAAGCTTGATATTGAAGGTGCCTCGCTACGCTGATGACTGCTCACTGGTAAATTTTCCAGTAAGACATGCTGTTGGGCTAGGCCAGAGACTTTGACGATATGCTTATCTGTTCAGTTCCTTTTCTGTTGTCCAGAATTCTGGATAAGAGACATTTCTCCCTTTTGGTTGCTAATCCGGGTTATGCATTCAGGGCAAACTTGCCTCGTTCTGCCAACGTGAATCGACTGGAATTGCCCTTGGTTTTTATCTCTCTGCGTATTGCGGCGCTAAGAGTATTGGCAGGAGTCAGACCGCCGTTTCGAGGCGCCCAAATTTTGGAATCCATGGCCTTGGTGACAATCTCCTTGCAGTTCAGTGGTCGCTCGCAGGCCTCGAGTACGCATACAGCAGCTTTGATAAGGCTGAGCGGTTTGGTATTTTCGCCAGGCTTGCCACCCGTCGCGGCAGGTTGGCCCGTGTCGCGTTTTTCTGCGGGGGTGGTATCTTTGGTCGCCGATGTGGGATTCGTAGTACCCGCCTTAGCGAGTTTGGCATGGGCTTCGGCTTCATATTGGGCTTTGGTTACGATTTTCTTGGGCGATTTGAGTTTAGTAGCGACAGAATTTTTCCTGTCGCCATCTGGTCGAGGCTTCGCCGGCCATGTGGCAGGTCCACGCAGTCTCTGGGCAGATTTTATTTTGATTTTTTTGCCCGTCTTAAGGTTCAACCCTTGGTACCCACCGGATGGATTCTCGCTGGTGATTTTTACAGGGACGACCTTGTTAGTGACCTTGGCGAGATACACGCCACCGACTTTGACTTCGTTTTTCTTCATGACAATGCTCCTTGTGTAAATGATTATTGGTTTGTTTGTGTTTCGCGAAATTCAAAATTCAATAGCAGAAAATGTTTCGTCAATTTCATCACGGCCTTCGCCTGGGGTTGTGCTGGTGGATTTCCATTTATCAATGAAGCATGGGCTTCCCAGCGATTGGGCAAATCCCCTGGCATCCGCCAGCGTGTCGAATGTCTCAATGGTCTGGGTGGAACCATCCGGCATCTCTTCGCCGACTGCGAACCAGAACCGGACATACCTATCCGGCGTAGCGTTCGCATGCAGCTGGTCGAGTTGCTTGAAAATCTCAGCCGATTCGGTTCCGGAAAAATATTCCAGAATCTCGACCATGTAATCTCTGAGATGTTCGATGGCGCTTATCGAGGAATGAACGATTTCGCCGTTGGCCTGGAGCTCATTGATTTCAGATTTGATTCGTCCTCTCAGATACGCCATCTCCAGGCGGAGGCGCTTGAGGTCCTCCATCAATTCGTTGTTGTTTCCTGTCATCATAAAATTTTCCTTTTGCGATTGCGGTTAGGAATGCAGCTCATCAAGGCTGCGCTGTATTTCGGATTCTTCGAAGCCGGAAAGAAACGCCAGCGTCTCAACCAAGTTTTTCCTTACGTGACCGAGGGTACCTATTGTGGCCCAGTTCAAATCGTCGCGTGTGTCGAATTTTTCAAGTTCGCATTCCAGCCAATCAACCAGGCTGGCGATGTCGGCACGGGCGCGTTTGTACGAGTTCATCATTTCTTTTTGGCGAGGTTGCGTTGCCATGGTGTTCCTTTCCGTTCAGCAGTTGCTGATTCTCAAAAGTTCGGTGTAGTAAGCATGTTTCTCGCTGCTCGATCCTACGTATCCATCGAGCTGTTCCTGCAGGCAATCGGCCATCGAGAAAATATCTTCTTCGCAATCGGCGTTGACGTAATGTTCGTGGCCATCTGGCGTGGTTGGCGAGAAAATCGTTACCAGAATAAAATCTGTGCCGTTGTGCATCCCATCGCGTCGCTGGGCTGTGGCGTACCAATGGCCCGCCTGGCCATTTATCTCGTGGCGTCCTTCAAAATCGATTCGGGTGATTTTCATTTTCAATCTCCTTTGTTATCTGGTGATTCAGTCCTGAAAAGCGCTGTCTGGGTGGTTGATGGCCAGGATGTTTCTTGGGGTGTACCCGCACCTGCGTGCTTCGCTGTTGATGGCCTTGCGTATCTTGCTGCCAGGTTTGGCTTCGTAATAAATCGCCGCCAGTCGTTTCCAGGAAAGTTTTTCGATTCGCCGTCCCAGTCGTGTGGTGGCCATCAGCCACTGGTAGGTTTCGGTGGCGTTCTTTTTGGTGCTTTTCTTCGCTGTTTTCATCTTTATATCCTTTATTGTCAATTAGTTACGTTTATCAATCCACATGTTCATGTTACGCATGTCCTGCGAGGAAGTGAAGCTAATAAATGCTTTTATACAAAGAATTTACATTATTCTTGTAACTCTGGAAGGAATTTAGAGATATGACCGAAAAATGGCCCGGAAATCTGCAAAAAGCGCGTTACGCTTAAATTTTTGCACTTAAAACAAACTCTATCTATGGGCGCGACCGTTCCCAGTGCAAGCGGGAAAAAACATTTTTTCCAAGTACCTATTTTTTGCTTCAGATTTAATCAGAAAGAATGCTTGGTAGGGGTGCAGAATTTATTGGGGTGACTGTGCTATGTCTCTTTTGAAAAACCAGTGACTTGTTTAGAAGGAAAAATCCATTCTGTCGCTGAGCGACAGAATGCTTTCTCGTATTCGAAAACTATTCTCATTCTTCCTACAAGATTTGTTCATATTGTTATAACAATTCAATAGGGGATTTTTTCAGATTTCAACCAAAGTTACTTTGGCGCTCAACCTATTGCCACACTCGATTTGTTATTTGCGAAGTCGTGGTAATCAACATCAATTTACCCGATCAGGTGTATCGGGATTTTTTTTTATTTTCAAGAAAGGAATTTTTTACGATGACGCTTCAGACAACTTGTTCCGAAACAAAACCATCTTCAAACAACACCCTCATGCTAACCGTCAATGGTGTAGCTGAGATGTTGGCTTGTTCGCCACGGTCTGTTTATCGTTTGGTAGATGCCGGGCGTATTCCAAAACCGGTAAAACTTGGAGGAATGATTCGTTGGCCACGTAGCCAAATCGAACGGTGGATTACTGAGGGATGCCCAAAACCCAAGGCAGGAAGGTTTTAATGTTTAAAATGCGTTTTACCCTTAAAAATAAGGGTTTTTAAATGAATAAGGCCTTGATGTTTTAGGAAATTAACTACTCATGGTATATGTGGGCCTATAAAAACAGGCCCGGAAAAGGAATTATTATGGCAAGTATTTATAAGAAAAAGTATCCGACTGAACTGCCGGCTGGGGCGGAAATTATCACCCGACGAGGTAAGAAAATTGCACGTTGGGAAAGTGGAAAAGGCCAGGTCCGCACGGCTGAATTGCTCGAAGATGGGCGCATGCAATTCGTCTCGGACTGCTGGTACGTCCGCTATCGTGACGCAACTGGGAAAATGCGACGCCAATCGACTGGCTGTCGCGAAAAACAGGCTGCAGAAAAGGTTCTTGCTGATATTATGGCTGATGTGGAAAAGGTCAAGGCTGGTATAATATCGGCGAAGGAAATGGATACGTCACAACAACTCGAAACTCCCATCGCCAAGCACATCGAAGATTACCTGGCTCAACTGGCCGTGAAAACAATCCGTGGTAAACGCATCTCCACCAAACATATCATTCATGTTCGCGAGCAACTGTGCCGTCTGAGACGTGAATGTCGTTTGGAAAATCTGAAGGATATTGACTGTCAATTGATTCAACGCTGGATGGAAAAGAAAGCCTGCATGCCGCGTGATCCACAGGATC
This sequence comes from Phycisphaerae bacterium, assembly GCA_963664745.2. Lineage (GTDB taxonomy): Bacteria > Planctomycetota > Phycisphaerae > SM23-33 > SM23-33 > B1-G9. The sequence continues at coordinate 40,333 of CAXXMC010000005.1, forward strand.
CAGATTCAAAACCACTCTCTGCCCGGACAATCAATATTCATCGCGCCGCAATTATGGCCTTCTGCAATTGGTGTGTTCAGGAAGGTCGATTGGCTGCAAATCCACTGGCCAGACTGGCAAGGTCAGAGGAGACAGAACCGGCGCGAAAACGTCGGTCTCTTACTGAAGATGAAATTGCCAGACTGCTTAAAGCTGCCCAGGAACGCCCGCTACGAGACGCATTGACAATCCGTCGAGGCAAGAACAAGGGCAAGTTAATAGCGAATGTTAAATCGAACATGCGGCGTCGTCTGGAACGCATTGGTCAGGAACGCGCGTTGGTATACAAGTTCATGATGCTGACAGGTCTTCGTCGTGGCGAAGTATCCTCGCTGACTATCGCTTCGTTACATCTTGACGAAGATAACCCATACGTTCGTATTGAAGGCAAACATGCAAAGAGTGGCAGGGCAGCAACATTGCCATTGCGTGGGGATTTGACTGACGACCTTCGAAAGCACATTGATAGGCTTGCCGATGGTGGCGAAAAAACGCCCGACACGTTACTTTTTAACCTTGGACGAAATTTTTTAAGAACGTTCAACCTTGACCTCGCAGCTGCTGGAATTCCAAAGCGCGACGCCCAGGGACGAACCTTGGATGTACACTGCCTGCGACATACCTTCGCGACACTTCTTGCCCGCAATAGTGTCTCACCGAGTATAGCTCAAAAACTAATGCGTCACAGCGACATTCGCCTGACCATGAATACCTACACCCACCTCGACCTGGCCGACACCGCCAACGCAGTGGCAGTGCTACCAGAGTTCTGAATTCACTCTCTATTCCCGGGGCCTTTCTTTTGCAAAACTATCAGAAATTAAACCTCTTGAAAGTTCAAATCTTCGTTTTAATCTGAGTCCGCAGTTCCATGGCCAGAATATATACTCTGTTCTGCACACATGCGGGCAAAGGCGGTTGTGGCAATATGTTTTGGGCTTGACTAATATGAAGCCTCTCCTGAAAATAGGCAGATAGAACAATGTGATACATTTTCGTTTATGTACAAGATTGTGAAACGTATTGGTGTCAGGTGTTTATTGGTTCTTTAGCACTACCTGAGGGGTGCTGTGGGTGTAATAACGTCCACGTGGAATGGGATTGGAAGTAGCCCTCTGGGACAATTACATCGGCTAAAAATGTCAATGCACATTAAGGTCTGTTTCGTTACACTTTGATGGAGCAAAGTAGTTCATAAAAAAAGGAATTATATGTTCGAGCAGGTTTTTAAGAATATCGACGATGTGCTCTGGAAAGAGGCTGGCTGTTCGTCTGAACTGGACTATACGGAACAATCTTCATGGATGCTTTTTCTCAAGTATCTCGACGATCTGGAGCAGGAACGGGCCATGGAGGCCGAACTCGTCGGTAAAACATACGAATTCCTACTGGACGAACCCTATCGCTGGTCCAGTTGGGCTGCCCCAAAGAAGGCGGATGGCTCATTCGACCACGACATCGCATTAACGGGTGATGACCTGATAGCCTTTGTCGATGGCGAGCTGTTTCCCTACCTAAGAGGCTTCAAGAAACGTGCGACCAGCCCGGATACTATCGAGTACAAAATCGGAGAGATTTTCGGGGAGATCAAGAGCAAGTTTCAGAGCGGCTATTCCCTGCGGGATGCGCTGGAGTATATGGACAAACTCCACTTCCGCTCGCAGAAGGAAAAGCACGTATATGGACAAACTCCACTTCCGCTCGCAGAAGGAAAAGCACGAGCTGTCCCACCTTTACGAGGGCAAGATTAAGAATATGGGCAACGCAGGCCGTAATGGGGGCGAGTATTACACACCGCGCCCGCTCATTCGTGCCATGATACAGGTTATCAAACCTAAAATCGGCGAAAAAATCTATGACGGCGCATGCGGCTCGGCTGGGTTTCTTTGTGAAGCCCACGACTATCTTAGTAAGGGCAAACTAACAACCAGCCAGCTGAAAAAACTCCAGTCCAACACTTTCTACGGTAAGGAGAAAAAATCGCTTGCCTATGTAATTGCAATCATGAACATGATTTTGCATGGAATTGACGCGCCTAATATTATCCACACCAACACGCTGTCCGAAAATATTTTGGACATTCAGGAGAAGGACCGTTTTAACGTCATCCTTGCCAATCCTCCCTTCGGCGGAAAAGAACGCAAAGAGGTTCAGCAGAATTTTCCAATCAAGACCAGCGAAACAGCCTTCCTGTTCCTGCAACATTTTATCAAGATGTTAAAAGCCGGAGGCCGGGCTGCGGTAGTTATCAAAAACACATTTTTGTCAAACTCAGACAACGCCTCGAAAGCCCTGCGGCAGGAACTGCTGGAAAGCTGTAACCTGCATACTATTCTGGATTGCCCCGGCGGTACGTTTCTGGGCGCGGGTGTCAAAACGGTTGTGCTGTTCTTTGAGAAGGGCGCACCGACACGGAAGATATGGTACTACCAACTGGACCCAGGCCGGAATCTTGGCAAGACCAACGCTCTAAATGACGACGACCTGGCTGAGTTCGTGAAATTGCAGGCCAGTTTCAAGAATACCGAAAAGTCCTGGACAGTAAAGATCGCCGATGTTGATAAAGGCAGCTACGACCTGTCAGTCAAAAACCCCAACACGCCGGAGGAAAACCCGCTCCGCTCACCCGAAGACATACTCGACGAGATCGAAACGCTCGACACCGAGTCCGCCGAAATATTAACCACGATTCGGGGGATGATATGAGGACGGGCTGGAAACATACTACCATTGACGATGTGTGCCAACTCATCAATGGGGGAACACCCAAGACAAAAGTTACCGAGTACTGGGATGGTCCTCATGCATGGATTACGCCCGCAGAAATGGGAGGACGTGAGTCGCCGTACATTAGCCAAACCCGGCGAACTCTATCTTTGAAGGGACTTGCCAAGAGTTCTGCAACGATACTTCCTCCATATTCTGTAATAGTTTCATCTCGAGCACCAATCGGACACCTCGTAATCAATGAAGTTCCGATGGCGACAAACCAAGGGTGTAAAGGGCTCGTCCCGCGTAATGGATTGAATCATAAATTCCTCTACTACTATCTTCACAGCATCGTCGAGTTATTAAATGACCTTGGGACTGGCGCAACCTTCAAAGAACTTTCGGCAACAAAGCTTAAATCTGTGCCAATCCCTTTCCCCCCTCTTTCCGAGCAGAAGCGGATTGTTGCGATTCTGGATGAGGCGTTCGCAGCTATCGCGAAGGCTGTTGCCAACACCGAGAAAAACCTCACCAACGCCCGCGAACTCTTTGAAAGCCACCTTAACTCAGTCTTCTCCCAAAAAGGCGACGGATGGGTAGAGACGACTATTGGTCAACAGATAACTCTTCAGCGTGGCTTCGACATCACCAAGAAAAATCAGAATCCCGGTAATGTTCCGGTTGTCTCAAGTGGAGGTGTAAAAAGTTTTCATGACACGCCGAAAGTCAAGGCGCCAGGTGTAGTAATAGGGCGAAAGGGGACTTTGGGAAAAGTTCACTATTTGGAGCAAGACTTTTGGCCTCATGACACAACTCTCTGGGTGAGAGAATTTAAGGATAACATGCCACGAGTTGTATTCTTCCTGCTCAAGAGCCTTGATTTGACACGTTTAGACACGGGGACAGCAAATCCCGCACTTAATCGTAACCTCGTTCATCCTATCAAAATCAGTTGGCCCTCTTTTCATAAGCAAAAGGCTCTTGCTTTGGAACTCGACTCCCTCTCCGGCCAATCCCAACGCCTCGAAACTATCTACCAACAGAAGGTGAATACTCTGGCTGAGTTGAAGCAGTCGATATTACAGAAGGCGTTTAGTGGTGAGCTGACAGCTGGGCCTGACAAAATTCTAGCGGAGGCTGGGGTATGAATAAGCTTATTGCACAATTGCTAGCTGAAGGTGAAGGTATCAGCATTGAATTTAAGTCTGCGCGGTCATCATTGAACAAGAATATTTACCAAACTGTGTGCGCCTTTTTGAATCGCTCTGGCGGAGACTTATTGCTGGGCGTAGGGGACGATGGTGAGGTTGTGGGTATTGATCCTGACCATATTGGCCGGATGCGGAAAGAATTTGTTACCGCAGTAAATAATCCGCAAAAACTTAGCCCGCCTTGCTATTTGGGCTTGGAGGAAGTTGAATATGGGGGTGCGGTTTTGCTGCATGTTGCCATACCGCCCAGTTCCCAAGTTCATCGCTGCAATGGGAGAATCTACGACCGTAACGAAGACGGTGACTTTGACATTACTGACAACCAAACGCTGGTAACACAGCTTTATGTTCGCAAGCAAAGTCATTATTCAGAAAACACCATCTACCCCTACGCCGAACTGGAAGACTTGCGTCCTGAGTTAATCGACCGCGCAAGAACACTTGCGGAACACCACCGCCCGGGCCATCCATGGAAAAACATGGATGACACCGAGCTATTAAACAGTGCCCAACTGTGGCAGCATGATTACCAGCGTAATGTTCGTGGGTTGACACTGGCTGGGATTCTGCTGTTCGGCAAGGACAGCACCATTCTTTCGGTACTGCCCCACCACAAAACCGATGCTATCCTGCGCCGTGACGATGTAGATCGTTACGATGACCGTGATGACATACGTACCAACCTGCTGGACAGCCATGATCGACTTATAGCCTTTGGCGAGAAGCATCTCAGGGACCCATTTTATTTGGAAGGGGAGCAGCGTGTTAGCCTGCGAGGCCGGATATTGCGGGAGATCGTTGGAAATCTGCTGATTCATCGTGAGTATAGTCACGCCTTTCCAGCCAAGATGGTAATTGAACGGGGACAACTTTTTACAGAAAACAGCAATAAACCACACGGGCACGGGCCGATTGATCCGAACCTGTTTTCGCCCTATCCGAAAAATCCTACCATTGCCAGAGTATTCAAGGAAATTGGCTGGGCTGATGAGTTGGGCTCTGGCGTGCGAAATCTATTCAAATATTCTCGTGCATACGGAGGTTATGATCCTCAGCTGATAGAGGATGATATTTTCCGCTTTGTGTTGCCGTTGGCGGAGGATACTGAATCTACCGCGCAAGCTACCGCGCAAGCTACCGCGCAAGCTACCGCGCAAGAAGAGCGACTTCGCGTTTTCTGTCAGCATCCCCGTACCCGAGATGAGATGATGGGACATTTGGGGCTTAAGCATCGTGAGCACTTCCGCCTCAATATCCTGCAACCAATGTTAGACAAGGGGATTATTTCCCTCACTTTGCCGGATAAACCAAAAAGTCCTAAGCAAAGATATGTAGTCCGTTCAACAGAGAAGGTTGCGGATAATGGAACAAAATCCGGTGGCCCTGATGGTGATTAAAAGCACATTCAACCAGACAGGCTGGTATTGCGTAAGTTTGTAAAAAATAGGTAGTTGGTTCTTTAATTGCGAATCTTATAGGTGCTTGTATGAACGAAGCAGAAACACGCGCAGAACTGATTGATCCGGCCTTGAATGAGGCCGGTTGGGGTGTGATCGAAGGCAGTCACATTGCTCGAGAATATACAATCACACTGGGTCGCTTGCAGGGGGCAGGCAAGAGGGGAAAGCCGGATTTTGCTGATTATGTTCTTGTCTATCGCGGTCAGAAGCTGGCTGTCATCGAAGCCAAACGACGCGATCTACCAGATACCGAAGGTGTAGGCCAGGCAAAGAAATACGCCGAGAAGCTACAAACACGCTTCACATATTCCACAAATGGCGATGGGATTTACCAAATAGATATGGAAACCGGGGCGGAAGATTATGTAACCCAGTATCCAACCCCAGACGAACTTTGGACAAAGACCTTTGACGTTGAGAAACAATGGCGCAACAATTTTGCAGCCGTGCCATTGGAAGATAAAGGCGGCACCTGGGAGGTTCGATACTACCAACACAACGCTATCAACAAGGTACTGGAAGCCCTCGTTTCTGGGCAAGAACGAATTTTGCTTACCATGGCTACCGGTACGGGCAAAACGTTTATTGCCTTCCAAATTGCCTGGAAACTTTTCCAGAGTCGCTGGACTCTTGCCCGTGACGGCAAACGACGGCCTCGCATATTGTTCCTCGCTGACCGTAACATCCTCGCTGACCAAGCCTACAACGCGTTCTCCGCGTTTCCTGAAGATGCACTTGTGCGGATAGCGCCGGATGAGATTCGCAAGAAAGGCCACGTGCCGAAGAACGGCAGTATCTTTTTTACAATTTTCCAGACTTTCATGACCGGCACTGACGAACATGGTGAACCCAGCCCGAATTTCGGCGATTATCCACCGGATTTTTTTGACTTTATTGTTATTGATGAATGTCATCGCGGCGGCGCCAATGATGAGAGTAACTGGCGTGGTATTATGGAGTATTTTTCCCCGGCGGTGCAGTTGGGGTTGACTGCAACCCCAAAACGCAAGCACAACGCTGATACCTATGCGTATTTTGGAGAACCAGTCTATATCTATTCATTGAAGGAAGGTATTAACGACGGATACTTGACCCCATTCAAAGTTAAACAGATTGCCACTACCATAGATGAGTATGTTTATACCTCAGACGACCAATTAATTGAGGGAGAAATTGAAGAAGGCAAACGTTATGTTGAAGAAGACTTCAATAAAATTATCGAGATTAAAGAACGGGAGAAATATCGCGTAAAACTCTTTATGGATATCATCGACCAGAACCAGAAGACTCTAGTTTTCTGTGCGAAACAGGACCATGCTCTTGCAGTTCGCGATCTGATCAACCAGATGAAGACCAGCACGGAACCTAATTATTGCGTGCGTGTAACAGCTAACGATGGGGAACTGGGTGAACAACACCTTCGCACCTTCCAGGACAATGAGAAGACTATCCCGACTATTTTGACTACTTCGCAAAAGCTCTCAACTGGTGTAGATGCTCGAAATATCCGCAATATAGTCCTGATGCGGCCTATAAATTCGATGATTGAATTCAAGCAAATCATTGGGCGAGGCACTCGGCTGTTCGATGGCAAGGATTATTTTACGATCTATGACTTCGTGAAGGCCTATGAACATTTCAATGATCCGGAATGGGATGGAGAACCGGTTGAACCAGAACCATGTAAACGCTGTGGGAATATACCCTGCACATGTGTAGTCGAACCACCGAAAGAATGTCCTGTATGTGGCAAGTGTCCTTGTCAGTGTGAAAAACCTGTTTGCCCTATATGCGGCCAGAGCCCTTGCCAATGTAAAAAGAAACGTAAGATCAAAGTCAAACTCGCCGACGGCAAAGAACGAACTATTCAACACATGATGTCCACAACCTTCTGGAATCCGGATGGAAAACCGATGTCTGCCGCTGAGTTCATCGAACGTTTGTTCGGCGAACTGCCAGAGCTGTTTAAAAATGAAGACGAACTTCGGACACTATGGAGCAAACCCGATACCCGCAAAGGATTACTAGCAGGCCTGGAAGAAAAAGGCTTCGGGGGTGAACAGCTTGCCGAGGTCAGCCGTATGATAGATGCTGAGAAGAGCGATCTTTTTGATGTGCTTGCTTATATCGCATTTGCCCTGCCAACCATTACCCGCGAAGAACGGGTGAATTCACGTAGGACCTTAATTTTTGCTCATCATGATGAAAAACAAAGGGAGTTTCTAGGATTCATCCTTGATCATTATATTCAGCAAGGTGTTGGAGAACTTGATGAGGAAAAGCTGCCAAATCTTGTGGAGCTGAAATATCACGCCGTTTCTGATGCAGTATCGATGCTGGGGAGCGTAAACGAAATCCGAGAAATTTTTATCGGCTTTCAGAAGTACTTGTATCAACAGCAAGAAGTAGCGTGACCGCAGGTGACCGACTCGGTGCTCTGTTTCACAAAAGGTGACCAATTTGGTGCCAGAAGGCAGTCCGTGGTGGTCTTGGGTTGTCACAGATTGGCGAAAAACTTGGGCGTGTGTCGCGACGTGTTGGCGACAGGGCGACGATGGCTGGAATATTCGAAGGTAGCGTAACTATCGAACTTGTGGTAAAATATGGCAAAGAAAACGCCTCGTGGCAACGGATGTCACCAAGAGGCGTATGTCTTTTAAATCTCGGGATGAGATTCAAAAAAAAGCGGGCGAGGAGATTCGAACTCCCGACGTCCAGCTTGGGAAGCTGTTAGATGCTATTGTAAATCTTTGTTAATGCAGGGTTTATGTTTGAGGTTTGCAGGGGTGACCAACTTGGTGCTTGACGCCGGACAATTATATTCCAAGGCTGTCATTCAGTGGCGAAATCAACTTTTTGACAATATCGTCGTCGCAGCATTGTATAATGGTTTTTCGAGACGTTTCGCCGTCTTGAAAACCTGGTTGGACTAAACGCGATGGAATGTAAAGGGAGTTCCAACTGCCGCAATTGCAATGCTCCAACACAATGTCGAAACCACGTTGGACAAACGCTGACGAAGCCGCTGAACCGCCAATAGCTTGACATCAAAAGCCTCGGCAATCTGCGTGTCAGTCCAAGCGGGACCGCCAGGGGCTTGATCTGCCTTAAGCAGCATCTTTGCATGAAGCAGCTTTTGAGCCGCCATGTGATCGGCATCAATTGGTAAGGGTCCTATCCCTATCAGCAAAAAGACTCACGTATCTTTATTCACGGGACAAAGTATTAGTCATCCATTTTCTGAAAGAATCGAATTTTTATCTTGACATAATCAAGATCCATTGTACCATATACAAAAGCACTATGGTGATTAAAAACACAATATTGCTAAATGAAAATTAAATACTGTTTACGGTTTTAATTTAAAAAAATATATGTCAGTTGTAAGATTTTTGAAAAAATAGTTGTAAAATTAGATATAATGAAGGAGTTGCGTGTCGTGACTCCGTTTTTTGCGAGGTTAAAGAGAGAAAGGACATGACCAAATGAGTAAGAAATTAATGGTATTATTGGTGGCCGTTATGATTCTGCCGGTTGTTTCAAACGCAGCTTATTACGATTCGCCCCTGACCGCTGATGACAAGACGATTGCACTGTATCATTTTGATATGAGTCTTGAAGATTCCGGTCCTTTGGGTTTGGATCTGCAGGCCATAGGTGGTTGGACATACGAATCCGGGGTGAGTTTGGAATGGCTTCCGAATAGTGATCCTGCATTCGTGACTTCGTGGTTTTCTGGTGGATTCACGGGTAACTTGACCCCCGGTATTGCCCTACCCCCATCTAAAGAGTTTTCAGTTGAAATGTGGACTGCTGTTCGTACGCCCAATCCATATTACACCGGCTTCCAGCCGGTAGTTTCTCAAGATGGTGGTTTAGCTTTGGGGGTAGATTTTAGTGAAAATGGTGGGAAAAGGATGCGGCTGTATGCTGGTAATGGAACTTGGGATAGCACGGTCACAAACGCTGAGTTGTTTACCACGACTACTTTTGAAGATAATGAATGGCATCACGTGAAGTTTGTGCATACAGGAACAGCTTTAGAGTTGTACGTCGATGGCGTGAAAGAAATCGATTATGCATATACTGAAGCTGTAGGTGGTGGTAATAATCTTAGTCTTGGTGCTTGGAACTATGGTTATCCTGGATTCAATGGGTTCATTGACGAATTCAGGATTCAGGATCTCTCTCCGGATGTAGTGCTGCTTGAGGGCGATGCCAATCGCGATGGTGTTGTTTCGGCTGGTGATTACGCAAGTGTACAGGCTAACTTTGGAGCTACCGGTGATCCCAATGATCCTGAACTGTATGGCGATGCGAACCTGGATGGAGTTGTTTCTGCCGGGGACTACGCGAGTGTACAGGCCAACTTTGGAAGCACCACTGGTTCAGGAATTGTGCCAGAACCTGCAACGCTTGGTTTGGTTAGCGTTGGCTTTATTGGCCTACTCAGGCGTAATCGAAAATAAGATTAATATTTTATAATATTTAAGGCGATCGTGTCATCTACCTGAAGTAGTGGTTAAGGCAATAAGCTCAAGTCTGACTGCTGCGTAAGGTAGATGGCACGGCGTCAGGGTTAGAGATAAATGTTCTATTTTAGTAGTTAAGGATAGAACGTTTTTTGACAATTGCACAATCATTTATCACCTTGTTTCAAGTCTTTACAATCTGAAGTTCATTTTTTTACAACCATAAAATGTAGTTCAAGCTGTGATGTGGTTTTTTTTCCCCGTTTTTTGAAAGTAATTGAGAACTTTCTTTTTGATTACTTAAAAACAATTATGGGTAAAATGCAATAGTGCAATCATTTATTAAAATAATGCACTATTGTTATTTGACAATAGCAATATGTTATGTTAAAATGTTTTTATTGAAAAAGTATTTGACTCGAAAGAGTTGGTTGTTGGCCTTTTCTAGGCTTAGAAAGCTGAAAATATGTTTTTGGACTGGAAAATCCTCCGGAAGAATCGACTTCCTTACATTTTGATTCTTTCCTTTATCTTTTTATTATCTCCGGTGTTACTTGGAGAGATGTCTTTTCCTTTAGCTTCCGGTGAAAAGCCTTTGTTGGAAGTGGATATGGAGTCTTTCGATAAGGCTAGTATTATTGGCGAGTCTATAAATCTTGTTGATGGTGTTAAAGGAAAAGCTGGGCGATTTAACGGGAGTCTGCTGGGGGTGCCGTTAAAGGGCTTGATAAATCCCAAGAAGGGTAGGATAGAGTTTTGGGTTGCGCCGAACTGGACCTCTAAGGATTATCTCACTCATTATTTTTTCAGTATTTATACGTCAGAGAAAAACTACATTAATTTTGGCATAGATCAATACAGTCGCCCTCATGTCGTTTATCAGGCACTTGGACGGGTCGGAGTAGTCAGGGGAGGGTTTATAGCTGATAACCAATGGGTTAAAGGGCAGTGGCATCATATCAGTGTTATTTGGGATATTCCCAATAAGGGGGGCGGGAAAGTCCATATTTATATCGACGGCATTTGGAGGATCAGCCAGTGGGTTCCTGGCGGTCAAGGTCTTGTGATTACCGATGAGACTAAGCTTTTGATTGGCGGCACAGCCAATGCTGGTCAGGTCCAAGAGCCTGCTATGTGTGATATTGACGAGGTTTGCATATATGACACAGTGACACCTCCAGCCACTGAAGTGGCAACCTTTTTTTCGCATTATAATAAATCTGCCCAGGCAGTGGCTCTGAAACGTAGGATGGAAAAAGCTGTTGCGGATTGGGATAAGGTTTCAGCTACTTCGATAGGGAAGCTTGGCGAATATTTCAAAAGAGAGGGTAATGGCATACGCGGCTGTGTTACTTCTGGCATGGGGAATATAGATAAAGCCATCTCGATGACGGAAAGTCCTTTCTTTAAAGAACGCAGCTATATTTATTATATGGTGAATTGCGAATGGGGAGCGGAGTCTCTTGAGAGAGTAATTGCTGAGGCCAAAGTTGCCAAGGCAAGCGGGAATGAAAATGACAATTATTTCGAAGCTATAGCTGTCAGCTCGCTAGAAAAGACTTTTCGTGAGAAACATCTTTTCAACTGGCCTGTTCGTAAAAAGATCGAATTGGACATGGCTGGTAATGAAAGTGAGTCGGTTCAGGTAATAGCTTTTCCATATTATCGCAATTTGAGTGACATAAAAGTTAAAATTTCGCCTGCCAAATCAGAAGACGGCAGTGTTCTAGAGCTTGATAGTGTATCGACCAAAATGGTCGAGTATGTCCGCATAGAAGATGAAAACAACGATAATGGCAAGTATTATCCAGATCCACTTGTTCAAATTCGGGACATCTACCTTGATTATCGCATGCTTCAGCCATATTGGGTGACTTATAAAACCTCAGCCAATGCGAAGCCGGGCAAATATATATCTAAAGTTACTTTGACTGGCAAGGGAACGGACGGGCAGGAGCATGAGTCATCGGTTGATGTTGTAATAAAAGTACATGATGTTGTTTTGCCCACGCGGCCTTCGCTTTCTACAGCTTTCGGTATGTATGAGGGCGGTATCAATATTCAGCATGGTATATTTGATGCCAAACCTCTCAAAGAGATGTCTGATAAGTATGCGACGACCCTGCTGAAGGACTATAAATTAAGCACAAAACCGTTTACCCGTTATGATTTCCCTTATACTGACAAGTCTTATCTTCAACCTGAATATATTCTGACAGAGAATAATGATATTGAGATCAATTGGGGTAATTTCGACAAGCAGGTGGAGAAATATATTCCCCTGGGTTTGAGTTCGATACTTGCAGGGCGCCGTAATTGGGTTGGTAATGTCAATTTTTATTGCACGGAGAAAAAGACCGGTAAGCCGACGCGTTATGCTGTCAAATTCAAAAGCCCTGAATACAAGAAGCTTCTGCAGCAGGTAATGTCTCAGTGGAATGAGCATCTTACCGAAAAAGGCTGGATCGATCTGGGGTATACCTACGTAACCGACGAACCGCCGGTTTCCATGGCCAAGGATATTGAACTTGTTCATTCCTGGATTAAAGAGGCTGCGCCCGATCTGAATACTTTAATTACAAATCTGCACAGCATGGGTCTGAAATCTGTGGACATTTGGTGTCCTCCGTTGCAGGCTCAATTTCCGAATCATATATTACGTGAGCAGGAAAAGGGGAAACGGTACTGGTTTTATGTTTGTGACGGGCCTTTAGATCCTTATCCGAATTTTCACATCATTCAGAAGTCCATATCTCACAGGATTGCCTTTTGGCTTACTTACTATAAGGGCGGTGAAGGTTTTCTTTATTGGGACCTTGGTGCCTGGTTTAAAAGGAGTCCCTGGGTTGAGCCGGGCTGGCAGCCTGAAGCGGTTAGAACGAATGACGGTGATGGTTTGCTGGTCTATCCTGGAATCGACGGTTTTGTGCCTACAATCCGGCTTGAAAATATTCGCGACGGTATCGAAGACTTTGAGCTTATGCACATGCTTGAACCTTCATACAGGATTCAGGATCGTCAGAAGTTTTTCAAAGAGCTGGGTATAGATCAACATTATTCAGAATGTAGATATTGGGATAGGAATCCTAAGAATTTGATAGAATTGCGAAAGAAGCTTTTTGAGGAGATAGATGCAAAACACGGCAAAGTGATTCAAAAATAATAATTATTTAGCAAAAAAACTAAATTTAAACTGAGGTATCATTAAACAGGAGTAAAAAAAGATGTTTATTCAAAAGACATGCAAAAAAAAAGGTTTTACATTAATTGAACTTTTAGTCGTTATAGCTATTATAGCCCTATTGGTCAGCATCTTACTTCCTTCGCTGAATAAGGCCAAGGAGTTAGCGAGATCTGCAGTTTGTCAAGCCCATCTTAATGGCCAAGGTAAAGCGCATCTTATGTATGCAAATGATAATAACGATTTCATGTGTCCCACTTGGGTCTGGTATGATTATGATGGGGATGGTACCCCGGAAAACCAATGGGATTACAATGGCCAAGGTGTTGCTGGTGCGTGGTGGGTAAATCATCTAATGTTTTTGGAATATACAGGAGATAATAAGGATATTTTTCTTTTTATATGCCCAACGTCAATTAAAACAGACGATGCATGTTATGCACAGAATGTCTGGATGGGCGGTTGGGAGGAAATGGATGGTTCCATTCATTATCCTTTCGAACATGTTGTAACGTCGGATAGAAGGCTAAGTATGATAAAACAGGCCAGTAGCTTGATGATGACAGGTGATTGCGGTTTGTACCGCGGCGGTACACATCTTCGATTTACTTATGGCGAGGGAACACCATATAAGTTTTCAGAGCGTTATACGGAACGTCATCTTGGCGGGGCTAACTATCTATTTGCAGATGGTAGTGTTGAAAAATTTGGCAATAAAATCGGTGATTGGGTTTTGATGAATGATGTTAAATATTGGGTTCCAGAGTACCAAAAATTTTCTTTCCTTAATAATCTCTAAGTAGCCTGTCAAGTTTAAGTACTTTTTTTGTATTTTAGGTCATACTCATGTGTAAGGCATTGTCGTTTTCGTGGTCTTTAGTTTTGGTTTGGATACATGGCAGCACTTTTTCCTGATATGGATGAGGAAAATATATCGCCTTAATATTATTTAATGCGTCAGAACAAAAAGTGAACTGGATTTAATAATAATGCGTTTCAAATATATTGTTCAATACATTTTGATTTTTTTAATATTTTTTTCAATATCTCCAGTATTTGGCAAAATCAATTTTCCTTTAGCTTCCGGTGAAAAGCCTTTGCTTCATTTAAATATGGAGTCTTTTGACAAGACTAGTGTTATTGGCGAGTCTTTAGAGGTTGTTGATGGTGTTAAAGGAAAGGCTGGTCGATTTAACGGGAGCCTGTTGCAGGTGCCGTTAAAGGGTTTGATAAATCCCAAGAAGGGTAGGATAGAGTTTTGGGTAGCTCCTAACTGGACTCCAAAGGATTTTCGGAATCATTATTTTGCATGTTTTTTTACATCTCCCAAGAATCACATTACTATTGGGATAGGAGAATACAGCCAGCTTGGAATTGTTTGGGAAAATGGAGATAAAAAAGATGTGATTTTCAGGGGCGATGTTCTTGCTGATGAACAATGGGTTGTGGGGCAGTGGCATCATGTAAGTTTTATTTGGGATTTTACGAATGAAAGTGTCGGTAAGGTACATTTCTATATTGATGGTAAATGGCAGGTCAGCTACGAACTGCCTAAAAAGAAAAGCCTTGCGATAACTGACGACACCAAACTTCTTATTGGCGGAACTTATAAGGCGGGAGAGAGCAAAGGAGCTTCGTTGTCTGATATCGAAGGTGACTGGCTAGTAAGTAAGGAAAAAGCGAAGAAAAAAGATTCAAAGCCAACCGAGGAGACTCAGCTTGCGGTTGATGGGACTACCAAGCAAGGGCTGGTCCAAGAGCCTGCTATGTGTGATATTGACGAGGTTTGCATATATGACACAGTGACACCTCCAGCCACTGAAGTGGCAACCTTTTTTTCGCATTATAATAAATCTGCCCAGGCAGTGGCTCTGAAACGTAGGATGGAAAAAGCTGTTGCGGATTGGGATAAGGTTTCAGCTACTTCGATAGGGAAGCTTGGCGAATATTTCAAAAGAGAGGGTAATGGCATACGCGGCTGTGTTACTTCTGGCATGGGGAATATAGATAAAGCCATCTCGATGACGGAAAGTCCTTTCTTTAAAGAACGCAGCTATATTTATTATATGGTGAATTGCGAATGGGGAGCGGAGTCTCTTGAGAGAGTAATTGCTGAGGCCAAAGTTGCCAAGGCAAGCGGGAATGAAAATGACAATTATTTCGAAGCTATAGCTGTCAGCTCGCTAGAAAAGACTTTTCGTGAGAAACATCTTTTCAACTGGCCTGTTCGTAAAAAGATCGAATTGGACATGGCTGGTAATGAAAGTGAGTCGGTTCAGGTAATAGCTTTTCCATATTATCGCAATTTGAGTGACATAAAAGTTAAAATTTCGCCTGCCAAATCAGAAGACGGCAGTGTTCTAGAGCTTGATAGTGTATCGACCAAAATGGTCGAGTATGTCCGCATAGAAGATGAAAACAACGATAATGGCAAGTATTATCCAGATCCACTTGTTCAAATTCGGGACATCTACCTTGATTATCGCATGCTTCAGCCATATTGGGTGACTTATAAAACCTCAGCCAATGCGAAGCCGGGCAAATATATATCTAAAGTTACTTTGACTGGCAAGGGAACGGACGGGCAGGAGCATGAGTCATCGGTTGATGTTGTAATAAAAGTACATGATGTTGTTTTGCCCACGCGGCCTTCGCTTTCTACAGCTTTCGGTATGTATGAGGGCGGTATCAATATTCAGCATGGTATATTTGATGCCAAACCTCTCAAAGAGATGTCTGATAAGTATGCGACGACCCTGCTGAAGGACTATAAATTAAGCACAAAACCGTTTACCCGTTATGATTTCCCTTATACTGACAAGTCTTATCTTCAACCTGAATATATTCTGACAGAGAATAATGATATTGAGATCAATTGGGGTAATTTCGACAAGCAGGTGGAGAAATATATTCCCCTGGGTTTGAGTTCGATACTTGCAGGGCGCCGTAATTGGGTTGGTAATGTCAATTTTTATTGCACGGAGAAAAAGACCGGTAAGCCGACGCGTTATGCTGTCAAATTCAAAAGCCCTGAATACAAGAAGCTTCTGCAGCAGGTAATGTCTCAGTGGAATGAGCATCTTACCGAAAAAGGCTGGATCGATCTGGGGTATACCTACGTAACCGACGAACCGCCGGTTTCCATGGCCAAGGATATTGAACTTGTTCATTCCTGGATTAAAGAGGCTGCGCCGGGTATAAAAACGATGGTCACCAAACTGTTTCCGATGGAACTGGATTCTCTGGATATATGGTGTCCTCAGCTTCATGCTCCTTCGAAAATCGAGATTATAACGGAACAGGAAAAGGGGAAGCGGTATTGGTATTACGTCTGTGTTGGTCCAACAGACCCATATCCAAACTTGCAAATTGTACAAACCGCCATGGCGAATCGAATAACTTTCTGGCTTACTTACTACAAGGGAGGGGAAGGATTCCTGTATTGGGAAATTGGAGCATGGTTCAAGAGAAGTCCTTGGATAGAGACGACTTGGATGCCGGAGGTACGAAGGACAAACGACGGCGATGGCTCATTGGTTTATCCCGGGATTGATGGTTTTGTTCCGACGATACGGCTTGAAACTATCCGCGACGGTATTGAAGACTTTGAACTTATGTACATGCTGGAACCTTCCTCCAAGGTTCAGGATCGTCAAAAACTTTTCAAAGACATGGGGATAGACAAATATTATTCAGAATGTAGATATTGGGATAGGAGTCCCAAGAATCTGTTAGAATTACGTAAAAAGCTGTTTGAGGAAATTGTCAAACAAAACAAGAATAAAAAGAGTGTGAAAAAAGAACTTGCCGGCTCATAGTAAGAACTAAAGAGTCTGATTGTATTAGAGGTTTTGATATAAGGGATCTCTGAAAAACTGGCATGAAAGATGAAAACGAGTACGACATCTGTTTGGAGTTTGATATAATGGCTGCAGTTGCGAACATAAACCTTGCATGGAGGCAAAAATAATGGAACGCAAAACAAATCAGCCAACGTTTCTCGACAGTTTAACCTCTGACCTCGGCGGCCGCCGCACCATTGAATTTTTCTCCAAATGCGACCGGCTCATCCCGTGGAGCGAGTTGGCAGACCCTCTAAAAGACATGTACTCCAATAACACAGCCAAGGGCGGTGCCTCCAACTATCCGCTGGTAATGATGATAAAGTGCACGATGCTTCAGAAATGGTTCAATCTTTCTGATCCTATGCTGGAAGAGATGTTGGCTGACCGCATATCGTTCCGGCGTTTCGTCGGCCTGAAGATGGGCCAGTCCGCGCCGGATGAAACCACATTCGTGCGATTCCGCAAACGGCTTGACTCCGCCGGCCACATCGCCACGCTGTTTGAAAAGACCATCGCCATACTCAAAGCCCGCGGAGCAATACTGGCTGAAGGCACATGCGTAGATGCTACTATTATAGAGTCTCCGCGTGGCAGAACCGGCAATGATGGTTTGTCCAGCACGAAAGACAAGGCTGCAAGTTACACGAAAAAACATGGCCGCGTTTATCACGGTTACAAAGGACACATCGCAACCGACCACAATGGCATGATAAAGGATTACCGCTACGATACAGCGTCTGTGCACGACAGCCGTCATATCGACGAATTCGCGGAAGATGAAAAGCACGGCATGTGGGCCGACAGTGCATACGCTGATAAAAAACGCAAAGCCGCCCTTGAAAAACGTGGTGTGTTTTGCGGGATAATCGAAAAACGCGTTCGAGGCCAGAAGGAATTGACAGCTGAGCAGAAACGCCATAATCGTCTGGTAGCTGGCATTCGCGCGGTGGTTGAACATCCGTTTGCGTGGATGAAGAATACCGGGTATGGCCGGACTCGATATCGCGGACTGCGGAAAAACGCGATGGATTTTGGATTCCATGTGATAGCCTACAATTGGAAAAGGAGTTTCAGTTTGCAGATTGCGGCATAACGCCGAAAGTCCGCAAAATGCGGACAAAATTGGCTGCACAAGGCTAAAAATGACGCCGTAAAAATTGAAAAATCGATACCTGAGTGTGTTGAAAATGGTTTTTCAACACACTTCGCAGTAAGAATAAACGACGAGTCTAAAATATGAGGTTATTCAGAGACCTCATAAATCTGTCCCATGCTCTTTTTATCTGAGTATGTCAAATTATAATATCGTTAGTTTCAATTCAGAGCTTTTGTTTCCCCTTGCGTTTTGATGTCGTTTTATAGTATATATTTGGAAAGAGATAGATAATGCATTGGATTGACTGGATTATCGTTATTGTGCCAATGGTTATTGTGGGCATTATTGGTTTTCGAACGCAAAAGTATGTAAAAGGGGTAGCAGACTTTTTGTCAGCAGGCCGAGTAGCAGGCCGTTATGTTATTTCAGTAGCTTCAGGCGAAGCTGCACGGGGTCTTATAAGTATCGTAGCGATGTTTGAGATATATTATCAGTCCGGTTTTGCATACGGTTTCTGGGGAGGAATCGCGGCACCAATTGGTATCGTATTGGCACTGACAGGTTATTGCGCATACCGTTTTCGTGAAACCCGTGCCATGACAATGGGGCAGTTTCTTGAAATACGCTATAGTCGATCATTCAGGGTATTTGCTGGGATACTTCAATCAATTGCCGGTATACTTAACTATGCTATTTTCCCCGCTGTTGGGGCCAGGTTTATTGTTTATTTTTGTGGCCTGCCGCTTGAGACGGTTTTTCTCGGATGGACCTTTCCCACTTTTGCTTTAATAATGGCGATTTTCCTGTTTGTTGCGGTTTTTCTTGCTACGATGGGTGGGCAGATTACTATTATGGTAACCGACTGCGTGCAGGGCATATTGAGTTATCCGATTTATGCTATTATTGTCGCATACGTGATTTATCGCTTTTCCTGGTTTAGTGATATTGCTCCGGCGATATTTAGTCGTCCTCCGGGCAAAAGTTTTGTAAACCCTTTTGATATTGAGGGGCTTCGCAATTTTAATATGTTCTATGTTGTTGTTGGCATTGTTGGAAGCATAATCAATAGAATGTCCTGGGCGGGGACACAGGGGTATAACACGGCTGCCAAAACTGCTCACGAACAAAAAATGGGTGGTGTTTTAGGGACTTGGCGAGAAGGTTTTTCAGGGATGATGTACGTTCTCTTGGCGGTTGTTGCGTTTGCTTTCCTGCATAATGCAAAATTTTCTGATGGCCCCAAAGGGGCAAATCAATGTAGAACAGTTTTAGCCCAAAAAGCCTTCGATGATGTAGCCAAGGGTGAAAAATACGATGACGTTCGTGAAGGTTATAAACATTATCTGGCAACAGGTGAACTAACGGAGTCCTTTGGAGTATGTTTGGATGAGGTTAAGGCAGAAGAAAGTGCTGAAAGCTCTGCCAAAAACCAGGATCCGCAAAAGACCAAAGACTTTGGCGAAGTGGCTGAAAATAAAATTGATAAAGAGCCCATGTTGACAATTGGCAAGACAGCCTTGCAGTCAGTATCTAAAGGTAAGGCCCAAGTGTTTGGAACTATCTTTGGCCAAATGCGGGTTCCGATGGCGCTAAAATACATTCTTCCGGTTGGATTGGTTGGGGCTTTTTGCGCGTTATGCATATTCCTTCTTGTTTCAACCGACACGACGTATCTTCATTCATGGAGCAGTATTCTGGTGCAGGATGTTATTCTGCCGATTCGAAGAAAACCTTTCACGCCTAAACAACAGCTGACTTTACTTAGAATAATGATTGCCACTATTGCGATATTTGCTTTCTTTTTCAGCTATTTCTTTGGGCAGGTCGATTATATCGCCATGTATTTTGCGATAACAGCGGCGATTTGGCTTGGCGGTGCAGGAGCCTGTATTGTTGGCGGTTTGTATTGGAAGCGAGGTACAACGGCAGGTGCTTTTACTGCACTTATTGTTGGTTCTGGAATCGCGACATTCGGTGCAATTGGCCAGAAGATGTGGGTGGGAATTATTTATCCGTTTATTGTCAATAATGGCATGCTGGAAATTGTTACAAAAATAGTTGAAGGAGCTTCCGCACCGTTTGAACCATTTATTTTATGGCGCGTTACGCCGGACAAATTCCCGATTAATTCCCAGGAAATTTATGCAGCCACGATTATCCTTTCCATTGGTTTGTATATAATTGTTTCACTTTTGACCTGTCGAAAACCATTCAATATGGACCGCATGCTGCATAGAGGCAAATATCAGCGTGAAGGGAAAAAAATCGAGCATAGGATTAAAGGCGTAAAGGATGCCCTGTTGAAATTGCTCGGTATTAATGAGGAATATTCACGAGGGGATAAGATTCTGGCGTGGTCGGTTTTTATATACAGTTTCGGTTATGGTTTTCTGTTTCTTTTTGTAACCGTAGCGGTTTGGAATTTTATATACCGCTGGCCTAATGAGTGGTGGTCAAATTTGTTCTTTATTCAGTTTTATATAATTGCCGGTTTGGTTGGAATTGTTTCAACGGTCTGGTTTATGATCGGCGGAATTTGGGATTTGAACCGCATGTTCAAACGGCTTCGTTCGAAAGAAGACAATGTGCTTGATGATGGGCGCGTCATTGGCAATGTTTCTGCTGATGATGTGGCCCTTGTCGAAAAAGTCGATCATGTTGTGCTTGAAGAGGCACATAGCAAAGAAGATGTGCTGGAAGAGAAACTCAAACAAGAGGACGACTTAGAAGATTTGGAAAATCTACATAAACATGAAGATCAATAGACACTGTCTGAAAAAGTCAAAATTAAGTCGAACCTTAACTTTCTTATTCTGCATAGCATACAATAAATAGCCTTTATCTAAAGTTTTAATTAGTCTTGTTCTGCTTTTTGCATTCTGCAAGCCAGGCTTGTGTTTGTTCCCTTTCATCCGGCATGGAAGAATTTAACGCCTGTTCAAGCAGTTTTTCTGCATCCTTCCACTTGTCTTCCTGCATTGCGTATTGAGCCTGGAAAATATTTGCCAACCCCTTGATTCTCTGGCAGCAATGATTGAAGTATCCAATGAATTTGTTAAATTCACCCGACTTGTTGTCAGGTTGAATCTCTAATATTTGTTTTTGTAGGGATTGGATTTTCTTTGATGCCTGCAAAAATGTCTCTAAGCGTTGTTCACCGACCTGACCATAATTTGTAGTAAGATCCCATTTGAAAACTTTCCGATTAAATCCGCATCCCCAGGCGTCGGAGACACGCGGTGGTGCAAAAGGGAATATCAATGCGCAAAACTTTGATAATATTCGGTTAAACTCATCCCAGAACTCTTCTGCTTGGCCAGAATATTCATTACCGAAGACGGAATTAAAATAGTCTTTTCTATATGAATGAACGTCAAATTCCGTATACATGGAACCCCTGCCCCAAAGGCTGGCGTTTTGATATGCAATCCATTTCATGTCCAGTTGATTTTCGTGACAGTTATATGGAATCCAAAGCAAACAAACCTTGTTAATTTCAAGGGATTTGAATGTTTTGAAGTCGTCGATGATAGCATCTGCAAAAACAGGACACATATTTGAGTTCATGTAGGTATCACTATGATAGCTGAAAATACCGGTTAATCCCTTAGACCGAGCCGCGAAATTACTTATATACTGAAAAGCTTTCTTGTGGGAAGGATCGGGGTTTCTTGCCAGCGGAATGGCCAGGTTTTGACCCCAGAATGCGAACACGGTTGGGATTTTTTGTTCTCTTTCCGGGATATGAAATATCGAGCAATCTTTGTCTGTGAGATCGAAATTGTAGGCCAATTGCGAGAAATGGATATTCGGTAATTTTGAATTAACTTTTTGGGAAATTTGTCTTACGGCATCTGCGTAGAGTTCGGAAAAAGGAAGTTTGCGACATTTTTCGCATTGGCAGATGGTTCCGCCGTCACCAGGCCAGAAGTTAAAACTGTCGATTGACGGAAATTTCCTGCAAAAGGTTATGATATTTTTTACACACTCTGCGATTGCTTCCGGTTGGGAATAACAGAAATTATCACCGGTATTCTTTGTTGCGACTCGTTGGCCATCTGCTTCAGGAAACCAATCGGGGTGGTCTTGAAAATAGTCTTCAGTCTTAAGAAAGTAGTAAGCAGCATGGCCGCTTGTTGCTAATTTTAATCCGCGTTGTTCGCAAGCATTGATGATTTCTGGATTGCTTAGCAAATCCCATGGATTCACGGAAATGGTGTTGAACCGATTCTTGGCAGCCCAATCAACCATATCTTCCGTAATATTAAGTTCCAGACGTATCTGCCTGTCAGCGAAATCGGCAGTAATATCGACATTCAAATCAGCTGGAATTACAGGCGCAACACTTTGAGTCTCATAGGTGTGCTCTGGCGAGAAGAAACGAACTCCGCAAAACCGCTCTATAAATTCATATACACCGAAAAGAACGCTTCTGGGATTGCAGCCAGTTATCTGGATGTTTTTTTCCTGTACATTGATAATAAATCTGTCTCGCTGCCCCAGACGGGGATTGACGCTCAGATGAAAACTGTTTGGGTGCGGCTTATTGATTACGGCGCACTTTACGCCGGTGATTTGGCTCAGATAATAACTGAGTTCATTGCCGGCAAAGTGAACGGCAGCAGGTTGATCTTTAGGAATAAAAATGCTGTTAACTATTTTTGAAAGTTCCATAATTATCACTCAGCCGGGCCATACCAATCAGATTCAAGACTGTCAGACGGACCAATTACCCATTCGCTGAATTTGTCGATTTTGCCCTCAAAACTAAGTTTGTTTTCCCTGATTTCAAAGGGTATGTCTTTCAGTTCGCAGCCGTTGTTTACAATTTTTATAATTGTGTTTTTTCCGAGCTCAAGTTTGTTCAAGTCTACCGTAAGCATGCCCTGCCAAATTCCAGACTTGGGCCCGTTGCCAGAAGGGAATCCGATCTGCCCGTGGTTGAACAAGCACAGGCTGACTGTAGATTTTTTGCGGTTTGCCATAACCTCTAACCAGTCAGAGAGTGGTTCGGCAACAATAAAGCGGCTTGGTTCAGCGAGTTCTGCCAGCAGTTTTTGTGGCGTTTCATATCCCATTGTTGTCAGGCATTTTGTGGTTATGATATAAAGCTCACCTTTTCCAAGTTTGTGTTTTGCCAAGAAGGAATTGTCTGCGAAACGAGTTATTATTTCAGCATTTATATTTTCTGCGATTGAGCCTTCAGCGGAAATTTTCAGGCCCGTTAATTTTGCAATATCAGCATCGATAAAACCTCTTGGTTCTATCTCCGCGGTTTTGAGTTGCCCGAGGGCTAGAAGCAGCTTTCCGCCTTGTTTTACATAGTTACAAAAATTTTCAAATTGATTTTTTGTACAACCATTGCGGCCCATGACAAAGATCAGATCATATTCGTTTAGAACTTTTTCGGGTGTGTTCCAGGGGATAATATCTAGTGGCCCATATGGTGTGCCTGTGGATAGCCGTTGGAAGTTCCCCCCCATAAAACCGCCGAATTTTGGAAAGAAAGTTTCCAGTAAATGATAATCGCCAAGCATGTCTTTCAGCCAAGCAGGACCATTTTCGTCATGACGTAGCATTGCGGAAAAGCACGGTGTAAGGTCACGTGGTGGAACCCCTTCATGGCCTCGCATTGCAGCTATTTTGGCTATTTGCTTTCCGGTGGATGGATGTTTTTTTGCATATCGACCAGCCTGGCAGAAGCGAGCTCCTGATTCGGTCATTTTCATTTTATTGTCGATGTCTCTGCGGAAAAATGTTCCTTCATGGAAAAGAAAGGATCCGCCGGCATGAAGATACACCAGCAACCCTTGAGTCCATTCATCGGGATGATGATTCATCCGAAACATCCAGCTCCAAGGATCGTAATCGTAGCCATGGGGTAAGTTCAAAGCTTTTTGGGTACCTCGACCTACAGACGTCACTATATTAAAACAATCTCGGAAGATTGCCTTGTTCACAGTCATGTCGCAACCTGCCTGGGCTAATTCGGTTATCGCTAAAGCCCGGCCACACTGATAGATCGCTATAACACGAGAAGGATCGGATGTTTTTGCAACCAAATATTCCTTCCATTTTCTGTTTTCATCGGCAAATAATTCTTCACGCCAGTATGTGTTGTCCGTAGTGTCATCATGTTTTATCAAATCGGCCCTAAGAGACAGGTGACGAAGTTGCTTCTCGATTTCCGGTTTTTGGAATAGAGAATATTGCCGGCCATCAATCTCCGGGAACCAGATGTAAACTTTGCAATCTGAAATCCTTTCCAGCAGACGGTTGCATATTTTCAACCCCGACTCATACGCAATTCGGGTTTCGTGAGACTCGTTTCCTGGAAACGGACCCCACCATTCTCCAGCGGAACATGTCTGAACTATAAACCGCCTGAGTTTGGATTGGGCTAATGCATCAAGCATTGCCTTGCTCATGTGATAAAGCATCATACCATCAATCCCGTTAGCCTCAAGGATCGGTATAGTATCGATCATGTGCTTTTCCTGTTCTGTTGTGAGCTCGTTCAGTCTGTGAGGAAAATATGGTAGGTATGCATCAATGGTCTCGTGAATTATATCCACATCCATTGTTTCATAATTTTGGGGTTTTATGGGTTCAAGGTCCGGTTCGAGAAGTTTGTCGGTGAAGAAATTCTTTTCCGTCAGAAGAGGTTCAACTTTTTTTACCTTCAATTTTTCAATGGCATCGTAGCGAACGTACTGGCAGGGTTCGCAGGGCCCCTGATTATAACATCCGGTATAATGGCCAAACCTTATATTTTTCGAAGAAACACCGGGTTCACGGTATTTCTCATCTTTAATGAAACTTAACGTTGTTTCTCCGTCTGCATCTGGGACGTAAGTCATAACCACTCTGCCTAATGGGGCATCATTTTGGGTTCTACACCAGATGATTTTGTCGTCAGCAAGAATCAGATCAGGAAGAATGTCGAATTGAATTATGAAAACAAACTTGTGGTTTTTTTGCAATGCCTTGGGCCACTTTAAAGACAAACCCCATATGTTGTCCTTGGATGTGAAATTGGCCATTCCAAAGTTGATATTTACAGGTTCCAGTCCCGCCTTTTTAAATAAAACAGATAGCCTTCCATATTCATAGAGGGCTGTCAGTGGGCACATGCAGTCCCCCTCGTCACCGAATTGGCCCCAGGACATATGTATACCGAGACCTTCCTTAGGAATAGTCATTGCTTAATCTTTCTTTGTGTTACCCGAAATTATGGGGATTGAAGCCTACGTACAAGCAGCCTTTTTCTCATTTTATGGTAGCGCAGGACTCCCGCTCAATAAGTTTTGCATGGAAAGCCTCTTTAATATTTTGGCTGTCTTTTGAACAAATTCTTTCCATGAAAGCTTCCATTGCATTCTCGACAATGGTGTCAATCGGCTGGCAAAAGGTGGTTAGAGGTGGGGAGAGATGCTCTGCAGAAACAGGATCGTCAAACCCCAAGACCGAGATGTCATTGGGTATAGAAAGTTCCAGGCTTTTGGCAGCCTTGTAAATGGCTAACGCCTGGTTGTATCCAACTGCAAACAGTGCTGTTGGGCGAGTTGCAGGTCTTAAGACTTCCTTGATTTTTTCAACCAGATTTTTTGGGTCAATTGCCTTTTCTGGTTCGAAGCCAATAGTCCAGGCAGGATTGGTTGCCAATTGAGCTTCCCACATACCTTCCTGAAAACCTTTCAGGCGATCCTGTGAAGCAGAATCATTTACTGGTCCAGTTACCATTCCGATATTGCGGTGTCCGATTTTGTGAAGGTATTCCACGGCCTGTTTTCCGGCGTCCATATCATCTATTGAATAGCAATGGTCTTCCAGGCCAGGAAAAATTGATCCAATAATTATAAATGGATAATTTTCTTTCAGTACTTTTTCCAACTGAGGCCGAAAGTCCAAAAGAGGGGCGACTACGATCAAACCGGAAAGTTTATTGTTTTCCGCAACTCTTAGGTAATCGGCCTTTCGGGCGACAACTGAAATCATGTCAAATTTGTGTTTTTCTAAGGCAGTGTGTACCATATTGGCTACGGAAGATGCATACCAATCTCCCTCAGGTGGGTAATGGCAGAGCAAGCCAATTTTCGGGGTGTCGTGCCCATTATTAAAACTAAATCCCCTTGACACGTAAGTTCCGCTTCCTACTTTTCTTACTAGAAGACCTTTACGTACGAGTTCATGTAACCCCCGGCTTACCGTAACCGCTGTGATTCCAAATTGCGAAGCCAAGTCCTTCTCGCTGGGAAGACGCGCTCCAGGTTTTAAGACTTTTTCCTTTACTAAAGACTCAATGTGTTTTGAGACTTGGCGAAATTTGGGCTCACTGTGGCCTTCTTCGACAACAAAACTTTCCTGTAGAGACATCTTAACTTACTCCAATATATTTTAATATATGGTAATTGTTCTTGCAATTCCATATCGACATATGGTATTATACTAGATATCGGGCAATTTGCCAATAATTTTTTATACTATTTAATTATTTGTATTTGTTATTGATAAAAGGGATCTCTGAAAAACTGGCATGAAAGATGAAAACGAGTACGACATCTGTTTGGAGTTTGATATAATGGCTGCAGTTGCGAACATAAACCTTGCATGGAGGCAAAAATAATGGAACGCAAAACAAATCAGCCAACGTTTCTCGACAGTTTAACCTCTGACCTCGGCGGCCGCCGCACCATTGAATTTTTCTCCAAATGCGACCGGCTCATCCCGTGGAGCGAGTTGGCAGACCCTCTAAAAGACATGTACTCCAATAACACAGCCAAGGGCGGTGCCTCCAACTATCCGCTGGTAATGATGATAAAGTGCACGATGCTTCAGAAATGGTTCAATCTTTCTGATCCTATGCTGGAAGAGATGTTGGCTGACCGCATATCGTTCCGGCGTTTCGTCGGCCTGAAGATGGGCCAGTCCGCGCCGGATGAAACCACATTCGTGCGATTCCGCAAACGGCTTGACTCCGCCGGCCACATCGCCACGCTGTTTGAAAAGACCATCGCCATACTCAAAGCCCGCGGAGCAATACTGGCTGAAGGCACATGCGTAGATGCTACTATTATAGAGTCTCCGCGTGGCAGAACCGGCAATGATGGTTTGTCCAGCACGAAAGACAAGGCTGCAAGTTACACGAAAAAACATGGCCGCGTATATCACGGTTACAAAGGACACATCGCAACCGACCACAATGGCATGATAAAGGATTACCGCTACGATACAGCGTCTGTGCACGACAGCCGTCATATCGACGAATTCGCGGAAGATGAAAAGCACGGCATGTGGGCCGACAGTGCATACGCTGATAAAAAACGCAAAGCCGCCCTTGAAAAACGTGGTGTGTTTTGCGGGATAATCGAAAAACGCGTTCGAGGCCAGAAGGAATTGACAGCTGAGCAGAAACGCCATAATCGTCTGGTAGCTGGCATTCGCGCGGTGGTTGAACATCCGTTTGCGTGGATGAAGAATACCGGGTATGGCCGGACTCGATATCGCGGACTGCGGAAAAACGCGATGGATTTTGGATTCCATGTGATAGCCTACAATTGGAAAAGGAGTTTCAGTTTGCAGATTGCGGCATAACGCCGAAAGTCCGCAAAATGCGGACAAAATTGGCTGCACAAGGCTAAAAATGACGCCGTAAAAATTGAAAAATCGATACCTGAGTGTGTTGAAAATGGTTTTTCAACACACTTCGCAGTAAGAATAAACGACGAGTCTAAAATATGAGGTTATTCAGAGACCTCAAAAATATTTTGTCGGTATTTTTACAAAATAATATATGGTAATTTTACAAAAGTTGAGGAAAAACTCAATATAAGTTTTTTTGTTTTATCACTAATGTCCCATCATAAGTTGAACAAGGACAATTGGTTGTAATTTTGATTGCTTTGAATATTGTAATTTGTTTGCGAAAAGGCATGTAAAATAGGCATTTTCTCGAACAGGCTGAGACTTAGAATCTGTAATAAAGTGTAGAGGCTCTGATTGAGAGCCAGCTGTTTTTTGACAATCGCAACAAGGACGTAAACGCTCACGGCTATCCAGATTTGGGTTTTGACTGCATTGGCGGTCGTGCCGAAGAATCGTTTTATGCACAGGTGACCTTTGATCCATTTGAAAAACAGTTCGACCTGCCAGCGGCATCGATACAGCATCGCGATTACCAAGGCCGGAATATTGAACAGATTGGTTAAAAACACAAGACGATTGTCGGTTTCGGCGTCGTAATATTTCACTTGTCGAAGTTGATCTGGATAATCTTTGGCGGCATAAAAGTTTGTCAGCTGAACGGTTTGGTCGTATATCAACCCCGTCGATTTGTCGATGGGATGCGAGTAAATTCGTCTGGTTCGTGTGTTTGATTTTGTGCGAGTGACGAAGAAAGCACCGGCTTGATGCATAGCGAACAATCTCTCGAAATCGAGATAGCCACGGTCCATCAGATAGATGGCTGACGGCAGAATCGGCAGATCGTCGAGAATGTTGACATCGTGCACTGAACCCTCTGAAATATAGATGAATTCGGGTATCGAACCTTTGATGTTTAACAGCGTATGCATTTTGACAGCCGCTTTTGTCGTACGAAAAGTTGCCCACGGAAACATAGAAAGGCACAAGTCGATTGTTGTCGAATCGAGTGCGTAGATAGTGTTTTCCAAATCGAAGCCGAGTTCCGTATCGGCATACAATTTGGTTGCTGTTACGATGAGAGTTTGAGCAAAGTCGGCGTAGATTTGCCAGGGTCGCACCTGATTGGCGTTGGCCAGTGTGTTGCGTGAAATCCGTTTGCAGCGGAATCCGGCATGATAGAGTTTTGAGCCGAACGTTTGCAGACAGACTTCGATGTCTCGTAGTGATTCCCTGCCGGTGAGTTGTGCGAAAACCATGCAGAGATACTGGTCGAGACATGAGAAGGTTTTGATTTTGTGGTTGCCGTTGTAGCGTTGCACGCATCGATGAAATTCGTCGCGTGGCAGGAAGTCCATGAGTTGCGAAAAGATTGTTCGTCCGTCGTTCATTTGCTATTCCTTTTTCAAAGATAGCAAAAAAATGTACGACGCCGTTCAAATCGATCCAAGTTGTTTTTTGATGTAACATTTTTTATATGTTTAACTTAACAAAATTTAAAATCCCAACGTTGGGACAGCAGTGTTGTTTTATCGGAGTTAAAATGAAGATTACAGGTACTTTTTTAGATGAAATTACTCATGACATTCCCTCTTCTAATTGGGGGGTGGAGGAATGGGCAAGAGATTTTGACGCGATGAAATCGGTGGGCATTGATACGGTAATACTTATCAGGGGTGGATACTCCGATCATGCGACTTTTGATTCAGTTTCGCTCAAGAAATATGTTCCATTAAGGCCTGTTTATACGGATCTTGTAGACTTGTTCCTCAGTCAGGCTGAGCGTTGCGGAATGGATTTTTTCATGGGAACTTATGATCCATTCTTAGTATCTCATCAACGTGACTATGATGTAGAATTGAAGATCAACTTGGATTTTATTTCCGAAGTTGTCGATAGGTATGGAGATCGTAAAGCATTTAAGGGGTGGTATTTGTCCCGTGAAATATCTACATATGATCCATCATTTACAGGGCTTTTTGAGGGCCTGTGTAGTCATATGAAGACGATGAAGGATATTCCGGTTTTAGTTTCTCCCTCAATTTATGGGAAAAAGCAGTTTGCAAATCCCATTACTCCTGAAGAGCATGAGAAGCACTGGCGTAATATTTACAGCCGGTTTTCAGGATATGTTGACATTGTTGCTTTCCAAGATGGACATGTCGACTTTGGTGATCTACCTCTTTACATGCAGATAAATACATCACTGGCTAGGGAAAATGGAATTATTCCCTGGTCGAATGTAGAAACTTTTGAGCGTGGAATGCCAATCGATTTTCTTCCGATTGCCTGGCCTCACTTGAGAGATAAAATCGAAACCGCTGCAAGAGGTGGGGTAGAGAAATTGATTACATTTGAATTTTCGCATTTTCTCAGCCCAAACAGTGTATATCCTTCTGCACATAATCTTTTTAAGAGATATTGCGAATGGTTTAAATCAACAGAAGGTTTAGAGCGTGGGAAGGTGACTCCAGTCAGAAGAGCAGAAAAGATATTTTCTCAGGGGATTGTTTAATTGCATTTCACGTCGGATTTCATGGGTATAATCGTGAAATTATCTTAGGATTGTTAAGTTGTGAAGTTTTAAAACCTTATTTTTAAATGCTTTATAATCGCTAACTGTTTGGCCTTAATAACTCACACAGGCCTTTTTCTATGTTTTATGAGGGGCAGAAAAAAACAAGAAAAAATATTTTCCATCTTGACAAAACTTAAAAATCATATATCATATAGTAATGCACTATGGCATTGATGATTAAGATATGTATAATTCATATTGGCGTATTGTGTGTCGGGTTAAAAGAGCCTGGTATGCATAAACCTATAGGTTGTTTTAGAAGTTTTTGAGCATATGTTTAGAGAGGGAGTTGCACGTTGTGACTCCGATTCTGAAGTTTTCTTGAGAAAGGAAGGGTTTGATTATGAACAAAAAGTTAATGGTACTGTTGGTTAGTGTGTTAATGGTGTCGCCTGTTGTTGCTACCGCTGCGTATTATGATTCCCCACTGACAGCTGATGCAAACACTGTCGCTTTGTATCACTTTGATGGGAGCTTGGCTGACTCAGGTCCTCTGGGTTTGGATCTTTCAGGTAGCGGTGGTTGGAGCTATGAGTCTGGTTCGTCCTATGAATGGCTACCGAACAGCGATCCGGCATTTGTGACTTCTTGGTTCTCGGGTGGATTTACCGGTACCTTGACTCCAGGTATCTCACTTCCGGCTGCTACTAATTGGTCGATTGAAGGCTGGATAGCTGTGCGCCCAAAGGATAATGGAACAATGTGTATTATGGCCCAAAATGGTGGTTTTGCATTGGAACATGACAACAGAAATGCAAATAGAATTCGTTTGTATGCCGGTAATGGTAGCTGGGACGGCGCAATCACAGGCGCAGAGCTTTTCACTACGACAAGCTTTAACTACAACGAATGGCATCACATAAAGTTCCAGCACACCGGCACAGCTCTTCAGTTGATCGTAGATGGTGTTGTTGAAGTGGATTATGCATATACCGGTCCTATCGGTGGTGGTGGTGCTTTGTGCTTGGGTGGTTGGAACTTTGGTGCTGGTGGATATAATGGCTTCTTTGATGACGTCCGCATCCAGCAGAACGTTGTTCCTGAACCGACAACTCTGGGCCTTCTGGCGCTTGGATGTGTAGGTTTCCTTCGCAGACGCAAATAAGAATCATATCTGGGTCGAGTTGTTAATGATTTCGATATGAGTGTGTGAAATTTAATGGCCGGGCTGGGATATGAGTGAGTATTCCGCCCGGCTATTTTAAAAGTTTTTAGTGTGTGTATGAAAAGCCTAAATCCTATGTAATCCAAGGAGGTTCAAATATGAAAATTACTAAAATAGTGTCCTTCATTCTGTGTTTGTTTTTTGCCTGCAGCGTAGCAGGTGCACAAGAATATTTCGAATATACTGGAAACCAGACTTTTGGACTGACCGGTAACTCAAATGTGGATGTATTGGTAGAAGTTTTTGACGGGACAGGTGCATTTTTAACCAGCAGCAGCGATAATAATATCCCTCTTACGGGGCATGTAGATGCTACGCTTTATCAGGGAGGTAGTGATTGGCTAAATGTGATTAAATATCAGGGCCGTAATATGGATGTTCAGACCACACGCGGGCTTGATATTAATCTTACAGTGTCCGGTATTGGAGTGCATCTTACAAGCAGTAACATCCAAATGGTGTGCGCGGGAACGGGACAAGTTCTGGTAGGTTTCATGAGTACGCCTGATGGTGATTTTACCATCCCATTTTCAGCCGTCAATGCGTATGGAAATATTCATTGGAGTGCCTTTTTTATGGGTGGTGACATTCCTCTGGCTGATTACAACCCCCACTTGGTTGGTTACAATGGTCATATTGAAGATGAAGGGAATGATTTTGTTTTGGATATTCCCATGGCAGTAGCTGTTACCCAAAACATAAATGCCCCCATTGTTGGAGCATTAAAAATCAAGACAACAATTACTGCCGATATCGAGGGTTTGGCACCAATCCAGACTCCTGAACCGGCAACCATATTGACTTGTTTGCTGGGCGGAGTCGCCATGTTGAGAAGAGAGAAGCGATAAAACAAACGAGACGAGGGAATAAAAATGTTAAAAACAAGTAAACTTATTGCGTTACTCATTTCTGCTGTTTTTATGGTGGCTTCCGCATTTGGCGGGATCACTGATAAAGTCGGAGCCATGGGTGATAGTCTTACTGATCAGGGTATGTTTCCCGAAACTGATTATCAGAACTGGGTAGCACAGCTGGTCGGGGCTGACTGGAATTTTGGAGTGGATTATCAGTATAACGCAGCGGTTTCTGGTGCTACAGCCAGTAGTTTGTTAGCCCAAGGGCAACATACGGAGTTGGCTTCTTATCAGACAAATTTGGCTGTTTTCGAAATAGGCGGCAATGACATTACGATGAACTTGCTGAGTTTGTCAGCACCTCCAGCTGATCTGGATGCGTTCGCTGATCAAAGAATCGATGATATAACCACTGCAGTCAATACAGTTGCCGGTACTGCAAGTAATCCGACTGGAACCAAGATGGTGCTTTGTACTATGCCTGATGTTATGTTGACGCCGGTTGGAAGAGGTTTCTTCCTGCCGCTGAGTTCACCTGAGATGCTGGCCGCTGAGGAGTATGTGTCTGCAAGAATCAATGCCGGGATAAAGGATTTGGCAAGGGAAAGGAAATTCCCTGTGGTCGATCTCGATTACATGATGAATGATGTGATCGGCAATATCAATAATCCAAATGAATATGTGACAATAGGCGGGGTTGACATCAGTCTCATGGGACACGGTGATACAGCACCCGTTCCGACTGATGGTTTTGCGACCGATGGATTCCATCCATGGACTGCTTTACAGGGCTTGTTATCCAATATGGTGATTGAGGCTGTTAATCAGGGTTATGCCGAAAACCTTCCGTTTTTGAGTGATCAGGATATTCTTGCGAATGCTGGCGTAAGTAATATCCCATCTGGCGTGAGTTACTTTGATGTTTCAGAATATGTCGTTGTGCCAGAGCCGACTTGTTTGATCCTGTTGAGTATGGGCGGATTGGTCCTGATCAGGAAAAAGTAATACGTTATCATTCAACAAAAAAAGTTCGTGCGTTACGTGTGGCATTGTCGGATCGGCAATGTCACACGTAAGTTATTTTGAATTAATCTGATAAATTGCGAAGTGAAAGCGCTCAAATATGCATCATAATGCTCCCTTGGCCAATGAATTTACTACGGTGTGCAGGTCACACTCTCCTGAAGATTTTTTTTGCTTTAGTCCGGGGCTGACGATTTGTCCATCGGGGAGATTAATTGCAACTTTTAATTTCGGCGGACCTGGCGTGGCTGAATTAAAGGCGATTGAGGAGGAAAACCCAGAGAAAAAATATAATCCAGGTAGGATATTCGTTTCCGATGATCATGGAAAAAGTTGGAAACAAACGGGCGAATACGATCTTTTTCAGGCCAGGCCTTTTGTAGTGGGTAATAGACTTTACATCCTTGGCCAAATTGGAGATTTGGGCATAATTTCCAGCGAAGATTGGGGGGAAACATGGTCAGAGATGTCCATGTTAACAGTGGGAGAAATGTGGCAGCAGGCACCAAGTAATGTCTGGTATGCCAACGATAAAGTTTACCTTGTAATGGAGAAGCACGCGCCTGATTTTGACACTGAACACTGGTGTCCGTATTGGCTTGCTCCTGTCGTAATGAGCGCGCGGGTAGATTCAGACCTTACCTTAAAAGGGTCCTGGATTGTCTCAAACGATCTATATTTCAAAGACGCTTTTAACGAGAATAATCAAGTCGGGGTTCCTTTTTGGCCTATCCTGAACTTGAAAGAAGCAAAGAATGGCGATCCAAGATACATGGCTCCGCCCGGTTGGCTTGAAACCCAAATTGTAGAATTTAAAGATAGGTATAATGTTTGGCATGATCCGCTTGGAAAGACATTTTACTTGTGGATGAGGGCGCATACTGGTTCAGTGAATATGGCCTGTATAGCGAAAGTTGTCGAAGCCGATAATGGGCAATTAACAGTTTGTTCGGTTAGAACTCCTGGTGACGCAGAGATGCTTTATATTCCATGTCCTGGCGGACAAATGAAATTTCACATTCTCTTTGATGAGAAAGACAAAATGTTCTGGCTGCTTTCAACCCAGACTACGGATTCTATGACCCATCCAACGAAGTTACCGGCTGACCGATATAATCTGCCAAATAATGAAAGACAGCGGTTGGTTTTACATTTTTCTAAAAATTGCGTTGATTGGTGTTTTGCAGGATTTGTTGCTACAGGTCCTAGCCAGGGACAGCCACGTAATTATGCTTCCATGGTTATCGATGGTGATGATATTCACCTGCTTTCGCGAAGTGGTGATAGTGACTCACGCTCTGCGCATAATTCCAATCTGATTACATTTCATACCATAAAGAATTTCCGTGATCTTGTTTATTAAACAAGTTTTTTGCGTCACAAACGAAATATGTCAAGAAATCTATTTTTAAAAAACTGGACTCTTGAGTCATCAGGCTTCAGTGTAAAAACGAATAGAGCCTATGAAGGCCTTTTTACTCAGGGAAGCGGTTATCTGCATGTACGTGGTTCTCTTGAGGAGCCGCTACCCAATGATTCGCAGGCCAATACTTATCTTAGAATGCCAGCGAACGTAACTGCCGAAAAATTTATTGAGGGTAAATCAAAGTGGGGGACTTATATTCCAGGTTTATTCGGAAACCATCCGACACTTGGTAGAGAGATGATAAATCTGCCTTATTCGCTGGGTATTGTCTTGAAAGCGGGATATGAACAGCTAAATATGGAGACATCAGAAGTACACGAATTTTCTCGCATGCTTGATCTGAAAAACGCCCTTTTGAGACGGTCATTCAGATGGCAAACCAAATTTGGGGTTGAAATACTAGTTGTTTTTGATCGATTTGTGAGTCAAGCCAGGCCTGGCATGATTTTTCAACGTGTTGAAATAATTAGCGACAAAGATATCAATTTGAATATCCAAGGTGGTATAGACAGTGATGTCCGCACAAGTGGTTTTGATCATTTCAAAAAAGTTAATTTTGCCTGCGTCAACAGTCAAATATTGGCCTGTGACGTGAATACTGATAATGATGAAAACATACAAGTCGCAACAGAATTTGTTGCAGATGGGGTTGAGTGGATATGTAAAATTGGTGAAAGGGCAGCCGAATTTAATTCAGCTTTTTTGCTTCAAGCCGGTAAGAAGCTGATTCTGGAAAAGCGGTCTGCATATTCTACAAGCCGAGATACTGCTGATTCTTCTGCCACAGAAAAGCTTAAGAGTTCTGCCTGCCAGACCTGGAAATCACTTTTACATGAGCATTGTCAAATCTGGAATAGATGGTGGGACGCATGTGATGTTACGATAACTGGAAATAGGGAGGATCAGGATGCAATAAGATGTGCAATGTACCATATGCTCAGAAGTCAATCCTGTGGCGATACACGAATTGCTGTTGACGCAAAAGGGGTAGCTGGTGATGCCTATTTTGGCAGATATTTTTGGGACACAGAAATGTACCTCGTTCCATTCTTTACTTATACCATGCCTTCTCGCGCAAAAGATTTAACCGATTTTAGGATACAAAGTCTGGAAGGTGCGCGTCAGAACGCGAAAAAATATGGCTATCCTGGCGCAAGATACGCTTGGGAATCCGATGATAAAGGTAATGAATGCTGTCCCTGCTGGCAATATGCAGATCATGAGG
This sequence comes from Phycisphaerae bacterium, assembly GCA_963664745.2. Classification (GTDB taxonomy): domain Bacteria; phylum Planctomycetota; class Phycisphaerae; order SM23-33; family SM23-33; genus B1-G9. The sequence continues at coordinate 76,259 of CAXXMC010000005.1, forward strand.
TTCATGTAACAGCCGATGTCGTTTATGGTATTGCACACCTGGATCGAGCAGTACCTGAGTGGAAATATCTGGAGAAAGAAGCGGCGGAGGTTGTCGTTGAAACTGCAAAGTATTGGCTTTCTCGTATGAATACCAGGGATGGCGATGATTTTCCAAGTCTCCTCGGCGTAATGGGGCCAGATGAATATTCCCCGATCAGCAATAATAATGCCTATACAAATAATATGGTTCGTTTTGTATTGGAGTTGGGGAGTAGAGTTGGGTTATCGGGAGGTGCTACCGAGAAGGAGGTTGAATTGTTTTCTCGGATGGCTGAGAAACTGCCAATACCCCGAAAAGATGATCTGATCCTTCAATGCGAAGATTTTGAAAAAAAGGCTGATCCACTCTTTGAGCAGTTCTGGCCTGATCGTTCTGGCTGTTATGCAAGTGCAGTTTCGCAGGAGCGCCTTTACAGAAGCAAAAATCTCAAGCAGGCGGATGTGCTGATGATGATGTTTCTTTTCCCAAACCGCTTTGCTAAAAGTCAGATTGAATTAGCCTGGGATTACTATTTGCCTTATACAACGCACGACTCTTCACTTTCTGCCTGTGTGCATAGCATTATCGCCAATCGCTTGGACAAGTGTAAGGAAGCGTATGAGTTTTGGGAGAAGGGCGCCTTTTTGGATTTGGATATTGAGCATGGTGGAGCTTCTCAGGGGATTCATATTGCAGCTGCAGGGGGTGTGTGGCAGATGGTGATTATGGGATTTGCAGGAATGAAAACAGCGTTCGAAACTGATTTTTTTACATTAACTCCAAGGTTGCCTGAAACTTGGCGATGTCTGTCATTTACTGTTGTATGGAAAGGTGTTCCTTTATTTGTAGAGATAGACAGGAGAGAGATAAAGATAACTAATCGTGGAGAAAAAGCTCTGGATGTGTTTGTTGGTGAGAGTTTTAAAGTTATGCCTGGGCAGTGCAAGGTTATAGATATTCAGGAGTACCGTTAATGATTAAGGGTATAATTTTCGATCTCGACGGTGTACTTGTTTCAACGGATGACTTGCACTATAGGGCATGGAAAAGGTTGGCCGATGAATGTGGAATTTATTTTGACCGTAAAATAAATGATAGACTCAGGGGGGTAAGTCGGATGGAAAGCCTTGAGATTATCCTAGAACGAGCGGATCATATTTTTTCCCAAGACGAAAAAGTCAAAATGGCTGAGAATAAAAACGGATATTACCGGGATTATATTCAGGAACTATCTTCGCATGATTTATTGCCGGGAGTTTTGGAACTTCTGAACGACCTTAAATTGGTCGACATAAAAACAGCAATTGGTTCTTCAAGTTGTAACGCATCGCTTATAATGGAAAAAACAGGCCTGCTGGAAAAAATAACAATTGTTGTCGATGGCAATGATATAAAGAACTCAAAACCAGATCCGGAAGTTTTTCTGCTCGCCGCTGAGAGGATGGGGCTTTTGCCGGAAGATTGTCTTGTCTTTGAAGATGCACTCTCAGGTGTCGTCGCAGCTGTTAATGCAGGGATGAAGGTTTGGTATATTGGCAATGCGGCGGAGGCATCTGGGATTGATAAAAGTTCTGAAAACCTGGTTGGAATAACCGCTGAACTGATTCGGCAGCTTTAGTGGACTATAATATGAAAGACGAGATGACTTTATTGGGGCGGTTTAGGGCATGCGCTCAGGGAGAATCTGTAGATCGTTTGCCGCGTATAGAGTGGGCACCTTGGTGGGACAAGACAATAACCAGCTGGCAGTCCAAAGGTTTGCCTATTAAGGAATATGATGTCTACGAGATACAGAAATTCTGGGGGCTTGACCCGCTGATCCAATTGTATATCTCTTCCCAAAAGGGTGGCCCAGCCCCCCTCTGCCATGGCGCTTCGCTTTGTACCAACGAAAAAGAATATGAGGCTCTTTTAGAATTCTTATATCCGCATCATGCTCATCCGAGTGAGGAATTTTTGCGTTATTCAAAGATGGCAGCAGATAATTTGTGTTTGACTTGGTTGACAGTTGACGACTTTTTCTGGTTTCCCCGGGCCCTCTTTGGAATAGAAGGGCACCTGTACGCATTCTATGATCATCCGGATTTAATGCATAGAATGAATCAGGATCAGGCTGACTATATCAAAAAAATCGCGGAGTGTTATTCTGATTTGCTTTCCCCCGCATTTATCACCCTGGGCGAGGATATGAGCTACAATCACGGGCCTATGCTCAGCAAAAAATTGTTTGCCGAATTTTTGGCCCCGTATTATCGACAGGTCGTGCCCGTTTTAAGGCAGGCATTTGATTGCCTGGTCATTGTGGATTCCGATGGTCTGGTTGATGAGCTGATTCCCTGGCTGATTGAAGTCGGCGTGGATGGCATTCTGCCTTTGGAAAGGCAGTCTGGGGTGGATGCAGCTGTGCTGCGGGAAAAATATCCTGACCTAATAATGATAGGCCATTTCGATATACAAAAAACTTTTGGATGAGTATACGCAATAAATCTAAGTTTAATAGAATTTTTATTTGGAGAAAAAATGTCTGATAGATTGGTTAAGCCGTTAAAAGGAATAGTACCCCCTATGATCACCCCAATGACAGGCAAGGATGAGGTGGATATTGGGGGGCTTGAGAGGCTTATTGAGCATATACTTGATGGTGGTGTTCACGGGTTGTTCATCCTGGGAAGTACTGGGGAGGCCCCTGATTTGAGCTATCGTATGCGTTATGAACTGGTCGAGCGGGTATGCCGGCAGGTGGCTGGGCGAGTGCCCGTTTTGGTTGGCATCACAGATACCTCTTTTGTAGAGGCAGTGAATCTAGCTTGTCATAGTGACAAGTGCGGAGCAGATGCAGTTGTGGTAGCGCCACCTTACTATTTTCCTGCCGGGCAGCCTGAGCTGCTGGAATATGTTGAACATCTTGTAGACCAGCTGCCGCTTGATGTTTTCCTATATAACATGCCCAGCTATACCAAGTTGTTCTTTGAACCTGCTACCGTTAAGGCTGCTGCGGAATACTCAAGAGTTATAGGCCTGAAAGATAGTTCCGCAAACATGATCTATTTGCACGATTTGATTCATAACTTTGCAGATCGGCCTGATTTTACACTGCTGACTGGCCCGGAAGAACTGCTTGTAGAGTCCGTTTTTCTAGGAGGGCACGGTGGGGTTTGTGGGGGTGCAAATATGTTTCCTAATTTGTATGTTAAAGCCTATGAGGCTGCTATTTCAGGGGATCTTGAAATGGCACGCAAACTGCACAAAACCATAATGCTCATCCGCCAGACAATCTACAATGTTGGCCGATACAGTTCCAGTTTCCTTAAAGGTGTAAAATGTGTGCTGTCCTGTATGGGAATCTGTGATGACTATATGTCCGAGCCTTTCCATCGGTTTAGAAAAGAAGAAAGACTGAGAATCCAAAGCATTCTCGAAGAACTAATTTTGCCAAAATTGTAAACGAGGCCTCTGCGCAAGCGTTCACAGTTTCAGGAGAGTAGTTTGGGGTATGGAGTTCCAGTGAAGGTTGCTGCGACGGCTGCCTTGAGGAATTCGAAGATACTTTTTCCCTGCTTTTTACAGCTGGCTATTACGGTCCAGATTCTTTCGCAGAAGCGCATGCCGGCATCGCTCCGCGTACCCTGAGTCACCTTGCGGTCAATCACCACGAACCGAATCGTCTGCTCCGTACCATTATTCGTCGCTGGAACGTCATCCCGTTCAAGGAACAGAAAATATCTATCGGCTTGGTAGGGAAAATCGAAAAGGGAGCCAGGTGGATGGGGTTTCGCGCATTGAAAAGGGGACCACTGTTTAATTGAAAATTCTGTATGATGTCGGCTTGTGATTTTGTTGCAGGGATCGGCATATGCGGAGTTTGGAGATGCTTACAGTGGAAGATTATGAAAAAATACGTAAAGCTGTTTTAGTTGAAGGTTTGTCTGAGCGGCAGGCGGCTCGTAAGTTTCATCATTCGCGCAAGACCATCAAAAAGGCTTTGACGCATTCCGTTCCGCCGGGATACAAAAAGCGAAGTTCGCCGGCAGGTGCTGTTGTACTCACGGAGCGGCTGCGTTTTGTCATCGACACCCTTCTCGAAAAGAACAAAACGATTCGTCGCAAGCAAAAGATGACCGGCACTAAGATTCATGATATTCTTGTTTCTGATTACGAATTCTGCGGCTGTGCTCAGACGGTTCGGCGTTACATTGCGACTAAAAAGTTACAAGCCAAGGAGGTCTTTTTCAAGTTGGAGTTTCAGCCCGGCCAGGAGGGTCAGGTCGACTGGGGAGAAGCTGATGTTATCATAAACGGCAAAGACACGAAGGTGCATTTATTCTGCCTACGGCTGGCATATTCCCGCGCCTCTTTTGTTAGAGCATATCCGTCGCAAAAGATGGAATGTTTTCTCGACGGCCATGTTCATGCGTTTGATTTTTTTGGAGGTGTAGCGCGGAGCAATGCGTATGATAACTTAAAATCAGCGGTAATTCAGGTCGGCAAAGGCAAGGAGCGCAAACTCAACTCTAAGTTTATAGAGCTTCGTAGTCATTATCTATTTAATAGTCGTTTTTGCAATATAGCAAGCGGCAATGAAAAAGGCCATGCTGAAAATCTTGTCAAAGATTCCCAGCGAGATTTAATGTCTCCGCCGCCGCATGTTGTCGACATTGATGAGCTGAATGAATTGCTTTTGCGACAATGCACTAAGCGGTTGGATATAGTCGTTAAAGACAAGGGTAAAACGCGCGGTCAGCTGCTCGAAGAAGAACGTCAGTTCTTTCTACCCCTGCCAAAGCACCAGTATAACGCTTGCGTCGGGGGCAGCACTTATGCAACAAAGCAGGCCTTGGTCGAGCATGATAATAACTTCTATTCTGTGCCAACACAATGGGCACATCATGACATCACTATCAAAGCTTTTGTAAGTCGCGTAGAGTTGTATCACGATGACAATCTCGTCGCCAGCCATGAACGTTGCTGGGATTCATCGAAATATATCCTGAATTATATGCACTATATCCCGCTGCTGAAGACCAAGCCTGGCGGGATTCATAACGCAGCCGCTTTCATCGGCCAGCCCTGGGGCAGTGACTTTGAAAAGCTTAAAATAGAGTTGGAATATCGTTACGATGGCGAAGGAACAAAGAAGTTTATAAACGTGCTTTTACTGTTTTGCGAATACGAAGCTTCTCAGGTTAAGGCTGCCGTAAAAACCTGCATCTCGCGAAGAGCATTCAACGACGAAGCCGTTCGAAATATACTTGAATATCAGCCTGATGCGATCCGCAAAAGCATTGATCTTACGCATAAGCCTGAATTGCAGATTAAAACGAACGGCATTCGCCAAGCCAGCGAATATGACGAGTTTTTATTAACGAATTTTAAAACTACTAATGAAGGAAGTGTACAATATGGAAAACAATATATTGCTTGAAAATTATCTTAAGCAGCTCAAGCTGCCGACGTTTATTAAAGAGTATCGGCGGGCTGCCAGACAGTGTGCCCAGGAAAAACGCGGTTTTGAGCCTTTTTTACAGCAGTTAACGGAACTGGAGATTCAACAGCGAAGAATTCGAACGATGCAGCGACGGATAAAGGAGGCTTCGTTCCCAGCCGAGAAGGAACTTGCAGACTTCGACTTCACAGCCGTTCCAACTTTGAACAAAAAACGAATCATCGATTTAGCCAAAGGCGATTATATTCGAAAGCGCGAATGCGTTGTAATGATTGGCCCGCCCGGAACAGGCAAAACTCATCTTGCCATATCGCTGGGCCGTGAAGCTTGCCGCCAGGGCAAACGAGTGAAATTCTTCACCGCCACAGGCCTGGCTACCGCATATGCCGAAGCCAGAGATGAACGGACCGTCCAAAGACTCGAACGGTTTATAGAGCAGCGAGATTTGATTATAGTCGATGAGCTTGGCTACATTCCCCTCGGCCGGCTTGGAGCGGAAAATCTATTTGGATTTTTCTCGAAATGTTATGAACGCACCAGCGTGGTTGTTACGTCAAACCTGCCTTTCTCCGCCTGGCCGGAAGTCTTCGGCGATGAACGATTGACCGGAGCACTGCTAGATCGGCTGACGCATCGTGTACATGTAATAGAAGCCGCCGGCGAAAGCTACCGCCTGCAAAACCATAACAATAGGCCAACCACAAAAAATACCGACGAAAATAACCTGGAAAATCAAGAAAAGGAGGCCATATGATTTGACCCCAACATCCTGAACATCAGATCGCTGATACACCCCATGTCAGCCGTTGACAAACCCCTTGCAAAGGGGTATTCTTAGGCCCTAGGTGGTACCCATTTCGATGCTCCACCTGGCTCCCTTTTCAATTTTCCCTACCACCTTCGAATCTCTCGCTGCATCCGCTTGAATTGTTTGGCGTGTGCATATCGACTTGCTTTCATCGTAGCGATTTTGCTTACTCGGATATACGACTGACGCAAAGGAATACACCGATGCCTGGCTGCTTTGCCTAACTTTATTTTAGCCTTATATAACAGCTTAGAATCACTCGGAGACGTGATATTCTTTTCCTGAACCGTTGTGTCAATGATGACCCGTTTGCAGTCGGATTTTTTGAGCTGCTTTTCACGGATTGCCAGCTCAACCGTCTCAACCAACAGCGACTCCAGCCGTTTGTGGCCCATGCGTTTTCGCCATTTTTCCCAAGTGGTGTAGTCAATCGGAAATTCGTGCTGCATGTAACTGTAGCCGGAAAAGTATTGCCAATATGGATTTTCGACCCAGAGAGTTTGCATGTCTTCGTCACTGACGTTGAAGGTGTACTTGAGATAGCAGAGGCTTACAAACAGTCGTATCGGCGCGCCAGGCCTGCCGCTCTCAGCATAAAGCGGCTGAAGTTCGTTCTCAAAACGCTGCCAGTTGATTTTGTCAGCCATTTTAACCAGCGGATGATTTTGGTTGAGCATCTGCTGAAAATTGGCTTGGAAAAGATGAAATTGATCTTTGAGTGGATTCGATTTTGGTTTCACTTTTTCGTCCTGAAATTGCAAGGTTTTGTTTGTTCATCCATGAATACCTTGCAATACTATACCCCTTCTCAGCCAGGTTTACTCCTAAAAACATAGACTTAAACTACTTTTTCCGGAACGACTAAGTCGTTAGGACGAGATGTAAGTGACTCAATTAAAATACTCAAACTGACCGATTTTGGAATTCACGATGATAGTAAGCGCAAAAGAAAAGCGACGATTCTTGCCGATAAGCTTTGTAGCAAACAGAACTTATCATGGGAGTCGCCGCATGATTACTATCGGGAATATTCCACGAAAAACTAAAGCTTTTTTCAACACTGTTAAAAACGAATTCGGCATACCGGCATTCAATCATTTTTGTGGTCTGGTCATGGCAATAACAATCAGCCATTGCGGCACGATAGAAAAACTTGCAAGGCTGCTTCGAGACTCGACTCACCGAACCAATCACGGCGAATTTCTCTGGCGAAGCGATTGGAATGAATCGTTCGTATTGCGGCAGATAGCCTTGGACATGCTGCGAGGTCTGTTCTCTAAAAAAGATCGCCATCTGTTTTTCATCATCGATGATACCCAGACACTCAAACGGGCCAAGAAGATGGAAGCAGTCGGCAAGCTTCATCATCATGCTACGGGTAAGTACGGCACCGGCCACACTATTTTGAAAGTCTCGCTTTTTTATCGAGGTATTACTATTCCATGGGCTTCTCTGTTGTATATCAAACAGGAACATGCCGAAAATCTGGAACTTCCTTTTCAAAAACTTACAGAGATGGCTGGGCGGGCAATCAGGGATGCAGATTTGTTCAACAGATTCAAAGTCACAGTTTTGTTTGATGCTTTTTATCTCTGCCCCCAGGTGGTCAATGCCTGCAAAGAACGAAAATGGCATTATATAGGCGTGGGTAAGTCTAATCGATGGTTCACGGTTGGCTATGCTAAATACAAACTTGCGAAGTACGGCAGAAATGTTCTTCGCAACAGCGGGACTTGGTGTAACATTGCCGGCCTTCGTAAAACCAGAAAATACAAACTGGCTGAGCGAATAGGAACTTTGAATAAACTGGGTACGGTCAAGATCGTCTTCTCCCGCCGTAAGGCAGAAGGAAAACATATCGCACTTGTCACCGATGACTTGCGTGCTTCGATGAAAACTATTGTAGCTGACTATCTGAAACGATGGTCCATTGAGATGCTGATCAAGGATGAGAAACAGCATTTGGGGCTTGGCGATTACCGTGTTCAACGGTACCGGGCTGTGGTTAGACACCTGCACCTGGTCGATTGCGCCTATGCCTGCCTGACCCACTTGGGTTTGAAAACCCAATGTGCACAAGGCCAAAACAAACCAAAGAAAGTGCTGCGACTTGAACCGATTAGCAAACTCAAAGACCGAATGCGTCGGATCGTGTGGCAGGAGAATGTTGAAAATGTTATCAAATATAGTCATGAAAAACCCGTTATTCGCCGCTTGGAAAAACTCCTCGCAGCATAAAATCGGTCAGTTTGAGTAAAATAATTGCGAAATATTGAGAAAAAAGCTTGTTTTTTATGATACAAAGTTGGAATGGCATCTTGAGAGCCACCAACCGAAAGATTAGCTACCTACAACGAAACGCATATGGCTACCGCGATGAACAATACCTGAAACTCAGAATCTACAACATCCATACCGCTAACTATGCATTAACCGGATGAACCGTTTTTCTAAAAGCCTTAAAGAAGCTTGATCGCCTTCGCCGCCAAGAGCGGGCTCGTGCTTGGTTGGTCAAAATCGCACGCAATGCATGTATCACTCATTTTCTTTTGCAGTTTTTAGATAGTCGTCCCTGAAAAACGTGTTTTAGAGCACTTTAATTTTGCGTGTTTCTGTATCCGCAGGAATCAAACCATCCTTGGGCGTCTTTAGCTGTGATGGTTTTCAAGGCGGCTGCGATAGCATTGTAAAGAGCTTCTTGGGTTCTGGCTTTAACTGATCGCAGGAACGCTTTAACCTTTGACCACATCTTTTCGATTGGATTCAGGTCCGGCGAATACGGCGGCGGGAATCTCACTTCTGCTCCGGTGGATTCTATAATGTCGATGGCGGCTTGTCGTTGTGGGCAGAGAGATTGTCCATGATCACGATGTCGTTAGGCCTTAAGGTTGGGCAGAGAATTTCGCGGGCGTAGGCTTCGAAAACTTCGCCTGTTGTAGCTCCCTCGATAGCCAGGCAGGCGGTGCTGCCGTCGAGGCGAATCGACGAGATCATCGTCGTCGTAGACCATCTGCCATTCGGAGCGTCATCGACGCAACGTTGACCTCCTTTGGCCCGGCCTCGCAAGCGAGTCATGTTCGTTTTGGCCCCTGATTCGTCGAGGAAAACGAGCCTCGATCTATCAAGCGACCGTTGAGTTTTCCGCCATTGCCGGCGAGCGGTTTTTACATCTGGCCGATCTTGCTCACTCGCTCGTAGCGACTTTTTTTGTAGACCCAACCCAGCCGACGAAGCGTGTTATGAATCGCTACAATGCTGCAATCCACCCTTCCGGCAAAATGCTCACGAATCATCTCAAGAGTCGCATCCTGATTGGCTGAAACGAATTGATCCAACTCTTTGAGCACCGCCCCGGTAAATGCAGCTGTGCGACCGCCGCCGTGACCGCGTGGAGCAATCGTTCCTTCGCTGCGACGTTGCCGGATAAGCTTCCGAATCCAAAGCGTTGATACTTTAAATGTTTCTGCAATTTTCACTTGTGTTGCTCTGCCGGCATCAACAGCAGCCAACACCCGTTCTCGTAATTCAATAGGATATGGTTTCATGTACCACATATCGGCAAACAATACACGCAAACTTAAATCATAGTTAATCCACCGGCTATGCCGGTGAGAATTGAAAAGGCTCTGCCGTTACGAGCGTATTACTCTTGTTTTATGCTACTTTCATCGGTAGGATGTCGAAAAACGAGTTTTTCAGCTCCTACCGCTGAAAGTAAGCAGTACTGGAAATATAATGGTTCCCCGAGGAAGGCCTCGAAAGGACTCGGAGAACCATGACATGAAAGATTGGCAGAGTCAGTCCCATGTAAAATGGGAATGCAAGTATCATGTGGTTATTTTACCGAAGTATCGCAAGAAACGCAATTTCAAAGAGCATCGTAGGAAAATAGGCACCATTATTCGCGAGTTGTGCCGTCAAAAAGATATTGAGATATTGGAAGGCAATGCTGCATCAGATCACATTCATATGTTATTGAGTGTGCCTCCGAAATACAGCATTACTATGGCGATTGGTTATCTCAAAGGCAAAAGTGCGGTTCGTATTAATCGCGAGATAGAGCGTGTTACTGGAACCTTATTTGGACGAAGTTTTTGGTCACGAGGCTATTGTGTCAGCACAGTTGGCCTTGATGAACAGAAAATTCGCCGGTATATCCAAGAGCAAGAAAAACACGATAAGGACGAAATGAACAACTAAGACCAAAGGCTCCTTTTAGGGGCCTTCCTCATACCACCAGTTATACTGGTGGTAATTGATTTGCTCTAGGCTTTGAATAAGGTGTGAAGTTTTGGAAATGTCGGTTACAATTTGCAAGATATTCATGGATGAGTACTCAAAACCTTGCAAAATGGAATCGCAAAATGAAGCCGAAACGCAGCATAAAAAATCAATTCGATCTGTTCAGGGCAACTTCAAACAAATCTTAAATCTTCAGCACGAGCTGTGTCAGCTGGCCAATGAAATAAACTGGTCGCGATTTGAGGTTGTATTTGAAGGCTGTTATTCGTCGCAGATGGGTGCCCCGGCCAAGGCGGTTCGGCTGATGGTCGGCTTGCACTACCTCAAGTACATGTTCAACGAATCCGACGAGTCGGTCGTTGAGCGTTGGACTGAAAATCCATACTGGCAATATTTTTGCGGTTTTGATTTCATGCAGCATGAGTGTCCGATTCATCCGACGACGCTGGTGAAGTGGCGTCAGCGTGTGGGGGCACGGCGGCTGGAGCAGATGCTCAAGGAGACGGTTGAGCTGGCGGTTCTCAGCAGGCATGTGACCAGGCATCAGTTGAAAAAGGTAACGGTAGACACGACGGTTCAGGAGAAGGCTGTCGCTTATCCGACCGATGCCAGGCTGTACCAGAAGGCTCGATGCCGGCTTGTGAAACTCGCGAAGAAACGTGAGATTCCACTTCGTCAAAGTTACAGCCGGGTCGGCAAACACTGCCTTATAAAACAAAGTCGCTACGCCAACGCCCGACAATTCAAACGTGCCCGCAGCTGCACTCGCAAACTTAGAACGTACCTTGGCAGAGTTATCCGCGACATCGAACGCAAGTCTAAGTATTTTGACGGCGAACTTTCAACTATGCTGAAGCGGGCCAAAAGAATTCATCAGCAACGACGCACTGATAAACACAAACTCTACAGCCTGGACGCACCGGAAGTCTCCTGCATCGCCAAGGGCAAGGCTCATAAACGATTCGAGTTCGGCAGTAAGATATCGATTACAACGAGTAACCGTGGCAACTGGATTCTCGGCGTGCATCGGGTTAACGGCAATCGCCATGACAGCAAGACCCTGGCTGCCTGCATTAAACAAACCGAGCGAATCACCGGGGTTCGATGTGTTGATATTTTTGCGGACAAAGGGTATCGGGGCAGCAATTACAAGGGCAATGCTGCAGTTTATATCGCCGGCACCAGCAATAAGGATTTGCCGCGTTCGCTTCGTCTGCGTAAAAAACGGCGGAGTGCGGTTGAGCCGAAGATAGGCCATCTGAAAAGCGACAATCGGCTAGGCCGGAATTACCTGAGACATAAAACCGGCGATATTATCAATGCGATTCTTGCTGCCAGCGGCGCGAATCTGCGAAAATTACTGCGTAGATTTTATTATGAGCTGCTTGAATGCTGGCTGAACTTGAGAATCCAGATAAAAACATCCGCCGAAGTAGCGATATGACTCTCCGGCGAATTAAAAATTCAATCCAAAACCGACTTTTTCAGGGACGACTAGATAATTTCCAAAGCCTTCCGCAGGGCTTGCTCCAGTTCGCCACTTTCAGCCATCCTGATAAGGCTTTGCGACCATCGCGGCATACGTGGATTACCCAATGCTCCCCTCAGGGCCACCAAGATAGAGACTGGTGTGTCCAGCAAGGCCTCTTTCTCGTCGATCAGGCCGTAGGTTTCTTTGAACGCGTTTGTTGCTGACCCGCGGTCGGTTTGATCAGTTTTATTTCTTCTTCCGTCATTATGCTTTCTCCCAACTGTCCTTTCTATGTTATGGCAAAAAAAAAGCCCGTTCGTTTGAACGGGCTCGGAAAAGTCTATGATCGCTGCAGATTCTGATCATTGGTCTCCGGGCCCGTGAGTGGCGTTATTGCGCTTCTGGCCATGGAAATTGCGCGCACCAGCCGGGCTGGCAAGAGACGTGAGATCAAAATTGTTGCAGAAATTTATTTTCATGGCATTGGTGATTTTATTTCTATTCTAAGTTCTGTCAACCAAATTGTAGAATTTTAAAAAATTAAAATTATTGACACTTTTGCATATGTCGATTATAGAATGAAGTATTATGAAAAGTCTCGTAACCCAAATCCTAGCTGAACGCAAGAACAAACGCATGCAAATGCGCATGTGGGTTGTTGTGTATGCGCTAAGCGAAAGGAACGGGCTGCGATAGCGCAATTTAATTTTCAGGTTACAAAAGCCCGTTCATTTGAACGGGCTTTTTTTATGGGAACCCACACGATAACAGTAGTGAGAAAAGAGGTGAATCATGAAAGTTATAATACACGAATCGGCAAAGAAGTTTTTTGAGATTATTGATCCTGTCCTGAAAGGTCAGGAAGCCGCCAACAATCTGATGCTGGGGCTGGCTACACGTCTTGCCAAGGCCGAAGAGCCTGCCGACCTGCCCGCGGTGATGATGACAGTATCCAATGGCCAAAAGCTAGAGTCAGCCATCGTCATGACTCCCCCGCGAGGCGTTGTGCTGTATGCCTCTGCCGATGCGCCTGAGGAAGCCATTAATGCTTTGGTTGAAGCGTTGATCGTCGGCGGCTACCCGGTTCCTGAGTGCAACGGCCCCAGCGCGGTGTCCAGTCTGTTTGCAAAAATATGGGCAAAACGCACAGGCCAAGAGGCTGAGACGAAGACTGCCCTGAGGGCTTACGAACTACGTCGGGTTTGCCGTCCTGATGGTGTACCGGGTTCCCCGCGACAGCCTAAGGTTAATGAACTAGAACTGGTAGCCCGATGGATGTACGATTTTTATCGTGCCGTCGGTGAAGATCACGGCCCCGGGGCAGATCAGGTTAAAAAGTCGGTTGAAAGGGTTATTGCTGCCCAGCAGGCGTTGCTTTGGGAATATCAAGGTCAGCCAGCCTCCATGGCTTTGGCAGTACGCCCTGTTCGGGGTGGAATTGCGATTAGTAGTGTATATACGCCCCCTGAAAATCGAGGGCACGGATTTGCATCGGCTTGTGTGGCGGAGCTCAGCCAGCGACAACTCGACAACGGCAAAGAATTCTGCTGCCTGTATGCCGATCTGGACAATCCGACTTCAAACAGTATTTACCAAAAAATCGGCTACACGCCGGCTGGTGATTCCATCCATTACCGCTTCCACGGAAAGACAAACGCTTGAAGGAAATAAATCATGACTGACATTGCCAGAATACAGAACTATTACGACGATTTTGACGAGTGGGCCAGGCTGGATACGGCCTCGGGGCGATTAGTATTCGAACGTATGTGTGCATTGCTGAAGCGGCACTTGCCCTCGAATTGCCCAATTCTTGATCTCGGTTGTGGGCCAGGACGTTATGCAATTGAACTGGCACAAAACGGACATTGTGTTGCATTGGGAGACCTCTCGCCGCGGTTGCTCCAGGTGGCACGAGAGAAGATTGAAGAGGCTGGCATTGCGGATATGATCGATTCGATTGATGAGGTTAACGCCGTAGATCTTGGAATATACCCAGATGAAGGTTTTGATGCAGTGCTCGCGATGGGGCCATTCTATCATCTGGGATCTGAAGATGATCGAAAGCAGGCTACCAGCGAGATTACTCGCGTTTTGAAGCCCAGCGGCCTGGTGTTCGTTGACTTCATCCCCAGACTGACCGGAGTAAAATGGCTGATCGATCGCTATGTTGCAGATCCCACACAAGTTACCTCCGAGACGTTTACCGAAACATTCAAATCGGGAGTTTTTCGAAATGCTGCCCCGCGAGGATTCCAGGAAGGCTATTATGCCGAAGCAGACGAGATTCGACAACTCTTCGAATCTGTAGGGTTTGTTTCGCGGGAGATTGTTTCATTGCGATCGATCGCCTCCATGCACGAGGAAGCACTCCTGGAAGTTCGTCAGAAGAACCCCGAACTGTACGCCGAAATCGTTTCTGCCATGGACGACGCGGCAACCGATCCACGTGTCATAGCCTTGAGCGGTAACGCAGTTTACATTGGCCGGAAAGGTTAAGTGAAATGATGAAAATAAAATTGTCATCTAACTTTGACAAAAGATGTTTGGTATGTGGCATGGAATGAAGCTTGGTTCGCAGTATTGAACTTGGCGAGGAGTTTTTGCTGTCGCTGGCGGACGAAATATGGCGACATGACTCGAAGCCGATGCGGCCCGCTAAACCTGACATCGTATGGGCCTCTCACCCACTACCTCGCACCAGTTACTGGTGCTTCCGAAACTTTTTTGACACTCCCTCCAGAGATGGCCAAGCAGAGATGAAAGTTTTGGAGAAGGAAAAAGTTCGTCGTCGTTTGGGGCATGATCTAGTTTCAGAACGGCGCTTGCCGAGCCTTAGCAGTCCGTTGAAAAACTAATGCCTGCCTGCGAGCGGATCTTTTTTGCCCTGACGGCGTCAAAAAACCTGCGGAATATCGCAAAATATGCCTTGGTTTTGTTCCTTGTCAGAACAAAAAATCCCTCGCTCTCGGCGACGGCCTACTTTTTCAACGGACTGTTAGGTCAGTGTCGCTCAACGCAGCCAGGCGACCTGAACAAAGCAAAAGTGGTTCAAAGCGATATGCTAAAAAAATCCCCAAAGCCAACCCGACTGACCCACTCGGGTAAAAAACAGGGATTTTGGGGTACAAAAATACTTCAAATAAAATGACAAGCCATTGATTGGCAATGGCTTATGAACACGCCTGATTGGACTCGAACCAATGACCTGCGGTTTAGAAGTGCGGAATTAGGCGTATAACATCTTGTGAACACGCTGTTTACAACGCGTTTTCCAGGGCTTTTTGAGAATTACAACTGGTTTACAAGTCACAACGCAGTCAATAACAACTCGGTATCAAGTGGCGACTGACCCACTTTGTGACCCACTTTTTGCGAGCAATTAAGGCAAAACATTCCGCTACAGACGTGCTAATCATCATAATGTTCCTTCATACCCTCCGTGGATCAAGATACAATCACGCAGTTATCAAGTTTATTGTTAAAAAAATCTTTTATGTTCAGTAAACAGCACATGGCCATCTTTTCACAGGCACGAGTAGTGCTGCTGCCAACATGCGGTGTCAGTACGGCCTGTGGGAGAGTCCTTAAATCCCGCTTCGGGTCAACTGGAACATAGGGCTCCTGATCATAGACATCCAGCGCCGCCCCGGCAATGTCATTGTTTTTGATCGCTTCATACAATGCGTTTTCATCAACAATACTGCCTCGGGAAGTGTTTATCATCATCGCATCTGGCGACATCCTGGAAAGGAAGTGGGTTGAAACAAAATGACGAGTGCTTTCAATCGCCGGTAAGTGGATGCTGACAATATCAGCCTGACTGATAACGTCATCAAGCGATGTTGTCATCATGCTTATTCCGAATTCGTCCTTCATCTTTTGCGCGTCTGTGGATATTAAATCGTATCCGATGACATTCATCCCAAAGCCAAACCCCGCAATACGGGCAACTTTTCTGCCTATATTTCCGCATCCCACGATCAGCAATGTCTTGCCATAAACTTGCATTCCGATTGCTGGCTCCCACTGCCGGGATTTCATGTTCCTGTCGTGTGAGGCGATCTGTTTGGCAAGGGCGCCTATCAGCCAGACAGTGTGTTCCGCCACGGAATCATCCAATACTCCAGGCGTGTTGGTCACCACGATATTGTGCTGCTCGGCGAGTTGTTTGTTAATGCCGTCATGGCCTACGCCATAGCGGGCTATGATCGCGCCATTCTCACCGCCTGTTTTACCCAACGATTCGTAAAGCGGGCCGGAGTATTTGTCGACGCCAACAATTACTGCCCGACATTTTTTAGAAATAACCGCATCAGCCAGAGCTTGCTCCTCAAACGGCGCGCTCAGGATGTCGAAACCAGTGGCGGATTCAAAAACGTCCAGAGACTTTCTATACTCCCTTTCCGTCACCAATATACACGATGAATTTTGCATTCTGTGTTTCATAAGAAATCATTGTCACAGCCACATTCATGCTAGTATGACAGCGCTAGATTAGCTCAAGATTTTTTGATGTTCTTGTCGATGGGAATAAAAATCCAATTGAAAGGGCATTAAATGACTGGAGAACAGATGATGACATTGCAGCCGGAGCTGCAAAAATTTCTGGAATCGTTTCGACCTTGTTTTCGCAAAGAAGTTACTTTCGGCTACCTGGAGACATACATGCTTGGTCTGATGTCAGACATTCAACGCAAGAGTATTGAGCCGATTGCACTGGCGGCAGAAGTTCCCGTCCGAACTTTGCAGGAATTTTTATCTTCATTTCGCTGGGATCATGATCGTGCTGAAGAGTTGCTGCTTTATCGTGTGGCTGATCGCTCTTCGACGGAAGAGGGCATTGGCGTAATCGACGGCTCCGGCCACGCCAAGCAGGGCGCCAAAACGCCTGGCGTGCAGCGTCAATGGTGTGGTGAAACCGGCAAGATAGACAATTGCATTGTCGGCCAGCATTTGCTGTATACCGACAACCATCCCACAAATCCGTTCGGATGCGTCTTATGTAGCGACCTGTATCTGCCTGAAAAATGGGCAGCTGATCCAAAGAGACGAAGAGAAGCACATATTCCGGATTCATTGTCTTATCGGCCAAAGTGGAAAATTGCGGTAGAGCAGATTCAACGGGCCATAGGCAGTGGTGTAAAGTTTTCGTATTTTACTTTTGATGAGGAATACGGCAGTGTTCCTGGGTTCTGGTTTGAATTGGATCGGCTGGGCCAGCGCGGTATTGGTGAGGTGCGGTCTAACTTTTTATGCTGGGCAACTCCGCCGGCGTATCAGTCCTGCCGGGCTGAATATGCGCCGCATAAAGTTGCCGATCTGGTTCGCCACAGTCCGGTGTTTTACGGACAGGATTGGCAAACGGTGAAGATCAAAAACACGACGCGCGGAATGATGTACTGGAAATATAAAGCCGCACGTGTGCAGTTGACCAATACGGCTGAGGGTGTCAACGTGCCGACAACTCGACAGTATTGGCTGATTTGGGCTCAATCGCCTAAAACCGGCGAGAACAAATATTTTTTGAGTAACGCTCCTGCTTCGGTGAGTGTCAGGAAGCTGCTGGTTGTGGCTTTTGCGCGGTGGCATATTGAGATGTGGTTCGAGCGAGCCAAGCAGGAAACGGGATTTGGTTCGTTTGAGGTTCGGACGTATACCGGACTGATTCGGCATTGGCTGTGTTCGCGATTGGCGATGTTTTTTATATCCGAGCAGACGCAGCGGCTTCGGGGGGAAAAATCCGCGTATTACGCTGGAACAGGTAGCCACGGTGATCAACACCCTGGCCGCCAAGATCTGGCAGACTTGGCCAAGATCATGGGCTGCGATCATAAGAATAAACGAATATTATCAGTGGCGTAACGAGGCGGCCTACAAAAGCCGACAAAAACAAAATCGTAAAACAGAATTCAAGTAGCGCTGTCATACTAGGCTCAATCCCTTACACCTTTGAGAATTGATCGACACCCTTGCATGATGAACTCCGTATCCAGGCCACAGGCGATGAAGCGATAGCCTTCCTCAATACGAGTTTTCAGGAGTTCGTTATCCGTTGGTACTACATGATAGCCAGCCGGGATTTTATGCTTCCGGCAGGCCTCGAAAAGTTTCTTTTGAGTTTTGACCACATCGGGATGATCAAGCTGACCTGCAATTCCCATCGAAGCGGACAAATCGTATGGGCCAATGAACGTCGCATCGATACCGGGAACAGAAAGAATTTCGTCAACATTTTCGGCTGCTTCGATATGCTCAAGCATTACAACTATCAACACATTATCGTTATGGGAATCGAAATATTTTTTAAAATTTCTGCCGAAGTCGGTGCAGCGTGCGAGAGAGGACCCACGAATTCCTTCCGGCGGATACTTGCACATCGCCACTGCCTGCTTTGCTTCTTGTGGCGTATTCACAGATGGGACAATAATGCCGTCTGCTCCTGCGTCAAGAACCAGCTTGGCTTGAACGGGGTCGCATGAATGCAGCCTGGCCAGGATATCACAGCCAGTGCCTTTCACAGCCAGGGAAAGCTCATGGAACATGCGAATATCTGTTGATGTATGCTCCATGTCCACACAAATCCAGTCAAAGCCTTCGCCGGCGTAGAGTTCAACAACAGTCGGATGGCCTATCATTACCCACGCCCCCAAAGCAACATCACCGTTTTTTAATTTTTCTTTGGTTCTTCCCATTGGAATCTTCCTTGCTTGGCAGAATATTGTTTCATGCTTAACCCAGCATTTTCCAGATAAGTGAATCCAGGACTTCCTAAGCTTTGCAATCTCAGCAATTAGCAGACCATAATATAGTAAACTTTCGCATTTTTTAGGCTGCTGGGGCTAATGCTTCCAGCAGGAACTGGTATTTTTTGTCATGTACAGTGAAATTCCCGAACATCATAATAAATCATTCTCGCCACAGAACTTTTCGCAAGGCTCGCAGTGCATCGGTGAAGCTGGGTGTGGTTTTGTTGGTGTACCACAGCGGAATTCTGAACATTCGTTTGGCGGCGGGTTGTTGGCAGAACCACAGCCAGACCATCGAGTACAGCCAAAGTCCAAGAGCCGCCGCTCGCTCGGGGCCTTTCCTTGCCCACGTCTGCAACTGCTCGACGCCAAGATACTGTTTGGTGTTTTTGAAAGTATCCTCGATGGCCCACCGGTCGGCGTAGGCAGCCAAAACGTCGGCGACTTTCATCTCCACATCGGTCGTAAAAAAATAATCGTCCCGCTCCTTGCCGCTCGGATCCCGCGAGATCACAAGCAGCACCGGCATCTTGCTGACTTTGTACCAAAGAACCTTTCGCGAATACACTAGCCTTGTGACCGACCGGCCGCGAGCGGTAAAAGTCACCGGCGTCCACTTGCGAACACACGCAGCCAGCGACTTGAGTTTGGGAAATTCGGCACCGCGTTTTCGAGGTCTGCCCCGGCCGGGTCGTTTGCGTTTCAGCGGCAATTTGAAGAGCGAAGCGTCGCAACGCATACGCGAGATGATCGTCGTGTTTGTTATATTCCAACCGGCCAGCGATGCGTAAAATCCATCCGCCACAAGGCGAATCTTCCTCCTTCCAAACCAGCCAGCCACCTCTTGGAGCATTTCGAAAGCCAGTTCGATGAGCGTCTTTTCGTTCTTTCGGTGCAGCCTCATGTTGATTGGCAGGCCCAGCGGCTCGCCTCCCCAGGGAGGCTGAACCTGCAAGGTCAACACGACAAGATTCAGGCCCCATGCGTAAACGATTTTGGTTTTGGTCGAACGGACGGCGTCTCTCCAAAATCCCCCGCCGTCGACTTTTTTTCCGCTGCGATGAAAAAGCGTGTCGTCGATAGCCAGCGGAATATTGCCATTGGCGGCAAACTTCGAAAGATTAATTCCACTTGCTTCGCCAGAGGAATTCGACGTGATTGGTTCTGTGAGTCGAGTTTCGACGCAGCCTGACGAAGCAAGCCTGCGTCGCAGGCAGGGTGAATCTCACAGATCATTCGTGAATTGCTCTAAAATGAATATCGCAAGGACGCGTACACGTTTGAATCCTGTTCAAACTGGCCGAAGAAAGTGTACGGATGTTCGCCGAAAAATACATTACCGCCAGCTTCAACCGTCCAATTGTCATCGATCTTGTATTTAATGTTAGGCCGCATATAAACGTCGTTGTCGGTTGGGCTGTAATAAGTAAAAAGTCCCAATGTCAGATTCTGATCGAGCAACAGCTTGGTAATTCGCAGTGTAATGACCTGTCTACCTTCGTCAACCAAAGGCTGGCCGATCGGCTGAGTGCGAACGTACCTGTCATGATTCATCATGATTTCGACATAGTACTGTACGCCAACGGTAAGGTCCTTGGCGATCTCGGGCAAGGACATTTCATAACCAGCCAGCAGGCGAACCTGGCTGTTCGGTAAGAGCGGATCATTACCGCTGCGATCTTCTACAGAGTCATAGTACGCGCCCTCAAAATTCGCAATGCCACGCCAGAAAGGCCCGCGAACGCTCGCGCCATAAGTGTTCAGCCGAGGATAAAACGCCTTGTTACGAGCCATGTCGAAACCTTCCGGCGTCTTGTAGAAACCCCATGAGCCGTAGGCAGCCAGTTCGTAACTGCCCAACTTTCGCGAGAGACGCGCGGCATATTCGGCGTCGGCAAACCACCTGCTTGGAAGTTCATCCTGGATGATAGCATTCCGGCCTGCCAGGTGATTGAGGTTTCTATTGAAATAACTCAATCGCCGCCCCGATATATACCGGCTGGGGTTCATCAGCGGAATGAACACGAAATCAACATCAACAATATCGCTGAAGGCACTGACCTTTATCGCATCCGAGGGAGCCTTGAGGTATTCCAGATCCCGGCCTATGAAAAAAGCCTGCCAGTCTTTCGGGAAAAGGTCATTCACAAAAAGCAGATCACCCGTTCCCCAGGTCAGCACCTGCCGACCCATTTTCACATCCACCCATTTCATCGGACTGAAACCAACCCATGATTCTCGCAGGTCAAACCAGCCTTGCCCTCGTCGCAAGTCGATATCGCTGAGCTTATTGTAGACCTGGTCGTAAAGGAAATCTCCGGTGAACTTCATCGTCAGCCAGTCAGTACTTTTCTGCCATTCCAGCTGAAACCGCGTCTCTCCCAGAGAAGCCTGCTTTTCGTATGGATCATTCTGCGTGCGAACGCCGCCACGCACCTCCATGAAACCGCCAAACCCCGCATCTTTGACAGTCTCCATGAACGTTTTCTTCGTTGCTTCGGGTGTTGATGATTGTTCAGGCGCCGTGTCCTCAAGACCTGCCGGAAGGGCCGGCTCGGCTGCTTCACCCCCAAGACCAGCTGGTAAAGCTGGCGCTCCTGTATCGTCAGATTCAAGCCCCGCCGGCAAAGCCGGCTCGTTCATCGCTGGTGATGTTTTCGGTTCTTCCAGCCCTACCGGAAGGGCTGGTTCTTCCGCGCATAGAAAACCAATGGGGCTAATAACAATTACGCCCGCCAGAAAGGCCAGGATAATAATATTTTTCATGCGCATCAGTCTTTCAGGTACTCCAGTGGGGGCTGACGCAGATATCGCTCGGTGAAGATACTTTCGGGAATGCCGACGTCATACTTCACGGACGAGTATACCGCATCGGTGTATGAGTTGGCTCGGAGATCGGTCATGCGGCTCTTGGTAACAGTCCAGAAATCCTGGATTTTTTCCACAGCCTTGGCTTCATATCTACGATATGGTTTATCATCGCTATCATAGTACTCGGTCTTTATCACCAGGAACGTCTTTCGGTGTATCCAGGTTTTGTAGTAGATGAAGTCAACACTTTTGGGGTCTTTAGGAGTACTTTTTAGTACGAAATAGTTATCGGATGTCTCAGCCAGCTCATGGGTATCATATGTGGTATTTCGGCCTGATATGTCCTCGTAGAAAAAGTTGCTGCCCACGAAACTGGTACGTTTCTCCCCGCCGGCTATGCGCTTTACAAGATCAAGCTTCGGCAGATACAGCCAGCGGTCATCGTCCTTATCCAAATGCTTCCATACAAGAAACGCCATCTTATCGACATCGGCCGGCTTGTGAAAGAACACGTAGAACTTCTGCTCACCGGTAAACTGTTCTTTGCTCTTTGAATCTGCTTTGTTATCGGAGGCTTTGCTAACTTTTTTTGGATCAGGCTGATCCCATCGCAGAATTGTCAAATCACGTTGTCGGGTTCTGCCTTGAGAATCCACAATATTCATTTGCACCTTGGCCCGGCCGTCCGCGCCCTGATAATAGGCAGTGAAATTGGCCTTATCTACAATCTGATCCGCCGTCATGTTTTCTTCCGCCTGCGAAAATACGCAGCCCAACCCCAGAGCGGTAATAACAATAATAAGCATTCTCGTTTTCATGGTTCGTTCTCCTTCACCTATTCGCGTTCTTGTAATGTACGACATTTCGCACGGCGGGACAACCACCCGCAGAGGACTGCTGAGGCCGCAATTACAATTATTGCAATCCATGTTATGACATCCCAGCTGAAATACCAATAAAGATTCATCGCCAGTAACGCAGCTACCGTTACGGAGGCAACCGCACACAAGCCACAATTACACCCAGCAGATAATACGCTTGCAGACGGGCGGAAAAGCCATTTTTCCATCACACGTATCAGCGCGGGCAAAAGCAGGAGCGTCGCAGCTCCGCTGACCAGAAGAATTGACGCCAGCAAAATGCCCACAGTGCGATACGGCATCAACGGTGCCAGCAGAAGAGGCGTAAAACCAGCTGCGATTACGATAATGTTTCGACTGATTGCGCGGGCAGGCTCGCCAAACACGTGCGGCGCAGTATCGCCCCAAGTTTTGTAGCGTTCGTGCATCTGACGCGCCCGAACGAGAAAATGTATCGCAAAATCAACTGCCAACCCGAGTGTCAGACTGCTGAGAATGGCCACCGGCATGTCGTAATCTTTACCAGCCAAGCCGACTGCTCCATATATGGCCCCTATCGTCACGGTCAGGGGAATCATGCTCAAAAGCCCCCACAGGATGGAACGAAACAGGATTGTCATCAGCAGGAACACGACGAGAAAACTTCCGGCAAACGCATTTAACATGCCGAAAACCATCTTGTCCTGCCAGATAACATTTATATACGTAAGTCCGAACCATTTTGTATTCAAGCCTACCGGTGCAGGATGAGAAGCAAGGTATTCATTCACCGACCGAACCACTTTTTCCATATCTCTGTTATCGCCGCTGGTCAGCTGAACCCACATACTGGCGGTCTGATAGGCTTTGGGACCGCTTACGGTAACGAAGTGGGTCAAATCCTGAGGCCGGTGTGAAGATTCAAACTGCATCAGACATTCCGCGACGGCTTCGGGGGTATCTGGAATACGGTAGTACTCCTTGATCTTGGGATCATTCACATTGCGGGCAAACAGATCGCGATGAACGGTCTTGACGATATCGGCCAGCGAATTACTCTTGCCCACAACTCCGCTCTTGCCGATCGCATCCTGCAGCTGGGACTGCCATTTCAACACGTCCGGACGTTTGAAAACCTGCTGGTCGTCCTTGCCGGAATACTCCATCGCCAGATACGCCATGTACGTTCCGCCGAAATGGGCATTTAGTATCCGATCAGCAACACGAATCGGATGGGTCTTGGCGAACCATTTGACCGGATTGTCGTTGACATTGATCCGGGTTATCCCATAGCCGGCAATAATCATGATCACCGCGGTAATCACGAGAATCAACTTGGCATTTCTGTACGTGGCCCCTCCTGCCCAGTGAAGTACGCGGGGCAGCCAGCTTTGGGGGGCAGCATCGGGATCATCTTTATGCTGGACAGCACCGAAATTTTCCAGACGTTTAGGCGAAATGAACATCACGAAGGCCGGGACAAATGTCACAGTCAGCACCCATGCGAACATGATGCCGACGGCAACGAAAATGCCGAACACCTGAACCGGCGGAATCGGCGTCATCGCCAGGGATGCAAAGCCGGCTGCGGATGTCAAAGAGGTATAGAGCATCGGAGCGAACAGTTCATCCATAACGGCGGTCATGGTTTTCTGGCGGTCTTTGGTCGTCTGATATTTCTCGAAGAAATCGCTTATGATGTGAATGCTGTCAAGCACAGCTATCGGCATGATAAAAATAGGAATCATACTCGACATGATATGGATCGGAAAGCCGCACAGAATCAGTCCGCCCATGGTAATGATCACCGAAACCATAGCAACGATCATCGGACTGACAATGATTATCAGTTTGCGGAAGAACAACAGCATCAGGACAAAAATGACCAGCATTGCTGCGGGCGCGGAAATGGCCATCTGAACGAACATTTCCACACCGAATGTATCCTCAGCCACAGGCAAGCCGGTAATATAAAATTCCTCAGGCCCCTGCCCCAGTTCTTTGATCTTCTCCTGAAGAGCACGATAGACGTTGTAGCTGAGATTCTTCTCTGTTAGCGGCAGATAAATCGCGATGGCCTTGCCATCTTCACTTACCATGGTTCCATTGAGGAAAGGTATTCGCTCAGCCTTGTTGCGAATGGCGTCGGCCTGGGCCTGTGTCTGCGGCGGCTGGGGCATAAGCCAGCTGAATACAATCGCTCCGTTTCTCGGCTCGATTGAGTCCACCGTTGACGGTGCAATTACATCGCCGGGGATAACGCCCCTGAGCTTTTCGACAGGCGCAGGCTGTTCACTCTTAACCACTGCCTCGCCGGCATCGGCTGGGATATCAAGACCTGGAATCCCGCTGGGATCTTCAGAATCCATTCCATCCAGCCCTTGAACAGTCGGCTCATCCGATTTGGCATCGTCAGCTGGTTGTTCTTTCAGCTGGTGGGTAGTACCCGTATCAGAAAATTGTAGGCCCTTGGCAAATTGCGTAAGTTCGTAGATTTTCTTGAGCGAAGATGGATTGAATACGCCGTTTGGATCCTTCTCATTGACAATTCCAACCACGACAATGTCGTGCAGATCCATCCGTTTTTTCATTTCATCATGAAAAACGCGAACAGGCTCATGAGACGAGAGCATATTTTCCGGGTCGGTATCGACGCTGATAGCAGGCAGAAAACTCAACGCACGTGAAACGCTCTTGATTCCATCCGGAAGGGACTCTATAAGATGCAGCGAAGGAATCGCGGCAAGCAGAAGAATTATGGTTGTCAGCCCCACCATCAAACCTGTAACAAGTTTGTAGTGCCTCAGCGAAAAGGCCGTAATCCGAGTTCCTATTTTCATTTTCTACTCCATGGCTGTGCGAACATTTTACACTCTTCCAGATTCACTTGGCGACAATTCTATTTGCGGATAACATGAAAAGCCACAAGTGTATAATTTATTACCAATTAACTCCGCGATCCATCGCTTCATACAAACCTTGAACAATTATAGGCATGCCACAACCGAATGTTCCATTTTTTTTATAATCCCATTGCATAACAAAGAAAACGTCCCATGCTCGTAGGAGATTACCCTCCAAACATGGGACGTTAATAACAAGATGTGAATCAATGGCTTCGAGGCCTGTGAAACAATTGACCCCCTAGAATTTCCAGACCATATCTACCTGTACTGTAACGGTGTTACCCTCGTTTGTTGACCAGTTCGCACCGTCGGAGTGGATTGGATCGGTGATGAACACCTTTCCGCCAAGGGTCAGAAAATCGTCAAGGTTATAATTTCCGCCGATAACATGGCCTTTTCGATTCGGCCCGCCGAAATCGGAATCGCCCAGGCCAAACCCGCCCGGAAGCGTGGGAACGGAACACATTTCTTCATAAATATAGGTATAGCTGGCTGACCAGTCGCCCTTCTTCTTGTTCTTGCCCACCTTCAGGCCGATTCCAAATGCGTCATTGGAATTCTTGAAATGCCGATCCGAATCCGGATTCGTATTGTAGTTCGGGTAGGTATCGTCACAGTTGTGAACCCAGGTACCCCAGGCCTTGAAAGGCAGTGAGAACATCTTCCACTCGACACCCGCGGTCAATTCCAACACGCCGTAATCAACGTCACTTTCGCCTGAGCTGTTAAGCCACTGGCCATCCGGGCCACCATCGGGAGCAATTGCATTGATGTGATTGAAGTAGTAGTATGTCGAACCGGCTGAGACTTTTACGTCTTTTGCTACCGCCCAGTCGAAACCAAGCCCGAAATTCCACATGGTCACATCGCGAGAGGTATCGCCCTGACGGTCATCGCCGTTGCGGTCTGAGTCTCTCAGAAGCCAGTATCCCGCCTGCGCATAAGGTTTGAAGTCTCCAAAGAACGGGGCTACGTAATCCAGAGCGAAACCTTCGGGATTAATGTCGCTGTCCCACATCACCATGGTTTTTGTACGTATCGGATTCTTGAGTTTACCGCCCATGACGGTCAGGCCCTTTGCCCATTTAGGCTGGTACTTGGCATAGGCGAGGTCAATCCAGACGGGCTTTTTGGAAAACGCGCCGGTAAGTGTCTGATTAGTACTGTCGCTGTCGGAATTGCTCCCCGAAGCCAGCCTGAACCCGACCTCCATCTGCTTATCCCACCAGGTTTTCACAAGCCCGAAGCGAAGGCGAAAACGGGCACGATTGCGATCTTTTCTATGGCGATCCTGACCCGGCAGATCATTCTGCCATCCACGGGAGTCGTGCTGATATCGCAGCCTGAAGTCTCCGGAAAATGTCAAATCCTTCATCCAGTTCGGCATGGCTGGCTGAAGTTTCGCATCGTCCATGATGTCCTTCATCATTTTGGCAAGTTCAGCCTTTTGGATTCTGGCGAGGTCGTCGCCGTTACGTAAACTCTCCAACTTCTGAATTGTTTTGTCCTGCTGCCTGATCATAGTCCGCATCTGTTCCATCTCTGCACGTAACTCACCAAGATCGTCAGCTGACGCTGCACAGTTGAACACGCTAATGACCGCCAGAGTTACAATACTCCACTTTCGCATCTGATATTCCTTTCAAATTTAACATCATCGCAGGCTGCAGCTGCCGACCATTCGGGCAAAACCACAACCCCTTTGAAAGGAAGTATGCGAAAGAAGTGTCAGGGGAAAACTAAGAGTTTATCAAAGAAGTGTTAAGCTTGAGCCTCTTTGATTTATTGCAATGCCGTCTTATCGTGAGAATGATCTTTCATGGCATCGGGATGGCGAACGATATCACCGGTTTTCAGAAATATGATATCCTCTGCAATATTCGTACAATGATCGCCTATGCGTTCCAGGGCTTTTGCAAGGTTTATCAGCGTAAGGATAGCTTCAACGCCTTGGCCTGCGCGGTTCTCGTGCGAAAGAATGCCGCTGACAAATTTCCGGTAACAACGATCAATATCATCATCGGCCTTGATGATTTTACGGGCAGTGTTGGCATCAGCCACTTTGAGCGTTCGGACAGTCCAGCCAAGAATATCGGCGGTGCTGGAAACAAGATGTCCAAAGCCGGGATAACTTTCGAAATCGATCTGGTTTTCCGTCGCGCGTTTCACACGTCTGCCGATACCAGCTGCGAGGTCGGCAATACGTTCCAGATCACTGTTGACTTTTATTATCGTGCATATAGTCCGCAGATCAATCGCAGCAGGCTGATACAGGGCAAGCAGGCGAATACACTCCTGTTCAATTTCAACTTCCTCACGATCAATTGCTGAGTCTCGTCGATCCACGTCCTGTCCCAGCGCAATGTTGCCGTTAATAATTGCATAGGTTGCATCGGCCAGGGCTTGCTCAACACGCATTCCCATCAGATCTAGTCTAAGTATCAATTTTTCGAGTCTTTCTTGTAACTCAGCCATTTTATAGCTCCATATCAGCCGAATCGGCCTGTAATGTAATCTTCCGTTTGCTTATTTTGGGGATTAGTGAAAACGTCTTTAGTCAGGCCATATTCAATAAGTTCACCCATACAGAAAAAGGCAGTCCTGTTTGACACTCTAGCAGCCTGCTGCATATTGTGCGTAACAATAACAATGGTATAGTCCACCTTAAGTTTGTGGATCAACTCTTCGATCTTCCCCGTTGCCACCGGGTCAAGTGCTGAACATGGTTCATCCATCAGCAAAACCTTCGGTTTTGTCGCCATCGCCCGGGCAATACACAATCGCTGTTGCTGGCCACCTGACAACGCCAACGCGGATTTTTTCAATTCATCCTTGACTTCATCCCACAACGCTGAATCGCGAAGGCATTGCTCGACAATATCATCCAGTTCACTGCGATTACGAATCCCCTGCAATCTGGGCCCGTAGACGATATTGTCGTAGATCGATTTCGGAAACGGGTTAGGCCTTTGAAAGACCATCCCCACCTGCTGACGCAAACTTACTAGGTTGACTCGCTTGTCATAAATATCCTGTCCATTCACAGCCAGGGTTCCCTTGACGTGCGTGTGAAGAATAAGATCGTTCATGCGATTTATGCTACGCAGAAAAGTACTCTTCCCGCACCCGCTAGGCCCTATAATGGCAGTCACGGAACATGGATAAATGCTCATGGAAATATCCTGCACCCCTGTCTTCTTGCCATAGTAAAAATAAAACTTATCTGACGTTATTATCGGTTCGCAACAATCTTCAGTTTCAGTCTCCTGGCCCGTTCTTTCCTGTTCATCAATTAACGTTGCGTTTGGATTGTCGCAGGCTGGACAGTCTTCCGTTTTGGGAACACCAGTTTTATTCAGAATTGTCATTTCCATTTTCATTTTCCGTTGAAGTTTCGCTTAAATCGGATCCAATTTCAGATTTTATAAAACTCAGCCTCCGCGAAGCCTTGATTCCAGTTTTCTGCGGATAATTATAGCTGTCATATTCAACAGCAGTACCAGTGCTATCAATGTCATGACCATTCCGTATTGCTGATGCGGAACCAAAGCTGCGATACGGTCGCCCACTGCAATATCGTAGCTGCCGTATGAAAGCGTTCGCGTCGGCTGGAGGATATTTTTTGGAATAGGCCCCAGCGCAACGGTAGCTGTGAACAATATCGGAGCCGTTTCGCCGGCTGCCCGACTCATACTTAGAATCACGCCCGTCAGGATTCCTGGCAAGGCAGCTGGCAGAGTTACCTTTATAAAAGTGCGAAATTTCCCCGCTCCCAACGCCAGGGACGCTTCCTTGTACGAGGCTGGGACTGATTTTATAGCTTCTTCGCTGGCACGAATGAGTACAGGCAAGACCAGAACTGCCAAAGTCAGAGCACCTGCCAGAATCGTCGAGCCGCTACCCAGTGCGAATCTTGGCTGAATATACAGCACAAAAAACGCCAGCCCGAACAGGCCGAATACGATACTCGGCACGCCGGCGAGTGTGTTGATGCAGGTTCGGATAATCCGAATGAATAGGCCATCACGGGTACACTCCACAAGATATCCCGCAGCTGTGATGCCAAGCGGCACTGATATTACCATCGTAAGCAGCGTCAACAGTAGTGTCCCTATAATTTCCGGGCCAACCCCGCCAAAGAAATGGCCCGGCGTGCTGTCATCAATAAAATATTGCCAATAACACGTCAATTGCGGCAAAAGCATTTTGTCGAGATTCTTTTCAACTATCGGAAAAAGCCTGGCCAATTCCGTGCCCGCAAACTGCTCCTGACGAGGCGTGCGTGTCTTTTTCAAAGGCTTACCTGGTCCTTGCGAAACCCACGTTTCCGCCCATAGCAGACGATCACGCAAAAATTCGGCTCGATCCCATCTGGTCGCGCCGTATTGAAACTGGGCAAGGTCGGGCGTTGGCTGACCAGGTGCTGGGCCAAGCAATTCTTTTACTATTTCCTGCACTTCATGAAACGATTTCGCATATTCCCCCCTGCGTTCTAGGCCGGCTGCGGAGACAACCTTTCGATACTTGCCCGCCATTGCAAAAAATTCCCCAGCTACCGAATCCGCAAGCAGCGAATCGTCCGCATGGCTCAACACATAATCGAGTTTCTCGCGTGCCTCCTGAACATCAGAAGTTTTATACGCATCCAGCAATTGATCTCGCAATTTTTTAGCGGTCGCCGTCAACGACAGGGCTTGTTCGTTAGTAAGCGATCCATTCTTAACTTTGTTGCGAAGCTGGATTTTAAACTGTCTGAAAAGTATTCTGGTTTGCTTCTGAACGTTACTGGTATCGACCATCACGGCGAAATCGTCTATAAGTTCATAGACTTCCGCACGGGCCTTGTGAGCTTCCGCCAGTTGCGTCTCCAGGGTTTCGAGCTTACCGCGATTGTGCATATCGTACTGCATTTTGCGGTATTCCACAGTACCGGTAAACACCAACGCTCCTGCTCCGCGGGACAGCAGCGGGCCAAGAAGCAATATCAGTGCTACGACCATCAGCACAATGGACAGAGCCGAAGCAGCAGTGAATGTTTTGTCTCCAAGATGACGAAGTCGCATTCTCACTTAGCACCTCCGCGTAAACGCCTGACCCTCGCGAGGAAATACTCGCTTGTGAGATTCAACGCAAAAGTAAAAATCAGCAACATGAAGCCGACAGCAAAAAGACAGTGATAATGTTCAGATCCTTTTGCGGTTTCGCCCATTTCACCGGCGATTGTCGCGGTCATCGTTCGTACCGATTGCGTGATATTCCACCAGGGCGTGGGAATGCGAGCGGCGTTCCCGGAAGCCATCCATACTACCATGGTTTCTCCGATCGCCCTCATCATGCCGAGAATAATCGCAGCTATAATGCCGCTATGCGCAGCTGGGACTACAACCTTCAGCAAAGTTTCAGCTCGCGTCGATCCCAATGCATAGGCCCCTTCCCGCAAGTCTCTGCCAGCAGCGGTAAGTGCGTCTTCAGCTATGCTTATGATCGTAGGGATAGCCATGATCGCCAGAATGATCGAGGCGTTCAACGCGTTGGTACCGGTGGAGAACCCCAGAGTTTTCTGCATCCATGGCGCCAAAACAAGAACCGCGAAAAAACCGTACGCAACCGAAGGTATAGCAGCGAGCAGTTCGATCACCGGTTTGATGAATTGGCGAATGCGAAACGAGAGAATGTCGCTTAGGAACAGCGCCGCAAGCAGGCCAACGGGCACAGCTATGAGCAGCGCCCCAGCTGTTACATATAAGGAACCCGCCAGTAACGCCAACGCCCCAAACTCAGCCGGCTTGGCAGTCGGATACCAGCTGGTTCCGCCGAGGAGTTCGGCCAACCCTTTAGACGCCAGGAAAGGCCAGGCCTCTTTCGTAATGAATACGAAAATGAGGACTACCACCAGCAATGAAACGCAGGTAATTCCAAGCAGAAACACCCTGCCGACAATCGCGGTGATATAGCCTTGCAAATCCTGAGCGGGAGAAAGCAGCAACGGCCGATCTAATCCAACCGTTGCTGCCCGCCCATTGTGTTTCATATTTTTTCTAACGTCGGTTTCCACGAATGTTTACTGCTCCAGATTAGTAGCGGGTTACCGGAACGAAACCCTTGGCTTCGATGATCTCCTGACCTTTTTCCGTGAGGTAGAAGGTGCAGAACTCGAAAATCATGGACCCGAGTTTCGGGTATCCGTTCGTAAAGAAAAACAGAGGCCTGCTTATGGGATACTTGCCCGATGAGATAGTATCACGGCTTGGTTTAACGCCGTCTATTTCCAGGGCTTTAACGGCATTATCAACAAAACCCAGGCCGACGTAGGCAATCACGCCATCAGTCATCTTGGCACGGGCGTAAGCCTGAGGGTTTGAATTCACGTACTCGACATTCTGTGCCATCTTCTCTTTCTTCATTGGCAGATTATGGAACGTCTCATACGTACCGGATGACGTATCCCGGCTGATTACGACGATGGGCTTATCCGCACCGCCCAGCTGTTTCCAGTTGGTAATTTCGCCCTTGTATATTTTGCGAACCTGCTCAGTCGTCAGCGCATTTACCGGATTTGAAGGATGAACGATAACGCATACACCGTCCATGGCAATCGCGTGGGCTACCGGCATGACGCCTTTTTCCACAGCCTTCTTGAATTCAGACTCTTTCATGAACCGACTGAGCGTAGCAATGTCGCATCGACTATCTACAAGGGCGGCTGCTCCGTCCCCGCTTCCGGTCTTTTTGACGGTAAGACTGATTTCGGGATGCATTTCCTGAAAAACTTCCGCGAAGGCATCGGCGATAGGCCCCACAGTGGTTGACCCCTCAATTTTAAGACTTCCTGCCTGATCTTTTGCAAAGGCGTCCGTAGCAACGAAGGCAACTCCTGCCACCAATATTCCCAACATCATTTTTTGCATTTTTTTCAACATTTCCACATTCCTTTCTTCAACTTCGATATCCGAATTCATTACCGCGGGAGCATCCCGCGGCTGAGCTATCTTTTACCAGCAGAAAGCCAAGACTTTGCTAACTCGACGTTAAGAAAGTGTTAATTACCGAATGGGTATTATGGAAAATGAGTGTTAAGATGTCGCTCGGAGATTGTTAAGATCGTGTTAAACCGTTGAGAACATGTTGCAGAGCTGCCGTTAACCTTGGTACTATAAGGCAATGTCAAAACCACACATAATCATCGTGGAAGATGAGCGAGACATGGCTGAGCTTATCTCCATGCGTCTGAAGAAAGAGGGGTACAACGTCGAAGCCGTTCATGACGGCCCGGCTGGCCTGGCTAAAATTCGCTCTACCCCCCCTGCCTTGGTCTTGCTTGATCTGATGCTTCCCGGGATGTCCGGCACCCAGATTGCGACCGAACTCCGAGCCGACCCACGCACTGCCAACGTACCGATCATAATGCTTACCGCCAAAAGCGAAGAAAGCGATATCGTCGTCGGACTGCATATCGGCGCGGATGATTACATTACCAAACCGTTCAGCATGTCGGTGCTTGTCGCTCGCATTCAGGCCGTCCTTCGGAGAAACAGGGATACCGGGGCCGGCCAAGCGGGCAAAACCTTGAAAGTCGGCCCTATTTCCATCGACGTGGATAGACATCTTGTAGAAGTGGACGGGGAACAGATAACTCTGACCTTGACGGAGTTTCGGCTGCTGGTCGCAATTGTATCAGGCCGAGGCCGGGTGCTGGAACGAAACCGTCTGATAGATGAAGCGCTGGGATTGGACGCCATTGTCACGGATCGAACCATTGATGTACATCTGGCGTCGCTGCGTAAAAAACTTGGCGGTGCAAGGCGATACATTCAGACTGTTCGCGGGCTGGGGTATAAATTGGCGAGTGAAAATGAGACGGCATAGTTTTTTATGGAAATTATTCGTCGGCAATATGCTGATGATGGGATTAATTCTGTTCGTGGCTGCTTTCTTTTCATATAAGTACCTCAACGCGAACTATCAGCAGGAAAGCCAGGACAATCAGGATCGCCTGGCCAAGATCGCCAAACTGTACTTTCAAAACACCTGGCCACAGCCTACCGAAAAAATCGACTCCGAGTGCAAACAACTGTTTGCGAATTTACCGATCCGGTTAACCGTGATTGCCGACGACGGCAGAGTTCTCGGGGACAGCAAAGCCGACCCCGTTACGATGGAAAATCATAAGACTGAAGATCGCTCGGAAATAATCAGTGCTCTGCGTGGCGAACCAGGCCGGGCTATCCGGGCCAGCGAAACCCTGGGAATAAAATTCCGCTATTTTACGGAACCCATCGAAAAAGACGGCAAGGTAGTCGGTGCCGTCAGGGTAGCCATGCCTATCCGGGCTATCGCAGAGGGGCGAAATATCATACGCAACGCGCTTTTGTGGGCCGCTCTTGCCGCGGTGGGCGTTGCGATAATAATTGCATGGATGCTCAGCTGGATATGGCATAAACCTATTCGCAGAATCATGGAAACCGCACGTGAAATCGCAGCTGGGAATCTGGCGACAAAGGCATACGTTCGCGGCAATGATGAATTGGCCCAGTTGGCAGCTGCGTTAAACGAAATGCGTGAAAGCCTCGCTTCGCAAATTAAAACTATTACCACTCAGCGCGAACATCTTTCAGTTATCGTGCGTAATCTTCGCGAAGGAGTTATTGCCCTGGATCGTAAAGGACATATTATCCTGCTCAATTCAGCTGCGGTCAGTCTGCTGGCAATAGACTCCGAAGACGCGACAGGCCTACCTTTGCAGTCGGCAGTGCGTTTGCCCGATCTGCTGGACCTGTTCCAACAGGTATGCGAAACGAACAAACCCGCAAATAAGCAGATCGAAATTGAAACCAACCATGGGTTGCGAATACTCGATCTTCACGCCGCCGACTTTGCCACCTCAAGTCCAGACGGAATCGAGATTCTCCTTGTTATTCGCGACATTACTGAAATCGCGCGGGCTGCGAAAATGAAGGCTGATTTCGTGGCAAACGCCTCACACGAATTGCGAACGCCGCTGGCCACTATCAGGGCTGCGGTGGATTCCATGGCCTTGCTCGAATCGGACGACAAAGAAGCCCTCGCCAAGTTCACAGACATGCTCAACCGACATGTAGCCAGGCTCGAAGATATGACAAAAGATCTGCTGGATCTCAACATCGCCGAGACCACGGGCCGGCCTTTGAATATCGTAGAAATTGACATAACCGGTCTTGGCGAATGGGCGACAAATCACTTTGCCCGGTCGGCCCAGGAGAAAAAAGTTAAATTGAAGGTCACCACGCAGCATCAGGATTCAACATTCCAGTCAGATATGACCTGGATTAAATTGATTCTGCAAAACCTTATCGACAATGCCATAAAATTCACGCCCCCTGAGGGCCTGGTCGAATGTGAAATGAAACTTCAGGACGAAGGTCTGTTGATCAGGGTAGCCGACACCGGCTGCGGTATACCAGCCGATATTCGCGACAAGGTTTTCGAGCGGTTTTTCCAGGCTGAATCATCCCGCGCGGGCGATTCCAAAATTCGCGGCACAGGCCTGGGGCTTGCCATCGTCAAACACGCCACAGAACGCCTCGGCGGAACCATTAACCTCGAAAGCTCCCCTGGGAATGGAACTGTCATAGCCGTCAACATTCCAAAACCCCCAAACAAAACCCCGGTACGATGAAAGATTGAAGTTTAGAGCAATTCACTATTGATCCAGTATCCGAAAATCTACGAAGCTAACGAAGGGAAAATACTAAAGCAGACCTATTCGTGTCATACCCGCGAAAGCGGGTATCCAGGGCCGGCCAGATCAAACGTGGTTGCAAACACAGCAACCACGGCACCGGTGGTAATTTCCCATCATGGGCTTGTTTTCCCGCCGTGATCACATTCCCTGGATTCCGGGTCTCCGCTTCGCTGCGCCCGGAATGACAAGAAAACAACTTTTTCAGGGACGACTAGTACTCTGTCCCTAGAATAAAGTTGGATAGGTTTTCTTGCCGATAGGGTTGATAGAACCCTTAACTCGGCAAGGAGGTCGACTATGCCAAAGAAGAAGTACATTGTTGAATTGACAAGTGAAGAACGTTCCCAACTCAAAGAGATCGTCAACGCCAATCGCATGGCGGCTCATAAGCGACGCAAATCGCGTATTCTTTTGAAAATCGATCAAGGGCCGGAAGGTCCCGGCTGGACGGACGATCAGGCGGCAGCAGCGTTTGATTGTCGTCGTCAAACCGTTGAACGGTTACGGCAAAGGCTGGTGGAGAGAGGTTTCGCTAATATTTTGGAGCACAGCAATGTCGGAGCACCTCGCGTTAAAGCATTAGATGGTGTTGCTGAGGCGCACGCAATTGCATTGGCTTGCGGCGATGCGCCTCAGGGCTGCAATCGTTGGACGGTTCGTCTGCTGGCCGACAGGCTGGTCGAATTGCAGCTGGTAGACTCGTGCAGCAAATCCTCTGTTCACCGGACCCTAAAAAAAATGAACTTAAGCCTCACCTGAACAAATACTGGTGCATACCACCCGAGGCCAGCGCTGAATTCGTAGCCTGCATGGAAGATATTTTAAAGGTTTATCATAGGCCTTTCGATCCTCTTCGGCCGCAAGTCTGTTTGGATGAAGCGTCGAAGCAATTGATATCTGAAACGCGGCTGGCGATTCCGCCCAAGCCCGGCTCGGTGAAAAAAATTGATGCGGAATATCATCGCAATGGCACAGCCAGTGTCTTTATGTTGAACGCTCCGCTTTTGGGCGAACGCCATGTACGGGTTCGCTCGCGCCGTACCAAACAGGATTTTGCGGAAATCATCCGCGAGTTATGCGATGAAATTTATCCTGATGCCGAGCAGATTGTTTTGGTTATGGACAATCTCAATACGCATAAAATTGGCTCGTTGTATGATACTTTTGATCCTGCAATAGCCAGCCGTTTGGCCGACAAACTTGAAATTCATTATACTCCGAAACATGGTAGCTGGCTGAATATGGCCGAAATTGAATTGAGTGTTTTGAGCCGCCAGTGTATGAAAGATTATTTTGAAACACAGGAGCAATTGGCTGATGCCATTGCTGCTTGGGAACGTCCGAGAAACAAAAACAAGTCTGGCATTAACTGGCGTTTCACGACAGCTGATGCCCGAATAAAACTAAAGAAACTTTATCCCACATTTTAAACGGGACAGAGTACTAGTTTAATAAAATTGTTTTAAATCCATTGTTAACCAGTCACTTTGAGAAAAATCATTTCGCGAAGGTCTGTTCAAATGCAGCGGTGAGGTCTTCGGGAGACATCTTCCAGGCGATGACGGCAAAGGCGGTTGGGGAATTGGAGGAGTTTAGATTCACCGCCGGCTTTTCGATAAAATCTTCTCCGACAAGTTCCACAAACACCAGCCCGTCGCCGAAGTCTACGTTACCTTTCAGACGCAACAGATTCTCACTATGATCTCGCAGCGTTTTTACGAAAATTTCACGATCCACAACCTTCTCTGTCTGAATGCTGGCGGAGAAAATATTAGTCGGAGGCCTGTCCGTCCCGATAAGATCGTTGTCGGAAACATGCAGGAGCGAGTCAAGCCAATCCATTGCAATGGCGCCGTTAGCGACGGCTGTCTGCGGGGCACGCTCATTCATATCAGCCAATACGACTTGGAGTTTTTCGAGTTCAGATTCAGAAACAAGGTCGATCTTGTTTATTACCAGTCCGTCGGCAGCTTCGGCTTGCCTGCGGGCTGCCTGCATGAACGCAGCCACCTTCGTGAAATTCTTGGCGTCAACCAATCCGACCGTCGCCTGAACCGTAAACCGCTCAGCCAGGCTCGGAACATCGGACACCAGCGAAAGCACGTCGGCCGGCTCGGCTATGCCGGTCGCCTCGATCAGCACAACGTCAGGCTGTGCTACATTCGCGATATCCTGAAGCGTTGCGACAAGTTGCAGCTTGGTACAACTGCAGAACAGGCTGCCGCTGTTGATCTCATACTTTTTCCCTGCCCTGTCAGAGTCCACCAGCGCACCGTCCACGCCGAGTTTGCCGAACTCGTTAATAACGAGCGCGACTTTTCGTTGAGCAAACTCAGGCTGGCGCAGCAGGTGGTTCACAAACGTCGTCTTACCGGAACCGAGATAGCCCGTAATCAGAATGATCGGGATTTTCGAGGTCATTGCCTATTCAACCCTTTGATAAATATTACGACAAAGGTCCAATAAGTTCTTCTCCCAACTTGATAAAAGCTTCTGCATTTTTGAGCTGTTGCTCGCATTGCTCTGAAGAAACATCTGAACTTCTGCCATAATCACCTACATGTCGTATTTCCATCCCATGTATCAAGAACCTATGATATTCGGTTTTAATTTCCCCTGTTTTGACGAAATGCTGGCCAAATGCAGATACTACTCCAGCATGTTTGGAAAAAGTCAGTCCTTTACTCAGCAGAATAGCTTCCGCAACGTAGAACATTGCATAATAGCTCCGCGAGGCGGAAAAACCGTAAAAACCTCCCTCATGCAATAATCTGGCAGCTTCCAGGCTTCTCAACGCCTCTGCAAGAAGATGCCTTTGCCGCTCTATCATATTGACTGACCCTCGCGTCTTATGTTTGTCAACAACAGACTTTGTTCTTTATCATACTCTTCCTGAGACATGAACAAGCAGCTTATAACTACGTCATTTTCAAGCGACAGCTCTGAGACATCAAAGATCGTGCGCGATATTTCATCAGCTGCATTGACCTTTCCACTTAAAACCACCAGAACATCGATATCAGATTGCGGTGAAGCTTCGCTCCGACAATGCGAACCATAAAGTATTATCTCACATAGGCGTTTTTCATACAACAACTCAAAACGTTGTCGCAGGTCACGAAGAAGTTCACGTACCTTAATGGTCATGACATTTTACCTTTCCAATGAACAACCTTTGGCGTATGGCCTTAATTTTACACCAACATGTGCATTCAGGCAAATCAACTCTATTGCGACTGCCGCTTTTTCTGATTCATGTAAACTGATCGCCTACAGAATATCCTTAATCCATTCCTTGATGACCGAAGTTTCGGGCACATGATGACTGGATCTCACGCGATACTTGGCAGAGACTATAGCCGGCGTCTGCTTGGGCAGAACACCAAACGCGAGAATGTCCTGATCGTCGCTTACGAGTTTTATATCGATATCCACGCCAAGTTCAGCTACGGACTTCTCCATTTGCGCCCGAAGTTTCTGGATATCATCATGGCTGCAATAATCCGGCGAGCACAACAGGTACATTCTACCGCGACGCTGGGCAATCTTAACCCGCATCTTTTCGAGTATGCGATCCTGAACTGCCTTGACGAGTTCATCGCGGGCCGGGATTCGCGAGACGAATCGAATCTGGCCGTCGATGCAGATCGTCGGAATATTGCGAACCATCAGCGACGTCATGAACACGAGGCTCTCGCGATATTTGATCTTATGTTCCCGCCATTCGACAATGCCCTCGAATTCGGGCGTGATCTGCTTTACGGATTCGACCATATATTGGCACGGGGCACAGGCTTCGCTGTCGAGGGTGATAATATCGACGATGACCTTGTCGCTTTGGCCATAATCGCTCATGTCGAGAAGATCCTGCTTGACCTCTTCAACGGCCATGGCCTTGATGGCCTGACGTTCGTATTCGTCCAGCACGACTTTTGTGACGGCTTCGAGATTCTCAGCTGGGGTATCAAACGGCAGGTCGCAACCCGGAGCCAGAATGAAGCCCTTCTCGCCGCCGATCTCCATACACTCGATCGCATTCCGCTGTGCATCGATCGGTTTGCCGAGCAGCAGAACGGTAGTCAGCTGCATGTTACCCCCGAAACTTACACCCCGGCCAAGACATATATCCTTGATTGTGTCGAGAGGAATATTTTCATCTACGGAAACGTTGTCCGGCTTGCAGTCGCACATGACTTGCAGGTTTTGTTCGGCATGGCCGCAGACGAAGAAAGATCCCATCGCGCCTTTTTCCCGGATAAATTCAAACACGGGCGTGGCGTATGGGCTGACAAATTGTCTGAACTGATCCGGGCCGATCTGGCTGGTCATGGGGTCGACTACAGCTACAATATCACAGCCTGCCTCAATGAAATATTCGCTCATTTTCTTACAGACGTCGGAGCAGAATTCCATCGCAGCTGTGATTGCCTCCGGCGCATCGAACATTTTCATGAAAATGTCCGTACCCATCAGGTGCAACGCCAATGTGAACGGGCCTGTAATCAGACCATATAGTGCGATATCCGGGTTCGCTTTCCGCAGCCTGCGGGTGGCATCCAGTACCAGCGGAATTCGGCCTGCTTCTTTGCCTGGGATGGCAAGCTTATCCAGCGACACGCCATTGCTCAGCGGATGACTGGTCACCGCCGGCGGAGTGTCGTCCGACCAGTTCAAGGCACAGCCGAACGTTTCAGCTTCGAGCTGTAAATCGAAAACCACCGGAATGCCGTCAGGCTGGTATCGCTTAATCGCCGCCTGGACACCCTCGACCATTTTATCCGCACTTTTGAGAAACTCCGAAGCCGATATGCCCAAAAGCTTACCGCCATGAACTCCCACAAAAGGCACCCACGGAATTCTATCCACCTGCTGCAGCTTCATAGCTGCCAATACTCGTTCCTTACCCGTCATGATATTCTACTCCCACTGCATGCCAATGTTCTACATATGCCAGTTTTCTAAATTTACCAATTTCCCAAATCTGCCAATTTGGAAAGAGGTGATTCTACGCCCTCATTTTTCCCTTACAAGTTTTTATATAGAAAAAAATAATTTTTTTTACATTTATTTTGATTACAGCCACCCTGTTCGCGGGCATCATTTTACGGTAAACTTAAATACATGAGCGAATACCCCACAAGGCGGCTTCGCAGGCTGCGATATCACCCTGCCCTGCGAGAGATGTTAGCTGAGACGAGACTCTCCTGCGATGATTTTGTCGCCCCGATCTTCGTCAGGCCAGGCCGGGGTGTGCAACAGGAAATCCCATCCATGCCGGGCCAATTCCAGTACTCGCCAGACCTGGCCCTGGCGACCGTAAAACGATGGGCGGATAAGGGTATACGGGCGGTGTTGCTGTTCGGTGTGGTGGATGACAAGGACGAGTCCGGCTCCCTGGCCTGGGCGACAGACGCCCCGGTTCAGATACTTGCGGGAATGATAAAACAAAATCTGCCGGCCATGCTGGTCATAGCTGACACCTGCCTGTGCGAGTACACTTCGCATGGCCATTGCGGGCCACTATCGCCAGGCACTCAGCCCGGCTGCTTGGACGTTGACAATGACGCCGCTTTGACGCTCCTGGCCAGGACGGCTGTGTCCCAGGCCCGCGCAGGCGCGGACATCGTAGCGCCCTCCGCCATGATGGATGGCCAGGTCGGCGCGATCCGAGAAAAACTCGACGCCGAAGGTTTCGAGCGAACATCCATACTAAGTTATGCCGTAAAGTTCGCCTCCAGCATGTATGGCCCGTTTCGAGACGCTGCCCAAAGCCCGCCGCAATTCGGCGACCGGAAAACATACCAGATGGATTATCGCTCCCCCAGACAGGCTGTTCTGGAAGCATCAGCCGACCTGGCTGAGGGGGCGGACATGCTCATGGTCAAGCCGGCTGCGACGTATCTGGACGTTATCGCCGATATCCGCAAAAAATTCGATCTGCCGCTGGTAGCCTATCATGTCAGCGGCGAATATTCGCAAATCAAAGCAGCTGCCCGAGCAGGCTGGCTTGACGAGAAGGCCGCTGCTCTGGAAATCACCACCGCTATCAAACGGGCCGGTGCTGATATTATAATCACATACTTTGCAGAGCAGCTTGTGGATTGGCTAAACGTTTAATTCATACTGAATATCAGACGGGAGGTTTTTATGAAAACGCGGCACGTAGGAATTCGCCCCACTATCGTTCTAATTCTATGCGTGACTTTAATCGCGGGCCAGCCATCCGGTCTCATCGCAGCTGAGCCTGTCGATCCGGTGAGTGTTCTGGATAAGAGAGTAAAATCATATTCAATAACCGGTACGCTCAGCCAGGCTGTCGGGCAGATTGAAAAACTTGGCGGAGTGCAATGCGACGTGGACTGGCAAGTCATGGAGGAAGTAGGGCTGAAACGCCAAACCCCAGTCTCCGTCATCGGCGAGGATGTAAAGTTCAGCCAGGTAATCGACCTGATGCTGCTCCAGCTGAAAAAACGAACGAAAAACCATAAGCCCCTGGCCTGGTGCGTCCGCAACGAAGTAATCCTGATAACCACGCAGGACAACATCATGAATGGTCGCGTACTGCCGAATCTCCGCTCCGGCAAGCTGGACCAGCTCCCCACAAGTCGCTCTGTCAAGTCACAAACCAGCCAAGCCTGGGAAGGGTTTAATTTCAAGGACACCCCATTATCCGAGGTTGTCGAGACCTTCCGCAAAATTACTGGGGTTAATTTTCACGTCAACTGGCGAGCGTTGGAATCGGTCGGCATTGACAAAGATACGGAAATTTCC
This sequence comes from Phycisphaerae bacterium, assembly GCA_963664745.2. Taxonomy (GTDB): domain Bacteria; phylum Planctomycetota; class Phycisphaerae; order SM23-33; family SM23-33; genus B1-G9. The sequence goes on from CAXXMC010000005.1 coordinate 118,041, forward strand.
TTCCAAGCCAAGGATATCTCGGTGGCGAGGGCTTTGGATCTGACAATGGCTCAGCTCAATGCAGACAAAGGCAAATATGACAGCATCTACTGGGTGGTAGATGGCAACGTCGTGGAAATTTCTACGGGCGCGGTTCTCGACCGAACGATGCGAACCCAAATTTACGAAGCCGCCGATCTCCTGTTCGTCACGCAGAACCATCCCGGCACACGAGTGGAAACCAGCGTCATTAGCTCATCCGTCAATACATCCACAGGTGGTGGAAACTCAGGAGATAAACTCTGGAATGAGGAGGATGAGAAAGACGAAAAAGACCGCAGGAAGTCAATGCGTGAACTTCGTGAAGAAACCAGCCAGTCGCTGATCACGATTATTAAAAACACCATCGGTGATGACATGTGGAGACCACAGGGAAAAGGGTCTGTCAGAATCCACAATAAAAAAATCATCATCACGCAATCATTGCTGGGGTTTAAGCTGATGGAACAGTCTTTTCGGAAATGATTTTTTGCTGGAGGATGTCAGCCCGGCTGAATCAACCCTTCAAATACACTCAGCCAGAGTTACCGAGCCCAGTTTAGCTGTGAAAATTTCCTGCAGTTCGCGCCATACAGGCTGAACTTTACAGACTGCGGAGTTGTCACACCTTGACGGTTCGAACTGACACATGTTCAAGGCCTGTGTGCCTTCGACCGCTTCGATGACAGCCAGGAGAGTTATGTCTTTGGGATCCTTGGCCAGTACGTATCCCCCCTTTTTTCCGCGAACAGGCGTTACAATATCCGCCCTGGCCAACTGGCCAAAGACTTTCGCAAGATACTCGCGAGAGAGGCTTCGCAGCTCACATATCTCAGCCAGCGTTGTAGGCCCCTGCCCGAAATTTTCCGCCAATACAAGTGTGCCCTGTATTCCCAATTCCGCCGCTGGTGAGAGTTTCATATCAAATCCTTTTAATCACATTATTCCACCACACGCCTAAGGCTGGGCAGAAAATATTCGTTAACCACATGTTCCCAGCTCATCCGCTGGGCCAATTCCTGTCCGGTTTTGAGCAACCGTTCCTGGGCCTTGGCGTCGCGGGGCAAAAGCTTCACGATAAGCTCAGCCAGTCTTCGACCTTCCACCGCCTCAACGGCATCACGATCTGCCATGCTTAATGATAGCAACTCGTCGATGGTTTTCGTACCAGGAAGATGAAGAAAATTTCCTTCGATAACATTATCGAATTTCTCGCCTCGCATGGCTGCCCTTGCAAAACCGGTACAGCCACACACGTTTGAGACTACACATAAAGCTCCAAAGCTTAACGGCTCGAGCTGGCTAATGCCGAACGGCTCGTAGATACTAAGCCCGAACTCAAGATCCGTGCCGCGACGCAAATCCGCGATTGTCATGTTTTCTGGCATACGTTGGCCACAGGCTTTCTGCGACCAGCCCCACTGGTTGACAAGAACTGCCCTGCTGGCTTTGTGGGTACGATTGAACACGTCACACATCTCCCCCACAACTTCCTCTCCGCCGCACAGGTCGGGATAGCCTTCCTCGTGCGCCACGGGCCAGCCATAAACGTGCTCCATGTGCAGAACGTCCCTGCTGCGACGCTGCCCCCCCAGCGTGCCGAGCATAAAATACACCAGGCTCTCGCCACGCTTGGCAAGCATGGGTTCAAGCTCGTGCAGAATCCGCAGGTCACGCCAAATAGCTTTTGACATCACGGGCCTGGCTACGTGCGTAAACACCCATGTGGGAATCTTGCCAAAAAGCGTATCAGCATACTCGTGCAGCAAGGCCCTGCTGGAGCATCTGTCCTCCAGCGACAACGGCTCGGACGGTATGCCATTGTAAACCAGGTCGATATCCTTCTGCCCGAAATGCCTGTCCAGGAATTTCAATTCCGATTTCACATAATCGCCCACGGCAAAAACGCAATCGCAATGCCTGGCTGCCTTGACTAGGGGATGTTTGTAATTGTCCTGCGTCTGTGGGAAAATATCTTCCAGAGTCTGGCCGTTCTGCTCAGCCCTGTTCATGACGTTATAGAACATGGTATCATGGCCGTCCTGATTTTCCACGATAGGCCTGACCGATGCAACTTCGTGAGCGTAAAAGACGGTCTTGATATTGTCGTCATCGTCCAGTATGGCTTTCAGCACGGTCGGCATGCCCATGTACTCATGGCTGAGTATCACCACCTCCTGCCCGTCACCACGAGCATCCACCGCCTGCAACGAAGCCATCGCCGGCTCGGCCAGCCTTACGTATTGCTCAAAATCCCACACATGCTGGAACTTGTGAGACGGTATGTCAAACTTTTCATACAGCTCGCCCTTGAAAATATTGACGCGCTGCTCGTTGGCATGGAAAAGGTCGAAAAGTAATACCTCAACCTCAACAATCTCGCCGCTATAGGGTTCCAGGATCTCTCGCGTGCCGTAGATAATCCTGACGTCATACTTTCGCTCAATCGGCAGGAACTTTTCCCGCCACTGTTCTTCGTAAATCTCATCCAGGCTGCTGTAGAGTACCTTGCCGCCCGCGCCGAACAGCTCAGCCGTCGGTTTGTCATTGGAAAACAGCGGGCCTATCAATATGGTACGCGAAACATTTTCCGCATAAGCGTCCGCCGTAGTCAAGCCGCCGATAACAGTTCCGATTCCACCGATATTCTCAACAGCTTCGTGAGTTACATGTACTACTATCATTTTTTCCTTTCGACCGATAGCTGAAACACTTTTTACATGATGCAATGCCAGGTATTTTACCCAAAACGTCCTGCACATATCCGATTCATTTGTTAAAATCGGATTTTTTGGTTATATTGTACGAAAGTTAATTCGCCATTTTATTAAAAATGTGTGAATTTTTTAAATCAAACTGCCTGAAGGCAGCTTTTATACAGGAAACAAAATAATGAACACAATTGGACTTGGCAAAACGGACGGCACCCTTTCTGAGCATGAAATTCGCGAAATAATCATTGAATCTGCGGAGAAATTAAACGTTGAGGGCAAAAAAGTACTGGTCATCATCCCCGACCATACCCGCACCTGCCCCCTGCCGCTGGTAGCCCGGGAACTGCACAAAGCTATCACCCCGCAAGCCAAGGCCCTGGACTTCCTTATAGCGTTGGGCACACACCCAGCCATGCCGGAGGAGGCTATTGACAAGCTGCTGGGAATCGAACCGGGACAACGTTCAAAAATCCTGCCCGGCTCGAAGGTTTTCAATCACGATTGGAAAAATCCCGACGCCCTGGCGTGCATCGGCAAATTCTCGACGGATCAGGTCGCGGGCTATCTCGGAGCCGGCAACGAACGGTTCGCACGCGAAATTGACGTCACGATAAACAAGCGGATCTTCGATTATGATATCGTCATGATAGCTGGGCCTGTATTCCCGCACGAAGTGGTGGGATTTTCCGGCGGGGCTAAATATTTCTTTCCCGGCATATGCGGCGAGGAACTGCTGAACTTCTTCCACTGGCTGGGCGCCCTTATCACGATTCCTAAAATGATAGGCCTGAAGGACACGCCCGTCCGGCAGATGCTCCACGCCGCAATGGATATGATAGACGTTCAGAAAAATGCATTGAGCATGGTCGTAAAGGGCCATGACCTGGCGGGGCTTTATTTCGATGAAGTCAAGCCGAGCTGGTCAGCTGCGGTTGACCTGGCTGACAAGCTGATGACGGTCTACTGCGACAAGCCGTTCAATTCCATCCTGTCCCGCGCGCCGCTGATGTACGACGAACTATGGACGGGGGGCAAGTGCATGTACAAGATGGAATGCGTCGTAGCAGACGGCGGAGAGTTGATAATATACGCCCCGCATATTAGCGAACTGGCGGTAGCGCACGGCAAGGTCATCGAAGAGATAGGCTACCATTCGCTGCCTTACTTTACCGAGCAGTGGGACAAATTCAAAGACTACCCGTGGGGAATCCTGGCCCATAGCACACATGTCCGGGGAATCGGCACATATGAAAACGGCGTGGAACATTCACGAGTGAAGGTCACTCTAGCCACCGGAATCCCGGAAGAAGTCTGCAAGCGAATCAACATGGGCTACCGCGACCCAGCCGGCATTGATATCTCCGACTGGGAAGGCAAGGAAGACGAAGGCAAACTCTACGTCCCCAAGGCAGGCGAGATGCTCTACCGCCTGAAAAATCCGCCAGCCTGGCAACAGTGCTGAAAAGAAATTCCGAATTTCGAAGCCCGAATGTCGAATCAATGACTAATCCTGGACCAATGGAAATTCAGAGTGCGTGGGATACATCGGATAAAAATAAAACAAAAAATTTTCATCCCCTGTATCCCTTGTATCTCTGCTGTTGTTTTTAGAAAGGACGTAAGGCATGAGTAAATCCAGAGGCCTTCAGCCTGCGAAGATAAAAGACGTGATGTTTTCATCGGGCGAGATATGTTTCGTCTTCAAGGATGGCAGGCGCGTCGTACTGCCGGGCGATCATGCAATAATTTCCGCGCTGGCTGGGGCGGATTTTCATCAGCGGTCGAATTTCGAGCTTCTCGCCGGCGGGGAATCCGTAGTCTGGCCTGCCCTGGAACTGACCCTCACCGCCGAGGAAATTATCGCAGCTGCACTGTGAAGTTCGCATAGATCACGCAAGGCCAGGCATTTCGATCAATGCCTGTCGTGTGAAATTATTTCAGCCACTAACCCCAAATTGGCAATATAGTACCATTTCAGTTTTTTATCAAAAAACTTCAAAATCCACAAACTTTCTCTCCAAGTGCGTGTCTAGTCTGTTGACGAAGCCAAACCTTAAAAACGCCTTGGGTATCAAGGAGAAAGGACATGAAAATGTTTAACGCAAAGAGAAAAAATCTGAAAGTCCAGCTGTCAGGAATAGTTCTTTTCTGCATGGTACTGTTTGGAGCAATGCTTATGACGCCCGCAACAGCACAGGCCGCCCGAGGCCATCGCGGGCATTACCGACCTGCTCCTCGCCGATATTACCGACCCGCCCCCAGACGGCATTACCGGCATAACTACCATCGCCGTGCGAACTGGGGCAACCTGGGCTGGTCAATCGGCAATGCCGTGTGGTCTGCAGTAAACGCAACCAGGTACTCTGATCCGATCATCATCGAAAAGCCCGTATACGTCGTACCGCAAAGCTATGACTATGACGACGATGTTGACTATCAGATACTGCGAAATTGGGATTACACCCCCAATACCACAAGTACCCGGACCGAAGTAATCATTTGTCCGTAACCCATATTTCCGTAAACCAAACGACCTGCCTCCATTTCATGTACCAGTTTCTTCGAGAAGTCTGATACGTAAAATGGGGGCAGGTCAAAATGTTTGCTAGTACTTCGTTTTAGGAATAAGGTCGGATAGATGCGCCGCGCCGGTGAGGCAGATGCAAGGAAGAAAAGCGACTGCATATTTGAAGATATTCCGTCGTTTTTCTGACGCAGCAGATGCCTTATCGCCGCAAGCAGGTATCCGGCATTATTCCTGAAATGGAGTACTAGTGCAGCGATGTTTTGTTTTCAGTCTGCAATATATCAGCATATATCTCCCAATATTCATAGTAATTTAGGGGCTTGTTTCTCTATCGAAAATCTTGTATGGTTATCCCTCGATGGTATCAGCTTTTACTTGGAATGTCGGACACCCTTGAAAAGACTGGTCAGTATAAATAAAAAAGCCGGGTCGGCATTTTTGTAATGCTGCCTGTATTAAAGATTTATACCAGAAGCGCCCGTAGCTCAGCTGGATAGAGCGCTTGCCTCCGGAGCAAGAGGTCAGAGGTTCGAATCCTCTCGGGCGTATTATAAAGCCTTGAAAATAAACGATTTATGAAATCGAGTTTTCAGGGTTTTCTTTTTTAGAACACTTTTTCTTGCTTTTTAGAACACTTGTGTTCTAAAATGGGGGTATGAGTCGGATCAAAAAACAAGGGAAACCGCCGGGGTCTGTTTTCGATAACCATGGCCGATGGTATTGGCGAATAAAACTTCCAGGCCAAAAAACGCGAACCACCCACGCACTTATTCCGCCTGGAGCGACGCGAGCTTTACCAATAGCACGCGGGAAAGCCGTCGCTGAACAACTCGCATGGCGGCTGTGGGAAAAGCTGGCAGAACAAGGCCAAGCCGACGAAGCCGACATTGTAACTATCGCCGATATGGTGTCCGCCTACCACAAAAGGAACCAGACTTATTATCGTCGAGCCGACGGAACGCCAACCAGCGAAGCGTACAGCTGCGAATATCATCTAAGGCCACTTGTAGAAAAGCATGGACGAAAACATCCGGACGATATCACCCTTCGCGATCTGTCCCAGCTGCGCGACGACATGATTGGCGATACTGAAAACCCAGGCCTGGCCCGCGGTGTGATCAATAAACGGGTCGGACACTTCAAACGACTCTATAATTGGGCTGTCGGAAACGGCTATTGCTGCGAAATGACCGCCGCCGCTGTTTCGCTTCTCAAACCACTGCCAGGTGGAGGCCGAACCAACGCAAGGGAACCTGAGCCAATCAGGCCAGTTCCATGGGATACTGTACAAAAGACGCTGCCGTTTCTTACACCCCTGCAGCAAGCTATGGTCAAGGTCCAATACTACGGCGATATGCGCCCGGGTGAGACTTGCATAATGACGCCGGAAGATATCGATATGACCAAGCCGATTTGGATTTACAGGCCGAAATTTTTCAAAACCAAACACCACGGCAAAAAGCGAAATATTTATTTAGGCCCCCAGGCTCAAGCCGCCTTGCTGCCATACCTTACCGGGGATCCATCAGCCTACATTTTCCAGCCGGCGATTTCAGAGGCCCAGCGGTTTGAGAAAATGCGAGAAGATCGAAAAACGCCCGTCCAGCCGTCGCAGATTTCACGCGCAAAACCAACCGCCAAGCCTAAGAACGAAGCCTACTATACCGACGGATACCGACAGTTTATCCAACGGGCTATTACGACCTGCAGGAAGGCCCAGCGGGCGGAGGCGAAGGCTGAGGGACGGAAGATCAAGAAAACGGAGCTGCTTGAGGATTGGACGCCGAACCAGCTGCGCCATGCCTTCGCCAGCCTGGTTACAAGAGAAATGGGCAAAGACGCCGGACGGATAGCCCTTGGCCACGCGCCCGGATCGTCGGCGACAACGATCTACACCCACGAGGCCCGCGACGAAATCGACGCCGCCGTCGCAAAACAAATTGCCAAAAAATTTGGATAGTTTTTACGGCCCAACACTCACAGTGACAACCGCGTTGGCTACCTTTTTAGCTTTTTCGCCCGTTACTGCTATTCTTGAGGTAACTGGCATCGCCTCGCCTGGTTTGATATAAACATTGTCGGCATAGCCCTGTTCAATTTCAAAACCTTGCTTATCCAACAAACTGCACTTGACCAGATAGCAACGGATTACGTCGCTTGTATTCGCTACCGTCACCCGCCATGCGAATGTTGTAATCGGTTCGAATGGATTTGATGGTCCCTCAAGTTTATCCCACGCAACATGCCACAATCCAACTTTCGAATCCTTACCAAAAAATTGCGGTTTATACGGCGATGGTTCCATGCGTTTCAAATCACCATCCACACAAGTAATATCCAAGCAAGAAAATAGACCTGGCGTGAAGTTCAAAACGGCCTTTATACCATTAACGGTTTTTTCTACCGATATGGTGTCTGTATGATCTTTGCCGACTTTTATCAGTTTTTCTAAAAAAGTTTCGGTTAATGACGTTCCATAAACTTTCCAGCCTGGAACGCGATCTAACAAATCCTCACAGTAATCAAGGGTTTGCTTTGTTTCCCAGTCTGGCATTTTTTCTCTTACATAAAATAAATGACTGATCTTTTCCACATTGCCTTCGGGATTAAAATGAAAAATTGTGCTTCCATGTGCGATTTTGGGATGGAGTTGTACAACTACCGATTTATATTTTCCAGATTCGTATAGGTTTTCACTTTTAATTGTTACCCCATAGTCTTTCAGCAAGGGCCGAAAATGTTCCTGTGTGGCAAACGGAATGAATATTTTTTCGCTCGGATTTTCAGCCGGCTTTGTGGCTGGAACTTCGACGGGCGGTTTTTTTGACAATTCTTTTTTCGCAACCTTCAGGGCGGGCTCTTGGATAGCAATTTTCGGATCGGCTGGCTTGTTTTCGCGTTGAGAGGCTATCAGACCGGTAGCTATTCCCCCGCCCATGATCAGCAGCAAAACGATGATTATTATAAATCGCCATGGGCTAGATTTTTGCGGGACCGTAAACACATGTTTGCAGGCCGGGCAGGTGTCGGTTTTGCCGATATCGATATTCGGACTTTCCAACTTGCGCTCACAATTGGGGCATTTGTAACGAATCATTTTTCAAGACCCCTTCGGATTTGGTGACGGTACCGGAACCGGGCCAGGGGCTTCTTTTCCAGGCAAAGGCTTATATGCAGCCTCATACCATTGCTTTTGCTGTTCTGGTGAAACCAGCAAAAACGCACGCACGGCCGCGGCTACTGTGCGAGCTTTGACAAGGCCATTCGTTTTCACAAATTCATCAAACGAGTTTGCCAACGGTTCTGGAACTTTCCCCTTTACCAAAAGTTTTTGTGATGTTTGTTTTGTTGGAGTTATCCGTACAACCCTGGGCTGTGGAATATTCTTCTTTTCAAACGGGCGACTAGGAACAATTTCAAAGAGGTTTCCAACATTTGCATGTCGGCACAATGCAAAAGCCAATTCGGCACAAGCTTTGGCATCCGACTCCGCTTCATGGTGACAAAATTCGATTCCAAAATAGTCCGCCAATGTTGTCAATTTATGATTGCCTGCTTCAGGCATACATTCTTTAGCAGCTCGCATTGTGCAGTTATGTTGAAAATCCGGATAGGGCAACTCGTATTCATCCAGCGAATATCTCAACACACTCATATCGAAACTTGCGTTGTGAGCAACAACCATATTCCCGTTAATCGCAGGCTCTATCATAGCCCAAATTTCGGGGAATTGTGGCTGGTCTTCGACATCTTCCTCGGTAATTCCATGAATGCTGATATTTATCCCGTCAAATCGCATTTCTGGCGGACGAATGAGGCTGGAGAAACTTTTGACGATTTTCCAGTTTTCAACAAATGCCAATCCCACCGAGCAAGCGCTGTTTCTTTTTGCGTTTGCCGTTTCAAAGTCAATAGCGACAAAATTCATAAATCACACTCCCTTCAAACCCCGCATTCAGGATTCATAATTGTCGCAGGATAACGACTCCGCCGTATTTTGGATCGGAATGGAAACTGGAGATTCTATAGACACCTCTGTTTCGTAACCATCTTGCTTGACTTGTTTGTCCTCCCTTTTTGCAATTTTAGATTTACGCGGCTTGGATTTTTTATCTGGGAAAGAGATACGAATTCCCTCAAGCTCTGTAAGGGCATTTTCATTCAAAAGACGCCTTACACCAGAAACAACGTCCTCCATGGACAGGGCAATACCGGAATCTTTTTTCAATTCCTTACGCAAAAATTTCATAGAACTCTCGGACAAAATCGCTTCCAAAAGATTACGTGGATGTAGCACATTCGTTTTTTGCCAGAGTGTTGACAACGCCCCCTTCCTAACGCTCTTAAGTGAAATAAGCTCAAATCTGTTCGCCAAAATCGCCACATCATCTGTTAAAACATTCCACGAGGAAACCAGCTTTGTTATCGGCGGCTGACCGAAAGCAACGTGATAAATTCGCCATTCTCTACTGTTGGTTAGTAATATCCATTCACAACCGGCATTTATCGCATAAGATGAAACCTGCTTTAGGTGTTTTGGGGCAAGATCAATACAAACCCGCTTAATTTCTACCAGAATTTCTGGCTTTGCGTCCGGTCCTTCTTCCAATTGTATTGAAAAATCGACATGCTCCGTTTCCCCAGCTCCCCTGACGGCCCGCTCGCGGGATAAGTGCTTGAAAACATCATATCCCATCAGGTTCTCAAATATTCGTTCAATACGCCGACGAGTCTCAGATTCATTACAATCCGCCTTTTCGGCCTGCAGGATAATGTTTCTTGTGTCAATAAGTTCCTTTCGCAATTCCTTGTCTATTGTACTGCGCGCCATGATTTCTCCTTTAATTTATCAAAGTCGTTTTAAACCCGGTAAAACCCACTTTCCGATTACCATCTATGTGTAATGAGTACGAGCCAAACAACGTACTCGGGCGGGATTCGCTAATTAACAAAATACGCCACGATGCCGCCCGATTGTCAAAAGACGAACTTCTGGATGCGTTTATCGCCCTGGTAGAGATAATCGCTACCCGACATCTTTTCGGGCTTTCTGCCTTCGTTTCCGCCCTTCTAAAACCGCCCGACTGACCGCCTGCCCAGGCGTTTCTTCCGATTCATCGGCCTCAATCTGACTAATCAATTGTTGACCTGTAGCGAGTAATTTCACTTTGCCTGATTCGTCAAGCCGATTCCATACATTTAAAATCAGTGACTCGCTTTCCGTTAAACTTGGTGGCAACTGTCCAGGCTGTGAATAATCCTGTTTGAAATCCTCTACCGCTACGCCATACAGCTCTGCCATCTGCTTTACAAGTTCACGCCCAGGCTGATATTTCCCACGTTCAATGTCGCTGATAGCTTGTCTTGTTTTGCCAAGTTTCTCAGCAACATCATGTTGCTTCAGCCCAGTCATTTCGCGGGCTTCCCGGATTTTTTGTCCATTAAACACGTCTGTATCTTATGCATCCAAGCTTAAAAATGAAATTTTTTTTCTCACATAACTAAATATCATAGTTGAATTTACATTTAATGCGTCTTTTTTTATAACGCTTTTTACTTGACATTCAACGTTGAATTTACAACAATACTCTCGTTATGAACATTACCTCGACCAAATCAGAGAAAGCAACACGCCCTTCAAATACTACTTTTTTAGCCGTTGCAGTTTTTCAATCTCTTGGTCGAGGTAGATTGCTGCATCGCCAATGCAGGCCGAACCTTTGCCCCCCCCCACTGGTTCGGCCAAATAAGGACGCTGGATCGGGTTACCCCCGCCCGATCCAGCTCCGTTTTTCTCGCCCCCGGTGCTACCGATTTTTCCTCTCTCTTGGACATAAATTAATTATTACCCCTAGCCATGGATCAACGGCGTCTATTTCAAAAAATTTTAAAAATAGTTTAGCGCCCGTACTTGCAAGGAAGCTTTTTTCTAAACTTTCCCAAATCTTAGCGCCTGTGAAGTTTTTTTGGGCATCGGGCGCTAAAATCGGAGGTTCTTACCTTGCCAACCCAAAATCACCCTGCAAGCGTGCGGAAAATTTCCAACGCACTTGGCCTTTGCGAAACAGTCGGAAGCCGGAAAGTGAAGGCTGCGGAAGATATTTTCGACCTGATTCTTCAATCGCCGGAAAAACTGGCCAGTTCCAAACGGCCCGACAGACTCCAAACCGCTTTCGTCGGCCCGATGCGAACTATCGCCAAACTCGCCCGGAACCTACCGGAAGACGACTTCGAGATATGGATAAAAAATTACTGGCGCGAATACCAGACCAGAAAACATTTACAGCAGAGGGGCAACGATGAGTAAAACAGTACCCAGTCTAAAATCTGATTACATCACAGAGGCTAATTACCGTAGCGAATGTCCGAATTGTCAAAATGAGCACGGTAGGTTACATCGCACAGTTGGTTTTTGCTCAACTTACCATTGTAAGCAATGCAATTCTGTTTGGCTTGCAGTCCGTCAATCAGGTTGCGACAAACAGCTGAGTGAAGATCGCGGTTATCCATGCGAAGCATGGTCTATCAGGTTATTAAGGGGCCAACAATGATAAAAGAAAACGAGGTAATTAGATTTGGTGGTAGAAATTGCCGTGTCGTAAAGGTTTTCCATTTGTCTCAGTCGGCTTGGAATTATGCCATGGATAATGGCTATGATGTTGGGTTTTGTTCATACTTTAACAATCGCTGGATAGTCTTTGAGCCATTAAAAGATAAGGGGGCAGCATGATTCAGCAAGCCCTTAAAAATGTGCCAATACCGCCGATTGGCGCCGGCCCGCGATGCGAAATATGCCAATACTTTGTAGACAAAAACTGTGCTGGCAGCCAGGCAAGGATTTGCCGCGACTTCTCATGGCAGGCCGGTCAAGGCCCGAAAGCCCAAAAGATACTAAAAATGCCAGACCTGTCAAAAGACGGATTCCTGACCACGCCGGAGCTTTGCCTGGTTCTGAACGTTTCATGGCGAACGGTTTTTCGCCATTACGCAGAAGGCGGAGAGATTGCAATTCTACCCCGAAAAAAAATCGGCGATCGATGGCGATACCCCACGAAAGCCGTTCGAGAATTTTTACAGGGCGTCTGCGACGCCTGAGTAGTCAGTATTCAGTTTTCAGTAGTCAGTAAAACAAAAACCAAGCACTGGGATTTTTTAAGGATAAAAAATTATGAAAACCATGCGACGGATCGCGAAGATTTTTACAAAAGCAAAAGATGTCATGGACGATTTAAGACTGTTTTTTGCGATGTGGCAGGATAACCGAAACGGCCACAATATCGATGAAATAGAGCGGTTTGAGAAAAGTAGTCAGTATTCAGGAATCAGTAATCAGTAAGAACAAAACTGAAATCTGATAACTGCTTGCTGAAAACTGCTTACTGATAACTGACAACTTAAAAAAAAGAATGGAGTCGGAACCATGGCAATTGCTGAGGAAACCGACGCCGGCAAACCCGGCCTGTTTGTGCGAACTACTGGCAGCGACAAGGTAACCCCCCGACAGGGAAAACTCTGCACAAACGACGGACGTCTGGCTGAGGACGTGCAGGAACCAGTCGCCAGCTAAGAAAAAAAAGGAAACAGGGACTAGACACTGGTGCCGATTGCCTAGTGCCTAGTCCCTGTTAAAAAAAATGTACAAAGAAAATAACAAATCGGAAATTGACAATCGAAAATCGGCAATTGAAAAGCATCCCGCCGCCCGCGAGGCATATGCGATGATGTCACATATCGTTTTAACACCCGGTGGACCAGGGCAAGCATTACATGTTTTGGAAAATCTGGAAGATGAAAAATTACGCCAGTGCTGCCTTGAGACATTCCAAAAAGTCATGGATCCATTGCCTCGTGAAATATCCGACCTGGAAATCATAGCACTGGAATACATACTTCATAGACGCTTGGTTGGCTTGATGAAATCCGCAATTCTCGAAGTGCAAAAAGCCAATGGATGCAGATTTAGCGATTGCGATTTGTCAGCATTCGAAAAACTTGGCCTTTTGTTATCAGAGGTGGAAAATGACGACCTTGAAAACCTCGAAAAAGCCCCGGAAGCGTAAACGTGCGAAGCCCAGCGAGGCCACTAAACAGCGACACATGGAGCAAAATCGCAAAGCCGCCCTTACCAAGCGAGTAACCGCCAGCGACGATAACGCCAGTAATAAACACCCAGGCCATGAAGAACGAATCGCCTACCACACACAGAGAGTAAAACAAGAAATCAGCCGGCCCGGCCGGAGCGAATAAAAACAAATGAATTTGGAAATACAAAACGTTTTGGAAGGCGAATCGGCAGGCTGCATAGTCTGTGGCGACTGCCTCGATGTGATGCAGGATATGCCGGATGGGTGCGTTCAATGTTGCGTGACTTCCCCGCCTTATTGGGGGCTTCGTGACTATGGCGTGGATGGTCAGATCGGTCTTGAAAAAACGCCTGAGGAATTTGTTGAAAAGATGGTGGAAATTTTCCGGGAAGTCAAACGAGTGCTGCGTGACGATGGAACGCTGTGGCTGAATATGGGGGATAGTTACGCTGGTGGTACACGAGCATTCAATAGTTTTCGACGTGATAGAAAACATGTTTCTGTACCGCGTACTGGCCTGCCGGAAGGATTAAAACCGAAAGACCTTTGCGGGATCCCGTGGCGGTTGGCGTTCGCCCTGCAGGCTGATGGTTGGTACTTACGCCAGGATATTATCTGGCATAAGCCGAACCCCATGCCGGAGAGCGTTCGGGATCGATGCACGAAATCGCACGAATATATTTTCCTGCTGAGTAAGTCGCCAAAGTATTTTTATGACCAAGATGGAATTAGAGAAGAATCTATTGCACCAGCATATTCAGAGACAAAAAGCGGTATGCGTTTGGCGGATTTGAAAAAGCTTGGTTTGACCCGAGGAACAAAAAACAAATCATGTTCTCATCCATTGGGGAGTAATAAACGTTCTGTTTGGACTGTTTCAACACAACCCTGCAAAGAGGCTCACTTCGCAACGTTCCCGCCCGCATTGATAGAGCCTTGCATTCTCGCTGGGGCGGAGGATGGGAGCGTAGTTTTTGACCCATTCATGGGAGCTGGAACCACAGCGAAAGTGGCGGCTGGACTCGGCAGGAAATACATCGGAAGTGAGCTTAACCCGGAATATATCGAGATAGCAAAACGGCGGGTTCATGGCCCGCTATTCGCTATTGCCTATTGCCTATTGACTAGTGCCTAGTGCCTGAAAGAGAAAAAATGAGTCAAAACACTTTTCAAGACAGACTTAAATCCATTTTTGACCAAATAGATTTTGATGTTTTTGAAGATAAGTTGAACCCTAGATGTTTGGCTAATTTCTTAGCCACGAACAACTTTTCAGACGATCCAAGCTTAAAGCCTGCCGCAAACCCAATAGCGTTGATTGAGTTTCTTTCAGAGCTTGAAAAACAAGGGTTTTCCCTGTGTTGGCTGATCTCTGGAATCGGTAGTCAAAAAAATATATGTGAAAAATATTCCGCTGACCGTAGCAGGATAAACAGCATTATTACCGCCCTGACATTTGCCAATGTTATCTGGCCTGCGATTATAATCAGCCTTGAATCCCAAAAAGTATCTTTATGTCATGACATCGAAACTATCCAAGAAGTACTTAATGGCATAACCAAAGCCCTCTACGACGCCAAAGAACTTGAACACTCAATTATTTATGGCGTGGAGCATTAACCCCACTATTCCCTAGTGTCTAGTGCCTAGTGCCTTTTTAAAAATTGGAGATTGAAAATTGGAAAATTTTTCTGCAACAACTATTGAAATCATAAGCGGGATAGCTACTGTAATCGCCATTACAGGCGTTGTGCTGAACAATCACAAAAGCCGGTGGTGTTTCGTGTTCTGGCTGTTCTCAAACGCCCTGACAGCCGGCCTGCACGTCCATTCCGGCTTATGGATGCTAACACTACGCGACGTCATCTTTTTCGCCCTGGCTATCTATGGAATGATTGCATGGGGCAGGCCATTAAAAACAAATCCGAATTCCGAAATCAGCAGGCCCGGCCTGAGCGATAAAATCATTAAAAAAGGCGTCCCGGATTGTCCCCGCATTCCCCCGCCCCCGCCTGAACCGCTTATAAAACTTATCGACCCTGAGAAGGAACAACGAAGCAACACGCCAGGCTTCATGTACGTGCCAGCACCAACAAAGCATATCTGCCCGATAAACCAGCAACCATGTACGTCCACAAATTGCCAAACCATCGAAGAAAGCGAAGGTGTGTAAATAATGATTATACCTCTAATTCTAATATTAGCGTACCCTTGCTTTTTTTTGCTTGGGAAGATAGCAGGTCTACACTGGGCAAAAAAACAAGTACATCAATTATTAGCGGCGGAGATGGACAAGAATGAGAAGTTAAATCATATTCGCCCCGCCATTGAAGGCTGTAAGCACATTGACCCAGATGATGGAACTTGCACACATCCAGACGCTGTGATGGCTGAATGTCATTACGGCGCACCTTGCCCCACCCGTGATGAAATTTTTGAAGAAAACGCCATGCTGAGGAAGGAGATAAAAGCCTTTATCGACGATTTTAAGATGAATTTTGTGTTAGACGACGGCCAAATTGTTGACGACCCTGACTCACTACTGGAGGAATTCTATATCAGATTTCGCGAAATTATAAAAACAATCGAAGAAAGCGAAGGTTAATTATGAGTAAAGAAATAACTGTAACATGCGTTTATTGTGGACATGAATTTCCAGTTGGAACAGCCACGCACGGGGAAAAGATATTGACCGACCATATCAAGCAATGTCCCAAACATCCCATGCGAAAAATATGGCAGTCAGGGCTAACGCTCAGGAATGCGTTACTTACTTTAACTGGTGCAGAGGACAATAAAGAAGAATTGGAGCAAATGGAAATCGGTATACGGGCTGCCCCAGCCTCAGCAAAGGACAAAGCCGCCATAATCGACGCGATACATGCCTTGCAAGATACCAGGGGAATTTTTGTAACGCCAGAAGCCGAAAGCGAAGGTGAGAAATGAAGCCATTTATATGGATTGGAATAGGCTTTTTATTATGGCTTGCTGAAACATGGTATTTCGGCTGGAACGAAAAACCATCGTGCATTGCGGAAAATGTCTGTGACTCAATTGCGTTGGTGTTTTTATTCACCGGGCTTACGCATGTAGTCATAATCGCAATCGCAAAAGAAGTTGTTACGCAAATCGAAAAAAACAATCAGTGAAATCCGCTGTTAATCCGTGAAATCCGTGGACTGCTTTTCTACTGAATCCTGATTACTGATCACTGACTACTTTTTAGAACGGAACGGAATCCGAAAATTGAAACGCAGTGAAATATTCATACCCGGCCAATACGCCAGCTTGCCCCGCGCCATACTGGCCAAGCGCGACATCACGCCAACGGCCAAGCTCGTCTATATGGCCATGTCAAACTGCCTCCGTGACGATAACCAGTGGTGTTTCGCCAGTCTCAACCACATCGAAAAAATGACCGGTTGCGGTCGATCTACGATCATCGCAGCTATCCGAAAAATGGTCAAAATGAATCTGATTATTGCAGTCAAAGGGGCTAATGGTCAGGCCACAAAATACCAGTTTTTGCCCTTTGAAACCAGTGCAGAAATTGCACCGGTTTTGCCTAATCCACAAAATAAAAGCGGTGCAGAAATCATACCGGTTAGTAATAAAAGCGGTGCAGAAATCATACCGGTTAGTAATAAAAGCGGTGCAGAAATCGTACCGCTTTCACCGGATTCTCAAAATCAGACCGGTGCAGAAATGGACACGAACCAGTGCAAAAACTGCACCGCTAGCGGTGCAGAAATCGTACCCATATTACCTACCGATGAATTACCTCCCCCCCTAACCCCCCCAGGGGGGCAAGTGCGCGGGGAATTTTTAAATAATAAAAATAACGAGAAAGAAGAAAAAAACGCTGGTGGAAATTTTGGAGATCGGAAAATGATAACGACAACCCTCGACGTGGTGCTAAAAAATATCGGCGACGCATATCGCGAGGCATGGGCAGGCGCGGAGCTGCCCAAGAGCTGGGAAGAACGAATATCCGCCGAATACGAAAAAGACAATTCGTTGCTTTTGAAAATCACACCTGAAATTCTTACCGGCGCCGAGCAATTCCGGCAGAAATCAAAATGGGACGTTTACGCCATGGGTACGGTTTTGAAATATCTGGAACACCTCGAACGCAACGCCCGCCGGTTAAAAACGCCAACAGCTGTGGATATCGAAAAGCAGAAAAAAGCCCAGGCCGAAACGGCCCACCAAGAAGAAATCCAGCAACGCACGAAACGCGAACTTGATTATTTTCATACGCTGGCCAGTGAAATTCGTAGCAAGTATGTAACCCTCGTAATGGCTGAAAAATTCGCCCCGACCCGCTCCGACCTTATCGAACGAAAAGCCGCCGCAATGGCATTTTTGGAAAACAGTAGTCAGGATTCAGCAGTCAGTTGTCAGTGAAAACATGAAAGGTTTTTAACCATGAAAATTGACGGTATCGAAATGACGATAGACGAGGCCCTGGATTTGATCTACGGCGATCGAAACAAATCCGAATCGGACGGCGAATAATGTCAGGCTACGCTGAAACCGTGAAGATAAGCGCAAGGGAATGCAGAGAGGCAAGCCCATACAACGGTTTTTCACAATACATTCCCCATGCTCGCGGGTGCATGAATATGAAGATTATGGAATGTATCGCCCCATCATGCCCCGACGAATACGAAAAGGCCATGGGTATACTGTCACGCGTTTTCGCTAACTCACCAGGTATTCCGCCTTGCGTTTTACTGATGATGTTTGGCCCGATCGATATGCAAAAGAAAGCCGGTAGCACCGGAGGCAATAAAGAAGAAAGCAAAGGTAATGAAATGACGATAGACGAGGCCCTGGATTTGATCTACGGCGTAAAAAACAAATCAGAAAGCCGAAATCCAGAAAGTGACGGTGAATGAGATGCCCCATGTAACAAAATCAACATTGCTGATTGTAATGTTCTTCATAGTGACAGTGACTATCACTTGGCTTTTATGGCGTAATCATCGGAGAACAATGGAAAAATTAGATAAGGCAGAACGCCGAGCAAGGCAGCTTGAAAAGCGTATTTTAGATAAAACACACTGAAAGAAAGCAAAGGTGAACAATGGGACAAAAACGCGAGCAAGTGATAACGGATGTTTTCGATGAACTGAAACGAGCTGAAAAGCAACATCCAGGTTGGCCAGATAACCCATTCGAGCAGCTGGCAATTATAGGCGAGGAATTCGGCGAACTCCAACAGGCTGTCTTACAAGCAAAATGGGAAAAAGGCAGTGAGGAAAGAATAAAAGAAGAGGCTGTCCAACTGACGGCGATGAGCCTGAGATTTTTGCTTAATCTCACAAGTGACAGTGGTGTATATGCTGCGTGCCCGAATTGTCATGCGAAGGTACAGGAATATAAAGGCGAGGGCGCCGCAGAAGTTCAGGTTTTCTATGAGTGCGAATCTTTTTTCTCTGATAACTCCTTTTTTAAATCGTTCATATGTGAAAAAAATCAGCAACGCCAACGTGAAAAGGTAATTGAAAATTGACAGCTGATTGGTCCAACACTTCGCCGGCTGAACTTTTGGAAAGCCATTTGAACCGCCCGACTAACACGTCGAGAAACTACGCGCTGGATCTTCACACCTTCGCCGAATTTCTCGGAGTTCGCGGGAATGCCAACGCCACAGAGTTTTTCGTAAACCTTCCACGCGGTGCAGCTCGCCGGACGATCGATAATTACATAGCCTGGCTGCGCCGTCGATATCCAGCCGTCAACACTATCCGCCGCAAAGTTTCGTCCGTCATGGGCCTGTTGACACTCGCCCATGAGTACGATGTAATTCCATGGGCAATCAAACGCATTAAACTACCCTCACCAGTACCGATTCGAGATACCCGCGGCCCAGGCAAGAAAGCCGTAATGGATTTAATGGCAGCCGCCAGCGCTCGAGGTGATTCAAAAGGCCTTCGAGATAATGCCCTGTTCTGCCTGCAATACTATTCCGCCCTGCGATGTGATGAATGTCTTACCCTCGACGTCCGTCACCTGCTTTTCGATACACACGAAATCGAAGTCCTGGGCAAGGGCCTATGGGAACGGACGCTTATCCCCATAGCAATGCAAACAGTCGACGCCCTGAAACACTGGATCGTAGCGCGTGGCGAACTCGAAGGCCCGCTCTTTACGACCCTGAAACCAGGCAAAGCCCACACCGGCGAACGATTGACCTATCCCGGCTTGTATTCTATGTATCAGGATTATGCCAAACGTATCGGGATCGGACACGTTCGACCCCATGGCCTGCGACACACAGCCGCCAGCGAGATCAGCCGACTAACAAACGGTAACGTCAATTTCGGCATAGCCTTAACCCGCCACAGAGACCCGAAAACTTTCATGGTCTACAACGATCCGCGTATGTCCATGGCCAGAGAAGCCACCGAAATCCTTGCAGCCGGCTACCCCGTACACCCATTAGACGATGGCTGATTTTGTTTAAAAAGTGAAATAGTATAGATAACTACTGCTATCTATAGTAATGAAATGAGCCGTTTTTTGATGTAAACAACTGAATAATAAGAGCTTGTAAAAAAATGCGAAATACTAAAGTTTTCGTGTTTTTTGAGAGATTTTTTTAATATAAGTTTTGAACCAAACAGGCTTTGCACGAAAAACAACTTTTGTATCAAGATTTTGACCCCGAAAGAGGTAATTGTTATGACAATTTTAACAGATTTTGACCGCCGGAAAATGGACAAAGCAATAACGAAACACATTATAGAAAACCTGTATGCCAAGGAGGCGAGATCGGCCAGAATATCGACGCTCTACGGCCAAGGGGTTTTCTCAAATGCCGCCCTAATGCCAGATCAACGCCCATTGCAAAAACATTCGACACAAACGGCACTCGAAAGCCTGGCTGACCTTAATAAGATGCTGGAGTCTATAGCACCACCCAAGCCAGAATTCGACCTTTTCTTGTTCACGGAATATCAATGGGATATGGTCAAAAAGCAATTGCCTGTAAAGACCGCAGCCAGCCCGCAAGAGGTAATGAATTCCCAGCTTTGCGGCATACCCGTCGAAGTCGTCCCCGGCCCGTTTGAGTTCTTCCAGCGTGTGAAAGAACTACAGAAAGAAGGCAAAATCGTCGGCTATCTCCCCACAGACACATTATGCCAATTGTCCCATGACTGGCCCAAATATTCAGAACGTAAACAAGAACGGAACCCCAAACCAACCGCCGACGCGGGGGAAGGAATTTCGGCCTCGGGTCCTTCCCAGGGGGTGGGTGGGTAAGCCTTTCGCTCGTCATCCCGCGCTTTTGGTAGATAGTTAGTTAGTAAGCCCCATTTTTGGCCCTTTTTGAGCAAAATTCAACATGGCAGATATTCAAAACAAGATAAATGACGCCCTAGCCCGCGAACGAACGGCCCAGGCGGAGCTTATGGCCCGCAAGCGATCGTCCGGACGTGATATCACAATTCCCCATGTCGTCAATATGCGTCGCCGGCGACGGGGCGAACGTGACCCGGAATATTTTTGCAGAACATACCTTCGCGACACATTCAGCAAGCCGTTTACGGACGACGGGCGGGATTTGCTCTATGCGATAATCAACAAAGCCAGGCACGGAGGCAAGCAGGCAATCGCGGCGGCCCGTGGTGATGGTAAAACCTCGATAATAAAAGGCGCCATAATTTATTGCATAATTTATGGCATGCTCCGATATACGATCTACGTTGACAAAAACTACGACGACGCCAAAATCCGCGTTGGCAATATCCGTTTCGAGTTCGAGGAAAACGAGCTACTAACCGAAGACTTCCCGGAAATCTGTTATCCGGTTCGCGCTTTGGAAGGTGCAACCAACCGCGCGAATATGCAAACTGTGAACGGCAAACGTACACGCATGAAATGGGGCGACGAGTTGATAATTTTCCCAACGATTCCCGGCTCGTTGGCGTCCGGTGCAATTCTGCAGCCAGGCCCATCCAGCAAATTACGAGGTCGTAACATTCGCAACCAGCGTCCGCAATTCGTAGTTGTTGACGATATCGAAACTCCAGACAGCGTAAAATCGGAAACGCTCACGCGTGACATATTGAATTGTGTCACAAAGGACATTGCCGGCCTTGCCCCGCCTGGTGAGAGTATCGCTGTTATCTGGCCATGTACAATTATGATCAAAGATTGCTTGTCCGATCGATTTACCGATCCAAGGCAGGAACCATCCTGGCATGGTAAACGCCACAAGATGATAAAAAAAATGCCGGACTGTGAACTCGATAAGGATAAGGAAAAGCATCTGTGGGAAAGATTCATTCTGCTTTGTGAACAGGACGACTTCGACGGCGACGACAGCCACAGGACAGCCCATCGTTTCTATCTCGAAAATAGAAAGATCATGGACGCCGGGGCGATTGTTGCGAATCCATACAGATTCAATCCCAAGCAATTAACCGATGGAAGCCAGCTGGAAGTATCCACGCTGGAGCATTGCTACAGATTCATAGCTAAATGGGGTTGGGATTCGTTCAATTGCGAATTTCAGAACGATCCGCCCGCCGATGAAATTCCCGAAACCGACGACATTACAATCAATCACGTTATGAAATCCGTAAACAGCTTGCCCGAAGGTGTTGTCCCGGCTGATTGCGATTATTTAACGGCCTTTATCGACATACATGCCCGCCACATTGATTGGGTTGTAATGGCTTATGGATCCCACAAACGGCACGTTGTGGGCTATGGCCAGGAACCGGTCAATAGTCCCAACGGCAACCTGAAGGAAGCCCACAACCTTCAGGGCCTCCAGGAAGCAATTTTGACCAGCTTGCGGGATTGGCGAGATAGGGCGGCTGAGGGTTGGCCACTTTCGGACAATCTGAACGACCGCCGTTATCTCGATATCTGTCTGATTGACGGCGGGTATCAGCCAGACCCTGTCAAGGCTTTTGTCAAGGAGACGCCAGGGCGGACTTTCCGAATCTCCAAGGGCGAAGGCAGCCGAAAGGATGAAGATAGTTTCAATATGCCGAAAAAGAAATCCCCGGACATAAAGCCGGGTAAAGCTCATTGGTACGCCAGCCGCGATAAGAAAAACCGAGTCTGGATTTATCATCTGGACGCCGATTGGAACAAGCGAAATGTCCAGCAGGGTTTTGTCATGCAGGACAAGAACCTATTCGGCGCGATAACTCTTTATGGTGATTCCGGCATAGCCCACAAGAACTACGCCCAACACATTAACGCCGAGCTTTGGACGGAGAAATATAACCCCGGCAAAGGCTGGGAAAGATGGTGGGACGTCAAGAGCCGTCGAAACCACTGGCTGGACGGTACCGCGGGTTGTCTGGCAGGCGCGATAATTCTAGGCTTGCCTGTTGTGGATGTTCAGAGTTCACCCCCGACCGAGACAAAAGAAAATGGATCAGCTGAAACACCGAAAAAAGCTGCTACTGTACCTAAGCCAACAACGTCGCCAGCAAGACAACGTCGCCAGCGAACACGCCGCCCCAGGACGCGGAGAAGTAGATAAGGATAAATAAACCGGACGGGCCGGCAATGGTCACATTAACCGGCATCGCCGCCGAGGTTGCAGCCTCGACAACATCACGCCCGGAATTTCAGAAAAGAATTAAAAAAAATGGTCACAAGGTTAATCGTCATTATGGCATTATTTGGATTAGGGGACTTGGCAACGCCGCCAACAGAGGCCCCGCCGTCGGACTCAAAACGCAAGGGTTCAGGCGTTGAAGTGAAGGAAAAAAGGATCACAACAGCTTTGGCAAAAGCCGCGGACAAGCTCGCCCAGGCCATCCCAGCGATCGAGAAGGGCCAGTCGATCCATTTTGCTACCGCCGGCGATTGGTCGGCCCATGACATGGTTTTGCACATTGCCAGGCAGATCGGCCCGGCCCACCTTATCGGCTCGACCTGGTCGATTACAGAACCCGCCTGCAGGCAGCTTGTCCGGGCCTTGCATGACGGTAGGCTTTTGAGCGTGTCGCTTTTGCTGGATTGGCGAGTCCGGGAACGTTGCCCGGAAGCCCTGCAACTGGCAGAGGCCAACGCCGCACGGTTACGGCTGGTAAACTCACACGCCAAGGTGTCAGTGCTTCATAACGACGAATGGCAGGTCGTCATAGTCGGATCGGCCAATTACACGAAGAATCCGCGTATCGAGGCCGGCGTAATTTCCACCCAGCCCGAGGCTGTGGAATTCCATCGGAACTGGCTGGAGCTGGAGATCGAAAACGCCAAACCCTTTGAGGACATGAAATGACAGACGAAAAAATCTCAGACGAAACACTTGCAGAAATCGAAGAAAATGCAATGCTGCAATTCAAGCCTGACGACATCGCTTTAATTGTAGAGATTGACAAGGCCAAGTTTCTTGGCGGTGATCCAGCCGCGACACGGGCTTACAATCGCGGTCGTCTTTTGGCCGAAGCGGAAGTCCGCAAAAGCATACGTGATTCAGCTAAGACCGGTTCAGGCCCAGCCCAGAAACATTTCATGCAGCTGGCGGATCGCAATAAGCTCTTGCCAACCACTACCGGCTCAGAATCACCCCAGAACGGCGAAGGCCAAAAGGCCGTCCGACAGATTGACGCCAATGCCGCCGATCTTTACGCGGCAATTGACGAGACCCTGGCCCCGCTTTTTCCGGACGATGAGGAATTGTCTTATCCTGATTTGATTCGCAAAGCTGCTAAAAGTATTCAGCTCTCAGTAATCAGCAATCAGAAAAAAACCGGGCAGAAAACAGCAAAAAAGAAAACTCCAAAAAAGTAACTTCACGAGGTGCCAAGGATGGCCAAGACAGCTAAAAAAACTAAGTCGAAACCTGATAAGCTCAAATCCAAACCTGACAAGCCAGTCGTCAAACCTGATAAGCTCGACGAAGCCCCCAAGCCTTACGCGGGCCTGGAATGCAGCCGATGTGGATGCCGTCATTTTCATACAACCCACACCACCCAGAAAAAAGGATTCATTCGTCGACGCAAGGAATGTAGGAATTGCGGAAAGATTATTAACACCCGCGAAGAAATCGAAATTTTGGCATAAAAAAAACCGCGAAGGCCGAAGCTTCCGCGGTAGGGGGTTCAATGTTACGTAGGGGGAGACGCAACATTGAACTTTAAGTATACCACGGTTTTTTGTGGTGTCAAGTTGTCTATTCTTTTAAAAAGTCCTTGTCAAAAATACAAAAATAGTCGATAATACGTGTGTAGAGAATTTTTGCCCGATTATCAATCGGACAACAAAACCGGGAATCAAAACCCGGTTTTTTTTATTCAAACTCCCAGGCCTTTCATTAGCTCCAAAAACCTCAAAAAAAAGTAAAAAAAAGATATTTTTTCCTTGTTTTATTATAGCTGTTCAGCTATAATCTTAATATGAAAGCAATAGAAGAACATCCTTGGATTCAAAGCCTGCAATACCCGCAATTCGCAAGCCGAAAGTTTGATGGTATTCAGGGCCAGATTAAAAACGGCTTACCTGTAAGCAAGGCCGGTCTTACTTTACCGAATAGGAATATTGTCGGGCTTATCGCTGAACTCTCAGCGGTTGCACAATCCGCCGGGCTTGAAGTTTCCGGCGAGTTTTACAGCGAATCGGCAACGTTTGACGAAATCAAATCCGTTGTTATGAGTAAAACGGCACCCCTGCAGGCCGATCTAAAATTTTACATGTTCGACATCAAACCTATCGGTAGCCCTGCGAAAAAATATTCACAGCAAATTGAGGAAATGAAAGCCAGGTTCGCCGGGCTTGAAAATGTCGAAATCGTTACTCAGTACGTCGTAAATAATCATAGAGAACTTTCGGCCATGTACGCCGAGGAAATAGCCCGCGGCGGTGAAGGCCTTATTGTTCGCGATGAGGATCCCGAAAACGTTTTTAAGATGCGACACACGCCCACGCATGACGCTGTAGTAATCGGCTTTAATGCCGGCAAAAGTGGCAGCCTTGCCAGCTTGAATGTTCGCCTTGCTAATGGCCAGTCAATGCGGGTAAATTGTGTAAGTATGACACACGCACTTAAACATAAAATTTTGAACAACCAAGCCGATTACCTTGGCCAGTGGGTTGAATTTACGGGCATGATATGCGGCATGAAAAACGTTCCACGTATTGGCACATATAAAAGATTCAGAGCCAGTCAGGCCGGCCAGAAGGTTTAAAAAAATGACGGACACGGAAAACAAAATTATGGCGATGCGAAAAAAGCGGAAAATGATACAGCAACAAGTCGCCGACGCCGCGGGCTGGCATCAGTCTTGCTATGCCAGAATAGAAGGCAAAGCAGGCCGGGAATGCACTATCGAAACTTTTGTAAAGCTCGCCAGAGTTTTCAAATGTAAAATCGAACAAATCGCCCCGGATGTACCTGTAAGATAAAAATTTTCACTTCTCCATGCTACATATAGCATATTTTCACTAAATCCGCGTTTTTTTAAAAAAAAATCTTGTTTGGTTTGAAATCTGTGTAATAAATGAGAATGAAGATTGTAAAAGCTCAGGGATGGGCTTATTGAAAACCGAATATCGGCCGGCATTGTGAAGGACTGATCCCCGGAACAATGAAGGCCAGCAACTTTTGAGATTTTTCAAAAATTAGAATAGACATGCCGTGCTGGGCAGCACCCTAGCGCGGCGTGTCTTTTTTTATGCCTAAATATTATCGTCGAAAAATGCTGTCCGCCGGCTGATAGGTTTTTTTAATTTTCATAAAAAATGACACGGACGACGGCATGACTTTGACGGAACAAATAGCGGCTCTCCAAGAACAAATCCCCATGGCGGGAATGACCGTCCAGGAAAACGGCACTCGTGTCACATATCCCCCGCTTTCTGAAATCTTGAAGTCTATCTCCAAACTCCAGAGGAAGACCGTCAGCAAGAGGCCGTTCAGTGTAGTTCCCATGACATCGAGGGCGCGTTTATGATAGCAACCTCGAAAGAAACCGAAGCCGCCGACGCCCTGGCCACACTTGCTGAAGGCTCGCCGGTAGCAACGGGAACCAGGAGCGAAAGACGCCGCACTCGTAACGCACGGCGCGGTCGATCATATCTTGAATCCGCCGGCAAAGACACGCATACGCTGAATCATTTTAAGTATGCCAACCAGTACGACGCCGCAAGCGCCATACGCACGGACATTACCACAACCCGCAATCGATCGCGGTATGAATATTACAATGATTCATATGTCCGGGGCGTTTGCGACACGATAGCCAATGATGTTTGCGGGCCGCACGGGCCACACCTGCAGGTGTTGACAGACGACAACGACTACAACGATTTTATCGAAGCCAGCTTCGGTGAATTTTGCGAATATCTGGATATTACCGGCCAGATGCACCTTGTCGACATCATACGCATGATTTCCCTGGCGTGGAAGCATACCGGGGCGATTCTTTTTATCATTACCAAAGACGATCAAACCAACGTACCGCAATCAAAACGCACACCGATAAACCTGCGAATTCAGGCCGTCGAGGCCGACCGCTTGCAGACGCCTTATGACAAGATAAGTGACGACACCATCCGCGACGGTATTAAATACGACACGAATGGTAAACCGCAAAAATATTATATCGCCAAAAAGCATCCGGGTGATCGACTTAACTGGGGCGGGTTCGGATCGTCTGCGGACTTCGACGAAGTAGACGCGAAATATGTTTTGCATTTATTCACACCCACACGGCCGGGCATGACAACCAACTTGCCGGCAATTTCGCCGGGCTTATTGCCAATAGCCGCCCTTCGCGACTATACAACCAGCGTACAGAAAGCCGCCCGCCGAGTCGCAAGCGCTTCTGTAGTTTTGGAAACTCAAAGCACTGAGATTATCGAAGCGTCAATGGGCGACGATGGCAGCTATGTGCCCCCATACGAAGGCGACGAGATCGATATCCCGGACGATTCGGCCTTTTATCCCGAGCCTGGCTATACCTCTAAGCAAATACGAGCGGAGCAACCTTGCAGCACATACCAGGAATTTAAAAACGAGCAGCTGAAACATTTCGGGCGTTGCGTGCAAGTCCCGTTCAACATCGCAACCGGAGATTCCAGCGGCTACAACTATGCTTCTGGCAGGCTTGATAAGCAAAATTATCGCCGATACATTGCTTGCGAACAGGCTGTAATAGAGCGGCAATTCCTGATAACCATTTTCCGTCTTTTCCTGGATGAATTTCGCCTGACAAAGGCCTATGCCAGGCTGAAAAACAAGCCTGAAACCCGCTACCCAAAAACTGCCATAATCTGGCCCGGCGACAATCATGTTGACCCCGTCAAAGAGGCCGCCGCGCAGTCCCTTCGCCTGCAGAACAATTCCACAACTCTTGCCGACGAATTCGCGGCCCAGGGCCAGGACTGGAAAACCAAACTGGATCAGAAGGCCCAGGAATTGGCGTACATACGCAAGCTGGAACAGAAATACGAAATTAAAATGACCACAGCCGATATCGTCTCCGCAACTTCGATATTGGCTTCTAACCTTCTGAATGATGAGGCCCCAGCCAATGGCGAAAAATAATAAATCCAAACGCCGCAAACGTCGCATTGCAGCCGGCAAAGGTTTTTTAAATTTATTGAACATGTCCAGATCGGGCGGACAGTCTTTCCAGAACGATCCTTCGGAATTGAAACATCGAGACATGACAACGCGAACGTATCAAATGCGTTCGGACTCGTGGAACGACAAAAACCGAACCGTCGAAGCTGTCCTGGCAACTGAAACGGTAGTCCGGGTTTTCGATTGGAATAACTGGGAAGTCCTGGACGAAGTTCTGTTAATGTCCGGCGTCCGAATTCCTGAAAACGGCCAGGTCCCGCTCCAGGATACGCACGACTGCAGCACAATTCTAAAGACTTTGGGCAGTACGCGAAACATTCGCGTTGAGGGCAACCAGCTTGTCGGCACGCGACATATCGACACGACGGAGGAAGGCGAAAAGGCCGCCATAAAAATCCGTGAGAAGCATATTACCGACGGTTCGATTGGTTACCGGGTTAATGAATCGGTAATTATTGAAGCCGGCGAAACCGCCGAGGTTGGCGGTCGCATGTACACCGCCCACGCGAGATATCGATTGCGTATTGCGTCTGTATGGACGCTTAAAGAAGACTCACTTTGTCCCATCGGGGCCGATGGATTGGCCAAGATGAGATCACACTCAGAACCACAAGAAAGCCATCAAGAACGAAAGGAATCTACTATGGGTTT
The DNA here is from genome assembly GCA_963664745.2 of Phycisphaerae bacterium. Lineage (GTDB taxonomy): Bacteria > Planctomycetota > Phycisphaerae > SM23-33 > SM23-33 > B1-G9. The sequence continues at coordinate 146,601 of CAXXMC010000005.1, forward strand.
CGAACAATGGGCCAAGAGCCGAAATTTTGATTTATCGCGTATGAGTACAGCAGAAATTACCACGTTGCGTACTCTTTACAATTCCAACGCCGAAGCCACTCGCGAGGAAGCACTCGAAGCCATTTTCAACAGTCGCGTCGCTTCGCCAGAGGCCCCAGGGACGCCTGCTACCGCCGCCCCAGCTGGACAACCCGCCGGCGAACGTAGCGGTGGTGTTGACCGCGAAGCCATGAAGCAGGCTACCCGCGACGCACTTCGCGAAGAAAGAGAAGAGCAAGCTCAGCGTCGGACAGACGAAATCACGACGCTTGCAAAGCTGGCTGGTGTTTCGGACGAGGTCCGCAATACTGCTATAGCAGATACCGCGCGTTCGATGGATCAGGTACGCGAGGATTTCCGCGCGGCAATGTCTGGCGCCCGTCCACGGGTAGCTCACGCCCCGGCGGCTCACACCAGAAACGTCGAGATCGATACCCGCCATCTCGAAGCCGCGCTGCTTATGCGTTGCGGAGATACGGACATTGTGCTCAATGATCCAATGATGGGCGAGCAGGTTGTGGATGGTGCCCGCGACTTTGTAGGCATTTCTATGCCTGACCTCATGCAGGAATGCTGTCGCATGGACGGCTTGGCCTGGCCAAGTTCCCGCAGGTTTGGAAACGACCATATCCGCGCTGGTATGTCGTCTATTTCACTTCCAGGCATTCTGTCCAACACCGCCAACAAGCGCATGCTAAAGACGTTCAAAGCCGCCCAGCGTATCGCCCAGGTGCTCTGTAGTCGCGGTGATCTGAGCGATTTTAAGGAATCGCCACGTTATAGCCTGACACTGACTGGCGGATTTCAAAAGCTTGAAGCAAACGGCGAGTTGAAAGCCGTATCACTGACGGAAGAATCCGCCACAAACAAGCTGGAAACTCGCGGTATGATAATCGATATCACCCGCGAAATGATTATCAATGACGATATGAGTTTCCTGACAAAACTGCCTGGTCAAATTGCCAACAACTGCAGCAATATGATCGAAAAGGCATTCTTTGTGCGGCTTCTGTTGAACCCAGGTTCGATGTTCAAGACGGCAAACGCAAACTATCTTGCCGGCGCCGATACCGCCCTGAGCATTGCGGCCCTGAAAGTTGCGGTTCAGATGTTCATGGACCAGGTGGACAAAAACAAGCTACCGATTTCGATCAATCCGAAATACCTGCTTGTGCCTACCGATTTGATGTTTGCCGCAAATGAGTACACATCGAGCGAGTACGTAACCGCGACGGGAAGCACGGATAAAACCGGCATTCCAACGAAAAATTCCTTGTTGCAGTGTGGCCTCCAGCCGCTTGCCTCGCCATGGATGAAGAATTCGACCATTACGGGTTATTCAACCAAGGCGTGGTATCTCTTTGCCGATCCGAACGACGCCGACACCTTCGAACTTGCGTTCCTGGATGGACGGGACGCCCCGGTAATCGAATATGGCGACGCCGATTTTAAAAATCTCGGTATCTCTTTGCGATCTTACTGTGATTTCGGCATCCGCGAGCAAGGCCATCGCGGGATCGTCAAGATGAAGGGCGAAGCGTAAGAAAGACAGAATTCAGGATTCAGTAGTCAGGATTCAGAATTAAGTATTAAAAAACCCATCCCTGAGCTTAAAAAATTTGAAAATTTCAAAACTCAAGAATAAGGAAATAAAACCATGACTCGAATGAACACGGAATTAAAAAACCAAAGATGTGACAGCGGCCAGACGGTAGAAATTACCGCGGCTGCAGCTATCACAGCCGGCGATCCACAGCTTTTGGACGACAAGCGTGTTGGCATTCCGGCCGTTGACGTAGCTCTTGGCGATGATGCAGCCTTGGACGTTTACGGTCATTACTACGGACGCAAAGAGTACAATACCGCCATTTCCAATGGTGATGTTGTCGGCTGGGACTCCGATGGCGACAGCCAGGCCGGGCATACAGCCGCCGGCGAGGCAGTTACCACAGGTTGCGTCACCAACGATCCAACCGCCTGGGATTATATCCTTGGTACCGCTGTCGAAGACGCAGCAGCAACCGACGAAGATGTTATTTATGATCTTAACGTCTTGCGGAAAGGCTTCATGCCAGGTGCTACAACCGTCGCGGCGGACGTGTTGGCAATCCCGATCACCCACGGCGTGGTAACCAAGACCACCGGCGCAGATGCCGAGGCCTTAACGCTTGCCGACGGTTATGTCGGCCAGAAACTCAAGATCATTCTCGGCACCGACGGCGGCGGTGATGCCACCCTTACGCCAACCTCAGTATGCGGGTTTACGAATTTCGTATTCCGCAACGCAGGTGATCAGGTCGTACTGGAATTCACGGTAGCAGGCTGGATCATTCTGGACGCAACAAATTCCAGCAACATTTTCCAGCTGGGTTTCCTGCCCGGTTCAACCACGGTAGCCGCCGACGCGTTGGCTATCCCCATAACTCACGGCGTAGTCAACAAAACGACCGGAGCAGACGCCGAGGCCCTCACACTTGCCGACGGTGCGTTTGTCGGCCAGAAAATCAAGATCACTCTTGTTACCGACGGCGGGGGCGATGGAACCCTCACCCCCACAACAGCCCTTGGTTTCACGTCGATTGTTTTCCGCGACGCAGGTGATCAGGTAGTTTTGGAATGGACGGCGTCCGGCTGGATCATTCTGGACGCAACCAATTCCAGCAATATTTTCCACCTGGGTTTCCTGCCCGGTTCAACCACTGTAGCGGCTGATGAGTTGGCTATCCCCATCACTCACGGCGTGGTTATCAAGACCACCGGAGCCGACGCCGAGGCCTTGACGCTTGCCAACGGCGCTTTTGTCGGCCAGAAGCTCAAGATCGTTCTCGGTACGGACGGCGGTGGTGATGGAACCCTCACCCCAACTACTCCGCTTGGATTTGCGACAATCGTTTTTGAAGATGCAGGCGATCAGGTCGTTTTGGAGTGGACGGCTTCCGGCTGGATCATTATCGGCAACGTTGGCGTTGCCGCTCCGGCTGCAATCACCGTCTGACCTGTTTAAAAATCCTTGACGCCGCCCGGCCGGAAGGCATGGAGGCCAACCGGCCGGGCACTTTTTTGAAAGTCTGAAAAAATGGCAAATGTATCGGAAAGTAACTGTGTTGGACATCGCCGGGCCTGCCAGACGCGAAACCGTTGGATTTTTGGAATTTTGATAGTTGTTCTCATGACGCTTGTCGGCGGCATTTACGCGCGATTGAACACTCTTTGTGACGTGGCAATAAAGACATCCGGAAAGGTCGAAACAATCGAAAATGTCATCGTTCCAAAGCCTCATAATGTAACCGCACAAACCGGCCAATTGGCCCAAACAAACAAGGAGTTCGAAAAATGAAATCTTTTATCCTACTGATTTGTATAGTAACGATACTGGCTGTATCTGGTTGCATTGACGAAATGCCATTTCGCTACCACGCCAATGAAGACCAGCGAGTTTCAGCCCAGGCCGGGCGAGACCTGGCCAATGCCGCGGCCCGGTACGGCTTGCCGCCCGGATCGGCTGCAGCCAATCAGCTGGCCAACTCCGCCGACGTTTCGACCCGGTACATCGGCACGCCTGATAACCCTATGGATGTTTCGCCATTGGTAAAACCAATCGCTGGCACTTGGCAAAATAAAACGAAACAGATTGACGCCTTAAAATTACGCGAAAAACTGTTTGCTGAAGGCAGTCTTATACTTACTGAAAAGCTCGGCGACATTACCGAATGGATGAATAAATCAGAGGGGACAAAAATCGATACGACCCAATTTACTGATAAAGTTCAGGCTCTTGGTGACGTCAATGAGATCATTAATCGAATCGCAGCAGGAATTACCGTACCCGAGGATAGTGTCCTCACCGCCGAGGAACAGAAACGCATTGAAGCGTTGGACAGCGCCTTGAACAAGATAAATCAACAAGCCGGAATAGCTGCAGGAAAAAGGCCAACTAAGGGCGAGGTTGCAAATAGCGTGCTGGATAAAGTTACCGAAGCGGTTACCGAGAATCCGGAAATTTCAGGCCTTGTCGCAGGTGTGCCAGGTATCAGTATTATTCTTAGCCTGTTGAATCGGCGAAAAAGCAAAAAAGTTGAAAAAGAGAAGAAACAGGAAGTAGACACGGCCAATGAGAAAGTCGCCCAGGCCAATCACGATGCAGAAACCGCAAAACGTGAAGCCATGTTCCAGCGCGACGCCGTAATTGAAGCCAAGGCCCAGGCATCCGCAATGGCGCAGATTGCCAACAAGACGACTGAGGAACTTGCCAAGGCCATGCCAGCCCCGGCCAAGCCTGAATAAAATTTCATTGCCGCCGGGTAGGTGGGTGGTTACCGACTCCTAACCTGCCTGCCCGGCGCGGTTTTTTGAAAGAAAGTATTCAGTTATCAGTATTCAGTAGTCAGCCGGCCCGGCCGGAGCGTTAAAAAAAAACGAAAACAAAAATGCCAACAATCCCGGAAATCTTGCAGAACGCTACAAACACACTGGCCAACACCTTCGGCGTGGCTATGTCATACATTCCCAGCGGGGGCGTAGCTTTCGATATCACTGCCAAGAAATTCGCGGAGAAAGTCCACGAGCAGGACGAAGATTTCGGCGAGACCTCCGAGATACGTTGCGAGTTTACGATATACGGCGACAATCCCCGCCCCATGCCAGGTGATGAAATTAAGGTTTCAGATGATGAGGTCTGGACCATTGCCCCCGATGGCGTATTGGAATTTATCCCCGGACGACGCGCAATGGTTTCCTGCACTCAGGAATTTTCCAGCAGATCAGGCAGTAAACAGACCTGGCGGGAAGGGCTGAAACAATGAGCGTTTTTTCAGATCCAATTCAAGCCATGAAAACGCATCTTGCCGCTTTGCCGACATTTCAGGCGTGGTGTGGCGTCACCACCGCCGAGGCCGCAGCCCTGCATATCCATTTTTTCCAGATGAGGGAAAAACCGCTGTCAGACACACCGGAAGCCCGCCGGGCATTACGGCCGTTTGTGATTATCGATTACGGTAACCGGCTGGACTGCCAGCGAGGCGGTAACAACGTAGCAACTACGAAAAATTCCGGATCGGTAACAGTCTTATTTGAAGCCTTGCCAGCTGTTGGCGAGGACGAACTTGACGAATTTTTTCAGTTCGGCGAGGACGTCGGCGGGATCACCGCCCAGCTGTTCGCGAACAATCTCGGCTCACCTACGGAAATGACACAACGCCAGCGGCCTACCCGTCGTGAAGAAAGCATAAAAGACGGCCTGACATTTTTCGATACCATTCTCGAATTCGGGTGGGCGAACGTATGATTAAACTTATCAAAGTAAGATACAGCGACGATCCTGGAATGCTTAATAAAAAAATTCCGGGTATGACAAGCGAGTCACTTGCCGCTGGTCTACGTTTCTGGGGTGCAGAATTTCGCCCGCTCCATTTTGAGATGGGAGCCTATCAGCGATACGGCTATGCGAAACGCCAAGTCCGCACTGAAAAGGGCCGGTCCGGCTATTCCATGCGAAAGATGAAAGTCAAGCATCACAATCGCCCGCTTGTTTATTCCGGCGATTCAGAGCGTGAATTACAACAAATCGAAATTTCAACGTACACAAACAGGGCCTACGCCTACGCTAAATTAAAAGCGCCTAAACATTTCTTTATTCGGAATCCAATCACACTGGACAAAGCGGACGAATTAACGCGGGTTATACCGCAAGAGGAAATGGAAATAACAGAAGCTATTACTCAGGATTTTGGACGACGAATTGACACGGCCCGCAATGCTCGAGAAGTGACGCTTAGGGCCAGCTGATTTTTAAACTGAAAATTTTCCAAAAATATACGAAAGGAATTTTATCATGGGCGAAAGAATGACAACCGGGCTTGTGGACATCGCAACCCCCGACATAACAATAGGCGGCCTGGCCAGCCATGACCTGGATCCCCAAATTACTGAATGGGTCAAAGGCTCATCGGGCATCGATCCGCAGTTTAGTGCCACGATAGAGGTAAAACCCAAGATTGGATTCAAGACATACGATCTTGGTACAGCCCTGGCAATTTGTGGCGTTGGCGGCTGCGCTTTTACTGACTTCGATTTGTACGAACTATTGTATGATGACCATGGCGAAATCAAGGCCGGGGCCGTCCATCCAAAAACGACTCTCGACGCCGGCATTATGATACCAACTGAAATGTCTTTCGGCGGCGGCGAAGAACCCGTCACAGTCGGTTTTGAAGCATACGCCACAGCCAGCGACGGCTTGACTTTGCCAATATCGCAGGCCTTGGCGGCTATCCCAGCTGGCGGCGCGTTGGGCAACGCATACACGCTTCAGAGTATCAAGTTCAAGGGCACAACGATCCTGGAAATCACAAACCTCAGCTGGGCTTTTGGACTTACCGTTGATCACAAAGTAACCGGCGGCGATATAGTCCCCCGCAAGGCTCCCATAACCGCCCGCCAGGCTGTTTTGTCCGCTACGAGCGAGGATAACACTGTCCGCACAGTTATGGATTTCACAGCGACACAAGGCGCGCTCGAGTTGAAATTCGTCAAACTATCACCCACAGGACGTGGCGCAGGAGTTTTAACAATCGCGGCGGCAAACGCCAGCGGAAAACTAATGTCGCGTAGCGGCCAGGACGGACAGGCTACAGGCATTCCGTTCGAGCTTCGCCCCATTAAGGGTGTAGCAGCTGTTTACACGATAGCGTCGGCTTAGAAAAGGAGTCAGGATTCAGTAGTCAGGAATCAGTAGAAACAAAAAAAAGAACACGGATTGCACAAATAAAAAACAAATTGAAAGGACATTACCATGAAACCAGAACCAAGACTTTTAACTCAATTGAACGGCACGGCGGAATCGATCCATATTTTGGCCAACGCGACGAATTTGGCTAAGACCTACCCGCCCAAAATCCAGCCACTAGACGAGATGGAGCTTACCGACGAGCAACGGGCCGAACTGGTCAAGAGACGGGCCGAGGCCGTCGAGGCTGTCAGGTCGGCTCTGCCAAAGCTCGACAAAATCAAGGCCGATCTGGAAGCCTTGACGGCTCTTATCGCAGACAAGCCTGCGCCTGTCGCCAATAGCGACGTGGCGGCATTACCAGAAGTCGTCGATGAACCGGCTGAATCTGAAAATACCGATGTGGAGGCATTGCCAGAAGTCGTCGATGAACCGGCTGAATCTGAAAATGCCGACGTGGAGGCATTGCCCGAGGCTATCGAAGAATTGGCAGAATCGGAAAATTCAGACGAAGAACCAGCCCCAGCTGAGTCTGAAAAACCCGACGGGATCAATCTTACCAGAATGTCAAACAATGTCCTTAAGGGTATCGCCAAGAAGATCGGCTGCAAGCTCGAAAAGGGTATGGAAAAAGACGACATCGTAACGGCCATAAAAAACTTTCTGGCTGAAAACCCAAAGGCGAAAGAATTGATTCCTGAATCCTGAATTCTGTCTTTTAAAAAAACCCCTATTGCCTAGTGCTTAATGCCTAGTGCCTGAGTCAAACAATGCAATTTCTCTACTTCATTCCGGGCGAACAGATCGTAACGCCGGCCCTGTTGGAAACAACTGGGCTGGCTGCGATCTTTTCCGGTAGCACCGGAGGCACCGGAGGCAATAACAACTCCGAAAATATCGGAACCATTTTTAACAAAGCAGTAGGGCCGAATGGCGAGGCTGGCATTTTGCTTGCCAGTTCAAAATCTCCGTCCGTACCGCCTGAAAAATTGCGTTACGACGCTGAGGTACAAACGTGGATACCACCCAACCCGGACGATGAAGATTCTCCGCGTCCGTATTGGATCGGATTTTATACCGATAACCCACCTACTCCGGCGGACCTTGCCCGCGATGAACAATTGGACGGCGAAGATGTACAAATGGCGGATGGAAATTTATGGCATGTCCCACACGCGAGAAGATTCACTTTTAAAAGTTTTGAAAGATACGAGTGCCTTTTACCCCGCCGATGGGGATTATCTCCCAAAACCGGACATATCGAAGGAAACGTTTTAGAAAAATATCAAAAACTTTGGGAATTGTCCGGCAAAATTGCCGAAATCCGTCTGGAGCCCTGGCTGGGTTTGGAAAAACCGACCGGTGAGGAAAAAACAAAATTGATGATGTGGGAGGCGTGGGAGATCACAGCCATTGCGATTGGCACAAATTATCGCGTTGGCTTCTGGGAGGTCATGGCCCTGGCGTTGGTCAGCGATAAAAGTCTGACCGCTTTATTTGACGCTATCCTGGATTTCGCCAGCCTGAAAAAGCTTGCTGAATCCCTCACGTCAAAAAAAAACGGACCAGACGATACATCCGCTGGAACCTCTGGCGACGAGGACTTGATACGGGCTACGCCCCCACCCGAGCCGATGAATATGCAATGATTTTTTTACCGGACGACCCAGCTGAAACGAGCGAATGGAAACACTATGTTTTGGAACTTCTGGGAGCGATAATAAAAAAACCAGCATTAATAATTAAACATTAGAAAAAAATTATGAGTTATTAATTATGAACTATGAATCAAAAACTCATAAATCCTAAATCCGAAATCTGAAAATGGCCAAAAAACAAGTCATAATTGAATACACCGGCGAACAGCGCGACCTGCTGCAAAAGATACAACAGCAGCAAAAGGCTAATAAAAAAAATGAAGAACAAATCGCCAAGCTTACCCAGACCGCCAAACGAGGCGGCAAGGCTATGGCGGGCGGCTATGATCAGGCCCAAAAAAGCGCATCGCAATACGAAAAACAGATCAGGAACCTTGAATTTGCAATAAATCGGAATGGTAAGGCCACATTAGAAGAGGGAACACGGCTGAAAAGGCTTAACAAAGCATTGGAATTGACTAAGAATCACATGGCATCCGTTGAGAAGAAAACGGAAACCGTGACTGAAAAAACTAAAAAAAGTTCCACTGCCTATGAGCGAGCACAGGCCCGAGTATCCAAGTATGACAAGGAGATCAAAAACCTTGAATATACAATACGAAAACAGGGGAAAGCTACCGACTTTCAAGCCATCCGTCTTGGAAGACTTAGTCGGGCGTTAAATACCACAAAGCAAAATATGGAAGGCGCCGGCAATTCCACTGACAACGCCAGTGGGAAATTTGCAGCCGGCGCTGGCAGTGCCTTAAAACTCGTTGCCGGTTTAACAGGAATCGGATCGGCGGCCGGGATTGCTTTCGCGATAGTGGGCCAACTCAAACGGGAACTTGCCCACCTTAGAGAACAGCAAAAAATGGCGGCGGACAAACAAAAAACCATCGCAGAGGTCAAGGCCGAAGCCTATTACAATTTACCAGAGGGTTTTGCAAAGGAAGACCTCAACAAGGTAGTGGAAAACGCTTCAAAAGATTTTAAGGTCAAGCAGGAAGATATCTGGCGAGCGGTTGGTGGGCCATTATCCGCCATGGGAAACCTCACAAAGGAACAATTCACAACTGCGTTTCGCCAGGGCGTGCGTGCATTCGCACTCAGTGGCGCTGATATTAGCTCGGTAACCGGCGGGGCCATGGACGTTACCAGGATCACTGGTGGATCGGCAGAACAATCCCTCGGCTGGATGCGCCAGGTTGGCCAACAGATGCGAGTTACAACCCGCGACGAGCAGATTGCAACGGTTGTACCGGTAATTGCAGCCGCCAAACAATTCGGCTGGAGTCCAGAGAGCGGCGGTGAACTGGCTTCATATTTTACCCAATTTTCCAGCGATATCACGGGCAAGAAATCCAGTACCGGCGCTATCAACTTTATGCAAAAGATTATGGGGGCCACAACAAAAAGCGGCGCCCTGATACCAGAATACGGTCAAGATGGGCCATTCGGCAAAAAGAAACTCAAGTTTCGCCCTATCAAAGAAGCGGGCGAAGCTGGCCTGGGTGAGCTGCAGAACTGGTATGCAACTGCTTCAAAAGAACTTCGCAGAGAATTCTCTGCAAAAATGCCGGGCGAGGCAAAAGTCAAAGGCGCAATTCTAGCCCTGATAGCCCGCGATCCGAAAGCTCTGGCAGCGTATGACCAGGCCAAGAAGGCCATATCTTCTCCAACAGCAGCCGGTGTCGGATCATATTGGGGAAACTGGTTTAAGCAGGGTGAGGGTGAAAAAGAATTCAAGGTTCGAAAAGTTGATCAGATTTTTGACAAGGCGATCGAAGATAATCTTATGAACAATCCAGAGGCCCTGGCTGGTGTTGTTCGCGAAAAACTTGGCGAATGGGTCAAAACTCTACCCGGTTCTAGCGACATGGCTGTCAAATACGCAGCCGCAGATTTTGAACTTGAAACAGGCTTCGGACGCCACGATGTTTTGAAAGCCGCACACGATCGCGTTAAGGCAATGCAGGAAAAATTCGGGTTTGGCCAGAAGTATAAAGTCGACAGTGATATATTGTGGGGGATTGACAAGACATCTTATGCTGACAAATTGCCCGAAGACGCAAAACAAAGGTCTTCAGGAAGCGTTTTATTTGGGAATACCAAAAAAATTGACGAATGGGAGACTCATCCAGAATTTAGGACAATCAACACATACACTCCAAACCCAAACTATAATCCGCAACAAGGCGAGTCAATTAACGAACTGATAGGATCGATCAATGGTCTAATAGTAAAACTGGATCAGATGCAGGGCCAAACCCAGCCGGTCAAGATCGTAGGTGACAGCCGGCCCTTGCGGCCGAATCCAAACGCGCACGATGAAGGGGGGCTATAAATGGCATTGTCATTGCCAAAAATAGGCGATATCGAATTTGCCATCATGGACGGCTCTTTGAAATATCCCCGCAAGCCGGTCGAGATTACCGAGCGTAAGGGAACCGACGGCAGCCGGGCGACAATACCCGGCCTGCGTGAACAATCCAGCGAAATCCAGACCGTCCAGACCTACGCAACTGCGTCGGAAGCCGATACCGCCATGCGGGCCATGGAGGCCATATCTTCGACCGTCGTTTCGATAATAGATCAAAAAGGAATAACACGTAACAATGTGCTGGTCGAAGATTGCGAACCGCAGTCGCAGCCTTGCCTTGATCCGTCTACAAATCCGGCCCATACCCAAATGGTAATTACAAGGTGGAAATTGCGAAAGCGGGTGGATGTATGAGCGAGCTTCGCGCAAAAACCGCCCGCGTCCGCTTGCGTTGGCCGGCGAGTCAGGCCGTGCTAGGCGGCGGTGGATTTTTCATATACATGTCCGCTCGTAACATCGCGGCGATCGATTACGAAACCCCGATCAATGCCGAGCCGGTGGAAGCCTGGCCAGTGGAAATACGAGATTTTAAAATTGGTGACGGCCTTGGCCGTGACGGTTCGGGTGCGGACGGTTTCGGCGAGGGCGGCTTTCCCGACGGCGAAGGCCCTGACGGTCTTGGCCCGGACGGTTTTGGTACAGCCTGGCTTGAGTTTTTTACAAATCCGCTAGAAGACGGCACATATATTTTTGCTGTTTGCCCGGTGGATCAGTTCGGAAATATCAACACGACGGGCGCAATTGAGAAAACTATCGAAATAGCCGGCGTGCCGTATCCGCCATCAACACTTGAAGCCACGGAATACGACGTCCCGACCGGCGAAGTCACTATTGAATGGCAACGAAATACCCAAAACGTTTATGAAGAATGATAAAAGTTATGAATTATGAGTTCGCATTTATGAGTTCATAACTCATAACTGATTTTTGGAGAAAAACATGCAACCCAAACAACCTTCGAATGATGCTCTTGCCGCCCTTGGCGTTGGCGCCTACGGCGATTCCGGCCTGCCTTACATGACAATCGGCCAGTTCCCGCACTATACAAACAAACTATTCCGCCAATATTTTATGGACCAGGTTCTCTTGCCGCTGGTTTCGTTTCGCGTTTATCAGCGATCCACGGATACCGCTTTGCAGTATTCCGTCATGGCCGGCAAGGTTCCGTATGGCGACACTGAGGTTTCTTATGCAGGAACCACAGCGGAGGATTTAACGCCATCCGCGACGAATTATATTTATCTTACCACGGCTGGCACGCTTGTCAAAAACACGACGGGCTTCCCGGTGCCAAGTGTCACGCCTCATATGAAACTCGCGGAGTACGTCACGACAGCCACGGAAATTGCCAGCTTCATAGATTACCGCGACACAGCAATATTTGGTTTTGGCGGTTCAGGTGAGACGGATAATATCACCGTATACAATGATACCGGCTCCGAAATAGCGGCTGGAAAACTGCTGTATATTTCAGGCTACGATTCGACAAACGCATGTTACGAAGTTTCATTAGCAGATGCGGACGATCCGAATAAACCCGCCCAGCTGATTGCGAATGAAACTATTGCCAACGCTTCTACCGGCGAGGTTGTAAAAAAATATGATTTGGCAGCCCAGGATACTTCCGGTTCTACCGTGGGCGATCCGGTTTATCTTTCGGCAACGGCTGGGGAGTGGACTGCAACCGCCCCAACGGGTGACAGCCAGACCAAGCAGGAAATCGGCGTTATTACCTCTGTCAATGCTACAACAGGCACGGTTCGGCTATATTGCGGTTACGCCGGCGGTGCGGAGCGGATAGACATCAGTGCCTTACCAGCTGCAATACAGGCGTTTTTCAGTTACGCTCACAGTATAGGCGGCATTTTCACATCAGCCGGCGCGTTCACGCTGGCCGGTGCTTTTGATGCGACCGTTAATTTGACAGGCCCCACAAATATAACCCTGCCCACATCCGGCACGCTCATGAACAACTCGCTTGCAGATGCTAAAATATTTGTCGGCAGCGCCGGGGGCGTCGCGACGGGCGTTACCGTTACGGGCGATGTGACGATTACAAACGCGGGTGTTACGTCTATAGGAAATGATAAAGTCACGCTGGCAATGCTCAATTCCGGAGTTTTTAACGTTCCCTACGGCATACCTCAACTTGATGCGGACGGTAACCTCGTAGGCCCGGTAATGGTCCGCTATGACACGTTGGCAAATCTGGAGGCGATAGTTCTGGGAGCGGGTGAGCTGGCAGTTGCCAGCGATACCAATCAGATACTCGTTGGTGATGACTCCACCTCCGGAGGCTGGGCAATCGGCTGTGACGACGCAACAATAGTTGTGCGGCGTGGGAGTACTAACACAATCAGTGGCACAAACTTGCTGGCTGCTTACACTGCTGCAAAGGCACTCACGCCCGGTGGGGCGGCATTATCTGATAGCAATAAAGCAAGAGTTGTCGTCCCACCAGGAACGTATGATTTAGGCACGACTCCATTTGCATTGGATATAGATACAGATTATGTGGATGTGGTGAGTCTCGGTTGTATTTGTAGACGCAAAGACAGGGATACGATTCAGTATCCTCCTACAGTTATTCAGGGAGCTTGCTATGGTGGAGGCACGGCTTATTACTCACCTGTAAAAGTGTCTGCAAGAAATTGTGTCATAGCGGGTATCAGATTCGTAAATGATATGACTGGATCAACCTCAAATTATGGCGGTTGTGTCACTTTGTCAAATGCTAATGGTGCCGATGCTATATTGTTCGAAAATTGTGGTTTTAAAATTTTGCCTGCACATAGTTCTTATACGTCTGGTTTGCTGCCTAATACTAATGTAATGTCAAATATACTTGCTACACTAAATCAATGTCACTCAAATACATCTCTTTGTAAAGAGGTGCCGTTCGATGGCAATGCCTACGATTGTTCTTCCACTAATGGCCGCAGTTTTACTCCGTCTAATGGAAGTAGCACAGGCAGACTGGTGAGGCTACAATCATACAATAGGGATTGGGATTTATCTAATTTTGCGGGTATTATGGACGATTGTGTTATTGAAGTAACAGCCACTGGTAAAAATGCAGTTACTTTAGGCAATAATTATGTAGGGGCTACCGCACGAACGGACGATGGGACAGGGACGACATCTACTATTGTACTGGACGCTGGAGATGTTACCGCAGAATTTCCGGTTGGAGCATACGTAGTCAACATGTCTGATATGTCTGTCCACAAAATCATTACATCCGAGTTTGCCACAAAAACCACGGTTACTGTGTCACCGGCAGCCAGCACATCATTTGCCGGCGCGACTAGCTTGCATGCGTACAAGCCAACACAGATATATAACTCTACTTTAATTACACTTGATACCGCTTCTGTGGGTGGGTACATAGGTTTTTTGGCTCGACCACTTCTGATGTGCCATTGCCGAGTAAATTACGACATTGCTACGCTGGCTAAAAACCAAATAGCTACTCCATACAATGTGATCGATACAGATTTGTATGCGGCATATAAGGATTTTGAGTAATGGTAACCCGCAAATTTAACACAACCGGCGTAACATCGAGAGGCCCAACGTTAGACGACTGCAACTTCACGCTGGCAAGCCAAACACACGAGACTGTTATTACAGGCAGTGAGGGCGAAGCATTCGTTGAAGATGATATAAATCTGCTGCCCTACACCGATGCCACTGTCGATTATGACTATGAAGTTCTTTTGACGCCAATTGTAAATGGATACACACATGTTTTTGAAAGTCTTGATCCTGACGTGGCAACAATAGATTCCAACGGCAGGACAACAAGAGTTGGTGATGGGATAGCTAGGATAATTGTCAAAACACCGCTACTGACAAAAAGAATTGACTTATCCCACACTCGCACAGGTGGACAAACTTCAAATCAGTTTGTCAGCTGGGTAGCGGGATCACTTGCCAAAGAATGCAGCGACGCTATTGATTTGAGGATTGCGGGCAAAACGCCGTCCGTCGCAAAGCCGCTTTATACCACACAGGATCATACATCCGGGATTTATGTGCGAAATACCAATTGCTGGGCCGCTGATTTAGACCTGACGTGTATCAGCCCCTGGAATAGTAGTAGCGGGGCCAGAAAAGCCGGTACATTGATTTCGCCTCGGCATATTGCATTTGCCAATCATTATCTAATATCAAACGGCTCGACTGTACGGTTTGTCACAAACAACGGTGTGCCAGATGAACCGGAAACAGTGGTTGATATGACACTGGTTTCAAGTTTGCGTGTTGGGGCTACTGACATTCGTATAGGCATACTGAATGCAGATGTACCTGAAAGTATTTCATTCGCGAAGATTTTGCCTTATCCGATTTTGGACTACCTCCCTCACATATCAAGAGGAATACCGATTCTGCAACTCGACCAGGAAGAAAAAGCCCTGGTTGCAGATTGGGATTGGGCGTCAGTTTTGAGCACAATAAAAGTACCGACTAATGCGACCAGGTTAAGTTTTTACGAGAAGGCCATCGCCGGAGACAGCGGAAATGGTTGGTTTGTGGTTGCTGATGATGAGTTGATATTAGAATCACAATTTTACTCCGCCACAAGTGGTCCGAGTTTTTCGTACTATAAAAACGACATTGAAGCAACTATGACAACTCTCGGAGGCGGCTACGGGCTGACCGTCAAAAGCCTAGCCGCATATCCGACGTATTAAATTATGGCTAACGAATACAAAATCTACACTTCATCCGACGGTGTTTCCTGGACGTTAGCTAATACCGTCACAGCCAGCGAGCTTGAAGCCGCGATTTCGCAGCTGCCCGACGGTCTGGAAGTATATTATGCCATTTCCACCGTAACAGCTTCGGGCATAGAATCGGCGAATATTAAAAAAACATCGGCCCAGGTGGACGAATCCGGCTTTGTACGCTACCCGCCGAATGCGATCCGCTCGGCAATTGCCAGGCCAGTCGCAGGCGGTAAGATCGAGATCGATGTGACATACAATGCTTACAAGCAAATCGGCATTGCATCGGCTGTGATTTTCGCCCGCATAACGCCCGGCCAGATTGACTGGGACAATCCAGTCGCAAGTCTTTCGGTCGGATCGGGTTTAACCCAGCGCACAGCCCGCCCGGCTACGGTGTTTGATGACGGCGAAATTATCCGCCTTGCAGCCCGCGCGACGACTGGTCAGACCCCGCCCGGCCTTGGCCCGATATTTTTACTCAATCCCGTGGTGGCTAAATCCATAGGCCCGACGGCGGTTGAATATCTGGAGGTCGCTCAGGTATGACTTTGGATAATACAAATGGCATCCCGCAAGCAAGCGAACAATGGGCAGAGATTCGCGAAACATGGCTTGACGAATGGCGTCCCGCCCGCGACATTGTACCTGATTCCGCCGAGTCGTTAGCCCAGCCGGTCCATGTCCCATGCTACGTTCACGCGCGAATATGGCCAGGTGCTTTTCGAGACGGAAACCGAATATGAAACTGTCCAACCCGGTCGAGATTTGAATGGCTGGTTTATCAGGATTTGCGATTCCAACGCGGTCGCTCCGCTTTTTGTCGGCCAGATCGCGCGCACCAGGTCGAACATTGGCGGTTCGGACACCTCCCAGGCAGGCACCGGCAAACAGACCTTAACGGCTTACGGCCTGGAAATGCTTTTGAAAAAAGCCCAGGTTCGAGGCAGTTATATAATTTTCAATAACGAGGTCGTCCAGGTCGATACAGTTTTATCGTTCAATATGGACAAAAGCGTATCCGGGCTGGGTTCCATATTGACCGGCAATCGATCGAACCAGAAACAGGAGATCGGCGAGACCGGCCGCGAATGTTTCGTCTTTTCCGCGGACTCTACCGAGCTTTGGACAGCCCGCGACATTATCGAATACTTGCTGGTTTGCTGGGCGCCTCAGGAGCCGGTTTTTGAGTTGGCGGATTCAAACGGTACGGAAAACATGTCCGAACTCAGCGAGGCTTGGCAGGGCCTTCGGACGTTCTGGCCGGCATAAATCAGCTTGTCCGCCGCCAGCGTGGCCACAGCTGCAGTATTACGGTTGACAGCGACATGGCTATGGTCAATATTACCCCCGCATATGCGAATGACATTACAGTCGGCGATAAAACAATCGCCGGCTGCATCGCGCCGGTATTGCTTACCGACACGGCTCCTATCGATTTACCTCCGCAAGCTGACGGCGCCGATATTGAAGACCCGGTTTATACGCCGTCGATTTCAGTATTTGAAGTTGAGGAAATCGACGAATCGTACTATGATCGAATCGTCGTGGAAGGCGAATTTGTTCTAAATTGCGGTACGGTATCGGGCTACAGTAATTTGACTCTTATACCTGGTTGGAATTCAGAATTACAGATGCAATATCAGCAAGATACTGATACCGGTCGTAAGGATGAAAAATATCGAGATGTCTTTTCAACCTTTATTTTGCCATTTAATACGTCTGATTATATTTTTTCACTGGATGAGACTGCGAATCGCGGCGGATGCCCAACTATAAAGCCAGATGGAAATGTCGACTTTTCTACAACTGTCCCTCTGTTTAAGACTGGCAAACGACTATCTCGCCAATTGCCATTTAAGACGGACACCGCCGCCACGCCCTACAAACAACCAACTGTCTGGGTAAAATTTACTTACGAAAGCAAAGATTTTGTTCTACAGGTAGACCGCATGGCGGATACCTTCCCCGGCGCCCCTGGCTGTTCCATCACTTTGCTTAATGACCGACCTGGGTTTCGCATTAACGGCAGCCCGAGACACCTTTTCGGCTTAAATAGCTTTACAGGTACATCCAAAAAAACGCCGCTATTTATTTATCAAAACATCATGGCTACTGTCGCTTTCCGGGCCGATAATCGCCTGCGTTACCAGCTGGACATTAACCCCACAGCCGCCGCGTTGCCAACCGCCAAAATTCTTACGCTACGGGTTCCCGGCGCGGAATGCTGGATTGCGAAAAAAGGCACTATTACCGAGGTTACAACGGAGGTGATTCGCCTGACCGAAGATACCGTTTTGCGTAACGACCGCGACAAACTTGCCATCATCGCAGCCATGGCCAAGGCGTGGTATGGCCGACGTCGTAAGACTTTGACCCTCACCAGTGATTCGATTGTCTACGACTGCCAGCCAGGTAGTCTCGTCAAAGAGGTTCTAACCGGCAATAAACGCACTGCGATCGGTACGGTGATTTCGTCGATCAAATGGAACTTTGCCGATGGCACGACGACAATCCAGACCGACTGGCAGGAATTGGATTTCCGCCAGCAACGCAATTCAGCCCACCATGGCCCATCTGAGAAAACGCATGTTGAAACTGATATTCCAATTCGCCAGACCAACCCATTCGCTGATATCCCGGTCGGCAAAACTGCATTCATGAAATTCTCACTTATCGACACAGGCATTGGATATCTAAGCCCGGAATGGGATTTTGATCGCATGGCATCTGAATAAAAAGTTTCGGGAATTTATAAAATGGCTTCAACGTGGAATGGAATACCGGTAGAGACTACAACAAAAACGAGCGATTACGCATTTTACAACCAGTTTTTTAATGCTATGTATGAGCGTTTTTTTGCAGCTTATAATTTGGTATATTCAAATGGAGAGAATTGGTATAATAGCGGTATCAAACTGTTGGGGTATGGAAACACTCCGCCATCTAACCCTGTTTATGATGCTTATCATTACTATGCCGTTCTGGATGATCCAACCGGAGTATGGGCAGGCTATCCGAATACACTGGCACGTTATACAACCTCTTGGGTTTTCTTAGTACCAGGGGCTGTGATTGGATATTCGCCAGATGGATCATATCTGAGTTTTGATAGATATGATTATATTTGGAAAAGGGCTGGCAATCCACGCACTATGGATATAAACATGGTGATTGCGGGCAAAGGAGTCACTCCACCCGCATCGGCGGAAATCGGCGATACCTGGGCTGTACTTGATACCCCTGATATTTCCGAACTTGCCGGTGAGGGGGATACCGCCCCTGAAAATCCAGAAAATTGGGTACATTATGCTGTTCTTGATGCAAAACCGGGAATCGAGCTTACAGGTACTACTAATGTTCCTATTCTAGATCCAAAAATTGGGTCAATATATTTACTATCTGTAGGCGCTACAGGCGAATGGGAGAGTCATAAAAATACAATTGCAACGTATACGGAAACTGGCTGGACTTTTGAAACACCGGACGAATCCGAAGTGTACTTTTATCAATATCCATCTTATGCAAGCTCCCCTTACTATTATTCCTTTAAGGATGGCGCGTGGAAAATTAATCAACCGCTGACATGGACCGGCTATTCTCAGACTCTAGCAATGTGGCAGTATACATATTGGCGCATCAACGACCCAAACTACTCTTTTCCTGATCCCACTCGCCTTTACAAGCTCCCCAGTGGCGAATATCGAATTCACCAAAACGGACGATGGACACCGCATGAATTAACAGCCACTTCGCCATTCGCCTGGCATGGCCATAAAAACGAACTGGCTATTCGTGACGACTCTGAACCTTGTGGCTGGCGTTTTGAAAAACCCGGTGAATATCTCACTGTCAAAGCTGGAAATACAATTTTAAGGTTTATTGGTTCTTGGATTACTCAAGGTGAGGACGATCCAGCTTTTGGCTGGAAATCGCTAACGATTGGATGTTCACATTATTCTTTTGTTACCAAATTTTCTATTTACCGTCTACAAAATGAAGTTGAAATAATTTGTGAAGATTTTATAGACACGCACAATTATCCAACCTCTGAATCCATAGAAGGCTTGTCTGAAATTCCCATGTTTAACATTAATGAATTTCGCAAAGCCGCAAACCTTGAACATGCCGACGAGCTGATATACAAAGCGGCAATGCAACCGCCAGACACTCCGGCCCAAGGTGTTAAATACGCGATCCTTTGGCCGCCTTACACATCCGGCACATCACCAGACAGTCAAGGCGCTTGGGCTGGCAAAGAAGGCCAACTTGCCGAATGGATTGTTCCATCGTATCCTGCCCAACCATATTGGCAATTTACAAATCCAGCGAACGATTATCGTGTGCAATGCACCACTGATAGTACCGAATATTATGGTGTCTATTATGGTTATATTTGGCTTTCAGATACAATTGAGAAAAAAAACGGCGAATGGACATTTGTGACTGCTGGATTTACGCGAAAAAAACCCAAAGAAATTATTTCTATTCATGAGTCTGGCCAAACCGGGCAACGCGCTAGATATATACTGTTTGACTTCGCAAATTACAGCAACCCCTACTCTGTTGTCAAAGATATTCCGCGAACTACCCCTCCTGAAAACCCTTCTTTGGGTGATCAATACATGGTCAGTCAAGGGGCTACTGGAATTTGGAAACCATTAGCTGGCGCTTTAGCTAAATGGTATGAATACAATGGTAAAATAGGGTGGCATTTCGGTTTTCTTCGTTTTACATCAATTTCTGCCATGACTCATTATGGGTATCAGCGAACGCGCGACACTGAGACTTACACAAATATAGCCAAAGATGACGGTATTCCCTTCGATTGGGTAAAACTGCATGACAAAGTTGTCGCAAAAATGTGCGACTCCCCTCCAAGCGAACCGGTTATTGATGTCCCATATGCTGTTTCAACAATTACCCAGCCTGGTACGGTTTTCACTGATCACCCCGGCGAGTTGGCGAAATTCGACGGCGAAGAATGGAGCTTTGAACCAGTTGCTATCGGCAGTGTAATCAGAGTTGATTCCAATTTTTGGTATTATGAAACTTACCGTGTTCCTAAAAATGATTATCTCAAAACCGAAAACGGATGGGTGCAACTTGCCGGTATCATGATGGATCACGATGGCGAGAAGTGGCAGATTTCCGCTGATCAAACCAGCCCGCCGTCCGTCGTCACCACTTACGGCCGCGCGGAGGAAGGCGACATTCGCGGCGCGTGGATCTATGACGAATTGGCCAACGCTATAAACCAGCTGAAAAAAACCGTCCATCCGGTAACCTGGTGTCAAGACCCGGACGACGAGGACACAATTATACAGCGGGCATGGAACAAAGACGGTTCTGTTTATTCCGAATCCTCAAGCCCCGGCGCGCCGAACGCCATGGCGAATGAGGATTATGACCGTAGTTATCGCATGAGTCCATGGGGCAAGGTCTCGGATATGACAAATATTATCAATTGTGATTTGGATTGGTATGGACTTGCGGTACAATATGGCAGTGATTTCCACGCTCAGGGCGACAGCGTATCTGAGGACGTTTTAAACCTCTGGCATAGTCAGACTGGCGCGAACAGTGGTAGTGCGATGGAGATTGTTTCGAGTAGTCGATACAAATCTTTAACTCGCCCTACGGCTTATCCAGCCAGTGGTTCGCAGGGTTATCAGATTTCACAGGGTTACGTTGTCGCGGAGTGGAATTTCACTCAGCACGATTGAATGGACTTGAAATTTTTAGAACACTTCTTAGAACACCATTGATTTTAATGGCAGAATATGACATAGTACGTCATAATTAAATATAGGTTTTTACGATGGTTATGTATATAACCCGTTTGTGTAAAAAGTGTTAAAAACGCCACCTTTTTGACTCCGGAGCAAGAGGTCAGAGGTTCGAATCCTCTCGGGCGTATCGTAAAGTATTGAAAATAAATGGCTGATGGCGTGGCGATGTCATCAGCATAGTGACGTCGGCTGTGAAAAAGGATTAATTATGAAATCTGTCGGTATTGGAATTATTGGTTGCGGCGCAATGTGCCGGGTTGTTTTGAGAAACCTGTTAATACAAAATAAGAAAATTGAGATTCGCGGCGTTTTTGATCCCAACAAGAATTCTGTCAAAGCAACCCTTGACGAGTTCAATCCCGACGCCAAGGTCTATAAAGATTACCAGTCGCTTGTGAAGTCTCCGGATATAGACTGGGTTCTGATCGCTTCGTGGAACTGCAATCACCGTGAGCAGGTGGTAGCTGCCTTCAACGCCGGCAAGGATGTCTTCTGCCAAAAACCCATCGCGACAAACATGAACGACAGCCTGGCTGTGATTCGGGCATGGAAAAAAAGCGGGAAAATGTTCAGCATCGGCTTTACCCTGCGATACTCCCCGCATTATCGAAAGATTAAGGAGCTGGTGGATAAAGGCATCGTCGGCGACATTATCAGCATGGAGTTCAATGAGACTTTGGACTTCAATCACGGCGGCTATATCATGGGCGACTGGCGCAGGCTGACAGAGAATGCCGGTACTCACCTTCTCGAGAAATGCTGCCACGACATCGATCTGGCTAACTGGATCATTGGCAGCGATGCCAGCAGGGTCGCTTCTTTCGGAGGCCTGGATTTCTTCGTGCCGAAAAACAAGAAGCACATCAAAAGGCTGGGCAAGGACAAGGATGGAAAGGATGCCTACCGGGTATGGCCTGGGCTGATTGACCTCAATCCTTTCACATCCGATAAAGATATAATTGATAACCAGATCGCCCTGATCGAATACGCCAACGGCGTACGGGCCACTTTCCACACAAATTGCAATGCCGCCATTCCAGAAAGACGCATGTACATCCTCGGTACCGAAGGTGCCATTCGCGCGGATGTTCTTCAAGGAACAATCGAAACGAAACGTATCGGTTTTGACACGAAAATTGAGAATGTCAAAGTCGGTGCCAGTGGCGGCCATGGCGGTGGAGATGAAGTGCTGGGCAAAGAACTCGCTGCTAGCATGCTCAAAGGTGCCAAGCCGGCAACAGGCCTGATGGATGGAATCAAATCTGGCATAACCTGCTTCGCCATTGACAAAGCCATGGCCACCGGCAAGGTCGTCAGCCTGGAACCATACTGGCAACGCATGAAAAAGGCCTGAAAACAGGCTGATTTGCACTTAATAATCTTGTAAAAATGCTTTTCATGGAGCGGAGGCTCATGCCCCGCTTGTGCGGCTAGGTAGTGAACAAAATCGTGAATTTCTGTGCGGTGCATGTCCGTCTTTATCTTTTTATTTAGACAAAATCTCATTTAGTTCTTGAATATCGAATTCTATCCCTGATAATAACTGCCTGGTTCAATGTGTTTTTTAAGCGGAATTCTAGAGTTTCCCTAAGGTTTGTTCTAGAAAGTTTAAAAACTGAAATATTCAGGGCCGGTAAGTTCAAAATGAGTAATGATCAGCAAAAAGACGGAAAAAAAGAGATAACGATAGCCCTGGCGGGCAATCCGAACTGCGGCAAGACGACGATCTTCAATGCCGTCACCGGTTCGAGCAAGCACGTGGGCAATTATCCCGGCGTAACGGTTGAGAAGATTGAAGGTACTGCAACTCACGCAGGCAGGAAGCTTCACATAGTTGATCTGCCGGGCACATACAGCCTGACCGCATATAGCGTGGATGAAATCGTTGCCCGCGACTTTCTTCTGAACGATAAGCCCGACGCCGTGATCGCGATTATCGACTCTTCCAATCTGGAGCGTAACCTGTACCTGGCTACTCAGCTGTTGGAGATGGACTTGCCTTTGGTGCTGGCATTCAATATGGCTGACATTGCCAAGAACCAAGGCTATGCAATTGACAAGGCTGCCCTTTCGCAACTGATGGGTGTGCCGATAGTTTTCACCGTAGGTCATAAGGAAAAAGGGATCGATGAGCTTCTTGATACAGCCCTGGCTGTGGCGGATGATCCGCAGGCGTATCTGAAAAAGCAGCGTCATCCTACGTATGGCGAAGAAGTCCAGCCTCACGTCGAAGAATTGACCGAACTTATATCAGCCTCTTGCGGTATGTGTTATCGTGCGAAATGGCTAGCCATTAAACTTTTGGAAAATGACGAAAAGGTCATTCAACGACTAAACGAATCGCATCCTGAATCTCAATTGGTTCTGGAAAAGGCAGCTGCGATCCGCCAGCATATTAGCAGCATCTGCGGCGACTCGCCCGAGATTATCCTGGCTGACCGCCGATACGGTTTCATTTCCGGTGCCTGTACGGAAACGGTCAAGCACACCGTGGAATCTCGTCATAATCTAAGTGACAGAATCGATACCGTCCTGACAGGACGCTGGCTGGGGTTGCCGATTTTTGTCGTGATGATGTACCTGGTATTCTGGCTGACGTTCACGGTGGGCGAGTTTCCGATGGGTTGGATAGAGTCGGGTTTTCATTGGCTGGGCGGTGCGATATCGCAACTCTGGCCCAGGGGAAGCGACAGCCTGCTCAAATCGCTTATCGTTGACGGTTTGATAGGCGGCGTGGGAGGCGTGATCATTTTCCTGCCTAACATTTTCATGCTGTTCCTGGCCATTTCCTTCCTTGAAGACAGCGGTTACATGGCCAGGGCGGCATTCATCATGGATCGCGTGATGCATAAGATCGGCCTGCACGGCAGGAGTTTCATTCCCATGCTCACCGGCTTCGGCTGTAGCATCCCTGCCATCCTTGCGACGCGAACGCTCGAAACCCGCAGGGACAGGCTGACAACCATGCTCGTGATTCCGCTTATGAGCTGCGGAGCCAGGCTGCCAATTTACGCGCTTATAATCCCAGCCTTCTTTCCGAAAGCGATCAACGCACCGATACTCTGGAGCATTTACATCATCGGCATTTTGCTGGCGGTGGCCATGGCCAAGCTGCTGCGGAGCACGATTTTCAAGGGCGAAATGGTACCCTTCATTCTCGAACTGCCCCCCTACCGGATGCCGACGCTGAAAGGTCTGCTCGTGCACACATGGGGGCCGTCGTGGATGTACCTGCGAAAGGCGGGGACTGTAATCCTGGGATTGTCCATAGTACTTTGGGCATTGACCACGTTCCCGCGCAAAACCGTTTTTGACCAGAACTACGACGCCCTGGCCAGCCAGGCCAGGAATGAGTTGGTCACCAACGCCAAAAGTCTGAACGGTGTTTTAACGCTTGACAAAAATTCTCAACTCCCAGCCCAGGCTATTGCAATCGAAGTTAAACGGGAGAATACCCAGGAACAATATTGGCCTGACCAGCCTGAGTTTGTCGCTGCGGAAGAACTCGCCCAGGATGAATTGAAAAAACTCTGCGCTCAGCCCGGCGGAGAGAAGATCGCAACCTTCCTGGCCATGCGCGAGAAAGTCCAAAAAGTCCGGGAAGAGTTTAACGTCGCCGTTGAAGAAAATGAGTTGGACGAAAATTCCACAAAGTACCTCCTAGCCAAGACCATTCGCGACAGGAATCTTCATGAGTTGGAGGAAGAAAATCCACCAGCCTACATTGCAACGGTTTTATATCTCGACAATTTACACGCCCCGAGCCAGGCTCAGCTGGAAAAATTGCGAAACCGGAAACGATACGAAGAGGTTTCGTATTCCATGTCTGGTCGAATAGGTCGGGCCATGGAACCGGTGCTCAAACCAATCGGCTTCGACTGGAAAATCGGCACAGCCTTGATCGGAGCACTGGCAGCGAAGGAAGTTTTCGTAGCCCAGCTTGGTATAGTCTACTCCGTAGGAGAAACCGACGAAGGATCGCAGGCGCTTCGCAGGCAATTACGCAGTCATTACAATTCACTTCAGGCCTATTGCATCATGATTTTCTGCCTTATAAGCGCTCCGTGCGTGGCTACCATAGCAGTTACGTATCGCGAGTCCGGCTCGTTGAAATGGGCTGCTTTGCAACTTGGCGGACTGACGGTGCTGGCATATGGAACCACGCTGATTGTCTACCAGGTCGGCAGGCTGTTCATCTAACGTAACCTGGCCTGGTAGCATGTATGCGTTTTGTGCAGACATGTAATTATCGGCAAACAGGCAAAGTCGTTGTTGATAGTTTGACTTTGGCCAAGTCTGGAATTATCATGCTTTCGAGAGCGTCGCGGGGTTTCGCACGACGACGCGGAAGAAAGGAAGCAGCAATGACAACATATACAGTAGGCCTGGACTATGGCACGAATTCAGTCCGCGCCGTCGTCGTAAATACCGCAAACGGAAAAGAAGTCGCCTCTTCAACCTGGAAATACGAACACGGCATAGATGGCATATTGCTCTCTGATGATCCGAACCTTGCCCGTCAACACCCAGCTGATTATCTCAAGGGCGCTGAACTTACCGTCAAACGGGCGTTGGCTTCCGCAAAGCGGGGCAATCCTTATTTCAGTACAGAGCAGGTGGTAGGCTTGGGCGTGGGCACGACCGGCAGTACGCCCATACCGGTTGATCGCAGAGGTTTGCCGCTGGCATTGCAGAAAAGGTTCGAGGAAAACCTCGACGCCATGGCCTGGCTTTGGAAAGATCATACCGCTATGGATGAAGCGGAATTCATCACCAACGAAGCCCGCAAAATGAGACCTCAGTATCTCGCAAAATGCGGCGGAACTTATAGCAGTGAATGGTTCTTCAGCAAAATCCTCCATTGTTTGCGAGTGGCGCCAAAAGTATTCGAAGCTGCGTACACCTGGGTTGAACTGGCTGACTGGATCCCAGCCATGCTCACGGGAACAGAAGATCCGGACGAGTTTACGATCTGCATATGCGCAGCAGGCCATAAAGCTATGTACAGCGAAGAATGGGGAGGCTACCCGGACGAGAAATTCCTGCTCCGCATCGACCGCAAACTCGGCGATCTCCGCAGAAGACTCCGCACCAAGGCTCAGCCAATAGGCCAGCCCATCGGCCTGCTCACCGCGGACTGGGCCAAGCGAATGAAACTGCCCGAGGGACTGCCCGTCTCCGCCGGCGCTTTGGATGCGCACATGGGGGCCGTCGGGTCGGGAATCAAACCCGGCGCGATGGTGAAGATCCTCGGCACGAGTACGTGCGACATGATCGTCGTCCCAGCCAAGCAGTATATCGCAAATGTGCCGGGGCTGTGCGGCATTGTCAACGGCAGCATCGTGCCTGGCTACGTCGGGCTGGAGGCTGGACAAAGCGCGATGGGCGATATCTTCAACTGGTTCGTGAACTACATTCAGCCTGGCGGGAAAACAGCTGGCTCACACGAGGAACTCACCAGAGAAGCCGCCCTGCTGGCCCCCGGCGAGAGCGGCCTGCTTGCACTGGATTGGAACAACGGCAACCGATCGGTTCTGGCAGACCCCAAACTGACCGGCATGATCATGGGCCAGACGCTCCACACCACGCCGGCGGAGATTTATCGCGCCCTGATCGAAGCTACAGCCTTCGGATCGCTGACGATTATCAATCGTTTTGAGCAGTACAATATAAAGGTCAAGGAGATATTAACGTGCGGCGGCATTGCAGATAAGAATCCGATGGTGATGCAGATTTTCGCCGACATCACAGAGCGGCCTATCCGCATGGCCATGGCGTCCCAGGCCTGTGCGGTCGGCGCCGCCATCGCAGCTGCAGTGTCAGCTGGGGTGTATAAAAATGTCCCGGCGGCACAGGAAGAAATGACCGGCCTGAAGCGAAAACTCTACACTCCAAACCCCGCCGCTGTAGCTGTCTATAAAAAACTCTACCTGCTATACAAACAAACCCACGACGCCTTCGGCACAACAACCTGGAAAGGCAATCTGTTCAACGTCATGAAAGAACTGCTGGAGATCAAAGCAGCAGCGAAAAAGGGATAACAAAAAATTTGGGATTGCGGATTTCGGAATCCGGATTGAAAAAGCGAATTTTGAATATCGATGGGTAACTTGGCCTAAACCGCATGCTGTTCGCGGGGTAGTCCGTAGGCCATGTAACAGTTGTATCGTTACATGACAATCTGGCTTGACGAGGACAATCGGCACGTAACGAACAGATGTTACGTGCCCTATGAACTTTAATGGATAAAAGGTGGGATGCCCTCGACGAGCTTACTTCAACGGCCTGAAGTCTTCATGCCGTCAAACGTAACGGCCTGGGCATTGTTCGTCAGGCCCTTATGCGTGTTATCGGAAATCCGGCAACATTTAACCACGATGTCCGAACACGAAGCCGACCGGAATAAGGTATCGTTAATCCTGTTCTCTCGGAACGAACAGCCGGCAAACACAACCCGTTTGGAATCATGCAAACTGATGCCGTAATACTCACGGTTTCCAAAAAACTGTGAGTCGGTAAAACTGAGGTCGGCAGAGCTTTTGATCGTCATGATACCGTAGCTGCAATCTCGAATGACGGAATCTTCAAAAGATAACGACCGCACGTTGGTAAGCATCAGGCCTTCCGTGCCGCACCCGAATAATTCGCACTTCCGTATGGTAATTTTTTGGCAATTGGCAACACCGATCACGCCGCTGTCGCAATAGCCCTCCTCTGGCGAATGGCCCAGGATCAGATTCTCCAGCCTGATATCTTTGCAGTCCTCGAAGTTAAGCACGAACACGTAACGCGGATGGACTATCAGCCTGGCCGGCGCAGGGCCTTTTCCGATAATTTTCAGGCCCTTGACTTTGCGGATTGTCAAGGTCTGGCCATCAAAGTTCGGATCCCAACGCACGAAATCCATGTGGCGGTCTTTAACGTCGCTCAACACGTACTCGCCGGCATCTAGCTCCAACGTGCGATCCGGGCCTATATTCTCCACAAACGCTTCGGCTGTGGAAATATTAATGATTTTTGCATCTTTTGTCGGCGTCCAGACATCTTTTGAGCCGGCCTGGCCTAGAGCTGGACGGTCGGCAGACTGGCTTTCGCAACCACTGTATATAAAAATACTTAGTACGCAAATAACCATTAGAAAATATCTACGCATCAGATTTCTCCATTCACAATAAGACCCTGTCCCTCATGATCCTAAGCGACTGTCAGGGTGGTTTCAACAAGTATTTGGTCTGGGATTGAGGGGCTTGTTCATGCAGAAGCAGCTGCCCAGCTCAGGTGGGTTAAAAAAGGTTCCGAAAACTTAAAAAAGTCGCTTGAATTAACCAGCCGCTGTGGTAAACTACTTCGCTTTCCCTAATTGTAACTAGTTAAGAGGCCAAAAATGAAAGAAGCAATACATCCAGCTTATACGCCAGTCGAGATCACCTGTGCTTGTGGGCACTCGTTTGAAACCCGTTCAACCCTGAAGGACGATAAGGTTCGTGTAGATATCTGCTCGAATTGTCATCCGTTCTACACTGGCAAGCAGAAGTTCCTGGACACCGCAGGCCGAGTGGAGAAATTCCAGAAGAAGTTCGGCGGCAATTACTTCCAGAAAAACAAAAAGTAGCTTAAGTCATAATAACAACGCCGGCCTGGTCGCTCAACTTTGCGAAAAGACCGGCGTTTTTATGTGCACATTTTTCAGGTAAAACTTACCACAGATCTCATGTTCAAAGAGGCAAGGCCATGGCGCAGAATCCAGATAGTCTGATTTCCAAACTCGACGAACTCGACCGCAGACTGGCGGAAGTTACAGAGTTGATGAACGACCCAGCTGTTGCCTCGAACACAAACCGGATAATTGCTCTCTCCAAGGAACGCTCTTCCCTCGACAAAATCGTTCAGCCTTACCGCGAATACAAAAAACTTATAGAAGAGCGCGACGGTGCCCAGGAAATTCTGGACAACGAAACCGACGATGAGCTTCGATCCCTGGCTTGGGGAGAAGTTGAGGATCTGAAACACCAGGCAGAGGACGCTCTCGATACCGTCAAAGGGTTGCTGGTAATGAGCGACGATCAGGAGATAGGCTCGGTCATCCTGGAAATCCGTGCCGGAACCGGCGGAGACGAGGCAGCGCTTTTCTGCGGCAATCTTCTGGATATGTACAGGGCGTATTCCGAACAGTTCGGCTGGAAGTTCGAAATCCTCTCCGCCAACCCCACCGAACTTGGCGGATTTCGCGATGTATTCGTAAACGTCAAGGGCGAAAACGTCTGGGCGCGCCTTGGATACGAAGCCGGCGGACATCGGGTTCAACGTGTGCCGAAAACCGAAAGCCAAGGCAGAATCCATACCTCCGCAGCGACCGTAGCTGTAATGCCGGAACCCGAATCCATCGATATCGACATCGACTGGGAAAAGGATGTGCTTGAGCATGTCAGTTGTGCCGGCGGGCCTGGCGGGCAGTCGGTGAACAAGAACGCCTCAGCCATCAAGCTCGAACATATCGAGACGGGAATTACGGTTTCGATGCGGGACGAGAAGTCGCAGCACAAGAACCGTGCCAAGGCCCGGCAGATCATGGCTGCTCGTTTGTACGATCACTTCCGCAGTAAACAGGAATCCGCCGACGCCGCCACGCGAAAGGCAATGATCGGCTCAGGCGACCGTTCGCAGCGAGTGCGCACCTACAACTTCCCGCAGAACCGCTGCACCGACCATCGTCTCAAAGGCGAAGGCCAGGAAGGCGCGAACTTCAACCTTGACAGAATCCTGGCTGGCGATATGAATCCGCTGATCGACGCCCTGATTGCCCACGATAAGGCTCAACGCCTGGCGAATCTTTAGAGCATCTTAAATACTCTAAGAAGCCACCCGAGTGTGCGCCGATTCTTTGCGTGCCAATTGTTCGCATATCTTGGCGGCGATTTTATTTAGCGGCATGATGGATTGTGCGGCGCCGAGTTTAATGGCTTCTCGCGGCATACCGAACACGACACAACTGGCTTCATCCTGTGCAATTGTATCAGCGCCCGCATCTCGCATGGCCAACAGCCCAGCTGCACCGTCAGCGCCCATACCAGTCAGAATTACGCCAACTGAATTTGTTCCCGCGTATTTCGCGACGGAATGGAATGTCACGTCTACAGCAGGCCTCTGGTGGTGAACTCTCGGGCCTTCTTTAATATCTACGAAGTACCTCGCACCGCTACGTCGAAGCACCATATGAAAATTGCCCGGAGCCAGCAGAGCAACGCCCGGAACTATCGGATCGTCTTTTTTGGCTTCGCGTACTTCCATCTGGCAGATCGAATTCAGCCTCTCTGCGAAGGACTTTGTAAAATGTTCGGGCATATGTTGCACGATAAGCGTACCCGGAGTATTGCGGGGTAAATGCGTGAGCACTTCCTCGATAGCCTTGGTTCCGCCGGTTGAGGCACCAATGGCGAGAATTTTATGCGTGGTTGCGATCATGGCTTCGACATCGCTTTGGCGTGGCTGAATTGCCGTTTGCGTTTCTCTTTTTAGACATCTGACGGTGGCAGCTGCCCTGATTTTATCGATAAGAACTTTTGTAAGATCAGCGACGGAATAGGACCCGCCCGGCTTGGCCAGGACGTCAACAGCGCCCAGTTCCAGGGCTTTCATAGCCGACTCTGAACCTTGTGGCGTTAACGAACTTACCACGATAACCGGGATTGGACAATGCTTCATGAGTTTGCTGAGAAATGTCAAGCCGTCCATCCTGGGCATTTCGACATCAAGCGTTATTACATCCGGCTTGAGACTTATGATCTTCTCTCGGGCAATATAAGGATCAATAGCCGTGCCAACAACATTGATATCTCTCGCGTGCGAAAGTTCTTCTGAGAGAACTCTACGAACGACGGCTGAGTCGTCTACTATGAGAACATTTATCATCTTTTTTGTATCCTTTTTACAACAATTCAGAAAGATTGACGTTCTCGTCTATGAATAATCGCAAACAAGCCCGTCCCGAGTCGAGAAGTAATTCGTCTTGCCCAGCCAATTGATGCCCGCTTAGTGATTCCGGCGGATTCGGATCGTCGCGCATTTCCGGTCCGCTGATGTTGAATATCTTTTCATGACCTGCGATGGCGGGGAGAAGATTGCCGCATATGACGTTCAGAAGTTCTTTCAAGGCATCGACGACCTTCACGCCTTCCGGCGGAGCCTCGCCTGGTTCCAGCCCCAGCATGTTCGCTGCAAGAGGTTCAAGCATATCCGATGTTATCGAAACAAACAGCCTGCCGGAGAACGGCCCGGTAAACTCCACGCTCGCCCCGTAACCCCAGACAATCTGCCTGTCTGCGGTATCCTCGAAATCCGGCATAATCAACATAAATGCCAATTCGCCGAAGGTCTCGTCGGCAACCTTCTGAATCGTTTCGTTCAGCGCCAGTTTCTTATTCTGTTCTTGCTGGTTCATAAAACGCCTTCATTCCTGTTATGCCCAGAATATGTTAGTTGCCTGCCTATCTCATGTAGGTAGCGGGTTGGCAGTATTTGAATTTGTGTTGCGTCCCGGTCAGACTCTCGGAGTGCCCCAGGAACAGTCTTCCGCCGTCACCAAGAAGGTCATAATAGCGATTCACAAGATTATTCTGCGTCGGCTTATCGAAATAGATC
This sequence comes from Phycisphaerae bacterium, assembly GCA_963664745.2. Lineage (GTDB taxonomy): Bacteria > Planctomycetota > Phycisphaerae > SM23-33 > SM23-33 > B1-G9. Next base: position 178,544 of record CAXXMC010000005.1, read on the forward strand.
ATCACGTTTCGACAGAAGATCACGTCGAACGGGCCACTCATCGGCCAGGGCCCCATGAGGTTCAGCCTGGCAAAGTGAATCATTTGTCTTATCGACGGTTTCACTCGGTATATTTTGGCGGGCTTGGCCTGGGCGACATCAAAATATTTTGACACCAGATGTTTTGGCGTGTCCTTAAATCTCTGCTGGCTATATTCGCCGCGATTGGCAATATCCAGCACGCGTGTCGATAAATCAGTCGCCAAGATCCTGACATCCCATTTCTCGATATCGGGTAGGGCTTCGCTGAGCAGCATTGCTATGGAGTATGGCTCTTCCCCCGAACTGCAGCCTGCGCTCCATATACGAAGTTTTCGACAGCCGCGTCCAATAATCGGCGGGAGTACCTCATCCTTAAGATAGTGAAAATGTCCAGCCTCCCGAAAAAAGAAGGTCAGATTTGTGGAAAGAGCATCCAGCATTGAAACCAGTTCGCATCCGGTCTCATCGTTTTTTATGAGGGCGAGATACTGATCGAAATCGCGAAGTCGCAATTGACGCATCCGCTTAAAAAGCCTGGCCTTGACAAGCTCTTTCTTGCCGTCATGAAGATTGATGCCAGCTAACTTCTTAACCAACGCACTGATCTCCTCGAACTGATCGTTGGTAATTTCGGCACTAATTTCCAATATTGTCGACATATATCGTCCTCTAAAAACTACATTTGACGTAATTCTAAAAAGTTAAGATCACCTAAAACGCCATTGCCGGTTCGAGTTCCTCCGCTCCTTCTCCCTGCCCTTGGGCAAGTTGCAACAGGCCAGAGGCATCCAGGATCAGTCCAACTCTGCCGTCGCCCAGAATGGCTGCACCGGCGATACCGGGTATATGCGCCATGCCGTTGCTAAGCGCTTTAATAACCACCTGTTGCTGGCCCAGCAATTCATCGACCATCAATGCACATCGACTTCCGTTACCTTCGATAGCTACCAGCAAACCCTTGTAAGGATCCGTCTGGGCTCCACTTTTAATTCCAAACATTTTATGAAGCCGGAACAACGGCAGTAATTCGCCACGCAACATTACCATCTCATCAACGCCGGCGACGGTCGATACCGAGCCTTCCTCAGGCTGGAAACTCTGCTCGATAGAAATGGTCGGCAGAAGATAACGATCCTGGCCGACACGCATTATCATTGCGTCGGCAATTGCCATCGTCAAAGGCAAACGAACCGTAAATTTAGAGCCGCGTCCCTTCTGGGAAGCCACGTCAACCCTGCCGCGGAGGGATTCTATATTCCGCTTGACCACATCCATACCGACGCCCCTGCCTGAGACGTCCGTAATCTTGTCAGCTGTGGAGAAACCCGCAGCAAAGATCAACATGAATATTTCATTGTCCGTCATCTCCCTGCCTTTTTCCACAAGCCCCTTGGATATGCCCTTGGCCAGGATTTTTTCGCGATCCAGACCCTTGCCGTCATCCTGAAGTTCGATCACGACATTCCCAGCTGCGTGATACGCCCGCAAAGTTACCGTGCCGGTCGGAGATTTCCCCGCTGCCTCGCGAACGTCAGGGGTTTCAATACCGTGATCCACGGAATTTCTGATCATGTGCACCAGAGGATCATTGAGACTCTCAACCATGTTCCGGTCAATCTCTGTGTCTTCGCCTTCAATTTTGAAGACAACGTCCTTGCCGCTCTTGCGAGAAAGGTCCCGTACCAGACGATTCATCTTCTGGAACATGCCCTTAAGGGGCACCATCCTCAGGGACATTGTCAAATCCTGAAGTTCACGGATTATCTTACCGGCATGTGAGACACTGCGCTGAAGTTTGGGTTGGCTGCCGTCGGTCACAGCTGTGTCAGCAGCGACCATGGACTGCGAGATTACAAGTTCGCCTACCATGTTAATCAGATTATCAAGCCGATCTGTTCCTACACGAATAGACCCCTCGACGGCAGCACCTTTGCCCTGCTTGAGCTGATTCTGGGTACGGATTGCATCGGCAACCTGCGATGCGCTTGCAGTGCCGTCTTCAATCAGCTTTTCCCCGAGCTTTCTATCTCCCTTGGTCTTCTCGGTTTTTTCGATGGCTCTTCTTGTAACTTCATTCTTGCCGACGAGAATATCACCGACTCGCATGTCAGTTATATCAGCCTGCTCGTCGCTGTAACCAGCCTGCTCAGGATCCAGGAGGATCGTCAAAAGTTCATCGAGTTCATCGGGAATATGCAGCGATTCGCCTGGCGCTACACCCTGAAGCGACTGAAGCATCGTTCTCAGGCAGTCGCAACTACGCAGGCAAAGATCGGCATAGCCGCCTTTGATTTTGATTTCGCCATCACGGGCGCGATCCAGAAGATTCTCAGCCAGGTGAGCACATTTCTGTATTCGGTCGAACCCCAGAAAACCGCTCGTGCCCTTTATAGTATGGTAAGCCCGGAACACAACGCCGATCTGATTGTGGTCATCAGGATTGGATTCCAATTCCAACAGTGCACCTTCAGCATTGGTAATATGATCCAGTGACTCGACGATATACTCGTTAAGAAGTTCCTCGTCGGTATCCTCAGCCATGATGGCTGGGCCTGGGAATTCAATCTTGGCAACTTTTTGCGGTTCTTTTACAGTAGCTTCCGGCCTGGTTTCAGATTCCGGAACAGGAACTTCTTCCTGCTTGACTTCCGAGATGGTTTCCTTTTCCTGAACCGCAGCTGACTCTTCCCGGGCTGCTGCCTGCTGTTCCAGAGCAGCCTCCTGCGCATCCACTGCCACCCCAATTGCCTGGGCTACCTTGTCCAGGGTGTTGTCCGGCTTATCTGCCGTTCCATTGATAACCGTCTGGAGCAATTCTGTAGCAACTATCAGATGTCCAACAGCGCCGGCGGCAACGGCCTCGGAGGAAGCTATTGTCTGCAATTCATCACACAGGCTGCGGAGTTCATCCAGTTCGTTGGATGTACATCCCATAAGTTTGGCAGCTATGCCCTGAAGAACCAGGAGCGGATCTTGCGTATCGCCCCCAGCTGGTTTATTTTTCGATGGTGTTTCGCCGCTTTTTGGCGATTGTTCCGCGCCGGATTTTACAAGATTCTTCAAGGCTTCCATGGCAGCAGCCATTTGTTCCTGTCCGTTTTCTACACCATCGAGTGTACTTTCGATGGCATACACAGCTGCGGAGACTCTTTGCCATACTTCCATGGCATTGTTTAGTTTATCTTGATAGAAGCCCTGAAGGGTACCGAGGCATTGTTTGAGCAAAGCCGTTATAGCCTTATCGGCATGATCGACTTTCAGAGTCGTCCACGCCTTTTCCAGCTTCATTCCTATTCGGACGATTGGCTCCTTGTCACCGGGATCTATGGTGGCTATTTCCTCAGCCAATCCGATAATGTCATCCGGTATTCTCTTTTCAGTTTTTGAGTTCCGCTTCGTTTTAGCGTTTTTTTCTTTTTTTTGGTCAGCCATTTTTCATCCTTCATGACTTCTTGTCAAGCGATGTGAATCAGGCAACAATCTCCATCGTTTTTCCTGAAACCACACCAACCCAGAATTGTCCTATTGAAGACGTAAAACAAGCCTTTGAGTATCGAGATCCATGCTGCTTCAGAATATGCAGACCATCTACTCTCATAACGCTTGGCAGCGAGATTTCAACATGAACTCCGCGTTTATCCAGTATGTTCTTGATTCCGCCAGCCAGAATATTGGCAACTTCACCTATGGCATCACCCATATCTTCGCTTTCAAAGGGTATTTCAAATCCCGCAAAAGCCTGGCAAAGGGCCATAGCTGTAGTTCGTGGAAATCCCTGGTAAATAGACCATTCAATACCCGACCCCATCACGGAGATCACCGCAATCGCAGCCCCTTCTTTGCAGATATCTTCCGGCAAACACTCACACTGCTCAGTCTCTATGCCACAAGCAGCAGACATGATTTCTTTCACTGCTTCAACAACTGCGTCACCGTTTGGTCTTTGAATGATTGTGTTTTCCATATCGAATTTTCTCAACAAAAAAGGGTTATAAATTACTAAGAGCCTTTACTGGCAAGTGAGCCAAAAAAGCCCGCACTATCATCCTGAATTTTGTCGAACAACAGTTCGAGCTTTTTCTTCAACACATCAGTGGTGAAAGGCTTACAGATAAAGGTATCTACACCTGCCTTTTCCATAGCTTCATCCACTTTTTCCATCGTTCTTTCCGTGGTGATCATCACAGCTGGAATATGATGATCGGTTATTTCGCGAACTTTTTGGATAAATTCCAGTCCGTTCATATTCGGCATATTCCAGTCCACAAAAAGCATTTCAATCTCGTTTGGGTCAAACTTTGCCAATGCATCAGCGCCATCGACCCCCTCAACAAACTCAAAATCAGCCATGCCGCTCTCATTCAGCGAGCGCATTACCATTTTTCTCATGATTCCTGAGTCGTCCACTACCATTGCTTTAATGTTCATAGCAAGTCTTCCTGTACATGGATTTAATGTTCATCCTGCTGTACTCCACCCGTCCCAAGGCAATATTTGCACAGCCGACGGAAACTTATCACATGTTTGAAACAAATCCAAAGCACCTTCGGATTCAGATTCATATCGGAGGTAACATTGCCTGCATTTATCAAAAATGCTTTTTCTTGAATAAATTTCAAATAATCAAGTCTCGACAACATTGGAAAAAAAATTAGAAAATTGATATTTTTTTTTTATTCACTCCGATTAGACAGATAACGGGGTGAAGTAAATCCTGCTACAAATAGGCAGCGTCGGGCTGTCTCTTCAATACTGGGTGGAAGGAGAATGCTATGGAACAGATAGTAGAAGTTGATGCTGTAAAAATGGCTGAAACGCGGGCAGGCAAATACCTGACCTTCGGTCTGGCCAACGAGGAGTACGGGCTGGAAATTCTCAAAGTCCGCGAAATCAACGGCATGATGGACATCACCGCAGTGCCGAAAACACCAAATTTCGTAAAGGGTGTAATCAATCTTCGCGGCAAAGTAATTCCCGTACTCGATCTCCGGCTGAAATTCGGCATGCCGGAGGCTGACTATACCGATGCAACGTGCATCATAGTCGTCGATGTCGGCGGAATTGAGATTGGAATCATAGTAGATCGCGTTTCCGAAGTTCTTGACATTGCCGGTGAAAACATCGAAGACCCGCCATCCTTCGGTACCAGCAACGATGTAGAGTTCATTCTGGGAATGGGCAAGGTCGGCAGCAGGGTCACAATTCTTCTGGATATCAACAAGGTTCTGGACTCCAAAGACGTCTCAACTGTAATGGCTACCATCACGGAAGACGAATAACCTACCCAAAAAAACAGGACAAAAAGTTTAATCTTAACGGCATCTCTAAAAAATCAGTTTTGACTGAGAGCGAATATTCTCTAGGCTGGACTATGTCACGCAATACAGAGACTATCTAAAAACATAATCTGTGTAGCGTTTCTTGCCAGCTGTATAAATTTCCTACTCTCAGCTCAAAAACACTTATTAGAGGTACCCATGAAAAAAAACAGCGAAAGGATATTGAAATGAAATCTACATGGACTATTGGAAAAAAAATCACTTTTGGATTCACCTTAGTACTCATATTGATGAGTGTGGTAGGTATCACGGGGTATATCAGCCTGAATAATAGTAAAGACGCTATGGAGGGGATTTGTTATCAACTCGACATCGCCAAGAAAGCCAACACCATTCTGGTCGATTCTCAAGACGCACAGGCCGGGGCGTTGCGGTATGTTATCTATGGTGAAGACAAGTACAACGACAGCATCATTACCGAGAAAGCCAACGTCATAGAAAACGCCCAGGCCGCCCAGGGAATGATGAAGTCTGAAGAGAATAAACGCGTCGCCGAAGATGTGATCAATAAAATCACAGACTATTCCAAGGCGACCCAGGAATATTACGACCTTGCACAGAAGAGGATTGCCGCGGGCACTATTCGCAGCAAAGCCTCGCTCGGCGTTCGCGATGCAATCAAGGCCATTCTCGACGCTCAGTTCACCGTCGTCGATAAGTGTGCCAAGGAAACTGCAGACGGCAAGGTAACCGACTATCAAAAAGTTACCAACACCTTCCTGGCCCAGACGGCACGCAACTCGTTCGATAGTGCTCGCATCTTGGCACAGAAATATCAGCTTGCCACCACACCGGAAGCCCAGGACGCAATCGCCAAGGAATGGATCGGCGAGATCGAAACAACCCGGGAAAATCTCAAGGCTTGCCAAGCCAGCTTCAAGGATCCCCAGGCGTTGAAACAAATCGATAACGCACTGACATCCCTGGACAGCTACCTTGAACAGGTACAGACCTTCCGATCCGTCAACCGTGACCAGCGGGACAATCAAATAAATAAACAAAAACCCGCTGCCGATGCCGTAATGGCCCAGGCTCGCCAGGTTCGTGACGGTGTGTATGACTTTATCGACAAAGTTGAAGAACAGTCCAACGCCAGTATCGCCTTCGCCAATGTCCTGATATGCTGTGTCGGTATAGGCGCAGTGGTTGCGGGGGTAGCAGCTGCGTTCTCAATAGCAGTCGGCATTAACAGGGCACTGAAGCGAATCGTCGACGGACTCACCAGCGGCGCAGAGCAGACAGCCTCCGCAGCGGGCCAGGTATCCTCTGCCAGCCAGTCATTGGCACAGGGTGCGTCCGAACAGGCAGCCGCTCTCGAGGAAACAACCTCCAGCATCGAAGAAATGTCCTCAATGGTAAAACAGAACGCCGCAAATGCAAACGAAGCCACAAACCTCGCTGCCTCCGCAACGGCTGACGCCGATACCGGCACTCAGGCGATGGGGCAGATGAGCAAGGCTATCGACGATATCAAGAAGTCTTCCGACGAAACTGCAAAAATCATCAAGACCATCGATGAAATTGCATTCCAGACGAATCTTCTTGCCCTCAACGCAGCTGTCGAAGCCGCCCGCGCAGGCGAGGCAGGCAAGGGCTTTGCAGTCGTGGCTGAGGAAGTTCGCAACCTCGCACAACGATCCGCACAGGCTGCCAAGGACACAGCCAACATGATCGCCGAATCGGTAAAGAACGCAGACAACGGCGTATCGATCAACAAGGAAGTTGCCCAGACTCTCAACAAGATCGCCGAAGGCAGCAGAAAGGTCAACGACCTGGTAGCCGAGATAGCCGCTGCTTCCAACGAGCAGGCACAAGGCATCGATCAGATAAACACAGCTGTGGGCCAAATGGACCAGGTAACCCAGTCCAATGCAGCCAACGCGGAAGAGTCGGCCTCCGCAGCTGAGGAATTGTCATCGCAGGCTGAGGAACTCAACGGCATGGTCGGGCAGTTGCAGGCCATGGTTGGCGGAAAGGGCGCGACTTCTGGAAGTCGTACCGGCAACCACATAAGTTTCCAGGCCGACCGTGGAGCATCGCATGGCGACAAGGCTCGCCAGAAGACAGCACATCCTAACAGAAACAGCGGCTCACATTCACCGGAAGACATGATTCCGTTTGAAAACGAGAAGGAACTCTCACAGTTCTAACCATGCTGAAATCGCAGCTTGATTGCTGCAGACAATTAGTAACGTAGCAAACACCGGGACGTTCCGCATAAGGACGTCCCGGCTTTCTATTAACAGTGAAATTTCGTACTTTTACAACTACTTATTCAATCCGCAAGTCTCGACAATCTTTAAAAAAAAATTAAAAAAAAGACAATTTTTTTTTCGGCCCCTCCGATTAGACACATGACGGGATAACTAAAAATCCCGCGGGGCAGCGTCGGGCTGCCCTTTTTTTTTACTGGGCGGAAGGAGAAAATTATGGAACAGGTAGTAGAGGTTGATGCTGTAAAAACGGCTGAAACGCGGGCAGGCAAATACCTGACCTTCGGTCTGGCCAACGAGGAGTACGGGCTGGAAATTCTCAAAGTCCGCGAAATCAACGGCATGATGGACATCACCGCAGTGCCGAAAACACCGAATTTTGTGAAGGGTGTAATCAATCTTCGCGGCAAAGTAATTCCCGTACTCGATCTCCGATTGAAGTTCGGCATGTCTGAGGCTGAACATACCGATGCGACATGCATCATAGTTGTCGATGTCGGCGGAATTGAGATTGGAATCATAGTCGATCGCGTTTCCGAAGTTCTTGACATTGCCGGCGAAAACATCGAAGACCCGCCATCCTTCGGTACCAGCAACGATGTAGAGTTCATTCTGGGAATGGGCAAGGTCGGCAGCAGGGTCACAATTCTTCTGGATATCAACAAGGTTCTGGACTCCAAAGATGTTTCCACAGTGATGGCTACGATCACTGAAACAGAATAAAAATAACACTCAAGGTCAGCTTTGAGACTGACAAAATTAATGAGCGAAAGGATATTAAAATGAAAACTGGATGGACTATAGGAAAAAAACTGGTCGTATCGTTCCTTGCTGTTGCAATGATTACATTGCTACTGGGTATTGTGGGCTACTATGGAGCAGCCGAAAGTGAAAAATCTATCGACGAGATCGGCGTGGTTCGCCTGCCAAGTGTGGATAGTCTCCTGGAAATCAAGGCATGTGCCGAAAATATTGGCAGTACCTTGCGTACTCTAACAATCGCGGGCCTTTCCCAGGACATACGTGATAAACAATACAAGAACTTAATCACAGCTCGGGAGAATTATGGCAAGGCTTGGGATATATATGCGCCCTTGCCACAAACCACTGAAGAAGCGAGGCTTTGGAATTTATTCGTACCTGCTTGGGACGCATGGCGTGCTGAAAACAACAAGGCTATCGAACTATCTAAGAAATTTGATCAGATAGGAATCGAGAACCCTTACGTGCTCAAGGAAGACTTCGAAACATTCAGGGGCGACCATTATCGGCTTACAAGCATGGTACAAAGCATGCTTCATGATCATAAAGTCTTTGATGGTGGTGAAAACCATACCCAATGCAATTTGGGTAAGTGGATGGGATCATTCGAGACAGATAACCCTACTTTGAAACAGCACCTGAATACCTGTGAAGAGCCGCATCGCCTATTCCACGCCGGCTTGGCAAAAGCCAAACAGTTAATCGGAGAGGGAAAGGCTGAAGAAGCCCAAAAACTCTATGACGATCAAATAGCTCCGGCGTCTGAAAAAATCTCCGCAACTTTACATGAAATGTGCAATCTTGGCGATCAAGCAGTAGCCACGATGTTGCAAAATGAAAAACAGGTTCTTGGCCCTGTGAAACAAACTCAAGAAAAAGTAGCTGGTTTGCTTAAACAAATTGTAGATATCAATCGTGGCGTTGCCTCTAGCGAAGTCAAGAATGCACAGAGCAATGCGGCCTTTCTCAAAATTCTAAGTCTAGTAGCAATGATTGTCGGCGTCATTTTGGCCTTGGGTCTTGGCCTGCTTATCAGCCGAGGCATTAACAGAGCACTCAGGCGAATCGTCGACGGGCTCACCAGCGGTTCAGAGCAGACAGCATCAGCAGCGGGCCAGGTATCATCAGCCAGCCAGTCATTGGCACAGGGTGCGTCCGAACAGGCAGCCGCTCTCGAGGAAACAACCTCCAGCATCGAAGAAATGTCATCCATGGTCAAACAGAATGCCGCAAATGCAAACGAAGCCACAAACCTCGCTGCCTCAGCGACGGCTGACGCCGATACCGGCACTCAGGCGATGGGGCAGATGAGCAAGGCTATCGACGATATCAAGAAGTCTTCCGACGAAACTGCAAAAATCATCAAGACCATCGATGAAATTGCATTCCAGACGAATCTTCTTGCCCTCAACGCAGCTGTCGAAGCCGCCCGCGCAGGCGAGGCAGGCAAGGGCTTTGCAGTCGTGGCTGAGGAAGTTCGCAACCTCGCACAACGATCCGCACAGGCTGCCAAGGACACAGCCAACATGATCGCCGAATCGGTAAAGAACGCAGACAACGGCGTATCGATCAACAAGGAAGTTGCCCAGACTCTCAACAAGATCGCCGAAGGCAGCAGAAAGGTCAACGACCTGGTAGCCGAGATAGCCGCTGCTTCCAACGAGCAGGCACAAGGCATCGATCAGATAAACACAGCTGTGGGCCAAATGGACCAGGTAACCCAGTCCAATGCAGCCAACGCGGAAGAGTCGGCCTCCGCAGCTGAGGAATTGTCATCGCAGGCTGAGGAACTCAACGGCATGGTCGGGCAGTTGCAGGCCATGGTTGGCGGAAAGGGCGCGACTTCTGGAAGTCGTACCGGCAACCACATAAGTTTCCAGGCCGACCGTGGAGCATCGCATGGCGACAAGGCTCGCCAGAAGACAGCACATCCTAACAGAAACGGCGGCTCAAACTCACCGGAAGACATGATTCCGTTTGAAAACGAGAAGGAACTCTCACAGTTCTAACCATGCTGAAATTGCAGCTTGATTGCTGTAGACAATCAGTTAAGTAGCAAACGCCGGGGCGTCCTGAACAAGGGCGCCCCGGTTTTATATGCACGATGAAAAATGGTCCAATCCGTATTTCGCCGGATGGTTTTGTGCGAATATTTGGATTATAATTCTGAGATGTGTTCACAAGCGGATATTAAGTTTGACTTGGCGGTTGTAGGTGCAGGTGCAGCCGGTCAGTTGGCAGCCATTGCCGCTGCGGAAGGCAACAGACGCGTTGTGCTGATTGAGCAGATGTCCAGACCTGGGTTGAAACTGCTCGCAAGCGGCGGAGGCAGAGCCAATGTCACCAACATGCTGGGGCAAACGGAAATCGAGAATGCCTTCGGCAGACAGGGTCGTTTTATGGGTCCTGCCCTCGACGCGTTTGGCCCGGACGATCTCCGAAAATTGCTTGCCAGGCTGGGCGTTAAAACAATTGAGGACGATCAACACAGGGTTTACCCTGCCAGTCAGCGCTCAGCCGATGTTCAGTCCGCACTGCGTAATAGAATCGATCAGTTGGGCGTAGAGGTGCGATTGGGTTGTGTCGTAAACAAGCTTTGGCTGGGCGACGGCAAGCTAATGGGCGTGGAAACATCGCAAGGACGCATACGGGCCGATCGAGTCCTGCTGGCGTGCGGGGGGAAAAGCTGGCCTGCCCTGGGAGGCACTGGCGGCGGATACGCACTTGCCAGGCAGGCAGGACACACAATTGTCGAACCCACTCCCGCGCTAGTGCCGCTAATTACCAGAGAAAGATGGGGAACGAAATTAGCGGGAGTGTCGCTGGCCCAGGCCAGGGTGTGGATCGCCCTGCCGAAGCAAAGCAAGGCCGGTGTTACAGGCGACGTTCTTTTCACCCATAAAGGCCTATCAGGCCCAGCTGTGATAGACATCTCCGGCACAGTTGCCCAACTGCTGCAACGCGAGAGTTTCGTACCGCTGAAAATCGAAGTCATTGCCGGATTGGATGCGACACATTGGAACAGCGAAATGGAATCGTGGCGTACCTCAGCTGGCAAACGAATGGTTTCAAAACTCCTGCGGGAAAAGGCTCCGGCTTCGTTAGTTCGAGAACTGTTTTTACTTGCAGGGATTGACGAGCAAACTACCGCAGCACAATTGCCTGCCGCCGGACGCCAAAAACTTTCCGAGATGCTGGGGAACATGGAATTGACGGTAACCGATACCGAGGGATTCGAGACAGCGTTTGTGACTCGCGGCGGGGTGAAGCTCAAGGAGGTAGAACCAGCCACGCTGCAGAGCAGGATTCTGCCCGGCCTATACCTGGCTGGTGAAATTCTGGATCTCGACGGGCCGACGGGTGGATTTAATCTCCAATGGGCCTTCGCCAGCGGCTGGCTAGCAGGGAACAGCTCAAAAGAGTAGGGTCGAAAATCGCAGGCTAGAGATTAAGAAGTCTAGTTAATTCTGAACCTAGTACTCTGTCCCAGAATAAACGCCAAGAAACTTCAGTTGCCCAGGCGGGACTTGAATTCACCAACCGGGAATGCCAGGCCAGGCCTGGTTCCGGGTTGAAGCTCGCTACTGAGATAGACATTTTCAGACTTGATATTGCACTTGGTTTGCAGGCTTCGCACCAAGGCCAGGAGCGCCTCGAACTGCTCGGCGGTGGGGCCTTGTTTTGAAAAATCACCGATCAGGCAAATACCGATGCTGTCGGCATTGAAATCATTCCCTTCGACATAAACGTGATGTCCGGGGGCCTGGTGTTCCCAGCGTGCTGTGGGACGAACCCATCGGCCTGCTGAATCAGGCTGGGCGAATATTTCAAAATGGCAGCGGTCGGGCAGCGTATCTGATCCGCCGAGGGATGAGTGAAGGACAATTCTTCGCCAATCGTTGGAGACATCACCAAGGCCCACCACAGCTGAGCTTTGAATGCTCGCCAGTGCGTCACTACTCGGGCGGGGCGGCTCTGATTCCATGGCCATAAGGAGCAAAGCTCCGATAGTCATGGCAACCAGCAAGGCGCCCAACACCTTGGTTGTTCGTGCGTCTATCATCCGATCCCGCGAAGAATTTGTTATCACTATTGTGCTGGACAAGTTACAGTCTCCTACTCTACTCACGTTATCGACCAAGTTCAAGAAAAACCGTCACTTTTTTACGACAATTATTCACATTGCAAAAGTCACGTAACATATTTGCCGACATGGCAATAGAATCTTATCAACAGTTTGTCCACAGATTTTTTCTTCTCGCTTTTTCCTGTTTGTCGACTCTCAGATGAGTAAAAAACAAAATTACTTCAAATCGTAATCACTTTTCTGTTCCGGAAAACTTACAATAAGGATGTCGGCTGGCTGGGGCAGCAATCCGGGATTCGTTTTGGGAAATGGCATAAATGAAAACGCGAGAATTGGTAAATTTGGGTATCCCGAAAGGGCAGGCGATAAAGTTGGCCCAGCATGCGATTCGGCAGATATCACACGAAGCTGGGACTGACAAGAAGGTTCTGCGGCAGGCAGTGTCAGCTGTGGTGAAAAATCCCGGTGAGTATTTGAAGGATCGGAACTGGGGAAAATTGGCTGAGGCTTTGCAGGAAGATACCCCAGCTGAGTTCGTCGGCCGAGATCAGCCCGCCCCATGGAAACAGTGGGGCCGAGACCTTGACGCCAACGCCGTCGAGCAACTCCAGCACGCCAGCATGTTACCCGTTGCGGTTCGAGGGGCACTTATGCCCGATGCGCATCTCGGTTACGGCCTGCCTATCGGCGGAGTGCTTGCGACCGATAACGCAATTATCCCATACGCCGTCGGAATGGATATCGCCTGCCGAATGAAAATGACCGTGCTCGACATGCCGGTCTCTGCTTTGGATGGGCAACACGACAGGCTGAAAAACGCATTGTTGCGGGAAACTCAATTCGGCGTGGGGTCGCATTTCATCGGCAGAAATCGAAGACAGCACCCTGTAATGGATGATAATTGGAACGTCAGCCCAATCACTGGCGAGTTCAAAGACAAGGCATGGTCGCAACTGGGCACGAGCGGGAGCGGCAATCATTTCGTGGAGTTCGGCAAGCTGACGCTGGAGCAGGACAACCTGGGTCTGGCTGCGGGCGAATACCTCGCCCTGCTCAGCCATAGCGGCTCGCGCGGAACGGGCGGCAGCGTCGCACAGCACTACAGCAAGCTAGCGATGAAACTTCACCCTGAACTGCCCCGCGAACTGATTCACCTGGCCTGGCTGGACCTTGAAAGCCAACCCGGACGAGAATACTGGGGTGCAATGCAACTCATGGGAAAATACGCCGCCGCCAATCACGAACTGATCCATAAGTATGTAGCAAAAAATCTTAATGTAAACGTCCTGCTGGATATCGAGAATCATCATAACTTCGCATGGAAAGAAACCCACGACGGCAAAGAGGTAATTGTGCATCGCAAGGGTGCAACGCCGGCAGAGGCTGGGATGATCGGAATTATCCCAGGGAGCATGGCTACGCCTGCCTATATCGTCCAGGGGTTGGGCAAGTCTGAGTCGCTGAACTCCGCCAGCCATGGTGCCGGCAGACTGATGAGCCGGAAAAAAGCGAAGGCTACATTCTCATGGAACCAGACGAAAAAATTCCTGGCTGAGCGTAACGTCAAGCTGATCTCAGCCGGGCTGGACGAAGCCCCCATGGCCTACAAGGACATCGACGCAGTCATGGCTGCCCAACGAGACCTCGTCAAACCCATCGCAAGGTTTGATCCGCGCCTGGTCAGAATGGCTGGGGGTAATGAAAGGCCGGAAGATTAGTTTTGATTCTTGGCCGGCTCTTGCGTTTTTGGCTTGAGTAATTCCTGCATGCTTTTTTTCAGAAGATCGGAAACAGGGTCCTGGACTTTCTCGCCATGGTTTTTTTCTGCGCCTGTAGCATTGGGCATAAGTGGTGAACCGCCGGTGAGTTTTTCTTTCAGCAGTGCCTTGACCGCAGCCTCGACGAACGGCTTGATGTCCACCTTGCCGAGATCGAGCGAGGGCATCTTTCGCGTGCCGCTGATGGGAATTTTGATTCGTACGCCTGATTTCTCCATCACCCGCGCATAATCGGCAACAGGCCCAGCCACGTTAAACGCCGAGAGCACGCCCGCCCGGATCGGCACGGAGGCTATCAGCTCCATCGTGTCGTCGAAGCCGACCCAGCCGCTGAAGATCAGGTCGAAATTGTTACCCAGAATCAGGGTAAAATTTTCATAATTAATTCGGCCTTGTTTTATCTCAAAATCCACACCGGTCGTGCGAACCGGATATGCACTGTCCGAAGTTGTGCGTTTACCAGCCATCTCAAATATCTTACTAAGCCCGCCTTTGCCAGGGCTGATTTTGAGTTTACTCAGGTCCAGTTTACCCCGGCCTCGCCCGTGGGTCTTGAATTCGTCGCCAAAGGGCACGTACATATCTTCCACCATCAATGTCATCTCGCCCTCGAGCTGAACAGCCTTGGCGAACAGCGGATTGAACCTGCTGAGCAACAACTCGCCGACTTCGGGGTTGATCATGACATTATCGATGATTGCAACCCGGCCTGGCAGATTGAAGACCATGCCGCCGGGCATAAAATCGATCGCGCCGTCAAGATTGATCGTGCCGCCAGAGGCCGGAATGCTGGGCTTGCCGAACGTCAACCTGCCGTCCTTCATGTCTGGCACGAATTTCGCGCCGCCAATTTCCAGGCCCAACAGTTTGCCGGAAGTCCAGCCGAACGCGGTCTGGCTGCGGACACTCTTGAATGTGGGATTCAGTTTCGGATTATTCACAGGCCCGGTGAGGGTAAACTCACAGGAATTCATGCCCGTATTCGCAGCCAGTTCGCCCTGGAGATCAAGCGCGAGGTCTTTCTTCAAAGCTGGAATAAAGTTCTCCGCCAGCTGAATCAGGCTGGGCCAGGAACCGTTAAATCGGCCTTGGATGGCCAGGATTTTCTCACCGCGGAGGTCGGCAATGGTGTTAGGCGGGGTGAGTTGCAGATTCAACGCCCTGCTGCTGAGTTGCAAATCCCCTATCTTCAGCAGATCGGCCTTTGTGTCCAGCTGCAAGCTGTGCATGAACGCAATATCGCCCCAGTCAGCCTGACTTTTTTCAATGACGAACCCAGAGATATTGCCCCGCCCTTTCATGTCCAGATTGTCCCCTGCCATATCGAGGGTGCACTTATAGGCCAGCTGACCGGCTAGGTCTTTCATCTGATCCGGTTCGAGCATAGGCGCAATCAGCCTGCGAATATAGGCCAAATCCGTCATCAGTGCGACCTGGCCGTTGGCCTGGGGAACCTGACCAGTGCGGTAAACCAGATCGTCAATCTTGACGTTCAGATCGCTGCCTTGCGTCGCGGTAAGATTTTTCAGCGAAACGTCTTGTGTAGCTGCGTTGTAGACAAGATTCTTGGCATGGAAACTCAGCGGAGCATCCTGGTTGTTGACGGGCTGATCTGAGACTCGCAAATTTTCGATATTGGCATCGGCATTGAGGCTCGTGGTCTCAGCCTGGGTGTCCATCCGCGCCTGGGCGGAAACATCGACCGAGCCGCGATAATCCTTGAGCGTCTCGATACCCAACGTCTGCAACACTGCATCGAGGTCGCCAAGTTCCAGCTGTTTCAGGAGGACGGCGAAACTGCGTTTGTCCGCAGACTCCTCATAGCTGCCAGCCAGGCTGACAGGAGCATGGCCGTTGATTGTGACGGTCGCGTTTTTCAACGTCGCCTTGGTGACTGTCGTTTTCTGAACACTCACAGCTGCGGGGAGCGTTGCATTGAATGTGTCGAACCGGGCTGTTTTTTCACCAGCTGGGAGCAAAATATCCTTACCCTCCAATACCATCGCCAAACCGTATTCACCCTTGCTGGTTTCACTGACCTGGAATTTCGCATCAATCATACCGGCAAGATTTTTCACTTCTGACTCAGCCAGTTGATTGACCATGTCTCTCAACCTGGCAAGGTCGAAACGCATATTCATCGCGAACTTTGACGCTGTTCCACCGCCAACCAACCCGCCGGCCTGGGTTTGCAATTTCAGTGCCTCAATGTTCAAACCGACCTTGTCGTGAATGTCTGCCTGCAGAGCAAACCCAATGGGCTGAAATTCAAATGGTCTGACTTGCGAATCGGCTGAGTTGATACGCTGGCCTGTGAGTTCCACCACCTTAAGATTAGCAACTACATTGGGCGCAGGTTTGGTTTTCGCAGCTATGCTAATTACAGCCCGGCCTGTCTTGACTGTGGTCTGTCTGCTAAGCCCTGCCAGCTGAGGAAAACTTTTCGTAACGGCTGCGATATCAGCCTGGCCCTTGACATCAAGTGTCGCGATGGGCAGCGGCAAGGGCTGGCCATGCAGAATCGCATCAAGCCATTGGTCTTGCGTGATCTTCGTGAGGGCTTTGATATCATCGCACGCAAGCTGGCCCGTAAGATTGGCGGGCTGACTGTTGAGGGTGATCTTGCCGATCATTTTTTCAGGCGTTGCATTCATTTCAGTTGCGAGATTCAACGTCATTTTCGGCAGCGCTGGTTCCTCCGCTGCACTTGACCGGAAATCGGTAATATCAATCACACCTATCACTGTCTGGCTGTTTTCACTCAACGAGCCTGTGGTCTTGATACTCAACATCCCCTCAGGCAGCGTGGCCAGTTCCAGAAATTCGCAAATCGGCTTGATATCTATTGGCGCCTTCGTCGCTATGCTCAGCTCAAGCGTGGTTTGGTCAGTAACCAGGGTTACGATTTCTACTTGCCCGCCATTATTTATTCCCAGTGAGGTCGTACCTGAAATGTTCTTAGGCCAATCAACGGTTAAATCGGTCTCAATGTTGTGGATCGTCAACTCCGGGCCTGTGGGTTTAACTACTCGCACCGTCGCATCAGAGAGGCTTATCTTACCCATGATGTCGAATTCGCTCGGGCCGGCCTGGGGCTTTTCTTTCGACGGCTCGGGGAGAGCTTCCGTCAGGCTCATCCTGCCGTCCTGCTCAAGATATATATCCACCCTGGGCTTATCTATTGTCAGCGACTCGAAACGCCCCGGCGAGAAGATCACGCCCCATAATCCCATTTCGCAACTCAGAGAAGGCACGTCCAGCACGGCCCGGCCTTGCTGATCGAAAAGTTTTACGCCTGTTACACTGATCGGCCCGAACCAGCCCAGGCTCAGCGATTCTATCTCAACCCGGCCTCGCAGGGAATCATTAGCGATGGAGACAACCAAGTTACGTCCCAGGCCAGTAGACATCAAAGACGGAGCGGCGATGAGCAGAACAAACAGAATGACCAGAATTATTATCAGCCAACGTAGCCAACGGCGTTTTTTGCGTTTTTTCGTCTCGGGCCTGGAAGCTGCCTCGTTGGAGTGTACGTTCCCTGTCATAGTATTCACCTTTTCGCAGAAGTTTTAGAATCAGCATGATAACTGCCGGCCACTTAAGAAGTATACGCACCACTGCCAGCTGGGTCAAATTACAGTCTGAAATTAACATCGCATAGAGTTAATGACACATATCGAACTATTGCATCCAGACCGGCTCGGCTGTATTATTTTGTAGACATCTAGGATTAGAAAATTCTGGCAGCGAAAGGAATCACTGATGGCCTACATAATGGAACCGTACGACAGGGCATTGGAATACATTCTCAAGAACGGGGTAAAAAGGCCTGACCGCACCGGCACGGGAACCGTCAGCATCTTCGGCTATCAGACCAGGTATCGCATCGATGAGGATTTTCCAATCGTGACGCGTCGCAAGCTCTGGCCTAGGTCAATATTCTGCGAACTGCTCTGGCTGCTCTCCGGCAGCAGTAACAATAAAGACCTGCAAGCCATGGGCGTGAATTTCTGGACGCCTTGGGTGGATAAAGAGTTCGAGAAAAAACACGGCTTTGAGGAAGGCGAGCTAGGCCCGGTTTACGGCTTTCAGATGCGACACTTCGACGGCGATTACAAAACAAAGACCGGCGGCACGGACCAGCTGGCGTATCTCATAAACGAGATCAAGACCAACCCGTACAGTCGCCGTCTGCTGACGAGCTATTGGAACCCCAACCAGCTGGAGCAGATGAAGCTGCCCCCCTGCCATTACACTTTCCAGATCTATATCGACGACGACGGCAGAATGAGCGGTATGCTGACACAACGCTCAGCCGATTATCCCGTAGGCGTCCCGGCCAATATCCAGTTCTACAGCGCGTTCATTTACATGCTCGCCCAGCAGACGGGATATCAGCCTTACGAGTTCGTTCACAATACCGGCGATACGCATATTTACATTGATCAGATCCAGGCTGTGGAAGAATACCTGGCCACACCGATCATCGACTCGCCACAACTGAACCTTCACATGGCTGAGGATATCTATACATATACGCCTGAGGACTTTGAATTGGTGGGGTACAACCCAGGCCCGAATATCAAAATGCCGATCTCGGTTTAAAAAGACGGCACACGAATTACACGGATATTTTTAAAACCACAGATTGCACAGATAGTTTTTATAATTCAAACATTAAAAAATCAAATCAGTGTAATCGGTTTTTCATCCGTGTAATCCGTGGTATGTTGTTTTACCAGGAAGAAAGATTCAAAACATGATAACACTCATAGCTGCAATGGATGAAATTAGAGTAATTGGCAGGGGCAATGAACTGCCGTGGCAACTGCCGGGCGATCTGAAACATTTTCGCGAGACGACAATGGATCACGTCGTCATAATGGGCCGAAAGACCTGGCAGTCGATAGCGGACCGTTTCCCGGATAGGCCTTATCTGGACGGACGGGTTAATTTTGTCGTAACGCATGAGCCGGATCGCTGGGCTGCGGAAGTTGCGGATAAGGCCGACGCGATCTTCGGGCCTCATTTCGTGACTACGATGGATTTGGCTATCTCCACAGCCAGGCGTCAGTTCCCCGATTTCCCGGAAGATTATTTCCTGATCGGCGGCGAGTCAATGTACGACGTAGCCCTTCGCCGAAACCAGGCTGACCGCATGATCATCTCTCACGTCGAGGGCAAACACGACGGCGATGTGTTCTTCCCCAAGTTCGGCCCGGTCTGGAAAGTGGGCAAACCCGAAAAACACGAAGGCTTCGAAGTCATCGAATACACCAAGGCTTGAGGCGATTTCAAATTGCCGATTTCCAATTTCCAATTTCCGATTTCCGATTTCCGATTTAAAAAATTAGCAGGGATTCGTACGATACAGGTTTTGTTTGTCATCCCAGCGAAAGCTGGGATCCAGAGAGTGTAGAAAAGACATGGGAAAAGCCCTGGATTCCGAGTCTTCGCTACGCTTCGCCCGGAATGACAATCAATAAGTCCACCGGGGAGCAAATTATTCCCTGTATCATCCGCACAGTGCAGTGATTGCTTTCTTTGCAACCCCGTTTGAGTCACATGCCCGCATGACGGGTGACTTTGTTTTTGTCATCCCTGCAAAAGATAGTATCACAAACTCTCGGTGTCCTCTTTGCCTCTGTGGCTGGCTGTTTTCACAAAACCGGGGCGAGTAGTTCACTCACGAACTTGCCGACGGTTTCGACGGTTTCTTTTCGTGGTTTTCCCGCAGCCTGGGCGTCGTTGATTTTATGAACGATCGCTGAGCCGACAATAGCGCCGTCCGCAGCCTTGCATACTTCCGCAACGGTCTCGGCATTGCTGATCCCAAAGCCAACACTGATTGGCGTATCGGTATGTTTTTTCAATTCCGCGACAGCTGAGATAGTCTGCGGAGGCAGTTTTGTCCGCTCGCCGGTTATGCCGGAAACCGAAATGTAATAAACAAAACCGGTCGACTTCTTGGCGATCTCGATTTTGCGTTCCTCGGGCGTCGTAGGCGCAATCAGCATGACGTTGCAAAGCCCAGCTGACTCAGCCAGCATCGCGAACGTGTCGGCTTCGTCCACCGGAAGATCAGGAACAATCAGGCCGTCAATCCCGGCCTGTACAGCTTCAGTGCAAAACGTAACTGGATCGTGCCGGAACACTATCGAGTAGCTGACCATCGCCAGCAGCGCAAGGCCCCCGCCGGCCTGGCGATATTTTCTAACCATATCGAAAATTTTCGCAATGCTCACTCCCCCAGCGAGGGCTTGAGTATAGCTTGCCTGAATGACCGGGCCATCGGCTATCGGGTCGCTGAAGGGGACACCCAGCTCGCATATCCTCACGCCGCGATTCTCAATATCCCCCAGGATATCAGAAGTCGTCTCAAGATCAGGATAACCCGCGGTGAGGAAAGGCAAAAGCGTCTTCTTGCCCGCAGCCTGGAGTTCAGCGAAATTTTTCACGATTCGATTGTCTTGCATTTTTTACTCTCTATATCCGTACCAACCGCAATTCTCTAAATTTTTCAAAACTCACATAAAATTTTGACCTCAGATAATACCGCCCTTTCGGCTCGGCGGGAAGTTTTTTATCCTCAGATTTTCATCAGATTCAGTCAACACCCTGCCCAGCCGGCCAGGAACATTCCTTTTTTCACGAGTATCCCGAATCTTTTCGCTATTTCTGGGTAAATAAAAACGCGGCATAACCGGGATGGTCATACCGCGTTTCATGTCCAACATAAGCCGATTCTAGAGAGTCTTCCGAGTTCTCCGAATCAAAACAACTCCGCCCATGACGATCAAAGATAATGTCGCCGGCTCAGGAATAACCCCGGCACCAGAAGCAGTATGACCGAAGTTAGCCTGTACACTTGCATAGTCACCGGCTGAAACAACGCCGTCACCATTCGCATCACCCGCAATGCCAATGCCTACACTGCCGAAGTTAGCCTGTACGCTTGCATAGTCACCGGCAGAGACAACACCGTCTCCATTGGCGTCACCTTCAAGCCACTGGATAACTTCAATTGTAGGAATAACCATGTTTTCCACATCATAAACATATCCGTCGCCAGCTGCGTTCAGCAGTGCAAATTCTCCTATGCGGAAGTTCGCTTCTGTAAGGCCTGCTTCCGTGGTCAGAACACCGAGGAGGGCTTGTGCGTCCAGGACTACACCCGACTCATTTATCGCAACCTTGCCGATTCCTTCAATGACGTTGGGAACCTTTTGGCAGTTACCCGCGTTGAAGCTTCCCGCAATGTCATCCTGAAGCAAGTTGGCTGCTAGGAATCCTTCTGTAGCACTGCCCAAGGTGTTTTCGTCATAGCTGACCGTACCAGCATCGACGCCATCAACCCATATTTCATATGCAGACAGGCCTGCTGTAAGGTCTCCGTCGACGTCAGCCAGTACTTCCCAGTTTCCAGGTGCCGTTTCCTTAAAAGTATACTTAACCGAAAGAGGGTCATTTACTAACACCCAGTCCTGGAATTGTCCGGCATTTCTGTATTTCTCCGCACGTGCATTTATGCTCATCAAACCAAAGTTGCTTGCCCCTTTATCGGCTATAACCATATCCAAGCCAACCGTCTCGCCAGAGGCCAATGTCCGAAGATCGCCGGTTGTGATGTCTGTAAGAGCAGGGATTTTCATTTCATAAGTGAGAGAGTTACCACTGACATTTACCGCAAGATCGAGCACGGCGTGGGGCCAGTTTACAGGATCCGGCAAGGGATTTACCGAACCCAGAGAATACCATGCAGAGTTAGGAACCTGCGGGGTACTGCTTGTTCCGCTGGGGTTAGTTCCCATTATGCCCATTGCGTAGTCTTGGGCAGTAACCCAGCCTGTCGTATCGTAGGGGTTTGCGTCGTCGTTATTTGCGTTTATGTAAACAGACATGCCATCCTGTGCGTTCCAATCGATAGCCCCCTGCGCAAATTGCAGGTCAGCATCGTCATATGTAACAGCCATGTAGATGCCGTTAGTATCCCACTTCACTGCCATCTTTGCGTTGCTGATATTAGAGGGTGCACCATAATAAACAGTGTCTACGGTAATCCAATTTGCTCCGTCCCAATCACTCAAATCGGCATCTAAAGTTGCCGTACCCGAAGTCATCTGCCAAACCTCACCAAATGCCGCACAGCTTACTGCTAAAACTACTGTGAAAATAATCAGTTTTTTCATCATTCTTCCTTTCAAATTGAGGGCAATTACAATCTATCTCCTCATACCCACTGCATGGTCACCTTATTTTCTTCGCCGTATCAAAGCAGTTGCACTGCCGATGACAATCAGGGAAATGGTGGCTGGCTCTGGTGTTGTTACTACGCTTCCACCTTCAACCGTTCCATAATTGGCTTGAACGCTTGCATAGTCCGCAGCGGAGACGACACCATCGCAATTTGCATCACCCACCAGACCCGGCAGGCCTGTATCGCCAAAATGCGACTGAATACTTGCATAATCGCCAGCGGAAACAATGCCGTCACGATTGGAATCGCCGGGCATTGGCTGGGTAACAATTTCCACGTTGTCCATGTATGCGGTGAATCCATCTGATCCAACAGCGGTTATGTGACCGGAAAACATACCAAATGCATCCACGGTAAAGGTTTCTCCAGCCAGCAGGTCGGTAGTCAGTGTCCAAATTGGTGTGCCCGAATAATCTCCCTGCGCAAAAACAGTGAGTACAAGCTGGCCTACCCCGTCTGCTCCAGCCCCGGCGGTGTATTGAAGCTGATAACTTTGGAAATCAGTATGTGGCGCATATTTATATGCGGAAGTGTGGATTGTGCCTACCGAGTCTTTAATTCTGGCTTTATAAGTGGTTTGTGCGTCAGTGTATGTACCATTGTGATAATACTCAACATTTAAATTATTTGTGGCAATGGTGTTGTCAAACCAGTTGTCAACCCCTGTGGACTGAAAGAAACCAATGTGGAATACTTCGTAAGATGCGTTTCCATTGAGATATTTCATATCGAACCTGGAAGCGAAATTGTCATCTTGAGTTAAAGTTTCACCCAATGGAATATAATACGCTTCCACTTTTTCCCGGCGGATATTGAAGCCGGAGAGATATTGTCCAGGGCCATATTTGAAATTATCAGGACTGGCATCAACCCAACCCGGCGAACCGCTACTGAAATCCTCAGAGACATTAATTCCACCCATCGCCATGACGCTGAAACCAAGCACAACGGCAATAAAACACAAAGTTTTCGTCATCTCACTTCTTCTCATTTTTGCTCTCCTCAGAACGATTGCTATCCTTAACGAAGCATTTTAATCCAGGCAACACACCAAAGATTAAATGGTCCTTATTTTGAATGTTCAACTTGTCTGGTAGTGAATATGGCCTGTTTGAATTTGAATCAAACCCACAATAAAACTCTCCGGCATGAAACATCACAGATGCAAAAGCGATAACACTAAAACAGAAAAACCCTGGCAGGAATAAATTGCCTTCCTCGATTGTGCAGTGGCTTGATCCAGTCAGCATGACCATCCGATTCAATATACTACCAGTAAATCTAAAAAAGTCAAGGTAAAAATCATATCATTTTTTAAATATTATAACCTTTGTTTACAACAGAAAAAACTCTCTCCCACACTTAAAGCCAAGATCGTTCCAGAAAGCATGGCAAGCACAAGTTTATTATTTATAATAATTTATACTGATTTTTCATGCTTATAAAATTAATATCAAACGTACTAACTGACAAATAATACCCGCCTTGCCGGTCAACCTAGGCATCGGAGCCGTTTTTGTATTATTTCTCCTCACAGACAATCAAAGCCAGCTGACTCAGGGGCGATTCATTCCACAACAGGAACCACCAGAACACTAATTATCTTTCTAGCCCGACGCAAAAATGGACTAAAAACAAGCTTTTTATGCACAAAACGCCACAAATTCATGTGAGTCCACAAACAAAACACAACTGCCTCATCAACAACAAATAGAGCTGCCATCCTTAAATATTCCACACTCTCAGCCCAATAATAAATGTTATAATAAATTTGATTTGTTATGTTTTTTTCTATTGACGAAAACCTAATCGGGTGGTA
Source organism: Phycisphaerae bacterium (assembly GCA_963664745.2). Classification (GTDB taxonomy): domain Bacteria; phylum Planctomycetota; class Phycisphaerae; order SM23-33; family SM23-33; genus B1-G9. The sequence goes on from CAXXMC010000005.1 coordinate 202,820, forward strand.
GCATACACTTAATGGATATTGGAAAGGATTGGCTAAATGAGCCACATGGACACAACAATTCAAAGCGTATCTGAATCGAAACCTAAATTTCTGTATCGTCGTGTTGCCGAAGCGGTCATAGATGATATTCAGTCCGGGCGTTATGCTCAGGGCGATCGTTTGCCAGTTGAGTCTGAATTGCAGAAGCGGTTTAAAGTCAGCAGGATTGTGATTCGCCAGGCCATGGAATTACTAGGCCAAAAAAAGCTTATTGAGCGTCAACCCGGTAAAGGAACTTTTGTCCGGGAGCCTATAGCAGCCCAGGGGCATGCGATGATCGGTGTTCTCAATGGGTATCGTATGGGGGCCAGCGACCCCTGCTTCGCACCTATGCTCGATGCCGTCAGCAACGCATTGTCCGCCTCGGATAAAAGCGTTGTTCTTCGGAATATCTACAATGTCAAACCTGCGGAACTGGATGACATGGTGAGATTTGTCCAGCTGGACGGAATTCTAATTCTCATGCCGGACATCGTTGAAAGTGCACAGATGGTGGCTAAGCGGGTTAGTAAACTTGGTGTACCGGTAGTCGGAGTTAATTTCAGAAGCAATCTGATAGACTGTGTTTTCCAGGATTGTTATAGCGGCGGCTTTTGCGTAGCCGAGCACCTGATGGAATTGGGGCACAGGAAGATTTGGTGTCTTGATTTTGAAAACTCCCCTGTAGGTGTTGCAGAAAGAATGGAAGGTTTTTCCGATGCAATCTCGCAGAATTCCTGGGACGCTTCATTAGATAAGATTACTACTAGTCATGATGATGTATATCGCATGATTTGCGATAGCGTTTCATCCGGCCAGGAACTTCCAACCGCCATTTTTGCCGCCGACGACCAGATGGCTGCGAAGGTCATAACGGCATTGACAAGATATGATTTGCGCGTTCCTGAGGACATTTCGGTAGTTGGTTACAACGATATTCATCTAACTGAGTCACATATTCCGCCTTTGACTACTGTTCATGTTCCATTGCGTGAAATGGCAACTTACGCAGTCAGATTACTTAACAAGAAATTGGCTTCAGGCGAACAGGAGCCCACAGGGAAGCAGACTATGCTTATGCCGAAGCTGGTTGTACGAGACAGTTCAGCTATTGTTAAGGATTAAAATTACATATTAGGCACTTTCCGATTACCACGGCCGGGTAGTTGGCTTGGTGCTCTTTTTATGAGTGATGTAGCTTGAATGTTTTGTGTTGCACAGGCCTGGTGTGTTTGCAGGCGAGTAAAACTTTTCAATCCGGGTTACCTTCGGGTGTGTTGCCCGCAGGGGATATGGCCTGGAAAAGTAGAGCCTATCAAGGAGAACAAGAAATGAGAAAAAATGAGATTATTAAAACTGTATTATGCTGTTTGACTGTTTTGTTTGTTGGCAGTGCTGCCATGGCTGCTATTGTCGATGAGGATTTTAGTACGGATCCGTCTGCCAGGGGTTGGGTAACTGTAAATGACAGTTCAGAATCGCCGACGTTTAAATGGGTTGGCGTTACCGAGGACGTTCCGCCAGTTACAGTTGAGAAGGCTCTTGGCGAAAATGTTCACCGTGCCGCTGAAGAGGCTATCTATGTATCGCTGGGGCAGACTTTCACTCAAAACAATTCCTTTTCTGCCAAATTCGGTGCTGGCACTGTCTATATAGGGGCAAACACTTATCAGGATGCAAAGTTCGGATTCATGAACTCGACCAACCTGTTCCTGAATGGTACGCCGGATACATACAACAACGTCGATGTTCTAGGCATGGTTTTGAGCAATCACAACTACAACGTATGTGCTATGCAGGCACGTGTTTTCACTTCATCCGGTGTTGAACGAAACAACGGTGCATGGAAGTACATTGATCGTCCAGAGGATAAAGTGGTTGGACTCTATGCTGAACAAAGCTACCAGTTGGAATACTCTGCTGGCGCCGGAGCGAATGGAGCAGGCCAGCTTGTTCTCACTCGTTATATCCTGGGCGATTATACGACAGTTGTGAACACGCAGGTTGTTGACCTTCAGGTTGGCGACACATTCGCGGTTGATTCGTTCGGTATGTTCGCAGGCCATGGAACGTACAACAGCAGCGATGGATTCCATGTTGGTCTTGATGACGTGGTAATTACCCCCGAACCAGCGACCATGGGTCTGTTGGTTATGGGCGGCGTTTGTGCACTTCTCAGGAAGAAACACTAATAAACCAGGCTGATTAGAGCCTGTATGTAATTTTGAAAAACAACGCATCTCCTGCGTTTGTGACAACATCATCTGCGGGGGCCTAACCGCTCCCGCAGGTATTATCGAATTGTTTTCGATGACCGGTTGAAACAGGCAGCTGTGCCGATAACCAACTGGTTTCATTGGAAATGCAATTCAGATTTGACATTTTTAATTAACATGTTGCACACGGACTTTGTCGACTCCACTTAAATACGGAGTTGACAGATATAAATTCATATACAATTTAATAATCGACAGCTTCGTTGCTGACGGTCAGCCGATCAATATTTTCCCCTGTCTGTCGGAGCAGAGTAATAAAATATACTGATTTCTTCTAACATGAAAGGTTTAAAAAATGGTGCAAAGAGTTAAAGGAATTCTTCATGGTTCGGCTCACTATGAGAGAAAAGAAAAGTTTATAGCGTTGTCTTCACGTCCTGAATCACGGCGTTATCCCCGGAAAGGTTTTACCTTAATTGAGCTGCTGGTGGTAATCGCGATTATTTCGCTGCTGGTTTCAATTTTATTGCCTTCACTGCAGAAGGCAAAAGACTTGGCCAAACGTACTCTTTGCACAACAAATATCCATACACAGATATTAGGTTGTCATCTTTACGCAGAAAGCTACGATGGTTTTATGCCGATTAATAATTCGAATATTAGCTCATTTGGATTTGTATCGCCTTCCATATTTTGGAATAATTGGAGCGGTTTAGGTTTGCTGTATCAAGAGCAATCAAGCTCCGATTTCAATATAAGATATAATGGTATCATCGAGGACCCACAAACATTCTACTGCCCAGGTCGGAGTGGTGCAAATTACGAATATTGGGCAAGTTATAATGTATTTGAACAACCTAGCAATTCGGGCGGAAGAATATACATGGATTATCTCTATCGTTATTCTATAGCAGATAAAAACGAGGGTTCTGGTGCATATTCAAACTTTCGTGACCCATGGCAGATATCGGATTTTAAGGATAATTTATCTATTATAGCTGATCGTTGTTTTGGAACAGAGGCTGACACAATGATGTTACAAGGCCATGGTAAAGACGGCATCTGTGCAGGTTGGCTTAATGGCAATGTTGAGTGGGTTGAAGATAGTTGGTTTTACGATCAATTGGGATGCGTAGCAGTGACCTCTGGGCAGTTAGGAAAATTCAGTCTGGATGTTTTTGATCACTTAGACGAAAAAAACTGATTTTCACGAGTTTTTTGTTAATCATAGTTTTAAGTGATAAAATTTCGTTGATGATAATTTGGACAATTTTGCAATGCATTTCTTCCGGTGTCCATTGCAAGTGGTCTTGAGAATTTTATTCTTGGTAATATTGGCCCGCTAAAAATGCGTTGAAATTATAGTATTGGGATTAAACAAGGTAAAGGTGCGTTGGATAAGCAAGCCATGTATAGTTGTAAATTCAAGTAAAACTATAGGAGAAATTTGATGCAGAGAAGGAATAGTCTGCGAAATGTTGTGTTGATGTTAGCGTGTGGTTTAATTTTGATAAATTGTGCGGTTACTACGGTAATGGCCGAGGAGAACGGTAAAGATGTAAAAGTAGGAAAGGGTGAAAATTTAGATATAAAGGTTGGCCTGGCTAGGCCTGATTATTTTGGTGAACAGCGTATTGATGTAAGTGATCAAGCCAAGTTTGTACAGAACGGCAATAAGCTTGACATCACTTTTGCAAATGGTTTTGTTTTGCATTTTGATACTGAAAAAATAGCCCTGCAAATCGTATCACCGGACGGGATTGTACTGGCTGAAAACATGCCTGGTTACGTTCTTGGGCTTGACTATATACCGGAAGGTATGGGAAAAGATGTCAAGCCCATATCCGGTGATGTAAAATACAAATATAAAGCAGCTGAGACTGTTGGCGAATCTGCTACGCTTATATTCGATGCAACCAGCAAGGATGGTAAAGAATCTCGTGTTGAATGGACATTCGTACCAGTCAAATATACCATTAACGGGAAAGTCTTTGAAGGCATTGGGGATCAGTTTTTTATAACTGACAGGAATCACTTCCTGCATAAGTACTATATGAATTGGCGTGGCCCGGTTGGTGATGAATACGAAGGTGCCAAAAGTTTCCGTTTTTCATGTTATGCGGGTGATAAAAAGGGCTACTCGGAAGCGACCTTCGGCAAAAATCAGCCTAAACAGATGATCGGCAGCTGGGGCATGTTTATCGATGGCGGGCAGCTGTTTAACCTGATAGGTTTGGGCGGCAAGGGGGGGGCGATTCTTGAGTTTATGGATGAACCCATAGCAGGCCGACCTGCGATAAGAAGTTCAGCACAGAATGATGCTGTCGTTTTAAATTATGCAACTTATATCGGCAGGGTTTCGCAGTTTTATACCACCCCGCTTCGTTTCAGGCTTTTGACGAAGGAAGCGTTTTCTCCTGCTCTTTGGCTTGAGATGAATCAGTATATAAAGAGGAGATTCCAGAAAAAGTATAATATACCGGCTACAGAACCGAGGCCTATGGCCTGTCATCGCAACGATTGGCGTGATAATACCTTCGTCGAAAATGCGAACAAGGTTCTTCCTGTTCTGGAGGACTTGGGGTATCGTCGGGTTGAGATCGGCTGGGTGTGGGACAGGGGACGCTCCCCCAGCAGTAACGAAGTGTATCCGCCAAAATATGAATGGGACGGTAAAGAGTTGCAGCAGAAAAGTCATCTGCAGACGGACATTAACGCCGAGCCGACGCAAACTTCCGGCGGAGTTGAAGGGCTTAAGAAATTTGTAGATATTGCACATGATAAAAATATGGAAGTATATGTGTGGCATCAGACGGCGCATGGTTGGCTTGGAAGTCCTGATGTACGGAATCACCCCGACTGGGTGGTTTATCAGCCGGATGGTACCACCGCAGGCTGGGCTGTGTCGGATCCGCATATTCTGCCTGTTATATGGTATGATCTTGACAGCGGCTGGAAGGATTCGACGGTAAAGAAATTGAAAAAACTCAAGGACGCGACAAATCTGGATGGGCTCTGGCTGGACGTATACGGTTCCGGCGCGACTGCGAATTTTATCAAGCCGGTTGCAACCTTCACTTTTGATGACAGGAATGACTATATCAGGAAGCTGCGTAATCTCGGTTATGGAATTATGACGGAGGGCGTGTCGCTGGCTTCGGTGGATTCATACGTGATCTACGAAAAGGACACTGAATCCTACCAGAAGCATCCGTTTATCCTTAATGGTTCATGTCCGTTCCGTACTCGCCAGCTTAAGGATTATGGCCAACTTGATCTTTTCAAATTGATGGCCTATCAGTGCTTCCCACAAGATCGCGGAAATGTCTGGGACATACCGGAAGATCCCGAAGCAAAGAAGATTCAAATCGCATATGCTGCGGAAGTCAAGTATCGCAACGAGTGCTTTAACGAAATAAGTGATACACTAGGCCAGGTTGCAGGCGTTCTTATGACCGATAACGGCTCACAGTGGGTCTGCGAAAAAGGTAACGCGATATTTTCTTTCGAGCCGTGTACTGTGGAAATTGCTTCGAGCATGCCAATGAAAGCGATCAAGCTCCTCAGTCCGGACGGCCCGGTTTCTATTCCGCAGAAAAGTAATGATGACAAGGAATGGAAATTGCAGGTGCCGGCCAAATCTGTACTTTTGTTAAAAACGGATGCCGCAAAGGTTGAGAAATGAAAACTAGTGTTACACTGATAGAACCGCTCACAAAAATCAGGCAATTGGCAGAAGATGTTCTTTGGGAGATGTCAAATGCCTTGTTGAATCATCAATACAAAGGAACATCATACAGGACTTGGTTCGGCGGGGTAATATGCCCCGCCGATGCCGTCCTGCATGGCGCATCGAATTACGCAATCCTGCCGTTTGCCTATCAATGTGCAGCCGGGCGCGGAGAAGCGTTTCGCACTGCGATGCTGAATAACCTGCGATTTATTCGTGGCAATCAGCACAAACCCGGGTTCTGGAACAATGACAATACCACTTTGTGGAAAGGAACTTCGGTCTTTGTTTTGATGGGACTTTGCAGGGCTTATCTATTGGTAGATGAGCTTGATGTTCTAACAGGGGAAACACGGGATCAGTGGTTGGATTCTATCGAGCGTGCGGCGAACTGGTTGGCTGATGATCCGGGCCTGGCAAGCTGGAATACAAATTATATTCTTTCCAGCGGGGCTGCACTGGCGATGGCAAATGCAGCTCTGAAAACCGATTTATACGGTTCTACTGCCAGTAAGTATATTAAGAAGGGCCTGGCAAGGCTCAATAGCGACGGATATTTGACCGGCGAGGTCGTCGAATCGGACGATACTTTCGAGCACGCCATTGATCCAGGTTATACACTTGAGATGTCTTTGCCGTCGCTGGTGCTTTACGCCAAGCTTGCCAATGACGCGGATATAATGCAGGCAGCCATGCGAATTCTTGACACTCATCTTCCCATGATGATGTCAGACGGCGCTCTGGATGTAGGCTGGGGCTCTCGGGGATATAAGTGGACATATCTCGGGTCGCTGACTGCGCATGGCATTCTTATGGGCCTGTTGCCCCTTGCCGATGTAAAACCTGAACTGCTTGATTTTACCATGGCCCATTTGAAGCTGATGCGGTCTTTTATGAAGGACGGCATACTTGGTGCCGGGGCGCATTTTTGGCATCAGGATAATTTCCTGCCCTGCATGATAGGGACATTGGCCAAGTCTTCTGGTCTTGCTTTAGGACTTAGTTATATGCCTGAAAAGCAATCAATCCACCTTTCTATTGATTCGCAGCCCGCTGCTGTGCAGAGAGTCCATGTAATTGATATTCCCAAGGTGGTTCTGGTTAGAACGAAGGGGTTGGAGGCTTCGATCTCGGCTGTGGATTACCGATCAGGCCGGAAAATCATGCGTGCAACTATCCCGACCGGTGGAGCAATATGTCGTCTTTCACACAGCCAGGCCGGGCGAATTCAACTCGGCAGTCATGGGCAGTATGATAGAGTGGAAACCGTAAACATGCAGGAAATACCCCATGCTGGCGTAAGTACTCCACGAGTCGAATGGAAAGACAAAGGCCTGATTTATTCGAACATCTTTGATCATGAAGCTGAAATAAAACTGGTATCTGCCCCCGAAAACCTGCCGGCTGTGGTCGATATAACCGGCAAGATGAATGACCGTTCAGGCCAACGGGGGGAAATGGCTTATAAGATCAGCTACGAAATCATGCCGGACCGCCTAAGCAAGCGTTATGAAATCACAGGCCTAGCCGAGGCCGGGACAGTTTCAATTATCGAACCTATCCTCACCGAGCCTGGTGACATAATTAAAACTGAAGTCGAAAAAATAGTAATTTTGCGCGGCAAATGTAAAATAATACTTGATTGCAGCGGTCAAGGCATTGGCATGCCGGTTATTAAAAGGAAATCATGGATTCCAATCCCAGGCATATGGGTTACGCCAATAGAATTTTCTCTTTCTGGTGTGGAAACCACCCAGTCAGTTTTTGTAGACATCAGGGTTATCAAAACAGAAACCTTCACCGCAGAAAAGGCTCCATTGAGGAAAACTGAGAATGTTGAATTCAACACCATATGATTGGGTAAGACCTTATTTATAGTGTCATAAAAAAGTATGGCCCCGGAGAAACTCTGTCAATTCAGGAGATTTGGATCACGAATTGAATCGTATCTAAACCATTATTGAAAAAAACTTTTGTCATTACCCCCCTGCCACTTTACTCTTTGGCAATGCTCGGTTCTAATATCCTCAGTGAATGTTTTGTAACCAAGCAACCTGACACATATAAGCTGCGTAAGCATGTTGCGGGTCTGTTTCAAAGAGTCTCAGGGAGAATCCTATGGCAGATGCTAGCCTTTTACAGGGGAATAGCGAACTGGAGGAATTACGGAAGAACCTTCAGAGTGTAATCTACGGCAAACCGGAATGTATTGATATCCTCATCATTGCTTTATTGGCAGACGGTTCGGTGCTCATGGAAGACGTGCCCGGCGTGGGCAAAACAACTCTTGCCAAGGCACTGGCACACAGTATAGATGCAACTTTTCACCGGATACAGTTCACGCCCGACCTGCTCCCAGCCGACATCCTCGGCTCGAGCGTTTACAATCCGGTCGTCGGCACATTTGATTTTCGAAAAGGTCCGATTTTCTGTAACATCCTCCTGGCTGACGAAATCAACCGCGCCTCGCCCAGAACACAGTCCGCCCTGCTCGAAGCGATGAACGAACACCAGGCTACCATCGAGGGCCAGCAGCACACGCTCGCCAGCCCGTTCATGGTGCTGGCAACGCAGAATCCCGTCGATTTTCACGGCACATATCCCCTGCCGGAGGCCCAGCTTGACCGTTTCGCGGTACTGCTTGACCTGGGGTATCCCCAGGCCGATGTGGAAATTGAAATCTTGCAGTCACATGCGGAGAATCACCCGCTGGCTGACATCAAACCCGTGATTACACGTGAGAAGATCATCGCGATGCAGCAGGCGGTCAGGCAGGTAAGGTGCGAGCGGTGCATTTCGCAGTACATCGTGGACATCACCCAGGCTACGCGCGAAGACCCCAGGCTGAAGCTGGGCGTAAGTCCGCGCGGCTCGATCATGCTCAGCAGGACGGCCCAGGCAGCTGCCTACGCCGAAGGCCGGGATTTTGTCAAGCCGGATGATATCCAAAGGCTAGCCCCCTACGTCCTGCCGCACCGGGTAATCCTGACCTCGAAATGCAAATACGACGGCACGACGAAACTTCAGATAATCGAAGAACTCATCAGCAAAATAAAAGTTCCTACGTAAGTATTTAAAACTACGTTGGTTTTTTTCAACTACGTTGGAATTTTGTATGTTTTGGGTGCCATGCAACGCCGTGAACTGTTTAGTGTTTCCAATGGTTGTAACGTTAGGACTATAAATAAGAAAGGACTCTTTTGCCGATAATAATCGTGTCGCGACAAAAATCGGAAAGGAGTCCTTATGAAACACTCAAAGCAGTGTAGACAATATTCGTATCGACATTTCTTGCGGTCAGGATTAAACCAATTCCTGCCCGCGGCTATTTTTCGAAACACAAAATTTCAAATCACGCCAGATGGCAGCCAATGGTTTTGGTTTACACGGTATTGATGACGTGCTTCAGCCCTGGCTGCACGCTCAAAGACCGATTTGCCGAAGCTCGAAAATGTATCATAGAAATGTATCCGACGCGGCGACGAGTCGGCCAAACATATCAGGGTTTTATAAAGCAATTGATGTCGCTTGGCAACATTCTATTAGTTCCGGTAATGGAACATCTTCGCCGGCGGCTTCGGGAGATTGCAGCTGAACATTGGACGCGTGAAGGCTTTTTGGCTTTCGCCGTTGACGGCTCGCGTGTGGAAATGCCGCGTACCGAAGCGAATGAGGAATCATTTGGTTGTGGCGGCAGAAAGGGTACCGGTCCGCAGGCCTGGCTGACGACTTTATGGCATATCGGCAGTGGGCTTCCGTGGGCCTGGCTGATCGGCAAAGCCACCGATGCCGAACGAAATCATCTTCGAGATATGCTTCATATACTGCCTGAAAAGGCATTGCTTATAGCTGACGCCGGTTTTACTGGCTATGATCTGATGAAGAAAATTCTCCTTCACAACAGATCGTTCCTGATTCGTGTTGGCTCGAATGTAACGCTGCTGAAAAACCTTGGCTATGCCAAAATAGAAAATGACGGCACGGTTTACCTCTGGCCTGTAAAGGCTCAGGAAACAGCCACGCCTCCACTTGTCCTTCGTTTGATAACGTTGCAGCGCCATGGTAAGAAGATGTATCTGCTGACAAATCTTGATGAAGAAACATTGAGTACGAAACAGGCTGCGTTTTTCTATGAGTTGCGATGGGGTGTTGAAGTTTTCTTTCGCTCTTTGAAGCAAACCCTAAGCCGACGTAAAATGCTGAGTCGCGCCCCTCGACAAGCCAGGGCTGAACTTGCCTGGACGATGATAGGCCTTCAGCTGCTGGGCCTGCTGAGCGTAACGGAGATAATTCGTGTAAAACACGATCCTCTAAGCTGGTCGGTTGCGATGTCGCTGCGAGCTGTTCGTAATTCCATGCAGAATCGCCAGCCGTCTGCGCCCCACCGTGATTTGCTGATTGCCTTTTCTAAATGCGTGAAAGATAGGTATACTCGCAAGAGCAGTAAGAAAGCCCGGAATTGGCCGCATAAGAAAAAGGAGTCTCCTCCTGGCTGCCCTAAAATACGCAATGCAAATAAAACAGAACTCGCTTTAATTAAGGAAATTAGTAAAATAAAACCAGCAGCTTAGTTCACGGCGTTGGGTGCCATGCCTGCGTTGTTTGCAGGCATGTAAATGTTCAAATTCTAATCACACTAAAAGTGTTTAAACGATAATGGAAAATCATTGATTACATGCCTGCAACAGAAACAGCGCAGGCATGGCACCCGACTTGGGATAAGGCTTTGGCAAGTTTCATTTAACATTGTTGCGAGATAAAAGATGTCGGTGAATAACAACAAGGCGATTACGACAATAGCCTCCCTGCCAAGGCTTGTGGGGAAATGTTTTCAGGTTGTCCTGACTGACTCAGCCAAGGTATTGGTATTAGGTTTTATTCTGTCAATACTGGCTGGGACACTTACGTTGTCGATCCCGCTTTACCACGTTTTCACTACAGTCGGGGCTTTGGGAGCTGTAACGTTTCTGATGAAACTGATGTTCTGGCCCAAGGTGAATCTCACAAGTCAAATAACGCCCCAGGCCGTGGCAGGCCAGGAAATAATCTGCCGATTCACCATGACGAACCGTTCGCAACGCAGGCCCATCTATGACCTCTCGCTGGAATTCTTCAGCCTGCCTGATTCAATCATGCAGACGGAACCAGGCAGAAATATTCCTCGACTCGGCCCGGGCGAAACTGTCCCCTTGGAAATCCGCCTCACGCCCCGGAGGCGAGGCCTGTATGACATCCCCTCTCCAATATATTTTTCGACATTCCCGCTGAATTTCTTCCGGGCTGGCCCAACTCGCAAGCAGCATTCCAGCAGGCTTATCGTACTTCCGAGTTTTCATCCTATCGAGGAAGTTGCAATTCCAGTCGGCACGCGATATCAGCCTGGCGGAATTGCCCTGACCAGCAATATCGGCGAATCGCCGGAGTATATCGGCAACCGGGACTTCAGGCCTGGCGACTCTCTCCGCAGACTCGACTCGCGGGCATGGGCCAGACTCGCCAAACCGGTCGTAAAGGAATACAATGAGGAATATTACTGTCGCGTAGCGGTTGTGCTGGACACGTTCGTACCCCCCGCCCGGCGATGTCCGCCGACAGGTTTTACCGATCTAGAAGCGGCTGTGAGTCTCACAGCTGCGGTCGCCGACGCAATGAGTCGAGGCGAGTACATCATCGATATTTTCGCAGCTGGGCCTGACCTATACGTTTTCCAGACAGGCAGACATACCGCCCATTTTCACAGCGTTCTTGAGATTCTCGCAGGTGTCGAAGCCTGCCGAACCAATCCCTTTGATATCGTCGGACCGGCCCTGGCAGACGAGCTGAACAATATCTCAGCTGTGGTCTTTTTGCTTTTGGACTGGGACAAGTCCAGAGAGGCATTGGTGCGCACAGCTGTGGAAGCGGGCTGTTCGGTTCGCGTGATTATCGTACGGGCAAAGGACACCACCGTCGATTATCGCTCAGCTGAGGACTGGGCAGGACGAATCGAACAGCTTTCGCCGGAATTCGTGCAGGCAGGAGGGCTTGAAAGGCTATGATGCTGCAACGAATCTTCGCGTTTTTAATGACTGCCATCGCCGCAGCGACGCTTGCGATAATGTCACAGTCATACGCTTACTCAGCCATGATCGTCATGATAAGTCTGCTCGGATTGCCCGGCAGATTGCAGTGGAACCTGCCGGAAAAACAGCGGACGTATTTCCTGCTGATAATGACAGCCCTGTTCGCGTTGAAACATCGCCTGGCCCCGTTTGAAAACGACGACATCAACCCATTTCTGATGTTCCCGTTCGTCTACGCGGTTGGCCAGTACCTGCTCGCTGCAATGGCGTTGCATTTTTATTGGCCTTGTAAAACCAGGCTACCAGCTGGACTCATCCTGGCTGGGCTGTTAGTAGTCATGGCAGCCGGTGACGTCTCAGCCGACGGAAACGTTGCGAGAACTTATCAGCTTCTCGTTATCGCTTTCCTGATTTCAGCGACGATTTACTCGCTGACACTCCGAAGACCGGCGGAGAACTCAAGCCGCGCAGGCCTGGTTCGCCCCGTCGTAATTCTTATAACGCTAGGCTGTGCGGTGTCCCTTGGCGGGCTACTGAGCAGAACGCTGTATGACAACCAGCAGAATGCCTACTTCCTGATTCAGCAGATGGACCTTTTCGGCAGAGGGAAAAAATCGGTCGGATTCAAAGGCTCAGCCTCGCTTGGCAGCATCTCGAGAATGAAGGCAAGCGATTCCAGCAGTCCAGCCTTGCGTATCTTCTCTAAGCAAGCGCCTGGTTATCTGCGGGCCAGGGCCTTCGAGACGTATGCAAACTCGGGCTGGAACGCATTGGCGGGCCAGTCGCAAAATGTCTCGCCGTCAGCCTGGCCAGAAATCCCAGCTGACGTCCCTCCCCTTCCCGCAGCTGGCGGAACATTCGTAATTATCCAATCAGCTCAGAAGCCCTGGCGAGTCATGAACATCTGGCCTGACCCGGATATCACCGAAGGTATGTTCACCCCGCTGGGCACAGCTATTCTTCGGGCACCGGTCAATTCCGTTCAAACAGACTACAATCAGACCGTCGATTCCGGAATCCGCGGCGGGCTTAACTACGCAATCGCACAAACTGAAACTCCACGAAGCGAAAACCTCCTCGCCAAGGATCGAACAAGATATCTACAACTGCCCGAAACGCTGGATGAGCAAGTGACGGAAACAGCAAAAAATATTTTCGCGGATTGCACCACGCCGGCCCAAAAATTCGCAGCAGTTACGAAATATTTCGCGGATAATTATACGTACGAACTCGGTATTGAAGTTCCCAAGGGACAGGAACCTCTGAATTATTTCCTGCTGGAAAAGCCTGCTGCCCACTGCGAGTTTTTCGCCTCCGGGGCTGCGGTTCTGCTGAGACTAGCCGACGTGCCTACGCGATACGTAACCGGGTTCGTAGCTGAGGAACGTTCGCCTTTCGGCAGATACTGGATGGCTCGTCACAAAGACGCCCACGCCTGGGTCGAAGCCTGGAACGACGATATTCATCAATGGGTTACCGTCGAAGCCACACCCGCATCCGGAGTCCCAGGCCAAGGAACGCGAAGCTCGCTGGGCTACCTGTGGGACTACATAAACTTCCGCTTTCAGGAACTTCGCGTCGCCGTTTATCTCGACGGCCTGAAGGGTCTGGCAACCTGGCTGGGGCATCGCATTATTGGACTGGTTATGGTGCTTGTCACAACCTGGCTGGGGCGTGTAGTCCTGGTGGCGTTGGTTATGTTCATCGTCCTCCGCAGGCTAAGACATCGCCGGCAAAAAACTCTCGCCAGGCCTTGCAGCAAGATCGTCCGGGAAATGCATTCACTACTTGGCCTGGTTGACGCCCAGCTAAGAAAGCAGAAAATCATTCGCACCCCAGCTGAGACACTCGACCAGTTCGCCGCACGCATCGAAGAGGAAGCAGCCGGCGGCGAATCAGCAGCAACCACCGACCTTTCTGCCGCAGCCGATTGGTACCGCTACTACGCAAGCCTGCGATACCGCGGTGATGTAACGGAAAAAGACCTGCAAAAGTTGAAAGAAACCATTCAGAACTGATTGTCACGTTACCGCACGACTACCAGTTTGATATGCTCACACACATCTTCAGCCAGCCAAAGGAAAACTCTTGTAATTTCAGAGCTGAAAAGATAAAATATACCCCAGCTGGTGAGGGTAAAAGTTCAATAGGCTTTTTTCTGAACCATAAATTTTTTGGGCCTATTTTTCATTCTATTCATATCATTTCATTGGGCCTGGCGGTGGAAGTTCTGTGCTTCGTGGCTATATAAGCCCCGAAAAAATAGAGACTTCCTTGACGCGGAGATTGTCTGCCCTTATTTTAACCTGTTTCCAGGCTATGCCCTTGGTGCATTAGTATTTTTTTAGTTGCTTTGCAGGCAATTTTTGACAACACTCTGTCATTCTGCGAAGCCTGGGATTGTATTTTGTCGCAATCCGGTGTGTACTTGATTTGGTTAGTTCTTACAAGTGAGAAATTATATGGCCTCAAAACAAAAGAAACTTCTAGGCGAAATACTGGCTGAGTGGGGAGTCGTCACGGAAGCGGGTATTGAAGAAGCTCTTGATTATGCCGAAACCGAAGGCGTGCGAATCGGCGAAGCAATGATCGCCCTTGGCCTGGCTGACGAAGAAGATGTTACCAAAGCCCTGGCTGTTCAGTATGACATGGAATACGTTGACCTCGAACGTAACATAGTTCATGCGACGGAAGTAAACCTCCTGCCTGAAGATCGTATCAAAAGACACCTCGTCATTCCGATGGGCCGGGACAAAAACGGAAAACTTAAAGTAGCCGTTACCGACCCACTTGATCTCGAAACCCTCGACATGCTCAGATTCATGCTCAACGAGGAACCGATACCCATACTTGCCTCCAAGGGTAAAGTCCGGGCATATATCGACCAGAACGTCGGTACGAGCATCTCGGTCGACCAGATGATGAGCCAGGAATTCGATGCCGCTGATGAGGAGGAAGAGATCGAAGTCCTCAGAGGCCCAGCTGGTCAGGATCTCGGGGATGACGACGCCCCCATTGTCAGGCTGGTATCAATGATCATCAGCGAGGCAGTCCATATGCGGGCCAGTGACATCCACATCGAACCCATGGTTAACCGGGTGCGTGTGCGATATCGTATTGACGGCGTGTGTATAGAGAGGGACAATATCCCCAAGAGAATGCAAGGCCCTGTCGTTAATAGATTTAAAATCTTATCCGGTATGGACCTAGCTGAAAAGCGCGTGCCTCTGGACGGCAGAATCAAGATGCGTATCGGCTCGTCGGACATAGACTTCCGTGTTTCGGCACTCCCTGCCTATCATGGCGAAAGCGTCGTTTTGCGTATTCTCAGGCCTGAAGCTGCGAAACTGGGCCTGGCAAACCTCGGTTTCGAGGAAGATGATAATACCAGATT
The DNA here is from genome assembly GCA_963664745.2 of Phycisphaerae bacterium. GTDB lineage: Bacteria > Planctomycetota > Phycisphaerae > SM23-33 > SM23-33 > B1-G9. Next base: position 218,240 of record CAXXMC010000005.1, read on the forward strand.
CCAGCAGATCATTAAACGACCCAATGGCATCTTCCTGGTAACTGGCCCGACCGGCTCAGGTAAAACGACGACACTGTACGCCGCCCTGAACGAACTGAATCGGCCTGACAAAAAAATCATCACAGCTGAGGACCCGGTCGAATACAATTTCACAGGAATCAATCAGTGTCAGGTGCGAGATGACATCGGTTTGACCTTCTCAAGCATCCTCAGATCAATGCTCAGACAGGCACCAAACATAATTCTTGTTGGTGAAATTCGCGATATGGTGGTGGCTGAAGTGGCAATTCAGGCCGCTTTGACTGGACACTTGGTTTTTAGCACACTTCACACCAACGATGCTCCCTCGGCTTTGACACGTCTTATTGACATGGGCGTCAAGCCCTTCCTGGTAGCTAGTAGCATCCAGGCAATCATGGCTCAGAGACTCGTCAGAAGGATATGCCCGGACTGCAAAGAAGTGGACCCTGATCCAGACCCTCGAACACTCAAACTTCTTGGCTTTACACAGGAGGAGATTGAGAGCACAACTTTCATGATTGGAAGGGGTTGCAACGCTTGTAATGGGTCAGGATACAGGGGCAGGCAAGGCATTTTCGAGATGCTGGAAATGAATACCACAATCCGCCAATTGGCTTTTGAACGTGCCCCTCTTTCAGAGATTCGCAAAGCAGCTGCTGCCTCGGGAATGCACAACCTTTTGCATGACGGAAAAATGAAGATTAAGAGCGGTATTACTACCCCCGCTGAACTGATTAGAATAACGCAGACCGAGGAAATTGTGATGGATTAATCTCCTTTTATGTTTTTTTCAGAAGTCTAGTAATAAAAAGACTTTAAAACTATAATACATAAATTTTAGACTATGGGCGATTTCGTTTGTACGCGGAATCATACGAATAATTAGACGGTTCTTTTCAAGGAATATCAGGAAAACAATATGGCAACGATCCATATCGACAGATTGCTGGAAACATGTATCAAGAGTGGTGCTAGTGACTTACATATTCACGTAGGCCGACCTCCCGTGCTCAGGCTTCAGGGCAGGCTGCGGGCTTTGGAGACCAAGATTCTTGAGCCTGAAGATACCGTCGCCATGATGAAAGCCATAACTCCAGAGCGTGCCCAGCAGGAATTGCAGGAGCAAGGCGGCACAGACTTCGGTTTCGAGTTCAGCGAGAAAGGCCGATTCCGTACAGCTGTTTATCACCAGCGAGGCCATATTTCGATGACCCTGCGTTTGATCCCCCAAAAGCTCTTCACTTTCGAGCAGATCGGCTTGCCGTCAGTGGTCGAAAGACTCGTCCGCAGGCCTAGAGGGTTATTCCTGGTGACCGGGCCAACCGGCTCGGGCAAAACAACCACTCTTGCATCCATGGTCAACTTCATTAATGAAACTCTGGACCGCCATATCATCACTGTTGAAGACCCAATCGAATATTATCATCCCCACAAACAGTCGCTGATTTCCCAGCGTGAGGTCGGCATTGACGTTCCGAGCTTTTCCGAGGCACTTCGCCGTGCATTGCGTCAGGACCCGGACGTTATTCTCGTCGGCGAGTTGCGTGACCTTGAGACAATCGAAGCTGCTCTGCGTGCTGCTGAGACAGGTCACCTTGTTTTCGGCACGCTTCACACCTCCTCAGCTGCTGGTACTATCACACGTCTGGTCGACCAGTTCCCGGTAAATCAGCAGGAGCAGATCCGTATTCAGCTGGGCGAGTCCCTGATCGCCATTCTTTGCCAGGCCCTTATGCCTCGCATTGACGTTCGCGGCATGATTGCAGCTTATGAGTTCCTCGTGGTCAACAGCGCCATCGCGAACATGATTCGTGAAAACAAGGTTTTCCGTATCCCCTCGAGTATTCAGACAGGCAAAAACGCCGGCATGCAGCTGTTGGACGACCACCTCATGAGCATGCTTGTCGACGGCAAAATTTCAGAGGAAGACGCTATCGACAAGGCCCAGCATCCTGCGGACCTGAAAGCCAAGATAAAAAGCTACAAGGAAGGCGGAGCACCGAATTAGAACTGGTCCAACACGCCAATTTCAGTGAAAAGGTTCACGGACAGCTCAAAACGGATAGAACGGAAATACGAAGATGGCCAAAGCTAACGAATTAAAAGTACCAATTGAAGAACTTCGGGGACGCCCGTTGGGGCGAGTTTTAGTAAAGATGGGCAAGCTCAATCGGGACCAGGTGCATGAAGCTCTTGAAATTCAGAAAGACCAGGGTGGGCCTATCGGGCAGATTTTCATCGACATGGAATTAATAGACGATGACACTCGCAGCCTGGCCCTGGCAAGTCAGGCCGGGATGGCTTTCGTCGATCTTTCAACCATGGAAATCCCCAATGACGTTATAGAGCAGATACAGCCTCAGATGGCGAACGCCTACAAGATCGTCCCGTTGCAATACGATCCCGAAACCAATGACCTTGTCATAGCGATGGCTTCGCCTGACAACTTCCGAGCCACTGATGACCTGCATACCCTGATGGGTTTCAACGTAAAAGCCACCGTCGCGAAGTCTGAGGACATCGAAACGGCGTTGATGAAGTATTACGACGTTCAGCCCGAGAGTATTTCCGACCTGATTAACGAAGTTGCCGGCGATGAGCATCTTGCCATTCTGGAAGATAGGGGCGAGAGTATAGATTTGGAGACCATCAGGGAGATGGCTGACTCCAACCCGGTGAAACGACTGGTTAACATGGTTCTCCTCGAGGCTATCCGCAACCGCGCGTCTGACGTCCACTTCGAGCCGTTTGAGGACGAGTTCAAGATGCGGTATCGTATCGACGGCGTTTTGTACGAAATGCTCCCGCCGCCGCGATCCATCGCCGTCGCGTTGGCGTCTCGTATCAAGGTTATGTCAAACCTTGACATTGCCGAAAGACGTATGCCCCAGGACGGCAGAATTGAGCTGGTTGTTAACGGCAATCCCGTCGACCTTCGTGTTTCAGTATTGCCCACCATGTTCGGCGAGAGCGTGGTTATGCGTGTTCTTGACCGTTCAAACGTTTCTCTCGACCTGGAACGTCTGGGCCTTCGCGAGGACGACCTTCAGGTAATGCGTCAGCTCATCAGCAGACCTCACGGCATTATCGTGGTCACCGGCCCGACGGGTAGCGGAAAGACCACCACGCTTTATGCGGCCCTTAACGAGCTGAATGACGTTTCCGTCAAAATCCTCACCAGCGAAGACCCGGTCGAATACGACATCGATGGCCTGATTCAGTGTCAGATAAATGAAGAGGCAGGCCTGACATTCCAGCGATGTCTGCGAAGTTTCCTGCGTCAGGACCCCGACATCATTCTCGTTGGTGAAATGCGTGACCTTGAGACCGCCAAGATTTCCGTCGAGTCTTCCCTGACGGGCCACCTCGTGTTCAGTACTCTGCACACAAATGACGCGCCGTCTTCTATCGCCCGTCTTCTGGACCTTGGGCTGGAGGCGTTCCTCATCACCGCCACTGTCGAAGCCATTGTCGCCCAGCGGCTTGTGCGAACGATCTGTCCGCATTGCAAGGAAGAGTTCGCGCCGACGGAGGAAATGCTCATGGAGTTGAATTTAACGCCGGAGCAGACGGCAGGCCGGGTATTTTACCACGGCACAGGGTGCGATTATTGCAGGCACACCGGCTACACTGGCCGAGTTGCCCTTTACGAAATCATGACCATGGATGATGAAATCCGGGATTTGATCATTAAGCAGAAAAGCGCAAACGTGTTACGGGAAGCTGCCCGCAAACGCGGCATGCGGACTTTGCGTGAGAGTGGCCTGCTGGCTATTTTCGACGGCCTGACTACCATCGAAGAAGTTGTCGGGCAAACCACGGTTGACGATATTGAATAATTTTCAAAGATTTTTAAAAAGTTATCAGTGGTCAGTTATCAGCTATAAGTAAATACTGACTACTGCATGCTGAATACTGTTTTCAAGGAGTTATCATGCCGACTTATATGTACGAAGCGATGAACAGCGTAGGCCAGGCCGTCAAAGGCTCGGTCGACGCGAGTTCTAATGAAGAGGCGATCGCCAAGATTCGCCAGATGGGAAATTTTCCCACCAAGATCAAGGAAAAGTCCACCGGGCCGAAACCCGGCGGCGGAGGGACAGGAGGCACATCCGGTTCCAAAGGTCCTGCTCGCCGTGTAGGAAAGATCAAGGTCAAGCTGCTTACGCAATTCACACGTCAGCTTTCGACCCTTCAGGACGCGGGCCTGCCTATTTTGCGAAGTTTGCGAATTCTTCAGGAGCAGCAGAAGCCGGGCATGCTTAGGATAGCCATTCGTCTGGTCGCTGAGGATGTCGAGTCAGGCCTGAGTCTTTCAGACTCATTCGCCCGCCACCCGAAGGCCTTTGACAGACTGTTCGTCAATATGATCCGTGCCGGCGAAATCGGTGGCGTTTTGGACATCATTCTCCAGCGATTGGCTGACTTCATGGAAAAGGCTGACCGTCTGAAGCGTAAGATCAAGGGCGCGATGGTTTATCCTATCGCGGTTATTACCGCGGCTTTCGGTATCGTCGCCGGCTTGCTGGTTTTCGTCGTTCCGAAGTTTGAAACCATTTTCGCCGACATGGGCGAAAAGCTGCCCAGCGTTACCAGAATGCTGTTGGACATGAGTAAGTGGATGGTGGAGGACAATGGGTGGGTATATCTGATCTGCTTCCCGTTCTTCCTGATTCTCCTCACGAAAGTTCTCCGCAAATCCCAAGGCGGGGCGTATTTCCTTGACGCCTTGAAGCTCAAGTTGCCCGTCTTCGGCCAGATTACCAGCAAATCTTCCGTCGCCCGGTTCAGCCGAACCCTCGGCACGCTGCTGGCTGCGGGCGTACCAATTCTGGACGCACTGAACATTACCGCCGAGACAGCCGGTAATGAAGTTTATACCAAGGCACTGAGAAGCGTTCGCGAAAGTATCCGCGAGGGCGAATCCATTGCCAAACCTCTCCGCCAGGCCCGCGTTGTAGACCCCATGGTCAGCAACATGATCGACGTCGGCGAGGAAACGGGCGAGCTTGACAAGATGCTCGAAAAGATCGCTGAGACATACGACGAAGAAGTCGAAGTCATGGTATCCGGCATGGTGTCTTTGCTTGAGCCGGTTATGGTTATCGTGCTCGGCGTCATTGTCGGATTTATCGTTGTCGCGTTGTTCATGCCTATGGTCGGCATGATGGACGCCGTAAGTAAATAACCCCGAAGGGTAAACATGATGAATGAAAATATGATTAAAAGCGGACAGGCCGGCGATTGCATGCGTACTTTTCAGCGGAACCGCCAGGCGTTCTCGCTGGTCGAGCTGCTCGTGGTAATCGCGATTCTCGCGTTGCTGGTCGGCATTCTTCTGCCTTCGCTTTCCGCGATCAGAGACCAGGGCTACCGCACAAAATCCCTCGCTGCGATAACCGCCCTTTCCAACGGCTGCCTGCAATACAAATCAGATAACAAATACTATCCCGGACAAAAGGATCCTTCGCTGTTAGGCGTGGGTGGAGGGTTGCGTTCAGGCAGTCAAGCACTCGCTTTTTCTCTGCTCGAAGTAGATTTTTCAGTTTCGCCATTCACGATCGAAGAGAATTATATTCCATATGAGCTGGGTGTAACCCTAATGCCAACACCGGGAACTTATGCTTTTGCATTGTCCGATAGATGGAAGACAGACTCAGAACTACCAATCCTATACTACCCGTCAAGAATTGGAAACGATGGAAGAGTAGGAAATGCTTTGGAAACCAATCCACCGGAAAATCGCGGTGCATTCCGTATTGCAGACAATTCGACGTATGCCACAGTAAATGGACAATCGACAAACGCCAGCAGTAGCAGTGACTTTCGGAAAATTATTTGGGATAAGCGGTTTGGAATTGGTGATGTAACTGGCGGTATCCCGGACGATGACGATTCTGCTAACAAAGCCTACAACGCTGATACATACTTGCTTTTCGCTGCCGGCGTTGACCGGAAATATTTCACGGGCGATGACATAAAGAATTTTGACAACTGATGATTTTTAGAAACTGCTACAAAAATATTGTAACGCCAATACGTTTTGTATTACTTGTCATTGCGAGGAGCGTAGCGACGCGGCAATCTAAAATGCGGAAAACAGAGATTGCTTCGCTTTGCTCGCAATGACAAAAAAAAGTTTTAGGACAAAATGACTTTGGATAGTTAAAAAGTATGAAAGCTACTTCGATGAATATCAAAAGCAAATTTTTATTCGATGGCCGGCTGCGTTCTGCGGAACGTTCCTCAGCCGCCTTTTCTCTTATTGAGATATTGGTGGTCGTCGCAATCCTCGCCCTGCTGGTAGGCCTGCTCCTTCCGAGCATAAATCGTATGAGGGATCAAGCCAAAATCGCATCATCACAGGCAAATATCAATCTTATCGCCGCCGGCGTGGATATGTACGAACTGGACTTCAACAGCCTGCCGCCAAGCGAACACGATGGCGCAACTTATATTCCTGATTGGAAAGGCGCGGAACTCATCTGTCTGTTCATGACGGGATACGCTGATGATAAACCCACAAAGGGCGAACCGTTCGATGATGGTGATTTTTCCGAAGATGACGGCAAGGACGGTTTCGGCTTCCGCGCTGAAAAGCGAGGCCGGGTCTACGGGCCATATAACGGTACGGAGAATATTAATGTAGCATTATCTAACAATGAGTACAGTGGGTTGCATCCAAAAGTCTTCATCGACTCCTTCGATAATCCGATCCTGTACTACAAATACAATGGAAGCATTTACGATACAGACGACAACGATGGCGTTTACGCGGCCTCAATAGGCGATCCAGATCAGACGGATTATCTGAACCCTATGAGAGATCATCAGGGCACGCGGAAGTTTCTTCTGCTTACCGCCGGCATGGATGGAAACTGGGGCGTAGACGCCGATCAGCATTTCCCCGGCACTGACCCTGAATATAAGTGGTCGGACTTTGACGACCTTGGGAATTTTGAGAAGAAATAGGCAATGAATAACCGCATTGACAATTCGGCATTCGGCATCAGACCTGCGAGGGCGACGGGCATGACAGCCAGGCCTTGCGCAGCTCCAGGCCTGCCGGGCCGCGTTGCTCAATCGAAAATTGGCAATCGGAAATTGGCAATTGCTTTCACTCTCGTTGAGATGTTGGTTGCGATATTGATATTGGTTGTCGGCGTGGCGTTGTGTGTTGGCGTCGGTTCGATGGTGCGTGAGGGTTCTCAGAGCGAAGAGACGCGGAACATCCAGGCTGTGCTTCGGTCGGCATTGCATGTTTATCACGGTAATGAATCTGCCTGGCCTGCCGGCGACGGAACGCCTGAGAGCACAACGGGCCTGATTAACGCATTGCGAAAAGATCAGTCCGCCCGTGCCGAGCTTGCCAAGCTGCCGCAGCAGGCAATTCTGGTTGACGACACCGGCGGAGAGTTTGTGATGGACGGTTTCGGCAATCGGATGCTTTATCATCAGACCGGAGGCCTCGCGGGCGGCCCACTGCTTATTTCTCCGGGCAAAAACCCCCGCGACCCAGCCGACGACATTAACGCGGATGTGAATTAGTTCGTTTTAATTAAGCAAAAGAAAACTGAAGGAAGTAAATGATGATTTTTAACAGTGATAAAAATAATGGAAGTCAAAGATTTGACGCCCCTGCCAGCCGGCCCGGCTTTTCGCTTATCGAACTGCTCGTTGCCATCGGCATTATCTCCGTGCTGATCGTTATCGGCATCGGCGTGGGCATGAAAGTCCTGGGCCAAAGCAAAGACAAAGCCACAAAAGCAAACATGGCTATCATCATGAACGCAATCGATACGTACTATGATGAATTCGATGAATACCCGGGCGATACTCCCACCCTTGGAGCAGGCCAAACCAGAACATTTCATGAGTTCACTGACAAAGACACTGACCCTAGCGCTTCTATGGAACTTTGGGGTTATCTTCGCCGCCCCAACTACACACCACCAAAATCTCGCGACAAAATCAAAGGGCTACCAAATAATGTCATTGAAAACAAAAATGACATCGACGCTGGTGATGATGACATAGCCCGTATCACCTTCGACCTGGTCGATTCATACGGCAATGTCATGCTTTACAGCCCCAATAGCGGCCTTGGCGGAACGCCGGTGATTTTCTCAGCTGGGCCGGATGGCAAGTTCGGCAGTGTTAAAAATGTATATGATGACTGGGTCAAGTATTATGACACCGTCGATGCTGAATGGAAGATATGGGGCACATCAGCCGAAGAAGTGAAGAAACGAGAAGAAGCCGCAAAAGATGATATTCGTTCTGATAAATAACAGCCTGAAGTTTTTATGAAATAAAAGATAAATTAATGAAAGCAGTTAAAATTAAAAATCTGAAATTCCGACTCTTTAGCGACGCGAAGCCCAATCGAAAATTGGAAATTGGAAATTGGAAATTGAAACCTGCATTCACGCTTGTGGAGTTGATGGTGGTGATTACCTTGATCGTTTTGATTTCCGCCATCGCCCTTCCGAGCGTGATAAAACTGTTCTCCACCGGCACCGACACGCAGGCCACCAATATGCTGGCTGCCCAATTATCCTACGCACGCGCTATAGCCATCCAGAACAATACCTACGCCGGCGTTCATGTCCAAATGGCGGATGCGAAAAATAGCGCCGGTACCGCCCTTCTGAATCCCGACCTCGAAGAAACCTGTTTCAGTGCGATTGTTATGTATAATCAATCCAACGGCTATTTTGAATTAACCCAAGGCACCAAGCCCCGAAGAATCCCCGGCTCGATCGCGTTTGGACAATTAACTGGTACATTTGTAAATAATTCAGGGAACTACCAGAATCTAACAGATACCAACCTTCCAGTCTTTACAACATTTACTATCGTCTTTTCTCCATCGGGACAAGTAGTCACGAATGTAAATGGCGGAAATGTTCTTTTTCACGATACCGCAACAGGGTTGTTTAACAATGCAGACCCCGCCATCTGGGATCTCGCAAATGCCGGCGGGGCTGCGGGCGAACCAGCCGCTACCGCAGTTACCATGTTTGATTATACAGAACTGGCTGGCCGAGACGCTGCCGACCGTGACAATTATCTTAACGAAGCAGGTCAGTTTTTGCCCATAAACGTTTACACGGGCCAATTGTTCCCAAGGAAGTAGTATCATGAGTTTTATAACTACAAAAATCCGAACTTCGAAACAAGCCGGAAGCCTCGGCATCGCGAAGCCAAATTGGCAATTGGAAATCGGCAATTGGCAATTGAAACCGGCTTTCACGATGATGGAGCTGATGCTGGCGATTGGCATTTTCGCCGTCGGCATGAGTCTGGTCGCCGGCCTGTTCCCCGCTGCTATAAAAGAAGCCGAATCCACCGTCAAAGACTACGAAGGCCCAATCATCTGCGAAAACGGATTGGCGATTGTGAAGGCAAGAGTGACAAATGCAAATTTAGCTAGTTATTTTACAGCCCAAAGCAATCCAGAAATGGTTGAACTTGCTGAAACTGGAACCGTGGATATTGGTGCTGATGACAGAATTTATAAAGATAACGGAACTCGCAAGCGTGGCTTCACCGCCCTTGCTCATCGATGGAAAATTGATCGGAACGATTATCAGCTAGTCATCGTAGCATATGATATAGCTAGTGGAACGAATAATATTAGGGCAGAACAACTATCGGTTTCCGCCACAATTGATAAGGCGGCCATTCAATTCGAATACGCAGGAACCAAAACAGGACTGATTGGCTCACCTGCAATAGACCCTGCCAGCGGCAGATACGCTACGATTATCGGTATCGACGGTGACACCATTTATCTTGATCATTCAATCGGTGAAAATACAGATGATCCATTCGTTATCCGTGAAGTGGTGGGGCTACCCACTAGCACGAACTTCGTTGACAACAACCCCGTTCTTGGTGTTTTGACTACTCGCACGGCGTTGCGGGATTAATATTATAAATTTATTAAATATGAATACGACAATTTGTCATTCCCGCGAAAGCGGGAATCCAAGTGTAAGAAAAATGGATTCCCGATCAAGTCGGGAATGAAAAAGAAGAAAAATGGATTCCCGATCAAGCCGGGAATGACAAAGAAGAAAAATGGATTCCCGCTTTCGCGGGTATGACACAAGGAATTGAGCAGCTTAAGTTACATTGATAGATATAAAAATTAATATAAGAGTTAGTTGAAAATTATGATGAATGATAAAAAATATTCTTTACATATTTTATACAAAAACGTACTCAGCCGGCGGCGGGCTGTACAGAATCGCGGGCTGACGCTGATTGAATTGCTGGTCGCCGTAGCTATCGTCGCTATTATGATCATGGTGTTCGGCCAGATTCTAAACTCCAGCCAAAGCGCCGTATCAAATTCACAGACAACTATGCGAACATGCGCAGCTGCGGCTGCGATAGAGAAAGTCATCCGCGACGATCTCCGCAAAGTCACCCAAAACGGTTTTCTGTGTATAACGCAAAATCCGGTCGATGGTTCCCCGAGATTAATAGCCGTCACCTCCGGTGTTACGCCTAGCAAAAAGACTGCCGATATCGGTAACGGCGGAATTGTCTGCTTAGGCTTATGCAACAATCATATGTCTAACAATAACGTTATAAATCCCGCCAATATCTTATATCATCAAGCGTGGGTATTGTTCGGAACAGGCGGGCCTACAATTGGCTCAGATATTTTAGGCTATGATCTTGAAAGTATAGTCAAACTTCCTAGATCTGATACTACTCCTGGCCTCAATGACATGAATGACCTGGCAAGTTTTATAGGCCTTGGATGGGCACCATCCACAAGTTATACAGCCAATAGTTCAATCAAAATCCCAACAAATGATACTAACGATATCAATGCTCTATGGCAGGTGCTAGCTAGCCAATGCACAAACCTGAGTATTATGTGGACGGATGGATCAGTATCAGATGGCAGCAATAATTTGTGTTGGTACGGAATACCAGCAATTGGTAACACCGTAGGAAAACCAGCCGCTGGCGCAAACCCAGATGACAATTATTGGAAAAGTATTACATTCGACCCCAACGATCCAAGCCAAATAGAATTTACGGCAGGCACAAACATTTACCGTGCATTATGGACGAAGGAAAATCAGAGCAATTGGCCGAAGGCTATTCGGATTCGGTTTACATTGGCAGACCCGGCCTTGTTGGGCGAGGGCATTTCTGCCCGCGAATATGAAATCATCTGTCCGGTCGGGCAGTAAGTTTTTTTGTTATTTTAAAAATTTAAAATTGTTTAAAAATTGTCATGCTCGACCTGATCGGGCATCCATTTTAGTTTTGTTAGAAATTGTTAGAAAATTGTGCGTTGAAGCGAAAACATGGATTCCCGCTTTCGCGAGAATGACAGCTTTGTAGCCGAGGACTGTTGGACTGAGTTTTAGTAGCTGGAGAAGTACAATGATGAATGTAATGATAAATAAAATGATTAATCAGAAAAATGCACGACGCGGCTCCGTCCTGTTGATGGTTGTCGGTTTGCTGACGATCCTCGCCCTGCTTGGCTCGACATTCCTTTTCATTGCCCGCTCAGACCGCAAAAGCTCCGAAGCCCTCGCCTATCGATACCAAGCCAACCCCCTCGCCGGCGGTGCACTGACCAGAGTAAAAGAATTACTAAAAGAAGATTTGCATTTATACAGTGACAATGGAACCCCCCTTGATCTGACAGATGATATTAATGCTCCTTACGCAGGCACCGCAGCCGGAGCGGCCGGCTGGTTACAGTTTATCGATTATCCAGCAATAACAAGTGACGATTGGCTGGCGAGTACAGATCCTTATGCCGGAGTCTGGCCACATATAACCAATCTGTTCACATCCGGATCCACTTATATAGAAAATCATCGCGGTATAACTGACTCATATCTGATTGATTCCGATGGTGATGGTTTTCGTGACGCATATTATGGTCTTGGCAACGGAGATTTTGAAGCCAAGGTCTTAAATGATCGCGGCGAGAAATATTATGTCGGCGTTCGCGTTATCGATCTCGGCGGCCTGATCAATATCAATACCGCCGGGCGGAATGCTTATGGCGATGCCGCTTACACAATGCCGGCTTTCATTAAACCAGTGAGTATTAATCTATACGACTTCCTTGGTTCAACATTATTTACCAATGTCAGTCTAAACCGTTGGCCAAACGCTACAGGCGTTACCAATAACCAAAACAATTTTGATGTTTTTGCCAGCGAAGCCGCTGAACATATACTGTCTCCAGTTCCGACCGGCACGAATGTATTTGCCCCCTTTGCCATTGGTGACGAGATGTATCTACGCTGGCTGGGTTCTGATGGCTTGACAAACACAGGCCGGGTTTTTAATACAATTAATACACTGCCAAATCTCACGACTGGTGCGATGACGGGGAATGCAGCCCGAAGATATCTGACAACATTCAATACCTCTAGAAATATAGTCAGGCATCCAGAAGCCAACTTACAATTGCAAATAGACCTCCGCAATCCAGCTGCCCTTGACGACGTAAATGTTCGTCAGGCCTTATACAATGCTTTTGCTAAAGCCTTGGATGTTGCTGTTCCTGCAATTCCTGGCGATGATGATAAGAAGAAAAATGCCGCGCATGTAGTCGCAAATATCTGGGCATATCTTGATGGACAGGATAATCTTAAAGCATATGATTTTGCCCCTGACGCAGCGGGCGATTATGCCCCAATTGCTACATATACCGCCTATGGTGTAGTACCTCAAGCTGTATTCAGCGAAGCCTATGCAAAATCCCAGAATGATGCATCTGGCAATTTCGAACAGGAAGTTCAAGCGGTCGAAATTTACAATCCCACAGGTCTAAATCTGACAAATTATCGCTTAGTTGACAACAGCAATACCGACATTACAACTTTTGCTTCCTTGAATACAGTGTTTACTTCTGTCTACACTGCAAATGGTACTATAACACCCGGGTTTTATGGTCCATTTGATTCTACTTATACATTGATTAATGCCTCAGGTGTTGATTTTCAGAGTAGCAAAAAAGTTAAACTAGTTCGCAATGCAGCAAAATCAGATGGTAGCGGCAATGTTGATATCCTTATGGATGAAATTGACCTGACATATGCCCGTCCTGCTGTTGGAGCAGGCCATGAAGACGAAGTTCAGGAAGATAACAAGCAAACGGATACAGATTCGACAAGAAAACGTTATAATGTAGCTGCGTACGCAACACCTGCAACACAATCAATAGGGGCTATGAACACCGGTGTTGACACTACGAATTTACTGATTACGAGTGTTCTTGAAGGTTTTGACATTAAACCTAAGGATTCTGTAAATGGTATTGTCACTATTGCAGAATTGCTGAACAATTTCACTACTGGCCCAAGTCTTGAAGGTGCTACCAAGAAAACATTGCCAAATAAACTTGCTACTTCTTTTGCGAGTGACAATTCACGCGGCAGACTTGACCTTGAGACCACTTTCTGTGCAGGTAACAGCTATCCCAATACTTGTCCATGGGCTGGCCTTATTGGGGAATTATTCCATATTATTCCGGCCGACAATACTCGTTTGGATGAGGGAGCGGCTGGCTCTGGGAATCATTCCAGAGTATATGGCCGTATTAACATCAATACCGCTCCTTGGAATGTTTTTAAGCATTTACCTTGGCCTGATAATGTCAATGGTGTTCCAATCGATGATGCAAGAAAATCCGCTATAGCCTACTATATCATGGCTTATCGTGATAAACTTGCACCATTCAATGTAGGCAGCCGCGACGCCGGTTTTATGTCACCCGCAGAAATATCCATTCCGCTTATACAATATTTTAAAGATAATAACCTTGCTGGTGCCCTGACTCCAGCTAGTACAACTTACATCTCACAACGTGACGCTTTATATAACGCCGTCAGCAATCTTGTGACGGTGAACAGTGACGTCTATGCCGTGTATATCTACGTGAAGGCGAATCCCGAAGGGACAGATGGAGACCATGCTGCCAAGCCCGGCTGCCAGTGGCGGTATATCGCGATTCTCGACCGGAGCAATTGTCGGACGACAACCGACGAGCCGGCGGTACTCATGTTTACGGAATTAAAGTAAAACAGGCACGGGGAAGGATTCAGTAGACAGTAGACAGAAAGAAGAGCTGAGAACTGATAACTGAAAGCTTTAAAAGTTGCCTGTGGTGCTATCGCTTATTGCCCGCGATGCTATCTGTGCCATGCCTAGGCTTGCATGAGAATGCCGGAATTTAAAGTCGTATATAAAAAACATGCCCACGCAAGCGCAGGCATGGCACCATCTCATTATTTTTAATACTTCTACTCTGTTTGATATAAAAAACTCTGCGTCCTCCGTGCCTCTGTGGCACACTGTTGTGCTTTTTTGCGGGGATGACACAAAGAATAAAAAATCCGTGAAATTTGCGGAAAAAATTTTTTGCGTTTTTTTTCAATAAAACAAAAAAATCGTTTATCTCGATTTACCGCGGGGACGATACTTCATTTGACCGGGGTTTTTTAGAAAACGTAAATTTTGATAATTCAAAATAATGTTTTTTAATAACGTTTCTTTGAACCATTTGATGTCCGGGGTTTTTCATTACAAAGCATCTGTTTTTAAGATATCGGAGCTTTATTTTGACATATCGATGGTAGGGAAAATCGAAAAGGGAGCCAGGTGGATGGGGTTTCGCGCATTGAAAAGGGGACCACTGTTTAATTGAAAATTCTGTATGATGTCGGCTTGTGATTTTGTTGCAGGGATCGGCATATGCGGAGTTTGGAGATGCTTACAGTGGAAGATTATGAAAAAATACGTAAAGCTGTTTTAGTTGAAGGTTTGTCTGAGCGGCAGGCGGCTCGTAAGTTTCATCATTCGCGCAAGACCATCAAAAAGGCTTTGACGCATTCCGTTCCGCCGGGATACAAAAAGCGAAGTTCGCCGGCAGGTGCTGTTGTACTCACGGAGCGGCTGCGTTTTGTCATCGACACCCTTCTCGAAAAGAACAAAACGATTCGTCGCAAGCAAAAGATGACCGGCACTAAGATTCATGATATTCTTGTTTCTGATTACGAATTCTGCGGCTGTGTTCAGACGGTTCGGCGTTACATTGCGACTAAAAAGTTACAAGCCAAGGAGGTCTTTTTCAAGTTGGAGTTTCAGCCCGGCCAGGAGGGTCAGGTCGACTGGGGAGAAGCTGATGTTATCATAAACGGCAAAGACACGAAGGTGCATTTATTCTGCCTACGGCTGGCATATTCCCGCGCCTCTTTTGTTAGAGCATATCCGTCGCAAAAGATGGAATGTTTTCTCGACGGCCATGTTCATGCGTTTGATTTTTTTGGAGGTGTAGCGCGGAGCAATGCGTATGATAACTTAAAATCAGCGGTAATTCAGGTCGGCAAAGGCAAGGAGCGCAAACTCAACTCTAAGTTTATAGAGCTTCGTAGTCATTATCTATTTAATAGTCGTTTTTGCAATATAGCAAGCGGCAATGAAAAAGGCCATGCTGAAAATCTTGTCAAAGATTCCCAGCGAGATTTAATGTCTCCGCCGCCGCATGTTGTCGACATTGATGGGGGATGTTTCTTTAATTGTTAAAACTCTTTGGTCTCCAGTATTCACTTTATCTTATCTTACGTATTGGTTGTTGTCAAAGGCTGCTGGTGCGAAGCGGAGGGCGCAGCCCGGAGCGAAGCAGTAGCAGCGGCACGAAACGCCTCGGGCAGGTCGGCATGATATTCTTTCAACGCCGCATAGTAGCTGCCGCTCTCCAGGGCCTCCGCCAGCCTTGACAGGTCTTGGCTATGCGAAACTTTGCGGAAGCCTCTTTCTGCCTCCGTCAGGCCCGTAGCGAGCCAACGCGCAGCCTGGTCGGTCTGCGTCTGCCAGCGACAAACCCGGCTGCTTGTCCGCCGAAAATTCAATATCACATTCTCGATCATATTCGTGTTCATCAGGCTGCGGTTCAGCGTCGCCGGGACCTCCAGAAGATGCAGCGTTATCAGGTCAAGCCCGCCTTCGTGAAGGCTGTCGCGGGCGGCGGAGTTCTTGCCAGCCAGGAAGTCGTCAAGTTCACACAACGCCAAAATGCCCGCCTCAGGGCCTTGTGCCTTGCGTAGCCTGTCCATCAACTCCGTCATCGTTGCCCAATCTTTTTTCGCCAAATATCGCCTGAGATTTCGTTCCTTGTGAATCAGGCACCGCTGCACAACTGCCGTCGCAAAAATTGCTTTCACAGCCTTCCGCAACGCTTCACTGCCATCAAGCACCGCCAGCAGAGGCCTGCGTTCCGGCGGAGCGAAACCGCGAATTTGTACGCGTTTTATAAGGGCCAAAGCCACTTCGTAGTTCTCGCTGGAACCAATCTCGAAGTCCAAAACTATCTTGTCGCCTGCGGTCGTAATACCGACTGCAACGATGGCCGTTATGTCCTTCGAGAGCACCACGCCATCAACCATCAACGCCAGCCAGTCGTACAATTCGCCGTTGTCGTCGCAGCCAAGTCGCCGCCTGCGAAGCTCCGTGAAACGCTCCCTGCCGTGCTGCTGAAAAATACGCGATATCTGCGATGCGCTGCTGCCACGTTTGTTTTTCACCACTTTGCCGGTCTTGCTCTGCGAACCAGCTGCCAGAATCGATGCCAATATTTGACGACGCAATTCGCCGCGATCCTGGGCGGCGGTATAGCTCTCAAGCTCCGCCTCACTGGTCGTGCCGTCGGGATTTTCCCGCCGAACCCGAGGCCGTGTGATCTGTTCACGCTCAGCCTCAATATAAACGTAACCCTCAGCAGTGCCAGCTCGGACAAAATCCGAATCGGCGTCTGGCCGATAACGCGGGCCGCACAACTGCTCAAGCTCCGAAGCCATGACATCCATAATCATATCTCGGGTAGCCGTTCGGATATAATCTCGAAAAATTTCGCCTGCCGACCCGAAATCAGCTTGCCCAAGCACCTCAAGTACATTACTGTTGTCCATAACGATGGTCTCCTTCAAAAAAATTAAAAAAACGATAATAGCCGTATCGGCTACTACCGGAGACCATCGTCATTTTTAACAATCAATGAAAAACTTCCCATTGATGAGCTGAATGAATTGCTTTTGCGACAATGCACTAAGCGGTTGGATATAGTCGTTAAAGACAAGGGTAAAACGCGCGGTCAGCTGCTCGAAGAAGAACGTCAGTTCTTTCTACCCCTGCCAAAGCACCAGTATAACGCTTGCGTCGGGGGCAGCACTTATGCAACAAAGCAGGCCTTGGTCGAGCATGATAATAACTTCTATTCTGTGCCAACACAATGGGCACATCATGACATCACTATCAAAGCTTTTGTAAGTCGCGTAGAGTTGTATCACGATGACAATCTCGTCGCCAGCCATGAACGTTGCTGGGATTCATCGAAATATATCCTGAATTATATGCACTATATCCCGCTGCTGAAGACCAAGCCTGGCGGGATTCATAACGCAGCCGCTTTCATCGGCCAGCCCTGGGGCAGTGACTTTGAAAAGCTTAAAATAGAGTTGGAATATCGTTACGATGGCGAAGGAACAAAGAAGTTTATAAACGTGCTTTTACTGTTTTGCGAATACGAAGCTTCTCAGGTTAAGGCTGCCGTAAAAACCTGCATCTCGCGAAGAGCATTCAACGACGAAGCCGTTCGAAATATACTTGAATATCAGCCTGATGCGATCCGCAAAAGCATTGATCTTACGCATAAGCCTGAATTGCAGATTAAAACGAACGGCATTCGCCAAGCCAGCGAATATGACGAGTTTTTATTAACGAATTTTAAAACTACTAATGAAGGAAGTGTACAATATGGAAAACAATATATTGCTTGAAAATTATCTTAAGCAGCTCAAGCTGCCGACGTTTATTAAAGAGTATCGGCGGGCTGCCAGACAGTGTGCCCAGGAAAAACGCGGTTTTGAGCCTTTTTTACAGCAGTTAACGGAACTGGAGATTCAACAGCGAAGAATTCGAACGATGCAGCGACGGATAAAGGAGGCTTCGTTCCCAGCCGAGAAGGAACTTGCAGACTTCGACTTCACAGCCGTTCCAACTTTGAACAAAAAACGAATCATCGATTTAGCCAAAGGCGATTATATTCGAAAGCGCGAATGCGTTGTAATGATTGGCCCGCCCGGAACAGGCAAAACTCATCTTGCCATATCGCTGGGCCGTGAAGCTTGCCGCCAGGGCAAACGAGTGAAATTCTTCACCGCCACAGGCCTGGCTACCGCATATGCCGAAGCCAGAGATGAACGGACCGTCCAAAGACTCGAACGGTTTATAGAGCAGCGAGATTTGATTATAGTCGATGAGCTTGGCTACATTCCCCTCGGCCGGCTTGGAGCGGAAAATCTATTTGGATTTTTCTCGAAATGTTATGAACGCACCAGCGTGGTTGTTACGTCAAACCTGCCTTTCTCCGCCTGGCCGGAAGTCTTCGGCGATGAACGATTGACCGGAGCACTGCTAGATCGGCTGACGCATCGTGTACATGTAATAGAAGCCGCCGGCGAAAGCTACCGCCTGCAAAACCATAACAATAGGCCAACCACAAAAAATACCGACGAAAATAACCTGGAAAATCAAGAAAAGGAGGCCATATGATTTGACCCCAACATCCTGAACATCAGATCGCTGATACACCCCATGTCAGCCGTTGACAAACCCCTTGCAAAGGGGTATTCTTAGGCCCTAGGTGGTACCCATTTCGATGCTCCACCTGGCTCCCTTTTCAATTTTCCCTACCAATATCGATTCGGTTTGAGCTTTTCCTTATCTGGTTAGAGTCTTACCTGATTCGGTTAGAGCTTTTCCTTATCTGGTTAGAGTCTTTCCTGATTCGGTTTGAGCTTTTCCTGATTTGGTTAGAGTCTTTCCCGATTCGGTTTGAGCATTTCCTTATCTGGTTAGAGTCTTTCCTGATTCAGTTTGAGCTTTTCCTTATTTGGTTAAAGTCTTTCCCGATTCGGTTTGAGCATTTTAAAGATGAGATTAAGCAACATGTAAACTGGCCCGCCACAGCGGGGAAACTATTTTTTAATTCTTTTTATTAAGGAGTATCATAATGGCTACATTTCCTGAAGTAGAAGCAAAGATCGTATCACTGGCCGGGAGCATGATCGCCGGCTACACCGAACACGCAGCAGATTTTCCAAGCGCTCTTCCGGCGGCGTTAACTACGGCGTACGGAGCCTACACTGCTGCAAAAAACGCCCAGACCGAAGCCATAGGGCTACCGAAGCGAAAGACGTCGCACTCGACGCTCTTGAAGTTCTGATGCATGCGGAACTGAAAAAATCAGAAGTCGATGTCGCATCTGATCCGACAAAACTCGAGCTTATCGGCTGGGGCCCGCGAACGCCGCCATCGCCAATGTTACCGCCCGGACAGCCACGGAATCTTGATCCCGTCGTTCAGGGGCCGGGAACCCTCCTGCTCAAATGGCGATCCGCCTCCCACAGCACAGGCGGTAAAGCGAGAACGTTTGTTGTCGAAAGGAGAGATCAGCCTGCCGGCGGCGGAGAGTTCGGCGATTGGACGCAGGTCGGCCTCGCAATTGAACCGGAAACGACACTGACGAATCAGCCTCGCGGCCCGCAAATGGAATATCGCGTAAAAGGCGTAAACACCGGCGGAGAAAGCCTGCCGTCAAATACCGTAGCAGTCGTTTTATAACGACAGGCAATGGGAAACAATCAATGGGCAATAGTGTGGGACAAAGTCACGCCGCGACAATGTCCCACATTTTTTTTTAATAAACATGGGCCACAGGTATGCTCGTGGCAAGGAAGAAACATAAGGCATATTTGTAGATATTCCGGGCGAGCGAAGCTTATGCCACCGCCGCTGGCGGCCCGGAATCCAGGGGATATAATCGAGATGGGGAAAATAAGCCCATAATTTGAAATTATCCCCCCGGCTGGGCCGGCCCTGGATTCCCGCTTCCGCGGGAATGACAAAGAATAAAAAAACTCTCCATGTCCTCTGCGTTCTCTGTGGCAAGCTCTACATTCGGGCTTTGAAATTTATTTTGATTCGAAATTCGGGCTTCGAGATTCGGAATTAAAATTCTACGTTGCTGCCTGTTTGAAGCGGCGGAGCAGGACGGTAAGCAGCGTAGGCATTTCCAGGTACGGCCCTGGCGGACGCCAGTAGATACTCTTGCTGTCGGGCAGACGGACGCTGCCGGCGGCGCCTTCAAAGATCGGCTTGGTCTTGGTATGATCAGCAACTCTCAGAATAACATCAGGAGCCATCAGCATGATGCTTTTTATCCCGACAGCTGAGGCGTAAATTCTCAACTCTGCCACATCCAGCAGCAGATCAACCTGCGGCGGGTGTTTACCGAACGCATCGGCGAGGTCTTCGCGAAGTCCGATGAGTTCCTTGGCGCTGGCACAATGAACAAGTCGCCGATAAATCTCCATTCGCTGCCGTTCGGAAGGAATATATGATTTCGGAATATACGCATCGATGCCAAGCTCGACATGAACGTCGATTTGCGGGGACACTTCCTGGCCTTGGAGTTTACGAACCGATTGTTCGAGCAGCTGGCAGTAAAGTTCATAGCCTACCGTCGCGATATAACCGCTCTGTTGCGGGCCGAGGATATTGCCGGCCCCGCGAATCTCCAGATCGCGCATGGCTATCTGAAACCCCGCGCCGAGATCGGAAAAATCTTCTATCGCCTTGAGACGCTTGGCTGCGACAGGCGAAACAGCGCGACGTTGAGGAAGCAGCAGATAACAATACGCCTTATGTTTATACCTGCCGACCCGCCCCCGCAACTGATGAAGCTCAGCCAGCCCGAAACGGTCAGCCTCATTTATGATCATCGTGTTTGCGGTGGGAATATCCAGGCCCGACTCGATAATCGTGGTGCAGACCAGCACGTCGATTTCGCCGCGGGTGAAACGCATCATGACGCGTTCGAGTTGCCGCTCGCCCATTTGGCCATGGCCTATTTCTATTCTCACATCGCCGACCAAGCTCTGAATATGGCGGGCAACGCCCTCGATATCATGCACGCGATTGTGCACGAAAAAAACCTGGCCGTCGCGGTTAAGCTCTCGCAAAATCGCCGATTTAATCAGCTTGTCGTCAACGGGCGTAACCTCGGTATGAATCGCTCGACGATCCATGGGCGGCGTCTGCAGCGAGCAGATATCTCGCAGGCCCAGCAGCGACATATGCAGCGTTCGGGGAATCGGCGTAGCTGTGAGGGTAAGAACGTCCACCGTCGCGCGCAACCCCTTGAGATGCTCCTTGGCTGCGACGCCGAACCGCTGCTCCTCGTCAATTACGACCATGCCGAGATCGGGAAATTTGACATCCTTGCTGAGTATGCGATGCGTGCCGATGAGAATATCGATCTGTCCCAGCGCAAGTTTCGTTATGATTTCTTTCTGCTGTTTGGGCGTGCGGAATCGGCAAAGCATTTCAACGCGAACGGGAAAATCCGCGAACCGTTGAGTGAACGTGCGGTAGTGCTGATCCGCCAGAACGGTCGTGGGGACGAGAACCGCAACCTGCCGGCCTGCTTCGACAACTTTCATCGCGGCACGCATTGCCACTTCCGTCTTGCCGTAACCAACGTCGCCGCAGATCAGGCGATCCATCGGCTGGGGGCGGGCCATGTCGCGGTCAACTTCTCCGATGGCTGAGAGCTGATCTTCCGTCTCGGTATATAAAAACTCCTCGCCGAACTGGCGTTGCATGTCGGTCGTAAGCGGATGGCTATGACCTGGGCTGGCCTGACGCATGGCCTGGATTCGCAACATTTCCGCTGCGAGGTCTTGGACGGCTTCGGTTACTTTTTCCTTGGCCTTTGCCCAGTGTGCCCCGCCGAGTTTGCTGAGCGCAGGCCTGTGTCCTTTGGCTCCGATATATTTCTGAACCAGATTTATCTGGCTTACGGGAACATGCAGGGCTGCGTTGTCGGCGAATTTCAGCCTGATGTATTCCTCGCTCACGCCGTCGCGATCCATGCGGCGCAGACCTTCAAATTTCGCAATACCATGGCCGACGTGGACAACATAGTCACCCTCGCGCAAATCCAGCATCGACTCGATAGGCCTGCCCGCGCGAACCCGGCGAATGCGACGAACCTTGGAATAGCGATGATAAATTTCGTGATGGCCCACAACGACAATCCCCAACTCAGGCCAATTAAACCCGGCTGTGATGTGCCCCTCGCCCAACTTCACAGCCCGACCAAGTTCGGGGTGTCGTTCCCTGAGCATTTCGCTGAAGCGTTCCTGCTCGGCATGATTGTCGCAGAAAACCCAAACGTCGCCAGCGGCTGTCAACTCCTCAAGTTCGCCCAAGGCCTCAGCTGTATTAATGGCCAATCGTTCGAGTGATCGAACGATTGGCCTGATCGGATGCGATGAATCATCATCTGAGGATGAATGATCCACACGCGCCCCGGAAAATAAAAACATATTCACGCGGGCAAATTTTTCAAAGGCAGTGAAAATCTCCGCGACTTTCCGAAGGGCAACGGGCGAACCCTCACCGACAAGATCGTCACGAACGCGATCATAAAGCTGATCAGCCAGGTCGCGAACTTCATCCGGTTCGACCATGCAGCAAATAGTCTCAGCCGGCAGATAATCCAGGAAATTCGTGGTCATGTGCTCGTTAGATGAAGCACTTGCGGAGTCGCCGGGCATGGCCTGCCCTATGCTGAGCGAAGGTAAATCGTAGGCTTCGATCTGATCCGTGCTGCGTTGCGTATCAAGATCGAACTTGCGAATGGATTCCAGCTCGTCGCCGAAATATTCGACTCGAACGGCAAAGCTCGCGCCGGGCGGGAATACATCCACTATTCCGCCGCGATGGGCAAACTCGCCCTGCTGATCAACCTGCTCGACATGCTCATAGCCCGCATCGACCAGCCAGGCCAACAGATCATCAGGCGGGAAACTCGCACTGCGACGCAAGGTCAGCCGACTCTCGGCGAGAGCGTCCCGTGTCGGAACGGGTTGGAGGAGCGCCATTATCGGCGTGACGATAAATTCGACTTTTTCATCTCGCTGATCGGCAGGCTGGGCGAGCAATGTCAGCAGTCTGAGCCGTTCGCCGGTAACTTCGTCGCTTACGTGGTCAGTCGCCAGCTGGGCTTCCCAGGCGGGAAACTGATGCACAACGCCCTCTGCCTTGCGGGATGTTTTGAGAAAAACCTCGATATCGTCGGCCAGCGAGTCCGCGTCATCCAGATGATTGACCACGAACAGCACGGGCTTGTCGCAGAGTTTGCCCAAAGCAGCGGCGGTAAGCGCAGCTGAGGAACCCCAAACTCCATTCAATCGCAAAGTCCGGGCTGACTGCACCCGCCTGGCGGCGGTCTGAAGCAGCTTGCTTTTCATCGCTTTATCGAGCATTTCTGTTCCTGTCTTTTCCATGCGCGCAGCAAAACGCCCAAGGTTTTGAAAAAACCGGGGGTGTCATTTTTAACATCATCGTCATCTATTCAATTAAGGTACTCAAACTGACCGTTTGAGTTACCGGTTGACTGGTAACTGGTTGATCAGTAAAAAAATACACAAAAACTTCTTCGACTCAAGATTTCATGTTTTTTGCGGGTTTTTATAATTCGGTCAATAAGAGGTTTTTTTGTAATCTTTAACCAGTCAACTGATTAACAAGTCCACCAGTAAACTGACCCAAACCAGGGTCAACAAAACCGGTCACTTTGAGTAATGTAAAACTTCAGCAACCACTAATTTTCGTCCCACCCTTGGGCAGTAGCTCTTATTATCCGTAGCTGTTTTTTATAAGTCCGTCAGTCGCCAGGAACGACAGTATAGCTCAATCCGCATTTTCATGGAAGAGAGTACTATCATGGAGCTTGCGGTGAAATATCAACAATATCATCACCGAAAACATCGGCCAGGCTGCGATAGTCCAGATCGGCCTGGGGAACAGGAATGTTTCGCGGGAAACCGACCCGCACCATGCCAGGCCAACGGGACAAACCCGCCACAGCCAGGCTATGGAAATCTGGGGATAAAATTCACGCAGGAAATAGTACGCACCGGGCAGACCCAGCATGATAACCATCAGTCCGAGCATCACCGGGCCCCGGAGAAATTGAACTCTCAACATTCGCCCGCCTGCCCAGCCCAGCGGAGCCATCGCCAAAACAATCAGCCCAGTCCGAATGCAATCGACAAGAGTTGCATCGGCCAGCCAACCGGCGACGAAATAAAACGGAACCGTAAGAAAGAGAAGCCCCGCCGTGCCGAGAGCCTGCCCGGTAAACGGCGTGGGTTCGACACGTCGAAACTCCGCAACGGGCCAGACCAGTGTGAAAAACAGAATCTGCGCCAAGGCCAGGGTTTGTAACGTCGGCAACGAGGCTGGGCGAAAGTAAGAACTAACAGGCCAGAGAAATTCAGGCCAAAGCCCCCCCGCCAGCCCTGCCAGGCACATCAACAAATACAACCAGCCCGCACCAGGCCAAAGATACTGCAAATGTTTTTGTAAAAAAATTCTCATCTAATATTCATCCTGACAAACAGCATAAACGACTGAACAGCATTTTCGCAAGTAATCTAGCTATCGCAAAAAATGCGTTGCCTTGAATTAATTGTCCTTGGAAAAGTTGTTTTTTCTGTCATTCCGAGCGTAGCGAAGCGAAGACCCGGAATCCAGGGAATGTGATCAAGACAAGAAAAAAGCCCATGGTGGGAAATTATCGCCCCAGCTGGGCAGGCCCTGGATACCCGCTTTCGCGGGTATGACACAATAAATGAAGCATTCTGTTTTCTCTGTGACCTCTGTGGCGAAAATTTATTCAGCAAATCGGCTGGTGTCTAACCCTGAAAGGAACATGTTCGACTGTGGCGAGGCCCTGTTAGTTCAATTGTGAACATCTTGGTGCTTCTATGGCGGAGTTTTTTGCAAGTCTACCCTTTTATTGCGTCTTCGACGTTTTCGAAGATGGGGAAAACTTCAGTCAGGCGGGTAAGCTCGAACATTTTTTTGATTTCCGGGTTCGGGTGGACCAGCCTGACCTGGCCATGGTGCATTTCCGACTCGGCCCGGCCTGCCAGGAAAACGTCAATCCCGGTCGCCCCGATAAAATCAAGTTCCGATAAGTCGATAATGATCACGGCATCGGGCTTCTCAGCCAAATGATGCAATTGATCCTGAAGAATATCCGTATCGATCATGGTAGCTGAGCCTTGGAGTGAAACCACAGTCACCCCGTCGGCAGGGTGGACAGTGACTCGCAGAGTTTCGGTTTCCGGCGTCATCTTCATATCCCGCAGCTATGTAAAATATCCACACCGCTGAGTTCAGCCCGCGGAGAATCAAAAACTTTTAGCTTTGACCAGTCGAACCTGATTTCCCGGATCGTTATAGGACACCTCGTCCATATACGCTCTCATGAGCATCAGCCCCCTGCCGCAAGGTCTGAGGATGTTTTCATCGGACGTGGGGTCTGGAACTTTCTCCGGCACGAAACCGCTCCCCTCGTCTGATATCCAGAACTTCGCACAGATATCATTAATATCCCACGAAACCGTGACCCGTTTTGTACGGTCGAATTTATTGCCGTGCTTGATGGCGTTTACGAGACTCTCTTCCAATGCAAGCTTGATGGCGAACATATCGGCTTCACTAAAACCATACTCGGACACCTCCGAGAGAAGGCGTTCCTCCAGTGTCCGTGCTTCGCCAAGATCGGACGCTATGACCATCTTATCTGACAAGTTTGAATTCTCGCTATCACTATGGTAAATCAACGGAATTGCCCTACCAGGTTATTCCTACCAAAATCGGTTATGAGCCGATACTCGAAACTGCTTCGCTTTCATCCTTACAGATCTGGAATATCTCGTCCAGCCTGGTGATTTTGAAGACTTCCGCAATGGTAGGCTGAATGTTACAAAGCCTCAAATGCCCCCCAGCCTCTCGTACGCGTTTATGAAGCGTGATCAACATTCCAAGCGCACTGGAGGACATATTCGTGACATTGGAAAAATTGATAATTATTTTCGGATTCGATGACGGTACAACCAGTTTTCCCAGATCGTTGCCGATCTTGGCGATGCTTACTTCATCAAGAATCTTCTGGTCCGCCAGGGTAACTGTCGTAACACCATTTGATTCAGAGACTTTCATTTTCGAATTATCTTGCGTCATTGACCCTTTGCTCCTTCATATAATCTGGGTATTCGTATCCAGTGTAGTTGCCAGCCTGATACCTGTCAAGACAAGAACTTACGTTAATACATCGGCAATTTGGGCCGATTTATCCAACTATTACGTGTTGGCGGGCAACTGTTCTTCGGAATATACCCCGTCCGGGCCTAGTTCTCCAGCCGTATTGGGGGTATTCCTGTACAAAAAATTTCGGACAGACCAGCATAAATGGCATTTTGACGCATAACCAGCCGACGGGACAAAACCTTCCCGCTGGGCCAATTTCATCAGACAATAAGGCCCGCCAGAGGCAAGGGCGCTCAGGACAGGCCTGCGTTGATCCTCAAGTTCCCCCTGCCGGGCTGGCTCGGATTGCAGATTCTCCGCAAAGTCATAAATATCCCGCCAGATATCAGCGATCGGCTTAACATCGGCCCGGCCTAGCATTAAACCCGCACAAACACCGGGCATTATGCAACCTGTCGGATCAACGTGAATCTGCTTGCCTCGCAACAATCCTTCACTGCAGTTAAGACCCGCGAAGGCCTCGGGAGATTGCAGGGACTCGGTGAGCATGCCTGCAAGCATTTCCGCAGCCCGTCCGTTGTGGCGATCCCTGCCGTCGATCAGCCAGTTGACAAACAACCGATTCCGCTCCTCGACAGAAAACTCAGCCAGGTCACAACCAGTCTCCAGCCAGCGTTGCCAACGAACCTGCACTCGCGCCGGGCCCAGAATTTTCGTTGCAACCTCAGCTGCCAGCCTGGGTCGGTCAATGGGGACAAACTGCTGGTGAAAAGGATCAGCTGAAATCGAAAATTTCTGCATCCCGGCTTCATCCAACGCTTTGATCCTGTCTCGAATGATTTTATCATCCGTTGCCCAGTAAGCATTGGTTTCCACCTTATAAAGGGTGAGCTTTTCAGCCTGGCCCTTGCGTGCCACAGCCAATAGCCTCTCCCAGTCGCCAAAAGGCTCCCCGCCGGTAAGGTGAATCTTACAGCCATGCGGGCTGAGAGATTCCAACTGCTGCCAGATATCCACAGCTGAGTCTACCGACATCCAGTTTTTGCCCCGCGGACTGCATCGTAAATAACATGACGCGCAGGAAGCACAGCACCAGTCGGTAAGCATGATTCCAGCCGACGACCAGTATTTCGCGGGCATTGCCTTTGCACGAATATTTTGCATGAAAGCATTGTACGCTTTGATTCTTTATATTCCAATCGCTACAATACCCCTATGGCTGAAAAAAAGAGTGACAGTACGTTTAATCTGTTCGTATACGGAACGCTGGTTTCGCCAGCTGTGTTCCAGACCGTTCTGGGTAAACGACTCGTCACACATGCCGACCAGGCTGACGGCAAGACGATTTTCCACGCCGTGCGGGCCTATCTCAACGGCTATAAAAAAATCAGTCCCGACAACACCTACATGTACGCCGTAGCTGACAAGGGTCATCGAATGAGCGGATATCTAATCTGCGATCTGCCGGTATCCTGCCTGCCTGCCCTGAAGCACTACGAAGGCCGAAATTATTCCCGAAAGACCGTAAATGTCGAGACCAAGTTCGGCAGGGAAAAAGCAATGGTGTTCGTGGGCAACCTTAAGCAGCTTGAGCATTCCTTCGGCTATGAATTTCGCGACAGCCTGAAGCAGGAAATCCTGCTCGAAAAGAAAATCGACGCAGTCATACGCGAGACGGAAGAAGAGCAGCTACACACAAACGAAGATCTCACCCGCCGGGCAGTGACGGAACTCAGCGGCACGCGAATTCGCGATATCATTCGACACCACTTCGCCAGCGGAGGCATTAGCGATTACGTAATCCGGCATTCTCTTAAAGATCAGCCTATCCCGGACTATAGCCGCATACGAAATGAACCGGCCCTGGCGATGCTCGCAGCCAATTATCTGAGAATGGTTATCCGCCAGGTCATCTTCAACCAGTTTGAAGAAAAAATCAGGCGGGAATTCAGATTCGAGCTGGATCATCTACCGCAATCCGAAGCAATCTACGAACGAGTCATCAGTTCGCTGGTCGCCCTGAGAATTCTCAACCGGAATCGCACTACACTGGATGTCGTTGTCGCTGACAGTCTGGGCGATCTGGATTTCAAAAGCGGCCATCTCGTAGATTACGTCCGCAGGGCTATAGTCGCTGCCGACGCTCTTTATGACCCCAAGCCGATCCAGGCACATCTGGATTTCGTCCGAGCACATATGGGGTTTGGACATATTCCGATGGGCGCTGAACTGGAATTTTCAAACATCGGCCATAGCGTTATTCAGGATCGTGACGGAGCTGCCCTTTCGGACTGGGTATACGACGGCTTTCTTTATTTTTACGACTTCGGGCTGGACAGATTGACGTGGAAACTGGGGGGGCATATCGACAATCACAGGGAAAAAGCCCCTGGTCTGCCAAGACGCGGCTTCTTTGAGGTGGCCTTGGGCAACCTCTCTATCGAAGCCAACATTTCAAAGCCCATAACGCGAGATCCCTGGGTATTGAACCAGCTGATTCATCAGACGAGGGATTTTTACGACATTCAGCCTCACAGTATCCACCTGTCGATGCAATTGAGACACCAAAGACTTCCCAATAAGAACAGGCTGCTGCCATTGCCGGTTCTGAAATGCCTCTTCGCCATAGGCGGCGATCCTACCTGTGATGAAAAAGGTGTAATGCACATCAAGCGGCTTCGCCCGGGTGAAATCCTTCAATGCGGACCAAAGCCGGGCATTCTCTTCTCAGAAATTTCCCTGCGTCGAAGCGGGGAGGCCGAGAACCCCTATCTCCCATCCGGACATGGCCAGGAAGGCCTGTTCGTCCAGCAGTTCAGGTTCATGCGACTTTCAAAGCACCTGAATTACGAAGCGATCATAATGGGCCTGAAGGGAATTCAGCTAAGCCTCAGGCCCGGTACGCTGCTGACTCCCATGCAATATCATAAACTTCCGCGACACAGGGAGATTTTCAATGAACTGCTGGCCTGGGGCGAACATCCCACCGCCATAAGCAGGCAGGATATCGACGGATTTCTATCCCACGTTCAGGAAGGATTGATGACGGAGCGTCGAGGCAAGCCGGCACATAACCAGGCCTACATTGCCTGGTCCATCAGCCAACTTTCCGAAATGATCCGACGTTTCAACGAACTGCTTGAAAACCACGCTCAGAAAAGCGAGACTGCAAAACCAAAGAAACAACGGTAACGCGTTGTTCCTCAGGCCTGAATTCTGCTCTCTAAACCCCAGCCGGTGTCGAAACATTCTTTTTCGCGGCGTTAGCCTTGGCAGCCTTGGGCAGTGTTCCAGTCAGGATATACTCCACATATGCTTCCATGACCGGTGATTCGATTTTCATCTTTTTCAGCGCTGCTGCATGTTTCTTGGCCTGTGTGGTATTGCCGGCATTTTGCTGCATAAACGCAGCCAGGAACACGAGGGATGGCTTATCATGAACCCTCGCAACCCAAAGCTCGAGGGAAGTCAGTCGTTCGTCCAGCTTTTTCGTAGGCAGAAGGGTTTTAAGATCCAATTGGGTTTCCATAAGAGGCGGAAACAGCTCCATTGCTTCCTGGAGATCACGAGCAGATGTATACCACTCCTCAGCTGCGAATTTTGCAAGGCAGCCTCCAAGCTTGGCCAATGGATTGGTGGGTCTGGTAAGCGATGCGAGTTCGTAATACTGGGCCGCCTCGTAAAACCTGCCGGCGTCAAGTTCTTTCTTGGCCCGGGCCATGTATCGATTGAACATATCCTTGCCGGTGCCAGCCAGGCTTCGCAAAACAATTTTGTGGTCAGCAGAATAAGTTACCGTTTTAAATTCGGGTTTAGCCTGGCCTACTCCGGGCATGGCCAAGGCTGGGCGATTGGGGTCTAGCAGGTTCTCCTGCGGATTATCGAGGGTTTCGTCATCGACCTCGAGGCTTCCCTGGGCTTTCTGCTGTAAGCTGGACAGCAAATCCAGGTACGCATCCTGATTCTTCTCCGGCAAATAGGATTTGGTTACGGATGCCCCTGGCAGAAGCGGAAGCTGGCCTGGGGTTTCTTTTTCCGCCGTTGCGCCAGTGATATCCTTGGTAACACTGCCAGGCTGATTGGTCAGTCCAAGAGGTTCAATAACTTGCGGCTCCAGTGCTTGTTGTAATCCTTGATCCAACGGTTTCTGATCCAACGGTTGAATTGGGGGCGTCCCGGTCAGCTGATCTTCGCTATAATCGCTGAGTTCCTTGGCCAGCATCGATCGATCCTGGAGATGAGGCATTGCAAACATACCCTCTCCGCCCCGCATCGTAGCCTGATATTTTTCGGCATCCATAGCCCGCAACTCACCAATATTCATTTGTCCGATAGGTTGAGTTCCCAACGCATTGCCGAGCACGGCATTGATTGGTTCATTCGGCATAAGAGGAAGATAGTCCTGTGTGGCATCCTTGTACATCCTTTGGGTAGCATCCTGCACAGGTGCAGTCATACCCTGTCCGGGCAATACCACCTGCCCAGCTGCGTCTTGAACCATGATCGATCTGGGACTCAAGGTTGTTGAATACCTTGAATAGTAGGGCTGAGTCTCATACGTCCCCCCCCGCAAAACATCCTGAACGCCCACTGACTGCCTGGTAAAAGTGTCCATCTGAGTACTGGGTAGCCGGAGGTTGAGTTCATCCGAGGCATAATACCCGGTTCGGCCATGGAACGAGGACAAGCCTGTCGTACGGTTTTCAACCATCAACTGGGTATTTTGCTGTCCGAGGTTATATGGATTTTTCGCGCCAGACACCGAATTGATCCCCCCGCTGCCAACCATGGGACTTGCGTCGATTGCACTGCCGGAGTTGTACCTGCCAACCTGGTAAACCTGTCCAAAAACTGCACCTGTGGCCAAAACAACTGTCACGCCAACAAATACCAGGACAATTTGAATACCGATAGGCCTGCCGCTTTTTCGTTCATTGGAAAACATTTGGAAATCCTGTTCTTCTCAAGAGTTATTAGATACTTCGGCAAAATCACAACTTTCAGTTAATTATATGCTTTCGAGAACCGATCTGTCCATACAGGAACTTATTTCCTGTGGATATTCCCGGGTGGCAAAAACCATGGGAAACATAAAAAATGAACAATAGACTTTTAATAACGTTAAAGTGAATTTGTAGCCGAAGAATAATCAGGTAACTGTCTGGCCTGACGTTATTTGGCAGGTTATGAAAAAAAGGAAGTAATCAAGAAATCAAGGACATCTGTATGCGACCTCTAAGAGCTTTTACTATTGAACCGAACTTACCGGATGAACTCTTCCCGCTTCTAACCATAGCAAATAATCTGTGGTGGAGCTGGCATGGAGAGGCGCAGGATCTTTTCCGCCGAATAGATCCCCAATGCTGGGAAAAATGTTATCATAATCCGCTGGCCATGTTGGGGCTGATCCCTCAGGACAGGCTGAACAAACTCGCAACGGATGAAGGCTTCATTTCCCACCTCCTGAGAGTATACTCTCAGCTGGAGTATTACACTTCAAAGCATGGCTGGTGGGCCCGGACCTACGGAAAAAGTGAGAAACCAACGATAGCGTATTTCTCCATGGAATACGGCATTACCGAATGCCTCCCGATATATTCAGGCGGCTTGGGTGTACTTTCCGGCGACCATATGAAAAGCGCTTCGGAGCTTGATCTGCCATTCGTGGGTATTGGTTTGATGTATCAGCAGGGTTATTTCCGTCAGCGTCTGAACGCGGATGGCTGGCAGCTGGAGCTTTTCCCAAGAAACGACTTCCCCAATATGCCGGTCGAGCAGGTATATCTCAACGGCATGCCTTTGACGGTGGACATAGCATTCCCAAACAGAATAGTGAAGGCTCATGTCTGGTCGGTAACGGTGGGCAGGGTCAAGCTGTACCTGCTGGACACAAACGTACCTGAAAATACGCCTGCGGACAGGCAGATCACCGCACAACTTTATGGCGGCGATCAGGAAATGCGTATCAAGCAGGAAGTTGTGCTCGGAATTGGCGGGGTTCATACGCTTTGGGCACTGGGGCTGGAACCCAAAGCCTTCCATATGAACGAAGGCCATGCCGCCTTCCTTAGTCTGGAGCGAATACGCAGGCTGATGGTCGAACAGAACGTGACATTCCGTGAAGCAAGGGAAGCTGTCGCAGCTTCGAACATTTTTACGACGCATACTCCGGTTCCAGCTGGCAATGACGCTTTTGAACCCTGGCTGGTCGAAAAATATCTCTCGAACTACTGGGATGCCCTGGGTCTGACCAAGACTGAATTCCTCGACCTTGGCCGGGCTGAGCCCCCCGCCAAGGATGATCCTCTGAACATGACTATCCTGGCCTTGCGGATGAGCGGGTATCATAACGGCGTCAGTAAGCTGCACGCGGAAGTGTCTCAAAAGCTCTGGTCGAGCGTTTGGCCTTCCATTCCAGATCGGGAAGTTCCCATCAGCGGGCTTGTCAACGGCATACACACGCTCAGTTGGCTGAGTCATGACATGACGACGTTGTTTGAGCGGTACCTCGGGCCGGGCTGGCATGAAAAACCGTCTGACATGAGTGTCTGGCAGTCAGCTACGCATATTCCAGACGAGGAACTATGGCGAACGCACGAACGCCGACGGGAAAGACTGGTAGCCTTTACTCGCCGTAGATTGCACGATCTGTTGCAGAAACGCGGCGCAGGAGCTGCCGAGTTGGCTTCAGCGGAAGAAGTGCTGGATCCAGAAGCGCTGACGATAGGCTTCGCGCGGAGATTCGCTACATACAAGCGCGCAAACCTCATTTTAAAAGACCTCAAACGCCTGGAACGACTACTCAACAGACCAGGCCAGAAGGTACAGATAATTTTCGCGGGCAAGGCACACCCGAAAGACAATCCGGGCAAGGATCTCATTCGAGAAATCGTCCATACGGGCAGGCTCGAACAGTTCCGCCGGTCGCTGGTCTTCCTGGAAGACTACGATATCAACGTCGCAAGGTATCTGGTTCAGGGCGTAGACATCTGGCTGAACACGCCCCTTCGCCCCATGGAAGCTTCAGGAACCAGCGGCATGAAGGTCGCTGCCAACGGCGGATTGAACGTTTCAATACCGGATGGATGGTGGGCTGAGGGATACGAGCCGGAAGTCGGCTGGTCGATAGGATCAGGCGAACAATACGAAGACCTTGAGTATCAGAACCAGGTTGAATCGCAGGCGTTGTATGATTTGCTGGAGAAGGAAATCATACCCATGTTCTACAAACGCGGGTCGGACAATCTGCCTCGCGAATGGATTACCATGATGAAGGCTGCGATTTCCAAACTCGCCCCGCAGTTCAACACCAACCGTATGGTGCTGCAATATGCAGAGCAGTTTTACGCACCAGCCATGGCCCGGTGGGACGAACTTATGCAGGACAAAATGGCCCAGTCACGTCAGCTAAGCGCATGGAAAGATCACATGGCCAAGGAGTTCAGCCATGTTCAAATCGAATCCGTAACTGACGACATCGAAGCTACTGCAGGCGCAAAGGTCGGACGAAAAGTGCATGTCGAAGCCATAATCAACCTCGGGGTTCTGAGTGTTGAGGATGTATCCGTGGAACTTTACTTCGGCTCACTCGACAGCGACGGGCAACTGGAATATGGCCAGCCCATAATCATGAAACACCAAGGCAATACCGGCGATAACAAGCACACCTTCGCAGTGGATATGCCCTGCGACCAGTGCGGCATGACGGGTTATACCGTTCGCATCATGCCAGGCAAAAACAGCAGGCACGATACGCGCGTCAGCTCGCTGGTGAAGTGGGCTTAAAGGGCCTATGGCAATTACTTTTTAGCTAAGTGCGGAAGGTTTTGTAATCCTTCATACAGATTGCTGAGCGCAGAGATGGGATACTTCCAGCTGGCCTGCGGCATTGATACTCAAGGAGTCTATCGAGTTGACAATCGTGTCAGGCCTGTATTCAAAATCCGACAGATCATCCATTGTCGTACTGCCGGTCAGTACCAATATTGTCTTATAGCCCATCTGCACCCCGCCGAGTATATCGGTGGTCATTGTATCACCTATTATCGTGGTGTTACGGGTATCGAGTCCCAACTCCTTACGGGCTGCGCGCATCATAACGGGATTGGGCTTGCCCACACTGAATGCCGTTCTGCCTGTCGCTTTTTCCAACATCGAGACAATCGCACCGCAACCGACTCGCAGGCCAGCCGGGGTCGGGCAGTTCACATCAGGATTGGTGGAAATAAGTTTGGCGCCTTTGAGCAGGAGCGAGACAGCCTTATCTATCATTTCACAGTTAAATGTCCTGCCCTCGCCAACCACAACGTAATCAGGATCATGATCGACAATCGAATAGCCGTTCTGGTGCAATGCGTTAAGTAGTCCCCCCTCGCCAATCACATAGGCAGTCCCGCCGGGCTGCTGACTCGCCAAAAACCTGGCAGTCGCCATAGCGCACGTGAAAATATGGGACTCCGAGACCATTATCCCCAACCTATTCAATTTCGTCGTCACATCGCGACGTGTCCGCTGGGAATTATTTGTCAGAAACAAAAATGGTATGTCGTTATCCAGCAATTCCGTTACAAATCTCTGCGCACCGGGAATCAATTCCGATCCGCGATAAATAACTCCATCCATATCAATCAAAAAACCGTATCGCATTTTCAAATGACATCCTTTCACGTCAGGGTTTTATCAACGTCTCACTGCAATAGCTGTGCCAATAGAACGATACTCCCTGCCGTTGAGTCAAATTACCCACGTCTGGATATGGCGAATATCTGTTTTCTCGTGATATCAAAGGCAGATTGCGTGTGATATTACATGCAAAAAACAGGCTTATTCCGTGCTACCCCATGTTTCTTCGTCACAGCTGTGTTTGAAAAAATCTAGCCAAAACCAAATATACAATTGTCCATGATTTACTTATGTAACACCAGCTTGAAAAGGGAAATAACTGTCGCATTGCGACATAAATGTAACAGTGTTAGTAGCAGCGACATTTATGTCACTATTTAATTTCATTCCAGAATACATTGATTTTTTGGCAAGGGGGGGGCACCTGCCTGCATTCAGAAATACACGTACCCCGCCTATGTGAGTTAGCCCAAACAGGTTGGATCAACACGCCTGCTGGAAAACAGCCAAAAAATGATAAAAAAAATGCTTTGATTTCACCTGAAAAACCGATAAATTATTTGTGCGTAAAAAATAGGAACTATTTGAACCGATATGCAAACTATACGAAAAAACGCTACAGACACGACTACTACGAACTAGCCCACCGAGTGGGCTTGTGTCTGTGCGCGTGATTTTTTCGGCGTGTGCATATCGGTTTTTTTATGTCAGAACGCAAGCCAACCGGTGAGAGACGGGAAACGAAAAATGATAAAAGTCAAACTACCAGACGGATCAGCCAGGGAATACGAAGACGGTGCTTCCTGCCTGACTGTAGCTGAGGACATCTCCGCGGGCCTCGCCCGGGCGGCGATTGCAGCCCAGGTCGATGGCGAGCTAGTCGATCTGACATGCCCGCTCGAACCGGGCGAGCACACAGTCGCACTGCTGACGGATCGCGACCAGACCTCTCTGGAAGTTCTGCGACACACGACCGCCCACATCATGGCCCAGGCTGTATGCAGACTCTTCGGCCAGAAGGTCAAATACGCTATCGGCCCGGCTTTGATGAACGATTTTCAGTACGGCTTTTACTACGATTTCGAAATGCCGGACGGCGTCACCATTTCATCCGAAGACCTGCCGAAGATCGAAGATGAAATGAGAAAAATCGCCAATGAAAAAGCCCCGCTCCAGCGCGTTGAAATGGCCATAGATCAGGCCAGGGCAAAAATGCTGGAAATAGGCCAGGATTACAAAGCTGAAATGATCGCCGATCTCCAGGCTGGCGAAAATCCCCCAGCTACAATCAGCTTCTATACCCAGGGCGATTTCATTGACATGTGTCGAGGCCCGCACCTGCCGAACACCGGCAAACTCGGCAAGGGTTATAAGCTCATGAGCGTAGCTGGGGCCTATTGGCGAGGCGACGAAAATAATAAAATGCTCACCCGTATCTACGGTAATGCTTTCTTCGACAAGCAGGAGCTCGCAGCCCATCTCGATAAGTTGGAAGAAGCCAAAAAACGCGACCACCGCGTCATCGGCAAACAGCTTGGCCTGTTCGCAATTCGTGACGAGGTCGGCCCGGGCCTGCCGCTGTGGATGCCAAAAGGCGCGATCATTCGCATGGAGCTTGAACAGTGGCTTCGCGGCGAGTTGCTCAAGCGAGGATACCAGGCTGTCTACACCCCGCATATCGGCAAGACCGACCTGTTCGTAACGTCAGGCCATTATCCTTACTACGAGCATGGCCTGTTCCCGACAATGCACGTGGGCGAACACGCCGGCGACGAAAAGAGCAAGGAAGCTTACCTACTCAAGCCGATGAACTGCCCATTCCATATCAACATCTACAAGTCCGAGCAGCATAGCTATCGCGATCTGCCGGTAAGGCTCAGCGAATTCGGCCAGGTTTATCGATTCGAGCAATCGGGCGAACTCAACGGCCTGACCCGCGTGAGAGGCTTCTGCCAGGACGACGCACATATTTTCTGCACGCCCGAACAGCTCGAAGCGGAGATCGAATCCTGCGTGGATCTGACCAAAACCGTGCTCGCCACTCTAGGCCTGACCGACTACCGCGTGCGGATCAGCCTGCGCGACCCGGACAGCAGCAAGTACGTCGGCGACGAGAAAAACTGGGACCTGGCGGAAAACAATATCCGTCACGTCGTCCGCAAAGTCGGCTTGCCTTTCACTGAGGAACCAGGCGAAGCTGCCTTCTATGGCCCGAAGATAGACTTCGTGGTTAATGACTGCATCGGGCGGGAGTGGCAGCTGGGTACCATCCAGGTGGACTACAACCTGCCCGAGCGGTTCGGCATAGAATACACCGGCGCGGACAATGCGCCGCACAGGCCCGTGATGATTCACCGTGCCCCGCTGGGATCGCCTGAGCGATTCATCGGTATCCTTATCGAGCATTACGCCGGTGCGTTTCCGCTTTGGCTTAGCCCGGTACAGGTGGCTGTGCTGCCAGTGAGCGAAAAATTCTCCGAATACGCCGCCAGCATTACCGCGTCGCTGAAAGAAGCGAATATCCGAGTGGAAATGGACGATTCGCCGGATAAGATCGGTGCTAAAATTCGTCGGGCCACCATGAGTAAAGTTCCATACATGGCTGTGGTCGGAGGCAACGAGGTCGAAGCAAAGACCGTAGCTGTGCGAGACAGAACACAGGGCGATCTGGGCGCAATGAGTCTGGAGAAGTTCCTGGCTGGGCTGTTGCTGGAAAAAGAAACCCGCGGAGCAAAAAACATAGCCGGGAATTTATAAAGACATCTGTTACCAAATGGTACTTATGGATGTACTCATGAAAGATATTTTTTTCATGATTAATGAATATCAGGCTTTACAAAAAGTCCGTATTTGAAAGAATTTGTTGCAAAATAGTCCGATATAAGGTTATAGATAATATAATATGGAAATGACGGTCATCAGTCGAAGCACAGTGCTTCGCCCGACGTGATATATTTTAGAGAAGGAGAAAGACTATTACTAGAGAGTTACGCCGCAATCTACAGATTCGCATCTCGCCAATACGACTTATTGACGAAAACCAAAACCAGCTCGGTATTGTTGATACCCGAGACGCCCAACAGCGTGCCAGGGAGGCCGGACTGGACCTCGTAGAGGTTTCCCCCACCGCCAAGCCCCCCGTCTGCCGTATTATGGATTTTGGTAAATTCAAGTACGACCTGAAGAAAAAAGAGCAGAAGGCCAAGGCTAAGCGTCACGAAACGGAACTGAAGGAAGTCCGCATCAAGACGCCCAAAATCGGCGACCACGATCTTGGGATCAAGATCAAACACGCCGGGGAATTCCTCAGCCGAGGTGATCGAGTGCAGTTCACCCTCCGTTTTCGAGGTAGGGAACTGGCGCACATCGACGAAGGCCGAAATATCTTTGAGAAAATCAAAGCCGGACTGGCCGATATCGCCAAGGTCGATCAAAATTACCGATTTGAGGGCAGAAGGCTAACGATGACCCTGGCCCCTGCCAGTCAGCAACCGGCCGCTCCTGCTCCAAAACCAGCGGTCAGGCAGCAGGAAAGTCCAGAATAGCGGCTGGTACGCCATTTTTTCAAAAAAACATCAGCGAGCAGTGAAAAAATATTCTTCGCCATAGCCTATTGCAACAGGCCAATGGGAGTGCTTATGTTTTTTCCAATAAAAAAATGCGCCAGCCCCTTTACTTACAACAAGTTCCTGCTATAATCTTCGATCTTTCGTTGTCAGAGAATCGAGCTGTAACAAGGAAACTGGAATAATGCCAAAACAAAAGACAAATAAATCGGTCGTCAAGAGAGTCAAGCTAACCGGTACCGGCAAGATGGTACGTCGTAGCCCGGGAGCAAGTCATCTCAAGAGCCGAAAGAGTCCCAAACGTCTACGCAGGTTCCGCGCAGAGAAGGCATTTGATACCGCCTTCGCCACGCAGGCCAAGCGTATGATGGGAATGTAATTACAACAGACGGAACAAAAAATGCTGGTCAGATGGGAGTCCACTTAGGACGGCTGTCGCAGGCTGCGGCAGAACGGAACATTCCGCGATAATTATCCGGAAGTCCATCGACTGAAAGGAACAAGACATGCCACGCGTAAGCAAGGGCGCAGCCCGAACACGTAAACACAAAAGAGTACTCAAACAGGCCCGTGGTTTTTACGGTGCCAATTCTCGGCGATACAGAATCGCCACCGAAAAGGTCTTCAGGGCAGGCGTTTTTGCCACCCGTGACCGACGCGCTCGCAAACGGGAATTCCGCCAATTGTGGATTATCCGTATTTCCGCCGCCTGCAAACAACGCGGAATTAGATACAGCCAATTCATGGCGGCGATGTTCGACAAGGGTATCGACCTGAATCGAAAAATGCTCAGCGAAATCGCCATCGCAGACCCAGCTGGCTTTGACGCTATCGTCGAAACCGCAATGGGCGCCGATGCGTTCACAAAAGTCGCATGAGTTTTTTCGGCTAGCTGACATCGGCTTTCAGAAAAACGGCGAAACTGTGCGGAAACAGCCTAAGTCGGATATTAGCTTGCCTATAAGCTGATAACTGATTACTGGAAACTGACAGCTGCTTTTTTAAAAAACGGGAGTAGTCATGTCCCTTTTAGATGATTTGCATGCATTGCAGACCAAAGCTCAGCAGGAGCTGGCTGATATCAAACTCGCCGATGCTCTGGAAGCCTGGCGGGTTAAATATCTTGGCACTAAGGGTGTCGTCAAAGACGCCCTGGCCAGGCTAAAAGACATTCCGCGCGAAGAAAAGGGAAAGTACGGCCAGGCTGCGAACCAGCTCAAACAAGACCTCCAAACCGCATTCGATAACTGCAAAGCCAACTTCGGCTCTGGCAAGCAGACTGCAACGATAAAAGAAGACGTCACCCTGCCGGGCACGGAACCCCGCATAGGCCATACGCATATTATCACGCAGACCATTCAGGAAATCTGCGACATCTTCGGGCGAATGGGCTTTGAAGTCGTCTATGGGCCGGAGGTTGAGGACGAGCAGCATAACTTCGTCGACCTGAACATCCCGGCTTCGCACCCTGCACGTGATCCGCTTGATAATTTCTACATCGACGACGAGGCAATGCTTCGGTCGCAGACCTCCACCGTGCAGATTCGCATAATGGAAAATTCCGAGCCGCCCATCCGCGTCGTCGCGCCAGGCAGAGTGTACAGGCCTGACACGGTAGACGCCACGCACAGTTTCATGTTCCATCAGCTCGAAGGGCTGTACGTGGACGAAGGCGTAACGATGGTCGACCTGCGAACATCCGTCGATCAGTTCTGCAAGGCCTACTTCGGTTCGGAAGTCCAGACGCGATTCAGGCCCAGCTTCTTCCCGTTCACCGAACCCTCAGCTGAGGTCGACTTGCTGTTCCATTACCCTGACGGTTCGACGCAGTGGATTGAATTGGGAGGCTGCGGCATGGTCGATCCGAACGTGCTCAAAGCTGTGAATATCGACCCGGAAAAATATACAGGCTGGGCCTTCGGACTCGGAATCGAAAGGATGGTTATGCGAAAACATAATGTCCCTGACATCCGCATGCTGTTTGAAAGCGACGTCCGATTCCTGAAACAGTTCTAAGAACAGAACACGAATTACACGAATACAAACAAATGTTTTTATTTACTCAAACTGACCGATTCGTTGTGTCATACCCGCGAAAGCGGGTATCCAGGGCTTTATTTTTACACTCTGGATTCCCGCTTGCGCGGGAATGACAAGTGTTTTTAACTTTTTGTTCTAATATATTTGCGTTAATCTTGTTGTCAAAAACGGTCAGTTTGAGTATTTAAATTTGACTTGTTGAAAAAATTTTGTTTCTTCTGGCATTTTGGGTTACTTGTCATTGCGAGGAGCGTAGCGACGCGGCAATCTGCTGGAGAAGTAGAGATTGCTTCGCGGAGTTTACACCGAGCGAAGCGAAGTGCTCACAATGACAAAACTGTTTTCAAAAGATCAATTTAAGTTTTATTCGTGAGACCCGTCGTAATTAGTAAAATTAGTGGTCATGAGGTTTAAAGTCATGAGTGAAGTTTCTCCCGAGCAGATTCAGCAATTTGTAGACGCCTGTCATAAGGCTGCGGGTTATGGACTGGTAAAATGCAGCAGCGGGAACATGTCCTGGCGGGTTGCGGATGATATCATGCTGGTGACTGCCACGAAGTCATGGATATCCGATATCACTCCTGATCAGGTAGCTGTCTGCAGAATTTCGGACGGCCAGGTTCTCAACGGCCGACGCCCTTCCATCGAGTCGGGTTTTCATGCGGGCATTTTCCAGAATCGGGCCGACGTAAACGTTGTTTTGCATTTTCAATCACCAGCTGCGACCACTATCGCCTGCTGTGACCCAAAAGCTGTCAATTTCAACGTCATTCTCGAGCTGCCATTCTATATTGGCGAGGTTGCGAGCATTCCTTTCCTGATACCAGGCTCGGCGGAACTGGCTTCTGCTGTGATCTCGGCCATGCAGGATCACGACATGGTCATGCTCAAAAACCACGGCCTGGTTACTGCAGGGTGTGACTTGAACAGCACCATTCAGCAGGCTGTGTTTTTCGAGCTTGCCTGCGATATAATCCTCCGGGCTGGAGATAAAATTGCCCCCCTTTCCGCTGAGACTGTCGCCAAACTCCGCGAAATGGCAAAGTCCCCTAAAGCCAGCGTTTGAGTGTCGGCCTGGAATTTCTGGTAATTGCGAGATATTTGGGGCATTTACCTCAAAAAACTTACTTGACCCAAAAGCTGATTAAGGGTACAAAGACGGTCTTATTCTTACAATGGAAATGTCCCTGCGCTTCTGCGGGCAGAGAGTTATATGGCTAACGATAAAGATGTTAAAAATCTGGACTTGGCGTCGCTGCGAACGAAGATTGATGATCTGGATCACCAGATCGTCGACCTGCTGAATCAGCGTGCCGAAGTGGTGGTGGCTGTGGGCAAGGCCAAACGCACCGACGGCACTGCTATCTACGCGCCTGATCGCGAACAGAAAGTACTCCAGCGAATAGCTGAAATGAACAAGGGACCCCTGCCGCAAAAAACCCTCCAGGCTATTTATCGTGAACTGATGAGCGGGTCGTTCGCATTGGAAAAACCGTTGCGGATCGGATTCCTCGGGCCAGAGGGCAGCTTCAGCCATATGGCTTCGAGCAGAAAATTCGGCGCGTCTGTTGACTATCAGCCGTTGCCTGACTTCCGCGCTATTTTCGACGAAGTAGCCCGAGGCCATTG
This sequence comes from Phycisphaerae bacterium, assembly GCA_963664745.2. Taxonomy (GTDB): domain Bacteria; phylum Planctomycetota; class Phycisphaerae; order SM23-33; family SM23-33; genus B1-G9. The sequence goes on from CAXXMC010000005.1 coordinate 260,302, forward strand.
CGACCTCGGCGTGGTACCTATCGAGAACAGCCTGGGCGGCGGAGTCATAGGAACCATGGACTGCTTCGTGGAGTCCAACGTTCATATCTGCGCCGAAGTCGTACTGGAAGTTCATCATAACCTCCTTGCCAACTGCTCGCCGGATCAGATCAAACTCGTAGCGTCCAAGCCGGAAGTTTTCGCACAGTGTCGCAACTGGCTCGCGACGGGCCTGGCCGGGGTGGAACTTATCCCCGTAGCCAGCAGTTCCAAGGCTGCGGAGATGGCTGCCCACGAAACCAACCTCGCTGCGATCGGCTCGGAACTGGCTTCGGAACTGTACGGATTGAAAATCATCTTCGCCAATATCGAAGACAATCCGAACAATCAGACGCGTTTCTTCGTGATTTCCCGCCAGCCCGTCAAGCAGACCGGGCAGGACAAAACCGCGATCCTCTTCACCACCGCCCACAGATCCGGCGCGTTGGTTGAGGTATTGAACGTCTTCGCGAAGCACGGCGTGAACCTCACGAATATCGATACCCGCCCGTCCAAGCGGCAGAATTGGGAATATTATTTCTTCGTCGATGCTGAAGGACACATTGACGATAAGAATTTCCAAAAATGCCTTGATGAAGTAAAAACCCACTGCGGCGAACTGCACGTACTGGGAAGCTTCCCGAAGGCGACGGGAACAATTTGATACGACAGGATTCAGTAGTCAGGATTCAGTAGAAAGAAAAACAGAAAAGAAAGAAGACCTGATCGGGTGCCATGCCTGCGTTTTTTGCAGGCATGTAAATGTTAAATAAAAATAGGCACTAGAGCGGTTAACGATTAAGATGCAATGTGGATTCGTTGGTGAGGACAAGCCCGGCCAGGACGGTGAAGCAGACAATGATTACATTGTCGATGGAACCGGACGCCGCCGGGCGAAGCCGCAACCAGAAGGCATGTTGCAGATTAAACGTTAATTGCACCAGGCACCAAGCAATAGGCATTAGGAAAAACAAAAGGATAAAAAAATGGCGAGAAAGCTTTTCATAGCTGGTAACTGGAAAATGAACACAACGTTGGAGAGTGGCGTTGGTTTGGCAAAGGGTTTGAAGGAAACGATTGGTTCGATCAGTGAGATCGAGTTGGCGTTCTTCCCCCCAGCTGTGTATCTCAAATCGATTTGCGATGCCGTAGCCGGCAGCAACATCGGCGTGGGAGGCCAGAATATGTACTTCGAAGCCAAAGGCGCATTCACCGGTGAAATTTCCGGCGACATGCTCAAGGACGTAGGCTGCAAGTATGTCCTGCTGGGCCATAGCGAACGACGTCACATCCTTGGCGAGTCCGACGAACTTATCAACAAGAAGGTTCTCAAGGCCCTGGCGGACGGCCTGCATGTTGTCCTGGCTGTGGGCGAACTTCTGGAAGAACGCGAAGCCGGCAAGACAATGGAAGTCAACGAACGTCAGATCAGGATCGGGCTGGAGGGCGTGGACAAGTCAGCCATGGCCAACGTCACCATCGCCTATGAACCAGTCTGGGCAATAGGCACGGGCAAGACCGCCTCTCCAGAGCAGGCTCAGGAAGTTCACGCTGAAATCCGCAAGCTCCTTGCAACAATGTACGATGAAGATGTGGCACAGGCAACGCGGATTCAGTACGGCGGGTCGATGAATGCCGGAAATGCAGCTGATTTGTTGGGACAGCCTGACGTTGACGGCGGGCTTATCGGCGGTGCGAGTTTGAAGGTTGAAGATTTCACAGCTTTGGTAAAGGCCGGGCTGAAAGAATAGAAGCGTAAATAAACAAAAACGAAATAATTGCAAATTGTAAATTGCAATGAAAAGGAAAAGACATGGCTACGTTTTTAATCATTTTGTTTTTAATCGTTTGTATCCTGCTGATTGGTGTTGTACTGCTTCAGAAGGGACGCGGCGGCGGGCTTGGTGCCGCTTTTGGAGGCGGTGCCGGCAGTAGTGCTTTCGGTACACGCACAGGCGATGTTTTCACATGGGTGACCATCGTGTTGACCGCGGTTTTTCTGGGACTCGCTGTCCTGGGCGCCATTTACGTCAGGCCGCCCGCGCAGCAGGTGCAGACTCCCGTCCTGGATCCGGCCGGCTGGCCTCTCGGCGAGAGCGGAACCGTTGCCATGAGCTGCCCCGGCACGAAAAGTGCTTCCATTCGCTATACCATCAACGGCAAGGAACCCACCGAGAAGTCCACCGCCTACATGGTGCCGGTTCGCGTCAACGAAGGCGATCTAGTTCAGGTTCGCGCATTTCGCGCGGGGCTTATCCCGTCTGAGCTCGTCAGTGTAAAGTACGCACCGGCTGCAGAACCTACAACTGCACCGGCCGAGCTTGAATTACCGGCAATTACACCGACAACAGCACCGGCTGGGAATTAAGGAAAAAGTATGCTACGATCCATGACAGGTTTCGGGGCTGCGACGGGCGAGGTAATTGGAGTTGAATTCTCCATTGAGACCCGCTCCGTCAATAACCGCTATCTTAAACTTTCTCTGCGGTTGCCCGATAGCCTGCAGATGCTGGAAACAAAGATAGATCAGCTGGTTCGCACGCATCTGCAGCGAGGCAGCGTGAACCTGTCCGTGCGCATGAAAGTGCCGGATTCCGAAGCCGCCTATCATGTCAACACAGTAGCGTTGAATAGCTATCTCGAGCAGGTCAAACCCCTGGAAATCGATGCCAATCCCATGCTCCGCATTGACCTTGCATCGCTGTTGTTGCTGCCTGGCGTGTGCCAGCCGCCCGCGCTGGATGAGCTGGCCGAGCGCGTGGAAGAGGGGCTCTTGGCCCTGATCGGCCAGGCCCTCGATGAACTCGTGAAAATGCGAGAGGTCGAAGGCAAAGCCATCGTCGATGACCTTCTTTGCAACGCAAAGTTAATCGAGGACAGGCTCGCAGATATAAGCGCTAAAGCGGATGACGTAATCCAGCTGTACCATGATCGGCTTCGCGACCGCGTACAAATGCTGACCGCCAAGGCCAAACTGCATCTCGACGAAGATACCCTCGCCAGAGAAGTGGCGATCTATGCGGAACGAAGTGACATAGCTGAAGAAATTTCGAGATTGACGACTCATTTGAAGGAGTTTCGCAAGATTTGTGACAGCTCCCAGCCGATGGGCCGAAAGCTGGATTTCATGGCCCAGGAAATGCTCCGGGAAGCCAATACAATCGCATCCAAAGGCGGCGATGCGGATATCGCCAGGTCAGTCGTGGACATCAAGACAGCCATTGACCGGATCAAAGAACAGGCTGCGAACCTGGAATAGTTAACGGAGTTTTTTTTGACAAAGGCGCATGGAAAGTTGGTTGTTGTCTCAGGCCCGAGCGGCGTGGGCAAAAGCACGATTGATAAGGAAGTCGTCCAGCGAACAAACGCGATTTTCAGCGTTTCGATTACCACCCGCCAGCCCAGGCCCGGCGAAGTGGATGGCCGGGATTATCGCTTCGTCGACCGCGCGACATTCGAGAGAATGATCGAACGCGACAGACTGCTGGAATGGGCCGAGGTGTTTGGAAATTTGTACGGCACGCCGACCGAACCGGTCAGACAGGCCATAGTCGAAGGCGAAACGATATTGCTGGAAATTGACGTCCAGGGCGCAATGCAGGTGCATGAGAAAATGCCGGATGCGATTTTTGTCCTAATCGCTCCTCCGAGCGACGATGTGTTGCGAGACAGGCTCAAAGGCAGAGGCACGGAAGACGAGGAGTCTTTCCGGCAGCGGTTCGGCAAGGCTCAGGAAGAGCTGAGAATAGCAAACGAAAGCGGCGTGTATAACCACGTCGTGATAAATGAAGATATCGAAGCCGCGATCAAGCAGGTCGTGGATATTGTTGAAGCTGAATAAAATTTAACGAATAAATCAGGAGATTTTTGAGAAATGATTGAAGCACTAAAAAGCGAAGACATCGTCAACAAAGTCGGCGGCAGGTTCAAGCTGACCGCGCTGATCCAGAAACGTATGGTCGAAATCATGAACGGCTCGAGACCGCTCGTGGAACGCAAGAAAGGCATGACCGATATGGAGCTGGTCATCGAGGAGATCATGCAGGACAAAATCGCCATAGACCACACCCGCTGCGATATTCCTTCACCGGACGAATTGGCCAAGTATTAGTCTTGAATAAATGAAAAAAGACGGCAAAAACGTCAGAGGGGAGCTGGCTGGATATGAAGTCCTGCTGTGCGTAACAGGCGGGATAGCGTGTTATAAGTCGGCAGACCTGGCCAGCAAGCTGGTCCAGGCCGGGGCCGGCGTGTCGGTCACCATGACGGAAGCCGCCTGTAAATTCGTCGCACCGCTGACTTTTCAGGCGCTTACAAGGCGGGAAGTTTTCACCAGCCTGTGGCAGTCGGAAGAAAACTTCAGGTCGAATCATATCTCGCTAAGCGAACTGGCAGATCTTATGGTCGTAGCGCCAGCGACCGCTGATATCCTGGCCAAGTTTGCCGGCGGCATTGCGGACGATCTTATTTCCACCACAGCCTTGGCTGTGACGGGCGAATGTCCGATCCTTGTAGCCCCATCGATGAATACTCGCATGTGGAACGCGCCAGCCACGCAGGCGAACGTCAAAAAACTTCAGGCATGGGGTTTTGAATTCGCGGGCCCTGCTGAGGGAAATTTGGCATGCGGCACGACCGGCCCAGGCCGAATGCTTGAACCATCTGAACTGCTGCAATCCATCGCCGCCCTTCTCAAAAAACAGCCTCCGAAAAAAGCAAATTTTTGAAAATGACAAATTGGAATCTGGAAGTCAAGGCGAAGTCTTATCAACAAAACTTCGCCTTGTCACACAATTGTTTTCAAAAAAGAAAAACTATTTTTTCTTCCTTCGTCTGATGATGGAAATTCCGCTAAGAATAAGCAGGCTTAGAGTGGCTGGTTCTGGCACGCCTCCTTTGCCAAAACTAGCCTGAACGCTTGCATAGTAGCCGGCAGAACCCGATCAGGGTAGGGGATAACCAGCCCCTGCGGGGGATGCGATTAACACTTCCGACGTTGCCGGTTGCAGTCTGGGCCGGTCGCGGGTATTGTTTGTGCCAGGATGAAAGACGCGATAAAGAAAATCACAGCTCCGCTATTGATAGTACTCGCTCCGATGGCGATGTTGTATCCGCTGTGGAGCAACCCGATCTCCGCCGGCGAGGACGACGTGGTTTATTACTATCCCCTGCGGAGCATGGTGGGCGAATCCTTGGCCCGGGGACAATGGCCGATCTCGGACAAACTTTCCGCGGGCGGCTCAGCCGTGCTTGCCGATCCGCAGTCGGCTGTGTTTTTCCCAGCCACCTGGCTGTTCGCCGTAATGCCCGCGAAACTTGCATACAGCCTGTCCATTTTCGCAGCCTTTGCAGTCGCGGGACTGGGGACGTGGGTTTATCTGCGGAGACTTGGCCTGGTTCGACCAGCTGCGTTTTTCGGCGCAATTGCTTTCATGTTCTGCGGATTCTTTATAGGTCATCGCGTACATCTTGCCCTTATTCAGACAGCTGCGTTCCTGCCGTGGGGTTTGTGGGCGATTGAACTTGTCCGAATACGAAAAGCTCGCGCATTGTTAATCCTGGTTCCCCTGCTTTCGCTGACAATTTTCGCGGGGCATTGGCCTACGCTTATTCACATGTCGCTGATATGGTTCGCGTATTTCCTGTTCCGGGCCAGACCTATCCTGCCGGCGGTGGTAATTTTCGCTTTGGCGGTTTTTTTGGCGGTCTGCATAACCGCGCCGCAATGGGTTCAGACCGTTGAAATGATGCGACACGTCACGCGCGCGAAAATAGGCTACGCAACGGCTGGGGAAAACAGCTATTTTCCCGCAGCTGTCGTGCTCTGGATACTGCCGATGATCATGGGCTCGCGTACGCCGGGTTTCTATCCGCAAAAATGGTGGGGAAGCTGGCACTTGTGCGAAATGCTGGGCTACGTCGGGCTGGTCGTGCTCGTGATTGCACTGGCGACTGCGTGGCGGCTTTTCAGACGCGAGCAGGCCGGCCCGCTTGGAGCAAAAAATCCGAATTCGGATATAGTTCGCACCTGGACATACCTGGCCGGCGGGGCGTTTATCTTCATGCTGGGCTACTACCTGCCGACGTATCGACTCGTGCACATGCTGCCTGGCCTGGGTGTCGTGCGGTGTCCCGCACGAATGATACTTGCGGTGGACTTCGCACTCGTTACGCTCGCAGCCCTCGGCGTGCACACGATTATCAAAGGCCAGGTTCGCTCTGAAAAACTCGCTGAATCCATCCGACGCGGCGCGGCGAGGAAATTGCCAATTACGGTTCTGGCGGTACTTTGCATTCTGACGCTGATTGCGTTTTTAACACGTTCCATTTTCCCGGGCGGTTATCCCTGGCCTTTCAATGGCGGGCCGGGGGACGTGCTGGCTTCGGTGCACATTTTCAACCCCGCTGTGTGGGTTCCGCTCGTGATGATTGTGGCGACCGCCTGTGCAGTCTGGTTCTGGCTGAAACAGCCTGGCGTGCGCTGGCCTGTGCTTATAATTATGCTGATCATGGACCTTTTCATGGTCGCACGATTCGTGGATGTCCCACAGCCCGGTAAGTCAGCCGACCCGGAAAATTCTCCCGCAGCAGCCTGGCTGAAAGCAAACGATCCGAATCTGGAAAAATACCGCGTCTGGGGCATGACTGATTCTTACTGCTACCGCCCCGCGGAGCTTCTCCTTGCCAAGACCAATTCTCTTCATGATATCGCGTCGATTTCCACGTACGGGCCTTTCATCTCGCCGAACCTGCCGCACGTGCTTGGCTTTCGTATTTACGGTACTAACCGCGACTGGCGAAAGCTCGTGCGAACAAACGCCCTGCTGAGTCTGTACGACGTCAAATATCTCATCGCCGAGGCTGACAGCGATTTCGCAAAGGAGATAGAGGGTGTTGCACCAGTCTCACCCCTGGCTGGTGGGGCATCTGAAATCGATAATCACAATGAGTTGAAAGATAGCTGGGAACTCTCGCACGCCGAGGGGCTTGACGGCGGGGTGATAAGCCTGAGTACGCCGTTCATGTGGCGGTGGTCGCAGATATCGCAGAAGGTTAGAGTTCAGCCCGGCGGGGTGTATCGCATTTCGCTGGATGCCCGCGCCCCGGAAGGCGGAACTGCGAATTTTCTCCAGGCTGATCTGATACGTTTCAAAGCCGGCGGACTTTATTATAAGCCTGGCGATTGCGAACTGATTGTCTATCCTGAACAGATAGGCCAGGCTGATTGGCGACATTTTGAGTGGATCTCCACCTTGCCTGAGGAGTTGGCTGAGTCTGTGGAACCGTGCGGAATTCCAGTAACCCCAGCTGAGCCGGTTGAGATAACCTTTCGGGTCTTTACGATGTCGGAAAGGCCCATCGAGGTTAAAAACATCTCGCTGTGCAGCAGTTCAATTGATACCCCGATCCTGGCCAGGCCCGTGAAGGCGGGAGAAGCGATATATAAAAAAATTGCCCTGCTGCCTGCGGTGCGGGCTGGGGATTCGCCGATTGCCATTTATGAAAATCTTCTGGTCGATACCGTCTCAGCCACGGACGATCCATCCGCAGCCAGTGAAGTCGTGAAATATAATCCGCTGGCTGGGCAACAAGGCAGGCCTGTCGTCGGCGTGTCGACAACCATGAAATATCACCCGCGAAAATTGCTGCTCCTATCCACACTGCCCGCTATTTGCGTCTATTTAATGGGTTTAGCTATTTTAATCCGTCGCGATAGGTAATAAACATTTCACAAACCTTTTTGCAAACGTCCCACTACAGGTTAAAATAGAACACGTGGAATCTGTGTACCTGGTTTTTTTGGGGTCCGCCCTGAAAGGAAAGCTTCATGAGTTGTGCTATGAAGAATACGGATGAAGAAGCCGGCAGTATGATTCGTCTTGAATATCGCCGGACGGTGGACAGGATTTTTGGGCCGGGGTATTATCATTATTGTCCGGGCGAGTCCTGGACTCCCGCAATGAACCTGTATGAGGATGCGCGTAATTATTATGCCGTCTTGAATCTTGCCGGCGTCGGCAGCCAGGCCATCGAGCTGGATGTAAGCGACGGTAAGCTGATCATAGCTGGACATCGGCCAACCCCTCCCCCGCCGGAGGTGCACGGAAAACTGAAACTGTTTCATATGGAGATCGATCACGGTCGTTTTTGCCGCACGCTTGATTTGGCGTCGGACGTTGATTCCAACAGGATCGAAGCTGTCTACCGCACAGGTCAGCTGCTGATTACCATGCCGAAAGTCCGGTAATTTCCAACATTCGATTTCATGTTTTGTTGTAGCCGTGCCAGCAGTGGAACACTTTAAAAAACCATTCGCCTCTGGCTGACTGATAACGTCAGGCCGGGCAGGAAAGAACGGCGTGTATTATGTCTCAGAATTTAAAGCGAAAACCCAAGGTCAAAACCAAGGATGATCAGGGAAAGATAATCGTTGCCAGCACCGCTGGCCCGCGTGAAGATCAGGACGCACTGGAACTTCCTTCCACCTTGGCGATTCTTCCCGTGCGAAATACCGTAAATTTCCCCGGAACCGTCGTACCATTGGCCATTCAGCGGGATAAATCAAAAAAACTCCTTGCCGACATTCTCCCGGAACAGAAATTTATCGTCGCGCTCTGCCAAAAGGACCCAATGATAGACAATCCAGGTCCGGACGATATGTATGACATCGGCACAGCCATGCTTATACTCAAATTATTGCGAATGGAGGATGGGCATCAGAATCTTATCGTTCAGGGCCTTCTCCGCGTGCGGATCGTCGAGTGGCTTGACACCGAGCCGTATTTCCGGGCCCGCATCGAGCCGATAAGCGAAGTCGCTGTCCTGAATCAGCGAACCGAAGCTGCCATGTTGAATATTCGGAACATGGCAAGGCGCGTGATTGAACTTTCGCCCGGCATTCCGGACGAGGCTCAGGTCGTGCTGAACAATATCGATCAGCCTGGCGCGATGGCTGACTTCCTTGCTGCGAATCTTCCTATAGATCTGCACATCAAGCAGAAGCTTCTTGAGCAGACCAACGTTTCACGCAGACTAAGAGATATCAGCCATGAGCTGCAGAAGCAGGTTGAGATTCTCGAACTTTCCGACAAGATTCATAATCAGGTTCGCGAGAATATCGACAAGACACAGCGCGAATATTTCCTCAACGAGCAACTCAAAGCCATCCAGCGCGAACTCGGACAGGTTGATGACAGGACGGCGGAGGTAGCTGAGCTTCGCGAAAAAATCGCCGATGCCAAAATGCCCCAATCCGTCGAGAAAGAATCCCTGCGAGACCTCGGCAGGCTGGAGAAGCTCCCCGCAGCCTCGCCGGAATACAACGTCATCCGAACGTATCTGGATATCCTGACCGAACTGCCGTGGTGCGTTTCGACCGATGATATACTGGATGTAAACCGGGCTGCGAAAGTGCTTGACCAGGATCATTACGATCTTGAGATAGTAAAAAGGCGAATCCTTGAATACCTGGCTGTGCGGAGCCTGGCCCCTGAATCTCGCGGGCCTATTCTCTGTTTCGTCGGGCCTCCGGGCGTGGGCAAGACTTCGCTGGGCCAATCCATCGCGCGAGCGTTGGGGAGAAAATTCATTCGCATGAGTCTGGGCGGAATGCGGGACGAAGCCGAGCTGCGTGGTCATCGGCGGACGTATATCGGCGCCATGCCAGGCCGGGTTATTCAGGAAATTCGCAAGGCCGGCTCTAACAACCCCGTTTTCATGCTGGATGAACTCGACAAAGTCGGAGCCGACTTCCGCGGCGATCCGACCTCGGCACTGCTGGAGATTCTCGACCCTGCCCAGAACGGTACATTCCAGGATCACTACCTGAACATTCCGTTTGATCTGAGCAAAGTACTGTTCATAGCCACCGCCAATTACATGGGGCCAGTCCCCCCTGCCCTTCGCGACAGAATGGAAGTAATCAACCTGCCAGGCTATACGCGCAATGAAAAACTTCATATCGCACGGAAATATCTCGTGCCGCGTCAGCTGAAAGAGAACGGCCTGGCCGCGAGTCAGGCTAAATGGAACGACAAGGCGCTGATAGTGATTATTACGCAGTATACCCGTGAGGTCGGCGTTCGGGAATTGGAGCGGCAGATAGGTTCGGTATGTCGTGGGATTGCCGCGATGGTGGCAGGCCGAAAAACCAGAGGCCGGACTGTTACGCCCGGACTGATTGTCGAGTTACTTGGCCCACGGAAATATGAAAACGAATTGGCCATGCGCACAAGCATGCCGGGCGTAGTGACGGGCCTGGCCTATACGCCGGTGGGCGGCACGATAATTTTCATCGAGGCAGCCATTTATCCGGGCCATGGCCAGATGATCATTACAGGTCAGATCGGCGATGTGATGAAAGAATCCGTCCAGGCTGCCCTTAGCCTGGTCAAGGATATCGCCAACCACGAGGGAATGGATATGGAGCAGCTGGCCCAGCAGGACATCCACGTTCATGTCCCAGCTGGGGCTATACCGAAAGACGGCCCATCGGCCGGCGTGGCGATGTTCACCGCACTGATGAGCCTTATGACCAATCGACCCGTGCGTTCGGACGTAGCCATGACAGGCGAAATTACACTCCGTGGCCTGGTCTTGCCGGTCGGCGGTCTGAAGGAAAAAATCCTCGCCGCAAAAGAAGCGGGTATTAAAACCGTTATTCTTCCCGCACATAATAAACGAGATGTCATGGATATCCCCGCTGAGACTAAAAAGGGTATAGAGTTTGTCTTCGCCAGAAAAGTTCAGGACGTCCTGATGGCTGCACTTAAACCGGTGAAAAAACAAAAAGTCGGAAAGGCGAAAAAAAAATCAAAATGAAATTTTGAATAGAGCTTGTTCTAAAAATTCACAGCTATCATTACGCCATTGAAAATCATGTGGATCAGTATCGCAGGCCAGAGTCGTCCGCATCGCTCGTAGTTGTAGCCCATGGCTACAGAAAGGGCGAACAAGGCCGGGATGTTCTGGGGCTGGCCATGCACACTCGCGAAAATTACTGACGCGATAATAATGGTCATCCAGGGATGGAAATATTTTCGTAACATCGATTGCAGCAGGCCCCGGAAGAAAATTTCCTCCATCAGCGGAGCCAGAACCACAGCTGAGATTGCGATAATGGTTTTATACATCGGCCCCATTTCCCGCAGTGCTTCAAGCAGTGAATGTTTCCGTTGCCACTCTTCCGGCAACAGCCAGGTGAACAATAACAAAAGGCCTATGCAGACAGGCATGGCTGCAAGATAGCCTGCGATACCCCTACCTGTGTCGAACAGCCAATGTCTCATGCTCAACCCAAGTCCGCGCTTCAGCCCATTACGGAAACATATCGAAGCTACGATAAGAGCGATTGGTATGCCGATGATTTGCCCAGCCACACTACCCAGAATGCCGGCTTTGTCATTCGGCAGATCGATAAGCAACAGAAGTTCCATAACCCCCAATGCCGCTCCATGCCAAAGAAAAAAAACAACGATAAGATGGACCGGGTTTAGTTTACTGGGTCTGCCTGGACATTTCCGCAATTGAATCCGCGCGGGCCTGACGATGGCATTGAATGTCCAGACGGCGAGAACCAGCGAGCCAGCTATGACCAAACAGATAATTAATTCGGGCAATTCCTGGGAAGCGGGCTGGCTGGTCTGCGTTGCCTGCGGGGCTATAGAGTTGGCTAGAAGGCTCAAATTGTTAAACAAAAAGTCTGACATTTTTCAAAACCCTTACTATGTGCACAACGCGCCCGGCCTGGCGGGTTCAATACTTTGTTAAAAAACGGTTGCAGAAAAACAGCTAGTCCGGTTACCGTAGTCGAACTATGTCAGAGAATATATTAGACAAGATACTAAAAACCAAGAGGAAAGAGGTCGCCGATCTTCATAAAAGTGTAGATCTCGCAACTCTTATGGCCCAGGAAGAGGCTGCACCACCTGTGCGGGATTTTTTCGGCGCCCTTACAAAACCTCCAAGCAGAGGCGTAAATCTCATCGCTGAGATCAAAAAGGCCTCGCCATCAAAGGGGCTTATCCGCGAGGATTTCGACCCGGCGAACCTTGCTAAAATCTACGCCGCTGCCGGCGCGGACGCCCTGAGCGTTTTGACCGATGAGCAGTATTTCCAAGGCCATCTTGACTATCTCAGGCAAGTCCGGGAAGCGGTCGACCTGCCGATTATCCGCAAAGATTTCATTATAGACCCCTGGCAGGTATTCCAGGCGCGAGCAGCTGGTGCCGATGCGATACTGCTTATCGCCGCTGCCCTGCAGGCTGATGAATTGGTGGAACTGATGGAGCTGGCAGATCAACTCGGCATGACGGTGTTGCTGGAAATACACAATGCAGCTGAGTTGGCGAAAATACGGGGAGCAAAAAAATTTCCGCCCAAGAATGTAAATTGGCTGATGGGGATTAACAATCGCGACCTGACGACATTCGAGGTGGATCTCGACACGACTGTTAATTTAATCCCAGCCATAACGGAAGACGTACCCATTATCAGCGAGTCCGGCATAGCTACGCAATATGATGTTGAGCACCTTGCGTCGGCTGGTGTTAGCGGTATCCTCGTCGGCGAGACGTTTATGAGGCAGGAAAATGTAGCCCAGGCTGTCGAGAAACTCCTAGGCCCTTTGCCGGAATAAAACAGAAAATTAATTACGCGAAAATATGGGAATACCCGAATGACTGAAAAGATGAAAGATAAGGTAAACACCGGCTCGCTTGCTGGGAGTAAAAAAGGCACGACAGTTCTTCTGATTGCAATCGGCCTGGTCGTTGGCACAGCTATTTATTTTTTCGCCGTGCCGCCTGCCCAGAAATCGAACGGGCTGGAGTTACCGCCTGAACAGAAAAAAACTCCTGGCGAACTTGTTGTTGATCAGGCTCGTGAAATGCTGGCTGGGGGACAACCGCAGGGAGCTGTGGAGTTAATGCGGGATTATATCACTGCCCACCCCACCGATACGACTGTTCGTCTGAAACTAGCCGAACTTTACCTCATGCTAGGCCAGGTCTCCCCTGCCCGCAAACAGATCGACGAAACACTGACAATTTCACCCGACAATCCCCAGGGACTTTGGATGAAGGGAATGCTGGCCAATACGGAAGGCAAGGATCCGACTGAATATTTCACCAGAGCAGCAGGCCAGGCCCAGGCGGGCCCGGAGATTTGGGGCATGTATGGCCTGTGGCTGATTAGCAGGAATAATTTCGATACTGCGAAAGTGTTTCTGGACAAGGCTATCGCAGCCGGTTCCATGGACGCCAAAATTTACATGGCTGCCGGGCAACTGGCCTTTGAAAGCGATAAATATGACGACGCAATCTCGCTCTTGCAACGGGCAACCCAGGTAAATCCCGAAGATCCCCGTGCATGGGCAATGTTGGCTGACGCTCAAAAGAATGTCGGCAAGCCCATCCAGGCTATTCGCTCCCTGGAACAGGGACTGAAAGTTGCACAGGGGCCAATTCGCGGGAACTTATTTTTACAGCTTGGCATGGCGTGCATGGCCTGTAAGCAATGGCCCAGGGCAGCTGAGGTATTTGAGCAGGCAACACAGTATTCCGATGTTCAGCTTCAGGCTTATCAGTTCGCAGCACGCAGCCATTATTTCGCCGAGCAGTATGACAAGGCTGGGGATAATATCGACAGAGCATGGGCACTGGCGCCGGGTAACCCGGAAGTTAAAAAATGGCTTGATATGATAGACCAGAAGCGGCCTGGCAAAAAGAAAAAGACCGCCCAGCTGAAACCGATATCCTTATTCGAACCGTTTCCCGTCAAAAAGGAAACAACGCCAGAAACTCCTTAAAAGCCTTTGAAAAACCTCATTGCTGCGGTGGCTGGTCTCCCGGAACAGGCTGAGTAGCTGCAACAGGCTGGATATTGGCGTTGGTCGCGTAACTGCGAAGCTGATCCAGCTTTTCCTGCACCTCCCGACTCATTCGGCTGTTCGGATACTCGCGAATGATCTCCTCGCCGGTGGTGATTGCCTTGCTCCACTGCTGATCTTCGACGGCTATGGTGAACTGAACGCCCAGATTATGCAGTTTCTTTTTGAAAACATCCCTGGCTGACTCCGCCAGAGCGCTTGCTTCCTGCGGCGTGAGGTATTTGTCCAGCGCCTTGAGCAGTTCGATACTTCGTTCGACATCATTGACCCGGCAGGCGTCACTGTATTCCTTGAGTAGCGAGCGTTTTCGGGTGTTGCGTGCGCTGATAATTTTCTTCGGCAAGGCTGCGATCTGGGGACTGTTGGGGAAAAGTGAAATCAGTCGATCCGCCTCGCGCTTGGCCTGGGCCCACTGAAAACGCTCAAGAATACTATCGATTCGGCTGATGGCGGTTTCGATCTTTTCTTCGACCGTGGCCTGGCGTGTATTTTCCACTTCCTGGCGCAGGAGGGCAACTTCCTCAGCCATGCCCATCCGGGATTCCATTCTGGATATCAATGCCTCAGCCGCTTTGTAATCCTGTTTCAGGATCATTGCGTTAACGCTTTCGTGCAGGGCGTCGACCTCTTTTTCATAGTAGATAAGGCTTTTGGCCTCGTCGGAAAGACTGGCCATGCCTGCCAGCGACTGGATGTCCTGGCCCTGGTTTTCGAGAATCGCTTCGATCCGGGTAAGATGGCCTACAACATGCTCACTCGAACCCCAGTTGGCTATCAGAGCGCGAACTGTCAGTATCGAGCCGAATGCTATGGTACCCAGAAGCAGAATGGTAAACGAAGCCATAAGTGCGATAGGCCAGTTATCCGCCATCATGACGCTGAAAACGATCGCTGCGATTGTGACAATGGCTATAACCAAGGCGCCAACCAGACTGAGTTTTTTGATGATCAGGATGCCTTTGTTTTCGTCAGCCATGCTAATTCTCCTTAGATTCCGGGAAATAACTATCCCTCAAGGGTTTGTATTTACATATTACGCCATCTACAGTTATTCTAGATATCGGCAAATGTCTAAACGTTACGCCATTTACTTTTTTTTGATTTTCTTTGAAGGCGACCGGAATAAATTCCAGTTTTTTGGGGAAATTGCTGGGAAAATACCAATTTAGTGTTAATATTGACCAACTTCTGAGAAAATCTGCTTTTTACTTTTGAAATTTATTTGGAAGTCCATACCATGCCTCATGAACAAATGACCGAACTGCAGGTCGCAACGTATTTGACGATGGATTCGCGAGATATCATCAAATGGGCATCGCGAGGCCAGATTCCCTGTAGAAAAGTGGGCGATCAGAAATACCAGTTCCGAAAACAGGATATCGATCACTGGGTTTGGGAACAGATGCACAGCTTTGACAGCAAGGCATTGAAAGGGATAGAGCGAGGCGTAAGCGCACATCACGGTTTTGATGCCGATAAACCTTTGGTCTGTCCTTTGATTCCCGAGCAATCCCTGGCTGTGCCCCTCAAGGCCAAGACAAGTCAATCCGTTATCCGCGAGCTTCTCGACCTGGCAGAGAAGGCGGAACTCATTTACGCACGCGATGAACTGCTCAACGAACTGATGGGCCGAGAGAAGCTCTGCTCCACCGCTATGCTGCCGGGCGTAGCCTTTCCGCATCCCCGTCAGCCAATGCCATACGATATTGCAGAAAGCTTTATCGTAGCCGGTGTCACTTCAAACGGTATTCCCTTCGGAGCGGAAGACGGCTCACTGACCAGGCTGTTTTTCCTGATCTGCTGTAAGGACGACAGAACCCACCTTCACGTCCTGGCCAGGCTGGTGAGACTTTTGGACGACAAAAATATCGTCCAGACGTTGATTGATTCCGAAACGCCGGAGCAATTGGCTGAGACCTTGGCACACCGAGAACTCGAAGTGCTGCATGGTTCATGAGAAACAATATCTAAACAAGACTATCGAAATTCTAAACAAATACGAATTTCAAAATCTCAAAAAATAAAAATGGATGCATCTCATCTCTAAAGCGCTCTAACATCTTTTGAAAATCAGGATTTGAAAATTCAATATTGTTTCGGATTTAGGATTTCGTATTTCGATATTGTTTTTTCATGATCCCGTGACGTTGGTCTGGTTTTGGAACGGGGTGGTTATGGCACATTCAGGATCGCTGCCTAGTTCTTCAAAAATCAGCTGACAGAGCAGGGTATGGTTCGGGTCGATCCTGAGGGGAAACGGGCCGAAGTTCATCATCTCCAGAACGATATGGCCTTGGAATCCGGCGTGGATGGTCGGAGCCGTCATATGAACCACCAGGCCTAGCCTTGCGTAACTGCTTCGCCCCTCGACCCGCGCTGCCAGCCTGCTGTCGGAAGGAAGCGTGATACGCTCAAGGGTCTGACTCAAGACAAACGCGCCGGGCATAATCACGACACTGCCGTCGTCTTCGCGGGGCAGGTCTTCCAGCAAGGATGCGTATTCGGGGATATTGACTTCGCTAAGACGAAGCTGCTGCAACATACCAGCTGGTGGCGATTTCCAACGCTTGAACTCATCGCCGACGTGTAAATCAACAGCTGATGGCGCGAACTGGTCATCGCCAGGCTGCGGTGAAATAATAAACCGACCCCGCGTCAGGGCATCTTTTATCTGCCTGTCTGAAAAAATCATTTTTGCATCTCTACCTTAAAGCACAGCTGAGGTTGGCTCAGCTGCATTATCTTCCACAACCAATGGCGACTGGGTCGGAGCTTCCAATTCCCGCAGCAAACCTCGCACGCTGCACTTGGCTACGAATTTTCTCACCAGCATGGCGGTTTCGCATATAAATTCCTCAGAGTGAGGTTCCGGCGAGTCCACCAGGCCAAACATATCCATCGACCGCCCTACATTACGATACTGCTGCAATACATAGCTGGCTGCTCCGTGTATTCGCGTTGCGATTTTGGTAATGTCCACCATGGAAAGTTGCGGCGCGAATGTGGTTCGAAATTCGTAGCTGACCGGGCTGGACATCAGCAGGTCGATGCTCTCGTTGATAGCGTCGAGATCGATATCCGGGCCTGCGATTTGAGCATATTTCTCGGCTTCCAGCGGGGCTTTAATATCCATGGCTACAAAATCCAGCAAGCCCTTTTCCAGCAACGAGCGGACAATCCAAGGCTGCATCCCGTTGGTGTCCAACTTCACCAGGAAACCCATGTTGTGAATCTTACGAACAAAATCTTCCAGATCGTTCTGCAGCGTCGGCTCACCGCCGGTGATAACAACGCCATCCAGCAAAAACCGCCGACTTCGCAAAAACTCAAGAACAGCTTGCGGATCATAACGCCTGTCGCTCTCATCCGGAGCCAGCAACTGACGGTTATGACAATAGAAACAGTCCATATTGCAACCCGGCGTGAAGATCACAGCTGCGAGCTTCCCGGGGTAATCAACAAATGAACTTTTTTCCAATCCAGCTATTCGCATTTTTTTTCTCAGGATTCAGGATTCAATAAAACGAATTTCGAATAACGAACAAGGAATTTTGAATTGTGAAGTAAAAGCAAAACAACAAAAAAACAAAACGACTATCATTTTTGTTTCTTCTGTTGTTACTTCACAATTCCTTGCTCGATATTCAATATTCGCTATTCGTTTTTATACTTCGCACAGTTCCGGCATTGCGTATTTTTTGCGTTCTTTGTATTCGGCGCTTTTGCCCTTGTTGAAATTCTGGACGGGTCGGAGATAGCCTGTAACTCTGCTCCAGACTTCCGTTTCCTTTCCGCATTTTTCGTATGGGCAGGAATAGTGTTCGCCCGCGATATAGCCATGCTCGTTGCAGATGGTGAATGTCGGTGTTATCGATAGGTAGGGCAATTTGTACCGGGTAAAGATTTTCTGAAGCAGTTTTTTGCAGAGTTGCGGGTCGTCGATCTTCTGGCCCAGGTACATGTGCAGGACAGTTCCGCCTGTATACATTGACTGCAGTTCGTCCTGATTTTCCAGCACCTCGAAGATATCGTCCGTCAGGCCTACGGGCATTTGCGTGCTGTTGGTGTAATAAGGCGTTCCGTTCCCAGCTGCGATAATGTCCGGGTATTTTTCCCGGTCCAACTTGGCCAACCTGTAACTCGTACCCTCAGCCGGGGTGGCTTCGAGGTTGTAGAAATGGCCTGTCTCTTCCTGGATTTTCTGCAGTTCGTCCCGCATGAACTCCATAATTTCTATGGCGAAGGCCTGGCCTGGTTTGCTTGCGATACCCTGGCCTATAAAGTTTTCCAAGGCCTCGTTCATACCGATCAGACCTATCGTATTGAAATGGTTAGTCCAGTATTCGCCCGTGCGTTTGTGAATGTTTCGCAGGTAATTGGCGGAGTACGGATATAGACCTTTTTCGGTCTGCTCCTCGATGATCCGCCGTTTGATCTCCAGCTGAACCTTGCCGACGTTCATCAACCTGAGCAGCTCGGCTTTGAATTCTTCCTTCGTCTCGGCGATGTAGCCTATCCGCGGCAGGTTGATCGTGAACACGCCAATCGAGCCGGTCATCGGATTACTGCCGAACAGCCCTCCGCCTCGCTTGCGAAGCTCCTTGGTATCGATCCGCAGCCTGCAGCACATCGAAACAGCGTCATCCGGCGAGAGGTCGGAGTTTACGTAATTAGCGAAATACGGAATGCCGTACTTGGCTGTGATTTCCATGAAGGAATTGGCGGAAGGACTGTTCCAGTCGAAAGAATTCGTGATATTGATCGTCGGGATCGGGAAGGTAAAGACTCGACCCTTGCTGTCGCCTTCCATCATAACCTCGCAAAAGGCCTTGTTAAAAATATCCATCTCAGCCTGGAAGTCCGCATATTTTGCGTCCTTGACCTCCCCGCCGATAATCACAGCCTGGTCTTTCAGCGTACCCGGTACGGTCAGATCGAACGTCAGATTGCTGAAGGGACACTGAAAGCCAACCCGAGTCGGCACGTTGATATTGAATACAAATTCCTGAAGGGCCTGCTTCACCTGGGCGTAGGTCAAACCATCGTATCGAATAAATGGCGCACAGAATGTGTCAAAACTGCTCCATGCCTGAGCACCGGCACATTCGCCCTGCGTGGTGAACGTGGAATTGATAATCTGCCCCAGGAAGCTCCGCAGATGCTTGGCTGGTTTGGATTCGCACTTGCCAGCCACGCCGCCAAAGCCGTCAATCAGCAATTGACGAAGATCCCAACCCGCACAGTAAGGCCCGAGGAAACCCAGGTCGTGTATGTGGGCCTCGCCGGACTCGTGGGCGTCGCGGACTTCCTGAGGATAAATTTCGTAAAGCCAATAGTTTTTGGTGAAAAATTCGCGGACGTAATTGTTCAGCCCGTTTATGCTCTTCTGGGTGTTGGCGTTTTCCTTGGCCTTCCAGTCCCGATCGTTCAGGTAATCCCCAAACATCTCGATGGTGGCACCGACAAGCGCGTTGAACTGCCTGGCCCCCTTGCGTTTTTCTCGATACAGAATGAAAGCCTTGGCCGTTTTGGCATGGCCGTTCTCAATCAGAACTTTTTCTATAACGTCCTGGATCTGCTCTACATCAGGTATGCGCTGGCCAAACCGCTTGTCTAAGATATCCAACGCTTCCCGACAGAGAATTTCCGCCTTTTCATAATCATCGCCACCACACGCTACGGCAGCTTTGAAAATGGCCCTTGTAATCTTCTCAGCCTGAAAATCGACTACCTGACCATCGCGCTTTCGAATCCGTTCGAACATCGCTGCACTCCCTTGCATTTCGATACAAATATAAAATTATGTTTTTTTATAAATCCACAAATCAATAACAAATGCCGACAAAATGCCTGAACAGCTAAAACAATAATAAACGGCAAATAAAGAAAAGAAATTATGATATCTGAAACAGCAGCCTGATAAAGTCATTTACCTTAGATGATGATTTTATTTACAGAAGGCAAGGCAAAAAAGCACGCTTTATCAACACCTACCCAATATATGGGGCCTTGAAGCACAATTCAACCACAAAATATAGAAAATAAGTACATTTCCTTACCACAAGTATTATGTGACTTCAATTCTTTTTGGAACAATAGCTTACAAACATACCTACAGGTTGTGGCATATGATTTTGATATGAGAATACAGATTATTGTGATTATATTGTCACGCCCCACAGTTTTTCTTGTGTCGCCCAGCCTGCCTGCAATCAACAAACCCCCTGCTGACTGTTCGGAGTCTCGCGATTTTCATCCTCAGTTCGCTGATTTCACAGGTTACCGTCGATTTTTTCAACAACAATCAACAGGCTTGTCTTTTACTCAAAAACCGCTATGACGGGGGCGTGATCGGATGGCTTTTCTCCCTTTCGTTCGTCCCGGTCGACGGTGATACTGCTGCAACGTTCCGCCAATGAACGTGTAGCAAGAATGTGGTCGAGACGCAGGCCATCGTTGAGCTGAAAGCCCAGATTCCGATAATCCCACCAGCTGAAGATTCCGCCCTCAGGGTACTGCTGGGCCAGGATATCGACCAGGCCCCACTGGCAGAGTTTGTCGAACTTTTGACGGATTTCATCACAGCCCAGGCCTGTGGTTTTCCATATTTCAGGATTGGCTGAGTCTATGTCCCTCGCGATGATATTCGTATCCCCACATATTATCAAAAACTGGTCGGGCGAGTAGTCCCGCTGAAGCATTTCAACCAGGCTATCAAGCCAACCCAGCTTATATGTGTATTTGTCAGACGTCATGTCCGAACCGTTGGGAACGTAAATACTGAAAATACGAACGCCGTTGAACTCAGCTGAGATCAGCCTGGCCTGCGGGTCGTGGGTTTGAGATTCCCCGTCTGGCTGGGCAAGAATCAGTCCCCTACGGACGTCGGTCGGCTCGGATTTCGATAGAATCGCAACGCCGTTATACGTTTTCTGGCCCAGCATTACAGCGTGATAGCCTGCCTGGGCGATTTCCTCAAATGGAAACTGATGTTCCTGACATTTGAGTTCCTGTAGACAAAGCACGTCAGGCTGATGCTTACTCAGCCAAGCTATCAGACGCCCGAGCCTGGTTCGGATCGAATTTACATTCCAGGTTGCTATTTTCATATTCAGCCTCTCGCGGGGTAAACGTTACTGCGAATCCCAGACTGTATTTTAGCAGATTGCGTGTCTGATGGAAGACTGGCCTGGGAAGTTGTTACCCTCACACTTGCCGTTTCTGGCATTTTGAGCTACCATGGTTTGCTTTATATCTCACAGGAAACTTAATGGACAAACTCAATCTCATCGCGACAGCTACGTTTGGTCTCGAGGCGGTCGTCAAACGCGAACTGTTGGACATGGGCGTGCACAGCAGGGTTGTCAGACCAGGCAGAATCGCATTTGAAGGCGAGGCCTCGACCATATTCCGCATGAACACCTGGCTGCGTTCCGCTGAGCGAATCCTGATCTGCCTGGGACAATTCCAAGCCAAGGATTTCGGGGAATTATTCGACCGCACTTATGCCCTGCCCTGGGAAAATTGGCTTGGTGCGGACGCGAACTTTCCCGTGATGGGAAGGAGTATCAGATCCCAATTATCTTCCGTACCTGCCTGCCAGAAGATCTTAAAAAAGGCAGTCGCCACAAAACTCCAAGCTGCCCACCATCAGGAGACGCTCCCGGAAACCGGGCCAAAGTACACCATCGAGGTCGCCCTGCTGGAAGACCAGGCCATGCTGACAATAGACACCACAGGCATAGGCCTGCATAAACGTGGATATCGTCAACTTATGGGCCCTGCCCCGCTAAGGGAGACTCTCGCAGCTGCGATGGTTCAGCTGAGTTTCTGGAAGCCAGACAGACCCTTGATCGACCCGTTCTGCGGCAGCGGTACGATACCGATCGAAGCTGCAATGATCGCTCGAAATATCGCGCCGGGCCTGAACCGGACATTCACAGCTGAGGATTGGCCTCAATTGCCACGCTCGCTCGCAGCTGCGGTGCGGGAAGAAGCCCGTGATCTCATAAAGCCGAACCTCGAGCCTCGGATCATCGGGACTGATATCGACGAACGTGTGCTCAGCCTGGCCCGGTATCACGCCAAGCTGGCTGGGGTGGAGAAAGACATTCACTTTCAGCAGTTGAGTTTTTCCGAGTTGACCAGCAAGAAAGAGTTCGGCTGTGTTATCTGCAATCCGCCATACGGCGAGCGAATCGGCGAGCGAGAAGACGTAAGGTACATTTATCGAACCATGCCCGACGTTCTCCGCAGGCTGACGACCTGGTCGCATTATATTCTCACAGCCTGGCCTGATTTCGAAGACCTAATAGGCCAACCCGCCAACAGACGCAGGAAACTTTATAACGGCAATATCGAATGCACATACTACCAGTTCCATGGCCCGCGCCCTCCAAAACCAGGCCAGGATGTTGAACAGAAACCGGCAAAATCTCGCGACACCTCGGCAAACACAGATGAAGCTTTCGACGAAGAAGATAGTCTCAAAAACGCCCCTGCCTTTGGAGGCCTGAAGATAAACGCCGCCAAGCAGGCGGAGATGTTCGCAAACCGCCTAGCCAAGAACGCAAAACATCTACGGAAATGGCCTACGAAACAGGGCATTACCTGCTACAGGGTATACGATCGCGACATCCCGGAAATTCCGCTTGCAGTTGATATTTACGAGGACAGGTTACACATCGCCGAGTACGACAGGCCTCATGATCGCACGGTTGGCGAACATGGCGACTGGTTGGACCTCCTGGCTAAAACCGCGTCGGATACTTTGTCGATAGATAGAAAAAAAGTTTTCATGAAGCGGCGGGAGCGTCAGCTGGGGCTGTCGCAATACGAGAAGGTGGACACGACCGGCAACGCTTTTACCGTCAATGAGGGCGGCCTGAAATTCAAGGTAAACCTGGCTGATTATCTGGACACTGGCCTGTTCCTCGATCACAGAATTACCCGGAGCATGGTTCGCGAGGCGTCTGAAAATAAAAACGTGTTGAACCTTTTCGCTTATACCGGGTCGTTCAGCGTTTACGCTGCGGCAGGCCAAGCCCGGACTGTTACGACGGTAGATATGTCAAATACTTATCTGGATTGGGCGAGGGAAAATTTTTCACTAAACAATTTTGATAGTGCGAGATTTAAATTTATACGTGACGACGCGATGGCGTTTCTGAAATTCCACCAGCCTGGCGAACATTACGACCTGGCGATAGTCGATCCGCCGACGTTTTCCAACAGCAAGAAAACCGAAGCCGACTTCGATATCCAGCGGGATCATGTCGAGATGCTTAATAATCTGCTGAAGCTCATGACACCGGAAGGCGTGATTTTCTTTTCAACAAATTTCCGCCGATTCAAATTCAACGAAGAAGAAATTCATTCAACTAATATCCGGGAAATAAGCAAGCAGACCGTACCGCCCGACTTCCGCAATAAAAGAATCCATCGATGCTGGAGAATAGTTAAAACGGGCATCAGGCAGTAAAAGTCAGGAAAAAGTTTTTCCTTCTCGTTTCAGCTTGGGGACAGAAGGTGCTGGAGCAGTATGGGGGGACAGACTATTTTTTATCGGTGTTTTGAGGTTCCGATATGGTTTCCGTGAGTTTTTCTGCAAGATCGTTGAATTTGTTCTTCTCCAGGGAACCACAAAGCTTTTTGACAGGTCCAACGGTTTTTTCATCATTTGCTGCATTAAACTTATTGATCGCAAGGGTAAGATTCCCGACTTCCTCAGCTGGTTTCTTAGGCGGTTTCGCTGAAAGCTTAATTTCAATAAGGTCCAGCCAGACCTGTATGTTTTTGTGCGAACCTGGACACTCCCGCGCAAGTTCACGAAGAATATCTTCCTGCACTGAAACTTTTTTGGCCAATTTCATGCCGGTCGCAGCTCGGTAGTAATATGTCGCCTTTTCTTCTTCGTCTTCAGCCTTCCGGGCCTTGACGAGATCTCCTATTCCGCGGAATCTGACTTTTTGATCATGCTTCATGAACTGTACTGCAAACCTCGTTTCTTCATGTCCTGCGGTTCTGGAACGTAAATATGAATCCGCCAGGGCAACACCTATGAATGACAATACCACCGAAACTGTGAGAGTATAGAATGTTTTGTCATTCACGAAATATATCTTCCAAGAATATCATCTTTTTTCGGGTGGTTAATAGCGACAACTCTGGCATAACTGAAACGGGCCTTGACGGCGATGGAAACCAACGCAGAGCAAGGCCCATCTCAGCCGGTGATAAATACTATTTCGTCAGCATCACAGGAGTCTGAGTTTCTTTAGGAACAGCTGTTCCACACTGGGCACAGAAATTTTCTCCTGGCTTGAGTACAGCGTTGCATTTTGAGCAGACGCCAAACACTTCAACCGGTTTGCCGCACTGGAGACAGAACTTGTCGCCGGCATTATAGGCTGCAAAGCAGTATTTGCAAACATGGGCTGAAGGAGACATACCGGCAAGAATTTTTTCTATTTCAGCAGCCTTGGTTTCCATATCCTGTTTATCCTGGCCTGTTGCCGCCTGGGCCTGGGCTCTTACCTGACGCAAAAGCTTTATGACTTCCTGCCTGGCTTTTGTATTAATACTGGGATCACCAAACGGTACTACCATGCCCACCATTTCCGGGGTGGGCAGCTCATGCATGCCTGTCATGTAATTTTTTGTAACCTGTTGCCAGAGTTTTGCCTTTGTCAAAGGATCATTATCTGTTTTTTTCGCAAGGACACGAACCAGCTGAGACTCAACATGCGTGGGATGTCCGCTTATTTTGCGGGTCTTTTGCAAGTATTTTTCTGCCAGTTCATCATCGTTCAGATATCTTTGGGCCACATGGGCGGCATAAAGCGGGATTTTCCAGTTGTTATCTGCTGCTTCCATTCCCTTGTCCATTAACTTAATTGCAAGTTCCCCGTTTCCCATCGTGGCCAATTCAATTCCGCCGTGCTCATAAGCCATGACCATAAATGGGTTCTGGTCGGTAAGCGTGTCATACCGATTATACAATGCCATAGCGACCGCAGGGTCTGGCTTGGATGAAACCTTGGCCCGGTATTGAAGCAGTCTCATCCAGTTGGCATGTCCCAGAAAGCGGGCCATGGACCCCGACCAGTTGCTGCGTTGAAGCGCGAGTTCCATCCCATCGGCTCTCGCAATATCCTGGGTCAGGGTAGTGTTAATCATAACCACACATACCAGCAAGATTGCAAGGGCTACAATTCTAACAATAGCGTCTTTTATCATGATTCAATCTCCATTCGTCCGTTTAAAATTTCGCTCTGCGGTCAGGCGATATCTTTTCGTTTAAAAATGAACCCTGCTATGACCATCAAGGCCAGTGAATAAACAACAGCCATCACCAGCGAATGGATAACAAACGTCCAATCTATTTCCACGCCGCGGACAACCAGGCCAGTTACACTCATCACCGCAAAATTCGGAAGTAACAACAGCAAGGTTTTCGTAATGCCTGTAGCGCTAACAGCCAGCCCGCCCATTGCAAACACAAGCCAGAAAATTAACAGCGTCATAACCGTAGCCAGCCATTCTTTCATGAACGTTCCCAAAAGAATCCCGACAGCTGCCAACTGAATGACTCCAGAGACAAGAATCATGACAGCCTTTATTATCTCAACCCCAGGTTTTTCTATCCCTGCCTGTCCAGCCAGGATTATCAGAGCCACGCACATAATTGCCATGCAAACGACAGCAATTTCGATCGTACCTATGAACTTGCCCATCAGGTAACGATCCCGGCCTAGCGGCTTACTTAGCATCGCTACCATCGTTTTCTCACGCCGTTCTCTCGGGAGGTCAAAGCAAGCTACAAGTGCGCAGAGCACCCCGACAACCGTGGCCATGAAAAAACCAAGGTCCATTGTGTAGGCTTTTTCCTGCCCCGCGGTAATATCCTTGTAAAGTTGGCCTGTCGCTACAATGCAAATAGCGCAAGCGAGCAGGAAATATACTGCTTTCATTCGCAGCACTCGCGAGGCTGTATTTTGCGCAATTACCATGATATCATCCATTTTCCATTTCCTTTCCAATAGACTGATTGTTCTGCTTTATCGTTTGCATAAAAAGTTCTTCAAGATTCCGTCTATCTCTGCGAATCTGTATATCGTCAAAGCCGTTTTCCGCCAAAATCCTTTTTGTCTTTTCCTTCTGTTGATCATCAACCAGTTTGAATACCCACTGATTTCCATGCTTGGACATGTCGGGCACGATCGGCTCGATTTTCTCCAACAGGCTGGCTGGCAAGTCCGTTACGATCATCTCAACCCCGCCGGTATCAAGCAGTTCCGCCAGTTGGCCTGAGAGTATTAGATGACCATGATTCAAAATCCCGACACTGTCACAGATTTCTTCCACATCTGAAAGAATATGGCTGGAGAAGAAAATTGTTTTCCCGCGTTCGGTTAAGCGGAGCATGATCTCTTTAACTTCTCGTCTGCCTGGGGGGTCCAGGCCTGTCATTGGCTCGTCCAGAATAAGAAGACGCGGGTCGTGCAGCAGTGCCTGTGCTATGCCGATGCGCTGAAGCATGCCCTTGGAAAACTCTCTCAGCCTGCTTCCCGCACGATTGGCCAAGCCGACAGTTTCGAGGGTTTCGCCTATTCGCAAACTGCGCTTTTCTCTCGGGATATGCGACAATTTTGCGCAAAGATTGAGAAATTCACGGGCCTTCAAATGCCGTCCGAAGGCTGGTTCTTCGGGAAGGAATCCTATCTGCTCCTTGGCGTTTTTATCTCCCATGGGAAGCCCGAGCACCGTTCCGCTGCCGCGGGTCGGGTTAATCAGACCCAGGAGCATTTTTATTGTCGTGGTTTTTCCTGCCCCGTTTGGCCCAAGAAATCCATATGTACAACCTTCTTTTACCGCAAGGTTCAAGGTATCCACAGCCAGGGTTTTACGCAAACCCAGCCAGTGCGCATAAACCTTCGTTAACATATGAGTTTCAACGATGTTATTGGAATCCGCCGCCATTCAATTCTCCCAAAACGATAGTACACATAAACATAGGTTGGTTGTCAAGGTCAAATATCGCGTGAGAACTTTTTTTATGTCTGTACCGAAAATGTTCGAGCATCTGTTGTTGTTGAGTCTCGGATGCTTTAAAGTACTCATAGGGTTTGGTTATCCTGACCAAAAATTGTCTATCGAAATTGAATGGAGTTCTCCATGTGGGTAATGGCTAGTCTGGTCTGGCGAGAATTGTTATCGCATAGAATGTTGTTATTGCTTTTGGTGTGTCTTGTGGGAATGGGTTTAATGGCTTTTAGTCCTGATATAGTGGACTCGGAATCACCGGAAAAGGCTTTGAGCAGTGGCCATTCCCTGATAATCACCCTTGCATCCCTGGCGGTCATTTTTCTGGGGGGCACTCAAATTGCCATCGGCATTCATGACCGCACTGCCATGTTCTGGCTGACGCACCCGCTACCGCGTTGGAAGTTCGTGTTGGGAAAATTCATTGGTTCATGTGTGATCGGCTGGGCTATTGTTATAGTTTTCGGATTGACATTGGCTGGGATGTTTGCAATACGGGGCATAGTCCCTTCGGGAAACTACTACCTCTGGCTGGCAGCCGATCTTATGAGGGTGGTAATGCTGGCGGCGGTTTTGACATTTCTTGCCTCGGGCCTGGGATACATGGCTGCTTCTTTGATAGGTGGTGTAGTCTGTCTGGCAGGGTTCGCTACATTCATTTTATCAGTCTATGCTCAACTAGTAGGCCAGACGCCGACAGGGTGGGTTTTATGGGGAATCTACCTCCTCATCCCGAACTGGGAACATTTCGGGTTCGGATTGGAACTCGCTGGCACTCCTACATATTGGCTTTTACTTTTAGCCTACACACTGGGATACGCATGGTTTTATACCGTATTTGCAATTTTGATTTTTCAGTGGCGGGATCTGAAATAGCTGAGTAATGTTGCCGGTTATTGTATCGGGATTATTCCTACATCGCGAAATTGTCGGGGCGTCATTTTCATACTGTTCTTGAATGCCCGAATAAAATGTGCAGGGGCATTGTAGCCCAGCTTATGCGAAATCTGCTTTGCTGTCATCGATGTTTCTTTAAGCAGGTGACAGGCCAGCAGGATTTTCTGTCGTGTGATATATTTCAATGGCGTAAGAGCGGTTTCTTCTTTGAACACACGTGTAAGATGTTCTCGCGATACCCCGAGGATCTTGGCCAGGTCGGTTACGTTGAGATTGCTTTCCAGATGGTTCTCGATGGCATCCATGGCTCGCATGGACAACAATGCGGAAGGGTTTTCATGCAGCGTCAATTCCTGACTGTCGACCAGGGCTGTTATAAGTTCCATTATCAGCCTGACACCCTCAGTGGCTGAGATATGGACATAGGTCTGGCTGAAGTGGCGATACGACTGCATTTTGGCCAGGATGGAACATTCACGAGGCAGTTTGAAAACCGGGCCAAATTTTTCCACCAATTCAGTTGTCATGTCAATGGTTGCTTGGCTCACAAAGTTGATATAAACGAATTCCCATGGTTCTTGTCCATCTGTAGGATAATAATATGCTGTGGCTGGGTCACAGATTCTGCAGAGAAATCCATATCCAGCTGGGATACGATGTTCACCGTCAGCATCACGAAAGATGCCCTCACCGGCAAGAGTATACTTGAAGAGGCACGACCGCTCATTCTGGCGAAACCGGCCTTCGTGATGATATGAAGCGTCAAATCTCCTCTCGCTCGCAACGACAAGAGGGCGAGGAAATGATTTGAGAGGCTTAAATATTCTAAATTGTGCGTTCCAAATAACCATATGTCACAAAATGGTAATTTTTATCAAAAAAAAGTCACTTGCCTACAAAATATATGTTGTTATCCTAACAGTTTCGTTTGTTTATATACAGCACAAAAATACAATTATTATTGGAGACAAAGTTGCATGAGTGACAGTAATAAAGTAACGGGGCACGAAGCCCACATGAAAAAAGCGGACAATCTTGGAATATTGAATCAGGTAACCCGGCCTTTGAAGATTGTATTCATGGGGGCCGGCAGTACTTTTTTTCACAGGCTGCTTATTGACGTCCTGAACATTCCCGGTGCCGATGAAGGCGTCATGAAGCTGGTTGATATCGACAGCGAAAGACTCGAATTAGCCCAGCAGATCGGTGAAAAAGCCCTCACTGCAATGGGCAAGGACAAATGGACCATACAAGCCTCCACCAATCGGCGGGAAATGCTCGTCGATGCTGACTATGTTATCAGCTGTATTGAAGTCAGCGGAGTCGAATGCGTACGGTTTGACAATGACATCCCAGCCAAGTATGGCATTGATCAGTGCATCGGCGACACGATAGGCCCGGGCGGCCTGTTCAAGGCGTTGCGAACCGTGCCGGTTTTCCTCGAAGTTCTTGAGGACATGGAAGAACTCTGTCCGAATGCACAAATGCTCAACTATACCAATCCGATGAGCATTATGTGCCTGGCAGCTGCGATGACAAGCTCGATAAACGTCATCGGCCTGTGTCATAGCGTCCAGGGAACCAGTCATCAGCTTGCCGATTACACCGGCGTGCCTTATTCAGAATTGAAGTGGCAGTGCGCTGGCGTGAATCACCTGGCATGGTTTACCGAACTGTCCCACAAAGGCGAAGACCTCTACCCCAAACTCAAGGCTGCCATTGCCGATGAAGGCGAACTGTGGGAAAAAGACCCCGTCCGCTTCGATATGATGAAACACTTCGGCTATTTCATTACGGAATCCAGCGGCCATTTGAGTGAATATCTGCCGTTCTATCGCAAAAGACCGGAACTCATCAAACACTACTGTCGGGATGCTTACCTCGGCAAGAGCGGGTTCTACGCAGACGGCTGGCCCACATGGCGAAAAGATAACGATGAACAACGTCGCAAACTTCTCTCCGGCGAAAAGGAATTTGAACTCGACCGGACGTGGGAATACGCAAGTTACATCATCCAGGCAATGGAAACAAACGATCCGTTCGTCATATACGGGACCGTTCCGAATGACGGGCTGATTGACAATCTGCCTTACGACGGCGTTGTCGAAGTGGCATGTCTGGTGAACAACAAGGGAATTTCCCCGACTCACTACGGCAGCTTGCCCGCGCAGTGCGCCGCCCTTTGTGACTGGCAAATGCGAATGTACCAATGTGCCGCCATCGCATGTGTCGAGAAAGACCGAGAAGCAGCCATCCACGCACTGATGCTGGATCCTCTTACCGCTGCGGTTTGCAGTCTGGATGAAATCCGCAAGATGGCTGGGGAACTTTTCGAAGCCGAGAAGAAATTCCTGCCAGGATTCTGAAACAGGTTTGGATTTGAAATTCTATGCTATGTTAAAAGAGCGACTTGGACGCCCCGTCCGAGCCGCTTTTTTAAATACTCAGAGAAAATTTCTCAACTTTTCAATGCTCTATTCCACAACCATTCACGAGCCCATACCGCTTTTTATAGAGTCCAAACGCTCAATACTCGGAAAATCAGCCCAAATTACCCAAAAAAATCCTTGGTGAAAATCCAATTTGGATGTAGAATACAGTTCGCCCCTAGGGCGGTCTTGGGAGCGGCCAAGTGGGTTTTTTTTGAAAGGAGATTTAAAATGAAACTGTCAATTCTGTCAGGTTTCTGTGTTTTGTTTTTGGTAAGTATTGCCCTTGCTGACCCCGGCCCGCCTGATCCAATTTCCATCGACCGACAATCCCCATCGATCTTGTATGGTGAAACGCCTGGCAATATTTATGACATGCTTTTGCCAACAGACCCTCGTTTCGGCCTGGGCTGGGATACCGGTGCCGCCAACGCAGGCATGGTCATACATGAACCGGACTTCAACTATGGTTTGACACCAGCGGATAATAACGATGGCCATTCCAACGGCGAGTTGGATCCGTTTGATTCTCAGCTTTTGATTTACTTCTCTGGCGACGATCAGTCAAAGGGAATGCCAGGAACCGACTATGACAATCAAGCCGTGCGTATGCAGGCTGCGGGTGACAGATTCGTAACCAATGGCCCGACAAATATTACACCATCATCTGCAATGGCCAGCGGCGCCCAGGCCATAATTCAGGGCCCTGTCATGCCAGGCGGAATGGGAAATTTCCCCGTCAACATCCTCAGTGCCAATCAGCACCGCTACAATGAAATCCCATCGATTGGCCCATCAGCCTACAACACGTATATGCCCCCAACAGCCGGCTTCACCTCCATGGATGATATGGATGCTCTGGAACTGACACCGTTCAGAGCAGCTGGGACGCAAATTCACAACACACCTATTTACTTCAGCCTGGACAGGCCCAGCCCGTCATTGGCGGGAATGTCCGGGGCGGATATCATGTTCTCGCCTGCAAACACTACTTTCTTTTATCTGTGTGCCCCAGCGCCGATGCTCGGCCTAGACCCAGCTGACGAAGTGGACGCTCTGGCTGTCTGGGATAGCAGCGGCCAAGGAATGGTGACTCCTGGTACAGACTTTGCACTTTTCTCGCTGGCACCGGGTTCACCGTCCCTTTACAAGATGATTGTCGGCGACGCAAATTACGATGGCGTTGTCTCGGCTGGTGACTACGCGTGTATCCAGGCAAATTTCGGTAGTACTGGCGTGCCGGGCAGCGTCATCATAGGTGACGCAAACCGTGACGGTGTTGTCTCCGCTGGCGATTACGCAAGCGTACAGGCAAACTTCGGAAGTACCGGCGGAATGTCAGCTGCGGATATTTTCGTCACCGACTTCACTGGAATGAATATGGTATATCTTCCAGCCTTTGCGCTTGGTATGTTGCCGACTGACAACATCGACGCCATCGACGTCGAAATATGGGCAGGCGTGGGAGCCTTTGAAGAACAGTTGATAGATCAGGTAGGCGAAGACGTTCCTGTTCCGGAACCCGCTTCTTTAAGTCTGCTGGCCTTGGGTGGCCTGGCCCTGATGAAACGCAGACCCAAATAAAAAGTCAAGATTCAGCACAAAAACCGGGCGGAGCTTTTGAACTATCGAAGGCTTCGCCCGTTTTTATCTCAAGGATCAATATCAACTTTCCAAATTCAACACCAGGGCCTGCTTAATCACCGGATAGATCGTTTATCACTCGCCAGCCTTCCTGTCTAAGTAATATTCTCAAACTGACCGTTTGAGTTACCGGTTGACTGGTAACTGGTTGATCAGTAAAAAATACACAAAGACTTCTTCGACTCAAGATTTCATGCTTTTTGCGGATTTTTATGATTCGGTCAATAAGAGGTTTTTTTGTAATCTTTTACCAGTCAACTGATTAACCAGTCAACCAGCCACCTGAACCACACCAAGGTCAACCAAACCGGTCACTTTGAGTAATATTGTAATTAGCCTGTAACCATATCTCGGCCAACGAATGGCCAGTCTGTTAATACCGGCAATTATTTTGCGGAGGCGCTTTTAAAAGACAAAAAAACGGACCTGCAAGTAATAATACTCACAGGTCCGGGCATCTTCCTTGATTAAGTATAATCCGGTCGGCGCCATCCGCCCGGCATTAAACGACCTGGAAACCGCCGGATCCTTCCGATCCCACCTTTGTTCCCAGCGCTGGCCATCCACTCCATGTCCAATCGCCCAGGTCGCAATATTTTTCAGTTGTCAATCAGTATTCATGATTCAGTTACTTATTCCATTGGCGATTTTCAGACGATTTGTTCTTCCAGCAGCTTGAGTATTTCCTCAGCCGGCATTGATTTCGTTCCCACTGGCGTATTCCAGATGAGTTCGTCCTTATCAGCCAGGACTTTTTCTAGCCTTTGCACCGCAAGGACAGCGGAGCTGTGGTTTTTACCCATGAATCTTCCGATCTCAGGATAGCTCATACGAGTGTGGCGCCTGGCCAATAGCATCGCGATCATTCTTGCCGACGACACTGTCCGGG
The DNA here is from genome assembly GCA_963664745.2 of Phycisphaerae bacterium. Taxonomy (GTDB): domain Bacteria; phylum Planctomycetota; class Phycisphaerae; order SM23-33; family SM23-33; genus B1-G9. The sequence continues at coordinate 293,111 of CAXXMC010000005.1, forward strand.
TTCGCCTTGACGAATGAATATCAGCTGGCGTAATTCCGAAAAAGGCCGCTACGACCGCTTCAATATCTCCAAGGGTCACAGCGCTGTCTGTCCTGGCCAGGTGATCAGCCAGGGCATCACGAGCCATTTCCAGCGTCACCTTGCCGTTCTCCAGCCCAGCCAGGGCTGAGAGCTTGACGAGAGTGCCTTCCAACTCGCGTACGGATGTCCGAATATGGACCGCTATGTAATCCAGCACATCCGGACTGAGTGTGATATTAATTTTTTCAGCTTTGCGTTTGAGTATAGCCAAACGTGTTTCTTTGTCAGGCGCATCGATCTTCGCGACCATGCCGGATAAGAATCTGCTGACGAGTTGCTCGTTCAGTTCGCCCACCAGCCTGGGGTGCGTGTCCGAAGCCAGCAGAATCTGTCTGCCCGCCGACTCGATAGCATTGAAAGTGTGCAGGAACTCTGCCTGGGTTGCCCGCTTGGCTGCGAGAAAATGGACATCATCTATAGCCAGCAGATCGAGATTCCGATAACGATCCCGAAACTCATTGCCCTTCTTGTTTCTCACCGCGACGATGAATTCGTTGGTAAACTGCTCGCCGGTAACGTATCGCCATCGCAACGGAGCGCCGGATTTATTATTCTTCTTTGCCAATATGTTGCAGATTCCCTGCAACAGATGTGTCTTGCCAACACCACAAGGACCATGGATGAAAAGCTGCGAAAAATTCTGCGTCCCGTTCACCGAAGCCGTCGCAGCCTGGTATGCCAGCTGATTGCATTCGCCGACGACAAATTCGTCAAGCGTATGTTTCAACGCGGGGCTTTTGATGGGCATTCGCTGCCTGGCCCGGCCTTGCGTTGCCCGCGAGACTATCTCAGCCTGTATGTCAAGGTCGCGTTTGGAACACTTTCCACTCAGGCCCGGGTCTATTGTAACCACTACCCGCACATTCTGCTTTGCATGAACCTTTGCCGACTCAGCCAGGTCGCCCTGATAATGCTGCTCGATCCAGTTGGCGGTGAAGGGATTCGGCACTGCTACCTTAACGCAACCATCTTCCATGCTAACGTTCGTGCCGTGCTTGAACCATGCATTGAATTTCTGCGGACCTATGCGATCATGCAGCGTACTGAGTATTTGTTTTAATACCCCGCGGTCCTCAGCGCACACCGATTCCATTGTAGTTTCCATCAGAAAATTCCTTCGTAATGCAATACCCTTGTGGATCCATTCCACAAATTGCCCAGGTAAACAGAAAATTATTTCGTGACGTAAAACACAGGTGAAGCATTTACTACCGTCACGTCAGTTAAAGCGTAGAAAGAATTTATCCACCCTTGTATTCCGGGTCAATCACAAAGAATCGGTTTTCTTATCCACATACTCCAAGGTCTTCGCCGAGCATTGGTTGGAGCAAAAAAAAAACTTTCATCCACAACTTATTCACAACGCGGCTCCCAATGGCCTTTCTACGCATAAAACACCTTGTTTTATAGAGTATTTCCTATCAAGGGAACACAAAACACACTTTCGCAGACAGCGTCGTCAAAAAACCTTGTCACGCCAATTCTGCGGATAATTCTGTCAGTTCAAGCCGTCACTGCATCTGTTTTTAGCGTCAATTATCACTCGTTCTTCAGCAAAGCATAGCTGATTTTTCGATGCGTCTCGACAAAACCAAATTTATCATAAAGTTTCCCCGCACTGGTATTTGCAGCATCTTCTACAAGGAGAAGGCTCCCCAGTCCTGCCTGGCGGGCCTCATTAGCTGCATGAGACAACATCCGCCAACCCAGGCCCTGCCTGCGAAATTCCGGAACAACACCCATGTAGCTGATCTCTGCTGAACGTGAATACAACGATCGATTCATGAGAATACAGCCTGCGTTTTTGTTGTCGCGACGAACCAGCCACCACCATCGCGGGGTGAAAAGCCCTGTCGTCATATGCGAGGCAATGACATCTTCCATCTTTCGGACACCGGCGAGTTTCGGACAGTCCAGCGTACCTTGATAAGTCTGGCGAATGGTTTCAATAAGTTCAGGCCTGGCTGAATCGGTCCCGCCGGGGTGAAATTCCCAAGGCCCCGGTTCCTCAGGCGGAGAAATTTCAGCCAAATCACGCTTCGAGTACACAAGCTCTGCCAGTTCCTCAAACCCTGCTGACTTCAAAGCCGATACATGCCTCCTGAACTCCGGCTCAATCAAGGTCTGCACCATGGAAAACCCCTCGGAAAGCACATGTCTGGATAGTTTCCGCAGCAGTTCGCTCAATGCCCCTTTATCTACGCCCGGAGTGGTTTCCAAACTGTGGTACAGAAAACCAACCCGCCCCGCTGAGCCAAGCACAAATGCCGTCCCAACAATCTTGCGTCCATCCCGAACCCACCATAATGAATTCAGTTTCTCTCCGCGTCGAAATAGCATCGCCAACCCCGCAGCCCGGCTGTTGACCTGCGCATCAGGTATCGTCCCTGCCAGGACATGCCTCAGGGCTTTACGCCGACTCCACTTTGGTACGGGGCCAATCACACACATGGCCGGGATTATACAATCTACTGCCCCCCTGGTCGATAACATCCGTCGAAACTGCCACCTTTTTGTAACTATCCGTCTTGACTTGGGGTTTAATTGCCGATAAATTAATAAAGTTATGTGCTTACGCATGTTGCTGGTTATATCTGTGGCAAGGTTGTTGGAGTTTGGCGGATTTATCGCAAAAGGCCCACTTGAAAACGCAGATATCGATACATCAAGGCCCTGAGACGAAAGCTGAGTTGAAAAAAAATTATGAGAAACTGCATAAAACGGAATTTTCTGGCAGTATTGATGGTGGCTTTTATCGTCACGATCTGGGTTGCGGGCCCCGCACCGGCTGCGCCCAAGGCAAATGATGGCCAGGAAACCTGGTCGCTTGACATTGATTACACCACACCCCAGCCTATCCTGATCCGAGTGCCAGGCCAAAGTGCCCCGCAACTTTTCTGGTATTTTACCTACACCGTCACCAACAATACCGGCGAGGATCAGATGTTCACCCCGGAAATCGTCCTGTACACCAGCACAGGCCAGATTATCCAGGCCGGGGCTGGAATCAACCCGTTCGTCTATCAGGAAATCAAAAAAATTCACAACGACCCGTTCCTCATGGACGGATTGAGTATCACCGGAAACATACTCCAGGGCGAAGACAATGCCAAATCCGGCATCGTGATTTTCAAGAACTTCGACCCTAAAGCAGCAGAGTTCGATATTTTCTTCGGCGGGCTGAGCGGTGACAGCGCAGTCGTAAAACTCCCTTCCCCAATTGAAGTTACAACAGTATCTCTCAACGGGAAAAAGCAAACTGTCAAAACAGATTCCGTCATTCTCGCCAAGACTCTGCAGCTTCAATACCGCATCGGCACCGAAGCCCGCAGCCGGGCCGACGCCAAAGTTAAACTCGAGGGAACCAGCTGGATCATGCGGTAATCGAAATTTTGCTCGAAAAACTCGACATAACACCATTGACAAAACCAATTTAAATGGTAAGCTGTCGCGTTCTTGTCGTAATCCCGGCCAGCCGGGCAAACAAAAGAACTTAACGTAACTATAATTTAACTAAGAAATACTGATTTTGCAGGAGTTTTTCCATGGCACATAAAAAGGGACAAGGTTCAACACGTAACGGACGCAGCAGCAATCCGCAGTATCGTGGCATTAAGCGTTATGGCGGAGAGGCTGTGACTTCCGGCACCATCATAATTCGCCAGTGCGGCACGCCGTTCAAGCCCGGTAAAAACGTTGGCAGAGGTAAAGACGATACGCTCTTCGCTTTGGCTAATGGCAGCGTCGCTTTCCGAGGCCGGTTCGTAGACGTCGTCTGATTGGCCGACGTTTCTTGACGAACACTTTCAACAAAACTACTAGGGATGGCTCCGACATGGCGCCATCCTTTTTTTTAAGACAGCAAGCACCAGTAAAAAACTATTGCCTATTGCCTTTTGTCGAGAAAGAAAATGAGTAATGACGCCCCAGTAAGTCGCGCGATGTTTGTCGACGAGATCGATATTTCCGTCAAAGCCGGTGACGGGGGCAATGGCTGTATGTCGTTTCGTCGCGAGCGATTCATTCCCAAGGGCGGCCCGAACGGTGGCGACGGCGGTAACGGCGGGAGCGTTTATCTCCAGGCTGATGATTCGCTCAATACGCTGCACCACCTGGCGGGAAAGCATCACTGGAAGGCCCAGAGAGGAGGCCATGGTGAGGGCAAGGACTGTCACGGGAAAAACGGCCAAGACCTTGTCATCCCCGTCCCGCCGGGCACTCTGATCTTCGATGCCGTCCATAATATTCAGTTGAAAGATCTCGCCGAGCCGGGCCAGCGAGTATGCATAGCTGAGGGAGGCAAGGGCGGGAAAGGCAACGCCGCCTTTAAAAGTCCGACCAACCAGGCTCCGCGCGAATTCGAGGAAGGTACGCCAGGCCAGCAGCGTCAACTGCATCTGGAACTCAAACTCATCGCCGATGTAGGACTCGCAGGCCTGCCAAACGCCGGAAAAAGCACCCTCGTCAGCAGGCTATCAGCTGCCAGGCCCAAAATCGCCGCTTACCCCTTCACCACCCTCACGCCTACGCTGGGAATTGTGGAGTTGAGCGATTTTCGCAGGTTCGTCATAGCTGACATCCCAGGTCTTATCGAAGGCGCACACGAAGGCCATGGTCTGGGCGACGAATTTCTCCGACATATCGAGCGAACGAAAGTTCTGATCCATCTCGTTGATATCTGTCCGCTTGAGGGCACGGGCGAACCGATTGAGAATTTCCGAAAGATTAAACACGAGCTGGCTGCCTATTCCCCCTTGCTTGCAGAGAAGCCCACCCTCGTTGTTGCCAATAAAATGGATCTCTCCGACAGCGATGAGCATCTCAAGGAGTTTAGCGAAGCCCTGGGCCAGGAGGTTCTGGCGATAAGTGCCGTCACCGGCAAAGGCCTGGAGGCTCTGACGGAAAAAATCTGGCAGATTCTTCATCCGCAAGCGGATTTTTAAAATAAAAAAACTTATCAAACCAACGAAGAGAAATTTTTATAAAAACATTGGAAAAAATATGACTGCTGATTACAACGAACTTCCCAGTGTACTGGCCTGCGATTGCGGCAACAGCAAAATCCGCCTTGCCTATGTTCAGGGCAAAGACGTCACAGATGTTCAGACCCATCGGCTGGGCGACCTGGGCGACCTGGGCAAATCCATCGCTGATATCTGGACCAAAATGCCATCGCCGAAATACATCGTCGCCAGCAGCGTAAATCAGATAGCCCTCAACGCCCTCGAAGCCGCTGCCCACCAGGCAACGGGCGAAGACGTTATGGTCATCGGACGTGACCTTGACCTGCCGATGGAGATTTCAACGGACATCGCCGAGCCGAAAAAAATCGGCGTTGACAGGCTCTGCTGTGCCGTGGCTGCCTTTGATCAACTTGGCGAAGCCTGCATAATAGGCGACTTTGGATCAGCAGCTACGATTGACTGCGTAAACGAAGAAGGCGTTTTCATGGGCGGCGCTATCCTGCCGGGCCTGGCGATGTCAGCCAATGCTCTTCACGAAAAAACGGCCCAGCTGCCCCAAATTGAACTTACACTGCCAAGCAAAGTTTTCGGGACAGACACCGAACAGGCTATTCTTAACGGCATCGTCTACGGTATGCGCGGGGCACTGCGAGAACTGGTGGAATCATACGCAACAAGGCTCGGTGCCTGGCCTTTGGTTATCCTAACCGGCGGCGACGCAAAACTCGTAAGCCCGAACCCGAACGACTGCGATATTGTCCAGGCAATCGTCGATGACCTTTGCCTCCGCGGAATTGCAATCGCATATTACAAATCCCTATTGTAAAAATGACCCTGACCACGCCGACAACCGCGACTTTGCAGACCCCGCCAGGCCGGGGCGGAATCGCGGTTATTACCATTACAGGCCCCGATACCCAACGGGTGGCTGAGGATCTTTTCCATCCCCACACGCCCCGGACTTCGCCGGAACGATATCAGGAAAATTTACTCCAGCTGGGCTTTCTGCGGAACGGGCAGGAAAAACTCGACGAAGCAATAATATGCACATCCGAAAAAGGTCTGGAACTTAACATTCATGGCGGCTCAGCTGTGGCGCGAAGAGTTTTGCGAAGACTTTCCGAACTCGGTGCGTCTGTAACTCAGCCAGACCAGGCCGACATTTTCAATCCGTCTCACCCGAGTTGGAAAAATCCTGCCATAGGACAGGAGATGCTTGCTGAATTGCCAAAAGCACAAGGCCGGCTTGCGACGTCTGCCCTTACGCAACAATGGTCAGCCGGGCTAAGCCAACTCATTCATGAAGCCATCAGCGAGATCGGACAAAAAAATTCCACACCTGATTTTCTGAAAAATCTGGGGCAAAATCTTTGGCAGGCCGCTGAGGGGTTTGCGACGATGCGGAAATTGCTCGAGCCAGCTGAGGTTGTCCTGGCTGGGCCACCGAATGCAGGCAAGAGCACGCTTGCGAACCTCCTCATCGGTAGGCCTGTCAGTATCGTGCACGACACCGCAGGCACGACGCGAGACTGGGTACGAGAGCTGGCCATCGTCAACGGGCTGCCGATCTGGCTGACCGACACCGCAGGGCTGTGGGAAACTGCTCTCGACATAGACGCCGAAGCCGTCCGCCGGGCCTGGCAGAAAATCGAACAAGCCGACCTAGTCCTGCTTACCAGCCATGACCGGACAATAAACCTGCCTGAACACATCCACGCCAAACGTATATTGCATATAGCGACAAAAATAGACCTTGCGCCAAAAAATATTCCAACAGCCCAGGTCAGGGTCTCCGCCAACACCGGCGAGGGAATGAAAAATCTCAAAGACGCTGTTATCGAAAGACTCTCGCTGAACGAAATCGACCCCAGCCAACCCATGGCCTTTACTCAACGTCAAGTTACCCTGCTAGCAGCAGCAGCTGATTCGACGGAACAAAACGACCAGGCCAACTGTGATAAAAAACTGCGACAAATCCTTGCAGTAAAACCAGGCTGAACTTATTGTGCACGCATCATAAGGAGAACCAGATGAGCTGGCAAGCCAACGAAAATAGATACGGAGAAATGAGCTACCGCAGGTGTGGGAACAGCGGATTGTTATTGCCCGGAATCGCGATGGGGTTGTGGCATAATTTCGGAGACGGTGACTGCATTGACAATATGCGGGCCATGCTGCAATGCGCATTCGATCTTGGCGTTACACATTTCGACCTTGCCAACAATTACGGCCCGCCGCCCGGCTCGGCTGAGAAAAATTTTGGCGAGATACTCAAGAAAGATTTCGCAAGCCATCGCGACGAACTGATAATATCATCCAAGGCCGGTTACCTGATGTGGCCTGGCCCGTACGGCGACAAAGGTTCACGCAAATATCTCATCAGCAGTTGCGATCAAAGCCTCAAACGCATGGGCCTGGACTACGTGGACATTTTTTACTCGCATCGGCCAGACGCTGAAACGCCCCTGGAAGAAACGATGGGCGCGTTGGACTATATCGTGCGATCAGGCAGAGCTTTGTACGTCGGGCTGTCCAATTATTCGCCGGAGCAAACTCGCCAGGCTGTTAAAATCCTGAAGGAACTCGGCACACCCTGCCTGATTCATCAGCCCAGCTACAGCATGTTCAATCGTACCATCGAAGAAGGACTATTGGACGTCCTTGAGGAGACAGGGACAGGCTGTATCGTGTTTTGTCCTCTTTCCCAGGGAATGCTGACGGATAAATATTTGGGCGGCATTGCCAAGGACAGCCGGGCTGGAAAACCAAATACGTTCCTCAAGTCTGACGCCATCACCGACGACTATCTCCGAAAAGCCAAGGCCTTAAACCGCCTGGCTGAGGCGAGATGTCAGAGTCTTGCGCAAATGGCGTTGGCATGGGCCTTGCGGGATAGTCGTGTAACGACTGCCCTTATCGGCGCGAGCAAGGCATCACAGGTTCAGGACTCTGTCCAGGCGTTAAAAAACGCAACATTCACCAAAGAAGAACTCCAGAAGATCAACGACGTTCTGGGAGCATAAAACTATTCAGGTTAGATCATCGGGTCGACCTTGCCGGCTGCGATTTCCTTGAATTCTTCCTGAGCCTCGAGGAACGCTTCGACGACAGCTGGGTCAAAATGCGTGCCGCTGCCTTCGATAATTTTTTCCCTGGCTTCTTCGTGGGAATAAGCGGGTTTGTAGCATCGTTCATTTGTCAGAGCGTCATAGACGTCCGCAAGGGCCATAAGTCTGGCTGAGATAGGAATCGCCTCGCCAGCCAGGCCGTAGGGATAACCGCTGCCGTCCCATTTTTCGTGGTGAGCATATGCAATCTCGCGGGCATATTCCAGGAACGAATTCGATCCCAGCCTTTCCTCAGCCCAACGCAGTGCATCGCCGCCAATAATGGTATGCTCCTTCATACGGTCGTATTCGTCATCTGAAAGTTTACCGGGCTTGAGCAGAATATCGTCACGAGTCCCCACCTTGCCTATGTCGTGCAGCGGAGCCGAGCGGTAAAGTTTGTCGATGATATTATCCCGGTGAAGGAATTCCGTGAACCGCGGATGATCCACAAGATGCTCAGCCAGGATTTTTACGTAATTCCGCGTACGAGCAATATGCGCCCCGGTCACAGGATCGCGAGACTCAGCCAACGTCGAAAGCGACATGATCGTCACGTCCTGCGTAAGCATAAGTTCGTATGTCCGCACTGCTACGCGTTCTTCGAGGAAGTCGTTTGCTTCTCGCAGATCGGCTTGGAGTTTTTTAAGATTCGTCAGTTCAGTCCCTGCTACAAGCACTGCGGTTTTTTCCGGGAACGGCGAAACGGAAAATCTGAAAGTTCTGCCGTTATGTGAAACTTCCCTGCTCTCAGCCTGGCCTGTATCGAGAGCCCTGCCGATCCACTCGACATAATCGGCCGGCAGCAACTGCTCAACCGCTTCTATCCCAAAACCAAGCTCAGAGAGCAATTGGTCGGTCGCGGGGTTGCAGTACAAAAGCTTGCCCGTTCTGTCAAGTTTGATCAATGCGTTTGGATTCGTCACGGGAAAATAAGACATCGCGGTGATCTTCCGGACGCCTTCCTTGAAAATGATATGACGGTGCCTGCTGTCGAACTGAACAGCGCCAATGGTCTTGATCAGATATGTCACTGCCATGCCCAGCAAAACAATCGCAACTACGGTCACCGCCAGGCCCGGAATCCAGTGGACGAACCATAGTCCCACCGTCAGCACACCAAGGGCAACCACAACCAGGCCAACCCAAGGCGCAACTGTCAGAAGCAATCGATAATCGGTAGTGGTCTTGAGTCTGTTGGCCAGCCTGCCCAGCAATCGCGACGTGAATAACTCGACGTAGTAGTACTGTATCTCAAAAATTCCCTCTTCCCGACGAAAATGCATTATTGTCCCGAGCCGATGCATTCCATCGTCGCTTATGAGGGAAGCTGCGATTGCGCCGGAACCTAACCCGCCAAAACCAGGATTGGCCTTGTCAAACTTCCCGCCTGTATGCAGCAGAAGCAGAATCGCATCTACAATCTGGCTGATATCCAATCGAGTATCGATACTAACGGCAGAAACACCAACGCCAGCCAACTTTTGGGCAAGGCTGGGCGATTGTGGCAACCCTTCATCCTCGCCGGCAGGGTCCTGCAAAACCAGCCCAGCCGATTGCGAGCCTGTTGCGGAACCCGGCCCGTTTTTCACAGCCAGCGTGATCTGTTTTATATTTCGATCAAGCAGAGATGAGAAAAGCTTGGCGTGGAAATATCTCGCAAGCTCCCTTAATTCGTGGACGACCTCACGATTTCGAATCGCCATGACTTGCAAAAGCAACTCGACATATACGCGTTGAACAAATTGCACAAACTTACCAGACATTGAAGAAGACTCAGCCATTTCGATAAAATCTCCCGACAAAAAAACACATTGATATGAAATTGTATCGGCTGATTCGGGCTTTTCCAATGATGTGAATGTAAACAATCAAAAAAGGCTTAGTACTCTGTAACAGCCGCTGGACAGTAGTAGGGCACGTAACATCTCTTCGTTACGTGCCGGTTGTCATCGTCAAGCCAAATTATCGCAAACTTACCCTACAGGTTGCGGTTCTTTCTGTGGCCTGAGTATTCCCTTGGAATCCAGATAGGCTTCGCATCGGGTCATCATGCCCGCGTCGTTACTATGGCCGTCGAACTGCAGGCTGAGGAACGGCTTGCCGGAGGCTGTGCGGACGAAATGCTTCACGAAGGAATCAGGCCCGCATTTGAAGTTCGTAATGTAAATGATGTGCAGATTGTCATGCTCAGCGACGATCTTGGCGGAAGCCAATATCTCCCTGCCAAGGTTCCAGTACATGCTGTCATTGACTTCCCTGATATCAATGTCTTTCGTATCCAGAAAATCAAGCGGGATTACGTTTACGCCGTAGAAATCGCGCAGCTTCTGGCCTACCGAAAGATTCATGCCGGAATCATGCACATTATAGGGCCTGCCCACCAGCACAATGCCCGGCTCGCCCGTTTTTGTAAGAGTATCAAGCGCCTCTTTGCCCTTGCTGCGAATGGCTTGGTCAAACGTGGTCTGGGCGTCATAGCCCGCGCTTACAGCTGAACGGATTTTCGATTTCGTCAGACCCATCGAAGCGAACGGTTTGAAATTAAGCATAAATTCCGCAAGATCCCGGCTGACAATCTCTCGGCCTTCGCGGAAAGTCACCCTCGGCGTAATGAATTTAGGCGCGTGCTTCGCCAAGGCTGGCGCCCGCCTGACAACGAACGGCAGCGTCTGATGCCACGGACACAAATGCGCCTCAGTTTCCATCCACTTCGTTTCCATCGATAGAATGTTCGGCATGAAAATAAAGTCGACATCCTTCTCTGCCAGATTTTCGACATGGCCGTGCGCAACGATAATGGGAAAACAGGGCTCAGCAACAACCGTCTGCAAACCAGCGGTGACAATTTTTTTATTGGTTGGATCGGAGAGGACAGTTTCGAAACCAAGTTCGGCAAAAATCGTCCTCCAGAAAGGCAGCTGATGACAGGCAAACATCGTTAGCGGAATTCCAACCCGCGGCGCACCAGCCGGTGCCGGCGGGATGTTTGATTCGTCCAGCAACAGGTCATTTCGGAACTTCATCAAATCATCGATCACTGCCTGTTTGGCCGACTTCGCTCGTTTGCGGAATCTGTCGGAGCACTTATCGCCCCAGTAGGTTTTCTCTCCCTCGACGTCGAATTCCTGGATCTGGCAGGCATTGGAGCAGCCTTTGCAGGTAAATTCCCGGAGTTTGTAGTCAACCTTTTCCATATCATAGCCACGGAAACGCGAATTCGTCTTAAACCCATGCGATTCCATTTCCGCGGCATAAATGCTGATATCGCCCCGGGGATGGCCATTGGATTTCATCTTGTCCCTGGCCAGCAGCGCGCAACCTATCGCGCCGATCACGCCGTTGTGCGGCGGGACGATTATCTCCTTGCCAGTCACCTGGCTGAAAGCCGCCGCTGTTGCGTCGTTGTAGGCAGTACCACCCTGGAAGAAAACGCAATCGCCGATCTTCCTGCCCCGCACAACGCGGTTGATATAGTTATATACCACCGAATAGGCCAGGCCTGCAACCAGGTCGCTCTTATCAGCACCCCGCTGCATGTAACTGTTAACGTCTCGCTCCATGAAAACGGTGCACCGCTCGCCCAGCCTGATCGGAGCCTTGCTGGAAAGCGCCAATTCCGCAAACTCGCCCTTAATCGCGATGTCAAGTTCCTCGGCCCGCTCTTCCAGGAAGCTGCCGGTACCAGCTGCACATGCCTCGTTCATGGTGAAATCAACAACCACGCCGTCCTGCAGCGAAATATACTTGGAATCCTGCCCGCCGATCTCAAAAATCGTATCCGGCACTCGCCCGTCCAGCAGCGTCTGGCCTATGAATGTCGCGCCCGTTTTATGCGCGGTAATTTCGTCATTAATGGTATCAGCCCCGATCAGCTCGCCGATCAGCTCGCGGCCTGACCCGGTCGTACCCACGCCGCAAATGTTCAACTTGCCCCCCCAGCAGGATTCAATCTCCCGCAGAGCGCCCGCGACAACCTCGATAGGCCTGCCCTGGGTACGGGTGTAAATTTCCTCTATGACCTGACCGGCCTGGTCAATCACCACAACGTTCGTCGAAACACTGCCGATGTCGATTCCCATATAAGCGTCAATCCGCCCCTCGCCATGGGCCTCGAAAGGCTTGATGCGGTCTCGAAGGAGCGTGACGTTATCCATCTTCAAAGGCTCTGCGGTGGGGAACTCGCCATGTTCACTATCGCTGCTGGCCCGCAGGTCGCCCATATGCGAGAGGTCGCCGGTTCGTTCCTGCCTGCTTGCAATCAAAGCTGCGCCCACAGCTGGGATGTGCGCATGAACTTCAGCAGGCACACTGAGTTCCCCCTCGTCCATTTTAAAAGCCTCAGCCATGGCACGGACGACTGCGGAATTGGCAGTAACGCCACCGATAAAAACTACCGGCGCTTCGACAGGATGGCTTCGTACTACAGCGGTGCGGAAATTTCTGGCAACGGCGTTGCACAGGCCACGGAGAACCTCCGCTGGGACATAACCCTTCTGCTGAGCGTGGATCATATCGCTTTTTGCAAACACGCTGCACCGCCCCGCTACCTGGGCAGCCCGTTCCGCCTGCAAGCATATATCGCCGATCTCCTCGACGCGATATTGCAGCCTGCCTGCCTGTTGATCGATAAATGACCCGGTACCAGCTGCACAATCGCCGTTGGTGGAATAATCGACAATGCCATATCCGCCCTCGCCGTCCCTGTTGAGCATAAGATACTTGCTGGCCTCGCCGCCCATCTCGAAAACAGTCCTGGCTTCGATATCAAGCACAGCCAGTCCTGTGGCGATAGCGCGAAATTCGTTGACCACATTGGTTTCGAGCTTGGAAGCGGTGACTTTGGCTCCGCTGCCGGTTAGTACGACACCTGCAACACCCCCGGTACCGAAGGCGTTGATGATTTCCTCAAGAAAGAACGTGGTCGCTGCGATGGGTTTGCCCCGCGTCCTGCGATATTCACTGATGTATAACTGCCTGCCGTCCTCAAGCGTACGCAATAAGGAAAAACCGCTAACTCGGCCTGCAATCTCTTCATGTCCAGGCTCAACCAGCAATGCCGCGGTGGCACTGACGGCTCCGACATCTATTCCTACATAACAAGTCATCGCGCACTCCACACAATTGTTATCCGTAACAAAACCCGATCCCGCGATACCAAATCAGCAAAAGGAAAAGACATGAGAATCACATCTACGGGATTGGACATTATGGCCTTGGTGGAAGTTTTTTTGCAAGTTTTTTTCTGGATAACTCCAGGATAATGATTAGGCCATGTGGAATTCAAATTGAGAATTAGCAATTGCGACTTGATGCTTGAATATTCACATGGGTCTTAGCTGGAGCGACTGTCTTAGTAATTGATTCAAAATTCGGAATTATTACAATTTTGGCTTGAGAATTGGAGCTTTTGCCGACTGGAAATGGGCCATTGGAAATTGGAAATCCAATGGTTATTGGGGTTTTTGCAAGAATTTTGCGCATGAAAATGGCCTCCACATTGTGCCGTCCAGGCCGGTTGGAAAGAACCCATTAATCAAGGTGGGCAGCCGTCGAAAGGCGACTGGCGCTCTTCCTGACAAAGCTTCCCTCATAATGGGGTATCGGTTCTTTTCAAACGGGCCTTCTACTCGAACACCGCAGAAGCCACTTCCATAAACACATTATACAATCTAGTTGGAATTCTGACAAAAAAAATCCGAACTATCGCATGTATTTTCACTTTTTCACATCCAGCCCGGCTGATTTCCGTAAAAAAGTGGCCTAAGACCCGTATTTTGACGTGACAACGCCATGGAAATAATGTAAATTGCCTGACTCGCAATACCGGTTCGTTACGGGGCGAGAAGAAAACAAGTAAGTTTTTTATAAAACCTGCATCGAAAATATTGGAAAACAATTTCATGGCCAAACCAAGACGTAGAAGAAAAATCGGATCTAAAAAGCGACGCGAACGACGGAATCGTCGTAAAAAGAAATAATTTTTGATTAACGTCCTGCGGACGGGCTTATCGATCTCGCTTAAACGCGGGGCCTATAAAAAAAACGTCCCTTGCAAAAAATTATTTCAACGCTTTAGCGTTGCTTTTGAAGAGAGAATATTACAAAACCCCGGTAGGCAAGTCAGAATGTGTCTACCGGGGTTCTTGCTGCGCTAAATTACACCATTATTCCCATACACCCTCGATTTTCTCGCCGCAGGCGGGGCATTTGCCGTCACTGAGGTTTACAGATTTCACGGTAAAGCCAACTCTATCTATCAACAGATCGCCACACATGGGGCAACAGGTGCGTTCATCGGCCTGGCCTGGCACGTTGCCGCAATAAACGTACTTCAGGCCCGCCTCCGTCCCAAGTCGGCAGGCGAGTCCCAGTGTCTTCAGAGGCGTGGATTGGGTGTTCCGCATTTGATAATCGCCATGGAATCTGCTGACGTGCCACGGCACAGCCTGGCCAAGTTCGTTCGCAATAAACATCGCTATCTGTCGTAATTCCTCCGGCGAGTCATTCAGGTCTGGTACGATGAGGGTTGTAACCTCCACCCAAATCCCAGCCTGGACCAGCATTTTGAGAGCATCGAGCACGGGCTGAAGCCTGCCGCCGTACACTTTTTTGTACGTTTCATCGCTGAAGGCTTTGAGATCGACGTTAATCGCGTCAAGATAAGGCCTGATCGTCTCGATGGCTTCGCTGGTCATGAACCCGTTGGAGACAAAACAGTTTCGCACCCCCTGCTGATGGGCGAACCTGGCGGTATCATAGGCAAGCTCAAAAAAAATCGTCGGCTCGGTATAGGTATAGCTGATCGAAGCACAGCCATGCCGCCTGGCCAGGGCTACGATATCGGCCGGGGGAATCGACTGGGTATTTCGATCCTCCCCAGCCAGGCCTTCCTCGCCCTGCCGAGGACTTTGCGATATCTGCCAGTTCTGGCAGAAACTGCATCTGAAATTACAGCCCGGCGTTGCAAATGAAAGGCTTTCAGTGCCGGGCAGAAAATGAAAAAGCGGTTTTTTTTCGATCGGATCAACATTCATCGCGACGATCCGGTCATATGAAAATGTTCTGAGTTGGCCTGCGACATTTCGGCGGACATGACAAATCCCCCACGCCCCCTCCGCCAGCTTGCACCGATGTGCACAAAGATTACACTGCACCCTCTCAGCTTCGGTCGTAAGCCAAAGCATCGCGTCATGACCGTTGTTCATAGCATTATTCCTTCCCGATTACAAAATCAACGTTTTCAGCCAGCAGTCCGCAGATTTTGCGGATTATCGCACCCGGAGCAACCAGCCTGTCACCCAGAATATTATAGTCAGGACAATCAGGCCGGGCCAAATAGGCCAGGCTGCATCGGTCTGGACAGGTGAAGGCAATATCAAAGCAGCTATCGTCTGCTCGGGGGGCCGGGCGGGCTTGGCTGAGGTCAGGCCTATCAGATTCACCGCATGCAATCCAGCCGCTTCGTCCCGATACAAACCAGGCCATTTTTTCAATCCCTCCCCCGAGACGTTCTTGACCCAGCCAGGCCTGCCTGCATCCACAATCTCCCAACTGCTCTCGCCGGCGGTCTGAATCGGAGTCTGATATGAATATGTAATCCTTGCCTCAGCTGAGTCGCTTTTCGTCAGCCAGCGGAAGACATTGGCAAGCAGAACCACAAAGTTCTGATCCGTCTGAATATTCGTATTCTCAGCTGAGATATCGAAGGCTGTGTAAACCCGTCGCGGGGTTGACAAGGCAGAGCTGCCCGGCGCTGTCCGCGACATTAAAATCCTGCCCTCGACGCTGATAAGCGAGACTGCCCGGGACATGGAATATCTATCCGCCGACCAAGGCCTGGCCTGTCGAATGGCCAAGCCAGCCAGGGCCACATTTTTTAGAATATCGTCACTCGCTGAGACATCAGCCCGGCTGAGCAAAATATTCTCCATCACACCATCAGCCTGCAGGCCCGGCGGAGATTTTGGAGGATTTATCATCAGTGCAGGCACCCCGGACGGCGGCTCTGCGCCGTTAGCGATAATCAGATCCGCGTCGCCAACCCCAGCCCAGAGTTCCAGCAACGGATCAGCTTGAATATAACGTCGCAAGGCAGGCTCATCCCTGCCCTGAATAGTTACTTTCACCCTGTGTGAATTTTGACGGGCCAACCAGGCCCGCGCTTCGCCAGCTGAGATTCTAAACCCGCCGGCAGGCGTCATTTCCCGGATAACATGGACAACCTGGCCTGGCCCGATCCGGGTCGGAACATTCACCGGCCCATCACCGGGCATATCAACGGATTGAATAACAACGTCGCCCTGCCATGTTTTTGAACCATTATTCCGCAACGCAGCAAAAATCTGAACTTTGCCGCCAGGCTGAATTTTCCCAGCTATGGCATCAAAGGAAATCGCGGGAATATCCGTGGGAATATCAATCTGACTCAGCCCTGGCAACTCGGCCTGTCCAACCCCAGCTGGGCCTATACGGTAAGTATGCTGAGCGATGGCATGACCAGGCGGGAAAATCATATCCGCAGCCCGGATCGGCAAGGGCTGAATCTTCTGGAGTTCATTTCGAGCTTCTGGCTGAGTCAGCCAGTCCCCTGCCCCGCCGGCGGAGACTGGCAAAACCACCTGCACAAAATCCCCGGAATTCAGTCGATCAAGAAATGTTAATGCTGTGCTTCGCAAGGCCTTTAGACCGGCTGACGTGGCAAGCTCAGCTGAGGGTGATAATTCCAACCTGACATGTCGAACCGGCCCGGACACCTGCCAAACAGGCCCAGCCAATGCAATAACCCCAGCTGTCGCACCAAGCAACAGACAAACCCAGCTGGCTGTTATACGACGGTTCCTGTAGCTGGAATTTTCAGAAACCCCACCCGCTCCCAGCCAGAGTTTAACACTCGATACAACCATCAGCCTGCAATCCTGCCGACGGATTGTGAGCATCGCGACAAGAGCGACAAGGGGTAATCCCAATAACCACCATGGAGAAAGAAAACTCATTGAACCAATTGTCCTGCCTGGGCTAACCAATGTCAACCGGACGATCTCACTCATCCAGACTGGCCAGGATAGCCTCGATATCAACGTATTGCTCCATCAAATCAACGGCAGCCTGGATTTTATTGTCGTTTTCGGGCGTAATTTTAAAAACTGTCTCAAAATACTGACTTCCGACCGAATACGTGTCACCATCGGTAAGTATGGTCGGCAGACCGGAATCGTTTATCAGTCTCATGCATGTTTCGTCAGGCCTGAACCCGCCGGTCAACAACAATCCCGACATGGTCGTCTCATGCATATCGCTCAAAATATTCGTGCTCAGAGCGGCAAGGATATTGTCCGTCCTGTCGCCCGGGGTAATCACAAGCGTGCCCCTCTTGAGATAGCCTATCATGTGTCGACTTTCCATGGCTGCGACGATGGTCTTCTCCACGACATTATCAAGATTCGCCTCACCGCCGATAAGCTCACCGCCAATGCGATCCAAAACCTGTCGCATTGTAGGATTGGCCAATTTCTCCTGATAAGGTACAACGCCAAAAGAGCGAATCCCGAGATTCTCCAACCCCTGGGTTGTCGCACTCGAGATACGATCGTATTTGTCAGGCCAGACTTTGTTGATAATCGTACCGAGAAAATCCGCACCGTTCGATACTAAAAATTGGCTACACAGGGCTATCTCGTCTATGGTCTTCCCAATGCCTCCCCCAGTAACGAGAATCGCCTTGGCACC
Source organism: Phycisphaerae bacterium (assembly GCA_963664745.2). Taxonomy (GTDB): domain Bacteria; phylum Planctomycetota; class Phycisphaerae; order SM23-33; family SM23-33; genus B1-G9. Next base: position 310,992 of record CAXXMC010000005.1, read on the forward strand.
CGCTATTCTTGCCACGTCGGCACCGGAGACGCCAACGCACGAACCCATCGCAACATGGCCCATACCTTCAATGATAACGACATCGTGGTCGCGTTTCAGAACGTCGCAGTATCCCCGGATTTTTTCCATAAGCTCAGTGCTGTTCATATTGAAAATCTGCTTCTCAACCCGGCCTCTCGGCAAGGCAAGGGCTATCTCCGCCTGCGTATGAGAAGGATCACCAAGAATCTTTGAAATCACCAAGGCATCATCGTGAAGAGACTGGCCTCCCACCTCCTTTACGCGCTGACCCAGGGGTTTGATGTACCCGACTTTCAGACCCTTCTGACGAAACTTGTGCGACAGCCCGACCGAGAGAGTTGTTTTCCCGACGTCCTTTTGAGTTCCCGTAATATAAAGCGGTTTCATGCGAATCCTTTCTTGCACGCCGGCGTCTGACTTTGACAGACGGGCCTGGCCGACACGGAGACCATAAAGCATCCTGATCTTACCACAACATCTCAAATGCTGAAACAGCTTCTTATTCAAACTGACCTATTCGTTGTGTCATACCCACGAAAGCGGGTATCCAGGGCCGGCCCAACCGGGGCAATATTTCCATTATGGGCTTGTTTTCCAGTCTTGATTACATTCCCTGGATTCCGGGCCGCCAGCGGCGGTGGCATAAGCTCCGCTACGCCCGGAATGAAAAGAAAACAACTTTTTCAGGGACGACTAGTTATTTATTCCCCCCCTGACATCTGGCGTGAGTTTTTGTATACTACACCGCCATGAGGCCCGTACCTGCGTCAAAACATATTTTCGCGATAATCATCTTCCTGCTGACAGCTGGGCTGTTCTGCCTGATGTCCTGCTATGACAACAGCCTGAGCGACGAACAGCTTAATTTCGCCGCCGCAGCTGCCAAACGTCATCAGCCTGAACTCATGCAGTACGACACCGTTTACGGGGAGATCAACGTCAACGGCGGATTGCGGAAACTTCACACGCCCGTGTTCCTGGCCCTGATGGACATCATCCTTATCCCGACGGATTATCGCGACATGGTATTACCCTTCCGGGTTCTGGTCGGGCCAATGGTTTTTCTGTATCTCTGCGGCATGTATGCGTTATTGTGGCGGCAGTGTCGCAGTAGTTCGATAGCAACATTCGTCGCTGTGCTTAGTGCGACAATAACGCACACGTTCGGCAATTGGTTCTGGGGCATAGGGTCGATTGGATCGATTACCCCGCAGGGGCTTGTCATTGCGATCTCACCTTTGATAATGCTTGCGTATATCAGGACAGCTGGGAGTTATAAAATTCTCCTTACGTTCACAGCCTTGGGAATTTGCGGTAACATTCACCTTATCTCAGCTGCGAATCTGGCGATTATTCTGGCGTTGGTGCATGTAGCAAGGAATTATTTCAGACCTCGCGCTATACTGGCCGGCCTGGGAGGCCTGGCCTGCTTCGTAATCGGAACTCTGCCATACCTCATATATTTTCTGACACTCCGGGCCAATATCGCAGCGGAATTTTCCAGCGCAGTTGCAACTGAGGGAATTACCCGGGCTCTGCGAATTAGCGAACTGGCTGTTCTTTACCCCGAACTTTTCCGCAATCTTCTGCGATGGAGCCTCTATGCCGGCGTACTGCTCCTGCTGTCGAGTGTTGTACTGTGGCGATTCCACCGTTTCCGCGCGCTGAACATGGACGTCTGGATCTTAATGGTGATAATGAGCCTGCTAGTTGCCCTGCTGCTGCACGGCATCAGCCAGTTCATCGGGATACTGCTGCATACCGCCCCCCCTTATATCGATTTTATCCAGGCCTCAAGCTGGGTCATGCTCCCTCTTTATGTCCTGTTTGCACAGGCTCTTACGCATATCTTCCGCATGGTTTACAGAGGCAGACACCTCGTTCGCTGGGCATGTGCAGCCTTGATGATCGCATGGATGTTGCCCTCAGATAACCTCAAGCCGCTCCGCCACGGCCTGTACTATGCAACTACCATGTTCCTCGAAGATTCTCAAAAGCCAATCCGTATTCTGGAACTTCAGGAACGTATCAAGGAAGATGCTGAACTGAAATCCATCGCCACCTGGGCGAGACAAAATACCGACCGGCAAGCCGTTTTCATAACCGACGAACCCCTGTTCCGTGCGCAAGCTCAGCGGGCAATCCATGTCAGCCGGGAAGATATACGACATTTTTATTATCTCGCACCCTGGCTATTGCCTCAATGGACCGACCAGGTGCTTCAGCAGTACCATTGGCTAAGCAGTCCTGTTGACGAGATAGCCCTGACGATTGGTGTGGACGCTTTGGCAGCCTCGGATAAATTCCAGGATGTCCCGGAATGGTATGTTTTGCTCAACACAAAACCAGGGCAAAAAAAATTCAACCGGCTCAGGCCTATTGAATCCCCGGAGTGGGGGCAGTACTGGCAGGCGTACCAGATACCCTCTCGTCAGGACGGCGTGAAGTAACCGGCGAATATTCACTGGAAAAGTTCCGCATATTAGTCTGTAACGGGAATATGGGGTATCCGCTTGTGGAGAAATTGGAAATTTATAACCTTTTGCCTTTTCAACACAACTATCGTTCGCGTAAAATAATCCGTTATCTGGTATTTCGCAATCTGTCAATTCATAACATGAAAGGGATTTTAATGAAAAAGATGAAAGCGATGAAACTCACAGTACTGTTACTTGGCGTAGCTCTTTTGTCTGGTGGTTGTGTAGGCCGGGCCATCAAAGAGGGCGTTGGATCTGTTACCGGGGCCAAGGGTGTATACATGCAAATCCAGTCGCCCGGTTCGCTGGAGTCATATACCAGCTTTGAAGTTGGGGGCTTTGACGACAGGTTCGGTCGGACCCCCTCTCAGCTGTTACAGCTGATTCCACGTGAAATTCGTAAACGACTTGCGGAATCTAACCTGACGATGGGCGGCAGCGGCAAGACGCTGTTGATCCAGGGCGAGGTAATTTACTTTGAGAAAGCCGGCGCGATGGGCCAGGCTTTCGGCCCACTTGAAGAGGCAGTCTGCGAAATCAAGCTCGTGGATAAAGCCACAGGCCAGGAAATCGGTGCCGCTACATGCGTAGGCCGAAGCACGGAAACCGTCAATCAGGGCTTGGAGAAAAAAGCTGAAGGCATAGCCAAAGCCGTTGTTGACTGGATACAAAGTAACCGCCCCAAAAACTAGAGCATTGAAAAATTGATAGTTCCTGTTTTTGCGTAGCGGGTTTGTTCGTGGCAAGGAAGAAACGTAAGGCATATTTGTAGATATGCCGCAATGTTTCTAGCAGCCAAGGGCAAAGCAAGCTGGCAAAAAGGGAACTCTCGAGGTTGATATGCTCTAGCTTGAAAAGAGTTGACAAACTTTTTTGATTGGCACCTTCGAACGCTTCGATTTACTCATGCATGAATCGAAACGTTCGTTGGTGTTTTTTTTTCAAAAAACCATGGATTTCAATCAAAACCTTGTCTGCGGCGAAGACTTTTTTATTTTTTCGATTACTATGGTTGACACATAGGCTTTATATTGCTAACATCCCTTCTCGCTATTTGATAATTGATCGCGGGGTAGAGCAGTCTGGTAGCTCGTCGGGCTCATAACCCGGAGGTCGCAGGTTCGAATCCTGTCCCCGCTAATCCTTGTTTTAAAGGGACTTGCAGCAATGCGAGTCCCTCTTTTTATTGCCAAAATTGGCCGTTTGTACATCGTTTTGTACATTACGATCAAAAAAAGATGGGACTCACAATCAGAATTAACCTGGTTGAATGCAAGGAGTTCCAACATGGCAAGCTTAGTGAAAAGAGACTAATCTGAAATAAGTCCAGCCAGACCTTCCAAGACTGAACCCGACGCCCAACTGTGGCCGCAGAACCAGGTACTGGCTGGGCTTCCATCGGCAAAGCGTTCTATGAGAAGGGAGTCGGTATAGCAGAACCTTTCATTTATCATGCCTTTTCTGCCCCACCCGTATTCCCCGTCATAATGCTGATAGGCTTTGAGCGTCCAGTTTAAAGTGTCGTCTAATCGGGACTGGAGATAAGGATCCCTGGTAATTTCGGCTGCGTATCGGATGGCAGGCAGAATCGCACTGCCCATCGGATGTATATGGGAATTATTCACGGATGTTACCGACCCGCCGGTAGAAGCCCAGTTCAGGGATTTCAGGGGCTCAACTTCATTTGTCACATCGTAAGCGAATTTCCAGGAGAATTCATAATTCAGCCCCAACAGAAGATCGTCCACGTATCGCTGCCCGCCCGTCAACTGATGCAATATCTTCGCTGCCTGTACCCAACCGAGAATGCCCTCCTGATCCGGCGATTTGAATGTGTCGTGAGGAGTGCCGAAAACCTCAAAATTTTCAACATCCGTTCGATAAGCGTTCATAGCTTCGACAGCGCCCTGTAAATATTTATCGCTGCCGGTAATCTCATACAGGCAGGCTAACGCCGGAATGAACCAGACTCCGCAGAATCCTACCTCATCCAGAATGGTTCCATCTTCAGGATTATAGGTGTATCCGAAACGACTCTCCGCACTGCGACAGCTCAACACATGGTCCAGGACAGTCTGGACAGAATTAACCCACCGGGAACGAGTATGCCCGTTTTCTTTTTCCAGGAGGTAGCCCTGAAGCAGATAATAACAGAGCTGGCCGTTAACGTATGCGGAATGGCCTGCCTTGTCAAAACAGCCGTACCACCAACCGTGAACATTCCACTGGTTTTTTGTGAGATTGTAATTTTCATAAAAAAGACAGCTTTTTTCAGAAAGCGCGTTTTCGGCAAGGTTATCCAGAACGTTTTGCGATATCTCTATCCAGTCTCTTTTCTCCAGCCTATAACCCGCCAACAGGAGAGGCAACGCTACCTGCGCCCCCCCTGCCCACGCACTGGAAAAGTCATCACCAACCAAACCAGTATTGTCTTCATGGAAAGTCGTATAAAAATTACGAGCCTGAAAACAATAACCATATTCTATCAAGGCTTCGGCAATATCATTTATGGCTGGCTTTATCTGCTGATTGATTTCCTGGGGAGTATGTAATATTTCGTAGCTGCTGCGAAGTAACTTATTAAGCCCATCCTGCCTGCAGGTAATGGCAGGAGTCAATATAAAAATCTCAGACTCAACGTCCCCCTTATCAAGATTGAGATAGCCTTCACAACGTGAAATACAATTTCGCCCGGTAATCAGGCTGTATGTATAAGGCCGATTTATGAAACCCAAAGAAAAGCTCAGTTGGGGCGATTTCTTTTTCGATGTACTCAGGCCGGTTTTTTCGGCAACGGCATTATCATTGGAGAAAAAACATACGTCTCGCCCACCGATCGCAAAACCGCGATCCGTACAGAGCAGTGAAGTAAACCCGTGACTGGACCTGTCGGTTCTAATCTCCCATTCATTAGCTTCCCATGGAGTAGTAAAATTTCCCGGACAGCCATCAAGTCTGGGATAAGTAGCGGATGCGCAATTTCCGCCTTTGTTATCACCATACATAAAAGCAGGCACAAAATTAAAAGCTGTCTCCTGTGGAGGTAATTCCCACAGCAATCTGGCAATCAAGCAGCCGGTACCTTTGAGAACTATTCTACCAACAAGCTGATCTGGTTGTTCTGTTAAATTCAAAATGGCTGTTATATTTTGATGTTTTTCAAGAAAAACAATTTCATGAACCCCTGCTTTTTTTTCAATAGATTTTACTTCACAGGTCTTGGGTTGATACAAACTACTGTTTCCTGGCCTGTAAACTAAGAGCTTGAAATCACCGGCAGGAAAATTTCCTGTAATGAACTCAATAGCCTCATGACTCTTTTTTTTAAAACAATAATTACTCACAATAATGTCCTACTTAAAATTCTCTGGCTTGGTTGTAAAATTTCCTGTTACACATTTATCAAAAAACGATTTAACTACAGTTTATTGCAGAAGATATTATCTCATAAAATGCGATGACTTTCCCCAAAAAATATTGTAAAAAAAATGCAGCCTTTTCCAAAACAGATCAACTCTACAGCATATGAAGGCACCAAATTACCGGTCCTTCAAACGGCATATCTGACGATCGGCTTGAGCTTGCCTAGACTGACCAGGCCATGTCTACTATTGAGAAGACCGCTGTATTTCTATCCTGAAGCCGAAAATAATCAGAAATATCATCATGTAATATATTCTGTCCGCTTAATAACCTCTTCTTTGAGATCCCTGCTCAACTGGTTGAAGTATGTCGAATATCCGCCGATTCTGACAATCAGATCTTCGTGCGATTTTGGATTATCCATGGCATCGAGAAGTTCCTGGCGATCCAGGACGGAAATCTGTACCTGCATCCCGCCGAGTTTAAAATATGTTTTTACCAGGTCTTCAAGGGTCCTGCGGGAACTATCGGTATTAAACATTTTCTTGGAAAACTTCATGTTTAATACGGGGGTGCCCCACGCCATATGTAAAGGCAGTTTTGTAACACTTTTCAGCATTGCAGTCGGACCGTGCGTGTCGTTGCCTTGCATGGGGCCACAAGAATCGCTCAGGGGTGTTTTTGCAAATCTGCCGTCCGGAGTCGCCCCCACCTGACCACCTGCATAAGCATATGTCTCAAACATTATGTGTGAGGGTATAAACTTTCCGCGAAGGCATTTCTGGGCCGTGAGCGTTTTATAAGTAAATTCCGAAATTTCCGCAGCCAAAGAATCGACACTGTCCAAATCGTTACCGAATTTATCACAACCAAGAAGCTGCTGCCTTACAGATTCATTTTCCTCAAAATTTTCCTGCAGAATTTTTAACAAACCCAAAGGAGTTAAATGTTGCCGTTCGTAAATTACTTCACGAATGGCCTGAAGTGAATCGGCTACGTTTGCCACACCGGCAATATTCACTATCGACCAGTTATACCTCGCTCCGCCATCATTGAAATCTCTGCCTTTATCAATGCAATCGTCCATGAACAATGAACGTATAGGCTGAGGATGATGTTTCGCTCGCAAAGTGAAAAACTCGTTAAGAATTTCAGTGACCTCTTTGATCACACCATCAATGTCATTTTTATAAGTTTCTACAATCTGATCAAAAGTGACATTGTTGTCGCACAATGTTTTACTTAGAGTCTGTTCCAGAATCAGTAACAGATTCAGGCCCGCATCCAGTGACCCTACATTACTGCAGCCGTGTATCATGGTTTCGGTGCAACCGCCGCCATTCCATTTCACTACGTCTTCATCGCTTACCCCAAGCCCAGCCTCTCTTATAGACTTTATATAAGCAGCTTCGTTGTAGAATGCAGGCTGACCACAGCCTGTAGCGAGGGCATTTGCGGATAATTCCCATATTTTTTCGGGCATATCGTCACGAACCCGCAGTTCCAGACTGGGGCGGAATTTGTTATGAGAAGCCTCGATGCACATCTCCGTCATCTCGTTATAGGCAGGGTTCCCATCCGCATGACTGCCGCCTATCGCACAGCTCCACCCCCCGTTTGCACAAACGTTATCGACAAATGCAGACATCAGTTCCAATGCGAAATCATGGCCTATGCTATTATCAGCTTGAAAATAAGGACATAGCTCTTGGTCAATCCTGCCCGGATTATCACAGCCATCGATATAATAAATAAAGTTATAACACACCATTGCTTCATAAAAATTTCGCGCCGGCTTAAGCGGAACCTGCTTCAACGCCTCAACCAGCTTTGAAGAATTTGGATATTTGGCTTCGCAACTTTTCAGATGCTCAATGATTCGCTGGTGATACAGCTTGATTCCTTTAAGAACATCAAGAAGACCATTATAAAAAACCTTTTGATCCTTGTTACATTGGGCAAGCTTCGCTTCAATGCGTTCCCCGTAACTTTCAAATCCCTCCCTGATAACTCTGCCGTAGTTTATAATTGCATGCGTATAACCGGCCCCGCCAATCAGATGCCGTGTTTTAAACAGGTGATTAAGGGATTTTTCCCTTTCATCCTCAAAAAGTTTTTTTATCTGTTGAAGAGCCTGCTTTTCAAGAGGAGAAGAATCCTGGATTTTCGTTTCATACGCATAATTAGCCCACTCCAATCCATAGGAATAATTCGCAACCATCGCGTACTTGGCAGGATTAAACTTAGATCCTGTCGGAAAAAGCAGCTCGTTTGAGTATGACCCCAATTCAAGGTTCTCAAACCACCGACGAAAAGCCCGACTGAAGCGCGTCATTGGCTCCGCATCGGGCTGTTCGCAAAGGCCTGCTGCGAAATATTCTTCAAGTTCACCCAATGTTTTAATATCCAGAGTTTCGTTTTTCGTGGTCATGATTATGGTTTATCCTTCTGAATTCAATACATTAACACCCGCCAAACCAAGAGTATTTATCCACTGGCTGATTGTTTGCTGTGATGGCGGATGAGTTTCCAGGACAGGCCTGGTTTCGAGGCCGAACCGATCAATTTTACTCTGGCCTAATTTATGATATGGCATGATTGTCGCAGCTTGGATATTCGGCAGCTTTTTAAAAAGTTTTACCATACCCTGGAGGTTATCTTCGGAATCATTGCAACCTGGTATCAACGGAATTCTGATCCAGATCGTTGCACCGGCATCATGGAGTTTTTTGAGGTTTTCCTGTATCAGGACATTGTCGATACCAGTGTTTTTCTTGTGGCGATGCGGGTCAGTTTCTTTAACATCAAAAAGGAACAGGTCTGTAAGGCTTAGTATTTTTTCAAAAGATCCCCAGCTGGCCTGGCCACATGTATCCACACAACAATGAAGTTTTTGGGCTTTTGCTTGCGTAAGAAGAGCGTGACAGAACACCGGCTGGGCCAGGGGTTCGCCGCCGGAGAGTGTCATTCCACCATCAGAAGTTTTATAAAACTCGACATCCGCCAGTACTTCTTCAACTACTTCACCAACAGTTACTGTTTTGCCGACTAACTCAAGGGCTTTGGCGTAGCATTCTTCGGTGCATATTCCGCAGGAGTTGCATTTTGCCCGATCGATAATGTGTTTGTCGTCCACCATCTGATGTGCACCCGTCGGACATACCTTGAAGCAGTAACCGCAGCCTATGCATTTGTCCGGAAGGAATGAGAGCATGGGGGTAGCGTTGATGCTTTCGGGGTTATGACACCAGAGGCAGTTCAGTGGGCAACCCTTGAAAAAGACTGTAGTTCTTATTCCAGGCCCATCGTGTATGGAAAACCGTTGAATGTCGAAAATTCTTCCGGTAACCGTGTTAAAATCAGCATTGTTCATTTTAATCTTTTTATTATACCAGAAAAATCAATACCACTTGAAAGTATCCTGCATGAGATTGACCATAATATTTTTAGTTTTGGTCATGGCGAGCAGGCTTTGTTTTCCGAGTTCTCCGCCGACACCGCTGGCCTTGAAGCCGCAATAAGGAGCAGCTGGGAAAAGGAAATTATGCAGGTTGAACCAGACAGTCCCAGCCTGGATTTTCCCTGCCATCTGGTGAGCGGTTTTAAGATCTTTTGTCCAGATACTCGCAGCCAGGCCATATTCGGTATCGTTCGCGAGTTTAATCAACTCGTTATTATCGTTAGCCTTTGTAATTGTCACGACGGGGCCGAAAATTTCCTCTTTCCAGATACGCATTTCTGGAGTGACATCTGTGAAGACTGTAGGCTGAACATAAAGACCCGCCGCCAAGTCAGCATCTGTTAGACGATTTCCGCCACATGCCAGGGTTGCGCCGTCGGCTTGGCCTGATTCGATATAATCCATGACGGTCTTCAGATGGCTGGGGTCGACAAGCGGCCCCATCTGGATATTTTCATCAAGCGGATTACCAACGCGGATTTTCTTCACAGCCCCGATGAATTTTGGAACAAACTCATCATAAATATCCGTATGGACAATCAGCCTCGTCAGGCCACAGCAGCACTCGCCCTGATTGATAAAGACGCCAAAAAGCACCCCTGCCAAGGTCTCTTCAATGTCACAATCCGCACAGACAATGGCAGGACTTTTGCCTCCGAGTTCAAGCGTGCACGGTTTGAGTGAAGTTCCGCACTGGCTCATCAGGCCTGTGCCTGTCGATGTAGAGCCGGTAAAAGTTACTTCGTGAACAACTGGAGAGCTTGAGAATATTTCTCCTATATCCCGGCCCGAAGCTGGCAGAATATTCACCACCCCAGCCGGCAGACCAGCCTGGTTGAAAATTTCACCAAGCATAAGCGTGCTGAGCGGTGTGAGTGTCGCGGGCTTCAGAACCACAGTATTCCCAGCTGCGATGGCAGTAGCAATCTTGCAGGCAGCCAGCAGCAACGGGAAATTCCAAGGCGTAATCGCCCCGACAACACCCAGAGGTTCGCGAACAGTAAAATCCAGGACTGCATCGCCGAAAGGCGACGGGATGGTATCCCCGAGAATATCCACGCTTATATTCGCGAAATATTCAAAAGTATCAGCTGCGCCCGGTACGTCAATATTACGAGATTCAATAATCGGCTTGCCGACATTTTGGGTTTCGATTTTTGCAATAGCGTCAAGATTTTCAGTAATCAGCTGTGCTATTTTATGCATTATTCTGCTGCGTTGGACAGCAGGCATCGGCCCCCATGTCTCCTTGAAGGCTTTCTGGGCAGCATCAATTGCCATGCTGATTTGCGCCTTGGACGCCTGGTGTACCTTTGCGATTATTTCGCCATTGGCTGGGTTAGCTATTTCAATAGTTTTGCCCGAATCGCTATCAATGAACTTACCGTCAACATAAAGTTTTTCCTGAACGTTCATTTCAGACCTCTCTGACAACTGTGTTTGAAAGTGTTCCGATACCTTCTATTTCTACGGAAACTCTGTCTCCGTCTTTAAGATATACGTTAGGAGTTTTTCCCATTCCAACACCCGAAGGCGTACCGGTCATAATAATGCTTCCGGGATAAAGCGTCATGCATTGTGACAGATAACTTACCAGCATCTTACAGCCGAAAATAAGATCGGACGTATTGGAGTCCTGCATGACTTTATCGTTCAGCGTCAGTTTAATATCCAGATTATCCCCGTCAAGACCGGTGACAATCCACGGGCCGATAGGCGCAAAAGTATCGAAGCATTTGCCGCGTGCCCATTGAACGTCCAGTTTCAGCTGGCAGTCGCGGGCGCTGACGTCGTTGGCGCAGGTATAGCCCAGAACGTAATCATCAACTTCATCCTCGCCGATATTCTTAGCCTTCTTGCCGATTACTATCGCAAGTTCGGCTTCATAGTCCACATTATCCGGAGCCATCTTCGGCAGGAGAATATCAGTATCCGGGCCGGTAACGGCGTTGGATGTCTTTATGAAAACGACCGGCGCCTTGGGAAAGTCCATTTTGCATTCTATTGCATGCTGCCTATAGTTCAGGCCTATCGCCACGACCTGTCGCGGTTCGACGGGAGCAAGCAGTTTTGCATCTTCAAACGATACTATTTTTCCCGTTGTTTTGTGATCGGCGAAGATATCGCCTTCTATAAGATCAAAGCCATTCTCTTCAACGGCAGCGTAACTTGTTTTTCCGCCAAATTCTATACGGGCAATCTTCATTTTATTTCTCCAGTACTTCGGGGTTTGCAAAATTTATTGGATTTTCACCTTTAAGTATCCTGACGACTTCCTGACAGGCTTTAGTCTGCAGTTTTTTTATGGCATCGTTTGAATACCATGCACTGTGGGGCGTAAGAACGACGTTATCCATTGTTTTCAGTGGATTGTCTGACTCTGTTATCTGCTTCTCATCTTCGAGAACGTCCAATCCGGCAGAAGAGACCTTGCCGGACTGCAATGCTGCGACAAGTGCATCGGTATCGATTATCTGTCCCCGGGCGGCGTTGATTATTATCGGGGCGTTTTTCATCAGTGCGAACGTTTCGGCATTGAGGAGGTGATGGGTATGCTTGTTCGCGGGGCATTGAACAAATATAGCGTCACTGGTTTCGCAGAGTTCATCGAGCGAAACTTTCGTTGCCAGCCCGGCACCGTTTTCAATACAGGGATCGAAGAAAAGTATATTGCACCCAAATGGTTTTAACCGTTCCGCAATAGCCATGCCGATTCGGCCGAAGCCGATCACCCCTGCCGTCATCTTGGCAATGCCCTTCAGCGGTTTGACGTAGGATAGCGACCACTGCCCTGATTTGACCTTGTTGTTTGACAATGCGACTTTGCGAGCAAGGCACATAAACAAGGCCATCGCATGATCGGCAACCTCTTCAATGCAATAATCCGGCACATTCGCAACCTTTATGCCCGCCGCCGTCGCGTCCTCAATATTTATAGTGTCCAAACCAATGCCGTACCTGACAACCCCTTTGAGTTTTTGAGCCTGAGAAAAGACTTTTCCGTCCAGGCCGGGCAGATAAGTGTTCAAGACGGCGTCGGCATCCTTGACGGCCTCGATCATTTCCTCCTGGGTCTTGCACTGATTCAGCTCCAGGGACGCATCAACCTCAGCCAGGAGTTGTTCCTCTATTTCAAAAGACTCAAAAACATAATCGGTAACCACTACTTTGAATTTTTTTTCGGACATATTGCCCTCTCTATATCTTGAATGTGTTTCTTCATTGCTTCCGCAGCCGATTGGCCATCTTTATTGATAATCGCTTCCAGAACTTCAGCATGATATTGGACAGATTTTTTTCGCGAAGCCTCCTGGTCAGGAAAAGTTTCTTGAACCTGCAAAATAAGGTCGTGCATAACAGAGACAAAAAGATCGAAAAGCATATTTCCCGTTGCCCTGGCCAGGGCTGTGTGAAATTCAAGATCAGGCGTTATGAAATTCTTCTTGTCAGAAATATTTTCCTGCATCTGTTGAAAACAATTCTGCATTTCCCTGATGTCTTCTTCGTTGCGATGCTCAGCTGCCTGAATGGCAATTGCAGGCTCGAGGTAATATCGAACAGCCATGATGTCTGAAATGCTTATACCCCTCTGAACCTGGAGCAACGGGGAGAGCATCGTGAAAATATTCTTCAGATCAACCTGCTTGACAAAGACTCCCTTACCCTGATGGGCCTGTATTACTCCCAACCCCTTGAGCATACAAAGAGCTTCCCGCAAAGGCAGCCTGGAAGCGTCAATCTGCTCGACAAGCTGTCGCTCCGAGGGAAGCTTGTCGCCCTCTGCCATCTCGTTGGATGCAATAAAACCTATCAGGTTTCGAGCTATATTGTCAACCAGCGTTTCAGAGCGAGCTACGCTAAATGTTTTCAGAGCTTCCATTTATAATTCCTTAAGGAATCATGCAACAGTTATATACTTATATGACCAGTAAGGATTTTAACAAATTTTCATGTTCTGTCAAGTTTCCTGTTTCGGCATTTCTTTGGTATGCCTTACCTGGGCAAAACAGCAGACAGGTTGCGTGGTGAATATGGTTGCTTGCTACAAATGGATTCCCAATCGGGGTCAAAATGACAGCACGTAGGGCAAGTGACAGACAGGTATTACGTACCCTGAGAACTACTGCAAGTTGGCAATTCCCGTCAAAGGTTTTGTCTTTGGACCAGCCCTAATTCATCTTGCCGCATTGAAGGATCAATTGTATAATTTTGTGATCGGTGGGAAAAACGGGAAGTCTCTGCCGATGCCGAAAAATATTAGAGCATTGAAAAGTTGAGAGTTCAAATTTTTGCGTAGTGGGTTTGTTCGTGGCAAGGAAGAAACGTAAATCATATTTGTAGATATTCCGTAATGTTTCTGACGCAGCCACGGACAAAGCAAGCCAGCAAAAAGGGAACTATCAAGTTTGATATGCTCTAAGACTTAAACCATGGCCTGCCCTTTTTCAGGCTTGATTGTGGTGTTTATGCGTTTTTTTATAGATGGCTGGCATTATTTCAACTGTTTTTAAGTGGGTAAAAAAGAAAGGGTAAGTGGGCGTATTATGAGAGGTCTTTCGAATATTGAGAGAGCGTATACATTGTCGCCTGATGCTTGGCAGACAAAAATTCAAGCATTTGCGCGATGGCCTTGGCGGTTTCCCTGGCCCTGGCCTTGGTTTTTTATCGGAATTATCGAATGGTCCATAGCCATGACTATTAATTGGTTTGCAGAAGGTAACTTGAATGCAACACCGATAATCACGATAGATGCAGCATTACTATCTGCCTTGGGCAATGCGGTGGTATATATAGAACAGCAATTAGATCAACTCGCAGATGTCTTTCCAGAACTTGTAAAAGAAGATGAAAAAACGACAAAACGATGGGTACGTCGCTGGTACCATCGAATATTCTGGTCATTAAAACCACATTTAATCTGTGGAATATTATGTGGTATTCTTTTTACCATGGCTTCAATTGTTCCAGTAAAAGAATTTTATTCCTCAACCATCAGTCGAAGCTACGCGCTTGTGTTAGCATTCATATTGGGAATGTTATGCGGTTCTGGACTGTGGGTAATCATTGGAATTGCACGAATGATGTCATCTCTGGCCAGGGATGTGCGAGTCAGGGTATCAATATTTGACACAAGCGCCAGTCCTCTCAGGGCTGCGGGAAACATGTTGTGGAAAACATCTCTTGTGGCATCTATTGTATATTTGCTGGGTATCTCTCCGGTCTTCGTATGTGGCATGAAATTAGGTCTCAGTACATTGTTCGTTTATGTCGGCTTTGGTCTTTTCCTGATTCTATATTTTGTGATACCGCAAATGAATGTTCACAGGGCATTGGTTCGCGTTAAACGGATGAAAATGCGGTCTTTGGTCGAACAAATTGATAATTCATTTGATAAGGTTGCACAGGCACCAACTCCGGAAAATATAGGCCAACTTCGTGATTTATTTCATTTGCAACATGTTGTGCACAAAAAAAGCGAATGGTCATTTGGAATCAGTGAGATTCTTGCCATTATGGGTACGGTAATAATACCCATAATTGTCTTTGTCCTTGATCGTATATTTAAATGAGAAGCTGATCTCCCAAGCCAAAAAGGAAGTTAGGTAAGTCCCCGGCCGAAGCGGGATTGGTTACACTTAAACATCTCGCCGCCCGCCGTATCAGGCAGTTGTGGATTGAATCCGAAGCGGGATTGGTTACACTTTTGACCAGGCAGCGACGATGATCCCCAACGTTGTGGATTGAATCCGAAGCGGGATTGGTTACACTATCTTTATTTTGTACCCGTCTACGTCTCTCGTTGTGGATTGAATCCGAAGCGGGATTGGTTACACTATAGAGTTCGGCGAGCTGTACGAGCTGCTGTTGTGGATTGAATCCGAAGCGGGATTGGTTACACTCTGGGCCGTCGACGTCGCACAGCCTGCACAGTTGTGGATTGAATCCGAAGCGGGATTGGTTACACTGCACAGATGTTGCAGGACGAATTCGACACCGTTGTGGATTGAATCCGAAGCGGGATTGGTTACACTCCGCTTGAGGGTCTCAGCCCCATCCAGCCAGTTGTGGATTGAATCCGAAGCGGGATTGGTTACACTACCCGGCGTCCAATCTGTAGTTGACCATGCGTTGTGGATTGAATCCGAAGCGGGATTGGTTACACTGTCATAATAGTGCTCTTTGTGATGCTATGGTTGTGGATTGAATCCGAAGCGGGATTGGTTACACTTACGCCGTTGACGGACATCACGGTAGTCCAGTTGTGGATTGAATCCGAAGCGGGATTGGTTACACTGCAATATTCCTCGTGCTCTTCCTCGGTCAGTTGTGGATTGAATCCGAAGCGGGATTGGTTACACTACCTAAACCGCAAGTGTTTGCCGGCAGGGCAGTTGTCGCGAATCAACTCTAAAAAAGTTCGAGTTGACGCGGCGGCGGCCCTGTCGGTTTACGCATTTTTCCCCAGAAAACCTGCATCTGTTCATACTGTTTATCCGTTATTTTGAGCAATCTCACCTCCCCGTCACCGGGAAGATTCCGCTTAATCCTGCCGGCATGGACGGCAAGATTTTCCCTACTTGCACAGTGCCTAATATACACTGAATACTGCATCATTGTAAACCCGTCCAGCAATAAAGTTTTCCGAAAAAGCGCATAGGCCCTCCGCGCTTTGGGAGTGTCTGTCGGAAGATCAAACATCGCTAAAAGCCACATGCACCTGTACCCGCTCAGTTCCATTACTGCCCCAGAGTTTTTTAACCCGGAAAATTCCGGAAAATCCCAGAAAAGTTTCAGCTTTACTTCGGATAAACGGGGACGGGTAATTGAAGTTTTTTTTCTTCGCCTGCATAACATTTTACAAGCGAAGCTATCATGCGGCTGAGGTTGACCATCAGCGGGCCTTTTTTCTCCTCAATACTGATTTCCGTCGTCAATAACTGTAACAATGGAATTTTTGTATCACGCTCTATTTCATAATGCCCCTGTTCATGGAGCAACTTGACTTCATAATCTATCAGCGGGCGAAACGGTTCGAGAAGATCATCCGCCAGGCAGAAATGGTTATTGCGATTATGGTGATGCAGTCCAAGCGATGGATGTAATCCAGCTGCACAAATCGCCCGCGCGACGGCAGCACGCATTACCATATATCCGTAATTCAGAAGATTATTCGGCGGGTCTCCGTGCTGATCTCGACGGAAAGTCGGCCCGAACATAGCACGCCAGTATCTTTTTGCAGCCTGGGCTTCGACATTGGTCGGATCGCCGCTGCGAACTTCAGAAACCCGTTCCAAGAGATGATTAAGGCTGGTTTCGTCATGTTGAAGATTAGCGGCTTGATGACGAATTTTACACTGTACTATCTGTTTCCAAAGCTGCTTGCGAAGAGGTAGAGGGGCATTGGTCTGGAGGATAAGTCGTTGTGTCTGCAAGGTATTATTTTGAGGCAGAAACAGCCCCGCTGGGAGATGATCCGTTCCGCACGGAATGATCACCGCCCCGGCCTGCATTATTCTGGTTAATACATGATGCGTATAAGTCGTATCAGCAGCATCAAGAACAAGCACTCCAATATCTTCCAGCGGAACCCGCCCAATAACAGAACTTTCCCGCTTGACCACCAAAGAGCCAAGCGAGATAGACAAATGATTGTTCCGTCCCGAAATTTCAATTGTTCTTTTAATCATTACAAGGATGAATATTGCCTAGTAAATCCACCGCCACTTTTTGTGGATTCAATTTCTGAAAACTCGGCCAAGTCGCCACAAGATGTCTGGTCGCTTTTATTTCTTCACTATTTTTATCGTCCGTTCTAGCCGCGGTATGATACCTCAGTGTTAATAAAGGTGAGCTGACAGATATATTCTGGATTCGATAGAGTTCCAGCTTTTGCGTTTTGGGGTTCGTCATAATCACCATATCATTAATACATAGCGACATTATGAATTTCAGGCCGTTACCGGGTTCACGATTTATAATAACGTCCTGACCTTTTTTATAGTCGTCGCGTTTTATGGCTTCGCGGTAGATTTCGTGAGCCTTAAAACGAGACACAGCCTTGCCTGTCCAAGTACCATCCGGGTTTTCAAAAATCTCCGCGTGATGATTCCCGCCAGGCTTGACAAATTTGATAGCCCTTTTATTTGAATCAAACTTAATAGGGAGAAGAGTATTCTCCACACGTTCCAGCCGAACTTTGCGGATAGGAACTCCTGACGGCATTGTAATAATTGTATCCTTAAGAATTTTGCCGAGGTTGTCATTATTCTTTACAGTAATATTTTGCTGCTCCGCGCAGGCATCAACACGGTTTCGTACGATATTCTTTATCTTTTCGTCGCGAATATTGTCGATCTCGCCATAATTCAAGGCATCGATCGATTTCCTGAGCACCGCTGTGCCTTCGGCGTGTCCCGGGCCGTAATAAGTATCCTCATGCAATTTCCCAGCAAGTTTGCGACTGTCAGGCCTATGTGAAACATTAATACGATTAACAGCCTCGGCAAGCTCCTTACGGAAATTCGGCCAGGGTAAAGGCATCTCCTGTTTTGACAGGCCATATTTCACACTTGAGAGTTTTTGCAGCATTCCACGTGTCGTCATCGCCACAACGGCAGCATCAACGGCATGATGCCTATGATCGTCGCGAGTTTTGATATTAGCGGAGTCGGAATTCAATATGCTGTTCAATCCCCACTGATGCCGCAATTCAGCTGTTGTCCCGCCTTTGACACAACGTACCGTATCGCATACTCGCAAAAGATAAGACACCGCCAGTCTGCTGAGATACCGGGTGTCATTTAACTGTCTTTCAAGAAAACCGTCCGTATCAATTTCTTTCTGGGTGAATTTTTTCCGCTTCGGATAAGGCAGTCTCTTTATATTCTGCAAAATTTCCTCGAACTGTTCAGGGCGAGTGTCATGATATGCTTCCATGGGAGTTTTATTACCCTTGACGGCTCGATTTTCGTCGGCATAACAAAGGGTCTTGTTAGCATCTTATGTTGTATACCACATAAGATGCGTTATGTTGTGTAGTTATTTATGTTGTGTAGGATTCATAACTCCTTTTGCTTCAACGCTTCCTACCTTGCTGGACACAACATAACCTTTCTATCATGAGCTAGAATTTCTTTTACAAGGAGATCTACTCATGTTCGAAAATTTGTTCACTTATCCTGCCGTTTTATCCCGACACATAAATGCCCCGTTTGCTCAAGAACGTGAGCAATATCTGACTCACAGAGCTAGAGATGGCACGGCAAAAGAAACGTTACTTCGAATTGCTCGGGAACTGTTGGTCATAGTGGAGGAGATGGATTTATCCGGCAATAATAAAATTACGGATAGAGACATAAAATTGGCGGCCAAACGTTGGGCATCCAAGCAGATACAACGCAATAGAGCACACGGAGCCAAGCACCCTCAAATTCTATTTATTCAAGTTGCCCGCGATTGGCTTGGATTTATAGGCCAATTGAAAACAAAAAAAGTTCGGCCATCTCCGCCTTGTCCCATGGTAGAAGATTTTGCGTCGTATATGAAAAATGAACGGGGGTTGTCTGAAGCAACGATTTTTACACGTAGTTGGTATATAAAACTATTCATCAAGTGGCTTACTACACAAAAATGCACTATTAACAATGTCAGTGTGGCGGATATCGATAAATTTATCACACGCCAGCAATGCAAACAAAATTGGTCTCGAGTAACATGTGCTCATTGTACAAGTTCTCTACGGACTTTTTTTCGCCATGCTGAAAGACGTAACTGGTGCGCCAACGGAATAGCTGATGCTATTGAATCACCCAGGATTTTTAAACAAGAGGCTTTGCCAGTGGGACCTGCTTGGGAGGATGTTCAAAAATTGCTGGGCAGTACGGAGACTAATGTTCCCGTAGACATTCGTGACAGAGCGATTTTAATTTTGCTCGCAATTTACGGTTTTCGCAGCAATGAAGTTATCCACCTTACGTTGGATGATTTGGATTGGGAACAAGAGATTATTAACATCTACCGTTCCAAATCGCGCATTACACAAACATATCCATTAATCCATAGTGCCGGCGAAGCTGTTCTGGAATATCTCAAAAAAGTTCGGCCCAAAGCGCAATGCCGGAATATTTTTTTAACCGTGCGAGCACCATTCCAGCCTATATCTTCCAGCAGTATATATCGTATCGTAAATAAGCGAATGTTGAAGCTTGGAATTGAAGCTGTCCATAAAGGCCCTCATAGCCTTCGTCATGCATGTGCTGCGCATTTAGTATCGGAAGGCTTTTCATTAAAAGAGATTGGCGATCATCTCGGACATCGCAGCGCTTTTGCCACCCGTACATATGCCAAGGTGGATATTAACGGCCTGCGCGAAGTAGCAGATTTTGACATCGGAGGCTTATTATGAAACTTTCAAAACTTATTCAGCAGTACATTGATCTAAAACAATCCATGGGTTCACGTTTTAATTCAGAATCGGTGATTCTCAAGGCGTTTTGTAAAGCGATGGGTGACATCGATATCAGGGAAGTTGAAAAAGAAAAAGTATTCGAATATATTTCGGGCACCGGACCCGTAACACGTTTTTGGCATCGTAAGCATGAATCCTTAAGCGGATTCTATCATTTTGCCATCGGCCGTGGATATGTTGCATGCTCACCTTTACCACAGACGGTTCCCCGTCCAGAAAAGGTGTTCACTCCATACATTTATTCGACGGATGAACTTCGGAGATTATTGGAGGCAGCCAGGTCTTTTGGATCACCCTACACCAAGCTGCAATCCACTACCATGCATACGATAATATTGTTGCTATACGGTACTGGGTTAAGAATCGGCGAGGTAATTTCATTGAACATCCAGGATGTGAATTTACATGACCGCCTACTGACCATTCGCGAGAGCAAATTTTATAAGACTAGGCTGGTGCCTATCAGCAATCAACTCGCAAACGTTCTCAAAAACTATTTGGATGGTCGTAATCGCAGTTACGTTTTGGATAAAACTTGCCCATTTTTTACATCCAAGCATGGCGAGCGGGTAGTTCTTTTGACGGTGGAAAGAACTTTCATGCAGATTCGTCAAAAAGCAGAAGTGCTCCGATATGACGGTGCTCGCTATCAGCCGCGTCTCCATGATTTAAGGCACACTTTTGCCGTTCATCGTCTTGTCGCGTGGTACAAGCAAGGTGCCGACGTCCAAAGACTATTGCCTATGTTGGCAACGTATCTCGGGCATGTGCATATTACCGGCACGCAAAAATATTTGACGATGACCTCGGAATTACTGCAGGAAGCAAATGCACGTTTTGAAAATTACGCACTTTCCAAAGGAGATTTATTATGACTACCAAAACACTGATCGGCCCATGGATAAGACGTTTTTTACTTGAATACATTATTGGCGAACGCAATTTTACGAAAAACACCCAGCAGAGCTACCGTGACACGTTAACCATATTCCTGAGCTTTTTGACAAAACATATTGGCAGGCCCATTGACCGCATCTGCATTGAAGATGTTTCGCCGGACAGCGTTCGCCAGTTCCTTAAATATCTGGAAGAATCCCGTAATTGCAGCAATTCGAGCCGCAACCAGAGATTGGCCGCCATTCGATCACTGGCCCATTTTATCGGCATGTACAGCCCTGAACATATTGCGTGGTGTGGACAAATTCGGGAAATACCATTTAAAAAAGGGAAAACTTCGTCCATGTCGTATCTTGAAAAAGATGAAATGGACGCCTTGTTGGTGGCCCCAGACAGGAGTACATCTCAGGGCCGCAGGGATTACGGTATGTTGCTTTTTCTTTACAATTCCGGAGCGAGAGCCGACGAAGCCGCTCATATAAAGATTCGAGATATTATTTTTTCGTCCCCAGCGTCGGTAAAAATACTCGGCAAAGGCAATAAGATTCGTATCTGCCCGCTCTGGCCTATTACAGCTTCTATCCTGTCTGAGATAACGGAGCATCACGATCCTGATGATCGCGTCTTTTTGAACCGGCGAGGCCAGCCGATAACGAGATTCGGTATCTATGAAATGGTTGAACGCTATGTATCGAAAGTAACCGTCACAATACCGGCGCTTGGTAACAAACGTATCAGCCCTCACACTATCCGGCATACCACTGCCGTCCATCTGCTGCGTGCAGGAGTTGATATCAACACCATCAGAGCTTGGCTGGGCCATGCTTCTCTAAACACCACGAATGTTTATGCTGAGGTCGACTTGGAGATGAAAGCCAAAGCCCTGGCAAAATGTGACGTAAAAGCCCGCGCTAAAAACAGAAAGAGGTGGCGTGAAAATGACGGCCTGATGGCATTTTTGCGTTCCCTGTAGCCATTTAGTTATGTTGTGTCCAGCAAGGCGGGATGTGTTGAAAGAAAAGAAGTTATGAATCCTACACAACATAAATAACTACACAACATAACATATACGAATCGTCCAACGTACGAGAATACGGGAGTATGTGCTCAACCTGCACTTCACCGGTAAAAAGCTTCGTTTGCGGTATGATCTTTCCGGTGTATACGCAGGTTTTATTGCACTCTTTCCACAAACGATATTTGATAATATCATCGCGTTTTGGCGAATCGAGGCCGAATTCCGTCTTTAGTTTTTTCCTGATTTCTTCATTCTCATCCCGACGGTTGACGTTTTCAAAAAATATTTCCTTACGCTTCTCAGAACTGTTCTTCATATCTCTTGCAAGTTCAATCACTATTTCTTTGGGCGGACCATATTTACGGATTATCGCATTAACCAGTTTCCGGGCTTCAGACAGCGCTCTGTGCACAAGCGGGTTTGTAAGATATTCTATCGCCTCGTCCACAGGCGGAAGCACAGGCGTCTGCTCGATATTTTTTCTCAGGTCGTAACCAGCCATTTCCTTTGCCTTGCTGAAAATCATTCCCTGCTCAAGGAAAGGCATCACTGTCAGCATGGCTTTTAGCGAGATATTCATTCTGCCGGTCGGCAGACTTATTTTCAGCAATTCCGTCACTTGCTCTTCAGACAACCCCCAATCATTAATCGCCCTTTGCCTTAATTCGTCTTCATCCTCAATATCCGCAAGAGCGGCATAAATATCTTCTCTGAGGGTAGCATCCGTCTTGCCGTACCACTTTTTTAGTATCTTCTTATTCAGCGCAACCTCAACGCAATTTCCCTTAAGTTCTTTGCGCTTGCCCCCAACTTCCAAATTAAATGTTTGCGTTTCAAGAAAACCCAGTTTTTCACGTAACTGATCAAAGGTGCGCGTTTTTTTCGACATCAGTTCATCAACAACAGTTTTTCTTTCCCCGTCATCCAAAGGTCTTTCCTGGCCGTTAGAAAAAACTAAAAGATTATTCACTTCCTGTAAAATCCTGAATTTCTGCGCAACCCAGTGAGCCTTTGCACACCGTTCTTCTCCTTCCTCGAGTTCACACTGTCCGATAGTGCCCCTATCCCAAAAAAGAGGACGTTGGTAGAAAATGGAATCATGAATTTCTTCTCTTAATGCGTCGGTAAAAAGGGAAGGATAATATTTACTCTGTGTTTTCCAGAGTATGTCAAATTCATTTTCATACATTGATCGCAATGTATACTGGTCTCTTACCCTGTGCGATTCCGTGGTGCGATGTATATGCTTATCGCCTTCAGCATCCACCCTGCCGGCCAGGTATTGCCCCAGAGTTTTACACTCAGCCTCGTCCATCCTTGCCTGAAGTTCAGTC
The DNA here is from genome assembly GCA_963664745.2 of Phycisphaerae bacterium. Classification (GTDB taxonomy): domain Bacteria; phylum Planctomycetota; class Phycisphaerae; order SM23-33; family SM23-33; genus B1-G9. Next base: position 334,030 of record CAXXMC010000005.1, read on the forward strand.
GTTTCTTTCGCGACTTTTCCATCGTCCTTTGATTTCCCCTGTTTACGATTGGATTTATATCCTCGCCTCTGACAAAGATGAAACAATGCCCTGCCAAATTCTTCGAACGCCAATTTTTCCTCTACCCCCTTACTACGGAATGAATATGGGGAAGTGTCAAGCCAATCGCCTAAACGATCCTTTTCTTTTGGTGCCATGTCATATTGCTGGAGAATTTTTAAAAGTTTTTTCCGACGTTGGCTCTTTCGGCGATGCTGACGTCGCTGACTTCTGGCTTCACGACGATCCTGTGCGCGAGATTTTTCTTTTGCAGTATTTAACTTGGCAATACCCTCAGGAAAAATACGCACTCCCGAATATACGGCAAGGTCATTATCAAACATCTCACCTTCAAGCGAAATTGCCGCCCAACCCACAGAATTACTACCCATATCCAAACCCAGAACGTAATCGATCATAGTTGACTCCCTTTCCTTGCAAGAATGCTAAAATATCCCCAGCAATATTCGCTATAAATCTGCTGAAACATTTGCTGAACATTTGCCGAAAAAGAAAGCTTGACAGATTTATATACATTTGTCAATATGCTGCAAGTGTAATCAATCCTGTTTCGGTGAGCTTTTCACACCAAAACAAAATTGAAGGGCAACGTCCTTGTCACTTGTGGCAAGGACGTCCTTTTGCGCGTAGCTCGGAAATTTATCCCACTGACATTTAGAGCCTAAAAGGACGTCTCCTAAGCCTCAAACGAAATCCAGTAAACCTCAAACAAAATCCAGTAAGCCTCAAACGAAATCCAGTAAACCTCAAACGAAATCCAGTAAACCTCAAACGAAATCCAGTAAGCCTCAAACGAAATCCAGTAAGCCTCAAACGAAATCCAGTAAGCCTCAAACGAAATCCAGTAAACCTCAAACGAAATCCAGTAAGCCTCAAACGAAATCCAGTAAACCTCAAACGAAATCCAGTAAGCCTCAAACGAAATCCAGTAAACCTCAAACGAAATCCAGTAAGCCTCAAACGAAGTCCCGTAAGCCTCAAACGAAATCCAGTAAGCCTCAAACGAAGTCCAGTAAACCTTAAACGAAGTCTCATAAGCCTTAAACGAAGTCTCATAAGCCTTAAACGAAGTCTCATAAGCCTTAAACGAAGTCTCATAAGCCTCAAACGAAGTCCCGTAAGCCTCAAACGAAATCCAGTAAGCCTCAAACGAAATCCAGTAAGCCTCAAACGAAATCCCGTAAGCCTCAAACGAAATCCAGTAAGTCCCTGGCCGAAGCGGAATAGCAAGGCCCAGAAACGTATTGTTTTTTTACACGTCAGAAAAATTTTCGACAATTTGTAAGTTTTTTATTATTCACTCATATCTAGTCATTCCCGTAAGTCCTTTATTTTAAAGACAATATATTTGGCATGGGTTGTGCATGGTTCTTTGTCATGAGCAATCTGTGTATACATACTGACGTAACCAAGCGTGTGTTATTGATTTTAACGCTTATAATATCGATATTTACGGTAACAATCGCCCCCGCTGTGGCGGATGAATCAGGCCAGGTCGAAGCTCCTGCTAACCATATAAATACAAACTCAGAGACAAACAACAGCCAGGAATCCAACAATCCAGCAGAAAAAGTGGACAGCCAGCCGAAAAATCCCGCTGAAAAAGCCCTTTTCGGCAAAAAATCGGATACAAAACCCCTGGGAACCCGCACGGACACCTCCACGAGCGACAGGCTGCGTCAGATGATAGCGATGGTTGTGGTAATTATCATTCTTGGCGGGATATGTTGGGTGGTGAGCAAAAAGTTTCTTCCTCGCCTCAAGGGCCCTGCCGGCATCAAAGGCCGGGCCGTCCGGATAATTGAAACTACATATATAGCTCCTCGCCAGCCCGTGCATCTGTTGCAGATCGGCGGTAAAAAGCTGCTCATCGCCGGCGGTAAGGACGGCCTGAAAATGCTGGCTGACGTTACCGACGATTTCTCCAGCCTGCTCGATACTCAAACCGAAACCGCGGAGGCCAAGTAATGAGTCGTCGCGTTGCAATCATTATTCTCGCCGGCTTGGTTCTTGGCCTGTGCAATTCCGCACTAGGCCAGAGCGATGACAGCCCTGCTGCATCAGCCATGGAAAACAGAACAGGCTCAGCCAAGGCGAAAGCTCCGACAAACGTTCCGGGCGTCGGCGAAATTCTGGGCGTTATCGAAAAAGCGACCGACGGCAAAGCAAGCTCCGCCAACTCCGAGAGCAAAGATGAAGGCTGGACCGCGCCGGTCAGGCTGGCTGTGGTTTTCGCATTCCTGGCCCTGCTACCAAGTCTGCTTGTCATGATGACTTCCTTCACGCGTATCATCATCGTGCTGGGCTTTATCCGCCGGGCGCTTTCGACGCAGAGCATTCCGCCGACGGTGGCATTGGTGGGGCTGGCGATTTTCCTGACTTTCTTCACGATGGGGCCTGTCTTTTCTGAAATCAATACCCAGGCTATCGAGCCGTACATGCAGGAAAAACTAGGGTTCACACCCGCGGTGGAAAAGGCCAGCGACCTGCTGAAGGATTTCATGCTCCGCCAGACCCGCGCGAGCGATCTGGAATTATTCCTCGACATGGCTGGGATTCCGTCCGCCAAGACACAGGCGGATGTCCCTATGCGGGTCGCAGTGCCCGCCTTTGCAATCAGCGAATTCCGCACAGCCTTTGAAATAGGCTGTCTGCTTTTTATTCCATTCCTGCTGATCGACCTCGTCGTCGGCGGAATCCTGTTAAGCGCGGGCATGATGATGTTGCCGCCTTCGATGGTGTCGCTGCCGTTCAAGATCATCCTGTTCGTCATGGTAGACGGCTGGCGGCTGTTGAGTGAAACACTTGTACTAAGTTTCAGATAGTTTTTGAAATACGTTCAAACATATTTCAGACGAGTTTCAAAAAATTAAAAAAAGAGAATACAAATGAATGGTGAAGTAATTCTATTTTTAGGCCGCAGAACGCTTGAGACGGGCATGTTGCTTTCCGCTCCGGTACTTATTGTCGCGTTGCTGAGCGGCATACTCGTCTCGCTGTTCCAGGCTGTGACGTCCATGCGTGACATGACGCTGGGCGTAGTGGTCAAGATCGGCGTTGTCGGCATTACGCTGCTTATCTCAGGCGGCTGGATGCTGCAATTAACCCTGAGCTTCACGAAAGAAGTTTTCGATACTATTCAACTGATAACGCAGTAAAGAAAGTAGTCAGAATTCAGTAGAACTGATAACAAAAAAAATGGACGAATGGATTAAAATATTGCTGCCGTTTTTTCTCGTAGCATCGAGAATCATGGCGTTTTTCTCCGTACTGCCGTTGTTCGCATGGACAATGACGCCAATGCGTGTCCGTTTGTCAATCTCCTTTCTGATGACGATTTTCTTCGCCATGCTGCTGCCCCGCCCAGAGCTTGCCCCGCAGGACTACATGTGGGTCGGAGCTGCGTTTCTGATCGGCAAGGAAGTTCTTTGCGGAGTTGGGTTGGGTCTGATGGCCAGGCTCATTTTCGTATCCGTTCAGCAAGGCGCGATGATGGGAACTCAGCAGATGGGCTTTTCCGACGCCGGTATCTTCGACCCTTCTACCGGCGAGAGCATAATGCCGATCGGCATGCTTTTCCAGATGGTATTCGCCGTGCTGTTTCTCTCTATCGACGGCCATCATATGCTTATCTCCGCCGTCTTCCGCAGCTATGACGCTTTTCCAATCGGCCAACCTGCCGATATCGCAGCCCTGACCGAAGGCGTAATAGACGCAGGCGCGATGATGTTATTTTTTGCACTTAAACTCGCAGCCCCTTTATTGGCGGGTTTCCTGCTGCTGGCTGTGATCATGGGCGTTATCGCACGGATCATGCCGGAGATGAATATTCTCATGGCTTCCATGCCGCTGCGTGTTTTTCTCGGCATTGGTTTGTCGATTCTCGTCATGGGAACGCTGAATGCTTTCGTATTTGAGCTGGCCGATTGGTTCGACCAGTTTTTTGTATAGGACTGTACCAGAGATAAAAGAAGATGGCTGATTCACCCGCATCAGAAAAGACCGAGCAAGCCACACCTGAACGGCTGAGGAAGGCGCGAGAAGAAGGACGCGTCGCTCAAAGTCAGGAAGTGCCCTCCGCCATGATCACAGGCGGCGTGCTTATCGTCATGGTTCTGTACGGCTCGGACATGCTGGGATGGTTCAGACTGTTAGTCACGGAAGCCCTGCTGGGCGTAAGCGGCGGGCCGAACGGCGAGGAAATATTCTGCGATTTTCTGCAGAAAAAGGGGCTCGAAGCTCTCGTTCTGATGACGCCGTTCCTTATTCTTTGCGGCGCGGTGTCATGTTTTTCCAGCGTTATCGTCAGCGGGCTTACTTACAGCCCGAAGGCGTTGAAATTCGATTTCAGCAGAGTTAATCCCATGAAAGGGTTCAAGAACGTCATCTCCGGCAAGGCCGTTGTCAGGCTGTTGACGTCACTGGTCAAGATGATCGCCCTGGGCGTGATCTGCTATCTTTACATGCGGGACAATATGCAGGCTATCATTCTGCTGCGTTGGGCAAGCCCAGCCGAGGCCATGTTCGGTATCGCAGAACTGATTCTGGGACTGATGATTCGGGTTGTGATATCACTGTTCGTGATCGGCGGGCTGGACTTCGCGTATCAGAAGTGGACGCACTCGAAAGACCTTCGCATGACGCTTCAGGAAGTAAAGCAGGAACGCAAGCAATACGAAGTTTCGCCCGAAATGAAACGCAAGATGCGAATGATTCAGATGGAAATGACTCGCAAGCGTATGCTCCAGGACGTACCGACCGCAGACGTAGTACTGGCCAACCCGACTCACTATGCGGTGGCATTGAAGTATGACCGCAAAACCATGGCAGCTCCTGTCGTGGTCGCCAAAGGCCCGGATCTGCTGGCCCAGAAGATCAAGCAGATCGCCAAGGAAAACGGCGTACCGGTTATCGAAAAACCCGCCCTTACGCGAGCATTGTACGCCGCCGTTGATATTGGGCAACCCGTACCGTCACACATGTTCATCGCTGTCGCAGAAGTACTGGCCATGATCTTCAGGCTGCGTAAAAAACGAAAACGGACGAAATTATAAAAATTTATTGGAATTTGTACTTTTGTTAAACGGATTGAATTGATTGGATAAAGAATGACTGATCAGAAAGACAACTTGAGTAACAATCTGGGTGAAGACGCGCCTCAGGGAATAAAAAAGTTACTGGCTCATAACGACTTGGTCTTCGCGTTGGGCGTGGCGATGGTGCTGGTAACGCTGCTGATCCCGTTGCCGACGTTCGTAATGGACATGTTGCTCGCGTTGAGTATCGCAGCCGGCCTTGCTGTGCTGGTGACCGTACTTGCGACACATGAATCCATCGAATTTTCAACGTTCCCGTCGCTGTTGTTGTTCATGACGTTATTCAGGCTGTCCATCAACGTGGCTTCGACGCGACTTATTCTTCTCAATGCCGACGCGGGCAAGATCATCGAGACATTCGGCGATTTCGTTTGCGGCGGCCAGCTCGTTATCGGGCTGGTTATCTTCCTGATCCTCGTTATCATCCAGTTCGTCGTCATCACGAAAGGTTCCGAGCGAATCAGTGAAGTCGCTGCCCGTTTCAATCTCGACGCCATGCCCGGCAAGCAGATGGCTATCGATGCCGACCTCAACGCCGGCCTGATCGGCGAAAAGCAGGCACGGGAACGTCGCGAGAAAATCGCGAAGGAAAGCGAATTTTACGGAGCCATGGACGGTGCCAGCAAGTTCATCCGCGGCGATGCAATTGCAGGCCTGATCATCACAGCGGTAAACCTCGTCGGCGGATTCATAATGGGCATGAGCCACGGCATGAGCGCCGGCGAATCCATAAAAACTTATTCTATCCTAGCGATCGGCGACGGTCTGGTCAGCCAGATCCCGGCTATCATCATTTCAACCTCCGCCGGTTTCCTTATCTCGAAAACTTCAACAAAGTCCAGCATCAGCCAGGACCTGGCGGGACAGTTCTTCGCGCGAAGCAGGCCGTTGGGTATCGCTTCGTTTCTGCTCGGAGCCATGGTCTTCGTACCGGGCTTCCCGAAGTTCCCGTTTATCGTACTGGCTATCGGATCAGGCATGCTCAGCAGAATGCTGAAAAAGGAACACGCAGCCTCAAGGGCAAAAGTCAAGGTCGAGAAAGACCAGGCTGCCCTGCCTGCAAAGCCCGACGAACAACCGATAGAAGAACTCCTGGACGTAGATCGAATTTCCATTCAGGTCGGAGCCAGACTGATAAAAATCGTCGATCCGCGACGCAAAGGCAGTCTGTCCCAGCGGATTGGGCCTCTGCGAAGAAAATTTGCCCAGCAGTTCGGCATTGTGCTTCCTCTGGTCAGGCTACGGGACAACGTTCAGCTGGAAAACAACACTTATGAGGTCAGGCTGAACAATCACGTAATCAGCTCAGGCCATATCGAACCGGATAAGCTGATGGCTATGGATCCGGGGCTGGTGACAAATCCCATTCCGGGCATCCCGGCTGAGGAACCGGTATTCAACCTCCCTGCCTTGTGGATCTCCGTCGAAGACAAGGAAAAGGCCGAGATGAACGGCTATACCGTAGTCGATCCTGAAACCGTCATGATCACGCATCTTTCGGAAATTTTGCGGAAATACGCATACGAACTCCTCAGCAGGGATGACGTGCAGACACTGGTGGACAGGCTGCAGGAAAAACAGCCCGCCCTGGTCAGCAGCGTTATCGGCGAGACCGTTTCGATGGGACTGCTGCACCGCGTATTGCAGAATCTTCTGCGGGACAGCATTCCGATTTGCGATCTTGGAAAGATTATCGAAGCCCTCGGCGATCACGCGATGCGTACGAAGGATCCTGGCGTACTTACCGAGCTGGTTCGCAAGAATCTGGTGCGAACAATAACCGAACAGCACGCCGACGAAAAGCGGGCCATTTCAGCAATAACATTAAATCCAACTTTAGAGTACGAACTTTGCAATCGAGTGACCTCTCAAACCGATACAAATGGAGCAACTTTGCCGCCTGACAAGGCAATGGTATTGACAAGTCATATTGCCGAGTGCTGGAAGACGGCAATGGAACAGGGATGCGAGAATGTCGTATTGATGTGCGACTATCGCGTTCGGGCTCATCTGGCACATATGTTGGAGCGCCAGCTGCCCCAGCTGCCCGTAATCGCCTATGACGAAGTTGCCACCGGGACGCAGATAGATAATATCGCGTCGGTTGAAGTTGAACTGGAAGATTCGGAAATGATGGCCATGGCCGGCCAGATGTAATTAACAACGATTTTTGAGACGTAATTATAAATTAGAAAAAGATGCGAAATCTAGCGTTGACAGTTTCGGTTGTAACTTTTTTTGCGATGGCCCTGGTGGGCATGGCTAGCGGACAGACCGTGTTTTCGTGTGCTGTTCGTGCCATCTGCGGCGCGATTGTGTCATATGTAGCGGCTTCGATGGCTCTGAAACTGGCGGTGGACGTAATGGTCAAAGCCGTCGTTGAAAGCGGAGAAGCCCCAACGGAAGATTCTTCGGAAGATTCCACGGAAGAAAAGGTAAATGGTGAACAGACGAACTAATTTGACTGCAGTGGCGTTTCCACCCACGGTTATGCGTTCTCGCCTGAGCGAGACATATCGCAAGGAGTCTCGCCAGACAATGGAAGAGAGATGGATTCTCACCCATCTGCCGCTGGTAAAGCACATCGTCAAGAAAATCATGTTCAACATCGGCGGAAAGATCGACCGCGAGGACCTTATCTCAGCCGGCACGCTGGGCCTGGTAAAGGCTGCCCAAGGTTTCGACCCGGCAAAGGGCGTCGAGTTCAAAACCTATGCTTACATCCGCATTCGCGGTGCTGTCATCGACGAGTTGAGAAGCCTCTCGTTCGTCCCGGCTGCGATTCATAACGATATCCGATTGATTCGTGAAACTTTCCAGAACCTGACCACAGAGGAAGGCAGACCTCCAACAGACGATGAACTCGCCCATGCAATGGATATGCCGTTGGCAAAAATGTACAAAACCCTCGAAGAGGCACGAAAGCAGAACTTCATGTCAATCCATGGTCTGACGGATGACAAGCCCACCTTCGAGATGTCAATGCCCTCAGATCGAAGCATGGAACCGGATCAGATCGCGGAGAAAAAGGAAACGCTGGAAAACCTCGCCGCCGCTATCGCCGAACTGCCGGAACGCGACCGACAAGTCGTGCTCCTTTATTACGAACGTGACCTGACCATGAAAGAAACCGCTGAGGTGCTCGGAGTAACCGAGTCACGCGTCAGCCAGCTTCATGCAAGCGCTTTGTTCAAGCTTTCTATGAGGCTCGGAAGCCAATGAAATGAACACCGGACCGATACAAAATATCCCAGGGATATCCAGGTTGGTCCATGCTGCCAAGCATGAGAACGATGATCATGCAGAGTATGACAAGAAAAAACAGAAAAAACATCAGCAACAAAATGAAAACGGAATACCAGGTGAAGATGTGGAAGATTTAATGGACCATTCGCATGAAGATGCAAACCTGCCTGACGAGTTGACAATTCTTCCGGGAATTGAGGATGAAAACGGCGGGCAGATCAATCTGGACATTCTGATTTAAAAGGAAATTTACAGTGGCACAAAGAATTGGACAGGTTATCAAAAGCACTATGGTGAAAAACACCGGCGTGAAAAAGATCAGCTATGCTGCCGACGACAAATCAAGCGGCACGCAGGCAACGGCAAAAATAATAGGTCAGGAAGACGGATTCGCGATTATCCAGGTTACATGTGGCTGTGGCCAGGAAATACAACTCAGATGCGCACAGAACCTGCCCGCCTGAGATTATCGTTGAATATTAAATCAAAAATGAAAGACAAAGGAGTCACGAAATGAAAAATACAAGAACATACCTCGCAGCTACGATACTGACACTGACAATATTCGCCCTGACGGGTTGTGATCAGATGGCTATGAATTCGCCGTTTCAGCAGCAACAACCCACAGCCGGCAGACAGCCTTCCGACGTCGACTACGTAAATGACACCTCAATTGTCGGCAGCGATAAAAATTCGGGAAGAGGCGCAACCGAAGCTGCCCTCGAATGGTCTGATAAATACGCAAAAAGCGCGCAGGAACTTCTTTACGCAAACAAGCGAATAACCGAACTGGAAGCGGAAAAAAAAGAGCTCAGCACGAATCTGGCAAAACTCAAAGTTGATGTCGAATCATATAAAAACGAATTGAACGACGCCAATCTCATGCTAAATGAGATGAAAAAAGATCTCAAGGAATGGCAGGCAAACGTCCTTGGGTATCGCAACCAGATGATGTCCGCCCAGAGCGCCCAGCTGGCAGCTTTGCAGAAAATTCTGGAATTGCTAGGCGGGGAAGTCGCCACAAATGAATTCCATATAACCGAAGATGAGCAGATCAAGGCTTCAGCCCAATAACTTTTTACGAGGTAAATAAAGTGAATTACATTAAATTCTTCTTTGGAATTGTGATGATAGCAGTACTTGTTTTCTCGGCAGGCTGCGCTTCAAAGAAACCCTCGGAGATATCCTATTACGTTAACCCGGGCATTCGTGACATCTCCAGGGTGGTTTTTGTTGAGATAGGCGACACCACGGGGTATCCGGAAGTTGCCTATCGAATGACTCAATCGCTGGCTGAAGCCATGACTGATCGAGGCATTTTCCGTGTAGACGTGATCCAGGCTGGGAATCCGGAATTGCGATATCTGGAAATGCACAAGCGAGACCCTTTCACATTGAAGGAATTATCCGATATTCGCAAGTCTTTGCGATGCGACGCCATCCTCTTCGGAAGACTGGTAAGCTACAAACAATATCCCAGCACACAAATCGGATTGTATATGCGTTTGATAAACCTCAAAGACGGAAAACTGGTATGGGCGGTCGACGAGGTGTGGGACACGACAAACCGCCAGACTGCAAAGCGAATCAATGATTTTTACTTTAACTACATGCGTGACACATACGACCCGGCCAAGGGTGAAATGGGCATTATGAGCACGGACGGCTTTCAGAAGTTCGTATCTCATGAAATAACCTGTACCATGGATTACAGCCAATACATGGACTCCAAGCCGGAATTCATCTTCAGCCAGCCTGTACGGGAATTCGGCCGGGAGCAGAAAAAAACCGTGAAAAATATCATAGCTGATTATTAAAAAAGACTGTTCAAAATCCTTTTTTACTCGAAAATAGTGTTAATATGGCAAAGAATGAAAAAAAAATGAAATTTAGTTTAAGTAATTCCGAAATATGCCGACAATCACTATGTAAGGTAAATGAATAACTGGAGCGAATCTAAGTGCGTATAGATGGACCTAATAATAGAACTGATTTTCTGAATCTGCCCGGCGGAGACGGAAAATCCTCCAAGGCGGCGACATCAGACCCAAAAGCTCTGGCTGTCGATAGCGGGCTTGAGCATATCTCATCCCAGCAATCTTTGATTCAGGATGCCCTAGCTGCAAGTGAGGTCAATAGCAAAGCTGTTGAAGAAGCGCGTAAAATGCTGGAATCAGGCCAGCTCGATACGCCCGAAGCCATTAAACGTGCCGCAAAAAACATGATAGATTTGGGATTATAAAAATAGATATGAAAATGAACCCCTGACTAAATTTTATCAGGCGTGTTTATAAAGTAGTGTTTGTAAGAAAAATTAAACGGTTGGCCAAGTGCCCCACAAGTCCCTTTCTGACGGGACAATAAGAAAAACCAATTCCCTCATAGCCTCTTTACGAGTTTCCGGGCTACTCTAAAAAATCTGTTTGAATGGTGTAAACTGCTGCCAGAGAGGCAAAAACTTCACCAAGAGACGTTGTCAAGGCATCCAATATTTCCCTGCGGGTGTCAACAATGCCGCAATCACAAATTTGACATTAGAACACTGCGCATAATGTCTGTCTTGACGTCTCATTCCTAACAAATTTATTACCGGAAACTTGTCTTATCACTTGGGCTTGTGTGTTGCAAACCCAAATCGAATCGTGTGATTCGAACCCAATTTTATGGCAGACTGCGTGCGTCTGCGAAAAGAACTTTTTTAACATTAGGAGAGTAACATGCTGGCAATTAAAAACAACATGATGGCTGCGGGCGCAGCCAGAAACCTAGGTACGAACTACGACAACCTAGCAAAATCTGTTGAAAGACTTTCTTCAGGTCTGAGAATCAACAGTGCTAAAGACGACGCAGCAGGCTTGGCTGTTCGCGAATTGATTCGCGCTGACGTGGCAGCCTTGACCCAAGGTGCTCGTAACGCGAACGACGGCGTATCCATGCTGCAGGTCGCTGAAGGTGCACTGGGACAGATCGACACGGTTCTGGTTCGTATGCGTGAGCTGGCTGAGCAGGCCAACACCGACACTTATTCAGCTGCACAGAAAGAGATCATGCAGGCTGAGTTCGACGAATTGTCCTCGGAAATTGACCGTATCGTTGGAAGTACTGATTTCAACGACATCAACCTGCTTGATAACGATGAAACTTACAGCATCTCGCTGGGTCAGGGCAATGCCGGCGCATCAGCTGTGAGTGTGAGAGCTCAAAAAATGGACTCAGCGGCACTCGGCGTAGGGGGATCATATGAAACAGCTACCGGCCCGAATGTAGCTTCAGCTTCAACAGCCTATATAGCCGGAGACGTTGCTGACAGTGTTGATTTCTCCATTGGTGGCGATACCCTGCTTGTGACACTAACTGCCACCTCGATGACCCTTACAGAAGTGGCAGACGCTATCAACGTCGAAAGTAATGCAGTCCAGGATGGCTGGGAAGCAGCCAGTGTCGAAGGAAATGCTACAAATGGTTATCATCTTGTTCTTCGCGCACAAGATACCGGAAACCAGGCTGGCATTGCGATCACAAATACTGGTGCCGTTACATGGTCAACCGAAGTAAAGGGCGGTGGTGCAAGCGCGGAAATTGCGACAGCTCACTTCCTTAACGTTGACGGAACAGGCGGTACGCTTGACATTACCTTATCGGGTTCTATTGCCGCTATTGACGATGCCATCGAAGCCAAGGACACCTACCGTGCTGAGTTGGGTTACAAGATGAACCGTCTTGACACAGCTGCGAGCGTTCTTAACGTTCAGGCTGAGAACCTCTCTGCTGCTGAAAGCCGCATCAGTGACGTTGACGTAGCTACGGAAATGTCAGCGATGACGCGTAACCAGGTGTTGGCACAGGCTGGTATCTCGATGTTGGGACAGGCCAACTCCATGCCGCAGATGGCTCTGTCACTGCTAGGATAAACGATGACGGATACCCTCAGGCCCCTCGAATGGTGACATAATTTCACCTATATCGTAAGACGAGGTCGCCTGCTGTCAAACTACGTATAACATGAACCTCGGGAACCCCATAACTGGGTTCCCGGGGTTTTTTATTGCCCTCTTAATTTCCACCTCTTAAATGAGATTTTTTCAGGTAATTTGTCCATTTCCCAAGCCAGGGACAATCAGAGGGGATTCTTTTAGGAGACTAACGGAAAAAAGCCGAAAAATGTTTTGAAAATTTCGCTAATTCCGGTAGAATCTTTAGCTTAGGGTATATTTGGGTTTGGTCTTTTAATGGGTTGTTTTAACAGGGCCGGGCACAAAAACCGTTTAACAATGGAATTGTGGGCTTTTTGCGAAAACGCGCTTTTCGAGAACTGAATAGGGACAATAATCCTGGTGGAGATTTTACAATGAGTATTATAGGTGCGCTTATGAACGGGACGAAGAACGGATCAACCTTTTCCCCAGCTATGATGGAAGAACTCGAACCCAGGCTGCTGCTCTCCAGTGTCACAGCATCTGCGTTGGTAGATGATATCGATGGTCAATATTGTACAAGTGCCATCAAATCTGATGCAATTCTGGACAGCGAAGGGCTTTATGATCTCATCAACTCAGGCCAGGCCGTGTTGCCCCTTGCGGACGCGACCCCCACTGGCGAGAGATATTTTCTGACTGAAGAATGGGGCGGAGAGTGGTCAGACGCGGAAAAGAAACCCTCAGTTCCTGATGACGAGCTTTTATGTTGGGCGGCAACGGCATCAAACGTCTTGAACTGGACTGGTTGGGGTATCGTTGACGACATGACGACAGCAAAGCAGGATTTCACATATTTCATCAACCACTGGACCGATGAGGGCAGTTTCATGGAATATGGCTGGCACTGGTGGTTCGACGGAACTGAACCCACGCCAGATGATTATTCTTATGGTATGGGTGCATTTGTTAATGTTCCTGGTGGTGATTTTTATTCGGGGGAAAATTTCGAAGACTATTATCATGAGAGTTGGGATGAAACCAGCTCCTTACAGACAATAGATGAATATCTCCATAACGGCTATGGTGTTGGACTGGCCATATATAGTGATTATGGACTTGCGCATGCGATCACTTGCTGGGGATTCAATTATGACCCGGCCAACCCATCGGATTACAAGGGAATTTGGGTAACAGATTCTGATGATGACATGGACATGGAAAATGCACCAGACAGACTGCGTTACTATGAAGTCGATTACCATAACGGGGCTTGGTTTTTTGATAACATTTACGGCTACAGCAACGTCTATATAGGCTGCGTCCAAGGACTGGAACGCAACTCTGCGTTTTTCGAACCGGAAATCGATGTCGAGGTGGGACCACTCAGTAACGTTCACAGCCTGGATTTGGGACAGGTGGTTCTCGGGCAGGATGGAACGCAAACTGTTACTATCCGCAACGAAGGCGAAGCTGACCTCACGGTTTCCCAGGCCAGCGGGCTGGATGCCCCGTTTACCCTTTCACCTGTAAACGGCGTGGATGCCGAGGACGACTGGATTATCCCTGCCAAGGGCACTATGACGTTTGAAATCACGTTCAGCCCCACCGCTGTCGGTGTCGTTACGGATACACTGACGCTTACCAATAACGACACGGATGAAGGCTCATACGAAATTACCCTTCAAGGCCAGGGTGTCGAACTCGCTACCATAAGCGGCCAGTTCTGGGACGACGCGAATTTTGACGGCATTAACGACATCGGCGAGGCAAAGCTCGCAGGCTGGACGGCATTTATAGACGCCAATGAAAACGGCTTCCTGGATGCGGGAGAAATTTCAACGGTTACGGATGGTACTGGTAATTATACATTTACCGATATTGAGCCGGGCGATTACAGAATAGGCCAGGTCATGCAGGCAGGCTGGAAGCGCACAGAACCTGCAGATGGTTATTACACTGTCACCGCCAACTATGATGATGATATTGTCGGTAAAGATTTCGGCTATCAACCCTGGACGAGCGCTACCCCTCAGGCTTTTGCGGTAACTGAAGATATTGCCCAGGATGGTGTTGTCGAAGGTTTTGACCCGGAAGACGATTCGATGATCTTCGCCGTGGATACCGCACCAAGCCACGGTACCATTACCAGCTTCGACGTCAACACGGGCGATTTTACCTACACGCCCGATGAAAACTACAACGGCGAAGATTTCTTCACGTTCACAGCCACCGACGGCGTGCACCTCTCAGACCCAGCTACCGTGAGCATCACCATTGTACCGGTAAACGACGCCCCGACCGCTACGGGAGGCACTGCCAATGCTGATGAAGACGTGGTGTTGGCGATTCCGCTTACAGCTGATGATGTGGAGACCCCCTCAGCCAACATGATATACACCGTCACTACCCAGCCTGCCAACGGCCTGGTTTATATTGAAGGCAATACCGCATACTACAGGGGCAAGGATAACTATTTCGGGCCTGACAGTTTTGGCTTTACCGCGACTGACCTTGGCGACCCCGATGGCGTGGGCACAAGCCCGGCATTGACCAGCGATGAGGTATTCATCACGGTAGATGTCGCGCCTGTGAATGACCTTCCGCAGGCATTCAGCCAGACAATCAGCCAGGTGTATAAATGCGAACCGATAATTATCGATATCGTTGGCAAAGACGTTGAAACGGCTCGCGGCAATCTGACTTACGGGATAGACACCCAGCCGCTGCATGGCAGTGTTTCAATCAACGGCCAAACCATTACTTACACCAGCGCCATTCCAGCAGGCTCAGCAGGATTCACCGACAGTTTCCTGTTCAGCGTCACCGATACAGACGGCGGGGTTTCCACAGGAACAATTTTCCTGGAACTCCAGGCGGACGGCAGCTGGGTCGATATCGAATATGGCTGGAACATTCAATATACGGAAGTAGACGGCACTAGTGTTTTAATTCAGCCTCGCGGCGTGTGGGGATCCTTGTATTTTGAAGGCCAGAATATCAAGCCAATCTATGGTGCCGGAAATGTCCTCGAAATCACAGGCCAGAATATCCAGTTGGGCATCGTCAATCTTACAGGCAGCCTGCCTACCGGAAAACTGATATTCAAGACGGACAGCATGGGTGACGGCCTGGCCAGGGTCGGCGAAATACGAGGCGTTGATCCAATGTACCATCTTTACGGGCCGACGGTTGACCTGGTGGGCAATGGCATTGACATGTCGGATGACGGATTCATCTACAAGGTCAAGCTGCATGATCTGCTCAACAATGCAAATGTAACCATGGCTGGCGATGGTGCTGCCAGGGGCATAAGTTTTTATGCTCATGAGATAGCGTCGGGCCTGACTTTGGATTTCGCATCGCCGGTTCGCACACTGTCGGTGGCTTCCTGGGTCGGCGGAACGCTCAACGCCCCAGCCGCCCTGTACGTTTATACCACTGGTGACCGCACAGCGGGCATCGCTGGCGACCTCGAAATAGACATGAACCTCACCGGTGAATTTCATGGCTATTCGCTTTACAGGGCGAAGATCGCAAATGATATCACTGGCGGAACATGGGACCTTGCCGGCAAGGCTGGGACGATTATCGCCAGAACCACATCCGAGACATGGGATCTGTTTTGTACAGGCGTATATACTGTTTACACCTACGGTGACTTGGCGGGGACAATTGTTTCAAGCGGTTCGATCGGCTCGATGATAGCTGGCGGAAACCTTGGCCAGGCTGGAGCTGACCTTACAATTCAGGCTGGCGGCGCGAATGCACGCGGCGTGGGCATTACAAAAATCCAGGCTGGCGGTTCTGTCTTGGGCGACAATGTGGAAATCACAGCCAATGGCGGAATCTACAGCGTAAATGTTGGTGACTGGACAGCTGAGGCAGGCAGCCAAATTCTCGATGTAAGTTGGGTCGCATCGCTGGTTTCACGCGGCGATTTCGCTGCTGATGTAAGGCTTGACGGCAGCAATCGCGGCTACGCCATACAAAAAGCTAAGGTAGGTGGCGATATCACTGGCGGAGGCTGGGCGGTAAGAGACGGAAATGTCGGAACAATCGTAGCTGGCAATACCATGGGCAATTGGTCTCTGAGCGTCAACGGATCAATCCGCACACTTTATTCTTACGGCGACCTGGCGGGTATGATTGAAACCCATGGCCAGGCAGGCTGGATCGGTACAATAGCTGCCCGTGGCGACCTGGGCCAGGAAAACAAATCCTTGATTCTTCGAGCACTGGGCCAAAATGCCAGGGGTGCAAGCATAAGTGTCTTGAAGGGCGGAAGCATTCTCGGATCGAATGTCGAAATCACAGCTGGCAGCGGCATCAACAGTATAAACGTTGCAGATTGGTCTGCTGAGTCTGGAAGGCACAACCTCCGGGCCGGTACTGTAGGGTCGTTAATCGTTCGAGGCGACAACGCCCAAGGCGTAGCTGGAAACTTTACCCCCAGCAAGGTAACGCTGACAGACCAGACGCGGAACTACTCGCTTATTCGGAGTTGGATAGCCGGCGATTGGGATCACGACAACTGGAGCCACAACAACGGCAAGATCGTCGTAGGCCGGGATGTTCTGGAAGCCACTGCGTAAATATTAGAGCATTGAAAAGTTGAGTAAAAAAATCAAAAAGCACGGCTAGTACTCATCACTGATAGGTCAGCCGTGTTTTTTTTTGGATTTTTTGATAATTAGTTGGTCTACTTCCCAGCCGGCTGGGTCGCGGTTGGCTGGGGAGGCAGAGTAACAAAAACAATATCGCCGGGCAAGAGGCCGATCTGTTCACCAGCTGAGGCACTGAGCATTAAGGCCGTTCGCTGCTGGCCGGCACATTCCATCTGTACTGCTGGCAGTTCGCTTCGGATGATTTTGTTGCCCAGCGACTGGGCTGCGACGAGTTGGCCGAAGGCCTGCATCTTTTTCTGTTGTTCAGCTACCGCCTGGGTAATATCACGAACTCTGGCTTCGGCCCGGTTGCGATGACCTCGTTCCATGATCCACAATCCGATCAGCAGCAGTATGATTACACCGATCAGGCAGTAAACAATTACCGAAAAACGGCTGTCGGATTCATCAGCCTGTTGAACTTCCTGATTTTCGGCAACATCATTCATAAACCTGCTCTCCAAGATGTTTTTTACTGAATCCTGACTACTGAATCCTGTTTTATTGCAGATAAATTTCCGCGATAGACCAGGCTTCGCTGCCGGGCACGGAGGCTCTGATTCTGATGTACCGTGCGGTGATTGGCGTGAGTATGGGGATGTAGGTAACCTTTTTCGTACCGACGCACTCATATCGGCTGGTATAATCCTTGCCGTCCAGACTCGTGGAAAGTGACAGCCTGCGTGCAAAGCCGTTTTCATTAATTCCGTGTCGCAAGGCAACCAGATTAAAAACGCAAGGCCTGCCCAGATCAAGTGTGATCGTCGCATTATTATATCGTCTGCTGGTGACCGCGAATGTCAAAGGGCTGCCGTCAATGGCCTGGCGGAGACCAACAAAACCACCATCGGTACTGTCAATTTTCCAAGTACTCTGGGGCGATATATTGTCGCCAAGCGTCGTACCCCGATTCATATCGAATTCGGGTCCGCAGCCTGGCAGGAACAAAAAAGCCCCAGCCAGGATAGCCAGCATTACCGTCCGGTATTTCATATGTTCTGTCATTTTCATATTAATCTCAACAGGCCGGGGACAAACAAAACCCGACAGCTTATGATTCTAAAATTGGAAGCACGGATATTATACCGATTTCGGCTCTCAGGCCAAGAGGAAATGGAATCTTGTCCATACCAAATGTCCATTAAAAAACACGATGTAAGCTTACCTCAAACAACAAGTTAAACCGGGGTAATCAAAAATATCTGACATTGTAATAATAAAAAGTAGTTTACTTTTATATTTTAATACAGCCACTATATTTACAAGGAGTATCGATCATGCTGTACGATAACTCACCGGCTAATTCCAAACCAAAAATGTCATCTTTACACCCTAATCCAAACCCAAGGAAAAGGGTAAAAACCAACTGGCGGTTTGCCGTATCGCCACTGAGGATGGCTGTCAAACGGAAGTACGTATTCTGCCATTATTGCGGATACACCCCGAAAGGATACCGAACTGATCTCCCCTGCCCGAAGTGTGATCACACTGCATGGGAATGCGGCGAAATTTCTCAAAAAATCGAACCATAATCATTTCCGGCCTGCCTATACTTTCTTGAGTGGAAATGGAATTCGCACTCACCTTCGTAGCGGACAGCTGTGCGACAAACTGAATAATCGACTTCATGCAATTTTAGAGGTCCCCGAAAGCTCAAAGCGGGCAACTTGGCCAAGATGCTGAAAACTGGAGGCGGTAAACAGGCATTCCTTGGCTAAATCCGACCGGCTTCAAGCAAGTTGCGAGACTGTTCTCGTGACAATACTTGGAGCCGTTTTTTTATCGGTAGGTTTTTTCATTCCAAATGGGTATCATACCGGGATGTCAGATTTAAATAATTCAGAAGAAAAAAAGGATCTCAGCCCGGATGAGAAACTCATGCGGTGTCCACATTGCGGGGCGGAAATCACAGGCCAGGAGAATATCACAGGCCAGGATCAATGTCCGGTCTGCAAGCAGGTTATCGACGGGAGTCATTGGGCATGAGAGCTTTTATTATTGCTATAGGCCAGGAACTAACCACGGGCCAAAGCGTGGATACCAACAGCGCCTGGCTGAGTCGCGAATTGTCAGCCAGGGGTATCGTCACAGCTGGGCATCTCACGGTACCGGACGACCAGGCTGTTATAGCGCGGGCGTTTCTGGAGGCTTCCGAGCTGGCGGAGATTGTGATCGCAACCGGAGGCCTGGGTCCCACAGCCGACGACCTCACGCGACAGGCCTTGGCTGATGCTATGGGAGTTGAACTTGTTCGCGACGATCAATGCCTCGCCGAAATCGAAGCGTTTTTCAAAAGCCGAAATTACCCCATGGTCCAGGCCAATCTGATTCAGGCTTATTTTCCTGCCGGCTCAACTGCGTTGTCGAACTCCTGTGGAACCGCGCCGGGAATAGCTGCGAAACTAGGCCAGGCCGACGTTTACGTCACGCCAGGCGTTCCGAGCGAAATGAAAGCGATGTTCAACGCCAGCGTCGCACCCGCCCTGCCCTCCTGCGGGATTACTATAGTCAACCGGATAGTCCGACTCTTCGGCCTAGGCGAATCCAGCGCGGGCGAAATCCTGGCTGACCTTATGAAACGCGAAGGACCGATCCTCGTCGGCACGACAGTGTCCGAGGGAATAATTTCCATCCGCATAATATCCCAGGCTGCCACGCCCGCCGAGGCGAATAGCCAGGCCGACGATACCGTTTTGCAGGTTTGCAACAGGCTGGGCGAGAAGGTCTTCGGAGTAGGCGAGGATGTCACGATGGCTTCTGCGACAGGCGAGTTGCTAAGGCGTGCAGGCCAAACCGTCGCAACCGCGGAGAGCTGCACCGGCGGACTTATCGGAAAAATGCTGACCGACACAGGCGGTTCGTCAGCCTATTACCTCGGCGGAATAATTTCATACGCCAATGAAGTCAAACGCGATCAGGTAGGCGTGCCGGAAGATTTTTTGATAAAACACGGAGCTGTCAGCGAGCAGGTCGCCGGAGCACTGGCAGAAGGCGCGAGGAAAAAACTCAACGCGGACTGGGCCATCGGCGTAACAGGCATAGCTGGGCCTACAGGCGGAACCGCGGAAAAACCAGTAGGCCTGGTTTACACATCACTGGCAGGGCCAGACGGCAACGTCACAGTGCAAAAAAATCTCTTCCACGGCGGCAGGGAAATGATACGCCTGCGATCGGCCCTGACAGCCTTGAACAATCTCAGACTGGAATTGACACGCAACGGCTAATGTTTTAGCAGGAATAAAGAGTGTATTTTGAGATAGTTTCCATCCCAATTGAAAATTGTAAATTGGCAATTGGAATGTGTTTCATTCTCCGAATTTTTCGGAGGTAAAGAGGTAGACTGTCGTTTCGGGGTCTCGCCATGCCCCCGCCGGCAGACCGGCCTTGTGTGTACAGCAGTTGTCTAAAAATTCTTCGGCATCCCAGCCACAGTCGGTGGCGACCTCTGGCAGGAAGCATCCTGACTGCCGGCCTTGGACTATATAAATTCCGTGCTTGCCGATCTGCAATTTCTCGGGGGCATCGGTCTTCTCAAGCTGAGAGAGCAGGGAAACCTCGATATGAATTTGGCCCAGCTCGGCTGGCGTGATCGGATTCATCGTGAATCGCGGATCACGGGCTGCGGCGGTGGACATCTCGACGATCATATCAGCCAGGGGCGCATGGGGCATGAACGTGCCAATGCAACCTCTCAGCTGGCCCTGGTTTGTGAGCGTCACGAAACAGCCTAGCTTCTGGGCGAAGATGCCTTCGACCTTTTCCACCCGCGGCTGGAGCTGGCCTAGGACATGCGCTTCCAACGCCCGCCGGGCCAGGCTGACCAACTTCGCACGATCTTCATTCGATGTAGTCTGAGTCATTTTTTCACTCCGCTATTGATGTCTCGGTTCGTAGAATAAGGAGGGTGGGTGGTTCCCGAGGAACGAGGGGTACACCCACGCGGTTTATTCCTCATACACAGATGTTAATGTGGTTGTAATAGCCGATCAATACTTTTAATTTCCAGCGTGGGTGAACCTGACTTCGTCAGAACCACCCACCCTCCTGTCTTTAAATTGCCGGGTCAAGACCCGGCCGGACTAACTTGACGTTAGTAACATGTTGTCATTGCGAGCGTAGCGAAGCAATCTGGGTTTTGATTTTAAAAAATTCACATTTAAGATTGCCGCAGTCGCCTTCGGCTCCTTCGCAATGACAACATTACGCAAATTAGAGAAAAAGGTGGGACGCCGCTGCTTCGTGACTATGTCCCAGCCGGTCTAGCCAGTCCACCCAAAACCGTTATTCTAAATTCTGATTTCATCATTGATTCGGAATTCGTGCTTCGTCATTCGGAATTATTTCTTTATTCGGAATTTCCGTCGGCTTCACGCCGGCTGTATTTTTACGTTCAAAAACTATCGCGTGTTCGCTGGAGTCTTCGTTGTGGCAGACGACGTTGCCGAGGCGGTAGAGTTCGTTTCTCAGGGCTATGGTGGACTTCTGTTCGTGAAGTTTTACGCAGTACTTGGATTCCCAGAAGAACAGCGTGCCGGGCTGGGCGCGTTGCCATTTCGTGATTGCGTCGGAATTACTGAAGACTGCTGCTGTGCCGGGGCGCAGATGCTGGATCAGAACATGCTGGGCCAAAGCTGGGCGCGTTGCGTATGGCGAGGCCTGGGTGCTCTCAACGCTTGCGATAATCACGCGATGCATAGCAGAGTCCGCCAGCATTAAAGGCCTGGTTACAATCGCGAACTGCCCCACCGCAAGTACAACAGCCACGATCACCGCCAGTCTGCACATCCATTTGACTGATACCGGGTTTCTGCTCAGCAATGCAAGGATCGCCCATAGCCAAAGCACTATCGCCGGCGGGAGCATGTACCGCAGCGGGACTACAAAGCCGAACTTCCAGCCTATCAATGCAAGCCAGCCTCCCATACAGGCCAGGACCAACGAAGCCAGATTTTTACGCTTGAGTTCCCACGCCACCTGAACGCCAGCTGACGCAAGCACCGCCATCAGCCCAGCTATCGGCACAAGGAACCGGGCATAACCTCCCGATGCAAACAAGCCGCGCGCGAAAATCAGCGAATGCAGTGCAACCAGTCCAAACACCCACGCGGAAATCAGCCAGCCCTTTCGGCCCAGCCACCATGCGCCAGCTATCGCCAATGCAGGTATGCCGATAGTAGCAGCTTCAGGCCAGATGGCGAGAAACCAATAGGCCGGGCCCGAGCCGTACTCCGGCGTGTATTGCTTGGTGAAAATAGTAAGCGGCGAGGCATCGGGCGGGAGGTTCACCAGCCAGGCGGTCAGCCAATACACAAGCGGAGCCCACACGAGCGCTAAAGCACATGCCCATAACCACGGGGTTTTCAGAATTTTTACAACTCGGCCTTCTGAGTGCTTCAACGCATCTATCAGAACCGCCAAGGCCATGATCGGTGCAAGGGCCATGGTCTCGTCGCGCGTTACGAACGTCAGGCTGATGACCGCGCATGACCATATACGATTGCCGCGCAGGAACAGCCAGACTCCGAGGGTGATATAGACAGCGGCGGTTGTTTCGGTAAGCGTAGTAGTCGCCAGTCTGAACACCATAGGCTGTAACCAGACCAGCCCGGCTGCGAGAGCGGCGATTTTACCAGGCCCGATAAGCCTGCGCGCGATAGCATACGCAAAAAAGGCGACAATCGCAGTCTGGATCGCGCTGAAAACCCGGCAACCCGGCATACCAAGGTATCGGGCGACAAGTGCAGTTGGGATATTATAGCCAGGCCTCGCCCAGCGGTGCAGCAGCGAACTGAGATTCTCACAACCCGCACTTGCAAAACGATAATGCGTAAGGTCGTCATCCTGATAAAACCCGTCACTGGCCCAGCCCACCGCCAACGCAGCAATAAGCCCCGCCAACACGATAGCCACAGCCAATCCATCCGCATGCCAAACTTTTTTCGTCTCGACGCACAACCCCTTTATTTCGCAGTCGTTCATTAGCCTTTATCCTCGGTATCCGGATTGGCTCCGATTGTGTGAACGACGATTGTGTTGGTATGGCCTGGTTTGCCGATGGGCCGACCCGTGACGACAACGACGCGGTCGCCTTCCTTAGCAATGCCGAGTTCAACCGTGAGTTTCGATACTTCAAGAAGCACATCGCGCGTGTGTTTTGGAGGATTGGACTGTTGAGAAATCACTCCATAATACAGACACATCCGTCGCACGATCTTCTCGTCCTCAGCCATTGCAAGGATAGGGCAAGGCAGGCGATTCTTGGCAAGCATTCTCGCCGATGCGCCCGTTGCGGTGAACACAGCCACTGCGGAGATATCCTCCACTCGCAAAATTTGTCGCACTGCTGCCGCGACGGCTGCGGTTGTCGGCGAACCAATGTCATCAACGCGAGTATTAAGACAGGCTTCGTCGTGATAGGCCTGGATGTCCGCGACAGTCCGATTCATCATTTCCACGGCATGAACGGGATACTTGCCCACCGCGGTCTCGCCGGAGAGCATGACGGCGTCGGCATGATCAAGTACGGCGTTGGCTATATCGGAAACTTCCGCGCGGGTTGGAGTCGGCGAGGTAATCATGCTCTCGAGCATTTGCGTTGCGATTATGCAGGGCTTGCCCGCACGCTGGGCGGCAGATGTAATTCGCTTCTGCGCGACGGGCACAGCTGGGAGATCCATCTCAACACCAAGATCGCCCCGCGCTACCATAACCGCATCAGCTGAGGCAATGATGTTATCCAGATCATCCAAGGCCTGGGGCTTTTCAATCTTGGCGATGATGTGAGCGTCACAATTATTCTCGCGGAGCAGGTCGCGAAGCATCACAATGTCTTCCGCACGCTGCACAAACGAAAGGGCAACGTAATCGAAATCGTGCGCCGCTATCCATTCCACATCCTGACGATCCTTTTCCGTCAAGGCTGAGAGACGCAGCTTCGTGCCCGGCAGATTAACTCCCTTGCCGCTAGCCAATATCCCGCCGACAATAACCTTGCAAACGATTTCGTTTGGCGGGCAGGTGCGCTGAACTTCCAGCTTGAGCTTGCCGTCGTCCAGCAGAATGGGCTCCCCCACCTTGACGTCATCGACAAGCTCGGCCAGCGTGGTCGAAATTCGCGTTGCCGTACCCTCGAGAGGTTCGCGCTGAATGACAATTTCCTGCCCCTCGGCCAGCAGTACCCCGCCGCCCGTCATCGGGCTGACGCGAATCTTTGGGCCACACAGGTCGCCGCAAACGGCGAGGGGTTCCCCGAGTTCTTTTTCAACTTCCCGAATATTATTCAGAAACTCCTCACGCTGATCGTTACTGCCGTGCGAGAAGTTGATTCTGAATACGTCACAGCCTGCCTGGACAAGCTCGCGGAGAACCTTTTTTGAACAGCTCGCCGGGCCAACGGTTGAAAGTATTTTCGTTCTTATCAGCATTTTTAATAAACGTCCTTCTGACGAACTGTGTCGAATTCACTTCAACACAGTGTCGACAAATTCAACTTCCTAAACAATTTTCAATAATTCCTGGTAGAATATCCCCGACTCCAACTAAGACGCAATTGTACATAAGGAAAGAGTGAAATAAAAGCCCAGACATCAAGAGAAGTTAAGAGAAAAACGTTTACCAGCATAGATACAAAGATAGACACCCCCCCAACCGCCAACCGATTCCAAACGACCGCTTTAAAAGGAGATTATTTTAGTCTCCAAGTTTTCGAACCGCGATGGCCTTTGCGCCTCTGGGACCTTCCTGCATGTCAAACTCAACAGAGTCTCCGACATATAGCGCCTTGAATCCATCACCGTCGATATCGCTGTAATGAACAAACGCTTCAGTCCCGTCTTCTGTCGTAATAAAGCCCCATCCCTTTGAGTTGTTAAACCACTTGATCTTGCCATTTGCCATGAGTGTCTCCTTTCCCTCAGGCGACGCCGTTGTAAGATAGATATAATAAGGACGTATTAATTGCCCATTGGCCGTGTTAAGAAAACACGAAGTCTCATGTTACAACATGTGAAACCAATATTATCATCGAACAATATTGCAGCGCTTCTGACGTACAGCAGAAGATTTTTTCATGTTAAAAAAGAACAAGATGTAAATATAAGGATAGGCCAAATATTTGATAAAGTCAAGGAAATTCCAGCCTTTCCTCAGTAAGGTGATTCCCTTATAACCCTTGTAATATCGATATTTTCCATTGTCCTGGCCTGGATTACACTGGTGCGTGGCCCAAGCGGTTTGAAGTGGTCGGATTTCGTCGGACCAAACAGCGCAATTGTTCTTGTACCAACTCCCGCAGCCAGGTGCGAACAGCCCGAGTCGTTGCCTATGAAGCAATCCGCCCCTGCCAGGATACCGGCAAGGGTTTCCAGGGAAGGATTTTGAATAACGTTGAATTTCGATGTCAGTTTCTGCCGAACTTCATCACCCCACATTTCAAGCTCGACGGGGCCAAGGATAAATACCGGCGCTGCTTGATGACTGTTGCCAAGTTTCTCAATATACTCAGCCAGTTGATAAAAATTTTCGATAGGCCAACATTTTTCCGCTGCGCCAGCGCCAGCCTGGATTGCAACATAAGGTTTCCTCACCCCAGCCAGGCTGAGGGCGTCAAGTCCATCCCGCTGCCATTTTTCCGGCACGGCCCAGGCCTGGCTGGCAAGTTCGTCAACGCTCCTGTCGATTCCCAACATGTCGCACCATAATTCCGTGAGATGGCCAGTAAACTCAGCACTCGGCCTGATTGGAACAAAAGCTGCACTCGATGAGCCGCAAAGCCCCGCCAATCGCAACTCAGCTCTCCTGTCCCCCAGAGCGTAACAACTTATCAGTCTATCGCATTGGCCCAGGATTTTCGGCAGACGACAATCCTGCAGAGGGGTGTCGGTAAATGCTTCATGCATCGGCAGCGAATCAAAATCCATTATCCGATCAACCGCTCCAAGGCCTTGGAGCAGCGTGCCCTTAGACCGGCCTGCGATGAGCGTGACTTCGCCATCCAACTCCTGCAGGACTCTGCCGAAGAGGATAACGTCCCCCAACGCGCCTGGATGAATTGCTAATGTTTTTGACATGTGTACTGGTATATTCCTGAACGTATGTTAAAAATCACGCAATCCAGCCGCCGCCAAGAACCACATTACCATCATAAACAACCGCAGCCTGGCCTGGCGTAATGGCATGAACGGGTTCGCTGAATTCAACATCAAATTTTTCATCATCCGCCTCTGCCTGGGTCACTCTCGCAGGAGCCCCCCTGTTGTTGTAGCGAATCTGAACAATCGCATCGAAGGAATCCTGAGCTGGCCTATGATGCCAATTCGCCCGCTCAGCCCGCAGAAACCTGCTGCATGATTCCTCACGTGAGCCGAGGGTGACATCGGCTGTGACTGGATCGATTTTCGTAACGTAGGCCGGCTCGCCCATCGCCACACCCAGCCCGCGTCTTTGGCCTATCGTATATCGGCCATATCCTTCGTGCCGGCCTAGTTCTTCACCGGCGGTATTAATAATCCGACCTGGCGTGAGAGCTTGCGGCGCCCGCTCAGCCAGGAGTTTTGTATAGTCAGTCCCGTCTATGAAACAGATGTCCTGGCTGTCAGGTTTGTCGTGAATTTCCAGGCCCAGTGATTTGGCAATTTCCCGCACCCGCGCCTTGTCGTCAATCTCGCCGACCGGCAGAATTATCCTGTCGAGAACAGCAGGCTGAATTCCAAACAATGCATATGACTGATCTTTTTTAGCGGACAGACCTCTGGCGATGGCTGGGCTGCCTGCATACTGCACTATTCGCGCGTAATGCCCCGTAGCCATGCGCGCACAACCCAGTGAATCCGCAAGCTCCAACAGCCTGCCGAACTTGAGCTTCATATTGCACATAATGCACGGGTTCGGCGTTCGCCCAGCCACGTATTCAGCAACGAAATAGTCGATAATTTCCGTAAATCTGTCATGCAAATCCAAAACACACAGCTGGATTCCAAGAGCATCCGCTACACGCTGGGCATCAGTTGCGTCCCGCTGACTGCCGCAGGCTATGTCGCGTTTGTCAGCGGTGGAAAAATCACTGCCCCGGCTCATAAACACGCCCGTAACCTCATAGCCCTGCTCCTGCAGAAGTTTCGCAGCTACGGAAGAATCCACCCCCCCACTCATGGCCAGCAGAACTTTTTTATTATCACCGGCGAGGTGATCATTAGGATTATTAGTTTCTCTTGTCATCGCAGCCATTATACGCAAATCAGCCCATTAAGCGAGTGGCCTGATTTTTTGCGTACCAGGGTTCCTGACCTGGCCCGCAGTACGATGCTTGTGAAAATTTCCTTCAACGTACCGGGACAGTGGCCCCGGCACGCAAATTACACTAAAAAGATTTTATGAAAATCTTTGAAATCTGCGTAATCTGTGGACTAATTTTTTTGTGTAAAAAATAGGAAATTGGAAATTGGAATTTGAAAAATTGCTTTCCCACTTGGGTTGTTATACACTGCCCACACTATGACAAATGTAAAATGTCCAAAATGTAGCATGTCGATCTCTGATGAAGCCGCCTTCTGCGAACATTGTGGCCTGCGCATTGCGGAACACAAAACCGCACCGTGGTGGCATGTCCATCGTCGCGTTTATGACTGGACGCTGGCCTGGGCCTATAAACCATCCGCCGCGGTGGCGTTATTCGTACTAAGCTTCGCCGAGAGCAGCTTTTTCCCTGTGCCACCGGATGTTCTGCTCATGCCCCTGGTTCTGGGTAACCGCAAAAAATGGCTTCGCTATGCAACTATATGCAGCCTGGCGAGCGTACTTGGCGCACTGTTTGGATTCTTCATAGGCTGGCAGCTTTGGAACGCGGGCGTTGACGAAATTTTCTTCAAGTACATACCGGGCTTCACGCCGGAGGTATTCAATAACGTCAGCAACCTCTACGAGAAATACAATTTCTGGATTGTCTTCACCGCCGGTTTTACGCCGATCCCGTTCAAGGTCATTACGATCACCGCGGGCGTTTTCGGCACGGGCCAAAGCGTGGAAAGTCCGCCGCTGTTTTTCACGGTATTCGTCATCGCAGCTGCGGTCAGCAGATCGGCCAGGTTTTTCCTGGTATCCAGCCTGATGTGGAAGTTCGGGCCGAAGATCACGCCCTTCATCGAGAAATATTTCAATTGGCTGGCACTGGCGTTTACGATCCTTCTTATCGGCGGATTCGTGGTTATCAAGTTCGTATTCCATTGAGAAGCCATCACATAGGGTCGGCTTCGAGTTGGAATTGGAATTGGGAACCTGCCAATTGGAAATTGGAAATTGTTATTTTTTTCCTTTTGCCCGTTGGGCCTGGAAGAATTCCGTCAGGGCTTGGCTGCACTGGTTAGCCATAATGCCGGAGTGGATTTCCACGGTGTGGTTCAGCCTGCGGTCGCTACAGAGATTGTACAGCGTATCGACCGCGCCGCCTTTGGGATCAGCTGCACCGTAGATGAGTTTATCGATGCGGGCCAATACAATAGCGCCGGCGCACATGCAGCAGGGTTCGAGCGTCACCGCCAACGTACAGCCTGTCAATCGCCAGTCGCCCAACAACTCAGCTGCCTTGCGAATCACGAGCATTTCCGCGTGGGCGGTGGGATCGGAGTTGAGAATCCGACGGTTATGATCAGCTGCGATGATTTCACCGTCTCGTGCGATCACAGCTCCGATGGGAACTTCATCCAGCTCGACAGCCAGCCTGGCCTGGGCCAGGGCAGCGGTCATAAGGAAGTCGAACTCGTCGGGAACGTTCATTTGAACTCGATCTCCTTTAGGAGTCGCTCGACGCTCTGCCCAGCTGGCTCATCCTCCGCCAGGTCGAACCACTGCACCTGCTGCCAACGCCGATGCCACGTCCGCTGTTTCTTCGCCAGTCTTCGCGTATTGATTTTCACCCGCTCAATAGCCTTGTCGAATGATTTCTCCCTGCCTTGGAAATAATCTATCAGTTCTGCATACCCAACAGCCTGTGCAGCCTGATGCGCAAGACCAGCCGGCTCGGCCAGGAGGCTTTCAACCTCTTCCCGCAAGCCCATCTCCACCATCTTTTTCACTCGCCGATTGATCCTGCGGTGAAGGTCCTCCCGTTCACGTCGCAGGCCTATGAGGACGCATTTTTCATTCGGGCCTGCCTGCTGATCCCATTGCGTCTGAAGCTGGCTGATAGGCATGCCGGATTTATAAAAAACTTCCAGCGCCCGCAAAATTCGCTTCTCGTCGTTGGGATGAATTCGCTCCGCCGAAACCGGGTCCACTCTCATCAGTTCGGCGTGCATACTTTCCAGCCCATGCTCTCGACCGCGCTGAACCAACTGTTCCCGCAGCTGGGGATCACCGGCTGGGCCTTCAAACAGGCCTTCCGTCATGGCTTTGATGTAAAGGCTCGTGCCCCCCACCGCCAGTGGGATCGCGCCGTCTTTGCGGATACTCATCGCAGCCGATTCGGCATGTTGCACAAAGTCAGCCACGCTGAAGGCCTCGCTTGGTTCCACGATATCGATACCGTAGTGTTTAATTTCAGTCTGGACTTCCTTTGAAGGCGTAGCTGTGCCGATATCCATGCGTCGGTAGATTTTCATGGAATCGACGCTGATAATCTGGCCTTTGAGTCTGCGGGCAAGTTCCCTGCCGACCGCAGCCTTGCCGCATGCGGTACAGCCCAGGATAAAATAGATTTTGTCCGGTTGATCCATAGCTGGCACGTCAGTCGACTTCGATTTCCTCAACGGTATCGAATTCCGTGTCGAGAATGATTATCGTGTGGTGTTTCGGGTCTTTGGGGTTGTTCAGTGCGCCTGGGTTCAGCACGCGGGTGGTACCGAATCTTTCATCGCGTCGGCAGTGGGTATGGCCATGGCAGACATACTCGAACCGTTCGTGCTCCAGCCATTCCACCATCAAGGTTTCGAGATGCCCATGCGTAGCTGCGAGGTATGTGTCGTTCTCAAGCGGAACGGTAATGAAATTCCGCGCGAAGTGGATATTGTTTTCCTCCGCAATCCGCTCAATTTCATCCAGGTGTGGCCTGTCCATATTCCCCGCTACGAGATAAACATCTCCAGACCACTTGGCCAATTGCTCCACACACTTGGGCGAAACAATATCGCCGCAATGCACGAGCACATCGACCCCACGCTCTTCAAGCAGCCTCATGGCCTTGGCGAGACGTTTGGTCTTCCCGTGCGTATCACTGATAATTCCAATCAACATCGGATTTCCTTCAATATTTTTAACAAGATAAAATCACGTCAAAATGGCGTCTAATCACTCTCAGCCTTGGCCAGGGCGGCTTTGAAGAACTTGTAATAAGCCCAGCTTCCAATGGCCAGCAAAACGCCAAGCACCAAAAACGAAAGGATGCGATATATAGCATCGATTCCCTGCATGTCAACAATTAATACTTTTGTGACGGTCACTCCATAGAGCAGAATCGCGAAGTATCTCGCCGCCGGCGCCCGCCAGGCCAGGCCTGTTATCAGCATTACAGTCGCCCAGATGCTCCACCATATGCTCAGGCCCATCTGCAGGGCCTTGCCCGGATCTGCAAGAGCCTGCTCGTAAGTATCGACGTATCGGACGACCTCAAAGCTGCCCGCCCAGGCAACCAGGGCTGCTGCGACAAGAGTCATGATTATGGCAATCTGTTGGGACATGGGCAGGCTGAATCGCCGGGCGATTCGCGGCAGAAGAAGAAAACCAGCTGTGATGACCAGCCCAGCCAGGCAAATCGGATTCAAGACGACCCAGCTGTGTTGTTGCACATCACCGCCATAAAAGCCAAGCGTGTCGGCAAATACCCACTTAAACGCAGCAGCCGAAAGGAGCACACCCGTCAGGCCTATCGACCATTCAGCCTTGGCCCGCACAGCCAGGCCTGTGACAAGCACCAGGCCGGCTGCGATCAGCCAGGCCCATGTGGCTGGAATGAGCGGAAGCTCCTTCGCAGTCATAACCGCAAAGAAGAGGATAGCGCCGCCACAAATAACTGTCGCCAACGTTTTCTCGGAATCACTTTTAAAAATCGGCTGACCGATATGCAACATCACAGCTGTCGCCAACATGCCCAATGCCAACGCAATCGCCACCGCCAATGCGTTTACAAACTCAAGCCCAGCCAATGAGAAACATATTTCCCGCATAGCAGGATCGTCCGGCAGTACCCAAAAACAGAAATGATACACCGCCAGGATGATTACAACCGGCGGGAATATCAACAAGACGACATTCCGCAGCCTGCGCGCCAGGGCCATGGTTATTACGCCCAATGCTATCCAGGCCAACGGAACCATAGCGTTGTCGTACTGGATCGGCACGGCTACTGTCAGCAGGGCTAACCCCTGCACTAAATAACTGGTGCGCAAAAACTCATAGCCTTCACGTTTTCGTAATATTATCGAAATCCCTATCGCGCAGACAGCCATGGCCAACGTCACCAGGCCAAGCTGATCCGGGAAAAGGTCCTGTCCAAGAAAATAAGTAGCAGTGGTTATCAGAGCTGTAGCCATCAAGGCCAGGATTGCGTCGAACTGGGCTATTATGGGAGAAATTGATGCGAACTTGCGGATCGCTCGTACAAAGATATCGATAGTTGTAAGGGCGAAGAAGCCCCACGCCCAGGTCAGCCAGTATATTTGCCAGCCTCGCAATAAAGAGGAGTCCATATCGCTTTCATTATCAGAATAAATACTCAGCATAGTCACTGCTGTCCATATCACCACGCCCAGTCTAAGCCCATGCCATCGCAATATCTGGCACAGGACAATCGTCATGACATTCAAGGCCAGGAGATTCATCAGAAAAACCTGGGCCGACATGTCGCAGTTGAGGTGCATGATCAGCCAGGTAAACACAAAGGCAACGCTGGATACTGCGACGACCGCAATAGCGCAATTACAACTGGCCCGGCCTGTTTTCTGAGCGATTGCCGACCATACAGCAAAGAGCACCGTAAACGCCCATGTGAAAATCAGCGTCCATAACTGGGACTCGGGAACGTCGCCGAATCTGCCGAACCAGCCAATAAAGAGCACCAGCGTTCCAATCAAGGCTATCGGCACGAGCGCGGACCAGCGTTTGAGCGTCGCGAGAATAAGGAACCCCGCATCCACCGCCAGCAGGTAACTCATCAGTTCTATCTGACGATTTTCACCGCTGGACAGAAGGATCGGCGTCGCCATCGCGCCGATAAGAGCGATAACCCCGCCGGCTATCATGTTCGCTCGCAAAGCTAGAAGAATTCCGATAACCGTGATGACGCACATGGCTGTGAAGGCCTGGTTTGTTCCGAGGATTTCGTACTTGGGATAGAACAACCCGTTGGGACTAGCCGCCCAGGCAGAAAGATACAGCAGCACTACCCCGCCTGCGAACATCGCAGCTGCGTATAGTCTGGCCCGCTTACGGAGCGTCCATTCGCCGAAACCGAGCATAATCAGGCCTGCGATCATTCCCAAAAGACACCGCACGGGCGGGGTGGGCACGATCCAGCCTTGGTCGAAGGCGTATTTAAAAAAGAATACGCACGCCAACACCACAAAACCAACGCCGAAAATAAGCATACCCTTAAGCCCTATGAACTGCTCGAGAGTCTTTTTCTCCTGCGGCTCGGCAGGTGTCTGCTGAACTTCAAGCTGCCGCCAAGACATATTATCCGGCAGCTCAGGCACATGAGCTTGCCCGACCGGCTCATGACTTACGGGTTCCTGATGGTCAGAAGGTTCAGGTTCCACCTGTATCCATTCCGGCAATGGAGGCGGGGATGCTGGTTCAACACCAGCCGAGGCAGGGCTGATCTTGGCCAAGGACTCTTCCAGCCTGGCCAAACGCTGCTTTACCAATCTGATCTCCTTGCGGAGTTCGTTATGCTCATATTCAGTTACCATTTTTTTACTCCCCAAAAATTTTTAGCGTCCGTTAAAAAATCGCAGAATTAAGTCTAAATATTCCTCGCCAACACCCTGAAAGTCCAGCATTTTATTGTCTTATCAAACAGGTTAAGGGTTTACGATTCCCAATGTTGCGTATAGGCGGCGGGCTTTTCCGACTTGGCGATAACAGCCAGCGAGACCCTGCTGGCACCGGCGGAGAAAAGAGTTCGCGCGCACTCACTTGCAGTCGCGCCGGTGGTGGTTACGTCGTCTACGAGCAACACCCGGGCGCCATTTACAGAAGTTTTGCTCTTGGCTACGAACGCGCCGCGAACATTGTCGATCCGCCTGGCCCGGCTGAGGTGTACCTGCGGGGGCGTATTGCGGACGCGGATAAGCTCAAAGCTGATCGGCAGGTTAAGAGCTTTACCGAGTTCCTCGACAAGCAAGGCTGCGTGATCTCCGCCTCGCAATAGTTTCCGTATCCAGTGCATCGCAGCCGGCACGACGACGTCGTAACTGTCCAGCAGCGGTTCTTCCGCCCCAGCCAGGACGACCTGGCCCAGCATTTCGCCAAGTCTGCTGAATAACCCGCCTCGGCCATGATATTTCAGGTTGCGAATCACAGGCCGAAGCGGATCGGCATATGGGCCTAGTACTCTGTCCCTAGAATAAAGTTGGATAGGTTTTCTTGCCGATAGGGTTGATAGAACCCTTAACTCGGCAAGGAGGTCGACTATGCCAAAGAAGAAGTACATTGTTGAATTGACAAGTGAAGAACGTTCCCA
Organism: Phycisphaerae bacterium; assembly: GCA_963664745.2. GTDB lineage: Bacteria > Planctomycetota > Phycisphaerae > SM23-33 > SM23-33 > B1-G9. Next base: position 367,682 of record CAXXMC010000005.1, read on the forward strand.
ACTCAAAGAGATCGTCAACGCCAATCGCATGGCGGCTCATAAGCGACGCAAATCGCGTATTCTTTTGAAAATCGATCAAGGGCCGGAAGGTCCCGGCTGGACGGACGATCAGGCGGCAGCAGCGTTTGATTGTCGTCGTCAAACCGTTGAACGGTTACGGCAAAGGCTGGTGGAGAGAGGTTTCGCTAATATTTTGGAGCACAGCAATGTCGGAGCACCTCGCGTTAAAGCATTAGATGGTGTTGCTGAGGCGCACGCAATTGCATTGGCTTGCGGCGATGCGCCTCAGGGCTGCAATCGTTGGACGGTTCGTCTGCTGGCCGACAGGCTGGTCGAATTGCAGCTGGTAGACTCGTGCAGCAAATCCTCTGTTCACCGGACCCTAAAAAAAATGAACTTAAGCCTCACCTGAACAAATACTGGTGCATACCACCCGAGGCCAGCGCTGAATTCGTAGCCTGCATGGAAGATATTTTAAAGGTTTATCATAGGCCTTTCGATCCTCTTCGGCCGCAAGTCTGTTTGGATGAAGCGTCGAAGCAATTGATATCTGAAACGCGGCTGGCGATTCCGCCCAAGCCCGGCTCGGTGAAAAAAATTGATGCGGAATATCATCGCAATGGCACAGCCAGTGTCTTTATGTTGAACGCTCCGCTTTTGGGCGAACGCCATGTACGGGTTCGCTCGCGCCGTACCAAACAGGATTTTGCGGAAATCATCCGCGAGTTATGCGATGAAATTTATCCTGATGCCGAGCAGATTGTTTTGGTTATGGACAATCTCAATACGCATAAAATTGGCTCGTTGTATGATACTTTTGATCCTGCAATAGCCAGCCGTTTGGCCGACAAACTTGAAATTCATTATACTCCGAAACATGGTAGCTGGCTGAATATGGCCGAAATTGAATTGAGTGTTTTGAGCCGCCAGTGTATGAAAGATTATTTTGAAACACAGGAGCAATTGGCTGATGCCATTGCTGCTTGGGAACGTCCGAGAAACAAAAACAAGTCTGGCATTAACTGGCGTTTCACGACAGCTGATGCCCGAATAAAACTAAAGAAACTTTATCCCACATTTTAAACGGGACAGAGTACTAGTCTGAAGACGCGGTCGAACCTGGGCAATGGGTTTGGACATTGCGGACAGCCATCGGAATAAATCGGCAGGTTCGGGCCGACGGTCGAGCCGCATCTGGGACAATAAGGCAAGGCTACCAGAGATAGCAGCTTGAGATTGCATTTGTCACACAGCCCGCCGGCGCTGATCTCCGCCCGTCTGCAACCCGGACAAACGCCCGGCAGAAGAAGATCAAACAGGCCATCCCAAAATGTGCGCGCAAACCCCAATGTTTTTGTGATTCCTCCCATAGCCCCATTAATCCCATTTTCCGCGGCTACTTTGCGGTCGTCTCTATGCGGAAGGCACCACCGCCGCTCGAGTTACCATCGACCTTCAAATCAATCTTGCCGAGATCAACCTTCAAAGTCTGCGGTGATTTGCCGGAACTACTAAGCCCCTGGCCCATTGAAAGCCCCGCGCCTTCAATGCTGCGCCCCAGAGATTTCATGCCATCCGCCAACAGCCAGGCACAGACAATCAGTCCCACCATTATTATAATCACGATAAAAACGTTCTCGTTCTTCATCTCGTACTCCCTTTTTAATTCAGTACCACCCGGTAATTTCTCGTCCCAAGATTATAATAATATCGGAACCTTTTTAACAACCTCATTTCTGCTCCGTCCTGAAATTGATTTTGTCCCGATTTATGCCATAACTCAGCCTCATTACCTGCAACTGCCAGGCTTGTGTATAACCTGAGACCACTTTGCTTATGGTTGGCAAGTCAGGCACGGTCTGGGCGAGAATTTCTTTCAGATTCATATAATCAAGCAAGTACGCCAGATCGCTCAGGAGATAATTGTCGTTCCATAGCATCAGGTCAAATACAGTTTTGTCCCGCACGCGAAGCAAAGCGATTATCACCTTCTCGCGTGGCGAACCCCATGTATTGAACATTCTTCTGACGGTGGGCAAAAGTTCATCCTGGCCAAGAATTAACAGGGCGCACTGCACGGCTTCCCTATCCGCAGGGGCCATTCGCTTGATTCGCCGGGAAACCCTTTTTATAGCCTCGGTTTTCTGCTCCGCAGTCCGGGCTGAAAGAGCAAGAAGCATTACGCCGGTGCTGCGAACCAATTTGCTATATTCCCGATTGGCTTCCGCCGCTCCGGGCAAAAACGTACAACCGAGGTTATAAGCTTTCTCGCGATGTTGGCTTACAATATTCCAGGCGGCGTATGCTCTGGGCATTGCCCGTTTTTCCGACAGAACTTCTCGAAGATAGAACACACTAGTTTTATGACCCTCTATTTCTGCGGCATCTTGACTCCCAGCCAGATCATCGGGCAAAAACTCAGTCGTGGCCGGCTCAATAATCCAAAGCGCCATCGCTGCAGCCAGGGCACTGAAAGGTGCTTCCGTATATTGTGAAATATCGCGAAGGATTTTCAGATTCTGTTCGCGTTGCTGGCCTTCTGGCAATCGTAACGTCTGTTTACCCAGCAATCCAACAGCTGCGGTCAGCACTTTTGAATCGCTGTACGGATCAAAGCTCCTGCAGATTTCCAGCACAGCTGACTGACAGGGAAGGTTCAATTTTTCGGCAACGTTCAAGGCTGCCAAAATTTGTAGTCTGTTATATTTTCTCCAGGCATACAACAATTGGCTGTCAAATTCCAACTGATACAGCCAGACCTGATCCTCCTTCACAATCCCCATCGATACCCCAGCCTCCAACGCCCCAGCTGCGATATTGCTGGGTACTGTCAATTTACTCCGGGATTTTCTTGTAACAGTTTGCAGGGTTTTCATAGCCACTTCAGCAGCAATATCGTTCATTCCCATAGCGACGGCCACTTCCAACGCAACCGGTGACCAGCGCTCCCCAGCCGTATTGCTATGTTTGAGAATATACCCCACCGTCTGACGGGCAAGTGTGAGGGACTTCTCACCGACATCAGACGTTTGCGTGCGTTGAATCGCAATAAGCAATTTCTCTTGAAGTTGAGGGTCACGGGTCTGCCTGGCAAGTTCAAAAATTTCAGAAAAAACATCGGCGGCATTCAGCTCGATCAGGGCGAAAGCAGAACTGGCAACCACATCGATATGTAATTCCAATTTTCTTTCATCTCTCCAATTCGGTTTCTTTATTTTTTCAAAATCCCTGAAAACCGCTTTGTACTTTTCAAGACTGCAAAAAAACAGAGCCTCGATTTCTTCGGTTAGCTTACTTCGCTTTGCTATTCCCACACCCAGCGCTGTTATCGATTGCACTCCCAGATCAGGATCGGAAAGAAATTTTTTGAGAATTTCATCTTCTCCAAACTTCGCTGCCAGCGTAGAAGCGATTTTTTTTACCATTGGTGCCGGATCGGTTGCAGCAATCTGGAGTGCTTGCCTGATATACTTATTGTCCCGGCCTGAACCGACGATTCGAACCATCAAGCGTTCTCTGGTCCAGACAGAACCATCCAAAGGTTCCGCGGGCTTGTCAAGCTGATCTATCGCGGGTTTTGAATAGGCCATCAGGGGAATGGAATTCCGTTCTTCTTTCAATTGCAGATACAACAGGCGGTCCAGCCAGATTTCGTCGCACGGTGCAACCTGGCCTTTATCAAGCCGATGCAGAACAGAGAAAACACTTAGGAACTTTTGGTCATTTTCGGTATTCAGTGCGTCTTTAAGTCTTCTGAGAGTATTCTCACTGGCAGAGGCTCTGCGAACTGCCAAGCTCATGGCTTTGCGCCGAACAGCTGGGTTATTGCTCTCCAGTTCATTGATCATCTGCCAGTCGATATAGATCGGCACAAGCCAAATGCCAGCAAGGGAACCGGCAATCACAGCCAGCAAGGCGACAATAATGCGACGTTGCCATTTATGCTGTTGAAAAAATTCTCGGATTACATTCATCTCGAGGGTATAATCTCACGCTTTGGCAAACTTTTCAATTAGAATAAAAAGTCGGAATATATGATTACAAAATGAGCGCAAAAGAAAACCTCGGCTCCTGACACCGCCACAAGGACGGGAGAAGGACATCCGAGGTGTACAAATACATTATCGACCGTGGGAGACAAAAAGACAAGATGGATTCTGATTTTTTTTGTAAAATCTCAGTTGCATTATCACCCGATCGCCTAAGCGTTTATCGTCAGGATGGAGCGGATGAAAGAATCACTCTTGCGCGCTATTTGTGGAACATCGCATTGTGTGAAACACTATATTCACCTCTCCAGATGGCTGAAATTGCTCTCAGAAATGCAGCCAATCAAGCTTTTTCGCAAAAATTCAACGTTCCTGATTGGTACGATAAAGCCCCCTTGACTCCGTGGGCCCATCTAAAGGTGGGTGAAGCAAAAAGAAAAATTGCCGATAACCAAAAACGGATCACACCAGGCCGGGTTATTTCTGAACTGCATTTTGGATTCTGGACGTCGTTTTTCAATAATTACCACGCACAAACCGGCTTGGGAGCATGCCTTCTGAAAAAGGGATTCCGTAACTGTCCCAAGTCTGAACGAAATCAGAAATCACAGGAAAAACGATGGAATGAAATCCGTTTACTGCGAAATCGTATCTTCCACCATGAACGAATTATTCACTGGACAAACCTGTCGGATCAGCATAAACGTTTGCTTGAACTTATCGGATGGATTTCTCCGGAGATCAAAGACATGAGTTTGCGACTTGATAGGTTCTTGGAAATATACAAAGCGGGCATTGACCCTTGGAAGGAAAAAATTCAAAATCACTGGCCCAAAGACAAATAATCCGAAACACCGAAAAAAACACAGATGGGCAACTGTGCTGCGTGTTTTGAAACATTAAACAAAGATATAGAGGTAATGAAATGTCCAGGATAGAACGAGATTCGATGGGTGAGGTTGAGCTGCCAGCTGAAGCGCTGTACGGGCCTCAGACGGCAAGGGCTATTGAGAATTTTAAGATCTCGGGTTGGCCCATGCCAGCCAGGTTCATAAAAACGTTAGGCATGATCAAACAGGCAGCCGCCGCTGCAAACAGAGACGCAGGCCGACTCGACGACGAGATCGCCGAGGCGATCATGGCAGCAGCTGGTGAGGTGGCTTCGGGGAAACTCAATGAGCATTTCCCCGTGGACGTTTTTCAGACCGGCAGCGGAACCAGCAGCAACATGAACGCCAACGAGGTCATCGCCAACCGGGCCAATCAGATCCTAGGCCGGGCCGGGGCGGTGCATGCGAACGATCACGTCAACATGGGCCAGTCCTCAAACGACGTGATCCCCTCAGCCATTCACGTCTCCGTCGCGACGGCCATTCACGATGATCTCATCCCCGCGCTTCGCCTGCTTCGCGACGCCCTGGCGGAGAAGGCCCAGCAGTTTGACGACGTCGTCAAGATCGGCAGAACGCACCTAATGGACGCCGTGCCGATCCGCCTGGGCCAGGAGTTTTCAGGTTATGCAGCGCAGATTGAAATGGCCATAGCCTCACAACAGTCCGCTATGAGCACTTTGTGCGAACTTCCCATCGGCGGTACTGCGGTGGGGACCTGCCTGAACGTCCAACCTGACTTCGCGCCGAACGTCTGCCTGTTCCTGGGCGAAGAACTCAGGCTGCCCTTCTGCGAAACATCGAACCACTTCGCAGCCAACGCTTCACGCGACCTGGCTGTGCTTGCGTCGGGGGCCATGAGACAGACCGCCATTGCCATGAGCAAAATCGCTTCGGATATTCGCCTGCTTGGTTCAGGCCCCAGTTGTGGCCTGGGTGAACTGAAAATCCCGCCCGTTCAGCCCGGCAGCAGTATCATGCCCGGAAAAGTAAACCCGGTTATCTGCGAATCCGTAATCCAGGTAACCTGCCAGATCATCGGATTCGACGCTGCTATCGCAGCTGGCGCGACCGGCGGAGTCGGCGGAATTCTTGAACTGAACCTGGCCATGCCTTTGATCGCAGCCAATCTGCTGGAGCAAATTCAACTGCTCACCGGTGCTGCCAACATGTTCCGGGAAAAATGTATCATAGGCCTGGAGGCAGACGCCCAGCGATGCGAGAATCTCATTGAACATTCCCTGGCCATGGTGACCGTGCTGGCTCCGAAGATAGGCTACGACCAGGCTGCGGAAATCGCGAAGGAAGCCCACGCCACCGGCAAAACCGTCCGGGAACTCTGCGAGAGCAAAAAAGTCCTCCCTTTGGATGAGCTGGCTGTCCTGCTGGATCCGCGAAACCAAACCGGAAAATAGGCTACATTTTTTTGCCGGGTGCCTTGTAATCTGGGAACACCAGTAATCTGGGGACACCAGTAATCTGAAGTAATCTGGGGACACCATACTAATTTATTTTAAGGCATATCAAGAAAAGACAAAAATTAGTATGGTGTCCCCAGATTTCACGCTTCAAACAGGCAGCAACGTAGAATTTTAATTCCGAATCTCGAAGCCCGAATTTAGAATCAATAATGAATTGCGAAGCACAAATGTAGAGATTGCCACAGAGAACGCAGAGGACATGGAGAGTTTTTTTATTCTTTGTCATTCCCGCGGAAGCGGGAATCCAGGGCCGGCCCAGCCGGTGCGATAATTTCACATTATGTGCTCATTTTCCCGTCTTGATTACATCCCCTGTATTCCGGGCCGCCAGCGGCGGTGGCATAAGCTTCGCTCGCCCGGAATATCTACAAATATGCCTTATGTTTTTTCCTTGCCACGAGCATACCTGTGGCCCATGTTTATTAAAAAAAAATGTGGGACATTGTCGCGGCGTGACTTTGTCCCACACTATTGCCCATTGATTGTTTCCCATTGCCTGTCGTTATAAAACGACTGCGACGGTATTTGACGGCAGGCTTTCACCGCCGGTGTTTACGCCTTTTACGCGATATTCCATTTGCGGGCCGCGAGGCTGATTCGTCAGTGTCGTTTCCGGTTCAATTGCGAGGCCGACCTGCGTCCAATCGCCGAACTCCCCGCCGCCGGCAGGCTGATCGCGACGTTCGACAACAAATGTTCTTGTCGCACCGCCGGTACTGTGTGTGGCGGATCGCCATTTGAGCAGGAGGGTTCCCGGCCCCTGAACGACGGGGTCAAGACTCCTGGGCTGTCCGGGCGGCAACATTGGCGATGGCGGCGTTCGCGGGGCCCAGCCGATAAGCTCGAGTTTTGTCGGATCAGATGCGACATCGACTTCTGATTTTTTCAGTTCCGCATGCATCAGAACTTCAAGGGCGTCGAGTGCGACGTCTTTCGCTTCGGTCGCCACACGTGCGGCTCCTATGGCTTCGGTCTGGGCGTTTTTTGCAGCAGTGTAGGCCCCGTACGCCGTAGTTAACGCCGCCGGCTGAGCGCTTGGAAAGTCTGCTGCGTGTTCGGTGTAGCCGGCAATCATGCTCCCGGCCAGTGATACGATCTTTGTTTCTTGTGTCGGAAAAGTAGCCATTGCTGTACTCCTTCATAAAAAAGAATAAAAAAATAGTTTCCCCGCTTTCCTGCTCTACCACAGAGCACTTGCGGGCCGGAAAAGATAATTAGTTTGTTAAAGAACAAATCTCATATGTCTCCAACGAAGTCTCATAAGCCTCAAACGAAGTCTCATAAGCCTCAAACGAAGTCTCATATGCCACAAACGAAGTCTCATATGCCTCAAACGAAGTCTCATAAGCCTCAAACGAAGTCTCATATGCCTCAAACGAAGTCTCATATGCCACAAACGAAGTCTCATATGCCTCAAACGAAGTCTCATATGCCTCAAACGATGTCTCATATGCTTCAAAAGAAGTCTCATATGCCTCAAACGAAATATCATATGGCTCTGCCGCTGGCGGTTATTGGTAATGGATGTCGGATATGTCATGAAATAAAGCCCCGATATCGTTATAAAAACAGCTGATTTATAATGAAAAAGCCACGGAAGCTGAATAATTCAAACAAACGTTATTCAAAAAACCCCGGACGTTGAATGGTTCAAACAAACGTTATTCAAAAAACCCCGATCAAATGAAGTATCGTCCCCGCGGTAAATCGAGATAAACGTTTTTTTCTGATTTATTGAAAAAAAACGCAATTTTTTTGTCTACAGATTCAGCGGTTTTTTTATTCTTTGTGTCATCCCAAACTTGATTTGGGATCCAGGGGCTGTACGAACGATGTGAGGTCAGGGAAAGGCCATTCTTTGTCCACAGATTCAGCGGATTTTTTATTCTTTGTGTCATCCCAAACTTGATTTGGGAACCAGGGGCTGTACGAACGATGTGAGGTACAGGGAAAGGCCATTCTTTGTCCACAGATTTCACGGATTGAGAGGGTTTTGTTTTTTTCATTCCGAGCGTTTTTATTCTTTGTCATTCCCGCGGAAGCGGGAATCCAGGGCCGGCCCAGCCGGGGCGATAATTTCACATTATGTGCCGGGTGCCACCCAACGCCGTGAACTAAGCTGCTGGTTTTATTTTACTAATTTCCTTAATTAAAGCGAGTTCTGTTTTATTTGCATTGCGTATTTTAGGGCAGCCAGGAGGAGACTCCTTTTTCTTATGCGGCCAATTCCGGGCTTTCTTACTGCTCTTGCGAGTATACCTATCTTTCACGCATTTCGAAAAGGCAATCAGCAAATCACGGTGGGGCGCAGACGGCTGGCGATTCTGCATGGAATTACGAACAGCTCGCAGCGACATCGCAACCGACCAGCTTAGAGGATCGTGTTTTACACGAATTATCTCCGTTACGCTCAGCAGGCCCAGCAGCTGAAGGCCTATCATCGTCCAGGCAAGTTCAGCCCTGGCTTGTCGAGGGGCGCGACTCAGCATTTTACGTCGGCTTAGGGTTTGCTTCAAAGAGCGAAAGAAAACTTCAACACCCCATCGCAACTCATAGAAAAACGCAGCCTGTTTCGTACTCAATGTTTCTTCATCAAGATTTGTCAGCAGATACATCTTCTTACCATGGCGCTGCAACGTTATCAAACGAAGGACAAGTGGAGGCGTGGCTGTTTCCTGAGCCTTTACAGGCCAGAGGTAAACCGTGCCGTCATTTTCTATTTTGGCATAGCCAAGGTTCTTCAGCAGCGTTACATTCGAGCCAACACGAATCAGGAACGATCTGTTGTGAAGGAGAATTTTCTTCATCAGATCATAGCCAGTAAAACCGGCGTCAGCTATAAGCAATGCCTTTTCAGGCAGTATATGAAGCATATCTCGAAGATGATTTCGTTCGGCATCGGTGGCTTTGCCGATCAGCCAGGCCCACGGAAGCCCACTGCCGATATGCCATAAAGTCGTCAGCCAGGCCTGCGGACCGGTACCCTTTCTGCCGCCACAACCAAATGATTCCTCATTCGCTTCGGTACGCGGCATTTCCACACGCGAGCCGTCAACGGCGAAAGCCAAAAAGCCTTCACGCGTCCAATGTTCAGCTGCAATCTCCCGAAGCCGCCGGCGAAGATGTTCCATTACCGGAACTAATAGAATGTTGCCAAGCGACATCAATTGCTTTATAAAACCCTGATATGTTTGGCCGACTCGTCGCCGCGTCGGATACATTTCTATGATGCATTTTCGAGCTTCGGCAAATCGGTCTTTGAGCGTGCAGCCAGGGCTGAAGCACGTCATCAATACCGTGTAAACCAAAACCATTGGCTGCCATCTGGCGTGATTTGAAATTTTGTGTTTCGAAAAATAGCCGCGGGCAGGAATTGGTTTAATCCTGACCGCAAGAAATGTCGATACGAATATTGTCTACACTGCTTTGAGTGTTTCATAAGGACTCCTTTCCGATTTTTGTCGCGACACGATTATTATCGGCAAAAGAGTCCTTTCTTATTTATAGTCCTAACGTTACAACCATTGGAAACACTAAACAGTTCACGGCGTTGGGTGGCATGTCTGCGTTTTTTGCAGGCATGTAAATATTCCTGACAGGACAACAGTGTTTCTTGCTACAACGTTCTGCCGATAGCTTCAGCTATTCGTTTGAGTGAGGGCATCAATTCCGCCAGGGCTACGGGCGTAATGGATTGCGCGCCGTCTGACATTGCATGTTCCGGGTCATTGTGACACTCCAGAATCAGGCCGTCCGCCTCTGCTGCCACAGCAGCGCGACACATCGGCGGGACAAGATGCGCATGGCCCGTCCCATGTGAAGGATCGACCAGTACCGGCAGATGCGTTCGTTCGTGCAGTTCCGGAACAGCTGCCAGGGGCAATGTATTGCGCACGTAATTCTCGTACGCCCGGATGCCGCGTTCGCAGAGGATAACATTCGGATTGCCGGCATTGATGATATACTCCGCCGCCAACAGCCATTCGTCAAGCTGACTGCTCAGGCCACGTTTTAGAAGGACAGGCTTGTTGCATTTGCCGACCGCTTCCAGCAGCGGGTAATGTTGCATGTTTCGCGCGCCGATCTGCAACACGTCGGCGTATTCAGCCACCAGGTCAACCGTATCGACACTGACGACCTCCGTAACGATGGCCAGGTCAGTCCGCTTGCGGGCCTCCGCAAGAAGCTTCAGGCCGTCTTCCTGCATTCCCTGGAAACTGTACGGGCTGGTGCGTGGTTTGTACGCTCCGCCACGCAGGCCAATACAGCCACACTGCCGCACGGCCTCTGCTATGCGGAATATCTGTTCCGGGCTTTCGACGGCACAAGGCCCTGCTATAATGCCCACCTTCCGCCCGCCGATGGGAAACTGCTTCGGCCCAATCTTGATCTCAGAGCGTTCCTGCTTGACTTCCGTCGAAGCCATCTTATAAGGCGCAAGAATCGGCATGATGCGTTCAACCATAGGGGCGTTCTCAATAGCGCCCTTGTCCACCGTCCGCTTATCGCCAATGGCTGCTATGACCGTTCGGTCCGTACCGACAATCGGATGTTCCTTCAGGCCATATTCGCGAATAAGGTCTATCACATGCTGGACATGTGCTTTTGTCGCTCCGGGTTTCATGACTACTATCATTGTTTAAAATTCCTTCTGGTCCTTCTGAAAAATTCCAACCCGTCTTGCCGGGCTGGCGGCGCACAGGAATTATGGGATATCTACTGAAAAAAGACAAAGACAAAATGTGGAATCTGGCCATTGAAAACAAAGAGTCTCTGCACAAAGTCAATAGAAACCTGCGCAGAAACTCTATGTTTTTAAAGCAAACCTGTCAAAATAGTCAACCCAGCCAGCGGAAATTCACACCTGGCCTGGCGAGATGTCGATAGATCATGGAGCTATTTTGAAGCTTTGTCCAGTTTGGCCTGTTTTTCATCGTCGGAGAGTTTATCCCATGCACCCGGGCAAGCGCCGCAACAGAATCCTACGCCCTTACCCTTGAATTCACGGTAAAGATTGTCGGGGACTTTGGCTTGGTCAATCTTTGAACCCATGATTGGACATGTTGCGTTTACCACAGCTGGCCTGAGGGCAGGCTGAGAGGCCGGGGCGTTTTTTCCGAACGGGCATTTTCTACATTTTTTCTTATCAGCCATGGCCTGCATTGATTTCAGGTTCGCTTCGATTTTGGCCAAGGATGCCAATGCTGCGGTTTTGTCTCCCGCTTCAACAGCTTTTTTCGCAATGTCTACCTGTTCAAGTGCGGTTTTGACTTCAGCCATGCATTTCTGTCTTGAGCAGGCTTGGCTTTTTCGGCATTGTGCCCGGGTTTTACATTGGCCCGCTTCGCACTTTCCGCCAATTGAACATTTGTTTGCAGTGGCGTCACATTTCTTTGCACCCATGTTACAGCTTGACCCGCTTTTGAGCGGACAGCCTGCCTTCTGGGCCAGCAAAACGCCGCTTAAGAGTATTGTGGATGCGAAAATTACACCAACCATCATCAATATTGTTTTTTTTGAATTTTTCATTGTTTGTTCCTTGTAAAAGAGTTCATGTCCGTTTCTGCAACATTATATCCCTTATAATGCCGGTTTTCTCATTAAGTTGCGATACTTATGAAATTACTGGACTTTTTTGACATTTTTGTAAGGTCATTTTTTTCAAAAACGTCCCCATATGTGCCAAATAGGCAGGGATTCAGGGGAGGGAAAGTTTTTGCCTCACTTATTTCCCAAGCATAAGTTTTTCCACAAAAAGCCTTTAAGTTGCTCTGGCATTGTGTTTGCATATTACATCGTCAAGGCTGGATGTCAAACCAGCTGGAAAGGAACGAAATCATGGCAACATTCAGATGGCCAAGCGGGTGGGATCCCCTAGTGGGAATTCGCGCAATGCAAAAAGAATTGGAAAGATTGTCAGGACGAAGTGCAATGTCTGGCAGCAGACAGATCGGCGGGGGTACATATCCTCCGGTCAATGTCCTCAACGGCCAGACTGAGTTGGTAGTTGAGTGTGAAATCGCAGGCCTGAAACGCGAAGATGTCGATCTCACCATCACAGGCGAAACCCTGCAGATCAAAGGGGCCAAAAGCCCGCTGACAAGTGACGAAGTCCGCTATCAGTGTCGTGAGCGGGGCATGGGCGATTTCAACAGGACTATTGTCCTGCCGGATCGCGTGGATACAGATCGAATTTCAGCTTCGCTGGCAAACGGTATTCTGACGGTCAGACTCCCGAAGGCTGAGGCTTCACTGCCGAAGCACATCGAAGTGAAATGATTCTGGATTTTTGAAATCAGGGCCGGCTTGTCGGCTTAAGGATTTGTCTTGTTGAAGACTTATTGTTTTCGACAGAGCAAGGAGTTTAAAAATGACTACTAACGATAAATTGAAGGTGAATATTGATCCTGCGCGCGGGATCGATCCAGGCGAAGATTCATACGCCCCGCTTGTGGATATTTATGAAGACGCAAACGGCATGACCGTGATGGTAGCTGAGCTGCCGGGCGCCAAAAGCGACTCGATCGACATTCGGGTGGACAAAGGTGTGCTGACAATCTCAGCCGACGGCAGACGTGAAGAATTTGACGATTCCTACGCTCGAACTTACACGGGCTTTGTATGTGGCCAATTTTTCCGGGCCTTCGCTCTAAGCGATGAAGTGGATCGAGACAAGATCGATGCAACTTTTAATGACGGACTGCTTATTCTCAAGCTGCCCCGGGCTGCGACCGCAAAGACGAGAAAAATTGAAATCAAGCAAGGCTGAGCGGAAGTATGGCAAAATTATGATTCCTAAAAAACGCGTATTCAAAAAATACGTATTAACTCAAACTGACCGTTTGAGTTACCGGTTGACTGGTAACTGGTTGATCAGTAAAAAAATACAAAAAAACTTCTTCGACTCAAGATTTCATGCTTTTTGCGGATTTTTATAATTCGGTCAATAAGAGGTTTTTTTGTAATCTTTTACCAGTCAACCAGCCACCTGACCCACACCAGGGTCAACAAAACCGGTCACTTTGAGTATTAAATAAATCCCTGTCCAACCCCGGTTGAGGCGAAGGAAAACCCCGTTCCTTCACTCAGCTGGGGTTCTTTTATGCAAAATAAAACAGAATGTTTACGACAGAGACACAGGATTTTTACGGGTTGATGTTTCGCATTTTGAATCGTTTTCGGATCAGCCAGGTTATTGTGAGAGCTGCGCCTAGCGGGCCGCCGACATAACCGCCCAGGTGAATGCCCCAGGCAGCCATGAACAAGCGAGGCCTGAATATATTATTATCCCATATCATTCGGAAATCTTCCGCGCAATTGGTGAGCAGGCCGGCGTATCCCGACAAACCGCCGATCGCGCCGAAGACAGCTGCGAATATCACGGGCACGCCCAAGAGTTTATACAGAGTACGATAAGGCAGTTGCGGCAATGTTTTTCTGGGGTTGTTCGCAAACAGCACCGCTACGCCAAGCAGCAGGCCTACCGTCCAGGTAGCCATCATTCCGATTTTCGTAGCCTCCCAATGCAACGTACCCAAAGCGGGCGGAGTTTGCGGACCTAGTACGTCTTGGAGATCCTTGCCGTGATAAAAATACTCCCAACTGACCGCAGCTGATATCTGATTATTGACAATTCCATAAAGCATCGCGACACAGACCGCTGCCAGCAGGAACACGTACTCCCGCCATCGCGTAGCCGATTTGCCTTTTCGCATGATGTCCCACCCAGCCAGGCCTGCGAAAAAACCCACGCCGCAACTGATGCGCACGATCAGACCTTCGTCGGAATAAACCAACCACTGCCAGAACTCATTCATCTAAGACAATCTCCCTGCCTGCACACATCGCGATAGCCAATGCGTCCGCCACATCGGGCGGTTCCGGCAGTGTCGGGAGTTTGCAGACGCTCTGAATTGCCAATTGCATCTGCCGTTTAGAAGCATGCCCGTTGCCTGTAAGCCCCTTTTTAACACGCGTGGCCTGGACACTGAGGATTTTTATTCCCGCCCGTTGGGCAGCGAGCATGATTACCCCGCGAGCATGGGCCATGAGGATACTGGTCCGAGGATGCTTGTAATGAGCGTAAAGCTGTTCTATTGCAACAACGTCAGGCTTCAGCTCAGTCAGCAACTCGGTCAGGTCAGCATAGATTTGCGTAATGCGTTCCGAAAGCGGAGCCTTGGCGTCGGTAGTGAACGTGCCTGCTTCGACGATCTCAGGGAGGCCAGAACCGCTGATGTCAACCGCCCCGTAACCCGTGATATTCAGACCCGGGTCAATTCCCAAAACGCGAAATGTGGACTTCCCTGCCCTGCTCATAATGATATTTTTGCCAAGCTGTAACGTAAAATTCGGAATTTATATGCCTGCAAAAAACGCAGACATGGCACCCAACGCGGGAATATCCACATCGCGTCACACACAACTGAACCGGCTCAATTTCCACAGCCTGGTTTTTTCAGCACTATGCTGCACTTGTGTTGACGAGCTCTAGAATTCATCCTCTTCGCTGTCCATGGTTTCCTTCCAGATTTCAAGGTTTTCCAGGTAGACAGCTGTGCCGCGCGCAACGCAGGTCAGCGGGTCTTCAGCGAGGGTTACGTCCAGGCCTGTCGCGTTGGAAAGGACGGTATCCATGCCCAGCAACAGACTTCCTCCGCCAGCCAGGACAATGCCGTTATCAACAAGGTCAGCTGCGAGTTCAGGCTCGGCCTTTTCCAGCGTGCGCGTAACGCAATCGATGATCGAACCTACGGGGTCTTTGAGGGCTTCGCGAACTTCTTCTGAGGAGATGTTTGTTTTCCTTGGCAGTCCGGAGATCATATCCCGGCCTCGGACTTCCATGGTAAGCTCCTGATCCAACGGCGAGGCCGAGCCAATCCCGATTTTGATCCTCTCAGCAGTCTGCTCGCCGATCATGAGGTTGTACGTCCGCCGCATGTGAGAGGCGATTGCTTCGTCCATATCATCACCCGCGACGCGAATGGATTCGCACACGGAAATATCAGCCAGTGAAATAATGGCGACTTCAGTCGTTCCGCCGCCGATATCCACGATCATCGAACCGGTCGGTTCGGTAACGGGCAGTTCCGCTCCGATGGCAGCAGCCATGGGTTCCTCGACTAGGTAAACCTTTCGCGCGCCGGCACGTTCGGCGGAGTTCAGCACGGCGCGTTTCTCCACAGCAGTAATGCCGGAAGGAATTGCAATAACGACCCTTGGTTTGATCAGGGAACGCCTGCAATGGACCTTGCGTATGAAGTAGCTCAGCATGGACTCGGTGATATCGAAGTCCGCGATCACGCCGTCCTTCATCGGACGGATAGCGCTTATTGAGCCGGGTGTTTTACCGAGCATTTCCTTTGCGACAATACCCACGGCATTGCCATTTTGCAGCACACGGTTTGTGCCCCGCTTGACGGCAACCACGGAGGGTTCGTTGAGGACAATACCCTGGCCTCGGACACAAACCAGGGTGTTACACGTTCCCAAGTCAATGCCCATGTCTGTCGAAAACATCCCCAATATGGGATCAAAGATCATATCGCGGATTTCCTTTGTCGTATTGACACTCAAAGGCCGAGGAAGAGTATTCACAGGAAATTCTCATTTACCCGAACAGTTCGCCGGACTCTGGAGTCTATTTTGTCTGTTTTTCTTGCGAAAAATCCACCTGCCATACAACCGCAGGCAAAACCATAAACCGTTCCCGAATTCCCAGTGGTTCCGGCCTCGCCGGAGAGGGTTTCACCGAGACCAGCGAAACCCGAAGTAAAAACGCCTCCTGAGGCGTTATATTCCGTTTATCTGCGAGGCGTCCTGCCTTTTCGGCTGGATGCAGGTTCCTTGAATTTGTCTATTTGTGCCTCTTCAGCAGGGCTGAACATTTCTCCAATGCTCACACCATAGCCTGCCGGCGGGTCACTCATCAATCGCTTGGCAGTAAAACCGATCCCGACCCAAAGGCTCAGGATTGCAACTATCAGCAGAACCGTATATACATTAGGCCCGGCTTTTATTTTGGCAACATTTCTTTCTGTTGGCATTTGACTCATTTGTGTATTTCCCAATCCGGCCAGGCCGGTTTTTCAAATCTTATTCGCAGAAATTCAGCCTGGTATCAGTCAGAGAGACTCGATATGACTTTGTCGCCTTGCAGCGGAGCCAAGCGGCGGTTGACGATAATACCGGCAGCTTCGTTTACTCCGACCTCTTCTATCTTCAAATGGCCTACGAACTGATCTCCACGGCAAACGATCAGCTGCATTCCAGCCTTGAGCCCCTGCGCCGAACCGACATTTACACTCGCGAGGTTGTCATTCACGCCGGTTACCGTACCCGATATTTTCGTAGCAGGGACCGGAACTGCTGTATCGACGACAGTCTTCTTGCCTTCGAGCACTTCAAGCTCGCTGATCCGCTCGTTGAGCTTGACGATCATGGTCGTTTGACTCTGAGCCTTCTCCTTGATAACGCGGAGAGAATTCTCGAGTCTCTTGTTCTTGGCCTGCTCACTGAGGAGCTGACTTTCTACCTCAACCAACTTAAGCCTGGTTTTGGCTTCGGTCTCCCAGGCATCCCGGAGTTCCTTTTGCTGCTTGTAGAGGTACTCTGTGGTAGCTTTGCCGGAATCCGGTGTAATGTTAGCCTTCAACGCCAGCTGACGGTTCAGGTCAGCAATGGTTATTTCGAGCTTGTTCTTGTCTTCATTCAATTCCGCGATATCCGCCAAAGCCTTGGTCTTCTGGGCATCCAGAGCTTTCCGCAGATCATTGCGATCCTTACTTAAAGTTTCGCTAACTTCGGCAAAGCCTCGGTATTTGGCAGCCAGCACTTTATAAGCGTCAGCTTCCCTATTGTAGGCATCTCGCCAATTGGGAGAAACCGTAGCTAAGTTGATAAAAACCACAGAAGCAACAATTGATGTTACTACCAGGACAACCACACAAATCTTGGTCAGGATATTCAAAGCAAAGCTCCTTCAAAAAATGCTACCGACCCCGAATCCACAACAATAGGGTTTATCGGTTAAAAGGTCACAAGTTGTTCAATCTATTCACCACACAGCTGTAATGCTGCTCGTTTATTATGCTTACAGAGCAATTTTTGAGCGGAATACCGCATCTGACACTCTTCAGTCATAAAACGTGCACCTATTTTGCTTTTATTTTTTCCTAAGTCAAGCAAAATTATGGTTCTATATCACAAGTTTACTCCAAATCCATTCCACCCGAGGTTTTAAGCTTCGGCCCAATATCAACAGGCTGTTCCGCTTGGCCCGGTTCTTCTTCGACGACTTCGTCTTCAAAATTATCAACAACCTTGGGAGGAACTATCTTCAAGATACTCATCGCAGCAGCTACTTTCACCGCTCCGTCCTCCTCATACAGCAACGGACGGAGATATTGTATTGCATCCGGCCTCTTAATATCGCCCAGGGCCATTGCACCCAATCTCCTCAGCGAAGATATATCCGTGGGTTTGATTTTGCTATCCTGGCCGTATCCGGCACGAAGCATTTTTTCCGGATTTTCTATCGCGTCAATGCAGATCAGGAAACCGACTTCACTGCCAAGTTTAAGTTTTCCCAAAGCCCCCGCAGCTGATACTCTTACACGCGGAGGCTGATCGTTTTTCAGAAGACTTTCGAGAATATCCCTGGTATTTGGATCTGAAGCTGCCAAGGCCGGGATGGCGGCAAGGCGGAGATCGAGAAAGTAGCCTCGCGCGTAGGATTCGAGGATTCTTTGACTTTTCCTGTCGCCCAGATTGGCAAGAGCTTCGATTATATTAAGCCTAACGCCCGCCTCATGTTCCTCAGCCAGCAGAGCGTTTAGCGGGCCTATAGCTGATTGCTCGCCCATCTTGCCCATGACCATGGCAGCAGTAGCTCGGCCTAGCGGGAAATCACTCATCAAAATAATACCCAGTTGTCCGGCATATCTTGTATCGCCCATCCGGTGAAGGGCGTATATGGCGGCACAGACAACCCGTTCGTCCGTCTGCCTCTCCAGAATCATTTCTTCCAGCTTGGGTTTTGCCTTGGCGTATCGGATATCGCCCAAAGACATAGCTGCTGAAAACCGCACCAGTACACTCGGATCGCTGAGGGCTTCAAGCAGTAGACCGCCCTCCTGGCCTTTCAAAGTCTGGCCTATTGCTTCCATGGCATATGATCGTGTCATGGGGTCTTCATCATTGGCAGCCTGCAGCAGAGCAGTGCGAGCATCGGTGTAAGCCTGCTCGTAATTAATCTCCTCTGGCTTGTCACCCATTTGAAACTTGCAACCCGAACATGCCAAACAAGCCATGCCCAACAGCAAAAATATTTTTACATTATTCATCACATGTACACCCATTAATCAGACATCAAGTTTTCTTAACCGCTCTCCCAGCTGGAATTTTCTCTGGAATCCGCTTGATTAACAACCAGCCAGCCATGAAAACAGCCAAAATACTCAACGTCATCGCAAAAGTATCGCCAATTTTACTATACGGCGAAACCCTGCTGTCAACGGAAGTCTTCACCTTCAACGTTCCAGCTATCATTGTTCTTTTTCGGTATTCTTCCATCTGTAACTCCAGTAGAGATTCGATTTCTCCATTGGAATTAATATATCCGCTGATTCCCGTGTTGACGGAACGCACCACTGGAATGCGATTTTCGATCGCCCGGAAGACATAATGCACCAGATGCTGCTGCTGTTCCGTCGTACCTTTATAAGGCCCCTCGCCGAAACGATAAACAAACCAGCCGTCGTTGGACAGGTTCGCCATTACCATCCTGTTTTTAGGCCCGGAGTTAACCATGGCCCTGCAGAGCCTGGCTACAGTGCCCTCAAAACATACGGGCGTAACCAGTTGCCAGCTCTCTTGGCCATCGGTGACCTGGAAGCGTTCAAAATTCTCTCCCGGAGCCAGCTGGGGCATTGCTTCGGGGACAAACCATCGCAGGGACTCATGCAGGCCTTGCCACGAATATTTGAAGGGCACGTATTCGCTGAACGGTACAAGATGGGTCTTGCCGTATTCGATATCAGCCGGGCCTGTTGCGTCATACCACATGACACTGTTCTGCATTACCCAGAGATCTCTCGTGCCTAGTGCCCTTCGCGGGTTAGGCCTGATCGACGTGCCCCCAGCCAGGATCGGGCTGCCGGTCAAGACAGAGCAGACGCTTATCATTCCAGCCTGGCCTCGAAGGGTGTTCAACGGATCCTTGCTCCCTGCCAGCCTTCTTGCGACAGCAAGTTGAATGTTTTGCAGTATTGCTTCCTTGGAAAGTTTTTCTATCTGTTGAGGCTCATCTTCCAGGAACAGCTGGCCAACTCTTTGCAGCAATGATTTTTCCTGTTCCGCACTGCCGGATTCGCTGAGAAACATTCCCAGTCCGGTTTGAATCTCAGCGGTACTGAACTTTGCCGCGCTGGGGCCGAAGACGATCTTTCCGAGAGTCCTGACTTTTTCCTCTTCCAACCCAGCCAGCTGGGCAGGCTTTACGAATTCATGCAGCAGGAACATCGCAGCCGGTCGCTGATATGCCGCAAGCGGATAATTGCCGATAATATTCGCCAAGCTGTCCCGGAGTTGTGTGACGGGGTACTCTTTCGTAGCTTCCAGGCCATAGACATAAGCGCTGATCGAGAGAATTTCATCATCTATCAGTTTGGAAGTATCTGCGTTTAACATCTGGCTGTTCATGCCCTGTGGGAGCATGGTTTCAGGCCAGAGCAGGATGTCGCATTTTTTTCCCATGAATTCCAAGCTGCGTTGGAGATGATATTCCAGTATCTGCCTGGCGGTGTCCTCTCTGCCTGAGAGTGTAATCGGTACGTCTTCCTGCACAATGCCAATCACCGGGCCAGGTGAAATGGTATTTTTGCCCTGCCCTATTCGCCATTGGCCATAGCTCCAGAATCCGAATCCGACAATCAGGCACGCAAACAGGCCAGCCAGGACATGGCGGGACAGCCGACCTCCGCCCGCCCGACGAGGAACAAACAACGGGAAACTGAACAGGTCGATGATGAACCCGTTTACCATAGCTACGAAAAATGTCACTCCGTATTGGCCCGTCACGTCAGCAATCTGAATGAGGGAGGTCTGCTGGTATTGAGTCTGGGACAGGTAGAACCAGCTGAACCCGCCCAGGCCATATGACTGGGCGTATTCCAAAGCTGTCCAGAAAATCGGCAAGACCAGCCACATCGGCCAATTTCGTTTCATCGCAGCCCGGACAAACAGCGTAGCCACCAGCCAATACATCGACAGATAAATCACCGAGGCTACATAGCCCGGTATGGTAGGCAACGTCAGCCAGTACAAACTCATTGCCCAGAAAACAAGTCCCGTCAGCCAGCCAAGTAAAATTGCCCGTCGTGGTTTGGCGCAACCTGATATTGCGAGCGCCCACGGAACAAGGGCGAAATAAGCGATAGTCCAGGAGTCAAAAGGAGGAAAGGAAATTCCCAGCAGAACAACTGTCAGCAAGCAAAGCAGTACAACGCTTGGGGTTCTCCGCAGAGTCAGACCCCGCTGAAAAATTTCCGGCGGAGGGGTTTTATCCAGAACACTAGTGCCTGAAGCACATTTGTCCTTACCGCCAGCTGAGTTGTTATTGTTTTTCGACATTCGTTTTTCAGTTGGTAACTTTGTTCGTATTTATTTAAAGGGTATATTCTTACCTCCTTTTGGGGCAATAGGCAACAGGAAATAGGCCCCACGCAAAAAGGCATGATGAATATGACATCAGGTACTGGCCAGTTAAATCTTTACATGAGGCATGTTATGAGAATAATATTACGCCATGAATGACACAGCTGAAATGTCCGGAAAGAACCGTAAGAGTCTTCGAGTGCTAATCCTCTTTACGATATTCGCTCTCTGCGTAGCCGGGGCCTGGTGGATGAGCAGGCATCGCGGTTCGACCCTTCTGGAGGGAAAAAGTGTCCTCGCCGAAATTCGGCAGGAAAAACTCAAAGCCTTCTGGGGCGAAGAGGAGTCAACGCAATGGTTTCTCGTACGCAACGGCGCGCAGAATATAGGCTGGCTGGTGCAATACAGAAAATTGCGTCCTGACGGCAGCTATGAAGGCGGATACATGAAGATCATACTTTCCGCGCAGGGCCCAAGGCGGATAACCAGTAGATGGATACTGAACAATGAAGCAACACACGGCGTTTATGTCTCGGACGAAAGCGTTCTAGGCCAGGTCAATACCAACCTGGGAGTCAGGATGCTAAAACAGCCTCTGGTCGCTGCCCGGATTGAAATGAACGAAGGTAAACTTAATGTCATTCAGCGAATAAAAGGAGCAGATTTCAGGTCAAGTGCCGACATACCGGAAGGCTACGTTCCTGAGGGAACCATGGACCTGGTAAGCTATATCGTAGCCAGGCGAAAAACTCGGGCAAAATTCAGAATGATCGTGGACAGCCTGGGCTCCAGCGAAAACCAGACAGCGTTCGTAACTGTCGATATTCAATATTCCGGCATGAAACCTCTCTCGCCTGAAGGCCTGGCTGTGATTGTAAAAATCGGGAACGGGGAACAGCTTTGCTTCTTCGACAAGACCGGCAAATTGGAAAAGCAGGTCGCAGACGAGATATCGGAAGTAGCTGTCAGCGAGGCCGAAGTTGTCCTGGCCTTCCCAGATGCCGATGTTACGGAAATGCTGAAAGATTATCAGCATTCACAATAAACTCCGCGATGATCGGATCTCAGCTGACAACCCGAATCACTTCAGCCTGACGATTCCGCCGAAATTCAAATAGCCTCTGTCCGGTTCAAACTGCAGGGCGGTCTTTTTGAAGTGCAGCTGAACTCCGCCGGTATCCTGCCTGATAATTTCCAGGCCGCCTTTAAGCGGATCGCGTGAGAAAACACTCGCCAAATAATGAGGCCCAACCAAACCGGCCGATAGCCTGATATATCTGTCAGCCTGACCATAGTCCAAGTTCTGCCGATTACTGGTAACCTTGCACTGCGCCGTGGCCCCCAGCGCGAAATGCAACTCCGTACGATGACCTTTGATCAGCCCGGTCATGTTTTCCGCGTCCAGCTCGATCTTCCCGCCCGTATGCCAGAACATATCCGTCCGCTCAGGCGTACCTATATTAAGTTCGTCCAGAACCACCAGCGACTGGCCCTGCCCTGTCTTGGGATCAAGAAGCATGATCACATGCCTGAAAAACCTAACGCTTTCGCCGCAGGCTTCTTTGCCGTCGCAAACCACCCAGCGATATTCCTTATCAGCCCGCGAGTCGCAGATATTCCCCTGCGCGTCAGGCCTATGGTCTTCCTCTGCTACTATAACGGTATTATGCGCGCGAGCCTGGATTTCATAAAATCGGCCTCGGTCGCTGGAAAAATAATCGCTTCCCTCATCCGGCGGATGCCCGATATCCACAAGCATCATCTCGCCGTCAACCTGCAACTGCAAGCTGTTCATATCGTGCTGGGAATGGCTGGTCGCAAGGTCGCCTGTCTTGACTGCTGTGTAAAAACTCGGCGTGGGCCAGCTGTCTGCCATGGCTGCCCAGCCGATCTGGGAGAAAACCTTGACCGGCTCAAGTTCGGGTGGCTGGGGTTTCTCAGCTCTGTCCGGGTGAAAAAGCATAGCCAACCCAGCCTGGGACCATTCCATCGTAGTAACATCATGCTGGAACGAGTATTTGTCCAGCCACCATGAAATTTCCTTCCGATCGAAATATTTATCCAATAGATACAGTGCACCGTGCAGGGGCATATTGGCTGCGTCGCCAAAGCTCGCAGGCCGACCGTTGGGACTGAAGTAGATCGGGAACAGTCCCGTCTCGTCCATGCCTCGGTGGTGCAGGAGTTTCTGGTCATCGATCAGCCTGGCGCAAGCCTCGCCGAACAACAGCACGTAGCGAATTGCATAGCCCCAATAGCCCAAGCCTTCGTCCCAGCCTCCCTCTTTTCCAAGATCATCAAAAAATCGCTGGAGTCCCTTGCGGGCTATCTTGTGAATTTCGACAGCCTGTTTGGAATGGCCATCCAGGGCGATAGCGGTCAGGCCACATGCTGAATTGATTACGGCGTTCCAATGGTTCACAGCTGTGTACCACCAGACATCTTCCTTCACGGATTTGACGTATGGATCAAGCACACGGGTTTGTAGAACGTGTATGATTTTATCGCGTTGTTCTTCTGTCAGGTCCTCCCAAAGCCAATCCAGACCCACGACGGCCCCGACCGCAGCCTCAGCTGTGCAAAGGTCAATGGTAAGATTGGTTCTGCTAGGGTCTACCCAAGTGCTCCAATTGACCAGGTTCATCAATTCCTCGATGGCCCTGCTGCGAAAAACTTCGTTATCATCGATGGCGTGAGCAATGACGAGATCGAAAATTCGCCCCTGTATTCCACGTGCCGTTGTCAGCGCCGCGTTCTGCCTGCCGTTCGCCCAGGCGGCCTGCCAATTCATCTCAGTCAGAGGCGCAGCTTGAAGAATCAATCTGCAACGCTTGATGAGGGTGTCGTAAAATGCGTCGAACGGTTTCTGGGGAATCCGCTCGCCCAACGCCTTCAACATCTCACGGTCTGCCAATATGCCTCGTCTCATAACTTGCCTTTCAATCCATTGCCAAGCAAAAATTATCAACTACTTTCAACAGGATATGTCCAGCGAGACAAAAGGTCAATGCCCCATTTAACATTTGCTACCAAAACAAATAAAGTCTATTATATCCCACTACGCCGTTACAAAGCCCGGCCGAGCAGATATGGAGATTCAAAATCGTCCTGGTAATAACGCTGATACCACAATATGGTAACGAAAACGCAGTCTGAAAATGAAGTTAGCGACAATGACCTGCTCCGGCGATATCTTGATGGAGAAGGCAAGGCTTTTGCTGCGCTGCTTAAAAGGTATCAGCCTGAGCTTTACGGTTTTCTGGTACGTTTTACCGGCAATGCCGCCCTGGCGGAGGATATTTTCCAAGATACATTCCTGCAGGTTTACCAGTCCGCAGCCTTGATTGATCTGGATCGCCCGTTTCGGCCCTGGCTGTTCACAGTAGCTGCGAACAAGGCTCGCGACGCTCTGCGGAAGCGTAAACGTCACAACGCCGCCCCTCTGGACGCAGTTGTGAAATCCGACGGAGAAGAATCCCAAACCAGCTATGCGGACCTCATGACTGCAGAAATTCCTTCTCCTGAAGAAATTTCCATGAACCTCGAGACCCGCCAGGCCGTACATAACATAGTGGAGCAACTTCCGGATAACCTCCGGATGGTTCTGGTGCTGAGCTATTTTCAGGATCTGCCACACAAAGAAATTGCAGAAATTGCCTCCGTGCCGGTAGGGACTGTTAAATCTCGCCTGCACAAGGCTATACAGTTGTTTGCTACAAAATGGCAAGCCTGGCTGCTTGAGCAGGACGGGCATGACAGGAGCAAAAATTGAGACAGAGACAGGGCAACACCATCGCCGAACACACGAGGTCAGAACCTCTAGGATGAAAACGGCATGACGGAAAATGAGAATAAAGACGAAGTTCTTATGATAGATTTCCTCCGGGGTCAGCTGGCTGGTGAGGAAGCGGAAGAACTGCGCCGTCGCATGGAGACTGAACCCGGTCTGCGCAAACTGCGAGACAACCTGGCCAATACATTCGCAACCTTGGACTTGATGCCAGAACCCGAAACGCCCTCTGACCTGGCAGAACGCACGCTGGCCAGGATCGCTTCGGTCGAGCGTACAAATGCCCTGATAGCGCTCCAGCAAACACATAATCGATCATACAGGCCAACTTTCGCCCTTCGCGAACTGGCAGCTGTGGTCGCGATAATTCTCGTCGCCGCCAGCCTGATCATACCGGCTTTGCAAATGGCGCATGAGCGGGGACAGCAAAGCCTATGTGCCGCACAGATGGGGCAAATCGGATCAGCCCTGCAGACTTACGCCGTAAATAATGACGGAAAACTTCCCACGCCTGAGGGAAGCTCGTCTCACTGGCTTGATGGTGAAAAACCATATACCTGCAATTCCTCAGCACTGTTCAGACTTCTGAAAGGCAGATATATCAATTCGCCGGTGTTATTCCAGTGTCCCTCGGTCGACGGGCCAAGCTTTACGGTTGACCCAGCCATGACGGACTTCCCCAGGGCAAGCAATATCAGCTACTCATATAATTACTCGCTTGACGATCACAGCCTGTCGATTCTTGAGCAACGGATCGCGAAAGTCGCAGCGGCGATGGCAATTCTAGGCGATCAGAACCCGCTGTTCTCAGGCGGCAGATTCCTGCCCGAGAATATCGAAAATCCCGTAAGCAAAAACCACGACAGACGTGGTCAGAACGTGCTCTATGTGGACGGCCATGTCTCTTGGACAACACATGCAAATGTAGGGGTGGATAACGATAATATTTATATGATTCAGGGAATTACAACCTACACCGGCGACGAAGAACCCGCCAGCCTCACTGACACATTCCTCATGCCCGCCTATGCCGGCAAATAACGCCCCTTTGACACTCGCCCCTTGCTCGACTAGAATCACGGGCAATGAGAGCAACGGAAAACAGCTTGACAGGCCGGCGAATTTTTGCGATCGCTTTTTTAGCGACCCTGATCGCAAGCAGCTGCGCACCGGTCAATCAAACCAGCGCGAAGGATTCTGCGCAAAATTCCGATACCCCAGGCAACCAGCCGGCTCTCGAACCTATAGATACTATTCGGAAATCGTTGACGTTTACGGATCGCGAGCGGATGATCCTGGCTGGGGTGCGGGACGGGACTGCTTCCGTGGAAGAGGCAGGCTTTTACATGCTGATGGGGAAAATTTCAAAATTTCCGCAATTCTCCCAAGCCGAAAGCACCCAGCTTGACGCCCCTGCTTACGGAAATCTGCTTCGCCAACCAGGCCGATATCGCTACCAGCCGATGCGAATAAGCGTGATGATTTATCAGGTCGAAAAACTTACGGTGGACGATCAGAAAATCTCAGCTACTCCTTATTGGCCCAGTGACAAGCCCATCTGGGCCCTGTATGGCCTGGCTGATGGCGGCGACAAAGACCAGCCATTGATAATCTATTCCACCGTCGAACCGCCAAATCTTTCCGAACCGAGTAAGGTGTTGCACGACGGCAGAAGCGAATACAAAAACGGACTGCGATATGACGTAAACAGCGTGTTCTTCAAACTGCTCGAGAAAATCGATGCCGACGGGAAACAGGTTCGCCAATATCCCGCAGTCCTCGCCTGGCAGCTGGCGGGCCTGCCCAGCAGTAAAACCTCGCCCATGATAAGCCCGATTCTGGGTAGCATTATTATGATGGGTGTCGTGCTTGGGCTGGCGGTTTTCATTTTCCTGAAAAAGAAAATCAAAGCCGCTCCGAAGGTATGGTCGGAAAGGCCTATATCCTTCACCAAAACTGCGGACATGAACGAGAATGAAACGGAAGAAGATAACGCTGTAGACCCCGCCCTGGCAGAGGCTGCGAAACAGTACAGGCAAGAGCATGGCCTGGATGAAGAATAAAAACAAAAACGGAAGCAAAATGAAAAAAACGGTAAAAGTCGAATTGGGTAAGCGGAGTTATGACATCCTCATCGGTGCTGGTATGATGGATGAACTCGCCCAGGCTGTCGCTGCCAGTGGAGCGAAACAGGCGGTGGTTATCAGCGAAACCAACGTAGATCCGCTCTTCGGCGAGTCGGTGGAAAACGCAATCAGATCAGCTGGGCTTGACTGTTGGCGGACAACGCCCTTCCCAGCAGGCGAGCCAAGCAAGACACTGACGACGGTTTCAATGCTGCTGGACGAACTGCTGACACACACGCCAGCCATTGATCGAAAGACACTTGTTATACCGCTTGGTGGAGGGGTAGCGGGTGACATGGCTGGTTTTGTCGCAGCCATTGCCCTGCGAGGCCTGAAATTCCTGCAAGTTCCCACGTCGCTGCTTGCTGACGTCGATTCGTCAGTCGGCGGCAAGACGGGAGTTGATCACTCAGCTGGGAAAAACCTCATCGGCGCGTTCCACCAGCCCGGCGGAGTTATCATCGACGTAGAAATGCTCCGCACACTGCCACTGGCTGAGCTTCGCAACGGGTTGGGCGAATGTGTAAAACATGGCGTGATACGTGACCCGTCGCTACTGGATTTCATCGAAGCCAACTCCGCCAACCTGCTGGCAGAAGAAGATTACGACGGTTCCAAAAAACTGGCCTTCGATTCTGACATCATGGTCGAGCTGATCAGCCGAAACGTCGCTATAAAAGCAGCGGTGGTTTCCGAGGATGAACGCGAAGCCGGCACAAGAGCCCATCTGAATTTTGGCCATACCATAGGCCATGCTTTAGAAACATTCATAGGTTACGAAAACATCCGCCACGGCGAGGCGGTATCACTGGGAATAATCGCTGCCAATCACATTGCGGTGTCACGAAAGATGCTGGCTGAGGAACAGGCGGAGCGCATACGAAAAATATTAAGCGACCTGCAACTGCCAACAACATCTCAGCCTGTGGACAGTTCAGAGGTCTGGCGTATAATGCAGCACGACAAGAAAAACCAGGCCGGCAAGGTACGCATGGTTCTGCCTACCGAACCCGGAAAAGTCGATATTTTCGATAATATTACAGAAATAGAGGTTATCAAGGCTGTGCAGGCACTTGAAACATAATTTTTTGTACACCGTACAAACAACTTTTTATGGAAAAAAAGTTATCTTTATGGAATATTCATTTTCTTTTTGCCCTTCTCTCAGATTATGATTGCTCCGTAAAATGTATTTTGAATTCTTGCTTATGAAGGATATGTGTATGATGGGGCTGGGAAAATGAGAGTATTCATGTTGGGCTGGGAGTTTCCGCCTTTCATAAGTGGCGGGCTTGGCACGGCTTGTTATGGCCTGACTAAGGGCCTTGACGAGGTCGGGGTTGAGGTGTGCTTTGTGCTTCCCACCGCAATTCCGCTGGAACAGGACACATCATCGGTAGCCTCCCATGTGCAACTCAGAACCCCTGCCAACGTGGCTGCCCATGACGAAGTTCAACTCCCGCCAAAGCTCCATGCCCAGCGGGAAGCCCTCGTCCATGAATTTACCCATCTGGAAATCCACAGGCTCGCTGCCAATCTGCAGGCATACGCCTCACCTGATGAGTACATCAACGTCCTGAAACGCGTACAGAAACATGCTCGCGACGAAGCAACGAAACAGATTCTCCGCAGTGCGTTGAAAAATACACCAGCCAAGGACTCTCCATACCAAGTCGTCACAAAAAACGGCGGCGTTAAGAAAAATGACACTCCTCCGCCTGCCGTTTCAAAGGGATCTTTTGTGATGGGCGGAGCGGGCGTGCATTACGACGGCGACCTGATGTCGCAGATACATCGCTACGCATGCCTGGCTGTGGAATTGGCGAGCACTGAACAATTCGACGTAATCCACGCCCACGACTGGATGACATACCCAGCAGGCCAGGCCGCTGCCGCTGCAACCGGCAAACCGCTCGTGGTACATGTTCACAGTACGGAATTCGACCGCTCAGGCGAAAACGTCAACCAGCAGGTTTACGACATCGAGCGCACGGGCATGCACTCAGCTGCGAAGGTTATCTGCGTCAGCTACCTCACGAAAAACATCGTAATGCACCGCTACGGCGTGCCGGGCGATAAAATCGAGGTTGTATACAACGCCGTCGAACTCCCCAACGGCGAATTCCAGATGAAGCCCATTGATCGGGACGAAAAAATCGTACTCTTCCTCGGCAGGGTAACTATGCAGAAAGGCCCGGAGTATTTTCTCCTGGCTGCGAAAAAAGTCCTCGAAAAATTCAAGAAGGTCAGATTCATCGTCGCCGGCAGCGGAGACATGATCCGCTCGTGCATCAAACTCGCTGCAGATCTCAAACTAGGCCGATATGTCACGTTCACGGGCTTTCTCAGGGGCGGGGACGTGGAACGCGTTTTTGAAATGGCAGACCTGTACGTCATGCCCTCGGTGTCCGAGCCGTTCGGCATTGCACCGCTGGAAGCACTAAGCCATAACGTACCCGTCATAATCTCAAAACAATCCGGCGTCTCGGAGGTGCTCACTCACGTGCTTAAGGTGGATTTCTGGGACACCGACGAAATGGCAAATAAAATTCTGGCGGTACTCCGTCATGAGCCTCTGCAGCGAACCCTCCGCCAGCAAGGCAAATTTGAACTGCAAAAATTCTCCTGGCAGGACAGCGCCAGAGTCGTCAAAAAAGTATACGAAGACGTGACGGCTTCGTAACTCTCAGATGACGGACTTTTCCGATATTTTTCACTCGAAAAGTGTTGATAATAAAGCGATATGAGTTCAGACGCAGAACAAATCAAGGCAATCATCGCTGGTGAATTGCATCACATTATCGAGTTGCGACATGACCTGCACGCCCATCCTCAAATCAGCTTTCAGGAGACTCACGCGGTCGAGGTGATCTGTCGCGAGCTGTCTGAGGCGGGCATTGAATTTCAAACCGGCGTCGGCGTTACGGGAGTCGTGGGTTGGCTTTGGCCTGACGATCCGAAAAAACGCGACTTGCCCGCCATCGCCCTGCGAGCGGACATGGATGCCCTGCCGATTACCGAACAGACCGGACTGGAATACGCATCAAAGTATCCAGGGGTCATGCACGCGTGTGGCCATGATGGCCACGTCGCAATGCTCATCGGCACAGCGAGAGTGCTGGCAAAATTAACGAAATTTCTACCCCGGCCAATCAAGTTTTTCTTTCAGCCTGCTGAAGAAGGCGACGGCGGTGCGGAGAAAATGATCGCTGACGGTGCGATGGATGCGACCATCGGAGGCTGTGATGTCTCGGCTGTCTTTGCTATGCACGGATTGCCCACATTTTCCCTCGGTCAACTAGCCGTCCGCACCGGCCCGTGCATGGCTGGCGTGACCGGATTCAAAATCATCGTCCAAGGCAAAGGAACACACGGCGCGACACCGCATCTGGGTAGAAACCCGATCACAGCTGGGGCAAAAATTGTATCCGCGCTGCAAAATATCATAGCTGACCTGCCGGACAAAAACCCAGCGGTGCTTTCAATCTGCTCCTTCAACGCCGGCTCAGCCAGCAATATCATACCGGACTCAGCCGAACTTAGCGGCACGATCCGGGCATTCTCGGACGAGACCGCAGAGTTAATTTTCGCGAAAATCGGCGAAATATCCTCAAATATAGCTTTAGACATGAAATGCGAAACAACGCTTTTGTCCATCTACAGCTATCCCGTAACGACAAACGCTCCCCAGGCGACAGCCTTAATGCGGGCAGTGGGCCAAAAAGTTCTCGGAGCTGACAACGTACCTGAAGCGCCATTGCAAACTATAGCTGAGGATTTTTCGTACTTCACACAGCGAGTTCCGAGTTGCCTTGCCTTCCTTGGACTCTGCCCGCCCAACGAGAAAACCTGCACACCGCTACACAACCCAAAGTTCGATTTCGACGACCGTGCGATACCAATCGGCACGGAAATCTTCTGCCGACTGGCCTTGGGGAGTGATCTTGAAAACCTGCCGATCAGGTAACTATGACCAACATCTTACAGGCCATGCTCTGGGGGCATCAGGCACTGCCTGAAAAGGCAAACAATGCTGGAAATTTAAAATTATTTCCAAGAAACTTCCGATAGAAAACATAACGCTCTGTTCCAATTGGGCTTTATAGGGATAAGACGTTGTTCTCAGCAGGGTGATCTGTACAAATGCCATCGGAAAATACTGTATTCCCGAAGCCTTTATGGCAAAATAATTGATTGTGTTACAAAATAATTGCTCCATAGTGTGGATATTTTGAATGTTTTATGAGCAATTATTGGTTTTTTTTAACAATTTTGTAATTTTTTATTTTTTTCTCGTGTAAGAGCTGTCATTTCGCTTGCCTCTTTTGTATTTTGATTTTATATCTAGTTGCAGACTCAGCTCAGCGATAAGAGATTTGGGACATAAGTCCTTATTTAAGAAGTTTTAAGAGAAGAAAACACAGGAATTCAGCATAATCGGAGTTAAACCATGGCCGATACCATCGAGACATTCGTAGCCAAGCTTCAACAGGAAGGTGTCCAGGCAGGACAGGACGCCGCCCGGAAACTTCAGGATCAGGCCCAGAAGCAGGCTGATCAGATCATAGCCGAGGCTGAGGCAAAGGCAAAGCAGATCATCGCCGACGCTCAAAGCGAAGGCGAAAGCATTCTGGCCCGTTCAAAAACGGAACTCAGGCTGGCAGCACGCGACACCGTGGCCCAGCTTCGTCAGACGCTCAGCGATTCACTCAACGCCATCATCGCAGAGGGTACAAAAAACACTCTCAGCGACATGGACTTCCTGGGCAAGACGCTCCACCAGATCGTTCTGCTGTACGCCAAAGCCAATCAGGAACACCAGCTGCATATCGACATCAACGTTCCGTGTGAAATACAGAACGACCTGAAAACATGGGCGTTTAACGAACTCGGCAAAGAAGCCGTCGCAGATCTCAGGCCTTCAATGGACCTGCATGGCAGACTGCACCAGGTCGGGTTTGAGTACACTGTTCAGGATCAGGGGACTGTGGAAGTCACTCAGGATTCAGTCGTAGAGATGCTGGCCAAGCTCATAACACCAGCCCTGCGGGAAATTTTGAAGCAGGCTGAGAACTAAGAAACATTAATTACACGAATTGAAACGAATTACACGATTTTTTGAACCTAAAACGATAGAAAAAGTAGTGCCCTTCGGTGTCATTCGTGTTCCAAGCTGTTCTAAAGTAAGAGAATAAAAAATGTCTGGACGGAATATTTTCATGTTGGCGTACTTACCCACGCCGGGCGAGCTGAGTGATCAGCCTGCCCTGTCGTGCGCCCAATTCCTCAGCTTATTGGCTGAGGATGTAAAGATGGCCAGACCTCGCGAATTGTCCCAGGCTATTCTCCTTAGCGACGATCTGCTCCAGCGGGATGCGCACCTGGCTGGTGAAATCGACCTCAACAACGAAAACGACCCGAAAATTTCCGACCCGATCATTCTCACGACTTTACAGCTTTGCGACGAAGAGCCTCTCCCCGACTACCTTGTACTGCCGGAAGACACACAACACCTGCGAATCGCAGCTGATGTTGTATGGGAAGCATATTTCCGCTACGTCATGGCTGCGGGGCAGAAATGGCACAGCAAGTTCCTGACGGCATGGGTAGGTTACGAAGTCGCCCTGCGGAACGGCCTGGCTGAGGAACGGGCCAAGACGCTCGAACTCGAAGCGACCGATTATTTCGTAGCTGAGGACCTTGCTGATACTGCTGTGGACCTCTCGGGTGTTTTGAACGAGT
The DNA here is from genome assembly GCA_963664745.2 of Phycisphaerae bacterium. Taxonomy (GTDB): domain Bacteria; phylum Planctomycetota; class Phycisphaerae; order SM23-33; family SM23-33; genus B1-G9. The sequence continues at coordinate 400,355 of CAXXMC010000005.1, forward strand.
TCGCAACCGCGGCCAATCCCCTGGCTGCCCAACTGGCGCTGGACTCGGCGAGATGGCAATGGCTAAAAGACAACGACGCTTATTTCAGCTTCGGCGATGACGAGTTGATCGCCTATGCTGCGAAAATAATGCTCCAGAAAAGATGGAGCAGGTTAACTGAATTACAGGAAGCGAAAAAGTAAATTAGAAATTCTAATTTCAAGATACGAAACAAATTCAAATGTGTTGTCTGGATGCCGTTTAATTTTGAAATTTGAAAAATTTGGATTTTGAGATTGTTTAGAATTTCGAAATTAGAATTTAAATTTTGTTTTTAATTGAGGATTTGACCGTGAATGGAAGAATCGTAGCAGTTTTCGGAAATATGGTAGTCGCTTATACAGATGGCGACGTGGTACAGAACTCGGTAGGCTACTGCTGCCGGGAAGACGGAGCAAAACTCCTGAGTGAAGTCATCCGCGTGAGAGGCAGGCAGGTCGACTTGCAGGTCTTCGAAGAAACGCGAGGCCTGAAGATCGGCAATATCGTCGAGTTTGAGGATGACATGCTCTCAGTCGTGCTCGGCCCGGGTCTGCTGGGACAGATATACGACGGCCTGCAGAACCCCCTGCCCCGACTGGCGGAGGCGGAGGGATTCTTCCTCAAGCCCGGCAAGTACATCCACGGTCTTGACCTCGAGAAGAAATGGGATTTTACGCCCACCGCCCAGGTCGGCGCGACGGTAACCGCTGCTGAGGAACTGGGAACCTGCCCGGAAGGTATCTTCAATCACAAGATCATGGCCCCGTTCACGTTGCAGGGCGAATATAAGCTTAAAGAAATAGCACCCGCTGGCGCGTATACGGTTGATCATGAAATCGCGACACTGACCGACAGCAACGGCAGGGAAATCAAAGTCACCATGCAGCAGATGTGGCCTGTAAAACGCGCCCTTTCCATCTGCAAGCAAAGACTCATGCCCACCGAACCGCTTTGCAGCAAAGTCAGAATTATCGACTCCATGTTCCCGATCGTCAAAGGCGGCACATATTGTATCCCAGGCCCGTTCGGTGCAGGCAAGACCGTTCTGCAACAGATCACCAGCCGACATGCCGAAGTGGATATCGTTATCATCGCAGCTTGCGGCGAACGTGCCGGCGAAGTCGTCGAAACCATTCGCGAGTTCCCGGAACTGACCGACCCGAGAACCGGCAAGAGCCTGATGGAACGTACCATCATCATCTGCAACACCTCTGCCATGCCGGTTGCCGCTCGTGAAGCTTCGGTTTATACCGCTGCTACGCTGGCGGAGTATTACCGACAGATGGGGCTGGACGTCCTGCTGCTGGCGGACTCCACCAGTCGATGGGCACAGGCTATGCGTGAAGTTTCCGGCAGACTCGAAGAAATCCCCGGCGAAGAAGCCTTCCCAGCCTATCTGGAAAGTCGCATCGCAGGTTTCTACGAACGGGCTGGCGCTATCGAACTGAAGGACGGAACCGTCGCGTCGATGACCATCGGCGGCACGGTCAGCCCAGCAGGCGGAAACTTTGAAGAACCCGTCACGCAAGGTACGCTGAAAGTCGTCGGCGCGTTCCATGGCCTGAGTCGCGCACGATCCGACGCCCGACGTTATCCGTCGATCGACCCGCTCGATTCATGGAGCAAGTACACGGGCATTATCGATCCAACACTGGTCACCAAAGCCAAAGCCATCCTCAAAAGAGGCAGCGAAGTAGGCCAGATGATGACCGTCGTAGGCGAAGAAGGTACGCCCATCGAAGATTTCACCACTATGCTAAAGGGCGAATTCTTCGACAACTGCTACCTCCAGCAGAACGCCTTCGATGAGATCGACGGCGCATCCTCAGCTGAGCGGCAGGAGTTCGTATTCTCAAAGGTACTGGAAGTTCTCGAACTGAACTTCGATTTCGATGACAAGGCACAGGCCCGAGCCACCATGTTCAAGGCACAGGACCTGTTCCGTACCTGGAACTACGAAGCCATGGACTCAAACGAATACAAAGCAAGCGTCGAGAAAATCGATGCATTTATCGCAGCTAAAGGAAGAGAGTAGAAAATTTCCAATTTGCAATTTTCAAGTTCCAATTTTTAAATTCAGAATAACGAAATTTCATATTCTTCAGGTTGTGCTGACGCATCATGAACAGGTAATAAAATTATGAGAAAATACTACGACGAGATAACACGTATCGCTGGTAACGTTGTGAGCGTTACCGCCAACGGTGTGGGTTATGACGAATTGGCTATCCTCACCACTCAGCGCGGGCCGAGCCTGGCTCAGGTCATTCGCCTGGAGGGCGATCAGGTTTCGCTACAGGTCTTCGCCGGCACGCAGGGTGTTTCGACCGGCGACAAGGTGCGGTTTCTGGGCAAATCCATGCAGATGCCTTTTTCAGATGATCTGCTAGGCCGGGTGTTCAACGGTTCCGGCAAGCCGAGAGACGGCAGGCCGCCCGTGGAAGCCGAGCCGGTCGAGCTAGGATCACCAGCTGTGAACCCGGTCATGCGACGTATGCCCGACCATATGATCGATACGGGTATTCCGATGATCGACATTTTCAACTCGCTCGTCGAGAGTCAGAAGCTCCCGATTTTCTCCGTAGCCGGTGAACCGTACAACGAATTGCTCGCCCGAGTCGGCCTCCAGGCCAAGGCTGATGTCATCATCCTCGGCGGTATGGGCCTGCGTCATGACGACTACCTGAAATTCCGCAATACATTCGAGGAAGGCGGCGTGCTTGGCAGAACAATCATGTTCATACACACCGCAGCCGATCCGGTCGTGGAATGTCTTCTCGTGCCGGACCTCTGCCTTGCCGTCGGCGAAGCATATGCCCTGCAAGGAAAACGAGTACTCTGCCTCCTGACGGACATGACCGCCTTCGCGGACTCGCTGAAGGAAATCGCCATCACGATGGAACAGATTCCATCCAACCGAGGCTACCCGGGCGACCTTTACACCCAGCTGGCCAAGCGATACGAAAAAGCTGTCGACTTCGATGGTGCAGGCTCGATGACATTACTTGCCTGCGTAACCATGCCCGGCGACGACGTGACGCACCCAGTCCCGGATAACACAGGTTACATTACAGAAGGCCAGTTCTATCTCCGTAACGGCAGAATCGAACCGTTCGGTTCTCTGTCGCGTCTGAAACAACAGGTCAACGGCGATACCCGCGACGATCACCGCGCAATTATGGATGGCTGTCTGCAGCTATACGCCAACTGCCGGGAAACACGTGAAAAACGAGACATGGGCTTCGAAATGTCCGACTGGGACGCGAAGCTCCTGAAATACGGCGCGCTGTTTGAAAGCAAGATCATGGATCTGTCAGTGAATATCCCGCTCTTCGAGGCGCTTGACCGCTGCTGGGATATCCTGGCTGAGTGCTTCGAGCCGGTAGAGACAGGCATCAGAAGAAGTATCGTCGAAGCACACTGGCCAAAGAAAGAAGCACTGAAGGAAGCCGCAGTTGAAGAGACTGCTGAAGCAATAGCTTAATTTCCAAGTTCCAATTGGCAATTTCCAATTTGCACATATTCAAAGTAAATTGGAAGTTGAAAATAGGAAATAGGAAATAGGAAATTGAAAATTGGCTAAAAAGATAAAACTAACCAGGCCGGAGCTTAAGAAGCAGCGCGATGCGTTGCAGCGGTTCCAGCGATATCTGCCCATGCTGAAGCTCAAACAGCAACAGTTGCAGATGATGGTGCGCGAAGTTCAGGTCGCCTGCCGCCGGGCCAGCGAAGCTGTCGATAACGCCCGGGCCGTCTTTGAACCTTATAAAGCTATCCTCAGCGACCGGGCCGGCGTGAACGTCGATGAACTGGCGACCCCAGCCAAGGTCAACACGTCGGAAGAAAACATCGCCGGCGTTGTCGTGCCTGTTTTCAAGAGCGTGGAATTTCCACCCGTGTCGTACAGCCTGTTCGCCACACCCGTCTGGGTGGACGGTGCACTGAAAGACATGCGGACACTCAACAGCAAACAATCTGAACTGGAAGTCAGGCAGGAAGAGCAAAGACTGCTGGTTCGCGAACTGACAAAAATCGTTCAGCGCGTCAACCTGTTCGAGAAATTGATGATTCCCGAGGCTCGCGAAGCCATTCGCAGGATTCGCATTGCACTGGGTGACGAAATGACCGCAGCGGTAGGCCGGGCCAAGATCGCCAAGGGCAAGATCACCAAGAGCGAAGCCACCGTCTACGGCGGCAAGGAATTTTTAGAAAACGGTTCTGTCGTATCTCAGGATCAGCCGGACAGTTTGGATGGTGATTCATGATCGTAAAAATGGCAAAGCTTTTAATCGCCTCCAGTGTCGCCGATCGAGATCGGCTGCTGGCGGTGCTGCGCGACATCGGTGTAGTCCACATCATTCCCGTAGATCCCGCAACAGCTGTAGCTGACGAAAAAACGAAATCTAAACTCGACATCATCGCCCGGGCTATTCAGCAATTGCACCAATACGAACCGGACGGTGACGCGCCGGACATGACGCCCGAGCAGGCTGCGACCGAAACACTCGCAATCGTTCGGCAGAGTGTTGAAGGCCAGAATCGCCTTACTACCCTGTACCACCATATCCAAGAACTGGATATGTGGGGCGATCTCAAGCTTGAGAACATGGCTGTTCTTCAGCAGGCCGGCGTCGAACCGGAATTTTACATTATCCCTACAAAAGACCTCGCCGAGGTACAAGCTGAATTCGTTACCGAGCTGGCCGGCGTAAAGGAAAAGACCCATACGCTGATAGCGGTCATAGATCGTACAGGCCAGGCCACCCTCCCGGATTCAGCGGTGGCTCTGGAGCTACCCGCCAAGGATCGCCCTACCCTGCGGGCCGAGGCTGCAGCTATCGACGCAGCCCTCAAAGCTGATGACATGGAACTATCACAACTGGCCAATCTCCTGCCAGCCTTGGAGGCTGAGCGGGATAAACTGGAGTCGCATTCCGAATTCACAGCTGCGATCAACAGCGGACTGCACGAAGATACGCTCTATGCCGTTCAAGGTTGGGTGCCTGCAGATAAGGCGACCGGCCTGGCTGAGAGTCTCGAATCCGCCGGCGTGCAAGCAGCGGTTGAAGCTATCGAACCCGGTGAAGACGAAACCCCGCCGACCCTGATAAAATACGCAAAATGGGTTAGGCCAATCAAAGCCCTCTTCGACATACTGGCGACTTTCCCAGGCTATCGGGAAATCGAACTTTCGCCTTTCTTTGTGATCGCCCTGCCATTATTCGCCGCGATGCTTATCGGCGATGCAGGCTACGGCCTGATTTTCGCACTGGCTGGGTTGGCTTTCCGTAAGAAACTGGCAGTCCAAGGCGATAACAGCAATTCAAACCTGCTTATCCTTATAGGTGTGTTCACGATTATATGGGGCACGCTGAGCGCAAACTTCTTCGGAATAACGCCCGATACCTTTGCCAAATCGCATGGCTGGGTTACCACTGTCGTAAAACAGGGCAGTGAAGTTGAAATTACAGACGTCGCCAAAGTCCAGGCTGCGACAGGCCCCGCCGCTACCATAACCAAAGCAATGCTGGCTGTGGCTCCGATCTGGCGGGCTGACGGAGAAGAAGGCCGAAACCTGCTGATAAAGATAAGCTTCGTCATCGCCTGCATCCATCTGGTGCTGGCCCACATAAGAAAGATGTTCGATTACGGGCGAAGTTTATTATCACTTGCTGAACTGGGCTGGTGCATCGTACTGATCGCGATGTTCCTGATAACCTGGAATCTGCTGTTCAGTAAGCCCCTCCACATTCCAGCGTGGATAGTCTATATGCTTGCTGTCGGCATCTTGCTGCCGACGCTGTTCAGCATGCCGCACAAAAACCCGCTGGTCCGAGTACTTGGCGGATTCGCATCTAGCCTGCTGCCTACGATCAGCACTTTCAGCGACACGATGAGCTACATTCGTCTGATGGCAGTGGGCTTGGCGAGTTACTATATCGCATTTGCATTCAACGATCTGGCCTCGGACTTGGCTTCTGTCGCTACATGGGCAGCGGGCATACCCGTCCTGTTGTTCGGCCATGGCCTGAACATAGGCCTGTGCATTATCGCAATTTTCGCACATGGGGTGCGACTTAATATGCTGGAATTTTCAAATAATGTCGGCGTACAGTGGGCCGGCCACGCTTATCAACCTTTTGCAAACAAACTGAAGCAGGAGAACTAGAATCATGGAATTTTTTGGACAACTTGGATTGGGACTGTGTTTGGGCCTGGCAGCTATTGGTAGCGCGCTTGGCATTGGAGCAGCTGGCAGGGCTGCCGCCGGCGCCTGGGCAAAGGAAGCCAAGGCCGGGAAAAACCTTAACTTCTCCTACATCATCCTGGCTGGCATGCCCCTGTCACAGACGATCTACGCATTTCTTCTGATGTTGATCGTCCTTAAAGGCGCGGTGTATTCACCGGAAGTCCTTCATGCCAACGCAGGCGCCTTGCTGTCGCTGGGCCTGGCTTGCGGGCTGGCGGAGCTCTTCAGCGCCTGGATGCAGGGCCTCATCGGCGCCGCAGCGTGTCGAGCTATCAGCGAAGGTGAAAAAGGCCTGGTCTTTATGATCATCTCAATGGGTATCGTCGAAACCGTAGGTCTCTTCGGTTTCGTCTTCCTGCTGATGATGGCACCGTAACAATCCGCGATTAAGCTTTAATACATATCAGGCTTTCCCGGCCTGGAGGCTGGCTGATTGTGACGCATACAATGTTCCGCAATCTGGCTGAGTTCCCTTGCCGGGTGAGCCTGTTTTTATGCGCCAATGTACCACCTGTCTTTTCTCTCCATAAAAAAAACGCCCATCGATATGGTCGATGAACGTTATGCAAATTGCGTATCAGTAAATCTGAAGCTGTTTCTAGTTTCTAATCAAGGGCGGGGTGGTCTTGGGCCTCTGAGTTCCAATTGTGTTTCAGGCCTGCTACGATAAATTTCAGGTCTAGGAGCAGGCTCACGTCTTGACTTGGAGGAAGGCTTCAATGTGCCTCTCGCCGCCTTCCAGTGCTTCTGAAAATAATTCATCGCCACTTCCGGATGCCTGTCATGACCGGCTCCTGGAATAATAGCCGTGTCAACCTTGAACCCTCGTGACCTCAAATACTGAATAGCCTTCTGTGACTGATCTACAATAGTACCAGGATCAAGTTCACCGTAGAAAACCATCACGGGCATTTTCACAGCTTCTCGCGGATACCAGCCATCGGTATTGGATCTATTGAAGTTGCAGTTCTGGGCTACAATAACGGAAAAAACATCGGGATGTCTCAAGCCAACCCAGTAGGCTGGGAATCCCCCGCCGGAAAATCCCGTTATCATTACATTCGACCGATCGAGATTGTACTGATAGCTCAACCCGCTGAGTATACTGAGAATATTCCGTTCATTAACCATCATCCCGCTGACCGGCCCGTCGCCAAAAATTCCGTCCGTACCATCAAGCGTCGGCGCGATGATAATACAGCCGTATTTTTCGCCGTAGCCGCGCCAGGTATCTATGTGATGTCTGGCAACGTCATACGGCGGCGTTCCGTGACAGGAAACAATCACAGGTGCTGGCTTGTTATGATTGTAGTTCTGCGGAACATACAGGTAATACTCCCGGCCTGTGGCAGGGTCTACCTTCAACCACGGGTCTTCAGTTTCAACAGGCCCGGGCGGGACATAACAACCACCGAGAAAGGCAAGTAACAATATAAAAGATATCTTTAATAAACGCATTTATTGAACACTCCAGGATTAGTTTAAAATTCAAAAGAACAAACCATTACCGCACAAAAATACGCTATATGATATTAAAAAAAAAGGTTTTTAACGTACTTTACTGATCTCTATATGATACAAACCAGCGACTAAAAACAAAAGTTTTTTTAATGCAATTACACGTTTAACCAACTCGACTCCAATGGCACCGGTGCGGCTTGTCCAGCCGGGAAACTAAATCACGTAGATTACCAATCATAAAAAATAGAGGGCTGACAATTTTATACATACACATATATGGTTGTTATTATCAGTCAGTAAGAAAATTTTATTCCACTTTTTTAAAAAAAATTCTTAATCCATTTGAGTTGTTGTGTCGAAAAATAATTTAGGATTTTTTTCTGAGTTCTTCTTGCAAAAGACTCACAAAAAAATATATAAACCATGTAATGGTTTTCTTCAAGTAGTTGGCCAATTTAACATGAAGAAGGAGAAATTGGAAATGGCTAAAAAAGTAGCAAAGAAGAAAGCAGTAAAAAAGGTCGCGAAGAAGAAGGTTGCCGCCAAGAAAGTTGTAAAGAAAAAGGTAGCCAAGAAAGCTGTCGCGAAAAAAGCTGCCCCGAAGAAGGTAGCAAAGAAGAAAGTTGCGAAGAAGAAGGTCGCGAAGAAGGCTGCCCCGAAAAAGGCAGCAAAGAAGAAAGTCGCGAAAAAGAAGGCTGCGAAGAAGTAATTGCCTTCTTGAAGACGCTGATATTCTTCAGCTTCTTCGCTTCACCAGGTTTTGCGACAGATATCCAGCCACGGCGGTATCTGTCGCATTTTTTTTGCGCTATTGCCTCCCGCCCAACAAAGCATATAATGCAATGCCGAAATGAGAACCATAGCAGTCATCAATCAGAAGGGTGGAGTGGGCAAGACCACGACCGTGGCCAACCTTGGCGCTGCAGTGGCGGCGAGGGGCAAAGACCTCTGTCTTATCGACCTTGATCCGCAAGGCCATCTTTCCCTGCATTACGGAATAGAACCTGACGAGAGCACCCTGACGGTCTATGACATTCTCACCGGCGAAAGCTCCGTTCCCCAAGCCTCCCAGATGCTAACGCCAAACCTTTGGCTGATACCATCGTCCATTGACCTGGCTGCTGCGGAAAGCGAACTGGCTGGCGAAGCAGGCCGGGATCGAAAATTACGGGACAGCTTCCTTGCTCAAAGTCTCCCGCACGATTTCGTGGTGATAGACTGCCCTCCCAGCCTGGGGCTGTTAACGCTTAATGCCCTTGCCTTGGCCGACGACGTTATAATTCCACTTCAGCCCCACTTCCTGGCCTTGCAGGGCCTCGGCAAACTTCTGGAAACCGTTGACCTGGTTCGCACACACATGAATCCGAAAATCAAGGTAGCCGGCGTAGTCCTGTGCATGTTTGAATCCGTAACCAAGCTGGCATCCGAGGTAGTAACCGATCTTCGCGAATTTTTCGCCTCTGCGAAGGGCAGCGACAAGCCCTGGGCAGATGCTCGCATATTCAACACTGTCATAAGACGTAATATCAAACTTGCGGAATGTCCGTCTTATGGCAAGACCATTTTTGAATACGAACCAAAAAGTCACGGCGCGGTGGACTACTACCACCTTGCCAAGGAATTCATTCAGATGTTTGCAGAGCCGGCAACTCCAAAAACTCCCGAACCGCAGCAGCAAACTTTCGGGCCTGTACCCGTGCCGGTTCCTCCACCATATTGCCCACCCACTCCGGTTAAGTCTGAGCCGGAACAAGTCAAAGCTGAATCAACCAAGCCTGTAGAATCGAACTCGGCCGATCAGCCCACGTCACCAACCGAAACAAACATATGAACTGGCATTCAATAAAGACGCAGAGGTTTTCATTATTTCTGTGCGTTTGCGTCTGGCTGGCAGCTGCGATCAGCACGCACCTCCCTGCGGAACGCATTCCCAAAACAGGTTACAGCGACAAGACCCTGCACGCAGTTGGATATGCATTTATTGCAGGTACGTTTCTGCTGGCGATGTGGTCACGAGAGGTAGGCAGGAAGAAAAGATTTCTCCTGGCTTTCATAATCCTGCTGGTTTATGCAGCAGTGGATGAAATAACCCAACCTCTTGTAAACCGATACGCTTCAATCTTTGACTGGCTGGCAGACACAGTGGGCGTAGGTCTGGCCTTGTTGGCTGATCTTGGCCTGGGCTGGATAAAACATACCCTTCATCGCCCGAAGCCCGACAACGCGGGTTAACTATTCGTACCTGAAGAAGTTGTTTTCTTGTCATTCCGGGCGTAGCGAAGCGGAGACCCGGAATCCAGGGAATGTAATCAAGACGGAAAAACGAGCCCATAATGGAAATATCGCACCGGCTGGGCCGGCCCTGGATTCCCGCTTGCGCGGGAATGACACGGGAGGAAAAATCGCCAGTTAGATATTAAATGATGGCGTCGTATTGCAAGGCTGCGAGGTATTATTTGGCAGAACCTTGCAATTTGTAACCGGCATCACAGAAATAGCCTTTTTTAAGGGCTACACCGACTTTTCAGGGACGACTAACTATTCGCCAAAGCCAGCCTCTGCAACTTCGACAGCTCGCATGAGCGCCTTGGCCTTGTTGATGGTCTCCTGGAATTCCGCAGCTGGGTCTGAATCCGCGACTACCCCACCGCCTGCCTGGATATAGGCCTTGCCGCCGACAATCACCATCGTTCGCAGCGCGATGCACGTATCCATATTGCCGGAGAAGTCCACGTATCCCACCGCTCCGCCGTACGGGCCGCGACGTGTGGGTTCAAATTCGTCGATAATCTGCATTGCCCGGATTTTCGGAGCGCCGCTGACCGTACCGACCGGCAATGCCGTCCGCAGCGCGTCGAAGGCGGTCATTCCATCAGCTAGCCTGCCTTTGACGTCTGAAACAATATGCATAACATGGCTGTACCGCTCCACAGTCATGATATCAGCCAATTCCACCGACTTGGGCACTGCGACGCGACCAACGTCATTACGCGCAAGATCCACTAACATGATATGTTCAGCCCGCTCTTTGGGATCGGCGAGAAGCTCTTCCTCAAGGGCCTTGTCTTCTTCGGGGGTTTTCCCACGAGGCCTGGTCCCAGCCAGGGGCCTGTTCGTGACAATACCGTCTTCAACCCGACAAAGAATTTCCGGACTCGCACCAACCAGCGTGACTTCCGGCGATTCGAGAAGGAACATGAACGGCGATGGGTTGACTACACGCAACGCGCGATAGATATCAAACGAGCTGGCTGATGTTTCGAGCATCATACGCTGAGAGGGCACGACCTGGAAAATATCGCCAGCCTTGATGTACTCCTTACAGCCATTCACCACACCCATATACCCCTGACGGGTGAAGTTGCTCTGATAGGGTTTTTGCGGCATGCCTTCGAGGGATATTTCCCCAACCGCCCTGCCGCTGCCCTCGCGCAACCTGACTATTATGCGTTCAATGGATTCGGTCGCCTCGGCATAGGCCTGGCCCGGGTCGCCCTTTACATGAGCGTTGGCGACGACCTTGATGGTCTTGGAAACATGATCGAAAATAACCATGTTCCTATAAAGGCCGAATGACAAATCAGGCAGGTTACGGTCGTCCTTCGGGCCTTCGCCGAGGTTCTCGTAATAGCGGATCATGTCATAGCCTGCGTACCCGACGACTCCGCCGCAAAAACGGGGCAGTCCCTGAATATTAACGGACTGATATGGCTCGAGCATCCGGGCCAGTTCGCGAAGAGGGTCGGAACTCGTTATGGTCTCATCATCGCCGTTAGGTCTGGTGATGAGAATCTCGTTTCGCCTTGCGGTGAATATCGCTTCCGGGTTGGCTGCGACGAAAGAATACTGCGCTATCCGCTCGCCGCCGACAACGCTCTCCAGCAGGAATGAATGACTCGCCGGTGCGTATCCCAAAGGCCTGGCCAATCTCTGATAGGCCGAGACCGGCGTAAGTGCATCGGCCAGCAGCTCACGATAAATGGGAATGGTGTTGCCCTGTTCACAATATTTCAAAAATCCATCAAAATTCGGATAATAATGTTTCATCGTCTCACCGTTTGTAATTAAATTGCATAGAAATTTTCATTCGTTAAATTCGTATTCCTTTTCAACATGCCGTCAGACCAGGTTGCTCCAAGCAACACCCGCGGCACCGATCATACCGGCATCGCTGCCGAGCGACGCTATATCTACATCGGTTTTATCGTCGGTCATCTTCCACGTCAATTTTTCCCAGTTGGTTCTGACGGGGAGGAGCAGGTCGTCGCCGGCCTTGGTTATCCCGCCGGCAAAAACAATCTGATCTGGATCGAAAATTCGACAGAAATTCACACAGCCAAGTGCAAGATAATACGTCAACTCGTTCCATATCTCCACAGCCAACTCATCGCCCTGCCGAAATGCCTGGTAAATGTCATTCGCAGAGAGCGTGCCGTTACTATCCAGAACTTCGCCCAAGCTGCTGGCCCGGCCTTGCTCTCTGATAAGATTTGTCGCGTGTTTTGTCATACCCGCAGCGGAGCAGTATTGCTCAATACAGCCATGCTGACCACAAGCACACGCCCGACCGCCCGGTTGAACAATCATATGCCCAAGTTCGCCCGCTATCTCATGACCGCCGTGAACGATCTTGCCTTCACAGATAATCCCGCCGCCCAAACCAGTACCAAGGGTCAACATTATCATGTTCGGCTTGCCCTGGCCTGCACCGCACAAGTATTCGCCCAAGGCTGCGGCGTTTGCGTCGTTCTCGAGCCAGGCTGGGAGGTCAAGACCTTTGGAGATCAGTTCGCAAAGCGGCAGATTCTCCAGGCCTGGCAAATTCGGCAGCCGATGAATAATTCCACGAGACGGACTCAAAGGCCCAGGCGAACCGATACCCACGCCGGCGATATCCTCCCGCAGCAGCCCCCTGCAGTCGATCAACTGCCGACAGCCCGTGAGAATCTGCTCAACAACGGCATCTCGGCCTTGTCCTGCTGGCGTGGGCAACTGAAAGGTCTCGCTAGGCTGCATGTTTTCATCCAGCGTACCGAACTTGATAAAGGTACCCCCGAAATCCACACCAATACATACTCTAGCCATTTTTCAAATACCTTTTTTCCAATACCTGTTGCCTATTGCCGAGTGCCTGTTTTATTAAAGCTGGCTCTTCAACGTCAAAGAGGTTTTGAAAAACTTCTTGTCACGCTGAAACATAATGTCTATTTTCTCGCCGCCCTTACTGCTGAGGATTTTTCGGACTTCCCACAAAGACATATTGCTGACGTTTTTTCCGTTGATCTGGTAAAGCAGATCGTCCTTTTTCAGCCCGGCTGCCTCGCCAGGATAATCCTTATCAACAAAATAGACGACAATCCCGTCATTCTGCTTCAGGAGATGCAGGCCGCTCATGTCATTCTGATCTGCACTGTCAAATGCAGGCCCCTTTTGCAGATATGCCTTGAGGTTCGGAAAATCCAGCGTGAGCTTCTGCCGCCGGACAAAACCCATCCCCAACATACTGCTGCCGGGCGCTTTGTCAAAAATCATGTTTTTATACTCCAGCTTGCCGATGGAAAAACCATCCACCCTGGCGGAGATACCCACTGCACTGCCTTCGGTGGTTTCGATTGGCATTTCGCTCACACCCTTGAAGAGTTCCTCTTTTCTCAGCCTGTCGAAAAGCTTGGCAGAGAGCGTACCGGTGTCGCCGTAACCGGTATCGATCACAAAAGGCCCTTCGTACTTGTCATACAGTCTGCCCAGTATCAAAGGCGAACCTTGTGGTGCCCTTTGCATTTGACTTGGCTGACCCCAGTCAGCTGGGGCGGCGGCTTCGTCACCAGCCTTGAAAAAAGAAATCACGCCAGCTGAGCAGTCTATCTGCATGACATACTGTCGCAGAAAACCCATGCCGATAACGCCCCGAATGTCCAGGCCTATCAGCTGACGAAGTTCATCGAGATCAACACACAGGACAGCTCCGCCGGATCGAAAGCTCAAGTCGCCAAGTTTCGCATCGGGAGCGTAATAGACATGTTCGACATGCATTTTCCCGTCGCTGCCCATTCTCTCGTTGGACAGCCTGGGCTTGCCCAGCAAAGGCCTGAGTATTTCATCGAACGTGGAAAACGACGAGCCGGTATCCAGCATGAACTGATAGGTTTTTCCGCCCATCGAGACCGGCAATACGATCATCCTGCCGTCTTTGGGAATATCGAAACTTGCCAGGAACTTCGGCTTGAGAGGCGCAGGCTCTGCTGCGGCGGCGGCACCAACCAGACAGCCTGCCAAAACCAGACACAAAAATACAGCCTGTATTTTTTTACTTCGCATGGACAACCCTTTCTTGCCGAAAACTTCTCATCGAATTTGGATGGATTATAGCAAAATTCACTGCCAAGTATTCACTGAAATTTGTCATTTCAACCCTTCACATGTACCATCGCCTTGATTACACCGTCTTTATAGTTGGCTACGACGTCGAAGGCTTCGACGATATCATCCAGGCCAAAGTGATGGGTCATCATGGAATCCAGCTGAACCTTACCGGTTGCGATCATATCTATGGCCGGCTCGACGCAATGATTCTGGCGCCGGACATTCTGGAATGTCAGTTCTTTCCGGCGGGCGTTTGCGATAATCATGCTCGTGCGTTCAGTCTCGGGAATGCCTACCACAACCAGCTTTCCGCCCGGAGCCAGAAGCTCAACACCCTGATCGACCGTCGCCTGCTCGCCTGCACATTCAAATACGACATCCAGCCCGCGGGGTTCGAGTCTGGATATTTCGCCTGTGACATCTTCCGTCTGCGGATTGCCGACCCAGTCGGCTCCGAATTTTCTCACAAATTCAACGCGATCAGGCCTGATTTCGGTCATGTAGACCTTGCCAACGCCGGCTGATTTGCACGCGGCAAGCGTACAGAGTCCGATCGGCCCGGCCCCGAGGATGGCAACGGCCTTGCCTGCCAGGTCGCCGCCCCACCGCTGAGTGTACAGTCCAATGGAAAACGGCTCGATCAGTGCTGCCTGTTCAGCGGAGACATTATCCGGCACGGGGAAGCAGCTGGCTGAGGGCATGACGATCTGTTCGCAGAGACAGCCTGGGATTTGCCCAGGACAGCCCAGGAATTTCTGATTCCGACAGGTATGCTCTCGGCCGGCCTGACATTGATCACATCGACCACACCACAGCAGCGGATCTACCGCGACGCGCTGCCCTACGCTAACGTTCGTCACAGCCCGGCCTACCTCCAACACGCGCCCTGCGAACTCGTGACCGACTATAAAAGGATACTGCACAACCATCTCGCCTATTCTGCCCGTGCGAAAATAATGCATGTCCGAGCCGCAAAGCCCGACCACTTCGACATCCAATAGGACATCGGTATCATTCTTCAGGGCTGGAAACTCAGCCTGGCCTAGCTCGATCCTGCAGATATCCGTCAAAAATGCAGCCTGCATCATTTTTCTTCCATTCTTTCCATCAGATATACACGGTGTTAAATACACCAATAAGTTGACTTTTCAGTCATGTTTTCCTAGACTCCAGTTTTATTCTAACCGGTAGGAAAAAGCAACAATGCGTATTATCGTACCCATCAAACAGGTGCCAGAAACCAACGCCGTCCGAATGGATGAGAAGACCGGCACAATGATCCGCGATGGCGTTGAAGCTATCGTCAACCCGCTTGACCTTTATTCGATTGAAATCGCAATTCAGCTCCGCGAAAAGCATGGGGGTGAGGTGGTCGCCATTTCGATGGGGCCGGGCAAGGCAATCAAGGCCGTGAAAGAAGCAATCTCCATGGGAGTCGACACCGGCGTGCTTATATCCGACCGGAAATTCGCAGGCGCTGACACCTGGGCGACCAGCTATGTCCTTGCCAAGGCTATCGAAAGACTGGGACAGTTCGATCTGATTATCTGCGGCGAACGAGCCACCGACGGCGATACGGGCCAGGTCGGCCCGGGCATATCAGCCTGGCTGGACTTGCCGGTCGCCTCTTATGTGGGTGAGGTAGACGAGGCCACCGCCAATACGATTAACGTCAAGCGGCTGGTCGAGGACGGGCATGAGCTGCTGGAAGTTCAACTGCCAGCTTTGCTGACCGTCGTGAAGGAAGTCGCCGACCCCAGATTGCCCACGCTACGTGGCAAGCAAAAAGCCCGACGGGCTGAAATTCCGACATGGACCGCCGATGATCTTGACGTCGCAGAGGAAAACCTGGGCCTGAAGGGCAGCCCGACGCGCGTGGTCAAAATATTCCGCCCCAGCGTTATGAGAGAATGCGAAAAAATCCCAGCCGGCGATGACGAAGCCATCCAAACCGCCTGCGATAAAGTCGTGGAATTTTTGAAGACAAAAGAACTTTTGTAAAATTACATTTGCACGATGCGGATTTGCGTGTCGGGGCTCCTGTCCCAACACGATACAGCTGTCGCGTTGCAAAAGCTATGTATGCGATTTTTTTGAATTTGTTTAGAATTTCAACATTCGTATTTCGAATTTGTTTAGAATTTCGACATTCGTATTTCGAGTTTGTTTAGAATTTCGACATTCGTATTTCGAGTTTGTTGTTAAGTGATTTGAGGAAATAATGGAACATAAAGGCGTATGGATACTGGCAGAGCAGAACGGCGGACGCGTCCAGCGGATAAGCCACGAGCTTTTAACGCGAGGCTGCGATCTGTCAGCCAAGCTGGGCTGTCAATTGACTGCGATGATCTTCGGCAACGAGATCAACAATGATGACCTACAAGGCCTGATCGACCGCGGAGCCGACCGGGTTATCGCGATGGAAGCACCGCATCTTACGAATTTTCTCATCGAGCCATATGCCAAATGCATGATCAAACTCATGGCTGAGTATAAACCCGAGATCATCATCGCCGGCGCGACATCCACCGGCAGAACGCTGCTGCCGTACGTCGCAATAAAAGTCCACGCGGGCCTCACCGCCGACTGTACCGTGTTGGATATCGAACCTGAAACGGGAAATCTGTTGCAGACCCGCCCTGCCATTGGCGGTAATATTCTGGCGACCATCAAAACGCCGGATCATCGGCCTCAGATGGCTACGGTTCGACCTCGCTCCACACGCCCTGCTGATCCTGTGACGGGTCGCAAGGGTGAGATTCTCAGGCTCCAGGCCCCAGCTGAATTGCTACCCAGCCGTATTAAGCGTACCGGCTTTGAGCCGCTCGAGGATGCACACAGCATTGAAGACGCCGACATCGTTGTCGCGGTCGGTCGAGGTATAAAGAAGGCTGATAATCTCCCCATCGTTCAAGCCCTGGCTGATAGCCTGGACGGCGCGATGGGGGCGTCGCGCGACGTGATAGATCGAGGCTGGATGACGTACCCGCACCAGATCGGCCTGAGCGGCAAGACAGTCACGCCCAAATTGTATATCGGGGCCGGCGTTTCAGGCAGCATACAACATCTCGCAGGAATGCAGACAGCGGAGAATATCGTCGTCATAAATAACGACCCCGAAGCCCAGCTGTTTCGCGTGGCTGATATCGGTATCGTCGGAGACCTTTTCGAGGTCGTGCCTGTTCTTACCGAAAAAATCAATAACGCGAAACAGCCAACCAAGTAATCTCAGGTCTTGTAAGTAACGCCAAAAAAGTGCAAAATGAATACGGTTGGTTTGTTTTTTTTCAACTTAATCACCGTTCACGCTGTATAATGATACAATCATTTGAAAGTGTGCTGTCCAGCAAAAATTGGATACCATTATGTTGAAAGACGGGGCTATGGAAAATATAAAGCTTACGGAACTTTTAGATGTCAATCAGGTCCAAGCCATGATGGATGACTTCTACAAGCTTTCAAATATCGGCGCCGCCTTCGCGGACATTCATGGCAATATACTGGTAGCTACGGGCTGGCAGGACATTTGTACCCAATTCCACCGTGTTAATCCGGAAGCGAAAAAATTTTGTATCGCAAGCGACACGATACTTTCTGAAAATGTCCAGCCTGGTGAATTCAAACTTTATAAATGCAAAAATAATCTATGGGATATCGCAACGCCCTTAGTGGTACATGAAAAGCATATCGGGAATCTTTTCCTGGGTCAATTTTTCTTTGAGGACGAACAGCCCGACTACGATGTTTTTCGCGCCCAGGCCAGGCAGTACGGGTTTGACGAGGAACAATACCTCGCTGCCCTGGACCATGTACCCCGATGGAGTAGAGAGACTGTAAACACTGCGATGTCTTTCTATACTCATCTTGCCAACATGATATCACGCCTGACTTACAGCAATTTGGAATTAGCTCAGACATTGGATGCTCACAGGCAGACCACAGAATCTCTTCGCAAAAGCGAGTCACTCCTGGCCAGCACACAACGGCTCAGTCAAGTGGGCGGCTGGGAATGGGACACCCAAAAACAAACCCTTTTCTGGACAGATGAAACCTATCGCATTCATGATATGGAGCCTGACGATACCATTTCAGGCCTGGAGTTAATAAAAGAAAGCCTCGCCTGCTACAGGCCTGAAGATCGCGACTTGGTTTTCGAGCATTTCAGGCGATGCTCCGAGCTGGGAGAGTCATACGATCTGGAAGTTCCCTTTACGAGCAAAACGGGGCAAGCCAAATGGGTGCGCACCACCGCTGAGGCAGTATGGGAAGATGACCGGGTTGTTAAGGTCATCGGCAACATCATGGACATCACAGATCGAAAGCTCACGGAGGAAAACTTAGCTGTACAACTTACGCTATACCAAAGGCTGATGGACGCAATTCCAGCGCCCGTATTCTACAAAGACACGGAAGGACGCTATATTGATTTCAACGACGCCTTTGAAGAGTTCTTTGGAACTTCAAGAAAGAACCTGATAGGCAAAAGCGTATATGATATCGCGCCGAAGGAATTGGCTGACCGCTATCACGAAAAGGATCTTTCACTGTTCCTGTCTCCCGGCACGCAGACTTACGAAAGTATGGTAAAAAACGCACGTGGCGAACTCAGGAATATTATCTTTCACAAAGCCACCTTCACCGATCAGAATGATCAGGTTGCAGGACTTATCGGCGTGATGCTGGATATTACTGAACGCATTGCAGCTGAGGCGGCAATGCGTGAGAGCGAGGCCAAATACCGCCAGCTCTTTGAAAACATGACTATCGGAATAGCTGTCTGGGAGCGAATTGAGGATAATGATTTTATTCTGCGGGATATCAACCAGGCAGGCCAAACACTAAGTGGCGTCATTGCAAGCGATGTTATCGGCAAAAAAGCCAGAGAAGCCTTCCCCGGCATTGAGGCCATGGGACTTCTTGACGTATTGCGGGAAGTGTGGCAAACCGGTGAACCCAGGCATCATCCGGTATCTTTGTATAAGGATGGCAAGAAAGTCCAATGGTTCGAGAATAGTGTATTCAAACTGCCGAACGGCCAGTTGATATCCGCTTATAACGACGTTACAGATCGCAAGATGCTTGAGCAGCAATACCTTCAGGCCCAGAAAATGGAGGCTGTTGGACAATTGGCCGGGGGAGTCGCACATGACTTCAGAAATCAGCTGACTGTGATACTTGGCTATAGTGAAATGCTCCGGCGAAAAAAACTGGTTCAAAAAGAGGACCTTCCTAAGGTAGACGCGATAATCCAGGCCGTCGACAGATCGATAACACTCACAAGCCAATTGCTTGCCTTCAGCAGAAAGCAGACTTTGCAACCAAAAGTCATCGATTTGGCCGGCGTGGTAACAAAAATATCCGCCACTCTTCCGCAGCTGCTCGGAGAAGACATAAAACTGATAATAGAAACAGGCAAGCCGCCCCACTATTCACTGGTGGATCAAGCCCAGTTTGAGCAGGCAATAATAAACCTGGCCGTCAATGCCCGAGACGCCATGCCCAAGGGAGGCGACCTTATAATTGAGACGTCTTGTACACAACTCTCCCCTGCTGCCGCACAGGGCCTTTGGGGTCTTAAGCCAGGCTCATACGTAATGGTAAAGATCAGCGATTCCGGAATCGGCATGGAAGAGGATGCACTCTCCCGCATATTTGAACCGTTTTATACAACGAAAAATGTGGGTGAGGGAACTGGACTGGGGCTGGCCATGGTCTTCGGATTCGTCAAGCAGAGCGGCGGAAGCATAGATGTTCAAAGCACACCGAATGCCGGGACCACTTTTCAGCTATTCTTTCCCCTGGTGGACAGCCCTCATGAGGAAATACCCGAATCTGAAAAACAGGCTGAAGTCTTCCGAGGAGCGGAAACCATCATGGTCGTGGAAGATGAAGATTCCGTGCGAAACCTCCTTGTGGCCTCTCTTCAAGAAGTCGGCTACACCGTCATCGAAACCTCAACGGCAGATGAAGCGCTGCAGGCCAGCGGGGAATTCGAAGGGCCAATTAATCTTCTGCTAACTGATATAGTAATGCCGGGCAAAAGCGGCGTGGATCTTTCAGAGCAGATAATCAAAAGCAGACCCGAGATCAGGGTGCTTTATATTTCAGGGTATGCGAAAAAGACCCTCTCGTCCAGGGGAGTGGATCCAAGCAAACTTTCACTGCTGACAAAACCGGTAGAACACGACGAGTTGATCAAAACCGTACGCAAAATTCTCGACAGCGTGGGTACATAACCCAAGAGATTTGGGAGCAATTCGCGAATTCTTTCTTCTTTCTTCTTTCTTCGTTCCTCTTTCTTCGTTCCTCTTTCTTTCTTCTTTCCTCTTCTTCTTTCTGTCATCCTCGCGAACGCGGGGATCCATGTTTTATCGCCTCCGCTGCTAGCGGTTGTCATCCCCGCGTCTTTTATCGCCCCCGGTGCTACCGGTCGCCACTGGCGACGGGGATCCTTTTTTTCTTTTTCTGCCATCCCCGACCCCGATCGGGGATCCATTTAATATACGACGTGATAATCCCCGCATGCCCACGCGAGCGTAGGCATGGCACCCAACGCCGTGAACTGTTTAGTGTTTCCAATGGTTGTAACGTTAGGACTATAAATAAGAAAGGACTCTTTTGCCGATAATAATCGTGTCGCGACAAAAATCGGAAAGGAGTCCTTATGAAACACTCAAAGCAGTGTAGACAATATTCGTATCGACATTTCTTGCGGTCAGGATTAAACCAATTCCTGCCCGCGGCTATTTTTCGAAACACAAAATTTCAAATCACGCCAGATGGCAGCCAATGGTTTTGGTTTACACGGTATTGATGACGTGCTTCAGCCCTGGCTGCACGCTCAAAGACCGATTTGCCGAAGCTCGAAAATGTATCATAGAAATGTATCCGACGCGGCGACGAGTCGGCCAAACATATCAGGGTTTTATAAAGCAATTGATGTCGCTTGGCAACATTCTATTAGTTCCGGTAATGGAACATCTTCGCCGGCGGCTTCGGGAGATTGCAGCTGAACATTGGACGCGTGAAGGCTTTTTGGCTTTCGCCGTTGACGGCTCGCGTGTGGAAATGCCGCGTACCGAAGCGAATGAGGAATCATTTGGTTGTGGCGGCAGAAAGGGTACCGGTCCGCAGGCCTGGCTGACGACTTTATGGCATATCGGCAGTGGGCTTCCGTGGGCCTGGCTGATCGGCAAAGCCACCGATGCCGAACGAAATCATCTTCGAGATATGCTTCATATACTGCCTGAAAAGGCATTGCTTATAGCTGACGCCGGTTTTACTGGCTATGATCTGATGAAGAAAATTCTCCTTCACAACAGATCGTTCCTGATTCGTGTTGGCTCGAATGTAACGCTGCTGAAAAACCTTGGCTATGCCAAAATAGAAAATGACGGCACGGTTTACCTCTGGCCTGTAAAGGCTCAGGAAACAGCCACGCCTCCACTTGTCCTTCGTTTGATAACGTTGCAGCGCCATGGTAAGAAGATGTATCTGCTGACAAATCTTGATGAAGAAACATTGAGTACGAAACAGGCTGCGTTTTTCTATGAGTTGCGATGGGGTGTTGAAGTTTTCTTTCGCTCTTTGAAGCAAACCCTAAGCCGACGTAAAATGCTGAGTCGCGCCCCTCGACAAGCCAGGGCTGAACTTGCCTGGACGATGATAGGCCTTCAGCTGCTGGGCCTGCTGAGCGTAACGGAGATAATTCGTGTAAAACACGATCCTCTAAGCTGGTCGGTTGCGATGTCGCTGCGAGCTGTTCGTAATTCCATGCAGAATCGCCAGCCGTCTGCGCCCCACCGTGATTTGCTGATTGCCTTTTCGAAATGCGTGAAAGATAGGTATACTCGCAAGAGCAGTAAGAAAGCCCGGAATTGGCCGCATAAGAAAAAGGAGTCTCCTCCTGGCTGCCCTAAAATACGCAATGCAAATAAAACAGAACTCGCTTTAATTAAGGAAATTAGTAAAATAAAACCAGCAGCTTAGTTCACGGCGTTGCATGGCACCTTATTTTTAATAACGAATTTCAAAGCACGAATTCCGAAACAATTCCGAATATCTAATATGACAGCGCTAGATTAGCTCAAGATTTTTTGATGTTCTTGTCGATGGGAATAAAAATCCAATTGAAAGGGCATTAAATGACTGGAGAACAGATGATGACATTGCAGCCGGAGCTGCAAAAATTTCTGGAATCGTTTCGACCTTGTTTTCGCAAAGAAGTTACTTTCGGCTACCTGGAGACATACATGCTTGGTCTGATGTCAGACATTCAACGCAAGAGTATTGAGCCGATTGCACTGGCGGCAGAAGTTCCCGTCCGAACTTTGCAGGAATTTTTATCTTCATTTCGCTGGGATCATGATCGTGCTGAAGAGTTGCTGCTTTATCGTGTGGCTGATCGCTCTTCGACGGAAGAGGGCATTGGCGTAATCGACGGCTCCGGCCACGCCAAGCAGGGCGCCAAAACGCCTGGCGTGCAGCGTCAATGGTGTGGTGAAACCGGCAAGATAGACAATTGCATTGTCGGCCAGCATTTGCTGTATACCGACAACCATCCCACAAATCCGTTCGGATGCGTCTTATGTAGCGACCTGTATCTGCCTGAAAAATGGGCAGCTGATCCAAAGAGACGAAGAGAAGCACATATTCCGGATTCATTGTCTTATCGGCCAAAGTGGAAAATTGCGGTAGAGCAGATTCAACGGGCCATAGGCAGTGGTGTAAAGTTTTCGTATTTTACTTTTGATGAGGAATACGGCAGTGTTCCTGGGTTCTGGTTTGAATTGGATCGGCTGGGCCAGCGCGGTATTGGTGAGGTGCGGTCTAACTTTTTATGCTGGGCAACTCCGCCGGCGTATCAGTCCTGCCGGGCTGAATATGCGCCGCATAAAGTTGCCGATCTGGTTCGCCACAGTCCGGTGTTTTACGGACAGGATTGGCAAACGGTGAAGATCAAAAACACGACGCGCGGAATGATGTACTGGAAATATAAAGCCGCACGTGTGCAGTTGACCAATACGGCTGAGGGTGTCAACGTGCCGACAACTCGACAGTATTGGCTGATTTGGGCTCAATCGCCTAAAACCGGCGAGAACAAATATTTTTTGAGTAACGCTCCTGCTTCGGTGAGTGTCAGGAAGCTGCTGGTTGTGGCTTTTGCGCGGTGGCATATTGAGATGTGGTTCGAGCGAGCCAAGCAGGAAACGGGATTTGGTTCGTTTGAGGTTCGGACGTATACCGGACTGATTCGGCATTGGCTGTGTTCGCGATTGGCGATGTTTTTTATATCCGAGCAGACGCAGCGGCTTCGGGGGGAAAAATCCGCGTATTACGCTGGAACAGGTAGCCACGGTGATCAACACCCTGGCCGCCAAGATCTGGCAGACTTGGCCAAGATCATGGGCTGCGATCATAAGAATAAACGAATATTATCAGTGGCGTAACGAGGCGGCCTACAAAAGCCGACAAAAACAAAATCGTAAAACAGAATTCAAGTAGCGCTGTCATACTAATGACGATATACCTCTCTCTCCCCCAGTGCTACTATCGCTGCGGCCGGGCCGCTGTCATTGCGAGCGAAGCGAAGCAATCTCGCCTTTTTTGTTTGTCAAAAGCACAAACAACTTGGAGTGCGAATTTGACGTTTTTGTTTTGAAAATTGGAATTTTGAACATTTTATATCGTTTCGATTTTAGTTTTTCGTGCTTCGTATTTAAGCGAAAAAACAGGATTTTAAAAATCAAATAGCTTTGTAGTAGTAGGAAACTTCCTTTGAGGCATATGAGACTTCCTTTGAGGCATATGAGACTTCCTTTGAGGCATATGAGACTTCGTTTGAGGCTTATGAGACTTCCTTTGAGGCTTATGAGACTTCCTTTGAGGCATATGAGACTTCGTTTGAGGCATATGAGACTTCCTTTGAGGCATATGAGATTTCGTTTGAGGCTTATGAGACTTCCTTTGAGACATATGAGACTTCCTTTGAGGCATATGAGACTTCCTTTGAGGCATATGAGACTTCGTTTGAGGGATATGAGACTTCGTTTGAGACATATGAGACTTCCTTTGAGGCATATGAGACTTCCTTTGAGGCATATGAGACTTCGTTTGAGGCAAAGGAAATAAGCAAAGAGGCTTGCAAGTGGCTTTTTTCATTGGTTTTATGTGAAAAAGCTCTAAAAAAGGCGAGTGGCAATAAAGACGGTAACACCGAGGGCAAATTTTTTTAAAATCCGAATTTCGAAGCCCGAATGCCGACCCTCAGCGAGGGCCGGTAGCACCGGTGACAATTTTAAAAAATGCCGAATATCGAAATCCGAATGAAGAAATAGCCACAGAGACACTGAGCCCTCAGCGAGGGAGGCTTAATTAACGCTGCGGCCGGGCCGCTGTCATTGCGAGCGAAGCGAAGCAATCTAGTCTTTTTTGTTTGTCATCCTCGCGAACGCGGGGATCCATGTTTTTTCGCCTCCGCCGCTGGCGGCCGGGCCGCTGACAGTGTCATCCCGGGCGAAGACCCGGGATCCAGGGGATGTACGAACGATACGGCCGCTGTCATTGCGAGCGAAGCGAAGCAATCTAGTCTTTTTTGTTTGTCATCCTCGCGAACGCGGGGATCCATGTTTTTTCGCCTCCGCCGCTGGCGGCCCTCAGCGAGGGCCGGTAGTACCGGTGGCAATTATTTAAAAAAAAATTCGAATTCCAACCCGGGGTGGCATGCAACGCCGTGAACTGTTTAGTGTTTCCAATGGTTGTAACGTTAGGACTATAAATAAGAAAGGACTCTTTTGCCGATAATAATCGTGTCGCGACAAAAATCGGAAAGGAGTCCTTATGAAACACTCAAAGCAGTGTAGACAATATTCGTATCGACATTTCTTGCGGTCAGGATTAAACCAATTCCTGCCCGCGGCTATTTTTCGAAACACAAAATTTCAAATCACGCCAGATGGCAGCCAATGGTTTTGGTTTACACGGTATTGATGACGTGCTTCAGCCCTGGCTGCACGCTCAAAGACCGATTTGCCGAAGCTCGAAAATGTATCATAGAAATGTATCCGACGCGGCGACGAGTCGGCCAAACATATCAGGGTTTTATAAAGCAATTGATGTCGCTTGGCAACATTCTATTAGTTCCGGTAATGGAACATCTTCGCCGGCGGCTTCGGGAGATTGCAGCTGAACATTGGACGCGTGAAGGCTTTTTGGCTTTCGCCGTTGACGGCTCGCGTGTGGAAATGCCGCGTACCGAAGCGAATGAGGAATCATTTGGTTGTGGCGGCAGAAAGGGTACCGGTCCGCAGGCCTGGCTGACGACTTTATGGCATATCGGCAGTGGGCTTCCGTGGGCCTGGCTGATCGGCAAAGCCACCGATGCCGAACGAAATCATCTTCGAGATATGCTTCATATACTGCCTGAAAAGGCATTGCTTATAGCTGACGCCGGTTTTACTGGCTATGATCTGATGAAGAAAATTCTCCTTCACAACAGATCGTTCCTGATTCGTGTTGGCTCGAATGTAACGCTGCTGAAAAACCTTGGCTATGCCAAAATAGAAAATGACGGCACGGTTTACCTCTGGCCTGTAAAGGCTCAGGAAACAGCCACGCCTCCACTTGTCCTTCGTTTGATAACGTTGCAGCGCCATGGTAAGAAGATGTATCTGCTGACAAATCTTGATGAAGAAACATTGAGTACGAAACAGGCTGCGTTTTTCTATGAGTTGCGATGGGGTGTTGAAGTTTTCTTTCGCTCTTTGAAGCAAACCCTAAGCCGACGTAAAATGCTGAGTCGCGCCCCTCGACAAGCCAGGGCTGAACTTGCCTGGACGATGATAGGCCTTCAGCTGCTGGGCCTGCTGAGCGTAACGGAGATAATTCGTGTAAAACACGATCCTCTAAGCTGGTCGGTTGCGATGTCGCTGCGAGCTGTTCGTAATTCCATGCAGAATCGCCAGCCGTCTGCGCCCCACCGTGATTTGCTGATTGCCTTTTCGAAATGCGTGAAAGATAGGTATACTCGCAAGAGCAGTAAGAAAGCCCGGAATTGGCCGCATAAGAAAAAGGAGTCTCCTCCTGGCTGCCCTAAAATACGCAATGCAAATAAAACAGAACTCGCTTTAATTAAGGAAATTAGTAAAATAAAACCAGCAGCTTAGTTCACGGCGTTGGGTGGCATGGTCTACACGGCGAAGCCGGGTAGCCATGGAGTTTTTTGAGAAGAATGATTATCCCTTGGCTACCCCTTCGGTTTTGCTTCTTCCCTCCCCCTCACTAAATAAATTAATTACAAATAATGACATTTGGGATCATTACCATTTTTCGCATTTAAATTTATTATGAAACAATTTAGTAAAATCAGTCCACTTATAGTTTGTGAAAATCTGGAACCTAGACTATTGTTCAGTCGTATTTTGAAGTAAAGCGCAAACTTAACATATTAGACTTTTACTAGAAAGAAAACTTGACACATATATGCGGCATACAATAAAATGTTTTATACGGGAAGTAAGGTTGAAAAATTCTGTTGCACCTCAGCGGGGGACAGCAATCTATCCGGCGGGGTCTTAAATGAAAGGAATTGACATGTTTGTATTCCAACGCTCAAAACTTGTTTGTTCACTGACTTTGCTTCTATGCGTTTTATTTACCAGCCAACTGGCAGCAGATATCATATCCGAACCAGTGTCGGCGATAGTTGACCTTGAATTAACCCACCCTTCCGGAGTTTTAGGCGACAAAATGACGGTTGGATGGTCTTTTACAGTTAATAATTCGATCCAGGTTACGGCGCTAGGTTTTTTTGACATGGGGCTTGATGGACTCGGTGAGCAACATTTGATAGGTATTTGGGACGAAAATGAAGATTTGTTAGTTCAAGCAGGAGTAAGCCTAGGTTGTGACAATCACCTGAAAGGACGGAAGTTTTTCATTGATTGTTAAAAATGACGATGGTCTCCGGTAGTAGCCGATACGGCTATTATCGTTTTTTTAATTTTTTTGAAGGAGACCATCGTTATGGACAACAGTAATGTACTTGAGGTGCTTGGGCAAGCTGATTTCGGGTCGGCAGGCGAAATTTTTCGAGATTATATCCGAACGGCTACCCGAGATATGATTATGGATGTCATGGCTTCGGAGCTTGAGCAGTTGTGCGGCCCGCGTTATCGGCCAGACGCCGATTCGGATTTTGTCCGAGCTGGCACTGCTGAGGGTTACGTTTATATTGAGGCTGAGCGTGAACAGATCACACGGCCTCGGGTTCGGCGGGAAAATCCCGACGGCACGACCAGTGAGGCGGAGCTTGAGAGCTATACCGCCGCCCAGGATCGCGGCGAATTGCGTCGTCAAATATTGGCATCGATTCTGGCAGCTGGTTCGCAGAGCAAGACCGGCAAAGTGGTGAAAAACAAACGTGGCAGCAGCGCATCGCAGATATCGCGTATTTTTCAGCAGCACGGCAGGGAGCGTTTCACGGAGCTTCGCAGGCGGCGACTTGGCTGCGACGACAACGGCGAATTGTACGACTGGCTGGCGTTGATGGTTGATGGCGTGGTGCTCTCGAAGGACATAACGGCCATCGTTGCAGTCGGTATTACGACCGCAGGCGACAAGATAGTTTTGGACTTCGAGATTGGTTCCAGCGAGAACTACGAAGTGGCTTTGGCCCTTATAAAACGCGTACAAATTCGCGGTTTCGCTCCGCCGGAACGCAGGCCTCTGCTGGCGGTGCTTGATGGCAGTGAAGCGTTGCGGAAGGCTGTGAAAGCAATTTTTGCGACGGCAGTTGTGCAGCGGTGCCTGATTCACAAGGAACGAAATCTCAGGCGATATTTGGCGAAAAAAGATTGGGCAACGATGACGGAGTTGATGGACAGGCTACGCAAGGCACAAGGCCCTGAGGCGGGCATTTTGGCGTTGTGTGAACTTGACGACTTCCTGGCTGGCAAGAACTCCGCCGCCAGCGACAGCCTTCACGAAGGCGGGCTTGACCTGATAACGCTGCATCTTCTGGAGGTCCCGGCGACGCTGAACCGCAGCCTGATGAACACGAATATGATCGAGAATGTGATATTGAATTTTCGGCGGACAAGCAGCCGGGTTTGTCGCTGGCAGACGCAGACCGACCAGGCTGCGCGTTGGCTCGCTACGGGCCTGACGGAGGCAGAAAGAGGCTTCCGCAAAGTTTCGCATAGCCAAGACCTGTCAAGGCTGGCGGAGGCCCTGGAGAGCGGCAGCTACTATGCGGCGTTGAAAGAATATCATGCCGACCTGCCCGAGGCGTTTCGTGCCGCTGCTACTGCTTCGCTCCGGGCTGCGCCCTCCGCTTCGCAGCAGCAGCCTTTGACAACAACCAATACGTAAGATAAGATAAAGTGAATACTGGAGACCAAAGAGTTTTAACAATTAAAGAAACATCCCCGAAAGGACAGTACAGGTATGCCAATGTTACTCCACTTGTCCTAAACCCGGGCGAGGTATATGTTATTGGCGCAACATTATCACCACGTGATCCTTCATTAGTACCGCCGGAAGGTGATCCTGGGGCAGATCCATACCCAAACATAGTTGCTGGCAGTGTATTGGTTGATACCAACATTAATCTTATTTCTCATTCTTTATTGTTTCGGATTGATGGTGGAGATTTTTTCGCTGCACCTTCGGAATTTTTCGGGTTTCCGGGGGAAACAATAGAGGATGGGTACTTATTTGCCCCAAACTTTCTATTCATTCCTGAGCCAATGACGTTTTTTCTTTTGGGCCTAGGCGGATTGAGTATGGTTTTCTCAAAACGACGCAAATTGTAGAAGAACATTTAAAATATTGGGTGTAATGATTGCTCTCTGAAAAGGGCAGGGATTTTTTATACGGGAGAAATTTATTATGAAAAAGTTTAAAGATTGTGGTCAAAGTGTAGTTTGTGAAGCTCTGGAAGCAAGGTTATTGTTGAGTAGTACTTTAGAAAAAATCACAAACTTAAAGTTAACATATTAGACTTTTAATAGAAAGAAAATTTGACACATATATGCGGCATACAATAAAATGTTTTTATACGGGAAGTAAGGTTGAAAAATTCTGTTGCACCTCAGCGGGGGACAGCAATCTATCCGGCGGGGTCTTAAATAAAAGGAATTGACATGTTAGTATTCCAACGCTCAAAACTTGTTTGTTCACTGACTTTGCTTCTATGCGTTTTATTTACCAGCCAACTGGCAGCAGATATCATATCCGAACCATGGCCCGGCGGGGAGGGAGTATTGCTGGGTGGCGGTAGCCTTGAAGTTGCAATAGAAACAGATAAAACTATCTACCAACTGGGTGAGACTGTCCATGTAATCCACACCATCATTAATCCCTTTGATGTCCCGATAAATAACGTTGAGTTTACTCAAGAGCCTGGCTTCAGCCTTTTGGTAATGTTGGAAGGTATTAGGATATGGTCTTCCAATAACATTGCGTTAACTGTGATATGGACACGAACTTTCGAACCTGGGGAAATACTTAAATTGAATTATGCTTGGGATATGACTGATTACTACGGTAATGCAGTTCTACCAGGTGAGTATGAATTGATTGGAGCCATTCACGGAGAGGGTCGCAATGTTAGTACAAACATAACCATTGTTCCTGAACCAGCCTCGCTGAGTTTATTGGTTCTTGGCGGATTGGGGTTTCTTCGCTCGAAGCGACGTAAATTGTAGAAGAATATTGAAAATATAGAGTGTAATGATTGCTCTTTAAAAAGGGCAGGGATTATTTGTAACGGGAGAAATTTATTATGAAAAAATTTCAGAACAATAGTCAAAGTGTAGTTTGTGAAACTTTGGAAGCAAGGTTATTGTTGAGTAGTACTTTAGAAAAAATCACAAACTTAAAGTTAACATATTAGACTTTTAATAGAAAGAAAATTTGACACATATATGCGGCATACAATAAAATGTTTTTATACGGGAAGTAAGGTTGAAAAATTCTGTTGCACCTCAGCGGGGGAAGCAATCTGTCCGGCTGGGTCTTTGATGAAAGGAATGGTATTATGCAACCTATCAAATATTTAAGTCGATCCTTGGTATTTGCCTTTGCTTTAGTTTTGAATTCAAGCCTACTGCTTGCTGATGCCCCTATACAGATCCAGATTAATGTTCAGGGGGGTACTGTATTTCCAGAGAACAACACTCTTTCAGGAGAGATTCAGTGGGTAGCTGCACATGATTTTGTTATGGACCCGGGTATATATATTTTTTCAGTCAACTTTCAATATAACAATTCGGATAATATTCCATCTAGTCCCATGATATCCGATTTATCTTTAATAGAATGGCCCGTTGAGTTTGATGATGCAATACCATGGACCTTTACCCAAATATCATCTACGCTAGATGGCCCACTTGATATATGGTTATGGGAAACAATGCTGGCTATCGACTCCGAAGATATATCCCCGACCTTTCAAGCTGGACAGGTTATTGCTACATCGAACTGGTCTACTGGTGGTGATGATCTTGACGATATAGAAGATAATAGCGGTTTCAAAATCTACGCGAATTGTAGTAAATGGGTTTGGATTTCTCAGTATATTCCAGGTACTGATATAAAAGGTTTTTGGGGAACTAGTTTCAGCGATTCTGAAGAACTCGTTTTTAATCCCGAACCCATTCCCGAATCTACTACTTCGAGCTTATTGGTTTTTAGTGGGTTGGGGATTCTTTGCTCGAAGCGACGCACAGCGTAGAAAAATATTTAAAATATAGGGTGTAATAATAGCTCCTTTGGAAAAGGGCATGGATTATCTATTACGGGAGAAATTTATTATGAAAGATTTTAAGAACAGTGGTCAAAGTGTAGTTTGTGAAGCTCTAGAGCCGAGATTATTACTCAGTAGTGCCCCGCTTTTAGATATAGAACCTTTGGATTTCGCTAATGTGCCTGCAAATATCTCTGTGAGCGTATTGCCGGATATCGTGCAAAAACAAGATGATGGAGTTGTATCTGACAGCTTACGCAAAGCCCGGGAAGCAATCGAAATCTGTATCTGAAAATCCTGCAGCTGACCTTAGTGAATTAAGCAACTGGTCTTTGCGTATAAATCAAAACGGTGATTTGCATGTCTATGTCCATGTTGATCAAGTTAATGATTCTATCATTAAAAATCTTCACGAAGCAGGACTATCTCTGGAAAACTCAAATGCAAAAATGCGCGTAGTGCAGGGATGGGTTAACTATACCCTTTTAGACATTATAGCAGAAATTCAGGGAGTTCGTCACATCACCCCACCAGCCTATGCAATGACAAATTCGGGAAGTATTACTACTGAGGGTGATGCAATTCTAGAATCAGACGACTTGCGGTCAACCCTGAGTGTTACCGGTAACGGTGTAAAAATCGGTGTTATCTCCGATGGAGTCGATCATTGGACGGATGTTAAAGCTTCTCCCTACTACGACCTGCCGAATAGTAGGAAGTTTTTCATTGATTGTTAAAAATGACGATGGTCTCCGGTAGTAGCCGATACGGCTATTATCGTTTTTTTAATTTTTTTGAAGGAGACCATCGTTATGGACAACAGTAATGTACTTGAGGTGCTTGGGCAAGCTGATTTCGGGTCGGCAGGCGAAATTTTTCGAGATTATATCCGAACGGCTACCCGAGATATGATTATGGATGTCATGGCTTCGGAGCTTGAGCAGTTGTGCGGCCCGCGTTATCGGCCAGACGCCGATTCGGATTTTGTCCGAGCTGGCACTGCTGAGGGTTACGTTTATATTGAGGCTGAGCGCGAGCAGATAACTCGGCCTCGGGTTCGGCGAGAAAATCCCGACGGCACGACCAGTGAGGCGGAGCTTGAGAGCTATACCGCCGCCCAGGATCGCGGCGAATTGCGTCGTCAAATATTGGCATCGATTCTGGCAGCTGGTTCGCAGAGCAAGACCGGCAAAGTGGTGAAAAACAAACGTGGCAGCAGCGCATCGCAGATATCGCGTATTTTTCAGCAGCACGGCAGGGAGCGTTTCACGGAGCTTCGCAGGCGGCGACTTGGCTGCGACGACAACGGCGAATTGTACGACTGGCTGGCGTTGATGGTTGATGGCGTGGTGCTCTCGAAGGACATAACGGCCATCGTTGCAGTCGGTATTACGACCGCAGGCGACAAGATAGTTTTGGACTTCGAGATTGGTTCCAGCGAGAACTACGAAGTGGCTTTGGCCCTTATAAAACGCGTACAAATTCGCGGTTTCGCTCCGCCGGAACGCAGGCCTCTGCTGGCGGTGCTTGATGGCAGTGAAGCGTTGCGGAAGGCTGTGAAAGCAATTTTTGCGACGGCAGTTGTGCAGCGGTGCCTGATTCACAAGGAACGAAATCTCAGGCGATATTTGGCAAAAAAAGATTGGGCAACGATGACGGAGTTGATGGACAGGCTACGCAAGGCACAAGGCCCTGAGGCGGGCATTTTGGCGTTGTGTGAACTTGACGACTTCCTGGCTGGCAAGAACTCCGCCGCCCGCGACAGCCTTCACGAAGGCGGGCTTGACCTGATAACGCTGCATCTTCTGGAGGTCCCGGCGACGCTGAACCGCAGCCTGATGAACACGAATATGATCGAGAATGTGATATTGAATTTTCGGCGGACAAGCAGCCGGGTTTGTCGCTGGCAGACGCAGACCGACCAGGCTGCGCGTTGGCTCGCTACAGGCCTGACGGAGGCAGAAAGAGGCTTCCGCAAAGTTTCGCATAGCCAAGACCTGTCAAGGCTGGCGGAGGCCCTGGAGAGCGGCAGCTACTATGCGGCGTTGAAAGAATATCATGCCGACCTGCCCGAGGCGTTTCGTGCCGCTGCTACTGCTTCGCTCCGGGCTGCGCCCTCCGCTTCGCAGCAGCAGCCTTTGACAACAACCAATACGTAAGATAAGATAAAGTGAATACTGGAGACCAAAGAGTTTTAACAATTAAAGAAACATCCCCGAATAGTATCACGGTTCATTCTACATATTCAGGTTCTGGTGATGAAGGCACAGCAATGCTCGAGATAATTCATGATTTGGCACCGGATGCAGACTTGTACTTTGCAGGCATGAACGGTTATACGAGTAGTGATATGGTTTCGGCCATCGAATGGATGGTAAATCAAGGCTGCGATATTATTGTGGATGATTTGCTCTTTTTTAACGAGCCGATGTTTGAAGATGGCCCTATTGCTGAGGCTGCACAAGATGCTGTAGACTCTGGTGTTCTTTACGTGACTTCAGCAGGGAATAATGCCGAACTCCACTATCAAGGTGATTATATATATTCTTCGGGTGGTTATCACGATTTTGACCCCGGTGCTGGTCTTGATCAAACTTTGATGTTTTATGCAACTTATCAAAGTCGAATATATGGCACTTTACAGTGGAGTGATGAATTTGGAAATTCTGGGAATGACTACGATTTAAGTCTTTTTGGATAGAATGGTAGTAGTTGGGATAACCTGGATGCATATATGACAGGCGGGCGTTTGGTTCAGAATGGCGATGATGATCCTCTGGAAATTGCCTACTATGACAATACTTCATATAGCACTCTGGCTTGGACTTTTAAACAGATAAGTGGGAGTGGCTGTGAATTGGAATTCTTTGCCTACGATGGAGGTCTACTGAATCAGCATCCTTCTGAGGATTCTAATGATTACGTAGTATCTAATAGTATTTGGGGCCATGCAGCCGTTGAAGATGTTATTACTGTAGGTGCGATTGATGCAAGTGATCCGGGTAACGATGCTGTTCAAACCTATAGTTCTCAAGGACCATCGACTATATACACGAATTTTTCTACTCAAACTTCCACAACCAGAAATACATTAGATATTTGTGGGATAGATGGTGTGTCTACAAAAATAGGAGACTTGGGTTATTTTTCTGATCCTTTCAAAGGCACTTCCGCAGCTGCGCCACACATAGCTGGTATTGCCGCATTGCTTCTGGAAATTGATCCTGATGCGACGCCGGCCGAAATTGAAAGTGTTATTCAAAACAATGCGGATGATATCTTAACGGCAGGTTATGACCAAGTCAGCGGTTATGGCCGGGCCGATGCATTTGCTTGCATAACAAGTGTAACAACCGCACCGACAGGGGTAGATCTTGTATATACCCGTGATACGGGATTCGACACCTCTGACAATATTACCATGTATGATAATAGTTATATTACCAAAAAGTTGGCGTTCCAGGTCACTGGTACCATAGATGGAGCCGAAGTAACCCTGTATGACGGCGAGGGAGATATTCTTGGAACCGGGACGGGGAACGGTGGTGCTATAACAATTTATACTAATGGTACCCATGATCTTGCTGATGGCGTCAATAACATCACCGCCAAACAAAAGGAAACAGGCAAGCTGAAGTCAGTTGCTTCCTCGGCTTTGGCCATCACCATCGACACAGTTGCACCTACGGTAAGTATCCCTAATTTGATTGATGCTGATGATACCGGCTATTCGGACAGTGACAATGTAACGCAGGGTGTTACTCCCACGTTTACAGGCACAGCCAGCGATGCTAATTCCGGCTTATGGAAAGTTGATGTAAGTTCTAACGATTCCAAGAGCGGTTCAGACACTACTACACCGGCTAGCTATTCCGTGGAATTGGCGACTTTGGATGAAGCAGCCAGTTTTGGACGTACAGTAATAGCAACGGCCTACGATATAGCTGGCAACTCTACCCAGAGTTCCTCGTTGGGATTGACAGTCGATAGGACGGCTCCTACAGCCCCATCTATCCCTGATCTTCAGGCAGACAGTGATACGGGGGAAAACTATGACGATGAGTTTACTAACGATCATACGCCTACATTTGATCTGACAGGAGCATCGCCGTATTTCCGGTTCTATTGTGACGCGACGAAAATCAGCGGTGATTGGGAAACTCTCAGCGCCTACACGATAAGTTCACAGACTGCCGGTATATATAATTTCTCAGTTGCAGCAGTTGACGTGGCTGGTAACGAATCTACAAAGAGCACAGCATTGAGCGTTCAGATTGTAGACACTGATGTTGAAGACCATCATATTTTCATAAACAATTCTGTATGGGATGGTAGCAATGCTGCTGCGAACAGTGACGATGATGACGCCATCATGACCTCCAAGTCAGTTCTTCTACCAGGCCATGCGTCCAGTGCAGACAATTCCATCAAATGGCCAAAAGGTCTAACAGGTATTATGGTGGACATATATGGCTTGGCAGATGACCTGACAGCCTCAGATTTTATTTTCAAGGTTAGTAATGGTCTTACCCCAGATGGTGATTCTGCTAACTATCCAGGCCAATGGTCAACCGCTCCTACCCCAATTGAAATTGATGTCAGATGGGGTGAAGGCGAAAATGGCAGTGATAGAGTAACGATAGTATGGGCTGATAACGCGATCATGTACCAGTGGCTGGAGGTTTCTGTGCTGGCTAATACTAATACCGGCTTGAGTACAAACGACGTTTTCTATTTTGCCCACAATCGATTAGTGGGTGATGCGAACGATGACGGTGTTGTCTCGGCTGGAGATTATGCTGGTAGGGAAAATTGAAAAGGGAGCCAAGTGGAGCATCGAAATGGGTACCACCTAGGGCCTAAGAATACCCCTTTGCAAGGGGTTTGTCAACGGCTGACATGGGGTGTATCAGCGATCTGATGTTCAGGATGTTGGGGTCAAATCATATGGCCTCCTTTTCTTGATTTTCCAGGTTATTTTCGTCGGTATTTTTTGTGGTTGGCCTATTGTTATGGTTTTGCAGTCGGTAGCTTTCGCCGGCGGCTTCTATCACATGCACGCGATGCGTCAGCCGATCTAGCAGTGCTCCGGTCAATCGTTCATCGCCGAAGACTTCCGGCCAGGCGGAGAAAGGCAGGTTTGACGTAACAACCACGCTGGTGCGTTCATAACATTTCGAGAAAAATCCAAATAGATTTTCCGCTCCAAGCCGGCCGAGGGGAATGTAGCCAAGCTCATCGACTATAATCAAATCTCGCTGCTCTATAAACCGTTCGAGTCTTTGGACGGTCCGTTCATCTCTGGCTTCGGCATATGCGGTAGCCAGGCCTGTGGCGGTGAAGAATTTCACTCGTTTGCCCTGGCGGCAAGCTTCACGGCCCAGCGATATGGCAAGATGAGTTTTGCCTGTTCCGGGCGGGCCAATCATTACAACGCATTCGCGCTTTCGAATATAATCGCCTTTGGCTAAATCGATGATTCGTTTTTTGTTCAAAGTTGGAACGGCTGTGAAGTCGAAGTCTGCAAGTTCCTTCTCGGCTGGGAACGAAGCCTCCTTTATCCGTCGCTGCATCGTTCGAATTCTTCGCTGTTGAATCTCCAGTTCCGTTAACTGCTGTAAAAAAGGCTCAAAACCGCGTTTTTCCTGGGCACACTGTCTGGCAGCCCGCCGATACTCTTTAATAAACGTCGGCAGCTTGAGCTGCTTAAGATAATTTTCAAGCAATATATTGTTTTCCATATTGTACACTTCCTTCATTAGTAGTTTTAAAATTCGTTAATAAAAACTCGTCATATTCGCTGGCTTGGCGAATGCCGTTCGTTTTAATCTGCAATTCAGGCTTATGCGTAAGATCAATGCTTTTGCGGATCGCATCAGGCTGATATTCAAGTATATTTCGAACGGCTTCGTCGTTGAATGCTCTTCGCGAGATGCAGGTTTTTACGGCAGCCTTAACCTGAGAAGCTTCGTATTCGCAAAACAGTAAAAGCACGTTTATAAACTTCTTTGTTCCTTCGCCATCGTAACGATATTCCAACTCTATTTTAAGCTTTTCAAAGTCACTGCCCCAGGGCTGGCCGATGAAAGCGGCTGCGTTATGAATCCCGCCAGGCTTGGTCTTCAGCAGCGGGATATAGTGCATATAATTCAGGATATATTTCGATGAATCCCAGCAACGTTCATGGCTGGCGACGAGATTGTCATCGTGATACAACTCTACGCGACTTACAAAAGCTTTGATAGTGATGTCATGATGTGCCCATTGTGTTGGCACAGAATAGAAGTTATTATCATGCTCGACCAAGGCCTGCTTTGTTGCATAAGTGCTGCCCCCGACGCAAGCGTTATACTGGTGCTTTGGCAGGGGTAGAAAGAACTGACGTTCTTCTTCGAGCAGCTGACCGCGCGTTTTACCCTTGTCTTTAACGACTATATCCAACCGCTTAGTGCATTGTCGCAAAAGCAATTCATTCAGCTCATCAATGTCGACAACATGCGGCGGCGGAGACATTAAATCTCGCTGGGAATCTTTGACAAGATTTTCAGCATGGCCTTTTTCATTGCCGCTTGCTATATTGCAAAAACGACTATTAAATAGATAATGACTACGAAGCTCTATAAACTTAGAGTTGAGTTTGCGCTCCTTGCCTTTGCCGACCTGAATTACCGCTGATTTTAAGTTATCATACGCATTGCTCCGCGCTACACCTCCAAAAAAATCAAACGCATGAACATGGCCGTCGAGAAAACATTCCATCTTTTGCGACGGATATGCTCTAACAAAAGAGGCGCGGGAATATGCCAGCCGTAGGCAGAATAAATGCACCTTCGTGTCTTTGCCGTTTATGATAACATCAGCTTCTCCCCAGTCGACCTGACCCTCCTGGCCGGGCTGAAACTCCAACTTGAAAAAGACCTCCTTGGCTTGTAACTTTTTAGTCGCAATGTAACGCCGAACCGTCTGAACACAGCCGCAGAATTCGTAATCAGAAACAAGAATATCATGAATCTTAGTGCCGGTCATCTTTTGCTTGCGACGAATCGTTTTGTTCTTTTCGAGAAGGGTGTCGATGACAAAACGCAGCCGCTCCGTGAGTACAACAGCACCTGCCGGCGAACTTCGCTTTTTGTATCCCGGCGGAACGGAATGCGTCAAAGCCTTTTTGATGGTCTTGCGCGAATGATGAAACTTACGAGCCGCCTGCCGCTCAGACAAACCTTCAACTAAAACAGCTTTACGTATTTTTTCATAATCTTCCACTGTAAGCATCTCCAAACTCCGCATATGCCGATCCCTGCAACAAAATCACAAGCCGACATCATACAGAATTTTCAATTAAACAGTGGTCCCCTTTTCAATGCGCGAAACCCCATCCACCTGGCTCCCTTTTCGATTTTCCCTACCATATGCAAGTATCCAATCCAATTTTGGTCATACATTGGATGCAGAAGACCCGGTTGGCACGGTATTGCTAGGCGATGCCAATGGTGACGGAGTAGTCTCCGCGGGTGACTACGCTAGCATCCAAGCCAATTTTGGTAATGTTTATGTCCTGCCTGTCTTAGTCATTATCTGAGTAAAACGTAGTTAAGATGAAAATCAGTTCTCACGATTGCTATATTCCCCAACTGCTTGGGACATATAGCAGTCGTCTTTTTTTTTAGCGAAATATGCTTGTTAGAGTGTTATGCAGCTTTAAGGTGAAGTTAGTAGAGTCGGCCATTGGCGATTATTTCCTCACACGTTATTGAACAACTGGTCGGTAATGGGACACTACGATAAAACGTATTGACGGGGATTGCGGGGGGAGGTAGGATTTGTCGGTAGTTCTTTAGTTTTTAAAATAACAATTTACATGCAATGTTATTGCTCGCCCTGATCGGAAATCGCGAACCCAGCGAAAGCTGGGAGTTTTGGCGGGGTGGCACGCCGGGCCCAGTCCCGCCCTTGACTCTAACCAAGTAAGGAAAAGCAGGTAAGGAAAAGCTCAAACCGAATCGGGAAAGACTCTAACCAGGTAAGAAAAAGCTCAAACCGAATCGATATGTTATGAAATAAAGTTCCGATAGGCTTCACCTTTGGCAGTATCATCCCGGGCTTGACCCGGAATCCGGGAAAATTACCGAAGACAATCATACATTAAAAAATTCTACTACATTCCCTGGATGCCAGATCAAGTCTGGCATGACACAAAAAAACGCCGGGTGCCGTGGTTGCCGGGTGCCGTGGTTGCCGGGTGCCGTGGTTGCTGTGTTTGCAACCACGTTGACCTTCGACACTTCAATCAAATATTCATCAGTCCCATGATGTTAAATGTTAATCCATACAGATTTTAAGACTTATTCGGTGAAACAGTTTACTTGAATCCAAAAATCAATCATCGTCTTTTTTGAGGTTCTTCTCCATCTCGGAGAGTTTTTTGGCAACTTCGTTCAGCCTGAATTCTATCGAGTTGAGTATCCAGAACTGAAAATGCTCCACCTTCGTCTGTTTATGGATCATCCAGATGATTTTCAGACTTACCAGGAGCACACCGATTTCCAGCGAAAGCATCTGCGGCAGCCAATCAAAGCCGTTGCCCTGAATCACGTGCCGCAGAACATCTATACTAAGCAGGACAACAAGAAAAACGATAAAGCCTATATTCGCAAGCCGATCATGAAAATTGGATTGCGTGCCGCCGATCTGGCCTATGATGGATCGGATTTTTTCCTTCTCCTCGCGAAAGGCCTGGAGTTCTTCCCGTAGCGATTCAACCTCAGCTGAGTTGTGATTCTCTTTCTTCATGTTCAATGACTCCGGTTTTATTTACGTTCCTACATATTCTTATGTGCGAAAAATCACATTAACAAAAACTTTTCTGCAAGAATCTGGGCATTTACAAATACAAAACTTATGGGACTCGGCACGGGCCTGCCTGAGATCATGCTCAAAAGCTGCGGGCCAAAGATCAGAACCATCAGCAGGAATGAGCCATACTGTCTCTGGAATATCATATACCCTTCCCGCATACGGCGGGGCAGCAGCTGACCCAGAATATGATGACCGTCCAGCGGAGCCAGCGGAATCATATTGAAAATACACAGTATGAGATTGATCAGCATTGTAAATAAGAGCGACTTGAGGATCATCTCTCCGAACATGGTCTGGGTAAAGCCGCCCGGGATCGTAACCATGATCCTTACCATACAGCCTGCCGTGATCGCCAAAGCCAAATTCGTCAACGGCCCAGCTATGGAAACCATGATATCGCCAAGCCCCGGCGGCCTAAGCAAATACGGATTGACCGGCACGGGCCTGGCCCAGCCAAAGCCGATTAACAGCAATGCGACCGTGCCGATCGGATCCAGGTGCACAAGCGGATTAAGCGTAATCCTGCCTGCCCGCAAGGCGGTCGGATCCCCAAAAGCCAACGCCATCCTCGCATGCGCAACCTCATGCAGAATAAGGCTCAGCAGCAAAGCTGGTATCAGCAAGGGCAATAATTGAAGGTTGTCACCAAATATCATACCCCCCTTTTACTTGACCCGAGCGTATGGAACAAGTCATAATAACCAACTTATCGGATTTGCGACGTTTTTTTCTGACTATCCGAAGCCCGCAAGTAGGCTATGTGGGTGCTTTGTACAATGCCTGTAAAAAATACAATTGAGTGAGTAAATGAATCCAGAATCGGAAAAATTGATAGAACATGGTAAACGAACCCTCCGGGCAGAAGGCCAGGCCATTTTAAACCTGGCGGAAACACTCTCCCAGGATGAATCCTTTGTCTGCGCCGCCCAGGCCATCCTGAACTGCACAGGCAAGGTCGTGTTGACGGGCATAGGCAAGGCTGGGATCATCGGCAAGAAGATATCAGCCACGCTTGCGTCGACGGGCACGCTGAGCATTTTCCTGCACCCGGTCGAAGCCTTGCACGGCGACCTGGGCAGACTGCAACGCGAAGACGTGGTGGTCGCCCTGTCGAACAGCGGGTCCAGCCAGGAGATCGTGGCGTTGCTGGATCACATAAAACGGCGCGGCGTGACTCTCGTCTCGCTGACGGGCCAGGCTGACTCACCTCTGGGAAAACATTCCGACATAACCGTATGCTTCGGCCAGATCGAAGAAGCCTGCCCATTGGGCCTGGCTCCGACGGTAAGCACTACTGTCATGCTCGCCCTCGGAGACGCATTGGCCCTGGCGGTGATGAAGATGCGAAACTTCCAGCCTGAAGATTACGCGGTCTTTCATCCGGGCGGCGCTCTGGGCAGAAAGTTTTTGACGGTCGAGGAAGTCATGACCTTCCGCAAGGGCCAGCAGTTGAGCGTTGTCTCGGACAGCCTGACTTTGGGCGAGGCTTTGGCCCAGGCTGAGAAAGTCCAACGTAGAACCGGCGCGATGCTTCTCGTCGACAGCCAAGGCCAGCTCAGCGGAATCCTTACCGACGCTGATCTCCGCAGGCAGCTTATTACAGCAAAAGATACTGACCTGCTGAACAGGCCCGTGGCGGAAATGATGACAAAAAATCCGAAACGTATCGGCCTGAGCAACCTCGCCAGCGAGGCAGAGGCCATGATGAACCAGTATCGAATCGACGAACTGCCGGTCGTGGATGAAAACGGAAAACCTATCGGCGTTATCGACGTCCAGGACGTCCTGGGCCTGAAGACTCTAAGGGACAGCTAGCTCAACGGGCGGATGTGCTGGAACTGACAATGCAGGATTCCAAAAAACTGAGATTATCCCATGAACTTTCTCCTTGGGCTTTGATTTCTTAAAGGCTTTTAAATGAATAACAGTGATAAAAAAATCGAGAGTACGGATTTCAGCAAAATCAGGCTGCTCGTGCTGGATGTGGACGGCGTGCTGTCAGATGGACGTATTTCCATGTCAGCCAATGGCGATGAGGTGAAATCGTTTTGCGTCAAGGACGGCTCGGGCCTGAAGTTTTGGCAGCGTGCGGGAGGCAAGATCGCCTGGATCACAGGCAGGCACAGTCCGCTGGTAGCTGCGAGGGCGGAGGAACTTGGCGTGGACGTCCTCAGGCAGGACTGCAAGATCAAACTGCCGGTCTACGAAGAAGTTTTAAATAACCTTGGAATGAAAACAGACGAAACGGCTGTGGTTGGCGACGACCTGCCAGACCTGCCCATGTTGCTGCGATGCGGC
Source organism: Phycisphaerae bacterium (assembly GCA_963664745.2). GTDB lineage: Bacteria > Planctomycetota > Phycisphaerae > SM23-33 > SM23-33 > B1-G9. Next base: position 442,351 of record CAXXMC010000005.1, read on the forward strand.
TTCTCCGCAACACCGGCTGACGGCGTAGAGGAACTCCGCAGCAGAGTGGATTACATCTGCCGAAACCTCGGCGGCAGAGGTGCCGTACGCGAAATAATTGAATTGATTCTGAAAAAATCAGGCCGATGGAACGAAATCATGGCAAGATATCTTTAAAAGCAAATACGAATTGCGAATACCGAAATAATAAACAAATACGAATTGCGAATACCGAAATAATAAACAAATACGAATTGCGAATATCGAAATAATAAACAAATAGGAATGTCGAATACCGAAATAATAAACAAATGGGATCTCTGAAAAACTGGCATGAAAGATGAAAACGAGTACGACATCTGTTTGGAGTTTGATATAATGGCTGCAGTTGCGAACATAAACCTTGCATGGAGGCAAAAATAATGGAACGCAAAACAAATCAGCCAACGTTTCTCGACAGTTTAACCTCTGACCTCGGCGGCCGCCGCACCATTGAATTTTTCTCCAAATGCGACCGGCTCATCCCGTGGAGCGAGTTGGCAGACCCTCTAAAAGACATGTACTCCAATAACACAGCCAAGGGCGGTGCCTCCAACTATCCGCTGGTAATGATGATAAAGTGCACGATGCTTCAGAAATGGTTCAATCTTTCTGATCCTATGCTGGAAGAGATGTTGGCTGACCGCATATCGTTCCGGCGTTTCGTCGGCCTGAAGATGGGCCAGTCCGCGCCGGATGAAACCACATTCGTGCGATTCCGCAAACGGCTTGACTCCGCCGGCCACATCGCCACGCTGTTTGAAAAGACCATCGCCATACTCAAAGCCCGCGGAGCAATACTGGCTGAAGGCACATGCGTAGATGCTACTATTATAGAGTCTCCGCGTGGCAGAACCGGCAATGATGGTTTGTCCAGCACGAAAGACAAGGCTGCAAGTTACACGAAAAAACATGGCCGCGTATATCACGGTTACAAAGGACACATCGCAACCGACCACAATGGCATGATAAAGGATTACCGCTACGATACAGCGTCTGTGCACGACAGCCGTCATATCGACGAATTCGCGGAAGATGAAAAGCACGGCATGTGGGCCGACAGTGCATACGCTGATAAAAAACGCAAAGCCGCCCTTGAAAAACGTGGTGTGTTTTGCGGGATAATCGAAAAACGCGTTCGAGGCCAGAAGGAATTGACAGCTGAGCAGAAACGCCATAATCGTCTGGTAGCTGGCATTCGCGCGGTGGTTGAACATCCGTTTGCGTGGATGAAGAATACCGGGTATGGCCGGACTCGATATCGCGGACTGCGGAAAAACGCGATGGATTTTGGATTCCATGTGATAGCCTACAATTGGAAAAGGAGTTTCAGTTTGCAGATTGCGGCATAACGCCGAAAGTCCGCAAAATGCGGACAAAATTGGCTGCACAAGGCTAAAAATGACGCCGTAAAAATTGAAAAATCGATACCTGAGTGTGTTGAAAATGGTTTTTCAACACACTTCGCAGTAAGAATAAACGACGAGTCTAAAATATGAGGTTATTCAGAGACCTCAAATACGAATTGCGAATATCGAAATAATAAACAAATAGGAATGTCGAATACCGAAATAATAAACAAATACGAATTGCGAAATTCGTTTTTTAAGACTGGATAGACGGATGAAACGAAAACTTGTTCTGTTACTGGGCACATTTATCTTACTGCTGTTCGCGTTTGGCGTGTATCAGCTGTTCGTCCCCGGTATTGCCATTTTCGACCCCAAGACCCGAGGCATCAAGCCTGACTTTTCCAAAATCAGACCCGGAGCCGGGCCTCAGATCGGCGAGACCAGTGAGGTTCGAATCGTTGCCCGCAACGCTGAGGGACAGATTCGCGGCATATACAAGGTCGCTTCCTGGACGAAGGAAAACGACGACAGCTTCACGCTTATCACGCCCACAGCGGTGGTGTATCTCAAGGGCGGCAAGCGGGCGTATGTCAGTGCGGAGCGAGGGAGAATCTGGGCGTCGGAGGTGCACGGCGGCATCGATGTCCGTAACGGCTTCTTCGAGGGAAACGTAAACATTTACTTCGACCAGAGCACTGACCTGAATCGCAAACACCCAGCTGAACGTGAACACGACAAGGTCATGGAAGAATGTATCAGCATTTTCACCAACGATATCCGATTCAGCAGGGACATGCTGGAAATCAAAACCGACAGCAGAGTCGTAGTCTGGAGCAAAATGCTCGACATCGTAGGCGAAGGCCTGCTGCTGCGATGGAATGAAGACCCGCGAGAACTGCGACTGTTGAGAATCGACAAGGGCGAACTCATGGTCGTCAAGGATCTGCCTGAAAATATGGATCTGATGCAGATGACCAAGCCGGGCGACACAAAAGCTAAAACCGTCGCTCTTAGCCAGGCTGAAAGCGACACGACAGAGACGCCTGTAACAACTTCAAAACCAGCTGAGGTGAAAGAAGTCCTCGCAACCACTCGGCCTGCTGAAACATCCAGTGAAATTGCCGCGACAGCTCCACTGGACGACGACGGGTTCGGAGTGGAACTGCTCACCAGTGAGGAAGTCCCTGTCGGCGCACCGGACGTGACGTCTAAACGTAAGAAACCCACAGTCCGCAACAAATACAAAGCTACCTTCAACGACGCGGTTCGCGTGCATTCAGGCACACAGAGACTGACTGGCGCGGAACAGGTCGCGATCTTCTTCGAGTGGGACGAACTGGCCTGGCGTGAAAGTCAGGAAAAACAGGAGAAAAAGAAAACAGCTGCATCCCAACCCGCAGGCAAATCGGCTGGCAACCTTGCCGAGGCGGAAAAGGAAACCAGAACAGCTTCTGCCGATAAACGCAAGATGGAAATTCATTGGGATGGCCCGATGGAAATTTCGCCTTTCGGCACAGTCCCCGAACCGGACCTCAAGAGATTCAAGGTTCTCGGAACGGGTAAAAGGATCCTCCTTGCCGACGCCGATACGGAAATGGCCTGCATCTGTAGCGAGTTTGAAGTGCAGAATCCCAGAACTTCCGCATTCTTCCGAGCTAACAGGCAAACCAAGACACCGGTATTCCTTACCGTCAGCGGCAGGGAGATCATTACCTGCGACGATCATATTCGATGCGATGTCGAGGAAATTGAAGGCGTGAGGGGCGTTCAGACTTTTATGATCGGCTCCGGCCAGGCCAGGACTTTCGACACCAAGGATTCGTCCTTCCTGCTGAATCCCGACGAACTCGACGAACCGGAACAGCAGGCCCGCCAGTATGACAGACGAGTCAGCTGGGGTAAAAACGCGGAGGTCATTCTCGACATCGCTGATGTTACCACCGACTCGGGCGAACGAAAGAAAAGGCCCAGGATACAGAAGGTCATCGCAGAACAAGACGTCGAAGTCATCATGATGCCCGTGGATAAAAACGCAACCGAAATCACCGACTACATCAAGTGTGGCCTGGCTGATGTGGAATTTGCAAATCTGCCCGATGGACGAAATTATCTGAAAAAAGCATACGCTTCCAACAATATCTCAGCCCTCATGGACAGCAATGCGATCACCGCCAGGGAAGTGACCGTTTACTTCAAGGAGCCTGCCAAGGACAAACAGCCCAAGCCAGAAGCAACCGAAGACAAAAAGGAATTGATCAAGGGAATCAAATTCGATATCGAAAACGTCTCACGCATGATCGCGAACGGCAATATAAAAATCTGGTATAAAGATCCCAAAAGACCTGAAACGCCGGAGTCCCAGGTGGAAGGCGAATCTCTCGACGTACTGCTTGATCCGACAGAGGCAGGAAAGTCAAGCTTCCGAGGCATTTTAACGGGCAACCCTGCCAAAGTTTTCCAGGGCGACGAAGGGATCGAAGGCAATCTCATTCAATTCAACAGCGAGAAGGAAATCCTTCAGGTCTCAGGCCCCGGCAAGCTGAGCTTCACAACCGACCGCGACCTGAACGGCAATAAACTCACCAAACCCTGGAAACTCAAAGTCAACTGGTCGAGAAGTCTGTTAGCCTACGGCCAGGGTGGCTACGCAATAGCCGACGGCGATGTTAATGTAATGAACGACAGCGATGTCCTTCAATGCGACCAGGCCAGGCTGTTTTTCGAGAAGAAAACCGACAATGCAGTTGCCCAAAAGAAGTCTGAAACTGATGACAAAAAGAGTCGATGGAGTTCGATGGGAATCGGCCTGCCTTCGTTCGGCAGCGACGGCGACATGAAATTCACCCAGCTCGAAGCGCACGGCGGAATGGGCGAACAGAAAATGGTTCTCATGCGAAGTCGCACAATGAATCCGCTCAATCCGCTCTGGCTGCAACGGCGAATCGAACTTACGGGCAAGACGCTGATATTCAGGCCTTTGACCCAGCAGGCCGAGAGCAAGGGTAACGGTACGCTTCTGGTAGAGGATTATCGTCATCCTGAAGAAAAGACCGAGACCAAAACAGGTTCCAGTCCTCTTGCTGGCGGCAAGCTGGAAAGGCCAAGCCAGACCGTCTTTACATGGAAAGATCGCATGACTATCGACCAGGCAGACAAACACGTCACGCTCTGGGGCGACGTTTCAATGCGGCATTTCAGCGGCAATAAGGTAATCCCGCTGGGTGAGGACAAGACCGAACCATGGGGCACACTGAAAAAAGGACAGACCATTTCCCTGAGCTGTAACCAAATGGATGCCTATTTCGACGAGCCTACCGATGCGGAAAAGGCAAAGCGGAAAACAGAATCAAAAGACGGCTCAAAGAGCCTTATGGACAGCGGGCCGCAACTAGGCACACTGAAGCATTTCAAGGCCTTTAAGGATGTCACCTTCGCCTACGACCAGAGCAAAATCGATGGCCAGAATATTGACTATTTCGGCCCGACCAAAACGCTGATTATCGAAGGCTTCCTGCCCGGCGACAAAAAACTTACCAACGCCCATTATGAGTTCACCGACCCCAACGACGGCAGGCCCAGGAGCTTCGATTGCCCAAGGATTATCGTCAATAACCTCGGCGAGCCAAACGAAACATTCAAACTCGACAAGATGGAAGGCAAAGGGGCAAGGTAATTACTGTAACAAGGCTATAATGTTTTAATGGATACGATAACACAAGGCTTGCTTGGGGCGGCTGTGGTTCAGACCGGCCTGCGTCAGAAAATCGGCCGCGATGCCTCATGGGTCGCCGCCATCGCAGCTGTCATGCCGGACCTGGATATTATGATCTCGCCGATCATGCGTTTTTTCGGTAATGGCAACCCGATGGACATGATGGTTTACCATCGGGGGGTCACGCATTCGCTGCTGGCAGTGCCTTTCATCGCGGCTCTCGTCGCCCTGCCGTGGTGGCTGATTCGCCGACGCTTTTATGCCAGGCGTCTTCAGCGTTGTGAGATAACGCAAAAAAATCCTCCTGTCCCCTCTCCGAGCTATTGGCTGTTATTTCTATGCTGCCTGGCAGCAGTAGCTACCCATGCCCTGCTGGATGCGTGCACAAGTTACGGCACTCAGCTGTTCTGGCCTTTTGCCCAAACTCGCGTCGCGTGGGATTGCATTGCAATTATCGATCCGCTCTATTCGCTGATCCTGATCGTCACGCTGATGAGCTGTTATATTCTCCGCAAAATTTTCAGGAAAAATCCCGCCCGCAGCAAACGTGTTACGATTATTGTCGGCATTGTGGGGATGCTGTTGTCGACGGGCTATCTCGCAGCTGGGCGGGTATGTCACGACATCGCTATCCGCCAAGGCATCGTTGGGCTTGAAGACAAGGAAATAGTCGAGGCGAATGCCTATCCTATGATCGGCTCGCTGATGCTCTGGCGGGTGGTTGTGGAAACACCTGATCAATGGATTGTCTCGCGGGTGCATTTCCTGGCTGATTCCCAAAAACCTCTCCGCAGAAACACCGCATCGGTATTGAACGAGTCAAATTTTAAGGAAATCCAATTGGCGAAGGAACATCCGATGTACAAAACCTTCGCCTGGTTCTCGGGCGATAAGCTGCGCCCTGAGGTTTTTTACGAGAAAGACGTAACGATTGTGGATTTCCATGACATGCGATACAGCACAGATGCAGCATCGGTGGAAGGGTTGTGGCATATGCGGTTTGTTTATGATTCCAAGGGCGAACTGATCGCAGCTGGGAGAACATCCCGCTTCCATCATAGAAATCGGTATGAGTTCCTCAAAAAATTCTGGAAGGAAATGTGGACTCCTTAACCCCCCTCCTTTCAACGACAGAACACGAATTACACGAATGAAAACGGATTATAGGCTGGCGAAAAAGGTTTGTGTTACGAACATAGATAGTCTAAAATTATCTAATAAACTCAAACTGGCCGTTTTTGACAACAAGATTAACGCAAATATAGTAGAAAAAAAAAGTTAAAAACACTTGTCATACCCGCGCAAGCGGGAATCCACAGTGTAAAAATAAAGCCCTGGATACCCGCTTTCGCGGGTATGACACAACGAATTGGTCAGTTTGAGTAATAAAGGAAAAAAGACATGAAAACAGTATTAGAGCAATTCACGAATAATCTAACTTCACATGCAAAATTATTCGCCATTGCACTGTTCGTTTTTGCAATGCTTCTTCCGCAGGTAAAAGTTTCCGCCAGCGAAAAAGGCTTTCAGCAACCTGAGTTCGCAATAGGCTTCTGGGTCGATCCTCCCGTAGATAACAAAGCTGACATGCGGTACAAGGAAATAGCCGATGCGAACTTCACTCTTGTGCTTGGTTTATATGGCCCGCAAAACCTCAATCAGATTCAGCAACAGGTCGCGCTTTGTAAAAAATATGGGCTGAATGTTCTCGTCAGGGCGCGCAAAGAGCCAGTCGAACCACTGCCAGACGACCCGTGCTGCTGGGGATACATGATTAAAGACGAACCTTCAACCAAGGAATTTAAGGAACTGGCGGCAGTAGTAGAAAGAAACCGCCAGGCCAGGCCTGACAAGATGTCGTTCATCAACCTCTTTCCAAATTACGCTTCAAAAAAACAGCTTCAGGCGGACAGTTACGATGAATACGTATCAAAATTTGTCGAGGTCGTCAAACCTCAAGTCCTGTGCATGGACCATTATCCGCGATTCAGGCCGGACCGGGGCGACCCCATGCCAAAATACAGAGACAATCTGGTAACGCTTAAAAACGTGTCTGAAAAAGCCGGTATTCCTTTCTGGATGTTTTTCAACGTCATGCCCTACGGCCCGCACACAAACCCCACCGAAGCACAGATTCGCTGGCAGATATTCACGTCGGTAGCTTACGGGGCAAAGGGCGTGCTGTACTTCTGCTATTACACTCCGCGCGGCGGGGAATTCCCAAAGGGCGGGGCAATTATCGACATCAACGATCGCAAGACAGGCCACTACGAACAGGCAAAACGAATTAACGCAGAGCTTAAAAATCTCGGCCCGGTACTCATGAAACTCAAACCCGTAAAAGTTATCAATCTTGAAGGCAAAAAAGAATATTCAGGCCAAACGCTGGCAGGGACGGCGTTAGCGTCTCTGAGAGTTGCGGAAAGAAATGATCCCTCGTTGGATGTTGAGGTCGGCACGTTCAAGCACCAAGATGGCAGGGATGGAGTCATGATTGTGAACAACAGCATCACATATGCGATCTGGCCTACACTGACATTTGACGCTCCGATGGATAAAGTCGTGGAAATCGACAAACAGAACGGCAAAGAGATCACGGTATACGACGAAAGCCCGGATATTCCGGGCCTGCAAATATCACTTGACCCCGGAGACGGCCGACTTTTTCTGATAAAAAAATAATAGCGTTTATAGAATGCTCTAGAACGTTTTTATTCCTTTGATCAACCGATCTACAACAGAAAAGGATAAGGCATGGCAAATGAAGCTGCTTGATGCCATCAATGCCACTTACATCTATTCACCATATCCAAAACTTATTCCCGCAAATCCGTAAAGGTTTACGTGGCAAGTTCTATTTGTGACGACAAATCAGTGCAAACAGGCCGCCACTTACCATCAGGACGATTGTGGTCGGTTCAGGAGTGATAATGCTTCCTGTCGAGGGAGGATAGGCCAAGCTCATGCCGGCTATTCCCCTGCTGTCCAAAGCGCTTGGCGGTGCCTTCTGCACGGTGTCAACATAATCCTGAATTATGAAATTCCAAATCTCCCCTGGTTCGAAGCAGTTATCCTGAGTCATGCTTTCATAAATCAAAGGTTTGTTGTAGCCCACAGAATCAATTCTAAAAGCGTGTGATTCATCATCTCTGCCGACATTACCAACCAATCCGTCTTCATTTGAAAGGAATATCCATGGATCAGCCACGTAAAAAACGGAGAACCATGTTACCGAACAGAGATTTTTAATTTGTACCACAGCATTGGGAGCATTCGGATTATCGCCTGGGTACTCGATGCAGGCGCTTTGACTTGTCGTCCACCAGCCAATTACTTCTATCTGCTGGCCGACAGGAAAGACATTCATATCACCCAGTTCATGAACCCAGCCATCAACATGCAGCGGGTCCTGATATGTATCCACGCTATAGACGTTAATCAGGTCCGCGCCGGCGGAAACAGCTAAAACCAATACCGCTAATACTGCCATCGAGATAATTTGCAATGTCTTCATTTCTCTTCTCCTTGTTCTTTGTTCTATCGAGCTTGACTTTGTTCAATACTGCCACGGTTTCATCATGATCTATGTGCTGCACCTCACGGAGAGGAATCGTGCGATATCAGTATATAAATCTGCCGAAATGCGAAATGCTCCAGGCAGAAACTCCCTGATACAGCAGAGAATGAGCAATGAGCGTCTGAACAACCTTTTACTATTTTGTTTTAACTCCCGAGTCGGCCACCATGCCGACACGAAGCGGATTCAGCGTTATTTCCTTGAAATCCTTTTGAACAGCCACAATAACGTCCTGTTGAGCGTTGTTTGGCTTAACGTTTTCCGGAATCGTTTTATCGTCTGTGCGGAGCAGGTATTTTCCCGGACGAACGTTCATAAGGTAGTAACTGCCGTCCGAAGCTGTAAAAGACTCACCAATGGTCTGATCGTCTTTCGGATTGACAAGAACTACCCTCACGCCATCCAAAGGCTTAGTACTGCCGTCTTCCATATCTGCAACAATTATGCCCATCAAGGAAATCATTGGCGTAAGGGCCATGTTTATCTCACTGATTTGTCCGCGTTCGACAACGACAAGCTGCGTACCGTGAACAACATCATAAGTTGCGGGTACGGTATCCATTACTACCGAAACACGAACCGGGCCTTTTCTGTTGACTGCGGGGAGAATAAACTGCCCCCTTCGATCTGTAACGTCCGTATAGGTACCGATCATCCTGATCTGGATATCCGGAACACCCGGTTCATCAGGATCTCGTTTGCCATTGGCGTTGTAATCCACAAAAACAGTTCCCTTAATTGCACCGCGATCGGGATTGATCCGCTTTTGTGTTATACGGGTGGGCATACCCTTCTTGTTGATCGCAAAGAGATTACTCATCTTGAAAAAGGCAGAGAATCTGGATTCGTGATCTTCCAGCCTGCCAGATATACCTATGCTGTTTTTGCCTGTTTCATCCAGGAGGAATTCACAGCGCCCGTCAAAGTATGGATTCTGGCGTTTGTCAGCCTCGTCTCTCATATTAACATCCAGGCCGATTTCGGTCCGCAGATTTACCCGAAACTTTCCTTTTGAGCGATAGTCAGCTGCAAGTGAGTATTCCATACCTTCAGGTTGTTTCTTATAAGCTGTGCTTAATTGCAGCTCCTTATTTACATTGTATCGGAGAGTGTACTGCTGTTTTTTTGTGTGCTGAGTGTCCAGGCCGGGCAGCCTGATGTTTTCAAACAGATCCGCATAATCCCCCAAGCCGGTTGAAGTGTCCCCCGTAATGATATCAGCATAAAAGTCCAGGTTCCTTACAGGTGTTACCCGAGTGCGGAATCGTGTGCTGAAGAGCGGCCTGGCATCCCAGTTCGGTTCGAGGCGTTCAATGTTAACGACAAAAGTCGCCCATGGAAAAGCTGTGCACGAACCTTCAATGTTCTGGAAATCAACTATGAGCGTTTCCTCCTGCCGGTCATCCAGATTATTCATAATCCTTCCCAATCCACCCCGAACATTCCAGCCACGATAAATCCTCCACTCGCCATTTACGAAAAACCCCTGCCTGTCACAAAGATCAAGTTCACTGCCGTCGAAGAAATCAGGCCCATAACGAAAATGCTGCCCGTAGAACCGGAGATTCCGGGTGGGATACCATTCAGCCGTGAATTTAGTGGCGTAGTCAGTGTACTGTTGACTTTCAGGCTGGCCCAGGCTTAAGGCGACATCGCCGGAGAGCAGAACCGTATCGTGAACCATCCACGAAAGCTGGCTGCCCAGGTTCCAGCCTGATTTCGGGTAATCACGCCAACTGTCCGACGCAGTGCCCTTATCAAAAGCTCCGTGAAAATCATTATTGTAAGCAGCAGTCGTGCCTAGCGTCATGCGAGGTGTCAAGCCATAAAGCAGGCGAGCGAACCCCAAAAATCCGCTGTTTTCATTTGTGTATACATCCCGTTTCGTACCCAAGCCGGTCAGGTACGCCATTTCCCCCTTGGGCAACAGATAGGCAGATCCCAGAATATCCCGCTCAAGAATCGTTTCAACTCCATCGGGATCCACAATCTCGATGCGTACTCGATTTACAATCCCGGGAGTAAAGTCGACTTCATCAAACTGATAGCTTCCATAACCGGGCTGATCAGGCATATCAGAAATAACCGAGCGTCTCTGCTGCTCCCGATCGTTCAGATACAACGTCACTTTTGAACCCGCCCGCGCTATGCCGTCGAAAAAATAAGGCTGAATGAAACTCTGGTTCATGCCGAAACCGGATTTTCCCGCCAACTCCTGGGAGCGTTTTCCCCACAGGCCGCTATATCTGACACCAGTCATTGAGAGTGACGGCATATTAATGTTATTCAGCCCGAACGACATGTCACCCACAACCAGTTCCGATGTTTTAAAAGATCGCCTCCACTCTATATCCGACAATGCCACGCCCACCCCTTCCCGTTTATCGAATTCATCCTCGTTCTTGCTGAAAGAAGGTTCAGTCAGACCTAACTTATAATTTCCTTTAAGCAGACTGCCCCAGAGCGTCTGTTGAGGTGCAAAGAAAGTAAATGTGTTGCCTTTTTTCCCATCCTTGAATCTTCGGTTGGTATAATCTCCCTGAAAGTCCAGCTGGACGAAGTATAAACGGTTGTCCTCAGGTTGGGCCAGACCATGCAGATCCGGCAGCGATGCGGCTTCCTCCTCAGCCAGCACATCCCACAAAGACTTGCCCGACTGTTCCCAGACGGGAAACATCACGTCCGTTCTTGCTTCGTAAGAATAATTCTGCTGGTCCCACTGAAGTTTCAACCCCAAAGCTTCGGCAAAAGCGTTCGATGGAACAAAAATCTCCTGCTCCCGAGTCAGCATCGATATGCCGGTCATAACCGGGTACACACTGGTACTGCCAGCTATCTGCATCGTCTTGTTCTTAATATCTATTACAACTTCAGGTCTATCCTTAAGTTTAAATGAAATCCGATCATTCTTTTTTTCAAGGGAAATTCGCATCATCGTCAGAATGCGAATCAGGGGGAAATACCGAATATCAGGTCCGCGAGCTATCACCTCCATTCCCTCTATCGGAATGTGCTGCCAGTGGCGCGAGCCCAGAATAAGTAAACCCACAACTTCACGGGATTCCGTAAAATCACTGTCATTATGGCCAATGGGGTTTTCGGACAAGGGAACAGGCTGCGAAGAAGGTTTTTTAGACTCCTTATACTCCTGACGATTTGCAAAATTTTTCCTCGCATTACTGCCTGTCCTCTCCCCCTGATTACCTGCCAACGCAAAACCTAAACGCTCCAACGGTATAGGCTCTGTGGAAGACTCCGCCTTACCGTCTTTCACGTAAAACAACATCGGTATCAGCGTGGCGTTTATGATCATTAAAGCAAACGTCCATGAAGAATACCTCCAACCTGTTATGCAACGTCCAACCACGTTTTTCTGTCCTCCTGTGAACCACAGGGTTACAAAGCGAAACCAGGCTGGTTGAGCAAGCCAAACCAGAAACACTCTTAATTGGAGAAATCAGTTCTGTTCTGTTGTTTCTTTTGTATCCGGTTGCTTTTTCTCAACTTTTTCGTCTACAACTTTTTCATCAGCTTTCGGTGTCTCATTCTTCTCCGAGGAAGCAAGTTTCGTTTCCTCGGGGACCTCTTTTCGAGGTGGAGGGTTATAAGTGAGAGTTTTCTTCACTTCGATGTTTTTACCAAGCTGCGGAGATGCGTACCGCACCAGCACTGTGTATTCTCCAGCCGGCAGGTCCTCTTTCAGTTCTGCAAGAAACCGACGATTGCCGTCCCGCAAAAGATATGCCGTATTCGAAATGCCCTTGCCTACAGATTTCCCGTCAGGAGAAAAAACTTCATAACTGCCCGTCACCAGCAGCCGACCATTACCCGTATTTACAAGCACGGCTTCAACAAAGGTTGATTGCCTGCCCTGCTTAAGATCAATTTTCTGGATATCGCATTTGTAATCAGCATTGCCGACAAGACCGAATATCGGCACAGTGATCGTCGATATGACTTCTATCTGTATGGTCCTGCCTTCCTTGTCCTGTGTAGTTGAAGTTTGCGTTTTCAAAGATTCCAATTCCATCGCTGCCCAGTATTCTCCCTGCTTGAGCACCCCCCTTGGAATAACGGCAAAGCGTATGGTCTGCTTGGTCTTGGGTTTCAGCGTGATTTCCTTGGGATTGAATATGATCCATGGTGCCATCGAATATTGGGCATTCTGTGTTCGGCCGAATGCTCCATCGGTAGTGATAAAGAAATGAATGGATTTGATACGGTATCGTTCTTCGTCATCGCCGAGATTTGAAATGACAAACTTCCCAGCCGGTCTGCCTTTATCAAGTCGTAATTCCACGAAAGCCGGCGTGATACCCACAGCCCCCTGAACTGGACCGGAAAAAACAGCAAGAAAAAGTCCGATGTATAATGTAATCTGAACTATTCGATGATAACTCTGAATCATGATCTATCTCCTTCACACACCCCATAATTTCAGATTGAACAATAAATTTCACAATCAAATTGGAGGACGGTTTGCACGAACGCCTTTGTTATCGATGCTCCAATGGCATCGTGTTTATTACGGGACTGGATATACGGGAACGACCATTGCGACCAGGCGAACTTTGCCAACGTATTCACCGGTCGGTTTTTCCGGATCATCCTGCAACCACTTCATCAGAAGGTGGACATCTTGACTGAAGTGACCAATTTGCATACTTTCGAAAATGATATCTTCCGTCTTAATGCCCGGGAAACCATTAATGTCAGCCAGCTCTGTGGTCCAGTCAATCAGATTGTCCGCACCACCTGCCGGATTGGCATTGTCAGCCGAAATCTCTACGGGGTCTGAACTCAACGGAATCGGTGGAGTGTCGGGATTATTCACGATACCGGCCTTGTATAGTCCGCTGCCTTCCACGCAAAACTTCACGAACTGTGTATTCGCGTCGACACGAAACGTGATCGATGCCACAAAATCGCCGGTTTGTACGTTGCCCGTTACAACAGAGCCTTCGTAGTTAACAGCGATGTTCGGGCTAACCGTCGCGATAACCGTAGCAACGTCTGAGTTGGAAACGTCAGCAAAAACCGTCGTTCCCAACATCAGTAGTACTGCCAGACTAATCATTAGCTTCTTCATAGCCTTACCTACCTTTCTTGTTCCTAACCTGTAAGGGAATGCCTTCCCATATATGGTTTGGCGGCGTTCGTGCTAAACCGCTCCAATTTGTCAGTAAGTTATAAAAAGAGCAAAAAATGTTTCGTATGAAATATTGAGCTTTTCTGTTTTTAAACCCGTAATTTTTCCAGAAATTACAGGCTTTTGACCTTGCATAAAGACGAATTTAGTACGACAATAAAGATGGCAGGGAAGGTGGGCGCATAAAACACCCGCCATCCCGACCTGAGTGGGCCAGCAGACACCCTGCAAGGAATTATGCTGGTCCACACTTTCTATATACTCGCGCAAATGCGCAATTTTTAATCTTAGTAAGGCAAATGTTTAACCGCCGGTCAATCCGTAAAAAACGACTCAAGCTTATACTTTTTCCCAAATTTAAAAACTTACCCGTTCCGATTTGTTCTTAACAGTTCTTATTAAGCAAAGCTTTTTGATAAAGCGCTAAATACGGTTTCACAACCGATCAGACTTTCGGACATAAACCCAATTTCGATTGGACTTCCTTAGAAATGCATCCCTGCCTTGACGTTCAACAGATCACCCGAAAAAAGCCGAATAATTCGATAGTCCATTAAGACAACAAATTTTCCAACTACCTACATAGCTTTATTAGCCCCCGGATATACTTTTGTCAACAAAAAATTTGCTTTTTATATCAAAATTGTCTTTGGCTGATTTTGGATAAAACAAAATTTATTGTTTACAAAAAGAGTTAGAAAAAAGACTTGTTCACATTTACCCTAGTACTCTGTCCTTAATCAGGAATAAAAAAAGCAACAAGCTTGACTTTGCCGATATACTTCCCCGGTGGTTTTCGCGGGTCATTTTGTTCCCATGTCAATGTTACTAATACATCCTGAACGAATCGCCCCGGCTGGTCACTTTCAAACTCTAAAGAATTACTACTTCTGGCGGGAAAACCTTCAAGCGTAGTTTCTTCATCAAATGAAACAGTATTGCCCTGGCCTCCAACCACATGTGCCGAAAAAGGTTCGATGTTCGACCCACCTGAAAGTTTAAGTGGAATCGGTTTAACGTTCCCGTCAACCAGGCCGTCTTTGTATAGATCGGTGGCTGTAACGTACGTGCCAACTCGGGTAAAATTCGCTTTAATGTAAAAAACCGTTCCTATCGAAATCTCACCAGGTTGATTCGAATCTTCGTCAACTTGCGTTTTTACAGTATCTGTCGGACTGACGAATATTGATGGTTCCACGGTAAATCTTACAGTTGCAACTGCTTGTGACCTAACTTGCGCATGGCAGGGAGTTTGAGCTGCTAAAACTATGACAATTATTGTCAACAATATCCTAAATTTTAAACCGCTCATACTTCCTCCTTAATAATTATATCGGTCTCAACCCAACACAATTTGCTTAAAAAGTCATTTTTATTCTGTAACTTAATTCATGAAATACCCCTCAAGCCAAAGTACTTGCTATGCTCTCCTCGGGGGGTATAATTAGGAGAAAGACTTGTATTTGCAATCGGCCAAGGAAATCCAGAAATCCGAATCATGAAGCTGCTTTATGAAAGGCTGAACCAATGAGTCATATATCAAGAAGTATCCTGATTTTCAGTGTTTTGACCTTTATCTCAGCTGGGTGCCGGGAGCGTACTCTAAGCTGGAGCTGTTACAATCCAAAACGTATTCAAGAAGCAAAATCCCTGGTATTGATAGACAGGCCTATGGAAAAGTCCGGCATGCCATACCCGACTCTTATCAGCCAGGTCGCCTCGCAATTGATAGCACTAGGCTGGCGGGTAATGATCTTGCCGGAAGGAATACAGATAATCCAACCATCCTTTACGCCAACGACACAACCTTCTACAAAATCGCTGGATACACAGAGGCATTTACTTGTTCCCGAAGATAACCTCGCCCGCGCAAAACAGGCCGGTGCCGATCTGCTGACTGAGCTTACAGTCCACGCAATTTTCGATGTCAACATGCGAACGGACTCAAGCCCCTACTGGACATACGGAGTCTATCGAGGCTACCGCTATGGATTATGGGGCGTTGAAGGCGGGCCATATCCTTTACTTGAGGGTTCGGATGAAATGGATGTCAGCTGGTTCTGGAAATTGCGGTCGCTGTCCCTGAGAATTACAGACGTTACAGACGGAACGGTACTGGCAGTTATCTCCGTCCGTTATACCGAAGGCCAGGGACATTTTGCCGATGTAGTAAAAGATTTGCTTATGGGCCTGGAAGCAATACGCAAGGGCCAATCCATCGGTGAAGTCAAACTCAATACCAAACCAGGCGAATGGTAAAACCTAACACATCCAAGATAGACTCGAGCATTCAACACAACGATCAATAACAGCTAAATAATAATCTGCCCCGTATGCGCTTGGCGATAGCGAGAGCGACGGCCTTGTTTTTTGTTGCTGTCGTTTTCCCGACCGGAACTAGGGGGATTCGACAAGGTTTTTCTTCGCCGGGCCAGCGGATTCGTAGGTAGTATCCATTGGTTTTATGATGTTTATAGATGCTACCTTGCGGCAGTTCACGACGTTTTTGTGAAACCCGTTGTGAAACCGCCTGATTTTCCCGCTTTGTGTTTTTGCTGTAATTCATGCTTTTTGCAGTAGTTACATAATACACCGTTGAGGACTCGAACCTCAGACCCGCTGATTAAGAGTCAGCTGCTCTACCAACTGAGCTAACGGTGCGTAATTAGCAAGGGGACTTTTTAATCGATAGGCTTAAAATCGTCAAGCCTTTTTTAATTAACGTCCTCTCGGCTGGCTTTGTCAACTCCATTTCGATACGGAGTCGACAAATACAAATTCGCATAAAATTAAAATAATCTTCTTAGAGACCTTCTCAGGCCTGTCAGCTGTCCTGCGAAACTTTGCTCTCGATCAGAGTAACAAGGCTTCGGAAGTTAGTCAGCTTCCAGCTGTCCAGTTTGAGAGACTTCCCTTCGCCATACCTCAAATACATTATTCCCTTGGATTTCAGTTTTTCAGAATCTATTTTTGATATAGAGTCCCATGTAATTCGTTCTTTTCCAGCGTAGCCTATGCCTTTTTCGTCAGCTATCAGACGCCGGCGAACAAAAGCGATCCCCATCGCGCCTATAATAAGCCCGGCTGGTATGCACACATATGGGCCAAAATGATTCATGGCATATCCAGCAGCTTCGTTTATATGTTTAACGTCCCATGCCTCTGGGGCCTGATATTTTGCACGCTCGGCATAAGACCAAACACCGACCGCTATAAGCCCTATAGTTACAATGAAAACTCGTATGGCCGGGTCCATGGCGGCTCGACACTCGACAGTCTGGGGAATATCTTTTTCCTGTGATTCTGGTATATCGCTCATGTCATTTGCTCCGTGAAATTGTTAATGAGATTGCCATAGCCAAAAGACAGCCTGGTCGAGAAGCCAGACAACGCCACAATATACGCCTGGCCAATCAACCCATGTACGCCGTAACATACTATCGGCAGAACACTTTACCTTATAAAGCAATCTTTTGCCAACCCGTTTTTTTTAATCCTTGTCGCAAGATCAACAAAATACGACTCCTTAAAATCGACACAAAGGTATTGACACCAGCCTGGTTGATGTTTATCCTGCCCATCCTGCCTTGTGGAATGACGAAAGGTCCCTGGGTGGGCATTTTAGTAGAAATTGTTAGATTTTAGGACAAAACAACTCAGTTAAGGAGTAAATCTCATGGCAGTAAAAATAGGAATCAACGGTTTTGGACGCATCGGACGTCTGGTTTTCCGGGCTATGGCCGAGGAACCCGAACGTTTTGACGTGGTTGCAATTAACGACCTGGCTGACGCCGACACGCTGGCGCATCTGCTGAAGTACGACTCGACCCAGGGCAAGTTCCCGGGCAAGGTCGTCGCCAAGCAGGATTGCCTCGTAGTCAACGGCAAGGAAGTAAAGGTCGTTGCAGAACGCAACCCAGCCGATCTGCCTTGGGGCAAGCTCGGTGTGGATGTTGCTGTCGAATCGACGGGTATCTTCTGTGCAAACAAAACTGACGACAAGCCCGGTTACGACAGCCATCTCGACGCAGGCGCCAAGAAGGTCATCATCTCCGCTCCGTCGAAAGGCACAGCCTCGATGATCGTCATGGGCGTTAACTGCGACACCCTGACCAAAGATATCACCTGCGTTTCCAATGCTTCATGCACCACGAACAGCCTGGCTCCGGTAGCCAAGGTTCTCCATGAGCAGTTCGGCATCGTCAAAGGTCTCATGACAACCGTCCATGGCTACACCAACGACCAACGCATCCTGGACATGATCCACAGAGACAAGCGTCGTGCACGTGCAGCTGCGATTAATATCATCCCGACCACGACCGGTGCAGCTGTCGCTGTCGGCAAGGTTCTCCCTGAACTCAACGGCAAACTCGACGGCTATGCACTTCGCGTTCCCGTTCCGACCGGCTCAATTACCGACCTGACCGTTCAGCTTGAAAAAGGCACAAACATCGAAGATGTAAACGAAGCCATCCGCGTTGCAGCTGAGGGCCCGATGAAGGGTATCATCGAATACTGCACCGATCCGATCGTTTCCAGCGACATCGTTCACAACCCGGCCAGCTCGATCTTCGACGCCGGTAATACCGCTGTTATCGGCGGCGACCTGGTCAAGGTTACGATGTGGTACGACAACGAATGGGGCTACAGCAATCGTACAGCTGACCTTGCTGAAAAAATGGCAGGCCTGTAAACCAGATAGCCTGAATGAATTTATTGCATAGGAATTTGTATTTTATGATTCCGCATTGAAGTGGAATCGACAAAGTCCCGTGTGAACGAGTTAATTAAAAAGCCCGCGAGCGTCTTATGACATTCGTGGGCTTTTTTTTGTCATTCAAGCAATAGGGATAAAAAGAAAAGGCACCAGGAAAAAGGCTATACGGCGGGGTACGAAACCCATCGGCCGAGTGCCTATTGCCTGGTGCCTATTGCCTGTTTTACTTATTGATAACGATCGGGCAATCAGTCAGTGCCTGGTTGAAAATCTGGTTTTGCATTTCGGACATCAACACATTCTTGGCGACCTCCTGATTCTCCGGAAGTTCAGGATTAACTGTTTCCGTGCCTTCAGTTCTTTTTGTGACCTTGATAAGGTGGAAGCCGAACTGTGACCTGACGATTTTTGAGAGTTTACCGACCTCGGTATGGAATGCTGCCATGGCAAACGAGGGCACCATCCGCTGAAAGGTGAATTCACCCAGATCACCGCCTTTTTCTTTACTGCCAGGATCGGTCGAAAATTCCTTGGCTGCATCTTCGAAAGTTATCGTGCCGGCATTGATGTCCGCTGCGATCTTCTCAAGCTTTTCCACCGCAGCTTTTTGCTCCGTGGTTGCATCCAGTGGGCCACAAGCGATAAGGATGTGACTTGCCTGCACCATTGTGCCGTTAAAACAGCTGGGATTGTCCTTTATGAAGGCAGCGACTTTTTCGGGAGAAGCGATTTCTTCGGTAAGTTTCTTGGTACGAGCCTGATCCATCAAATCTTCGTCGGTAATGCCAGCTGCTTCCATCATCGCCTCGACGGTGGTATTCCGTTTTGTCGCTTCTACGGCAATTTCTTCCTTGATCTTTGCCACATCAGCGTCGGTAACCTGGATATTCTGACTTTTCACGAAATTCTTCAGCAAGTCCTGGAATATCATTTGATTCAGGATAGTTTGCGGCAGCGAATTCATACGCTGCTGGAGATTCATGAGGATGCCGATTTGTCTCTCGGCAGGCTGCTTTGGCAGTTCTCGTGCTATCCCCTCATTCATCATGGCAAAATTCTTCTCGATAATTTCGTTGATCTTCGTGCCGGAAATTTCCTGACTTCCAACAGTCGCCGCCACCGCGGGGAGCTTGGCGGGCATTGTTATTTCCGGAAGTTGGACTTCCGCTGGCTGAGTGGTCGATGCCTCTTGCGTTGTCGGCTGGGTCGTGCATGCGCCTGATGCGCATCCACCCGCCGTTTTATCTTCCGCAACTACCACCCCAGCGATAACCAAAACACATGCCATTAAAACTGCAATCCTGTTCCAATTTTTCACTTTCATAATCTCCTATAAAATTTCATAATGAATGGCCTCATGCCATCGTTCTCTGAATTAGCAAACATGCTAATAAGTTATTTAACCCAACATTGTTCACTTTTGGGACTGAATATCTAAGAAATTTCCATTTTTTTTTCAGAAAATTAAAAAAGGCCCGCAGCTTTCACTGCAGGCCTTTATCAATAACCAGCTTTCGGATACTATTTTTCGCTTATGCCGCCGTCTTCCTGCGACGTTTACGGAGCACCATAGCCAATAACCCAACTCCAATGACAGCCAAGGTGCCTGGTTCGGGTATGTTACTAATCGACAAAGAAGTCGAATTCTCCGCTTCAGGCTGACTTTGGGCTGTTTCCTGAGTTGAATTAGGCTGCGTAACGCCAGCATTCACACCGCTTGAGAAAAGGGCAAACAAAACCAGGCAGGACACAAGTACGAACAAGACAATCATCCTCTTCATATTAGATCTTTCCCTTCCTTTTATGTAACCCGGCTCAGGGTCTTTGGTTAGACAACCGAAAATAAATATAATTTATTAAGAGGAGAGTATAAGGTGAACCACCGAATCTGTCAAGTGGTTTTTGATCAAACACTACTTAAGAAACCAAACGCCAATAGCTGGCCCGGTGAATTCCAGCACCTTCAAGTTCTTTTTCTAAAAAGAATTATATAACCTGTAGGTGCTTCACTTTTGAGCTTTACGCATGGTTTTCCTTAACTGACAACAAACACCCTTGAAAAAAGCCCTGGTTTTAGGGAGAATGGTCATCTTCACAGCCTGATTGGATAGGCTGGGGAATGGTAACCGTTCAGAAGAATGACTTGTTAACCCTATGAGGAAAGAAGATGGCAACAAAAACTATTGCGGATATCGACGTAGCTGGCAAGACCGTATTGATGCGAGTGGACTTCAATGTCCCGCTCAAGGACGGAAAGGTTTCTAACGACAAGCGGATCGTTGCAGCTTTGCCCAGCATTAAGAAAGTCATTGCCGACGGCGGGAAGCTCATACTTATGAGTCACCTGGGTCGACCTGACGGAGAGGTCAAGCCCGAATTCTCCCTAAAGCCGGCTGTGGATCGCTTGGCGGAGCTGCTTGGAAAAGAAGTCAAACTAGGCCCCGCGGACGTAGCTGGCGCTGAAGCCAAGAAACTCGCTGCCGACCTGAAGCCCGGCGAAGTGCTTGTGCTGGAAAACGTTCGCTTTGACAAACGCGAAGATACTAAAGAAGACATCGAGCTGGTTAAGCAGTTCGGAGCCGAGCTGGCTGAGCTGGGCGACTTGTACGTCAACGATGCGTTCGGAACCTGTCACCGCAAACACGCCAGCATGTGGGGCTGTCCATTGGCCATCCAGGCCAAGGGCGGCTCAGCTGTGGCTGGCTATCTCGTGGAGAAGGAAATCAAGTACCTCAACGAAGCCGTCGCCAACCCAGCCAGGCCTTTCCTGGCCATCCTCGGCGGTGCCAAAGTCAGCGACAAAATCAAACTCATCTCCATGCTGCTGGGCAAGGTGGACAAAATCATCATCGGCGGAGCCATGGCCTATACGCTACTCAAAGCCAAAGGCGTTGAAGTCGGCGCCAGCAGGGTCGAAGAAGATCAGATCGACGAAATGAAATCGCTGCTGGAAAAGGCTGGGGATAAAATCGTCCTGCCTTGCGACCACCTC
Organism: Phycisphaerae bacterium; assembly: GCA_963664745.2. Taxonomy (GTDB): domain Bacteria; phylum Planctomycetota; class Phycisphaerae; order SM23-33; family SM23-33; genus B1-G9. The sequence goes on from CAXXMC010000005.1 coordinate 463,868, forward strand.
GTAGCGCCTGAGTTTACTTCAGACGCAGCTACGCCCACCTGCTGCGAGAATATCCCCGCAGGCCAGATGGGCCTGGATATCGGCCCGAAAACCATCGAGATGTTCAGCAAAATCGTTGCAGAATCCAAGACTATCGTCTGGAACGGCCCGATGGGCGTCTTTGAACGCGAAGCCTACGCCAAAGGCACGCTGGGCGTCGCACAAGCCATGGTCAAGGCTACCGAAAATGGCGCTATCAGCGTAATTGGCGGCGGAGACTCAGCCACAGCGGTGGAAGAATTCGGCCTGGAAGACAAGATGACCCATGTCTCCACCGGCGGCGGGGCCAGCCTGACCTACATGGAAGGCAAACCCATGCCCCCCCTCGAAGTACTGGATCAGAAGTAAACAACAGAACGCGAATTGTAAGGAAAACACTGATTTCACGGATTATTTCATGGCTTAAAAATAATCGGTGGAATCAGTTGTTTCTCCCGAGTAACCGTGATCTTGGAGTAATTGATGAGTAATAAGAAAAACATGTGGTCTGAACTCCCAGCTGGGCCTTGCGTCGCGCCGTCGTTGCTGAGTGTGGACTTTGCAAATGCTGCCCCGCAGATCGACCAGGTACTGACAGCTGGGGCTGGAATGCTGCACGTTGATATAATGGATGGCCATTTCGTACCCAACCTGTCAATGGGCCCCCCTGTCGTTCAAAAGTTGCGGAAATACACCACAGCTCCGCTGGACGTGCATCTGATGGTGACTGATCCGGGTTTCTTTTTCGAGCCTTTCGCGAAGGCTGGGGCGGACAGCCTGAACTTTCATATTGAGGCGTGCGGCAATTACGGAACAGGGCAGCTAGCCAAGGCTCGCGAGCTGATAGATCGCATTCGTCAGCTCGGTCTTGGTGCGGGAATTACAATCAAGCCCGAAACCCCGGCTGAGTCCATCGCCGAGATTATAGAGTTGCTCGATTTCGTATTGATAATGACGGTAGAGCCGGGTTTCGGAGGCCAGGCTTTTATGGCGAATATGTTGCCCAAAATCAAGGCGATTCGTGGTATGCTATCAGCAGGCCAAAGGTTGCAGGTAGATGGCGGCATTGATCCGGCAACGGCCCGACAATGTGCAGCTGCAGGCGCCGACGTGTTTGTTGCGGGCAATAATGTCTTTGCTGCTGATGACCCTGCCCAGGCCGTTCGTGATATTATCACAGCTGCAGCTGGTTGAGCCTGCGGAAAACGAATGACTGAATTACTGACAGTTCGGACTGGGGAGACCATCTGGGAACAGCAAACCCGGATTGATTCCATTGCCGGCTCGCCCCTGAGCGAAAATGGACGCGAGTGCGTAATTCATATCGGGAAGGAACTTTTTCCGCATGAACCGACGGTAATCTACACATCCGAAGGCGAGGCCGAGCAGCAGACCGCCAAACTGTTGGCAAAAGAGCTGGGCATCAAGATCAAAAAGAAGGACAAACTCTGCGAGATAAACTTCGGACTGTGGCAAGGCCTGAAGATTGAAGAAATCAAGCGACGTCAACCCAGCCTGCACAAACAATGGCTGGAATCGCCGGGTTCAGTCAGACCTCCAGGCGGAGAGACGCTCGAAGATGCCCAGGAAAGGCTATACCAGACGGTAGAAGAAATCGCCCGCAAGGAAAAAAAGCAGACGCCCGTTCTGGTACTCAGGCCAGTAGCCATGGGACTACTTCGATGTAAATTGGAAAATGACCCCATTGAAAAGCTTTGGCAGCACGTCGCAAACGACTGCCCGTGGGGAATCTACAACGTAGAATGTAAGGCTAATCAAATTGTGATTTGCCAGAAGGAATTATAAGCATGGCCCAAGAGCAGGATAAACAGCAGGTTTTCAACCCGTATGACGCCACGACATTGCCAGGCCCTCCGCAACGAAAAAAACGCGAAGTGCCCGACGGCCTATGGATGCGATGTCCAGAATGTGAAGCCATGCTTTACCGCAAGGCGGTCACTGAAAATCTTGAGATATGTCCGGAGTGCAAGCATCATTTTCGTGTCACAGGCCGGCAGAGAATTCAGCAACTTGCCGACCCGGGCAGCTTCGAGGAACTATTCGCCGAAGTCGGCCCTGCTGATCCGTTGACCTTTGAATGGTCAGGCAAATCGTATGCAAGCAGGCTTGCAGCGGAGCAGGAAAAAACCGGTAATACCGAAGCCATGCTGACAGGCATAGCTTATATAAAAGGTCGGCGAGTGGCGCTGGGAGTCATGGCTGGTGATTTCCTGATGGGCTCGATGGGTTCGGTACTCGGCGAGAAACTTACCAGACTGATAGAGTTGGCGACCGAGGAATCGCTGCCGTTGATTGTAGTCTGCATATCAGGCGGGGCCAGAATGCACGAAGGTGCACTAAGCCTGATGCAGATGGCCAAGACCTCCGCCGCCCTTGCCCGATACGACGACGCCGGCGGACTGTACCTCGCGATTCTCACAGACCCGACGACCGGCGGAACCACCGCCAGCTTTGCAATGCTGGGCGATGTCATTATCGCCGAGCCCAAAGCGCTAATCGCGTTTGCCGGGCCTCGCGTTATCGCCAACACAATCAAGGCGGAGTTGCCCGAAGGATTCCAAAGGGCTGAGTTCCTGGAGAAAAAAGGCTTTGTCGATCTCATCGTCCCCCGCGATCAACTCAGAAGCGAAATCGCCAGACTCATCGACTACTGCAAACCGGGCTGATATAATTTCCAATTTGCGATTTTCAATTTCCAATTGAAAAACAAATCCGGCAAATACAAGATTTGTGAATACATGGCCGCATAAAATTGATAGTTAAAGATCGCTGCTAAATTGGAAATCGGCAATAGTAAAAGGTTGCGGGTGTCACGCCTGAGTTTTTTGCAGACATGTAAGCGACATTTTTCGACACTATGAAAAATGGCAGTCATATAAATAACTCAAACTGCCCATTTTTGACAATGAAATTAACACAACCATATTAGAATAAAAATTTACATACACTTTTCATTCCCCCGCAAGCGGGAATCCAGAGTGTTACTTTTTAGCCCTGGATACCCGCTTTCGCGGGTATGACACAACGAATAGATCAGTTTGAGTAAATAAAGGAAAACAGCTGTTTTCTTGCTGTTAAATTGGAAATAGACAATTGGAAATTGGAAATAGTAAAAGACTGCCCCCTTGGCTGAAGCGTCGCCTCCCAGCCGGGCAGGATGCAAGTGCGATCAACTCAATTCAGGCTATGCTTGACGAGTTGAAACTGGCGACGGTTTGTAACGGAGCGCATTGTCCCAATCGCAGCGAATGTTATGCGTGCGGCACAGCTACGTTTCTCATTCTCGGCGATACGTGTACCCGCAACTGCAGATTCTGCGCGATTCCATCGAAAAAACCCGCACCGCCGAGAGCTGACGAACCCCAGGCTGTCGCTGAAGCCTCCGCCCGGATGAATCTTAAATACGTCGTCATCACCTCCGTCACCCGTGACGACCTGCCAGACGGCGGAGCCGATCATTTCGCCAGGACAATCACTGCTGTCCAGGAACGCTTGCCAGAAGCGAAGGTAGAAGTACTCGTGCCGGATTTCCAGGGAAACACCTCTGCGATAGATACCGTCCTGGCTGCCAGGCCTACGGTATACAACCACAATATCGAGACTGTCGCCAGGCTGTATGACTCGGTCAGGCCACAGGCGAATTACCAGCAGAGCCTTGACGTCCTGGCCTATGCGAAAAAGCGTGCAACCGAGCTTGCCTTGTCGACCTTCACCAAGAGCGGCCTGATGGTCGGAATCGGCGAGACGGACGATGAAGTTCTCCAGGTAATGGAAGACCTGCTGGCAGCAGGCTGCGATATTTTGACGATAGGCCAGTATCTCGCGCCGTCCGACGCACACGTGCCGGTCGACCGCTTCGTCGAGCCTGAAATTTTTGAAAACTGGCAGGCGCAAGCCAAGGCGATGGGCTTCAAAGCCGCAGCCTGCGGGCCTTTCGTCCGCAGCAGCTACCACGCCGGTGAACTTTTTACGAAGTCTTAAGCGCCAACCGCATCCAGCCAGGCCTGGCTGATCAGTGCGTGACCTGCCTGGGTCGGGTGCACCCCATCCGCAGCCCACTTCTCAGCAGGTAGCTTGGTAGCTGCAGCTGCGAACAGGCCATCAAGCGGAACGTATGTCGCGTTGAATTCCACTGCAATTCTTCGGGCAGCCTGGATTTTCGGGTCGAGATCTTCCCGCCAGGCCAGCCGGTCTTCCGGCACGGGCAGGAGAAATGGCTCGAGGATAATCAGTTGAGCGTCAAGCTTGTCTCGCACCTGGGTGAGCAGATCGCGATAACCTGCTTCGTATTTCTCACAGGAAGTCGGATCATTGCTGTCATAACGTCGCCAGACGTCATTCACGCCGATGAGAATCGACACCACATCAGGCTGCAGGTCAATACAATCCTCCTGCCATCGGCCCTGAAGGTCCACAACGCGGTTCCCGCTAATGCCGCGATTAAGGAATCGCAGATTGGCCTGGGGATATTGCGCCGTCAGCCAGGCTGCGATCATGTTGGCATAACCGCTGCCGAGCATGGAATCGTCTTCTCTGCTTCGCCATGCGTCGGTAATGCTGTCGCCCTGAAAAAGAATCGTCATGTTGTCTTGGAACTCAATTGACATTTAAAAAACTCCAATTTCTTGAATAAAAAAGCAGGCCGAGATTAAATCGCCTCAACGATGAGGCGCTCTGAACCCAGCCTGCAAAACAATTAATTTTCCAGCTTATACTTTAAATACCTTTGTCTGTAAATCCCAAATAAAATCACGTTGCGTCTGAATTGCTCATTGCTCTTGTGAATTAAGTATTTCCTGAATAGAAGCATAATCATCGGCGGATACAACACCGTCACCATTGGCATCGCCATAAATATGATCTGAGGATGAACCAGTTGCGCCAAAATTAGCCTGGACTGAAATATAATCCTCAGCGGATACAACACCGTCACCATTGGCATCACCATAAATATGATCTGAGGATGGACCAGTTGAAGGCACTAAACCGGGATTGAAAAAACCGCCACCGGAACTATTCACAAGGCCAGCATAATAATTGCCACTACTCTCGTTCAGTAATTGTGCGACCATAATGCGGAATGTTTCTTCGTCAAGATAGCTATTATCACAAATAGACAAAATACCAGCATAATAATTGCCATTGGCAGTTGAACCAAAATGATCCAGGACTAAAAGGTAATCCTCAGGGGATACAAAACCATCAAGTTCAGCACCTCCAGAATATGCGTGTTGAGATACAAAATCATCCAGCTTATTGACATGGAATTTCATGAAATAATCCTGTATTGATTCAGTATTGTATCGGCTGGCCCATCTCCAGGTTCCATGAGCTGAAACTGAATAGAACGAACCAATGGTATTGGCGGAGACTCCGAAATCCGTGACATTATCATCGAAGTCTATGTTCTTCAGATAGGCCTTGCCGATATGTTCCGCAGCTATGGTGCTATGGGTGAAAGCGTATTCAACACCAGCCAGGCCCAAAGCATAGAATGCCCTGATGGTCTTGCCTTCATCGCCTTTGTTGACGTCATCAGCCAGGTTCAAAAGGTCACTCGAATTGAACGCAGCCTCTTTTATGCCAGCGAAGAATCCGGAATCTTTCACAGCTCCGGTTATGATTTTATCGATATTGCCAGCCACGAGTATATCGGTGGTGTCAACCAGGCCCGCAACCCGAAGCGTGGACAAATTGCCTTCCATGACTTGCCATTTGCTCCCGGAAATATCGCCGTAAACCATGGCCTTGCGAATCCCGTATCCGCCAAACTCGCCTGTCGTGGTTACGGTTGCGTTAAAATCGCTGTAAGAAACCAGCGACATGATCCAGGCAGCGGTCAGCTGGTTGACCCCAGCTGAGCCTTCCCAACCTGCGATATTAATCGCGACGATCCCGCCAGCTGTTTCTATCATAACATCCGAACCGACGACGAACTTTCCGGTGATCGAAGTAATGCCAATGCCTCTGGCGTTCTGGCCCTCGGTGATGATTTTGAAATACTCATCAGCCTGGCCAAGGTTCCCAGCTGCGTAGACCTTGCCGATCCAACCAGTCTGACCATTGGCGAAAATTTGCCCAGCCAGGTTTCCATAAGATCTAATCGTGCCGATCCAACCAGCCGAGACGGTAAGTGTCCATGAGGCCTCTGTGCCGCCACGGGTAATCACCGCCCCCACATTGCCAGCAGCGATATTCCAGGCTCCGCCGGTAATTTCACCGGCGATATAGGCACTGTACAAACCATAGCCACGATATCCGTCCGAAGCGGTATTGATTGTAGCACCGAAGTCCCCTGCAGCGTCTGCCCGCGTGTCGCCGGTCGTGCTGATCGAACCGATCCACGGAGCAGTGATAAAGCCGCTCTCCCAATCGGTTGTTCTCATGTATCTGATCGGCGAGGCCGAGTCAAAGTCGGAATCCGCACCGACCTGGCCTGCGATAACCGTCACGCCCGCAGCTGCGCCGTTACCGAGCATTGTGATATCAGCACCGTTGGTGATATCGCCAAGTTGGATATAGCCCACATAGCCGTCACCGAGCATCTCCAGCGTGCCCGTCAAAGTCACCTGAGACGCCCGTAACGAACCGAGCGGATTCAGCCCGGAGATGGTGTCGATCTCAGTCTTGCCATCACCGCCAAGAACCTTTACCGTCAGATTGGCCAGCGCGTTGCTGTAAATAACGTCGATTCGGTTCAGGCTGATATTATCGCCAGTAATATAAGTTACCGAGCCAATTGTCAGCGTCTCGATATTTTCACCGTTGAATGTAAGTCTGCTCTGGCCACCAGCCATGCTCACCCAGACAGCTGAGCCGTCGGCATCAGTGAAATTAACCCAGGTGGATTCATCCCTGCCGACCAGGGCTGTTGCGGTATTGGCTCCGACAGTCCCAGGTCCGTCAGCGAGGTACATAGCTGAAACGCCATTTCTGTAAACAGACTCAGGATGGTTGGTTTGAACGAAAATTTCGTCGAAAGGCAACGTGGTTTCATTCTTGAACTGTACCAGCGTCGTGGCCAGGTCTGCGCCGAAGGTGTTTATGCCCAGCCCGGTTTTGTCGTTGATCAGCATCCATGCGAAGTCTGTCTCCTTGGCAGCTGCCAAGAGTTCTACGTTGCCAAGCTGGGACAGATCGCCTGAATCCTCCCCGCCACTCTCGCCGAAGAATCCGCCTGAATACGGCGTATCAAGGATGAAGACCAGATTCACATCTTGCCAACCTGCATCCATGAACAAATCAGCCAGGTCGTCGTCAGTCAGATAGTCGCTTGGACTGCCGTTGGCTGTGGACAAATAGAGATATTCATCTCCAGAGAATTCCTTGCATTCATCCCAGTACGGGTAAACGGAGTTATAATGACACTCGACCGGCGTTTCGTCGCCAGTCTCAAAGGCGTAGGCCTGCGAGGCGATATAAAGCACGAAAGTGTCACCCGACGAGACGGTATTTTTCATCTCGTTGATTGCATTAATCAAGGTCGTACGATTTTCAGCATCATCGGTATTCAGCTTCAACAGTTCGTTTGTTGTCACAGCATTGCTGTAGCTGAAGGCCGTGTTCATAAGCCCCGCTGCGATGTCGCCCGCGAAGCTGACCGGATTATTACGTACGCCGACGCTAAGCACATGTGTGGGGTTTACAACCGTCAGGGTAATGACCTGCCCCCAGTTGTTGGTTTCATCACTTTCCAACAGGCAGTCGCCGTTATCAGCCATGACGTTGAGATAATACGTACCCTGGGTCGTGGGGGCGGTAATTGTGAATGTCACCGGAACAACCGATCCGCCCGATATCAGCCTGCTGATAGACACGGTATCAATGATATCCGTCAACGGATCGAAATTCGTATCGGAACGCTGATGAAGGGTAACGTCGAATGAGCCGTTGGTATAATTCTGCCCAAGATTCCTCACGTTAACCGTACCGCTGATTTCCTTGCCCGCTACGCATGTGAAGTGAGTGGTCGGCATCTGGACGGTAAGATCCATATTGTACATGCCGAAATCCGCGTGAGTGGATATTTCTCCAGGCTCGACCAGCCTGGTGTAGCTTGTCGGGTCAATTGGATATGTCTGAACCCACCCAGCCTGCGGTATTACCCCAACGTAATACGTCCCAGCCTCCAAATCAGTGAAACTGTAAGCGCCATACGCGCCGGTAGTAGTCAACGTATCGCCGGCGGTGTAGTCGCCACTCTCGTCGTTATCGAGATAAACCCCCCAGCCTGCCAGCGAAGGCTCTGCTACATTCTGGACGCCGTCAGCGGTAACATCGTTCCAAACGCGCCCTATGATGGAAGCCGGCTCAGCGTTTAATCCGCCGACGAATAAATCAGCCGTCTCCGACCACAAAATATTATTGGTTTCGTTCGACTCAGGTATCTGGTTGTCGGCGTCTAGCATTACGGCGACATAATAAACGCCGTCTGGCGTACCAGCCGGCAGGGTTGGCAAGCCCTCACGAGGGGGCGTACCTTCAGTACTGTCATAATAATGTTCCGATCCGCCAAGCCAATATGTATCGGGTATTTGTGAGATAATAATGTCGTCATCATTGCCCCATATCATATCAGTTGAAAGTCGCGCCTCCAAGAAGTTGTGAGGCACGGGCTGGCCTGTCACGGGATCAAACGCTATCGCATTGCCCTCGCCGATATTTCCGAAATCTATGATGAAATCAAATGAATCACCGGGTTCGTAAACATTGTCCGGGCCGGCAGGATATGTGAAGTCTATCAGCTCAAGGTCGGGAAGCACATCTCCGCCGGAACCCCCAGCTGTACGGAAAACAACAGTGTTACCTACACTCAATCCGGAATGAACGCCAAAACCTTCAGCCGTGGTTTGCCAGTTCGTATTCTCATTTTCGATATCAAATTCATAATTCTGCCCGGGCAACAAGTCCGCTGGCCCGGTTTCAGTCGTGCTGATATCATCCCCCCCGAAGTACTGCTGAAAAATCTCAGATTCATCGACATCTTCTATTTCCACATAGACACCACTTGAATTCGGGTCAGTAATTTCGAGCCATTGGAAAACCGTATCTACCGGCACATCGACCTGGCCGTGTTCAATATTGGTAATCTCAGGCATCTGCGTGGGCCAGGCCAGGGGCGTCTGGGTCTCACTGTCGCCGAAATAGAAAGTCGTCTCGACCTGTCCAAATGACGTCTCAGCCCGAACGGAATAAAATCCCTGCGGAAATGCCTCAGCTATTTCATCGGTAGAATAAAAATCATCCTGCCAGAATTCCCATTCATTTTCGTCATCTTCGTAATCCAGCCAAAGCGAACGCCACAATCCGTCCGGGGCCTGGAACTCCATAGACGTAGCCTGTCCGTAATCATATATCCACATCTCGAAGTCATACCAGAACGGTTCAGCCAAGCTGTCATAATCTACACTATGCGCAATGCCTATATGCATCGCGGGGTTGATTTCTCCAGTATAAAGCGTCAGACCCTGCCAATCGCCCGGATTCTGAAGAACGTTTACGCTCGCGTAAGCGCCCCACTGGGCCTCCATACCGAGGGTTGCAAACTGGCTGTCCGGCTCGCCAGTCATGTAGTATGTGTCCCAATTGCTCGACGTGTAAAAACTGCTGTTGTAATCGCCGGTGGAACCCTGGATGGAATCTACCTCCACCTGTGCCCGCGTGACGATAACGTAATAGTCATACTGACCATCGAAATCGACCGCGTCGTTTGCGTTATCGGAAGTCCCAAGCAGAACGCAATCATCGGCAGGCCTGTCGCCTGTAATCCAGCTGTTTGTATCATACCCGTGGTCTACATCCGTTCCCCAGACTTCGTAGTACGCGCTGGCGGTGACTTCAACGCCACGCGCTTCCAACGCGGGAATTATTGTCGTTCGTGCAGCAGGCCCAAGGGGGTTATCCCAGACTTGCACTTCCATCAACCCTGTCATGTCAAGCAACGGGGAAATATCGATAATCTGGTTGTCCCAAATTGCGATCCACTCCAGCCCGGTCAAATTGGCCAGCGGCGAGATGTCGATGATCTCGTTGTCATCAAGATGCACATTCCTCAATCCCGTCAAGCCGCTTAGCGGAGAAAGGTCACTGATCTGGTTGCCACTGAGATCCATCCATTGCACTTGAGTTAACCCGCTCAGCGGAGAGATGTTGCTGATATCGTTAGCCATGAGACTGAGGTTAATCAACCCAGTTAGACCCGCAAGCGGTGACACATCGCTCACCTGGTTCCAATGTAAACTCAAGTTGGTCAGATTCGAAAGTCCTGCAAGATCGACTACGTCACTTATCCAGTTCCCTGCCAGGTCGAGCCAGATAAGGTTTGTCAGCCCAGCCAGAGGAGAAATATCGCTGATATCATTATCACCCAGCCCAAGATATGAAAGTCCTGTGCAATACTCCAGGCCGGTCAGATCTGAAACACCTTGGCTGGTTGCATTCAGCCCTGTAATCGCCGCTAACACACTTGGGGTAAGGTCGCCGGTAAATGATCCGCCCTGGCCGTTGCCGATCTTATCCCGGATAGCCTGTTCGAGATTTGAGTCATTAAAATTTACGGGCGCCTCAGTTGGAACGTTGCTGAGCACTTCCACTGCGCCAATCTCAATCATCGGCGGAGTCTGGCGGGGATAATCCATGCCCCGCTGGTCGAAAGTCAGGCCTGCGCTTGTAGCTGCGAGGTCGTTACCGGCGTCAATAACCGGACTGCCAGACTGGGGCAGATGCGTCTGCGTCAATCCGCCGTTATCAGCAAGGTAGCCCAGCATCGGATAGATTGGATAATCAGCCGTGCCCACCATATTCCCATTCGTGCCGTCAACGATAGAATGGCCCTCATCCGTACCGATGAAGCTGTTCGTCGGGCTGCCTCCCAGGCGGGATTCCAGAATGCTCCCGCTGGAGGAGAGGTTTGCGCCCCAATAGGCGGTATTGGCTGCGATGATTGTGTTGTCCAGGTACAGCGAAGCCGTGCTCTGCATAGCCACGCCGCCACCCTGACCTGAGTCGGCATTGTTCTCGACGATGGTACAGTTAGTTATCGTAACGTTTCCCTCTGAGAGAACCCCTCCGCCTGAGCCGTAAGTGGTCGAATTATTTGTTATAGTGCTGTTGAGGATTTCCGCAGAACCAGCCAGGACAAAAACTCCTCCACCACCGCCGGGGGTGGCTTCAGAGTAGGCGGTGTTATTGCTTATCGTACTGCCGACGATCATCAGTGTTCCGTCACTTACAATGCCCCCGCCCGAGTCAGCTGAATTGTTTGAGATAGTGGAATCTGAGATAAGCAACTGGCCATGGTTATAGATACCCCCGCCGAAGTCACTAGCCTGGCCATGGATAATCTGCAGATTGTCCATCTCCACAACGCTGCCCGTTGATATCTTGAAGACTCGCGTCTCGCCATTGCCGTCAATCGTGGCCACTGCAGCCTGGTCGTCGCAGGTGATCGTAACCCTGCCGCTTGCGTCATTGATAAGGAGTCCGCCCAGATTGTAGTCCAGCCCATAAGTACCAGCTGGGAGGTTGATAATATCATCGCCTGTATTCTGCTCAGCCAGGACCAAAGCTTCCCGCAGAGAAGTCAGGCCATCATATGCGTCAACTACGTCGTTGAATGTATCAACGCCGATTGGCGCAGCTGCCAACATCAGCCGAGGTTCCAGCGACTCGATGACTGCTACTTGTGAATCTGAAAGCAGCTGACTTTTTTTTCGGTTGTTTTTACGTTTTTTACTGCCCGTTCCATCTAGATAGTGGGGAAGCCCCATGGTCTCTATCCTCTTTCCTTATAACAGCAGTTAAAGTTGCTCCAAATAGACTCGCAGCCAGACTACAAGAAATCCGTTTCAGCCGCCCAATCCGCCATTTTCAAACAAGTTAAGATTTTACCACAGTTTTTTTTATCTTCAAATCCAGTTTAAGTTTTTTTTTCGGTGATTTTAGAGCCGAAGCGGGGCATATTCATTGTTTTTATCGAATTTGGGAGTTTTTTCGTACTATTTGTGCAAGAAAGGCACCTGAATAAACACTGGTTCGGCAAATTACTTCAAAACAGGGTTTAAACCTCCAATATTTCGTTGGATTTCGGGAAATACCAAAATATTGGGTTGACGTAGCGGTAGGCTCCACATAAAGTATTTCACGTATTCTAACAATTTCAGGCGGTGTTCTAGGGAATCGGAAAAATGAATAAATCCTTTGTGTGTCATCTTGCGAGATGTCGCTGGTTGGTGTGTGCGTTGGGCGCTCTTGCCCTCATGCCTGCCAGTCTCTGGGCCCAACCTCAGGGCGGAGCTCGCGTTTACGAAGAACAGCTGCGGGTACAACTGGATAAACTCCCCGAAGCTCGTGAGATCGGTTTCGACGCGGGCGGCTGGTTTAACTACGTCTTGATGAGCTATGACGACCAGGCTTCACTCAGGCATCGCACTCTTCAGCAGTTCCAGGCGCGAGGCTGGGCCAGCCTGAACGTCAAAGGCGTACATAAATTCTATGTCCGTGGTCTGCTTAACTGGGACGTCTGGGCACATAACGCCAGCACAACCTCACACGGCGATTATGATTTCAGCGAGCAAATCGAGCGGGCATGGTACGAATTCGACCTCGGCCAACTCATGCTCAACCAGACAGGCCGGCAGCAAGCCTTCGGCCTGAAAGTCAAAGTCGGACGCGAATACACCACCATCGGCACAGCACTGGTGCTGTCAATGCCGATGGATATGGTGGATTTCAATCTGACCATAAAAAACTGGGAGACGAGGGCGTTCCTGGGTAAATCCATCAAAGACTCAGACAACATGGTCGATGATTCGCCTTTTATCAACTCCCATCAGGACAGGTGCTTCTGGGGCTTTGAAACCCGGTATCGCGGGTTTACCAGCCATCGGCCTTTCGCATATTTCCTGAACAATATCGACCATTCCAGCCCAAGTCCGTGGGATGCGAATCAGAAATATGACTACTCCTCACGATACCTGGGTATCGGTAGTGAGGGTTCGATCATTCTCCCGGACCTGACATACAAGGCTGAGGTGGTCGGCGAGTGGGGAAGAACTTATTCGGACGGAATGACTACCAGTCAGGACGACATCTGTGCCATGGCTGCGGATTTCCAGCTGGAATACTTCTTCAAGGTACCGACGAGTCCGAAGATCATGGCTGAGTACATATGGGCAAGCGGCGACGGTGATCGCAACATCGCGGGCTCGACAGTTGGCGGCAACCTGGCTGGGACAAAAGACCGGGCGTTTAACGCATTCGGTTTCAGGGACACGGGTATCGCATTTGCTCCGCAAATATCCAACATTAACGTCTATGTGGTGGGGGCAAGATTCAATCCGCTGGAAAAATACGGCAGGATCTTCAAGAAAATGGAGCTGGGATCGAAAGTCTTCTTCTACCAGAAAGACAAAGCCGACGGCGCAATCAGCGATTCAACCGCCACGCAGAATTCAAGCTGGCTGGGCTGGGAATGGGACGTTTATTGCAACTGGCGTGTTACCAGCGACCTGTCATGGACCATGAGATACGGCGTGTTCCAGCCCGGCGCTGCGTATGACAACGACAACGATTCGTGCAGGCATTTCCTTTACACCGGCCTGACGTTAAGCTTTTAGCATCATTTGGCCAAGATACCGGACAATAGAAAAATGAACGGCAAAAAAATGACGATAAGCGGACGAAACAATCTGATTGCAGCGGTGCTTCTGGGCATACTGGGTTGGACCATTCTGGGCTGTCAGGAGCAGACGCTTAAAATAGCTTCGGATGAAAACGCGGACTCGCAAAAACTCCCAGCCGGCGAAGAATCCGACGGTTTTCTGGACCGGATATCGTCCCAGGAAAATGTAACCGAAAACGATGCCATGCGCGGCGTGCTCATGCTGCTCAATGGCGAAGATACCGCCCAAAGCTTCGCAGAACGCACCAGACTGCTGGCGGAGAAAAACATCGTCAGCAAAAACTGGACTTTTGTTGCGGACAGACCCATTACAAAAGGCAAGCTGGCATACATCATTTACCAGGCCTGCGACATGGGCGGCGGGGTTATCCTGGCTGTGACAGGCCCCAGCCAACGATACTGCATGAGGGAATTGCAGTTCCAGGAAATGATGAGTGAGTCAGGTTCGTATTATTCAAAAATTTCAGGTATGGAATTTGTTGCTGTGCTAGGCAGGGCCGATGTTTACAGGCGAACGGGCCGAGTTCCCACCAAGGCCGGCGATACGGAAGAAGACTAATTGTAGAAAAAAATTAGAAAAAAATCCCAACTTTTACCAGCTTTGCGTGTCTTAAGTTTAACCAGGAAAATGGGACATGTCTGCCTGAAATTCAGGGCAGAAAAAGTTGCTGAAATTTGGTTTGACTGCTGGTATTTCTTATAATACCTAAGGTCGTCTGATAGAAAGTAGGTTCTGAATATGAAACAAGTTACAGCTGTTGTCGGATTAGTGGTGCTTTCACTTGCGGTAAGTGCGTATTCAGCTGAGGCTGTCGATCAGGAAGCTACGGTTATCGCAGTCAAAAGCCCGGCTTCTTATCAAAACCTGGCTGATAAAACTCCGGTATGGAAAAAACTGAAAGTCGGTGACAAACTCGGAGGCCTGTGTATAGTTCGCACCGGTTTTGGAGGCAATGCTGAACTGGAATTTGCCGACCGAGGCCGATGGGTCGTCAAATCCAGCTCGAAATTCGGTATCCAGGAATACGCAAAGCAGGAAGATCACGTCAAAGTCCGCCTGGGCCTGAAGTATGGCTATGTCAAAGGCGATATCGACAGCTCAAAGGGCACGAACGATGTTCAGGTAAAGACAGCTGTGGCTACCCTAGCCGCTACGGGCACCGGCGCGAACATTGGCTATACCAGCGACCGGGGTATGGGGGCCCAGGGAACGCACGGTTCGTGGAATATGGGAACGCCCCAGGGCAGCAGACATATTACCACAGGCCAGCGGACGGACGGCAATCGGACGCTCTCGTCTTCAATCCTTGAACGAATGTTGGCAGCAGGCCTAAGTCCTCAAGGACAGACAGGCATCGAACAGGTAATGGTGGACACCAACAGTGGCGGCAGAGGCCTGATCGCCCTTGGCGGCGGAAGGACCAGACTGATTACCCCTCCGCCACTGCCCCCCTGCCCGCGACGAGTACCCATTCCCACACCGACACATAACCTGTCAACCTATGGCGATTGATCTCATACTCCGTCCCAGGAATAAGAAAACATCAACGGCAAGCCGATTTCAAAATCGACTTGCCGTTTTTTTTATTCAGAAATATCGATTGCGTTGCTGTTCTCACCGGGTCAAAAACTGTCTGTAAAGTGGTGAAATATTCAAATATTTGTCTCGCCAAAAGGCAAGCCATGGTCGGCCTTGGCTTGCCTTTTGGCGTTGGAATTATCTACATGTTTTGTCGGCCCTGAGACCTGTCCGACAATAATCAATATCCATCTGACTGCCGTGGCTGATTGGTTTCGTTTTCCGTTTTTCTTCTTCTCATTTTTTTCCTCAACCAGTTTACCATCGATACGACGAGATCAATAATCAGCATCAGCAGCCAAACTTCGATGAACTTGGCTTTCCTATGTTTCATTGATCATTTTCCAGCGTTGGGGTTTGCTTCTCGCCGTCCATGCCTTCATCGTCTTTTGGTTCGTACGCAGATATGTTCAGGTCGACGAACCGCGTTTTGCCCATGCTCTGTATGGTCAGTCTGACTTTATCCTTGCCGGCCTGCCTGGCCTGGGCTATCAGGTCGCACATCTGACTGGCTGAGTTAAGAGGCTGGCCATCCAGATTGGTAATGATTTCCATCGGCAATATCCGGGCGATCTGGGCAGCTGAGCCGTTCTCGATTTTAACAACTACCACGCCGGGGTCTTTTTTGGTGAGTCCCAGAGCATAGCGGACTTCATACGTCATATCCTTGACCGTCAAGCCCAGTTTACGGTTCTGCCATTTCTTGGCTGAGGCAAGGTCCGGCGGTGCCAGTGCGATAGTATAATCCAGCGTCAGTTCCTCAGCAGGGGCAGCTGGGTCTTTCAAATCCCTGCGACAGTATGTAATTTGAACGGTTTTATCCACTCCAATGGTATCCAGCAGTTCCGTGAGCGTGTTTTTGCGGGATTTCCAGAGTTCGCCTTCGCCCATCTGTGAAGCATATGCCCAACGGAAACGCATCATCATATCCATTTCATCAGAATTCTTGCCCAGTTCCGTCGGATAATCCCGGCCTGGCGCTTTTATCTTCAGCAAAATATCGCCTGGCTTGAGGCCAAGTTCCTCAGCTGGGCTGTCGGGATAAACTGCATTTATTATCAATCCGACCTGGCCGTCTTTCGTAGGTTTTTCAACTTTCCAGAACTTGGCCAATTTGCTGTCGATGGACATGAATTCCACACCCAACCAGGCGTGGCGTTCCGCTTTGATCCGCTGCTGAAGGATCTTGATATTCTGATCAAGGAATTTTTCCGGAGTTTTCAGCAGTTCGCGAAGTTCATCGATAGTGACGATACGAGTCATGGCCTCGTCGTCATATGAGTAGTCAAACTCATCGTTGTTGATTTCCTGCTCGGCATATTCACGACGCTGTTTGAGATACACTCCGCCGAGTTGGCCTTTGAGATCCAGAAGCATCGTGCCGTAGGACATGTGATGCATGGCGTTCCAATGGTAAATGCCCTTGTAGCCTCGGGATTTGTTCATGAGTCGATTGGTACGGATTTTCAGGTACTTCTTGCCGAATTTCTCAATAGCCTGGGCTGCCAGAAACGGAACCATACGCTCAAGCGGTTTCAAGGCGGGCGTAAGATATGCAGGCAGTTTTTCATCCTCCAGCCTGATTAGAAACGCACCAAAACCCTTATATGCGCCCACAAATTGGGCCTGCGTGCGTTTCTCGGGCGAGAATTTCACGAAAATACCCGTGATCTTAGAAGCCTTTTTGCGGGTAAGCTCCATGGGCACAAAAATGTCTTTCTCGGAGATCGCAAAGCCAAAATGCTCCTCCTCCGTACCCGAAGCGTCAGAACTGCTATAGAACGACTCAGCGTCGTCATTTCCTTTGCGGTACTGAAGAATGATTTTAAAAATTCCCGGCGTGACTTTTTTGCGAACCGCCGCCTGAGCCTGCTGAAGTTTCGACCAATCCAGCCCATCAGCCTTGATCAGATCAGCACCATGCCAGATACATTCAATCTGCCGAAGATCGAACATACTGCTCGAAGCACAGCCTACCGGCTTGCCCTTGGAATTAACTATCATCTCCGTTCCGTCAGAATCTATGCCAGATCCAAATCCTGATGTGTAAGAATTTCCCTGGCCAAAAAATTGGTTGCCATTCCTGGCTGGCTTGAATGGCTCGGAACGCAGAATCGGCATGGCTGAAATCAGCCAACGATCTTCAGTCTTGCCGAGGATGGCTTTGGCCAATTGAATATTTCCTTTTTTTAACTCAATCGGCACGAAATCTGCGGGCTTGAAACGATCAACGGTTGAACCGGTCAGTTTCAGAATTATATTAGGCGCCCGGTACAGCAATTTCGTGCGTAAGGCGGAAGCTTTATTACCAGCTGAATCTTCAACTTCAATGTGATCGACGAACCTATCTTCCACACCGTCGTCGGCGATAATCACCAAGCCGGCATCAATAACAACGCCCGTAGTCTCAGCTGGGCGTTTCTTCTCTATATAACTATCGTACAGGTCGGCGGCGTCTTGCTTTACCGTCGGGTCTGTCAGGTCTTTCTTGTAGAACGTACGGACAACTACCATGCTATCCCGGGCCGAGTTCAACAGCGTTTTATAGGCCTCTGCCTGCTTTTGTTCATCCGTCTGGTCAGAATCTTCCGCTTCAGTCGCAGGCTGGGCCTGTACAGGCTGCGTTGACAGGACTGGTTCATCTGCCCATAGGCCCCCAGCTATAATGAGAACTGCGAACAGAATGAAATTCAACGTTTGTACTTTTTTCACAAAATCATTCAAAAAAATCATAAGATTAATCTTCCTTCAGAAAGTCTTTGGTCCATTCGATAACCACCCAACGCTCGAACACCCCGCGTTTCAATTGGATCAAGGTTTTTTTCTCGGTTCGGTCTTTGTCGTTTACGAGTTTTTCGTACACAGCCTTTACATCGGCAACGGTTTTGACGGGCTGATTATCGATCGACAGCAGAATGTCATTCGTAATGATTCCAGCTTCTGATGCGTTGCCGGAATATCTAACGCCCTGCACATAAACCCCGCCGGCAGGCTGGAGAAAATGCAACCTGGGATTCTTGAATTTACTGATTTCCTTGACCGTCATATTCCACTTCTTGAGATCACAATCCTCGCCCTCGAATTTCCCGCGGATGATCGGTTTGACACTCAGCAACATCAGGCCTCGCCCGCCAAGATCTGCATCCGTAATCGCCTCACCCGCAGTGTTATTCAAAAATTTGCCCGGCAGTGTCCGCATACCCTTCCTGGCGATGACGAACTTCGCAGGCTGATCCGTCGACAGATCGGACAGGAACACCAGCAGTTGCGGGAGTTTTTCGACGTAATCGCCCTCCAGATTTATCCCGTCGACAGACAGCAGCACGTCGCCGTCTTTTATGCCCGCCTCCGCAGCTGGGCTGTTGGCGTCCACCGATCTGATAAGCACACCGTATTTGCTGTCGGTGAAGGTGTTGGTCTGAAAATCATTCAAAGCCTGCAGCTCAATACCGGAATAAGCACGCTCGACTTTCACGGGCCATTTATCCTGGGGAATTTCAGCAGCCTGGGCCTTCAGCCGGCCTATGATATCCCTGACCACATTGGAAGGAATCGCAAAACCTATCCCGCCTGTCGACATGCCAAGAGTGTTAATGCCGATTATGTTCCCGTTAGTATCAACAAGCGGGCCGCCAGAATTGCCCGGATTTATTGTCGCATCCGTCTGGAACCACACGTTGTACTTATGGCTGCTCGAGAAACCAAGGTATCTGTTCGTGTTCGATATGATCCCCAGCGAGATACTCCGCGTGAATCCGAAAGGCGCTCCCAGAGCCATCACGAACTGACCCTCTGAGACATCATTGCTATTGCCGAAATCGGCAACCGTCAGCGGAGGATGGTTTTCCGGCAGTTTCAGCTTCAGCAGGGCCAGGTCGGTTTCGGGATCCAAGCCCACCACCACAGCTGGGACAAGTTCCTTATCGCCAAGGACGCAATTGACTTCGATGGCTTTATCGGCTACGTGGTTGTTCGTCACGACGTAGCCTGCCGCATCTATTATCACGCCCGAGCCAAAGACTTCCGTGCGTTGCCGTTCGCCTTCTTCGAAAGTTTCCTGCACCGGTTTGACGAAAACCAGCGCCGGATATACCCGACTTTTGGCGGTTGCGATGATTTTCTGAAAATCAACATTTTTATCGACAACAGGTTCCTTGACCGGGTCTGGTTTGTTGAACATTATGGGCTTACAGCCGCCCGCCAAAGCTAACAGCAAGACCAGGCATGAGGAAAGATAGAAAGACCACTGGGGTTTGTATCGTCTTTTAACCCTTTTAAAAAAACTTTGCATAACATCTCCCGTGTTTATCAAAAAAAAATCGCCGAGCCTCTTAGCCCCTTGATGGTTTCCTGAATTTTTCTTTAATAAAAAATTACGAGTGCAAATCATAATCGCAATGGCTTCTATCTGCAAGCGTTCTGAATACTTGCTAAATATTTACTTTGCTGCGATAATCTCGGCCTACATTTTTTGTGTGGTTTTTGAGGAAATTAAAAAAAATTCATAGTGGGGTATGTATGAACGATAGCAAGGAAATTCGATCTTATCTGAAGTTGACGCTGGCTGAGTGTGTCGGGGCAAAGACTTTTTCGCTTCTCGTTGATACGTTTGGCTGTGTCGAAGCAGCCGGGCAGGCCTCATCCGGTTCGCTCAAACGGGTAAAGGGCATAGGTCCGAAGAAAATCGACGCAATCCAGGCCGTGACGGACAAGGTCATCGAAGAAGAGTTGGCAGAGGCTGAGAAACACGGCGTCCGAATGATCTGTCTGGAAGACCCCAGCTACCCAGCTGCACTCAAGACCATTGACGATCCCCCCGCCCTGCTATACGTTCGAGGCCAGCTCTTGCCCGAAGACGCAGTCTCTCTTGCGGTGGTGGGTTCGCGACGTTGTACTCATTACGGCATGGAGCAGGCAGAGCGATTCGGCGGGCTACTTGGCCGGGCTGGGTTTACGGTGATTTCCGGGGGAGCTCGGGGCATAGACACAGCTGCTCATCGCGGGGCGCTCACTGCCGGGGGCAGGACAATCGCGGTAATGGGCTGCGGGCTGTCCACGAATTACCCGCCTGAGAACGGCAAGCTGTTTGAGGACATCGTAGCTGGGGGGCGCGGAGCGCTTATCAGTGAACTGCCGATGCGAACAGCTGTGCTTAGCGGAAATTTCCCCACACGGAATCGAATAGTATCAGGCCTGACTTTGGGCACGCTCGTAATAGAGGCTGCCCTGCCCAGCGGGGCACTCATTACCGCGCGTGTGGCCAGTGAACAGGGACGCGATATCTTCGCCGTACCGGGCAGGGTAGATTCTCCGCTATCTGCTGGTACGCATCAGCTTTTGCGAGACGGGGCATACCTGGCTGCTGACCTTGATGACATCCTAGGCCCGCTCGGCGAAGTCGGCGAGAAGATAAGACCCGAAGAACCGACCCAGCCCATAACCCCGCCAGGCCTGAGTGATGCGGAATCCGCACTTTTCAACGCACTCGCCACCGGCCCGCTCAGCCTGGACGACCTGCTGAGGCGCACCGGCCTGGATACAGGCCAAGCTGCATCGTGCATGACCATGCTGGTTATAAAAGGCGCCGTCGCACAACAGCCCGGAAATGTCTTTGCGAGGAAAACAGGCATCAGGCATTAGCTGGTCGTTGGCAGGCTTGGACAAAGTCCCACCTTTCAGCTTTTTTAAACCGCGAACTTGTCGAATCGGCTGATTTACGATATGCTCTAGCGAAAAATTAAGGAACCTTAATGGACGAAGAACAAGAAATCGAAGACCCAGCCATGGAAAACGAAGCCTGCGAGGATAACGCCATCGAAGCTGACGAGCCGGAAATGCATGAGGCCCCGGAAGATACCGACGATTTGGCTGAGGAAATTGACGAAGAAATCTGCGAAGACGCTGATGACGCTGATGACGTTGATTCGGAATCCGTCCCTGCCAATGAAGTCGCAGCTGTGGTTGAAGCGATTCTTTTTTCGACCGATTCCCCCCTACCAATCGCCAAAATCACCACGACAGCTGAGCTGCCCACCCGCAGCGTGAAGCAGGCTATCAAAACGTTAAACGCCCGCTACGAACAGCAGGGCGCCGCCTTCCGAATCGAGGAGATCGCAGGCGGTTTCCAAATGATGACCATGCCGGAATATAACGACGTTCTGCGCAGGCTCTTGAGCGTCAAGAAAGATTCCCGCCTCAGCCAGGCTTCGATGGAAACCCTGGCGATTATCGCATACCGCCAGCCCATTCTGCGCGCGGATGTCGAAGCCATTCGCGGCGTGGCAACGGGCGACATTCTCCGCGGCCTGATGGATAAGAATCTCGTGAAGATCGTAGGCCGGGCCGATGTAATCGGCAGGCCGATGCTCTACGGCACGACCAAAAAATTCCTGGAAGTCTTCGGCCTGGCCCGGCTGGAAGACCTCCCAAGAGTCGATGAACTCCGCTCCGGCGAAAAAGCAGCCCCACCGAAGAAAGCAAAATCCTCAGACGAAAATGAAGAAGAATCCGAGACTGGAGAAAACGGAGAATCCGCAGAAGAAAACTCCGAACCAGCTGACGAGCAGGCTGTGGCAGCCGCTGAAGACCAGACCGACGACCAGGCCGACGATCTGGATGCGGAAGAACTCGAAGATCAAGACGAAGACTTCGACGACGAAGATTTTGATGATGAAGACGAAGAAGATGAGGATGGCGAATTCGACGAAGATGAAGATGATAGATAGTAACTGCCCCGTTAAATCTATAAGGATGAAGGTAGGCGTTAAATAAGATGAAGATAGCAGAGCTTATTAAGGCCTCTAAGATAGATTTTACAGACTGCTTTGCAGGGCGGGATGGTGGGACAAGACTTGAGTGGTCTTTTGATCTATCTCCTCAAGAATTAATATCTTTTTCAAAAGCAGATTTACGACAGAAAGATACAAGAGGGATCATAAATAGCTTAACTAATGCAAAGTGAGCCATAGACTGTCAAGTCGACAGAATCTTTAAATCCTTCGGATACGAGTTTGATAATTATCCTAAACACCTAGATAATTTTTGTGATTTTTTTTGTGAAGAGTCATGTGACCCTAATCTGCTTGCAAAGCTTAGAGTGATTAATGCATTTGGCATGGCGCCAGGAGGCTTGGTTTCCGATGTGCGCTTGTTAAGAAACAAGCTTGAGCACTATTATTCAATACCAAGTGAGATTGAAGCTGGAAGGGCAATAGAAATCGCAGAACTATTTGTTGCTGCCACAGAAAAGAAATTGATGGATTTTTGGGGCTTTGAACTAACCGATGATAAGCACAAAGATGCATCTGAGTTTTGTAAGATATCGGGATTGTATGTTTCTGAATCAATTGGTCAGCAATCTATGCACGGAAATATTACTATTCTTTATTATTGTCCGTTTAGCCACAAAGATTACAGAGTTATTGTATCCCCCCAAGACCCCTCCCATGCCGCAATTGTAAGAATGTGTATTTCACATGATCAAGAATATGAATTTCGAAGATCACTGGTTTATCTGCTAAAAATTAATCAACATGAAATACCTAGTGAAAAAGTAAATGTCAAAATGATTTGACAAATGGCTGATACCCTGATTGCCTTGTTTGCCATCATTTCATTAAACACTGATTGATCTTTTTACCGATTGCCTCTCTATTTCCGTCATTTTTCGCTTGTTAAATATCGTTGCGATGGGAAAAATACAGCCATGCGAATAATATTTTGTGGAAGCGGTACTTTTGCACTGCCCAGTTTCCAGGCCATCCTGGCTGGCGGTCATAATATAGTCTCAGCCATAACGCAACCTGCCCGGCGGGCGGGTCGCGGCGGGAAACTCACGCCCACCCCTATAGCCGAGGCAGCAACAGCGGCGAATATCGACCTGCTGGAGTGCGAAGACATAAATTCCCCGCAAACTCTCGCCTATGTGCAGAACAAAGAACCGGATATCATCTGCGTGATCGAATTTGGCCAGTTAATCCGCGAGCCGATCCGAAAGGCAGCCAGGCTGGACACGTTCAATCTTCACGGCTCGCTGCTGCCTGCGCTTCGCGGAGCTGGGCCCGTCAACTGGGCCATACTCAACGGCCTGACGCGGACCGGCGTGTGCACGTTCTCCCTGGTGGACAAAATGGACGCAGGCCCGATATATCATTCCGAAGCCATTGACATACACCCCGAAGAGCGGGCTGGCGAGCTGAGAGAACGCCTGGCAGAGTTGGGAACCAAGGTGGTTCTTGAGACACTCTCGCTTTTTGCTACAGGCAAGGCCCAGCCAACGCCCCAGGATCAAACGAAAGCTACCTTCGCGCCCAAGCTTAAAAAATCGGATGGTTATCTCGATTTCACCGCCTCAGCCGAGGAAATCGCCCGCCGCGTAAGAGGTTGTTGGCCCTGGCCCGGAGGCCAGGCTGTCTTCCACCATGCCAACGGAAAAACACACAATGTTACAATTACCCAAATAAAAGAAGTAACAGGAGATTGTGATTGTCCTCCCGGTGAAGTAAACTCTCGCCTGCAGATCGCCGCGGGATGCGGTCTATTGGAAATCCTGGAAATACAACCAGCTGGCAAAAAGCTCATGCCATGGGCCGATTTCGTAAACGGATATCGAATCGCTCAGGGCGATAAATTTGCTAAACCATCGGTATAGATAATATGATAACGGAAATGAAAGAAGAATACCCGGAACCCGTCGAACTGGAATTGCTCACGAGCGCCACAGGCCGAAACCTGGCTGTGCGCGCGTTGAGGGACAAAAACGGAAACGTCTCAGCCCAGCTGAGGCGAATCATCTCCGAAATGTCGCCGCCTTCGTCCGAAAAAACTTTCGCAAGAGAACTCGCTATGGGAGTCGTCCGCCGAAGGGCAACCCTGGAAGCCATAATTTCAAAGTACCTTAAAAATCCAAATAAAAAACTTCCCTCACCTATCAAGGAAATTTTATACGTCGGACTGTACCAGATTCTTTTTCTGGATCGGATTCCTGCCTTCGCTGCGGTAGACGCCGCGGTGGAACAGACAAAGAATTCACATCACAAAAGGCAGAGCGGTTTTGTCAACGGGCTTCTGCGGACTGTCGTGCGGGAAATGTCCGCGCCCATAGAATCAGCCTTGGAAACCAAGCTCACCGGGCATCACCTTCTCCTAGGCGGCGGAAAACTTCGACGTTTCACCCGGGAGATCATGCCCAACCCTGAATCTCACCCTGCTGAGAACCTGGCTGTGACCTATTCTCTGCCTTTGGAACTGCTAAACAGATGGATAGATGATCATGGCATGGAAACAGCTGCGAATATAGCAAGGCATACATGTGGCAGGCCTCCGGTTATCGCGCGAGTGAACCTGGCCAGGAGCGACGTGGCATCGGTCATGGCCTCGATGGCCTCCGAAGGCGCAGCTGTGACTGCCCACGAAAACGGCTGTAGCATCATCATCGAAATGTCGAAAAACTTTACTCAGCTCAAGGCCTTCAAGGAGGGGCTTTTCCAGCCTCAGGACCCCACAGCCACCGCTGTTGTAAACGCAATTGATATCCAGCCCGGCATGCGCGTACTTGATCTTTGCGCAGCTCCGGGTACGAAGACCACGCACATAGCTGAGCGGATGAACAACCAGGGCCACATCACCGCGGTGGATATCTCGTCCGCTAAAATCACGAAAATTGAAGCAGGCTGTAAGCAAATGGGCGTATCTATCGTCTCAACCATGCGTGCTCCGCAGGTTGCTACCCTCGAGCCGCACAGTTTTGATGTGGTTCTCGTCGATGCGCCATGCAGCAATACGGGAGTGCTGGCACGCAGGCCCGAAGCCAGGTGGCGATTCTCATACTCCAAGCTCGATGAGCTGAAACACACTCAGCAATTCCTGATTGATCAGGGCGCAAGCCTGGTCAAACCCGGCGGACAACTCATCTACAGCACGTGCAGCATAGAGCCGGAAGAGAATCGCGATATCGCCAACGCATTGGCTGAGCGGAACGGCAATCTGGAACTTATCGAACAGGTTCAGACTCTACCAGCCGGCGATGACTGCCCGGAAAAATGGCATGACGGCGGATTCTTCGCCAAGTTCAGAATGAATTTGCTCTAAATCGAAGAATGTAGTAACCGCATGTCACACTCCAAACGACACGAAAATAAATACTTTCAGCATCGCGAATAAAAAATGGCGAAAAAGAAAAATCAGGAACCCGGCAAGCCCAAGAGCGTCAGGATACAAAACCGCAAAGCCTTCCACGACTATCACATACTCGAGAAGCTCGAATGCGGCATTGCGCTCGTCGGGACGGAAGTAAAAAGCCTCCGCGCCGGACAGGCTAAAATAGATGAAGCCTACGCCCGTCTGGAAAACGGAGAGCTGTTTCTCATCGGGGCCAATATAGCCCTTTATCCCCAGGCTGGGGAGGCAATGCAACATGTCCCGACCCGAAAACGTAAACTGCTCGTGCGAGGCAAACAGCTTCATGCGCTAACAATTCGCGTTCAACAGAAGGGCCTGACGCTGGTACCGCTGACGATCTACTTCCACCACGGCTGGGCCAAGTGCGAAATCGGTATCGCGCAAGGCAAACAGCTTTACGACAAGCGGGATTCACTGCGCAAGAAAGACCAACAGCGAGACATGGAACGCGCAACTCGGCATAGACGATAGGGTATGAGGAATATTTGTCAATATTCCGAAGTGTTCCCGACGCCACCAATGGCAAAGCAAACCAGCAAAAAGCTAGAGCATTTCAAAGGTGGAATGCTGTAAGTCCCTATAAAAAACAGGCTTACATTAGACAATCAGAGATGCTGCCTGTTAAGTCTTTTTAAAAAGGCGGTAAAATTTTGTTCATATCAACTCTTTTCGCAAATTGACCGATAATAAAGTAGTATAATGTTATGTGGAAAAGTTGGCGGAGCAGAACATTCTTAGGGTTGCTTGTGCAATATCGCTTCGAAGCCTTTCCTTATCTGGAGACATACATGGCCGAGCTGCCATCTGAAAGCCAAGAACGGCGTAGTAAAGAAGAAAGTGACAGGCGAAAACAGGACTCCGCAAATAGAAGATGCGGTCTTGATCGCAGGCGAGGCCCAGGCCGAAGGCGGAGCGATACCCGTCGTAGCGCCGAAGAAGGCGAGATGACCTCGGATCAGTTTGAGCTTGTCCAGGCGATCAACGAGTACAAAAGAGTCAACAATCGCCCGTTTCCCACGTGGACGGAGGTTCTGGATGTCCTGATAGCACTGGGCTATCGAAAAGTAGCAGAACCTCAGGATATTGGGAGCATTGAGACGTATACGGAAGATTAGTCAATGAACATATTGGGCTTGGAACAACTTGATATTTCAATGCGGGTCGTGACCACCATCGGCCCGATCGCATTGTATTTCATGCTATTGGGCCTGCTCAATACACGTCAAAATCCACAAATGCTGACAGGAAGGCAAGACTTCGCGATGTTATTGGTCGCCATCAGTCCGCTGGCATTGCAACCCATGGTTTACTATCTTGGAGGCGGAGCCGCGATGGTGGCAGCATGTGCGATTATCATTTTCGGAGCGATTTGGCTGCTTGCGCCAAGAGGCAGAACTTTTGTCATTTACAATCTCCCCCGCAAACAAGGCCTGGACATCATTCTCAGGTCGCTGGAGTCTATCGGGCTGGATGCAAAGGTCACACCAAGAGGCGTGGAATTGTCGGACGACAAAGGGATCGTGCAGATTGACAGTTTCCCGTTGCTGCGAAATATTTCCCTGCGACTGACAGCAGGCTGTGACGAGACATGGGCAGCCTTCGAGGAAAACCTGGCTGGTCGACTGGCCAGAATCGAGGCCCCTGCCAGTCCCATGGCTGTGACTCTCCTGCTGATCGCAACCGGTATGATCGTCGCGCCAACAGTTCTAATGATCCACCACGCACCGGAAATCGTCAGAATCCTCACCGACCTTCTGCAGTAGCAATTGTCTCACAGGTCTGCGCATATTTATTTAACGTTTTTTGTTTCACAATTAATCCTTGACTTTTTCCATTAAATAAGTTATGTGTAAGTAAACTTTCGCACTTTTTTGGGTGAATTTTGATGAAGACTGTATATAAAAAAACCAACCTGTCGATGAATTTAATGTCTGCCAAAGACGCATCGAAAGGTTGGTATCAATATGGAGAACATATCGGCATGGACGCTGCTTGTTCAACAGTTTTTTCCCATCTTCACGGCTCCGGGCGCGGAAATTTTTGTCCGGCTGATCACAGGCTGGATTCTTCGCACCACTCGTCGCACTATCACGGGCATTATTCCGCTGGCAGACCCGCTGGGCCAACGCAGCCACGATTCCTATCACAGATTTTTTCCCGACGCGAGATGGTCGCTCGCACAGCTCTGGAAAATTCTGGCTCGTTTGCTGATCTCGACATTTGCCGCGAAGGGCAATATCCCGCTGGCTATCGACGACACGCTGTTTCATCGCAGTGGCAGAAAAGTCGACGGTGCCGGGTTTTGGCGAGACGCCGTCCGCTCGACCAAAACCAAAATCGTTTACGCATGGGGGCTGAATCTTGTCGTGCTGACTTTGCAAGTTCAACCGCCCTGGGGCGGCGAGCCACTCGGTCTGCCCATCAACATGCGACTGCATCGCAAGAAGGAAAAATCGCTCATCGAACTGGCTGTCGAGATGCTCGAAGAAGTGGCCGCCTGGTTTGGAAGCAGGAAGATTCGCCTTGTGGCAGATGGATTTTACGCATCGCTGGCCGGTTGGAGCATAACGAACACGACGATCATCTCGCGCATGCGTTGCGACGCTTCGCTTTACGATTTGCCGCCGAAACGAAAACGCTCCGGCAGAGGCAGACCTCGAAAACGCGGTGCCGAGTTGCCCAAACTCAAGATAATCGCTTCGCACGTTCGCAAGTGGACGCCGATAACTTTTATCGGTCGCGGCAAGTCGGTCACAAGGCTGGTTTATTCTCGCGAGGTGCTTTGGTACAAAGTCAGCAAGATGCCGGTGCTGCTTGTGATCTCGCGGGATCCGAGCGGCAAAGAGCGGGACGATTATTTTTTTACGACCGATGTGGCCATGAAAGTCGCCGACGTGCTGGCTGCCTATGCCGACCGGTGGGCTATCGAAGATACGTTCAAAAATGCCAAACAGTATCTTGGTGCGGAGCAGTTGCAGACGTGGGCGAGACAAGGCCCCGAGCGAGCAGCTGCTCTTGGACTTTGGCTGTATTCGATGGTCTGGCTGTGGTTCTGCAAACAGCCATCTGCCAAACGAACGTTTCAAATTCCGCTGTGGTATGCCAGCAAAACCACCCCCAGCTTCGCCGACGCACTGAGAGCCTTGCGAAAAGTTCTGTGGCAACAACGAATTATTATGATGTTCGGAAATTGTGCCGTACATGACAAAAAATACCAGTTCCTGCTGGAAGCATTAGCCCCAGCAGCCTAAAAAATGCGAAAGTTTACTGTAAGGTACGTAAGTTTTTTGTTAGAGCCTAGTTTTCACTTTGGGAGGTCAGGGAAATGAGAAAATCACTGGTTATTTGTTTTGTTTTGTCACTGTCGTGTAATGCTTTTGCGACACTTACAGGGTTAGATACGGATGTTCTTGAGCCTGCTTGGCGTGGTCAGCCTAATACGACACTTCAGGCTTGGAGTTTCGACACGGATGCGAACCCTGCCTTTCTGGACCCGTCGTTGGATATGAATCCCTACGGCACGCCAGTAGCGGAGGTGTTCACCCCCGACACCGGTTTCCCCATGCAGACATACTGGATGTCAAGCGATGGCGGGCATGATGGTGTGTGGCGTATTTATGGCGATGACTATCTGCTGCTGCACATTCCTAACACTGAAAACACCGGGCCGGAGACTTCAAAGGAAATCTGGTTACAGATCACTTACTCCGCCGGTTCAATTGAGAGAAAACCCCAGTTGCAGGTCATGCCCAGCGCGGTGTCTATTGAACACGTCCAGGAAACCGTGATTGACGCACTCTATTATCACGATATATTCAAGATAACTCTCGTTCCAAATCCTTCCGAGGAATGGATCGCGATCATGCCGCGGGACTGCACCTTGTATATTGACGAAGTCGTCGTCGATACAATTTGCATACCGGAACCGGCAACAATGAGCCTGGTAGTACTTGGCGGCTTGGGCCTGCTGATTCGCAAAAGAAAACGAGCCTGAATTCAGGATTAATCAAAACTTGCATTCAAATGGGCTGAGATAGAGCATTGAAAAGTTGAGAGTTCCTATTTTTGCGTAGCGGGTTTGTTCGTGGCAAGGAAGAAACGTAAGGCATATTTGCAGATATTCCGCAATGTTTCTGAAGCAGCCACGGGCAAAGCAAGCCAGCAAAAAGGGAACTATCAAGTTTGATATGCTCTAGTACTCCATTTCAGGAATAATGCCGGATACCTGCTTGCGGCGATAAGGCATCTGCTGCGTCAGAAAAACGACGGAATATCTTCAAATATGCAGTCGCTTTTCTTTCTTGCATCTACCTCACCGGCGCGGCGCATCTATCCGACCTTATTCCTGAAACGAAGTACTAGATTCTCAGCCCGTTTTTTTATACTAAGCAAGCAGGATTTGTGGAACCAAAATACTCAGACAAATTTTGGCTGACCTGTGGCTTCGATGACTGATCGCCAAAGGCTGCCTTGCGGGTTGACGCGTTTTCGGCCTGATGTTACCAGGCCTATCGGCAGGTGAACTATCTGCCCATTGACTTGTCCCACGACCATTTCGGTTCGGCCACTCATAGCAGCGTGTACGGCACCCTGTCCCAAGCGGAGGCAATACAGACTGTCTTCTGCAGAGGCTGGGACGGAGCGGATTTCGTAACTCGGATCGATGTATTTTACGGTATGATCCACACCCTCAGCCTTGAGATATTCTCCGATTTTCTGCTTGAGGAACAGGCCAATGTCCTGATATTTCGCATTACCCGAAGCATCCGTGCCGAGATTGGCATTGTCCATAAGGTCCTGCCCAGCACCCTCAGCTACGATAATACAAGCATGTCGACGGGTCGCCAACCTGTTTTTCAGAAAAGCAAGCAAGCCGTTTTTGCCATCAAGCCTGAATGGAACTTCCGGTATAAGAACCGCATTCGCATTGCCGGAAGCCAGCGCGGTATTGGCAGCAATAAAACCGCTCTCCCGGCCCATGAGCTTTACCAGGCCAATCCCGTTTTTAGCGCCCTGCGCTTCAATATGGGCACACTGTACAACCTTCACAGCTACAGTACAGGCTGTCTCGAACCCGAAACTCTTATCCAGGTACAGAATGTCATTATCGATCGTCTTTGGAATACCGATGACGGAAATCTTCTCGCCACGTTGCTCAATTACCTTCCCAATGCCGGCAGCGCCTTTTTGCGTGCCGTCGCCGCCCAGCGTAAAAAGCATATTCACGCCGTGTTCAACCAGGAAATCCACCATTTCGCCGTAATCCTGCGTGCCGCGCGAAGAACTCAGGATTGTCCCGCCCGTTTCATGGATATGATCCACCAGGTCGGGCGTAAGAACCATCGGCGCATGGCCCGAGCGCGAGATCATACCCTCGTAGCCATACCGAAATCCCAGGATATTACTCACCCCATAACGGTAGTACAATTCCATCACGACCGCCCGGATGACGTCATTCAGGCCCGGACATAGCCCGCCACAGGTCACAATGCCCGCTCGAACACAAGCAGGGTCAAAGAAAATTTTATGCCTCGGCCCAAATAATTCACAGCTCGGAAGCTCCGCTACGCCCGTTACGCCCTCAGCCAAGACCCGATCAATGCGATTTTCAAAAAATACTCGCGCCGAGTCATCAACGCAGTTGCCGACCCCGCATTTACCGTCACAGCTAACGTTCTTTTCACAATCATTACAGGCTGGAGAGACGATATCGCAGGTACCTAACTTCTTGATTTGAAAATCTTTCGATGTAAGCATTCCTGATGTCCTATTACTTAATTCCTGCAAAATCATAGCCGACCAAAGTCATACCATAAATCGGTTTGGGAATGAATGCAAATTTAATAACTTGTTAAGATTCCGTTTTAATTAACGTCTTTTGGGCGGACTTTGTCGATTCCACTTCAATACGAAGTCGGCAAATACAAATTCCCATACAATAAATTTATCCGCTCTTTCTTAATCTGCTCTTAACATTCCCTTGTTGATCAGGTAATATTTCTGGCGATTCAGGAGAATTTTGTTTTTTTCATCATGTTGAAGGAGCATTCGCCGTGGGAATAGGAATCCTCGCATCAGAAACTTCTGTAAATTTTGAAGTGTTAAGGAACATGGCCTTTATGGTCGTTGGTGGCTTGGGCATTTTCATGCTTGGCATGAAGTACATGTCCGACGGCTTGCAGACAATCGCGGGCCATCGCCTGAGAAGCATGATCAGTGCGGTCACCAACAATCGTCTCATGGCTGTGGGCGTGGGATGCAGCGTTACCATGCTCATTCAGTCCAGCAGCGTCACAACAGTGATGGTTGTGGGTTTCGTCAACGCGGGATTCATGACGCTCTCCCAGGCGATTGGCGTTATTTTGGGCGCTAATATCGGCACGACCATAACAGGTTGGATTCTCGTACTGAAGATCGGAAAATACGGCCTGGTTATCCTGGGCGTTGCTGCACTTATCTATCGCTTCGCAAAAAGCGACCGCTGGCGATACCTTGCCATGGTTGCTATGGGTATCGGCATGATCTTCTTTGGCCTGTTGCTGATGAAAGATGGTTTCAAGCCGATCCGTTCAATGCCTGATTTCGAGGCATGGTTCCATAAATTCCAGGCTGACAACTATTTCGGCGTACTCCAATGTGCCTTGGTAGGCTGTATCCTGACATTGATAGTGCAATCGTCATCAGCGACACTTGGCATAACGATGGGACTGGCATCGACGGGAGTTATTCCATTCGAGACCGCAGCTGCGTTGGTGCTGGGGGAAAATATCGGTACGACCATCACAGCCTGGCTGGCGTCAAGGGGAACGACAACAAACGCCAAACGTGCCGCATACGCCCATGTGACATTCAACATAATAGGCGTACTCTGGGTAACCGCGATTTTCAGCTACTATATAGGCTTGATAAAATCGGGCATGGGGTATATCGGCAAAGATCCGTGCCTTGTGACTGTGGTTGACGGCGAGAATTCCTACCCCCACATTATAGCAGGCATTGCGACGGTTCATTCCGTTTTCAACATTGCAAATACGCTTCTATTCCTGCCCCTGACCGGAATCATGGCCAATTTTCTCATGAAAGTTGTGCCCGAAAAGGCATACAAGGAGGCACCGCATCTCACAGGCCTGGATATACGCCTGCTTGAAACCCCGCCGATCGGCATAGAACAGTCACGCGTGGAAATCCTGCGAATGGGACAGATTCTGAAAAAGGCAATGGGCCGACTCAGAAATGCTATCAGCATGGATGCCATCGATGACAAACTGGTCAAGAAAATATTCCATGCCGAAGAGGTGTTGGATATTATCCAGAGGGAAATCGTCGAGTTTCTTACAAACCTTCTTGGCGATTCGGTTTCACACGACCTGGCCTACGAAGGCAGGCAGCAGCTTCGTATCGCCGACGAATATGAATCAATAAGCGATTATTTCGCCACTATTCTGAAATTGCATATCAGGCTTATCAAGGCCAACCATGCTTTCACCGCTGAACAACGGGAAAGCATGCTCAAACTGCATGACGAAGTTACAAGCTACATGGACATGGTCATCGAGGGATATGAGCAACGGAATCCTGACGTTGTCAGCAAGGTACACTCACAAGCCAAGGAAATAACCTACCTGGCAAGAGAACTCCGCGATCAATACCTCGCCAGCGTAACCGAGCAACGTAGCGAACCGCTTGTCACCGTGGTCTATACCGATATGCTGCACGCATACCGCAGAATTAAAGACCACTCCATGAACGTTGCCGAATCCCTGGCTGGCGAAAAATAATATCCATGACCAATCAATCTTCGGGTGTCATGCTTGTGAGTTTGCAGCCTCGCTGATTAACACATGCGTGCCGGGGTTCCTATCCCGGTACGTTTACGGCTTCTTCATTACGACAACTCAGGTAGTTACTACATAGCGAGAGGCCTCTGCCAGCCGCTTGCCTTTCAGCCCGATGTCGCGAAGACTTCTAAGCCCCCCTGCCCGGCGGGCAGCTAGAATCCTGCTGACGTATATCGGCCCAAGCCCAGGCACACGCAACAGATCGGCCCTGCTGGACGACCGCAGGCGAATCGGGAAAAATTCAGGGTGCAGGTCAGCCCAGTACTGCTTCGGATCGATATCTATCCGTAAATTTCCCTCCGGGTCAAATGGGATATCGTCAAAAGTCCATTTGTATTTCCGCAGCAGAAAGTCGGTCTGATACAGGCGATGTTCGCGTGTCAGCAGGTCAGGCCCGGAAAGCTTTGGGCTATGCTCAGCTGGGAGATTCGGATCGCCCAACCCACGTTGATAAGCACTGAAATAGACACGGTCAAGATTCCAGTTGCCGTACAGCTTGGCTGTGGCTTGGACGATTTCATTATCGCGTTCCGTCGAGGCCCCGACGATAAATTGGGTGGTTTGCTTGACTCCTGAATATCGGCTGCCCTTGGCGGTGAGTTTGCTGATAAGCTGGATCGGCTGAACGATGTCACGCTGGAATTTTTTATTACTGGATAGTAGGCTGAACGACGCAGATGTGGGGGCTTCGACATTAAGCGAAACAGAACTGGCCAGGCTGATGGCCTTCTCGATGGCGGCATCAGTACAACCCGGGATTACCTTGAGATGAATGAAACCCCTGTATCGATACCGGTAACGCAACAGCTCAGCTGTAGCTGTGATCCGATCCATTGTATAATCCGGGTTTCGCATCACGCCCGATGTCAGAAACAGGCCGATGACTTTTCCGCGACGGACATAATCCATGAAAACGTCGGCTATTTCGTCAGGCCCCAGAGTGCACCGCCGGATATCACGATCATTCCGCAATGGACAATAGCGACAATCATTCGTACATGCGTTACTCACCAGGGTTTTGAGCATGATCCCTTTGCCGCCCCTCGGCAGGGAGGCAGGGTAAACCCACATCCCGTCAGTACTGCGATGTCGCCTGTCCTGATCATTCGTGCCGCACGCGCAGGAAAGGTCATATTGAGCGTCCTCGCTCAGCTTGGCTAGTTTGGCATCCGTGTCCATGAAACCATCCTAACAAAACACAAACCTGGTTGCAAGGAAAATTCTTGGGGTTTGACGCAGAGGGGTTTTGCGAATACGATAGCAGGAGAATCAGAGATCGGGTCTACAAAAGTTCAGCGGAGAGTTTGATGGGTATTTACACCAGGAACGGCGACGATGGTTTTACTCAAAGAATAGACGGCCAGTCTGTCAGCAAGTGCGACCCGCGTATCGAAGCTATCGGGGCGGTGGATGAGCTGAATTCCGTTCTTGGGCTATGCGTTTGCAAAGCCCGTCAGGCCCAGCTGGGCCAACAGGCTGAGCTTCTGTTGAATATGCAGAACGAGCTTTTCGTAATCGGCACTCACATTACCGTGGTTGGCACGCATTATGCCGCAGGCCTGGCTGATCATGTGCCCGAAAAAAGCGTAGCCGTCATGGAAGATACGATCGACAGTATATGGGCTGAGCTTGGCCCGCTGGAAAGTTTTATAGTACCGGGAGGATGTGAATTGGCCTGTTACCTTCACTTGGGCCGAACCATCTGCCGTCGGGCTGAACGAGCCATCGCCAGGATGCAGAAGGAAGTACCCGAAATTCCCACGATAATTCTCCGTTATCTTAACCGCCAGAGCGACCTGCTCTTTGCACTCGCACGCCAGGTAAATCAAATCGTTGGCCAGAGTGAAACCGCATGGAAACGCATCGGCAACGAGGCCACCTGAAAATGACAGACGTAATGCCCTATCTGACCGCAGACCTGCCTGGCATTGGCGGTGAAATCAAACAGCGCGTGGAAGATTTTCACGTGGACGAACTGCCGCTGTATCCCACGTCAGGCCAGGGCACGCACGTTTACTGTCGAATTGAGAAAAGATCAATCCCAACCCCCGTCGCGGTAGCCAGGCTGGCCCGGTATATGAATATCAGACCAAGCGATATAGGCCTGGCTGGGCTGAAAGACGCCCAGGGTATTACGACGCAATATCTCAGCCTGGAGCATTGCGACGCGAAAAAATTGGCTGAGTATGTCGATCCTCAGATGCGGGTGATATGGACTGGCCTGCACACGAACAAGCTTAAGACGGGCCATTTGCTTGGCAACCGGTTCTCACTGAAAATCCGAGACGTCGGGGCCGGGCAACTCGCTGCAGCGCAAGCCATACTGGACGTATTGGCCCGGCGGGGCGTGCCGAATTACTTCGGCCAACAACGCTTCGGCGCTCGAGGGGACACTGCTGAGCTTGGCAAGGCGCTGGTGACCGGAGACCTCGAAAGATTCATTTCGATTTTCCTCGGCAAGCCCCAGCCTGACGATCCGCCGGACTGCAAGGCTGCCCGTGATGAATTTGAAATCGACGCGTTGGAACGATCACTGAAACGCTGGCCCAGACATTACGTGGATCAGCGGAAAGCACTGTCAGCCTACAAAAAAAAGCACAGGCCTGGCCCAGCTATCGGCGCAATCGACAAACGTATGAAACGCCTTTATATTTCGGCTTTTCAGAGCGAACTTTTCAACGCTGTCCTTGCACGCAGAATCAATACCATCGATCAGCTTATGATCGGCGACCTGGCCCAGAAGACCGACAGCGGCGGAGTTTTCCTTGTCGAGGATATCGCAGCCGACCAGGCGCGGGCAGATGATTGGCAGATCAGTCCGACCGGGCCTTTAGTGGGTTATCGAAGCAGTTTTGCAGAAGGTCAGCCCGGCATGATCGAGCAGGAAATAATCTCATCCTGCGGAGTGGATATTGAGCAGTTCAAAAATCTCGGCCCACTCAAAGCCAAAGGCGCGCGTCGAGCATTGCGGTTCCAATTGACCCAGCCTGGCATCTCAGCCGGGGCGGATGAGCATGGCGAGTATCTGGAATTGACTTTCTCTGCCCCCCCGGGCTGCTATGCTACGGTCGTACTTGAGGAAATCTGCAAAAACCGCCAACCTTACACCAGGCAGTGGTGATTTTTGAGAATACCCCTAATACTTCCCAGCCAGGCCGGGTTTGCTATGAAAAAAGGTATGCAAGAACTGCTCGGCGTGTAATTGTGTTGTGATTGTGTTGATTTTTGTCCTATGCTATTATTAACAGCAATTACAGTGTCTGCTATAATCAGCCGATAATTTCAATAATGTTAGTGTCCCTGGCGAAAGGAAATCAGACGGCGTGAGTCCAGATAATCGTCTGTCATCAAAAAGCAGGTCTATTGAAACATCAGAGGATAATTCGCATTCTGTTAGATCGGAGTGCTTATCCCAGGGCAAAGAGTCTATTCTGGAGGCGGTCTGTTTTGCAGCTGAGCAATTTCTTGAACGGGGAGATTGGGAGTCCAGCGTGCAGGCTGTGCTGGCCAGGCTAGGCCAATCGATGGGCGTAACTCGGGTTTATCTGGTTGAAAATATTGATATTCCCGAAGTTGAGCCTTTGATGAACAAGCGATTCGAATGGGTTGCCTCATCTGACGTGCCGACGGACTGGCCTGGCCAGGGTGACGTACCCTACGGCCCGCTGACGGATTGGGCGAAATCCCTCTCAGCCGGGCTGATCGTTCATGGCTCGACAAAGGATTTTTCAGATCGGCAGCAGAACATGCTCGCTGAGCTTGGCGTGCTCTCACTTGCTATCGTGCCGATATTCGTAAACTCGCGATGGTGGGGATTCATCGCCTATGAAGACCACAAAGCGGACAGACCCTGGTTGCCTTCACAACTGGATGCGCTGCAGACGGCTTCGTCGATTTTAGGTGCCGCTATTCACGGGGATCAAGCCAGCCGAAAACTTGCCCTGGCGCATCAGCAGGAAATAACCATAGGCTACGAGATTCAGAACCGACTGCTGCTAGGCCATATGCCCCAGAACCTCGCCGGTGCACAAGTCTCAGCCATTTCCATACCGTCGCAACATATCAACGGCGACTTCTATGATTTTATCCAATTCGACCGCCAGCATTTCGACCTGATTATCGGCGATGTGATGGGCAAGGGTGTCTCAGCTGCCCTGCTCGGCGCAGCTACGAAGGCGCAGTTCATCCGCGCTATCGGGAACCTTGTCTGTTCCACAAGCCTGGCTACGTTGCCGACGCCCGAAGAGGTCGTCGCCTTCGCTCACGAGGAAATGTGCGAAAAACTTATCACTATCCAGAGTGTCGTCACCACTTGCCTGGCCAGGTTCAGCCTGGCCAAACATCGAATAGATATGGTCGACTGTGGCCATACCGGAGTCATCTGCTATCACGCTGAAGACGGCTCATGCGAGCAGTTCAAAGGCAATAATCTGCCGCTGGGCATCAATCGTGACGAACAATACGAGCAGCTTTCAATTCACTTCAAGCCCGGCGATATCATGCTGTTCTGCTCGAACGGCCTGTTTGAAATCGCAGGCCAGTCCGGCGAGAGTTACGGCACGGAGAGACTTTTCCGCTTCGTCGAAAACAATGCGAACAATGACGCCCGCGCCCTGGCCCGGGATTTGTACAGCGACCTGATGGACTTCGCCGGGACGGGAGTTTTCCCCGGCGATCTGACATATATCGTAGTGAAAATCGAACAGCCTCCGGAGCCTAAGCTGGTATCGCACGCTCAGCTGGAGCTGACCAGCAATCTAGCTGACCTGGAAATCCTGCGAGAGTTTGTACAGAACAATTGCAAGGATGCCGCTGGCGTGAATGTGGAGTTTCTAAGCAAGCTTGAGATTGCTACCATCGAAGCTGCCAGCAATATCATGCGACATGCGTACAGCGAACAGGACGAAGGCAAAATCCTGGCTGAGGTTGATATTTTCGAGGAAGAGATCGAGATACGTCTGTTCCATTGGGGCAGGGAGTTCGGCGGCAAGAAGATGGGCACGCCGGCCTTCGACGGCTCGGAGAACGGTGGATTCGGCCTGTACTTTATCCGCAATTGCGTGGATGAAGTGGAATACACCGACGACAAGCAAGGCAAGATGGGCATAAGACTCAAAAAAATTATTAATGGATAATTTTGAGATTACGTCTTGAGGCATCGATGAGTCGAAGGTTTCGATCTTGCCATTTGACTACAGGTCGATTTTACGCGGTATTGGCGAATTGCGAGTTCGCGAGAAATGCTGGTCTATCACAACAAAACGAATCGCCTGTCCGAAAGCGTTATTTGTCAGAGCAACTCCTTCTTGCGCCAAAAATAAAAAGTATAGAATTTCACACATCAATAAATTTAAAGGGAAGAAGCACTTTGTGTAAATATGAATGTGTATGTTTGCATATTTCGTCGAGTTTTTCCAGGGCTACCTGATAGGTGAGTTCATTAAGTTCAATCCTTGGATAATTTTCGACTTGATAGCGTTTGGTTAACTCTTTGTCGCCATAGATAATGAAAGATTTTGGATCGACCTCTATTCCTCGCAGTTTCATTGCTACCACAAATTGGCCTGCAACTCTGATATCCGGGATAATAAAGGCGGTAGGCGGCTCTTTCATCTCGCTGAAAGCTTTCGCAGCCGGTTCTCCCCCTGCGAAAAGATGATCGGCAACTTGAATATATTCCGGGTTGACGGGGATATTGGCATCATCAAGAGCAGCCTTTACGCCGAGTAACCAGCGGTAATTTAATTGGCCCTTAGGAAGTGTTTCGCAGATGAATGCTATTTTCGTATGGCCTGCTTTAATAAGATGGCTGGCAGCAAGGTGGCCCATGGCTATTGTGTCGCTGTCAATTGAACACACAGGTATATCCAGGTCTTCGGAGGATATTTCCTCATAGCTACCGATTACTATGAAAGGTGTTCCAGTTTCATATACACGACGTATGAGGTCTCGACTGATGTCATTGGACAGAATCAGGCCGTCCAGGCCGGTGGCAATATTCAACACGTTTTTTATAAACGTATCATCCGATCCAGTATCTTCAAT
This sequence comes from Phycisphaerae bacterium, assembly GCA_963664745.2. GTDB lineage: Bacteria > Planctomycetota > Phycisphaerae > SM23-33 > SM23-33 > B1-G9. The sequence continues at coordinate 503,229 of CAXXMC010000005.1, forward strand.
AGCTGCCACCTCAAGCCGGATATCCATTTTTGAAGCAACATCCTGCAGCTTGTGGATCTCTATTGAAAACGCGTCGTCACTCAGTTGGCTATTGACGAGAATATAACCAAACCTTTTAACGTTGCTTTTGTTTTTTACTTTCCCTTTTTCCTTTTTATCCAAGACGTGTACTCGAAGAGGCTTATATCCCAGGTCATCCTTGGCTTGATGCACTCGCTGCCGGGTAGCATGACTTATTTCAGGCCTATTCGCCAACGCAAGTGATGCAGTAGCGACAGAAACATTCGCCGTTTTGGCAACGTCAATCAACTTAACCTTTTTGTTTTTTGTTCCCAACATTTCTTTATTTTAATAAAATAAAAAAAAGAGTCAATAGAATAATAAAAAAAATGAGACAATATTTGCGACGAGGTCTCACTTGTGTCTTTAAAGCGGTTTTTGTGCGATTTCAAAGGGAGTTATCTGAATGGTTTAGGACATGCCAGGTAGAGCATGACTAATATTATCCGGATTTTGTGCATATGGAGAATTAAAATTAAATAAAAAAATGCTTCTTGCGTTAATTTAACTTGACTTAATTTAAGTACGTATTACAATACAGGAAAGTCGAGAGAGGCTGTGGCCGTGTTGGCCATGGCCCAAAGAGAGCAAGTCAAATAAGGAGATGGGCATGAATAAAGTAAAAATGAATTGGTTGGCAGGTGTATTAGTGCTGGTTTTGGCATGCACTGGCGTTACTTTTGGTTCGGTCGTTGCAACTCAGGATGTGGTTGGTTATGGCGGTGCGTATTGGCAAGGCTCTGCGGGCGTGCTTGCAGCAGATGATCTAAGCATCATTACAAACAGCTCTGTCATTGGTGGGAATGTAAAGGCTGTTGGATGGCAATCTAGTGGTGACATAGTATATGCAACAGATGCTGCCAGTGGTTATTTGTATGTTTGTAACGGGACCGATGTCATGGCTGCCAAACATTCCGTGTTTTTAGGAGTGTCACTTAATGCGATGGCCGTTCTGAGTGACGACCGAATCGTAATTGGTCTCTCAAACGGCTGGATGTATGTTTTGACCCCCGAGCTGGCAGTGCAATCGTCACTGAATACCACTGCCACCATAAATGATATAGCGGTTGATGCTAACGATAATATCGCTATAGCTACAAACTATTACCTTGGCCAATGCGCCGTTTTGGATTCAAGCTTGAATGTTCTCAGTGTAAATTCCAGTTTTAATGGTAATGTAACAGCGGTCGACTTCCTGAGCAATGGAAACGTTGTTGTTGGTACTGATTATGCAGGTGGATACGTTTATACGATGGCCCCAGATAATCTGACTGCAGCATTGAGCATGATCTTTATCGGTACTACCACCACCGACATCGCTGTTCAGAGCGATGATGATGTCGTTGTCGGAACCAACCTTGGCCAGCTTGCTCTTTTGGATAGCACCCTGAATATTAAATCACTCAATAATGGTATGGGTGGAGCTATTACCAGCCTGGCAGTTCAGAGTGACGATGATATTGTCTACGCTTCATTGCTTAGTCTCGGTACGATCGGCATTGCTGATGCTGATGACACAAACGTGATTCTTGCAAGTCTAGTTGCGGGTGGCACTGTTAATGATGTCGCGGTATACAACGTTCCCGAACCGACAACTATGGCCCTGTTGGGTCTCGGTGGTTTGGTTACACTTATCCGCCGCAAAAAGTAATTTTGTTATTATGTGAATGCGTCTCAATTGTGGCTCTTAGAGACGCAGAATGGTATCGCCGCAAACCACGGCCAAACGGTTGTAGTTTGCGGCGACACGAGCTTTATTTATAACTTTTTTCCGATGGTGTTTTTTAGATCGAATTTTCTTATTTTTATGTTCCCCGAAATGATTTTTAAAGCAATTTGTTAACCTACAATGCTATTAGAGTGACGTGTACGTAAAGATATCACTATTGAAATCAGGACTTTTTAACACGATGTGCAATACGATGGAGATGAAGAATATGAAGGCAAAAAAGAAAGCATTTACGTTGATCGAACTTTTAGTGGTAATTGCCATTATAGCTTTACTGGTTTCGATTCTTCTACCATCCCTGCAGAAGGCCAAGGAACTTGCCAAAACCGCTGTATGCTCTTCCAACTTGCGAGGATCGATTCTCGCAGCCTTGATGTATGCGGAAGAGGCTGAAGGGAATATTATTACGGCTGGAACAAATGCTGACAATGTTCCATGGTCTCGATATTTGTACGAGAAGGAATTAATCGATGATCTTAACATATCTGTTTGTCCTTCATATCCTCCCGGGGAATTTGATATAGATACTACCGATGCCGAAGATCTTTGTTACGGTGCGGATTATGCGACTTGGGTACCTGATAAATATGAGTATTCCGTAGACACTTCTACTCCTGTTTACACTTATTACCGGAACCTCAGCAAAATTGATTCTCCTTCAAGCCGAATGTTTATCATGGATAGTATACATGGAGGTATTCAGCTTCAGTATTTTGTAGTTTACCCGGCAGCTTCGTGGGAGCTAGGTGTTCACTTGAGGCATAGCGGCGCAGCTAACGCTGCTTTCTATGACGGCCATGTTGAATCAGCCACGACAGACGTCTTGTATACGGCTGGATTTACTCTGGGATTTGACCTGGATGGTAGTACAAAAATCCCATTCTAACCGCCGGTTATGTGCAATTAAGAAGTGCCTTAGCAGGACATTCGGTGTAATGAAAAATTATTCTAACAGGAGATCGTGCGTAATGAGGAAACTGTTTTTATTGATCACTGTCGCTTTACTTTTAAGCGTTAATTGTGCAAAAGTCGTTGCAGATGATCCCGTGGCCGTCGCAAAGCCGTCTGAGAACAAAATTATGCCCTCGCCCACCCCAATACCAGTTCTGGCCTGGAGCGGATTGCCGATGAGTCTAAGTACCGTCGAACGTTTTAAGGAACTACGCGAGGCTGGTTTTACGCATCATTTCCAGGTATACGGATCAATCGAAGACATGAAAAAAGTTTTGACTGCTGCCCAGCAGGCTGATGTTAAAATATTTCTCAACGTCATCGATAGCAAGGAAATGCCGCTGAAAGAATTTATCGCCGAGATAACGAAATATCCGGCACTGACAGGCTATTTTATCACAGATGAACCTAGCGACACTAAAACTTATGAGCAATGGGGCGAAATAGTTAAATCCATTCAGGCTTTGGATTCAGAGCACTGGTGTTATATCAATCTGCTGCCCACATATGGTATGCCATATATCAAAGGGGCACGCGATTATAAAGATTATGTCGACACGTTTCTCAAAAAAGTACCCGTAAAGGTACTCACTTTCGATCATTATCCGGTAGTGCCTGATGGGAAGGGCGGAGTCGGTATTCGTGAGGATTTCTATGAAAATCTGGAGATTATCCGGCACTCAGCACTGAAAGCAAAGTTACCATTCTGGGCATTTGTATTGAGTACTTCGCACAGTGGTTATCCTGTTCCGACCATGGCCCATCTTCGGTATCAGATTTACAGCGATATGGCTTACGGTGCTCAGGGAATTCAATATTTCACTTATTGGACTGTGACCATGCCGGGTATGGATTTTAACACAGGACCACTTGATCAGCATGGCAAGAGAACGGTTGTTTATGATCTCGCAAAGGCGATGAATAAAGAATTGCAGGCGTTGTCTGGAATATTTAAGGATTCAAAGGTAATCTCTGTAACGCATACCGGGAAAAAAATTCCGAAGAAAACAAAACTCTATCGTGTGAAAACACCGTTTCGTCGTTTCTTCACTAAGGGCGAAGGGGTAGTAGTATCAGAGATAGAAAAAGGCAATCGCCGGTTTCTGGTAATGGTCAATCGTGATATTGAAAAGCCCACGACTTTGACGGTGACTCCAGATGGCAGCACGAAAATGTTTGAGATTGCTAAGGATGGTACGATATCCCCAATCAGCGAAGAAACCAGCGAGTTTCAAATTGCCCCAGGCGATATAAAGATTTTGATGTGGCCTGTTTCTCAAGCCCAATGACAAAAGAAGAGAGAGGATTCTATTTTGTTTTCTTGCGATTAAGGAGAAACAAAGTGGGACGTTTTTAAGGATTGTTTGTAACTTTCCAAATAATTTCAATGTAAGCAGATAACAACACTACAAAGGAGATCGTAAAATGACGCATGTATTCAAAAAGCACCTTTTCTGGACGTTAATGGTTTTTGTTATTACTATCATAGGCTTGGCTCCTGCCATGGCAGAGGATAACTGGTCGATTGGCACACCCATCACCACTTACTGGGACGGCCCGACATTGACCAACGCGGTTTCCCATCAAGCAATAAATGGTGGTTTTAATATGGTATGGGCGCATAATCTGGCTGAATTGGACGTGGCGAAGACGAACGGTCTGCGGGCGTTGTATTACGGTGACATGTCCGAAACAACGATAACTGCGATTCGCAATCACCCAGCCTTGTACGCTTACTTTGTCAAGGATGAGCCTAATGCTTCTGAGTTTGCCAGCCTGGGTACAACGGTATCGAATCTGCGTACGCTTGATCCAAACCACATGGCGTACATCAATCTCCTGCCCAGCTATGCAACTCCTGCACAGCTTGGTACCGCTGACTATCAAACGTACGTCGATCAGTACGTAAGCACGGTTCAGCCTTCAATGCTCAGCTATGACAATTACTCGTGGACTAACAGCGCTGGTGCTGGTGTTGTCGAGCCTACATATTTTGGAAACCTGGCTGTCATCAGCAACGCAGCGAAACAGGCAGGCATACCGTTCATGAATATCGTCCAAGCCAGTAACTACTCCGCGGAATGGGAACTTCCCACCGCAGGCCAGCTGCGATACCAGGCCAATACATCATTGGCCTATGGAGCACAGGCGATTAACTACTTCACTTACATGCCCTATGACAATATAGTGGATGGAGAAGGGATTGCGCAGTCTGACGGTACGACGACATCAATCTACACCGCATTACAGTCGATCAATCCCGAGTTTATCGCTGTTGCCAAAATACTTCAACCTTTGACACATGTCAGTACTGGCCACCTGGGAGATTTGCCCCCGAGTTCCGGCACAGCACCTGGTGCTTCCCCCGAGAGACTTTCTGCAAGTTCTCCTTTCCAGCTTTCCGGTCTACCAGATACAACCTACGTAACAGGTGATCCAGTAAAAGGCGCTGTAATGGGCCTTTTCGGTTCGATCGGCCAGCTGTCTAGCGCGACGCATACACTGGTTGTGAACGAGGACTATTCCAACAGCTTAAACACCACCATAACCGGGCCGGGCAATCTATCCATTTACGATACCGTTAACCGAAACTGGGTCGATCAGGGCCAGGCATCGGCAGCTTTGAGTTTGGCACCGGGCAGCAGTGCTCTGGTGAAGCTGACTCCGGCAGCGACCTCGCAGATGACTTACACCGATAATTTCGATGGCGTTAATGCAGCAACATTGGGTGCAAACTGGAGTGACGGTTTTTGGTCAGGTGGGGCTGGATATGTTCTTAATAACCTCCATGCTGTTCTGGACCCCTCTAACGGGCCTGGATCGTCTTATTACAATGCTGTCGAGATGGTAAATGAAGATTATGTAATAGCCAGCATAGAGTTTACAGCTGTTTCTGCTCCAACAAACTCTGGCTTGCCCAACTTGTGGTTTGGTTTAAATTATGAGGAGGGCGCTGCCGATCCATACAAGTGTGGTTTGATGGTTCAAGGGACCGCTGGTTTGCTGTTTGCCGTGGATGGAGAGTGGAGAGGCTCTTCTGCAGTAGCCTTGACTGCCGGTGACTTGTATCGGCTTACCTTAGAGCAGGATGGTGCCGATTTCACAGGAACACTGGCTGACCTTGATGGAACAATCGTAATGCAATACACGTACACCTCGTTGATTCAGACCAGCGCGAACGGATATGCCTACTTCGGGCAAGGGGACATGTGGGGCTTGGGTAACGGAAGTACCGCGTGGGATAACTTCTCGCTGACAATTGGTGTCGAGGATGCGTTCCTTCTCGGCGATGCCAACAGTGACGGTGTTGTTTCTGCTGGTGACTATGCCAGCGTACAGGCCAGCTTTGGTGCGGTAGGCACAGCTGGCGGCGGGCTTCTTGGTGACGCCAACGGTGATGGTGTAGTTTCCGCAGGCGATTATGCCAGCGTACAGGCTAATTTTGGTGCTGTTGCGGGAGTACAGGGAATCCCGGAACCGGCGACGATAGGAATGTTGCTTGTTGGTGGCTTGGCAATGTTTCGCAGGAAAAAATAAGTTCCTTTGCCAGGTACGCAGTAAAAGTGTTAAATTTGTAACCGACCCGATTCGCCGGGTCGGTTACATTCATAGCCTCGCTGAAAATAAAATGATAACAGAAGAGTCCTTGGTTTTTTTAATGAACCTGACGTAACAAAAAAATGCTGAATAGAGTAATACTTAATGCAGATCCGTTTGAAGACTATTTTCCCGCACAGGAAATCGGAAAGATTGGGAATTGGCCTGCGTGTTGGCTGGAGTTTCCCGAGGGTGGCCCTCAGCAATCAGTGGTTTATTTCAAGCTGAAATTTAATCTGAATGAAGATGCACAAATCCGTATTCATGTGACGGCTGATGAACGATACAAGCTTTTTATGGATGGTGAGCTGGTTTCGGTAGGGCCTTCGCGGGGCGATCAGTATAACTGGTACTACAAAACTTATGACATCGACTTTAAGAAAGGTGAACATATTTTTGTTGCCCAGGTTTGGCGGTTGGAGGAATTAAGTCCGTCGGCTCAGATAAGCGTAGTTCCCGGTTTTTTATTGGCAGCAGAGGGGCCGCTTGCCCAGGTTCTTAGCACTGGTACAGCTCAATGGAAGATGAAAAGATCAGAGGAATACAGCTTTCGTGAGAATGAAATATGTTTCGGCCCCTGTCACGATACCATAATATATGGAGATTATGACTGCGACTGGATGAGTGGCGCAGGCGACCGATGGGAACCTGCTCAAGGCAGTTCAAGGGGCAGGAGCGGGTTGCATTTTGCTAATTATAAAGTCAACGGCCATCAGCTTGTTCCAGATCCACTGCCTGATATGCTCGAGCGTGACATCTTTGCCGGAAAAATAATGTATGTGGACTTTCCGGATACAATTGAAACATGGAAAGCGATTGTCAAATCAGACAGGAACCAGACTGAGTTGATCAGCCAGTGGCAAGAAGCGATTGAGGCTAAGGAGCCCGCCCGAATTGAACCGAACACCACACTGCGTGTGATAATAGACCTTGAAAATTATTATTGTGCATATCCAGTTATGAATATTGAGGGTGGTAAAAATTCCATGGTCAGGATATCTTGGGCTGAATCTCTTTTCGATGAGTCTCGATATGATCATATCGACAATCCCAAGGGTAATCGTAACGATATAGAGGGTAAATATTTTATTGCAGTCGGGGATGAATTTTATCCTGAGGGTTCTGGTATCAGGGTATTTGAGCCGCTTTGGTGGCGGGCGGGAAGATATATTGAGATACTCGTAAAAACCTCGGATCAACCCGTGGTCATAAACAGTTTAAAATTGCGAGAGACGCGTTATCCGCTTGAGATGGAATCCAGGTTTGATTGCGAAGATGAACGCATCGGGGAAATAATTCCTATAATGGCTCGTACAATGCAAATGTGCAGCCATGAAACCCTGATGGATTGCCCATATTACGAACAGCTTATGTATGCCGGCGATACGCGTTTGGAACTTCTGGCAATGTATAGCATGACCGGAGATGACCGTCTTGCACGCAAAGCGCTTAAAATGTTTGGTGCGGGTTTTGATGTGTCAGGATTTACCCGTTCACAATATCCGTCACGAGTCAGGCAGATAATTCCACCGTTTTCATTATGGTGGATTGGGATGGTTTATGATTATGCACTGTGGCGAGGCGACAGGAAGTTTGTATCGTCATTCAGGCCTAAGATACATTGTGTTCTGGATACATTTATTCTTAATATTGATCCTGAAGAACAGCTCCTGGCTGCACCTAACGGATGGAATTTTGTTGATTGGGTTTCATCATGGAACCAGGGCGTTCCACCGCAGGCAATGCCGGGACAGATAAGTTCAGTAATGAATCTGCAGCTGGTTCTAGGATTGGAATACGCATCGCAGATCGAGCATTGGTGCGGCGATTCGACATTGGCTGATTACTATAACGCCAAGGCATCGGACTTACTTGACAATATCGTAAAAAAATTCTGGTGTACGGAAAATAATCTCTTGGCTGATGACCTTTGCAAAACTTCTTTCAGTGAACATGCCCAGGTTTTGGCTTTGTTGAGCAGAAATATTTCATCTCACCTGGCTGATAAAATAGGGGCGTCGCTGTTTGGAAGAGACGATCTGCCCAAAACTTCGATTTACTTTACGCACTATTATTTTGAAGCCTGTCACAAACTTCAAAACTCAGAGGCCTTCTTCAAAAGACTGGAACTTTGGTTTGGCCTGAAGCAAAAGGGATTTAAGACAACTTTCGAGACGCCTGGAAATTCCAGAAGTGATTGTCACGCCTGGGGAGGGCATCCAATATATCATTTATTTGCAACCTTATTGGGGATCAGGCCTACTGATTTCGGCTTTGAAAAATATGAAATACATCCGATGCCCTTTAACAATATGAATATCTCAGCCCTGCTGCCATTGTCCGGCGAAAAATTTCTGAAGGTCATGTTCGACTCAGGTACAATAGAAAAAAGAATAGTTTCATAAAAAAGCTCGTGTTGTCCTGTATCCATCTGAAGAAAAACAGGGTTGACGTTTGGATGGACAAAATTGTCGCTATAATAAAACCGGAGTTTGATAATGTCAGAACGACAGAATTTTATGGATGTTTTTGAGAGTGAAGATTCCGGCTGGACGGTATCTTACCGTTCGGGAATGTTGGTTTACCAGGAATCTGTAGCTGAGGGCCATTACCTTAGTAGGGGCTGGAATGCCACCGGCCTTATAAATCCGCCGTTTGAAAGAATAAAGTCTGAAGAATATCACAATCCTCAGGCGTTCTGGCTCGAGATAGATGGTCAGCTGCTGCACAGCCATTGGAAAAAAAGCGACTATTCCACCGAGTCTACTGAACAGGGCCTGCTGGTTCAAATAACTCTCGAACATGAAGTTCGTCCGATTCGTGTTGTGGTCAATACTCTCCTCGACGGAACGTCGATTATAATGCGTTGGCTTGACATTGTGAATCTCAGCAACCAGCCGGCGGCTCTTTCGGCAGCCTATCCGCTTAGCGGAATTTTGCAGACCGTTTCGCTGACATCAGACATGCCGGCAGACGTTTACGATGTCGGTTACTTTGAAAATACCCTTTGGGGAAATGAAGGAAGTTTCGATTGGACGCCGTTGACACGTATTCCTGTCAGGATTGATGGCCGATATAATCGTGACAAGCATCGCCATCCGTTTTTTGTACTCCGCAACAATAAGACAGGTGAGCATTTCATAGGCCAGCTTGCCTGGTCTGGCGGATACAGCTTTGAGTTCGACATGGGCGATAAACCCGTAGCTGAGTTTGACTGTCCACTGGTTTTCAGAGGTGGCCCCACCGGCCCGGCTCCGCTAAGGGTCATCCAACCTAAAGAAACTGTTACCACTCCCCAACTTCATATGGGAATGGTGATAGGGGATCTTGATGAGGCAATAAACGAGATGCACTGCCATCTTCGTAAAAGTGTTTTACCTGCGTATCCCAAAGGCAGGGAGCAACTACTTGAATACGGTGTCGGCCCTGAACAGGGTAGCACATTTGAGAGTGCACTGAAAGATATTGATATAGCTGCCGAGTTGGGTTTTGAGGTATTCTTTCTGGATGCCGGCTGGTATGCACCTGAAGGGGTGGAATGGTATGAAACAATGGGTGATTGGGAGATCGATGAAGGCAAGTATCCTGATGGCCTGAAACCCCTGGCTGACTATGTTCATAATAAGGGAATGCTTTTCGGGCTTTGGATGGAGCCCGAACGAATGGTTCAGGGAAGCAACGTTTTCAAGGAGCACCCTGAATACAGATTGATGAAATATCGCCAAACGCGATGTGGCCATCTGGATGTCTGCAGTGATGCCATCAACTTTATGGAAACAAAGATCGACAGCCTGATCGGTGATCAGAATCTCGATTTTTTCCGGCTTGATTACAATGCGGGCAACATGGGCGCTTTTGGTTTCAGTTTGCAAGACGGTTTTGTTGAAAACGGATACTGGCGTTACTATGAAAAATGGTATGGCATGTGGGAACGCCTGAAAAGAAAGTATCCCAATGTGATTCTGGAAAACTGCTCAAGCGGCGGCGGGCGGACGGATCTGGGAATGATGCAACTTTTTCATCATACATGGATAAGCGACTGGCAGATTCCTCCGCGTTCGTTCAAGATCACCAGCGGAATGACTATGGCACTGCCTCCTGAGAGAATAGACCGGCTTATAGGCATGGGCCAGAGTTCTCAACGGGCCGGTGAACTTGAATTTCAGCTTCGCACCGCTATTTTGGCCAAGCCGACAGGGGCATGGCTTTGGATGCATGGTTCGCAAAAAAACGTTCCGCAGCTTACTAAAGTAAAACATGCGATAGACATATATAAAAATTTCGTTCGCACCTTTAATACGAATTCAAGGATATATCATCACACTCCTGTTTTGCGAGGAACAGAACCGCAAGGCTGGGGCGTTCTGGAATTGGCTTCGGAAGATCGCTCCAAAGCCCTGGCTGGTTTGTTCAGGCTGGGCGGTTCAGGCGAATCGGAGTACACTCTAAAATTCCGTGGCTTGGATGTTTCGAAACAATATCAAGTCACTTTTGATAATTCTGGTTCAAAGTGTATTGTCAATGGTTTTGACCTTAAAAACAAAGGCGTAAATGTACGTCTTGATACTCCTCTTACTAGTGAACTCTTATTACTCGAAAATATATGATTTGTTGATCTACCCGGTGTTTTTTACACAGCCTTGCATGTAAATCCTTTGCCAATCAAACCCATGCGGCCTGAACTAAAATAGATCCTAATTTCAATCTTCACTTTTGGAAAACAAAAGCCGGAATCGAAGTGGATTTTATCCGCTATGATGAAAATCTTCCTTAGTTTCCCAAGTTGGACATTTAACCTTCACCGCCTTTTTGTATTAATATCAGGCAACTTTCGCGAGGAGCGAGAGTGAGTGAATAACCCTTGCCTTCAGTAAGGGTCCGACCTGAGATTATGCTGGTTTCACCGGTGTCAACATTCTCAATCTTATAATTTTCATTAAGGTCCGGTATGAAAAGCTGAAAATCTCCCGAACTGAACGGTGATTCCTCTCTCCTGAAAAAAGCTGCGATACCGCTATTCAAATCCTCACGCCAGAACTCGTAAGCACACCAGGCCTGAGGGTCGGGCGTCTGGGCCAGCAAAGGATAATAATCGCCGCTGTAAAACTCGCGAACACGCATGAATTGGCTGAACATCTTTTTGTGCCACTCGACAGGATAATTATCGTAATCCTTCCAGGACTTCTCATAGGCCATGAAAGCAAAAGCCATCCCCTCGCTCATCGTGCTGCGGAAGCGATAAGTCTCCCCAGAGCCGGCAACAAGCCCCGTACCGATCGCATGAGCGTTGAAGAAGCAGTTCAGGCCATGGTTCATAACCTGGTGGTAGGGAAAATCGAAAAGGGAGCCAGGTGGATGGGGTTTCGCGCATTGAAAAGGGGACCACTGTTTAATTGAAAATTCTGTATGATGTCGGCTTGTGATTTTGTTGCAGGGATCGGCATATGCGGAGTTTGGAGATGCTTACAGTGGAAGATTATGAAAAAATACGTAAAGCTGTTTTAGTTGAAGGTTTGTCTGAGCGGCAGGCGGCTCGTAAGTTTCATCATTCGCGCAAGACCATCAAAAAGGCTTTGACGCATTCCGTTCCGCAGGGATACAAAAAGCGAAGTTCGCCGGCAGGTGCTGTTGTACTCACGGAGCGGCTGCGTTTTGTCATCGACACCCTTCTCGAAAAGAACAAAACGATTCGTCGCAAGCAAAAGATGACCGGCACTAAGATTCATGATATTCTTGTTTCTGATTACGAATTCTGCGGCTGTGCTCAGACGGTTCGGCGTTACATTGCGACTAAAAAGTTACAAGCCAAGGAGGTCTTTTTCAAGTTGGAGTTTCAGCCCGGCCAGGAGGGTCAGGTCGACTGGGGAGAAGCTGATGTTATCATAAACGGCAAAGACACGAAGGTGCATTTATTCTGCCTACGGCTGGCATATTCCCGCGCCTCTTTTGTTAGAGCATATCCGTCGCAAAAGATGGAATGTTTTCTCGACGGCCATGTTCATGCGTTTGATTTTTTTGGAGGTGTAGCGCGGAGCAATGCGTATGATAACTTAAAATCAGCGGTAATTCAGGTCGGCAAAGGCAAGGAGCGCAAACTCAACTCTAAGTTTATAGAGCTTCGTAGTCATTATCTATTTAATAGTCGTTTTTGCAATATAGCAAGCGGCAATGAAAAAGGCCATGCTGAAAATCTTGTCAAAGATTCCCAGCGAGATTTAATGTCTCCGCCGCCGCATGTTGTCGACATTGATGAGCTGAATGAATTGCTTTTGCGACAATGCACTAAGCGGTTGGATATAGTCGTTAAAGACAAGGGTAAAACGCGCGGTCAGCTGCTCGAAGAAGAACGTCAGTTCTTTCTACCCCTGCCAAAGCACCAGTATAACGCTTGCGTCGGGGGCAGCACTTATGCAACAAAGCAGGCCTTGGTCGAGCATGATAATAACTTCTATTCTGTGCCAACACAATGGGCACATCATGACATCACTATCAAAGCTTTTGTAAGTCGCGTAGAGTTGTATCACGATGACAATCTCGTCGCCAGCCATGAACGTTGCTGGGATTCATCGAAATATATCCTGAATTATATGCACTATATCCCGCTGCTGAAGACCAAGCCTGGCGGGATTCATAACGCAGCCGCTTTCATCGGCCAGCCCTGGGGCAGTGACTTTGAAAAGCTTAAAATAGAGTTGGAATATCGTTACGATGGCGAAGGAACAAAGAAGTTTATAAACGTGCTTTTACTGTTTTGCGAATACGAAGCTTCTCAGGTTAAGGCTGCCGTAAAAACCTGCATCTCGCGAAGAGCATTCAACGACGAAGCCGTTCGAAATATACTTGAATATCAGCCTGATGCGATCCGCAAAAGCATTGATCTTACGCATAAGCCTGAATTGCAGATTAAAACGAACGGCATTCGCCAAGCCAGCGAATATGACGAGTTTTTATTAACGAATTTTAAAACTACTAATGAAGGAAGTGTACAATATGGAAAACAATATATTGCTTGAAAATTATCTTAAGCAGCTCAAGCTGCCGACGTTTATTAAAGAGTATCGGCGGGCTGCCAGACAGTGTGCCCAGGAAAAACGCGGTTTTGAGCCTTTTTTACAGCAGTTAACGGAACTGGAGATTCAACAGCGAAGAATTCGAACGATGCAGCGACGGATAAAGGAGGCTTCGTTCCCAGCCGAGAAGGAACTTGCAGACTTCGACTTCACAGCCGTTCCAACTTTGAACAAAAAACGAATCATCGATTTAGCCAAAGGCGATTATATTCGAAAGCGCGAATGCGTTGTAATGATTGGCCCGCCCGGAACAGGCAAAACTCATCTTGCCATATCGCTGGGCCGTGAAGCTTGCCGCCAGGGCAAACGAGTGAAATTCTTCACCGCCACAGGCCTGGCTACCGCATATGCCGAAGCCAGAGATGAACGGACCGTCCAAAGACTCGAACGGTTTATAGAGCAGCGAGATTTGATTATAGTCGATGAGCTTGGCTACATTCCCCTCGGCCGGCTTGGAGCGGAAAATCTATTTGGATTTTTCTCGAAATGTTATGAACGCACCAGCGTGGTTGTTACGTCAAACCTGCCTTTCTCCGCCTGGCCGGAAGTCTTCGGCGATGAACGATTGACCGGAGCACTGCTAGATCGGCTGACGCATCGTGTACATGTAATAGAAGCCGCCGGCGAAGGAAGTTTTTCATTGATTGTTAAAAATGACGATGGTCTCCGGTAGTAGCCGATACGGCTATTATCGTTTTTTTAATTTTTTTGAAGGAGACCATCGTTATGGACAACAGTAATGTACTTGAGGTGCTTGGGCAAGCTGATTTCGGGTCGGCAGGCGAAATTTTTCGAGATTATATCCGAACGGCTACCCGAGATATGATTATGGATGTCATGGCTTCGGAGCTTGAGCAGTTGTGCGGCCCGCGTTATCGGCCAGACGCCGATTCGGATTTTGTCCGAGCTGGCACTGCTGAGGGTTACGTTTATATTGAGGCTGAGCGTGAACAGATCACACGGCCTCGGGTTCGGCGGGAAAATCCCGACGGCACGACCAGTGAGGCGGAGCTTGAGAGCTATACCGCCGCCCAGGATCGCGGCGAATTGCGTCGTCAAATATTGGCATCGATTCTGGCAGCTGGTTCGCAGAGCAAGACCGGCAAAGTGGTGAAAAACAAACGTGGCAGCAGCGCATCGCAGATATCGCGTATTTTTCAGCAGCACGGCAGGGAGCGTTTCACGGAGCTTCGCAGGCGGCGACTTGGCTGCGACGACAACGGCGAATTGTACGACTGGCTGGCGTTGATGGTTGATGGCGTGGTGCTCTCGAAGGACATAACGGCCATCGTTGCAGTCGGTATTACGACCGCAGGCGACAAGATAGTTTTGGACTTCGAGATTGGTTCCAGCGAGAACTACGAAGTGGCTTTGGCCCTTATAAAACGCGTACAAATTCGCGGTTTCGCTCCGCCGGAACGCAGGCCTCTGCTGGCGGTGCTTGATGGCAGTGAAGCGTTGCGGAAGGCTGTGAAAGCAATTTTTGCGACGGCAGTTGTGCAGCGGTGCCTGATTCACAAGGAACGAAATCTCAGGCGATATTTGGCGAAAAAAGATTGGGCAACGATGACGGAGTTGATGGACAGGCTACGCAAGGCACAAGGCCCTGAGGCGGGCATTTTGGCGTTGTGTGAACTTGACGACTTCCTGGCTGGCAAGAACTCCGCCGCCCGCGACAGCCTTCACGAAGGCGGGCTTGACCTGATAACGCTGCATCTTCTGGAGGTCCCGGCGACGCTGAACCGCAGCCTGATGAACACGAATATGATCGAGAATGTGATATTGAATTTTCGGCGGACAAGCAGCCGGGTTTGTCGCTGGCAGACGCAGACCGACCAGGCTGCGCGTTGGCTCGCTACGGGCCTGACGGAGGCAGAAAGAGGCTTCCGCAAAGTTTCGCATAGCCAAGACCTGTCAAGGCTGGCGGAGGCCCTGGAGAGCGGCAGCTACTATGCGGCGTTGAAAGAATATCATGCCGACCTGCCCGAGGCGTTTCGTGCCGCTGCTACTGCTTCGCTCCGGGCTGCGCCCTCCGCTTCGCACCAGCAGCCTTTGACAACAACCAATACGTAAGATAAGATAAAGTGAATACTGGAGACCAAAGAGTTTTAACAATTAAAGAAACATCCCCCCGGCGAAAGCTACCGCCTGCAAAACCATAACAATAGGCCAACCACAAAAAATACCGACGAAAATAACCTGGAAAATCAAGAAAAGGAGGCCATATGATTTGACCCCAACATCCTGAACATCAGATCGCTGATACACCCCATGTCAGCCGTTGACAAACCCCTTGCAAAGGGGTATTCTTAGGCCCTAGGTGGTACCCATTTCGATGCTCCACCTGGCTCCCTTTTCAATTTTCCCTACCAACTGGCTTGCGTCGGGGTTGTGGTCCGGCGAACATTGGACGTCGCTGGCCCAGAGCGGAATCGACCGGCTCATCGTTTCGATATCGATCCGTCTCCCGCCACTTGCGCAATTGTCGATCAGCAGGTCCGGGAAGCGATTTCGCAGCTCATCCCAAAAGCGGTAGAGACCTTCGATGTGACGAATCTCGGTAACTCCCTGGCGGTCGGGAGAGTCGTTTCTACGCCATGACGCAAGGGGCATGTAGTTAAAATCCTGACGATATACATCCAGGCCGTTTTCGGCTATGAATTGCGATACGAATTCAATCAGCCATGTCAAGGCCTGTTCGTTACCCAGGTTCAACAGCACGGAAACACCCCGGCTGAGGGTGTCACTATCGCTCAAAAACCAATCCGGATGCTCCTCGGTAAGCGGCGTGCCGATGCAAGCTCGCTCTGGCTCCATCCACACCAGGAACTTCATGCCGGCCTGGTGTGCAGCCTCACTGATAGGCTTGAAACCCTCGGGATAAATGCTAGGATTAACCGACCAATTACCCGTATGCTCAACCCAGCCTGGCGAAAACTCATCGGCTGAGACATTGCCTTCAGGCCCGTACCAGCCTGCATCTATCCAGTAAATTTCATAAGGCAGTGAATGCTTTTTGATCTCGTCGATAGCACGAAGGTGCAATTCTGCAGGCATACCGCCCCAGGTCGTGCAGGATATCGGGGTGACAACGGGCCTGCCTTGCTCTTTGGGGATGATATGTTCACGCATAAAGCGGCGGAAGATATTCTGCCGACGAACAGGCGTATTGTCTTCGAGAAACATCAGCATGATGCTGGGCTGGGAGACTTCCTCGCCGGCTCGCAGAATAAAATGCGTCTGCTCCATGCCGGCCCGGATCGTCGTCATATAACGTCGGTCGCAGGCAACATCGCACGACCACTGGCCCGTCCAGCCTACCGCCACAAACAACCCCCTGCCCCCCTGCTCAAGATTCAGGAAAGGCAACCAATTGCCAGAACACCGGCCAAGCTGGCCTGCCAGATGAATACCGTCTTCTTCCAACACAGCCTGGCGCTCAAGGAAATTCCGCTGGGAATCAAAGTCGTCATGCTCAGCCAAATTGCTGCCCGTCCACGTCGTCACAAACGTCCTGTTCTGTTCATCCTGACGCCAACGGAGATCAAGCGAACGAATATCCCGAATGATCGCCGAATCTTTATCGGAGGTATTCCTGAACTTCACCTGATACCAACAGGCTGGGAAGTCAGGATACTCCTTCAGCGACACTTCGCACTCCAAGCCGGTCTCAGTATCGCTGCAGATCGCCGTATGCAGATTCAAACCGTCATCAAGAGCCTTGCAGTCATATTTGTAATCCCACACTTTGAGCAGCTCCTGGGATTTTCGGCCGTCATATTCAAATGAAACGGGCAGCTGCAGGAAACTGCAACCAACACCACCTTCAGTCGTAAATGTATCCTTCTTACCGTCAGCATAGGTGATTACAGCTCCGGCCCAGTCTGCGTGCGCAAACTGAATAGAATCACACGCCTTGGCATGCAGGCAGAACTCTTCGACTCCGCCGAGGTCTATTTCAACTTTTTCAGGCGCGTCGTTTACGCAAATCTCGCCGCTCTGCCAAAGTTGCTTTCGGCCTGCAAACACCGAAAAAACTGCTGACGCGAATTTGCCGGTACTGTTTTTCACCAGCGTGTCCGGATTATAATCTATACCTGCAAAGGCGGAGAATTTCACAGCAGGCCTGGTCAACCGGATTTTGATAATACTGTCACAATGCGTTGCGATGCCGTTCTCGAATTCGGTACCCGCCAGGCAAATAGGCTTGTCTAAAAGATTTTTCCCGAAAACGACATCCCGCCAACCTTGCTGAATACATTCCACCTGGGCATACGGAATTAATGGCCTGTGATCAGTTGCAAACCAATCTATCAACCCACGAAACGCCTCCATCTCAGAACCACTTATCTGCAAACCCGTCATCAAATTACTCCAAAGGATTCTTTTGTATAAATTATCGTGACCAAAAACCTGATAATTAATCAGAACGTGTTTCTATTTTCATTTTACCGCTCGCATTAATTACGCGATCACGCTGCGGAGGAATTTTGAAGTTTCGACGGCATCGCCGAGTTTCACAAGTTCGTCGATTTTGCTGCGATTGGCTTGCAGGATTTCATCGAACTTCACCAGCCACTGTATGCTTTCGCCGATGGCACCGGCGGCGTCTTCGCGATACGGATACTGATCCATGCTCAGCCAGCCGGCGTATCCGCAGCGGTCCAGCCAGTACAGCATCTCAATGTAACAAACCGTGTGGACGCTACCGACTATCATGTCGTCATCCCAGGCTGTGTAGTTATCATTGAAGTGCATGTGCATAAGTTTGTCGCCGGCGCGTTTTGCAAGCACGATCGATTCGGCAACAATCTCCCCGCCGTTATAAGCATGGCCGGTGTCGATCGTCACGCCAACATTCTCGCAACCGGTCTCCTGGGCCAGCAACAGCGAGTCCGCCATGCGTGCAAGATAGCTGTGCGTGCGAGGCTCTTTAGGCTTGTATTCAAGGGCGAAACGAATCTTCGGAAATTCCGTCGCAAGTGTCGCGATGGCCTGGCAAAGCCACTCGCGCTCCTGTTCGTAATCGGCTGTCAGCAGATAATCGTAGCCGTCCTGGCCCGGCCAAATGTTCAAAAGATCACATTCCATCGTCTCAGCCACTTCGCACATCTGCCGCGTGTAATCCAGGGCATATTGTCGAACGGAGGCATCCTTTGCACTGTAGCTGCCTTTCCAGAAACGCCGGTCCGCAAAAAGATCGGGAATGATCGAGACGCATTTGATCTGATTGTCGTCGAAGGCTTTTTTCATTTCCTTCGCATTTTCCGGCGTAACGTCCCATGTGCCGACCATTTCGATTCCCTGAACATGCGGAATCTTCACAGCATTGGCCAACATCTCCACCGACGACGGATTGTCCTTATACCCGCCGCAAAAACGATCACACGTGTTACCCAAATTGCCTAAAATTACCGCATATTTACGTTCCATGGCTTATCACTCCTGTTGGTTTTGTCAAAAACCATCATGTAGTTTCTTTCACATTAATTTGTAAGTTTGTATTTTATCGAATGTTCATATACACATTTCAAACTTATGCAGGCCTTCGCCGTATTCAACACCATTGCATTTAGCCACAGTACCTGCTGGAACGGTTAATGTTACCCCAAGCTCATTGTCGCGTTTAACCCATTCAATTCCAATGAATCCGTTCGGCGTGGGAATTTTGCCTTTCGCAAACATGAGCCCACATGGCGATGGGTTGACACTAAAAGTTTTGAAACCGTTCTCAAGCGATTTTATACCGAGAATTTCCTGTTGAAACACACTTACTGGTGCAAGAGCAAAAGCGTGACATAGACTGCCGGCATTCCAGAAGGCGTGCTTGGCATGTTCATGCACGTTGGCTTCCCAAATCGTGGGACAATCGCTTTCAACGATCGGCTGCCAGTATTTTTCTATAGTTTCGATTATGGTTTGATGATCGTCGGCATGTGCAAGCGCCTTGAATACAAAGTGCATCATATAAAGTTCAGGCGTCAGGCAGTCATCCCGATAGAGTGCATTGGTACATGGCTTGATCAGGTTTGCCGGAAGATAGTCGCACAATATCGCCAACGAGTGGGTAACCTTGCTGGCTGGTGCTGATTTGTCCAAAAGTTCTCGGAAGCAATCCAGTTCATCATCCCAGAATTTTTCGACAATGGCAGAGGCGATATCTTTTGCGAGCTGGGAATATTCTTCTGCTTTTTTTTCGTCGCGGGAAGTGTAAAGCTCAGCCAGCAACTTTGCAGCAAGGCAATTAAACCAGTTCACGATGCATATTTTTTTGCCGTCGACGGTAAAATGTTCGCCCGGTTCAACTAGAGCATGATCCTTGCACAGCCAATAGCTCCAGTCCGTAAAATTCCAGTATTTTTCAGGCGGGGCCAGCAGAAGATCGTCATCCGAATATTGCTGAGAGATATTGAAAATCTTTTCGACTTCACACAAAACGGAATCGACAAACTCACCATCGCCTGTATATCTATTGTAATCGCCCAGGACAATTGCAAGGAACAGGTTCGTCGGAAACAATACGAGCTTCTCGTTCCCGTCAAACGGACAGACACCCGGAGTAAGCCCGTCCGTCACCGGCTGACTCAAAGCAAGAGACAGAGATCGTTTTACCAGGTCCGTTTTCCCCACAAGCTGCTGCCAAAATTCCTGCTGAACCAGAAAATCATTCACCCAAAAGGCCATCTCACGCCAAGGGCAATCCAGAAAAGTATCCGTCGCGCATGCGCTCATGGTCGCAAGGCATTTCTGCCAGAGTCTATTGAAATTATCATCACTGCACTGGAATTCCGCAGGCGAATCGATCGGATAGCGTCTGTCGGCGAAACAGATTTTGTTAAGCGTAATCGGGCTGGTAAAATTTCGGAATATAAGTTGAACATACCTGCCGCCCCGCCAGTGCAAAACGTTATTCAAAGCCTGTGAACCATCACGAAGAATATAACGGTCTGCAAATTTGTAATGAAACCTGCTCGGTATCAGCTTGCCGTTCTCAATAAATTCCTCATAACAAACATCCAGGATCGTTCCAGAGGGAGCTTCCAGATTCAGCTCCAGGCCGCCTATGATGGCCTGGCCAAAATCAAGTATCACAGCAACACCTTTGTCATTTTCTCGTGGATCGATTCGTGACGGGCGTCCGGTAACAATTGCTTGCACGTCAATTCCAGATGACGGCGGCGTGAATTCTTCCGTCGTTATGAACTCTGCCAAATCGTCAGGCTGACACTGAAGCGTTGGAGAAGTCTCAGCCACAACGGGAACAGCTGTGGGCTGAATATGAGACGTCCTGAGATCGCAGACATCCCGCATATACAGACGCTTGGAATAAAGGGGCCTATCCGCCGAAATCACATTTGCATCCGACCACTGCGAATCATCCGCGAAGGTAGCCCAGCCGAGGGGCTCTTTGCCCATGTCCCGCCACTCCATCGAACCGATCTGCAAAGTATACTTGGGTACATCCCCCCGCCAATCCTGAGCGATCTGAACCTGCCATGATTCATCGGTCGTAATGTCACCAGCCTGGACAAACAGCGCTGGTTCAGCCGGGCTGGAAATAAACGTTGGATAATTATTACAGAACACTTCCACGGCAATGTGATTTTCGCCGTCGTGCAAAAAACAGCTAATATCATGCGTATCCAGAAAATTGCAAGTATACGTTCCGCGAGCTGGGCCGTTGACTACAAATTGCCCGTTGACGTACAAAGCATAAAAGCTCTCAGCAGCGATCCGCAAAACGCCTTCACGCAACGCTTCCCTTTCCACTTTCCTGCGAGCCCGGAAATGCACATTCTTCATTTCGGACACACCGGTTGGGGCGATCCATGCTGGCGTGCCGTCAATCGCCTCTCTCATAAAACAATCCATAACAAGTCCCTGTCAATATACGCAGGAGAAAAAGGATCATGCCAAAACACATACCGCCTTGACTACAAATCTTTTGGTACGAGAACCACCGCCCCGGCTGGGGACAATTGAAGTTCCAGTTTGCCGGAGTCAATGGTATATGGTTTTCCGGACAGCATATCCACATAAACACCATCGGCCTGAAGATCAACGCTTCCGGAGTATTTCTCGGTCGGACTTGCATTGGCGATGATAATCAGATGTTTCCCGTCCTCTCTGGAATACTGACCTATTGAAAGCGGGGGCTTTTGACAATACTTGAACGAAGAGGCGGGAAATTTGTGAATCACCGGCAAGACTTTATTCAATTGCGTCAGCAGGGCGCAGGCTTCTTCTGCGATCGGGGCATGGTCGCCCTTCGTATCGACGAGACCCTTGATTTTTTCACCATAAAACGGAAGGGAATTATACATGAAGAAGATATAACCGCGAGCACCTGCTGCCAACGCATGATACACGGAAAGTCTTAGCTCCACAGGTATGGGATACCGCCAGCCTGATTCAGCTTCGAAAGATTGTACCGTTGCCCAAAGTGGCAACGTGCCGGCTGCTTCCCGGTACGATTTGACCTTACCCAAAAAGAAACCAATTGAAGGAATCGGCGTTTCTGTTCGTTGGGGGTAGCAGTCGAATACGGCTTCATCCAACGGCACACTCTTTACCATGGACTGCATTGAGCCGGGAGTGCAAACAATTGACATGCCGGGTTGCTTCGGCAACATCGAATTCATAATGCGATGGACAACAGCCCATCTTTCCATTTCATTCGGGCGCGGCTCGTCTGCCGTCATATATCGGATAATAATATTCTCATACCCTTTGACCAAGGACTTGGTTTTTTCCAAAATCTGCTCAATCTGCCCCTCGTCCAACGGGCCTGACGTTCTGATAATATGCGCCAAAACCGGGATGTCGATGATGACTTTAAGGTTATGTTCGCGGGCGGACTTCAGGAAGGTGGACCAGAGATTTTCCGGCAGCCCAACTACGACCACGGTATTAAAGCCCATTTCAGCAATATCTTTGAGAGAGTTGTCATAATAGGCTTTGGCGCCTGCCTGGTCTGCAGGGTACGGAGTCAACGGCGGCTGTGCGGCAAACCATACGCCTAGGGACATCAACTCTTTAGGCTGTTTCGTTATGGGGTTCCACGGGTTGCGAATCTGCACGGTCACGGGCATGTTAATCTCGGGATTATCACCGAGGGTGACAACCACATTGTAATCCCCAGCAGGGACAGTTTTTTGACCCTGAATGGCCCGCCAATCAAATATCATCTCTTTGCCAGTGGAGGGCTGTTTCGATGCCAAAGTTTCAACCGTTTTGCCGGCTGCGTCTTCGACACGAATTGTTATCGGTGTATTTTTCGGAGCACGAACGGTTATTTTCGCACTATCCAAAATACCATCTCCGTTGGGTGTGATTATTCTTGGCGACAGCCAGGCTCCGTTCTCTGAAGGGGTCAAGGCGACATTGTCGATATACAATTTTCCGTCAATAGGTTGAAACGCCTGGAGCATGATGCCTATTTTGGTCGCTTTTGAGGCTATGTTTATTTTTTCACTGGCTTCGGGACTGTCCTTTCTGAAAGAGACGGACAAGTTCTGCCATTTATCAGTATCGTTTTTATAATCTTTAATCATATAAAATGCTTCTTTGCCGTCGGACGAAACCACGTAGAGCAGCAATCGCGTGCCGGGCATATTCACCGCCTTCGCCCAAAGCGTTACACCCCCTACCGTCGAGAGATCGACATCGACATCCTTATAAAAAACTATGTGAGTTAGCCCCTTGTTCTTTATCAAACAATCTGCGCGAAATGCACCTGATCGCCTTCTGCCCTCCCCGCCGACACCGACATAGCGAATATTATGGTAATCGCCATACGGCAAGGTCGTATTCCATCGACCTACGCCGCCTTCAAAATCATCTATAATCGTAGTTGAGCCAAAACTGTTTGCCGAAAAGAGAATACAAAACCCTAAAATAATCGATGTGGCTTTCATGTGTCCATTTCTCCTGAAAGTGGATAGAGTTTTTGCGAAGCCGTACTATATAATACCTATATAGCAAGGCTGGGTGTTATTTAAAACTTGGTTGGAAAGCGTTATGATATTACCGTGGGTCTCCCGGTAAGTCACCCCATCGGAAGATGCCCCCAGCGTCATATTGAGCCACAGGTTCTATAAAATCCCAAGTAGATACTGACATGTCCGCAAGCAGGCCATCCCATTTGCCCGCATGTCTGGCAGCCTGGTAGCCTGGTTCCAAGAACAGCTTGGACCAAATGCCGACAGCTTCGGGACCGGTTAAGATATCAGTCAACAACAGCCCTTTATCCGTATGATTCAAGTCGTCAAGTCTTTGCGGACGATAGCTGTACTCGACACCGGACATCCAAAAATAGGTAGCATAATGGCCGTTGTAGCCAAAAGACACACCTGCACCCTGGTTATACGGTTCGTCATAAAACCCATAATGAATATCTTGCAGCATGTAAGGAGTTTCATCACTGGGGCACTCAAAAACCTTACTTGCCACAGTCGCTTCATACTCAGCCAAAGCGTCGCACCATATCTGGCATGGCCCGCCCCCAGCCCACTGCCATCCCGCATACGCCAATGGAAGCCAGCCGTCGTTATCAGAAGTGTAACAGGCAATCGCCAATGATACCCCATGAAGATTTGCCTTGCAGACCGCGCTTTTTGCCAATTCCTTGGCGCTTTGCAGCGAGGGCAATAATATCGAGACCAGAAGAGAAATGATTGCTATGACAACCAAAAGTTCAATCAACGTAAAGCCTGTGCGAGTTTTCATGTCTTACTACTCCTAATTATATTATATCATGTCTAAACTGGACTGCCGTCATAGCAACGAAAGAATTTACAACCAGCAAATCGTCATATTACAGATTTTGTTTCGTGGCTGGCCTCTATGCCGGTCCGGAGAACTCCTGCTCTTGCCGACATAAAGGCCAACCATCGAAATTACTATCGCGGTATTATTTACGTCTTCTGATAAGACCGATCACACAACCAAAACCGATAAGGCTCATCGTTGCCGGTTCCGGAACCGGAAGTGCTGCCACGGTGTCAAAACCGCCATTGAAGGTGTAGCTCAGCAGTCCGCCATTCAAATCACACTGAACAACTGATCCTGCGCCGTTCGTGAAATAAATGCTATCAGCCGTAACTGCCAGATCCTTTGCACCTGCGCCCCAACCAACGCTCAATTGCGTAAAGCCGGTCAGGTCCGCATTGAAGCGGTAGAGCCCGCCACTGGAACTGGCGGTATACACATAACCGTCATCGCCAACAGCCACGCTGGTAAAAGCACCATTAAAGGTATAGCTCAGCAGTCCGCCATTAAGATCAAATTGAACAATTTGGCCGGCTCCATTGCTGTAATAGATGCTACTTGCGCTGACTGCAAGATCCTTGTCGCCATTGCCCCAACCAGTACTCAATTGGGTGAAACCGGTCAAATCCGCATTGAAGCGGTAGAGTCCGCCAGTGGTATTGGCTGTATAAACATAACCATCCTGGCCGGCCGCTACGGTAGCAAAACCGCCATCGAAGGTGTTGCCCAGAATGCCGGCACTCAGATTACATTGAAAAATATACTGCCCATTGCTGAAATAAAGACTGTCATTTCCCACAGCCAGGTCCTTGCTGTTATTCCCATAACCAGTCGCCAAAGTGGTAAAACCACTAAGGTCATACTCAAATCCATAAATTCCACCGCTCGGATTGGCAGAAAACACTGTCGATGCCGATACGGTACTGGCAACCAATAACAGTACGGTACTGAAAATCGTCAATACATTTACTTTTCTCATTTTTTTCTCCTTCGTTAAGGCTCACTTTTTTGTTTCACACACGTGAAACACTTTTTCTATCTTTGTACAAACCTAGGTTCTAATTCACACTTACCGCATCAACTTTCTCAAATGTCCCCGCTTCAGCTACAGCATTTTTCTTGGGGACCAATTGAAGTTTTTTACTTTCACTCGGGGCAGGCAAAATAAAGGGATTGACCTCTGCCATATCCATAGACATCTGCAACGCAGTTACCAGCAGGGGTACCCATTCAAAATAAGGCTCGTCTGTGATTTCCCTGAGACAGCTGGAAAATTCAACAGGACTTCCGATACATGTAACTTTCACTCGAATCTTGTTAACGCCCTTTTTGAAATGCGCCTTCCAGAACGTCTCTTCAGGAAACCACGTCGTTATCCCATGCTCGGCCCCGACAAACTCGCCGTTAACCCACACGTCAATCGGACAATTATGCCCGAACTCCACGAAAACATCGGCTTCGTGATCGCATATAATATCACGCTCGATATAGGCCACCCATGGCGTCGTAATTTTGATAATGTCTTTAAAATCCACCATCAATTCTCTTGCAACAAGCACAGCAGGCCTACCTAGCTTTCGGGTGTAATCTGCAAACGCCTCCTCAGAATCCACCTCAATCGAAAGATACTCTTTATCTATGTCAATGAAACTCTCGCTGAAAAAGCGCCTTTCCTGGTGAGGTTCCAATGTCTTGATCGGAGTGGTTTCATAGAACAGACCCAGGAGTTTCCAAGTCTCGGCTCCCATGATTCCGAACTTCGTTGAATAGCCATGGGCGTTTACAGTGAAAAGATTGGCCCATGAAATGGCTTTTACGTTCTTATCCCAGCTCAACTGAAGATCGACTTTGGTATTGTCTGGAGAAAACATACCTTCTGAAGGGCTGACGGTCCAGCCTTGCGGGGCCTCTACTGTAAATTCAAGATTACTCTCGATAAAGCCGTCACAGTGCAGGGTAACTTGCACCTGCTCTCCAGGTAAGGCGGAAGGCAAACCATGATATTCGGTTCTTATATTCCAACCAGGCCGATCTATTTCAGTGATAGGTTCAAACTCGGGGGCATCTTTTATAATTTCCGTTTCGGCAATAAGGCAGCCGACTCGGGCAGTATCCTTGGCCACAGCCGAGACCGTCATGTCAGGCCGCTTGTACTCAATACCCATGACAAGGTCGTCATGTATGGGTGTTTTATAAAATTCGGGAATACCCTTCTCGCCCGCAATTTGTCCGAGCAACGCAATGGCAGTTGCCAAAGTGCAATCCGTATCATAGCCTAATTTCAGCGTTTCTATGATAGTCTTTTCGATATCGCCTTCGCCATAAAGCAGGCCTGCGATTGTGAATGGAACATTGGTCTGAGCGTCGCATGCTTCAACACATGGAGCATTGGCCATGATTCGCTCATGCAGCAACTCGATGGATTCCCCGGCGTCATACATCTCGATTGCCAGTTTACTTAAAGTTTCAATCGGCGTATTGACCGGCAGATAATGGATCGTGTCGTCTATAAGTTTTCTGACATGGGTTTCAAAGAACGCCATCGCAGCCATCGCGGAGAACATCATCTCCGCTCCGACAGACTGGGCCCCGTGATCCAACGTGCCGTCCATCCACGCCATCTCAGCTGCCCTCTGCGAATTACCGGGATTCACATAGCCCCATATCTCACTCCGTATCGGACAGCCCATGCCCGTTTTCCAAAAACTGTTTGCAAACTCTCCGGACATCGGAGCCACAATCCCCAGCTTCCAGTTTCGCTTGAAGAGTCCGTATTCATTGAACGGATACCAGCACCCTTCCAGCCAGGCGTTGGCAAGGTCCTCAGCCCTTATGGCCGAGCCTTTCTCTTCCAAAACCTTCAGCCACAACATCTGCAAATCCAGATCATCGTTGAAAGGAATGGTCTCAGGGAAAAAATCCTTCGGCTCGATGTGTATGGACCGGCGCTGCCCCTCAAACCGGGCTCCGATGGCACCGCCGATACACTTACCCATCCAGCCGCCATAAACCTTGTCCAGATAATCTTCATACGATAAAAACATAAATATATTTCTCCTACAAAACGACGATCAATTGACAGTATTATAGAGCCATTTACATTTACCGTCCTTGACAATACCGACAAAAACAATGACAATACTGCCATATTATAAAAAACATAAAATTTAGACTTTTTCACGACAACATGCACACAATCCACACCAAGCGCAAACTGTTTTGCGAAATTGGTTTATATTTAAGTTTTTCATTAGAACCTGCAATATTTATTCACCAACCGTTTACTTTCAATCACACGATATTTGCAAATTTTCCTGGGAATCAGCCAAGTTTTACCTATCAGATCATGACAAATTACCTGCTCTTGCAGCAGCAACAGAGGCATGGCTGGCAGCGTAATGCTGCTTTGAAAATCATGAAAAGGTGAGATGCTCTAAAGTCGCTGGAAAGATTCAATCAGATACTGATAATCCTCCAGAGGGGTATTTTCCGGAACCATGTCATCGAGGGCCGGGATAAATCCGCCCTCTCTTACGAAAGGTGCCAGCCTCTCGATCTCACGGTCAATCTCAGCCCGACCGCCCAGGAGAGCTTCCTTTGCAAAATTTCCCCCTAACAACAGATTTTTCCCGTAACGGCGCCGCAGGCTTTGGGCATCCATTCCAGCCTGGACTTCCAAAGGCCAAGTGCAGTTAAACCCCTGCTCGAGGAGAGTAGGCAGCAACGGTTCGACATTTCCCGCACTCCACATACAAATGACAGGCACCTGGCGTTGCCGGGCCAGGTCTATGATCTTCTGCTGATATGGCGCCCAGAATTCTATATATATCGCCGGGCTGAAATGAGTGCTGTTTTTAAACGCCAAATCCTCCGCAAAGGCCAGGATGTCAATTTTGACCGTCTCGAGGATGGGCTTAATCAGCTGAAACACATAGTCGCCATAAAATGAAAACATATCGTGTATAAGTTTTGGCTCTTCATAGAAGGCCATAAGAAACCGCTCCATGCCTAAAGTATAAAATCCAAGACGGAAAAAAAAGGGATAGAGATAAATCCCAACCGGGTTGTCGCTGGAATTCAGTTCTTCTATTTTCTGTTTTCCCCAATCGGCTGGAAGACGCAAATTAAGATCTGGAACAAATCTTTCCTTATAGGCTTCCCAGTCGGCTGGCGTTTTGACGGGAAAATCGACATGGCCGTAGTACGTGCCCGGTTTGTCACGATGCGCACGCACGGTAGAGCCCATGGCGTCGACGAAAACAACGTATTCGTCATTTTCCTCGAGAATCTTCTGTTCAAAAGCAGGCATGGGATCAAAATTGATCGGCACGGAAACACGCTCGCCAATGCCGAAATGTTCCTTAAGGTCCAGCTTAGAGACACCCGCTTCCCCAGCCCAGCGTTGCAGCGTTGTAGTTTCAAACGGCTCAAGGGGTATAAAGGGAATACGGTCAACTGGTTCATACTTCATTATATTCAGAAATCTTTGGCGGTTTGTCATGGCAGATCCTTAAATCACCGGTAAAACGCGAACATGAATTTTGCATTTTGTTGATAGGTAACGGCTGTCGTTTTCATAACGATTAACCCAGCCAACAAAAGCACAATAACACCCCTATTTTATTGATTTAGATAGCCAGCTTCTTTAACCATAGTGACAAATTGTATAAGAATCATGACATATGATTTAACTGGTATTTGATAGCAGCCTGACTTTTTTACGACAGCAATTCCACTTGAATATCATTGCCTTCGTCATTAACCGTTTCCAGTGTGCCGTCTTTCAACAAAATGGATATGGATGACCCCCTGATGGGAATTACCTTTCCAAAACCGTGTTCCCACATTTCACCGGTTGCACATGGGTTAATTTCAACCGAACCGTCAAGTTCCTTATTTATGCCCAGGACGAATTGATTCACGATGCGAATTAAATTGGCGGGGTATTCGATATAAGTATCAATTTTGCCGGCTCCCACATCGCCGGTCAGTTTGGAATAATAACGTTCCAACCACTGCCACCCATTCCCCGCCCCGAACTTCGCCACTTTCATTAGAGAGTCCAAAAGTCCCCCTGCATCATTCATGTTATACCTGGCCCAGGCTTCAAGATACCATATCCGCCCCATCGCAGCAAGGTCGTGCAAATCCAGATTCTCATATTCCCATGGTTCGAACGCGTCAGGCCTGGTTGAAACGCCCGTCGGCATTTCGTCATAGTAGAAATCCTGGTTATTCTTTAAGGCAGGCCACAATATCTGACTCTGTTCCTGGCTGGCCAGTCCCGTTGCAATAGCTGCCCAATCTACATCCGAATAGCCATGCGTAATCTTCCCATTTTTCGGATGTATGTATTGAGCAAACCTGTCGCCAACCCAGAAATATCTGCGAAAGGCTAAGGTTATTTTCTTACTTATTTGTCTGCATTTTTTCGCATAATCATCCAAGCCCAGGCTATCAAACAGCAGCGACGTCCTCTGAAGTGCATTTGCCGTATAACACTGATCAATGCCGTCAAACTCAACCCTGGCCGGCCTTTCCATATAAAAGCCGCACCCCTTCACCAACCCGCGGTCGTTTACCAGCGAAATCAGCCAATCCGCACATTTCCGCAAAGCCGGCACTTGGGCAGCAAGCCATTGGGCATCCTGTACGTGTCTGCAAATCGCATCGGCAACCTGAAGAAAAGTAACGTTAGCTAAGGCCCGGAACGGATTAGCAGGACACCAGTGATCGTACAC
Organism: Phycisphaerae bacterium; assembly: GCA_963664745.2. GTDB lineage: Bacteria > Planctomycetota > Phycisphaerae > SM23-33 > SM23-33 > B1-G9. The sequence continues at coordinate 533,147 of CAXXMC010000005.1, forward strand.
CGCACCGTTAGAATCGATATGCAATTTATTGTCATTCAACGTCGGAAGAGTCTTGCCTGCACAACTGGGAAATATCGCAAACGGCAACAGGCCGTCTTCTCTCATGAAACTCTTGATATGATTCCACGCGGCAAGGACTTTTTTACTTTGCCCCAACCAAAGCAAAGCTTCCATCGTCTGCCCCCAATCCAAACCGGGATAATCATTTCCAATATTCCCGCCATGCCCTACTCCGTCAGCTGTTACTGAGAAAAAACCTTCATAGAACTCCGGCCTTTCCGCAGCCAGGACATTTTTGCGAACGGAATTCACGTATGCTTCGTCAAGTAAAGCATTGCCCGAGAATATCTGATCAACTCCCAATTTCCTGATGGAATTTATAGATGTGGACTTCATAATTTGCTTTAAATAATATTTTCGAAACCAGGTTTTCTTACTTCATGCGTCTTATTTTACAGTTTCTTCTATCCATCTGAGACAATCAGAGGCCCAATCGAACGTGGCACCCAGTCCTAAACCATGTCGGCCTTTTTCGTAGATGTGCAACTCGAAGGGGACCGCGTTTTTTCGGAGGGCAGCTGCAAAGAGCATGCTGTTCTCGACCGGAACAATTTCATCCTCATTCGTATGCCAGATAAAACACGGCGGAGTATCAGCTGAAACCTGCTTTTCGCATGAGAGTTCACATCGTAAGGATTCCGATACTGTCTCCCCCGCCAGATTACGAATAGAACCCTCATGCACATAAGAACCGGACGCCATAATCACGGGATAACACAGTACCCCGAAGTCAGGCCGGAGCGATATGTCGCTTTCGTACTCTTGCCAGGCAACAAGCGTATGGGCGGCAAGATGTCCCCCCGCCGACGAACCCATAATTCCCAGTTTATTCGGATCGATACCGAATTCCTCAGCAGACGAACGCACCTTATTAATCGCGGCCAGGACGTCCTCGAGCATGGCTGGGTGGTGGAATCCCTCAGGGCTAAGGCGGTAACTCACGACAAAGCTCGCAATGCCGGCCCGTGAAAAATACTCCGCATACCCAGCGCCCTCATGATCCGCATGACAAGCATACGCCCCGCCAGGAAGAATTAACAACCCAATCCCTTTATGGTAATTCTCCGGCATCCAGCATTCTATGGCTGGACTGGGATTCGTCTTTCCGCCTACAAGTTCTCCAACGATTTTTTTCATATAAAACTCATTTGCAAAAAAATGAAAAAGTCAGAACTTTATGAACCTTTAATAGTGTTTTCCATCAGGTCGGTTTCAGTCCAGGTGCGTTTATTGAGATCGACTTTTAACGTTTTTACCTCAAACTTGCCCAGCGAAACTGTTTTCTTCATTTTTGCCGACGGCAGCGTAACAGTCGTTTTCCTGGCCCGGCCTGTCGGTTCGAAGAGTCTCAGGATAACCGAGTTACCCTGCTGAGCTTTTTTGACGGCTGACAACTGTACGACATTGTCGCTCAGCGTAACGAACGGCTTGACGGCCTGTCCCTGCCCGGACGGGAAAAACGACACAGTCATCGGTCTTTCATTTCGCCCCAGTGCTTCACGGTCGATCGCCGCTGTCCGCTGGGCAACCTTCCCGCCATTGAGCCAGAACCGATAAAATCTTTCGCCCTGATCGATTCTCGGTGAAAAACGATCCTGCGGCATAATAGGACGTTCATAAATCGGATGTGCCGAATAGCCCGGCGACCGCAGCAGTGTAATTCGCAATTCGCCCTTGGCAAAATCACAGCCATAGATTCCATCATCTATACACGTCAGGGCCAAGTCCTTTTTCTTTGAAACCACAGCTGTCCATTTCTGGGTAACCAGTTCGGTTCCGTCGCACAGCAGGTCATCAGCACCATAAGCAACCTGGCCTCGAACGACACTTTCGACATCCGGGGTCGGCAGCGATAGTTTGAGCATCTTGTCCTTTTCCGCCCAGACGACTCGCGTAGCCAGTTCGATTTCCGTGCCCTGCTTTGGCAGCTTGTAATGCTGGACGAGATACGAATCGTTGTAACGGAATACCGCTTCGATCACGCTGCGAACGGGGCCGTCCTCGATCACCCGAACCGAAGGCAGCGAACCTGATGTGACACCTGAGAAGGCAGTACCTTCCTCCCGGCTCATGAGTTTGAATCTTCCCATGACCTTTCGGAATTTACTTACTCTCATGCCCCACGGATCTTCGTCGTCGCGGATAACGAGCATCTGGCAGGCCTTGTGGGCCAGGCAGTCCAGGCCGTTTACGCGATAGCGATCCATCAAGCCCGTGCGAGTGTTGATAACAACGTCCAATTCGCTTGTCTTGAAGCGAATTTTCCCTTTGGATTCGGTCAGCTTTGGCTGGGGTTTTTGCGGCAGCACTTGCAGCCTGCAGTCAAAGCGGTTCATCTGACTAGGTGCAAGCTCAGCTGAGAAAACAACACGCTTTCGCCAATCGAGGTTAAGATTACTCAGTTCCTTTTCAAACTGCGTAGGAACTTCTTTACCGTTCTGCAAAACCACCCCAGCGGTAAATTCAGACTCGCTATGATTCTGGTCAGCCAGCTGGAATTCGCACTCCACGATAGTTTTAACCGCGAACGGATGCGGGTTGTAAACGAGAATCGGAATTTCGCCATCAGCTGCGACTTTTTGCCCTGCCGAGAGGGCAAAAAACGCCCTGGCCTTGATTCGGGACAGCTTTTCCAGGGCGTGATTCATAAGCCTAATCGACGTAAGTTCAACTGGCTGAATCGACGTGCCCGGCAGGATGTCGTGGAACTCAGCCTCTGCCAAATCTTGCATGGCTTCCTTTAGATCCTCAGCTGGATATTTCAGCAACCCCGCCGACCAGGCAGCTGTCAGCATTTTTTCCGTTGAATAAAGTTCGTTCTCCAGCTGGCGGTGCATCTGCTTGATACGAATCTGCGAAGTATAGCATCCCACTGCCCAGCGGTTCAGATCGCCGCTATGAGTCGGCAGTTTCTTTCCAGCTTTCGCAACGTCGCCAAAAAAAGCCTCCGGCGTGGAGTGTGCAATTTTTACATCGTCTCGTTCAGAGATGAGGGCATTGAGATTTTCCAGGTCTATCCTGCTAGGCCCCCCGCCGTGGTTACCAACACCCCACAACACCAGCCCAGGCCCGCCCTTGTGCTGCGCAAACAACTGCTCCACGCGATTGCGGGCATCGCCGCGGAGAGTGGGATACATCGCGAAGGAACGTAACGCCATTACTTCCGACCCGTCGTAACCTTCCCACTTGAACAGCCCGCCTTCGGGGAGCGAACAATCATCCTGGCCAGGTCTGCAGAAAAGATACGAATCATACCCGGACTTGGCCAGTATCTGCACCAAACCTCGAGTATGACCGAACGGATCGAAGTTTATCGCCGTTGTCGGAACCTTGCCGAACTTCGCCTTAAAATATTCCCTGCCGAGGAGAATCTGCCGGACAAAGGATTCGCCGGACGGCATGTTGCAGTCAGGCTGGAGGTACCAGCCGCCCATGATGTGCCACCTTCCCCCCTTCACCAGCTTCTGAATCCGCTTGAACAAAGCCGGCTCGTATTCTTCCACCCAACTATAGAGCGTCACCTCGTTATGATTGAAAACGAACCCGTCGTATTTCTCGCAGAAATCCGCAGCCACGCGGAAAGTACTTATGGCCTCAGCTGCACCCTCTTCCCACTCCCACAGCCAGACCGGATCGAGATGAGCGTTACATACAAGATGAATTTTGTCCATTACGCAAAAATCCTATTGCAAAAAGGTAGAAGTTAATCCGAATACCGAGCAGGTATCATAAACAAATTAACTTCAGATACAAGTGGCTCGGTGCCTGCAATTTTGAATTGACGATTAATAGCAAGGGGCTTGGTATTATTTTTTCGCCGGAACAACATAGTGCCGCCCAACACCAGCAGACTCACAGTGGCTGGTTCAGGCGTAATTGCTGAACCGGATGTATTACCAAAGTTCGCCTGAACGCTTGCATAATCGCCGGCTGAAACAACACCATCGCCATTTGCATCGCCAAGAATGCCAACACCGACATTGCCGAAGTTCGCCTGGACACTGGCATAGTCGCCGGCTGAGACCACACCGTCATGATTAGCATCGCCGGGAATATATACAGGACCCTCATATGGGACGACCTCAATCGTCGGAATAATACCTTCCGCATCCAGGTAATCGTCGCCTGCGAAATCCAATAATCCGGCAGCGATCACACGAAAATTATCCTCACCCAATCCAGTCTCGGTACTCAGAATACCTAGTAAAGCCTGTGCATCCAGGACTACCCCGGACTCATCCACTGCAACCATACCGATACCTTCTATAGCCATATCGGCGTCTTGACGGTTACCAAAGTTGAAGTTGCCTCCTTCATCTTTCTGCAACAGATTCTCCGACAAGAAGCCCGCCGCCCCGATTCCTAAAGTGTTTTCCGCAAAACTGACCGTTCCGGGAGTTACATCATCCACCCAGATGTCATAGCCGGAAAGCCCAGCTGTTTCGCCAGTAACGTCAACCAATACTTCCCAGTTACCAGGAGCGGCTTCCTTGAAGGTATAGTGAACTTCCGGAGACCTGGAAGTTACAAAATCTCCGCCGTTATCATATTTGAAGAGATCGCCAGTGCCGCCATCTATAGTCAAGTTCAAGTGGTATATGCTCCCGCCATCGTGAATGAGACTGACTGCTTCCACCTCACCGGTGTCGCGACTCAGCCGCAACAGGCTGTCAATGCCGCTACTGCCAAAATCGAAATCCAGACGGATAAGCTGCCGGCAGTCATAGGCTGAACCTGTTTCATCGCTCAGGCCATTGACGACCATGAAATAAACGTCATCGGCATGGCCTGCATTGGTAAAGGCAGCGTCAAGCGGCTTGAAATAACCTACGACAACATCGCCGCGCAGACCATCGTTCGTGCTGCCCAGATTCGTAGCTGTAATATTAGTCATGTACGGATCGGCGGATGAATCCCAACTGCTTACGCCTGAAGGCAGCGTGTTGTTTAAATTCAGTGTATACCATTTATGTTGCCCCATCTTCATTCGCGCGTCAGTGTTGACCAGCCGAACGAGGGAGTCGCCTAGATTACGACTTTGACGGTTTGTCTCCGCGACATAATTAAATTGCGGCGTAGGACTGGCTGTGCCGTTGCCGGTAAACATTGCGGGCAGAACGTTCGGATCATGTTGCGGATTGTCATACACAAAACCGCTGACCATCTTACAGCCGAACGCCCAGGCAGCGAAGTTATTCAGCCGAATCTCGGATTCCGAAACAACGTGACCATTCGTGGCTGCCTGTGAAGCCTGGGTCTGCATATACGCAGCAAAGGGAATTGGCCTGGCACCGGTGCCGTCATTACCGGCCAGACTCAGCTTGCGATACTTCTCCATATCCCGATAAAAAATGGTCGGGCTTCCCCCCTCGAGGTTTCCCAGAAAAGGATACGTATCGAACATCAGCATGTCAGGCTGGACCTGCTGCATATAGTACCGAAGTGATGATGCACTTTGATAGCTACCCCACTGATTCGTATGGAGAATGACATTTGGAAACAATTCGCGCAGTGCAGCGGTATCTGAAGCAATGGACGCCACTATTGTCGGATCGTTCAAGTCCTGTTCATCTCCAATCTGCAAACGCACGAGATTCGACGCGTAGTAATATTCATAAGGCAGAATGTCCGTAGCCCGGTTCATCAGGACTCTGGACCACTGGGGCATCTCCGAGGGAGACGGCATGAGGGTGGTTTGAATCGGGTAATTCCACAGGTCAATGGTTGTAAAGTTAGATTCCGCCCAGCGTGCGGTGTCGAAATAACCGGTTTCCGGCACAAAAACAAGGGCATTGATCTGTAGGCCTCTTTCCAGCAGTATCCTATGTCCCTTATCAAGGTCAGGCCCGGCAGCTGAGACTAACGACGAGACGATCAGTAACGCGACAAAAAGCACTGCCGTGCGGGTTTGCCCCAGCCTGGTTAATCCCGCCGGTTTAGCTGACCCGCCAATGCTCTTTGCCTTTTGGTTTTGAAGTTTCCGCCGACGTCTCAACGAGATTAATCCGCCGAGAAGCAACAGCAAAGCCGTTGTCGGTTCAGGAACCATAAATGAAAAATCTTCAGCAGGGCCGAGGTAATTATCCTTCACGCAATCAAAGTCGAGCGCATCTACCACACCGTCGCCGTTTGCATCGCCGGGCATACCTGGATAATAAGTTTCTCCAAAATGGGACTGCACACAGATATAATCTTTAGTCGAAACAATTCCGTCCCCATCGGCATCGCCAAGAATTAAATCGAGTTCCGGCATAACAGCCACCGTGTTAAAACCACCGTTTGAAGTATAGGCCAAAAACGAACCATTCAGATCGAATTTATAAACAGACGATCCATTTGCGACAAAGATGCTGTCTTTAGTGACAGCCAAATCTTTCTTTTCGCCGCCCAAACCGCTTACCAATGTCGTAAAACCGGACAGGTCCGCATTGAACCGGTATACTCCAGTGGAATTGGCGGTATAAACATAACCGTCCGGGCCGACCGCTACGCTGTTAAAATTTCCGTCAAAAGTATAGCCCAGCATCCCACCTGAAAGATTGCATTGAACAACGATGTCTTCGTTGGTGAAATAAATGTAGTCCGAACTTACGGCAAGGTCTTTATCCTCCCCGCCAAAGCCAACGAACAATTGCGTAAAACCCCCAGCCAAATCCGCGTTAAACCGGTAAAGTCCGCCGCCCATGGAATAAGGCGTAGCCGTATAAACAAAACCATCTGGGCCGACATCTACGGTATTAAAAGCGCTCGCAAAAGTGGAAGCCAGAATGCTCCCAGACTTATTGCATAAAAAGAGATACTGGCCATTACTGAAATAAATGCCGTTATTACCAAAAGCAAGATCTTTTTCAACTCCGCTGTAACCGGCTGCCAATTCCGTCATGCCAGTCAAGTCCGAATCGAAACCATACAACCCACCCGTACGATTAGCGGAAAAAACCGTCGACGCTGATACACCGTTGGCAGCCCATAACAAAACTGCACACACAATTATAATTGAATTTATTTTTTTCATCGGCTTTCTCCATAATTACGTTGCCCCTCTGGCCTCACACGTATAAAACACTCTCCCATATTCATTCCAGTAAACTGACAAGCAAAACTTTCAGAGCAAAGATACTATAGTTTTTTAAGTTAAGGCATCGGCTGACATTTAACGCCAACCGATGCCCGTTCATAACTTCCAATTACAAGGTTAAATAAACAGCCAAGTGTTGAGGTGTTCTCCTATTGCTTTGTGCAATAAAAATCACTTCCAAGGCTCCTCTATTTTCTGCGACGGATAAGGGCAGCGCAGCCCATACCCAGCAGGCTAACAGTCATTGGTTCAGGAATTACACCAGCACCGGTCGATCCGAAGTTTGCCTGCACGCTCGCATAATCGCCAGCTGAGACAACACCGTCAAGATTAGCGTCACCAGGAATGCCAGGCTCGCCAGTGGCTCCAAAGTTTGACTGCACGCTGGCATAATCTCCAGCCGAGACAACGCCGTCTCTGTTGGCATCGCCGGGCAAAAGCGTGGATTCAAAATCGGGCCCGACAGCAACGGTATTAAAATCGCCGTCGAAGGTATAGGCCACCAATGCACCATTCAGATCACACTGAACGACTGATCCTGCTCCATTGGTGAAATAAATGCTGTCTTCAGTAACGGCCAGATCCTTGGCACCAACACCCCAACCAATACTCAACTGGGTAAAACCAGTCAGGTCCGCATTGAAACGGTAAAGCCCACCTTCGGGATTGGCGGTATAAATATAACCATCAGGCCCTAATGCAACAGTGGAAAAATTGCCGTCAAAAGTATAACCCAACATTCCGCCTGAAAGATTGCATTGAACCAATACGTCGCCAGTGGTGAAATAAATGCTGTCTTCGCTGACAGCCAGGTCCTTCTCCTCACCGCCATATCCAATAAACAACTGAGTAAAACCGGTCAGGTCGGCATTGAAACGGTAAAGTCCGCCGCCATTGGCAAAAGGAGTGGCCGTATAAACATAACCGTCAGGGCCGACAGCTACAGTATTAAAAACACTCGCAAAAGTATTTGTTACAATGGTGCCGCCCCCATTGCACTGGAACAGGTATTCGCCATTGGAAAAATAAATGCTGTTATTGCCCACAGCCATATCTTTTTGAACTCCGCCATAACCCGTTGCCAATTCCGTCATACCAGTCAAATCCGAATTGAAACTGTAAATTCCCCCTGTCGAATTTGCTGTAATAACGGTCGTTGCAGAAGCGCCGCCGGCAACCAGTAACATAACGAAACAAATCGTGGTCGTTACATTCACTTTTTTCATCTTTTTCTCCTTTATTAACTGATTATGCTTTTTCACACGCGTGAAATTCGCTTTTCTTTTCAACAGGATTTAACGTGTATTTCATGAAAAAACGTCGATTTCTATCCAATATCAGCCTGCCTGGCCCGGCAGGCCAATTTCCAAAGGCACCACCTATCAAAACTATCCTGGCCAAATCCAATCGCATTAAAACCTCTTCGGGATAATCCTTTACATCACAAAACATAAATATATTTCACCCACCACATATCAACCAATTATCAATATTATACAGCTATTGAGAGAATTATCCTTGACAATAACGACAAAAATTATGACAATACTGCCATATGGCATTGCGACGCAAAATAGCGACATACCCCCGGCAGTTCGTGTTCACCAAGGACGGACCCCAAATTGCTGTAGTGCCTAGCGTTAACTTAAAAAACTATGAAAAGCACAAACATGACTTTGACGAGCTGGTGGTGGTTTGTTCAGGCGAAGGAACACATATCCGGGACAATGAATACAGCCGTATTTCTCAAGGAGATGTGTTTTTTATCCCGGAAGGACATCTCCATAAGTACGAATCCGTCGATGGCATGGATATCCTTAATATTGTATACGACCACTCCCTGCTGGAATTTGTCTTCAACGACCTGAAAAATATACCAGGCTACCACGCGATCTTCCTTCTCGAACCGGAGCACTTCAGCCATCAGGCTTCGGCGAGGCTGCACTTAAACGCCACGGAATTGGATGAAGTGCTACAAATTACGAATAAAATGCAGAAAGAACTGCAGGAAAAATCTCCCGGATATCTAACTGCGGTTACATCTTATCTGCTGGAATTACATTTATATATATCGAGAAAATACACGGAGATCAGTACACCGTCGGCAAGGCATTTTTATCGCCTTGGCATAGCGATGAGTTACCTGGAAGAGCATTTCTGCGAGCAAATATCCATCGCAGAGCTAGCAGCCAAAGCTCATCTTTCCGAAAGACAGTTTTACCGCATATTCCGTAAGGTTCTTGAAGTTACACCCCTGCAGTATCAGCTGGACATGAGAATAAAACTTGCAAAAAAACTGCTCGAATCAACATCACTGAATATTACAGAATTGGCAGCACGCTGTGGTTTTGAAGATAGTTGTTATTTCAGTAAGGTATTCCGGCAACATACCGGAATTCCCCCCCGCGGTTACAGGTCTTTCAAGAATCAACTCGGGAAAAAAACGGGTACTTCCTGGCATAAAGGCGTTTAGGCTTAAAAAAAGCCCTTGATTGACAAGGGCTTAAGTCAACACGCCCGAGAGGGGTCGAACCTCTAACCTTCGGTTCCGAAGAACGCCTTGCAGTTTTTAACCACCGTAAAAACAAGATGTTATATCGCGTTTTTAAGGGCTTTTTGAGAGTTACAACTGGTTTACAAGTCACAAAGCGTTCAATAACAACTCGGTATCAAGTGGAGACTGACCCACTTTTTCAAGATCAGAACCTTCAATGAGACTATGGCGGATTGGATATGAAGCCGCAAAAATCTAAATCAAACCAAAATGCCTACGCATTAACCGGATGCACCTAAATTTTTAAATCACAGTCACCTTGATAATACCGTTTTCTTTTACATCAAATTCGATTATTCCGTCTTTGGGTTCGACAACCATACTTTCTGACTCCTTTTCGATTTGAACTGGAGAGTCTGTTGTATAGGATTTAATTTTGCAAAGTCCTGTTTTACTTACCTTTATTATAGCTTCAGTTAGCTTGGAATTTTCCCATTCAATATCAACTTCATATCCACCGCGAGCGAGCAGGCCCGTAACTTTTCCAGAAGGCAATGTTTCAGGTAAAGCCGGCAGCAGCCTGATCAAACCGTTTCTGTCCTGCAAAAACAGTTCCGTCACCGCAGCCATCATTCCCAAGTTCGCTTCAATCTGAAAGAGTTTTTTATCACCCCAATACGCAATCCCGCCTTCACTGTGATCCAAAGCGTCCATCAGCATATTATCCATTGCATGGACACGTATCTGCTCGCAGATTTTGCTCCAGGCTTTTGCTGCGTCATATAACCGCGCATAGATCTGGGCATCCCAGGTTTTATCCAGGCCGCAGCTTCCCTTATTACCGTGGCTGAGACGAAGGTCAAGAGCCTTGCGAATACCTGCATTATAATCGGGTGTATCTTCCTGGGAAATTCTTGTGCCCGGGCAAATCCCAACAAAATGAGAACGGTGACGATGCCCTGGATCGTCTGTCTGATAATCTTCTTCCAGCCACTCCAATAACCTGCCTTCTTCATTCAAAGTTGGCAAAGGAATTTTTTCTAAAATTTCCTGCCAGGCCTGACGCTTGGCCTTATCAGTCTTCAGAATCTCCGAAGCAGTTATTAAATTCTTGAATAAATCAATCAAAAGTTCCAAATCAAAGGTTGATGTAACGGAAAGCATCCCATGGAATGTTCTACCTGTGGGGCAATTTTCAGGTGAGCCGCTAGGAACTGTTATTAACCGTCCATGCTCATCTTCCTTGAGAAAGTTTTCAAAAAATAATCCTATTTTTTTAAGTAGCGGGTATAACTTTTCCCGTAACATTTTTTCGTCAGATTCATACTCCCAGAGCTGCCAAGCCGTCTGTGCTATCCAAGCATTTGTACCGGTAGCAAGAAAACAGAGATTATCCAGATTACTCAGGTTTTCGACATCGCAGACGCCGGTAAAAAAAGCCCCTTCTATCCCGTAAATGTCCTTTGAAACATGACACGCCTGGTCGAGTAGCGAAAATAGCCAATCTATAAGAACCCGGCCATATTCGGCAAGGTTAACCATGCCAATCCCCCAGTAATTCATTTGCAGATTCATATCCAAATGGAGATCGCAATCCCAGGCGGGCCGAAGATCCTCATTCCATATTCCCTGCAGATTAATCGGCGCTTTAAGAACATCGCCTTCTTGCAATCTCCCGCTTGAAATCGCAAGATAACGCCCCATATTAAAAACACTTTCTATAAGCGAAGGATCACATTTGTTCTCGTTACGCAGCTTTTGGAGATTCACAGGAGTATTGTTACTAGTCGACCCATTAAGGCGTAAAGTGCATCGGTTAAACTCACCTCTAAAATCCTGAATATGTTCATGCTTGATCTTGTCATAATCACTGCCCGCATTATCAAGCTTACCGCAGCAGAAATCTTCCTGATCTCCATCACATTCACGATCAGTCACTATACTTGTTAAAAACGTCACCTCATCTGCAGTATCAAACCGAACTGATGCTCCACAGGGTTCCAATGGATGTTCAAACTCCCTGAAACCAAACTGGAAACCTTTCAATTCTGCTTTAAATGGTTCACCTTCCGGAGATTTGTATTCACTTATCCCTCGTGTTAATCTTCCGCCATTCTGGATAATACGAGTTATGGCTGTAAACTTAACGCCTTCTTCAAATTCTCCCTTGAGAATAATCTGCCCGAGATCGGCTGAGCCTGTAATATCACATTCAAAATCTGGAATACGATACATAAAAGCCTCCCCGCTCACCCGGCCTGCATAGTTGGCCTGGTAATTCACAGCCAGAACTTCATGTTTATAGGAGCAAAGATACTCGCGGGTGAAACGCAGATCATCACCAAGTTTATAGCTGACGTTTATCAACCCCTTTTCCAGATCAAGCTGCCTCTTATATTCGCTTATCTCGTCAATTTTGAAATGATAGGGCTTGATCCCAAGATCGCCGACCGGAACAAATGGATTAACGTAAATTCCATCTCCCTGAATAATCACTTTTTTACGAATCAGCTCATAAGCCTCATCCCAATTCTTGGCCAGGCAGAGTTTTTGGTATTCAGTAAATATTTCATGAATATTCTTATCGCTATATTTCCAATAGCGACGCCAGAGCCTATCGTGATTCAACGACAGGCGATCACATAATGGAGCACAGCTAACCATTGCACCGATCCGCCCGTTGCCTATAGGGTAAAACTCAGGCCAGGCTTGAGGTAGTTTGTTATCTGAAATTATTTTGCCATTGCTCATTATAAATACCTATTTCAATTACAGGCCAAGGAACTCCAAACCACAAGGGCCAATCTTTTTAGCTTCATTAGCTTTACAGTTCTCTTTTGTGACAGTAAATCTCAAACTCTTTTGAACACCTGGTAATAATACTAACTGCTGATTTGCCTTAGCATCAAATTCGATTTTTTTTGAAGTAAGTGTTTTTAAGTATTTACCATTGCAAAACAGGCTACACTTGCCCCATGGATTCTGAATAACACAATGATTGGCCGAGTTGCACTTCAGGTGCGCCCATTTGAGTTTTCCATTTTGGGATTCGCCGGAAACAATAAAACCCCCGCGCGCATGCAATGTGAACTTTGAATTTTGTTCCTTGCTTATAGCGGGAACAATGCGAATAACACCATTGTGGCTTTGTAAAAGCGTCTCGTTCATTGCACAACAGAGATTCGACATACCTTCGAAACCCATATGCCTGAAAGGTGCGCGTGGAATTTCAATTCCATTTTCAGGCTTAACCCTTTCCTTTGGGGACAACTCTAAATTCCAAACATCAGGAAAAGTCGAATGCCTAACTGATGATTCAATCTTACGTTGTGAAATACCATAATGCCCCCATCCGTTAGGATACCACTGCCAGCGTCGCGGGTACTCTTTCAGGCAAGAATGCAATTCCTCAACCAAACCAAGCCTGGCGAGAACGGTTGGAAACGGCTCACCTCCCCAAAACTCTTTGCCCCACAATCTGAATACGTTAACAAGAGCTTTATAGATTTCGCTTCCTTTATCGTCCAGGCCTATCAGGTTCGACGGAAATACCGCAGCGCTTTCACAGACTGGGAAAACTCCTTCAATATACGATATCTCCCTTCCATCGATTACAGATGGTTCCCAGCCTGCTTCAGTTTTCTGGAGAATATCATATACATCCATGCCCGCGAGTGCAGAAGGTTCATTATGAGGAGATAACCCAACAATGGGTTTTATTCCCAGCTCTTTATTGCGGTAAGGTTTTCCGAGTGAAACCAGCTTATTATTCTCTGCGGCATTGCCCTTGTTAGGGCCTATATTATAAGTATATTTCCCGCGTTTCTTTTTGACCATTCCCTTGTCGTCAGGAATAGTTTCCAGATCAGCCATTCCAGAAAGAATTTTCTGAATAACCTTCGAGACAGGTTCAACAGCACCAGATATTTCAATAGCTTCAAGGGTGGCCTTAAAAAGGCTTTTACACACTGACAACTCGGTTAGACAATCTTCGAGCAGAATCCAGCCTTCGTAACCAGATCCAGGTTTGGCGTGAAACTTGCCGTCCTTGCCTTTCTTGAATCGCGAAGCCATGAATTTGGCAGCCTCGATCATATAAGGCAAAGCTTCCTGTCTAAGAAAATCCATATCCTCCGTAAATTCATACTGACGCCAGAAATCCAAGGCAATTTCCGCTACAGGGGTATGGTTATGAATAAGTTTCGCATTCTTCCCTTTGTAATCTATAACATCTGCTACAAAAGCGCCATCTGCTTTAAACAAATCCCTTGCTGCCCCCCTGGCCACATCAAGATGGTTAAACCGGAAGTCAAGATAAGCTTTCACAAGTTCGTGATGACCGGCTGCATTCAAAGGCCAGTAGGTCTGCTGCTGATTCCAGTGAAAATAATAATTCCAGGGCTGAACATCCCTGTTCCAATGCCACAAACCATTTATGAATCTTCCCGGATATTTGCCACCCTGGGAACAATTGGCATAGTACATGTTCAAGTACCATAGGTTGTTAAAATAATCATCCCCAAAATCCATCATCGAGCGAAGCCAGAATTCCTTCCACAATTTTCTATGATTTTTGAAAGTTTCATTCAAATTATCAGGAAGTATCTTTACATCTTGAAGCCGCTTCAGAGGATCGCCTTTTTTGACCGGGCTTGTCACAGCTGATTGAAATTCAAAGGAACATTTTCCTTTTGGAATTATGCTGATCTGCGCGGCATTGGAATGAAGTCTGTTAGTTTTAATTTTGCAGTGATGACGATTATTGGTTTTCAACGCTACCGCGAATTTTCCGGTATTCAATTTATGTTTAAGAAAAACACTATCAGCTTCTACAAGGGCCTCTGTACCTTTAAGACCTTTCGAAGAATCCTTGTGAAGCATTCTATACCAATAACAAAAAGTCCTGGAACCAAAGCGTTCCAGCGTCATTGTTATTTCATTTTGCTCTTTAAGATTTGAAGAAATCTTTCCAAGCAAAGCTCCGCTGTCCTTGTCAACAAAGGCTTCAACTGAAATTTCGCCAAACGGCCCGTCCAGATCGATGCTCATTTTCGCATCTGCAAGCGATAACCTTCCCATAAATTTTGACAAATATATTGGATCAAAAACCGGCTTGTGAAAATCTAATATTATTCTCGCACCATGACAAAGAGTCGTAATTGATTCGCCTTTTTTATCGCCCCACATATTTAATTCAGGCTTGCCAGAATCCTCCCACAAGTCGCACTTGTTGATAACAAATATAAGTCTGGATTCTTGACACCAACAAAGAACCCCCACATCACCGTTGCCGAGGGGAATACCTCGCATCGGATCGTCGAATACAGAATGATAAACCAGATCATGCTTGGCTATTCTTCCCGGCCAAGAGATATTCCATTTGCCAGTCTGAAAATTAAATGCAGTTTGCATTTTTTACCCTTTAAAAAACAATAAGCATCGATGGGAGATTATATATTTAAAGCCATTCCAAGACCATTAATTAAATCAGTCTTCATGCATGAATCCTAAATCAATTGCATGAAATTTTCCAGAATAGCTTACGATACTGTGGCCATATAACACTGAACAAATTTCTCCGCGTACCTTCTGCCATATTCATTCAGAGATTTCATTCCAAAATGCAACTTGTCATTACGATCTTCATCAATAAGACCTTCAGAAGAAACAAAACCCATTCGCGGAAATTGGTGGCACGCTTTGCGTAAGGCTTCATTTACAATATGGGAATATTTAAAATCATGATTATCCTTCATGAACTCTCCTAACTGCCCGACGATAAAAGGTAAGTTCTCAGAATTGAGGTCCTTTCTGAAAGATTCCACAACTTCTTTAAAATTGAAAAAATATTTTTTTGCATTATCTTCTTCCGATGAATTACTTTCACCCTGATGCCATAGAATGGCTCTCAATTCACCTTTACAAACAGCTTCTTTGGCTATTGTTGTCGCGTTTTGATAGCATTGCCCCCCAGGCAGCCATTGTTCAATCGGCGAACCTCCAAGGGCACAGGGAACAAGGTTAATTGGGGCCTTAGGGAATTCTTGCAGCAATCTTCTGGCAAAACTTATCCCCATGCTTCCCCCTCCTTCAGGGTATATTTTGCAATCCCACTTCTGCAAAGGCTGCCGTGCCGTTTCCCATTTCCCGTCACGATAAACCTGTATACGGTCATCAGTATTCAGGGCTTCCCTATCAATGGTTCCACAGCCATACATGTTTGATTGGCCAAGAAGCAAAAAACAGTTTTTTGACGAGGAAGATAATATTTCAGAATCAACGGACATAAGTATTCCTTTTATAATAAATCATCTCAGGCCAAAGATTGTGTCAGCTAAGCATCTAACCGGATATTCATTTTTTCTTTGCTAGGTTTAAGTTGAAGAGTAAGTCGTCCAGAATACTCTTCCCAAAGAAGATCAATATTGTCATTCCCAGGGGCGACTTCCTGTAGTATCACTTTATGTGGGTATTGTTTAACCGGCGAAATCATTTTTACATCATGATCACTTTTATAAGTAAAACCTTTTTTTGTGAGATTATAAAATTCAATAAATCCTGATAAGTCAGAGGACTCAGAGGGAGAGATTTCAAAGACATACCCGCAAATCCTGAATTGGCCGCTGCCATTTATAACAACATCAAAATCATCTACAGACTGTTTTTTATCTTCCCGCAGAGCGTTCAATACAGAATCTGCCATTATTCTATGGCCTTCATCGTTTGGATGGACACCATCAGCAAATAACTCCCGGCAATTCTGCAACATGAAATTGGTCTGAGCAACAAGCGTATTTTCCCGGGCGGCCAATTCCTGTATGCCAACATTAACCTGATTCACCCAAGGCATACTTAACATCCAGCAGCTTCCATCTGTAAGCCAAGACGGGCATATTGTCATGCAAACAATTTTAATTTCAGGAAACTCGTTCTTTAAGGCCTGAACCATCTTTCGATAATTCCACAAAAATTCAAAAGCAGAACTTCCTACACCGTTATCATTTACACCATGCTGAATGACAATTATATCGGGCTTCTGCGATATTGCCTCTGTCAGTTTAAACGGCATACCGGAAACCCCATGCTTAGGCCAGGGGTGTTCAACCAATGTTGAACCCGACACTGCTATGTTGATCTCTTGATAATCTGATCCAGCTTCGCTCAATTCATTTGTTACAAGAGTCGTATATCTTTTTGATGGATCAGATGCAGCGTGGCCTTCTGAGATACTGTCGCCAATAAATAGTATTTTCTTATTACTTTTCGACATGACTGCCTATCCCATTACCG
The DNA here is from genome assembly GCA_963664745.2 of Phycisphaerae bacterium. GTDB lineage: Bacteria > Planctomycetota > Phycisphaerae > SM23-33 > SM23-33 > B1-G9. The sequence continues at coordinate 550,069 of CAXXMC010000005.1, forward strand.
GGCCTTTTTTAAGGATGACATTGCCATCGGCTTCGGATGTAACTATTACAGCATATGCTTGTTTGGCTCGCTCGTAAAGCTCAAAACGTTCGACAAGTTCAAAGTCTTTGAACTGGCTGTGATGCTTGCCAATAATTTTTCGAAACCGTGCGTAGGACTCGGGTTCATCGCCCCACGGACTGCAATCCATTGTTGCAACAGGCGAGTCAACAAAAGTGTCGAGTGGATACAGCGGAAGAATCGCTTCCAGCAGTGTAGAAACATCCAAACCGTCGGCACGGATCAATCTTTGACAATGGGTCGCAGCTGGAAAGTCCGCATCCGCAATTACGATCTCATCTCCATGGCCCATGCTCATAAAAGCATGGACCATGTCAGGTGACAGGCAACTTGGTATTCCTTTTAACATTTATAAAATTCCTTCCTCAGAGTTCTGTTACCATCATGGCTTTGACGATCTCTTTACCGTCGAGGGTTTCGCCTTTTTCAATTGCAGCAAGTACCTGCTCCACATCTTCGACGGCAACTTTGTGAGTGATGAGTTTTTCCAGTGGGATTCGCTTATCGGCGATAAGCGGCATGGCCCGGACAAAATGCTCAGCCTCGTTGTCGAAACTACCGATAATCTTGATACCACGCTCGCACAAATGCTTGCAGGGATTAAAATCAAACGTGCCCGAATCAACAAAGTTTCCAACTTCAACTAAAGTTCCACTGTCGCGCACGAAGTTGAAGCATTCCTTGAAAGCTCCGCATGTACCGACTGTGTTAATCACAACATCGGCACCTACGTTATTAAGCGATTTTTCCATCACAAACTTTTTGCGATCATCTTCGCTGGGCATATCTGCAGAGAGTATCACATGATCGGCACCCATTGCCTTGGCCAGTTCAACGCGAGTTCTGTTTCGCCGGCCTGTTGCAATAACGCAAGACGCACCGGCCAGTTTGGCACAGGCGACAGTCAGCAGGCCGATCGGCCCGCTGCCCTGAACGACGACCGTATCTCCCAGTTTGATCTTGGCATGCAGCATGGAGTGGACAACCACAGCCATGGGTTCCAGAAAGGCTGTCCGCTCTGCTGAAGTTGTAGACTTGATAAAAAACGAACCCGGCGCGTGAATATAAAGATAATCGCCGTAACCGCCGGTAAAATGCGGCTCCTGATCAGCCCTTGGCCAGGTGCCGTAAGTTTTCCAATCGGTACATTTTTCAGGGGTTTTGGCGATGCGGCAGAAGTAGCATTTGCCGCAATGAATAGCTGGAATCATGCCAATGCGATCTCCAACCTTTACCGGCGTCCCAACCGAATCGGTCGTTACACCATCGCCCAGTGCTTCAATTACTCCCGATATCTCATGGCCTAGGCTTATCGGATATTCCAACCCGAAAACAGCCTCAGCGGGTGCTCGCCATGTGTGAACATCCGTTCCGCAAATACCACACATCTCAATTTTCATGAGAACTTCACCAGCCTTTGGAGTCGGCACGGGGTATTCACCAACAACGAATGAACCGTTCGGTTTATCAAGTAAATTTGCTCTCGCTGTTCTAGTCATGATTTATTCCTCGTCAATGTTAAAATCCATATAGCCGTCAAGGTTCGTGTGACGCTTTGCCATCTGCTCAGCCGTTATATTCAGCTTCTTCATGAGCAACTGAATGATAATATCTTCGAATACGAAAATCGTCTGCTCGAAGAGCGCCGCCATAGGCTGAATTGAAGGGATTTCATAATCTCTGCCGCCATGAACCTGCCCACGCAGACTCACTGTAAAATCGCAAAGATCGGCAGCCTTGGATTTCGGGTTTGCGGTTATAGCGACAACCTTCGCACCGAGTTTTTTCGCAAACTGCATGACCGTATAGCCTATGGTCGTGCAGGCTGCATTTACTATCAGCAGATCGCCCGGGCCTATATTCGGGCATGTGGTGTCATAAACCACATGCGCGTCAAGGCCCATATGCATCAATCTCATTACAAAAGCCCGAACCGCACATTTCATCCTTCCCATCCCGAAAACCTGTATACACTTGGCTTGGGCGATGGCAGTGAGAAGTTTCTCAACTTCCGCAGGATCGACATCGAGCAGAACCTGCTCGTGTTCTTTCAAAACGGCCTTCGCAAGACTTATATAGTCTGACATTTTTTATCCTAACCCGGCCTGGCCGGAATAAAAGTTCGTTTCTAACTAAATCTTACGGTTTTCGCCCGGCATGGTCGGGAATTCAATGGTCTTGGAAAACTCGATAACTTCGTCAAGGTTATCAAATACCTTATTAAATGCTTCGACATACTGGCCCATGAGTTCCAAACCGTTTGGTGGGAAGAACGGCTTGATGCAGAATGAACGGTCAAACATATCCACGCAGACCGGGTAATCAAACGGATCATAAACCATATCCTTGACGCCTTCGCCTGCCAGCGGACAAATCCACGGACAACCCTTGCCATACGCTTCCTTGTTAAGGAACACCTTCTGCGACGGGACAGGCATGTTGTGCCATTCGAACAGATCGCAGCCTTCTTCCTGGAGAGCTTTCATGACCGCCCAACGGAAACGCTTCGGATGAATGTCCGTGAGACCCAGAGTTTCAGGATACAGCCGGACCTTGTAAAGGTGCCACGCATGCTCATAACCCTCAGGAGCAACCGGAGCTTTAACGCCCTTGATCTTGTTCAGCTCAGTCGAGAGGTATTCGCAGTTCTCTCGCCGACCAGCCTGAAGCTGATCATATCGCCTGAGCATCGAACGACACAAGGCATCTGCCATTTCATTGTTACGATAATTGAACCCCATAATCTCGGCGTCATAAAGACGGATAAGTCCCTTGGGAACGACCTTTTCGCCGAACATAGCCATCTTGCGGGCACGATCTATCAGCTCGTCATCGTTAGTAGTAACAATACCGCCCTCACCGGCTGGGAGATTCTTACTGCCATTCAAACTGAAACCCGCAATATCTCCAAGCGTTCCAGCGAACTTACCTTTATATTTCGCTCCCGCAGCCTGGGCTGCATCTTCAATAACCTTCAAGCCATGCTTCTTGGCGATTGCATTTATCGGATCCATATCCGCGCAAAGGCCGTGGACATGCACCGGCAAAAGGGCCTTGGTTTTCGAGGTGATTTTCTCCTCAATTTTCGTTGGATCCATATTCATGGATTCCGGGTCAATGTCCGTAAAAATCGGAATTCCATTGTGTGCAAGTACAGCCTGACTGGTTGCCCAAAAACTATAAGCAGGTGTGATAACTTCATCACCGGGTTCAATACCCGCTGCCACTACGGCTGCGTGCAATGCAGCTGTGCCTGAATTAACGACAAGAGCATGTTTCGCACCAATATATTTCGCGAAGTCATCCTGCAAGCCTGTAACCTGCTCTTCCATAGGCCCCCAAAGAACACCCGTCTTCAGAACCGCTACAACTGCGTCGATATCGTCCTGATTTATCGGAGGCCAGGCCTTCTGCAGACTCTTATCCACTGTTTTCTGTGCACCGTTAATAGCCAATTTAGACATCTTTTTATCCTTTCAATACTAGTTTACGTAAACTGAGATTCCTAAAAAAACTTAACTTTTATGTTCTGCTTTCAGTATGCCAATAATCTCTTTTGTTACAACATCCCCAGCCTCGGGCCTTAGCATGGTCGAGGTGACTTCCTTGGTTTCGTAACCTCCGCTCCGTTCAAAAGATCGCTTAGTGGGAATGTAACCATTCCAGCCATTCGCCAAAGTCACTACCGAGGTAAACTCAAACGGTGATTCTTTACGAATGAAATTCGACCATTCCACAAAAAGCTCGCATGGCAGAAAAACCATAGCCCAGTTAGCTTGTGAGACAATCTTTATCGTGAAAGGCATCTCAGCGTTTTCAACTCGCATTCGATCCAGAGTTTTTATTTCATTCGCATAAAAATTCGCCCAGAACGTAGTTTTAAACAATTCATCCAGCGAAACTTTTTGATCCGGCAATTTACCGTATAACTCCGAACCATAATCGCTGAGTTGTGGAACTTCCGTCGGGATCTCGCTATGATTGTTCGCCCACTGAACCAGCTCTGCCGGAATTTCACGACGTTTTAATTTAATAGTCTTCGAAATTATTTTTAGCGTGCCTTGGCCTGCTTTAGCATTTTGCAAAAGCCCATTGGCCTTATCACCAATAGCCTTGCCCATCCGCTCACACCAGGACAGGCCAACTTCAGTTTGGGAAATATCCCGCGGATTTACCTGACATATATTTCCCGCAGCTCCTGCCAAGAACTGTACCGCGTTATCGCAGCCGAGTTTTTTTCCCAGATACTCACACAACTTTCCAGCATAATCCGAACTGATCTTGGTATTGTCACGCTCCATAACCGTAGCATGACAGCCGAACGTCACCGACGCACCTTTTATGTTTCCTGCGTCATCATAAACACATAAAACATCTACCTGCTTAGAGTCAGGCCCCTCCGGCTGAACCATATGCGGATCGCCCTTAAGCGGATGGGTCTGAATAGTACCGTCAGACATTATAAACCGACGGTTAAACGCGAATCCATCAAGTTCGCCGGAAGCAAATTTAAGCATGCCATTACTGCGATTCTCAAAAGCAGTCTTGATCGTATCAACAATATTACTCTTCAATTGGCTTACATAATCAGAATTCGCATCCTTGCCAAAAATATCGACGGTATTCGGCCCGCTGTGAGTGTGAGTAGCTGTTACAATGATATTATCTGCCGGTATCCCGCAAAGCGCACCGGCCCGGCTGCAAACCTCTGCAGCAAAATCATTGGAAATCGCAAGAATATCATTACTGCAAATGATTACGCAGATTTCGCCGTCATCGAGACACATGGCTCTCGAAAAAAGCCTACTCTCAATACCGTCAGCTTTCATCGGTTCAAGCTGGCCGCATAGATAAATACCCAAGGGCGGAGTTATCTCAGTTTGTGCAAATCCTGTTTTCATTATGTTTTTTCAAACCCTTGCTTTCTCAAAATTCAGGTATAGCTTTTTGTCTAAAGCTCTGGATAAAATTTTATTCTAGCTGAATATCTCTCTCATCCGATCGCAGTAGTATTGCACGTTTTCCCATTTCGCATCAGGGGCGATTCTGTGATCCGGACACGGAATGTAACCACCAAGTTCCACAAGAGGTCTCAAGCGTTCTATTTCAGCATCTATGGCTGCATAATCAAACCCAAAGAACTTCTTATCCATACCCCCCACACCTCGGAGCTTCTTGCCATATTTTTTACGCCAAAGTGCAAAATCAGGCTCCCATGTACCTACTTCGATTGGAAAGACAGTATTGACGCCGTTATTTAGCCATGCAGGAATAAGATCATCAATTTTACCGTCGCTATCAACTGAAATGATGTCGATACCATAACTCTTAACCAGATCCGTGATGCGTCTATAATTGGGTCCCACCTTTTCTTCAAAAACCCTGGGGTTCACTAGGGGACCATTTTTGTAGCATAGATCTTCCCAAAAATGGGCAAAATCGAAATCAGAATAAATAGACAACATTTTTTCGATCACTTTGAAGTTTAAGTCTGCCACTGTCTGGATGATTTCATCATACAGTTCCTCATCATCAGCATAGAGATAACTTATACCTTGAACGCCCATCCAATTCCGGATACCCCCAAAAAGGCTCCAGCAGTTAATTCCCAAAGGATAATCCCGATCAGGGTTTTGCTTCAATTTTATAAGAGCGTCGCTATCAACTCTCCCGTCGAAGTACTGCAACTTTGGAAGATAACATTCCTCCCATGATTTTCGGTTCTGGAGCGTATAACCCACCTCCGCAGGAATAGAGTTTATTCCTGGCTTTTGAAGAGTAATCAAACCGTTATAATCCAATACCTTTTGAGTGCCATCTGGAAATTCTTCAAGGATCTTTTGTTCAAAGCCCGGATTAACATTTCCATCTGCATAAATCATGGTTTGCCAGTTAAAATCGAACCCCACTTTTTCGGAAAGGGCTCGGTCTACTTCATTACCCTCATTGTAGCCTTCATAATCTTCCTTTTTCAAGTGACCTTCACTAGCCCACTTATCCAAAGTTTCTCTCCAATATCCGAAATGAACCAGAGGAAGCCTGTCATAGCTTTCGTAATTCATAATAGCTTTTACTCTCTGACGATTGTTCATAGCTGTATTTCCTTCGTTTTCCTTGCTGAATTAGATAGGATAATAGAACTTCCAGTAAATCCTATTTTCATTATGTTTACGTAAACCTTAAATTTCGCCGAAAAATTATGCAGAACTTCTAACTTGAAGCTCTGGTTTCAGCTTAATAGTCTCAATCTCACCATCCGGATTCTCTATCAAATTTTTGAGAATTTCAAAGGCACGGGTTCCCATTTCAACAGTAGCTTCGGAAACAGTTGTCAACGGAACTTCCAAAAGCCTGGAAGTCTTCAAGTCACTGAAGCCGCAAATGGCAACTTCATCAGGCACTTTAATGGATCGCTCCTTCAGAAGCCTATACGCCCCAACTGCTATCGGATCATTAAAGCCAATAATCACATCAGGAGAAAACTGCTTTAAAAGTTTATCCGTCGCCAGATAACCGTGCTCTTCTTCCAAATCCGCAGTTACACTGCAAAAGGCAATATCAACACCAGCCGATTTAATACTCTGCCTCAATCCCCTGCTGTGCTGCAGAGAATTATAAAGACCTTTAGGACCACTTAGGTACCCCCACTTGCGATATCCCTTGGAAATCAGATAATTTCCCAGATCCAATGCCCCCTGATATGTATCAGTTACCACGGCATTTGATTTAATTTTCGTTTTCAACCTATCTATAAAAACATAAGGAATTCCGACCTTTTCCAGGGTTTGGTAAATATCCACATCATTCTGACCACCCGAAGGTGCGATTATAAAACCTTCCACGCGAAATCCGCGAAGCATGTCAATGGCTTCGCATTCCAAGCTGTAATCCTCATGGCTGTGTGCCAGTGTCACCCAATACCCGTTTTCACGCGCAACCGTTTCAATGGCTGTGGTGATTTCGGGAAAAAACGAGTTACTTACATCCGGTATAATCAGCCCGATAATCTTCGTGCCAACTCCACGCAAACCAGCTGCGATGTTGTCCAGCACATAACCGCTTTTGCGGATTTCCTTTAGGATCTTTTCACGCAGTTTTTTGCCTACACCAGCGCGATTGTTTACCACCCGGGAAACCGTCATCTGCGACACACCAAGCCGCTGGGCAATCTCCTGCTGGGGAATATTCGAACAATTTTTTTTCTGTTTTGCCATCCTTCATTTACACACATTATACCGTTTACGTAAACTTAGCATGAAATAGATATAATGTCAAGCCCTTTAGAGAAGAATCACAATATTTTCGACATCAATGGCAGTAGCAGTAATTGAATCTGGCAGCAAAAAAGGCGTAACATTACTATATTCCCTTCCATTTCAGTTCATAGGCTTCGAGACTAATCTGTGATTCCCTGCCTTCATCATCAAAAATTATTGTCTTGACAGACTCAGCGGAATTGTTGGCAGCCAAATAACATCCTGCATCACGATAATACGCTACATCCGTATCTGGATGGCTAGCAAACCATCGCTTAAGATTATTTTCCTGCCCGCAGACCCAAAATATCGCTCGTTGCAGCAGGCGGGAATTATCAAAACTGAAAGGCAGGCCCGAGAGAAAAACAGATCGACCTTGGCCCTTTTCGTTTACCGCAAGGTGAATATGAGAATCGTTATAATCTAAGATTTGGGTATTCTTCTCAGCTGCAAATACATAGCTCTTTTTTAATCCAGTATTAAGAGGAGCGCGGAGATCTTCGGTTATAAAATGATTCTTAATTTTACAACCGGTGGCTTCAGTGACATTTAATGATTTGCCTGTCTCTTTTTGAACTCCGAGAATGTCGGCCAGCTGAAAAAAACGTCCCTGATACTCACAGGCGGATGGCTCACAAACGCCGATAAAACCACCACCGCCATATACGAATTTGCGCACCTCAGCCAATAATTGCGGCTTTTTCCAATTATCGCCACCACTCCATGAGCTCCCAGCCTGGCCATCGTTTATAATAACATCAATACCATCAAGGTAATCGGGTGTGTCGATAATATCCTGGAAACTCATGAAGTCCACATTAACCGGCAGACCCGCCAAACATTCCAAAGTATCTGTCCAGGAGCAAACCGTCGTGTCGTCATGACCAGCCATGAATTTTATATCAACACCAAAGTGGCTCAGCCATGCCCGTCGCTTGCCCCAACAATCAAGCACAGCCACTTTAATTGGGGCTTTATATGATTCTTTCTTTTGTGTTCGTTCGAGAATTTCTCGAAACTGGTTGCTTAAATATTCCATGTGGTCAATAAAATCTGGGAATTTATACGCAAGGCTCAGATACCCTCCCCAGCCTATACGGTCTATAGGCTTGCGAATAAGAGCACGGCGAATTTTAATCCAACCCTGCATGGATTCTTCGGTAGGATTCCCACCCTCCTTGAAGGTATCAGGAAAAAAATACGGGTACAGCCTTATCTCTTTAATCTGCGCGCCCGGCGCATCAGAAATTCTTCGCAAACCGGTGCCGTCATTACACGCCCCTATGTGAATATCCATACCTATCTGCTGAAAAAGCGGACTGTAAGGTTCAAGACCTATCCAATGGTCTCCCCAGAACATCGCCGCCTTCTTGCCAGCCTGGTGACATAATGAAACGAGGTCCTTTGCAAATCGTACGACAAACCCATGAATAAAATCTATCCAGTCAAGATAACGCTGTGACGGAGGACATGAGGTGGGATTAAATCGCCCCATATCGACAAAGTCTTCCGATCGTAACCGGTATCCTCTAATCCGTTCAAATTCCAAAATCGCTGCTGGTGAAACGGCTTCGCAATAACCCATCCAGTCACAAATCTTTTGCTTGGATTCCGAGTCATTTATCAACATGAACATAAACGCAAAGGTCGTAAAGCGAACAACTGTCGTACTGGGATGCTTTTCTAGCCATTGCTGAAAATAACCCATCAAATGTTGATATACTTCAGGCAGAAACGGATTCAGGCTTACGGTTTTTTCGCATTGCCAGTCATTGATAAGATGATTATACATCGATACCGAATCCCAGGTCTGATAAACAAGGAAGTTGACTGTATACTCATGAAAATGCTCTGTGTCGTCTATCACTACCCAACCGTCTGCATATTCCCAGCTGTCTGATGCAACTACCTCACCCTTGGTTCGATCAATTACCTCCCACCACTGTTTCGGATCATCATCCTCGTTGATGCGGTATTTTTCGTCGTAAAATTCCCGAAGAATCTCTATCTTCAATTCTCCTCCGCCGGATACCTCGCGGTGACTCATAAGGTACTGCTGAGGAAGATGCGTCGGATGATTCCCAGGCCAATCCTGATCCGCCCTAACAATGCAAAGTGTCGAATATATGTCAAAGCCAAAATCGAGAATCTCTTGAGATAATACAGTTCCGTCACTGTCGCGAATAACGTCAGCACCACAACGCTTAGCCAATTCCAGAACAATATCTTCTTTGCCAGACTCAGCCGGCAGCGTAACGCAACCTTTTGTCAATCGACCTGACTCCATCAAACTTCTCCCAAAGACAATACTACACTATCCAGACGACTATCCTATTCATTTTCAATCAAGCAAACCGGACACGATACCGCCCGGATTGCACATCCATGGTGGCCGTTTTCTGTTCGCTTACTTTTCCATTCGGTTCTGATTTCTCTATAGTGGCTGCGGGGATGTTGAGAACTGCCTTGCAACCTTCGGGTATGCTTAATTGCAGATCGACTTCGGAACCTCTTTTAGTCCAGCTGACTTCCACAATCCCTTTTGGCGTAGGAACTTTTCCGGCAGCCTGTGATAAATCTCCAAAAACCGGTTCAATCCCAATCAGCTCGAAACCAGGCTCTATCGGCCTGACGCCCAATACTTTGGATGACAGCTGATACGTCGGCGAACCACCCCAGGCATGGCTGAAGTCGAAATCACCAGACCAGGTTTCTTTCAAACTGCTGGAATGTTCATCAAGCAAGGACTTCCATCGTCTCATCTGGTCAAACCCATACTTGTGGAAAACACCAGCATGGTTCAGTGCTTCGAATACAAAGTGCATGAAATAGGGCTGGGCTTGAGCAAGAGTTTTATCTTCAATTACACGCTGCATTATTTCGGCATGTTTATCCTGGGGTGCCAGATCATACAAAACCGCTAGAGAATTGGTATGCTGGCTGAAATAGGTTCCTTCCACATTGGCTGGGTAACCCCACGCAATGTCTTTAAAAGAACAGGGATCATCCAACCCGTCAATGTACAAACCCTTTTCTTCATTCCAGAAATGGCGGTTAAACACGGCCCGAGTTTCATCGGCCAGCTTTATATAACGCTCCTCTTCCGCGGCTTTTCCTGAAATTTTGCAGAACATGGCTGCATTTTTCAATGCTCTGAAATAAAAGGCATTCAGGTAAGCTTGTCCCATAGCCTTGGGGGGGTTGTGAAGATTATGAGCACCCAAAACGACCCAGTCCATGAAGGTGAAACGCGGAGGATCGGCAATCAATCCTGTTTCATCTTTATAGCCTTCAAAACATTTCAGCAGCAACATGTCAACAACAGGCATCATTTCATCAAACAGAGAATCATCGCCAGTATAACGATAATAATCAGCCAGCATCTCAGTCCAAAGGAGACTGTAGCTGGTACAGAACATAACCCCGTCTGCCCTCTGTAAAAAGTTTGCCAATTTTTTCAGATCCTGCCTGACAAGCCATTTGTCGCCAAATGTGTAATAGTTCATCAGACTTTCGATTACATAATCACCAACGCATGAAACCGTTTCCTGATGTATTGGAGAATCAAGATGATAAGCCTGCATACACATCTGATTTGTCCATGCTCCAACTTGCCAAACCTTGTTGAGCAAATCGTCAGAGCATTGGAATTTACCTTCATAACTAACGGGATAAGACGTAAAATTGCAGCACATGTTATAGATTTTTATATCCTTGCCGCAAAAATTACTAATAGTTACCTTGACATGTTCGAATGCGTCAAGGCGGATACATTCAAATTCCTGCAAGCCGTCTCTCATTATATATTCTGAAAACCTGTCGGATTTTCCTGCTATCTCCTGGTATTCAATCCGAAGCTTCATGTCTCTTACACCATCGATCAGAAAACACAAATGGCCGGAATATTCCTTGCCGAAATCCAACCAGAATGTCACCGGCGAGCCGGACCTAACCAACGCATACGTATCATCGTCTCGCAGCATTGCATCAGGATTTTCAATTCTATGGCGATGTTGCTCAAAGGGAATTAAAACTTTTCTTGCCTGAATCCTGGCCTCCATCAACGGGGGTACTTCCCTTGGTATCAGATTCCATCGCCCTCCCGTCGCTTTATCGACAACATCGCATCCAGGCCAACCACTTGCATCAAAACCTTCTTCATGCCACCCTGCAAGCTCTAACTGTGCAAGATAAAGATTGGCATGGCCGTGCCCCGCGAAAGGGTTGCGGAAATGATTTATAAAAGCACTTCCTGGTGTACCCTGCCACGTGTCATCTGAAATTATCGTTTCGCTTTGACCATTGGAATAATCGACTTTGGCTTCAAATAAGAAACCGCCGTGTCCCATGGAATAATCAGCCATTTCGTCAGGCTGCAAAACAACCTCAGCCGTTATCACATTAACACCCGGCTTGAAAATATATCCCAGATCATATTGATCATAGTACCAGTATGGAGCCGGCTCTGAATATCCGTAGTCGCCGCTGACTTCAGCCGGGCCTCTGCCAACCATAATGCCATTGACATAAAGTCGGTATTTTACATCAGCACTTACCCAGGCCTTAACACTTTCGACCCCATCTTTCAGCACAATCTCTTTTCGGAACAGGGCAACGGCATGTTTATTCTTTTCACCCATTTGACAAAATACTGAATAAACGGATTCCTGTAATTCCGGAAACTTCTCGTTGTTAAGCCATATCCAGTTAGCTGACCACGGATCAGGCTTCGCGGCTTTTTTGTTCTCGTAAACAAAGTCTTTCGCCTGAATACCGTTTTCATCAACAGTTACATTTATACCCGGGTGTGTAATCGGGCCACAGTGCTTATATTTCCTGGAAATATTCTTCATAAATCACCTTTTCATTCAGTTTAAATACTAATAATATATTCTTTGCCCGCTTCAGTCTCGAATTCTATCGCAGAATTCTCCAGGCGGCGAACAACTACAGGTTTCCCACTTGAAGTAACTTTAAGCGGCACATCGTATTTTATTCTGCAGGCATTGCCTTTTTTTGATTTTACGACGGCCTGGGTGAGCTTTTCGTATTTCCACTCAATATGGATTTCAAAAGCGCCACGGGCAACAAGGCCTTTTATATAACCTTCAGGCCAAGCTTTGGGCAAAGCAGGAAGGAACTTAATTTCTCCGTTATGACTTTGCATTAACATCTCAGCTATGGCAGCAGGCGATGCGGCGTTGCCATCGATTTGAAAAACCGGGCCCGCCAACCCACCTTCACGCGGTTTACTAATAAGGTTTCGATAGGCCATACCCGGATCACGCAGAGTATCTGAAACAAGTTCATAAGCCCACTCCGCCTCTCGCAAACGAGCCAGGCTGGCAGCATACCACAGCCAAACCGCAGGCCAAGGACACATCACACTTCTTGGGTCCATTTTCCTGGCCAGAGACACCCTGGCAGCCTGTGCAAACTCCGGCGTATCTTCCGGGGTAATCTGATCTCCAGGATACAAACCCCAGAGATGGGAAATATGGCGATGGTAATGATCCTTTTCTTCGAGATCTTCCAACCATTCCTGAAGCTGGCCGTATTTTCCGATCTGCAACGGCGGAATATTATCGAGTATATACTGCCAGTCTTTTCGCTTGTCTGCATCTACATCAAGAATTTCACTGGCCTTTATCAAGCTGGTAAATACGTGATAGATAAGCTCAAAGTCCATGGCTGAACCTATCGTTGTGGTACATGGCTTACCCTTGTACAGAAGAATCGCCTCCGGTGAATATGCCGGCACGGTAACTAGCTTCCCAAAGTGTGGACTTTCAGGGCGAGGGTCTTCAACCAAAAAATCTTCGTAGAACATACCCAGCTCTTTAAAAACAGGATAGGTCCGATTACAAAGGAATTCTTTGTCCTGGGTATATTCCCATCTCAACCAGAAATGTTGTGCCAGCCAGGCCGCCGCCCCAGTCCATTCCCAATAAAAAGCACGAGCTGGTTTATTAGGATCAAAATGAATACCCATGAAAATACCACGACAGCCGAACAGATCCATTGCCGTCTGCCGGGCAGCCGGCAGTGCGTCTTCAATCAAACCAAAATATGCGTCGTGACATTCACTTAGATTCGTAACCTCCGCCGCCCAGTAGCATATCTGGAGGTTGCAGTCGGAAACATAAGCAGATTCCCAGATGGGGTGAAGATCACCGTTCCATATCCCCTGCAGATTGGCAGGCAAACAACCGGGCCGTGAAGCACTCAAAATGAGATACCTGCCAAATTGAAACTGCAATGGAACCAGACCCGGATCATCTTCGCCAGCAGCAAAACGCGCAACGCGTTCATCCGTAGGAAGGTTATGATTCAGATCCTTGCCTAAAGATAGTTCGACCCTGCCAAATAATTCCTTATGCTCAGCAATATGTCGCTGGGATAAACCAGTAAAAGAATGCTCTGACTTGAATTTATCAAGATGTCTACGACATGATGCTATTAATTCATCATCGTCACCTGCATTCATGGATAAAAGGATCAAAACTTCATTGCTTTTTTCGATGGATAATTTGGCTGCTTGTTCATCGGGGACGAACAGTTTGCCACCCTTGGGGAAAACCTCAGCTGCAGCTGCAAAACAGACTCCCTCTTCAAACTTGCCCAGAAAACCAATACGGCTGCCCTCAGCCCAACCGCTTATCTCACATTCAGGATCGTCCACCCTGGAAAGCTCTATACCACTCGTTATAGATCCCTCCTTATCAGCTGACAGGCGTATCACAATAACGTCATCAGTTCTTGATGTGAAGATTTCACGAAAATATTTTACACCGTCATGAACATAACCCACTTTCGCAATACCAGTTGCCAAATCGAGTTCACTGCGGTAGTCCGAAATATTTTCCAAGGCATGGCCTGGGAAACTTATATAAAGGTCACCAAAAGGTGCAAATAAATCTGCGGGACTCCAAGGCAAAAAACTCGAGGCTTTAACTGCTTTATCATATTTTCCTTCAAAATAAAGTTTTTGGACATTTTTGAGCAGATGGCCAACTTTTGGAGTTCTATAATCCTTGTTAACTTTCTGCCGCCAAAGCCTATTATGATTTAGTAAAATCCGCTCTTGTGGAACACCGCCCAAAACCATGGCTCCGACCTGACCATTGCCTATAGGCAGCCCGTCTTCCCAATTTTGGGCGGGGGTTTTATACCACAATCGCATATCATTCGGCCTATTTACCCGCATTATAATGCTTCCTAAACTTTATACTGAAACCCAATATCATTCAGGCTTGGCGATCCGGAATCCTACAGAATCGTAGCGATAAAAAGGCTTGTCGCGATATCGAAAGGCATTTCTGCAATAATGCCATAAATATCCCGAACCACGCCAAAAACCGCCACGCAAAACACGAAAACTACCCTTGGAAGGCCCCATTGGATTACTTACCAGATTAGCACTTCCATAGCCTGATGCATACCAGTCATTGCACCACTCCTGAACGTTTCCGTCCATATCATAAATGCCGTATCCGTTAGACATGTCCCCGCCTTCAGGCTCCTGATTGCCGTCATAGTATCCAACGGGCGTTGTCCATGGAAAATCACCCTTTTCAAAGGCATGGCCTGACGACCAATAATTCGCCATCGAGCCGTTCATTTCATCGCCAAGCGGAAATCTGTAATACGGAGAATACTCCCCACCACGAGCGGCATATTCCCATTGTGCCTCTGTCGGAAGGTGATACCCATTTTTTGTAAGGTCACATTCCCAGCTGGCAAGGTTGTAACAACCATCCAACCCCTCTTTCGCACTTCGCCAGTTACAAAATGCAGCCGCGCCATACCAACTCACATGAACTACCGGATGATCCGACATATCAACATCGCCATCTTTAATTCTTACACTGAAAACCTCCCCGGAATAATCTATCTGACTGCCGGCTGCGAAGCTATGAGTATCAAAGAAAGGAAAACGTCGCT
The DNA here is from genome assembly GCA_963664745.2 of Phycisphaerae bacterium. Lineage (GTDB taxonomy): Bacteria > Planctomycetota > Phycisphaerae > SM23-33 > SM23-33 > B1-G9. Next base: position 565,329 of record CAXXMC010000005.1, read on the forward strand.
CAACATCCGTTATGTCATAGACTATTCCATCAGCAATTTTTATAGCACCAGTAGAAATTCCTGAATTAAGAAAATCACAATATTGCCGGTTTGTAATTTCATACTTACTGATATAAAAAACGCCTAATTTCACTTCATGCAAGGGCAGAGCATCACTATTGCTATCGTGGTGATCACCCATAACGAACTCTCCCCCAGGAATGAGCACCATTTCATCAAAAGCCATAATTTTCTCCAATGGGTTTACCTTATTTAATCGAATCAGTGTCCTGAATCAAAACAATTCGATCGATCATAATGGCTTTAGCTTTTCCATAATGCCCCACCCCACTTGGTTGTATTTGAATTTCAGTGCCAACACCAAATTCCAGCTCCCCAAAATCGGCAGTTTGATAGTTATTACAATTCTGCTCATTAAAGCTTACATATGTCCTTGCAATCTCCTTTATTCCTTGTTCTGGATACCGCCTGTAATAAATACAGACAGGTATATCTACAATCTTGTATCCATCCGCAGGTTCAGCCTTGAGAGTTAAAAGAATTCGCCACTTGCCCGCAAGTTCTTCAGGAATGGTGTAAATAATTTTCCCATTTAATGGATCACCTCTAACTACCAAAGCTTTTTTATTAGACGCATTTGAATCTGCTTCAACATCGCCCTTCATCTTTTTGCAGATAAAAAAATTTTCTTGGATTTCCTCCCACTGCCCCGTCTTGATCTTTTCAAACCCCTGGGGTAATGCAGAGCTTCGTTTAGGGAATTTCTTCCGCAGCTTTTGGAGATATTCAAAATATGGGTTCCCTTCCCCATAACAATCGATACCAAATTCGTTCTTCTCCAGCCTATCCATTTCAGCATAAGGGTCTTGAGGGCCCAGGAACGGCTTGCCTGATTTTTGCGCCTCTTGTTGCAATTCACGATACCTCTGCAACCAAACTATATCTATGCTCATTTTGGCAAGTCTTATGCGTCGCGTCAGTTTATCGTCGCCATCAACAGCCTTTAACGCTGAATTAAACAGCCTTGTCGCCTCGTTTAAATCCTCAAGAGTTAACCATTTGTCAGTACTTTTGTTATATGCCCCAAGGAAAAATGCCTTATTACGATTCACCGCCCTGTTTATAAGATTAATATACTGCAGTATATATTTACCAGCCGGGCCATAATATTCATTACAGAATTCTTCAATGAGTTTCTCTGGGTTCTTGCGAGCATCCCACATTATCTGGGAGTGAACCCATGTCCTCAAGGGATACAATTCCGCTCCCGCTCCCCAAGGGCCCTGAAGGAACACACCCTCTACACCGTTCTTCTCGTAATATTGCAAGCTTTTATCGACAATCAAATGGTTAGGGTGCGGCTGAATGAAATTCCTGAAGTTGGCATCATAATCCCAGATATAAATATGCTTGGCTGCTTTTTTCCAGCCTTGGATTATTTTATGAAACCGCGTATCACCAATTGCAAGTTTGTGGTTCCTGTCGAGAGTCCCGATTTGAACAATAATATTGTCTTCACATTTTAAAGTTCTCGGAGGCATGTCCGTATGCCAATACGCAAGCGTATTTACATACACGTCCGGATATTTCTCCTTCACGCCTTTTGCTACAAAATTTAGCAATTCCACCAATGGGCCGGCAGGTGTATTTTCCCGCTCCAATACTTTCATGCAATTTTCGCATTGGCAGAAAAGATTATTGTCACCACAACTTACAGAAACCAGTCGATGGTGTTCAGGCATCTTGGAGTGTTCTTTATCAAGATATTGCAACACTTCTTTGAGAACCTGTTTTTGAAGCTCAGGATTGGTCAAACAAAGCTGGGCCTCAACACGCTTTTTTTCTTTCGCTCGCCACGCAAACCATTCGGGATGTTCCTTGAAATGGTCAGCCGGTTTGATAAAAATATATCCAAGCGTATGGCCAACACCCATGCGAATGGACCCGCCAAACTCTTCGGGAATATCATTCATATATTCCCGACCATTCATTCGTAACCGGGTTTGAAAAGTCGTATCAATGGCCCCAACAGAATAATATTCCCTGAAAAATAATTTTGGAACATATTTCAGATCGATCGGTTTGATCGAAAGATTCGTTTCAGTCGGAATTTTCTCTTCATCTGGCGCATACCATCTGCAGCCCAGATAATCCTGGAGGAAAGTATATACAGCATAAATTGTTCCCCGAGGCCTGCCTCCTGTCAGAATCAGATTGCCGTTTATAGTTCGGATTACCACACCATCCGTACCGAGAAAATCAAAATCGGTATCCTTACAAACTTCGTCTACATGCCCCCCTCGGCCGACATAAATAGCACTCTTGCCTTTCGAGGCTTTGTTTGTAATACTGAATTCCCCCCCCGTGATCTGATTGAGATATTTTTGCAGTTCCTTAGCAGCAGTCTTTTCAGCTGGTATTGCATCATCAGAGACTACGATTTCTACTAAAGCTATGCCGTCTTTTGCAAGATAAAGTTTTTCGGCCTCAACTTCACCACATGCAACACTCGAAATAATCCAAAGCAATGAAAGTAAAAAAAACGGAAATCGCATGTATTACTCCTGCATATCTTTCAATAGAATTTTCTTTTTCTAATTATAGCAAAACCAGCCAATGTCATGCCAATAATACTTGCGGGTTCTGGAACTGAAGCTACAACGGTATTACCGAAGTTGGCCTGCACAGCTGCATAATCACCGGCTGAGACAACGCCATCACCGTTTGCATCGCCTGGGAGTCCCCCGCCGGCTGCGCCTGTATTGCCGAAGTTCGCCTGCACACTGGCATAATCGCCGGCTGAGACAACACCGTCACCGTTAGCATCGCCAAGGAGGAATTCAAACGGGATAACTTCATACGTAGGGATAACCCCATCTGCGTCGAAGAAGCCGTCTCCTGTCTTATTTAGCAATCCAACAACCATTGCGCGGAAATTATCTTCATCCAAGCCAGTCGGAGTGCTGAGGGTTCCGAGAAGGGCAGGTACGTCCAATACGACTCCTGCCTCATCAATCGCAACCATGCCTATCCCCTCAATTGCAGCACTGATTCCTTGATAGTTGCCGGCATTGAAACTTCCGCCAGCATTGCCTTGAATCAATGAGGCAAATCCGGTTCCGAGATTATTTTCCGTGAAGCTAACCAATGCCGGATCCACACCATCAACCCAGATTTCATAAGCAGACAGCCCTGCTGTATCTTCGCCAGATACATTAACAAGAACTTCCCAAGTGCCGGGTGAGGTTTCCTTGAAAGTGTAATGAGCCGTCGGCGGTTCATAATCAGTAACAAAATCCCCGGTATTGTATTTGAACAGGTCACCTGTGCCGCCAGGCAAGGAATATTGAAGCACATGATTATTCAGGCTTATTACCTCACTCATTCCAGTCTCGCGGTTAAGTCGCAGTATTTCATTTACTGTCTGATCAAAAGTGAGTTCGAACGTCAAGCTGGCGGCTGCGGATGTCAAGCTGGCGCCGTGATATTCGTTGACGAGCATGAAATACTCCTGGCCCGCGTCATCAGTAAAGAAACCTATCAATCCATCCTTCCCGGTCCCGGTCCCAAGCACTTCGATATCCAGGATATGCTGATCACTTCCCGCGCCCGGAGACCACGCACTCAGACCACTGGGAACACCGTTATAGTCCCCCGGCACATAGCGGACTTCCGTGCTTGTGAGGAATTTCAGAGTGTGGCCCAGCTTTTCCACTTCCGTGTTCAGCTTTTGGGCACTGTAATAAACTGAAGTCGGCACATTACCGGGCTCCACCATGCCAGGCCCGATCTGATTATCATAGGTAAAATACGATACGCCCTTGAAACCGTAGGCCAGATGATTGAAGACCGCGTGGCGAAGATCGGATTCGCTCATGGTCCTGCGGCTGCTATCCTGAAAGGACTGTATCCAACCGAAATACGGAATACCAGCTGCCAAAGCCTTTTGGCGTATGGTATTCATCAACGGAAAAACGTTGGTTGTACTGCCATTTGCATTGTAGGGATAAGCATCGTACATCAGGACATCAGGCTGGATTATATTCACGAAATCGGTAAGATACTGATCGTATGAATACCCGCCAGATGGGGGTGTCGTTCCATACAACTGCGTGCTTGACGCATAACTAGGAAACGCATTTGAATAAACCAGGGTTTCCGGGAACTGGGTCTTATACCACTGCACACTCTGCGCGACGATGTTCATCACAATCCTGCTCGGTTCATCCCAGACCAACCAGCCGGCGTTATTGGCATACGTATTATGGAGGTACGTCGAGGTTGCTTTCGTGTCATCACTAAGCCCACCCGGATGAGGGTAAATATGCACATGCCACGGCAGGCCGCTCTGGTCATTCGTCTGAATCAGCTCCTCAACCAGCCACCAGGACATGAAGGAGGACATATTCGCGTCGCGGTACAGAATCGGGTCGTTGGAATCATTACGTCCGACAAGACCGTTTATCGTGAAATCGTGGCTCCGCACCCACTGGGTTCCTCTCGCTGCCAGATTTTCAGCAAAGGAAACCGAAGAAACAATTGGCAATAGAATTGCGACAAGAACCACACATATCGCTTTAACATCCATTCGCCTTTTTTTATCTAAAATACACATAATTTCCCTTCTCTTTCTTTAGGTGACAATCGTCCCCCTAAGCATTTTTGAGGTTAGAATTTCGTGAACTATCCATTCACAAACAAACTCTTGAGCCTATTCCACATAAACTATTAGAACAAAACAGAATGGGTATTCTTTATTCCTCCGACGGCGTTTTTGTTCCGTCGATTTCATAATACATAACGTAACCGGGTTTTAAGTCTCCGCCACTTTGGAGATTCTCTACATGACTGTCAATGAACAGGAAATTGTCTGAACTTCCTTCATTGTGGTAAAATGGACGTCGAGTATAAGTGTCCTTCGTCATGCCCAAATACCCATCCGGATGCTGCCAAGGCTGAATCCACCAATTAAGGACAACGGCATTAACCCATGAATCCATCAACAGACCTGTCATTGAAGGCTGATTCAACGTAGAGACTTGACGAGTTTGGGAATTCAGAAGTGTAGTACTTAAACCGGCTGGCATGCCATAGGTACATGGGCCTGTTTCACCATAAACCCGACTTTCCGGGCAACGGAAAAGATCTCCACCTGACGAGTTAAAACTCTCCTCAAGTTCGATATAGTTACTTCCGCGTTTACCAGAATATTCATAACAATTAGTCAGGTAAACTGCCCACCAGTCCATCCAACCATCCCCAGGGTTACATCCCGGATAACCAAAACCGGGCGGAATCAAATCTTCATTGTCGCCAAAATAGTAGTTAAACGCCAGCCCCAAGCCTTTTAGATTAGTTTGGCAAATAATTGTCTTCGCCATGCCCTTGGCCCGGTTCAGACTGGGGAGGAGTATTGAAACCAGCAGAGCAATAATAGCTATAACGACCAGCAGTTCGATCAGGGTAAAACCATTTCGCTTTTTCATTTTAAACCTCTTTTGGCCAGGCAGAGTCCGAAAACAATTCGGACTCTGCCCAAGCCTTCTCAAAATCAATCCATTATTTCTTACGACGAATCAGCGTGAACAGACCACCAAGGCCTAAAAGACTCATCGTCGCAGGTTCGGGAACGATGTCCACGATAACACCTTGCCAGTATGAGCTAGACAGAGTGTTGGTCATCAGGATCTGCATTTCCCAATCGCCGGACAATACCTCTTCAGTTCCGCTGAAGGTTCCGCTGTAGTGATATTCCACAAAGTCATTGGTAATGGCTGCGGAAGCAACTACCATTTCCTCATAGGCATTGCCATCAACCATGAAACGTACAATTACATTACCAGACGTCCACTGGCTTGCATTGTTGAACTTACGGACAGCAAAATCCAATTCCCATGTATCGCCAGGAACCAGTGTTGCATCAGGGGTGGTTGCAATACCTAACCAACCCAGGTTGTAGTCGGCATTGCCGACAAACGCGACTCCCTGATCGCCGGTATAAGCATCTGTGCCCATATTTACATAGTAGGCCATTTTCTGAGGCCAAGGGGAATTCGGGCCTGTGGCATTCCAGTCACCAACATGTTCTTCCACGTACTCTGAAGCATAGGGAATTTCCCATGCACCGGCACCCCACGGGTGGTCATTCCAGTTACCTGTAATTTCCTTGTCCAGTGTGGGATCATCAAGATAATCCGTCAGCTGATATGTTGCTGCACCAGCGGTTACTGCCAGACCACAAACCAACATTAACATTGCAAACTTCTTCATTTCCACTCTCCTTATAAAAGTGACTCTCTTTATGAACTCACGTTGAATTCATTCAACTTACACATAGCTTCAATCCTCAATTCCACTCGACTTTGGAACTATCCCGGGAAAAAAGTTCCGTTTGCCAAGCTTTGTTTCAGATAACATATTAAGTTTTAATCAAAATGCTCATTCAACATATTGGCATTTATGCCTTGTTATTTTCGCTTAAGCAGTGCAACACCACCGAGGGCCAACAGGCTCATCGTCATAGGTTCTGGAACTGTTCCACTACCCAAAACCGCACCGAAATTTGCCTGCACGCTCGCGTAGTCACCAGCTGAGACAACGCCGTCGCAATTTGCGTCACCAGGAATACCAGACTCACCCGTGTGGCCAAAGTTTGACTGTACACTTGCATAGTCACCGGCCGAGACAACACCATCGCGGTTAGCATCTCCCTCCAGGAGTTCCGGAACATCCGGAACAGGCATGTCGATAAAAACACCATGCCACTCACTGCTTGGCTCAGGGGTGGTCATATAAATCCGTATAGTCCAGTCGCCGGCTGCTAAACCATCTACAGCCCCCGTATATTCCAAGCTGAAGTGTTGTTCTGCCCATTCCGTTGTAATGCTAGCAGCGGGAATAGTCACCGAATCAAAACCATAACCCATGAAATAGAAACCAACCACAACATCTCCAGATGTCCACTGGCTGGCGTTATCAAATAACCTTGTCGCAAGATCAAATTCCCATACATCGCCAGTATGAAGCACTGCGTCAGGTTCGGTAACGATCCCTACCCAGCCAAAGTTGTAGTCGACGTTACCAACGATCGCGACTGCCTGAGTTCCAGAATACGCTTCTTCTTGCATATCAGCATAAAAAACCATATTATCTGGCCAGGGCTGATTCGGCCCGTCTGGCTCCCAGTCAGCAGGATGCTGGATCATCAACTCAGTCGGAGCCGGAATCTCCCATGCACCGCTGCCCCACGGGTGGTCGTTCCAGTTATTACTAGCATCAATTACTTGATCAAAAGTTGGATCTTCAAGATAATCAGCCAACTGATAAGTAACCGCATTAGCTGAAACAGCCAAACCACAAATTAACATCAACATTGCGAACTTCTTCATTTTTGCACTCCTAAAAAAAGGTTTTCTCTCTTTGCATTGACCTTGATATTCAAAATTTTCAATTGGTATGCTTCATTCTCAAAATTACTTACCCGGCCGGGTTTTTAATATACTTTTCACCCATTACATTACTTGATTCTATCCTGCTTACGTTATTTGTCAATATATACTATTATTCTCAATCATATCAAAAGCGTCACGAGGAGACTCCGACTCATATCGCATCCTGTAATCCAGTTTTTCATTCCCATAGCCTAATTTGTTACAGAATTCTTTGAAGTTGACCAAGCGATTCTGCGTTCTGGCTTGCTCTGCTGCAAAGGCGATCAGGTGCGATTCCAGAGCCTGTTTTGCATCGCCAGATATAAACTCATAATTGTTTGTTTCAACGGCATTTAAAAATGCAAGCACAATCCCTTCATCCCCCCCGCCGTGACCGTCAGCCACGTCAATACCTAGATTGTTGGCATCGATTGTTTCATACTCGTTGGTGTTAAAATCAAGTATACGGATTTCTTTTTCATCACCTTCAAGATAGCCTTCCGAACCCATAATCTGCATTTTTCGTCCCAATGGCGAAAAAGCGCTGAGCATCATTGAAACTATTAGTCCATTTTCAAATTCCAGGTTAACAGATTGCGTGTCCATAACGTCGTTATCGCAGTGGAAAACGCAGCGTCCGTAAGGGCCTGAAACGAGTTCTTCCTCCAATGCCTGCGGAGTCATCTGGTCTGTCACAACATCCAAAGGCCAGCCGTGAAAACCATTTTTAAGGTTTTCAAAATAATACTTCCTCGCGGAATAAGCGCAGCCAGATTCACCATACTTACAGTCCATGCAGCGTCTTGCAGATCCTTTGGGTGCGTTTTCAGGCCTGAAAAACTGCAATTTTCCAAACGACTGAACTGTCTTGCATTTATCCCCGGCATACCAGTTGAGGATATCCAGGTCGTGACAGCATTTGGCTAACAGAATATTGCTACTTAAAGCCTCGTTTCGCCAGTTTCCCCGAACATACGAATGAGCATAATGCCACCACGCCACACCCTCAAAATGCTTGATAGCACAAAGCTTTCCAAGCCTGCCAGAATCCAGCAACTGCTTTATCTGCCGATAAAACGGAGCATATCTCAAAACGTGGCAGATGGCGAAAGTCACCTGATTTTTTTGAACGCTGTCAACAATTCGCACACACTCCCGTGCCGTTGGGGCCATGGGTTTTTCCAGAAGGATGTGATACCCCATATCAGCAGCTGCGATAGAGACTTCGACGTGATCGGAATCACTCGTAGCTATAATTACAGCGTCGGCAAGTTTGGGTCTGGAAAGCAGTTTTCGCCAATCATCAAATATGTTTTCGGGTTTTATCCCAAATAACTCGGCAGCCTCCATGCTGCGATTGCTGATGGGATCCGCAACTGCAACCACTTTCCCCAGCTTGGGGTTTTGGTTGATCCAATTTCCGTAACTGCGAAGCCCTCTGCTACCAGCTCCAATTATCGCAACATTTACCATTCTTACACAAACCCTTCCAAAAAAGTTTTTTCATCCAACAAGTACAATTATCCATTGAATTTGCTTTTTGTGCAATTTATACTATTATCAGGTTCTATATAGAAAGCGTCATCATGAAGCGTAAAAAAATACTCCTCGTTTTAAAAGAATTCAGGGAACAGCTTTTTGAGTCCATCCTTGAACACGCCCAAAAATTCGAGTGGTCCATTGAGTACCACCAAAACGTTGTCCCTTCAAATTGGTATGGTGATGGAATAATTATTGATTATTTCGATCCCAGCGAGATGAAGGATTTACTAGGCCAAATTCCCATCGCCACCCGTTTGCCAGTTATTCAGAAAGGCGTTTTGTCCATTCACGGAGATGTTGAGCATAACGTGAAAATGGTATTCAATTTTTTTCAATCACGCGGCTACAGGTATTACAGCGTCTTAAGTGCCTTTCCCCTTATTCCAACTTTTGATCCTGTAGTTTGCATGCAAAGGCTGGTTGAAATTTCAGGGTTTGAATGTCATAGTTTTTACTGGGCAGAAAAAATACGAGATAGAAAGAAAAATGATTTCGCCGAAGCTATAAAAAAGATCAAAGACTTTCTCCTTGCAGTTCCCAAACCATGCGCGGTGTTTATCGGCAGCGTTCAACATGTTCACTATGTATACCGGGCTTGTGAAGAAGCTGATATAAAAATTCCGGAGGAACTGGCGGTTATTGCAAATACCGACGACCCAGGATTCGGCATAAACCTGTCACCCCCAATCAGCGTATTGGTTGGCGAGTTCCCTAAAATAGGAAAAGAACTTGTCGACGGACTGGATTCATTAATAAAGGGAAAACCTGCACCCAAAAAAATCAAACTTATTCCGGCAACCAATATCATAGTCCGGAAAAGTGCAGATAACTATGCCGTCTCACATCCCCAAACAATGCAAGCGATCAATTACATTTTACATAATTATGGTGATTCACAACTTGGACTGCGTGAGATTATCCAAGCATCAGGCTGTTCCGCCCGAACGTTGCAGCGAAATTTTGTAGAGAACCTAACCAGGCTCCCATCGCAATTTCTACAAGATGTCAGACTTGATGCCGCCGCAAAACTTCTCACCAAAACAAAGCTTACTCTCAATCAAATCGCCGAACAGGTTGGCTATGGGTCAAACATGTCATTGTCCCTAGCTTTTAAAAAGAAATTTGGAGCCACCCCGGGCAAGTATAGAAAATTTTCTCCCGAAACCAATGCTTAAAGTGGCGTTAAAACGTCCACCGTATGTCAGTCCAGAGGGGTCGAGGTAGGGACCGCCCTTTCGTTAAAGTTCAGAGAATCGCCCTCGTATGCAGGAACACTTGAAGCAGATATTCATCACGTCTGCGAGACCTGTCACGATCAGAAAGTATGAGCGACAAAGAATGGGAAGCCTCTGTTCCGAAAAGTTATTCATGCGGCCTCTTCGACGGGTACGAGTGTAACATCATAGCCAAGTTTTTCCAAACGTCGAACATGGCTCTTGACGATCCGGCTTGTATTCAGTTTGTCGAAGTAATCTACGCCAAGGTCCTGATATGGCTCTTCGCTCAGCAGGACATGATAAATCACTACCAACAACGAATGAGCCACAGCTACCAAAGCCCGTTTTTTGCCGCGGCGACCAACCAAACGACGATACTGAGCACGAAAATATGAGTTCTTAGTTCGGCTGGCTGCCCAGGCGGACTGATTCAGAGCTGCTCGTAGCCACTGACTGCCCTTGGTTGACCTTAGCAAGGCCAAGGTGATTCAAGGCAATATGCTGAGAAATACCAACCCGAACTGACCAAATACTGACCAACTCGGGTCAAAAACGGTGTTTTTCGGGTAGGAAGGTGTTTCGGGCAAAAAATAACCCGTTGTTATTCAACGGGTTACGAAATCACGCCCGAGAGGGGTCGAACCTCTAACCTTCGGTTCCGAAGAACATTAAGGCACAATTTTAACCATTTTGCAAAAAAAGACTTATGTTCATAAGCGTTTTTGCTCTAAGCTGTTATTGCAATAATTTTGACTCCTTTTGAAACCCCTTGGAATGTATTTTTTGGCCATTGCAATAATGCGTGCAATAAAAGTTGACAAACATTGAAGGGCCGATGCTCGTTGGTTATAATGTCAGCGGGAGCAAATGTCATGCGAAAAATCGGAATCATAATCATGCTGTTGGCCAGCGTTGCTTGCGGGGACGAGGTGTCTAACTTGCGGGCTGAGAACGCCTCACTGAAGCACGAAAACGCTCAACTGAAAAAGATCGTGGCGGATATGACCACAAAGCTGCCTGATCCTGAAAATGAATCTCAGGATCCAAAAGAGCCCACGGCAAACACTGATCCTAAGCCTGTCAGATATAAAGGCAAGGCCAGGTCTGAGGCATGGGTTGACGCACAGTACTGTAAATTCTTCGACAAGATCGCCTTGGTAGATGGAAAATTTTACGACATCGGAAAATCGAAACTCGAAGCGAATGTAATCGATAAGCGACCGCCTAAAATTGGTCAAGCGGTCATGGTCATTCAGCCTGGCCGAAAACCGGCGAAAATAATCGAGGTACTACCTGACGGCGTTGTTATTGCGGAACGCCCTGAAGAATATGACGTCGACGGCAAGTTGATTCAATCACGGATACAATTTCGAGTGCATGGTATGAAAGCCCCGAAGGTTGGCGATACTGTTGGCTCATGGTCTGCCGTGATCAAATGCTGGCTGATCTACATCGGAAGTAAAAACCGTATACAGGAATATCATGCTTTCAAGCCGCTTACAAAGACCGAATTCCGCGAAGCTCTGGAGAAGGGGTTTCGATTGGTGGAATGGAAGAAAGAACAGAAGCTAATTGTTGTTCACGGTACTCACCAAGGAGCTAAAAGCTCACGATACGATTATGAACCCGTCTACACCAAGACGGTTGTTAAGTAAAGCCGTCAGTAGTCAGGATTCAGTTGTCAGTAAAAAAACTAATCTCTGAGCTTGCAATCTTTATTGAGCGGGTCGAAGCAATCGCCGCCAGTCTTTGAACATGAATCCGGCTGTCCGCAACAAGTACGAACAGCATAGGGGCATCTGTCGGGGTTCACGCTCTTAACTGATTTTGTCGCTTCCCGCACCGGCCTATATTTTGCCATTGCAGCTTTCCACGCCGGATGTTCACTCTCAAAACCTATTGAGCCATCAGCGTATTTTGAAACAATCGCCGGACTTATTTCACTAATATATTCCGGTGAGCGATTTTTTAATCGCGATTCGAGTTGTTGTTTTGTTACTTTTATTATCATGGGAGGGGATTTCCACAATCATTATCAACAGTGAGTTCTAAATAATAATGTACTTTTTTTGATCTCTCCCTGTATGTTACATAGATGAGGTCGCATTCATAACGATCATACCCAATACTAGGATATTCGACAGTATTTCGATACACACCTCCATCAACCCCTAATGTTGAATTTACTGAGAGGCCAGCCCAATATGGGTTTTCGTCACAATACCAAAATATCCAATGATCATCATGTGATTGATTTGTCTCTGTGTGTACTGGGGCGTTGACATCTGGATTGTCATACGTAGGACATATTATGCCACTGCCCCCATCGTATCGGCAATAACACCTATTTCTATAAGAGTAACTACCAGTAAAAAGAGTACATGATTTATAATAGGGTTCTTCTTCTTGATATGGCATTTTTACATGAGGGCCATACCAAAATTCTTCAACATTTACTTGTCGTAAGCCAACAAAATTAGACTGATCATATCTGCATGTAACATTCATCCCATACCCACTAATCGTAGCATCTTCGCTAAATACAGCTTCGTTGCAATGCATACAATCATCACAACATGGATTTGAGCCAGACGAGCACCCGGAGTATCGCCCAGTAACAGTGACAACATCGCTTCCAGTCCATGTCGTTGCATAAACTGACCAGCAGCGGTCTGATCCAGCAACTTTAACTGATTTACCAACATCTGACGGTTTTAAAGTTGGAGATAGCTCTGGAGTGGTGTAAAAATAATGTGACCTACTACTACAAGACGCCTCTCCACAAGGAACATAACACGATCTCAATACATACCCTGGGGGCGGGGAAGAACAGCAGCATTCTTCCATCGCCGCTCGATTTGTTTCATCAAGAAGAATGGCGTGGCCATTTTGCATTGCAATTGAGCCGTCAGGATTTACTAGAATATCTGTCATAATTTATTCTGGGCAACTATATGGGCCAGTTGAGTTCCAAGAAAGAACACCATTAGTGATCGATAACACGTATTTATTATCATCACTTGCTGGAGGCGACAAAATTACCCACGCTTTAGTCGTATTATTCCAATAGAGCATGTCGCTCGTGGCCGTCCCATCGGGGACTATGCTCCCTCCAAACCTCAGCATTGCTGCCTTTGTGCCGGTTCCGGTATCCTTCCAGAGTATTTGGCAAATACCAGACTCGCAGGATTTTAACGCACCGTCGACGATATCAGCACATTCATGATCTGTATCGACAACACTGATCTTGGCTGGACATACGCCGCTTATCCAACCCAGCCCGATCTTGCCGGATTTTATAGGCTCGGCCAGAATAACAAACTTGCCGACGTGATCAGCGGTCAAAGTCACGCCCTTGATGGCCATGCGGGAAAGAAAAAGCATCTCACTGGCGGTCGGCAAAACCACAGGCGCACCAATGCCGAGCACAGCCAATGCGATAGCATCGCTGCCGGAATCGTTTTTAACGACCACAGTATTGTCAAGATCGCCAATTTCTGGTACGGAGCTACTGAGCTGTCGTCGAGTCATTTTTTGCGCATAATTGATCGCGGCAACGGTATCATTGTGAAATGCCGCCCTGGGAGTGCTTACCGGCGTGGAAGTTGTAACCTGTTTATGGCCACTCATGGCTACGTCCCCAATCCAAGAAGGCTCAAATCTTTTTCAAGATAAACCTGATTAATAAACGCAGCTACCGGCGCGGTGAAATATCGCGAGCCATCTGTTTGTAATTGGTACTGAAACCAGAGGTAATCAAAGGCTTTTTTTTCTGGAACTACAATACCACCGATTGTGTCAGAAACCTGATTAGGCATACAATCAAACTGGTGAACCAGCTCCACCCCATCGTCACGATCTCGCATTGTATAGCCGAGATACAAAGCTTCACCAGCTGCGAATGAGAAAGATCGCTTGTCATCGCTTAATATAAGCGTGGCATCGTTAACACAATCCTGACGATTAAAACACGTCCTGAGATACGTTGTCGTTACGCTGGAGCGAACGTCGGTAACGGTCAGATGACAAGCTGGAGCTGCGATATCCACGCCCGCAACTTTGCCGTTACCATCGTCGCCAATCGCGCCGTCTAGATCGTCGATTTCCGCAGGGAATCTCCAGACCACGCCGTTGCTTGGCCCGACGCCCTGCGTGATATGCCGCGTACCGCCAGTGGTGTCAATATCGATCCTGCGCGAGCCAACAGGAACGGTCGACTGCAATTTCGTGTAGGACGGGGAACGATATGGAACGGTGACTTTCCAAAGGCCGGTGTCAGGCTGTGCAGTATCCACGAATTCCGGCACGACTTTCGGGTTTTGCCTGAACAGGCCCGAAAACGATGCCGGGGCGGTCGCCTCGACAGCTGCGACCACTGCGTCGTAGTCGGCAGTATTTCGCACAACGTACACCAGGTCAATAGATTCGCCCTTCGTGCCGGAGCGACTCGCCATCAATTCTTCACATGTAATAGCCATAAAAAAATCCTATGTGTAAGTTGGAGATGAGTTCTTTGTGTTCTCGGCGATTTCCTCAGATGCTACAGCCGTTCGACTGGTAGACGATGCGATCTGAGAAAGTGCACTGCCAGATGCTGATCCAAACTCGGCCTGGCTCACACGGAAGCCACCCTTGACCTCGAAGCTCTGCTTAATTGCAGTCAGCCCGCCCAAAGCGTTTTTTAGGCCGTCAAGCAATTCCGCTGGCGGTTTGAGTTCCGGGGGTTTGTCGTCGTCAGATTTATCTTTGTTTGTGTCAACTGCGTCTTTTACAGCATTCCTAAGGGAGTCTTTCGCATCTTGCAACTCTTGCCCAATAGCTGCAATCGACGAAACAAATTCTTCGTCCAGCTTCTGTTTCTTGCCAAGATGCACTTCGTTTGCCATATCTAACGCGGTAACGTGGGCTTGGTTCGCAGCGTCGAGAGCTCTTATTTTTTCCTGCTCGGTCTTTGAGAATTCAGGAAAGTGATCAGCCCTGTTTTTAATAATTGCTTCTTTTTTTTGCTCCGGCGAAAAATTGGGATTCAGTTTAATTGCAGCTTCAACGGCCATCATTTTGGCAGTCGTGGCGAGATCAGCCAAAAAACTATCTGTGTGATTTTTCGCCTTATCAGCGAGAAATATCATGTCAATTATTTTTTGGGTTGTCCAATGAATGGCGTCCTCTTGGGCAGATTGAATGGAAAACCACATAGCACCCCAAATTTTCTTGAGTTCATTTGATCCCCGTGTCCATTCGAGTTTCAATGTCAGCCACAGGATGTTCGCAGCCTTGCCGATATCGCCGGATTGAAGTGCCGCCGAAATCCCTTGGTAAGCAGTTTTCGCATCATCTTTCAGATCACCAAATTTGTCGCCCAGCCACTTTAGAGCATCGGCTCCTACGCCAGTGGAATAGACCAGGTACGCCCCCATTGCTCCGACCGCAGCTATTACAGCCCCAATTGGCGATATCATGGCGACAGACGCCACCCCGATAAGTTTAATGGCGCCAATGCCGATGGCCACTGTTTTGGCCATCACTGCGAAAGCCACGCCAAACATTTTGACTGTTACGCCGAGAGCAACAAGGCCCACGCCGGCAACGCCGACTATGGCAACGATCTTTGCAATACTGACGACTACACCACGATTTTCGCTTATCCAACTGCCTACAGATGTCACTGTTGCTTGAATTGAATTTGCAACCTTTTGAACCGCTGGGGCCAAAGCTGCCCCAATATAAAATATTGACATCTTAGACGATTTCCCTAAAGCATCCATTGCGTCAGTGAAATCTTCGGCAGACTTAGCATCCTGATCTGACATCGTAAGGCCAAGCTTGCGAGCTTCCTCTCTTAGCCTGGATATTCCATCTGCGCCAGCCTCAAACATTGGAATAAGATTCGTACCGGTTCGCCCAAAAAACGACATTGCAATACCCGCCTGCTTCGTATCGTCAGTAACTTTACCAAGCCGATCAGCCAATACCATAAATTGGTCTTCAGGCGACAAGTCTTTTAAATCTTCATACCTCAAATTCAGGTCTGCCAATGCGTCTTTCTGCGTACTCAATCCCCGCCCGGCATCATAGATGCTTCGCTGCATTTTTCTAAAGGCATTTTCTAATGTTCCGAATTCAGTCCCGGTCTGGCTCGCAACGAATTGAAGCTCAGACAATGCGCCAACACCCACCCCAGTTCGCTTGGCCATCTTTGCAACATTATCGCCAAAGCTGCTGAAGTGTTTCATTGCACCAACCATCGGCACAAGCGCTGCCGCCGACGCTGCCATGATCTTCAAGCCGATAGCCGTAACCGAAGCTCCGAAAGTTTTCAGCTTGGTACTTATATGTCGAAGGTCGCGAGTGAGCCTTGCACTGTCGGCAAAAACTTCAACAAACGCTTTGCCTGCCCTGATTCCCTTTGTGCTCATTTTATGCTGTCCTTCCACATGTTCGACAATTTTGGTGATTCTTTTTCAAGTGCCGGCCCCATGAACGGTCTGGCTTCGATATTTATTGTTCGCTTTCGCTTTTGCGGAGCGGCTCTACGCTTCGACCTCAGATCAATTCGTTGCCATATTCCGTGTTTGAAGTGCTCCCAGATGACTATGCTACCGCCATGCTCCAAAACCTCCGGCACAGCCCCTTTTACTGGGTAGCCATCTTGGCCAAAGGAAATTTTATTCAGCTTGGCTGGGCCGATAACGACTGACTGCTTTGTTGGGTCGTAACCAAAAAACAAATACTTTTTCAGAAAGCCAGTGCGATTCGTCGGCGGGCTGCCAGGTGGCGAAACTTTTTTGCGTCGTCGTATAGAACTTTTCGCGACTGTACGAACGAACGCACCAAACTTAGACAACACTCGCCGCGTGGCCTTATCTGTTGACGATAAGACTTTTGACGAATCAAAATGCTGGCCCTTGAAATTAAAACCGATCACCTGTTATTCTCCGGCATCTTCAAGGCAATACCAGCCTTCCGGCAAATCCATCTTGCCGGCAACGGGCTTGCCCTCTTTATCAAGTGTCCAGATTTTTACGCCCTTGACAGTCTCACGAAGGCGTACGGGCTCACCGCTGGGGACGTAGACCGTGCGGTTTCCGAAACAGCCGGGCAGGAACATCAAAAAGATCAAAACAAGCGAAGCCTTTTTCCAGCCAGCCTTGTTGATCCGGTCTTTCAGCCTGCTCTTAAGTTCCGGCTGACGTTTTGCCTCTTCGCACGTTGGCCGGCTCCCCTTAATGAGAGCCGGAACCAACACACGAAGAATCGCGATGATGATATTAATTATCCACGTCATTTTTCACATCCTTGGCAACAGGGCTTTGGTTGCTGTCGGTATCCTGGCCGTCAGTTGCAACCGCAGAGTTGTTCGGCGAACCGACCTGAGCACCGCCGCTTGCTGGAGTCTGATAGATCACCTGGCAACCAAGCCCGCCAAGCAGCATCCCGAAACACAGCAGCAATGTTACAACAGTCGTAGCCGTCTTCTTGAGGTTGCCATTGGCTTCAAGCTCAGCGTGGACAATGCTGATCCCTTCCTTAATCTCAGCAACTTCCTCAGCCGTAGCCGCACGATTATTCACTTCCCGATGGATCTTCAAAACATACTGCAAAGCTGCGTTAGCTCTCCCCAAAGCCTTGTTTGGCGTGTCGTCGGGGATTTCCTTTTCGGCGTATTTGATCGCCGAGATGATCGAGCCTTCGTACTTTTTCCAATCCGGCTTCTTGGCATAAATGATTTTCAAGACCCAGCCGGCAACGGCTACCACAGCCATGACTCCTACGGTACTGTTCAAAAAGTTCCATACTGCATTTAAAATCGCTTCCATGATTTCTTACCTGCCTTCCTGTTCTGTTGGTTTCGATGTTGAGACACCATATTGATTTTCAAAAATCCCCGCTGCCATACGCCATGGCAGGCCGGCTTTTTCTTTTTTCTGATGTGCCGGGTGAAAATCTTTTGCCGTCCAAGGCTGGGGTTTCTTTCCCGGATCACGATTCGAGTTATAAAGCACTGCCAAAATCTCGGATGTGTGGTTCCACTGCTGATCGGTGCAGCCCTGGGCCATTTCCGACAACTCTCGTAAGGTCAATGGGCCGGGGTCGACTCCGACGATTCCGGCAAGTTTCCAAATGAGGCCATAAGCGAGTTCGCCACGGCCTGCGTGTCGAGTTTCTCCACTTCCGCAATCGCCAGTTCGCCCTTGCTGAGAATCGCTTCCGTCAGCTCCCTGGCTTTCTGCGTCACTGTCTTCATCATCGCCCGCCTCCGGGCGTCGGGGAAAAAATCAACAAGCTCCTCGATCAACACGTCGCGGGCAGTGATTATCTGGTCTCCCGCCATTCTCCTGCCAAATTCCTCGTCGGTTATATTCCGCTCATTCGCCTGATCTCGACAAGCGACATACAGCACATCCACCAGCAAAACCAGATCAGTCGACAACCGGTCAAGCAGTGCGAAATTATCATCCGCCAGGCTCAGAAGATTAATATCCAGAAGCGTTTTTACCCGCTTGATAACAGTTGTATTGATCTCCAACTGCCAGCCTTCGCCTTTGATATCCTGAAAAAGCCTCATGTTTTATTGCTCCTTAAGACCCTGAAACCTTGTGCCACGTGGTAAAGCTGGACGGTTTAACAGACACGTCGACCGTCATTGCCTCGGTCAACTGTTCGTCACGCGAAAAATTGGTGACGGTAAAATTGCCGCTGATTCCCTGACTGCCAGCCGTACCGACCGGGCCATCCAGGAACATCAAGGCTATCTCGCCGGAAGCTTCCCAAGCGGCTTGGATTGCCTCAAAGCCTGCGTCGCCCGGCTTCCAGACCATCTTGAAATTGACCGTGCCCTTTTTCAGAGTCGCAGCCGTCGCTTCCCAGCCGTTGTTTGCGCGAGTGGTGATATCAGCCTCGCCGGTCGAGAGGTCTGAATTAACGTCTTTAATGTTGTCCAACTCGCTGCCTGTTACAGCGCCAGTCGCCGTCAGTGGCGTTGCGTTGTAGTAAGCCTTGCCGTCTTTTCCCAAAACAAAATTTGCCATTTTCTATACTCCTTCAAAGTTTGCGGTTTATGGTCAAGTCTCGAAGCCTTTTATGGTGTCACGAGATCCAAAATTGCTTTTTGCTGATCGGCAACAGCCCCAGCTGCGGTTGAATAACTCGTCTGGTCGACAGAAATAGTCCCGCCAGCATCGCCATTCAAATCGTAGGCCGTTCCATTGGTAGAGCCAGAGACTGCAATGCAATTTCTTAGTACGACATGCCCGCCATATTGAGCTAAAACCCCATTTGCAAAAACACCAGCAGGGGAAGTGTCTAGCCCGCTTAAAAAAGAATTAATGGCAAGCACTCTCGCGGTAGCAAGAGCATATATGCCAGACGAATGCGTTATGGTGTCGCTAGATTTCCGGGCACGAACTTGACAATCTTTTATAATCAAATTGCCAGCACCAACTGCAATGCCAGAAACAGAACAGGCTTGCCAAAGGTTGTCAGTATCGATAAATGAGTCTTCGATGATGGCAATACAAGCAGCACTGGTACTGCCGAAATAACCATATTCTGAGCCTAGGATATTACATTTTGAAATTTTGAAACTTCGACAGCCGTCATTAATTACGGCATCAGAGGCAGCAATGCATTTGCATCCATGCAGTAATATATCATCCTTGGATACGGCTTTAAGTGCCCCATTGCCATTAACCGTATTAGTGTTGTCGACCCAAAAATCGCCTATAGACATACTTTCGCCTAGTAATATCGTATACTCGCCGCTACTTGTAAGCTTTGCACCCCATTTAACCGCCGATACCAATTCGACGCCTGAGTAACCAGACCAGTCAAGCGTTTCGGCATACGTGCCGGGGCCAACGATTATACGGCGGTTGTCGCCCTTGGCGGCGTCGACGGTGAGCTTGGCTGTTGCCCAGCTCAAGCCGTCGTTGGAGTCGTTGCCGTTTTTGCTGACGTAATATTGGGCCATGGCTGCGCTGTTGATTGGGTCGTTATTTACAGGTGGATTATTAATGCTCATAATTACACCTCACTCACGCAAAGGTTTTTGCCGCCGCTTACGCAAATAGCGGTGACGATTCCGGTGTACACTGTCGTGGTATAGCTACCGCCATTCGCGTTAAGACGAATCCCGCTATTCATAACAGCGTCAGTGCCTAATCGAAGATAGATGGTTTCGTCCGAATCGTTGACGAACGTGGCCTCTCGTCTGCCTGCGTTAGCTGCAAGAGCCATAGTCGATGTATCGCCGATCGTGACGCCATCGCCAGGATTCCTGGCTGCGGAAGGCCCGCCTCCTGGCTGAACCGCAAGAACCCCGCTATCCTCATCAACTATCAAGTCGACAGCCTGTATCGCTTTTCGTATTAATGCCATTTTTCATTACCTCATCGTTCGATAGGTCAAAGTTAGAACCGACGTAAAAACCCGCCGTTCTGCCAGATGCTCCGGCACATACGGGAGTTCATTACTCGATGTTATCCAGGCAGCCTCAGCCAGTGGATTCGCGCGAAGATATTCCGCGATCTCATCGGCAAGCAATACCAGTGCTTCGACTTCAAGTTCTTCATCACAGCCGGAGGGAAGTTTCTGCTGAATCCCGATATCCACCTGCATGTCATACTGAGAGATGCTCCGGGTAACTTCGTTGATTTCAGTGTTCCGGGGGACAATCGTTACTTTCAACTCGACAAGCTCAGACGGCTCAAAGGACGGCAGAACCTTGAACACGGGCGTGAAGTCTTTGCTGAACGTGCCTTCTTCAGCGGCAATCAGCTTCGCTGTTACAGCCTTCGCTATGTCAATGACAGTGCTCATTATTTGCTCTCAATATTCAGATCAAAATGCGATGCTAAAACAGCGAGGTTCTTGTCAACTCTATTCAACACCTGCGTGTTTTCCTTAAGCCACAATTCCCGGCTTTGGCAACGGTCATTGACAGTCTGTTTGAATCCTGCAAGGTCTGTTTCGACCTCGACCAGCCTGGTCTGCAACGCGTAAACCTGACGAACTACCCACGCCGCCAATCCGCAAGTAAAAATAAACGCGGTTAAAATTACAGCTGCCGCCTGCCAGTTAATCTGCATTGCCAGTATCCTTTGTATGAATGCGATAGGTTTGTCTGAACGGATCACTCCAACGCCAACAGCCATCGTCGCCATGGTTCATTACTTCATATTTCCGGCCATCCGCCGTGATCACATCACCGGGTTTCGGATCAAAACCAAGTTCTTCGGCAAGGATCAGGAAATCGACCATGTGCGACGCAATCGCCGCTCCGTAGCCATCGGTAATTTCAAAATCCGTCTTACCGAAAGTGGCCTGCACAGTCTCGGCCTGCTGGCCAGCCCGGAGGTATTCCACCGGACTGGCCATACATGCCGTGCGTTGCTGCTGTAACCACTGCGAACCTTTGCGAAGAAGATCAGTCATCGGAAATCCTAGCTTGAAGCGATAATGCCAAGGGTTCGAAGAACTGCCAGAATCGCGTCCACCTTGTCGCTGATCGCCTGGGCTTCCGCCTGGACGTAAGCAGCGCTGATGGTCTGGCCAAGATCGGCAATCGCGGCTCCGACATTGGCGGCTGCCTGGCCGATGAGTACCCGGACATCGGTGTCCGTATCACCGGCAGCCTTGATGCACTTGCCAAGCGGTATATTTCCCGCCGCCGTAGTCGTGGCTACCGAACCGCCTACGTTCCAGTAAACGTTTACGCCGACAGCAATCCCGCCGTCGCCGGAAGCCTTGGTAACATCGAAAACGCCGGTTGTCGCCAACGCTCCGAGTTCATTAGCGGCTATGTCCAGCTTGGCTACGCCGACTGTTTTGCCCTGAATGACAATGTCGCCAGCTGAAACGTCAGCCGAAGGGGTGTAGTCGATGCTTTTTCCGTTATGTACAAATTGTGCATGCATGATGTTCTCCTGAAATTGCTGTTAAGGTTGAACTCTGGCGAGCCTTTACGACCCGCCAGAGTTGATTACGTTATGCTACGCTTACGCCTCGCCCTTCATCTTCAGACCGGCCTTGGGTTCCTGCAGGGCCACGCCGAAATCGCCATAGCCCCGGAACTGTTTGCCAAGCACATTAAACGCCTGGTCGGACTGCTCCACGATGGGCTTCTGACGGCCATTGAGGAACGCGACCTCGATCGCCGGAAGCCGCTTCGGATCGGCCAGCAGATACCAAGCCTTGCCGCTGACGTTGGCGTGGAAATCTTCCTGGCTGAGGAACGGAGACGAAACAGCTTTGTACTTCCCGGCGTGCGGATTGTCTTCCGGCGTGTCGGTCGTGCTGCCGTTGTTGAGCTTTACGCTCGTGACGAACAGCTTGGCGGCAGTTTCCAACTCCGGCGGAGTCAGCAGGAGCGACGGACGGATACCCAGCGGCCGACTCTTGCTCTTGGCAGAAGTCTTGGGCTTGGTCTGCTTCATAAACTGAGTGACCGCCTTGGTAATTCCGGCGATACTCAGTGCGGTATCCGCACCGGCAAGGTAGTTCTTGTTACCGGCAGAGAAGAAGCTGCCTGCGTTCGAGAGGAACAGAGTCCAGACCGCGTCGCTGATCGCATCATTCCAGCCCATACCAATGGAATTAGGAATTTCAAGGAATGCACCGAGATCATCGTTAATCAGCATCTTGCGAGTGATGCCGAACATTATTCCGTGCGTATCGGCCTGAATCTGCCTGCTCATTTCGCCAAGCTCGCCATGTTTGAGCTCGCCGTCCGCTCCGACCTGCTGGAAGGTCATGTCGCTCAACAGTCGATAGCGGGTGTGCGGCTTGAAGTCGCTCACGCTGCCGATCTTGCAGATGTCCCGCCAGCTCTGGTCGCCGTAATTGAAGCCTTCCTCAAGCTTCTTGTTGGCGATGTTAGAGAGGATACCAGGCAGCGACATCGTGCTGAATGCTGCACGCACCCACTCAATCTGGTTCGTGGTGAACTCCGGCAGCATGACGCCCTCTGCCATGGCAGCCAGGTGGATCACACCACGCAGGCCAAGCCCGCGATACTGCTCATCAGCCCGGCTGACGACTTCCTCGCCGTAAGCCCTGATGACCATTTCGTCGGGAATCATCGCCGACATGCAGGCCGCGGCTTCGATGACCTTCGCGGTCGTCTGCCGATCCCGAGTCTGAACGGCTGGAACGCCAGGACGGCTTTCTCGCCGGATATGCAGCAACTTTCGGGCGAGCGTATCATTGTCGATCGTGCCAGACATGGCCTGAGCGCGAAGCTCGGTCACCGTTTCGCCTTCCGTACCCCAATCGCCATCGCACATGGCCTCGATGTCATTGACCCGCTGACGCTCTCGCGTGAGGGCTTGGCCGACCTGCGCCTGAACGTCCGGCTGCTCTTTGTCGTCGGCAGGATCATCGTCCTGATCGTCAACAGCCGCCCGCTGCTCGGCGTCATAAGCCGCCCGCAAAGTTTTCTGCTGATTCTCAGCGAGGTCCTCAAAATTGTCCCAGCCCTGTGCTTTAAGCCATTGCTCAAATTTCATGGTAATAATCTCCATAGTTGTAGATTGTGAATTATCAACGTCGCTGGCTGCGATACGGGTCTCCGCCCGCTCGTCAGCCCCGATAGCGACGATACTTACTTCTCGTAAAACAGATTTGCGAGCCACGTAAACCGGCCCGCTGAACGTTTGACCATTGACGGAAACTTCTTTCCCCTCAGCTACGAAAACCGCTCGCACCACCTTTGCGCCGATACTGGCCTTCCACTGAAAACCGTTATCCGCAGTCGTTACGACTTCCGCGGCATCTGAACCGACACCGGATACGGCACCTTCAAGGCGAATCTGGCCGTCGGCAATTTTGGCTTCCGTTGCGTGTCCGATCACGCGTGAAAGATCGTGATCACGAAGCACGGGCAATTGACCACGCGACGCCCGACAGCCTGCCAGATCGACAACCACCGGATAATAAAATCCAGACACAACCAGAGGCCCGCCCGTGTAGGCGAGAATGGAAAACGTTCGGAGCTTTTTACTCTCGGCGTTTTCATCAGCCGCTGCCAGATCGACCACGCCGTCGGCAAGGATGTGAAGCCTCTGGGGAATACTGTTATTTTTGCGTTTTCTATTCTTCATCGTCTTCGTCCTCTGTCTCGTCGACCGGCTGGGTTTCCGCGGTCAATCCGAGTTCCTTTTCGAGTTTTTGTTCACGGGCACGCTGCCGAAGTTCGGATTCCCAGTCCCGGCCTTCCTTGGCGTACTCGGTAGCCAGTGTGGTGGTTTTGTTCTTGAGGCGTATAGCCTGGGCGTTGGCCTCCTTGACGGGATCTACATGCTCATAACCACGCCAATGCCATGCGTGCGGAAGATCGCTTATTCGCCGGAGAATTTCATACTCGCTCAGGAGCATGGCGTCTCGACACCAAGCGTCGAATATCCTGTCCAGTACGATCAACTCGGCGTCGTCCTGTTCGATCTCGAGGAACCGGAAGAAAGACTGATGATCCAGCCGACCGGAAGCATAGTTGTAGTCAGAGGAATTACAGGCTGCGATGTTGTACGGCATGAGAATGCAGCGGGCGATTTCGTTCAGCAATTCGCGTTTGAATTCCGCGTAAGTACTGCAAGGCTGCTCTGCCTTGAGCTGGAACGGCTCCCACTGCTCCGGCAGTGTTGTCATCATTCCGCGGTCAAACGGGAATGGATAGAACGCACCCTCTTCGATCTCGGTCGGGCCAAGATTGTCCCCGTCATCGGTGACAGCTGAGGAGTTGGTCTTGAGAAACAGCGTCCACTCAGCCACCGCCTCGGCAGCCCTAACGACTGCCAGCGTGTACCTGCGAAGCTGTGCGAACAGAGGCAAGGCCGGAGTGATTTCAGGAATGCCGCGATACTGTCCAGGGCGGTCTGCACGGAACCAGTGAATTACATGCTGGGCCGGAACGGTGACGGACTCCTCAGCCAAAGCGAGCTTCGAGCCGGGGTGGTTTTTGAGCATCTCATACGTTGCAGGATTGCCCCACTTATCAAAACGAAGGCCGTCAGCCTCGGATACGTCAAAAAGTTTCAGCCGTCCGTCGCTGAACTGGTCACATTCCACCAGTTGCAGGTCGAGCTTGATTGGCCCCAACAGGCCGGGATTGCTTACCAGTAACGCGAAGGCCTCGCCATCCTGAAAACGTGCCTGTCGCATTGTCCGCAGCTTGGCAGCAAGTCGAATGCGTTTGGCCCAATTATGAAAGCCAGTTTCCAGCCGTTCATTCAGAATACTATCGCCCGTGAGCATCTGCAATCGCGGGCCGGTGCCGATGATGTAATGCGCCAGAGTCAGGCCCATTCCGAGGGCGTAGCAGTTGTTCGCTACCTCGTAACGTGCACGGCATCGAAGCGTGCGTCTAACGTCGAGACTGTTGGCGGCGTTGGCGGAGAGTTCGTCCGCGTTGGCCCAGTGACGGGCATTTTCGGGAGTGGTCTGGGCTGCGTCATACTTGGCGACAATTGAGACGCTTCGCCGGGACTTACTCTCCGAAGCCTCAGCTGCAACGTCAGTCTGGGGTGTCTCGATTGCGGTAACCATTAAATTGCTCCCGGTGGAGAGATGCGATTGATCAGCAACCTCGGAAACCGCCCGCTGGTTGCCCGCTTGCTTGCCAGGTGTTTGTCAGCTGCGATCTGGTCGGGAATGCTGTGTTGCTCAACGGAGATAGAATCCCCGCTTGCCTTCCTTGGCCCAGCTGCGTTTTCGAGAATCGCGTTATCCATTTCGTCTGCCATAATCGCGGAGGCCGGACTCGAACCGACAACCTGCGGGGTATGAACCCACCGAGCTACCAAATTGCTCTACTCCGCAAAAAACCCCGCCGAAGCGGGCCAACCATTCCGAGCGTGCATAAAAAAAGACCACGTGAGGATGTGGCCCCACATGGCCTTTACATTTTATTGCTACGCTTCGGGGATCAGCCGCAGCGATGCTCGATTCGGTTGTCTACATTCAACAGTAGCAAATCGAAACAGGATGTTAAGAAAAAAATTGGAAAAAAATTTTTTTTTTGCAGGTGTGAGATTTTTATAAGTTGCGCTGTGGTTTACAGGGAAGCGTCGCTTTGATACACTCCGTCGTCAGTTCGGCATCTCGACCAGCGAGCTGTGGTTTACAGGGAAGCGTCGCTTTGATACACTACTGTGCCATCGGCATTTCGCGGTGCACCCGCTGTGGTTTACAGGGAAGCGTCGCTTTGATACACTATAGTCGAGGTCGGAGGTTGCTCGGGCGTGCTGTGGTTTACAGGGAAGCGTCGCTTTGATACACTATCTCAACGTCCTGTCTCTGTCGCCGATGCTGTGGTTTACAGGGAAGCGTCGCTTTGTACCAGTCTAGCTGTGGTTTACATGAGCGTCGCGGCCTTCATTTTGCTGTGGTTTACAGGGAAGCGTCGCTTTGATACACTACATCCCCTGCAAGTCTCTGAATTTGCAGGGGATAGCTTTTTTTTTGCTCAAAAAAGCATAAGTTGTGGCGGTGGTTTTTCTGTTTTTTCTTCATATTTTCCAAAAAAATTCTGCATTTTCCCAAATTGTTTGTCGGTAACGGTAAGTAATCTAACATGGCCATTGGTCGGAACCAGGCTCTGTATCCGCTTTCGTTCCGTCTGTGATGATTCCTCACAATGGTAATATCTCGCGTAAACCGAGAACTGCAACATCGAAAAACCATACTGGATAAGTTTTTTGCGGAAAAAACTATAATCTTTTCTCGCTTTTTTGGTTGTTACCGGCAAGTCGAAGAGGACAAATAACCACATGCCTTTATACTCCGAAAATGCTCTGCGGTGCTGCTTCATAGCGTAGCTGCCTCAACAGAGTTCAATCATCCTGAGGAGACCATTTTCGGAATTCCATCCCCGAAAATCCTATAGTTTACATTCTCTTCAAACACCCCGATGCGACTGTCTTTTGAACGTCAAAAGCCGAAGGGCACTGTTTGAATTAAAATGTCAGATTCCCAGAAATTTTGCGATATCCAGTTTTGTTTTTTCTCTCCGATAAACTGAAGCTAAAGCCGCAGCAACACGGGAAGAAATATCAAAAAGGGTTCGCTGCTCACCTTGATAATTATAGTGCATCGAAAGGGATGCCAGCAAATTATTTTTTGCTTCCCTGTCAAATTCTGTAGCCGGTGAATTTGCCAACCATTGACAAACCGTCATATCAACTATTGGCCTGAACGGTTCCATAAGATCATCTGCCAGGCAAAAAGTATCGTTGCGGTTATGATGGTGAATTCCCAGTGAAGGGTGCAGTCCGGCAGCACAAATTCCTCTTGCGATAATTCCACGTATGATGGCGTAGCCATAATTCAAGTGTCGGTTCTGATCGAGTCGATTTATATCTCGCCGGAAATTATTGCCAAACAAAGCCCGCCAATATATTTTAGCTGCGACGGCTTCTCGATTTGTGGGATCGCCGCTATGTACCTGAGAAACGATATTGGACAACCCCGCATCATCACCAGTCAGCTGCGAGAGAACCGATGACTGGTTTTTTATCTTGGCTCGAACGATTTCCTGCCAGAGTTTCTTTTTTACCGGAAGCTTCACAGCAGCTTGCTGATTAAAATTTAATGTTTGAACATGGTGAACATCAAGAGGCAGAAGCATACCACAGGGAAGATGATATTCATCACAAATAATAAATACGCCACCAGCCAGGGAAATGTCCCGCAAAACCGCCTGTGTAAATATTACCTGACGATGTGAAACAACAAGGGCCGCGATGTCGGCGACGGGCACGAAGGTCCGATCTTCTCCGGTGATAATCAATAACCTGCCAGTATCAATACTCAGCTTTGCGGGTTGATCTGAAATATCTATCATCCGTTCAGTCATTGGCTGTCCACACTCGTCCTAAAGGTGAAATTATTACTTTTTCAGGTTCAAGCTCCTTAAACGGCCTTACTTTACTACTAAACCATTCCTTTGCCTTTTTAATATCCGCCTGTTTCCTGGCGTCATTTAATGCACAAAACATAATCTGCTGTGATTCAGGCACACATCTTATATGAACTAATTTAGGCATATTAAACTTTGGTTTGTTTAAACAAAAAGTATCTCCCGGTGATATGGAGAATTTGAATTTAGTACTTGGGCCATGATCCCGATTTACTATTGGTTGATGTTTCGCTTTTCTTCGCATTGCTTCAAGGGTAGAAACCACAGCTGCGTCCCATTTGATTTCTTTTCCCTGATCGTCCAATATGGCAAAGATTTCCATGTGATGATTAGAACCGGTCGTGCAATACCTTTCCCTTCGATCTTGGCCTATTTTTACAGGACTGGCAGAAATTTTTATTCTTGCCTTATGAATGGGAATCATACGGCCGTCTTTCGCTTTCATACACGGATGATTGGCGGGGTCACTAAATGCTTTGGCAGGGTCATCAGTGTCAAGTTCAACAAGTTTTGCTTTAACAGCACTTCGTACGACGGAGGAAACTATCTTATTGACTTCATTAATTTTCAATTTGGCCAACTCTCGTCTGATATGAGTTTCATTCACGACTTTGCCGTTCTCTATAACCGATACAGGGGCAAAATTTGACTCTTGATGAAGCGGCCCGTTTACTTTGTGATTAACTCGATGAGATACAATAATATCGTCAATAGCGTTTTTGGCGTCTTCCCAAAAATTATCCCAGGGCATTTTCGGCATCTTGAACCGCCCTTTATTTGTTGAACGTTCATAATTTTGCACGGCAGCGTTTGTAAGCCTCTGGATTGTGGCTGGGGTCATCAAGGCCACTACAAGTGCATCAACAACATGGTGACGATGATCATCACGATTTTTTACACCATCACCGAGTATATGGTTCAGCTGCCAGGCCTCGCGGAGATAATACGTAATATTACCTTTGGCGGCTTGTATCCGGCGAATTCCTTCTGCATCCACCTGTCCACCATAAAGTTCACCTAGATACTCACAGGCAAGCCGAGACGCATAGCGGGTATCGTTGAGTTGATTGGACGGAAATTCCTCTGTAAGTTCCTCAATGTGTTTTGTCGTAAGCTGAAAACGACGTAGTTTTTCAGCAGTAACCTTTTTGTCACCACTAAATCTGCTTACGGCGCCCATGATTGTGTCCCATTGATCACTGCCTGGCTGGACATATTCACCGGGTCCCCGGTTCTTTTTGATATTGCGATTGTAATGAGAATCACACAAGGTTTTGTTGGCAAATGAATCATCCAGACTGCGGCTGAACGGGATAATATGTTCTATGTCAAAACTTGGTGACGAGCCGAATAGAGAATTCCAACACATCTGCTTTCCGGTATATGGACAAATCCAGTCACATTCATCAGCCAATTGAACCTTAAGAATGTCATCTCGACGAGGATTTTTTATATTAGTGTTAGCTATAATACGATCGGCGATCTTTTTACGATTGCCTTCATTAGCTCGATTTCGCTTGGCAATAGCTTGGCGTTGCGAAGCACTATTCTTCATGTCACGTGCCAATTCAATCCGAATACGGCCAGGCTTGCCATGTTTGCGAACAATATTATTCACGACCTTTCGCGTCTCAGTGAGTACCCTTGAGACAACAGGGTTACGAATGTCCGAAAATTTATTTACAGGCCGGATTATGTTCAATGGCTCACCAGCCTGCAAAGATTCGCCGTAAATTTTACACCGTGCCTCAGCATAGGTCATTTTTTCTGTTTGCATTAACGGCAAGACTTTTTTTATCGCTTTGCGGCTTAGATTACAGTAGGAATCTTCCAACTCCAGTTCTGCAAATTTTTCAGCCTGTTCTTTATCAAGGCCATAAACATTAATACCACGCTCAAAAAGACACAGGCTCTGCCGAACACAACGAAGATCGTTAATAATCAAGTTTTTTTTCTGGTTATCAAAATCCAGCCATTTATCTCCAAATATCCCTTTCAATGACGCATTTACGCGGTTACCGACAAAACGAGTTTCGCCGCCTTCTTCAAGGTTAAAATGTGTTGATCTAGCTTTGAACCCCAATAGTTTTTTCGCATTATTGAAGGTGATGTCGCCTTCAGTTCGCAGATGTTCCAATAGAGTATTTCTTTCTTCATCAGTAAATGGCCGAATTTCCCCATCCGGAGTAATTACGGTGCAATTATTTACCATACTGATTAGTCTGAATTCCTGAGCCTCAAGCGAAGCATACGGAGCACGACGAGAAGATTTTTCCAAAGAACATTTTCCAACAAGATGCTTTGCTGATTTTAAAGGTCTTTGGTGAAAAAGTGCATGGCTTAAAGTTTTGTAGGTTTCCTGGGTCAAACAGTCGTGGTAACCTTTTTGGGATGCCCAAATTGCGTCAAATTCTTGGCGATACATATCTCGGTGTGTCCATCGCTGACGGATTCGCTGCTCATGTGGATTTAATGTTGTAAAATACTCACCCAAAGTGCGGCTCCTGGTCTCTTCGATTTCCTTCCATAAATTATTGATACCTTCTTTTACAGTACCAAGCTCTTCGTTATCCCTGGCGGCGCTTTTGCGGTTTGACAAAAATCCTCTCCGCTGTGAAAGGTGATAAAAGACTCGGCCAAGTTCGTAAGGAGAAAGCTTTTCATCTAAAGCCCTTTTCCTCAGCCAATAAGGCAAAATATTACTTAATGTAAGTTCTTTTGAACCATCAAAAACATCTTGATATTTTGCAGCCAATTCTTTGTCGAGGGGCGGGATAATATCGCTTACGGTGCCTTCGGATAGTAACCTCATTTCCTGTAGACGGTACATAACTTTCCGACTGCGGCGAGCACGTCTTTGGGTTTGCCGGCGAATTTGCCTTGCGTTCCGTCTAGCTAATGCATGCGAGTCAGCTTTTCCGGAAGAAATATCGCCATCCATGCCAGCTTCAAATATTCTTACCCCACTATCTACAATACGAGTAAATTCATTTTTGTTTTTTTTGTCGAGCACTACCCACCCAATTGAAGAAACACCCAAATCCAAACCTAAAACCAAGTCCTCAGAAATTGCAATATTTTCCATTTTTAATACTCCCAAAATATTTAACAAAAAACCTTGACAGTTACCCCGTCGCAGATAAAATGCAGTCAGTGTATCAAAGCGACGATTACTTGCTTTCCACAGTAAGGATTTTTCGTCCGCAAGTCAACATTCTATGAATGTTCTCGACGCCTTCCTTTATGAAGGCGTCTTTTTTTGTTCAAAATCAAAGACATGCCAATGCGAAGCATTTATAGGGCCTTCACCCTACCCACTCTTTTGAGCCTTGGAAACGGATACGGTCTTTCGTTTGCGGCGTTGGGGGTGGGATTGGTGGTGTTCAGCTGAGCTAACGCCGCACATATTAGCGGCAACAGCCGAGCCGACGAGGCAATCCCACCAGTGGTTATCGCGGTTACGATCAGGTGATAGCCATTCGTCAACGGTTCTGCCATTGGCGGTAACCTTTACGCATCGCTCGGCGGTGAGGTGTTCGACGAATAATTCATGAAGCCGATCATCGGTCTTGTTGCGTTTGCCAAAGAACTGGATCGCTCCGCGGTCGCCCTCGCCGATCCTCAGCCGCTCAGCAACGAACGATTTCCAGAAGTTCGTATCGATCACGACGTACCGGCAAGGCCGCTTGGTATCTCGCAGCGATGGCATGAACCAATGCAGGCCGCGACGCTCGCCCGTCTTTTTCTTCTGCTCGCCGAACGCTCGGCCCTTCGCCCCATAATATTTGCCGTGTCCTGGCGTGAGTCTATCCGTGTATTCACTCTGCCGGCAGAACTGATAAACCACGTCGGTGGACTGGCCCCAGTTGGCATCGATAACGCATCGCTCGATCGATAAATCAGATCCATCATCTCGACGAAATTTTTGGCTCATCAATTCCCCGACAAGGCCCTGCATTCCCTCATACAATCGCCCGCCGAGATCCTTGCCGGGGTAAGTCTTGCTCAGCGTCTTTGTCGTATCAGCCAAGATGAACCGTCGCCGGCTCTGCTCTGGCCATGCTCCGTAGTCCAGCACATGGCCACCGAAGCGATCGTCCCAGCCGACGACGATCCAGAATAGCAACTCGCCGTGCACATCGATGTAGGCCGTCACCCGTTCGGTATCCAGCGGAACCTGGCTGCGGACGTAGCCATTGCGTCGCTTGAGCAAGTCGGCAGCTTCAAGCGGTCGCTCGTCGGCGTGAGGATCGACAGGCGTATTCATATACTCAGCCATGAACACTACCGGGTCTCGATGGTAAAGATTCATGGCGTGCTGCACGGGCGAAAGTTCCCACTCCACGCGATCCGACCAGGTGGCTCGCAGCCCGGCGTCAAGCTCCTTGCGATGCTTGCGGTAATATTCGTTGGCATCGGTGAAGTCCGGCGGCTCCAGCTGGACGCAATAGTCATAAATGTCGAAGTATTTTTCCCATGCGTCGAGATTGCTCGGCGGCCAGTCGCCCGTAACATCGAGCATCTTCGTACGCGAGCCACGCCATAGCGGATGCTTTTCGCGGTCAAGGGTCTGGTCTACCATGTCGCCCGGTGCGATGACCGTGCACGGCATGACAGCTGCGATGGACTTGCCAGGCCCAGCCATGCCGAGTATCGCACCGTGAATGAGTTCAAGCCGCTTGGTGTTCTGGTCTTCGCTGCGGGCGGACTCGTCGGTTTGTGGATCGTCGAGCACTACCAGGTCAGGCCGAACAAGCTCGCCGGTGCTGGTGGCATGTAGGGATCCACGAATTCCCTCAGCTGTCAAACCCGAGGCACCGATAACGATACCGGACGTCGGAGTCAGCGGGCCGTCATGCTTGAGATTCGGCGGAGGGGGAACGGTCGGCAGGGTTATGCTGTCCTGTCGCCACTCGATGAGCGTCGGCTCACCGCCGCAATGCTGACTCTGTGCGCGTTGGGCCCGGCCTTCCAGAGCACAGACCGGCATGGCGATTTCCGGGAAATCCTGAATATACTCGGGCAGGAATCGCATCCAGACCTTGATCGCATCGAGGCCCTTCTTGCCCTTGTCGATTGTAGCTCCGATGTAGTAGGCATATCGGCTGTGTGCGTAACTTGCCGCCCACAGGACAGCCATTCTGCATAGCGTGGTTTTTCCACCGCCGCGAGGAATGGCGAACGCAAACAGGGCTCCACGTAAGATGGATTCCTCCAATCGCAATATGGCTTCGCGGTGGTAGTCAGCCCACTCCAACTTGAACGCCTCGGGGTTGTACGTCTGACAGAATAATCCCAGATCGTGCCGGCAAGCCTCGCGACGTTCCAGATTCACGATGGGCGGGATATCGCCGATGTCGGAAGTTGCGGAAGTTCGCTTGCGACTGGCAGCTGCCATGCGGTCACGGTGTGCCTGGCCCGCATCGATGGACTTCTTGGGTTTATCCGCAGTCTCACCAGCTGCCGGCGGCGGTACCTGGCTGATCAGCCAGCGGGCGAATTTCAGCAGGTGTATCGTCTTGCCGTCACCGCTGACGTTCAGCCCGGCCCGCTGTCGCAGGCGATAAAACGACGACGAACCGATCACCTCGCCCAGCGGCGTGGAGTTCACCAGCCGAAGCAATTCAGCGGGTTTTAATTTACGCGGATTTGTCGCCATTGGATTTTCTCACCAGCCATGCCACATAATGAATTAAATGTATTTTGCCATCTGCTACCGGTGCCCCGGCCTGAACGTGTTCCTGGATCAGATCGACATCCACGCCCAACAGCCGGGCCAGGTTATCCGGCGTTTGACAGATTCCGCTTCCTTGCTCATCAGACATATTACACTCCCTTGATCGGCGGTTTAATGATGGGGTTAAAATCGAAGCTTCGCTTGCTGCCGTGGTCACGGCGAACAATATCGCGGCCCCATTTCTTCTGGAGCTGCTCGAACTGCTGGCGTTCCCGGTCAAGGTTTCGATAGGCTGCACAGCCACCCGCCTGCTTGGCCTGCTTGACGTAATAGTAATAGCAATTGAACCGCAGAACCCGCCGATGTTTGTTCAGATGTTGCAACGTCAGGTCATAATCTTCTTTCAGCGGCAGTTGCTCATCGAAGAACAGATCAGTCTTGATGTGTCCGGTCACGGGGCTGCCGATGTAGGACACGAACGAAAACGGCATGGACTCGCGGTAGGCCTGTTTGTCCGGGACACAATTCAGGCCCCAGAGTTTCACGCCCATGTCCTGAGCCAGCTGCGTGGCGTGCTCGGCAAACTCCAGGAGTTCGTCAGGGTTCAAGTGTTTCTCGGTGAAACCCTCACCCTTGCGAATGAACCGCCCGATCGCCCGGCAGTCATCGTCAATAATGACCACGCAATCAGCGTCGGCGTTCTGGCGGATGATCCAATTGCGGACGCGACAGACATTGCCCTGGACATTATCCGGGCAGGCCTCCACACGATTCCCCCCCTGCTCGTATGCCTCCCGCTCGGACTCCGCGACGATCAGCGTCACGAACGGATAAGTCAGCTGGGTTATCGATCGCTCCGGCCTGCGGTAACTCGGTGCGAAGAATCGTATGTCCATCACCCCACCCCCTGACCTGCTGCCTGAATCAGCCTGAGAGCTTCCACGCCGTCAACAACCCTGCCGACACCCATCTTGCCGGGCTTGCCGTTGTATGTGCGATTCTGCACGCTTGTCAGGCCAAGCAAAGTTTGAATCTGCAGGAAGTCAATGTCACGATCGAATTTCAGCACGACGTAATTGCTGGCTTCGTCGAGTTCGGTTGCAAATTCCACCTCGGGCGGTTCCAAATCCTCAGCCATGTCGTCAAGCATCTTCTCCACATCGGAATGCGAGAAGCCAACGTCAGCCAGGTCACAGCCCAGCTTCTCGAGGTCCAGCAATTCAGCCAGGAGCTTTTCATCGTCCCAGTCAGCGTGCTCATGGCTGCGGTTGTCAGCGATCCGATATGCCTTGGCTTCCTCGGGCGTCAAATCCTTCGCCACATGCACGGGCACGGTATCAAGGCCAAGCTTCTTCGCAGCCTTCCACCTGGTATGCCCGACGATGATCACGCCCTCAGCATCGACAACGATCGGTTGCCGCCAGCCATATTTCTCGATGTACCGGGCAACCTCAGCCACGGCAGAGGCGTTCTTACGGGGGTTATTCTCATACAAGGCCAACTTTTCAAGCGGCCACCATTCAATGTTCAATGTCTGTTTACTCATTTTTTTTCCCACTAAAGAAAGACAGTTAAATATTCCGACAGTTCCCTTGTCAGTCTTCCACCGATTTTTCTCTAGGAAGGACCCGCTCGCGTGATCTCCAACTCCACACGCGGATTCTCACGGTCCTTCTCGATCCGCACAGGCATGTGTACAAGCCCTGAGTCGTCTTCGAGGATGTGGGCATCGGTCAAGCCGTCGAACGCAGCTTTGAGGGACGCCAGGAGATTATCTCGATCACGTCGCCGAAGATCACGGAAGTAGAACGTTGCCCGGCATTGAGCATCGGGCCAACGTGATCCAACTCCGCCATTGCGAGCGACAGCTTCGGCCCAGGCATACTGCCGATACTTTCTCGTGGCTGTTGCCTTTGCTCCCCAATGACATCGGGTGTTCGGCGAAAGTTCTTTCGGCGGCAGAGGCAAAACCAGATTCAGAGAATTTGGATTTTGCAATCTCCCCTTACTATTACTTATTACTATGTCTTTATTACTATTCATAAATATATATACCTTCTGATAAATAAGAATCTTCTCTCGTCTCTTCTCTTCTTCTCTTATCTAGGGACATCGTTTTTTATTGTGATGGAATGATGTGGCAGATCATTCCACTGCGATGGAATTAAACGGGAATTTCTTCCGTATTCAGGCTGATTGCTTCCAGCCAGCCAATTCGCTCATTCGTGAGGGCTTCGAATGCCACTTCAAAAGCTTCTTTGTTCAGCCCTGTCTTTAGCGACATGTCTTCTGCGTCCAATGGCGTCTCGCCATCGATCAGGACGCCACGTGGTTCGCATTTGCTTGCTACCTGGACAATCAATATCCATGCTGCAAACACCTCGGCGGATCGCTCGTGTCCCATAACACGACGAAAGCTCTTGCCGTCATGCTGTGTTGGAATTCGTACCCAGTGGAGCCGTTTGCATTTCCTTGAATGTGAATTCTCGAAGTGCGTATTCCAGTCCTTGACTCGATAAATTATTTTGTTTTCCATGATTCACCATTCATACGCTATTTCGATAGCGAGTTTAAATTTATTTCTTGTTGCACCCGAAAAAACCCATTCCCGGGCGTCTTTATAGGGGTTTGGTGGTTGGATAATTTTCACGCTGGGGCATACGTGTGTTAAACGCCTGGCAAGATTTACCGCCCCTTCCTGACCGGGAAACCATATCGAGCCGTCAGGGCGTTCGTGTGGGCTGTCACGATCCGACACAATCACGACATCATGACCAGCCAATAATTCTTCAAGCTGCGGCCCTCCACCGCTGCAATTCGGACGGCCTACTGCAAAGAAGCCCATGTCCAGCAACGCAGCTGTGTCCGTCGGGCCTTCGCAGATCAAGACCGGGTCAGACATCCTTCGATTTGGATCGTAGAACAGTCCGGGCTTGCTTCCGGGGATTGCCCACTTGCTGCCGGATTCCGAACGTAGACGCACGCCGACGATCTCGCCATTGCCGTCTCTCATGGGAAAAGCCCACGCCTTATGACAGCCGGCCCACGCAGCCCCGAGGGCCTTGAGACTGCCAATGGTAACGCCCAGCCCACCAGCCAAACGTGCTAACGCTTTGCCAGACGTTGCAGCCTGGTATCTGCGATGGATCTCGTCGAAACGCGCCAGCCTTTGCTTCGGCATGGGCGTGTAGATTCGACGGGGTGGAGGGGCAGGCAGATCGTCGCCCGTTTTGTGAATCCACCCTATCGAACCATCGGAGCCGGTCACGGGCTTTTCAGACTCCACACGCATACACCGCACCAGGCTGCCGTCCTCGGTTACGCCGCACCAATCCGCACGCTCGCAGACCGGGCACGGGTTACGCTTGGATACGCCGATCCATTTCGCGGGCTCTCTCGATACAGCCAAGCCCGTAGCAGCTTGTTTCCAATCGAAAACCATTACTTCATTCTGCCTTTTCTGAATTGTTCATTATTGAAGTCAGCTTCCTCTTTTTCCGCGTCGACGGGTGATTGTGTTTGCTCCGCGGCTTCTCTCCTCAATTCATTTACAAAATCATCGTCAAGGTCTTGAAAAGTGCCGTCTGCATATGCCTCCCAGCATTCTATAATCTCGCTTTTCAGCCTCTTATTCTCAGCCTCCTTCGCTGCAAGCTGGTTACGGAGAAAGCCGACAGATTCTGTCTCGGTCAACTGGAAACATGTGTTTGTCGCTAGCTGAGCCCGTTTAGCTAAAGCTTCCAGCAACTTCTGATATCGCAGCTCAAGTTGCTGATATCGCAGCCATAAGGTTTTCCAATCTGCTCCACACTCTGGGTATTTTTCAGCCATCATTCGCCTTCTTTCTCGCATCTAAGCTGTTCTAGTCTTTCCAGCCAATCGTTAGCAGACTTAAAACAAATTCTTTGCCCACCATCATGCATGTTCAGCAATTCTGCATAATGCGATTGTAATTTCACTGATTCGTCCAGGCCTATTTGCACTATCGCGTTCTCGGCTTTTAATCTACTATACAACCGCCATAACATCAGGCGTACCTCATCGCGATCGAAGTTGATTTGCCCAATAGCTGCAACTGCTTCACTTTTACCGGGGGGAAGCATCCCTGTGCGTGCGTGAAATTCTCGACAATCTTTTTCAATATCAGCCATCATTCACCTGCCTTTTTCAGATTCTCTATTCCCTTGGCCAGAGCTGCACGTCGCCAGTCACCGCGTGGATTTTCGTTCTTGATCTCTTCAAGCAGCCAGAGTGGAGCTTTTTCGATGGCTGCAATGACCTCGTCCTGTTTTCGCTTCGGGCCGTGCAGGATGAGTTCATAACAATCGCTGCAAACTGCCTGTTCGATGTCGGATTTCTCTCTGCAAACTTCACAGACATGATCCGCTGCGGTTTTTTCGGTCGAGGATTCGGCTGTGGACAATTCTGTGATACGTTCCCCGATGGCCTTGAGTTTGTACTTCGGGAGTTTTAACGCCTCGGAGTTTTTCACCATATCAGCCAAGGCAACGCCGTCTTCGCATTCAGCAATGGCCTTGAGTGTGTCGGTTTTATTGGCCTTGACGATTTCCGAAACGATCGATTCCCGCTGAATTGCTTCAAGCGTTGGGCGGACAGGAAAATCAACCACGCCAATCGCCTCAGCAATTTTCTCAAGCGAATCAAGCCCCTCCATGGCATGTTCGCTAAGCGGCACGCCTTGAACTTCACCTTGCCAGTCGATTGTCGGTTTGCCCTGATTGCCTTGCCTTGCCAATCGATTCCACATTGATTGCAAATGATCGCCACAGAATGATTCTTCGCCAAGAGCAACGCCAACAGCATTGAGATCATCGGAGATGCTATCAAAGCCGAAGGAATCTTCACAGAAACCCAACAATATAAGATCTCGAACAGGATCGGCTGCAATATCCATCCCGGCAATACGATTGCCAATCGTTAAAACTAATTCTTCGCCATATTCATGCAACGCAAGGGCAAACCGTTGCTCGGCATTCCATGGGAATTTCTTTTTCAACTGCTTAATCCGTTTTTCTCGTTGATTGTAGCTTTCGCCAACTTGAACGGGGCCAGTCTTTGGTTCGCCTGATTTTTTATCGTTGGCTTTCTTTTTCGCTTCACGAGCCTTGTCGCGTTCGATCTTGACCGGGTCTTTTTCCCATGCCTGGGCCTTGGCCTGGAAACATTCAGGGTTTGTGCAGTTGCCTTTGGCACTGGTTCGTTCGATCTGGAGTGAGTCAAACAGGCCCGGATTGGTTTCTGTGTTGTCCGAGCAACCCACGCACGGACGACGATTGGCATATTCGACATCTTTAGGCCAACAAGCCGAACCCATTTTGCAAAGCATGTATTTTATTTCCGTGCGGAGCCTGTGCAATGGTTCAAGGTGATCGGTCTTAGCTGCATTCTGCAGGGCGTCATGGTAACAAAGCCCCATCGCCGACCGTGCAAGCTGAATCTGATCCTCGTGGCTGCCAACACGGGAAAGAAGCACAGCATGGCCTATTGGCAATCGCCCGGAAGCAACGAATTCAAGTAGCGTATTGTCGAGCCGCAATAGGTCTAATCGCTGACGGGCCCATGCAATGGACTTTCCCATTTTGCTTGCTGCCACATCGAGCGGGAACATGCTGCCCTCAACAAGGGTCTGCACGCATTGGGCTTCCTCGATCGGATTGAGATCCTCACGCAGGATGTTTTCGATCACCTGTGCCTCGGCGATCTGCTCATCAGTCCAGCCTTCCACAACGATTGCAGGGATGTCCGTCAGCTCCACCAATTCGCTGGCTTTTACGCGACGATGCCCGAAGATCATCGCATATCGCCCATTGCGACGGCAAACCTTGATCGGCTGCTGTACGCCCATGGACATGATTGAATTGGCGAGCTCCTGAAGCTTCGCTTCGTCCATCGATTGCCGATGGTTATCCACCGGATAATCAATCTTGCTGATAGGGATAATTTCGATCTGCTCTTTTACTTCTACTGTTTTTGCCATCTCATTTGTTCCTTTGTGTAAGGGGGTTTTGGGTTAATAAACTACGATCTTTCGTTCTTGGGTTTGCGGGGAATCGGCTGGGCGTCGCCATCCGTTTGCTGCAACGGAGTCGATCAATCCTTTGGCTTCGTGGAAATCCACATCCGTGCGATAGCCGTACTTTGTGAGGATTTTGGCCTGCTTATAGGTGCACTTCTTTTGATCACGCCGATTAATAATTTCGCCGATCAGCTGTTTGGCTTTGGTGAAATTCAAGTCACGGGTCGGCACGCCGGCCTTATGCAACAGGGCGAGCATTTTCTCTGATGGCTGCCGTCCTTTGTCCCAGCCACGCTCGCGGTGGGGTTCAATATCAAGAACGTCAAATGGATTGATAGTGTTGACTTTGTAATTAACCTTGGCCGTCAGAGCTTTTCGGCGAGCGGCAGCATGTTCCTCGGCAATTTCATGCTCAGCCAGATCAAGAGCTTCGGACATATCGACCGGGCCGCTTGCGGACTCGGCTTTCTTGCGGGCACGCTCGACAACTTCGTCGGTGTAATTCCCGCCGAGAATATCAGCCGTCGTGATGAGCTTATGACGCCCGGCGTTGCCGACGAAATCCACAATTTCACAATGCGGTTTGTCTGACGCTGCAATCATGGCCCGGCGAAATTCAGCCTCGGCCAACTCGCCCAATTTATGAGCGATTTCGTTAAGCGGTCGCGTTCCACGTCCAGCCATTTGTGCGTAGAGAGCACGGCTCTTTGTAGGCCTGGCCATAACTACCAATTGAATGCCCGGCTCGTCAAATCCCTCAGTCGCCACGCCGACATTACAGAGATATTGAAAACTCCCGGCTTCATAATCGGCAAACATCTGGCGACGATCCTCTTTCGGCGTACCTCCGCAAACGAACCGGGCACATTTATTCTTATGCCTGTTAAAAATCTCGCAAAGTCGCTCAGCGTGGGCGATAGAGGCGGCAAAGATCAGCGTCTTGCGATCGCCAGCCAGGTCAATGGTCGGCGATGCGATCTCGTGAAGGTTCTGCTCATACTCCATCACCTTCGCCAGATCAGCGCCGTTGAGATCGCCCGCGGTCGTCTTGACATTGGAAAAATCAAGCCCGTCGACAATTACGGAACGCTGCTTCACCGGTACAAGCCAGCCGTCATGAATCGCGTCGGGTAATTCATAATCGAAAGCGACTGATTCAAAAATTTGCCCCAGCGCGGCTTCGTCCTGCCGATCGGGCGTAGCCGTTACGCCAAGCACGCGGAGGTCGGGATTCTGTCGGTAGTAGTCAATTACTTTTCGATAGCTGGGCGCAGTTGCATGGTGGGCCTCGTCAATCACGAGCAACGAAAATTCGTCCGGGTTGAAGCGGCTCATTCGCCCTTCACCGTCACAGCCTGCGATTTGCGACTGTACGGAAGAAACCACCACCGGAGCCTTGCCAAACATGCCGGCAGATGCCCGCATCTCAGCCATTTCTATATCGACGCCCACACCCGCGATTTGCTTGATCTTCTCAGCTGCCTGGAATATAAGCTCCTCGCGGTGCGCCACCACCATGGCCCGGCCTGGCCGAATGCGACGATGTTCAGCTACCACACTGGCGAACGCGACAGTTTTGCCCGTGTTGTGAGTGACGGTAAAGTCACCCATTAAGAACCGACCATCGCCATCCAGTGAAAAGCCGTAATAATCATTTTCTCCGACATGTTCGACCCTGAAACCCGTTCGTAATACATCCTTTTTTTGCCGACGTGATTTGCATTTTTTACGTGCTATTCGACAGGGGATTTGCTCACAATTACCGCTAATTGAAACGCGGTAATAAGTTCCCTCTGTTCCGTTTTGTGAAGATTTTCGACAAGGCTTCACATAAGCGGCCAAGCCAACGCTTCGGGAAAGAAAAACCACATCCTCGGCAAGTTTTTTTGACTTTGAGATAAAGTCGTACCCGCCGGTCGTGTAATGGCCATCCGTATCCATTAGGCCAGCCAATAGCTCAAGCCTATCTTTTATGCTGGCAACCTTGAATTCCCAAGGGATGTATTTTGTTTCACTGCCAGCACCACGAAGGCCAAGATAAGTAAGAGTCTGATGGAGCATAGAGCCCTTGCAGCCAACATACCCCCGGCTTTTGAAAATGTACGTCTTAGATTTCCCGCCCGCAGGTTCAATACCCAAGGTATTCCCTACGGATTTGGCATATTTCCTGATCTCGCTAACGATTTCAGGATCTGCGGTTGTGACACAAAGGCAAAACTTCAGTCCGCCATCGCCGAGAAGGACACCTAAGATGTATGGTGGTATTTCCAATTGCCCACGCAATCCGCTTTGGAACTCTGGCACTGGCGCCCTAAAGAGCTTGTAGAGATGCTTTCTACTCTTAGCCCATCCAAGCCAATCGCGGACAGACACATCAATTATCTCGCCACCTTTGCCGGTTCGATCATTGGTGCGAATGAGAGTCAAGATATGATCTTCATTCACAACAAATGGCTCGCCTTTTACCGGAATGATTCGGTACATTTCACCTTTCCCGCGAGCGAGTTGGAGAACTTGACGAGGGTTTCCATCAGGTCCAACCAGGCGATCGCCGACTTGTACTTTTTCAACCGGCTTAATTGTGCCATCCATAAGTAATATGGGCGTTCCGATAGCATGACATCCGGTGGGAAGCACAACGAGAGACGACGAATATTCCTGAAAAGCCGCGAAAACTTCATCGACTGCCTGCTGCTGATAATTTCGAAGCTTCATTCGCTTACGCCCCCCAGCATTTTGAATCCGTCGCTCAGACGATCGTCATAGGCTTTGGACACGTTACGGGTCTGGCCTCGCATTTCCTGATTGAGGATCATTTTGGGGTTTCCACCCTTGAACTTTTCCGGGCCGTGCTTTTTTCGCTGTGCATCCTTGGCGGCAAGATCACATTCAATACAAAGCTCTCGATCTGGATCGGTCGGGCTAAAACTCGTTTTACAGTCGGGGCATATACGATCTTTTTTCATTAGGATTCCTTTCCATTTTGAAGGTGTGAAAATTGACGGCGAAGCGACCGGGCGGTGATTCGCTTAAATTCTGCCTGGGCTTTTTTCTTCTTGTAATGACGGTGCCATTCAATGACCGCCTTGCGATCCCGGATGGGTTCAGCTGAAGCGAGGAGGGATAGGCAAAATCTGAGAGTGTTGCTATGCACGTTCGCATACGGGCCCTGGTAGTAGCGATAAAAAGCCCAATAGCGAAAGTCAGCTTCGATTTGTTGCCAGTCCGGCTGGGTCATTTGGCCCCCTGGGATTGAGTATTGATAAATGTCTCAAAATCGGCAAAAATTAAGCCTGAATGTTTGGATATGATCTCGCGGGCAATCAGGAGGAATTCTTCACGCTGGTTATCGGTAAGGTCTTTGGATTCCAGACAACGAGTTAATAATTCGATTTCAGGAAACTGTGTATGGAAAATATAATCGGTATTATCACTGCTCTCTTTACCATTCCGTGTTGCCTTTATGCGATCATCCAAATCTGGAGCCATTTCCGGAAGGTCACAAAGGAATCGGGCAAAGATAAGTTTCAAGGGGACGTTACACTTCAGCCCGACGCGAAGTTCACTGAGGGAATAACGAACCCAGCTGAGGGTGGCATTGAGCCTGACCAGGCGGACAAATCCAAAACCATGCGGCCAAGGATTGTTGTTGAAGATAAGCTCTTCTACACCATTGATCCTTCTAGTAGCCTTCGCGACGGCCCTTTCTGCAAGGATTGTTCGGAAGAGAAGGGCTTGCCTGTTGCCGTAAAGCCATACTTTAGAAAAGTAGTAAGCATAAAAGCGGCCCATGTCGGCAAACCATCGGAGGGCAAAAAGCAAACTGCGTGGTATTGCG
This sequence comes from Phycisphaerae bacterium, assembly GCA_963664745.2. GTDB lineage: Bacteria > Planctomycetota > Phycisphaerae > SM23-33 > SM23-33 > B1-G9. Next base: position 608,981 of record CAXXMC010000005.1, read on the forward strand.
AAAATTGCGGTAAACATTATCCATACAACAAGTGTGAGTAGTTTTTTCATTTCGCTTCCCCCTTCATCTCTTTGGGCGCATGGTCATAAACAAACTCGCCGACCCAGCCCTGGCCGTGGCAAGCATCGCACCCCTCGCCTTTGCAATATGGACAAACAGCATGGGGGCGAATCGCTCGAAGTGCCCTGCGAAGGTTCCCGCAATTGGCTTGGAATTGGCTGGAACTCAAGGACACAAAGAGCATATCTCCATCTTCCGCAGCCTTCAGCACCTTCGACTTCAACTGGGAAACAATCGTCATCATCTCCGTGATTTCATTTCGTCGCTGAAATGCTGTGCGGATCGACGGCTTGTCAGGAAGTGTGTTGCCTTCCTGGTCCACCAGCTCAGCGGAAGCAGGCGGCTCCATCGGGATAGGCTCCTCTTTACCCTTGGGAGAATCCTTAAAATAGATCACCGGCTTGGCCTTGGGTTCGGGCTTGGTCACCTGCCTGGCTGGGTATTTTCTGCCATCTATGCAAGTGCGTTTTTCTGGAATATTGCTGGAAGTTGTTTTATTTGATGTACATATGTCAATATCCGAATTATCCGAATCTGAAAACTTTTCAGATTGGACTCGATAGTTGGCAACCATTGTATGTGACACTCCAACATGTTCAGCCAGGGCCGGATTGGATAATTCAGGATGAGTTTTTAAAGCAAGTTCAACAGCCTTTTTTTTGTCCGGGTTGGTTCTTCGAAGCCCATGTAATTTATTCGCTGCCAGGCCCGCCCACTGTGCTTCGCTCCGTGTGCCTTTGTGAACTATGGCTGCGATCGTGCTCTTGCCAGCTTTGCCGAATGCCAGAACGCGATGAAATCCATCAGCCAGCCAATAATCGCTGCCATCGTGATAGACTTCCACCGGGGGAAATTTTTTATCCTGCCCTTCGGATATGGCCTCAGCATACTCAGCCACAACAGCTTCGTTAATGCTTACGCGGGATTGCGTTTCTCCATCCAGGCGAATTTTGCGAATGTCAATTTTCTGGATATTGGTGTTCATGATTTTAAAACTCCTTCTGGAATTGGTTTGTGGTAATGCCCGCGCCAAGCTGTCGCCTGTCGCGGACGGTTGCTCGCTGATGGAAAGTTCTAAACACCAGTAAGACTTCCGCATCCGTGGTTTTCGCGGCTCCACATGCGGCGATGGAGCAAGTCACAGCTTTTTTATTAAAAATAAGAAAAGCTGACCGCCCGGCACTCACGGGTACCGGTGCCATCCAAGGTCATCTGATTCGTAGATGCTTGCCTCGCTCCATCAGGATCGCACCGGGGACGGATTCGCCATGTTCGAGAGCTTCCCTTATCGCTTCACGATCGATCTGTGGAATCTGGCGAATGAAGTCAGCGGGGACTTTGTCCTGGTCGTAAACATCAAGGGGCTTCTTCCCGCCGTTACCGCAGATGCGGAAACTGTTGATGTCTGTATCGAGACGATCCATCTGCATGAACTGCATCGCTGTCATGAATCGCGTTTTCAGCGAGTAGGCCCGATTCTTCATGGCTCCGGCACTCTCAGCCAGCCGCTTGGCTTCTTCTTCCCTTGCCAGTGCCCGATACTCAAATTCGCGGATAAGAGCTGCGTATCCGTCCGCTTTATCCTTGAGCCGGGCGTGGTTTTCATCAAACCAGTTTTCAAGAATCCTGTTTACTTCCTGATCGTTCTCCGCCTCGTCCATCAGGTCGAAGAACGCCAGCATGTCGCCGGTAATATCAAACAGAGTTCGTTTCTTCTCTTTGGTTTCTGCCATGTCTATATTGCTCCTATGTTTATATGTGAATGATTGGAAATATATGCGCAAAGAATTGCATCGAATCAGAGCGGAATATCGTCGTCGGGTTTGCTCACCTGCGGCAGCTCATCTGCACTGCCAGCCATGCCGACCGGTATGATGTCGGAAAATTCCTTGCCGTTCTTGGAACCCCAAATGACTTCGATCTGCAACTGCCGGCCTATCAGGTTTGGATTTGCAAACTCCGGGTCGGCAAAGCTTCTCGGCGTTACATCGTGATCTGTCATTTTGTCCAGCTCAGCTCCAGCTGCTTCAAGGATCTTGGCGAGTACAAAACCGGCCTTATAGCTCAGCGTTACCATCTGACTGGCTTCGCGTCCAAGCTCATCGGCAAAGATCAGCATGATCTGAGGATCGTTGCTTTTTGAAACGAAAAGCGTTCCGTCTTTCCTGCCATATACCACGCGAGTGATTTCCACGCGGTGCGTGCCATCCGGCAACTTCTCGGCATACTCGCCGCCTTCCTGCTGCGCGGCCTCTTTCCAGTTGTATTTGCTCTGTTCTGCCATCGGTTAATTCTCCTTCTGTGTTTTCAGGGTTATTCGCCATACTTGGCGGTAATGCCGGCAACGAGCTTTTCCAATTGCTCAACTGTCAGCTGGGTTAATTCTCGGACCTTGAAATGTTCCAACCAGACCCGACGCATTCCGGTCAACTCATGCTTTTTGATGAGATCGTTAAGGGCCCTTATCAATGCCTCGTGTCGTTCCGGTTCCCCAAGCTCTTCGCCGATTGCATCCATAGCCTGGTCAGCTGCGTTTTTGGGGGCTGGCTCATCTGGAACGGGCACGCCTTCGCTCAGCCACAAAGCAAGCTCTCGCCCGAAATCTTCGTCCGGGCATGTGATAACTTTATCCTGAAATTTGCCGGTTCGATCTTTGTCCACGCTGGCGACGTGATCGGTGCTGAGCTGCAGGAGCATATCGAATTCATACTCGATACCCTTGCCCTGTTCAGGGTCAAGGCCCTTACGCACAGGCTTACCCTTGCCCTGGCTGTCCTTCTCCACATCCCAGTGAGTCTTGACTCGCATGGTTGCGATGATGTGGCATTTTGAGCCGAGAATTGTTCGGACAAACTCTTTCTGCATGGGCGTACCTTCCGACCAGGCTGCCCAATAATTCCCGCTGTACCTGGGCGTCTTGCTGATTCGTTCGACCTGGCGTTTGAGCTCTTCCCATGCGTGGGTCATGCTGTCGATGATAAGAACGGTGTAGCCTGCATTATCAGCTGCCCGGATCGCATCGCCGATCTGCGCCGGCGTCGGGTTATCATCAAGCCGAAGCGTGTCGAAATCGAATCGGTCGGCATACTTACTTGCCGATCCGAACTCGGTATCGATCACGACGATCTTGCCTTCGTCGCCAGCCATTCCCTTGGCCATGCGAAGGGCTGAAAAGGTTTTGCCCGACCCACTTGGGCCGAACAGGGCACATCGCAGTTTCGATTGTGCCTTTGATGCTTTTTGAAATTGAATCATTTTTGCTCCTTCAATTTGGGGTTAAATAATTTGTCACATGTCTTCCGACATGATTTCTTTTCTTGACGCTCCCTGACCAATAATGACAAGCGGGACTACATCAGTGATGGGGTTCTCTCGCTCAAGCGATTCGTTAATAATCTTGTCGAGGGAATCGGAATCGTATCGCCATCGAGTGGAGTTCGTAAAAAGCTTGCACCGCCTCAAGCCTTTCGCAAGAAGTTTGGGAAGAATCTTTCTGAGGTTCTGTCGTGATATGCTCAGTCGATCTGCAACTTCCTGGAGTGTGATTAGATTTGCCATTATTTCCTCGTTGTTATTTGGTCCAACAGCCAGGCCGTTACATCCATGACGCTCATTCGCTCCTGGCCGGATTTTTGGAAAATATCTTCGATACTCTCAGCGTCAACTTTTTCGCCATACTCTGCGAATACGGCGAGTAGTTCGTCGATGGTTTTGGGTTCTTGAAAGTCTTTTAGCTGCTCAGTTGAAAGCCCTTGCTTTCGACTATTTTTCTTGGTACGTTTTTTCATGGTGATTGCTCCTTAGAAGCGATTGCCCAAGCCCGTGGATGTTCCACCATCGCACGGGCACTTTTTTTTTAATTTTTAGATCAGCTTGCGAAGTATCGCCTGCACTGCCGGCTTGTCGTCTTCGTCTTTTACCGAGTAGCTGAAGCATGCTTTCGAAGCCAAACTGACAGACACGAGCCCATGGTCGCCCCTGAATTTGACGCTTGCACTTGCCAGCTGTTCGACGTACTCCTGTATAAATTCCAACCCACTCGCAGAATCGAGAAACTTGGGCGTGTATGGGCCAGACATATATGAGCTATGAGCGTAGTCATTGATCTTTGCCCCGCGAAGCTGGAATTTATTGACTTGGGTTTGCAGCTTCTCAATCACAGCTGGAATGTCTATTTCAATAGGGGTGACGACAATCGGCAAAGCCAATTCACTCGCAAAAAAAGCAGCGATGTGATCGAATCCGCTGGCGGTTCCCTCGTAAATTTCCAGCACGCCACGTCCGGGGAATATGGCAATCGGATATTTTGTTGCCTTCTCAACAGCCCTGGCAACAACCTCGCCCGCTTCCTCGTCAAGTGCGTTTACTGCCTGGCTACCGCGATACACGATAGTGGCCCTGGCGACATCATCATTACCGATGCAATCCAATACAGCAAATTCGCCATCTTCCGGTATCCCGTATTTGTCCATCGCCTCCACCAGTTGAGTAGTCGAAGGGCAATTGTCCAGAGTTGCCAAATTCATCTTAAAACTTGCCATTGTGTTTATTCCTTTCCAATGTCTAAAATTTTCAATTAACAGCCAATTAGCGAGAGAGTGATTCAAGCCTGTGAAATGAGCGGGTGGCATCCCCTTTGGTATCGAGAGAGATACCACCCTTTGCAGCGCCCAAAACATCCGTGTTGTTGTCATCCATGTCGAAAATTAACATCCTTGAACCTTCCATGATTTTTATTGTGTAAATTGGGTTCGGCTCGGAGTGAGTCGCATAGCAACTACCACCCCGAAGCCGACCCGGAAAGACCCGCCAGCTTCACGCATCGGCCAGGAAGGGGAAGAGACGGGCTTTTTTCTCTTGAGTATTTTGAACAAGTTGGCCGATACGCTTATCATGGCTGAGAATAATAACATTAAAAAATTAACTTACAACTTCAAAATATAAAGTTTTCGACAATTTAATGCCTTTGTTTTGATTAAATCCTCAATTATTAAATACTTAGAACTTAAAAAAAAACTTTTCTTTCCCCTTTTTCCCTGTACTCTATAGGAGTGAATATGGAACTAACTGGCCAATTTGACAGGCAACGCTTGAGTGATCTTCTCCGAGGAAGCACTAAAAAAATGACCGTTGCTGTTTTTGCGAATAAAATGGGGGTTTCGCAAGCATCCGCCTCTAAATGGATCAATGGCCGTCAAGTCCCTCGCCTGAAGATGATTGAGCGGATGGCGGAAATTTTAGAAGTTCCACTGCATGAATTATGGCTGGACAATTCATCTGAAGCAATGCAAGATATGTACGAAGTGCGGTTGCGGAAATTGATTGCAACCCAGCCGGAACATGTTAAGGCCAAAATCCTTGCGATGGTCGCCGAGGAATTGGCCAAGCGGGAAAAAACGTCAAAATAAAAATACCTTTGAAAGTGGGGTGTATTTTGTCTACACAACGGATTCAATGTCCTTCATGTGGGTTGTGCTGGGATCTTGATGCTGATGAAAATCCTGATACTTTCCGCTGTTCTTGTGGAAACTCAAAATTGTTCCATAATGTTAAGACAGAAGAACAAGTTCTGGAAGATTTTGCCGCGAAAACAACTAAAGCTTTTTTTAAGGGAATCAAGAAACTTGGCGGTTTTGTTGGTAAAACTGTTCACACAACAAGTCAAGCTGCTGGGAAACAAATAGCTATTGTGCAACAGGCTCGCAAAAATCAGAAGGCCCTGTCAGATGTAATAAAAAAAGCTGATTTCGTCGCTATTGATTTTGAAACAGCAAACCATGAGAGAACCAGCGCTTGTCAAGTAGGCGTTGCTTTCGTGAGTAACAATAACGTAATTGCAGCTAAAGCCTCATATCTTCGCCCTCCGACTCTGGATTTTGAACCGCGATTTATCGCTTTACACGGTATCACTCCCCTTGATGTGCAGGAGGCGCCTACATTTTCGGATGTGTGGAACAATTGGCTTGGACTTGCTGTTTCAGGAAAAACAGTCTATGCACATAATGTCTCTTTCGACGCTGGAGTTTTAGAAGCATGTCTAGACCATAACAATATTCCATTACCAACAGTCCGTTATCAATGTACTTTGGCGGAAGCAAGGGATAGAATTTCCGATGTTGACAATTATAAACTCAGCACACTGGCTAAATACTTCAATTTCGATCTTACTCACCACGATGCCAAATCTGATGCCATTGCATGTGCACGTTTAGCTTGCGCATTTAAAACTGGCTTGCAAGGATTTCCCGTACAGCCAATCAAATTGGCACCAAATATGGCACCATTATGTCAAAATACGACTTTTGTTTTTACTGGTGAAAACCATTTATTTGAACGGAATAAGGTTGAAGACTTACTTATACAGGCAGGCGCCTTCGTTCGTAAAACTGTCACGGGGAAAACCGATGTTGTTGTAATTGGCCAGAAGCTTTGGATGGCTTACAAAAGAACCGGATTCTCCACCGATAAACTGAACAAGGCTTTAGATAAGGCCAGTAACGATGCCAGCATAAAAATTGTATCAGAAGATGAATTCAGCAAGGCATTCTTAGATGACTCTTCGGTACCCGTATGAGTTTCAAGTGGTGAGGGACCATTTTGCTCATGCAATAATCGTCGCAGGCGATAGGAAGAAAGTATCTCAACAGCATTTTGGGCTTCTTCGATAACAGATAACATAAGACAGCGTCCTTTAACGGCAAATCCTTGGCCATTAAATCATCCATGAACACCAATAAATTGGGGATTTGACGGCCAGGCCCTTGCCTGCCGGGCGTTGAAATGACGCGCCCCGCGAATAAGAGCATGTTAGTATAGAGTTAGGGCTGTGTCAACAAAAAAAATGCGACACTGTAAAATAAAACTTTTCATGGGTAGAAGCACAGGGTAAAAAAGAATCTTGGAAAAGGGTTTCAAAAAAAATCTCTATAAACAGGATGCCCTGAGATGCAAAAATTATACATAATCACGCTTCTGCCGTTGTTAGCAGTTTCGCTGCTGGTATCGCAAGTTCATTCAGAACAAATTGAGTCGCAGCCAATCTTTCCTGATACAGATTTTTCGTTATGCACAGCATACGAGGTCACTAGGGTTATTGATGGCGACACAATCGAAGCTACAGATGGCAGCAAGAATATAACCATTCGCCTCCAAGGTGTTGACTCTCCAGAGACAAAGCATCCAAGAAAGCCCGTGCAAGCATACGGAAAGGAAGCCACTGAATTTTTAACCAACCTCTTGAAGGGAGAGAAGGTCTATCTCTTGCCGGTTAAAGATCAATTCCATATGGATGAGTTTGGGCGAATAATCGCCTATGTCTACCGTGCCCCTGATGGCCTTTTTGTTAATGCTGAAATAATCAGACAGGGATATGGCCACGCTTATCCTAAATACCCAGGCAAATACACCGACAAGTTCTTGCGACTTGAACAGTTGGCCAAGCAAGCTAAAAAAGGGCTATGGAGCGAAGATGATATGAGCCAAGCAACGCGAAGTCAAAAACCTGATCTTGCTACCAAATTACCGGCTGCATACATGATTGAAGATTATCGTTTTTGGTGGACTGCTGCAGAGTCTGGCAAAGCCAATATTCAAATCGACAAATCAGACGGTAATCCCGCAACTGTTTCAATCAATCAAGGGGGAGTAATGAGCGATTCTATTAGTGTTTCACCGGCAAATGCAGTTAAGATTGGAGTCGCATTCGCTCAAACCAACAATTACCATAAGGCTATGAAGGGGAAGAAGGATCATAGCGAGGCCATTACTGCTGGAGAGTACAAAGTCATCTTTTTTACGAGCAAAGAAGGTGCGTTTTACGTTAATGTGCGAAAGTCTGAGGGGTATGTAATGAGCTCTGTAGCATTAACTCGGAAACAAGCCTCTGAATTATCTCAAGCGTTGAAAGATTCGCCAAAACTAGCCGCCTATATTGATGCCAAAGTGAAATTTTAGGGGAGAAAAACATGATTTTAGTTTTTAAGCTATTGAGTCTTGGGTGCTTGGGAATATGCCTTTTTGCTTGCCGGCACATTGCCAGCGATATACAGATCATCATTGCCTTGGTTGCAGGCATCAGTTGTTTTTTATTTATTGGGGTTTGCTACCTCGGTGATCAATTAACAAAAATCATAAAACTACTTCAGACTAACAATCAGAATTCCGGGCCGAGGCCAGCCAACAAGGCCGAGGTTGCCCAAGCAATGAAACGGCGAACTACCCCATAACCCTGGCCGCTTCGATTGCTTTACTCTTGGCAAGCTCGGCATAGATCATTGTGGCATTGATATCCTTGTGGCCAAGGTACGCTCCAGCGGTATCGAGTCCGAATCGCTCGCGAACCATCGTTCCGGCTGTGTGCCTCAGTTGATGCGGTGTCCATGGCTCGGAAATGTCGCCAGCGGCGATGGCTTTCCTTACGGCTCTTGCTACTGCGTGGCCATAGCCGGATGAATCCCATTTTTCGCCGGGCGTTCGCTCAGGATCGTCTTTGCGATTCGTCCCCGCCCGATTGCCGCATGACAGGGGAGTTTGTCGCTGTGTAGCCAATACAGCGAGCCTTTCGGCTTCTGAATCCGCAGGGGAGAACAAATATTCGTCAGGCCGTTTGCATTTTACGTATGGCTGCAAGATTTTTTGTGACCGCTTGCCAATCGCGACAACTCGGTCTGTCTTGCGATTCTTGGCTTGGGCAGCTGGGATTGTGAATATCCACACTTCGCCGGATGTGTCGATATCCTTGGCCCGGAGCTTACACAATTCTCCTGATCGCATTCCGGTTCGCAAGTGCACCCGTATCATATCAGCGACGATGCTCGTGGTATATTTTAGCGTTCGACCTACGTCACGAATTGAAACGGGGTCGACCTTCCTCGCCGGCTTGGCCCGGCTGTTCTGTGATAATCGTTTTATGCAATGCAGGCCATAGGCGACACTTGACGGGCAATAATCCAGCGAGACTGCCCAGTCAAACATTCTGTGGATGCAGCCGATCTTCCTCCTGATAGTCCTCACGGACAATCCTGCATCTATCAGGGTAGTTCGGAATGCCCGAAGGTCACTCGGTGCGAAATCTTCGACCCTGTGGGTTCCATACATGTTGACCAGTGCCCGAAGCGTTACTGACGCAACCTCATTGGCGCATCTCGCCCCTCGCTCGTCGCCATGCTGAATCTCATGGCGATATAATCCTGACAGGTCTGCAATTGTTTCAGGACGATTTTTACTTGGCTTGTTTTTAAAGACTGCCGCCGTGTATATATCAGCTGCGATTGCCTCTGCGGTTTGCCGATCACGAGTTGCGTATTTTGCTCCCGTTGGCTTGAGTGGAATGCTTTTTCTTTTTTTCTCGCCGGGTAGTTTAACTTGCCACCACCATCGGCCATGGTTACAAAGGAACGTGCCTGGTAATTTTTGCTTTGCCATGGATTCGATTATAAGTGATTCTGGATTTTATTGCATTTTATTTTACAAAAAGTGCAATAAAACCAAAGTCCCTTAAAAAACAAATGCCGCAAGTATTTATTATTTCGGCATTTATCAACACGCCCGAGAGGGGTCGAACCTCTAACCTTCGGTTCCGAAGACCGACGCTCTATCCATTGAGCTACGGGCGCAGGTACTTTGCTTGTGCTCTGCCGCAATGAGGTTGAGCACAATGCTAAGCAGCGTTTTATACTTGCATCCCGCCTGAAAAGCAAGGGGTTATCCAAAGGTAGTCAAAAATAATCAAGGCGTCAAAAACATATCCGCAGGAGGCCGCCATCTGAAAGAAGGCCAATTCGTCGGATCAAGTTCATCCGCTTTTTTCCGAACTATTTCCGCTTGGTTGTTTTTGCCCTGCGCTTGATAAATCAAGGCAAGTTCGCGCATGGCCAGGGCTTGCATCGCAACGGCAGGCCGGGGTGAAAGGTGCAAATACCTCTCGATAGTCTGCCCCGCCTTTTCAGGTTGGCGGCGTCGGTAATGCTGCGCCAAATCAAGCAGAATCTCCCCCTTTGACGGATCGAGCTTCAAGGCTTTATCGATACACTGAAGGCATTTTTTCATATCATCTTCCGACATATCCCCATCGCGCAGCAATTCCCTTGCCAGGCCCAGACATGCATCCGGGTTGTCGGGCTCCTTGGCCAACACTTTTTCCCATATTTCGATTTTTTCCTTGCGCGTTTTCCTGGGCTGAATTTCGCACCGGGCCAGCGCTCCGTACACGGGGTCGCTCTCTTGGAGAATCCTAGCCTGTTGTTGGGCCTTGGCCTTGTCTCCGCCGCAATTTTTCGGCAGACGGTCATAGCAGCCCATAAGCTCAAGCCGGGCCTGGTGGAAATCGGGTTTCAGCTCGACAGCCTTGGCGTAATTCTGAATAGCGATTTTACTGTTTCTCGGCAGGAAGATGTTCCCCAGCAGGCTGTGCGACTGGTCAATGGCGGTATAAGAATATATTTTGCCCGCCCAATAGCGATAACGCGGATTATCGGGTTCAATCTTAATGGCCTGCATTATCGCAGTACGAGCCTGCTTGAGATTCCTATCCAGCGCCTTACTGATAGCCTTCCTCTGGCCAGGCCCAGCCACCCTCGGCCCCATCATCATGTAAAAACAGTCCCGGGCCAATTCAAACTGGGCGCGGGCGTTTTCGGGATTCTCCTTAACCGCCTTTTCCAGGAGTTTTCTGGCCTGGCCAACCTTGCCCGCCAGGCGCAACTCAAAAGCCCGTGTTGCAATATCTGGCTTGCCCCGCCTGCGGATAGATTGTGTTTGGGCTGCCTTTGGATCACCGCCGATTACAAGAACATCGTCAGGCTGCAGAAAAAGGTCAGGCTCCTTGCCGGCAACGATAGCCTGGATGTCCAGCGGCATAAACTCTTCCTTGTCTTCTTCATCGCGCCGGATAAGGGTGGAGGCTGGGATTTTCGTGACGTCATCCACGCCGGCTGCAGCTATGGCCTGTTTGATTGTCAGCTTTCTGCCGACAAGGAGACTATAAACACCGGGTCGTTTAACTTTTCCCATAACATAAAACTCGCCTGGCTGATGAATCATTTCCGACACTTTCGATTTGCTCTTCCTTATCGATGACATTTGGGTTGGTTTCTTCGGAGCATAACCAACAATGATTAAATCACCAGGCTGCAGAAACATATCTGGTTGCTGACACTTAACAATAGCGTTGAGATTCAGCGGAATAATTTTTTCCTTTTCACCAGCAACCCTGCGAATCAAAGTAGCTTCCGGAATTTCCTTAAAATTCTTCAAACCCGCTACAGCCATGGCTAATTTCAGTGTTACCATACGGTCGGTCAGATTAAATACGCCCTGCCATATGACATCTCCCATAACATAAAACTCACTAGGCTCTTGATTCTTATTACCATTGCCACGAATCGCCATTTCTGGAACATTCTCAGTTTTCAAGCCAACAAAAATAATATCGTAGGGTTGCAGAAACATATCTGGATGATTGCCATGGAGGATTGCTTTAAGGTTCAGTGGAATAAATTCTTCCTTATTACCAGTCACTCTACGAATGAGAGTTGCTGTTGGAATTTCCTTTAGATCATTCAACACTGCCGCGGCCAATGCCATTTTAATGGTAACTTTTCGTCCTGTGAGACTGAACTGGCCCGGTCTTTGCACTTTACCCATAACATAAAACTCACCGGGATTTTCAACTGCTTTCCCAACTAACTTCGTCACAACCAACGGTCGACTTGGCATGGAAGACTTTGCCGTTTCTCCTGACTGATCGTTGGCAGGCTCACGATCAGGCCACTGAGGATAGCCTGCAACTTTTTTGACGCTTAGATACTCGCCAGCAGGGGTGAAGGTAAAAACTTGATTGTCAATCATCAGCTCCTTACCCCAGATGCGACTCTGAAATTTGTATCGTATAGAGTAATTCCCGTCAGCCAACTTTTGAGGCTGGCCCCATTCGATTGTCTCCCGATTCTTAACATCCCGATAATTCCGCAAAAAGAATTTCTCCACCCAACCAATGAGCTTTTCTTGTAGCTTCGCATCCTCATCTGATAACGGGGTGGTATTGATTGTCTTTTGTCGTAAAGGCTCAACTATGAATAAACGTTGTCCTCTTTTTACATGGAGTCCGTTATGGATACCGCTAAGACAGAAAAGAACGTAACCGTCAAAAGGCGCAATGAATTGAGATTTGGAAATCTTCAATTCGATTTGCCTCATACTGATTTCCGCGATTTCTACGCGCGTCTTTGCCTCTTCCAGTTCTATTTTGGAGATATGACCTTCTTTGCACTGTCCTTCCTTAAGAGGCAAATACATGCGAGCCAACTTCAGTTCCGCTTGACTTTTTGCCAACTCCAATTGCAATTCCGAAGTGTCCAGATGAGCAATCAATTGACCTTTGCAAACCCTGTTGTTCTGAGGGGTGACGTTGACCTGAGCCAAAACACCATCGTAAGAGGCTGCAAAAATAGCGGGATTGAGTCGGATTGCCAGGGCGGCCCCATTCGTCACCGCGGGCGGGATGGTGTTGGGTTGGACTTTTTTTAGAACATATAGCTTTGGCTTCTTATGCCGAATGGTATAGTCTCCGCTTTTCCACTGGAGGAACATATATGGCTGGGAGTTGATCTCCTTTATCATATACATGCTGGCTGTCTTGTCGCCGTGATGTATCAGCAAGCCTTTGGTCCATGTCCACCAGTGCTTGGGTATTTTGCCGCCCTCCAGGAATATCAATTCCTTCAAATACAGCTCACCCTTGAACTGCTTGGTAGCCGGGTCAAAATCCTCAATCTCATCGACAAAATCTACACTATCCCATTGGCCGATAACAGCTGGATCGTTGACGAACGGATAGTCGGTCTTGTCAACTATCCTAACTGGCTGCGTGGCGGATGTCTTTGCTTTTTGCAGTAGTTTGTAGCGAATTTTTACATATCTCGGGTCAGTGGTTTTGACTTCCAGAATCTGCAATACCCCCACGCACCCCTCGCGAGTTTTGAAAATATAGGTAACTGGTACACCGCCCTTGGCAGTAAGAAAGATAGGACTACCCGGTTTGCAGAATTTTAAACCGACGTTATCATGATAGTCCAAATCTTCTGGCGGCAGTTTTTCCCAGAACGTATTTGGGCGTGGTAAGGCAATAAGATCAAGCCCCGCGAGCCCGCGAACAGCTGGCTGGGCGTTACATCCAGCATCGACACCGTGATCTTCTATCCATTTACTGGCGCTTCCAGAGCCGCCCTTGAAAGCATCTTGCGGTGGTGTCATAAGCGTACCTGTGTCGAAGTCTATCATACAATTATCACCTCTGTCGTTTAACACACGTTCGATTACCGGGCCGAAGGTAGCCTTTTTTACCGGCTTGATTTTTGGTTTTGGAGTTACAACAACCTTCACATCCGTCTTTTGGCCGGGCTGAAGGGACACGTTCCAAAAACCCACGTATTCAATCGGTCTGGTCTGGAGATTGAAGTTTTTGATATCCGTCAAAGGCACGGGGAAAGAATAGCTGGCAAAGATACTGCTGAATATCACTTCATATTTAACATCAACCATAAGGGGAAAGACCAGCTTGCCTTTATGTAAAGGTTGCCTGGCTCCGGCGCCGGCTATGAACTGTTTGGCGTATCGCCAGTTTTCAAGTTTCGGCTCGACAACCCTGCCGTTTTTGGTCACAGCCACCATGCGCAGATCATGATCGAATCTGTTTTGATTACTCTCGTATTTAACGTCCAGAAAAGTCCTGCCGTCCCTTTCATCCAACCCCATGCACATTATTTTCCCGCCGTGATATTGGGCGAGAGCTTTTTTTACAGGCTTCAGGCTGCACTTGCTATCGTCATTCCAAGGCCCAGTTGCGACGCCGATCTGTATGTTCGTCGATATCGGCCTTTTACCGTTTTCAAGCTGATACGAAGACGCCATGCCATACATATCACCTTTAAGATGCTTCATCGGCGTCAGGAACCGCCCGCACCCCGGGCCGGGCAGCAGAGTACTGCCAGCCGAAGCCTGGAAGTTGAAAAGAAAACCGTACTGATAATCCCTGTCCTTCAATTCAGACGCCCCCGCCGGTGTCTCAGCCAGCAATCTGCCATTTGGCAACCACCACTTGTTTGCAGTTGGCTTCAGTTCCGCAATACCCACCAGCTCAACCTTCGCACCACTGACAAGTGTTGCAGTGAATTTCTTTTCACCGACAGTTTCAGACTTCGGCTTGCCTTTTGGCGGGGCTTTTACTGATAAATCTTCCTGCTGGGCTGTCTCTACTTGTTTATGTTCTTCAGTTTTTTGTGCTGCCTTGGCGGTGAAAGTCACAGCTGAGGGAATCAGCACCGCTGCCAGGATCAAAACGGTAAGAACCGTTATCCATGTAGGACGTTTATAAAACTTGCGATTCGGGGTCATTATAGTTTTGATCCGCTCTTCGATATTCTTCACCGGCCCTGCCACCGCCAGGGTCGGCACGGGCTGGGTTGCCTTATCTTGCACCTCCGCTACAAGCACATCCACGATTGTCGTGCTGTAATCCCTAGGCTGAACCGCAAGAGCTGCGATGGCAATTTCGTCGCAACATTTTTCGCGTTCCTGACGTAGTTTCCTGTTGGCCCACCACACCAGCGGGTGGAAGAAGAAAAGTCCCTGGGCAATCAGCTGGAGCACATTCACAGCTGAGTCGCAGCGGCGGACGTGTGCAAGCTCATGCGCCAAAATGGTGTCGCGATCCCGCATGGCCCTGCCTGCAAAGTCAACCGGCAGGTACACACTGCCTTTAATCAGCCCCCACACAAAAGGCTGAGTGTAACCTTCGACCAGCCAGGTCTTCGGAGGGGACTTCATCCCCAGCACCGCAGAGATGGCAGCGACCTCCATTTGCAAGGCTGAGCACACAGGTCGACGCAGACTGCAAAGCCTGCGATGCAGCAGCATGGCCTTGAAAAAAGCGATGACAACAAACAGACCAGACCCGATCAGCCAGCAAACCACAGACCAATCGGAAATGACGTTCCAAATATTCACAGGCGCCTTTACTGCCGGCACATCAGCCTGCGTAAGGGCAACTTGGTGCGGAATTACATCGGATTGAGATTCCATGTAATCAATCGGTTCAGCCTCTGCCAAGTCCACGGCCTGCCCAACCGGGATATCAGAAACAGGCTCCGCAGCCACACTGCTAACCTGCGTAGGAATGAAGTCTATTTTGAAAGGCTCAAGAGTAACAGCCGTTTCAAGGGCATCTTCGGATATCACCACTACCTCCGACTCAGATGAGACCTGCTTTTCAGGCAACACTGCCAATGGCAAACTGAACATCGGCGGCGTAAGACACTTGATCAGTACCAGCAACCATAGAAGATAGCGCCAGTGCGCACTTGCTTTACGTAATGCCACTGAACCAGCTGAGATAACTACAAACACAACCAGAATCTGCCAGCTCTGATTCATCAGAAATTCCATAATTTCATTCGTTAGCTGAGCCATTTTACTCCCCTTTCTTATCCGTCTCATATTTGTCGATCAATTTCCGCAAGCTGTCGACATCTTTATCATTGAGTCTGCTTTTCTCAGCGAGGTGCAACATCAACGGCAATGGATCCCCGTCGAAAAGCCTGTCCACAAAATCGCCGACCGTTCGTTTGATAACTTCGTCCCGCCTGGCAGTGGGAGTAAAAACATGAGCCTTGCCCCTTCGCTGATGTTTGACGTAACCTTTCTGCTCCAGCCTGCGCAAAAGCGTCTGAACAGTTGCGTAGGCTATCTGCCGATCCGGCGGCAGTTCCCTGCAAACATCCTGTACCGTGCCGGACTCCACACGCCAAAGTAATCTTAGTATTTCAGTCTCGGCTGGACTTAACGCTGGTTGAGACTTATCGGTCATAATGAATCTCCTTGTACGTTTGTACAACTATTGTTCGTACATTTGTACAAGTTGTCAATAGAAAAAAAGTTTTTCTCGTATTCCCAAAAAGTTCCCCCTGCATCCCTGCTTATTTTTCATCTTCGGGTATGGAGCTTTTGGGTTAGGTATTGGCAAACAAAGCCATTACTGTTAGAGTGTTCGGACTATGAAAGACGTCGATAATAAGCCCGCATGGTCGCTGCCGTATGAAACAGCCTTACCAGCCGATGCAAGCGATAGCCTGATTACCAGACTGAAAATCGTCCGCATAGCTGTTTATGTTGCATTGGCGATTGCACTTATCGCGCCGGTGGTACAGCTGGAGCACAAAATTCTGAAAAATCAGCGGAAATCCCATCTGTACAAACATAAACTTTCCGCAGACACTCTAACGGAAAAAGAATTGCTCGAAGGCCCACCCAAAGCCCATGCCGGTGCCGTCAATCGCTGGCGGGCAGCGGTGGTTGCCTTCTGGGATGAGGAAAACATCTACGAAACTCCGAACCAGTTAGTAATGCGTTATCAGCGGGAAGGTAAAGAGATCGACCCGGAGAATATCGCGGTTCTTCATCCGAACATGCCGTTCACAGTTATTCTGTTGACGCCGTTCGCCCTGCTGCCGGTTGCTGTTGGAGGCTTGGTTTTCTCGATTTTCAAGGTTCTCGTAGCGATCTTTGCAGGGCTGGCTGCGGTGCAAGTCGCAAACCATAAGAATTTGCGTATGCCGGACTGGGTAGTCGGGCTGGGTGTAGCGTGGTGGGTGCTGTTAGCCATAAGCGACCTCCAGCACGCAAACACTAACATCCTTGTCCTGGGAGCAATCGTGCTGCACCTTTGGCTTTATCGGCGAGGGCAGGACATCGCGTCTGGCGCAGCTTTGGCGTTGGCGATATGCATAAAGATGACGCCCGCCCTGTTCGTTTTATATTGGCTTTATCAGCGAAACTGGAAGCTCCTGGCAGGCTGTGTTGCTGCGGGCGTTCTATTCGCGGTCATCATCCCTGCCCTGGCTGTGGGGCCGAGTCACTACATGGACCTGACGCAGACATGGATGGACAATCTCATTATCAAGGGCGTAGGCGGCGCGTGGTACCCCATTCACATCAACCAGTCGCTCCCAGCTGTGCTCAGCCGATATCTCCTGGGCGATCAGCCTGGGGGCAACATCTTCTGGAATTCCGACGATAACACATACGCACAGCAGACGGAATTCCAGTGGATCGCATTTACAAGCCTGAACGAAACCATCGTCAAGCGAATCATCCAGACCTGCCAGGCTGCGATAGTCCTGCTCATGGCCTGGGCGATAGGCCTGCGCAAACTGCCCCGCGATGATGGCAGAAGATGCCTGCATTACGCGATGGTGATCTTAGCCATCCTGCTGCTCAACCAGCGTACGTGGGATCATCACGCCGCGACGATCCTCCCGGCGACGCTTGCGATATGGTACGCCATAGCGTTCGGACGATTCAGCAGGACCGTGCGAATAGTAACTCTTGCGATGATGATCGCAGCCGGCTTGTTGATATGGCTGAGTACTGGCGATATGCTGGTACTGATGGGCAAGGCAACAGGACTCGCCAAGGAAGACGCAAAAAAATGGGCAGACGTCATCGACGCGTATGGCCCGAAGTTCTACAGCTTCCTGCTGCTGTTCCTTACCGCAGCTGGGCTGTCATTGGCTATGAAAAGAAAAGATAAAACCGAAGAGCCATATGCAACAGAAAGGCAGAAAATAGGGTTCGGCAATAGTGAGCAGGCACAAGGAAATAAGTAATGAATCGACAAAAAGACAAACGTAATGTTATTTTGCTGGTGTTGATAGTCCAGACGGTGGTATTTACACCGGGCTGTGAGATGTTCAAGCCCAAGAAAACTGACGCACCCATACCCGAGCGGGGTTTGAGACATGTTAACCTTGGCAGCACGTTTGATCAGCCCGCGGTCACCATAGCCGGGCCTGTCAAGGATGAGAGATTCGACGATCTGGATATGACCGAGCTGATTGCAAGGGATCGCGTGGGCAAGTTGTATCCGCTGGATGTAAGCTTCGGGCGAAACGAGTTCGGCCCCTGGCTGAGAATCAGCACCGCAGCGGAGAAGGCCTATAAGGAACTGACGATCGCCGCCAATATCCGTTATCAGCGGAAAGAATACAAACTGACTGCCATATTCATAAAACAGGAAAACGACAAAGCCTGGAGTCGTCAAACGGTAACTCTAAAATAGCCCCAGCTAGGAACACGAAAGACCAAAGAATGCTACTATCGCCAGAAAACGCTTACGACGTAGTGCTCAGTCATGTCAAGCCGATGAAAATCGAATCGCTGCCCCTGGCCAAGATCACCTGTGGCTGTTTCGTGCTGGCGGAGGATATCCGTTGCGACCGCGACCAACCCCCTGCTGACAGGTCGGCCATGGACGGCTACGCCGTGCGCGCAGCCGACGTGTCAAAAGTTCCTGCCCGCTTGAAACTCATCGGAGAAGTCGCAGCTGGCAGCAGCAAACGACCCCGTGTAACGCCCGGTTCATGCGCCGCCATTCTAACAGGCGGAAACATCCCGCCCGGAGCTGATACCGTCATCGAAGTGGAAAATACCGAGTGTAGCGGCGATGAGATTTTCATCAAAGCCTCAGCCAGGCTAGGCCGAAATATAAGGCGACGCGGCGAAGAAAGCAAAAAGGGTTCACTGCTGCTGAACAGGGGCGAACTTCTCACGCCTCAACGCGTGGGAGTTTGTGCAATGGTCGGCAAGGCCGATGTCCGAACCCGCCCGATTCCAAAAGTGGCTGTGCTTTGCACCGGCGCGGAAGTTCGCGACGTCTCAGCCAAAATCGGCGTGCATGAACTGCGGGACTCCAACGGCCCGACGCTGCTGGGAGCACTTGCGGAGATGGGAATCACGAAAGTCAAACGCACCATCGTGCCAGACGACCCAAAAAAAATCCTCGCCAAACTGAAATCGGCTGCCCAAGCCAACGACGTTGTCATCATCACCGGCGGGGTTTCCGTGGGGCAGTACGATTTCGTGCCCTCAGCTGTACGCGAAGCGGGCGGACGGATTCGCGTCCATGGCGTGAAGATGAAACCCGGCAAGCCACAACTTTTCGCAACATTGCCTGACAACAAATTCATCTTCGGCCTGCCCGGCAATCCGGTGAGCGTGCTGACAGGCTTCTGGGCCTTGGTAGCCCCGGCCTTGCGCAGGCTCGGGGGAACATCCATCGATAAATGCAGGCCGGCTGTGATGCTGCCGCTTGCGACATCAACGACAAGCTCACACAAGGGCGGCAGAACGCTTTTCCGTCTTGCCCGCACGGTGCAAACCAGAACAGGACTGGCTGTCGAACCGATCAAGTCGATGGGCTCGGCGGATATTATCGCAGCCTGTCAGGCAGAGGGAGTCATCATCATACAGGCAAAAGGACAAGACATCCCCGCCGGTTCTATGGTAGAATTTCAGCTGTGGAAAAAATTATAGAATCATCTCAATCATCCGGCACGGTTTCGCGCGACGAACTATCGTTACGGATATCCGTAACCGACCGCTGCCAGAATCGCTGTCTCTACTGCACGCCGCCAGATGGCGTGAAAATGTTCGCACACGATGACATCCTTCGATATGAGGAAATTTTGGCATTTGTCAAAATAGTGTCCCAAAGTTTCAGGTTAAGCAAGGTCCACCTGACCGGCGGGGAACCTTTGTTGCGTCGCGGGCTGGCGGAGTTGGTGAAAATGCTGGCAGAGGCTGGGATTGAAGACATCGCTCTGACAACCAATGGCCTGGCCCTGGCAAAGCTGGCGACCGAACTGAAACTCGCAGGCCTGAAGCGTACAAACGTCAGTCTGGACAGTCTGGACCCGGAAACATATAGCAAGCTTACTCGCAACAGCGGCACGCCGGACGAAATCATAAATGGGATAGATGCCGCCCTCGCAGCAGGCCTGACCGTGAAACTCAACGCCATCATGATCCGCAACCTGAACGATCATGAAGCTCCAAACCTCGTAAAATTTGCACTGGATCGCGGGCTGATAATCAGATTCATAGAGCTTATGCCCTTCGGCCCAGCTGCGGATGAACATCAAAAACTTTTCGTGCCCGCAGAAGAAACTCTGAATCAAATCAAAAATGATGCGAATCTTAATTGTACCCGCCTATCGCCGATAGACAGACAGCTGGGCAGTTCCAGCAGACTTTTTGAAATTCACACCGCCTCTGGCCTGGCGGGGAAAGTGGGCGTGATTTCTTCTACAACGCACCCGTTTTGCGGCGGCTGCAAAAGACTGCGTCTCAGTGCATGTGGTGAACTTATTGGCTGTCTCGCCAGAAGCGACGACAAAACAAGCATACGGGAACTTCTTCGAGCCGAACAAATAGACGCTGCGAAAATAATTTCAACTATCGAAAAAGTTCTAGCCAATAAACGAACGGATAAAAACTTCAACAAGTCGCACAATATGCAGCAGGTCGGCGGGTGATTTTTTAAAAATATGATTGCGGAAAGCCTTGTTGAAACATGTTTTTTTGTCATTGCGAGTGAAGCGAAGCAATCTCGCCTTTTGACAGGTAATTCAAAATGCTGCCGGAATAATTATGTTTCAAACCAGGAAAACCTTGAACTAATATAAAGTGGACAAATGAAAAAAATGGATAATAAAAATAACAAAAAATTGTCGCACATATCGGCTGAGGGCTCAGCCAAGATGGTGGACGTTTCCGGCAAGGCTGTCACTGCCCGCCGGGCCGTGGCGGAAGCGTGGGTGGAAATCGGGGAGTCCATCGCAGCGACAATAACCGAAGCGGGTGGCCTGGCCAAGGGCAACGTTCTGGAAACAGCCAGGCTCGCAGGAATCCTGGCTGCGAAAAGAACCGCTGAGCTTATCCCGATGTGTCACCCCCTGCCGCTGAATAACATCGAGGTCTCCGCTGAAATCGTCGGCCCACGGGTAAGAATACTGGCCCAGGCCTGCTGTGACGGAAAAACCGGCGTGGAAATGGAAGCCATGACCGCGGCAAGCATCGCTGCCTTGACTGTTTACGATATGGTAAAGTCGGCTGGCAAGGGCGTGACTATCGGCCCGATACAGCTGATGGAAAAATCCGGCGGAAAAAGCGGCCAATGGAAACGAGAGGAAAAGCATGGCTAAGATCGACACACTCTGCATCAGCGAAACCAAAGGCGTGCAAAAACACGCGGTGGACCAGGCTGAATTTCAAAAAAACTTCGGCATCGTGGGCGACGCCCACGGAGGCGATTGGCACAGACAGGTGAGCCTGCTGGCAGCGGAGGATATTCAGCAAGCCCGCCAAAAATTGCCAGACATTCAGGACGGTGCGTTCGCGGAAAATGTTATTACGTCCGGATTGGACCTGAAAACCCTGGGCCTGGGCAGCAGGCTGAGAGTCGCCAAGGAAATCGAGCTGACAATTACGCAGATCGGCAAGGCCTGTCACACACCCTGCCGCATCGGCCAGCTTACCGGCGACTGCATCATGCCTCGCATGGGCTTATTCGCGCGGGTTATCGCCGGCGGGGTTGCAAAGCTTGGCGACCCAATCGAAGTGCTCCAAACCATCTCGCCAAAAACTTTTCAAATTGTCGTTATGACAATTAGTGACCGCTGCGCTGCGGGCCTGGCTGAAGACACCGCTGGGCCAGCCGTCGCCGAACTTCTGCAGGCCGAGATGGACGCACACATGTACAGGTTGGAAATCCAACCTGACGAACGCGAGCAAATTGCAGATCGGCTGAGACATTACAGCGACGGCCATTCCATTGACCTGGTCGTGACGGTCGGTGGGACGGGATTTTCCCCGCGAGACATAACCCCCGAAGCCACCGTCGATGTCATCGACCGCCCTACCCCAGGCCTGGATGAAGCAATGCGAGCGGCGTCCATGATTAAAACGAATCGGGCCATGCTGTCGAGAGCAGCTTCGGGGATTCGCAAGCAAACGCTGATTGTGAACCTGCCCGGCTCACAACGAGGCGCTGTCGAAAATATCCAGGCCATTCTGCCCGCGCTTTCCCACGGCCTGGCAAAACTCCGCGGCGATAAATCAGACTGTGGCCGGTAGAAAAGGCTAAAATTACTTCACCAGTCTGCCGTCCTGAAGGGTAATGGCTCGGCCTACTTCATCGGCAAGGTCTTCATCGTGAGTTACCATGAGAATGGTCTGATGATTTTCCCGATTGAACCGCAGCAGAACGTCCATGATCCTCTGGCCCGTCTTGCTGTCGAGGTTACCGGTCGGTTCGTCAGCCAGTAAGAGTTTCGGCTTGTTGACAAGCGCCCTTGCAATTGCGACCCGCTGACGCTCGCCGCCGGAGAGTTCCTTAGGCCTATGCTTGAGTCTGTCACCAAGGCCAAGTTCATTCAGCAGCTCAGCGGCTCGTTGACGGTGAGAACCTTTCCCTGTCAGAAAGCCCAGTACGGACGAATCGACCATCGAGGGCAGCATGGTATTTTCGAGCACGCTTAGCTCGGGCAGCAGGTGATAGAACTGGAAAATGAACCCGACATCCAGGCTTCGCATTCTATTCCGCTTGCCGGCTGGGAGTTTTGCGGTGTCGGTGGAGTCTATAAAAACAGTCCCAGTCGTGGGTTCATCCAACAGACCCAGCAGATGCAGCAGCGTACTCTTGCCGCTGCCGGAATGACCATAGATAGCCATGAACTCACCGGCACGGACATCGAAACTCACGCCCTTGAGTACCTCAAGCGAGACCTTGCCCATGCGATATGTCTTTCGCAAATCCACAGCGGAAACAAGCGAGCCGGATGCGGGAGCAACCTTGTCGGTCTTTTTATTGTCGTGCTTACTCATATCGCAATGCCTCCACAGGCTGCATTCGGGCTGCCCGAATCGCGGGGATCAACGCACCGACAAGCCCCGCCAATATCGAACCGGCCAAGATAAAGCAAGCCATCGTCCAGTCGACTTCGTTGGGAATGAATTCAAACATGAAGCTTTTCCGATCCCAAACGTGCAGGCCGAACATCGCCTCGGCCCAGTTCTGGATCGCGTTTATATGCTTCGTGGTGAAATACCCCGCGATAGTGCCGATAACCGAACCTACAAACCCGATAGCTGCCCCATACGCAAAGAACAGACTCGCAACACCCCAGCTGCTGGCACCGACGGCTTTGAGAACGCCGATTTCGCGAGTTTTCTGCATGACTATCGTATAGAGAATCACAAAAATCAGCGCGACCGCTACAATCGACATGATACCTGTAATGATTATCACCAGCATCCGCTGTTGCTCGATAGGGCCGATGACTGCTATCTGCCGCTGCCGCCAGGTATCTATGCTCACATCATGCAAAGCTGGTTGAAGTTGAGGGTCGTTGGGAAATTTCCGGGCATATTCATTGGCGAATTCCTGCCAGACACCCTTGATTTTCGAAGCTATCCGCTGAAGGTCTGCCTCGTCGGGTTTTTGACCATTAGGCAGGTCTTTGATTTTCACATGTATCTGGCTGCAGCAGGCCGGGGTAAGCATGACGTTCGGATTTTCCGCATCATACTCCGCATGCATATTGTTAAGCTGCTGGAGCGTATCAAACGGTATGTAAACCAGCTTGTCATCGATACTGGAAACATCCGTTTTGCTGTCGTCGATAACAGTGAATTTAGCGATGTTCATGGAAATGCCTGACAGCGACATCTTCTTGCCAAGCGGTGCGACATTCAGAATTATTCGATGGCCCGGCACGATATAACGAATGGTCTCGCCCTTTTCCGTGCGGAAACTCAGCCCCTGAATTCCCAGGCCGAGGATGACTCTCTTATCAGCCGGCTCCATGTGGGTCAGATTGATAAGGTCGTCGATACTTTCCTGAATTCCTTCGATTTCGGTTTCGGTCGTTTGGGGATTGGCCTTGGCCTGGCGGAGTTTTTCCTGCAACTGGGCCAAGTCGCTTTGCTTGTGGCGGGCAATTTCCAGCCTGGCAAGTGCGGAAGATTGATGCCACGCTGCATTGTCAATACGAGCAAGCAGGTCATACTTTTCAGGAGATAATTCATATGCGCTCAGCGCGAACTGAAGATTATTAAGATTTTCCAGAACGTCAGCCCTGCTTTGCGGTGCGAGTTCTGCAAGTTCCTTTGCAAATTCGCGCTCGACTATCTTTCGCATTTCCTGCTGGTGACGTTTAATCGCAGCTGTTGCCTGATCCAGCGGCGGATCGAAGGTCGGTTTGGCCTGACCGACCTGAACGAACAAGCCGGTCTCGAAATCGGTCTCAACCGCCCTGTCTGGCAGACGAATGCCCGCTATCTGCACATGCTGACGAAAATCGCTGTCGCCCTCGACTCGCAAAATCCCCAGCCCGAGTATGAAAGGCCCAGCAGCTTCGACTTCCGGCACTTCAGCCTTCATTTTGGCAATGAATTCGTCATACCACGCAAGCCCGCGCTCGCCCCGCCCTTCAATAACAATGTCTCCGAACAAGCCTTTCGCAGCCTTCTCGATCTTGTTTAAAAAACCCGTCATGACGCTGACGGAAACCAGCATCATCCACACGCACAGCGCGACCCCCAGCACCGCGAAGTACGCGAAGACTTTACTGCGTAAATATCGAAGGCATAAAAATAGTTTGTACATTTTTTAAAACAAGCCCTAAATACGAATTTCTAAATAAGAAACAAATTCAAATAAGAATGAAATTCCACTTATGCGTGCCGGGGCTCCTGTCCCGGCACGAGGCAAAAACGTTTTTACAAAAACCGGCCCTGCATAATCTTGCAAAAAACATAAACAGCTTGCCAACATCAAAATTCGCAACAAGCTCCCGCCTGCGTTGCAGGCTTTCGGCCAGGACAGGATCCCTGGCCGACAAAACAAAAACAAGCCCTAAATACGAATTTCTAAATAAGAAACAAATTTGAAACAGATAAATTCAAATTATTAAAACAAAAAAATAAAAAGCAAAACGCACTTTAGAAGTACCAATACCGTAACCTGTCGTTTAAGTCATTCAAATTTTTCTTTTTAAAACTTGTTTCAAATTTCGCATTTCGACATTCGGATTTATTCTTTCGTTTCCGGCTTCAGCATTGGGAACAAAATCACGTCCCGGATGGATTGCGTATCCGTCAGGAGCATCACCATCCGGTCGATTCCGATTCCCATTCCGCCAGCTGGGGGCATGCCGTGCATGAGAGCGGTAACGAAATCCTCATCCATCACACGCATGGTCTCTTCCTCCTCGCCCTTAAGCTGGGCGGAAAGATTTTCGTGTTGGATGGCTGGGTCGTTTAACTCGGTATATGCGTTGGCGATTTCCATATTTGCTATAAAAAGCTCGAATCGCAGTGCGATATTCGGATTATTCGGATCGCGTCGCGTAAGCGGGCAAAGCTCAGCCGGGTAATCGCACACAAAGGTAGGCTGGACAAGCTCAGGCTCGACGGTTGCTTCGAAGACTTCATTCACGACAACCACATCTGCCAGCTTTTCCTCGTGTATTCTCAGGTGCTGGGCCTTTTCGCGCACAGCTGGGATGTCGTCGATATCCACACCGGCATGCTCTTTCAGCAGGTCGGCATACTTCGCACGTCGCCATGGTTTTTTATAATCGATCAATAAATTCCCATAGGGAAGTACAAGTCCGCCAGCTTCGCAAGCAGCGGCTGCCTGGAAAAGCGGAGTATTCGGCGCGTCAGCCTTCGCCTGCTGGTAATCAGCCATGGCGGAGTCATAGTCAGCCTGCTTTTCCTCATCGGTCTTTGGACTGCGTTTATTGTTCAGCTGACGCTCTGCGTCGATTTTCATATGCTCGATTTCAGCGAGTCTGGCATCACGTTTCGCCAGCAGGGCCGGCTTGCAGATTTCCTCAGCTGCGGTGGTAAACAATTCCTCTGCAATTTCCATCATGACGTTGTAGTCAGCGTAGGCTTCGTACAGTTCCATCATGGTGAATTCCGGGTTGTGCCTCGTGCTCAGGCCCTCGTTGCGGAAGTTGCGATTGATCTCGAAGACACGTTCCATGCCTCCAACGAGCAGCCTCTTGAGGTAAAGCTCCGGGCTGATTCGCATGAACATATCGCAGTCCAGGGAATTATGATGGGTAGTGAAAGGCCTGGCAGCGGCCCCGCCGTAGATTGCCTGCATCATGGGCGTCTCGACCTCGCTGTACTTCCGTGCCTTGAGCTGTCGGCGGATGAGTTCAATGATATCGATCCGCTTACGGAAATTAGTCATGGAATCTGGGTTGGTCATGAGGTCGAGATATCGTTGTCGGTATCGCATTTCGACGTCATGGAGGCCATGGAATTTTTCGGGCATCGGCAACAGGCTCTTGGTGAGCATTTTCAGTTCCGTAGCCCAGATGGTAATTTCGCCGGTCTTGGTCCGCTGCAACTTGCCTGCCACGCCGATAATATCGCCAAGGTCGAGAAGTTTGCACAACTTCCAGCCTGCTTCGTCAAAATCGTCTTTTCGCAGGGCGATCTGAATCTTCCCGCTGCTGTCGCGAATGTGCGCGAAAATCATCTTTCCCATATCTCTGCTGAGGATCAGTCGCCCCGCAGCCTTGGCTGTCTGGGTTGATTCTTCGCACTCAGTAGGGTCTTCAAAACGGGCAAGAATCGACTCCGCCTGTTCGACGTCGTCGTACCGCCAGCCATATGGGTCAACACCCAGCTCACGAACCTGCTCCAGCTTCTTCTGCCTGTCTTCCTTAACCTTTTCTAACATTTTTTCACTAACCTTCTTTTCATTTATCCAAAGCTGCCGGCAAATTCCAGCTAACCTTTTTTAACTGCTTAAATGCATGGAAAAACCCGTAAACCGGGAAACGCCTTGTCGCGGCAGAGTCCATGTTTCAGTATCTTATTTACCGCCTAAATTCTCGTGCTGCATCATCGGCCAGACCGGCTGAGAAGTCAAGGACATAGCCCAGCCAAGACATCAGACTCAAGATCAATATTGCGGGTCTTCGCCGTCCTTGGGATCCTGCTGAACTTCGTGACAGCCTGCAAGTTTCTCTCGCAGAACGGGATTGCTGTCTTTGAGAATCAGTTTGTCTTCCAGCACGATCGCGTCAAGATTGCTGGCAACGAAGGCTTCCAGTGCTTCCCGGGCTGTGCACACGATTGGCTCCTCATGCATGTTAAATGAGGTGTTGACTACCGATGGGATACCCGTAAGTTCTTTGTATTTTTTCAGCACGTCATAATAGAACGGGTTTTGATCACGGGAGATGTACTGAGGCCTGGCTGTTCCGTCCACATGAACAACTGCAGGCGACTTCCGCTTCATTTCGTCGGTGCAGTCATAGCAGACCGTCATGAAACCAGCTGTGTGCGCGCTTTTCTCGCCATTGATATAACAGGCAACGGCATCTTCGCGGAGCGTTACCGGCGCGAAGGGCATAAACTCCGTCCGTTTGAGTTGCTTGTTGAGCCAATCGTTTACGGACGGATCGGTCGCACCGTACATAATGGTTCGATTGCCCAGGGCACGCGGGCCGTACTCCATCCTGCCGCGGCAGAGTGCGACAATCTTGTTATCCGCCAACAGCTGGGCCACCCTGGCGGGCATGTCGTCGGCCTGCTCGAAAACGAGCTGGAACTCAGCGGTCAGCCGATCTATATCCTCTGCCTTCGGAGCCGACCCGAGATAAACCGTGTCAAGCCGGAAAGGTTTTACGGGTTGGTCTGAGTTTTCCGCCAGGCACATCAAGGCTGCCCCGACAGGCTGGCCACAATCGCCCATACCGGGGTGAACATAAATTTCGTCAACTTCCGCCAGCTCGTTGATTCTCTGGTTGAGCTTGACATTTCCGTGCACCCCCCCTGCCAAGGCCACATTGCGGATTTCAGGATAACGTTTGAGGTATCGTTTGACCAAGGCGACGATTGCGTCTTCCAGCGCGACCTGCCAGGCAGCTGCGATCTCCTCTTTCGAATAGGCCCGCAACGGCGGGGGAAGTTCTCGCCCAGCCTGGCGCTTGCGGTAATCCCAACGCCAAAGATGAATGTAAGGCGAAAGATAAAAATCATCGCTGTTGGGCTCAAGATGGAAAAGTTCACGAGCATAATTGCCCAGAACGGTCGGATCGCCCAACGCAGCCAGGCCTGTTATTTTGCCTTCATGACGAGAGGGTCTGAATCCAAGCAGCAGCGTAATGGTTTCGTAAAACCGCCCCGGACTGTGAGGCCAGGGAATATCCAGAATTTTCTCAAGCTTCCCAGCCCGGCCCAGGTAAACACTCGAAGCATTGATAAAGCCAGCAGCTTCCATCACGAAAACCAGCGAATTTTCAAACCCGCTGCAGTAATACGCGGTAGCTGCATGCGACAAACCATGCTCGTAATTGCACTCTTTGCCGGTAAACCCCTGCTCACGCAACTGCTTACGCAACTCGTTCCATCGCATCTGCCGCTTGAGACTGCTCTGGCGATTCGTTAAAAGCATTCGGCGATAGTACTTCCCAAGCGACCAGAGTCGATGGCTGAAATAGCTTATCGCCCGCCACCATGTTTCCCGGAACTGGGCAAGTTTGAACCTCTTGCGACTTTTGAAATACCCGTCAATGCCAATGTCATCGCTGATGGCAAGGTAATCAAAATCAGCTGGAGTCAGGCCGGTCTCTTCCAGTGCGACCCGTACAGCGTCAATCGGCGTGGCATCGGACATTTTTTGCCGATCCAGCCTTTCTTGCGAAACGGCGTGAATCAATTTGCCGTCCGAAATGACCGCTGCCCCACTCTCATGCGTATTAAAATGTATTCCAAGGATATTCATAGCGAGTAAGCATAAGTTTTTTCGCATTTATCACAACCAAAAAGTTGCATATGATCTTCCTCAGAAATTATATCTCAGCAGACTTGCCTGGATCGCCAGGTACGTTGACAGCTAAAAATGCGTGCTGGTCTGTCATTAACCGGGCCAGACCGCAATGCCCTGACTACATGGATTTTGTGCGAGCCGGCTGCCTGTATATTGGATGTTTTTTTTGGAAAAAGCTGAAAATAAATGCAGATTAAAGGGCATTCGCCATCTGCGCAAATGTCGAGAAGATGAAACTACCCGAATCTCCCGCTGAAAGTGGGAGTAATGGGCTTTGTTTGGCATTCCAGCCCAAACCCGTTTCGAGCAAAAGCGAACTCAGTTTCAGGCCAAATGACCATTTCAATGTCAAATGAACTGAAAACTTTTTTGAGAATTGACAGAAGGGCTTTAATGTTGTAACTTCTGACGATCAATTTCAAGCCGGAGTGGCGGAATTGGCAGACGCGCGGGATTCAAAATCCCGTTATGGCAACATAGTGTGGGTTCGAGTCCCACCTCCGGCATTATGACGTCCCAAGCCCGGCCCTGCCAGCTTGCGACACTACGCGACACGTTGGCCCCTGTCGAAAAATCTCCTTGCCTTTCGAATCCCCCTACGCATAACTCACCCTCGGCCAACACACGCCAACTTTTGACACCCATTGCCTATGCCGGAATAAAAAAAAGGCGCCATTTTATGCGCCAAAACGCAATGTGGTTTATAAATGTCATCCCCGGCTGAGGCCCGTTTGGCATCGCAGATCGGGAATCCAGTGGAAGTTTGCCATTAGAAAAAAAACAACGCCGCTTCAATCATAATCTGCCGAAACAGAATGCAGATGTGACATCAGAGTCTTGGCTGCAGAGGTAATGTGAAGGTTCAGGGCCAGTTGCGTAAGTTTTTTAGCTTGATCAATATGATCCTGTTGCAGAGCATCGCGGGCAGCTTGGCAGAAGTAGTGTGAGCGAGCGGCAATAGTCATTAATTTTGTCAGGTCAGCTCCACAACGGGAGCACTCGGGCGAACTACGAAACATCGCCCTGCAAACCGGACATCGTAATTTCTCATCTGTAGACATTTTCAATTAACGTCCTTGGGACGGACTTTGTCGATTCCACTTCAATGCGGAGCCGGCAAATACAAATTCCTATACAATTTAAATATTTTCGTCAATAGCGGTTTGAATATGGCCTCAACCTTCGATGAAGAACAGCAGTTCTTTCAATTCCGCAACGGCTTTGGTCAGGGACTTGGAATCCTGTTTGTCAATCGCCTCAGTAATTTGCTCGTGCAAGTCGACCATTTCTTCACGGTCTTCATCATGGACATCATGTAATTTTTCGCGTGATCTTGTAAGTAATTGCCCGGCGGCTTCGGAAAGTTTGGCGAATTCCGGGGCAACCGGCCCGGCGGGGATTTCTTCAGTCTCGACAGCCTGTGCAGCGACTGCGTCGGCGAATTTCAGCGTTTTTGACGAGTTCTCGTCAGATTCGTCGTCGGTCGATTCGATGTCAATAAAGGTGCTGTCGGCCTGGTCTTCAAGCCAATCGGCACGGTTTGCAAAGAGTTCCTGCAAACGTTCCTGGGCATTGGCGATTTCTTCGTCGCTTTTTGGTTCCAAAGCGTTGCTGATGGTAATATGAGCCGATCTGCCTGTGCGTTTCTCGATAGCGGATACTTTCAGGATGCCGTTTATATCAAGATTCATACGGCAGAGCACTTCGTTTGCTCCTTCGATTTCCGTCAGGTCGGCCAGGTGAAAATTGCCGACCAGGATGTTTTTCATTGCGTCGGGGTTTTCACCCTGAAAGATTTCGATATCAACACACGATTGGTACGGAGTGGCTGTGTAATAACTTTCGGTTCGTGTTATGGGCAGCGGGGTATTTCGCGTTATGATGGGCCTGTAGCAATGCGTGTGTCTTCTGCCGTTGAGTTCGCCTAGATACGACGGGCCAAATGAATATGGCGAGACATCCACCAACACACGGTCGATATCATGGCCTGCCAGGCGGGATGCCAACACCCCGGCCCCCAATGCAACGCACAAGTCCGGGTGAATGTCCGAGCGAGGGGGAATACCGATACGCTCTTCCAGCACTTTTCGAATAAGCGGCGTTCTGGTCAACCCGCCCACGAGCAGTACCTGGTCGATATCGGACGCAGCCTTGCCGGCGTCGGCAATAGCTTGCGAGACACTTTCCAATGTACGTTCAACCAGAGGCTGAATCATTTTTTCAAATTCCTCGCGGGTAATTTCCATCTCAAGATGGCCATCGATGCCGCCGTCAACTTTAGCCAGCGATTCTTCCCGAACGTTGGCGTAGGGTTCGAAACTCAGTTGCATCTTGGCCTGTTCCGCAGCCCAACGGAGCCTGGAATAAGAGGCTGGATGTGTATCCTTCAGGTCAATTTTGTGGAGGCTCTGAAATTCCCGCAATAATTTTTCCAGCAGAAGATTGTCGAAGTCATCGCCGCCGAGATGGTTGTCGCCGTGGCTGGCCAATACTTCCGTAACGTCACCTGCGATGTTGATTACGGAAACGTCAAACGTGCCCCCGCCAAGGTCGTAGACCAGAACCGTCTGTTCCTCATCGGCTGAGTCCAGCCCGTAGGCCAGACTCGCAGCTGTCGGTTCGTTCAGAATACGTACGACCTCAAGCCCGGCAAGGGCGCCGGCTTCGCGGGTCGCCTGTCGCTGGGCGTCTGAAAAATAGGCGGGTACCGTAATAACGGCTTTTCTTATCGGCCCGTCAAGCCCTGCCTCAGCCCAGGCGACAAGTTCACGAAGAATAAGTGCGGATAATTCCTGCGGAGTGAAGCTCTTCTCCCCGAGAAAAAACTTCTCGTTCGTTCCCATCTTTCGCTTGATGCTTCGCGCGGTCATTTCCGGATAAATCAGTAGCTGATTTTTCGCAACCTGTCCGACAAGCAGTTCCCCCTCTTGCGTAATTCCCACGCATGAAGGAAGCATTTTGGCATTGCCGCGCCCTATGATTTTCGGCCCGTCTTCCACATACGCGGCTATCTCGGAGTTTGTGGTTCCAAGGTCGATCCCGACGATAATTTCATTATTGCTCATTTGCATCCTCGATATTTTTCGCTACTTTTACTTCCGCAACCCGAAAGACTTCATTACCCCATGTATAGCCCGTGCGATACACTTCCAGAACCATGCCGGTCGGTATGACTGAGGTTGTTTCTATATCGACGGCTGCCATTGTTTGCGGGTCGAACGGCAAACCATTGCACGAAATTTCGCATACGCCCATTTCTCTCAAAAAACCTTCGAGACGTTGCAGGCTTAGTTCGTAGCCGGTCAGCAGGTTTTCCGTCGCCTTGAACAGGCTTGTGGTGTCCTTGGCACCAAAAAATCGAGCAAGCGGATTCGGCTTGACTGGCTGCCCCATATTATGCATCGCGATGCGAGCAGTCATCAGGCCCCGGCAGAGTCGATCCCGAATTTCCAACAGCATCTCGAGCGTCTCCGCCTGGGCCTGATGTGCAGCGACCTGGCGAAGATCGTTTTTTTGCGCCTCGCTGATTACTTTGCAATCGGCAGCTGCGTTGCCGAGCGTTTTCAAGGCGGATTCCTGTGCAGCCAAAACGTCAGGGATTGTATGCGTCAATTGGGCTGTCGGTTTGATCGTCTCGGAGAGTTCCTTAAACGCCCGGCCTTGCAGTTTTGTTTCCTGCGTCAGGGAAACCATCGCAGCCCACAAAGAATACAGGTCGCATTCGTCGGTATCAGGCGAAGCAGCTTCGGGTTTTACTGCATGGGCTGTCCATTCTTCAGCCTTGGCGAGGATTTCCGGCGGGATTCCCTCCGGTTCCGGTTGGGGGAAAAGGTCGCCGGCCGGCTCGGTTTGCGAGGTGACTTCCATTTCGTGATTTTGTATCGGGTCGTCCTGCATAAAATTCCACTATGTTAATGGTTACTGATGATCGCGTTATTTCTCGAGAACGGCCAGCCAGGGTTTAATGCCGACGAACCGGCGCTTGCCGTAGCCTTCCTCCAGCAATGAACTCACAGACGCTTGTGGGTCAACAGAGAGAAGCATTCGCTGTGTCCGGCGAATTGGATCTCGAAGTTCTTCGTAGGCATCACGGATTTTCTCGAACTCGGCAGGATTACGGTCCGGCGGATATTTCTGGATTTTGGCCAGGTATGCCTTGCGAATCTGACCGCAGTCAGCCTCCGGCGAGACGTCGAGAACCGCCCACGGTTCACTGGCTGAATTTTGCGCTTCACTCATGTTACTTTTTTCCCTTTCGACGCCTGCGTTTATTTCGGTTTCGTTGATTGTTTCGTTTCCGAGAACGTACTTCCTCGCACCCCGGCGGGGGCGGGGGATTTACGCCAAACCCGATAGGCGGAATATCCAAAGGCATATTGGCGTCTAACAGACTATCAAGTTCAAACGGTTCTGCATCACCTGGGGGAACAAGTTCTTTCGAGTCATTAAAAATATCATCGAACAATGGTTTTTGACCTGGTATTGGCTTGGCACGAGGTTGTTGATTGCTCCTGTTTTCGCCAGGCAAGGCCGGTGGATCAAGAAGGCCGAATGAATCGTCACTATCCAAATCATCATCGTCGTCGTCGAAAAAAACATCCTCGTCATCGTCGAAAAAATCGTCCTCGTCGTCGAAATCATCATCGTCATCATCGCCATAGAAGATGTTTTCAAGGGGTGAATCTTGAAATCTTTTTTTAATATTTCCGAAGAAGTCCTTGGTGTTAAATTCGGGGAAATTTTTCGCTTTTTTTTCCTCGTCCAGTATATCCGCTATCATCCCTTCTGAAGCGGTGACTTTATCATCGCCCCAGAAACTGCAGGATTGCCTGCGATAACAATCGATTGCCTGGGCAGCAAGTTCCATATTCCGTTGCCGCCTGGCCAGCTCGGCGACCACTGCAAAACACTCTTTCTTGCGTTCCGACAGGAAGTATGGCAAGGATTGGCCTCGTAAAAACAGGAAATTCGCTTCATTCTGAGATCCCATCCGAAGCCCGTGACCAGAGAGAGCAAACAGTATCCTTTTCGCTTCGTTAAAATTGTCCCTGGCCAAAACCCTACCCAAGGCCAACATCCGATCCGTAGCAGTATCGATAGTTTTCTTCGATAATTCGCTCTTGAGTGTTTTGTACACTTCTGTTGTTAAAGACAGGTCTGGTTGCAAGCCCATTTCTTCACAGATAAGACAGTATCGCCCCTGGGAATCGTGGAGAGCTCGACCTTTCGGAATTTTTGGGATTTTCCCGACTTTAAAGTCGTATTCCGATTGAATACACATGAGGAAAATTTCCGAGTCAAAGTCATTGCCGAGTATGTCCTGTATTTTTTTTCGACATTCCTGTTGGGCCTGTTTATTTCCGGCCTGTGCAGCTGCGAGCCAACGCAGGCCCACAATAAAAGCTGGTTTATCTCCCTCCTGACATTGCGGGATGGCATCGAGTTCGAGGCAATCTTTTTCGACAAGGTGCGGCTTTTTCTGCTTGAGATGGGCACCGGCCTTTGACACCCACATTTTCAACCTGGCCCGCTTGACTTTAGGATTCAGTGCATCGCATTTTTCTGCCTTGTCGAGGTACTGTAATGCCTTGGTAAAAGCTTTTCGCAATCTGGCAGCTTCTGCCAGTAAAAGTAGAGGTCTGCTGTCATCCGGTATCGCCTCGTGCCATCGCTCCAGAACCTTATTGATTACCTTCTGATCCTGATTATCATAAGTTACATATTGAACCCATCGCGAATAAATTTCCGAATCAACATGCTGCGAGCAGATTTGCTCAAAAATCCTCTCAGGATAAAGGAAATACTTTGTACTCTTGTCGCCCTGTTGAGGCCCCAGTGCCTTAAGCTCTTCCGGCTGATTGACATAGAATGCTTGTAACAGGTCATGTGCTATCGCCTTTTCGGCAAAACTGACCTGCACATTCTTTAGTTCATCAGGCGGAATTCTCTGCAACAGTTCAATCATGTGCAAATAAACAGCCACTGTCTCGGGCCCCTGTTCAGAAAAAATACCTTCCTGTACAGCGTGTTTGCGAAATTGTTCCCAGAAAAGGCAGGCGAATTCTTCCCTTTGATTATTTTCCACGTCATGTGCAAAAAGTCGCCAGAAATACGCATTTATTCTGGGTATCCCACCCATCGCGGCAGTGAGCTTACCAAGCGACATTCCATGGCGAAGACAGGTTACAATAACGTGGTGTTTGATTTTATCCAGCAATAAAGGCTGATATCGCCTACAAGTCGTGACGGTGTGGCGGACGGCTTGTATAACATCCTGCAGATATTCACCACGAAAGGCCGTGTCAAGTTCCTTCAACGCGCGCCGAAGCGGCAAATCGTCATGTTTTACAACACTGGTGACAAGCTCAAAAACCGGCCCTTTGCGTTTGCAGGCAGCCTGGTCAGGATCATCAATCATCGCCCGCAGCAACACCGCCAGCTCCATACATGCGGGAGTATAGACCGGTGCGGAAACCCCAGCTTTGCTGCCATCGCAAAGTGTATCGCAGCCGCGGGCCTGCGACTCTGCCAACAAGTCGATTCTATCGAGATACTCGCGACACTGTTGATCGTCACCGCGATAAAAACTCCCAATCGCCCGGACAAGATACTTCCATGCCGCCAGCGGACTGCGCCTGGAAACCTCCGGCAACGAAAGCTCTGCTGACTCGACAGGCCCGCTCGTTACTGATTCCATCGCCTCAAACAAGGCCCCTGCCGCTACTCGCAACGGATGATCAGCTGCAATGGCGTCACAATTTGCCAATGCCTGTATATTGGTAAGATATCCGTAAATTGCGGAATCAACCATTTTCTGACGCTGTGGTGAGAGGGAAGGCTCATTAAGAACCGTTGCGATTTTATCCAAGTTTCCCGCCCCGGCTGCCAGGGACAGGCGAACCCCTTCGAGTTGATTTGAAAAAGATGGATGATGCAGCTCAACATTCTCGGCGATAGCGTCTGCCTCAACATACAAGCCCCTCGCCCGCATCGACTCAATGCGAGCCATATATGCCTTTACCAGCAGCTCTTCAGCTTCCGGAGACTCCTGCTTAGCATAAAATCGCTTGGCCAGCTTCACAGCCGATTTTGAATCGCCCGCTGCGAGATATTTTCCAATATGCACTGAACCGTCCTCGCCACTGTTCCTGGTAGTAAGAACAGCTTCATCCTCCGGTACGAGATCGACACCCCGATTGGAATCTGCCGTGGTATTCGCAGACAAGCCCTTGGCCCGAGAGGTGTTTTGTGCACCTTTCTTCCGTTTTTTGCTCCGATTTCCAGCCATTCCGATCCCAGGCAATACTTTAAAAAACAATCCATCCAGACAATTTTTAACCAGAAAAAGACTTTGTAATAATACCGAGGCGTTCTTTTCGTTTCAAATAATATTTAAACAATCTCACCTGCAGCCGTTAAAACATCACGTAGCCAAATTGTCTCCCAGTAGTTTTTTTCGTAATTGTTCGCCGTCGATGGTGATAAACTTTCATCCGTTACTTCCAAAACGAATTCCGAAAACGTTTTAAAAAAAACCCTCTAAGAGGTGAGTGATAATGAAATAAAAATTTAAACTCTCGCCAGCGTGCTGATCGCACCGCGGATATGCTCTGGCAATGAGTCCCAATTGGAGGCAAGAATGGCAAGTTCGTTTGGAGTGGTTGTCGTGTTGATTGGTTCGCGAATGGTGAAAGGTTCAGGCTTGGCGATGGGAGTTGATCCAGCAACAGAAGGTAGATTTTCAATATCCTCAGCCAGGTCTTTCATATCGACGTGCGTGTATACATTCATGGTCAACTCGATTGTACTGTGCCGGGCAAGGGCTTGGGCGTTTCGTGGGTGAACACCTGCCCGGGAAAGATTTGAAATAAATGTATGTCTCAATGCATGGAAGTCGGCAAAGCGGCCATGGGCATCTTCGTAATCGACACCGGCAGCTTTGAGATCATTTCGGATCATCTCGGCTCCATGACGATGACTTGCCCAAGTTCCGGGCCAAACGGAATTACCTGCGGGTTTACTCACGAGCCATTCCTTCAGCATCTCAGCTATATCGCGTCGCAGCGGAAGCACAGCCTCGGCGCCATTTTTTGTGTAGCCGCCATGGCAGCGAACTATTGGATGTTCTCCGTCCAGTTCGAAACTTTCAGGAGTCAGGCTGGCAAGTTCGCTCGCCCGCAGACCGGTATTAATAGCTATGATGTAAAGCATCGCCCGGTCAGGACCGGACAGTCCCATAAACGTTTTCTTCGATTGGCGGGTAGCCTCCAACAAAGCCTGAATTTCTACGTCAGATAAATTTCGTCGGCGTCGTTTTCGGTCTGCTTCGGTGACTCGAATGCAAGACATCCCAGCTATCGGATTCTCACCGACCCGTTTGGTCCGCACCAGCCAATGACAGAACGTTCGCATCGCCCGAAAATATCCGTTGGATGTCGACAGGCCCATTCCGCCTCTTCGGAAGTTTGCCAGACTGCGGTCTACACCCTCTGCCGTGATGTCTGCAACTACTCTGGCTTTAATTTCCCAAAAAATTCGACGGCAACGTGAAATTGTTTTATCTATATGTTCTTGGGTATTTTCCTTATCTTCCAGATGGGCTTCAAAGGCCATGAGATGGTCATCCATTGCGGTCTTGCGATGTACAGTCATGGGATCAATCAGCCCAACCTCACCACGCTCGAGCTTTTTGAGAATTTCCAGTTCCATGGCCTGTGAAGCCTGGCGATCATGGTATGCCTTCCATTCCTTCCACTTGCCGGTATCCGGATGCCGGAATCGAACATACCAGCAACGCGACTCTTCAACCACTCTATTACCCTCGCGGTTGAGAGGCTGGGTTTGGGTTTTGCCCGATGCCGTATTCCAGCGGGCATATTTTCTGCCAGCCTTCTCGAAGATCGTTGCCCCTTCCGGAATTTTTCGGGAGTGTATACGCTTCACAAGCATCAGACTACCTCCCCAATCAAATATTGCCTGCATGTTTTTCTGAAAACTTTGGACATTTTATAAAATCCTTTCATCAGGTCTGGAGGAAAATCTCAACTCCAGCCTGTCATCCATAACACTGAGCGGTTTATTGCCACACACAGCAAGGTTTTT
Organism: Phycisphaerae bacterium; assembly: GCA_963664745.2. Lineage (GTDB taxonomy): Bacteria > Planctomycetota > Phycisphaerae > SM23-33 > SM23-33 > B1-G9. Next base: position 646,833 of record CAXXMC010000005.1, read on the forward strand.
TCAAAAAATCCCTGCAAAAGGTGCACAAAGTTCCACCAGAGATACTCAAACCAATTCTGCTTCTTTACCCACACCCTGACAATCCGTATCCTGCTGAAGTGTCTCTGAGAATTCTTCCTGCTCATTCCACCCTTCACCAAGATAGTCAGCCGGATTCACATTCTCAGGCAAAGACCAATACCAGCCACCTTTTTTACCGAAACCTTGACGGCGTGGCTGAATTCCTAAAGTCATCTTAGCCCGATCCAATGTTGCCTTGGTTACGCCATCTGTATGCGAGAGTTTAACCAATTCTTTCTGCGACATTTCACCACCGGCAAGTCGCCAAACCAACCAATGAACAGCTTCGGTGAGTTTTTCCGATATTGGCAAATCACCTGCGATCGCGGATATATCCACATCGTTATCTGGTATGTTTTTCTTCCTGCCGAGGTCGTCAATGTTGACAGTTACCGGCTCAGGCTCCCATACGATTTTCACATGCTCCGTTTTGCCCACCAGTTCGGTTTCCGTGGTATAGGCCAACCCCAACTGATCGTTACCTATGTTACTTTTTATGGGCAAAAGATATCGACGTTGCTTGGTAGAATCTTCCGGGTCAATAACCGCACCAAACACCATCCGGCAAATACCCACAAAGCCAATTGAACCCAACGTACGATGAATGGCTGCCTTCTCCGAGTTTTTATTGAGGTGGGCAATCACCAAAATGGCAACATCATATTTCATCGCCAGCTTAGCCAAGGGAGCAAGCACCTTCCGAATGGATACATCATCGTTGCCTTTTGCCTCGCCCATATAATTGCCGATAGGATCCACAACAACCATCCGGCAATCAGTAACCCGGTTGAGCATGTTTTCCAAGGCAGGCAAATCTTCATCCAGATTGAATTCCGCCTCGACAGTTTTGCCGCCTGTAAAATCGGGCTTTTTGACGCCTTCAAGAATGTAAACTTTTGACATATCCGCACCAGCCAGTTTTAATCGAGGCTTGATTGTATCTTCCGGAGCATCTTCTTTTGACAGCAGGATAACACTACCGGCCTGATAGCCTTTTTCACCATTGGGCCAAGTGGCCCCAGCAGTCAAACGCGCGGCTATGTCTGTCGAAATCGTACTTTTTCCCGTGCCAGGATTACCAGATATCATCGCTAGCTTTCCGCCAGCCAAAAAACCTCGCCACAGCCAGTCAATATCCTCGATCTCGATCTCATCCATACGACGAAAAACAGGCTCGCATTGTTGATGTGTACTCAACATCGGCTGCAAATACCGCTCAGGCCAATGTTCCGCCTGGGCCTGCCACGATGAAGTAGGTTCATATCTTCCAATGCTGGTTGCAATGGATGCGACCTCCTGGGAATCCAACGGTGGCTTGCAACGATTTTGATTCGTTACGGTAAGGGCAGCTAAAATGGATTTTTCATCCATCCCGACTTGCCGCATGTGACCAGCAAGGCTCGAAAGAGTTTTATTGCGATAACCTTCAGGGATAGCATCGTCTTCATTTACCGTGGCAAGACAGGATTGTGTTGTACCTGAAGTAGAACCGGTCTCTTCAAAAATCCTCTCCAGCAGCCATGGGGGTGCATCAGAGATATCGGACTCTTCCGGCCCCTGCTCTATCAACCAGCAATACTCCCGGCCGCTTTTGTGATCGCTCGGAGGCAAGATAATATACCCGCCATCACCTTTGATGTCGATGCCCGGAGCAATTTTGCCAGTACTGCATGGCACATTCCGGTCAGGCCATCGGAATAGCAAGTGTCGCCCACCACCACCTGTCTGACTTTCAACAGTCCCCGAAAACGGACCATGTTCCGATTCCAGATTTTCCACCGAAATACCCCCGCCATGTCGTGGATCAATATCCACCGCAAAAATACCTGAAGCCTCACCCGTCCGCAAACCAATCGCGGCCTGGGGATACTGATTCCACCAGGTTCGGATTTGTTGTTCTTCGCTTGATGCAGCGTAAAAGCCATTTGCCACCAACGGCTGATGTCCCGTCGGGTGACAGGGAAATACCTGCCACCCCATTCGGGAATATTCAATCGCTGCTTGGAAAAGTCCTTCATTTTTGCCTGTGGGGTTTTGCTGAACAATGGTCATTAGTCCACCTCCGCGAGAAAATCTACCAGTTCATGGACCGCCTTCGGTAAAAACACAGGATTGCCCTTTTGCTTATGCCATCCACTTTGACGAAGTACGCCAGATTCCATGAAAAAACTAATATCACCGTGGTTTACTCCAAGCAGTGTTTCGAGGTCGAATCGGTTGTAAAAATATCGTCCCTGAATCTCATGGTCTATTCCGAGTTCAATCGATTTCATTACCGCACCCCCTTTCGACCATCACGACAGGCTGGACAATCTGCAGCAATCCAATGTGTAACCGTTTCCCGGGGCCATCGGATTAATGCTCCAAGTTTTACAGGCTTTGGCATTCTGCCCGTGTCTGTCAGCCGGTATACTGTCCGGGCTGAACAGTTCAGCATCCGGGCTACATCGTGAACTGTAAGCATGATGGTTTGTACTTCCTTCTCTTTGTCGGCAATCATTGCCAGTCCTTTCTCGTCCTTGTGATTCAAAAATGTTTCTGTGAGTTGCATAAATGTTTAACCTTCCTGAAAGTGTTCCTGTGTGTTTTGCGTCTCGACTGGACGCCCCGTGCGGGCCAATTCCAAGGCTATCATGTCCAGGTAGTCCTTGGGTATTAGGCGACGACCAGCCAAAATGGGGCACAGGTCATCCCGCAGTTTCCTGCGATAAAACAGGTCTGAAATGTCACGCGGCCTGGCTTTCAGCCGGCGGGCCGCTTCCGATACTGATAGATACTGCATTACGATTACCTCCCTCTGAGGGTGTAGATTGGTGGCCACCACCGCAGTGGCCCTCTATTAGTAAAGGAGGCGATTTCGTGAACTAAATCAGGGAATGGCGTGACTTTTTCGTGGGAATGTGAGGGAATCCGCGGAAATGCGGGAGAAAAGTTAGTGGTGAAACCTGGTGCTTAACCGAAACGGGCGATTAGGGTGTAGCTTGGGCTGTCGCTGGGGCCTTCCTTCACGATCAGGACATGATCGTCCAAGCCATTTTCACGAAGATGTTTGCGCAGCTTGGAGAGTGCTTTGGCAATACGATTTGTCGATTTTTGGAAGGCATCTTCCCCCTGTTCGTAGCGATCCGTTTCCATACCGTCCACAACACGTTGAACTTCACCCAGTGTGTGGGACACCCCGGGCTTTTGGGCCAGCAGCCAGAACAATTCCCGGACTTGCGTACCTTCGCTGCCCAGATAGAGTCTTTTGCCCAGCCAGTTGACCACCCGATTGTCATACGGGTCGACCTCAGGGCCGCCGAACTGTTCGTTATTCGGTTCAGTATCGGGCGTAAAAGATTCGTCAACCCTTTCAGTATCAGATGCGGCCTTGGAGGACGCAGTGTGCTCGGTGGTTTTGGCGTCTTCGGCCTCAATTCCCGCAAGAAGCTGGAGATGCTCAACCATCTCCAAGGCAAGACGCTTCATCTCCGCCAACGCTCGTCGCTTGGCTCCGTCCTCATCAAAAAAGGCATGATCAATGGCTTCGGCAAAATCCTCCGGGGTTTCCAGTAAACTGTTGTCGAGCCGGAACGTCCAGATTCGCTGAATACCTTTGCAAAGATGCCATAGCCGGGTAACTTCTGGATCTTCGTCTCCAAACGCCTTTCGGTACCGGGCGACAATCCCATCGACATGGGCCTTCCTCTGGTCCTCTAAGGCATCGAGCTTTTGTTCGTAGGCGTCTGCGGATTCGAACAGTTTCTCCATCCGGCGATTCAAGTCATCGGCCTGATTCGTTTTGCCTTGGGCCGTAAGGAGGGACACCGCCGTCCGCTTTGCCCAATCGCAACTGCGTAGAGAATCAGCCCATGCATGACGTCCACCTTCTTCAATGAGCGAATTGTAGAATTCTGTCTCGATACCCAGCGTATCGGCCCAGCCCTTGATTTCATCTATCAAGGCTTCGTAAACAGCATCCAACTTCGGGACAAAATTCCCGGCTCTATCTTCTATCTGATTCATTCGCTCGCACACTTTCGCCACTTGGCCAAGACTGCATAGACCGCCATTGTGTCGGTTATGTTCTTGTCCTCATGGCTATTCCATCAACATTAACTTTGTAGAAAAAACTTGGGCGGGTTGTTCCCAATTCCACGAGGTGGAAGTATAGCGGCGAGTATCTATTGCTGTCAACGACAAGCCCGTTGTAACCATATCCAGAGTTCCGGTTGGGTTCAACAGGTATTGCAACCAGCTTTTTTTTTAGGCCAGCAAAAACCCTGACATAGCCGCTTCGCACCCAAAGGTACTCAAGGAAAATACCACGTGAGAGGGTATACCAGGAAAATTTGCCTATAATTTGAGTACCTTTGGATTAAGTGTTGTTTTCCCAGTAGTTTACGATTTAACTCCACCTTGAGTACCTTTGGAGTTTGCTTGAGTACCTTTGGGCGCAGCATGTGGCAGGAAAACTGCTTTTTGCAATCTTGCAAAACACAGGTACCTCCAATAAATAGTTGGGTGTTAACAGGTTCGAAAGAGTGGGGAATGGACTTTTGGCACTTTTGTCACTGCGCGCCCCAGGGCCCGTTTTTAAAAACATGACCACCATGTTTTCAATTTCCAATGTAAAATAAGGACTTATAGCAATTTTTACAAAGCAAAATAAAGACTTATGAACGTTTTAAAAGCACAGAGATCGTTTTAGGTACTTCCTAGAAAAGGATTTACATCATGTCGCTGGGAACAATCACGTCTATAAGCAGAGTTTGTTTTTGTGTGCCGGTTTTTAGGCGTAACGCGCTTGTGGGGTAGTATCCACTTAATGCAAACCCTACATCTTGTACAGATTATTATCGTTCTGCTGGCATTGCCCCCATATGTAGGGAGTACTTGCTTTAACTGGACACCCCCACGCGCTTTTTGCAGATTGCCAGGCAATTTTTCGGTCATATCTCTAAACCCCTTCCAGAGTTGTAAAATAATGTAAACTCTTTAAACGAAAGGATTTATTTCCTTGATGTCTTTGGGGTTTGAGGTAATGTGTGGTTGTTGAACAAAAAACATAAACCATTTAAATAAAAGGACATAATGGTAGGGAAAATCGAAAAGGGAGCCAGGTGGATGGGGTTTCGCGCATTGAAAAGGGGACCACTGTTTAATTGAAAATTCTGTATGATGTCGGCTTGTGATTTTGTTGCAGGGATCGGCATATGCGGAGTTTGGAGATGCTTACAGTGGAAGATTACGAAAAAATACGTAAAGCTGTTTTAGTTGAAGGTTTGTCTGAGCGGCAGGCGGCTCGTAAGTTTCATCATTCGCGCAAGACCATCAAAAAGGCTTTGACGCATTCCGTTCCGCAGGGATACAAAAAGCGAAGTTCGCCGGCAGGTGCTGTTGTACTCACGGAGCGGCTGCGTTTTGTCATCGACACCCTTCTCGAAAAGAACAAAACGATTCGTCGCAAGCAAAAAATGACCGGCACTAAGATTCATGATATTCTTGTTTCTGATTACGAATTCTGCGGCTGTGTTCAGACGGTTCGGCGTTACATTGCGACTAAAAAGTTACAAGCCAAGGAGGTCTTTTTCAAGTTGGAGTTTCAGCCCGGCCAGGAGGGTCAGGTCGACTGGGGAGAAGCTGATGTTATCATAAACGGCAAAGACACGAAGGTGCATTTATTCTGCCTACGGCTGGCATATTCCCGCGCCTCTTTTGTTAGAGCATATCCGTCGCAAAAGATGGAATGTTTTCTCGACGGCCATGTTCATGCGTTTGATTTTTTTGGAGGTGTAGCGCGGAGCAATGCGTATGATAACTTAAAATCAGCGGTAATTCAGGTCGGCAAAGGCAAGGAGCGCAAACTCAACTCTAAGTTTATAGAGCTTCGTAGTCATTATCTATTTAATAGTCGTTTTTGCAATATAGCAAGCGGCAATGAAAAAGGCCATGCTGAAAATCTTGTCAAAGATTCCCAGCGAGATTTAATGTCTCCGCCGCCGCATGTTGTCGACATTGATGAGCTGAATGAATTGCTTTTGCGACAATGCACTAAGCGGTTGGATATAGTCGTTAAAGACAAGGGTAAAACGCGCGGTCAGCTGCTCGAAGAAGAACGTCAGTTCTTTCTACCCCTGCCAAAGCACCAGTATAACGCTTGCGTCGGGGGCAGCACTTATGCAACAAAGCAGGCCTTGGTCGAGCATGATAATAACTTCTATTCTGTGCCAACACAATGGGCACATCATGACATCACTATCAAAGCTTTTGTAAGTCGCGTAGAGTTGTATCACGATGACAATCTCGTCGCCAGCCATGAACGTTGCTGGGATTCATCGAAATATATCCTGAATTATATGCACTATATCCCGCTGCTGAAGACCAAGCCTGGCGGGATTCATAACGCAGCCGCTTTCATCGGCCAGCCCTGGGGCAGTGACTTTGAAAAGCTTAAAATAGAGTTGGAATATCGTTACGATGGCGAAGGAACAAAGAAGTTTATAAACGTGCTTTTACTGTTTTGCGAATACGAAGCTTCTCAGGTTAAGGCTGCCGTAAAAACCTGCATCTCGCGAAGAGCATTCAACGACGAAGCCGTTCGAAATATACTTGAATATCAGCCTGATGCGATCCGCAAAAGCATTGATCTTACGCATAAGCCTGAATTGCAGATTAAAACGAACGGCATTCGCCAAGCCAGCGAATATGACGAGTTTTTATTAACGAATTTTAAAACTACTAATGAAGGAAGTGTACAATATGGAAAACAATATATTGCTTGAAAATTATCTTAAGCAGCTCAAGCTGCCGACGTTTATTAAAGAGTATCGGCGGGCTGCCAGACAGTGTGCCCAGGAAAAACGCGGTTTTGAGCCTTTTTTACAGCAGTTAACGGAACTGGAGATTCAACAGCGAAGAATTCGAACGATGCAGCGACGGATAAAGGAGGCTTCGTTCCCAGCCGAGAAGGAACTTGCAGACTTCGACTTCACAGCCGTTCCAACTTTGAACAAAAAACGAATCATCGATTTAGCCAAAGGCGATTATATTCGAAAGCGCGAATGCGTTGTAATGATTGGCCCGCCCGGAACAGGCAAAACTCATCTTGCCATATCGCTGGGCCGTGAAGCTTGCCGCCAGGGCAAACGAGTGAAATTCTTCACCGCCACAGGCCTGGCTACCGCATATGCCGAAGCCAGAGATGAACGGACCGTCCAAAGACTCGAACGGTTTATAGAGCAGCGAGATTTGATTATAGTCGATGAGCTTGGCTACATTCCCCTCGGCCGGCTTGGAGCGGAAAATCTATTTGGATTTTTCTCGAAATGTTATGAACGCACCAGCGTGGTTGTTACGTCAAACCTGCCTTTCTCCGCCTGGCCGGAAGTCTTCGGCGATGAACGATTGACCGGAGCACTGCTAGATCGGCTGACGCATCGTGTACATGTAATAGAAGCCGCCGGCGAAAGCTACCGCCTGCAAAACCATAACAATAGGCCAACCACAAAAAATACCGACGAAAATAACCTGGAAAATCAAGAAAAGGAGGCCATATGATTTGACCCCAACATCCTGAACATCAGATCGCTGATACACCCCATGTCAGCCGTTGACAAACCCCTTGCAAAGGGGTATTCTTAGGCCCTAGGTGGTACCCATTTCGATGCTCCACCTGGCTCCCTTTTCAATTTTCCCTACCATCTCCCTCAAACATCCGATAGCTTCGGACATCTGCTGAGGATCCTCAGAATTATGAATACAGTAAACAGACATTTCAATTCCATCCTTATTAAAAATAAGCTAAACACCAAGAAAATCTTTTATGCCGGCAAATTCTTTCAGCAGGTAAATTAGAGCATAACCGCTAGATCGTGCAACAACAATTGGCAGTTTCATATTTCTCTCTTCTATGATGCCGCCATAAGCCAAAGCAAGTCTTGCACTGGTTTCTTGGGATTCCAGCAACGCCTGCAGAGCTTTTTCACAAGCTTGAGGGGTAGCCGCAGGAACATTAACAAGGCAACCGGATTCTAAAATGACATTCAAGACAACAGGAATGCAGGCAACACTTTGTTCAAAGCTGCCGTCTTCACGTTGACCTGTAAAAACAGCATTCAGGAATTTTTCGATTGAATGCAAATATTTTGTATCGTTTGTGATTCTGTACGCACACAACAGGCCAAGTGAGCCAAGATCATCATTTGCCCGGTGCAGGCCATGCTGAGGATCATCCTGCGGCAGTTTTTTTGTCGCACGCTCAATAGAGCAATAGAAACCGGAATCCTGCTGAATGTAATTGACAAAATGGTCTGCAATTTTTACGAATGGTTCGCCTACCCATTTTTTATCTTCTGTGGCAAGACTTAGATGATACAGAAAATTGAGCGTTCCACCCTGACAGCTAAATTGTATCCTGTTGTATTCACCACTGGTATAATCTTCTATATAGCTATATTTGACAGATGGTTCAAACTGCACCGCACCAAAAGGCCAGCCGTCTTCATCCAATGCCTTATTCAAAAGCCACTCCCCCCAAAGCTCGGCACGCGTCAGCCATTCATGCTCACCGGTTTGTTTATACAACTCGATAAACGCCCAGGCAACGGAAAGACCGTCGCGCGGATAACTCCACGTTGTCTGGGGCGTCAGCTCGCGAATCGCGCCGTAATGTTCCGTCAGGAAAGGATTGAATACCTGAAGCGATTTTAAATACCCCCCTGCACCCAAGGCACAATCAAGATAACGTTCATCGCCAAATGCCTTATATGCGCCAAGCCAACCCATTACCGCAAATGCACAATTCCATTGAGAACCTGGAACTGTAACCCCATTACAATCTACATGGTACGCTATCCGCCCGGACTCGGCAAACATCTCATGCAACGGTGTTTGGTTGTTACAAAACCAGTCTGCCAACCTATGAGCGGCTTTCAGTCCTGCCACCTGCAATGTTTCGCAATAATTCATTTCGCTCCTTTCAATATATAAATCACCCCAGATATTCCAAGGTATTGATTTTAAACTACCGTATTTTTCAATTAACGTCCCTCGGACGAACTTTGTCGATTCCACTTCGATATGGAGTCAACAAATACAAAATCCTATGCAATTAAATTAGAAAAAGAATGGATTATTTCCAGTATCTTTTCGTAAACAAGCTTGTGTCCCAATACTGAAAAATGACAGCTATCTGGCTGAACATTTTCCATTCCATGATCACTAACCAAGCGGTGTATATCCAGAAGATAAACTCCACATTTTTCAACAACCTCATTAATTTTCAGGTTATAGACCTCAACCAATTTTTCAATTCCGGGCAGCATTTCCTTATAATGTTCATTTACAGGCCCTATATTCAAAACTATTATTTCGGCAAGTGATTCTTTTTTCGACAGGTCAATCAGTCGCTGTAATTCCACACCAAATTTTTCCGCTGACACCCATCCTTTTTTTTTGAAGAAACGGATAATCGCAGGGCTATTACGGTGAAGCAACTGGCCAAGTTTTCTTTTAATCCAGCCTCTGTCACCAGGTGAATGCAACTGCATCCACAACCCATATGGAATTGCCCGAGGAGCGGCTTCGTTTATTCCATAATTCAATATAACCCAATCAGGGTTATATCTACTTATATCGTCAGCAAATTTCCTTGTGTACTCCAGGGTGATGATATTGCTGCCCTGGGTAAGATTGAAAACTGCACTTCTCGGATCATCTGCCTGAAGTGTATCTCGCAAAATATCCAAATAATTGCCATCCTGCCTTTTGGTTCTTGGCGGTCTGATTGACAATCCAACTGATGCGCCAAACGCAGCTACTCTCATAAAAACTCCAGATACTATGATTCATTATTTTGGATTTCGCATTTCCAACTTATCTGCAACTCGCCCTGATGGTGGGGTTGGGGCATCAATCACAGGTCTACGAAAGAAATAGAACCAGCCGCTTTCTCCGCCGCAAAAGAGGTCGGGTTTACCTTGACCATACCAGTCAACGCAGGAAAACGTCGTTTCATGGTCGGATATATGAATATCCTTGCCAAAACATTTTATTCTTACTGCTGGTTTAAATTTGGGGTCAACATTGGTTCCGACATTTTCATAAAGTCCCGGCCCAGAATTTCCCCAGGAACCTATTTGGCTTATCAAATCATAATCGCCATCGCTGTCCCAGTCACATGCTTCCCATTGCCAAAGCATACTCCCGAGAGCACCCAGCTTTATCTCAGAACCATCGATATATTTAAACTTTTTTATTGGCTTAACTGCGTTTTTCGCACCACTGATTCCCTTGAATAATCCCAATCTGCCATCTTTATCCTTGGTAACAATATCTGTTAGCCCATCACCATCCCAGTCGAGCACAGCCGGTCGATTTCTATCCGCGAAAGGCCGGGAATCACCATCAACCTCGATCTTCTTCATGCCGGAAAATTCGGGCCTTTCTCGAGTGCCGACGTTCTCAAAGAATCCCAAGCCATCCGCATTGTTGCCGACGACCAGATCCATATCTCCGTCGCCATCCCAGTCTGCATATCGTGGTTTGGTCTGGCCTAGAAAATACTCCGGGTTACCATCCTGTATGAACTGCCATCGCATAATACGCATTGGCACATTACCCACCATGACATGGCGGGCCGTCTCAAAAACCGGCCTGTTATTATCTCCGATATTTTTTATCAACCAAACAAACCCCAACTCATCTCCTGCGATCAAATCCCAATCCCCGTCCCCTTCCCAATCCTTGACCTCGACGCCACTGAATCCTTTAACGCTGCATCGTCCGTCCACTTGAATCAGCAGGCCCTTATCGACATGATTGGGAATTGCTCCCCCAACTTGGCCTTTCGCTTTCTGGAAGAAACGCACGCGATAACCGTCAGTGACGAACATACCATTAAATGCCTTGTTATTTACAGAAACAACTGCGGTCGGAGCCTCCACATCACTTCGTGGAAGTATTCGTATACCCCCGAACCTGGGCTTTTGCCCCCTTTTGGATATATTGGGCCAATAGCAGAATTTTGGCTCTGGTGGATTTTTATCGAGCGGATAGGTAGTTCCGATGATATCCGGTTTCCCATCAGAATCAAAATCGTAAAGATCCGTTGTGAGAACATTTTCCCGAGTCGGTTCCTTTTCAAACAAAGGTTCAACCGATTTGAATTGGGGAGTCTTCCCTTTGCCGGCAGTGTTCATGGCAACGAAAAGCCCGGTTTTTATAAAATTCCTCGCCGGGTTGCCCTCATATACATAGTGCGCAGCATAATACCCATAGATCGCATCCAGGTCGCCGTCGCCGTCAATATCCCTGAATCCGTAAAACTTCAATGGGGCGTTCCATTGGCCGCCGGCCTGTGTGGCGGATCCTTCTGTTTTCTCAAGAACAGGCATCCGCCAACACTTTGCATTGCCCTTATTAAGATAGATTCCGTTACGAGTGATCAAATCCAGCTTTCCATCGGCATTCCAGTCGAAAAGTTCGCAGTTATCATACCCATTGCTAATGATTTTACCTTCTGCATCGTAAAGACGGACAAAATCGGCAAAAACAGGCTTTTCATTGCTTCCGATGTTCTTCCAGAACCAGAACGTAAACGTCGGTTGGCCCCAGGTACTTGTATAAATTGCCGGGCTTACAATATCGATCAAACCGTCACCATCGAAATCTTTACTTACCGGACGAATAGCCATTGCACTTAGCGGACTCAATTGACCGGGATTGTTGTAGCGGGGATTATCGCCAATCCCTACCATCGGCACATATTTGCTCTCTGCTTTACGCGGTCCGTTTTCGAGGACGTCAAAGTAAATGTAATAGTGAGTCTGGCCCGGCTGACCGATATTCCAGGCAACCCAGCCCTTGGCCCCTGCTTGAAAAGATTCATCCAGAAGATAATCGACAACGGTCTGAGTGGTCGTTGCCGTATCCAACGCTGTAACCACGACCGAGGAGGGGTCGAAACATTTTGGGATTCCTGTGTTTTGCAAATAGTTTCCAAAATCCACAGATATTGTGAATGGGGCCTGTTTTATTTGCGCCACGGTTTGGGGATCAACCTGTATTTTCAATCTGAACTTGCGGTCAACAGGCCAATCCTTATTGAGGGCTGTTTGATTTTGCTTCGTGATCGCCGACAATTTTAAAAACGCATCAGCTATAAATATTTTAACATCAACATTCGCCTCTTTTTCAAAAACATCAATCAGAACAGGCACATCCGTTTGTTGCTTCAAATTTCCAATCGCGACACAAGCCTCTTTTTTATCGTCATTGTTTCCATTGTGCAAATAGTGTTTAACCAGTTGCTCAAGGCGTTGCTTTTTGCTGATATCTTTAACATGTTTACATAATGCACTCAAAACATAAACGCGAGCTGCGGATTTTTCATCCAGCCCGGCCAAGCATCTTTCCAGCCGTTCAAGCCATTGCGAATCTATCGAATCCATATATCGAATTGAATAAGCCACATTCGCCTTTTCCCACTTATCTTCAGATTCAAGAAGTTCGGTGAGGTAATTCAGGTCGGCCTGTTGGTTACTGTTGGCCAATACCCAACGTCCATAAGCAGCCGAACCACCACCAACTTTCTCTGCAAAATCGGATAATTCTTTTGAACGAAAATGAACACCTAATTTCCCAAGGGTCTCAGCGGCATGAACTCTGGCTTTGCCGTTTTTATCATCAAAGGCCTTACGAATTTGTTGAATATATTCTTCCTTTCGAGTTTGGGGTACATCAGGGGCTTTAATAAGTACCCGCATAACACCGATACGATACTGAGGATCATCGGTGTTTAGCTCTTTCGTAAAAATTTCATTTACCCCTTGCGGCATATTGTTTTGCAACAACGCTTCAGCGGCATGAACTTTTACCCACCCCTTCTGCTGACGCAATGCATCGCGCAAAAAATCACTCATCAAAGCACGATTATCGCTTAGTTTGATGTTTTCATCCTGTGCACACGCTGGCCCGCAAACTACAACCAGTATAATCAAAAACATGCAAACTATTTGGCTCTTGCCTAATCTGATAATCAAATTACTCATTGCTCATCCCTTTCGCCAAGACATACGATATTGCAACACCTACACTGCTTCCAGTTGCGAAAGATAGCGGCATGATCCATAAAAAGCTGATTCCTGTAGTTCCGAAAAACACGGGCCAATATCCAATCAAAATCGCCGTAGCAACACTAATAATTATTGCAGGCCAGGCTGCATACTTGTTGGCTCCCTTTATAAACAGTGACAGAAAAAACAGTACAAACAGCGGAGCGACCAATAAATTTGACACTCTAAATGTATTCTCCAGAAGATTACCGGGAACACGATCTACCAATAAACCCAAAACAACAACAACCACTCCTATTAAAACTGATATTAACTGGTTTAAATGAACCGCCCTGCGCCCTGTTATTGGTGTCTTGCGAAAACGCTCAACAAAATCAACAGTAATTACTGAACAGGAAGAATTCAGGCCTGATGATAAACTAGACATCGCCGCAGCCAGCAAGCCCGCTATAACCAGTCCGGTAATACCCTGCGGTAGACCATTTACGATGAATGTTGGCAAAAGCTTATCCGCGTCGGTAACCCCGCCAGGCTGTTTCGAATAGTACGCAAAAAGGGCAAAACCAAGTATACCCAGAAAAACATTCACTATACCCCCAGTGAGAAGATTGATTGAAAAAGCACGGCGTGCCTGTTTGGCGTTACGAGTTGAAAGATAACGCTGAACTGCTATCTGGTCCGACCCACACGTGCATACATACCATGAAAAACTTGCTATAAAGACCGCGCCAAAGCTCATTCGCGAACTAAAACTGAATAATACCGGCTTGGCCCAGGCAGGATCCCACTTTGTCGGCCACCATTGACTCACACCGCCCAACGAATTATTGATTAAAATCAGGGTTAAAATCGCCCCGCCAAACAAAATAAATGTTTGAACCACATCGGTAAAAACCACAGCCTTAATCCCACCCATCGATGTGTAAATTATAGTAATAACCGCAAGGATGATACTTAACCATGGAGTATATGAAGAGTCCAAGTTCAATACCGGAACAAGAATCTTATCACAAGTGGCATATACGATTAAACCCATCCACAAAAGGCGCAGCATCACAAAGATCACCGAACCAGCTAAACGAATTCCAAGTCCAAGTTTCTTTTCCAGAATCTCATATGCGCTGGTCACCCTTTGTTTCATAATCACCGGAATTATCCACCAACCCACTGCCCATGCAATAAAAGGGTAAATAATAATCTCAGCCAATATCATCGGGCCGTGTTTGATAATTTCACCCGGAACTGCCAAATATGATATCGTACTCAACAGACTTGCGAACAGACTAATGCCCACCATCCAGGCAGCCATATTTCGACCACCCAAAAGATAATCTTCCTGAGATTTGGTCTTGCGAGAATAATACCACCCCACAATAAGCATACCCAAACCGTAAGTTACCAATACGACCCAATCCAGAACTGTCAATGATTTCATCAGTTCTCCACCTTTTCGAAATTACAATTGATCATTTGCTTGCAAGTAGAAACAATGGGGCTACCGTTGTGAGGCTTTACGGGGGACACCGTTGTTTCATGTCCACCAAATACACAGTGGCAGACGTTCATAAATGTTGTTCGTAAAATTAACATCAGCAAGGTGCCCCTTGACAAGCCAAAACCCAAGGTTCAGCCTGCATCCATGCAGTACATTCTCTAATCAAACGCTTACCATCAACAATACGAAGATCCGCAGCCCCCAATTTATGCATTTTCATAATTCCTTCGCTAAGAAGCCTCGGTTCAATAGCGGTAAATGTCCGTGCCAAACCCACCGGATAACCCTTTACTACATATTGAAATTCATTACCGAAAAGATCGACAGTAGTCACATCAAAAACATCTCCGGTTGACATGTACGGTGCGGATATTTCCTCAACACAATGTAAAGTGGTACACTTACTCAAGTCTACACCGATCAAAAGAATTTTACATCCTGCGACTGCTGATTTATAAAAGGGGCTGTCGATTCCGCAAGGCCCCTGGCCAGACTGTGAACCTTGCAGCAAGGGCTTTGCTTTTCTACCCAAGCCTACAACCGGATGAGTCGGATGTACAGACATGATAGCATCGTCACGTTTTTGTGCAGCTTGAGCAATCGCACCGTTATGCGATATTGTCTGGCGTAAATCTATTCGCATATCTTTTAGCGAATGGAGAAATGTTGTCACCGATCCATCAAAAGTCAAAGCAGGAAGTAACACAGCCCCTTCAACACCAACAGCTGAAAGCAGCGCATCAACAACGGTCTCTGCGCCTCCATCAACCCATCCAATGCTTCTTAGCGAACTATGTACTACCAAAATATCTCCACAAGAAATACCGGCATTTTTAAGGTCGTCTTTCAATTGTTCAAAAGTTACGTTCATACACATATAACCCTTAACATATTTTTAATTCCATGGACTCAAAAACTTGTGGAACCAACTTTTTAAAATTTCAATTGTTTCCGGGCTCATGCGGTGTTTTTGCGTTAAATGTACAGGCTTAAAATTATCTGCAGCGGCGTACATTTTATAAAGTTTACAGATTTCATGCTCAACCTTTTTCAGTTCAGCTACGTTTGGATAATATTCATCGTGGCTGGCTGAGATATTCAAGAACGGTTTTGGGCAAACCATTGCCGCAATATCACTGTGATCAAAGGGTGTATTATTGGTAAGGCGGGGATAGTTATAGGAAGCCTGTAGGCCCACAATGTCTCGTCCCACCCAAGGAGACCAGCCACAAATGGAAGCGATCGCCTTTATCCGCTCATCAATAGCGCCCGCCCAAACTGCCATCTCGCCTCCCTGACTCCATCCAATCGCAGCAATAGAATCTGCTTTTACTTCTTCACGGGTAAGAAGATAATCCACAGCTCTTGAAATATCCCATACACTCATACCAACGCGAGACCAGTTGGGAAATTTTTTGTCCAGCAAACTCGTATCATAAGGCTTTAATCCCTTCAAAACGCGCTGGCCTGCACATGGATAATCCGGGCACAATGTAACATAACCAGCCTCAGCCAATATCTTGCCATAATCTTCGGGATCACCCGGATTGGCGGGGCCTTCCAGGCCGACAACAGCGTCCTTGCCCCAGTTAGGCGTCACGTATGAACCAGGTAAGCAGATAATGGCCGGCAAAGGATTAACACAATTATTCGGAATGCACAGCCATGCATATACAATGTCGTCGTCCAGGCTTCCGTAGCAAACCTTATACATCGAAAAGGTTCCACGCTCGCGAAAATCAAGTATTTGAACATTGAGGGCAGGTGGCTGATTAAATGGGACCGGTCCCAAAAGTTCCTCTGCCAGTTCCTTTAATCGGCCTTTCAGTTCTAACCATTCCGCGACATTTCCAGGGCAGCTAAAAAGCATTTTTTATCCAGAAATCTTATATACTCAACCGCCCCGTAAACTCCGGGGCGATTAACGTTAGAAAAAACGTTTATTCGTTTCAATCAAGGGAAGAACGAGTAGCTTCCATCATCTGCAACCTGCCACTCCGCTCCACCCAGCATCAAAACAAAATCGACATGACCATCGACAAAAACAATGTTCGCATATGGATTATCCTGGTCGTGAAAGCGGACCCCGGCACCTTCGGGCAAAGGCCAGCTATTAGCCCAAAAATTATTAACCACATATTCACCGTATTGAATGGTCACAGAGGGCTGAGAAACATCTGCTCCCTTTCTGCCCCAATAAAGGCCTCCTGAACCACCATTTCCAGTGTTGAAGCTGTACGACGAACCATAGTATTTCCACGTTTCATCCACGCCAGCCGGGGCACAACCGCCCCAAAAATCCCAGTGATCGCTGGGGCATTTCCAGATATTAGTATCCTCGGCATAAGGGTATAATATTCGATCCTCAGCAGGAGTATTGCAGATAAAATCATAACTTGGTAATACACCATCTGCCTCACCTAATCCACCGGTCATATACGTCGCAACAGTCACTATAGTGGCTGGCAATAGCCCATAAGTCTCGGGGGCTGCATAGGGAAATGTGTCGTCAAAATCATTTCTATACAAAGCCGACGCCATCCCAATCCCACGAACATTGGTTTTGCAGACAACATTCATGGCTAAATCTTTGGCCCGTTTTAAAGACGGAAGTAATATGCTCACAAGAAGAGCAATAATCGCAATTACCACCAACAGTTCAATCAGTGTAAACCCTTTTTTTCTTTCCGACAAAAAGGTTACGCGTGTCCTTGAATAAATACCGCCTCGGACAGTTGATAATAATCGCGGTTGAACCATTTCAGACTCCATATTTTAAGTAAATTTTGTTTTTGCTCCCAAGATAAGCCTTTTCGCAACTATGGAAAACGTTCATTTTTTAATGACTGCTTAATTAGGATTTTCAAAAGCGTTGAGTTTGATCTATTTTCTTAGACGCTTCACATTAGCTAGAGCACCAATAAGAAGCAAACTCATTGTGGCCAACTTGGAAATGTTAATACTAATCAAAAGAATATTTACAAATCACTTGCAAAGAATGTGTAACTTCCGTCATCTGCCTCAAGAAATTCAGGATCTCCAGCCTGCATCAAAACATAATCCACATGGCCATCTACAAAAACAATGTTCGCCCATGGTTCTTCCGTATCATGCCAGAGGATAGGGCCATTGCTAGAAGGAACCCCAGTACCATAAAAATTATTAACAACATATTCGCCGTACTGAATTGTCGCAGTGGGAAGAGAAACATCAGCTCCACTGCGGCCATGCAGACCCAAGCCAGGTCTTGCAGCACCATTTCCAGTGTTAAAGCCATACGATGTACCGTAATACCGCCAAGTCTCATCCACGCCAGAAGGTGCGCAATTTCCCCAGAAAGCCCAGTGATCGCTCGGACATTTCCAGATATTCGGATCATCAGCATAGCTATACATGATACGGTCCTCAGTGGGGGTATTCATAACAGAGAGGTAACCCGGTACTACTTCGCTTCCACTTCCCCCTATGCCACCTGTCATCCAAGTAGCGATAACCACATACTCACCAGGGTCGGACGTCGTCGGGTAAGTAGCGGGAATTGTAAATGGAAACATATCATCAAAATCATTTCTATACAAAGCCGACGACATCCCAATTCCACGAAGATTGGTTTTGCAAACAACATTCATGGCTAAATCTTTGGCCCGTTTTAAAGACGGAAGTAATATGCTCACAAGAAGAGCAATAATTGCAATCACTACCAGTAGCTCAATTAATGTAAACCCCTTTTTCCTTTTCGACAAAGAGGTTTCGGTTGCCCTTGAATAAATACCTCCTCGGACAGCTGCTAATAATTGTGGTTTAAACATTTTAGACTCCAACTTTAAGGCCAATTTTAAAAAAGTAACTCAAACTATTTTTGCTACGCTCATCCAAGAGAACAAACCATATCCGTCACAAATGGATATGATGAATTTAGTGGTTTTAAAATTTTTTGTAATAGGCTTTTGGTTGTAAGGTGAGCCTTTTCCAACAACATGGAAAAGGCTCACTTATTAACGGCTGCTTCATAAAAGTTTTACAAAGGCAAATCTTTGGTCTATTTCTTTCGACGGATCACGGTGGCTATACCACCTAGAAGAAGCAGACTCATTGTTGCTGGTTCTGGGGCTTGGGCAAAATCAACACCCTCATTAACTTGGATATTATCAATTTGCCATGAAGCATCGCCATATGTAGCATCACCATAAGCAAACACAGCGAATCGATTACTACCTGCCCACGGGGCTGCACCAACTTCAAGAGCTCTAGGTGCGGCCCAAAGATCTGCGCCTTTACCTTCGGCAACCCAATAAGCCATATAGCCCGCAGCACCATAGTAGTAGATACCCATTGTGTACCAAGTATCGGGCGCAATCTGCTCAAGCACTGCCTTGGTGCGAGAATCCTTGGCTGTAAGATCGTAATCTACCATCATACCTTCACCGGGATTATAAGCATACAGAGCAGAGAAAGATCCAGGGTCAGTAAACTTGAAATCATAAACAATAGTAAAGTTGTCCACGTATCCTGTGCCAAATTCCGCAATAGCTAAACCACCAGCTGAACTCTCAAGATTTACCACATTGCCATCAGACGTAAGCGAAATGTTTTCTTGGTACGTCCAACTACTATCGATGCTATCACAGTCATTGTAATAAAGCACCGCAGCCGATGCTGCATTAGCCAAACCAGCTACCAAAAGAATTGCCAATAATTTCTTCATTTTCCATCTCCTTTAAAATTTTTCCAAACCAACTTTAGACTCTCGAACTCAAGGACACACCCTTGATGAACTTTAAACCAAGCTTGATAATAGAAGAATAACACAACAACCCAATATTGTCAACATTTTTTTGTAATTTATTTGATTAACCATCCAATAATTTATATATCTTTTCGACTAAATTTGAATATTTTTACAAATAAACCCCAAAGTGCTTAATGTTTTGGACTTAAAGTTTCCTTTGTAATCCTCTTTTTTTCTATAGTTTACTGAATAACTCAAACTGACCGTTTTTGACAACAAGATTAACGCAAATATATTAGAACAAAAAAGTTAAAAACACTTGTCATTCCCGCGCAAGCGGGAATCCAGAGTGTAAAAATAAAGCCCTGGATACCCGCTTTCGCGGGTATGACACAACGAATCGGTCAGTTTGAGTGAATAAAAAGATTTTAGCTTAAATTCGTTTGAAAGTTATTGCGATTTAGTGTATATTCTATTGTGCAGAAAAAACTCAGCTGGAGAAAATAAAAATAAATGAATAATATAAAAAATGAAACTTCGCTAAAAAAAGATTGCGTATACCGCGACTTGCTTCTGCAAATTCGTCAAGGAAAACTGATGCCAGGTGAAAGGCTGCCCACTGAAGATGATCTAATGGAGCAGTACAATATCGGCAGGTCATCCGTACGTAATAGCTTGGCACGATTACAGGAAGCTGGCTTTCTCGTAAGGCGGCAAGGAAGTGGCACTTATATTACAAATGCGTCAGAAACAAATCACCATGCTCCCACCGAGGCAATCTGTATCCGCACAACATATACCGAATGGGAAGGCTTCTGGGGCAAGCCCCTGAGGAACAGTTTGATACAAACAGCCTCCGCCAACGGCTTTGAGATATACTTTGAAACATACAATCCCAACCAGAAACTACCACTGTCAGTTATGTCGGAATCCAAACTGGCTGCCGTGATAGCCATGGGCGGTGGCGACTACGACCCTGAAGACATGCTCGCGCACATACCAGATGATCGGATCAAGCTTATACTTGATCGTCCTGCAATAAGAACCTCGCTTCCGAGTGTCAGTGTTAACTTTGAGGTCGGAATGACCAGAGTTGCTTCGCTGCTTTTGAGCCTGGGGCACAAAAGAATCGCTTACAACAAACTTGAAACTTTCCAATATGACACTACACAGACGAATGTACACACGCTTAAAAAGGTCATGAGTCAGGCTGGGTTGCCAAATGGTGCAATGTTCTACCCAGGCCCTGAAACGAGACCTTACGATTGGCCACAAGCACTGAAGGAAATACTTACACGTCCTGACAGGCCAACCGCTCTTGTATCCGAAAATCCTGACAACATGCTGTACATGTTGAACGTGATTCATTCCGTAGGATTGGATGTGCCAAAAGACCTGTCTATCGTAATGCTGGACGATACAGAGGATCTGCCGATGCTTACTCCCGCCATCTCATGTTCAAGGCAACCATTGGAAGAAATGGGCAGAATGACAATAGAGCTGATAATGGCCCTGAAAAATGCGAAGAACAACGAAGGGCCAGCTCCTGAGAACACAAACATTCTCCTTGAACCAGAACTCATCATTAGAGACTCCATCCAAACGGCCCCAAAAGATTGATATTAGGGTAATCAGGTGCAGGAAAAAGCGTTCGGCCAATTTCGTTACTCAAATAAACAGATGCCATTTCGCCATTCCAGTAATCGCGACGGTTTTGTCGGTTTTGAATCAATAAAGGATTTGGGGTTTGCAATATGGATTTGAATAAAAAATTCGTTTACGGAACACAATACTGGCGGCCTCCTAATCCTTCACGGGAACAGCATCGGTTTCATCTTGAGAAGATTAAAAACGATCTTAAATTTGACCTGGTTAAATTCCGTCTTCAGTGGAACTGGCATCACAGACAGCCGGATAGTTTTATTTGGGATGAAGTCCATGAACTTTTCGACATTTGCGACGAGATCGGACTCGGCGTGCAGCTGGAGTTAAATCTCGAGACAGCTCCGTATTGGGTTGAACAGGATTATCCAGAAGCAAGATACGTTAACGCCAACGATCGGCCCATAGAGTTGGGCTCACAGGAAGCTGCACCGGGCGGAGGTCATCCGGGATTGTGTTTCCATCATGACGAAGTCCGTAGGCAAAGTGAGAAGTTTATCAGGGCAATGGCAAACGAGTTCAAAGATAGAAAAAGTCTCGTTCTCTACGATTGCTGGAACGAACCTCATCTTGAACCAGTCTGGTGCTCAAACATGTGGGGCAACATGGGGGATAAGATTTACTGTTATTGTGAATCTTCACGACGGCGCTTTCGCCAATGGTTAAAACATCGCTACGAGAACATTGATAACTTCAATAATACATGGGCAAGGGCTTACACAAGTTTTGATCAGATAAACCCGCCGATACTCACAGGCCTGTATGCCGACTGGATCGACTGGTTTCGCTTTTGGCATTGTGAGCTGCAGGAGTATATGGCTTGGCGTTTTGGGATAATCAAACAGGAAGATCCCTCCAGAATGGTGGCAAGCCACAGCGGGGCCGTCCCACCTGTGCTGCCGCGTGCAAATGCCTGCATAGAAAACTGGAAATTCGCCCAGCCGGTAGATTTGTGGGGAACCAGTTTTGCTCCACAGGCTTTCAATTGGGATTTTGCCACATGCGTTCAGGTCATAGAGCTGACACGCAGTGCCGCCCGAAACAAAAACTTCTGGGTTGCAGAAATGCCAGGCGGGCCTGCATGCTTTCGCGGTTTCAGGAGCGGGAGCATCGTCAAGCCTGAAGACTATGAGCTTTGGAACTGGATGGCAGCCACGTATGGTTCAAAAGGAACCATGCACTGGTGTTACCTGACAGAAAAAACCGGGCATGAAGCCGGTAACTTCGGCATGATGCGATTGAACGGTGAACACACACCGCGAAGCCTCTCAATCAAGAAAACTTCTGCACTACTGAGAGAACATCAAAACACGCTGACATCGGCAAAGGTCAAAACGCAGGTTGCAGTGCTGTACGATCCTGATATTTCATCATTGTTGTTTGCCATGGAAATGGAGGATACACTTTACGGCCAATCGCATACTGGATATTACCGTGCGATCTGGAATGCTGACCTTTACGCAAGATACGTTACTCCTGAATGCTTCGATGATATTCAGGAAAAAGTTCTTATCGTTCCAATGGCCCTACTGATGAGCGATGAACTCGCTGACAAAATCGCGGATTACGTATACGACGGCGGAACGCTGATAACAGATTGCCGCATGGGAATGTTTGATCAGCGGGGATTTTTGAGGCCCGCTCTTCCTGCGGGAAAACTTTCAAAGGCAGCCGGTTTGGTTGAAGGGGAGCAAATCTGTTCCGACCAGAATAAGGACAGCAGCCTGGTTCCAACCGCCGATGGTTCTTTGGTTAAAAACGACAATACTCTTTCAGCTTTTGATCCGATACAACTCGGCCCACTAATTTCGTTCGACCATCCAATAAAAGCGGAAGTACCGGTCCATGAGTTTCTTGTTCCGCTTGAAACCGATTGTGCCGAGGGAATTGGCAAGTTCGAAGACATAACTCTGGCTGCAAGAAATAAGTATGGCCGGGGTACAGTTTACTATTTTGGAACCTATATGGGATTGGCACTGGATAAGAAAATCCCACAAGCTCTGGAATTAATTAAAACTATTCTTCTGCAAAAAACTAAACCGATTATCCGTGGAAAAAAACTTCGGCCAAGATTAATCCAAGGCCAGGACGATATTCTTTTGGTCGTTTTTAATGATGACCTGGCGCAAAGTGTTAAGGAAAAAATAACGTTACCTGCTGAATGCGATGGCATTACTTCGGCCTTGGATATTTACTCAAAAACCGAGCACCAAATAAAAGAGAATCAAGTGTTTTTGACCATTGAACCGGGAAGTGTCGCCGTATTATCTCTAAACATTTTGAAGGGATCAATTATCCCTCAAAATACCTAAATTCACCGCCTGCCTAACGTATTACTACTCGATAATCTGCTCCGACGAATCATCACAATCCCGCCGATTATCAGCACTGAAATTGTCGCAGGTTCGGGAACAGCATTCATTGCGGGTAGAGTGTTCCCGAAGTTGGCTTGCACGCTGGCATAGTCGCCGGCCGAGACAACACCATCACCATTAGCATCACCAAGAATGCCGGGGCCACCCGTGCTACCAAAGTTGGCCTGCACACTAGCGTAGTCACCGGCTGAGACAACACCGTCACGATTGGCATCACCTGCCAACAAATCCGGTCCCGAAACAGTACCTGATACCGCATACATTGAACCATCAAAAGCCAAGCCGCCAGAATAGCTGAAAGCACCATTCGCAACGATTTGGATCATGTCCACGCTGGAATACACAGTCCCTGAACCTCGTGTTCCAAGATTGTTAAGGACTATCTGATCTGTACTAAGGGTAGCCCCACTGGAGGGAATTTCAGCCCAGTCGGCATCGAAATAGTAAGACACAGCATCCAAGTTTCCACCGAGTGTAACAACCACGCTTTCGGTCTCAGCCGTACCGCCCGACAATAAACTGAACGTAGTACCAGGGTCAGCAGTAAAAACCAGATTTGATGTTGCATAGGAACCGAGAGTTGGGGTGTCCGTTACGGCGGTGAATACATAAACGCCTGGTAAACGTTCAGTAACCTCCAGGGTCGAGTTTGCCGAGGCATACGATGCCATAATCATGATCACTGCTGACAAAAGAATCCTCTTCATTACTTTATCCTCCTTCGTAGACCTATCAATCCAAGGCCACTCATCGCTAGTAGGCTTATTGTCATGGGCTCTGGAAGCGGGTTATTAGACTCAAGCATACTCGGCCCCGTGTAATTGGCGGCCCAGAGAGTATAATCAGTTGTATCGACAACACCATCCCGGGTGAAGTCACCTTGTGACCATGAATCTCCGGTCAGATAATTGGCAGCCCAGAGGTCATAGTCAACAGAATCGATGTAACCATCAAAATTAGCATCACCCATGAGCCATGAGGAAGGAACACCGGTTAGATCCAATCCTTCATTAACCTGAATATCGTCCAATACCCAGTCAGCATTACCGTAGGTTGCATTACCGCTGGCAGGGAATGTAATGCCATTGCGCGATGACCAGGGGGCCGCCCCGTACTCGTATACCCTAGATGTCCACCAAAGATTAGTGCCCTTTCCTTCAGTAATCCAGTACGCCATATAACCCGCTGGGCCATTGGCGTAGATACCCATTGTGTACCATTTATCAGGCGTAATCTGTTCAAGTACTGTACTATTCCAAGAGGCCTTGGCCGTGAAATCTCGATCTACATACATACCTTCGCTTGGCCAACCTGAACCGGCCATGTATCCACCGACAAATTGA
Organism: Phycisphaerae bacterium; assembly: GCA_963664745.2. Taxonomy (GTDB): domain Bacteria; phylum Planctomycetota; class Phycisphaerae; order SM23-33; family SM23-33; genus B1-G9. Next base: position 671,552 of record CAXXMC010000005.1, read on the forward strand.
CCCGGATCAGCAATTTTGAAATCAAAAATCATAGTGAATTCATCAATGCTGGTATCTAAAGTAACAGTGGCAAAACCACTGTCTGTACTCTGGAGCCTGAGCATTTCACCATCAGAAGTCAGGCTTGTTCCAGAAGAACCTAACGTCCAATTAGACGCAACAGTGCTGCAATCGTCGTAGTAAAGCATCTCAGCCGATACAGCATTTGCCAAAACACTCACGAAAAGAATTGTCAATATTTTCCTCATGTTTAGTTTCCTTCCAAAATTTTCCTAAATAACCTGGGGACCTTCTAACTGCTCTTTTTCCTGCGGATCAATGCCACTCCACCAAGAGCGAGAAGGCTTATCGTAGCCGGTTCGGGAACCAGCACCGAGGTCGTCAGCCCCACCAATACACTCCCACCCGGTAGCAAACTCACATCAGCCCACGAATGGCCCTGCGCTATCCACATACCGGTAACGGGATCGAAAATAGAGAGATCGCCCGGCCCGGTCACACGGGTTTCTAAGGGATTCGAATAATCCAGATTCACCACCAATGTACATGTCGCGGCAGCCAGTAGGTCGCCCGGGCCGTAAAGCCCCAACACCGCCCCTCGAACAGGTTGATACGCTACGTAGTTCGTAGTTGTTATCCCGGAGATTGTGAAGGGAGAATTACCGGGCAGCCGCAATGGAGATGATCCATCGGTAGTACCATAACCCGGCGGTAGGTCACCCAAGTGATATGTCCCGATGTGGTGCATCGACTGAACCTCTTGGGCAATCGCCACAAATTCTGGATTAATTGTCTTTGCTGCGTCGTAAAGCGCGGTCATTGTCCCGTCGGGGTTAGCCATCCCACCCTCAAAACCATCGTATTTGTAATAAACAAAATCGGAGATTCCCTGGGCTCCGTAGGCCAGGCTGGTATTGTAGAGGTACCGTAATTCGTTGCCGTTAGGGACGCGTATATTCGGATCCGAGTCCCACGAAGACGACTGGACGGTAACCATGAACGGTAGCCCTGCCTCCTTAGCGGTGTGGCTGACGATCGCCAAGTTCTTGAACCAATCGGGGGTATCGCCCGTTTTGGTAAACTGATAATGGTCATAGCTGAGTATGGCTGGCTGTACCGTGCTGATGTATTCGTTGAGGTATTGGGAATAGCTGCTATAGCTCGGATATGCATAGTTGGGGTAGAGATTAATATACCCCAGGTGCTCGGGATCAAGCGTACGAAGACGCGACACGGTAGATGCCATCTCGGGAAACATTGACTCTGGTGGCTCGTCGCGGATAAAGTAGGAGTAAAGGGCTGGATGACTGCGAATTGCGGTTACCGTCGAGTCGTCCAGCGGGCCATACCACATACCTCGCAACCCGTGCAGATACGCCACGTTCAGTTGCGCAAGTGAATTTACCCACGCCAGATTCCATCCGCCCTCTTCCATTCGCTGGGCACGCTCATTGGTCAGAGCATAGCCCGTCCCAAAATAGGTAACGATTGGCTCGCCTATCGACCATTCTGTCTCTGCCTGCCCCGACACCAAGCCTACGTTGACTGCTAAAACCATCAACGTCCAAAACAAGTGTTGTTTAAGTGAATTTGTCATTTAATGACCTCCAATGTTGTATTAGCCTGCCTCACAATGTTTCTAGAATCCAAACCGTCAAATAGGATACCAGTCCGAACACCACTCAGCAACATTTCCGTGCATAGGGGAAAAAACTTCCTGTTTGCTCAAACACTTTTTCATATTGCCTGCGCAAACTTTCATTGTAAGATCGCATAAATACATGCATTCGTTGGTTAGCCATGGGCTTCTGTTCATTGAAATTTGAGCACCATCTAAACATATAACTTTATACTTTCAACGGCTCGGGCATCTCCATGGGGCGACTCTGTTTTTTTAACAGTTTTGCTTTTGCTTCCTGGGCAAGTTCATCGCATATACAAGCACCGACGCGAGCTTCACACTTAGGGCATACATCTACATGCTCACCGGCAGGAAATCCTTTCGCTTCGCCTGGGCCTAACATTCCAAACTCCACTGTTTTGGAATCAATGAGAACTTTTATGGCATTGCGATCTGCGACAGGCCTGGATGAATAAAGTTGGAACTTGGCACCGCCCAATCGGGTACAAGTCCACCCATCTGGAACTATCAAGTCAACTTGTAACTCATCTCTGCCTTCCATTGTAATATAAACAATCTTGCCGATACCTTTTCGCAGAACGGGTTCACCACTGTAATGGAACCAAACCTCTTTGTTGCCCAATAGCGTCACTCCTGCGTGTATATCCTGTTTTCTGATCTCATTGACCCGTTCATTGCGGAAAAGCATTGTCAAAAGATCGTCAGGCGTCTTGGACTTCTCTCCAAACACAACATCATCGCTTGCCGCTACAGTCTTTTCACTGAGAACGATCGTTCTGTCGGTCAGCTCTTCGATTGTTTTCGGGGCATGCAGGCCACGGGTCAATAAATGAGTTACTATTCCATTTCCAATTGGTGCAGACCATTTTTCTGGAATTCCCATGGTGCCATCCAATATGCCCATGAGCGCCCCGAGCGTCGCAGCTGTGCAATCGCTGTCATATCCACAGTTAACAGCCTTGCAAAGTCGATCACCAAAGTCTTTTCCATACAACCAGCCGATTAGTGTAAAACCGTGGTTTGGTATAGCATTTGCCGGTTGATCATGCCCAAATGTGGTGACAACTTTCTCCCTGGCTTCACCCCATGTCAATTTTTCCTGGTAGCACCAGAGAACCTCGCGAGTCACGCGAGCGATATGGCTTGAGACTGGTATCATATTCAGACCTATCTGAATAAGAGTCATAATATCGGTCTCTATAAAAGCGGCAGCCTCTACCGCGGCCCAGAACATTTCACCATAGGTTCCTTCACCACCGGCGTGGTCAACAAGGGAATCTTTCCAGGCCATACATGCCGCCGCCTGCGGATCACCAGGATACAGACAAGCCCAAATCTCACTACGAATCGGCGAACCCATCTCGTCTACAAAATAATTTTCAAAGCATCCCGCGATTGGAGGCATCAAACCGCGGTCGAAATTGCGCATGAAGAAAGCATACTCATTGGCACCATAGCACCGGGCATGGCGATTCCAGTACTGGGCAAACCAATATAATGAAGGATCACAACCTTGATCTTCAAGCATCTCCAACCAGACAAGCTGAAGGTCAAGATCGTCATTGGGCGCAGCCTCTTCGGGCATTGGCTCATAATAATTGAACGCGTGTGTATGCTTCACATTTTCCCACTTTGCGCCCAATGTCCCGCCAATATTCTTGCCAAGCCAGCAGGCGTAAACTTTGTCCGTGTATTCTTTTCTTCCAATTTCAATCTTACTCATCTTTTACATCCTTCTATAAAAAAATCGTTTAAACATAATTTAACAAACAAAACCTTGTATTCACCTCTAAAAACAAGGACTCGACATTGCCATTCCAACAGTTACTTGGACGGCAATAGAAACAGGCGTCCTTCCGCAGAATCCAGCGAAATCTGCAGGCCTTTTACCGCTGAACTGTCGTCAATTACGGGGATTTCTTTTCCCGTCTTCTTGCAAACTTCCCTAACCTGGTCAAGCGGAACATTGAACTTCACGGTCGGCCAGGCTGTGTACGAATGATTGTAATTATTCAGAAGTACAGCAGTTCGGCCATCGTCATGCTTGAAAACCCCAACCAGATAATAACCGTTGGTCAAAATTTTAATGGGTGTATCTTTCAATAATTCGTCTTTATCCTCATAGGGCTTAACGCGGTGGACACCAGTGCTGGTCAACTTCATCAGGGTCGGCCCAAGATTCTTTACCTCGCGATTGATTCGCCTAGCCTGGTCATAGTGGCGTGTCTTGCGCCCTTCAAGGTTGAGAATGGCACCCCCCTTTTCGTACTCACGACCATGAGGTGACTGATAACAAAAATACATAACACCCTTAGAGCCATAGGCTAATGAAGTATAGATTTGCCAACGTATCTGGGATTCCGTCGGATCATGCAAAGTATAGAATGGCATGGTGTTGAAGAAGTTCCAAAAAGGGATGCCTTTCTGCAATGAGTATTTGCGTACAGTCGCAAGATTTTCGCAGTATGCCTCGCAGCCGTTAGTACCATCCGGAAACATCCATGGGTAGTGATCCATACTAAGAACACCAACGTCAACCTCCTCAAGAAACTTTCTGACATATACTTCGTAGGCTTCAGCTCCCAGTGTCTTTTCACTTGCATAATTGGGGTAGAGATTGATATAGGCAAGCCGGCCCGGCCTGGCCTTGTGTATTTCCTCAACAACCTTCTTCCATTTGGGAAACTCAGAGACGGGCGGTTCGTCCTTAACCAGATAACCCCAAACAGCCGGGCTGACCGGAAATTCATCGGGCAAAAAATTGGCAGTTGAAACAATAGCTTTCAGATCGTATTTTTCGCAAAATTTTATCTGCTTTTTTAAACTCTCCTGGGTATTAGCACCGCCAATTACCATCGTAAAATTTGCATCAGCGATGTCTTTGTAGTTTTGGTCAGTAAGCCGCGGAGCTGACCAAAAACCAATCGCAAAGCGATCTTGAACAAATTTATTGGGGTCGGCTGATGCGTTTTCACTCGATATACTAAAGACAAAACCCAATCCCATGAGAATGAAAATCGTCGCCAAATTAATTTGCATCTTATACACTCTTTGCATTCCTTCTAGAAGAAGTATTTCTATAGCCAGGCTGAGCACAACCGTTATTTGGACTTGGGCTTGGACGACAAGAGAAACAATCGTCCTTCCGCTGAATCCAGCGAAATCTGCAGGCCTTCCGCACCAGGGCTGTCGTCGCGTACCGGAATTTCCTTGCCCGTCTTTTTGCATATTTCCCTAACTTGATCGAGCGGGACATTAAACGTCACGGTCGGCCAGGCGGTAAAAGCATATCGATAGTTTTGGATGAAAACTGCCTTTCGTCCGTCCGAATGCTGATAAACACCGACCAAATAATCGTTCGGCGGATCCCGAGGATCGGTCAGCGTGATGTTCTGGATCGGAGTTCCCTTCAGCACGGCGGCTGCGTCGTCTTTGGGACGAAGCCGATAGACCCCCGTACTCGTAAGCTGCATCAGCGTCGGGCCAAGATTCTTGATTTCGGCATTTAACCGCTGTGCTTGATAGTAATGTCGGGTTTTTTGGCCATACGGCGTGAGAACGCCGTTTCCTTTCTTGAATTCAGGTGCCTCTTTTCCTGAAGCCACCTCCGGAAAATATATGAAATACAACACGCCCTTAGCCCCATAGGCAATCGACGCATGAAGCTGCCATCGCAATTGAGCCTCGGTCGGGTCTGTATGCAGATAGAACGCTGTGGTATTGAAGAAATTCCAGAACGGGATATTCGCCGCCAGTGAAAACTCCCGCGCCGCGGAGAGGTTCTGACAATACCCGTCCCGTCCGTCCAGGTCGGGCCTGAAAATCGGATAATGATCAAAGCACAAAACGTCGGGATCGACCTCGTTGATGAAGCGTGCCAAGTATTCTTCGTAACTGTCGGCCCCTGCCGGAGCGTGAATGGGGAGAAGGTTGACATACGTCAGTTTTCCAGGCCGCTGACGATGGATCTCATCGACCCATTTCCTGATGTCGCCGTTAATGGTCGAACTCGGTTCATCTACGACCCAATAGCCCAGACAGGTGGGATCGTTTTTGTCCTCTTCCACGAATTGCAAGGGGAGATGGGGCTTGGGAGGCTGTGGAAAGTCCCCACACCACAAGATCGCCTTGAGCCCGTATTTCTTGCACAACTTCAGAGATTTGGACACCCTTTCCGTCAGGTTCCAGGCACGAGGCAAGGCAAGGACAACGGTGAAGTTGGCGTCGGCAAAATCCTTATAGGCGGCATCGTCCAGCGCCGGATCCATCCAGCCGCTGATGACAAAATCCTTCTGAATGAATCGATCGGGGCCCAACACGCGGGGATGGATCGTCGCAAGGTAGTCTTTGGGATCCTTTTTCACCTGATCCTCGGCATATGTTCCCGAGGAAAGCCCAAGACACAGGCACATGCAAACAATGGCGTACCCGTGATTCATCTTCATTTGATACATCTTTTGTCTTCCTATAATTTAAAGGCAAACATCCTGTTAACCAAGCCAAAAGAACATCAGGCGGGCCGATCTTTCACGACCCGCCTGAACCCATATGTCACACATCCATTAAAACAAGGGAAGTTCTATTTACGTCGACGGATCAGGGCAACCAACCCACCAAGGCTCAGCAGGCACATGGATGCCGGTTCCGGAACTATCGCGGCTGCTACATTACCGAAGTTGGCTTGCACACTTGCGTAATCGCCAGCTGAGACAACGCCGTCAAGGTTGGCATCACCAAGAAGGCCGGCTTCACCTGTATTACCGAAGTTTGACTGTACACTTGCATAGTCACCAGCCGAGACAACACCATCACGATTGGCGTCACCTTCCAGCAATACCGGCTCGGGGCCCTGTGCGAAATCCAACCCTGAATTAATCTGAATATCGTCCAACAACATGTCGCAATCGCCGTAAAGCGTACTGGCGTACGCATAGAGTATAAATGCATTACGTGCTGAATAAGGACTAGTCCCCCACTCGGCAAGCCTAGTACCGTTCCAAACATCAGCGCCCTTGCCATCCTCTATCCAGTAAGCCATATAACCCGAAGCGCCGTTGCCATAGATAGCTACCGTATACCATTCATCAGGCGTAATCTCCTTAAGCGCTGCATGATCCCAAGACCTCTGGGCTGTAAAATCATGATTCACATCCGTACCCTCACTAGGCCAACCTGTACCGCCAACGCTATAAGTATGTAAACCAACAAAATCACCCGGATCAGTAATTTTCATATCGAAAACCATAGTAAACTCACCTGCAGTGGTACCAAAGGGCCTAATGGCATAACCACTGGCTGAATTCTGCACTCTCAGAAAATCACCATCTGAAGTCAGCGTAATATCAGTTTGTGCCCATTCAGCCGACACAGTGCTACAGTCGTCGTACAATAAAACTTCAGCTGATACCGTACTTGCCAAAACACTCACCAAAAGAATTGCCAATAATTTCCTCATGCTCAGTCTCCTTCAAAAAAGTTCCAAAAGTTAATCCAACTCTCTAACGATGTTCTCTAGCAACACAATTACATGATTTCGTAATATTTCACTGGGCCTGACTCTAGGATACCTACTCGAGAAGATAGCTCAATGAAGGTAGATTAGCATGATAAGTGCCTTTTGTCAATATTATTCTGGTATTCATTTAAACAATTTTAATAAATTAATATATATTCATATTATTAATGAGGCTGTTTTATTATTCCAGCCAATTAACGTAAGTTGTTCTTTTACGTTTAGTGCTTTGACGTAAACAAATGACTTATGAACTCGTAGGTCATTGTGCCACAGGCTCTTTAACAAGCTTTTTGTCGGAATTACTCGAAAGCAGAAGATAAGCCAACCTGCTTTCAAGAAGAACGCCATAAAACTTTGGAATTTATATTAGGTGTCACTACAACAAGCCAGACAACAGCTTAGCTTGTGTGTGCCAGGCCCCATGGTTATGGGGTTTGATGAATCCGGTAGTGAAGCGGTGGCTGTGACTCCTTCCGGGAGGGTAACTGCCCACTCAAAAATACCATTAACAATCTTCCAATCACTTCTAATTTCCCCGTGAGGTGAGTTGTAACGAGTTTTCACCCATTTCAAACCTGCAGGTGGTATGGGTTTTAATATTACATGTTCGAATCCCGGCCTTTGGGGGACGGGATTAATACCTCCAAGTGTATTATAAAACCAATTGTCGAATCCGCCCATCATTGGGTGGTTTAAAGATCGCGGACCATCGGCTTTGTCTACCTCTGGTTCGCCCCAATATTCCCAAAGCGTAGTCGCTCCACGGCTAATCAGGTCGCCAAGGCTGGGATAGCTATTTTGATGCATCAGCCTCAAAGCCAATTCACCATGCCCAAAACGGCTTAGCACTTCAAAGATGTATCGCATCCCCATTATGCCCACGGTATGGTGCATTTGCCGGACGTCTCGGATCTCTTTAACAAGACTTTCAACCACAAGAGGAATTTGGTCTTCATTAACTAATTTGAAATTAAGAGCTAATATATCCGCGGTTTGAGATCCGAAACTGCTTGTGTGGGGATTATAGAATTTTGTAATAAATGCCTTACGAATATTTTCTGATTGCTTGCGATATTTTTCAGCCAGTTTATTTTGATTAAGTAGCTCTGCGACGTCACCCATGATTCGGCTACATTCATAAAACCATACCGTAGTGGTTATTTTTTCAGGTGTGTAGGTTGGAAAGGTACTGTGAAGTGGATCGCACCAGTCGCCCAATCCGCCCTCCAGAATCCACCCCTCTGACAGCTCAATAAAATGATCCATTACCCGTTTCATTCCCTGAAAATGTTTTTCAAGTAAATTAGATTTTCCTGAGAACAGATATAGTTCCCAAGGAATAAGGATCATAGCAGCCATCCAGTCAGGAGAGGCCGGCCCTTTACGTTTTCCCAGAGCAATACTGAATGGCAGACCATCATTTTCCTGCCGTGAGGTCTCAATGTCATCCAGGAATTTCTCCCAGAAGGCCAAGCCATCGAAATTGTACATGGAATATTTGCAGATAATGTGAGCATCGCCAAGATAGCCGCATCTCTCACGGGCGGGGCAGTCTTCCGGCAGGCCGTGAATGTTGCTGCGATGTGTCCACAACACCATTTCGTGCAGTTTGTTTAATCTTGCATCCGAGCACTCAAATGCCCCAGCCGGTGTCAATGCGGTATGCACCACCACTGCTGTGATATCATCATTGGTGAGTTCTCCGTACCACCCTTCAACTTCAACATACCTGAATCCATGATAGGTAAAACTAGGCTGCCAGACTTCTTTGCCGCCACCCTTGCATATATAAGTATCCTCCTGTTCAACATCAGTCGCGAAGACACCAGTGCTGGCGGTGTCTATTTTACCTTTCTCATTCACAGCTTCCGCAAAAGTCATGCGGATTTGCGTTCCTCTTGGTGCAGTGGGGGTAATGCGTGCCCATCCAGAAAGATTCTGTCCCATGTCAACCAGATAAGAATTTTCTGATTGATGTGTAATGCTTATTGGTTTGATCGTCTCAATTTCCTTGATCGCTGGAATAGTCTGCAGCTGAAGCTCGCCTCCAGGACAAGGCATTTTGATGGAATTTTCCCAGCTTGAATCATTAAAATCGGGAGAATCCCAGCCGGGCTGTTCGAGACGAGCGTCATAAACTTCGCCCGCGTAAATATTAGCACTGCGAATCGGGCCGACACTGCATAACCAATTTGTATCTGTTGGAAATAAAAAACTTGAACCATCTTCCATACAAACCTCAAGGTTTGCAATCAATCTGGGCTGCCCGTAAGGAAACCCCTTACCATCTTCCCATACTTTGTTTTGATTATACCAGCCATCGGCTATTATTACTCCGATTGCGTTACTGCCTGTCTGTAAATGGGTTGCAACATCGTGAGTGATATAGAAGCAACGGTTGTCGTAGTCCGTCTGTGCCGGATCAAGTTGGTGGTCACCTACACGTTGGCCGTTGATCCACGCTTCAAAATAACCAAGTCCGCATATATGCAGTGATGCCTTTGTGATTGAGCTCTGCAGTGAAAACTCACGTCTGAACATTACCGCGGCATCCCCACGATGTGTCCGGGGCATGCCAATCCAAACAGAATTTGGAAACGATGTATTATTAACCGGTTTGTTCTGCATAAATCAACTTTCAACTCAAAAAACAATTATCCAGCATGTGCTTTAGAGAAATAGAATACTAGAGGGTCGCATGCTATTTGTTTTTTGTCAATAATTTCTTTGTATCCATTTGAATAATTTTAACATGTTTGATGTGTAGTTGGATTATTTAAAAATGGCTAAATTGGACTGTATTTCAATTAAAAAACCTTTTTTAGGGAAAAACTGCTAGATATAATGCTCAATATCCAAGCAATTCATTAAAAATACAAACAATTTGTAAAAAATTCATTTATTATTCATTGCAATTCAGCCGGTTTCGTGTTGTAATAAAGATGATTTACTTTGGAGAATTTCAATCGATGCGTACTGTAAAAAAAATCCCAGCAAAAAGAAGCGATTTTGTATACCGCGACTTGCTTCAGCAAATAAACCAGGGAAAGCTGATGCTAGGCGAAAGGCTGCCCACCGAAGATGACCTGATAAAGAGTTATGATATAGGAAGATCGGCGTTGAGAAATAGCCTTGCCAGGCTACAGAAAGCGGGGTATCTCTCAAGGCGCCAAGGAAGTGGCACTTATATCACAAATGCGTCAGAAACCGACCACATTACCCTCACCGAAGCAATTTGTATCCGCACCACCTATACCGAATGGGAAGGCTTCTGGGGCAAGCCCCTGAGGAACAGTTTGATACAAACAGCCTCCGCCAACGGCTTTGAGATATACTTTGAAACATACAATCCCAACCAGAAACTACCACTGTCAGTTATGTCGGAATCCAAACTGGCTGCCGTGATAGCCATGGGCGGTGGCGACTACGACCCTGAAGACATGCTCGCGCACATACCAGATGATCGGATCAAGCTCGTACTTGATCGCGCGGCAATAAGAACCTCGCTTCCGAGTGTCAGTGTTAACTTTGAGGTCGGAATGACCAGAGTTGCTTCGCTGCTTTTGAGCCTGGGCCACAAAAGAATCGCTTACAACAAACTTGAAACTTTCCAATACGACACTACACAGACGAATGTACACACGCTTAAAAAGGTCATGAGTCAGGCTGGGTTGCCAAATGGTGCAATGTTCTACCCAGGCCCTGAAACGAGACCTTACGATTGGCCACAGGCACTGAAGGAAATACTTACACGTCCTGACAGGCCAACCGCTCTCATATCAGAAAATCCTGACAATATGCTGTACATGTTGAATGTGATTCATTCCGTAGGATTGGATGTCCCAAAAGACCTGTCCATAATAATGCTGGACGATACAGAGGATCTGCCGATGCTTACTCCCGCCATCTCATGTTCAAGACAACCATTGGGGAAAATGGGTAGAATGACAATAGAGCTGATAATGGCTTTGAAAAATATAAAAAACAACAAAGGATCAGCACCTGAAAATACAAACATCCTCCTTGAACCCGAACTTATTATCAGAGATTCCGTACAAACAGCTCCAAAGGATTGAGGCAAAAAACAAAATTCAAAAGAAGGGTTGCCTTGAGCTAATTGGCTTAACTTTTTGGAGTTTAGAGGAATTAAACGTCTGGACACCATACTGTAAGGCTCCAAAACAGAGCAAGACCGAAATTTCCTAAGGCATCAAAACCTATCCTTAGCATTTATCTACAAAACCCACGTATCCCAAACCAGCATCTGTTACAATAATTACGGTGAGTCATATTAAAATAGCAACTTGTTTTCTACAGGAAAAAAACGATGAGTGAATTAGCGATCAACGGTGGAAAGCCAGTACGGACCAGTCCCATGCCGGCGAGAAAGCTCTTTGCAGCTGAGGAAAAGCAGGCTGTCATGGAGCTATTCGACCAAGCAATGGAACATGGCCATGGTGTTATGGGTTACAACGGCCCGCAGGAAGAAGGCTATTGCAAAGAGTTCGCTGAATTTCTCGGCGGTGGATTTGCTGACGGTGTCAACAGCGGAACAAATGCGATATACGTCGCTCTTTGTGCGTTGGAGCCTGCGCCCGGCAGCGAAGTAATCGTCCCGGCTATCAGTGATCCTGGCGGGGTTATGCCCGCAGCTATTTGCGGCTGTGTTCCAGTACCAGCTGATACGTGCGAAGATTATTACACTATCGGCGCGAAGCAGATAGAGGAGAAAATCACCGACAAAACGTCTGCTATCATCGTGGCTCATATCGCGGGCATTCCAGCTGATATGGATCCGATTATGGAGCTGGCAAACTCTAAAGGTATCCCGGTCATCGAAGACTGCGCGCAGATCCACGGTGCCAAGTACAAAGGACGCATGGTCGGAACGCTCGGAACCATCAGTTCGTTCTCGCTGATGTTCGGAAAGCATCACGCAACAGGTGGGCAAGGCGGAATGGTTTTCACCAAAGACGAAGAGCTGTACTGGAAAGCTCGCCGCTACGCCGACCGTGGAAAAACTTTCGGCATCGAAAACCCACAAAATGGAAACGTCGTAGCTGCCCTCAACTGCAACATGGATGAACTGCATGCTTGCATCGGAAGGGTTCAGCTGAAAAAACTTCCAGGCATGAATGCCCGCCGCAGAAAAGTTGCAAAAATGATTGCCGAAAAATGCCGCCAAGAATTAAAATCGGTAAGGCTCAAAGAAGAACCCGCAGATTGCGAAGGCGTTTACTGGTTCATGTTTTTCCAACTTGACCAGTCAATGATAAACGTTGCTAAAGAGGATTTTGTCAAGGCTGTGGCAGCTGAGGGATTGCCTGTCAGCCCAACATATAAGCATATTCCAATCCGCATGGAGTGGTTAAAAAAATTCATGAGCCAGCACAATCTCTCCATATCTAATGACAAAAGGTATGAATTGGGGAATGTCGATACAGTGGATAATATGTATTTCAATTGCGACCTGCATGAAGACTGGACTGAAAAGGAAGCAGAAGACTTGGTAGCAGCCCTGAAAAAAGTTGAATCAGCTTACCTTAAATAAAAGGGAATAAAAAAATGATTATTGACGCGCACCAGCATGTGTACTGGCACGGCAAAGACGTTCACGGCCTGATTGCCGACATGGACGAAAACGGAATAGACAAAGCTTGGCTACTCAACTGGGACATCCCTTCTGAAGAAGACGCAATTAGCTATCATTCGGTTTTAAATCCCGAACACGTTAGGCCTGACGGAACTCATCCGGGAATACCATTCAGCGATTGCGTAAAAGCAAAGCAGCTTTATCCCGAGAGGTTTATCTTGGGGTATGCGCCGCATCCGCTAAAGGGAGATGCTCCAGGTTTTTTTGAATCGGCCTATAAAATTCACGGCGTTCGTGTCTGCGGAGAATTGAAAGCCCGTGTACTTTACGATGACCCGCGATGCATAAACCTTTTCCGCAAGGCTGGCGAACTAGGCTGCCCGGTAATACTGCACTTTGATGTTCCTTATCTGGAAGATGAAAATGAACTGAAGTTTTACCAGGCCAACTGGTACGGCGGAACAGTCGGTAACCTCGAACGTGCAATACAGGCCTGCCCTGAAACAAACTTTCTCGGTCATGCCCCGGGATTCTGGCGAGAGATTTCAGGTGACGCGAAGAGCGACCCCAATAACTACCCCAAAGGTCCGGTGACTGAAGGTGGAAAACTCTGGCGTTTGTTTGAGGAGTATCCAAATCTTTACAGCGACCTGTCCGCCGGCAGTGGACTTACTGCTCTTAAACGTGATCCTGAACACGCTAAAAAATTCTTAACCGCTTTTTCGGAACGGTTGCTGTTTGCCCGCGACTACTTCGGTAGTGACTTGCAGAAGTTTCTGAACTCAGTGGAACTGCCCAAAGAAATCATGGACAAAATCTATTTCAAGAACGCACAAAAATTAATTAACGAATAGAGAGAAAAAAATGTCTGAAAAAAAAATTGGACTCATCGGACTTGACACATCGCATGTAACCGCATTTACAAAACTCCTGAATGATCCGCAGGAAAAACACCATATTCCAAATGTGGGAAAAGTTACCTGCGCGTTCCCCGGCGGTTCTGACGATTTAGAAGTAAGCTATGGACGCGTAGGTCGCTTTACCAACGAACTCAAGGAAAATTACGGGATAGAAATTCTTGATTCACCCGAAGCAGTCGCTCAGAACTGCGATATTCTTATGATTACAGCTGTGGATGGACGAGTGCATCGCGAACTATTTGAACGCACGGTTAAATTCGGCAGACCTACTTTCATCGACAAACCTTTTGCATGCAGCCTGGAAGATGCTGAAGCAATTGTCAAACTTGCAAACGAGTCAGCTGTGCCTGTAATGAGCTGTTCGTCGCTACGCTACGCCGAAAATTTCAATGCGATGTTGAACGAACGTCCAAAATCAGACATACTCGGTTGTGATGCTGTAGGACCAATGGATTATAAACCTCCGATCAAAGGCCTTTACTGGTATGGCTGCCACACCGTTGAAATGCTCGTAGCCGCCATGGGTGTCGGATGCGAATCAGTTGAGGTATTTGAAAATGATAACAACACACAGATAACTATGATTTGGAAAGACGGCAGAATCGCGAACCTGCGAGGCTTGCGTGAGGCTCATTCTAACTTTGGTTTTACATTCCACTACAAGGATGCTATAAAATTCGTCAATGCCAGTGATGTTGAAACACCTTATTATGCCGGCCTGCTCAAAGCAATTTTCCGCTCACTACCTGAAGGCAACAGTGACGTTCCCGTAGAAGAAATGATCGAAGTTATAAGAATTATAGACGCCACTAACACCGCGAGACATACTGGCCAAAAAATTATACTTTAATTCATATCATTATGCTATGTATTGATTCCGTCCTCTTTAATTTGCAATGATTTACGTATTGTGAACTTTAGCCATTTTTAGGAACCCAATTGTGATAAAAAAAGAGCCGACAACCAGATATATAAGGTATCGAAACCACATATTGGGAGGTCGGCATGGAAGCTATATCTCTTATATCGACATGGAACAACATAATCCTTCAGCTTTGTTATATATTCACCGAGCCAACGGCTCATACCTTTCGGCAGATCATGCTCGGATGGGTTTTGCGAAGAGGACCTGCGACTGTTACGGGCATGTTTCGCACCCTCGGCAATCTGGCCGACAAGCACTGGACGGTCTATCAGAAATTTTTCTATCGGGCCGCATGGTCGCTCCAGGAGTTGTGTGCCGCCGTTTTGATTCATGTGATTTATCCTTTGATCATCGAATCGGGTGTGCTGGACGAATTTACCGGCCAGCCCGTTGCCGATCTGGCCATCGACGATACCACCGTCGGCAGATGCGACAAACATGTAGCTCACGCAGGATGGTTCAAGGATGCCTCGGCCAGCGGCCCTTCTCACAAAGGAACGGTTATCCACTGGGCTCACAACTGGTTGGTGGGGGCCATGACTCTCCGATTGCCGAAGTGGTCTATGATTCGTTGGGTTTTTCCTGTGGCCTTTTCGCTGTATCGAAAACCAGCCGATTGTCGGAAAAAAGATGTCTTTCGCACCCGTCAGGAACTGGCAGGCGAGATGATACAACAGGTTGCACAAGCCCTTCCAGAGGTTCAATTGCGGGTTTCTGCCGATGGCCAGTACGCCAAGCGACAGGTTGTCCGGGTCTTGCCGCACCGAGTCAATCTGGTCAGTCGGATTCGTCGGGATGCCGCTATTTATCAGTTGCCTACCAAACGGAAGATCAAGGGCAAACGCGGGAGAAACCCGAAAAAGGGAAAACGAATGCCAACCCCGAAAAAGATAGCGGCCTATCGAAAAGAAGGCTTCGGAGAAATAACGGTTCAAAAGCAGGGCTATCAGGTCAAACGGATGGTGCTGGGTATCACCTGCCTGTGGTATCACGTGTGTGGCGCGATTCCGATTCGACTGGCCATCGTTCGAGACCCATCTGGAAAGGAAGAAGATGACTTTTTCTTTTGCACGGATGCGACCGTGCCGGATGAACAGATTGTTCAGCGGTATTACGACCGCTGGGGAGTAGAAGAATGTATTTTGGAGGCAAAACAATTTATGGGATTTGAGTCCACCTACGGCTGGTGCAGTAAGACCGTCAATCGACAGGCTCCGTTGGCAATGATTCTGGTGAGTTTGGTAAAGGCGTGGTATGCCGATTGTGCGGCGAATGAACCGTCGCTGCTGCCAGAGACAATGCCGTGGTACGAACACAAACGGCATCCGTCCTTTTTGGACATGTTGTCGGCTTTGCGTAAAGTGTTGTGGTATCATCGAATTTCACCCAACTTGAGGTTTTCGACCCAAGTTAAAGAATTAATTGAAAGCGTTTCTTATGGCCTTTGCGCTGCATAAAAAATGGCTAAACTATACGTATTGTTACCTGCGGGTTTATTCACGAGCCATTCCGTAAGCATCTCAGCTATATCACGTCGTAACGGAAGCACAGCCTCGGCTCCATTTTTTGTGTAGTTGTGCAACAGGCTCATATGCGATTTTTCAACCCACATACGGAGTTTTTTTTCACTGTGTCGAACAAGGCGTGGCTAAAGGGGTTACAGGACCAAATTCTGCAAAAGTAATTCCATTTAGCCCTTGAAAGATATCGATAAAAGTCATACAGTTATTGCAAATGCAATATTTGATATTCAAATTACAAGGACTGAACAATGGCTATTTCTCGACATCTTGAAAAACGCTTACGAGTTGGAATTGAAATGTTCCCTGTGGTAACAATCACCGGGCCTAGACAATCAGGCAAGACAACTTTGGCTAAAATGGCATTGCCTGATTATAAATATGTTAGTCTGGAAAATCCTGATGATCGCAGAATGGCTCTTGACGACCCGCGAGGCTTCCTGAATAGATTCGAAGACAAGGTTATTATCGACGAAGCTCAGCATGCCCCGGACCTATTCTCTTATATTCAGGGAATGGTCGATGAGAAACAACAGCCGGGTCAGTTCATCCTGACCGGGTCACAGAATTTCCTGTTACTCAAGGGCATCAGTCAATCACTAGCTGGTCGATGCGACATCCTTCACTTGCTGCCTTTTTCATGGGCAGAGCTGAATAGTTGCGACTTGCTGCCAATTGAAGACATTATTCACCGCAAACCACAACACCATAAACGTTCAAAGGTGGATATTTTCGACACGCTGTTTACTGGAGGCTATCCACGCATTTACGATAAACATATTCCCCCACAAATGTGGCTGGCAAATTACTATCAGAGTTATATAGAGCGGGATGTACGAGATGTTCTCAATGTTGGCGATCTGGAGACATTTGGCCGATTTATGGGACTATGCGCAGGCAGATCTGGACAATTATTAAATCTTTCCTCGATAGCCAATGATGCGGGAATTTCGCACACAACAGCTAAACGTTGGATCAGTATATTAGAAAGTAGTTTCATCATTACCCTGCTGCGTCCGCACCACCGCAATTTCAACAAACGACTGGTCAAGAGCCCCAAACTTTATTTTTTGGATACAGGACTCCTGTGTTATCTGCTCCGCATTCGTAGCGCCGAAGATTTAGCTTTGCATTCGGCAAGGGGAGCTATCTTTGAAACATGGGTGGTATCTGAAGCAATCAAGAATTACATGAATCGTGGATTGCAGCCTGATATACATTTCTGGAGAGACTCCTCAGGGCATGAGATTGATTTACTTTTGGAAGGTGACTCAGAGAAGCCTGTTCTCATCGAAGTCAAAAGCGGCCAAACATTCAATAGCGATTTTGTTAAGGAATTAAATTGGTGGCGTACTGTTGCAGAACAGCCTGAAATTCAGGGAATTATTGTTTTCGGAGGTGAAACATCGACCGCGTACAAAGAAGATCAAATTTTATCATGGCGTAATTGGGGAATGTGATAGATCATGAGTAGTTTTGATAATTGCAGGCCTTTGCCATCCTGTGCGCCATTTGCGTAAGTGTTTGATAATGCAAGGGGGAGATGGGATTCAAAATCCCGTTATGGCAACATAGTGTGGGTTCGAGTCCCACCTCCGGCATTATGACGTCCCAAGCCCGGCCCTGCCAGCTTGCGACACTACGCGACACGTTGGCCCCTGTCGAAAAATCTCCTTGCCTTTCGAATCCCCCTACGCATAACTCACCCTCGGCCAACACACGCCAACTTTTGACACCCATTGCCTATGCCGGAATAAAAAAAAGGCGCCATTTTATGCGCCAAAACGCAATGTGGTTTACAGAATTCATTCTCGACCAAGGCCAGTTTTTTACGACATCGCAAATCGAGAATCCAGGGGGCTTGGCATGATTCAAAAAACAACGCCACTTCAATCAAACTCAACACTCCGAATTTCTTTTCTGTTTTCCATGATCCGGGTGATAATGGGGAAAATAAAATTCAAACACCAGCCAGCGTACTGATCGCACCACGGATATGCTCGGGCAAGGAATCCCAGTTGCTGTTGAGATTGGCAAGTTCGTTTTGAGTGGTTGTAGATTTGCTTGTTTCGTGAACGAGCGGTTTGGGTTGAGCTATAGAGTTCGATCCAGTGACGGCAGGAAGGTTTTCAATATCGTCAGCCAGGTCTTTCATATTCACATGCGTGTATACGTTCATTGTCAGTTCGATTGTACTGTGCCGGGCAAGGGCCTGGGCGTTTCGTGGGTGAACACCTGCCCGGGAAAGGTTTGAGATAAATGTATGACAATTATGCCGAGATCGGCATAAGCGCCATTATGCGGAGTACTTGATTATGCCGAGTAACTACGTATTGCTCGGTTTTTTGTCGGGTATTATCGTGTTTTCTTCTCAAATCTCCCTTGTGGACTCGACATAATTATAGGCTTTGCAGGAACGCTAAAAGACGATCATCTGGTCGATACCGGCTACCCTTTACGCCGAACGGGGATGTTTTTTTCAGTATCTTTTCTTTTAAGCTAAGGTCGGCATGTACATACAGCTGAGTTGTCTCTACGGACTCGTGACCTAGCCACAGCGCAATTACAAAACGATCAACTCCAGGAAGTTTTTCATTGATTGTTAAAAATGACGATGGTCTCCGGTAGTAGCCGATACGGCTATTATCGTTTTTTTAATTTTTTTGAAGGAGACCATCGTTATGGACAACAGTAATGTACTTGAGGTGCTTGGGCAAGCTGATTTCGGGTCGGCAGGCGAAATTTTTCGAGATTATATCCGAACGGCTACCCGAGATATGATTATGGATGTCATGGCTTCGGAGCTTGAGCAGTTGTGCGGCCCGCGTTATCGGCCAGACGCCGATTCGGATTTTGTCCGAGCTGGCACTGCTGAGGGTTACGTTTATATTGAGGCTGAGCGTGAACAGATCACACGGCCTCGGGTTCGGCGGGAAAATCCCGACGGCACGACCAGTGAGGCGGAGCTTGAGAGCTATACCGCCGCCCAGGATCGCGGCGAATTGCGTCGTCAAATATTGGCATCGATTCTGGCAGCTGGTTCGCAGAGCAAGACCGGCAAAGTGGTGAAAAACAAACGTGGCAGCAGCGCATCGCAGATATCGCGTATTTTTCAGCAGCACGGCAGGGAGCGTTTCACGGAGCTTCGCAGGCGGCGACTTGGCTGCGACGACAACGGCGAATTGTACGACTGGCTGGCGTTGATGGTTGATGGCGTGGTGCTCTCGAAGGACATAACGGCCATCGTTGCAGTCGGTATTACGACCGCAGGCGACAAGATAGTTTTGGACTTCGAGATTGGTTCCAGCGAGAACTACGAAGTGGCTTTGGCCCTTATAAAACGCGTACAAATTCGCGGTTTCGCTCCGCCGGAACGCAGGCCTCTGCTGGCGGTGCTTGATGGCAGTGAAGCGTTGCGGAAGGCTGTGAAAGCAATTTTTGCGACGGCAGTTGTGCAGCGGTGCCTGATTCACAAGGAACGAAATCTCAGGCGATATTTGGCGAAAAAAGATTGGGCAACGATGACGGAGTTGATGGACAGGCTACGCAAGGCACAAGGCCCTGAGGCGGGCATTTTGGCGTTGTGTGAACTTGACGACTTCCTGGCTGGCAAGAACTCCGCCGCCCGCGACAGCCTTCACGAAGGCGGGCTTGACCTGATAACGCTGCATCTTCTGGAGGTCCCGGCGACGCTGAACCGCAGCCTGATGAACACGAATATGATCGAGAATGTGATATTGAATTTTCGGCGGACAAGCAGCCGGGTTTGTCGCTGGCAGACGCAGACCGACCAGGCTGCGCGTTGGCTCGCTACGGGCCTGACGGAGGCAGAAAGAGGCTTCCGCAAAGTTTCGCATAGCCAAGACCTGTCAAGGCTGGCGGAGGCCCTGGAGAGCGGCAGCTACTATGCGGCGTTGAAAGAATATCATGCCGACCTGCCCGAGGCGTTTCGTGCCGCTGCTACTGCTTCGCTCCGGGCTGCGCCCTCCGCTTCGCAGCAGCAGCCTTTGACAACAACCAATATGTAAGATAAGATAAAGTGAATACTGGAGACCAAAGAGTTTTAACAATTAAAGAAACATCCCCCAACTCCATGCTGTAGCAGATCCATGGCTGCCGTATGACGAAGCACATGCGGGGAGATGCGTTTTCGTTTTAGTGAAGGGCATTTGCAACTCGCGGCTTTAACATATTTGGCCAGTATATATTATAACGAATAATGGTTTTTCGAGACGTTTCGCCGTCTTGAAAACCTGGTTGGGCTGAACGCGGTCGAGTGTGACGGGAGTTCTTTGGTTCTTGAATGGGTAAATGGATGGGATTATATCTTTGGTCGGGATAAATTATGATTAAGTCTGATTGGCGGCAGTAATTATCCGGATGTTTTTTTATGTGCAGGCAGACAGGTTGCGCTGTGCCGATTGGTTCGGTACAATTTTGAGAGGTGCATAAAAGTATGATCGTAGGAATCAGGCCGATGGATTACGGGCTTCGCATTCGCGGCCTGGGAAGTTCTTTCAGCCAGGTCAGATTTTCACAGCCGCAGTGCGGGCAGCGTTGTCGAGGTTTGTCTTCATCAGGCTGAGCATTTTCCGGTGATTCATTTCGCAGCTGCGTCAACGGGTAAAACGGCCCGCCGGATATCGCATTGGCCATGATCATTGCAACTATAAATCGATCAAGAAGTTTTCGGACATTGTTGCGGCTCGACGGATGCCACAGGCCATAATATCTAACTTTGTGAAAACCCTTCGGCAGCACGTGCTGAAGGAATCGCCGGATAAATTCTTCGCCGGTGAGTTTGGATATTCGCCATTTACCGGCTTTGCGATCTTTGTGATTGAATGTTACATGCGTATCATTCATGGCTAAAATTCGCCGATTTGTAATCGCAATTCTAAAGACGTATCGCGAGAGATATTGCAGCACGGCGGTCTGGCCGAAGCCGTAATGCTTGCAGTGGACAACCCAATCGGCGGACCACGTCTTGGGTTCGACGGATTCAAAAAGTTCGCCAGCCTGCTTTTTCAATCTCGCGCGGAACTTGCCTCTGAACAGTTTCGACAAGGCTTTGACGGGAACAAGGAATTTGTTTTTGCACTTCACCCACCGGCCTTGCGAGTCAATCCCACCGCCTGTCACCAGCAAATGCACATGCGAATGATAATTCAAGTCGCCGCTCCATGTATGCAGAACAGCCAGGATTCCAACTTGGCCACTTAGATATTTTGTATCACCGGCCAACTGGATAACGCAATCGGCGGCTGTCTTCATTATAAGTTTATACATCAGCTTCTGGTTCGACCTGCACACGCCCCGCAGCGTTTGCGGAACAGTAAACGTCACATGAAAATAATCGCAAGGTAAAAGTTCACACATGCGATCCTCGAGCCATCGTTGGGTTTGATCGGTGTGACATGCCGGGCAGTGACGATTGCGACATGCGTGGTAGACGTAAACCGACTGCCCGCAGTCTTCGCAGCGGTAAACGTGGCCGCCCATTCTGGCTGTTCTGCACGCTGCAATATCATGCATCGCTTTTTTGTGAGAAGGCAGCATGGATGGGCCGAACTTTTTCTGGTATGCTCCACCGAACCGATGGAGCACATCGGCCAGTTCGATATTCATGGCCGCGGCTGGTCAAAAGAAGCGGCCATGATTTTTTCTAAACACTGGCGAACATCTTCTTGAATCGGAATCGTCAGATGCACATAAGTTTGAGTAGTTCCCGGATGCGAATGGCCCAACAAAGTCTGAACAATTCGGCTATCTACCTTATTCTCAAGGAGCCTGGTTGCGAAGCTATGACGCAGGGTGTGTGAAGTTATATTCTTGTCGAGGCCGAGATAATCTCGAACTGTTCTGAATACGCGACCAACTGATCCGTAACAGATTGGATTGAAGCCTGAATTATTGGGAAATAATAAGATATCATGCTTGTGAGTCTTCCACATCTCACGCAGAGAGTTCAGAACAGGCTGCGGAATAGGTACGATTCGCTCTTTGTTCCCCTTGCCGATGACTTTGAGACAGCCGGTCGACTTGTCAATATCAGTCACCTTGACTTTAACAGCCTCTGATATCCGCAGGCCGCAAGCGTACATCAACAACAGACAGTTGCGATAGATCAGGTTTTCAACTGTCTCTATCAGCCGCATGCAATCGGCGTGCGAAAGAACCTGCGGCAGCCGATACTGCCGGAGCGGCTTCATTTTTTTTTGAACATGTGCCAGTCCGTGTCCAAGGGTGTTGCAGAAAAACAATCGCAACGCCGCCCGTCTGATCTTGAATGTCCCGCGAGCCGGGCCGCTGCGATGAAATTTGATGAGATATTCATTGACCTGCTGCTCGGTTAAATCTGCCGGCGAACACCAGAAGTATCGAATCAGGCTCTCGACCGCGTCGAGATATGTCCGCCGGGAAGATACCGCCAAGCCAGCCAATTCCATGTCCATTACAAACTGTTCTTTCAATGCGTTACTTTTGAGTGTGTTCATCGTGATACCTTTCATCTGAAATTTTTAGCTGAAACAAATCCATAGCCCAGCCCATTGCCGGACCAACTCCAGATAGAGTATCGGATCAGATGAAAGAATTTGGAATTTTCAGCGGTTACGTTTTAGCCGCCTCAAATCGAAAATGCTCCCCACGAATTACAAATGCCCCCGCGAACTCCCCACGGCGAAGCCGTTTAGTCCAACCAGGGAAAAAACAGAGCGCGCGTTTGAAATCCGTTCGGAACGGGGAGGGATATGGTGAAGATGAATTAAATTTCGGCCAAACACTGAACTTACCGGCGAGCTGTTCAACATCTGTTGTCACTGAAGTGCCTGGTATAACCTTCACCGGGCGGTCTTGGCTGTCGTGTCCGGGAATAAAGGGTATGGAGTGGTATGCCCCAACGTGGCTGTTGAGGTGGGATGCCACGGCGACGCGATGTTGTCCCAGCAGAAGAAAATTTCGCAAGTCTGGAAACTCAGATGCGCAGTTCTCGGATGCGGATTTGTTTCAGGTTCACGTCAGCCTCGGCTGGGAATGTGAAGCGAATGGCGCGTATGGGTTCTCCTGCCGTGGCGATCGTCATGCGGTAGGTGGGGGATTTCACCCCGGGGTAGCCCACGATGAACTCCATATTCAGACCAGCCTGGAAATCGTCTTCCGTTGTCCACTCTGCCAGACCAGCCTGGAAGCGGCTGCATTTGGCTTCGATCTCGATCATGATCGGATTATCCCCAGCCGAGATGTTCAGGCCCGTCAATTCTATCTGCTGCTGCGGGCATATTTTTCCGCCTCGGTCGGCAGGGAGGCTCCAGAGCACTCGCTCGGAAACATGGTGTCCTGCTTCAAGTTTGTCCACCACCTTTTTCAGCGGCGCAAGGTCGTTTGCGAAGTAGTGATCGAGAGCCTTGGTGAACTTGGCGCGGGTCGCTGCAACCTCTGCCATTGCCGCCTTTTCGCCGTCTGTATCGCCCGAGGCTTTTGCCTGAACAGCAGCCAGCACGCAACCTTGCAGATCATCCCACATGGACTGGGGCAAGGGTTCGTCCAGAACCGCCTCGATTTCCGGTCGACTTGCGCATTTTAGCAGGCCTTTGGCCTTGGCCTCGGCTACGATGTTTCGCAACGTGTCGACCTTGGCGACGGCAAGTCCCATACCGATTGCTCCTTCTGGCTTGACTATATCCGCGCGGTCGTCATACATTGAATAGTACAGTCTCACTTCGTCGTCCACGAGCATGGCCGTAGCGGCACCCACCGCAAGAGATCCTTTCTGTCCATATTCCGACCAGGTCACGACAGGATCGCTGTCCTGGAATGGCGGATCGGTAGTGTTGGGATCGCTCCATTTTACCCAATTGATGCCGTCGAGGGAGAAGGCATAGCCAATACGCTTTACGCCGCAGATACGCTCGTTGTTGGTTGGCTGACCGGTGTAGAAAAGGTGGTAACTCGCTCCGGGCTGGCCTTCATAAACGTGCGTCTCGGACTGCCGGTCATCGATTTTCACGATGCCGGCTGCGTAAATCCATCCCCCGTCCCATGTGCCGGGTTGGCCCTGAGTCAGAACCGGGTTAAGGCGACACTTACGCCAGTGGATGCCGTCCTCGCTTTCGGCGTAGCCGAATTCATTCCGGTAACCCCGCTGCAGCCTGGTAATGCCCACATGCCACATTTTGAAGCGCCCCCCCGTCCCTGATCATCGCATGATCGCCAACGACAAGTTCGTCCCAGTCACCAATTGGGCCCATGAAGAAAACCGGGTTGGCAGGCTCGGGCGTCCAGTTTATGCCGTCCCGCGAGCGTTTGATTCCCATGCCGTCGAATTGTCCGTTCCGCCGATTACTTGTAGACCAGAAAGTGATCCAGTATTCGCCGTCGATTTTAATGACGTCCGGGTCGCCGCAGGCGTTTCCCTCGGGCCAATCCCCGGGGTGGCCCTTGATTACGACCGGATCCGTGCCGACCGGCCTGGTCCAGGTTATTCCGTCCTGAGACTCGGCATATCGGCCCGCTCCGTTGGGCAGTTCGTTGTAGCCGTCCCACAGGCGATATCTGTCGTCCTTGAGTATCGCGGGGGCGTAGTTCGATACGTTCAGCGGGTTCCCCGAATATGGGACGAAAGGCGAAGAAGTCACGCCTGTTAGGCCTTTGACGGAAACGTTGCTGAACGAACCGGTGGATGCGTTCGTGAAAAAGCCGATCCTGCCGACAGGCTGGGTTGTAAAATCCGCCTCCTGGGCCAGCACCACAAACTTACCGTCGACGTAACAGTAGATCGTCGCGTGATCGGCCACCACGGTCAGTTCGTAAGTCCGCCCGGGCGTGACGGGAAATGTCCCAGCCGCAGAAGCCTTGCTGTAATCTGCGGTCTTCATGGGATCCAAGATCAACCCGTGCGATTTCTCGATGCGCACTTCATTGCTATCTGCCCACAGGCCGACGGCGTAGAAGGTTTCAATTACATCGTCGCTGCGGATGAGCATGCCGACCCCGGGCTGCGTTGCCCCTTGGTCGATCGCATCAATACGCACCTTCGCCTTTACTATACAGTCCATCCAGCGGTCGTCCCCGATAACGATTCGCGTGAAAGACGCTGTCGGGTCAGTCTGCATGAGCGAATTATTTTCGAGATGCCAGTGGCCGGCTTTTGTTTCAAGGGATTGGAAAGCCTGTTCGGGCGAGAGATTTTTGTTGGCCCGTTCAATAGCAGCAACCTCGGCTGCAGTTGGCCTGATAATCTGCGCGGAACCAATCGCATCCTTTTCAGTCGAGTCATCCATTGTTTTTATCCCGTCCAGCATTAAAATTAACATGTTCAGCCGTCAATATCGGCATGGCCATGCATATCAGCAGACTTAGTATAATTGCGTTTGCTATTATAATACGAGTCTTATAAAAAAACATGGCCGGATAGTTCATTAATATGTCATTTCGTATCATCAAACTGTCATGAACCATCTGGTTTCGACAGCCGCAAACCTCAGACCTAATCATTGATCTTTTTATAATAAACAAGTTGGAAACTTCTGGGCGAAAGCGAAACCGAATAGTGTCGCAATTCTCTTCCGGCGAGACGGACTTTTTCGGTCTGGCCGTGGATTTCGAGCTCGTATGTTGCATCGGGCTCGATCTCTCGCAGCCGGAAAACCTCGTCCTCGTTCGGCGATTCCGGGCGCCGGAACATCATGACCATTCCCTTTTCACCGCAATGGAACTGATACGCGCACCAGTTTTCAAGATTTTCCGGTTCGTGGCTCAGCTGGTAGTAATTGCCGAGAAAATAAGGCCGAATACGCAAAGCCTCGCGAACAAGTGATGCATGATATGCGTAATCAAACTCCTTGGGATCGGGCACCTCGTGCTTGTATATGAAGGTGCAATCGGAAATGCCGTTGGAGACAGAACTGAAAAAGTTATATTCATCGTGCTCGTTCGGAACCACCCACACCCCGCCGGTGTGGAACGGAAACCATTCGTTCAGATAATAATTCTGTATCTGGTTCTGGACAATATCATTGTCAGGCCAGCATTGTGCGTCGCTTCGCCAGAAGACATAACCGCGGCGAAGCGTTTCGATGTCAATCCGGCGACCCCCGCTTGCGCAATGGTCGACCAGAATCTCCGGCGAATGGGCATGCAGTGCATCCCAGTACGCATACAGGCCGGCGATGTATTTCATCTCGGCAACGCCTGTGCGATCCGGAGAATCGAGCGACGCCCAATGCGGCAGGGTATCGAAATTGAAATCCTGATGCAACTGGTCGATTTTATTGGTTCCAAACAGATCGATTGTCATGTCGATCAAAAATTGTAACGCATCCGGATCGCCCAAATTCAGCAGCAGATTCCCTTCTCCGACGTCCACGAACCATTCCGGGTGTTCCATGATGATGTCCGTGCCCCGCCGGGCACGTTCAGGCTCGAACCATATCGAAACAGTGTTCACTATTTTTTTGGCCGCGTCACTGATCGGCCTAAGCCCGTTCGGATGAGCGGGATTCACACGCCAATTCCCGGTTTCCATGTCCCATGTACCCGTAAAGACATCGTGATTTTCACCGTAGCCGTACCAGCCGGCGTCGATGTTATAAATCTCATACGGAAATTTGAATTTCTCGAACAGCTCGATGTATTTAAGATGCGTAGCAGTTTTTATGCCCCCGAAAACAGCTACGGGAATCTCATTCTGCCGGACGTTTCCCTCGTCGTCGCGCGGAGCGAATTTTTCGATGAGCAGCCTGCGAAACTGGTTCTGCCCATCTTCTATGCTTTGGTTTTCGCGGAACATTACAAGGACAGAAGGCTGAATGAATTTTTCACCCGGTTCCATGTAGAAGCGTGTTTTCAGCATGCCGGCAGACATATGAAACAGGCCTTCGTCCAATTCGAAATCCGCCCGCCAGGCACCCGTCCACCCCAGGCCTACCAGCAAACCTTCCGAAGGACTCATGTCGACCCCCCAGAAAGGCAGCCACATCGCGGAAGACCTTCCTTCGTCCGAAACCATTTCCGCTTTCCTGGAACAGTCCCGCGGATAAACGGTATTATTGTTCAGAATCACAGGTTGGGCCACAAAATCGAGGAAATTACTTTTCGTTCCGTAATTGCGACGGATGAAAACGCTGCGAAACTCCCCACCGTGGCCGTAGTGTGGCATGAATTCACAAGCCTTCCCCCAAGCCAGCGACCTGAAATTTTCAATAATTCCACTTCGCTCAGCAGAAATGTTTTCCAGGACAGGCCTGTATTCGACAGCGTTGAATTCCGGATACAAGCGTATTTCAACGCTGATTTTTATTTTCCCGTCACCGGAAACAAACTCATTCATGAATTTATTCTTGTCGAGCTCCGCCGTACGCTGCTGCCACTTTGAGGTTACGAACGGAATGCCGTCATAGTCAAAATCCGGCAGTAAACAGCCAGGCCATGCTTTGATTCCCGCCATTGCAACTACATCCCCGCCGGGCATGATGATTTCCGGATCAACCCAATAAAAAGCGACCTGAGGATGCTCGGACAAACTGCGAGCCCTGAAAGTAACTTCCTTCGCACCGTCTAGCGGGAAAATTATTTCTTCTTTCCCGCACTCAAAACCGGCTTCCTGGCTGGCAACAACTTCATCGTCAATCAGAGCTTCAAATAAAATTCGGTCCCCGGGACAAGCCAAGTCATGATTAAGCAACAGGCCGCTTCTGAACTCTCTTGCCTCTTGCGGCACCTCAAGTCGATACTCAGAATCAGTGTTATCAAGAATCGCGTTCCCACAGGAAAAACCGCTCTCCTCGAAATTCCGCTTGAAAGTCAATGCCGCGGTAATCTCCCGGCCACTACAACGAAACATGGTTATTTTTGCATCATTACTACGCTTACGCTCCGCAAATAAATTCAATAACTCTTCCCGGTTCATATTTTCTCTTTCACTTTTTTCAAGAAAACGGGTGAAAATAAAATTTTACGTTTATAATACAATTGAATGAAATATTTATAAAATTATTGAAGTATACAAATTCAACTATCTGTATAATAAGCATGTTTTTTAGCTATTACATGAGTTAATTATAGCATTAAAATCTACGGAAGGAATACTTCCTTTTTAGAAAGGCATACGTTTTTATGACACAGAGGCTTTGGGAAAATATCGAATATTACAGTTCGCTCTTTGAATTGCACATCAGTCATTTCACAGTCGGCAGTTTTGAGATGCACTCCACCCATATATTTCCGTTCAACGTACTTTCAGTAACTCTCTCGCCGGATCCTAATTCGCACCTGATAAATCTTACCGGCGGCGACTCATATTCCTGCACTCGGAATGATCAGTTCATTCTCGTGCCGTGCAATCTCAGCATAAGGCGAGATATAACCGAAAAGCTGCGGTTTCTTGCGATACATTTCAGCGTCACTTTTCCCGGCGGGGATCTTTTTGCCGGAATGTCCAACTGTATTTCATGGAACTCGCCGAAATTGAGACAGCAATTATTTGCCATCTCAAATGACCCTGATAAACAGCGGGCGATGTTCTCTTTGAAGTCCATTCTCTGGGAAGTGATCGCTGAATATTCGCCCGAACCCGATCCAAAGCGTTTTATAATTGCCCAGAAATACGCAGAGCTTTTCCAGATGGCAAAACACAGGCGTAGTGCTTCCTTAACCGTTCAGGAACTTGCCGATTTCTTTGACATGCGTAGCGATGTTTTTTCCCGAATGTTCAAACGGGACACTGGAATGACTCCTCAATTCTTTTTACACGACCTTATTACAAAGGCAATCTCATCGGAACTGATCTCCACCGACAAAAAACTTAAAGAAATAGGTGTTACGTTGGATTTCTGTTCGGAATTTCATATGTCAGCATTTTTCAAGAAGAAAACCGGCCTGTCACCTTCTGAGTTCAGGACCAAATTTACTCGCCAAAAATAAGGCCATTCACCACTGCTGGTTTTATATTAAGAAAAAACTAATAACCCTTCCACGTATCAAGCCATGAAAACATATGCGTTTGCAAAATCCTGACATTCTGTTTTATGGTTTCAGGAAATACAATTTACGCACAAAACACTCCACTTAAGGTGCAGATACAATGAAGGCGGTAACTGTTGACAGCAGAATAATCGATTTGTTCAAAAGCTTCGACCTTGAAGCGAAAATATTTGCGGAAGCTGGAATGGACTTCGTCGTCGGCAATGCGACGAACGACGAGGAATACGTCCAGCTGTGCAGAGATGCGGACGCATTGCTTCTGATCGGGTTGAAAACTCCCAGAGGGGTAATCGAGCGATTGGAAAAGTGCAAGGTGATTGTTCGTTATGGGGTGGGCTACGATGTTGTGGATGTTCAGGCATGTTCTGAGCATGGCATTGTAGTTTGTAATGTTCCGGATGCAGGGACAACTGAAGTTGCGTCTCAGGCATTTGCGCTGGCACTGAATTGCTTGAGAAAAGTGAGTTATTACAATAAGCAGATACATCAGGGAAACTGGCAAGCTGGAGATGGATACGAGCTTCATAGACTTTCGACGCAAACTTATGGTTTTTGCGGTTTTGGAAATATTGCTCGCGCAGTTGCTCAGTATGCCTCTGGCCTTGGCTGTCGTATGATTGGTTTTGACCCTTTCGCTGATGAGGAACTGTTCGAAAAAACAGGGGTGGAAAAAGTTACTTTCGAAGAACTACTCGCACAATCCGACGTAATTTCGATTCATGTCCCCTTGAATGAGCAGACGCATCATATGTTCGCCAAGCCGGTTTTTGGAAAAATGAAACGCGGCGTGATTATCGTCAATACTGCCAGGGGAAGCGTTATATGTCAGGACGATCTTCTTGACGCCATCGATGCAGGAATAGTCAGAGCGGCTGGTCTTGATGTCAACGAATACGAGCCTCTGACAGATGTAAACAACAGGATACTTCAATACGACAATGTGGTGCTTACTCCACATTCAGGCGCTGAAAGCATTGAATATTTCATTACACTTCAGCAGCGTGCAGCCCGGACCGCAATTGAAGTTCTGAACGGAAAACTTCCTCCGAATGTTATAAACAGGGAGCAGATTCTAGAGAAAAGAGTTTAGAAAATGGAAAATAACAATTTATTGGAAAAAATCAGAAATGGCGAAAAGGTGGCTGGCGTTTTTTTTAATTCGGGCACTGTTGTGTCACTCGAAGTGCTTGGATCATTGGGCTTTGACTTCGCCGTTATAGATGCCGAGCACTGTCAGTATGATTTTCATCAGATTGAAGATTTTATCCGGGCAGCTGAATTTAGAGGGCTGATCCCTATCGTGCGAACCGTCGATTGCTCGCGAAACTACATACTGAAAACACTCGATATGGGGGCAATGGGGCTATTTTTGCCGTTCATCAAAACCGCCGATGAAGTCCGTCAGGCGATAAGCTATGCGAAATATCCGCCTGTAGGAGAACGAGGCCTCGGTCACGCACACAAAGTTGCATACGGCCGGGATCCTATAGTGCTTTCGTCCAGGCCTGAAGATTATCTCGAATGGGCAAATGAAAATACCCTCGTCATCCCCCAGTGCGAAACCGTTGATGCCGTGAAAAACATCGAGGAAATTCTCTCCGTAGCCGGCGTGGCCGGGATATTCATCGGGCCGTATGACCTGTCAATTTCCATGGGCCTCCCCTGCCAGTTCGATAATCCGAAATTCATTTCAGCTGTGGAACATGTTTGTTCCGCATGCATGAATGCGGGGAAATTCGTATTCACCATGGGTATGACTCCGGAAGACGCAAAGAAAAAATTCGACCAGGGGTTCAGCGGAGTTCTCGCAACTGACACGTTCTTTCTAACCAAGGCTGCTCAGTCTTATATAGAAGGCATCAATGAGCTGAAAAAAAGTGGAAGATAAAAATGAAAGCCGAAGTATTACTTAATACAAAGTGTATTTTGGGCGAAGGAGCCTGGTTTGATTCGAGCCGAAATGTTTTACTTTGGCTTGATATTTTCGGCTGTGAAATTCATGAATTGGACGTAAGCACCGGAATTGATACCTGCCATGATGTCCCTAAACCAGTCACAACAATCGTACCTTCAGACAACGGTTATATTCTTGGCACTTCAGAAGGCGTGGCTGTCATTGATCCGAAATTCCAAAAACTGACGCCGATACTTTCCCCCGAATACGACTATTCGCATTATCGCTGTAACGATGGAAAATGCGGCCCGGATGGACGATTCTGGATTGGCGTTATGGAGCTTGAAGGGAAAAAAGGCATGGGCGCCTATTATGCTGTCGACGGCAACACCTGCGAACTCATGCTGGACAATCTCGATGTGCCCAATGGTATTGTCTGGAACAGTAAACAGGACAAGATGTATTATACAGATACGTTAAACGGCAGCGTATATTCTGTTGATTATGAGGGTGGCAAGGTCAGTAATCAAAGTACCATCTTCACCGCAACTGACGGCATGCCGGACGGTATGGCTATTGACGAGAACGACAACTTATGGATAGCTGTGTGGGGATCAGGCTGCGTATATAACATTGATCCTCGTAGCGGCAAAACGGTAGACCGAATTGAAACCTCGGCCCCGAATGTATCTTCAGTCGCAATTGCTGATGGCCGAATATATATAACCAGCGCTACCCTGGGTATGAGCAAGAATGATTTAAACAAAAATCCCGATGCCGGTGCAGTTTTCATCGCCGATGTGCCTGTTAAGGGAATAGAAGCCTTTCGTTACAAATTCTAGGCTTTTTCAGCAATTAATAAATGCCAAACGAGTTTATAAGGAACTTAGATTAATGGAATACAAATCAATCGAACAATGCGTCAAGGGAAAGACCGCCATTATAACCGGCGGAACGTCGGGAATAGGTAAAGCCTGCGTACAGATATTCTGCGCTGCTGGCATAAATGTGGTTACTATGGGCCGTAGCGTAGAAAAGGGGCAAAAGTTAGAAAAGGAAATTAATGAACAAGGAAAAGGTGTGTGTAAATATTTTCTCTGTGATGTTAAGGATACTGACCGGCTTGGTGAAATAATTGAAAAGGCCGCTGAGATATTCGGCGGAATCGACATACTGCTTAACTGTGCAGGATTTTTTCCGAAACATGCCCCGATAGATTTGATTACGAAGGAAATGTTCCAGAACGTCATCGACACTAATCTGACCGCTTATTTTATGGGTTGTAAATATGCCCTGCCGTACCTAAGGACGTCCAAAGGATGCATCATAAATATCGGCAGCATAGTTGCTGAAACGGGCGGTCAGGGTTGCCAGGCATACTGTTGCACAAAAGGTGCGATTGAAGCTTTTACAAGGTCGCTTGCGATTGACGAGGCAAGCAACGGGGTTCGCGTCAACGAAATCAAACCAGGCCACATTGTCACTGAAATTCTCGATCAGGTGGTCGCGGAACAGGCCGGTCAGGACGAGCTCAGCCGATATATGGACAATATCCAGTTCCTCGGCCGCGGTGGAAAACCGGAAGAAATCGCCTATGCAGCCTTGTTTTTCGCGAGCGACTGGTCCGCATTCACAACCGGCGTAGATTTGCGTGTTTCGGGCGGTTATGAACTTGGTGAAGCGGAGAAAAAACTTTGTAAGTTTATAGACTGGCCCGCCCCTTATGTGCAAAACGGATAATATTCGATTCTGCTATGAATGGGAATTGAATGTTATCCCGAAAAAAGACGGGCGATATTTCGAGCAGGTCTTCTGTCACTCCTTGGAAATGGTTCGTTTTGAACGTGCCATTTTGTAATTAAACTTGCGGACATTGTTCTACTGCAAAAAAGTCATTGACGACTCCCTAATCCATTGCATATCACCAAGCAAAATCACGATGAAGCGGAAGGGTAGAAAAAAATGTAGTATTTGCAACAAGTACCCCTCTGAAATTGGAGCATTTCAATCTTGACATTTCGCTTTTTGGTGGCTTGCTTTGCCCGAGGCTGCTTCAGAAAAATTGCGGAATATCTACAAATATGCCTTACGTTTCTTCCTTGCCACGAACAAACCCGCTACGCAAAAACAGGAACTCTCAACTTTTCAATACTTAGCATTTTGGGGCTCAAACTATAGGCCATTTGTTTTTGTATACTGTTTCGCTGTTGTAAATGCGGCTAAGACGTTTTCAGGTGGAACACATGAGTCGATATTATGAACCTGGCTGAATACATATCCTCCTCCATGTGAGAAAATATCCAGCATTTCTTTTACCATTTTTCTGACATCATTAACCGTACCGTTATACCGGTTGCATTGGTTGCGCCCAAATCTATGCAAACCCTGTCGGTTTCTCTATGATTAAGTGTTTCTATGATTCTTTCTCGCGAATTCATTATACCAGGCTCCTGGCTTGTGAATTAATTTTAGAACCGAAAGATAGGAAATCGGCTCTCAAGTTCTGAAAAAAGGGCGATTCACGACTTTTCTCCGGTGACAATTTTGATACCGGAACCGGTTCCTATTCGTGATGCACCTGCGTTAACCATCTTGACCACCAGTTCGGTAGTCCGAACGCCCGTAGATGCCTTGACTCCAATTTCCGGACCAACCGTTTTTTTCATCAAGGCTACATCTTCTGCCGTTGCACCGGCAGTGCTGAAACCAGAAGATGTTTTGACGAAATCGGCGCCCATCTCTTTGGCAATTTGACATACTTTGACTTTCTCTTCGTCGGTCAACAGGCAGGTTTCGATTATAACTTTGACCAGTGCTTTGCCCCCCGCTACGGATGTGACGGCCTTGATGTCTTCAGCGACCAGGTCGAAATTGCCGTCCTTTACAGCTCCGATGTTGATTACCATGTCCAATTCCTGGGCACCGTTGCTTATGGCGTCTTGTGTTTCAAATGCTTTGACCTTGGAAGTGCTTGCGCCCAGAGGGAAACCGATTACCGTGCAAACCTTGACGCCGGTTCCTTTCAGTAAACTGGCGGCATATTTCACATGCGTGGGGTTGAAACATACCGAGGCAAACTTATAGTCAATAGCCTCTTTGCAAAACCTTTCGATCGTTTCACTTGTTGTGTCGGCATAAAGTACCGTATGGTCGATATACTTAGACAAGGCGGCAGGGTCGCTTGATTCAAATGATAGTGATTCGGTTGTCATTTTATTATCCTTTAAATTGATTGCATGAATAAATATTTAATTGCTGACTTCAGCGGCTGTAATATGCAGAGTGTGTCCCAATGGGCTTAATTAAAAATATTCCTGTTTTCTGCAGCTGCGACAACAGCCCCAACCAATACAGCTGCGTCTCCGTGTTGAGACTGGACTATCTCATAACGTCCTTTACTTGATATGAAAGCTAATTTATCAGTGTATTTGCGTATGGGTTTCAGGAGCAGATCTCCCATTTTGGCAACGCCACCGCCTATGGATACACGGTCAGGGCTTAACAGAGTTATCACGTTAGACAGGCCGATAGCGTATGATTGGGCTATTCGGCCAATTTCTTCCAGTGCGAAAGTATCACCTTCCCGAGCCGCATCTCCGAGCATATGACAGGTTATATCGTTAGGCAGGCTGTTACATTTTTGCATCAGAGAAGAGTTTGACGGTACATACCCGGCCGTTCGCAGTCTACGCTCGATACCGAATCCTGAACACGTGTCTTCCACTTTGCAGATAGCCCCTGGGATGTTGGACGTCCAGTCTGGAATAAAAGTATGACCGAAATATGCAGCCCCATATCCTATGCCATCGTAACATTTTCCTTCAAAAATAAATACCCCCCCGATGCCACTGCCGATATTTGTATAGAAAAAACATTTAGCCCCTTGTCCTGAACCGCATTTGTATTCCCCCAAACCAGCCGCAACGGTATCGTTTATTATTACTGAAGGAAGTTGGAACTCGTTTTCGAACCAATCTTTTAAATTGAAGTCCTTCCAGCCTGAAACCTGCACTGATGCTAAAGACTTGCCCGTTTCACTTTCGATTATTCCGCCGAACCCGACGCCAATTGCTTCCACTTTTCCCGAGTAATTGCTTTCAGAAGCGAGCAGCGACGGAATATTCCCGTTCATCCACTCGAGAATGCCATTTGCTCCTTCTGCTATATTCACTTTTCCTTGTATCGAAGCAAGAATGTTGCTCTCAGCATCGCCGATTGCAACTTGATGTTTTGAGGCACCGATCTCAATACCAAGAAATAGCTTTTTCATCTTATTTGTCTTTAATAATATGGATTAACAATAATCACGGCTTATTTTCAGGCCCATTTCCTTGAAATAATTATATGTTTCATAATCCACCGAATGTGGAATACTATGATCTGAATGAAGGATGTATCCACCATTGTCGCACATAATAGGAATGAATTCTCTAAGTTTAGAATCCAAGAGATCAATATCATTTTTCTCGAAAAGTCTGACGTCGAAACCACCAAAAAGAATTATCTGATCCCCAAAATTCTTTTTAATTCTGAACGGATCCATTCCTGCCTTGAATTCCATTGCCTGAAGACAATCGATTCCCGCTTCGATCAGGCTTGGGATCAAGGGTTCGATGAAGCCGCACGAATGGAGGAATACCTTGCAGCCGATAGAATGAGCATAATCGAAAAGATAAGTATGGCTGGGTTTTATTATGTCGTTATACATTTTGGGAGACATGAAAGGTCGCTCTTTAAAACCCAGATCTTCACAATAGAAAACCGCGTCAGGTTTACCTTCCTGTTCGAAAAGTATTTCCTGAAGAGTTATCAGAAGCTTTGCATAAGTTTGACACATATCCACGACCCATTCCGGGTCCAAGGCCATTCCAACCAGCATATTCTCATGGCCGCAAACTGGATGCATGCATTCGAAAACGTTTGCGCCCAGCCACATGAAATACAATTTGCGTTCTTTTGCCTTCTGCCTTGCTCGGCGGTAGCTTTCAAAATCAATACGATCACGAAACAGTGATTCGTCTGTCAGTTTTTCCTTGAGTTCTAACCATCCAGTGCGATCCTTTACCTGGAAATCAATGTGTTCCGGGACGCCCGATTTTGCTTTGAAAGTTTTTAATGTTGCGCCGTTGCCATCCAAAGATGTTTTCCACTCATCGGTTTCTTCGATTATCAGCTCTTTGAATTTTAAATCTGCAATAAGATTCGGAAAGCCGTCACGTATGACATCAAAATCAAAATGCTCCTCGGGGATTTCGTCTTTCTTAAGATATCCCTGTTCGACCCATTTTTCAGCAGCTTCCGGCCAGAATGTTTCAGAAACACCGATGTGGTCTATCGGCTCGCGTTTCATTGTTCTGTCAATACGCTCAAAAGATGTGAGATTTACCATTCAATAATTCCTAATTAGGTCGGCCTACTGTTTTGGTCATTTCATAAAATCCGCTTTGTTAATTCTAAAAATTATATTTCAGTTGTATTGCCCATACATCCTGAATGCTTCAATAGTGTGTTTGATATTTTCCTGTGACGCGCCAAGTGCACTCAAGTCCTCAATTATGATTCCTATCAGGCCTCCATTGAAGCACCCCAGATTATCGACATATTCTTTGATCTCCCGGAAAATATCCTCTTTAGAGCCGCTGATGCCGGTAGTCTGATAGTTAACAGGGCAGGAGAAGCATATCTTGCCGCCGAAATTTTCGCCCATTCGTTTTATTCCGTTCAGACTGGGCTGGCCGGGGTTGAGAACATCCAGTCCAATTTCTATCAGATCCGGGATGATGTCATAAATATAGCCGCAACTGTGGAGGAAAACATCGAGGCCATGCTCGTGGGCCAGGTCAATCTCCTTTTTCAAACGTGGTTTGAATATTTCCCGCCAGATATTGGGGTTAATTATAAGGTTCTCCTGGGTGCCGTAATCATCGGCAAAAGTGACCGCATCAAAACCGTGGTTCTTTAGCTGGATTATTATCTGTTCTTCAAATCCAAACACTATGTCCGCAAGTTCCTCAACTTCCTGCCGGTTTAGATACATGTCCGTAAGAAGGTCCTCGAAACCTCGCAGCATGGTCATCATGGAAAATCCGGTTAAGATAAAACTGGCTTTATAGTATCTATCAGGCCCGTACTTTTTCCGGGCGTCCCTGATTCCGTCAAAGCGTTTTTGATCAGTAGGGTCAGGAGCTTTGTATTTTTTCAAATCACTCCATGTTTTTATGACAGGCTCCTTTGGTTGCCCTAATGCAAGATCGTTATTGAAATTCTCCCATGTGAATCCCCATTCGGATTTATCGCTGTTCGGACCGGCAAAATGCATGACGACCGGAATATTTACGATGTCCGAAGGTTCAAATGTTTTGCTATACAATAAGGGAACGCGATCCGGCCCGTTCATATGTATAGCCTTTTTAACCTGTTCTTTAATGCTCATTAAAATCCTGCAATTCTTAATCCATGTAATTTCGATTCAGAATCCGAGGCTTTGAAACTAGACTCTGATATTTATAGCCAAGTCATCTTGTTATGCCAATATGCAAGATTGCGAAAAATCACCAGAGTAAAACCGACTTAGTTAAGCAAGCCAATCTCAAGTCTTTTAAAACCATTGATATAAAGGTTTATTGTACTTTTGATTGCTTGAACAGGCCATAGCAGAAGGTATGAAAAAAATTGCAAATCCTATCATAATGAAATGAGGCTAGTTGTGAAAAAAACTTCTAAATTTAATGTTTTTTCAAGCGATAATAGGGGGTGTGATTTCGAAAATTCAAAGGAGATATTCCAACGTGATTTTTGAATGCCCGCGAAAAAATGTATTGATTTGGGTATCCAACTTTTGCTGAAATTTCACTGACTGCCAATTGAGTGGACATGAGCATTTCACAGGCTTTGGTCATTCGAGCGTTGCGAACGAATTCCATTGGGCCGGTTCCCATTACTTCCTTGAAAATTCTATGAAGCTGCGGAGGGGAAAGATGAATTTGTGCTGCCAAGGTTTGTACCTTGAGATTACTGGTTAAATGCGTGTCGATATAATGGAGTACCTTGAAAATACGCGGAGTGTCTTTGTTGGTCAGAGACACGGTGCTGGTTGTTTTTCCATATGGGAGAATGGTTTCAAGTAGCGATACCCCAAGTTTGGTCTGAGAGATGGATTTTAATAGGGGCGAGAGAGATTGGTTTTTATCAACTGCCACAAGTTCTTCAATTATTTCTTTCAGTTTAAGGGCGACTTTCCCCCCGAGTATGAGGGGAATCTGCAAAAACGATGCGATATCTAGGCCGAAGTCCAAATTGAATTTCACATGACACCATGTACTTTTGCCGACCAGGCCTGGCCTGGGGGTAAACTGGTGGGGGATGTGCGGCGGGATACATGATATATGGTTGGTTGCCAGTCTTACTTTGCCATCTCGAGGGGTTTCAAGATGGCCTGGCTTTCCGGAGATTATCTCTGCAAATGCAAACACCCAGTAAGGAAATTGTCGCCATTCATACAACTCCGGCCGTTTGACGCTTTCGATATGCGTAATATCCCCTTCGATATATGCAAATCTTAATGTGTTAAAAAGATTATTATCCATTATGTGCGACTTCCGCCAGGCTAATTTTGTGGCTGGTGTTTGATGCCGTATCTCTTTCTGGAATATCGTTATCGATTTTACGTTCCTTTTCCTGGGTCAGGCAAGTGATTTTTGTTTCAATAGTCGCGAGTTGTGCCGTCAAAAAAGATATTGGGATATTGAAAGGCAATGCTGCTGGCGATAGGCTTTGGGGTGCAAGTCTTTTTGCGCAAAAGGGGACAGCCCGATTGGCAACAGAAATAACAGTAAATTGTTTTTTTTTCAGTACGACTATGCTTGTTTTTTCCGGAATATTCGTAGCCTGGGCTGGCGGGTTTATATTGCTCTGGCTTTACGGGCAGGGGTGGTTTCTGGACTTTTCCATTTTCGGCGTGAATATGCGAGACCTGTTCCAGGTGCACACAATGAATTTGAGCGTCGCGGTATGGGTAGGTTTTTTGGCGTTGTTCGGCATTGCGACGGACAACGGCGTTATACAGTCGACGTATTTGGATCAGACTTTTCAACGGCAGCAGCCGGATACGATTGACACTGCTCGCGAGGCAACGATAGCTGCAGCCATGCGAAGAATCAGGCCTTGTCTAATGACTTCCGCTACGACGATTCTGGCTCTCATTCCTGTTCTTACTTCAGTAGGCCGGGGCAGCGACATAATGGTACCGATGGCTATTCCCTCATTCGGCGGGATGCTGGTGGTGATGCTCTCGGCGTTTATCGTACCCGTATTGTACTGCTGGGTCGAAGAGATCAAACTGAATCATCACCGATCAAGAGGTTGAATTTGGTTTCCCTGTATTTTCAAATTCCCCGAGTTTTCTGCGCTTCTTTGTCAAAATTTCCCGGAAAGGCCGGAATCTCACTCGAGTCGGAATTGCAAAATAAAATGTAACTGGCGGACTTTTCAGCCGATAACAATTACGTGGATTTGTTGTGTAAACTTTTTAAAATGCTCTAATCGGCGTTCTGGTATTGAAAAAAAATCGGGAGATTTGTAATGATGGACGGTTATCAGGTCATAGCGGTGGTCATAGTTCTGACGACTCTGTTGAATTATCTAAATCGTCGAATATTAAAGTTGCACCCAACCATTGGGATGATGCTAGCAGGCATATTGGTCGCGGTGGGCGTGGTTGTTGTAGGCCGATTCAACCATGAAATTCCCCGGCGCGTAAGCCTCTGGATAGCCAATCTGAACTTTAACGATCTGGTACTCAAGGGATTATTGGGTTTTCTGCTTTTTGCCGGCGCGCGTCATATCAACCTCAAGCGGATGGTTACCCGGTTATGGCCTATTGGCGTCTTTGCGTTGGGTGGAGTTGTGGTCTCAGCCTTCGTTATCGGTTTTGTTTTCGCCTGGCTGTCCTCCATGCTTAATCTGGGGTTGTCGTTTCTGGACTGCCTGCTGTTCGGAGCCATTATTTCCCCCACCGACCCGATAGCAGTGCTGTCGATCCTAAAAAAAGTCGGTGCCCCCAAGAATCTGGAAATGGATATTGAGGGCGAGTCGCTTTTTAATGACGGTATTGGTGTGGTGATGTTCATCGTGGTAGGCCGGGTTATGATCAACCCGGAAAATATTCATATGCGGACTGTTATTGGCTTGTTTGGGCTTGAGGCGTTGGGTGGTATTGCCCTTGGATGGGTGTTGGGCTATGTCGCTTCCAGGCTCATCAAAAGCAGCCAGGACATCAAGACTCAACTGCTTGTGACGCTTTGCATTGCGACGGGTGGTTATCAGCTGGCCGACGTTCTTCACATGTCCGGGCCATTGGCTATGGTTGTTGCTGGTATTATCGTGGGTAACCACGAAGACTGGATTGAGCCGACTTGTCGGGAGCACATGGATTCTTTCTGGGATATCGTGGACGAAGTGGGCAACGCGATTCTGTTCATGTTGGTTGGTCTGGAGTTGTTGCTGGTAGCCCGCGAAGTCCTGCCTGAATGGCATACGTGTATCATGGCTGGTTTGCTCGCGATCCCGGTGGTGTTGATCGCCAGATATCTTTCGGTGTTTGCACCCTGGCTGGTACTTAGACGTAAGTTTAAATTTTCACATGGTGTTCTGGTGATAATGACATGGGGAGGGTTGCGAGGGGGATTGCCGCTGGCGATGGCATTGTGTATTCCCACGCCCGATGTTCAGGTTGCGACGTTCCATGTAGCACGCAGCCAGACTCTCGACCGGGCAATGCTGCTGCTGATGACATACCTGGTCGTAGCCTTCTCGATCTTCGCTCAAGGCCTGACCATTACCCCGCTCGTTCGACACTTCACCGGCGGTGAGACAGAGGAATAGAAAATATTGCGAGATTTACTCGAAACGCGGTGATCTCAGCCTGCAATATTATAGGGCATCTCTAAATCTCCCGCACTCAAGCCCTTGTATTGCAGGGGTTTATTTAAGTTTGCGTGCAGGTAAGTGTCATGTATTGGGGTAGGCCAACCCACACAAAAAAGTTTTTTTTACCTTAACAGCTACTGAATATCCTCCGATCATACATTTGTCGGGGTTTGGTGGAAAGTTGTTGTGTGAGCCTCTGGCTTTTGGCCGGAGTTTTGTGTGGAAGGAAGGTTGTGTCAGAGAAACCGCGACACATGGGGAAAAGTTTGCGGTCAAAATGCTGGTGCTGATCTGTGGTTTGGCATACCTTCCTTTTCGCAAACAGTCGACCTTTTGTCTGAAGGGCTGACTGAATGAAATTTGATTTAAATATTTAAGAAATGTAATCCGTAACGCATAAGGTCATTGATTAGAAAAATGTAAATTGAACAAGTGCGTATGCGAAAGATGTTTCTGGTTCTTTTCAGAAGCATAATTATCATGAAAGCCAGAAATTACAGGAAAAGAAGTCTCGGATTCAAGTTTTTGTGGCTTATCGCCATATTTGTGGCGGTATTCTCCTGTGTAATTCTGTATTTTTCCTGGGCCAACAATAATGAGCAAACGGAAAAACTGCTGAAAGAGAATGCGGAACTTGCATTGCAGTTTGACCTTGCCATTCGCTCCTACGTTTCTGAAA
This sequence comes from Phycisphaerae bacterium, assembly GCA_963664745.2. GTDB lineage: Bacteria > Planctomycetota > Phycisphaerae > SM23-33 > SM23-33 > B1-G9. The sequence goes on from CAXXMC010000005.1 coordinate 713,148, forward strand.
CGGTCAGGCCATTCGCCCAGGAGCGTACCAGCAAAGAAACATTTATCCCGGAAGTCATGTCAACATCCTATGTTGCCCGAAGTGTATTTGAAAAAGTCCGTAAGGAGCGTCCTGATTATACCATCAAATTTTCATCGGATAATCCGCGTAATCCCCGTAATCAGGCAGGACCTGAAGAGCTTAAGGTCATCAAATACTTCAATGATAATCCTGGCGCTAAAAGGTGGAGCGGCAGAATAAAAATCAATGGCCAGGATCAGATCGCTCTGTTCAGCGCCAGACGCATGGAGCAAAGTTGTCTTCAGTGCCATGGAGATCCGAAAGATGCGCCGGCTTCGATGTTGGCGCAGTATGGAGACAAGGCTGGTTTCCATCGCCCAATAGGTGAAGTTATTGCGTTGGACACCGTTGGAATACCTGAAAATAAATACAAGGCAGCGGCGTTAAACCAGACCATCAGAAATTCCCTTATGATGATTGTCGGATTGATCCTGCTGCTTTTTGTTGTTTACGGTGTTTTCCAACGCCTGGTAGGAAAAAAGCTCAAGAAAATTGCAGCATATTTCAGGGAATCCAAGACGACCTTCGGGAAAGCAATGCTGATTCCGACAGACTCTCACCCCATAGATGAAATCGATGAAATCGTCGATTCCTTCAACAGTATGGTCGAAAATCTCGAGGGAACTACAACTTCAATAGAGAGTCTTAACCGGGAAATTGAAGAACGAAGACTGACGGAGGCTCAACTGCTCCTCAAAACAATGTTGCTTGAAGCCCAATCAGAAGCGTCACTCGACGGAATTCTCGTGGTAAACAATGAAGGACAAACCATTCTTACAAATCGTCAATTTGCCAAAATGTGGAATATTGATCAAGAGTTGATGGATGAAGGCAATGACGAAAAACTGGTGCAACATGTGTTAAGCCAGCTTAAGTATCCCGAGGAATTTGTCAGTAAAATAAAATTTTTGTACACTAACAAAGATCAAAAAAGCAGAGACGAAATAGAATTTAAGGATGGCAAATTCTTTGATAGATATTCTTCTCCTCTGTTGGGTTCAGACGGGCAGTGTTATGGAAGGGTCTGGTATTTTCGGGATATTACCGAGAGAAAGCAGGCTGAAACGAGCCTGAAAAATGCCAATCAGGCCACGGAGGCGCTTAACGATAAACTCAGAGCCACCACCGCCAGGGCAAATGAAATGGCCCATCAGGCCCAAGCTGCGAATAAGGCAAAGAGCGAATTCCTGGCTAACATGAGCCACGAAATCCGTACGCCGTTGAATGGTATAATCGGCATGACCGACCTTCTGCTCGAAACGACTTTAAGTGAAGAGCAGCATGAATATCTGGAAATGGTCAAAAGCTCAGGCTGTACTTTGCTCAGAGTAATCAATGATATCCTGGATTTTTCAAAAATCGAGGCCGACAAGCTGGAACTCTGCCACGAGCCATTCTCCCTCAGGGAATGTGTGGAGGATTCGCTCAAGCCAATGGGCATTCGGGCTGATGAGAACGGTGTCGAGCTGCTGTGCGATATTCAGCCTGATTTGCCGGATTATCTTATTGGCGATGCCGGCAGATTGCACCAGATAATAATCAATCTCATCGGCAACGCATTGAAATTCACGCGGGAAGGTGAAATTCTGCTTAAGATTGAATCGACATCAATGACGCAGGATCAGATATCGCTTCAGATTTCCGTTTCGGATACTGGAATCGGGATCCCGGAAGAAAAAATGAAGTCGATATTCGAGGCCTTTGAACAGGCGGACGGGTCGACGACGCGAAGATATGGCGGGAGTGGTTTAGGGTTGGCAATCACGACCAGGCTGGTGCAGATGATGGGAGGCCAGATATGGGTAGAGAGCGCAGTCGGTACGGGTACGACATTCTATCTTACAGTGCAATTGGGCCTGCATGCGGATCAGACGAATAAGCCTGAACTTTCGCACAGTTTCAACCTGACGGATATGAACGTATTGGTTGTCGATGACAACGCCACAAATCGGCGGATTCTCTCAGCGATGCTGTCCAACTGGCGAATGAATCCAACGACTGTGGAAGACGGTTTCGCTGCCATTGCGAAGCTTAAAAAGGCTCAACAAACAGGTCATAAGTTCAGCCTGATTATTATGGATGTCAATATGCCGGAACTTGACGGTTTTCAGGTTATTGAAAAAATCCGCGCCGAAGAACAACTCAAGGATATAACCATAATGATGCTTTCCTCCGCCAGCAGGGGTGATGACGCCAGACGCTGCAAAGAATTGGGGGTGGCCTCTTATTTAAGCAAGCCGATAACCCAGTCGACTCTCCTGGACAATATCGTGACGGTGCTCAATGAATCCTCAGCTCACGCAAACAGAGAGCTTCAGGTTGTAGAGCACCAATCAATACCCAGGCAAAACGGGATCAGGGTTCTTTTGGCTGAGGACAATGCGGTTAATCAGAAACTGGGAATGCGATTGCTCGAAAAAATGGGCCACAGCATAACCTTGGTTTGCAATGGACTGGAAGTTCTCGAGGTAACTGAGCGTGAACATTTTGATCTGATCCTTATGGATATTCAGATGCCGGAGATGGATGGCTTGCAGGCTACGCAAAAAATACGTCAACGGGAGGCAGACTCTGCAACCAACGGGCATATCCCAATTATTGCTCTGACCGCTCATGCCATGGCTGGTGACCAGGATCGTTGTCTGGAAGCCGGCATGGATGGCTATGTTACGAAACCCCTGAACCCCATGTTATTGGCTGAGGAGATCGAAAAAATGATACCCGCAGCCAAACTTGAAAAAAATCAAACTCCTGAACTCGAAAGTAAAGAGCGAAACGAAAACATGAACACGGAAAATAACACTCAGGTTACCCCGGAAAGTTCCCAACCCGCGTTTGATATTGCCTCAGCCCTGGATCGTACGGGCGGCGATATAGAGTTGTTCTGCGAGGTGGCGGATGTTTTTGTCGATCTTGCGCCTGAGCTGATCGGGAAAATAGAGACTTCCCTGCAAACCGGCGATTTTGACACTGTCAGCAAAGCAGCTCACAGTTTGAAAGGCTCAGCTGGGAATCTTTCCGCCAGGCCCGTATTTGAAACGGCCATGAATTTGGAGCGGGCTGCGAAAGACGGTAATCTGGACCTTTGCCATGAGCTGTTTACGGTATTGAAATCCCAGTTGCCGTCACTTCTTGAGGCACTGCATTTCTACATGACTGAGCATCCCCAAAGAGTATAGTTGCCCGAAAATGATCTTCCTGCATCGGTGCTGAGAATAATTGCGGGCAACAGCCTGTTTTTTCTTGGACACCACTGCCTTATGATATCAGAATGATGGGGATGATATGCAGTGACGTGAAATTTCGGTATTGTTTTTTGGTTAGTCTGATCGCGTTGGCGTTGGCTGGGCCGGGGGGGGCTCAGGATTTCTGGGCCGACAGTCCGGGCCTGTCGCCCAAAGCGATTAACGAAGCCATTGCCCGGTCCATGGTTTACATTTCCACAAAATCACCTCAGGCTGGGGCTGGACTATCAGAGTGCTATCGCTATACCGGCGGGGGGGCAGAGGCATTGCTGGTCCTGGCGCAACTCGAAGCGGGTGAAGATCCGAGTCGGCCTGAGTTGGCGAAGGCAATCGATGAGATCCTGAAACGAAAATCGAACAGGGTTTTCTCGCGGGCTATTCGCACCGCGCTGTTGTGTGAATTGGTCCGGAATTCTTTAACTTCAGTCGCACTTCAAAAAACGTTACCGGAAAAACTCCAGACGGATGTCGATTGGCTGGTACGTCATCAATTGCCTGGGGGCGGTTGGGGTGAGCCGGCTGGGCCTGGAAATACCAACGATACAGCTGAGGTGCTGCGTGCACTCCAGGCTGCATCTGATCTCGGGGCAAAAATAAATCCTGACGCCTGGAAACAGGCCAGGCTGTTTCTGCAAAAGGTTCAGAACTCAGATGGCGGATTCGGCTATTTTCCGCAAGGCGCAAAACCCGCCAGGCTTCGCAGAGCCAGTAACGGCTCAGCGACAGCAGCCGGGGCGTCAGCTCTGAAGGTACTGCTGAACCACCTGAACTATTCCGGGAAAGACGAAAAAAAACTTCAGCGAGCATTGGCCTGGCTTGATCGGAACTACAGCATTGAGCATGTCCCGGCCTGGAATTTGGGAGCCGAACCGTTGTATTCGTACCTGTACGATCTTGCCTGTGCAACCGGACAACCAATGAGGCTGGGCGGCAGAGACGTGGATGTCGAGATTTCAACTTTCATGCTGGCCCAGCAACAACGCAACGGAGCCTGGCCAGGCCAATTGCCGACTGAAGACAATATCGTCAGCTCAGCCTGGGCAATCAGAACACTGCGAAGAATTCAGCCTGCCCCAAACCAACACAGGCATGCAAACAATAATACGCAACAAGTCATTTCAGTTCCCGGCGATTCCAGACTGCTTGCGTCCTCCAAGCCTGAGCGGTTTCTTGTTATTGGCGGGGTAGCTTTGCCGGGCGGCAATACCGACTTCGCATCTATCTCAGCCAAGCTTTCCGACGCACTGGCAAAAGCTATCAGCATCGGCGTGCGACATCAGGATTTCTATCCCAACGATACCCAGGGAGAAAGAATTCCACGCGGCTTGTCCATGCTTTGGCTTACGGGTAAGACCCCAGAAGATTTCCAGGCCATAACCTCTGACAGAATCAGGGCTTTTGTCCAAACGGGCGGAATATTACTGATAGATTCAGTAAATGGAAACCAGTCTGATTTTGATGCTGCCCGGGCCAACCTCGTGAAAATCTTCGGCCAGGATGCTATCAAGCCAATCACTACAGATGATCCCCTGATAACAGGAAATTTTGGGCCAGGCTTGGGAAGCAACTTAAATCCATTGGAATACAATACTTCTGCACTTAAACATTTGGGGATAGACAAAACTAAGCCCCAAGGGCCACCTTTGTTGTGGGCGGTTCGTGAGCAGGGCAGAATTGTGGTAGTTCTCAGCAGGCTCGCCCTGGCAGGCCCAGCTGGGGGCGATATTTCGCCCCAAAATCCGGGTTATATACCCTCAGATGCCCGGCGAATTGTTCTCAACGTCCTGTTATACGCCAATTCGGGCAGATGGCGGGTCGTTTCTCCTGCGGAATGAACAGGTGGTAAAGTTGCCTCAAGAAAAAACTTTGGACTTCACGTTTGTTTGCGTACAATGTCCCGGATGAAAGCGGAGCGTAGATTTCTCACGGAAGATGGGCCAGAGATTTTTACCGGCAATGAATTGCTGGTGAAAGGTGCCCTTGAAACCGAAGGCGGTGTCCACCTTTTGGGCGGATACCCGGGCAGTCCGATAGCAGGCTATTTTGATTCACTGAGCGTGCTGGCGGATATGCTGCGCGAAAAAGGCATTCGGGCAATCATCAACAACAACGAAGCCCTCTCAGCTGCGATGGTCAACGGTACGCAGGCACTGCCTACGCGCGTGTTGATCGGGATGAAAAGCGTCGGTCTGCACGTCGCAGCTGACGCGCTGGCGCTGGGGAACCTCGCTGGTGCGCACAGGCAGGGCGGCGCGATCATAGTTTACGGCGACGACCCGTGGTGCGACTCGACCCAGGTTCCAGCTGACAGCAGATATCTCTCGAAACATCTTTTCATTCCCGTCATCGAGCCGTCCAACCAGCAGGAGGTCAAGGATTTCATCGACCTCTCGTTCAAACTCTCCAGCAGAAGTGAAATTTACGTGGGCTATCTCTTGCCGACCAACCTCGCTGACGGCGGCGGGACGGTCATGTGCAGGCCGAACCAGTTTCCAAAGAACAATACGCTTGATAAATTCAATCTGGAGACAGCTTCGATCAATCTCGACAAGCGCGTGTTGTTGCCTCCCAGGACGAACTGGCAGGAAAATTCTTTCGTCGAGAGATTCGCCCGGGCCATGGCTGTTGCCCGCGAACTGGGCATGAATAAAATCGAATATCCCTCTTCCGGCGTGCGCAAGCCGATCGGGTTTGTCGCAGCTGGTCTTGGACACGATTATCTTGTGCACGCGCTGCACGAACTTGGTGTGCTGGGTGAGTTCCCGATTCTGAAATTCGGTATGAGTTATCCAGTCGACCCTCAGCTGGTGAAGGAACTGGCTGAGCAGTGTGAACGCATTGTCGTTGTTGAAGAGCGTCGCGGGTTCATGGAAGAGCAGGTGGCTGAGGTTCTCGCGCAAGGCAGATCCGAGTGGAGCGGTGATTGCACGAAGGTTGAGTTATTCGGCAAGAAATTCCCGAACGGCAGGCCTGGCGTGCCCCGAACCAGTGGGCTTACGCCGTCGAGCGTGATGGAAATAATCGGCGGGCTTATTTGTAATCTCGCAGCGGACACCGCTGATGTTCTGCCAGAATCAAAAATAAAAACCGTAAAAAACGAACTCGAAAAGCTCCAGGCTACCGAGGAGGTGGAAGTCCCAGCTGGTATGCTGCCGATCAGGTTGCCGAGTTTCTGCCCAGGCTGTCCGCACCGAGATTCAGCCAATGTTTGTGTCGAGCTGAAACGCAAGTTCATGGATCCGCGATACATGAAGCAGCATCATGGCTCCGAGCCGGTCGATCTGCTTTTCCACGGCGACTGTGGCTGTTATACCATGCTGATGTTCCCGCCGAACAAGGAGCTTATGCACGATTTTTCCGGCATGGGCCTGGGCGGCGGAACGGGCAGCGGGACCGATCCGTTCATCCCGAACAAGGAAGTCGTCTTCATGGGCGACTCGACGTTCTTTCATTCAGGTCAGCTCGCGATCAGCCAGGCTGTGAAGTTCGGCCAGGATATAACATTCATAATCCTCAACAACAGCACCACCGCCATGACGGGCCATCAGCCCACGCCGGGCGTGGACTACGACATCCTGGGCAATCCCACCGCGCGTCAAAGTATCGAGAACGTAGTCCGCGGAATTCTCGAAGGCTCGAACTCGACCCTGCTGCGTGTAAATCCTGAAATCCGCGACCAGTATTACGAAACGCTGGAGAAAACGTTCCTTGCCCCCGGCGTGAAGGTCATTATCGCTGAGAAGGAATGCGGCATTATGCGCAACCGCCGCACGCGCCGCAGTGAGCGGGCAGCCATCAGCCAAAAGGGCTACCTCCCAGCCAAGGAATTCACGAACGTTAATAAAGAGATATGTCGCTTTTGCCTGGCCTGCACGGAAATGACGGGCTGTCCGGGCCTGCGACATGTAGAGACGGACTACGGCAAGAAAATGGACACCGACCTCAGCTGGTGCGTCAGCGACGGCGCGTGCGAGCGTGTCGGCGCATGCGATGCCTTTGAAAGGCTGACGGTTCGGAGGAAGAAGGCTCAGCGTTCGCTCGTGCCGGAACTCGATCTCGACAATATCCCCGAACCTCGCAAGCGGGAAGCGGGCGATCTCTGGCGATGCTGTCTTACGGGCGTCGGCGGGATGGGAATCGGCGTGGCTACGAGCATCGTCGTGCGCGCAGGCCATAAGGAAGGGTACAATGTTCTGTTCCTGGACAAGAAAGGCCTGGCCATTCGCAACGGCGGGGTGGTCAGCCAGGTTGCGTACAATATTTCCAATCAACCCATCACCGCAATCATGACTCATGGCAAGGCTGATCTGCTGCTGGGCGTGGATATCCTCGAAGCTGCGCGCACACTAGACCCCAAAAGCAGATACCGTGTGGTCGACCCCGAAAAAACCGCAGCTGTGATCAACACCGACAAAATTGCCACCATTAGCGGCCTGATGGGCTGGGACGATTATGACCCGGGCAGATTGGTCGAGTTCATTCGGGCCCACACGCGAGAAGATTACTTCCTGGCCAGGAACATTTCGCGGATTTGCGAAAAATATCTGGGAGGCAAGATATATGCCAACATCATGATGTTGGGCTATGCTTTCCAGCACGGCCTGATTCCGGTATCCATGCACTCCATGGCCTGGGCTATCAAAGACACTCTCCGCGTGGACTTCAAAAAGAATCTCTACGCATTCAACATGGGCAGAAAGCTCGTGGAGCAGCCTGAACTTTTCCAGGGCGCGCCGCAAAAACTGGGCTGGGCGGAAACCCTCGACGAAAAATGTCGATATACCACCCGACGGCACGGCAAGAAAAGCACCCTCCCGGCCCAGCTTAGAGAACTTGTCACCAAGACGGTGCAAACCCTGGCTGAGCTGGACGGGAAAATCTGTCGCGACGTTGTTATCCGAACTTACGACTGCATGAGATGGGGCGGGATCGAATACGCCCAGCTGTACGTTGACCTGGTCATAGACGTCTATCGTAAGGACAGGCCCGAGTACGAATTTGCCGCTACCAGGGCGGTGATCGAGAATCTCGCCTCGGCCATGCTTATAAAGGATGCCGTATACAAGGCTGAGCTTTCCACCAGTAAGGAAAAATATCGCGCCGATCAGGAAAAATACAACATCAACCGGGCCAACGGCGACAGGGTCAGCTACAAACATCTCTGGAAGGTCAATGTAGGCATCGGCCCGTGGAAAAAGCGGAAAACGCTTGTCCTGCATGATTGGCAGCTCAAGACGTTGAGGCACATGCGCTGGCTTAGGAAAATATTCAGGCCCGGTACTTCTGAGCAACGGATGTTCCGCGACCAGTACACCAGGCTGGTGAAAACTTTTGAGTTTGCCTCAGTTGATGATTATCAGCGGAAGATGGTGGGATTGGCTTCGCCGATGTGCATGAATTGCATCTCGCCGACGTGCAGCCTGCAGGGTTGTCCGCTGAGTGCGGATATTCCCGTCTGGATGGAATTGGCTACGGCAGGTCGCTGGAAGGAAGCCTCTGAACGTCTGCACGAGAAGAACAATTTCCCGGAATTCACGGGCAATATATGTCCAGCTTTCTGCAAAGATTCCTGCAGCGGCAAAAGGCCTGAGTACCCCGTCAATGCTCGTGAAATGGAACTGAAGATTGTCCAGCAGGCATTCGCGAAAGGCTGGATAACGCCGAAGAAAATCCGCGACAAGGATCGTACGGGCAAGAGCGTCGCGGTTGTCGGTTCGGGCCCAGCTGGTTTGGCAGCTGCCCAGCAACTTATTCGCGCAGGCCATGCCGTGACCGTATTCGAGAAAGACTCTGCACCTGGCGGTTTGCTTAGGTTTGGCATCCCAGCCTTCAGGCTAGGAAAGGATCTTGTGGATCGTCGTATCGAGCAGCTCAAGGCTGAGGGCGTCGAGTTCCGTTGCGAAGCGGAGATCGGCAAGGCTGTCACAGGCCGGGAGCTTTGTGAAAAATTCGACGCGGTTTGTCTGGCGATGGGGGCGTCGAAGGCCCGCAGGCTGACTCTGCCTGGCGGAGATTTGCCGGGCGTGGTACAGGCGATGGATTTCCTGCGAGGTCATGGCGTTTTTGAAGCCGGTCAGGCAGATGCAGTTCCCCAAAATTTCTCAGCTGCGGGTAAAAATGTCGTGGTTATCGGCGGGGGACTTTCGGGCGAGGATTGCGTCGAAGCTGCGCTTCAACAGGGCGCGAAACATGTAACTCAGTTCGAGATACTGCCCGCGTCCGCATGTCAGCCAACCGAACCGCTGCCCGCAGAATTTGCCGACAAAGTAACGCGGAAGTGGGCTGTCGCAACTCAGGAAATCAGCGAAAACGGCGGGCATGTTGCCGGCATATCTGCTGTTGAAGTGAAATATACGCCCTCGGCTGCCGGGCCGGTGCGGGAGACCATGGCCGGCACGGAATTTGACATCGAAGCGGACATGATCGTCTTGGCGATGGGTTTCGAGAACGTTTTGGATAAGGAATTGGCTGGTCAGTTCGATCTGAATTTGGATTCTGCAGGCAGGGTGGATATCGTCGATAAATTCCGCACGAACGTCCCTGGCGTTTTTGTCGCTGGTGACTTGGCATTGGGTGCAAGCTACGTCGCCACTGCCATCGCGTCAGGCCGGGATGCCGCCAAGCGGATCGACAGGTACCTGGCCTGATTATTTATCATGTAGCACAGCCTGGAGAAACTATCAAGACAGCCGCTCCTTACTTACTCAAACTGACCGATTCGTTGTGTCATACCCGCGAAAGCGGGTATCCAGGGCTTTATTTTTACACTCTGGATTCCCGCTTGCGCGGGTATGACAAGTGTTTTTAACTTTTTTGTTCTAATATATTTGCGTTAATCTTGTTGTCAAAAACGGTCAGTTTGAGTTACTTACTTTACTGCCTTTTCGTCTGATTTTTTAATATGCAGAATCAATCCAAGTTCACCAGGCTGTATCTCTGATGAAGCTGTAACGGATTTGTCATAAAACTTCATGAGTACATCGCCTGCATTGACCTTTTTACCTTTGAATAATGGCATACTCGAGTTCGTCATAATTGTTTTTTTCTCAAGGCTTCCTCTTATAGTACCGGCGTCGCATAAGATAGCGTATTGAAAGCGTGTATTATCTTCACTTTTCCACAAAAAGACCTTAACAATTGATCCCCACTTTGAAGTATTCATTCCACCCTGCCACTCAATTGATCCGTCTGGCTGCTTATAAGCAAGACCCACATAATCTTTTGAACCAAGGTTGTCTGGTAATTCCACAAACCACCAATCCATGCCCAGGGCCGCTGCGACATCCAAAGCTTGCAGCGCAGTTTTTTCATCTGCTTCTTCACGTTCCTGACAACCTATGCTATAAATACAGATAATACTTATAAGGCAAAGGAGAATTAGTTTATTCATATGATTTCCCTTTCTTTCCTGAATATAGAATTATCCCACAGTGATTTTTTTGAAATATAACCAGAGCGAGCGGCAATCTCAAATCAAAAAAAGATATAGCCTCGCTACGTCCGGAATGACAGGCCATAGGGGTGGTTCTGGTGAAGTCAAGTTCACCCACCCTTACTCGTTTGATATTCGTTGTCATTATTCCCGTCAGGGCCTTGCTAAGTTGGACGGTTTTTTCGTATACTATGACAAATAATAAGTTTGGCACAGCCGATAATGTTATAGTGTCAGACAAAACAGTCAGGAGCATTTGAAAATGAAAGAATATCAGGGACAACTTGTTGCAGCGAAAGGCGCTAAGTTCGCCATCGTGGTCGGCAGATTCAATGAATTCGTGACCAGTAAGCTGCTCGGCGGCGCTATCGATTCGCTGACTCGTCACGGGGTGGCGGAGGCTGACATCGAAATTATCTGGTCGCCTGGAAGTTTTGAGATTCCCGTTATCACTGCCCGGTTGGCTGGCAGCGGAAAATATTCCGCAGTAATCTGTCTCGGCGCGGTTATCCGAGGCGGAACGGATCACTACCAGTACGTCGCCTCGGAAGTGACCAAGGGCATTGCCCATGTCAGCTTGCAGACCGGCACGCCGTGCATCTTCGGTGTTCTGACGTGCGATACGGTAGAGCAGGCGGTGGATCGGGCCGGCGCAAAGAGCGGCAATAAGGGCGCCGAGGCTGCCAACGCAGCGCTTGAAATGGTAAATCTCCTTGCCCAGATACCGGGCAAAGAAGCGTAGATTTTATAATTGTGTTGTTTGATATTTTTATAATCTTATATTTTGATAACTTTATAGTCGCTACTCGAAAGCAGGATTGCAGGGCAAGTTGTGAGCAGCCAACATCGTTCAAGAAGACTGGCATTACAGGCACTGTGTTGTCTCGACGCACAAGGGCCTGGTGCGTGGAAACTGCTGGAACAATTCATTAAGGACAGCAACGAGCCGCCGGCGGTAATCGATGGCGCATTACAGCTGTTGGTCAACGCTTTCGACTCCAAGCCCCAATGCGACGCACTTCTCTCCAAGCACGCCCGCCGATGGGAACTGCCCAGGTTGGCCTTGGTGGATCGCAACATCCTCAGGCTGGCTGTGTGCGAGCTGATGACCGCTTCAACCCCATTTAAGGTAGTTATCTCAGAATCATTACGCTTGGCCCGGGAATTTTCCACTGCGGAAAGCCCGCGGTTCGTAAACGGCGTGCTCGATGCCGTCGCTAAAGAAATCCGCGACGAATAAGATGTACAGGATATGTTTTTTGAAAAGAAAAGATTTCTTGTATCCCCTGTGTCTCTGCAAAAAAGAATGGAAAAAATATGGCTTTATTCAGGAAAGCGATAGAAAAACTCACCAGAGGTCTCAGCCGAACCAAGCAGCGGTTCGTCGGCGGGTTGAAAACTCTGCTGGTCGGCAGGACGTTGGATGCCGAGCTGGTCGAAGAACTTGAAGCCATGCTTATCCAGGCGGATATCGGCATAGCTGAGGTTACGCGCATTTGCGACGACTTACGGGAAGCCAACAAGGCTGGGAAAATCGCCAAGGGTGAGGAAGTTTTGGATTTTCTCAAGAACGAGATGAAAAAATATTGGCCTGAGTCTGATCGTAGCGTGAAATTCGCGGAATCAGGCCCGACCGTAATTCTGGTAGCGGGCATTAACGGTGCCGGCAAGACCACATCCATCGCAAAGCTGGCCTATCAGTTCAAGCAGGACGGCAAGAAGGTCGTTTTGGCGGCAGCTGACACTTTCCGGGCAGCAGCGGTGGAGCAGCTGACTATCTGGTCACAACGCATAGGTTGTGACATAGTAAAGGGATCGGGCAAAGACCCAGCTGCGGTAGTTTTCGATGCCTGCGAAGCAGCGGCTGCGCGCGGGGCGGACGTATTACTCGTAGACACGGCAGGCCGGCTCCACACGCAGGATAATCTTATGCGGGAACTGACGAAAATCAGGGACGTCGTAGCTCGCAAGCTGCCCGGTGCCCCGCACGAGGTTCTATTGGTACTCGATGCCACGACAGGCCAAAATGCCATCAACCAGGCCAAGGCTTTCCTGGAAGCCATTGACGTGACGGGTATATTCCTGGCCAAGCTTGACGGCACAGCCAAGGGCGGAATCGTCGTCGCCATTCGCAATGAAGTCAATCTGCCAGTCAAATTCGTAGGCCTGGGCGAAACTTTCGAAGACGTCGAGCCATTCAATCCTGACACCTTTATCGACGCGATGTTTGAATAGGCAGGAGCTTGGTTTTTTTTCAGGGTTTGGGACAAAAGTTCACATAAAATTTTGGCCTGTTGGTAATTTTTTGACTTTTGCATTGCCATTCTTCTAAGGTTACACCCAGCGGGATGTTACGGGGCAAATGATCGATGATGGTTTGGGTTTTCCTGGCTTTTTGACGGCCCGTGAGCCGTTTTGGTCGTCAAAAACATGTTTGACTTTCAGCCTGATAACAGGTATCTATCTTTCGCAAGTAGCAGGTTTTATCAGGTCGAAGGTCGACCTGAAAACGTCTGGGAGTTCACCGTGAAAAGACTGATATTGGGAATCGCCGTGGTGGCGTTGTTGTCGCATTGCGCGGCCTGGGCAGCGACACCTTCAAAGTCTGTTATCGATGTCCGCATCGAGGGCAACCAAAGGCTTAGCAAAAATGCCGTCCTCAGCTACGTCAAAACCCGCGTGGGGACCGTTTACGATGAGCAGACCGTAAAGGCTGACCGTGACCGACTGATGGGGAGCGGCCGATTTACTTCCGTTGTAGCTACCAGAGAATATACCGAAGAAGGAGTTATCGTAGCCTTCAAGGTCGATGAACGACCTACCATATCCAAACTGGAAATTATCGGTAATAAAAAATTCAAGACCGAAGAATTGCTCAAGGACATGCCCATCGGTGAGGGCGACCCCATGAACCAGGCTTCGATAGAGGGCGGCAAGCAGGCTATCATCAACAAGTACCGCGAGGAAGGATATCACTTCATCACCGTAACGGTCGATGAAGAGGCCCTGCGTGATAAAAGCGAGCTGACTTACAATATTGTTGAAGGCCCGCAGACTATAGTTAAGAAGGTTCGGTTTGAAGGCAATCATTATTTCAGCAATTTCAGCCTGAAAATGAAGACGTCGACCAAGGCTAAGGTCTGGCCTTTTGTTGCCGGTTCACTGAATGTCGAGAAGGTCGAGCGGGATGTGACCCTCCTCCGCAACATATATGTGCAGGATGGTTTCCTCGATGCCGAAGTAGGCCGAAAGCTGGACTTCAGTACCGACAAGACAAGCGTGGTCGTAACTTTCGTGATCAAGGAAGGGCCGCGATACCGAATCAGCGAAATTGTTTTTGAAGGCAATACCGTTTTCAGTGCCGAAGAACTCCGCCGTCGACTGACGTTCCACCAGGGTTCGTTCTTTACGACCGAGACGCTCAGGCTGGACAAGCAGAAGGTCGATTCCGCTTACGGCGAGGTCGGCTATATCGAAGCTCAGGTTCAGGTAAACAAGAGATTCCTCAACCCCACCGCACCGGCCCCCCAATGGGCGGAAGATATTGACGGCGGCAAGCCGGCCTTGATTAACCTTGTTTTTAACATCACCGAACAGGATCAGTATAGAATCGGCCAGATCAAGATTCAGGGTAATTCCATTACACAGTCTCGCGTAATCAGGCGAGAATTCCGTTTTTATCCCGAACAGTTGTGCGACACCGTTTCTATCGAGATGTCCAAGAACCGCCTGAAAGAACTCAGACTGTTCGATGAGGTTACGATCACCCCGATTGGTACGCCGCAAAAAGCCGTCAAGGACATTGTTGTGGAAGTCAAAGAAGGCCGAACCGCCGAGTTCATGATGGGTGTCGGTGTGAGTTCAAACAGCGGCCTGTTGGGCACGGTTTCTCTAACCCAGCGGAACTTCGATATTTTCGCCTGGCCTTCGAGTTGGAAGAACCTGCTTAAACCCCAGACATTCAAAGGGGCAGGCCAGAATTTTAATATTTCCGCTGAGCCTGGTACGGAAATCATGAGATTCAACATCGCATGGTTTACCCCCTACATATTCGACCTGCCATATTCGTTGGGCGTTAAGGGTTATCTCTTCAATCGTGGGTATAATGATTATGACGTGACCCGTCTGGGTGTTCAGACCAGCGTAGGCCATCGGTTCAAGAATCGCTGGTATGGCGAGTTGTCCAACAGGATAGAAGGCATTCAGATGGATGTCGATAGCACCGAACGGGAGTCTTGCGTTGAGTATCAGGAGGATGCGGGCAGCCATACTATTGTAGGGTTCCGCGGCTCGTTGACTCGTGACCGGACTGACAGCAGATGGATGCCGTCCACCGGCGACAGATTCCAGCTGAGTTACGAGCAGGTTGTAGGCACGGAAGTCTTCGGCAAGCTCGGTGCGGATTATCGCATTTATCGTACGGTTTACGTTGACGCCTTGGATCGCAAGCACATATTGGCTGGGCGAATGACGTTCGGACAGATTCTCGGCCAAGCCACGGTCTTTGAAAGATACTTTGCAGGCGGTA
The DNA here is from genome assembly GCA_963664745.2 of Phycisphaerae bacterium. Lineage (GTDB taxonomy): Bacteria > Planctomycetota > Phycisphaerae > SM23-33 > SM23-33 > B1-G9. Next base: position 728,413 of record CAXXMC010000005.1, read on the forward strand.
CTGGTTCCATTCGCGGTTTTGAGTTCCAGGGTATCAGCCCAAGAGGCCACAATGCGGCAGGACAGGTTACAAGCGACGCTATTGGCGGCGATATGCTGTTACTGGCAGGGGCGGAATATTCCTTCCCGCTCATCAGCGACAAACTTCGCGGCGTGGTATTCCTGGATTCCGGTACTGTTGAAAGCGACTTCGGGATTTCATCGTACCGAGTTTCAGCCGGTTTTGGCGTGAGATGGTCGATCCCATTCTTCGGGCCTGTTCCCATGGCGTTTGATTTCGGCTTCCCGCTTGCAAAGAACAAAGAAGACGATACGCAGATATTCAGTTTCTCCCTGGGTTGGACGTTCTAGACGTCGGCAGGGGCCTTTCATAATCCCGAAGGTTGTATGTGCCAAGGATCGGCAGACTCGCAATACGGGATAAGATTGGGCCTTGACGATAAAACTGGGATATCGATGAGTGTTTTTTAGTAGTTCTGAAAAGAATTGCTTGTGAGAGTTTCGTAACTGAGCCATGGAAATAGGAGCAGGACGGTTCTCAAAAATACTGACGATTTTACGTCTGCCTGCCCGCTTGTGACTACACGGGGAATGGATGCCCGGAAGTCGTGTTGTCACAAGCGGAGGGAGCTTTTTTCGGGGGCAGGCAAACATCTCTTGAACAAAACCAGGCTGTCAATTACCCTTTAGCTCATGGCTAAGAAAATCTCAATATCTATATCGTCGCATACGAGTGTAATGCGCATCCCGCGAAAAAAAATCACCAAGCTGGTCGCTTTTGTTGCCAAGGCTCAGCGGGCCGACTTTGCAGAGGTCGATATCGCCATTGTCGGCTCCCGACAAAGCGCCATGGTCAACCGCAAGTATCTCAATCACAGCGGTGCTACGGACATAATCACATTCGATCAGTCCGAACCTTCCCTGCCGGGCTTGCGGTGTCAACTCGTGATCTGCGCCGATATCGCCCGTAAACAGGCCCAGCTGCTGGGCGGGGGCGTACAGCGAGAATTACTCCTCTACGTAACCCATGGCCTGCTCCACATGGCAGGCTATGACGATACCACGCCTAAAGAAGCCGAGAAAATGTACGCACGTCAGGAATTTTTGTTGGATGCTTTTTTAAGCAGTATTTCCTGATTGAAATTATTCTTCAGCCTCGTTTTCCTCTTCATCTGGCTCACAGGGGGAAGTTTTTCATTGATTGTTAAAAATGACGATGGTCTCCGGTAGTAGCCGATACGGCTATTATCGTTTTTTTAATTTTTTTGAAGGAGACCATCGTTATGGACAACAGTAATGTACTTGAGGTGCTTGGGCAAGCTGATTTCGGGTCGGCAGGCGAAATTTTTCGAGATTATATCCGAACGGCTACCCGAGATATGATTATGGATGTCATGGCTTCGGAGCTTGAGCAGTTGTGCGGCCCGCGTTATCGGCCAGACGCCGATTCGGATTTTGTCCGAGCTGGCACTGCTGAGGGTTACGTTTATATTGAGGCTGAGCGTGAACAGATCACACGGCCTCGGGTTCGGCGGGAAAATCCCGACGGCACGACCAGTGAGGCGGAGCTTGAGAGCTATACCGCCGCCCAGGATCGCGGCGAATTGCGTCGTCAAATATTGGCATCGATTCTGGCAGCTGGTTCGCAGAGCAAGACCGGCAAAGTGGTGAAAAACAAACGTGGCAGCAGCGCATCGCAGATATCGCGTATTTTTCAGCAGCACGGCAGGGAGCGTTTCACGGAGCTTCGCAGGCGGCGACTTGGCTGCGACGACAACGGCGAATTGTACGACTGGCTGGCGTTGATGGTTGATGGCGTGGTGCTCTCGAAGGACATAACGGCCATCGTTGCAGTCGGTATTACGACCGCAGGCGACAAGATAGTTTTGGACTTCGAGATTGGTTCCAGCGAGAACTACGAAGTGGCTTTGGCCCTTATAAAACGCGTACAAATTCGCGGTTTCGCTCCGCCGGAACGCAGGCCTCTGCTGGCGGTGCTTGATGGCAGTGAAGCGTTGCGGAAGGCTGTGAAAGCAATTTTTGCGACGGCAGTTGTGCAGCGGTGCCTGATTCACAAGGAACGAAATCTCAGGCGATATTTGGCGAAAAAAGATTGGGCAACGATGACGGAGTTGATGGACAGGCTACGCAAGGCACAAGGCCCTGAGGCGGGCATTTTGGCGTTGTGTGAACTTGACGACTTCCTGGCTGGCAAGAACTCCGCCGCCCGCGACAGCCTTCACGAAGGCGGGCTTGACCTGATAACGCTGCATCTTCTGGAGGTCCCGGCGACGCTGAACCGCAGCCTGATGAACACGAATATGATCGAGAATGTGATATTGAATTTTCGGCGGACAAGCAGCCGGGTTTGTCGCTGGCAGACGCAGACCGACCAGGCTGCGCGTTGGCTCGCTACGGGCCTGACGGAGGCAGAAAGAGGCTTCCGCAAAGTTTCGCATAGCCAAGACCTGTCAAGGCTGGCGGAGGCCCTGGAGAGCGGCAGCTACTATGCGGCGTTGAAAGAATATCATGCCGACCTGCCCGAGGCGTTTCGTGCCGCTGCTACTGCTTCGCTCCGGGCTGCGCCCTCCGCTTCGCAGCAGCAGCCTTTGACAACAACCAATACGTAAGATAAGATAAAGTGAATACTGGAGACCAAAGAGTTTTAACAATTAAAGAAACATCCCCTCACAGGGTTCGGCGGATTTCTTTTTGGCTTTTGTTTTACTTGGTTTGTCAGCGGCTTTTTTGGAAATAATTTCTCGTTGTTCCGGGGTTAGTATGGTTGCGTCGATCTGGCTATGCATTTTTTCGTATAGTGGACGCTTGGCTTTGTAGTCTTTTGCTTCGTAAAAATCTTTTCCTGAGCCTTGGCAGAGCGTGATAACCTTGTCCTTCTGCTCGGGGGTCAGTTTTATGCCCATTTTTTTCAGTTGCCGACAGGACGTTATTCCGCCCATATACCCAGCCCAGTCATATTTCTGCTGTTCGGTAAGGACAGACTGAATTCGTTCTTTATTTTCCTTCTTAATACGTCCCATTTCTTTATTGAGAGGCTGGAGTTGATCGTTGAGAGCTTTGTAGGTTTGCTTGTCTTTGGTTTTCCGGGCTTCCTTCTTTTTCTCACGAAGTTCTTTCATGAGCTGAGCGTTGGTTTTGTCAGAGCCATTGGCTTTGGCGTTTTTAAAGGCTTTGGTATTCTGCTTGTTGACTTCAAAAGCCTCAGCCAGTTTTTTGGCCTGTTCGTCATTAAGCTTGCAGACTTCAACCATTTTTTTGCCCCAGATATTCAAGCCGGGCTTTTTTTGTTTTTCCATTTTTGCTTCTGGTGTAACTTCTGGCGACTTTGCTTCTGTTTCCTCTGCCAATAGAGAACCAGCTGCGGCGAGAATGGAAAAAGTCAATACTGAACAAACTACCCATTTTGTCTGTTTCATTTTTCTGTCCCTTTTTGGGCTGTGGTTATTCCCCTGCGTTTCGCGCCCGCCGAGTCGCAGGATTTTCGAAATTATTTACAAGATCCCCCGAAGGATCCTTTTGACATCAATAGTCTTAAACGGATTACACCCGAAAATCAACCAAGAAAAGGTCATGAAATAAAAACCCCGACCGGGGAGCATACCGGCCGGGTCCCTTTTGGTTCCTTCTCAGGTAATTTCTTTCCTGAGATTCTGCAGATGCTGCAGCATGTAAACCAGATTCCGAAGCCCCGCATCAACATGCGGAGCCTGAAGCAAAAGGTCCATCTGGCTGATTGCCGCTCGCAATTCAACGCTCCCTTTGGGCGTCAGCCTGATAGCCTTCCGGTCCTGGTGCATACCACGTTTCCTGCTGTCTGACTGGATACACATTACATCGCTCCTTTCAAGATAAGAACCATAGGCCCCCGGACAGCGTTTTGTAAAGGGAGCCGGCGGTTTACGAGAGCGACGCTGGCTTTTATTCTAACAGATTCTAGAGGAAAAATGTGTGACGTGATTTCAAAGTAGAGCGGGTTGAACCCTTCAATATGGTATCCAAAAAAAAGGCTCCCCATATGGAGAGCCTGTGAATATTGTCACGCCAGGCCTGTTGGGCCAAGTAATCGGCCGGTCAAGGTCTGCATGAAATAATTTTAATTAACATCCTTCAAACAAGCTTTGTCGATCCCATTTCGATATGAAGCCGACAAACAGGAATCATATGAAATACACTTACGCGTTAATTTTTGAAATACGAACGCTGATGTATTTCTGGCGATGGCCTGTCTTTCGCTTGGACGCTTTACGCCGACGCCAATAATACGAGTAGACCTTCAGGCCCTTTGCTTCCGGGTCTATGATATCAGCGACAACGGTAGCATTTTTAACAAGCGGGGTGCCCACCTGTGTGCCGTTTTCGCCGCTGACAAGCAGGACTCTGTCAAATTTGATTTCCGTTGCATCTTCCGCCAGTTCGCGCAGGTCAACATTCAGCTCATCACCTTCAGAGACGCGAAACTGCTGGCCGCTATCTTCAATAACTGCGTACACGATATAACTCCTTATCCAGTCAATATTTTTCAATTGTATCTATACTTTTCCAAGTCCCCAAATTATGGGGAGAACGGGGCATTATCGCCGAAAACGGCCCGATGTCAAGAGCTATTGCAATTATCCTTGCGCAAATTTCCGACTATTTCCAGCTATCCCTAAAATATTCGGAATCGTAAAAAAATCGTTATTTACTCAAACTGACCGATTCGTTGTGTCATACCCGCGAAAGCGGGTATCCAGGGCTTTATTTTTACACTCTGGATTCCCGCTTGCGCGGGAATGACAAGTGTTTTTAACTTTTTTGTTCTAATATATTTGCGTTAATCTTGTTGTCAAAAACGGTCAGTTTGAGTTATTTAAACATTTTTAAGAAAATCCGGGTCGTAATGGACGCACATGAGTGTCAAGCCGTCCGGCGGAGCTGTTGGCCCGGCCTGGTTACGGTCGCATGATTTCAGGATTTCCGTAATATGCCCAGGCTGCCATCGGCCTCGGCCCATAGCAACAAGCGTTCCGACGATATTACGTACCATGTTGTACAAAAAACCGTTCCCCTGAACGGTTATATGAATTTCACTGCCGTCGCAGGCTTGGGCTACGTCACAGCGATAGACCGTGCGGACGGTAGTCTCCCTGCCTTCCGTCGAGGACGCAAAACTGCGAAAATCGTGTTCGCCGATGATCAGGCTCGCAGCCTCCTGCATTGGCCGGATGTCCAAAGGCCGCCAGTAATACCACACAAGCCCAGCCAAATGTACAGGCCTTGTCGAACCAACGTGAATCCGGTATCGATACGTTTTGCCGAGTGCACTCCAGGAGGCATTGAAGTTTTCGGGCACTTCCTCTATTGACCGCACGACGATATCCCGGGGCAGCCTGGAGTTCATGGCCTTTCTTATACCAGCCAGCGGCACGGTCAGCCTGGGCGTGCGAATATTACAGACCTGCCCTTCGGCATGGACGCCGGAGTCGGTCCTGCTGCAGCCATGCGCTTTTACCGGGTGCTTCAATACCTGAACCGCAGCTGACTCGACCCGCAGCTGTACTGTGTCTATACCCGCCGCCTGCCTCTGCCAGCCATGATAGGCTGCGCCGTTGTAAGCAATGACCAACTTCAGATTTCGCGTTTTTTGAATATCATCCATTAGGCGTAGACTTTACCTGCTGGACAGAGATTTTGGAAGTTTTTTGAAGTTTTTCAATTTTTAAAAAAACATTCATGGCTACTTGCTTCGCAGTGGACTATGTCAACCGCCAGATTTTAAATTAATCCGTTACTTAAAACATTGCCAGACTCATTACCAAGCCGGGAATTTTAACTCCAAAAACCTGTCAATATCGTCCGTATGATCGGGAATCCAGGGCGGCCCGGCTGCAGCGATAATTTTCCCACGACAACAGAACAGATCACAATATGTTATTCCCCCTGGATTCCGGGCCGCCAGCGGCGGGGGCATAAGCTTCGCTTCGCCCGGAATGACAAAATTATAATGATATTACAAAAACTCCGTGCCCTCTGTGTCCCTGTGGCTATCCTGATATTCGGATTTCTATCTTGATTCGGCATTCGAGCTTCGGAATTCGTCATTATGACTTCAATGGTCATTGGGTGTTTCGCATCTGCGAATCAATCTCTACTTCGTGTCAGGACGTTGTGCAGTTCCCTCAGCCGCCAGTTCATCGAGTGCAGCATGATTCCCAGAAACACGAACCCGCCGGAAAGCAGAATCAACCCTGTAGCCAGGATGGCAAGCGGCACGTGAGTGACGAAATGGCCTGGATTTGAAATATAATCTGTTATCGGCGGAATGCCGGCCAAAATCCCCAGCACGAAAAAGACAATCCCGATCCCGCCGAAAAACGTAAGCGGCTTGACCTCGCGGAAGAGCGTGAAAATTTTCCACAGCACGCGGAAGCCGTCGCGGAACGTATTGAGTTTGCTTTCCGAGCCTGCGGGTCTTTCGCGGTATGGTACCTGGACCTCTACTATCTTCATGTGGTAGTAGAGCATCTGGATGGTCATATCGGTTTCGACCTCGAACCCGGCTGATACGGCGGGCAGTCTGAGGACGACACGACGGTTGAACGCGCGGTAGCCGCTCATGATGTCCGTGAGATCGGCCTTGCCCACCCAGTTCACCAGCGACCGCACGAGCTTATTGCCGAATTTGTGCAACGGCCTGAACGATTCATCGGTGTGATCGACCAGCCTGGCCCCGACGGCCATATCGGCCCGGCCTGTCAGCACGGGTTCTAGCAACGCCTTGACAGACTCCGCTGGGTACGTGTCGTCGCCGTCAACCATGACGTAATAGTCCGCCTTAATGGTGTCCAGCATTCGCTCAACAACGAAGCCTTTGCCCTGTCGCGGCTCGGGCAGAACCACGACGCCTGCCTCGCGGGCAAGTTCGGCTGTGCGATCTGTAGAACAGTTGTCGAAAACGTAAATGGTGGCTTCGGGCAGTTCACGACGGAAATCAGCTACTACCTTGGCGATTGTTACTTCTTCGTTATAACACGGTATCAATACCGCAATTTCGGATTTTTCTGCATTTTGCATGTGTCGGTATATAGCATAACCGCAAGAAATAGGCAATAGTTGCGAGATTTTACAATTTAGGGGCCTGGTCAAGTTTTCGCCGATACTCAGCCGGGCTGAATCCGAAATGCTGCTTGAAAACCCTGTGAAATTGTGGGTAGCTGCCAAAACCTGCCTCCAGGGCCGATCGCATCATGTTCTTTGGCCGGCTTGTCGAGTAAATTTCCATAAAACGATTCAGGCAGATTTTCTGGCGGTACTCCGTAATGGTCAAGCCTGTCTGACTGCGGAAAAGTCGGCTGAGATGAGACTGGCTTACCATCGCGCGCTGGGCCAATTCTTCAATGCTCATCGTCTCTGGTGCACTGCCGAGAAGCTTGGCAGTCTGAATCACAGCTGGGTGCACCTCGCGAGTTTCATCGACCTGTTCGGCACTCTGAAACGCGGACCAGGCAGAAAGGAATAAATATGTTATACCGGCGTTGAACCTGGGCGTATCTTCACGAAAAGATTCCAGGCCGGCTGCGAATTCATTCAATACTTGGGAGGTATTTTCCGGCAGCTGTTTGATGAACAGGCCATCAGGCCGAGCCAGGGTGAGTTTTTTGCTGGCGGCATCGGTGCACGCCCGGGCAAGCAGAGACTGCGAAATAACACCGATCCACATTTCAAAATCAGGGGATTCATCGATCAGTAAATGCTGTTGATCCCGAAACAGGAAACACAAGGTATTCTTACGAAGTTCGCATCGGACACCGTCGACTGCATAGGCAGCTGTGCCGCGCAAGACCAGATTAAACTCCAGTTCCACATGCTGATGTGAGGCCGGCATTGGCACGGCCTGTTTCTGGTGTAAAAAACATAAACCGTCCACTCCGTTCAGGCATTTCGGGATTACTCTTTTCTTCATGTCATAAAATGATAACAAATAAAGTTTAAATGAGAAGTTTTATCGTAAAAAAATTCTATAATTAACATTATCTGATAACCTTTTTTAAAAGCTATTATCAAGGAACCACATTCATGAGTATTGAAGTTCGATTTACAGAGGAAGATTGGCAGCGGACCGAGAAGACCTGGCAGGCCTGGTGGGCGGGCGAGCTTGATAGACCTTTGTCTTTTTTCACAACATGGGATGATGATGGCAAGGTTTTTGCCGACGCCCCAGGTTTTGTCACGAATCTGCCGATGGATATGGATCTGGAGGAAGTTGTCGACCGTTATCAGAGGCGACTGGAGCACATAAACTGTTACGGTGATGCATTTCCGCACTGGTGGCCTAATTTCGGGCCTGGCACTATCGCGGGGTTTCTGGGGGCAAAAATTGGCATACAATTAGATACAGTCTGGTTTGACCCGGCAGAGGCCAAAGCCCCTGCGGAAATGCACTTGGAGGTCGATCGACAGAACGCGTATTACACGCGCATTCTCGAGCTTACCAGGATTGCCGCAGCCAGATGGGGAAAAAATGTCAGCGTCGGAATTACTGACATCGGCGGGAATCTTGACATACTGGTTGGGTTGCGCAGTACGGAAAAACTGCTCATGGACCTCATCGACTGCCCGGGGGAAGTCGAACGTCTGGGTTCTGAAATTACGCAGATATGGCTTGAATATTACGAGGATTTTTACGCAGCCATCGAGCCTGCCAACGGCTGTACGGGTTGGCCAGCAATATGGGCGCCCGGCAGATTTTACATGCTGCAGTGCGACTTCAGCTATATGATCTCGCCGGGGATGTTCGAGCGATTTGTCCTGCCGGACCTGACAGCCTGCTGTGATCACCTCGATTACGGATTCTATCATATGGATGGCAAGGGCCAACTGCCCCACCTTGACTACTTGCTGTCCATCGAACGCCTGCGCGGTATTCAGTGGATTCCCGGCGCCGGTCAGCCCGAAGCGGCGGAGTGGCCTGACGTTTTATCCAGGATTCGAAAAGCGGGCAAGCTCTGCCAGGTTTGCGCAACCCCCCAAGGTGCCAAGAAAATCGTTCGCGATCACGGCGGAAAGGGGTTCATGTTTATTATCCAAAATGACGAAAAAGATGACTTGACCGCTGAAACCTTCCCGGATTTCCTCACTGAGCTTGAAAAATTGGAAAGAAAATAAGCTCATCGTCTGAAGACATTGATTGAATTACTCCGCCATATTCCCATGGACTCCAGGCCCATAAACCGTTAAAGTGTATGGGTTGGGCTGTGGTGAATCCCGGCTGATTTTGAAATTAATTGAAACTAACGGCAAAAATTTGCCTGCTGACACAAAGGATTGCCTGTACAGCAACTAACTCGATTGCTTTGCAGGTCTGCCGGTAAAAGGATTAACTGGAAATTTCCGGATTATTGGATAACTGAACGTGCTTCGGACGTTACATACATATGTGGGCCGGGACCTGTTGCGGGTCACTTGCCTGGCGGTGGTTGCCTTCACACTGGTGATGACGGTCTTCGCCATTATCGAGCCTCTGCGTAAAAGTGGTCTGGCTGCCAGCCAGGTCGGGATGCTCTTCGGCTATACGCTGCCAGTGATGGTTTCACTGACTCTGCCATTCGCAGCCCTGTTTGCCTCGACGATCGTATATGGGCGATTCAGCCAGGATCTGGAACTGCTCGCCTGCCGGGCTAGCGGAATTTCCACGATCACCATTCTCAAGCCAGCCATCGCTCTGGGTATAGGCGTGTCGATCATCACGCTAATACTTGCAAATTTCATCTCGCCCAGAATGGCACGCCAGGCAGAAGCGACCGCCATGCAGAATATCAAGAAGATCGCATATCACCTGATTCAGAAGGAAAGTCACGTCAAGTTTGACAAGGGCGAAAACATAATCATCGTGCATGCCTCACGTGTAGATGAAGAAAATGATTCTCTGCTTGGTGTGGTGGCAGGGCGGTTTACGTGGCGAAAAGACCCGTTGACCGGCAAAAATGCACCGGTGGTCGACGTGCTCGTTGCCTCGTCAGCTGCCCTGAACGTCAACCGCGATGAAGGGGGCGATAAGTATTACGCGTCGGTTGAAATGGAAAATCCGGTCGGCCCGATTACAAACAAGGCCGGTATGCAGGGGGAACTCAAAAGAGGATCTCTCCTTAACTTTGAACTCGACAGTCCTACGAAAGACAAACCAGCCTTTTTCGACTGGGATGCACTGATCAGCATGTATAAAGACCCGACTCAGCATTCAGAAGTCAAGGCTGAGATGGAAAAGATTCACAAGGCTGTAAGGCAGAATCGAATTGTTCAGGATATTGCCGACACGATCAACGCGGGCAAAATTTATGGGAAAATCCATTCGGAAACAGAAACCGAGGTGTATGAACTTTCAGCCCCGCAAGCGGTGATTTCAGGCGATGAGGCCCTCCTGGTTTCCGGGAAAAACAAGGCAGGCCAACTTCAGCGCGTTGTCCTGAGAATTCGTTCCGAGAACGGCAACGAGATGGTGTACGCTGCGGATCGCGGCAAGATAATTGCCGATTGGGATCAAATTCGCCGGAAAGAATCCGTGATGATAGAGATCGCGGGTAACTTACAGCTGCCGCGCCAGATGACCGACTCTCATAGTGAAGCGCCAAGAAAACCCAGCTGGAATTCCGGCAGACTGCCGCTGCCACAAGATGAGGAATATGCAAAAGTTGCCATGGTGGAATTACTGGAAAAACCAGAGCAATTTACGAATAGCGAACCAATTCTTCGTAAGATCAAAGCCTTGCAAAAAGATCGCCCCGCTAAAATCCGGGGCGAAATCGAGGCTGAGATGAATTTCCGCATAGCCTACGGATTGAGTTGTGCACTCCTGGTTACAATGGGTGCAGCCTTGGGCGTTATTTTCAAGGGAGGCCAGTTCCTTACCGCCTTTGCGATCTCTGTAATCCCAGCTGCGATAATTATCATATTGATCCTCATGGGAAAACGGCTGATATCAAATCCTGACTCATCGACCACAGGCGGCTATATTGCCATCTGGGGCGGTTTCTTGGCCCTGCTGGGTGCGAACGTCATTGTATATTTCAGGCTGAGCAGGAGATAACGAACATGATTATCAAAACACTTGATCGTTATATCGTTCGGACTTTTCTGCATTCGCTGCTGATGTGGTTTATTGTAATGATGGTGTTGCGGATTGTCGTGGATCTCTTTCGGCAGATGGATGAGTTTACCGAGAGCAGCGGGGGGCTTTTTGAGATCGTAAGCTATATATGCAGTTATTATTTTTATAATTCTTTCGTATATTTCACGCAGATGGGCGGAATGATGATCGTTGCTGCCGCTGCGTTCACCATGGCCAGGATGAACCATACCAACGAGCTTACAGCCATGCTCGCATCGGGGGTGAGCCTGCATCGTGTGGTCTGGCCTATCATCCTTTGCGCGATGATCATGGGCGGACTGATCGTGGTCGATCAGGAATTCATAATACCAAACGTCAGGCTAAAGCTGGCACGTTCAGCAGATGGCCAGGATCGGGACGAACGCTTCCAGGTGAGGTTCTTCGCCGACGGCAATCAGACCGTCTGGTGGGCGTCAAATTACAGCCCAGCTGCGGAGAAAATGGAACACCCCCTGGTGATTTTCCGCGACGATAATTTCAAATACCTGGGACACATGATCGCCCAGGAAGCCGTGCCGGGTATCTTCACCAGTAAGGATGGACGCGAACAGGAAGGCTGGGTCGCAAAAGACGGCGAAATTGGCAAGATTGCAAGCCCGGGCGAACAGATTTGGCGGCAGACGCAAAAAACTAATAAAATAACGACTACCGTCGGGCCTGATAAGGTCGTCGAAGCTGTGATCGAACAGTGTAAGCAAGAACAACGTGAGGTCATACCAACGCCTCAACAAGTTAAAGGGGCAAAAAATCTTACCGTTGAAGATCCTGAATATAACATGACTATTCGGGCTGAGCGGTTTATCCGTTGGCCTATATTCGGGACGCGGGTTGATCCGCAGACCGGGGAAGTTAAAAATATCTATGGCCTGCCTGTTTTGGAGCGTCCCAAATTTGAGTTTCGTACAAAGGAAGGCCGGGTTCTGGCAACAGTCCTGGCTGAGAGTGCTGTATGGCGACCTGATGAGTCGCTCGAGACTGCCAACTGGGAACTAACCGACGGCAGAATTTTCCACGCCACAGACCTCACGCCGGGTGAACTTAAATTGCGACAGTCAGGCCGTTGGCTTGACTATATGTCCAGCTCGGAACTGACATCTCTGCTGCAGCTCAAACGCACCAACGATCCCCGGGCAGTGCGAATGACAAAATACATCCGCTTCTCCGACCCGCTGAACAATCTCATCATGCTGCTGTTGGGGCTGCCGTTTATCCTCTCCCGCCAGCGGAACATCAAAGCCTCCGCCGGCTTGTGCATTCTGATGGTGGGAATGTTCTACGTCTTCATTTACATCTGCCGCTACATGGGCCTGCCGGATTTCTGGGCAGCCTTCCTGCCGGTGCTCATCTTCGGCCCAGTTTCCGTCCTCATGCTGGATTCAATAAAGACGTGATTAACACCGATAAACGCGTGATAATTGGAAATATACAATATAGATTCAGATCTGAATTTTCCCATGGCCTGCCACCCAACGCCGTGAACTAAAACAGAAAGATTTTATTATAAAGCCTTGTAATAATTGCATCTCCAAGAATAGTTTTTGTTGTTTAGCCCTGAAAGGGCGGCCAGGATTTAGCCGGGGGTTCCGCTTCGCTTCACCCCCGGCTAAATCCTTATCACCCCTATCGGGGTTAAACAAAACACATATGAATGCTCTTATGAATAAAATGGCTGATGGCATGCCCGGTGTCGCGGTTGCTGTGTTTGCAACCACGTTTGATCTGGCCTGTCCTGGATACCCGCTTTCGCGGGTATGACACGGGAGGAAAAAGTTGTTTTCTTGTCATTCCGGGCGTAGAGAAGCTTCTGCCACCGCCGCTGGCGGCCCGGAATCCAGGGGATGTAATCAAGACGGGAAAACAAGACCATATACTGACTGTTACAGGGACGACTTGATAGAATTATATCGAAAAAATTGCCATGACCCATAAAAAATGGTAATATCCTCCGCGTCCAAGTATAGGTGGAGTCGGGGGTGACCTCGGTAGGGAAAAATAAGTCGAGGTATCCTTGACATGAAAGGCAGAAGATGAAGAAGGTACTGATTATAACGATTGTTATTATTGCTGCAGCTGGGGTGTTTGCCTATCCGATCTGGAACAAAATAAGCGAAGAATATCAGGAATCAAAAGAGTATGAAAAGTTTTTGCGTTACGATAGTGTGGCTAGGGTATTGACTGATATCAAGCCCTGGTCTTCCCAGCCTATGCTGGTTTTCGAGACGAAAAAAGTTGACTGGATGAATCTGGCACCGAATCTGGATTTCCTTTTGCTGTCCGAAGACAATAGCTCCATTATGGATGCTTCACTCCACAAAAAAGAAATCGTCGCCACTTTTCCAGTTCCAGGCCAATACGAGGGAAGCGATTTTTCAAAAATAGCTGTCAACAATGACTGCCTCCTTTTTCCCGACTATGGAGATTATTACTTACGAACGACTGTAGGTGATTTTAAAATTCTCCTGTTAGATCCTTCATGCAGTAAAGAAGATCAGCTGGTTGAAATTTTTACATTCTGTGCGAAAAACATGATACACAGCACAACGGATACTCCCTTTATTCTTCCTCATCCAAAAGCACGCTATTTCCGCCCTGATCTACTCCTTCCCCAATTTTTCCTCTCTGATCAGCCTTTGAAAATGGTCTGTGGCTATCAGGTGTTGTTTACCTCTTACATCCTTCGGGAACTGGGCTATGACATAGAATATGTGGCTCTAAAAGATGCCAAGCATATTGTAATGCAAGCAAAAGCCCCAGAATCCGACAAGTGGATATTTTTTGACCCGAACTATGGTATCATGGCCCGTGATAAAAAAATGAAGGCCTATCTGGACATTCATCAGTTTGCCCGCCTTTTACACACTAATCCGGAATCCATCGAATTCCAGAACGTAGGGAACGGTTACAATTTGCTTCCCGCATACAATTGTGGCTATCTGAGTTCGAATTTTGCCTGGTATCCAGCCAGGTCCAGTAAAACATTGCGAGCAAATTTGGAGTTTTATATCCCTTATATTTCAGATCTGGCTGAAACGTATACCACCAATCAAATAGACGAATATTTTCACTTCCACAGTAAGAAAACGTTTTCGCCTCAGCACTAAAATTTGGCGGGAGCTACCGAGACTACTTTCCCGACCGTGCTGAGCTTATTCTCTGCCGGTTTCCGTTTTTATGCAGGATTCAATAAAGACGTGAACCAGGACTTTGGGGCTTGGCCCATTGTTTTGCTTGAAATAGGTTTCTTTTTTGAATCGGCTTGTCGTTTCATTGAGATTTATGGTATAATTTGTCAGTTGCCTTGTTTCTGTTTAGAGAAACACCGCCGGGGGCGAATTGGATTCGACCGGACGGGTTGAGGCGTTAGTGGCGTGCCGAGGTTCCAGGTGGCCTCGTTAAACCCTGGACAACTTATAGTTGCCAAACCGCAACTTCAAATGGCAGCCTAGATTGGCTACCCGTCTCTGGCATCTTTGCCCGTGGGAAGTTAGAGACGACACTTAGCGGGCTTGCTGGCTGGGAGTGGCTTGGTTACCCGGTCGGGACATTTATCAGGCTGGTCGTGAAAGGATCGTGTCGTTTCGAGCCGGATCGACGAGAATCAAAAAAACGAATACGCACGTAGAAGCTGACGTTGAAACGTCACGGGACGCGGGTTCGATCCCCGCCGCCTCCAGTTTTAATGCAAGGCCTTGCATCGAAGGGTCTTGCATTCTTTTTTACCCTGGAAAAATCTTTCAAAAAAAGGGTGCAATGAGCTTCAAATGTTATTGAAGTTTTACAAAAAGACATAAGTTATTTTACAAGGAATATGTTGTAAAATAAAGACTTACAGCGATTTTTTTTAAAACCAGCACAAATTTCAAAAAACCGGGAATTGTTCGGGCCTGTGCCCATTTTCTGCTTTTGCGCATAAAGGAATTGCCTGTAAAATACTATCCACAATTATCCGTGTTTGGGTAGGGACATAGTTCCCGCATCTGCTCGCTGCTCTGAGGGAATGCCGTTGTTTTCTTTCGCTCGGAAGCTTAGCTCTTCAGTGTAGGTGTCTGCCCACGGCTTAGTTTGTTAGCTCATTGTTAATGGAGATAAGGAGTGAGATTGATGTTTAAGAAGTTTTTTGTTGTATTTGCGTTGGCAACCCTTGGATTGTTCGTAACTTTTGCTCAAGGTAGCACGATTATTTTCAATACGGACACAGGCGTGGTTGATAGTATCGACGGCGGGGCGTTTGGGGACGGTACAAGTTCCGGTACTTGCTATGTCGACGCCGCCAGCCAGATGTGCACGTGGACTTTTGTGGATAATCTGGTGGTCCCGTCCGGGACAACCTTGCAGTTCGTCGGCTCGAATCGCGCATCCGTGAAGGCCGGTGACATCATCTTCGGAACGGCCGGCGGTGATGCGGTTACCATCAGCGCGTCCTCCTATCTGGATGGCTTGGGTGACCTCGTTCGTGGGGCCGGCGGTGGTTTGGGCGGGGACGGCGGCCACGGCGGCATACAGGGGACCATATACGAAAATGGCGGTGCCGGCGGTGTCCATGGCGAAGGTAGTCTCTCCGGCAGTGCTGGGTCTTTGCAGGGAATTGGCGCCCGTGGTTCTTCAGGCTATAGAGGTAGCTTGGGAGGCATAGGCGCAGGTTCGCTGGCAAGCAACGAAGTGACGTTCGGCGGCGGTGGGGGAGGTGGAATGGGAGGCCTGTGCCCGGACAATGTCTTATTGCAGATGGAGGTTTTGTATATCCTGGTATCTCCACCTCACCCGGTATGGGCGGCCAGGATGGTTACGCTGGTGAAAGTGGTACCAATGGCAGCAATGGCAGCATCGGTTCGGGGGGCGCATTTGTCCCAGCGGGTACTGGCGCAGCGGCGCTGGCGGCGGGCAACGGCGGCCAGGGCGGCGGCGGGGGCGGTTCTGGCGGTCAGGGTTCCGGCGGCGTCGGCGGGGGCGGCGGCGGTGCCGGTGGTAATTATAACATTTTTGGTTATATCGGCTGTCGTGGCGGGGACGGCGGAGATGGCGGCGTCGGCGGGAGAGGCGGCGATGGCGGTCGGGGCTGCCGGTACGGTGCGACTGGTAGGGACCGTCATTGGCGGGTCCGGCCTGATTACCGGGAACATGGCTGGCGGTGTTGGTGAAAAAACCGACGTCGACTTTGAAGACGGCTACGACGGACAATTGATCATCGCGCAGGATTGTCGTTCCACCGTAAACACCACCATGCAGGCCGGTGCTCTGGTCACTGGCCGGGGCAGTGATGTCGGGCTGCACCGATATAGCTCGCAATTGAACGTCAATACTCCGCGACTACTCGGACTGGCGGAGGGTAACGATTCGACGGGCATTCTGGAGGCTTCGGCAGCCGATCTGGGCCTGGAGGGTGTGTCCGCTTGTCCAGTGTCGCCTGTCGGGACGTTGGCCATCTCGGTGACGATTACATCGGATACAACATGGTCATGCTGGCTGGGGGAACCCGAAGAATTGGTAACGTGACATTCTCCGCCGACCCAAACTCGGACGGCAAACTGTACACCGGCTCGGAAGACAACCGTACCGTGGTGGAGGAGTTCCAGGGCGGCGACGTCTACGGTTTCCTGATCCCCGAAAGCGGCGTGGAGATGAAACTGACATACGGGATTGCACGCACGATCCTGGAATGCACCGTGAACCTGAAGAACGAGGTGACGATCGATTTGAAGGCTGACTGGTGGCGGTCCAGGGCAAATTTGACCTGTTCAACGCCCCAGCCGTTACGAAGGAACTGACCATTGAAGACATTTCAGTCGGAACGACGTTGAGGGTCGACGTCTACAACGATGGTAGCTGTGATTTCCTGAACGTACTGGGTGAGGCGACTCTGGACGGTACGCTGCAACTGGAGTTTAAGAACTTCACGCCCATTGAAGGCATGTCATACCGTTTCCTGAAGGCCGGTTCGTTTAGCGGTGAGTTCAGCGAACTGGAAGTTCTGGGCATCGATCCGAGAATTGTGGACTACGAAATGGCCGGCGGCAGCTTTACAATTGTTGCCGTCCCCGAACCGGCCAGCCTGAGTCTTCTGGGCCTGGGCGCCGTGTGCATACTGCGTTGTAGATGTCGGAAGTGTAATTGATTGCCTTCGGAAACTTGTTAGCGAAGTAAGTGGGTGGTTTAGGAGAAACGAGGAGTTCATGCACGCGGTTTATCCTGTAGGGTGCGTAACATCTGTCAGTTACGTGCCCGACGTAGGGCCAGAAACGAAAATTCAGTGAAAATCCCGGCAAAAGTGTCTCTTAAAAAAACACCTCAAAACGACTACTTTCATTACCGACATTGAATTCTCTAGACGTTAAAATGTCTGAAGCGTTCGATGGCCTGGCTGGCGGTGAGGTTGAAAGTTTTTTTAAACTGGATACAAAAATGGGTGTTATGCTTAAAACCCAATTCAGCGGCGATTTCATTTACCGTAAGGTCACTGTTTGATATAAGTTCCATCGCGTGAGTCATGCGTTTGCGGTTTCGATATTGCAGAGGGCTTAGGCCATAGTGTTGTTTAAAGGCCACACGCAAATGGTCTTTACTGTATTTGCATTGCCGGCTAAGCTGTTCTATGGAACTGTCACACTTGGGGTCATTATCTATAAGCCATTTTAATTTGGCATCCGGCGATGAATAATACGTATCGGGCTTACGGTCGAGAAAGTATCTAAGAATATCATAAATGCCCATAATGCAGCGGAGCAGTCCTTCTGGAGTCGCTTTCTGGAAGGCGTCACTCAAACGCACGAATTCTATTTCCCAGCCTGATATGTGTTCGGAAGATATTTCGAGGCACATAGGTATTTCTGTATGCAGGCTGTGCATGTTGAGTTGTACGGTTCCATTCTCACCAGCTGAGATGATATCGGAATAAAAAAGTATTGCGCGATTGTCTCGATTGTGGTTGTATTGAAACTCTACATCAGTTCCAGCTGGCAGTATGTAGAGCAGGGCTTGGGGATTCACAAGCTCGAAACAACCGGTTTTGAAATACTCCAGCCCCCTCAGTGAAAATGAAATCAGGTGGTGATCATAGCAGCCGACCCTGTGCTGAGGTTGATTCCATCTTCCTATATTAAATATCTGCATCTCAAGTCCTGGAATAACGTTTTTATATAATACTTCGCCGATATTTAAAATTGTAACCTATTTCCACAGGGTTACAATAGTTTTATTGGCATAAACTATTCTCCTTTTTATATAAATGAGGTAAAAAATGGATGCACGAGAGATTCGGCTGAGACGTATGACGGGTGATTCCAGAGCGGTCGTGGTCGCTTTTGACCATGGCCTTTTTGATGGCCCGATCAATGGAATGATAAACCTTGTCGATACCTGCAAGAAAATTAATCATGACATTGACGCGGTACTTTTGGCTCCGGGTATGTTGAGGCATTGTGGGGAGCTCTTCGCTGCACCGAAGAGACCTCTGGCGATGGTCCGGCTGAACTGGAACACAGTTTATTGCTTCAAATTCAATTATCGCCAGGCAAAAAGCGTGAATTCTTATTCCGTCGAGCAGGCCTTGCGGGAGGGAATGGATATAGCACTGGTTTCCCTGACACTGCAGACAGGCGACGAAGTTCGCGATGCCGAGAATGTCGAAGTGTTCTCCAGCCTGTGCAACGAATGTCACAAGTTCGGGATTCCCGTTATAGGCGAGTATTTTCCGACAGGCCATGTTGACATGACGCCTGAGCAGCTGCACGAAGATGTTTTGATAGGTTCCCGAATTGTCGCAGAACTCGGTGCAGACGCGATTAAGACTTTCAACACATGCAGATTCTCTGAAGTTACTGCAAGTTGTCCGATTCCAATATTAGGTCTGGGTGCGGAAAAAACTCCAACGCAACTTGAGGCATTGAAGTTGGCGGAGGATGAAGTCTCAGCGGGTGCCGGCGGAGTCGTCTTTGGTAGAAACGCAATACAGGTTCCGGACCCCATCAAATTCCAGGCTGCCCTTTGCGAGGTGGTCAAAACCGGCATGACCGCTGCACAGGCTGTTAAAAAATACGAGTTGGAATAGGCAAAAAGTGTATTACCTCGGAATAGATCTCGGCACGAGTAACATCAAGGCTGTGCTTCTTGACAGATATGGTCGCGTGATTGCACGCGGAGATGCTCGCGTCCTTCGCGAGGAACTTGCAGACGGTACAGTTGAGCAGGATATTTCGCAAATCTATTCCGCACTTTGTGAAACGATTAAGCAGATAACTGCCAAATATTCCTCGGATAAAATAAGAGCTGTCGGGGTGTCTTCACAGGGCGGGGCGGTGGTTCCGCTTGACGAAAACAACAGGCCGCTAGGCCGGGTAATCAGTTGGCTTGATACGAGAGGGGCCGAGTATAATAATCGCCTGACTGAAAAACTTGGCGCGGAGTTTTTCGTTTCGCACACAGGATATACCGAAGCCACAATGTTCCCAGGCCAGTTTTTAAGGCTGAAATCAGAACGTCCCGATTTTTGCGCACAGATCAAATCATGGGGATTTGTCGGCGATGTTGTGGTTGGTATGCTGACTGGGCAACGGGTGCATGATCATACTTCGCTTTCAATAGCGGGATTGTTAAATCCATATGAAAAACAGGCTGATGTTCAGCTGCTTGCTGAACTGGGTATACATGCGGAACAGCTCCCAAATCTGCAAAACGCTTTCAGTGTTGCGGGGCGAATCACCCCCCAGGCCTCGACCGAGACCGGCCTGAAAGAAGGCACGCCGGTTTCCCCCGCAGTTCACGATCAATACGCAGCTGCGATTGCAGGGGGTGTTACAGAAGTTGGCGAGATCATGTTGGCAACGGGAACGGCATGGGTGATTCTCGCGGTGACAGATAAAATTTTGCCCCCTGTGACTTCCAGGGCTTTTTCGTGTCCTCACCCGGTTGAGGGGCTTTACGGGCAAATGATTCCGCTGGGAACAGGCGGGTCTGAAATTCAATATCAGATGCAGGAAATCGGTCTGTCCAGTTATACGGTTGACCAGGTGGATAATTTTCTTGCCGATGCAAAAAGTCCTGTTTATGCAGCTGTTAAGCGTCTGGCTGAACTTACGGGAAAACAGTTTGAATTGCTGCGAGATTCCGGGATTATTGTCAAGCATGTTACTCTTACAGGCCCCGCAGCTGTGAGCAAGGTTACCCCAAAAATCATTCAAGATGTAACTGGCCTGGAAGTTAACTGTTTCACCGAACCTGCTGCCAGTGCATACGGAGCGGCATTGATAGCCGAGAGATTAGAGAATCCTGAACCATTATATTTCGTTTGGAATTACAACGATGTTGACCGCCGGTTCTGGCGTGAGCATCTGGAAGAATTCATGCCGTCTAAAATAATCGATGCCCATATTCACGTCGATTACCCGGACCTGCGGATCGTGCCGATGACGGAAGAAAAAAAACGTCAATACTGGGTAAACGAATTGACGGAAATGATCACACCCGCACAGGCAAAACGCTGCTGCGATATTGTTTATCCCGGGCGGGAAGTTTCATGCGTAGCCATGGGTTTTCCCTCTCTTGAATATGACCTTGAAAAAAGCGAACAACGGTTAGCTGCCGATATTCCCGAGCTTGGTTGGCATCGGTTGGCGGTTATTCGCCCCCAGACAACCGGCGATCAGCTCAACACTTTGCTGGATAAACCAGCTGTTATTGGTGTTAAGGTATATTACGATCTGATTGAATACGACCCTTCATCACGTGATGAATATCTTGAGGCCTCGATATTTGACTTCCTGCCGCACCATTTACTTGAGATTCTTTATCGACGAGGCAAATGGGTGACGTTACATGTTCCGCGGGAGGAACGCCTGGGCCATCCTGATAATATCCGCGAAATCAAAATGATTCGCGAAAAGTACCCGAATATCAAACTCGTTATAGCGCATCTTGGTAGATGTTACAGCTTGGAACACGCGAGAAAAGCATTTCCTGCACTGGCGGATGATTCAGGATTGTATTTCGATAACTCAGCTGTGCTGAATCCGGCTGTCCACCGATATGCGTTGGAAACATTCGGGCCAGGCAGGATTCTTTACGGAACGGATAACCCCATTTTTTATATGCGAGGCCGGCGACAGTGGCAGGGCGAAAAATATTTTAACCGAACGAGTTATCCGTTTTTCTTCAATACAAATCGTGAACCGCATGAAATTGAAGCAACATATACGCTTTATATGTACGAAGCCCTGAAAGCCATCCGGCAGGCATGTGAGGAACTAAAACTCATAAAAGTGGATGTCGAAAATATATTCTATTCAAATGCAAAACAATTAATAGGTGATACAAAGGAGTAAGCTAATGGCTGGGTTTAATTATGAAATGTCGGAGTATCTGGAGTTCCGTGACGTCGAGGCTTGCAAAAAAGCACGCAATATCAAACGCGCAGATATAACCAAGCACACCAACAAAAACTTCAATATCCGCGTTATCGAAAATGACTCCGCGTTCCAGTTTGCATACATTATGGATATCGTTTCCGGGATTAAACGGGCACTTGACGAGGGGAGAGATAAATACGTTCTTATTCTGCCTGCGCCGAATCCTAATTATGCCATGGTAGCCCACATGATCAACGAGTTGAATATTCCCTGCCATCACGTTCATACTTTCAATATGGATGAATATGCAGACCAGGACGGCAATACCGCTCCGAAAGACTGGAAAGGCGGGTTCCAATACTGGATGTATAATGACCTGTTCAACAGGATCAAACCTGAACTGCGAATGCCGGACAGCCAGATCAATTTTCCCAATACGCAAAACGTTAACGATTATTCAAAAATGCTTGAAGACCTTGGCGGGGCAGACAAATGTTACGGCGGTATCGGCTGGTGTGGGCATATAGCATTTTTCGAGCCGCACCTCGGCAGGGATTACGTGGACGATATCGACGGGTATCTCGAACTCGGCAGCAGAATCGTCGATGTTTCGACAATTACAATCTGCCAGAATACGCTTTACGCCGATG
The DNA here is from genome assembly GCA_963664745.2 of Phycisphaerae bacterium. Taxonomy (GTDB): domain Bacteria; phylum Planctomycetota; class Phycisphaerae; order SM23-33; family SM23-33; genus B1-G9. The sequence goes on from CAXXMC010000005.1 coordinate 750,563, forward strand.
CCGGTAGCGCAGGTGACTGGTCATGGTGCCCACCCAAGGCTGCGACGATTGGCCCGCGTGATCTTAAGAATTCCAAGCTGGTGAGCTTCTGGAACGGTTTTGGTGCGGGTGAAGGTTACTGGCAGCGGTTTATTTCCCGCCTTGCGGCCCATGGGCCTGTGACGCCGCTCGTGCCTGCAAGCATTTTGCAAATCATCGATAGCGAGCTTATACTGTCCGGGAATATAGCAGCGGATTGCAGTACCGAAACTTATGAGCGGGCTGTGTCTATCGAATTCTAAATATGAATTATGAACGCAAAAAATCTAAGTATTTTTCGGGTAAGATAATTGATGTGCACTCGCACGTCGGCATACATGCCGGCATGTGCGAAAACCTCGATTATCCCTGTTGTCAGAGTATCGAGGGGCTTTATTACCGTCAACTTTCCAGCGGGGTTGATGTTAATGTCGTGTTCCCGTTCGGCAGTTATCCGACGAGTTCGTTTCCTTATGAAATCGACAACCTCAGGTTGATGAAGGAAGTATACGAATTCTGTCCCGAAATATCCGACAGGTTCTTGCCGTTTATTTGCTTTGATACGAAGGAAAAAGTTCCCCAGCAGATGCATGCTGCAAAAGAACTGGCTGAGAAATATGAAATTTACGGCATCAAAATTAATCCGGTTGACCGCAAAGTACCGGTTAGCACGTTGGCGGGTGAAGGCAAGGCGATTCTTGATTTCGCAAGCGAACGGAATATTCCATTGCTGTTTCATACGGTTCCCGCTGGTGTTGATGAATACTCATCAGCTGAGGATATCCTGAAAATTGCAGGAAATAATCCACACCTGAGATTCTGTCTGGCTCACAGCTTATTGTTCTGCAAGGACCTACTTGAGAGGGCAAATGCTCTTTTGAATGTTTGGGTAGACACAGCTGCATTGAAAATCCAGGTTGACCTTGTACGTGAACTCGTATCAAAAGGTTCCATTAATAAAGAGCGATTGATCGAAGCGGATTTTGATAATTATACCGACATAATGCAAAAACTTGTAGCTGCCTATCCCGATTTGATCCTATGGGGCACAGACTCCCCAGCCTACACATTTATGACTACCCGTCAGCAGGCATCGGGCGAATTTTATGATTTCCGACTCAAGGGTAGATATGAAGATGAAATAGCTGCCCTGGAGTGTCTGGATCAACATCATATAAATAAGGTGGCAAGCCAAAATTCATTAAAATTCATTTTTGGAACTGAATGAAAACTTTTTCGCGAAGGGCCGGCTGGGGGTGGGAATCTTTCGAAGCATTTCCCAAAAAGTAATTGTTTTCCGAGGAAAATTGGTTACAATTTCGCGAACGTTCACATAAATGTATGGAGTTTATGGAATTGGAATCGCTATGGGATACAGAATATGAGTTGGATAAGTCCAAGGATATGGCGATCGGCTGAAAGCAGGTTTAACGACGATGAGCCTTTGAATTGTGAGGCCGTTTACAGGCCGGAAGTTTTGCAGAGTATTCACGATCAGGGTTTTGATGCCATTTGGATGAGGGGGCGACTGTGGGATTTAATTCACAGCGAGATTTGCCCTGAACTGAATGATCCTCAAGCGGCCAGGCGTATCACAAATATTAAGAAAGTGATTAGTAGCGGACTGGAAAAGGGCGTTAAGGTTTATCTCTATTTCAACGAGCCTCTCGGCTTGCCGAGAGAACATCGGTTTTGGAAAAAATATCCAGGCCTGGCTGGCGAGCCGTTAGTTGAACCGGAATTTGACTGGGACGTGCGGGCTTTTTGTACATCAACGCAACAGTTCCAGAATTTTTTTAATGAGTCCATTGGAAATCTTTTTGATGATCTTGAAAGTCTGGGGGGAGTTATTCTTATCACAGCCAGCGAATATCATTCTCATTGCTGGTCACACACGGCTCTTAGAAAAATTGGTGATGCGTATATCGACAGATGCGTAAAACCCATGCAATGCCCGAACTGCAAAAATCGCGAACCAGCTGATGTTGTAGCTGAGCTTGTTAACGTGTGGAAAACCCAGGCTGATCGTCAGGCAAAACCTCCCCAGGTATGGGCATGGAATTGGAGTTGGTCGATGTGGTACGATCAGCCACAGCGTGAAGTCATCGAACAGTTACCTGCGGGTGTCAAACTTATGTGCGATTTCGAACGAGGCGGATCACGCATCCAGGATATAGGCAATGTTTTCATAGATGAATATTCCCTTGGATATGTGGGGCCCAGCGAGCGATTTCTAGGTTCCGCTCAGGCTGCTGTCGAGAACAATATCGAAGTTTGCGGCAAACTGCAGGTGGGTGTTACGCACGAGCTTGCAACTGTCCCCAATATTCCGTTGATTCCAAATCTTTTCGATAAATTGCAAAAAGTCGATGAGCTTGGCTTGAAGGGTTTGATGTACAGCTGGAATTTCGGCAATTCGCCAAGCCTAAACACTGCTGCAATAAAGCTGTTTACCGAAAGATCGGAATTTAGAAATGATAAAAAGAAATTCCTGAGTACTCTGGCTCAGATTTATTTTGGAAGTGGATGCGAGGATTCCATATTAAAAGCGTGGGAACTTTTTTGCCTGTCTTTCAATGAATATCCATTTGCTATCGACATGCTATATCACGGGCCAATGAATTATTCCGTAGCCTATCCTCTCAGTCTGAAATACGCAGACCGCAAGATGGGACCTTCGTGGATCGGCCATGCTCCTTTCGGCGATCGACTTGAAGATTGTCTTGGCCCATTTAGTTTATCCCAGGCCTGTGAGTGTTTTCAGTGTATGGATGAATTGTGGAAAAAGGGGCTTGAGTCTTACAGAGAAGCTTTGGGGCCTATGGAAACTTTGAATAGCATTGCAGAGTTAAGCTGCGCGCGAATGATAGGCTGTCATATATTGGCGTGCCGGAATATCTTTGAATTTCATAAATGGCGTCGAGAAAAAATGGCTGAGCAAAAGCTGGTTGGCCCATGTGAATTGGAATCAGACGAAACATCGGCTGCAATCACCAAGCGACAAATTGAAGTCTGCAAGAAAGCTTTTGAATTGTCGCAGCAAAACGCTCATTTCGGTTACCACCAGGAGCCTCACGAGTCTTTTTATGATTCCAAAACCATAAAAGCATGCATTTTGTTGATGGAAACAGAAGCAAATAACGCAAAATAGTCCGAAAAGCCAATTATAAAGCTCAAATGGTTCTCTTGTATAAACCCCTGCATTTTTTCTAAACCATTGCAATCGCTATATATAAAGCATCAGATTGGCTCAAATTAAGCAGAAAATCAGATGTCTGATGTGCGGATTTATCCTTTTGTAATGTGGGGATTTTTTTTCGGAAAGACAGGGCATTTTCATGCCCCCCGCCAAAAAAAAATAGAAGCCGGCACAAATAGTCTTGACAAAACTACAGGACCAGTTAAACTAGAGTAGCAATCGTTTGACACAGGTTGTGACAAACGTTTTCATAGATGAAATATCCAGGAGAGATTTCATGGCTGTCGGCATCAAGGACATAAGCAAAAAGCTAAAGCTTTCCCCTTCAACGGTTTCGAGGGCGTTGAATAACAAACGTGCTCTGAATTCGCGGGGCGTTCCTTACATTTCCGACAAAACCGTAGCTCGCGTAATGAAAGCTGCCCAGGAATTGAACTATAGCCCTAATGGTACGGCCCGAGCATTGGTGACAGGGCAAACCGGCAGGATTGCATTCTGGTCGCCATCCATGGGGTCGAGATTTTTCCAGGAAGTCGCGTATCAATTCCATCAGATCCTTCGGGAATCTCAGTATGAAATGCTGGTTGGCGAGTTCGGGCCTCACATGATGGACCCTGCCAATACGGTTGGTTTTACTCGTATTGATGTCGATGGAGTTATTGTGTGGGGCGGAGCGCTAGGGGCATTAAAGCCGGTCCTGGAAAGTAATTTTCCCGCGAAAGCTCCGATTGTGAATATGGGTCTCCATTGTGACGGTACATTGGACTTTGTAAATATCGATCTCTATCCTGCCTCTTGCGAGGCAACGAAGTTTTTGTTGGATGAGGGACGAAGTCGGGTCGCGATGATGATCACGCCTGCTACGGAAACGGAATTCGACGGTCGCTATCGGGGATACACGGAAGTTATGAAAGAGCGTGGTTTGGAGGTTGAGTTCCTGCATTCCCCGGATTCCACGAGGAATGCCGCCAGGGCTACGATTCTGAAATATGTGAAGAAACATGGATGTCCGGATGGCCTGTTTTGTGCCAATGATGAAATGGGCATCGGTGCCTACCGAGGCCTGCGTGATATGGGAATCAGTATTCCGGATCAGGTAACACTGGTCGGCTGCGACGGAATCCAGGATTTGGAATTCCTGGATCCGCCTGTTTCCACAATTGCTCAGCCAATAGAAGAAATGTGCGAACAGGCTTGGAACTTTCTAAAACAACGTATGAAGAATTCCGAGATGCCGCATCAGACTGAAACTCTGCAGGCGCATCTTGTAATAAGAAAATAAGAATGAACTAATGGTATGGATTAAATCTGAACTTTTGCAAAATGTAGTATTAACAATGCGTTAAACATTTTGCGGGAGCTGATTCAGGCCATATGAACTAAGGAGAATCGACGATGAGGAAAAGATCATGTCTGCTAGGTGTGTTGATGATGTTGCTGGCCCTGGGAAGTGTAGCCAGCGCCGAATTTGTTTACAATGGTGATATGGAAATAGGTGGTGGAGAGGGAATCCTGCCGGACGGTTGGACGCATTATAATGAGGGTCTATACACAACAAGCACCGAAACCCCCTCGGGCACGGGTCAGAGTATGTATCTTTTTGACAACTCCGGTGCCACATATGGCGACATTGTATACCAAAATATTCCTTCGGGTTTCGTTGCTGAAGAATATTATACTTTCTCCTTGTCGTACAAAGGCGAAGCTGGCCTTCGTGTGATGTTGTACTATCCAGGCCAAGGTGGTGCTTATGCGGATAATTTTGCCGCAACGTCAGAGTGGACAGATATAAGTTTCAATTTTGCCATTATTCCGCAGTACACCGCGGGATCTCTTGAAATTCATATGTACACCATAAGTCCTTATACGCCACTTTATATCGATAATGTGTCCATTGTGGAAATGTTTCTTGAAGGCGATGCAAACCGTGACGGTGTGGTTTCAGCTGGTGACTATGCAAGCGTGCAATCGAACTTTGGCAACACAGGTGAGGTGGGTATTCTCGGCGACGCTAACCTTGATGGTGTCGTCTCTGCCGGCGACTATGCAAGCGTACAAGCCAATTTCGGCGCTGTTAAGGAAGGTGCTGCGTCTATCAATCTGGTTCCCGAACCAGCAACAATGGTGCTTCTGTCGATGGGCGTAGTGGCTATGGTTCGCCGCCGCAAATAGTCTTTATAACGTTAAAAGTCAATAGATTTTGAAATCTGAATAAAAGTAGAGCCTTATGCAAGATGTAGTCTTAACGGCATGTTAAGCATTTTGCATAGACCGTATTTACTTTAAAAAGGAGTAAGGATCATGAAAAAAACAGTATTAACAATTGGTTTGCTGACAGTGTTGTTGGTAATGGGCGGTGTTGCCCAGGCAAATCTTGTCGTCAACGGCGACATGGAGTTGGGTGGCAGTGCAACAACTATGCCGGACAACTGGACGCACCAAGCCTTGGGGCTTTTTGGTGTTAGTTCAGATACGCCATCGGGTACAGGACAGAGCCTCTACCTTTTTGACAACTCAGGTGGTGTTTATAACGACATTGCCTACCAATTGGTATGGGGTATCGAGACGGACACAGAGTACAATTTTTCGTTTAAATACAAAGGTGCTGCTGGTGTTCGCGCATATTTAGCATTTTCAGGTTTGGGCACTGCTTATGCGAACAATTTAGATCCAACAGACGTTTGGACTGAAGTTAATGTCAGCTTTACCTCCCCCAGTTGGCTTCCATATACTGCAATTGAGCTTTATATGTATACCTGGAATCCCTACGCCGACTTACGTATTGATGATGTTTCCCTGACTCCAGTTCCGGAACCGATGACCATGGGTCTGCTGGGTATGGGCGGCGTACTCTGCCTGCTCAAGAAGCGTTTTCGTAAATAATAAGTAATAGTTATCTCTGTATTGTGTTGTTTTTCGATTGGATAAAAATGGAATATTCCATTTTACGTGAAATTTTGGAGGGGCCTTTGGATTGAAGTAATTTTTTCAAAGGCCCCTACAATTTTAGATTAACTATGAGAAATATGAAAAATTTGGTTTTATAAAACCTTCCCTGATCACTTTGAGGAGTTGCATTATGTTTAAGAAATTGAGAAATGAAGTCGCAGTTTGCAAGGGTTTTACTCTCATTGAGCTGTTGGTTGTTATTGCTATTATTTCCTTGTTGGTTTCAATTCTCTTGCCCTCTTTGAACAAGGCCAGGGACTTGGCGAAGCAGGTGGTTTGTTCTACCCAGCTGCGTAGTGCGACTATGGCGGTGGTACTTTTTGAATCAGAAAATGGACATATTCCTTTTGTTTTTCGTACATCAGTAGACTATGAGCCGTGGACCACAATGGTGGCTTCCCAGGCTGGCTGGTCTGAAGAAGTAACGAGTGGCGACCCTCATGCGATGGTGGATGCCAGTGCAAAGCAGCGACAATGTCCTGCATCTGAAGAAGCTTTCATTGGAATGAATTACGGCGGAAGCAATATGCCCGGCGCTGAAATGTACGCTCCGTCAATTATGGAACCTGTGGGAGCCTTCAGTACCAATACTCCGATAACGTTAGATGCAATTGGTGATCCCTCATCATGGTTGATGATGGCTGATGTGGGTTATGTGTGGGGATATACACATATGGGCTATTCCCCGGTGGGATGGGCGTTTAATTCTGATCTCGATGGTGACGGCCTAAGGGATACTTCGAGTTCTGTAGGGTTCATTTATAACGGTTTCATGCCCCGTGTTCACCCGCTGACTCCCGTAGCCTTGTCGGATGGTCACGTGGAATCCGTGGAATTCGAATCGCTGTGGGAAACCAACTCTGCTGGAAATGTTGTGCATGATTTCTGGTGGGATGACACTTGCAGTTTCACACCATAGTGGTGTGTCAGCCATGCTGTTGATGTGGATTTATCGTTTATGTTTTTGTCAAAGATACAAGCTGTATTTCGATACGGAGTGTCTTCTGCAGGTTACTCGCGCTCAGCCCGCACATTTTTCCCCCAGGGGAGCTCGAACGAAATTACTTCAAATAGTTCCGTCTCACGATAAAATAGAGTTTCATAAGGAAAGAAAAAATGACCCGAAAATTGTCTATCGCCTTGATAATGTTAGTTGGAATGGGCACCGCGACCGCTTGTGCTGAAAACTTCGCCTTGGGTAAACATTATGAAATGTCTAAGGCTCCAAACTATGGGCGTTGCAGCGATTCCGGCGATGCGACCCAGTTGACGGATGGAAAAGCATTAGGGTGCGACTGGGTTAAGCAATCCACGGTAGGTTGGGTTTTTTGCCCGCAAGTAACGGTGACTATTGATCTGGGAAAAATACAGACGATCGGCAAGGTCTGTTTTAATTCATCGGGCCAGGAAGGTAACGTTTACCTGCCTGCTGCGACAGCTGTGATGATAAGTGAGGACGGAATTAATTTCAAACTTGCTACAATGGTGGGCACCGGAATGTTCAAACAGGGCCCGCAAAAAATAGAGACCGCCGATTTAATGGTCCCAGGCCGATATGTTCGATTAGTGTTCCAGACAACCGGAAAATACCTCTTTCTGGATGAAGTCGAAATTTTCTCTCCGGAGAATAAATCCGCTAAGCCGGTCAAGCTGAAATCTGTAACGCCGGAACAGCTGGCTGAAATGTTTAAAACAAGTTGTAATGCAATATGGGTTATTGACGAGTGGAAGGCATTCAGGGATTCCATTAAAAAGCAGGACGGCCAAAAAGTAACAGCCAAGATAAAAGATATCGACAGCCGACTGCGTCAGCTTGACGTTTCAGACGCAGATGCTCTTAGCAATTTACGCGATGAATATCTTGCACTATGGGCAGAAACAGCCAGGCCTGGTTTTGAGTCTGATCTGGTTTTCCAGACTGTTGGGCCCTGGTCTGACTTGAGGGGTTCATGGCACCCGAAACCGCGGAGTAAACCTGAACCAGCCACGAGTATAAGTTTATGGCAGGATGAATACGAATCATGTGCGTATGCAATTACGAACCTTGGCAGCGAGTCAAAGCGTCTGCTGGTGAATATTCCCGAGCTAACGGATGAGTCCGGTAAGGCGGTGTCCCTGAAGGGTCACATCAGGTTGCGTCGGGCCTACCCTGTTCAGACCGATCATGGCTGGCGGGCGCTGGATGCCTTACCTTTGCTGGCTACAGGCGATAAGACACAGGCGGAAATTACTCTTGCCCCCGGAGAAAGTTTTGTATTGTGGTTGACCGTATCAAGCAGGGGGCTTCAGGCAGGTAAATATCAGACGACAATGCAGATTTTTGAGGGGGATTCAAAAAAGCCTGCGATCGTTCAATCTATTAATCTGGCGGTCGCTCCGCTTAAAATGCTAGCCGTAGCTGACAGGGCGATGAAAGGATATCAGTGGGAATATCTGGTCGGCTGGGGTGTGCCTGCCAGCGGGCTGGCTGATCTTAAGTCACATGGAGTGAATGTGTTTTATCTTCACCCTGAAGCCTTGCCCATGCCGGTATTTAACGCAGATAGAACGAAGCTGGAATCCGTAGACTTCCAAAAGCTAGATAATGCGTTAGAGCGAAGGCAGAAGCCGGAATTACACGCGGTCTTTTGGGGGACAGAGTGGCATGATTTAATTAAGTTCGACAAGCCTGGTGACGAGGAACTCTTTAAGCAATATATTCGTGCCTGGCAAAAACACCTCGAAGACAAAGGTTACGGCCCGGATAAATATTACTTCTATCCCTATGATGAGTGCATACCGGATAAATTTATTACGATGGCCCGGCTGATTAAGGAAGTCGATCCGCGTTTACAGGTTTTCACCAATTTTACAGGAGCACCCCAAAAGACTCTTGAGGCAATCGCACCGTATATTGACTTCTGGTGTCCGTTGGCGTCTGATTTCCCGGGATATGGTGGTCATAGGGAAATGTCCAAGTCTAAGTATGACGCATTTTGCGCCTTGAGGAAAAAGTATAACTTTACTTTGTGGACTTATGACTGTAACGGCCCCGGCCAGACGCTCTCGCCGGATACTTATTACCGACGTATAAGTTGGTGTGCATTTAATCAGGGCGCGACCGGAGCAGGTTTCTGGGTTTATGCACCTACGATTAACCCGTGGTATCGGAATGACAGCAAGGAATCCTATGCCCTTATTTACTATGCAAAGGATGCGCCATCGGATATAACCCGGGCTGAAGAAATTATCCCCTCTCGCCGATGGGAAGCGGTTCGCGAAGGAAGTGAAGATTTTGAATATCTGTATCAATTACAGAAAACAATCAATGAAGCCCAAAATGCCGGCGTAAACAAGGCTCCCATTACCCGGGCAGAGCAGACTTTGAAAACGGTAGTGAATGATGTGCTGACGAAAACATCGGACCAGGGACGATATGACCAGGCACGAAAGACAGTGACGCAGCAGATTCTGAAACTCCGCAGTCAATTGGTAAAGACAAAATAATGGTTTCATTTTCAAAAAAACATGCGAGCATTCGGAAGCATCCTGCAATGAAACAGTTGCTGTTTCTTGTGATGATAGTTCTCGGTTTCAGTGTAATTGCTGCTGTGGATGCTTCTGAGAACTCGCGGGTTGACAAGAAAGAAATCCCCGGGAAAATCAGACTGATTCTACCTGAGAAAATTTATGCCGTGCCCGGCATTGAAATGAACGTCTATTTTGAAAATGTCGCTTTGATGGTAAATTCGGCAAATTATGTTTTTGATGTAACGTGCAAAAAAGGAATCCAGCAGTCCGAGCGTTGGACTTATATTCCTGCTGCAAGTGATGTTGGCGAGTATCCCTTTCAGATAGAAGTACGTGACGAAAGTAATGATATTGTTGCCAGTGCAAAATCGACATTGTGCGTGGTTCCAGCCGACGCAGGTTCAGGCCGACCGGTAACGCTGCTTTGTATAGGTGACAGTTTGACTCATCATTCTGTTTATACCGCCCAGCTGCTGGAATTATTTAAACAACCGGGCAATCCACATCTGAAACTGATAGGCACGCATTGTCCGTATAAAGATTGGCCTGTGGAAAATCGACATGAGGGATATGGCGGCTGGACTGCAGAGCGTTTTGCGACCCGTTATGACAAAACGGCCCCGAAAGAAGATGCTTCCAAACGCGGAAGTCCTTTTCTTTATCTGAATAAAGCCGGCAAGCCAGAACTCGATTTTTCCCGTTATCTCCAGGAAGCCAATCAGGGAAAGGCCCCTGATATTGTTACGATTTTTCTGGGTTGTAACGATGTTTTCTACGCTACAGATGAGAATATCGATGATGTAATTACAAAAGCATTCTCTTACTATGACCAACTTGTTGATATGATACATTCCGTCCATAAGGATACCAAAGTCGGGATTATTCTGATTCCGCCGCCGGCCGAGTCGCAGGATGCTTTCGGCGCCAACTATGCCTCTGGCCCAACGCAATGGCAGTATAGACGCAATCAACATCGCATGGTCGAGCGGCTGATAAAACATTTTGGTCATCGGGTAAAAGATAATATCTTGCTGGTGCCTGTATTTGTAAATATTGATTGTAGACACAATTTTCCAAGTGAAAAAGTTAGCTGTAATTCCAGAACAAAACAGACAATGACTCGACAAAACAATGCGGTTCATCCCGCAGCAGAGGGTTATCGTCAGATTGGCGATACCATTTATTGTTGGCTGAAGTCATCCATGATGAGGAATAAATAAATAATGAAAGCAGCCTATTTTAAAAATATTGATGATATTATTCTGAAAGAAGTTCCTGGGGGTAATTTGGAAATCAACGATATCCGTTTGAAAATCGATGCGTGCGGCATTTGCGGTACGGATGTTATGAACGCTTTGGATGGTGGGGATGATTATCGTCCATTCGGCCATGAGATTGCGGGCACTGTTTTGGAGGTAGGTGCCGGGGTAAGTGATATTCAGGTGGGCAACAAAATCGTGCTGGAAAGCGCCTCCGCATGCGGCAGGTGCACGAATTGTCGAAACATGCAGCAGGAACGCTGCCAGAATATACAGTCTTTTTGGCCCAGGCCACCTTACGGCTTTGCCGAGGAAATGATCTCGCCTTCAATCAGTGCGATTCCTTATGAGGGCATTACTCCTGAGCAAGCCTGTCTATCCGAGCCCTTGGGAGTAGCAATAGACATGCACCGTCTTGCCGATATCAAGCTTGGCAGTTACGTACTGGTCTCCGGGCTTGGTGCGATTGGACTTATGGCGGTTCGCCTTGCCAAATTGGCCGGCGCTGAAAAAATCTATGCCTGCGATGTATCAGGTGCAACCAAGCGATTACAATTGGCTGAGCAATTCGGAGCCGATGAGATTATCGCGATCGATAAAACGCCGCTGGAGGAGTATGCCTTTCCCCAGCCCCCGGACCGGTTCATGATTTCTTCGCCGCCTAAAACTCTTGAAGCGATGATTAAAATCGCGGCACCGAAAGCGATTATTTCTTTTATCGGGATAAAGTATGGCCCAGCCGGTCAGGTAACTTTTGATGCCAATGAATTTCATTTCAAAAAATTGCAGTTACGCGGGTCTTTTGCGTCGCCTGCACTTTTTACACCGATGGCCTTGAACCTGATTCAAACAGGAGCTATAGACGCCTCAGCCATGATTACGCATACTTTTCCTCTCGAGGAATTGCAAAAAGCAATGACTGTTGCCGCAACGAATAAAGCAGAAGCAATTAAAGTGGTTATTAAATAGGTTGTTTTGGAGAATTTTTATGGAACCTGTATTTGGAATTATCGGCTGTGGAAATATTTCGCGTTTTCACTTTGACGGATTGGCGAAAATTAATGCAAGAATAGCCCGTGTTGCCGATGTGGATATTACAAGGGCTGAGACTTATGAAAAACAGTTTAACGCCAAATCAAGCACTGATTACAGGGATGTTATTCAGGATCCTGAAGTAACGGTCGTCTCGATTTTAGGTCCAGCCAAATTTCACAAGGACATGTGTCTTGAAGCGATCGAGGCTGGGAAGGATGTTATTTGCGAAAAGACCATGGCAAGTAATCCGGGTGAGGCCTTGGAAATTGTGAAGGCAGTTCAAAAAAAAGGCACCCTGTTTTTCACAGCCTACATGAAACGCTTTTTCCCCGCGATACAAAAAGCTCATGAGCTTTTGGGGAAAATGGGAATGCCCTTCAGTATGCATGCGCGGAGTTATCAATGCTGGCCCGGTTTTATCGATGCTGCAACTCCTGAGAACTTCCAGTGGATAGTCGACCATTACGGCGGGGCTGTGCTTAAATGTTGCGGCAGCCATATTCTCGATCTGATGCTGAGTTTCTTTGGCCGGCCTGAAAGGGTGTATGGAAATATCGATTATGTTCCAGGCTCTAACGTTGATCGCCGGGCAAGTGCAATGTTTGAATATGAGTCTTCCAAGGTCGCAAATTTTGAAACTGTTTTTCACCCGCTTACCCGGATAGGCTACGAGAGAAATTGCTGGGACGAACGGCTGGAAATCAATTGCACCAAGGGGCGTCTGGATATTTATACCGTGAAGTGGGATCAGCCTGAAAACAATGCAGCACTGTTGGTTCACTACGATGAGGATACTCAAACTTCAACGGAATACCGCTTTGACGCAGTGAATCCATTTCATCTGGAAATGGAATATATAACAAACTGTCTTTCGGAGCGGCAGCAGGGCCACCCGGATGTGATTGACGGTTTTAATGTTGATGCCGTTATTGCAGCCATTGAAGAATCACACCAGGCCAAGAAGTCCGTTAAGGTTGATTGGTGTGGACTATAACGCCTGATTAGAAATTGGAAACCAATTTGAAATGAATCCAATGGGAATGTCACAAAATCTTTCCGGCGTTGAGGCGCGTCAATATCCGCGGATGGGTTTCCAATTGAATAGCGATGGAAAACCTGTGAAAATACAGGGTAGCCTGCGAATTTTGACTGAGAAGTGGAACCGGGTGGTGGCTGTTCCTTACCTCGTGTATATGCCGGAGATCGATAGACTGCTCATGCTCATCTCCTGTCAATATCCACATCGGGCTTTTGTATTGTGGAGCGATGATCGGGGCGAAAGTTGGACTGAGCCAATTCCTGTTGAAAAGGATTCCGATGATCCGTCTCATCACGTTGGGGTGAGTCTAACGTACCTGGGCAAAGGCAAAGTTATTTTCAGCACGGAATCATTTGGCCGGCATTTTAGCGGTGATTTCGGCATCACTTGGCAGACGATACCCAAACCCCCAGCCTCAAATGGAAAAATCTGGAGCCAATGGGACCCCTACCTAGTGGACAAAGACGCTGAAGGGAATGTATTGCGGTTGGCTGAAACCGGCTATACCAGCGAGGGCGATGTGATATCAGGCGGCCATTCCCAGGCAGAGATAAGATTCAGTTTTGACCAAGGCCAAACCTGGGGCCAGAGCATTGTTGTGCCCGAATGGAAAGGGGTAAACGAAGTTGCTCTCCTGCGGGCTGCGAACGGTGATATCATAGCTGCGTGCCGGACTGAAAACCCCGAGCGGTTCAGGTATGAAATCGACCACTATGAAGGCTTGGGCATTTCGATTTCAAAGGACAATGGCGAAACGTGGTCTGAGGTTAATCGGCTTTATGAATTCGGCCGGCATCATCCGAGTATGGTTCTTCTGCCTGGCGGAGAAATTGTGATGACCTATGTTACCCGGGTGGGCTGTCCCGATACGGAAGACGGATTTCCGCAGTATAGTATCGAAGCTGTCACCAGCTGTGATAACGGAATGACGTGGGATATTGACCATCGCTATATTCTCGCGGAATGGGCGGGGAATCGCAAGGGCGATAATGCATGGTGGGCAAGCTGCCAAGCCACCTCTTCGGTTCTCCTTCCTGATGGAAGTATACTGACTGTTTTCGGTACCGGCTATCGTACCCAGCCGAATGAGATGAATATGGCTGCACCTCGTGATATAGGTTTGGTTCACTGGATTCCCCAAATCTCCTGAAGTGATAACGCAAAAAAAGTGGAGGAAACTTGCAAATGGCTAGAGGAAAAACAAGCTTGAAAAAACAAAGATGGAAAACCGCCGTTGATTTTCCTGCAGTGCTTTTAGAAAAACTGGAACAGAGAATTTTATTAAGTGTGGATACACCGCTTGTTTCAAGTGAAGCTATTCCGGAGGCCCTTGAATCTGTTCCTGTGATTTCAAGCGAATTTGCTTTGGATTCAGCATCTGCAAGTGTTGTAGATCCGTGGAAAGTAATTTTTCCAGATCAGGAATTTGTCGTGTGGAGAAAGGATACTCCGTGGGATAATCTCAATCAGGTTCAATCTCCTCCGGCTGGAGTCGTCGAACTGCAGGAGATTTCCCTGGACATAGGCAGAAATGAATATGAATCAGCCAGTTTCGTCATAACGAATCTTGCAGAAGAACCTACCTCCTATAATATCAGTTCTGATGCAAGTTCGCTTTCTATCACACTCAGAAAGGGCGTCTGGATTACACTTTATGATGGCTCTAAGATTGACGATGCTCTTTCCATGATCGATGATAACACGGTTGTGATAGGCTCGGGGGAGAGTATGGAAATCTGGATTACAGTTAATGGTAATGATGCTCCCGCCGGAGAGTATAATCCGACAATTACCATTACCCCTGAAAACTCTGCGCCATCGACAGTCGACCTGTCCGTAACGGTACACAATGTGTCTCTCCCGGAGACATTACCGCTTAATACATTTTATTGGGACTATGTAGTTCCAGCGTGGGATTCGCCAGAGATGGTCGACGCAAAACTGGCGGACATGAAGAGCCACTACGTCAATACACCTATTCTCCACCCATGGGCTCTTCCGAGACTTGGTGTTAATGACGCGGGTCAATTCATTACGGATTATACCGAGTTCGATCGGACGATAGATGCTTACGAAGAGGGTCTGGCACCACAGACGTATCTTTTTACAATGCTATCGACTGTTTATTTTGAGCCCACAGATGTTATCGAATTTCCAGAGTCCGTGAGTCGTCCACCTTTTCTGTCGCCGGAATGGAAAGAGCTGTTTCGTGATTGGCTTACAGGATGGGTCGATCACATGGAAGCTCGCGGTATGGGATACGATAAATATGTATTGTATCCCTATGACGAACGACTCGATGAATCTGTGTATGAAGTCGTCAAGTTGATCAAAGATATCGATCCTCAAGTGAGAATTTACGTAAATTGTTTGGGTTCAGATGCTGAAATCAACAACATTGCCCCTTATGTCGATGTCTGGGGGCCGCTTTTGTATGAATATCTCAACGATCAGAACGTTGTTACCGGCGCAATGACCCAAACGGTTTATCTTCGCCCAAACACGCAGTATACATATGAATTTTACGGACAAAATGGTAATTCGGACTGTATATACTGGGATATGAATTTCAATGGCTCGACTCCCAGGTACGCACAAACCTTGGATGCAGCCGACTGGACTAAGGCGTCGCGTACTTTTACCACCGCCTCGAATACTACCAGTGTGTTGATTCGCTTCTTTCCCACTTCGAGTAATGGATTCGTATTAATTGACGATGTTTTCATGGGTACTGCCTCCGGACAGAACCTTATTGTCAATCCAGACATGGAGCAGGGAAGCCCCCCCGCAGGGTGGGGTACTTACAATGCGAGTATAACGGCGGAAACAACCAATCCGCATTCGGGCAGCCAGGCTGCAAAAGTCAGAAGTATATCGCCAACTCACCCTGGGGTAAACGCCCTGAAGGAGCTTGCGTTTTCGAATGATGAAGCGGATGTCAATTTGTTTCCATATGGAGATATGGAAACCGGAGGTAATGCAACTACCCCTCCAAAAGGCTGGTATGGATATGGGGCTGGCCTGGGCGAAGGTACGGTAGGTGTTTCAACAGATACCCCTTCCGGTACGGGGCAAAGTCTCCGCGTCGAGGGTTGGGATTTTCCAGATTATAACTACAGCACATTCGGTTATTGTTTCTCGTCCAGTGGAAACTACAGCGGAGATTATATCCTCAGCTATGACTATAAGGGCGACATATACACTTCCCTATTCGCTCAAAGCGATGAGTTTGAACGGCTTCACGCGGAGTTGGACAATACGGATACCTGGACTCATGTAGAAGTTACGCTTACAGTTGACCCTGGTACTACTGAGTTTTATTTCTATGCATGGGATAACTCTCCAACTGGCCGGGCTGCGTATTTTGACAATGTTACGCTGACTCCCGCCCCCCATGAACCTTCCCCGTTGCTATGGAATTACGACAACACTAATCCGACTACCGGTGACGGCTCGTACAAACATTATCGTTTGTCTGCCTGGCGAACTTGGAATGCAAAAATGACCGGAACAGGGTATTGGGTATACAGTTATAAAACCCACTGGGACTATGAAAATGTTTCCTACAACTGGCCTGTCGTATATCTTTCAAATCTTGCAGATACACCCCCAGATGTAAGTTCTCAAGAACTGGTAGTTCCAGGGAAGAAATGGGAAGCAACCCGTGAAGGTCTGGAGGATTATGCATATCTGCATATGCTGCAAACTTTGATTGACAGCACTCCATTGCCTTTGGATTCAAGCATCCTTCAGAATGCCAAAGAGACCCTTGCTTATTGGACGGAAACCGTACTGGACTTTTCCAGCATAGATTTTGCCTCTCAAGCCAAGCCCGAAATATTGGATGCGATTGTGGCGTTGACTCCGAATATGCTTCCCGGTGATGCGAACGGCGATGGCGTGGTCTCAGCAGGTGATTATGCCAGTGTGCAGGCAAACTTTGGTAACATGGGTCAGCCGAATTACCTTATCGGTGACGCCAACGCCGATGGTGTCGTTTCCGCGGCAGATTACGCAAGCATACAGGCAAACTTTGCAAACACCCAAGCGACAACAGTATCTCCAAGTCCCATCAATTCTACAACAAGCGAATCTGTTATTATCTCTACAATGCCGGTTGCAGAAGCAACCGTTGAGCAGGCGTCTTCCACAGCTGGGCGACTGACCACACAAGCGAAAGGTAACAAACCAACAAAACCTATTCTTGAGTTTATGAATAATATTGGCTATTTGTCCCTGAAACAAAAATCATTTAATTCAGCAATGGCAAGTTCATTTTTTGAGTCTAAGCCTTATTTGGCGGATCCTATCGCATTACATCAAAAAAAGTGGACCTTACAATTAAGTAAGAAACATGCAAACTCCGGGATTGTGTCATTGGATTCACCTTTTACGACACCAACAGTTTTTGACATACAGTCCGTGCTTTTGACTAACAACCTTTTGGACCATTGGAATATCTTGAATCTTTAAATTGAAGTCGAAATTTATCTTTTGGATATTCCATTAAATCAGGTTTGCCAAAAGAATCTGAGAAATTAAAACTCACAGGATAAAAAGATGAGCGAAAACAATCAGCTTTCGAATGCCGGGCCGGGATACCCGCTTCTCAAACCTTTGCCCGCTGGGGTAATTGAGCACGTAAGTACCTCTCAGACGCACGTGCCTCACAATCTTTGTGGTGGAATTGTAGGACGAAACGACGGCAGACTCATGTTCACTTACCCTGATCATGTTGGCTTGAAACAGGGCGATCCCATAACGTCTGAATTCCGCATTTCAGACGACAGCGGCCAAACCTGGGGCCAGCCGCAAACATTGAATTGCAAGATTGAGATATGGGGAATGATCCGTCTGCAATCCGGAAAAATCCTGGCCCACGGGGCCAGGCGATTAGGCGATCGGCCTACCTTTGTTTCTTCTTCTTCAGATGAGGGCAAGACCTGGACCGAGCCTGTGGATATTGGAGCGTATCAAGACTTTTATCCGTACCTTGGCGCTCTAAGCCAGTCCTCCAGCGGCCGCGTAATATTGGCTGGTTATTGGGAAGGGTTGAATGCGGGCAGGCCTGACGAGGGACTCCATGAGGGAGCAACCGACACACTTCCATACACGCAGTATAGCTGGGGTTTGTGGCGAGATCGAATCCTATTCTGCGGGGGGCATCGCGGGGTGGAGATGGGCATAAATATTGTTTACTACTCGGATGACGAGGGGCTGACATGGCAAAAGTGTAAGGGTGGAATTTTTGGCTGGTTTGATGAAAAAGGTATTCCAAACGGCGAGGGGGGCATCATAGACGTTTACGAGCCAAGCGTAGCCGAGACCAATGATGGGCGGTTGCTTATGGTAATGCGCTCCAAAACAGGCAGGCTGCTTCAGAGCTATAGTTTGGATCAGGGGGTAACATGGCTAAGCGTTCTGCCAACGGAATTGTCCGCCTCCCAGACGACCCCCCAGCTGATTCGGATTCCCGAGAGTGGAGATCTGCTGTGCGTGTGGAATCAGGTATCATGCGAAGAAATCAGGCGAGGTTTTCAGCGTGGCAGACTTTCTGCTGCGATATCCAGGGACAGCGGTTTGACATGGGAGAACTTCAAGACGCTGGAGCTTCAGGAAGGAATGGAAGATATTGACCGTATTTCGCCTGAATTTCCGATCGCAAGGCGAGTGGTAGGCAGGTCAGGCCTGGGAAAACTGCCGGATAGATTAATCATGTTTTCTCAACCGGTTCTGGAAATCGTCGGAGAACAGGTTTTCATCCGCTATGCCCGAATGTGGCCCGTGGAAAAGGAACTGAAGGAAAATCAAAAACTATCAGGGGAATGGCCTGACGTCTGGCCAAGGCAGGAAGATAGCGGCGCGAGTTTCAAGGAGCATAATATTTTGCGAATCTATCCCCTTGAATGGTTTTACAAATAAGCAAGGGGCGCCATAAATACTATTTTACAGATGATATTGAGATGACTATTAAAGACATACAAGCAATTGACGTGCATGCCCACTTGGGTGTTTACGGACAGAATGTACCTGAACTTATTAAGCAATTCTGTTCTGCCGATGCTGAGACGATTGTCCGACGTGCGAAAACAGCCAATACCCGCCTGACGTTTGTGTCCCCTTTACGCGCACTTATGCCCAGGTGCAACAACGATCCTGTGGGAGGCAATGAAGAGGCGACTTCTATTGTCGGGCAAACGGAGGACTTGAAGCAGTGGGTAGTTGTTGATCCGCTTAAGCCGGAAACTTATAAACAGGCTGAGGAAATTCTCAAACTGGATCAATGTGTCGGTATCAAAATTCATCCTGAGGAACACGGATATAAAATTACGGAACACGGCAGGGCTATTTTTGAATTTGCAGCTGCCCATAAAGCGATTATTGAAACCCATAGTGGCGAAGAGCATAGCTTACCTGCGGATTTCGTTAAGTTTGCAAACGATTTTCCAACGGTCACTTTGATTATTTCGCATCTCGGTTGCGGCTGGGATGACGAGCCGAGTTACCAGGTTCGGGCGATTCAGCAAAGCAGGCATGGCAACGTATATACTGACACATCGAGCGCGTCTAATATCAGGCCGAGACAAATAGAATGGGCAGTCAATGAAATCGGTGCGGAAAAAATAATGTATGGTACCGATTCGCCCTGCTACTTTGCACCAATGCAACGCGCGCGAGTTGATTACGCAGAAATAAGCAATGAAGACAAAAAAAAGATACTTTGTGAAAATGCAATAAAACTTTTTAACCTTTAATTTCAGAAATTATTTGTGTGCAAAACGCACTATGTCGAGAATTTAACTTTTTATTCCAGCTGTGCTGGATTTGGAGAAATGTATTATGAGCAGACTGACTGCTGACGAAATTCGAGGAATTTGGGCCGGAGTAACAATGAGTTGGGACGAGAATTATCGTTTCGATTCGGATACTTACGCTGAAAATATTAAACGTTCAATAGAAGCTGGAACTCACGGAATATACACAACAGGTAGCACCGGTGAGTTTTACGCTATTGAATTTGATGAATTTTGTGCCATGGTTGATATCCAGGCGGATCTTTGTGGCAAAGCCGGAATGCCCTTGCAAATAGGGTGCTGCTCGGATGCTACGGCCAAAACAATCCGAATGTTGGAGTATGTAAATTCTAAAGATGCCGTCGGTGCAGCCCAGGTGAACATTCCGTATTGGATGGAACTGTCAGACCAGAACGTTTTAAAATTCTTCAAGGATTTATATGAGGCATGTCCTGGTATGCCGTTGGTACACTATAACATTCCAAGGTCAAAACGTTTTTTGCATGGCAGCGATTATTTAAAAATTTTGGAAGTGGCCCCAAGTCTTGTGGGTGTAAAATATACTTTTGGCGGTAGCCATTTTGGGCAGTTGCAGGATGATATGATGAAGACTCCGATGTTGTCGTATTTCGTGGCTGAAACTTTACTTGTATCCGCGATGCAGCTTGGTGCTCGCGGAAGCTACAGTTCGCTTATTGCTACCGATCCGAAATATATGCTTGATATGTATGCAAAATCTGAAGCAGGAAACTGGAATGAAGCTATCAAGATGCAACAGCATGCATCCAAATTCTTTGCCGATGCAGAAAATTTCATTGAGGAGCGTGGTGAGGATACAAGCGACCCGGTTTTTGACAAAGGGCTTGGAATAGCTTCCGGCTGCGTTCTCGGTCATCAACGTTGCAGGGCTCCGTATTATGGTTGGTCTGATGAAAGCGTTTCTGCGATGAGAGAATGGTTGCAAAAGCATTATCCAGAATTTGTTTATCCCGGCAATTGAGCTTTTCGTATGCCTAGTAATATGCGATTCTTGGAAGTAATAAAACTTGAGTAAATGAAAGTTATATTTGTTCGCAAAATCACTTGTCCGGCAGGAAAGTTGTAAAGTGATTGTCTAATATTTTTAAAATTAATAGTAATGGCCCAAAAACTAATTATGTGCCAAGAAGATTCGTGATATCCCTTTATGATATGCTAAGGTTTGATACATGAAAGCTGAAAAAATAGCTAATGGTGTCAGAGTTGACACTGATAAATACATTCTTGAAATAGACACGGAACAGTTGTTGGCCCGGCTGGATGTTAAAGAGTCTGGACTTTATTATTACATGTCATTGCTGTCGGCCGTTGACACGATTGAAAAAGTGGACGAAACTTCTGCGGTAAGGCTTTTGGGAGTTGAAGAATCGACTGATTACGTAATTCTCGAAATTGGTTTGGAAAGCAATATCTGGGCCGAAAAAACAATGGTTTACACGTGTCTTGAAGATTCTTTGGAATGTGGCCTCGTGGTTAAAGGCAAAGGCAAGATAGACAGGGTTTATTACTTCCGTGGTAACTTCAACGGCAATGAATTTGGGTCGATTCCTGGATTTGATTATGTGTTTCCTGCTTGTACGAATTTCCTGGAGAAAAATTATTTTCATGTCAGTGAATATACGAGCATAAACACTGGCCATGAGGATTTCGCATGGGGATTCGCGATGAATTCTGGCCCACTCTGCTTTGCCTTCACAAATGACTTTGAGTCACCTTGGCTGTCGGTAGGCCTGGCGCCTAAGGAAAATGAATACGGTTTTCAAAGTTTTGAATTCAATCATAAGCCGGCATCTGTACAAAAAGAGCATGACTCAATTTTGGGCACTCAATCATTTTCAATTTCATACTATGGTCATAAGAAAGTAGCGGGTGACTGGAATGCGCCCAAGCTTATTTTAAATTTTGCGGATGACAAATACGCTGGCGTAGAAAAATATGTTCAATCCTTATTCAACCGGAATTATCTTTCTAAATGCAAAAAGGAAATTGTTAACTGGTGGCGTAAGCCGATTGTTTGTGGCTGGCATGAGCAAGTAGCCAATGGTTTGGCTTGCAGCCAGGAAAGTAACATGAGCAAGCAGGCTCTTGAAGCTGGCCCCTTAGCCTTTTCCGAATGTACTCAGGAAAACTATGAGCATTGGCTTGGTATACTTGACAAGCATAACATCAAGCCTGGTACGATAGTTATAGATGCAATGTGGCAAATTGCGGTTGATACGTATGAAGTGGACGCCGTAAAATGGCCTGATTTGCGAGGGTTCATTGATCAATGTCATGAACGAAGTCAGAGGGTTTTATTGTGGGTAGATGTCTGGAAAAGAGGCATGGTTTCAGTTGATGAATGTCTTTTGATGAAAGGGAAGCCTTTTTGTCCTGATCCAACGAATCCTAAATATATCGCAAGGCTTCGTGGGCAGATAAAGCAAATGTTGTCGAGTGAACCCGGATGTTATAATGCCGATGGTTTCAAAATTGATGGAACATCACTCCAGCCCTATGGATATGCAATGAAAACCCACAGCGATAAGTATGGCTTTGAATTGCAAAAAAGCCTGCTTAAGCTGATTTATGATCAAGCCAAGGCTATTAAATCTGACTCCCTTATTTCAACTTTTGTAGGCAATCCATATTTTGCAGATGTTTGCGATATGGTTCGACTTGGTGATATGTACACGATTAAGGGTGATCCATACGACTCTATGAAAGCACGTGCCAGGTTGATTCAAATCGGCATGCCGAATTGCCTGGTTGACACGGATGGCCAGATGCGATTCAGTTTGCGATCGGACCATATGAGATTGATAGGTGAGCAATCTAAGTTTGGAATCCCCTGTATTTACAATATTGAAAGAATGCTTCGCAGCCGGACTTTCTGCAAGTCGATGTCTTCTCTATTGACAGATGAAGATTACAAACAAATTGCCGTCGCCTTTGATGAATACTCAACAAAGCTACAAAGCTAAATCAAATCAAATCAAAGCAGGTACGGAAGTGAGTTTCCCATTATCTCGACGAAAAAAATTTGCTCATCACCTCAGTTCAGCTTAATTGTGACGGGTTTTATAGCTTCGCCGCGTAGTTGATGAAATGGATGTATGTTTTTAAATGTTCTTACCTGATCGTTCACATCGGGTGTAGTTGAAGTTGTATTCAAATCCCGTGGCGGAGAGGTGGATCTGGATTCTAAGACGAGAAGCCTTGAACCATTTAGTTCTGACTTCGCAGAAGCAATTGGAATATGTATTGGAGCAATATTGTTTTTGGTATAATCACGAACGCGTCCATGAATTTTTAGATGGAAGGATGATTGCCCCATCGCTGGGTTATTTCAATGTTATTCTGTATTGAAAGACATCAGCTTCGAGATAGTCTGGCTGTCCCACTTCCTTGCGTTCGCCATAGCGGGTAAGATAAAGCTCGATTTGTTTGGTCTGACGATTTTCTAATAGTGAAAAATTCGACAGTTGTATGTAGCGGCTTTTATCAAATCCCGGCTCATATGCGTCGATCAGGGTGATCGTATTGCGTTTGAGTGCAAGTTTTTCTTCATCGAACTCGACCAGATACAAGGGGCTTCGTGGCCAATTTCCGTCTCCAAAAGCATCGTCTTTGTTTAGAAAGAAGTTGCCTATCCAATAAAGTTTGCCATTTTGCGAGCTTCGTATTAACTTAGCAAATGTACTAGTACTCTGTCCCGTTTAAAATGTGGGATAAAGTTTCTTTAGTTTTATTCGGGCATCAGCTGTCGTGAAACGCCAGTTAATGCCAGACTTGTTTTTGTTTCTCGGACGTTCCCAAGCAGCAATGGCATCAGCCAATTGCTCCTGTGTTTCAAAATAATCTTTCATACACTGGCGGCTCAAAACACTCAATTCAATTTCGGCCATATTCAGCCAGCTACCATGTTTCGGAGTATAATGAATTTCAAGTTTGTCGGCCAAACGGCTGGCTATTGCAGGATCAAAAGTATCATACAACGAGCCAATTTTATGCGTATTGAGATTGTCCATAACCAAAACAATCTGCTCGGCATCAGGATAAATTTCATCGCATAACTCGCGGATGATTTCCGCAAAATCCTGTTTGGTACGGCGCGAGCGAACCCGTACATGGCGTTCGCCCAAAAGCGGAGCGTTCAACATAAAGACACTGGCTGTGCCATTGCGATGATATTCCGCATCAATTTTTTTCACCGAGCCGGGCTTGGGCGGAATCGCCAGCCGCGTTTCAGATATCAATTGCTTCGACGCTTCATCCAAACAGACTTGCGGCCGAAGAGGATCGAAAGGCCTATGATAAACCTTTAAAATATCTTCCATGCAGGCTACGAATTCAGCGCTGGCCTCGGGTGGTATGCACCAGTATTTGTTCAGGTGAGGCTTAAGTTCATTTTTTTTAGGGTCCGGTGAACAGAGGATTTGCTGCACGAGTCTACCAGCTGCAATTCGACCAGCCTGTCGGCCAGCAGACGAACCGTCCAACGATTGCAGCCCTGAGGCGCATCGCCGCAAGCCAATGCAATTGCGTGCGCCTCAGCAACACCATCTAATGCTTTAACGCGAGGTGCTCCGACATTGCTGTGCTCCAAAATATTAGCGAAACCTCTCTCCACCAGCCTTTGCCGTAACCGTTCAACGGTTTGACGACGACAATCAAACGCTGCTGCCGCCTGATCGTCCGTCCAGCCGGGACCTTCCGGCCCTTGATCGATTTTCAAAAGAATACGCGATTTGCGTCGCTTATGAGCCGCCATGCGATTGGCGTTGACGATCTCTTTGAGTTGGGAACGTTCTTCACTTGTCAATTCAACAATGTACTTCTTCTTTGGCATAGTCGACCTCCTTGCCGAGTTAAGGGTTCTATCAACCCTATCGGCAAGAAAACCTATCCAACTTTATTCTAGGGACAGAGTACTAGATGAATTGAGCATCACGTCGTCATCAAAGCAGAGAGGACGTGCCGGGGCCCAGCTTTCTCCGCCATCTTTGGAATAGCTGTAATAACGTCGTTTTTCAGCCCAATTTCCTCTGACATAATCAACCGAGATGCGTATTTCTATAAAGAGTGTACCATCGGCAAGTCGGACTAAAAACGGCTCCATGAGGCCACGTCCGGAAATGCTCAAAGGCAATGTCAATTTCGCGGGATTGCGCCAATCGTAATCCGAACCATTCCATTTTCCTTTGAAGATTCGAACTCCACCGACAGTTTCACGGATACCGTCCTGCTCGTGGGATAAAGAACTGATAGCTGAATAAATCAGCTCATTGTTGTCATTAAAAGTAAAATTATAACCGCTATACTGCATATTTTTAAGCAGATATTCTTCATTATCCCAATGTTCGGGATCAAAATCTGCTCCAGTTTCGTATTTGACGACCTTTTCAGCGTCGAAAGTCACACCGTTGTCATGACTGAACTGATATATGGCGTGATCGAAGTAAGGAAGTTCATCACAGTTCCCGGCATTGTCGACGTCGCCCTTGAAGATACGCTGCAAGGTTATCCGGGTAAGTCCACCGTGATTGGGGTCGCAATGGTAGGGAAAATCGAAAAGGGAGCCAGGTGGATGGGGTTTCGCGCATTGAAAAGGGGACCACTGTTTAATTGAAAATTCTGTATGATGTCGGCTTGTGATTTTGTTGCAGGGATCGGCATATGCGGAGTTTGGAGATGCTTACAGTGGAAGATTATGAAAAAATACGTAAAGCTGTTTTAGTTGAAGGTTTGTCTGAGCGGCAGGCGGCTCGTAAGTTTCATCATTCGCGCAAGACCATCAAAAAGGCTTTGACGCATTCCGTTCCGCCGGGATACAAAAAGCGAAGTTCGCCGGCAGGTGCTGTTGTACTCACGGAGCGGCTGCGTTTTGTCATCGACACCCTTCTCGAAAAGAACAAAACGATTCGTCGCAAGCAAAAGATGACCGGCACTAAGATTCATGATATTCTTGTTTCTGATTACGAATTCTGCGGCTGTGTTCAGACGGTTCGGCGTTACATTGCGACTAAAAAGTTACAAGCCAAGGAGGTCTTTTTCAAGTTGGAGTTTCAGCCCGGCCAGGAGGGTCAGGTCGACTGGGGAGAAGCTGATGTTATCATAAACGGCAAAGACACGAAGGTGCATTTATTCTGCCTACGGCTGGCATATTCCCGCGCCTCTTTTGTTAGAGCATATCCGTCGCAAAAGATGGAATGTTTTCTCGACGGCCATGTTCATGCGTTTGATTTTTTTGGAGGTGTAGCGCGGAGCAATGCGTATGATAACTTAAAATCAGCGGTAATTCAGGTCGGCAAAGGCAAGGAGCGCAAACTCAACTCTAAGTTTATAGAGCTTCGTAGTCATTATCTATTTAATAGTCGTTTTTGCAATATAGCAAGCGGCAATGAAAAAGGCCATGCTGAAAATCTTGTCAAAGATTCCCAGCGAGATTTAATGTCTCCGCCGCCGCATGTTGTCGACATTGATGAGCTGAATGAATTGCTTTTGCGACAATGCACTAAGCGGTTGGATATAGTCGTTAAAGACAAGGGTAAAACGCGCGGTCAGCTGCTCGAAGAAGAACGTCAGTTCTTTCTACCCCTGCCAAAGCACCAGTATAACGCTTGCGTCGGGGGCAGCACTTATGCAACAAAGCAGGCCTTGGTCGAGCATGATAATAACTTCTATTCTGTGCCAACACAATGGGCACATCATGACATCACTATCAAAGCTTTTGTAAGTCGCGTAGAGTTGTATCACGATGACAATCTCGTCGCCAGCCATGAACGTTGCTGGGATTCATCGAAATATATCCTGAATTATATGCACTATATCCCGCTGCTGAAGACCAAGCCTGGCGGGATTCATAACGCAGCCGCTTTCATCGGCCAGCCCTGGGGCAGTGACTTTGAAAAGCTTAAAATAGAGTTGGAATATCGTTACGATGGCGAAGGAACAAAGAAGTTTATAAACGTGCTTTTACTGTTTTGCGAATACGAAGCTTCTCAGGTTAAGGCTGCCGTAAAAACCTGCATCTCGCGAAGAGCATTCAACGACGAAGCCGTTCGAAATATACTTGAATATCAGCCTGATGCGATCCGCAAAAGCATTGATCTTACGCATAAGCCTGAATTGCAGATTAAAACGAACGGCATTCGCCAAGCCAGCGAATATGACGAGTTTTTATTAACGAATTTTAAAACTACTAATGAAGGAAGTGTACAATATGGAAAACAATATATTGCTTGAAAATTATCTTAAGCAGCTCAAGCTGCCGACGTTTATTAAAGAGTATCGGCGGGCTGCCAGACAGTGTGCCCAGGAAAAACGCGGTTTTGAGCCTTTTTTACAGCAGTTAACGGAACTGGAGATTCAACAGCGAAGAATTCGAACGATGCAGCGACGGATAAAGGAGGCTTCGTTCCCAGCCGAGAAGGAACTTGCAGACTTCGACTTCACAGCCGTTCCAACTTTGAACAAAAAACGAATCATCGATTTAGCCAAAGGCGATTATATTCGAAAGCGCGAATGCGTTGTAATGATTGGCCCGCCCGGAACAGGCAAAACTCATCTTGCCATATCGCTGGGCCGTGAAGCTTGCCGCCAGGGCAAACGAGTGAAATTCTTCACCGCCACAGGCCTGGCTACCGCATATGCCGAAGCCAGAGATGAACGGACCGTCCAAAGACTCGAACGGTTTATAGAGCAGCGAGATTTGATTATAGTCGATGAGCTTGGCTACATTCCCCTCGGCCGGCTTGGAGCGGAAAATCTATTTGGATTTTTCTCGAAATGTTATGAACGCACCAGCGTGGTTGTTACGTCAAACCTGCCTTTCTCCGCCTGGCCGGAAGTCTTCGGCGATGAACGATTGACCGGAGCACTGCTAGATCGGCTGACGCATCGTGTACATGTAATAGAAGCCGCCGGCGAAAGCTACCGCCTGCAAAACCATAACAATAGGCCAACCACAAAAAATACCGACGAAAATAACCTGGAAAATCAAGAAAAGGAGGCCATATGATTTGACCCCAACATCCTGAACATCAGATCGCTGATACACCCCATGTCAGCCGTTGACAAACCCCTTGCAAAGGGGTATTCTTAGGCCCTAGGTGGTACCCATTTCGATGCTCCACCTGGCTCCCTTTTCAATTTTCCCTACCAGATTGATATATTTATGTTTATACCGTGAATGAAGATGCTGTTCGGATGTCGGGTTTGGATTTGAGTGGCTACTTCTCGCCAGCCGGGGCTTCTCAGCCGACCTCTCAGCCAGCCGGTCGTATCGATATCGCAAGATCGCATTATGCACACGCTGCCGGGCCTCATGCCGGTGTACCATTGCAGTTCGATCATTGCCCACACCTGGGGCGATACGATCCCCCGCACCGCCTCCACGCGATTCCAAGGCACAGCTATCCGCCGGCTAGTTTCCCGCCCGCCCCTGCCTTTACGGATCCCCTCAAAGTCCTGAATGGCCAGATAAACCTCGGTCAAGACCAGCTCGCGATTCTGGGCCCATTTGAACATCTGTTTTATGATTGCGATATAGGCATTTACGGACTTTCTGCTGAGTTGATCATCCTGCAATAATTTCTGACTCATGACATCGAGCTTGAGCGGGCCGAATTCTTCGATAGGCAAATCCGGGTATAGGTTGACCAGCGTCTTGATAGCTGACCGAATTCGATATACCCCGCCGGTTGGCTTGCCTGTTTCCGGGTTGCGATATTTATCAGCCGCGAAAATGTTATACCCGCAGCAAAGCTCCGCGATGGTCCTGTATCCTCCGTCATCTGCAAGGGTGGGGTCTGGCTCTGCATTTTGGGCGAGGTGTTTGGCAACCAGCAGATGATATTTTGAGAGTGCCGCCTGGCAGGGGTCATTTTTTTAGAGATCCCATCGTCCGCAATAGTAGTCTGTCCCGGCGATTGTGCCAACAGCCCGTCCTGATGCTTTATGATCCCTGAGCGTTGGCGTTCTTTTAGGCTTGGGCATTTTATGACCGGGCCCTGTTCCCGCAGAAATCGCATGTTGATATTGTGGCGGTTGGGTTTTTCGGTAATTTTTGAAAACTTTCGGTAATCCGTTTTCTGTACCGAATTCCATAAGCCCTTTTTTTACAGCCCTTAAATAACTGGGCGTTACAGGACTCGAACCTGTGACTTCTTCCTTGTAAGGGAAGCGCTCTAGCCAACTGAGCTAAACGCCCGTTTCTTAACAAATATCAGCCAAATTTACTTCTTTTGGCTTTCAGCGGGGTCAGGCCTGTCAAGGCTGAGCCGCTTGAAAAAGTACTGTTCCAGCAGGAGATACTATTTTCAGGGTCGGTATTGTAGCGGCGGTAATGAGATTTGGCAAGTATCTTCCAGGTTATCATTTAATTCTTTTTCGCCGGGCCTTTTGATGAGAAATATCTGCCGTTGCCGTGGCGGATTCCTTATCAAGTCGAAAAATTCGGCGGAAGAGCATTTCTTCGCCTGATCTGTTGCCTTCGATAAGATGGCCTATGAATTGCAATGCATATCCGCCTACGAACATTGCTATCGCCAGCCACCATTGGGCGAGTATCAGGAAGATCGGAGCTGCAATAAAGCAGGCGGGGATGCCAAGCATGTGAAGCCAGAAGCTGGTGGGATTTTTGTGTCGGCTGAGCCAGTTTTCGATGGGTTTTATCATTGTTATCTTTTCAAAGGTTAAGCAAGCAGGACCTGAATGCCCCAGATTGTTTCGATTATCGCGTTGAGCACCATGCCCAGGAAGAAGTCCAGTCCGAGGATGGCCATGCAGCTTGCTACGAAGCTCTCTGTACACGCTCTGCCTACCCCAGCTGCGCCTGGGGCACAGTGGAACCCCTTGTAGCAGCATATCAAAGCCATGACCGCGCCGAAGAAAGCGCACTTGATCGGGCCATAAAAAATGTCGTATATAAAGACGGTGTCCGCGGCATTTGCCCAGAAAACCGCCGAGCTTGCGCCGTAGAGATGGACGCTGATGACGTAGCCGCCCAGGATGCCGGTGAAGCTGGCATACATCGCGAGGATCGGAATCAGCAGCACGCAGGCGATGAATCTGGGTACGACGAGCACGCGGATGGGATCGGTTCCCATTGCTCGGAGGGCGTCGATTTGTTCGGTCACTCGCATCGTGCCAAGCTCAGCGGTCAGTCCGCCGCCGACCCGGCCTGCCAGCATTACCCCAGCCAATACCGGCCCAAGCTCTCGCAACACGGAAAGATTGACGATCGTGCCCATGCTGTCGATCATGCCGATGGCTTTGAATTGCGAAACTGTCTGCACCGCCAGCACGGCTCCGACGAACGCGCCGGTGATCATTACCACCGGGACGCTACGGGTGCCGACCTCGAAAAACTGGGCCAATATAGGATCGAAACTCCGGCGGCGCGAAAGCGAGACCGGAATCCAGCTGAACGTTCTGCCGCAGAATCGGCAAAAGTCGCCGAATTCAAACAGCCAAGCGTATATCGCAGCGCCAAATTGTGCGATTAATCCCATACGTACAATTTTTACCCGCTGGCGGATAGGAAATCAATAGGAAGCATCGTTGCGAAGCATTTTTGGGGTCTTATTCTGCAAGCGTGCAAAGCGGTTGAAAACAAAACAACCATGCACCTGCTGATTCAGCAGGGAAAGAATGGGGAAAGTATTGATATAAAAAAGGGTGTCGAACTTTACGACACCCCTTGACTTCTTGTTTGGCTTAGTACTCAAACAGACAGAATCATAACTTACGCATTTTTCCTTCTGTGAAGCAGCAAACTAACTGAGCTAAGCAGTAAAAGTGTTGCTGGCTCGGGAGTGGCCTGTAAATTCTGAACTAAAAGCCCAGTCGGATTATCAGCACCAGGAGTTGTATATGCGTTATTGACATGAAATTCTAACGTATTGATTGTTGGCAAAAAGCCATCCTCTATACTAAAATTTTGCAATGAAAACCAATCCGAAAAATACCTCTCATATTGCGTTTTAACGCCATTGAGGTAAATTGATGAACCGTTGTCAGATGACCATTGTCCTGATATTGTAACATTGGCTGGATCAAATCCGCTTAAATCAAAGGTTAACGTGTAAACATAATCCCCCTCAGGGGCATACATTGTGCCACCAGACGGGCCAATCCACATGGCATCGACTGTTGGTGTAGCCCAAACGCCTTGGGCACCGACATTATCTGGCGCGCCCTCATGAAAAACGTATGCCGTAGATAATGTACCAGTCAAAAAATAATGTTGTTCTAATGAGCCATCAGATAATCGTGTCCCTTGGTCATCAACTCCTGTATTAAACAATCCGGGAATGCTTATTGGGTATGCTATCGAAACTGCAGTTAAGTTTGTAAGCAAAAACAACGTACTCGATATTAGTGGAAAATACAGTTTTCTCATTATTTTTCCTTCCTACAAAAATAGCTGTTCTTTTTTAAAAATGATTTGTAATTAGGGAAATTTGACATAAAATCCGAAAGTTTTCTTGCCAATCCTCCTATTGCGATAATCAATTGATTCCCATTTGTGTTATCTTATCCCATTGTTATCCTCCTTTTATCGATATAGGTCAAAGACAAAGGCCATTGTTATACCGATGGTTATTTTCGGGGTAGACATGATACTGTAAAAATTTTTCAAGTTCGTAGACGGGGTAATGCCCCGGCTAGAATGTCCCACAGGTTTTAGACTAACGGATTAAGACCAGACCTGCAAGCTAATTTCAGCAGGCTCCGTTTTTTTCCAAGGCATCGGCAAAGGCGGTCAGCAGTTGTTTGTCGCTTTCGTATTTCTCAGCGGGCATGTATTTTTTCATTCGTTCCAGGTCATAGAGCATATCGTTCACGACACCTTTATACGAAGTGCCTGCGGAATACGGATTTACATAGCCTTCTTCGCCAGGCTGGGTGAAGACGTATGTATCTCCCTGCTTATGTAGATTGGCTGTCATTATCTGCGTCATGAACTTGAAGGTCAGGAGCATTTTTTCTTTGTCGCTCATGTTGGCGGTGGTTTCTTCCCAGGCGTCCTTGACGTTCTGCGGGGCATTGGGCGGCGGGAAAACGAATGTTTTTGCCTTGCCCACTTCAACAATGGCATCGTCGTTCAGGTCTTGAACGTCGCCGGGCTGATTCAGCAGATTCAGCGCCCCCTCTAGGCTGAGTTCGTCAGGCCTGATTTTATCGGCCAGCGAATGGACTTTACGCAGAATTTCCAGATCGCCGTCGGAAAGCGATGCGATATAATCTTTGGCATTTATGGAAGTCGATTGACTTTCAAACTGCTCGTGAATATCGGCGAACTGCTCACGCTGTTCGGCGCTTATACCACGACGATTCATCATTGTTTGGGCATACGCGGAAAAACCGGCTGAGTTGGCAACATTGGAGACTGTCATTTTTTGTTCCTTTCAGAAAATATGTTTTGATTTATCGGCTCATTCCCCGTGTTTTGGGAGAGGAACAGGATAAAGACTCGCAAGCCATTTTCAGCTGACGCCATGTTTTTCCATTGCGTTGGCAAAATCGGTCAGCAGCTGTTTTTTGTCTTCATATTTTTCAGTGGGGATGTAATTTTTTCTTTGTTCCAGGTTATTGAGCAGGGCGTTCACGACATCTTTATACGAAGCGTCTGCGGAAAACGGGTTTACATAGCTTTGTTCATCTGATTGGGTAAAGACGTATTTATCTCCCTGTTTCTGTATATTGGACGTCATTGTAAGCATCATGAAATTCCCGGTTACTAGCCTTTTTTCTTCGTCGCTCATGTTGGCAGAGGTTTCTTCCCAGGCGTCCTTGACGTTTTGCGGCGCATCTGATGGCGGGAAAACGAATTTTGTTGTCTTGCCTATTTCAATAAAGGCATCGTCGTCAATAGCTTGAACTTCGCCAGGCTGTTTGAGCAGATTCAATGCTCCCTCAAGGTCAAATTCGTCAGGATCTATATCAGAGGTCAGCGAATGGGCCTTAAGCAGCGAATCGAAGTCGTTGTAGGAAAGCGATGCGAAATAATCCTTGTCGTTTGTAATAGGAGTGGATTGACTTTCAGGCTGCTTGTGAGCATCACCGCACTGCTCAGGCTGTTCGGTGCTTGCACGAAGACTATTTCTCATTGTTTGGGCATAGAAGGCAAAACTGGTTGAAGAAGAGACATTGGCGACTGTCATTTTATCCCTTTCAGAGAATGTAAGTTGAGTTATCCGCTCATCCCCACTGGACGATAACGTTCTTGCAATATTATTTTGCAAAAGCGATGCCATTTATTCCCCTATCAAATCCCCATTTCGGTAACCACGCCGGATCGCCTTTTTATACAGGCTTTTTGCGGAACAAAAAAACAGAAATACATTTTCGAACGAGCAGCCGCAGCGATTAAGCCGGTTTGATGATAAACGTAAACCGGCAGATGTTTCCGTCCGCTATGGAAATTCCTGCCTGCCTGGCCAAAACAACGCAGCACAGCCAGGCATTACCCGGCAATTGCATGTAGGCAATCGGGCAGATACAGATGCGCATTGGAAAACTACGAACATATTTCCCGAGCGAAAGTTTTTATAACATGCTTGGTGATTTACGAGCAGGTCGCCCCGGCTGGGACGTCTTTTTCGGTGGTCAGGATCACGACGTCGGACTTTTCGTCGTCTGTCGAAGCTGCGATAAGCATGCCCTGACTCTCCAGGCCTCGCATTTTGCGCGGAGCCAGGTTCGCTACGATGATAATATTCTGGCCCAGCAGAGATTCCGGTGCGTAATATTTTCTGATCCCAGCCAGGATCTGTCGTTTTTCAGTACCGAGATCGACTTGCAACACGAGCAGTTTGTCCGCGTTTGGATGCTCAGCCACTTCCACGACCTTACCAACTCTGAGGTCCAGCTTGCAGAAATCATCGAAAGTAATGGTCGGCTTGCCAGGCTCAGCTGCGGGTTCGGTTACAGCAGGCTCGGAACTTTGTGGTATTTCGTTGTTTTCGCCTTGTGCTGGTGTGGCTTCTTCGGTCATGTTTTGGTCCTTATTTTGTTAATTATTTATAGTTTTTGTAGTTGTCGCCGGTTCTTCTGTGGTGTTCCAGTCTATCAGCTCTGGATGAGGAAAACAAGAACCAGGCGTTTCATGTTGTCGATTTGACATGTTTTTTGTCACATGTTCTCGAGATACCTTTATTGATTCACGGAAAGATTGCAAAATATAAGGCATTAAAAGTTAAAGGTTTTCTAGAAAAAATGTCGAAATTGCCTATAATATTGGCCGAGTGTCCGGGAAATTGGGATACCGCGTTGGGAGTCATGGATGAATTTTTGCAGGTTTGGCCTGTCCGCCTGTCTTTTTGTTTCGCTGTTATCGCTAGGCTGTAGTGACGGGACAATAAGCCCGCAGGCACGGGAACATCTTGATATTGGGTTGCGTGCGTACCAGGCAGGTGATAACCGCCGGGCCATTGCCCAGGCCGATGCTGTTCTTAGCGGCGGTTCGCAGGGAAGTCTTGCCATGCAGGCGTATTACCTTCGCGGCATGGCCTGGTACAGGCTGAAAGACTTTGATAAGTCACAAAATGATCTTGAACAAGTAGATAGAAAAAGCAATAATACCCAACTTCGAGTCCGAGCGATGGACTCGCTTGGTGAGATTGCCTATCTGCGCGATGATATGTCGCGTGCGAAAAATTATTTTGATCAAGTTGTTGAGCTAGCCGGTCGTGGGCAGCGCCCTGTTGATCATGCCCATTACAGGCTGGGCTGTATTTTGCAAAGGCTTGGCAAGTGGCAGGATGCGGATGTTCACTTTCAGCGGGTGATTTTTTTGTTTGGCCA
Source organism: Phycisphaerae bacterium (assembly GCA_963664745.2). Classification (GTDB taxonomy): domain Bacteria; phylum Planctomycetota; class Phycisphaerae; order SM23-33; family SM23-33; genus B1-G9. The sequence continues at coordinate 785,198 of CAXXMC010000005.1, forward strand.
GTCCACTCTTGCCAAGCAGGCTCGCGAGCGTGTGAATGGACGCAAGTGGACGATCCAGGTTGGGTCGTACAGTGAGCGTCACAATGCTCGAAACGCAGCTGGGCTTTTTAGTCGGGAAAAGATGAAAACGTACATCGAACCGTCCATTCGGGACGGAAGGATGGCTTTTTTGTTGCAAGTAGGGCGCTGGGAAAACTTTGAACAAGCGGCAGGGCAGCTCGAGGCTGTCAGGCGAATGAAGGCTGACGCGTTCCTTCAGGTAACGAGGTAGAATATGATTAGTTTTGTCAAAACTGATGCAGGCGTGAAAAAAATCGGATGCTTCGGGCTCTGGCTGATAGTTGCTGTTATCGGCCTGGCTGGGTTCTCGGGCTGTAAAGAGAAGGAGGTCGAGAGCGAAAAATACCCCGAGCAGTTCCTTCGGAAGGATTGGCCTGTCGAGAAAAGCGGCAACACGACCAAAGTCCGGCGAGGCTATCGTATCCGTTCCGGTGACAAGGTGGAAATCATCTATAACGTCAAGACCATGACGGATACAAAGGATTACAGGCTTAAAATTCGTGACATTATCAGCGTCAGATTCCCGTATGCCCCCAACCTGGACCAGATTGGCGTGGAAGTACAGTCTGATGGAACGGTGAACCTGCTGCTGATCGATCAGATAAAAGCCTTCGATAAGACGATTCCAGAGCTTCAGGACATGTTACTCAAAGAATATGCGAAATACATAAAAGATCCTGTGCTTACGGTTTCATTTAAGGAATCCAAGCGGGATATTTTCGACTTGCGTGACGCTATCACGACAGCACCGCGTGGTCAGTCGCGTCTGGTTCCGGTAGCTCCGGACGGCACGATTGCATTGCCTTTGATTGGTACCGTACTGGCTGGCGGACGCACGATTGACGAGTTGCACGAGGTGATTAACGAGGCTTATCACTCCGATCCCGTTCGGCTGGAAGAGCTGGAAGTCACGGTCAACCTTGAGACAATATCGCCGCTGAGAGTTTACGTTATGGGCGAGGTGCACAGCCCGGGCCTGGTGTTCAATACTCTCGGTGCCGCTCCGAACGTAACGGAAATGTCATTGCTGATGGCTGTGGCACAGGCGGGCAGTTATAAGCCTGCCCGTGCCGAGCTAAGCAAAGTGCTGCTGATCCGCCGTCGCAACCTGGCCTATCCGCAAACTCTGATAGTGAACCTCCGCAAGCTGCTCGAACCGACGCTGGAATCCGGCAGCGGCAAGGTCGCCAACGCAACGGCGGCGTTCCGTCGCGACATTTGGCTGGAAGACGGGGACATCGTTTATGTTCCGACCAAGAAGCTGGCCGAGCGTGCCGATTACATCGAATATGTCTGGACACGCGGCATTTACGCGGTTGTTCCTATAAATTATTCAATCACGGGCAACTATAATGCCAATGATGTCGTGGATTGGCTTGGCCCGAACCCGTAAAGAAAATATAGCCGGTATTTGAAACAAAAAACCGATAATAATTGATTATTCAGAAGCTTGTTTTTGTAGACGTGACGTTGAAACAGTAGAAACGATTAAGTCCGTTCGAAAAGACGTTGATTAAAAATACCCCGAATTTAGAGGTTGAACATGGCTGAAACCTATTCGAGCAGAACATTAAGAGAACTCGTGCGAATCGTTGCTACCCGATTTGTCGGAATGGCGATCATCTTTGTCGTTCTTGTCGCAGCGGTAGCTGTGGCTAGCCTGTTTGCGCCGAAGTGGTATCGCTCAGAGGTGTTGCTCAAGGCTGAGCCCAGCAGGGTCACAAGCCCGTTGCTGGAGCAGCCTACGTCACTTCGGGAGCAGGTGTCGCTGTTTGTCAGCACGCAGCGCGAGATCATCATGAGCGACTACGTACTGGCTTCGGCGTTGATGAGGCTGGAGTATCCGAATTATGCTATGAACGGTTCGGCCTGGAACAAAGTCGGCGATAATCCGTTCTTTGATGAAAAGGCTGTGGACGAGTATATCTCCAAGGCTTCCGAGAAGCTGCGGTGGTTCCGCAAGCGGGTGAGCGTTGTAACGCCTGGCGGGCCTGACGCGACGTTTACCCAGACGTTCAAGATCAGGGTGGACTGGCCTGAGATTACGAAACGCGAGCCTCCCGTTGAGCTTGAAAGCCTCAAAGGCCTCAAGCCTGAGAATCATTACGATACCAGTTATGAAGAGCTGCCGCCGAAGGAACGTGCCGCCAAGGAATGTTTCTACCTGGCCCGGTGGATCGTCAAGTCATATATGACCCGATATTCAGAGTTGCAGGTTTCGGAAAATGAGCAGGCGACGGCATTTATCCAGGGCGCAGGTATGGATTATGTCAAGCTCCAACGCGACGAAGCATCCGACGCCTTGGCAGATTATTCCGAAGCACTTGGCGCTGACCTTGTGACGGTTGTCAGCATTACGGGCGATCAGGGTGTGGATAGCGGCATTGCAAGCACGCTGAACCAGATCGATTTCCAGATCAATACTATTGACGCCAGGCTGGGCGAGCTTACGTCTCTGCAAAATTCCATTGGTACTGAACTGGCCAAGGAGAACCACGAAGATATAGCAGTGCCCGATGAAGTGATGAAAGCGAATCCCGCATTGGCATTGCTGCAGACGGAGCTGACCTCCCTGAAGCTGGAACTCAACAAACTCAACCCGGAATATACGGGTGATTATCAGGATGTCGCCTATTTGAAGCAGGAGATTGAGTCAGGCTACAACGACATGCACGCCGAGATGCTCAAGCAGAAACAGCGAACCGGTTATTCGATTGACCAGGCCAAGACTGCACGTGCAGATTTGATGAAGACCAAGACCTCTCTGCTGGAAAAAATGGCCAAGCTCGGAAAGAAAACAGTCGAGTACAACAGGCTCAGGCAGGATGTCGCAGCTGCCCAGACGAATTATGAAAGAGAAAATCGTCAGCTTCTTGAGTCTATCCGGGCTGCGAAGCTCGCCAAGACGCCGGTGTTGGTAAGTACGCTTGGTGATCCTGGCAGGCCCAATCCCGATGACCCGCGCAGGCCTATTGTCTGGTTGAATCTCCTGTTAGCTGCGGTTGCAGGTTTGGTGTTGGCGTTTGTGTATGCCTTTATGGCAGATCACTTTGACCATACTATCAAGGGTATCGACGATGCTGAGCGTTATCTCGGCTCGCCGGTTCTTGGATCCGTGCCGAAACTCGGCCGGCAGATTATTCGAACCCGTTGAGGTGAACGATGACGGAAATGGAAAGTAGTTTTGAAGGTACGGATGACCTCGTTGCGGCTGCGGTCGCATCCTCTTCCAAGACCAAGGCGCCCAAAGCGCAGTTGGATGGAAAAGCCGAGGAAATATTTCGCGGCATATGGGCGTCATTGTTCTATTCAGGTCGAACCACTGGCAAGACCGTATTGTTCAGTTCCGCAGCCAGGGAGGAAGGCACTTCGACGGTTGCGTGCGGATTGGCCTTGTCCGGCAGTGGAACAGCTGGCGGTGCGAGAGTGGCTTTGGTGGATTTCAATCTGCGACAGCCTGCCTTGCACAAGATTCTCGGCCTGCCCATGGGGCCTGGTGTTGCTGAAGTGCTGGTAAAAGGACAGAGTATTGACTCGGTCGCCTGGCCTATCAGTGATACTTTGGATGTCTTCACTATCGGCGAGATAGAAAAGCAGTCTTTGAGCCTGCTCCGCAGCGAGGCCGTCGAGAAGTTCTTTGCCCAACTGGCAGAGAAGTACGATTATGTGCTGGTCGACTCATCGGCTACGAATCATTATCCTGACGCCCAGGTGCTTGCAGGCGTATTGAAAGAAGCCGTCCTGGTTGTGCATTCTGATCTAACCCCGCGTGAGGCGGTCAGCCAGGCCAAGAAACGCATCCTTGCCGGCGGTGGAAAGCTCGCCGGGCTTGTGATGAACATGCGGACTTATCCTATTCCAAACTTCCTGTACCGACGCGTCTAGGTGTCGCAGCAGAAGAGTGCCGATGCATAACCCAGGCCGAGAAAAGATCGATCCGTTTATCCTGGCTGCCATGGTCCTTTTCGCGGCCTTGGCGGTGGGGGTGGGTGTTGCCATGCCAAACGCTCTGCCGGTGGCAATCATGATTCTGGCAGGCTCTGCTGTGCTGTTCTACTGGGCGCTTAGGTGGGATGTCACTCTCTGGGCCTGGTTTTGGGTGTTATCTTATGGCCTGTTGGACTGGCCTGGGTGGAAGCTGGAAATAACCGGTTTCTTTAACATGACCGTGCCGCGGTTTGTCTTTGTCGGTGCAATCATAGGCTATGCCCTGTTTTTCATGCTGCATAAGCGGCGGATACGTTTTGACCGTGCGGTACTATGGGCAATGCTGGCCTTGATTATATACGTCGGGGTCAATATTCAGAGGGCAGGCTGGACAGCTTCTACGGAGGAAGTTGCTACCGCTCCGTATTATCGATTCATCGGTTCGATTCTATTGCCCTTCATCATGTTTTTCCTGATTTACAATGTCGGGTCGAATGAGAAGCAGATTCGGCGTGCGTTGATTTTTCTGACGATCTATGGCTGGTATGCCTTGTACATAGGCTACATGCAATGGATTGCTCTGCATTACAACTCCGACGCCAGGGCGTTGATTTGGCCTGGGTATATTAACGATCCTGAATACGGCCTGATGTTCGACCGTGCCAGAGGCGCATTTTCAATTGCCTCTCCGCAGGCGGTATTCCTGACGGTTCTTTTCTTTGTAGACTTGTTCCTGATTCGCAAACTTCGTGGCGGGTATCGTGTAGCTTTGATGTTCCAGGCTGTGCTTGTCCCTGCTGCGATTTTCTTCACAGGCATGCGTAGTGCGTTTCTTGCGTTCATTCTTTGTTCGTTTGTTTGGGTGTTGTTCTCCAGCAGAAAGCGTTTCGCATTTGCCAAGGCCGGTCTTATCGTAGTGGTTTTGATCATAGGCGTTTATGCCATGTGGGACAGGCTTGCTTCTTCCGACCGTGCCGCTGGCGGCGTAGCTACGCGAGGCCCGATTTTTTCACGCGAGATTCTGCTTTACCGAACCTGGGAAATTTTCAAGGAAAGTCCGTATAGAGGTGTGGGTTTTGGGCATTTCGTGGACAAGGTCTACGAGATGGAACGGGATCCGACGGCTTTGTCAGGTTTGGACACTGGCGTGCTGGTGGAGCACAACCTATTTTTAAACATGTTGGCTGAGACTGGTATTTTCGGCCTGGCCCTTACGGTTCTTGTGTTCTGGCTGTTGTTTACCCAGTCCCTGAAACTCTATCGCAAGATTCCGCCTGGCGCTTCGGGATTTTTGACTCGTGAATTTGTTGTGCTTTTCTGGGTGGTCATGGTGAACTACCTTACTGACGCGACATTTAGGGACCCGTTGTGGGACGTTTTCAGTTCCGCCCTGTTCTGGTGCTTTGGCGCGTATATCGTATTTTGTAATCGTCTTCTGGAACCCCAGCCTTTGGAGCTTCCCATCGCCGAGCCGGCCTGGGCCAGGTAGGTTTCACAAGAGCTAAAAAATCGGAGAAAGCGTCGCAATTCATGACCAACACCGCCGGTGAAAGATTGTCTTTTGAACAGGCTTTGGAAGCCCGGGCCGAAACCGAGGCACACCTGGTGAAAGTCATCAATCGTTTGAAGCACATCGCGAAAATTCCCGAAGATGGTTGTTTGTTGGATATCGGTTCGTCTCAGGGGCTGGTTTTGCTGGCTGCAGCTGGGCTTGGCTTTCGGGCAGTTGGTATTGAGCCGTGGGAGCCTGCACGCGAAGTGGCAAGGCTGTTGGCAGCCCATCTGGAAACCCAAATAGACACCAGGCCGGGCCAGGCGGAGTCGCTTGATCTGCAGGCTGATAGTTTCGACATTGTCCATTCACGCGCGGTAGCTGAGCATGTCAAAGATCCGCAGGTAATGTTCGCCGAGGCCTGTCGCGTACTCAGGCCGGGGGGCGTGTTCTGGTTTTGCACGACGAATCGCCTTTGTCCCCGACAGAACGAGATAGCGTGGTTTCCGTTTTTCAGTTGGTATCCGACTTCGCTACAGCGTAGGCTGACGCGATGGACTCAGAAACGCAGGCCCGGTTGGATTGGCTATACCGAAACGCCGGCCTTGCATTGGTTTACGCCCGTAAAGACTCGTAAAATGCTGCATAAAGCCGGATTCAGCAAGGTTTATGACTGCTGGGACCTGAGGTTGCCCGAGGAAGGTGGCCTGTTTCATGCGATGGCTTTGCGATTGATTAAACGTTGGTACCCAGCCAGGTTGATTGCTTATATGTTTGTCAGAGGCGCATCATGGGCAGCGGTGAAAGCGGAATAGGAAAATGATAGGAGTTTGAATTGTCCCTGTTTTCGCGACTTATAAAAGTTGGTTCCATATCGGAGTCGATGAGCGTTTATTTGCCGTCGATGGTTTTGCAGAAGGCCCTGGGCATGGCTAGGGTTGTGCTCTTTACGTATCTGGTTTCCAAGGGCGAAATGGGTATATGGGGCACTGGCGTGATGATGTTCATCCTGGGGGGGGCGGTTGTGACTTTGGGGACGCATCACGGCATGGGTCGATATGTCAGTCTTTATGAATCGCGGGGCCAGCTGAAGGATTTTTTCAGACGTGTCTGGTTGCTAGTGTTTTTGATAGTGCTCCTTGTCACAGCTGTGGGATTTCTGTTCAGCGGACAGATTCTCAAATCCATACTTCTGCCCAAGCTTGCGGGTCAGCTGGAGGCTGGCTATCAATGGCGGATATGTTTTGCTGTCCTGGCCAATGTCGGGCTGATGGGATTGCATCTGAACATGATCAGTTTCATGTATGGCCTGCGGGTTTACAGGTTGGTTTCTCTGGTGGAGATTGCCTTCAGTATCGTTTTTACGGGTATCGGGCTGGGAATGGTTTACTTTGACGCGACCGCTCTGATGATTCTTTACGCGCATTTCATTGCATTGTTCCTGACCTTTTTGGTCGGCATGATTCTGTTATGGGCAGCTGTCCGGCGGATATCGGATGATAGCGAACTGATCAGCCAGATTTCGTGCGGAGATTTGGAAATGCTGACCGAGGCTGCGACTGAATCTGTCGTCTCAACCATGCCGGTTGGCGAGAGTGAAACGCTGGAAGAACCAGGCGAGGCACGTGGCCTGGGTATGATGAAATTCCTGCAGTTCGGTTTTGTCGGAATGGTGGGCGCGCTGATTTGGCTTGGTGCGGGATATGTCAGCTATTTCATGATTCTGAGGCAATTGGGCGAAGACAGCGCGGGTGTGTTCCACGTCATAATGAGACTTGCACAACCGTTGTTGTTCCTCGCCACTGCTGCCTGGGCTGTGATCTTTTCACACGTTGCCAAAAGATGGGAAAGCAACGATCGTGACGGCGCTATTTATACTCTGGAGACTTCATTCAAAGCCATAACGCTCATGGTAATGACTTTAACTATCCTGCTGTACGTTACTGCGCCGGTATGGATTCGGATTCTCCAGGTCGAGTATCGACCAGGCTATTTTTGTCTGCCGGGTCTGCTTACTTTTTTCATGGCTGTGAGTAACCTCACCATCCTCGGTATCCCGGCCAAGTTGCACGAAAGGCCCGTAGTTATCGCTATCGCAGGCCTGACAGGCGGCGGGTTGAATGCGCTTTTGGCGATGTTGTGGATGCCGACACAGGGCATTGTAGGTGCAGCTGTTGCAGCAGGGGTGGGAATGTATTTCGGCGGGGGCATTGTGATGCTGGTTTATCTATTGGCCAGTAAAACCCGCCTGCATGACAGCACGTATTTTCTGCTCGCCACGCCCGCGTTGTTGCTGCTGCCGTCGTATATCGCAGGGCCCGTGTGGGGTGCGATTCTGCCATTGTGCATTTTCTCGCCCTGGTTCTTCGATACCACACAGAAGAGACTGCTGAAAAATTCCGCGAGTAAAATGTTGAGTCCCTTTCGCAGGCTGAGGGGGATAATTAAATGACAATGAAAATTTCGGTGATTATTCCGACGCACGACAGGCCCGGGCCTCTCAAGCGTGTGGTCGAATCGCTGGCGACGCAAACTGCCTTACCGGATGAATTGATTATCGTTAACGACGGCCAGGTTGATATCGAACCGGAACTGGTCAATATACTGACCCATGCAGGCGTGGAGGTTCAAATCATCAGGCGGGCTGAGCCATCCTCCGCATGTTCGCGAAACGCGGGCCTGGGCTTGGCTAACGGAGATATTGTTGTCTTTTTTGACGATGACATGATACTTGACCATGACCTGCTGGAAAAACTTCTGGATATTTATAGTCGCGATTGTTTGGGCGTGGTAGCTGGTATTACGCTGCGATATCGTGATGAGCCTGATACCTGGCAGTGGCGGGTCTGGGAACTTTTCGCCGCCATGCTGGGACGAATGCGATGGGCGCCTCGACATCAACGCAGCCGATATGTTCCCCTTGGCCCGGAATTGGCGCGAAAGCTCGAACCCACAGCCCGGATGTCCAGCGGAGCAATGAGCTTGCGAGGCCCGGTTGCCAGAACAGCTCGATTTGACGAGGAAATGAAAGGCTACGCTTTCGGCGAGGATAGGGATTTATCATATCGACTGGGGCAAACCCTTGGCCTGTTCCGCACGTGCGAGGTGTGGATTCTTCACGCACCCGAACCTGGCGGCAGGGGGGCGATGTTCCAGCGAGGCTGGGCTTACGTGGATAATTCACTGCGTATCGCCCGACGAAGCGTTGAAGGCGGAGCCGGCACGGTGTTTCTCATAGGCTATGATTTCGCCGGCGCGATTTTGCAGTACACGCTCTGGGGCTTGCTCAGATTGCAGAAGGGTAACATTGCATACGCGTTTGGAATAGCATCAGCCTTGTGCAGCAGAGCGTGGAAAAACATCAGGGGGTCGATATGCGGGTGACGATGGTATTGTGTAATCTCGGCATGGGCGGTGCGGAGACTACCGCGTTGCGACTGGCGGTGGCGTTGCGTAAAAACGGAATCGATCTGGAAGTGATCGCGCTGCGAGACGAGGGCAATATGGGGCCCTGTTATCGACAGGCTGGCATTCCGTTGTTGGCTGGGTTCCAGAAATTCAGGCTGGATATACTGGGCCTGCTGCGGGTTCGACGGGCATTGAAGCGACACCGGACTGAGACCATGATCGTTGTTGACGCTTTTCGCAATGCCATGTTCTTTGGCCTGCGCGGCGCGAAACTGGCAGGTCTGTCTATACGCACGATTTTGTGGAGTAATTCGACCCCCACAGGTCAGCTTGGCGATTTCACAGGTCGACTGCGAAAATATATCCGGGCTGGGCTGTTGGATGAGCTTGTGCTTACCAGCAAATGGCAGCAGGGCCATTTTGTCAGCAGGGGCGTGCCGGAAGAGAAGATAAGTTTGATCTATAACGGCGTTGATATCGAGCGGTTCGCATCGCCGGATATTGTACCCGCCGAGTTGCCATCGATAACGGCAGGCCGGGCCGTGGCGGTGCATGTTGCTAACGTCGTGCCGGACAAGGATTTTGAAACGCTCCTGGCTGCGTGTGAAATTTTGGCCAGGCGCGAAAATCCGCCTTGTGTTTTGCTGGTCGGTCTGGGGACGGACTTGCCGGAGATGCGGCGGCGAATTTCCGCGCTTGGTCTTGATGATATCGTCATTCCGCTGGGCCAGCGTGATGACGTGCCAGCGTTGCTGGCAGCTGCTGATTTTCTGGTATTGAGTACGCGGTCGGAGGTTTTTAACGTAGCTGTGCTCGAAGCCCAGGCTGCGGGGTTACCCGTGTTGGTCAGCGATATTCCCGCTTTTGAGGAAATGTTCCAAAATGGCAGGGAGGGTTTGAAGGTTCCCGCCGGCGACCCAGTTGCGTTGGCGGGGGGCATTGCTCAACTTGCCGATGATGAAGACTTACGAAAACGACTCGCCATCTCAGGCCGAGCTCATGTGGAACAATTCAGCTGTGATCGAATGACGGCGGAGTTTCTGGCATTGCTCCGGCCATGACATCGCAATTTTTTTTGCTGCATTTTGATCAAGGGGAAAGATATCGCAGCCTGAAGAAATTCGCCAAAAATGACGATAAACTATTGATACATGGCTATTTCGACAAAACCATCTGACGCCCTGGTCGCTGTGACGCACCGGTGCAACGCGAAGTGTGTAATGTGTAATATCTGGCAGAGCACAGCCCAGGACGCGCTGCTGCCTGAACATATGCGCAAGCTGCCCACCAGTTTGCGAACGGTGAACCTCACCGGCGGTGAGCCCTTCCTGCGCGATGACCTGCCCGACTTTGTTCGCGAGGTCAAAGCCCGCTGCCCGAATGCCCGGATAACGATTTCGACCAACGGTTTTCTGGTAGCGAGAACGCTTAAGATGATGGAAGAGATTCGTGAAATTGACCCCGCGATCAGGCTGGCGGTGAGTATTGACGGGATCGGAAAAGTTCATGATGAAATTCGAGGTAAAGCCGGCTTTTTCGACAATGCTATGGAACTGATCCATGGTTTGCTGGATGTAGACTTTGATAGTCTTAGGCTGGGGATGACGGTTTCGGAGAAAAATGCCGATCAACTACCAGCAGTGGCTGAGCTTGCGAGGTCTTTGGGTTTGGAGCTGGGTATTGTCGCTGCCCATGGCGCGCGGACACACTTGGGTGTTGATGACCGCGTTGCAGGCCAAATGCCCCCTGAACTGGGCGAGGCCTTCGGCCAAGTCGTATCAGGCTGGCTTCGTCAGTGGCAGCCTAAACAATGGTTGCGTGCACACTTCGCAGCCTATACTTACGAATATCTATTGGGGCGGCGCTTGCGGTTCAGCTGTAAGGCTGGGGAAGATTTCTTCTTCCTCCAGGCGGACGGCAATGTCTATAATTGCTCAGTGATCGGCTCGAAGATGGGCAATATCATCAGCGATGAATGGTCGGACATATGGACAGGCCAGGCAGGCTGCGATGCCCGGAAAATTGCGTGTAATTGCAAACAGTGGTGCTGGATGATCTGCACTGTCCGGGGCATTTACCGACACAGCGCTGCGAAGGTTATCGCCTGGATTTTGTATCATAAAATTTTGGCGCATCTCAGGCTGCTGACGTTGCCAAAGGCTTCCGGCTCTCGATGCTGCGGGGGTTGCGAAAAGTCATGAGAATCCTACAGATCGAAAAATTCCTGGACAGCAGCGGAGCCATAGCCGGCGGAGTGGGACGATACGTTCGCACCCTTGGCGACCATCTTCGCAAGCGAGGTCATGAAGTTCTCTCGTTCGGCTGCGTTGGCCCGGACGGCTCGCCGGAAATGCCCGCGTTCTTCGATTTCACAGCTACGCGGTCGCCAGCGGCGTTTTACCGTATGATAAATAATCGCGAAGCTGCCGCTAAACTCGACATCTTTCTTCATACCAATCACGTTGATGTCGCACACGTTCATAATATTTACCATCACCTTACGCCGTCGATTTTCCCGGTTTTGCTGCGGCATAGAGTGGGGGTTGTGATGACGGTGCATGACTATCGCCTGGCCTGTCCGACGAAATATTTCCTGCGAAACGATGGGGTATGTACGCGATGTCTGGGCAATAAATTCTGGCATGCTGCCAGTCCGCGCTGCGCGGGTCTGGGCGGAGTGGCCCTTGCGATGGAGAGTTGCTGGAACGCATACCGCAAAAGATACTCGACGTATATTGACACCTTTTTCTGTCCCACGGAATACATGTGTGACATCCTGAAAAATTGTCGGATCCCTGAAGAAAAAATCCTGCTGCTGCGGAATCTGGTGAATTTCCCCACAGCTGAGCCTGAAAAAGTTTCGCCGGAAGGTTATGTTCTTTTTGCAGGCAGAATCTCATCGGAAAAATCGCCCGGCCTGATGGTTGACCTCGCTGCCAAGCTGCCGGATGTGAAAGTTGTCATCGCCGGCGACGGGCCATTCATGCCCGCATTGCGTCAGCGGGTGGATCGCGCGAATTTGAAAAATCTCGCGATACTCGGGCATGTCCCGTTGGAAGAAATGTCTGAAGTTTATGCAGGTGCTTCAGTGGTAGCCATTACGAGTCGATGGATGGAAAACAGTCCCGCGGCGATGCTCGAAGCCATGGCTGCCGGGCGGGTAGTGGTCGCACCAGACCATCCGCCCCTGCGCGAATGGATAAACGATGAAGTGACAGGCAGACTTTACAGGCCTGACAGTGTCGATCAGCTGGCCCAGGTGGTTGGTGATGTCCTCGCCAACCCAGCTGCGCTGGTACGCATCGCCAGGCAGGGGCGGGAACTTGTGCTGAAAAGGCACGACAGTGAAATTATTGTCGATTTGATCGAGGAATCCTATCAGAAAGCGATGAGACAATGCGGATTGCGATGATAGGTTCACGTGGAATCCCCGCCAGGATTGGCGGTGTGGAGCACGTGGTTGAGAGTTTGACCCGTCACTTGGCCGAGCTAGGCCATGATGTGCTGGTCTACGGACGCGGTCATTATCTTGTCGGGGCTGGCAATCCCCAGGCCGGCAGAAGCATTGTAACCTGCGGATTTTCAGGCAAACACCTTGATACTTTTACGCACTCAGCCTCTGCGGCGTGGGATGTTCTGAGGCGAAATGTGGATATCGTGCATGTCCATTCGCCGGGGCCTGCCTTGTGGAGTTGGCTGCCCGCACTTGCTGGGCTGCCGATAGTCTTTACGGTTCACGCGCCGGATTGGGAGCGGGATAAGTGGTCCCTGCCGGCCCGGTGTGTTATTAGAGGCGGGCTGTCTGCTGGTATGAAATTTGCCCGGGCTGTCACAGCGGTCTCGGAACATCTCGCAGCTGAGCTTTCCTCCGAGTTTGATCGGCCCGTCATATGCGTTCCTAACGGGGCAGAGCCAGCTGATACTGTCGAGGCGGATTTGATTCGTCAGTTGGGTTTGACGAAGGACGGTTTTGCTTTGCATGTCGGTCGGATCGTGCCGGAGAAAAGGCTGCACGTATTGTTGGAAGCCTGGAGCCTGGCAGCGATGCCGATTCCCCTGATCGTCGCAGCTGAGGATTCCGAAAAAGATTATGCCCGCCAGTGTCGCAAAAATGCCCCCCCAGGCGTGCGTTTTGTCGGCCCGCAACATGGAAAGATGTTGGCTGAGCTTTACTCCAACGCTGCCATGATTGTCCAGCCAAGTCTGTTGGAAGGGGCCAGCCTGGTCTTGCTTGAGTCTGCCTCCTACGGGCGATGCGTCGTTTTGACCGATATTCCAGCAAATCGCGAGATACTCGGTGAGGCGGGGATTTACTTTTCGGGAACGGATATAGCTGAATTGGCAGGGGCTATAAACCGATGTTATTCTGATATTTCGATGCGGGAAGACATTGGCCGACGTGCTCGCCAACGAGTTATGGAAAAATTTGCCATCTCAGATGTGGCAGTTCGCATGGAAGCGGTGTATAAGAGTGTTTTGTAGCAATTAGCGGATAGATAAAAGCATGGCCCATTTGAATTCGACAATTGACCCAGCCAAACTGCTTGCCGATCTTGAAAAAGAGGGGCCGGACTCGGTGATTTCTTCGCGAGGGTGGATTTACGAATCGGCCAAACGCGCATTCGATATAATTGTCTCAGCCATACTTCTGGTTCTGCTGCTGCCGTTGATGCTTATTGTGGCGTTGGCGATAAAGATGACTTCTCGCGGGGGTGTTATCTTCAGCCAGACCCGCGCGGGTAAGAACAGCAAGCCGTTTACGATGTATAAATTTCGCACTATGCGGGAAGGGGCTGAAGGCGACCGCGATTTTTTCAGTCATTTGAATTTCAACAATGGCCCGGTTTTCAAGATCGCCGATGACCCCAGGCTGATATGGGTGGGGAGATTTCTCCGCCAGAGCAGTATCGACGAACTTCCCCAGCTGATAAATGTGCTGATGGGCCATATGTCCATCGTGGGTCCCAGGCCGCTCTGGCTGCCCGAAGCCGTCAAGGCAGAGGGGGCAGCGAAACTTCGCACAAACGTCAAACCGGGCCTGACATGTCTGTGGCAGATTTCCGGCAGGAGTGAATTAAGCTACGAACAGTGGGTTTTACTCGATCTCTATTACATTCGCCATCGCAGTTTTTTGCTGGATCTTATGATAATCGTACATACCATCCCAGCTGTGTTGTCAGGCCATGGTGCGTATTAGAGCATTTTAAATTTCCTGTTCCGAAGCGAGGTTTTGTTCCAGCCTATTCACCTTTTTTCTTAAACCTATCTATAAAAAAAACGTGCCGGGACAGAAGCCCCGGCACGCAAATACGAAAAAAGCCGAACCAATTTTAAAATCCAATTGGAACTTGCCAATTGGAACTTGTCAATTTGAAATTAAAAATCAATCAGTTACTCTTTCTACCGCCGACGCCCTTGGTTGCCTTGGTGACAACCTTGGCCTTTTCTTTTGGACGCAGGGCACGAGCAGCTGCTCCGGCACGCCACATTTCACTGTCGCGGATTTCAGCCAGTTCCTTATCCAGTTTGGCTTTGTAGTCTTTCGCACCGCAGACGCGGAGGACGCGACGCGTTTCGGAACCGTTTGCAACACTCTTGTAGAGTTCCTTGAAGACGGGCAGGGTGGCCTTTTTGAACTTCGGCTTCCAGTCCAGAGCGCCTCGCTGTGCGGTAGCCGAGCAGTTCTGGTACATCCAGTCCATACCGTTTTCGTCCACCAGGCGGATAAGGCTTTGCGTGAGTTCTTCGACGGTTTCGTTGAAAGCTTCCGACGGGCTATGGCCGTTCTTGCGGAGCACGTCATATTGAGCTTCCATCACGCCTGCCAACGCGCCCATGAGAATGCCGCGCTCGCCCGTGAGGTCGGAGTAAACTTCCGCTTCGAAGGTCGTCGGGAACAGGTAGCCTGAACCGACCGCTATGCCCAGAGCCTTGGTTCTTTCCTCGGCCTTGCCTGTGAAATCCTGGAAAACGGCAAAGCTGGAGTTAATGCCCGCACCGCTGAGGAAGTTTCGACGGACGTTCAGGCCCGAGCCCTTGGGGGCGACGAGAATGACGTCGACGTTCTTCGGCGGGATAACCTTGGTCTGCTCTTTGTAGACGATACTGAAGCCGTGCGAGAAATACAGGGCGTCGCCTTCGTTCAGATTTTTCTTAACGGCAGGCCAAATCGCCTTTTGGGCGGCATCGGAGACGAGCATCTGCACGATCGTGCCTCGTTGGGCGGCCTCTTCTATATCGAAGAGGGTCTTGCCCGGCTTCCAGCCGTCTTTGACAGCCCGGTCCCAGTCCTTCTTGAATGCCTTGGACTGACCGATGATAACGTTGAAACCGTTGTCACGCATGTTCAATGCCTGAGCAGGGCCCTGCACGCCGTAGCCCAGTACAGCGATCGTTTCCTTCTTCAAAACTTGGCGGGCCTTTGCCAGCGTGAATTCTTTTCGCGTGATGACGTCTTCCTTCACGCCACCGAAGTCAATCTTAGCCATGGTTTTTACTCCTTCTATCTTTCAGTCAAAAAAGGTTTATGGTTATATGTGTTCTGCGCAAGAGGGTATTTTTACAGGCTTTTACATTTCCCGTCAAGCGGTTTGTTGGGCATAAATGGCCTGCTTTTACAAAAAGAGCAGGGATACATTAGATCGAAGGGATGAGGATAGGGTTTGGTTCATGTCGTTAGAGAATTTTTTTCACACAAAATATCCCCTGAATCTCCTGTAACCTGCCAATCTTTATTCAAGGTCGGATAACGGGGGTGTTCCATATTAACAGGGATATCGGTAGAATGTGGGTATGAGATTACCGGAAATAAAGCGACGTATTACCCAGCCTGTGCAGGTAGGCTGTGTTACTATTGGTGGCCAGGGTAACCAGAACCCCGTTGTCATTCAAAGTATGACGAACACGACAACAGCGGATGCTGACGCGACTCTTGTTCAGGTTCGGGCGCTGGCTGATGCCGGGGCCGAGCTGGTGAGAGTAGCGACACCCAAGCCTGATGATACTTCAGCCCTGGCGCGGATCGTTGCGGAATCTCCTGTGCCGATAGTGGCTGACGTCCATTTCCATTTTCAGCGAGCGCTAGAAGCCATAGCAGCCGGGGTGTCGAAGATCAGGCTGAACCCCGGCAATATAGGTGACCGTGATCAGGTAATGCAGGTGATTGAGGCTGCGGGCCAGGCAGGCGTTGCCATTCGGGTGGGAGTCAACGAGGGTTCCGTTTCCGACCGACGCGACAAGGCCAGGCTGGCAGCAGAGCAGGCCAGGCCCTTGGATGAACTCATGCTGGAAAAACTCGCAGAGTATCTCGAAATTTTTGATAACGCTGGGTTCACAAATTTGGTTCTCTCTGCGAAAAGTCACGATGCGTTTACCAATATCGCGGTGAATCGCATGATAGCTGAGCGTTGGGACTATCCTATTCATCTGGGCGTGACTCATGCGGGCACTGCCAGGACCGGCGCTATACGATCCGCAGCTGCTTTGGGCGCTCTGCTGAGCGAGGGAATCGGTGATACGATCCGCATCAGCTATGCCGGCGATCCGGTGGAAGAGGTGCGGGCTGCCAAGGAACTTTTGGCATCGCTGAGGCTTAGGCCTCGCGACGGGGTGGAACTTATCGCGTGTCCTACGTGCGGCAGACTTCAGATGGATATCCAGCCTATCGTCGAAGAAGTCGAACAGGCCCTGAAGGATATCAAGATTACCAAGCCAATGACCGTGGCTATTATGGGTTGCGTGGTCAACGGCCCGGGCGAAGCTGACGGGGCGGATGTCGCTATCTGTGCCGGTAAGGATAAAGCCATTCTGTACAGCAGGGGGGAGCGAATTGGGAATGTTGAACTTGGCGAAATTACCTTGGCTGTTATGGCTGAGGTGCGAAGGTTGATCAATTTGTCCTGATTTTTGTTGGAAATCCTGACTTCTGATTCCGATAATTATCTGGAATGGGAGTATGGTATGTCTGACGTATGTGTACCCCAAATTCGATCAGGCGGAAGAACCCGGCGGCGTAAGGATTATCTTTCCCTGTTGTTGATCTTGCTTGCAGCTTTGGCGCACCCGCTGGCTGTTAGGCTGCTCTATGGCTATAGCCCGCCACTTGCCATTTATCTGCCGACAATTCTTTTTGTGGCGGGTATTTGCCTTTTTTGCCCGCATCCCGTCGTGCCGGTCTGCGTGCTGATGCTTATCTTCGCAGCCCAGCTGCCAGCCATTCTCATGCAGGACGATCCTTCGTACCCCAACCTTTTTGAGAGAATAATGAGGGGCAAGTATCATCTGATCGGGATACCCGTTGCTGCGATGTCATTGGGATTCGCAGCCATTCTCTTGAGAAGGCGTGTGATATTATGGCCTTGGAAGATGAAGACGAATCTTCGCGTTCTCGCGTACAAACCTTTGGTGTTCCTGCGAGTCTATCGCCGGCCCATGGCTATTCTGCTGCTCGGAGCGCTGCTTGACACAATTACCACAATGAACTCGATGTATCGCTATGGCACTGCCAATGAGTTACACCCCGGGATTCGAGTGATTGTGGAGCAGTATGGCATTACCTTCGGTATGCCGGTTGGGACAACCGTGCGATTGCTGGCGGTGCTATTTGTCGCAGCCATATGGCGGTGGTGGTGCTGGTGGATGTTGACGATCTGCGGAATTCTTTACACACTGGCTGCTATGAGCAACCATTTTCTCTGGCTGTGAATTTTTATTAAACGTCTTACCTTGCCAGCCAGCCCCTCGCCTGGGCGTGAATACGACATCTCAATCGTTCGTTGCTCTAGTCACACATCTCTGCCTGCATAAGGTCTTCGTATGTTTCGCGTCTGCGGATTACCCGCCAGCTGGCGCCTTCGACCAGCACTTCTGCCGCTCTGGGGCGGGCATTGTACTGACTGGACATGACAAAGCCATACGCACCGGCTGAGAAAACAGCCAGCAGGTCGCCGCGTTTCAGCGGAGGCAGAACTCGGCCATAGCCCAGAACGTCGCTGGATTCACACACACCGCCGACGATGTCAACCTTCACTCCGCCGGTTGGCTCGAAAGTAATTTTGCGTTCGGGCGATGGCTGATCCTCGCCAAGCTGGGCGGGATAGATGAAATGTTCAGCCTGGTAAAGGGCAGGGCGGATAAGATCTGTCATTGCTCCGTCGACTATGGCAAAACGCTTCTCGCCGCCTTTTTTGCCGTACAAAACTCGCGTCAGCAGAATTCCGGAGTTGCAGGAAATGAATCTGCCCGGTTCGATAATTACTCGCAAGCCTTGATCTTTTAGCAGGGCCACGATTGGCTGGGCGTATTCGGTCGCAGCTGGGCTTTTGCCGGTTTCGTAGTCCGCGGCATAGCCTCCTCCGATGTCGATGACGTTAATTTCCATGCCGGCTGAGCGGATTTCCCCGATCAGGCCCAAGGCCTTGCCGATAGCGTCCTCGTAGGGCTTGGGTGAGTAAATCGGCGAGCCGATATGCAGGTCCAGCCCGTCGAGCGTTACGTACGGGTCCTGGCCAAAACATTTGTACACCTCAAACGCTCTATCGATATCGACGCCGAACTTTGTTTCCTTTTTGCCGGTGACTGTGTACGTGTGCGTCTTGGGATCGAATACGTCGGGGTTCACGCGGAGAGCTGCGTGGGTCTTGATTTCAAGCTCAGCTGCGATTCGCGAAAGATTTTCGAGTTCTTCTTCAGACTCCACATTGAACATGCCAATCCCGGCCTGGAGGGCCTGCTGGATTTCCTGGTCGGTCTTGGCTACGCCCGCAAAAACCACGCGCGACGTATCGCCGCCAGCTGCCTGGACTCTGGCGAGCTCTCCGCCGCTGACGATATCAAAACCGCAACCCTCTGCCGCCAGTAGCTTTAGGACGTTTATGTTCCCAAGACCCTTTACGGAATAGCATATTGTCGTATCCAAGTCTGCGAATGCTTTGCTTAGCGTACGATAATGATGGCGGAGCGTATCCGCAGAATAAATGTAAACCGGTGTGCCGACCTCAGCTGCGATATCAGCAACCGATACATCTTCACAATGTAACGTTCCATTTTTGTATTCGAATCTATCCATAATGTTCAAGAGCATAGCAGTAAAGTAGAATTTTTACAATAGGCTGAAAAAAACGGTGAATCACGAAAAAAAAACTTCGATAAAATCCGGGAAAATGTGATAATAACATGGAAGGGTGTGCGTCATATATTGTGAACGAACGTTTTTTTGGGTAAGGATAGGATGACGAGTAGCGCCGCCAGTTGGAGAATGCTGTTGGCTACCGCAGCTGCGGAAGTGGCTGTGGATTCTCAACGCTGGATACTCGTTGCCATGCAGAAGAACGGCGAAAAGATCATGACCATGCTCTGGCGGATTCTTGGCAACGAACAGGATGTCTGCGACGCCTACCAGGATACGTTCCTTCAATTGGCGCACTGGCAGGGCGGTCAGAAGCCGGATAACGTCCGGGCCTTTGTGTTCCGAACTGCCAGCAACACAGCTGTGTCGATTCTGCGTCGCAGGAAAGTGCACGACAAAGCCTGCCGGGCCATCGCCGAGGAAACAACCGAGTTCTATTCCACCCAGGTCGGCGGGGATCTCGACGCAAATCAGCTGCGGGAAACCTTACGCACGTACATAACCCGCCTGCCGGAACAATTGCGGAGTGTGATCCTGCTGCGAGACCTCGCAGAGATGCCCTATTCACAAGTAGCTTCGATAATGGGAATTTCCGTTGCCTCCGCGCGCGTTTATCGCTGTCGGGCGGTTCAGCTGCTCAGCGCTTGGATGGCACGAAAGAAAGAGTTTTCACAATCATGAACACTAAACTTAGACATCATTGCCGATCGATCAGGCTGCGTTTTGCAGAGGCGATCCTGGACAAGCTGGAAAGCACGACGGGGATTGTGCAGCGTCACCTGGCTGAGTGTCCAAGATGTCGGCGGTTAGCGACTGGAAATGCCCGTCTCAGGCTGGCAATGCAGATGCTGAAAACTCAGCCTCACGATGCCGATCTGCTTATGAAGGCTAACACTCGTGCAATAGGCGTACTCAAGCACAAGCTTCGTGATTTGCCGCAGGCTGAGAAACTTCGCCATGCCCGCCCCCGCGTGCCGATTTACGCCCGTGTCGGCAAATACACCGAACCGGTCTCCCGGGCGGCAGCGTGTTTGGTGATTCTACTGGTCATCAGGCTTGGGGTTTTTGCAGCTATGACCAAGATCCAGGACGAGGGGAAGACCGCTATTGACGAATATTACGCACGCAATCTGGATCAGGATATCCTGGACGATTTGCTGTAAACGTGTGTGTCGCAGCAGAGCACGATCATCTGGATTCTTTTGGTCGGCCTGCTTATGGTTGCAATCGCGAGCTTGTCTTGCCGCAGTAAGACACCCTAACTCGCTTTCCCCTGGGATATATAAAACTTGAGAGTTCACTTTTCTCTGATTGGCCTTGGCCTAGGCTGGTTAAGAAACATGACTGAATATGTCTTTTGTTTCTTTCCTGCCACGAACAAACCCGTCTTGCAAAAAGATGAACTCTCAAGTTTTTAACTTGCCCATTGTTCACTACGGAAGTAATGAGGTTTTGTTGGACAGAGGGATAAGAAGTTCATTTCGTTTTTCGGACAAGATCAATAATCATCGTCCATGTCATCGAACTCGTCGTTCTCGAAGTCCATGTCATCGTCCAGATCATCTAGAAAGTCCATTTTTTTCCTGCCGGAATATTTTTTCCCATCTCCATCTTCGTCTTCATCATCATCATCATCATCATCATCGTCGTCGTCTTCTAGATCTTCCAGATCTTCTTCATTGGCAGGGCTGAAATCTTCGTACTCATCTTCCTCGTCTTCGTCTTCATCATCTTCGTCATCGAATTCATCCTGATCTTCGCGGTCAGCGATGATTTCACTGGCTTCGTCGAGGTAGCTTTCGAGCACCAGTACGGGCAGGCCTTGCCCTCTTTCGGGATTTGTATCTTCGGAGTCCTCATCCTCCTCGTAGCCGATGATTGATTCAATTTCATGATCCAGCAACAGCTGGTGATACATATCAGCCTCCTTTTTTGTGCGGGCGAAAACGGCGGGCACGTATTCTTCTTTCTCGAATGGGTCATTCAAATGATCGTCAGATGACATTTTACATCCTTTCACTATACTCAAATGCGATGAATTTGTTTTGTAACTGGAGTTTACAACAGGCACATTCAAAAGAAACTGCGATTTTCTGTAAAACTAACGGTTTATATAAGGTGGACATACTCTCCACGTCACTCCTGCGTCACATACGTATTTTCGTTATTGTTGCGGGAAAATTTCAACAAAAAAAGGTTTTAAAATGAAAAAATATTTCTTTTGTGACGGTATTGAAATATGGGGAAAATGCTTGTATCCGAAAATGAAAAAGTTTACCTTGAATTGGCGTGGGTGTCCGCGATTCAGTATTTTAAAAACGGGCAATATTTAAAGTGGGTATCGTAAAAACGGGTGTTTTTCCTACGTAATTTTCTGTCGCATAAGTGGGCTGAGAGTTTTTTTTGAGGATAAAACCTGTTTTTCACTATTCTTATTGCGAATAATATTAAAAGTTGATAAAGAATACGGGCCGAGGCAATGATACGTGCGTTACGTGTTTTTGCAATGTTCGGCATTATCGATCCGGCTGGGCCGGAGAGGAGAGTTTCACGTGGAACGCAAACTATTATTGCTTATGGTGGTTATGGTATCGTTGAGTCTGGTTTTTGTCGGCTGTGACAAGGCTGAGGAACAGAAGATCCCTGCGGATCAGGAACAGGTTCAGGAGACTGAGGAAGTTGTAGAAACAACAGTCGAAGAAGTTGTGCCACCTGCAGAAGAAACTCCCGCAGAAGAAGCCCCCGCAGTGGAAGCCCCCGCAGTGGAAGCACCCGCAGTGGAAGCACCCGCAGTGGAAGCCCCCGCAGTGGAAGCCCCCGCAGTGGAAGCCCCGGCAGTGGAAGCACCGGCAGTGGAAGCACCGGCAGTGGAAGCACCGGCAGTGGAAGCACCGGCAGTGGAAGCACCGGCAGTGGAAGCACCGGCGGCGGAAGTGGTTGAGGAAGCCGTTGAAGAAGCGGTGGAAGAAGCCCCTGCAGCAGAAGCCCCAGCTGTAGAAACGCCAGCTGAGGAAACCCCCGCAGCAGAAGAAGCTCCGGCAGAAGAAGCCCCCGCTGCGGAAGCACCCGCAGCAGAAGAAGCTGAGGAAGTAGTCGAAGAAGCAGTTGAAGAAACCCCAGCGGAGGAAGCTCCAGCAGCGGAAACACCTGCAACAGAGGATTCAACTGACGAAGCCCCTGCCGAAGATAATTCAGACGAGGAAGCTCCAGCTGAGGAATAGTCATTTAGCAGGGTTGCTTGAATATTAATGAGATTGGCGAGAAGACCTCACCGTAGGTGGTGGGGTCTTTTTGCATTATTTGATCAAATTCAAGAAAAGGGCCTGGCTTCCGATATATTTTGGGGTTGTTACCCCGGCTGGCGGTAGATGTAAGATTTTGATGTAAAAAGCAGTGAATATGGACTGGTCAAAGCTTGCCCGGCCCTATACAATGTCAGCCCTTGAACGAACCGCCATCTTTGGTTCGCAAGTATTATTTGGGAACGGTTTTTGGCGCGTATCAATTACGATATGCGATTTTTATTATCATTCTAGCCCAGTTCGTAGCTGGGTGCCAGAGGTGCGAAACATGCGACATATTTGCCTGTTGGTGTTTTTTGCGGGATTGATTGCCTTCACATCGCTAGGCTGTGGGGGTATGTCCTCCAGCTCAGAGTACATGACCGAGGTGCAGAAGGAGAACGGCCTGATCGTCATTCTTCCGGGCATTGAGGGCGAGAGTGAGTTTAATCACAATATCCGCCGCGGTCTGGCGAGGGCGGGCAGCCATCGTGCGATGCCCATCTATAACTGGGGCCGGCCTATCCCGGGCGTGGGTTTGCTTCTAAATCAGGTGGATGTTATCGGTAATCGTATCGCGGGCGGAAATATCGCGCGAATGATCGAGAAATATCAGGACAATTATCCAAACAGGCCGGTTTATATCATAGGTCACAGCGGCGGGGGAGGCGTGGCGGTTTTCGCAGCTGAGTCTCTCTCTGATGGTCGCAAAATTGATGGTATAGTTCTCCTCGCTGCCAGTATCGACGGAAATTATGATCTTACAAAGGCGCTGAGTCACTGCAAGAACGGCGTCTTGAATTTTTACAATCCAGAGGACACGGGCCTGCTCGGTATCGGCACAGCTGTGATGGGCAATGTAGATGGCGGGCACGGGGCGTCGGCTGGTTTGAACGGATTCAGCAAGGGGCGAAACGGACTTTATCAGGTTCAGGTTACAGGGGGCATGACCGCATCCAGCGGAGGCGGTGCGCACGAAGCTGCGACTCGGCCCGGTTTTGTCGCTTCATACGTCGCGCCATGGGTTCTGTCTTCAAGCTGGCCTCCCGATGCTTCCCTGGCCAATCAGAATAAATGGAGCTACAAATAGGCTCAGTTGTGTATTCAGGGGCGGATTTTTTTTACTCTCACCCATCACTGGTAAAGTGTTCTGGCGGTTTATCTGGGTACATTCTCTCCTGAAATTTTGAAAAAACAGGCAATTATGCCTATGTGCCTGCTATAATGACCTATATATTTACTGGTGTGGCAGTACAGTTTTTCGGAAACTCTTAACTGGGAGTAGAACAATGAATTACGATAGGTCCAACGCTGGAGTTTCTCGTAGGGATTTTCTAAAAATATCGGCTGCGGGTGCAGCGGCGCTGATGTTGCCGGGGGGCAGGCTGTTCGGAGCAGCCTTGGAGGACTCAACAGATATCTGGGTTCTGCATGGTCAGGATAACAAGGCCCTGATGCAAAAGGCTATGGAAATAATCTTCGAGAACGGCGGGCTGGGCAAGAACGTCAAAAATGTTGCCCTGAAAGTAAACGCCGCCTGGACGCGAACTCCCGCTCAGGGAGCAAACACGCATCCTGAACTGGTCGACGTGTTTATTGAAAAGACGCTGGAATCCGGGGCCAAGCATATTGTCGTGCCCGAACACCCATGCAGACCAGGCAGGGAGTCTTTCCCGAGAAGCGGAATAATCCAGGTTGTAAAAAAGTATAAGCAGAAAATGGTCGACCTAGGCCAGGACCGCAAGAGCTTTACCGACGTAACTTTGCCCAAGGCGGAGGAGTTGAAGAAAGCAAAAGTGGCGGCTGAGTTTCTCGAAGCCGACGCTGTCGTAAATATGCCCGTCGCGAAACACCACAGCGGAGCCAAGCTGACCATGGCGATGAAAAACTGGATGGGTGCTGTCGCGGACAGAGGGTTCTGGCATAGGAATGATCTGCACCAGTGCATCGCGGATTTTTCAACATACATGAAACCCACCTGGACGGTCATAGACGCAACCCGCACAATGATGGACAAAGGCCCGCAAGGCCCAGCCCGTACCCTCAAAACCCCGAATCTCCTGATTGTGTGTCGGGATCAGGTCGCAGCGGATGCTTACACGTCCCAGCTGTTCCATTCGTCCATCGACGCGGTGAAATATCTGCGAATTGCGCGCGACAGTAAAATAGGCCAGACTGATATCGCTAAGATGAATGTCAAAAAAATTGAGGTCAGTTGATGAAATTGCGGCGTATGGTGCGTTGGCTGGTTCGTCTGTGTTTCCTTGCACTTGCGGTGTTTCTGATTATGGGCGGCCCGTTGCCCCAAACGGTTGATGTCTCGTTGCCCTGGCTGAGGCGGGTGGTCCCAGCGGTCAGTCCGCTCGTCGCCTTTAGCGAGACACTTTCCCAGCGTCAATGGTACTTGGGAATATTTTGGCTTGTACCGCCTTTGGCTGTGCTTGTCATGGCTGTTTGGCGAGGCACGTGGTTCTGCCGCTGGTTATGCCCAGCTGGGACTTCGTACGGAATAGCCTCAGCTATAACGCGATGGAAGAAACCCACAATACTGCTGAGGCGGCGGATAGCGCCTGTGCTGTTTTTCGCGATCATTTTCGCCTCCATTTTCGGCCTGCCTCAGTTTTTATCTTTAGATCCGCTTTCGTCATTCGGGCGATTGGCTGGGGGGGTGTCTTACACCGCTGCGTGGATTCCGGGCTTGATTTTGCCGGTTTTCCTGATAGCGAGTCTGTTTCAGCCCATGGTCTGGTGCAGCCAGTTTTGCCCGCTGGGGTATGGGCTTGGCCTGGTTCAGTCCCTGGTCCGACACCCCAGGAAAACGATCTCTCGCGAGCGTCGCGGGATACTTTTCGGACTGGCGGTGGGAATCCCGGTTTCGCTCGTGCTGCCTAAGATCTTCCGCCGAAAAACCATTCCAATTCTCCCACCCGGAGCCGGTGACATTACAAAATTTTCCGCAGCCTGCACCCGATGCTATGCCTGCGTCGCCGCCTGCCCAGCCAAGATAATAACCGTCCGGGCTACCGGCGGATTGAGTGAGTTGTTCATACCGGAGATAGACCTCAAAGCCGGCACTCAGGTTTGCACCGAAAGCTGCAACGCCTGCACCCTCGTCTGCCCGACCGGAGCTATAAAGCAACTCAAGCTGAAACAAAAGCAGCATATTCAGATTGCCCGAGCCAAGGTCATCAGGGAAAATTGCATAGCCTGGGCAAACGGTGCGACTTGTATGGTGTGCGACGAGTATTGTCCATACAGTGCAATCGATATCGTTTATAAACCGGAAGATGAGTTTCAGGATATTCCCTTGCCGATGGTTAATCCGGGCAGATGCAGAGGGTGTGGCTACTGCCGGGCTGCCTGCGTATCCCCGAATCCTGACAAGGCTATAAAAATCCTGCCCGTGGAAAAGCAGAAAAAAGTTCGCGATGATGCGGGTTAGAGCATATCAAACTTGATAGTTCCCTTTTTGCTGGCTTGCTTTGTCCTTGGCTGCTTCAGAAACATTGCGGAATATCTACAAATATGCCTTACGTTTCTTCCTTGCCACGAACAAACCCGCTACGCAAAAACTGGAACTCTCAACTTTTCAATGCTCTGTAGCATATCAAAGTGACCGGTTTTGTTGCCCCTGGTGTGGGTCAGATGGCTGGTGGACTGGTTAATCAGTTGACAGGTAAAAAATTACAAAAAAATCTCTCATTGACCGACTTATAAAAAACCGCCAAAAGCATGAAATCTTGGGTCGAAGAAGTTTTGTGTATTTTTTTACTGATCAACCAGTTACCAGTCAACCGGTAACTCAAACGGTCAGTTTGAGTAATTTACATATGCGATTTCAGGCCTGCTTTTTTTATTCGTTTGTGTCGGCTCTTGCCGAGGGCGTTAAGCATGAATCGCGGGAGATTTCTGAGAAACATCGTCATGATTTTATACCGCAGTGAGGGTATGCAAATAACTTTTCTTGGGTGGCGGTCAAGCGTGCGGAGAGAATCATTGACGACGAACTCCGCGTCCAGCCACCATTTCTTGGGGACGGTTTCGCGATCCACTTCCATAACGTCGTGGAATTCGCTATAGGTAAAACCAGGGCAGAGGGCTTGTACAAATACGCCCGTCTGGGCCAGTTCTATATCCAGGCCCAGAGTAAAGGAATTTATCCAGGCTTTCGTGGAGCAGTACATTACGTTCGACGGGCTGTGCAGGAACCCAGCTACGCTTGATACGTTGATGATATAACCCTTGTTTCGCTTCACCATGCCTGGCAGGGCGGCGTGCGAAAGATGGGTAATAGCCAGAACGTGAAGCCTGGCCATGGTCATCTGGCCTGCAAGGTCGGACTCGTAAAACAAAGGTCGCAGGCCAAAGCCGGCGTTGTTGACCAGAAATTCAAAATTCGGCTCAGATGAGATCCTATCCGCCACAGCCTGCCGCTGCGCGTCGTCAGCAAGATCAGCTACAAACGCCTCGGTCCGGCAGTTATATTTTGCTTCCAGCTCGGTTGCCAGGTCTTGGAGCTTATCCAGCCTGCGCGCGACGAGAATAAGATCGTACCCGCGCTCAGCCAGTTTGCGGGCAAAGATAGCGCCCATTCCAGCCGATGCGCCGGTAACCAAAGCGACCGGCTTATTATCAGATTCACTGTCGGAAAATTGTTTTTCTGTCATATTATTCATTTTCTGTCGCTCTTTCAGGGCTGAACAATAAATAGCTGCGTCATACTTCTTTTTACTTCACACTTCCTTGTTCGCTATTCATTATTCGTTTTTCAGTTTGGTTCTGCTGACGAATTCAGCGTAATCTTCCGGCGTATCGATTCCGTTGCCGCTGTAGTTGACGGGCTGGATCGCGATGGTATAGCCATGCTCCAAGGCCCGGAGCTGTTCCAGGTTTTCCGCCTGCTGGAGCGGCGTCGGAGCCAGTGTAGCGTAGAGCTTCAGAAACGACACACGATACGCATAAATCCCAAGATGCAGAAAATATTGCACATCAGCCAGGTTGTCGCGGTTGAAAGGGATCAAACTGCGCGAGAAATACAATGCCCTGCCCGGCCCAGCTGAGTCGTCACCACAGCCAATGAAAACCACCTTCACCCGGTTAGAGTCTTTCGCGAGTTCAGCTGAGAGGGGCGTGCAAAGCGTTGCCATGTGGGCGTCGTAGTTGCGGAGCATTTCAACCAGCGTATCGACCATAGCAGGCGGAATGTCCGGCTCATCGCCCTGGACATTCACGACGATATCATCGTCGGCCAGGCCCAGCAGTTCGGCTGCCTCCGCCAGTCGTTCCGTGCCGTTGGCATGATCGGTACGGGTCATGACGGCCTGGCCTGAAAAAGCATTCACTGCGTCGTAAATCCGCTGGTCGTCAGTGGCTACCACAACGTCGTCGGCCAGGCTGGCAGTGTTGACGTTTTCCACCACATGCTGGATAAGCGGTTTGCCTGTCTCCCGAAGCAATGGCTTGCCGGGCAGGCGGACGGAAGCATATCGGGCTGGAATTATTATAACGGTCTTCATAGACAGGAGATTTTATGCTAACTGCTGGGTTTTACAACCAGTTTTCCTGTCGAATAGCGAATTCCAGCCTGGGGGAATTATTTTTTGCAAAAAAATCAAAAAAAAAATGGAAATGGGCGAGATTATTTGTGTCAGCC
The DNA here is from genome assembly GCA_963664745.2 of Phycisphaerae bacterium. Classification (GTDB taxonomy): domain Bacteria; phylum Planctomycetota; class Phycisphaerae; order SM23-33; family SM23-33; genus B1-G9. Next base: position 813,145 of record CAXXMC010000005.1, read on the forward strand.
TGGGTTTATTTATTTGGATAATGACGCAGCAGAGCATAGGCTGCTTATACAACGGAGTATTGACAAGGCTTGGTGCGGAGAATTTGCTGAAAAACAGGTGAGACGATCAAAATGGACGAAAAGCTAACACAATCAGAATTTGAAGACCTCTGTGCCTGGCTGGACGGAGAACTGGACAGCCAACGGGCCGATGAGATAGCCAAACTGGTTGAAAGCGATCCCGCTTGGGCCCAGGCCTGTCGTGAATTGCGTTCTCTCAATGGAACGCTTAACGCATGGGCTGCACCGGCTTTGCCTGATGATCTTGCCCGCAGAATTGCCCGAAATGCAAAAAGGCCTGTCCTTTCGCCCTGGAACAAAATTACGCGATGGGCAACCACAACCGCAGCTGCAGCTGCTATCGTGCTTGGCCTGTTTATGCTTGTTAACAAAACTCCTACCCAAAGACCAGCCTTGACTCAGTCTGGACCAACCGTATTGGCCCAGGCTGGGCAGGGAGGCTCAACCACCATGCCTGCTTTATCAGCTACAAACGCAAGGCCTATGGCGTTCCTGAATATGACCGCTACGGATCAGCAGGAGTTATTGGCCAAATACGAGAAACTTGCTGCGACAAATTGGCAGGAGCAAAACCGCTGGATTATTCCCGTGGTTGCGAGCTTTACACCCGCACAACTTGAACAACTGAATAAAATGGCACCAAACCAACAGATGAAGGTATTTCTGACTAGAAGAGCGGAACTCATCCGGGATGGTAAGTTGCCTAAACAATAATCTCCTTTCTTTCCTTACTGCAGACTAACAACCAAAGGCCTGCCTCTCCTGAAAAACACAGCCTATCCAGGCTGTGTTTTTTTTTATTTGCCATTGCGAGCACTTCGCTTCGCTCGGTGTAAACTCCGCGAAGCAATCTCAATTTCAGATTGCCGCGTCGCTGCGCTCCTCGCAATGACAAGAAAACAACTTTTTTTTCCCGTGTCATACCCGCGAAAGCGGGTATCCAGGGCCGGCCCATCCGGTGCGATATTTCCATTGTGGTTTTTTTTCCCGTCTTGATTACATTCCCTGGATTCCGGGCCGCCAGCGGCGGTGGCAGAAGCTTCGCTTCGCCCGGAATGACAAGAAAACAACTTTTTAAATTTAAGATGCGTTAAGCAGGAAAGAACAGCAGATCAACTATGTCGTCCGTGCCGGCTGCGGTGCGAAGGACTTCCAGGTGAGGCCAGAATGCAGCAGCTTCATAAACCGCATGACTGTCCGAGCCAAACGATATCTTCAAGCCTCTCTCAATACACTCTGCAAAGAAAGCTGGGTCGGGCTGGTTTACGTGAAAATTGATTTCCGCAGCTGTGTTTGTCTCGGCCAGCATCCCAGCCAGGACAGGATAAAGTTCCGTCGGAACACGCATGTTTCTTCTGCGGAAATACCGCCAGGGATGTGCGAGAACATCGACTCCGCCGTCAAGGAGGGCCTGGCAGGTATTAAGAAATATCTTTGATATCTCCGCGTCGGTTTTGTCGTCCGTTCTCTCCATAAGCCAATGCACCGCGCCGACCAGAATGTCAGGCCAGTCTCGATCCTCATCCTTCAAAATCAGGTTGCCTTCACAGTCCGCCTCAATCTCCAGCCCGACGCGAACAAAATCGCTGCGTAAATCCCGGGCTACCTTGCGAAACTCAGCCATGCGACAGGCAGGGTTGTCCCGCCAAAGGGCCGGTTCGTACACGTGTCGTCCATGCCAGAATTCTTCATGGGAAACATAAAGCTGCGGGCCATGCTCCGTCAGGCACGCACCTGCAAGGCCCATAAGTTTGGAGCGATCTATGACAGCATGAGCTGTGATGTCGGTCGCACAATACGCAAAGGCGGTATGGGAATGGCAGTCCCAGAGAAGTGGGGGGGCTGGCATTGCAAGCTGGTGAGATTCAATGTTCACATTTCTGCCCGTGAGAGTGGCGGTGTAATATGCAAATGGCGACTCCACTAACGCCGCAGCTGTGAAATATTTCACCCCGCCGGATTCGCTAAGGGGTTGCCCCGCGTGATAATGGCCGCTGATGGAAAGCAGAACATCCGCAGCTTCATAATCAGCCATGACTTCCCGGCGGTTGGTAAGCATGAAAGGATAATCGTCGCATGGCAGCTCGGGGTTCATTGGATTGTGTTGCAGCACGATGATAGGCCCGCCAGGCTGGGCTGCAAGCTCGCGCAGGAAATTACGGTCACTGTCGTTTCGCGTGGCTACATCGCCGGAAGGCAGAATTTTATAACTGTCTGCGAAAACAATCAGCCTGTATCCGTTGATGTCGAAAATGTTTGTACTCTGCCCGAATGCGTCCAGTAACACGTCCGCCGGGCCGTCATGATTGCCGGGCACGACCAGCAGCGGAATGCCGGGACAAAGATTTTCGATCAACGTTCGTATTTCCGCGAATGCTCGGGTTGCGTAATCTTTTGTGCCGTCGTCGGTAATGTCGCCAAGCAGCAGAATCGCCTCAAAGCCATCCCGTATCATCGCGCCGCGAATCGCGCGCTCGACCAGCTCCAGCCCCATATTGCACAGCCTTTTCGGTGCGGAGTTCTGTTCCCAGCCTGCTGGAACGTAATGCATGTCAGCCAATATCAATAAACGAATTTCAGGTGGACTTTCAATCATCAAACTAAAAACCTTTCAACAAGATGCTTTCTCCAATACGGATTTGGGAATATAATCGCAACGGCCCGGTAGGGCAATGACGCAATTAATTTCCTGATATGAAAGGATCAGCAATGCCAGCCGAACTTTTTCGCGAGATACTCCAGGCTGTGACCAGTCATCACGATTTGACGCAGCAGCAGACATATGACGTTTTTACGCAACTGATGGATGGGAATCTGACGGAGGTTCAGACCGCTGGGCTTCTCACAGCCATGGCTACGAAAGGGCCATGCGTGGACGAGATTGCCGGGGCTGCGATGGCTATGCGCGACCATGCAGTGAAGATCGACTCGGCAGGGCTTGACGTGATTGACATCGTCGGTACCGGCGGGACCGGGCTGCAGACATTCAATATTTCCACGACGACGTGCTTCGTCGCAGCTGGGGCTGGGCTTACCGTCGCCAAGCATGGCAGCTATACAAACCTCAGACCTTCCGGCGCCGCAAATGTGCTGCTGGCGTTGGGCGTGAATATCGAAGTCCCGCCGGCGGTGGTTACCCGATGTTTCAAGGAGGCAGGGATCGGCTTCTGCTTCGCGGTGAAATGTCACCCAGCCATGAAATACGCCGTCCCCGTCCGAAAACAATTGCCCGTGCAAACCGTCTTTAATATCCTCGGCCCGCTGACGAACCCAGCTGGCGCGAAACGACAGATCATGGGCGTATACGAAGGCCAGCTTACGGAGGTGCTGGCGGAAGTTCTGGGTAAGCTCGGTTCGCAACGGGTCTGGGTTCTCAGTGCCGAAGACGGCCTGGATGAAATCTCCATCGCCTCGCCGACGAAAGTTTCCGAACTCCGTGACGGCAAGGTCTCTACGCGCACCATCAAACCCGAAGATTTCGGGATCAGCAGCGCGCCGCTGGAGAGCATTATGGTGACATCAGCTGAGGAATCCGCAGATTCTTTACGAGGCGTACTGGCGGGCAAGCCCGGGCCGAAGCGGGATATCGTCCTGCTAAACGCCGCAGCTGCGCTTACCCTGGCTGAGAAATCCGCCGACATGAAAGAGGGAATCGAGCTGGCGAAAAAATCCATAGACTCCGGCGCCGCACAAGCAGCACTGGAAAAAATGATAGCCATTACGAACGAATAAGAACACGGATTGCACGGATTTTTAAAACGGATTTCACGAATAAGTTTTTACGTGGCATGCCTAATATATTTGCGTGCCGGGGTTTTTAGCCCCGTCCCGGTACGAGGCAGATGTCGCTTTGTAAAAGTTTGGCCGGGTCTTGACCAGTCAACCTGCTTGTCATTCCTGGCGTAGCGAAGCTTATGCCACCGCCGCTGGCGACCCGGAATCCAGGGGAAGTAATACCGAGAAGGGAATGCGAGTACCGCGCTAAATTTCCCTGGATCCCAGCTTTCGCTGGGATGACACACGACGGAGACTAAAAAGCCATCGCCGGGTTTGGACCCGGCCTACGAATCTTTTCCTATTTCGACATTCGTAATTTGAAATTGCTTCTTAATTCGGGCTTTTTAATTCGTCGGCCCTGAAAAAGTTGGTGTATCCCTTAAAATAGGCTATAAAATTGCTGTAGTGCCGGTTACAAATTGCAAGGTTCCGGCGAATAACTACTCGCAGCCTTGCAATACGAAGCCATCATTCAATGTCCAACTGACGTTTCTCCCCGTGTCATACCCGCGAAAGCGGGTATCCAGGGCCGGCCCAACCGGGGCAATATTTCCATCATGGGCTTGTTTTCCAGTCTTGATTACATTCCCTGGATTCCGGGTCTTCGCTTCGCTCCGCCCGGAATGAAAAGAAAACAACTTTTTCAGGGACGACTAATTCTTCATTAAAAATCTTGTCACACCCCAGCTGGGGCGAGGGCGTCGATAGTGAACTGATCTTCCTGGCCTTCGAGTTCGAGCGTGAGCGTCTCGCCCAGCGCTTTGCCCATGAGGTTCTGAGCCAGCCTGGTCGTGTAGGCATAGATATTGTTGTCGGTATCGCTGTCCCACGGGCCGAGGAAGCTCATCTCGAAAGTCTTCCCGTCGGAAACTCTTTTCAGCGTGACTTTTGAGCCTACGCTGACGGAGTCTTTCGGCACATCGGTAACGTGTATAACCCTGGCCATGAGAAGTTCGTTCTGGATTTTCCTTGCCCTTGCGACAAGCATATCTCGTTCTTCGATTGCTGCCTGCCAGTCAGCATTTTCGCGAAGATCGCCGGCTTCCGCCGCTTCGCCGATCTGCTTTGCGTTGGCTGGCATGGTGACTTCTTTGAGGATTCGCATTTCTTCCTGATGTGCTTCGAGGGCCTTATCGGTAGTCCAGATAACGGATTCATCTTCCCAAGGCAACGCTTTGGCTTTTACGAACAGGCTGAAGAATTTATCGCGAAGCCGATTTATAAGTTGTTCGTTTACCGCCTGGGCCAGGCCATCCGTCCGCTCGATTTTTGTCTTGACGACACTGCCCATCGCTTCGTCAGCCTCGTCCAGAGCAGCCTGGTATATGGCGTAATCTCGTGCGGCTAGTGCATTTCGCACCTTCTGACGGGCATCTTTTCTGCTTGTGTTGTCGCCATGCCAGTTATGGTCTATCTCGTGCGACATATCCAGAATTTTCATCAGGATCGTCAATTTGCCGGGCTGATCCTCCACCAGCCCCGCATCGGCCAGCCAAACCCACAGGCACAGGTCAATATGTTTGATCGGAAAATTCATCGCCTTGGCGATAGCTTCGCCCGCGGCGTTGGGCCTGCCGAGTTCCTTGAGGTTTTCCGCTATTACGTCCAGCTGTTCCACAGGCGAAAGGTAAAGCAGCTTTTCAAAAATATCCGCTGCATTGGCTAGCCCCTTGATAGCCTTAATTGCCCCGGCCCATAGATCGGCATCAGGCAGACCAGCCACGGATGAAGCGGGTTCATGTACGTGGCCCAGGATATCAGCCGGGGTCGGCAAATCAGCAGCTTCAGCGGGGATTGATATTCCCATTTCCTTCGCCAGGGCCAGCACAAGCACGCCCTCGAGCGCCTCGTTCGGCAGAGATGGAATGCACTTTGCAACGCGTTGAGCTATCATGGTTGTGATCTGGCCTGTCAGCTTTTCATCGGGAGCCTGTCCTCGAGCGGCTGCGTCGCGAATATAATTCCGCAACAGGACAAGACAGTCGATCGGGTGATAGGCGCTCTTGAATTCTTCGCTGTTGCGGTATTCTTCCTCCAGGCTTCGCCCGGTTGCGTGATAGACGACGGTAACAGGATTTCGGCCTTCCAGGGTAAGTTTTTCGCTCTTTTTCGCAGCTGTTCTGGCCCGGCCCCACCAGCTGGTCCACTTACTCGCGGGAAGATATTTCGGAATAAGCCTTTCCTTGAGCTGGTCGGAATTGATCTCGCCGCTATTGGCGATGCACATGCCCACAAGCACGCGACCAATATCCTTTTGCATCATTTTTTCCATTTCTTCGGGGTTCTGCTGCAGAACGCGGAAATCTGTTTCGTCGAGGACATCGAATTCATCAGCCAGGAGTTTCGGCTCGAGCACGTCTTCGGATTTTTCCGCGAAGTCGTGATACTCGAATTCCCCCATCACATTTAAGCCTGTGATTTTTATCACCCTGCCATCAAAACGATTGCCCATATACATACCGGGCTTCAGGGCCAGGCAGGTGTTGAGCGTACGGATTGCGCGTTTTGGCGACTGGCCTGTTTCCAGACCGGCGGCTTTGTATATTTTTTCAAAGTTTTCCTTGGCGGCGTAAACTTCCTTGAACAGCTCAGCAGTCTGATTGCGTAGTTCTTCGCTTTTGGGCACAGCCAGCAGCGCAGCAGAGGCCAGGGCCAGGGTTTGCTCTTTTGGAGCGTTGGCGTGGGCTTCCAGCAAAGACCAGCCCAGCGTCTCAGCGGTTTCCTCCTTGCCTGCATCTAAAAACGCGGTTAATGCCTGGTTGACCTTTTCCGGCGAAGGATTGTCCTTGATCCCAGCCATCCATGCGTTTTCAGCGTCTGCAAAAGCGCCCTTGCCAATACAATTCGTTATACGATCAATGTCCATATTTGTGAGCTCCAAAAATTCAAAGCGGGTATACTCCCATTTTTCGCGCGATTTGTCCAGAGCCGATCCATAAAACATGTGACGAAGCTGCATTTTTCCACATAAAATCGAATCGTCATGCGAAATTTCGGCAGTAATCGCAAGTAACCAGGCCACATTTTCGGAATTGCCCGGTTCTGCGTGATTGGATCAGATCTTCGGAGATTTTTGAGACTTTTGCCTGCGATGCCTCGATTGCTGAGGGGGTTAGATCAAATTTATGCGTTTGGCCCGTGCGGAGAAAATAGAGCGTCGCGTCTGCTGGGCATAGGCCTGTGTATCGCGAAACAGCTGCAGCGTATATGAGCATCTGTAACTCGTATCGCTTGGCCTTCTCAGCCAGCGAGGCATGATCTTCTTGCGATACCCTGTCGGACTTGTAGTCCACAATGTGATAGTTCCCCCCGGAACGGTATAGCAGATCGATCTGGCCTCGGATTGTCGCGACAGGGTCGACTGCCGAGATAAAGTCCAACTCGCGGAAAATTTCCGATGGTTCCAACTCGCCCAGTATGCCCGACAAATCATGCGATTTGAATTTTCTCAAGATGTTGTCAAAAATTTCCATGAGTTCGTTAGTTTCCCCGCCCAGGCTGAACTCAGTGAGTTCAGAAAATTCGGTATCTGCAATAGCGCGGGCCAGGAGAACTTCGGCAGGCTGAGGATTTTCAAAGTCCAGCAATTCCATACATCGATGCAGCAGCGTCCCCAAGGCAAGGGGATCGAACGATTTCGGACTTTTGCTTGCAGATTGCGGGGTGGAATATTTATGTTCAAAATTCGTGCCTCGAAGTTCATACCGCCAGTGATACAGCATTGGACATTGCTCGAATTCACTCAGCGCGGTAACTGCCAACTCGACGTTGCCGAGCGTCGTTGGTATCGGGCCAATCAACGGCAAGGCAGGGGGGAGCTGTTTTGCGAGTTTCGTCAAGCCTGCTGTGATATCCTCACCGCTGCTCGCCGCCGCCAAAACGGCCTGGCCTGGCGAATCGGATTTTCTATCAGCTGACTTGATTGCCTGTGGCAGACGACAGGAAACCGTCGCGACAAAATTTTCCGTACCGCCCGTATTATCCGATTCATCTGAATACGACAATTCCGACGTCCCTGCGTCAATTGCATTGGATATGTTGAGCGACTCATCGAGCCTGGCCAGGAAACAGTTCTTGTTGCGAAACGCACCATCCTTCGTTCGCCAGTTGGCTCCGACGAGAACGAGATAATCCTCATGGCGGGTCAGAGCAACGTAATATTTCCTTAAAGCCTCAGCCTCCTGCTCTAACTTTTCCAGATATTTCGCGACAGCATAACTTTTCGGCCCGGACAAATCATCCGATTCGTCATTCTCATCGTCCGCATCCTCCAACTCCAGGCCAGGCTGGAGCTTCGTAACCAGACCGAAATCCAGTCGATTCAGGGTTGCGTCCTTCACTGCCTGGCTGGCGATATTCAGGTCCGGCACGAAAACCACCGGAAATTCCAGCCCCTTGGCCTTGTGAATCGTAATGAGTCGAATGGCATCCTCATCCTCACCAGCTGAGGGTGCCTGCTCATATTTCGACTCGCCGATAACCTGCTCGTCGATTTGCTCGATAAACTCCGCCAGCGAAATCTGACCCGTAGCAGGCCTGGCCTGGTCCATTAACATTCGTACATTGCCCAGCATGCGTCTGCCCTGGAACTGGCTAAGCAGAGTCGCTTCATACCCCGTCTTTCTAAGAACCAGCCTGAGCAATTCATCAATGCCGATAGCATCCTTACAGGCTGCGAGTTCGTTGATCATATCCCGCGCGAATCGCAACATAGCCAACTGGGCATCGCTGAGTTTTTCAGCTAGGTTTGACAGAACTTCATCCGTCAGGTTGGGCAGATAGGGCAGGGCGGTAGTCTCTGCCATGTGCAGCAGTGCATTGTCATCCAGGCCTATCATGGCACTACGCAACAGGCCGATGAATGCGATATCATCATAAGGATTGTCGATTGCGCGGAGAGCATTGATGCAGTCGAAAACTTCCTGTTGATGGAAGAAGCCCGTCCCGCCGATCACATAATAAGGCAGGCCACGTTTCTGCAGCTCGCGTTCATAAGTCAGGCTGTGCGTCATGCGAGCGAAGAGGATCGCGATATCGCCGGGCCGAACCGCTCGGAACTCACCGGTTGATTTGTCCCACACGCGACGTTCGCCGTTTGAGATCATCTCTTCGATTCGCTCGGCGGTCAGGGCAGCCTGGGACTTCGCAGCGGTGATCGAATTTGCAAGCGGCTTTTCTTCCGTGCCGTCAGCCAGCAGAATTTCCACGGTCGGCCCATCGGGCGTTTCCGCGCGTTGACTTTTCACTGGTGAATAGGTCTGCCCCATGATAGGTCGAAACAGGAAATTCACAAATGCCGAACCAGGCCTGATTGTGCGGAATGAAATATCCAGATCGATCTGCTGCCGGGCGCCAAGGCGATCACAAAGATTGCGGAAAACCTCAAGCTGCGCCCCGCGAAATCGATAGATGCTCTGCTTGGCATCGCCGACGAGGAAGATTTTGCCCGCCGGCAGGGCGTTTTGGGAGTTTTCCTTGCCGCTGAGCATTCCCAGCAGCATCTCCAGTTGCATCGCGTCGGTATCCTGAGCCTCGTCAATCAGCAGCTGATCGATACCGGCTGAGAGTTTTTCTCGCAGTGCGGGGGTGCAGGCCAATAGGTTGCGAGAGTGTGTCATAAGGTCGGTGAAATCCAGAATGCCGCGAGATTTTTTCTCAGCTGCGTAAATTCTGTTCGCCGCCTTGGCCAGGCTGCACAGCATTTGCAGGGTTTCGGTGGCGGCCTGGTCCTGGTTATTGAGCTGACCGGCAAAAACGGCATATTCCGCAAGGGCTGACCGCAAAGCCGTAGCTGTGCCCCGGACGGCCTGGACGTTTTCCTTGCTGCCCCAACTCTTGGCTGAGCCGATATTGCCCATCCTCAGCTGCGCGAGAGCGTCAAAAGTTTGGGCGGTATCCGTCAAAGGTTCGTGGAGAATCCGTTCCACCATCGAGACAACTTCAGCTCTGAACCAAGCCAGCTTGTCGGTAGGATCGGTACACGTGAAATTTTGAAGCTCCTCAAAATTCCGATTGATGGTACTGTCTTCTTTAAGCCTGCGTTGTGCATCCAGCCTGGTTTTCTCGAGATGATCCTGCCAACGCTGCAGGGTTTGCTGCGGGTCGTCATAATCGCCCAGGTCAACAGCGGATCGCTGATCGACAAGCCAACGTACCTGCTTGACCACCCGATCAAAGCTTATCCCAGCCAGCATGTTCGCGACCTGAAAATCTCGGGCTTCGACCGCTTCCAGCAGGGCCTGCTCCGCAGCCTCAGCCAGGAGACGCTCCGTCACGAACGTATCCGCACAAACCTTAAAAGCAGGGTCCAGCCCAGCCTGTATGGCATTACTGCGTAACAGCGACGCGCAAAAACTGTGGATTGTTGAGATGCGGGCTTCGGGAAGTTTTTCGATCCATTCGGCAAATCGGCGACGGTCTTCACCCTTGGCCCTGGCGGCGAACTGTTTCAGCATTGCCCGGACGCGCTGGGACATTTCGAGGGCAGCTTTGTCCGTAAACGTCAGAGCAACAAATCTCGATAACGGATCATCAATATTTTTCATGCCGCCCTGGATCAGCAGTTCTGTAAATCTTCGCGCCAACACGAAAGTCTTGCCGCAGCCCGCGCCGCTTTGCAGGGCGATATTTTCGTCCACGCGGTCGATCCCAGCTGCCTGCTGGGCGGGTGTGAGTTTCGGCAGTGTGGTCATGGCTGACCTCCCTGGGGGGCTTTGATCTCCGCCCGGGCGGGCGAGAACTGACACGACTGCCTGTAAGGACACCATTTGCATGCGTCGGTTTTGGGTTGCAGGCTGAAATCGCCCCCAGCCATGCCTGTAACAAATCGCCCAACAGCTGCGAGGGCTTCTTCGCGTTGCGCGGAAAAATCCTTGGCCTCGATGATCTTCCCAGCCCACAATTTAACGCCCGCGAAAAACGACTGCTTGCCATCCCCGCCGATGCCGTGAAACGCCCCGCCGAGAGCTTGCGCATTGAGCAATTGCTCAGCGACAGCAATATAGAGCGGCATTTGCGTATTTTGGCCATCGATGTTGTCGGTGAATTTCGGTAGGCTGCCGGTCTTGTAATCCACCACCATCAGGCCGGCCCCGTGCTCCGTATCCACAAAATCTATCCGGTCAATACGACCCTGCAAACGGATGGACTTCGGCCCGGCGGCAGAATCTTTTTCGGATGACGCGACAAGATTAATAGTAACCGGCTCTGCTATGCTGGCAGGGTCCGCCAATTCGCCCGGTCGAGCTTCACCCTCGCCAAAAGCCAGTTCAAAATTCAGACATTTGAAAGAAAGCGGGTTGTCATTTCGTTGGCCCAGGAGATATTCGGCGAGTTGACGTTTCATGCCATCGCGTTGGATTTCCCACAGCACGGGCCAGGCCGGCCTGGTTAGTTCCACTCGCGAAACCTCCGCTGCAAAGGCCCTGTCAAACGCAGCCTGTATTTCGTCTTCCGAAATTTGTTGCAGCGACAAAGGTCTCCCGAACCGTTCTGCCAGATCCGTCATCGTTTTCCACAAAACATTGTGACAGAAAATACCTTTCGATACTGCTTCGAGTTGGCGTTCCGGTTTGATTATAGGTTCGAGCTTCAGAAGGTATTTCGCGAAAAATCGCCACGGACATTTGCCGTAAGTACTGAGCCTGGTTGCCGAGAAGACCGTTCTACCGGGGAAGCGTTCTGCCAGATCCTTCTTAAGATCATTTGACGAAAGCAGGCCATCAAATTCATTGCATGTCCCCACCTGCCAACGACGCCTGGCTGTCCATATTCCGTTCGATATTCGCCCCAGCCGATCCGGGTGATATTCTCTCAGCCAGGCCAACGCAGGTAATTCAGGTTTTGTGCTTTCGTCAAAAAGGCCACCCACCGCTGCGAGCGTCGCGTTGTCGATACTGGCGATCTGATCGCAGGGCAGCACGAATCGGCCAGCTGGAATCTTTTCATACAGGCCAAGCTCAGCCAACTGTTCAAACCCGCCCAGGTTTTCGATAACGGTCATTAAGAAACTGCCTGCAGCAGAGGCTTTTCCGCCAGCGTCGCTGTGGAGAAAACTCATTGTCATCGTTTGCATGGCCCGTGAGACAGCCAGGTAAAACAGCAGCATTTCACGAGCGTTCAAGTCGCTCCGGCAATCCAGTTCCGCGCCCAGGCCGGCCCATGCTTTTCGGTCAGCTTCATTCAGCAGCGACGTTTCCGCCACGTGCTGCGGGAACTGACTCTCGCTTAGCCCCATCAGAAAAACGTGATCCCATCGCATGGCGCGAGCGTCGAGAACGTCAAATACGTCGACCAGAATTTCACGGCGCGGGCTGGGGAGCGAAATCTGCGACAGCGATTCGCGGAGCAATTCTATCGACATAGCATTATCTGTGACCTGGCCGACTGCTCCAATAAGTGCGTTCAGGGCACGAATATCACGCGCAACCAGGTCAGGCTGTTGCGAGATCATCGCAGCCTGATCCAGCATAAGTGTCTCCCGCAGCATCGCCAGGCCGGCAGGGGTGCGTGCGGATTCCGCAATGTCGAAAAGTTTCTGCAACATCTCGCCTGCCCGGATCAGAACATCCCTGCTTGCGTGTTCCACAGTTGTCTGTTCGTCAAAATCATCGGAAGTTTGCAAATTATCAATTTGCAGCAGCCGTCGCTGGAGTGCTTTGTCGTACGCTTCGCGCCCAGCCAGGACGTTGCCGCACCGGATAATCATATCAGCTGCAGCGATGTGCTCAGCGGTGAATGGCCCCAAGGATTCGGGTTGAAAATAGCTGTTGCCTATTACGCGCAGGACCGAGTGGAACTCGAAATTGTCCTTCGCCATCGATCCAACCGTGAGGCAGAATTTTATAATAGGCACGTCTGTCAATATCTGGGCTGAGGCGGCGATCGGAATGTCATTTTCTGCGAAAATTCGTTCCACCGTCGGGCGATACGTCTCGAGAGACCGGGCCAGGAGGGCGATTTTAACTTGTCCGTTGCCCGGCGAACGCGTTTCGTCCATCAGCAGTTTTTTTATCCGCCGGGCCATGGCGGATACCTCCGCTTCGATGCCGGCTGTGGCTATTATCGCCAAGCCCTCGGGCGGCGATACGGGCGATGAATCAGGCTGGAATGCGATTTTCGCGATGTCCCGCGAAACAGTCGAAGTCATTGACGGAGGATCGGAGACCGCAATTTCGGTAAGTCGCTGGCCTAGTGCTTTTCTCAGTCGATTGCGTGTTCTCTCTGTCCACAGCCACATTCTGTTGCGGCCATCGTCACCGACGGGAGTAGGGAGCGTTATCAAAAGTCCCAGGCCTCGCTGGTTCAGCAGTGCGAGAATTTCCAATTGAGTCGGCGTGAAGTCGGTAAAACCATCCACGATCAGCAGCTTTGTCCCAGCCAGTCCCACGAGGTCGATGGGTACATCCGCTGTGTTACGCACGTGCTCGCGAGCCAGCCACATTTGACCCTCGACGTCAAAGAGCCTGGCCTGGGAAAGATGTTCCTGATACCGACGATAAACAGCCAGCAGGTCGCGGGATTGTCCGCCGGATTTAGAGGTTTCAACCGCCCTGGCCAGGTCGTGGACCTCCACGGCTGCTCGCTTCAGCTCGGCTATCGCGCGATCGAGCGTGATTATCAGTCCCGGCGTATCTGCCACGTTATGAATAACGGAAAGTTCCCCAGCCTTGACAAGCTCGTCGACTATGTTGCGAAGCAGCAGGTGTCGCTGGAACGGGCTGATCGGTCGTGAAACGTCGCCGGCAGCGGTAAGGATTCGCCCCGCCAATGCAGCGAACGTGCCGACCCTCGGACTGACCAAAACCCCGCCAGCAGACCCAGCCAAAAGCTCGCGAGTTATGAAAGACGCTGTTGCGGAATTTGGCACGATGAAATCGCAGCCTGGTCTGGTCATCTCCATGCTGGCATTGCGATAGATATCAAGGCATATCGCGGTCTTGCCGCAACAGGCAGGCCCGTGCAGCAGCACAGCCTGGCCCGAAGCGAGGTGCTCGCCAATCCGCTGATAAAGTCCATCCATGTTCTTATCGCCCGTCTGTTCCATCGGCCCTATTGTTACACGCCCGGACTATAAAGGCAAGCCGGATACACTCCAAAACTTCTACTGCTTGAGGGTGGTGAGGTTTTCGGGTAATCTGGCTGGGGATGACGTTTGCGACGCCCATAATTCTGATAGGCTTGATAGCAGCTGGCATTCCATTGCTGCTGCATCTTATATCCAGTGTCCGTGCGCGTGAGGAGCAGTTTCCCACGTTGCGATTTTTAAGGCTGAGCATGGAGAAAACCGCTCGTCGGCGAAAGTTGCAGAATTGGTTGTTGTTACTGTTGCGGTCGCTGTTGCTGGCGGTGTTAGCCATGGCTGTGGCTGAACCGATCCTCCGTACGCAGACAGGCTGGCTTGGCCCGGAAGACCAGGTTGCAGTGCTAATCCTCGACGACAGCTATTCCATGGCTGCCGGGGCGAAGGGGAATCCCACAAGATTTTCGCGGGCCAAAACCGACGCAGCTGATCTGCTAAGCGGCGACAACAAGCCGGCCCAGGCAACTCTTACTACAACAACCAGCCAACTTGCCACCGCACCGCTGACTACCCAACTCGATGCCTTAAGAAAATCCGTTGCATCGGCCAGGGTGGGGTACGGTGATTCGTCGTTGAGTCAGAAATTCGCACAGGCGGTTGAGATATTGAACGGGCAGAGTAACCCCAGCAGGGTAGTCTATATTTTCAGCGACTTGCAGCGCGTGAGCTTTCAGCCCTTGCTGGAGCTGGCAGAGCTTGTCAGGGCAAAAGGCTTTCACATTTTCATCATGAATTACGCCGATCAGGATGTGAATAATGTGGGAATTACAGACCTGACTGTTACCGGCCAGGCTGTTATCGATGGGAAAGTGAAGTTCGTCGCGTCGATCCGAAATTCATCGCCTGGCCCGCGTCGTGTGGAGGTGATATTTACGCCCGAAGGCCAGCCTGGCCCGGGAAGTCAACCTCAACGCGTCATAAAAAATCTCGCAGCTGCGGGTGAATCGGGCGATTCTGAGAGAGTGGAGTTCTGGCAACGGTTTGCAAAGGCTGGGCCTGCAACGGGCGAGGTCAGGCTTGGTCAGGACGACGATTTGCAAATAGATAACGTCCGCAGATTTTGCGTAAACGTTCAGCCCAGAGTGAAAGTGCTGGTCGTCAACGGCCAGGAAAATGTGGCACAGTCGCCCCCGGCTGTGGGTAGCAATACGCTTGCCCCCGCAGCCATGCTGGAACTCGCGTTGGATTGGCGCGACGAAAGCCAGCAGAATTCGCCCTGGCCGATCAACTTGAACACAACAGATGCAACGGATCTGACGCCAGATATGTTCGATGGCAAAAACAAAGCTGTGTTTTTCTGCGACGTCCCTTCCTTCACGCCTGCATTGGCAAAATTGCTAGGCCAGTTCGTGCGGAGGGGCGGTTCAGCAGTTTTCTTTCTTGGGCAGGGCATTGACATCGAGAACTACAATGAGCAACTGGGCCAGACTGGCAGCGGATTATTGCCCGGTCGGCTAAGCCCAGCCGTCGGCCAGGTCGGGCCAGATGCCCCCGCGGTCGCAGCCGAATCCATGAATATAAGTCATCCGCTCTTGGCCAATCTGTTCGATGACCGGGCCGAGTACCCGACTGTGCTCGTACAGCGGTATTTTAAATTTTTTATAGACCAGTCTCTTTCGGATGAGATATTGATGACGCTGGCAAACGACGACCCGTTGATAATCGAGCGACGGATCGGAGCGGGGCGGGTCTTGTGGTGTGCGATGCCGGCCTCGCCAAGGTGGTCCAACCTCCCGATGGCCAATGTGTTTCCGCCGATGATGATCCGCTTTGCGCTCCAGGCTGGCGAGACTCAAGAGAGCGACGAAATGTACATAGCTGCTCAGCCTGCGATATTGGATACCACGAACGGGGGCAATGCGAAAAAAGTTCAGATCACTCTTCCGAACTCCCCCGGCAACTCAGCCAAGATAGTTCAGCTGGTAATCAATAAGACCGACATCGCAAAATTCCAGGATACAAACGAACCGGGTCTGTACCGCTGGGATTTTTTGGGGTCAGATAATGTTCTCGAAACGGGTGGTGCGTTCGTAGTAAACCCCGCTGGGCATGAAAGCAACTTGGCTGCGTACAGCCCGGAGGAACTTTCCGCAGCCTTGAGGGCTAACGGGCTTGAAAATGTTCACATTGGCCCGAGCCTGCAATCTGTCCAGGTTTCAGCTGCTGATAAAGCCCAAGGCCGAAACCTGTGGGATGTCCTGATTACAGCAGTGATCCTGCTGCTTGTGATCGAAGCTGTTTTCGCTAACAGGCGGAAGGCACAAGAAAATAATTAGTCGTCCCTGAAAAAGTTGTTTTCTTGTCATTCCGGGCGGAGCGAAGCTTATGCCACCGCCGCTGGCGGCCCGGAATCCAGGGAATGTAATCAAGACTGGAAAACAAGCCCATAATGGAAATATTGTCCCGGTTGGGCCGGCCCTGGATACCCGCTTTCGCGGGTATGACACGGGGAGAAACGTCAGTTGGACATTGAATGATGGCTTCGTATTGCAAGGCTGCGAGTAGTTATTCGCCAGAACCTTGCAATTTGTAACCGGCACTACAGCAATATTATAGCCTATTTTAAGGGCTACACCAACTTTTTCAGGGACGACTAATTAGCAGGGATGCACATAGCGGGGATACACAGGATTCAGAGGATGTATTCTTTGATAAGAAATCCCTTGTATCTCATGTATCCCTGCAAAAAAAATCAGTTTAAACCAGGGCAGGCTTGGCGGCCTGGCGAGAATGTCGCTTGCGGTCGTTTTCCTTGAGGAACCTTTTTCTGAGTCGAATCGATTCAGGCGTCAGTTCAACAAGTTCGTCGTTCTCTACGTATTCCAATGCGCTTTCCAGCGAATATTTTCTCGGTGCTTTCAGTGTGACAGTCGCATCCTTGTTGGCTGAGCGGATGTTCGTGAGATTCTTTTTCCGCACGACATTCGCAGCAAGGTCGTTGTCCCGACAGTGCTCGCCGACGAGTTGGCCTTCATAAACCTGGTCGCCCGGCTCGATGAACATAATGCCCCGCCCAGCCAATTGATCCAGCGCGTATGCGGTGACCTGGCCTGTTTCGGTGGCGATGAGCACGCCGTTGAGTCTTCCGGGGATTTCGCCGCGGAATGGTTCATACTGTGCAAAGCGATGGTTCATGATAGCTTCGCCGGCGGTGGCGGTGAGGAGTCGGCTTCTCAGTCCGATCAGGCCTCGTGAGGGGATAGTGAATTCCAGCTGGGTGCGTTTGCCCTGCGTGTCCATGTGAACCATATCCGCCTTGCGGTCGCCCAACAGCTGCATTACGGGGCCAACCATGTCGGTTGGTGCGTCGATGATGAGTTTTTCGATCGGCTCGGTTTTCTTGCCATTCTCGTCGCGGTGGAAAATGACTTCCGGCTTGCCGACGCAGAGTTCGTATCCTTCACGCCTCATGTTTTCCAGCAGGATACCCAGGTGCAGCAGGCCTCTGCCAGAGACGTTGAACTCGTCGCCGCGGTCTTCCACGCGAAGGGCCACATTGGATTGCAGCTCTTTGTTGAGTCTTTCTCTCAGCTGGCGGTTGGTAACGTACTTGCCCTCTCGGCCTGCGAATGGGCCGTCGTTAATTCGGAAAGTCATATGCAGGGTCGGCTCGTCAATGCTGACCGTAGGCAGGGCCTTGGGCGTGTCAAAGTCAGCCAGGGTATCGCCGATGTCCACATGATCCAGACCAATCACGGCGCAGAGGTCGCCAACGTCGATACGATTGACTTCCTTCCGGCTAAGACCGTCGAACGCGAGCAACTGGCCTATTTTTTGCTTGGTCATTTTGCCCTCTCGGTCGATCCGCATTATCTGCTGGCCTGCTTTGAGACTACCCGCAAAAACGCGACCAATGCCAATTCTACCCACATATTCGCTGTAATCTATGGACGTAATCAGGGCTTGCGTTGGCGCATCGGCATCGAGATCCGGCACCGGGACATATTCGATAATCGCGTCGAAGAGATCGTGCACGTCTTCGCTTGGGCCTGGAAAAGCGTGGTTCTGTTCGCGCACGGCCCAGCCGTTCTTGGCCGAGGCGAAAACCGTCGGAAACTCAAGGGCATGATGATCGGCTCCAAGCTCCACCAACAGATCGAAAACTTCCTCGTGAACCTTCTCTGCGCGAATCTCAGGCCTGTCCATTTTGTTGATGACGACGATGGGCTGAAGATGAGCCTCCAGGGCTTTGCTGAGCACGTATCGCGTCTGGGGCATTACGCCTTCAAATGCGTCGACGAGAAGCAGCACGCCGTCTGCCAGTCTCAATACGCGTTCGACCTCGCCGGAGAAATCGGCATGGCCTGGCGTGTCGACGATGTTGATGTGATACGAATCGCCTTTGCGGTCGGTATAATTTATCGCGCAGTTCTTGGCCAGGATCGTTATCCCCCGCTCGCGTTCGATGTCGTTGCTGTCGAGAATGCAATCGCCATTAAGCTCGCCTCTGCCGAACTGGCCGCTCTGGCGAAGAAGCTGGTCGACCAGCGTCGTCTTGCCGTGGTCAACGTGTGCGATGATTGCTATGTTGCGGATGTTCTGTCGTCTCATGTCTGGATCGTCCTGAAATTTTTGAAAATTAATAAAAAGTTTGTGTAACGGATTTAAGGTTAGGTCAAGAAAGGGAAGGGAATCGAGATGCAAAACCCATGCGGTGAGAAAGTGCAGGTTATTGCTTACTATTTACCGCGATTTTACTTTGCGGCGGAAAAGCTCGATACTTTTACCCGGCCCGGTTTGAGATGTCAGGCCAGAATGCAGCGCGGAGACCCCTCAGCCTGCTGGTGTTCAACAGGGCAAAGATAGTCTCAGATTTTGCGCTACTGAAATTCATGGTTCGGGAGTGTATCACACTTTTGCTAACTGTCAATGGTGATTATTTTTATATTTTCGCTTTACCAGTTTCTACTTATTCCATGCATCAGCCGTTTCGAAAATTACATCCAGGCGGGCCATGAAAGCGTTGTATTCTATATTTTCCCCCAGGGTCAATTCGCCGTTTGGTGTGTCGAACATATCAGCATGGCCGTCCGTGCAACCGACCGCCACTCTTTCACCGTTGTGGTTAGTCCGCTTCGTCGACCATGACATCAGGCTGTTGGCATCCATGAGTAATGCAACGACCTGGTCGCCTTGGGCATTTTTACCCAGGCTATCCAACTGCTGACTCGGAGGGTTCTGATCCTGCGCCTGGCCGTCCAGGTGCCGGTAAAAGTAAGAGCAGAAGGCATCCTCAGCCCGTCTCTCGAAAATCTTCGGCACCTCGGTCTGCGGGCCGGTTGAATCGTCGGACGGGCAGAATAACGCTTCTGGTTTCGACAGATGCTTCTCCAGCAGCACGCCGTGTGCGTTATACTGCTGATTTTTAAGCCAAACCTGATTCGTTGCCACAAGGGGAAAATTCGCAGTCGAATACGGCATGGGTTCGTCCGGCCCAGCTGGGATGTAACCCTTCTCTTCAGCAGCATACATATGAACTGCATTTAGTTGACCCTTGAACCGTGTAAGGCAGGTCGCCTCCATAGCAAGTTCCTTCGCACGCGCAAGCGACGGCAGCAGTATGCTAACCAGCAGGGCGATGATCGCAATGACCACGAGCAGCTCGATAAGCGTAAAGCCCAAAGTTTTTTTGTTACGAACAGTTCTCATCTGCAATTCCGGTTTAAGTTCTCGTTTTTTTTGCTATATTACCTTTACATGCCTGAAAACATGGCACCCGATATTTTTTCAATTCCAAAACGGGTGTTATCATCATTTCATTTTTCAAATTTAATCAAACAGCGTGCCCTTGGGTTGCTGCTGGACGTAGCCTTTCGTTATAAAATAATCTATTGCCTCGTCTGTGGCGCGGAAAACTTTCGTCGCCGTTTCGGTAATAAATGGCGATGGTTCGCATTTTGGTTTCCAGACGATGAACACGTCGCGGGTACTTTCGTGGGCGTGTTGGAGTTCTCGTTCCACGCCGCTGGAGAGGGCGGGCTTGCCGTCCGGCAGGGCCGGGACGAGCGATACGATCATGTCCGCCTGGTCGATCAGTTTGAAGTCCCGCACGTAAATTTGGCCATCGATATCGGGGATGATATCCAGCACCTGCGATGTTTCCAGAACGGTTTTCTCCGGTCCATCTCCGCTGATGACCGTGCGATGTCCGTCGCGTGCGGCATCGAGGGCCTTGAAGGAGAGGGGCTTTTCCTTTTCCATATCAGCCGGGTCGAAACAGATGAAATACCGCTTCATATCGTTGCGAAATTTTTCGATCTCAGCCAGCACGTCGGGCATGTCCATTACGTGCGACATGGGGAAACTGAGGTACGCCTTTTTCATTTCGGGCGAGAAGATAAGCCTGGCCATCATCTCTGCGAGCATGTCGTCGCCTCGCACGCAGATATAAAAACAGCCATGGCCTCGGACGATTCTGCTGAGCAATTCGGTCGCGAGGATTTCCTCCTCCCGCCAGACCATCAGGTCTTTCAGGGTGTGATCGACATGGCCGTCGCGTTGGAGCCTGCGATGAACCTGGTCAATGCTATCCAGCAGCACAATATACAAATCCGCGTCAAAGCTGACCATCTGGTCGTGGTCGAACGCGAAAAACAGGCCATGATTCCAGCGAAAAGTCGCGTGAGTGTTGACGATCACATTCGGATGCTTCTCGGACTCTGCCAGGATATCCTTAAAAACGCTCCGACGGAGACTCTCCAGGCGCGTTATCGGCAGATCGAGGATTTTGCCCTTTGCGACGTCCGGGGCTTCGGAGTACATCATATCGCCGACGTGGAATGTCTTTAGGGCCTGGCCTTGCTGGGCAGCGATTTTCTCCACGCGAGTCAAAAATTCCTTTTTGTCCACGCCGACTTGTCCGGTAACGACTATTTTCATATATCTTCCGTTTTTTATGATTTTATAAAACGTTTCTATGCAAAGCAGCTTCTAATAAACCCTTGAATTTTCCATCGCCAGCCATTTGTCAAACAGTTTAACACATTCATCCCGCATAAACCCGCTTACAATTTCGATTCCGCTTTGGCCCAGTTCTTTCAGTTGTTCGTTGGAAATGGGCAGCTCGCTGAAACCGGCTTTTTTCGCATCAGCTATGCTTGCCCCGTAGACGATTTTAGAAATTTTTGCCCAGTGGATCGCGGCGAAACACATCGGGCACGGCTCGCAGGTCGAGTAGATAGTAGCCCCGGCGAGGTTTATGGTATCCAGCAGGCCGCACGCACGACGAATGGCCTGGACTTCGGCGTGGGCGGATGGGTCCATCAATTCCCACACGCGATTATGCGACGCCGCCAGAACCTCGTCGCCTCGCACGATGCACGCACCAAACGGCGACTGACCCTCAGCCATGCCGGCCCGGGTTGCTTCTATCGCTTTTAACATATAATGTTGATCATTCATTTTTCCCGCCAATTCGTATAAAATCACTCGTTTATCTTGGCTGCCAGCTTTTCACCTAATTTGTAAGCGTTATCCAGCGATTTTATATCCTCAATCACAGCACCTGCTCCGTAGCAGGACGCGTGCGCGCAGCCTACCATATCGACGCCGAGGAATTTGAGGGCATTCTGAAACATGTCGTGAGCACAAGTCACGCCGGATTCCAGCGGGTCTTCTGCGCCGTATGTAAGGGCGATGGCTGCTTTCTTGCCAGCCAGTGTGTCGAACTTTCCCTCGCCTAACAGCTGGAGGAAGCGGTCAAGCAACACCTTCATCTGGGCGTTGATCGTGAAGAAGTAGATCGGCGAAGCAAAAACCCAGCCGGCTGCATTGCGAATTTTCTCCGCGATTTTGTTCATGTCATCATCATGAATGCAAGGCTCGAGGATGCTTTTCTGGCAGGCTTCGCAGGCGATGCAGGGCTTGATTGTGAGATCCTTGAGCATTATCTTCTCCACCTCAGCCCCGGCCTGGGCGGCTCCGGCGAGAATTTTATCGCAGAGAAAGTCGCTGTTTGAATTCTTACGTGGTGATGAGCTGAAAGCCAAAATTTTCGCAGCCATGGTTTTTTCTCCTGTTTTTATTTGCCAAAGAGAGCAGAGAGGTTTTTATTGTTTTCCTGATAAAAAACACTCAGTGTTTCTCTGACCCACAATTTTTTATCGTTCCTGTCAGTTGTATTCTACCGCCAATTGCCTTTGAGAGCAAATAACTGTAAACTCTTGGGCCTGGAAAGGGAATTTAAATGACGCAACAGAAAACAAAATCAGAGATTGTAAAAAATTTCGCCGACAGGCTGCTGGCAGCCATCGAGGATAAGGGTTCGCCGGTGTGCGTGGGCATAGACCCCAACGCCGCCAAGCTGCCTGCTGAGTTTCAAACCCCGGACCCGCAGGGTCAAGCAGACGCGGTCGGCGTCTGGGCGAAGCAGGTTCTGGAGATCGTTGCGCCGCACGTGCCGGCCGTCAAGCCGCAGATAGCGTATTTCGAGATGCTCCGCAGCCAGGCCGAGCCGTTCTACGGAATGAAAATCTATTCTGAGGTCGTCGCTGCTGCCCGGCAGCTGGGCCTGATAGTAATAGGCGATGCGAAACGCGGCGACATCGGCTCCACAGCCACCGCATACGCAGCTGCACACATGGCTGGGCCTGACGACGTGGATTCGCTGACGGTCAACGGCTATTTCGGAGCCGACGGCCTATTGCCTTTCGTCGAGACGGGACGCGATACAGGCAGGGGGCTTTTCGTGCTGGTTCGTACGAGCAATCCATCCGGCACGGTGATCCAGAATTTTGCGGATGCGAGCGGCAAGATGTTCTATGAGCATATTGCTGAGCAGGTAGCGCAGATCGGCTCAGCCTCGGAACTTATCGGCAGCAGTGGCTATAGTTGCGTCGGCGCGGTGGTCGGCGCGACGTGCCCAGCTGAGGCTCGCAAACTCCGAGATCTTATGCCGCAGCAGATTTTCCTCGTGCCGGGCTACGGCGCGCAGGGCGCAACGGCACAGGACTGCGCCGCGAGCTTCAAAGCCGACGGAACAGGCGCTATCGTAAACGCCAGCAGAAGCGTGATCTACGCCCACCAGGATAAAAAATACGCGGGCATGGAATGGAAAAAAGCGGTAGAAATGGCAGCGAAAGATTTCGCAGCCGATATCGCGGGAGCGGTGAAAAAGTAGTCAGAATTCAGGATTCAGGATTCAGGATTCAGGAAAAAGAGAAGATATGTAGCACAGCTGACCTCGGCCGTGATAATGGACATAAACAATTTAAACGGGAGATGGAATATGAAACGTGTAACAACTTTGATCTTGATCGCGATGATTGTCATAGGCTGTGCAGGCTACGGATACAACACCTCCACGCCAACGAAGGGAAGTTTGTTTAGCGGAAGCGGGAAGTGCGGTAAATATACACCAGAATCGAGTATGTCAGGGTTTATGTCCGAAGATTTCCCGCAAACCAGGGTGTCGATTACGTTCAATCTGGAATTTAAGCCTGATATGTCTCAAGATGAACTCGAGCGATTTCAAGACAGTCGCAGTGCAATATCTCATTGGGGAATTCTGTATCTGGCAGATCGAAAAATGGCGGACTTCAAAGGCTCTGCCAATTTACAGAAAATCGCCGATGACATGGAGAAAGGGCTAAACGATATAATCTGGCCGGGCGGAAACGGCAAAATTGCGAAGGTTTATTTTCAGAATATCAGCTTCACTCGAGAAAAGAGTCTGGCTGAAATACCAGCTTCTGCCAGGTGAAGGCATTAATGGCTGGGTGCTATGCCTACGCTTGCGTAGGCATGTAAACTTTATAATTATGCGACGTTAAAATATTGATAGTACACGGAAAACAAATATAGAAATGGCTTTACGCAGACAAAACTCGCAGATGTTCGCCTTGCCGGGTCGACCTGACGATGTCCTGGACATCGATGGAGCAGCCTACAAGTTGGTGCGCGTGTTCAAGCATGACTTTTGGGCGGCGACATGTCTGTACGAGACTGATAACCCAGCTGTGAAATTCCCAAAACTTGTTATAAAATTCGGCCGATCTCATCCGTTCATAGGCTTGCCGCTGCGGTGGGTGGGCGAGATGCTGGCTGATCATGAACAGGCGATCTACGCGAGGTTGGCGGGCGTGGCCGGCGTGCCATCTTGGGGCGGCAGGCTGTCGGAAATCTGTTACGCGATTGAATACGTCCAGGCTGTTCCGCTGGATCATCTGGATAAACCCCCAGCCGGTTTTTTCGACAAGCTGCGAGAAATCTTCGACGCCGTTCATGCCCGCGGAGTGGCCTACGGCGATGCCAACAAGAAGTCGAATATCCTTGTCACCCAAGCCGGCCTGCCCGTGCTGATTGACTACCAGATATCCCTCCGCACGCGAGACGATCTGCCCTGGCCTTTCCGTCAAATTGCGCGCCGATGCGTGAATTATCTCATAGGCAAGGATATTTATCACCTGTACAAGCACAAACGCAGGTTGGCCAAGGATGAACTGACGCCCGAAGAGGAAGAGCTTTCCCGCAGCCGAAGCGGTCTGCACCTGCTGCACAGAAAATTAACGAAACCCTATAGATCTCTCCGCAGGGGTTTCCTCAAAAAGCAGTTCGAGAAGGGCCAACTCCTCAGCCCGTCCGCTGACCTGGAAGATCATCATCAGCCGGAGAAAGAAACCTGGCGAAAAGAGTAAACCAATTCCGCAATCCCAAGTAGTTTATTACGAGAGGACTTTAATGGCGTCGTCAATGGCAGCGATTTTGAAAACCGCGGTGGTCGTGCCGCCGGTTTCGTTGGCAGTGCAGTATGCGTAGGTGATGTTAATATTCGAATCTGCAAGTTTGCCGACAAGTTTGCCGAACTCGCCAGGCTCATTGCCCAGCGTCAAGACGAGAACTTCCGTCTCTGTCCAGCGATCATGCGTCTCCACGAGTACCTGTCGGGCTTTTTCCGCGTCGCTGCAAACCACGCGCAGCACGCCATGCTCGCCGGAGTCACTCAGCGACAAAGCGAAAAGGTTGACATCAGCTTTGGCAAGTGCCCCGGTCACAGCTGCCATGACGCCCGGCTTGTTGATCAGAAAAATCGAAAATTGTGTTTCTTTACGCATTATGATGTTCCTTTATATTCCAGAAAAGGAACAGACTACTGATTTTTGAGCAAAATGCACGTCTTTTTTTACCGTAAGTTCTTGTCCGAAAAAAAAGCACAGCCTGTTCTAGTACTTCATTTCAGGAATAATGCCGGATACCTGCTTGCGGCGATAAGGCATCTGCTGCGTCAGAAAAACGACGGAATATCTTCAAATATGCAGTCATTTTTCTTCCTTGCATCTGCCTCACCGGCGCGGCGCATCTATCCGACCTTATTTGTAAAACGAAGTACTAGCTGTGCTTCATGATCCAAGTTTGCTGACATTGCATTTCATTTATCATCGATAATAATAACCACTTTGCCGCTTTGTAGAAGGCTTCGCGAATCGGGATGTGTTTCCAGCAAGGCCAGGTCTCTGGGGGAGAGGACTATTTCGCCGGGCCCGGCTGGGCAGTTTTTCAATGGGTGTAGCGTAAAGCTGCGATAGGTCATCCTTCGATATTTGCGGGCAGATTCAGTTGGGATTACTTCACGCTGGCTGAGAACGGCGTATCGAAACATGGGCCTGTTGATGAGTTCTGAGAAAGAGACATCGTCAGCGCCAAAAACGTTTCTGCCGTCCGGCGTAACAAGGTTGGGCAACAGACAGGGCGAGAAATCCAGGCCTCTTGCGTCGATTACGATGACATCGCTTTGTTCCGATTCGTCGAAGTCCTCTTCCGCAGGCCAGGCCCACTGGCGAAGACTAGGTCTGGGCTCCAGGCGTAGTTTTTCAACGATGCCGGATATTCCATAGATCGGAATTTCCAGCCTGGCCTTGGCGGTGCGGGTGGCAGGGTTATACGAGCTTGGCAATTCGCGGAAATTCTTGATTTTAATGTTCGTGCGAACCTTGCCGTTGCGAAAATTCATGAATCGCCCGCCCGGCCCAACCTGGATACCCGCCAACACAAGGGCTGCATTACGAGCTGCAACTACATAAGCCCCTCGCTGCGCCATGGCTCGGGGCCTGGCTGCGGTTGGTTTGGCACTGGCGTGGCCCACCGCTTGAACAACGCCACGAGTCCAGTCAATTTCACCACCTGGAACTGACTGCCTGGCTGGGGATAATTCCACACCAGTTGCCAAAGATACCAAAGCGACGGGGCTTTCCGGTTTTACTATATCAGGCTGAGCAAGCAGGACTTGTGGCCCCCAAAAAAGCATGCCCGCTACAACCACGATGATAAGATCAACTTTCCGATTCATGATGCACCTCTTTATCCTGTTGGTGAATTGGACAACCCAGGCGCGGAAAGGTTTGTATCAACCTGGAAAAAATATTGGCCCAGAGGCCCGGACAAAAAAAATCAGTGGTGCGGGCTTCTGCCCCAGTGGAGTTTATTTGAGAGAGTCTGGAAGAAATCCCTGCCTGGGTGGGGAATCAGCCTTAAGGGCTTCTCCGCCCGGCGAACTTCCACCACCTGCCCGTCACAGAGCTTGCACGGAATCTGGCCATCTATGACCATCTTCGTGCCCTCGTTGACTCGTATGGCTGTAATCAGAATCGGCTCCTCAGCCCGTACAATAATGGGCCTGAGCGAAAGCGTATGCGGCGCGATGGGAGTAATTGCGACCGCGTCCAGCGCAGGGTCCAGAATAGGCCCGCCG
Organism: Phycisphaerae bacterium; assembly: GCA_963664745.2. GTDB lineage: Bacteria > Planctomycetota > Phycisphaerae > SM23-33 > SM23-33 > B1-G9. The sequence goes on from CAXXMC010000005.1 coordinate 839,748, forward strand.
GCTGAGAGATTATAACCCGTCGAGCCGGTCGGCGTTGATATAACCACACCGTCGCCAAGATACCTCGCAACATGTTGCTCGCCCTGGGCTACATTCAGATCGATCATGCGGAACGGGTCGCCTGCTGAGATGGCTATGTCATTGGACGCCAGGCGGACAGGTTCGGTGACTCTCTTTCCGTCACAGCCATGCACCAGAACGGAGAGCATTATCCTGTCGACAGGCTGTATTTGGCCTGCAAGCATCTCAGCCAGGTGTTTCTTGAGATGCTGCACGTCGTAATCAGCCAGGAATCCCAGCTTGCCCATATTCACGCCAAGCAACGGGACTCCCAGCGGTGCCAGACTACGACCAGCTGACAGCAGCGAACCATCGCCGCCGAAAACTATGCACAGCTTCGCCGGAGCAGCCAAGTCCAGTGGAAACCCGTCGTGCGGAAATACGCCCAGAATCTCAGCGCATGTTTCGAACCATTCTCGCAGAGATTCGATAAGATCCGCCACACCTTCCTTGGTCATGTTACCCAGTATGAGAATTTGCGGTTTTGTCATCGTGGTCAATTTCCATTACGCAGGATTTTAAACACCGCTCCATTCGAAGCACCTACAACACAACATCGGCTGGAACGGTTTGATGGTATCAGTTCAAAACGATTTTCGCACGAACTTTGTCTGCGTCAAGAAAACTCTGCGGAGATTTTTAGGAAAAAGAATTGCCTGCCCGATAATGATGCCAAAAAAAACAGCCGGGTCCGCGGTTGCTGAGCTTTCAACCCCGAATTACCGACTGAAAACATTACAAACTTATTCCTGGGACAGAGTACTAGGACGGCAACATACGGGAATTAGTATGACAGCGCTAGATTAGCTCAAGATTTTTTGATGTTCTTGTCGATGGGAATAAAAATCCAATTGAAAGGGCATTAAATGACTGGAGAACAGATGATGACATTGCAGCCGGAGCTGCAAAAATTTCTGGAATCGTTTCGACCTTGTTTTCGCAAAGAAGTTACTTTCGGCTACCTGGAGACATACATGCTTGGTCTGATGTCAGACATTCAACGCAAGAGTATTGAGCCGATTGCACTGGCGGCAGAAGTTCCCGTCCGAACTTTGCAGGAATTTTTATCTTCATTTCGCTGGGATCATGATCGTGCTGAAGAGTTGCTGCTTTATCGTGTGGCTGATCGCTCTTCGACGGAAGAGGGCATTGGCGTAATCGACGGCTCCGGCCACGCCAAGCAGGGCGCCAAAACGCCTGGCGTGCAGCGTCAATGGTGTGGTGAAACCGGCAAGATAGACAATTGCATTGTCGGCCAGCATTTGCTGTATACCGACAACCATCCCACAAATCCGTTCGGATGCGTCTTATGTAGCGACCTGTATCTGCCTGAAAAATGGGCAGCTGATCCAAAGAGACGAAGAGAAGCACATATTCCGGATTCATTGTCTTATCGGCCAAAGTGGAAAATTGCGGTAGAGCAGATTCAACGGGCCATAGGCAGTGGTGTAAAGTTTTCGTATTTTACTTTTGATGAGGAATACGGCAGTGTTCCTGGGTTCTGGTTTGAATTGGATCGGCTGGGCCAGCGCGGTATTGGTGAGGTGCGGTCTAACTTTTTATGCTGGGCAACTCCGCCGGCGTATCAGTCCTGCCGGGCTGAATATGCGCCGCATAAAGTTGCCGATCTGGTTCGCCACAGTCCGGTGTTTTACGGACAGGATTGGCAAACGGTGAAGATCAAAAACACGACGCGCGGAATGATGTACTGGAAATATAAAGCCGCACGTGTGCAGTTGACCAATACGGCTGAGGGTGTCAACGTGCCGACAACTCGACAGTATTGGCTGATTTGGGCTCAATCGCCTAAAACCGGCGAGAACAAATATTTTTTGAGTAACGCTCCTGCTTCGGTGAGTGTCAGGAAGCTGCTGGTTGTGGCTTTTGCGCGGTGGCATATTGAGATGTGGTTCGAGCGAGCCAAGCAGGAAACGGGATTTGGTTCGTTTGAGGTTCGGACGTATACCGGACTGATTCGGCATTGGCTGTGTTCGCGATTGGCGATGTTTTTTATATCCGAGCAGACGCAGCGGCTTCGGGGGGAAAAATCCGCGTATTACGCTGGAACAGGTAGCCACGGTGATCAACACCCTGGCCGCCAAGATCTGGCAGACTTGGCCAAGATCATGGGCTGCGATCATAAGAATAAACGAATATTATCAGTGGCGTAACGAGGCGGCCTACAAAAGCCGACAAAAACAAAATCGTAAAACAGAATTCAAGTAGCGCTGTCATATTAGTGAGGTCGTGGGCCGCCTGGGCCTCGCGGTTCAATGCCGCGCTCTTTCATTCTTTTTTGCATTGCCCGGAAGAATTCGGTAAATTTCGCCCTTCGTTCCGGCGAGGTATGTTCAAGGCGATTCCTCATACGGTCTGGGGAAAAGTGTCGCCTGCCGCCCCCGCCAGGTCCTCCGCGTCGACGATTCTGATTATTGGCATTGGAGTTATTGGCATTGTCGCTGGACGGTCTTGGCGGGCGAGGCCTGTTTCGCATTTCCTGCATACGGTCGATGGCCTCGTCTAGATACGCGACGCGTTCCTCGGGCGGAAGCTTGAAATATTTGTCCATCCGCTCGTCCATCTGCTTTTGGAACCTTTCACGCCCGGCTTCGCGAAAAGCCTGACGCTGCTCATCGGTCATTTTTTCGTGGGCCTCCCGCATTACCGACCGACCCTTGCCGCTTCTGAAAACTTCCGAGACGAATTGCTGCTTCTTATCGTCGGAGAGCTTTCTGAAGTCGTCACTCGCAAGATAATCCGCCGCTTCCTGAGTTGTCGCCACCTGAACATCCGGCGGCGGGGCTGGCTGATTCACCATGTACACCACCGCCGCCGTTGCCGCAGCGACAACAAGGAATCCGCCCCCTCCAATTCCCAGCCATTTTTTATTTATCTTCATAATATTATCTCTCGAATCTACTCAGTGTTGTCATTGGAAACATGGCCATCCGCGAATAAAAAATTCATCCAATTGCCATGAAAAGTATTCTCGTAATCATAAAGGACGTGAACATTTTCTTCTCCCCAGTGTTTGCTGAGGAAAGAATTCAATACAGTTCTTCCTCCTAGCATAGTATTGAAATCGTAGCTTGAGCCCTCCGTTTCAAAATAAGTTCGCTCACGATCGCCGGGGCACTTCAATGCCTCTGCATGATCTATGTAAGGTGCTATAACGTCGGCCAATCTGGGGCAAGTACTTGCTACTTCCGAAGGCATGGCGGCCACTTCTGGCATGATATCGTTACTCTGGTTGAGATACATACGCAGAGCAACGCCCATTGAGTGGAGGTTATTCATGCACGCTCCGCTCCGGCCAAGGTCCATCGCCTTGGTCAGACTGGGTACTAAAATGCCCGCCAAAAGAGCTATAATTGCAATAACCACAAGGAGTTCCACTAATGTGAAGCCGTCGCGTAATTTCGTATATACCTTACCCATGTTTGAATAAACGCACGTTAGAACAGTTTATTGCGTGCAAAATCTTAGAAAAGATATTAACCATTTGGGAGGAGGAACAGAGCCTAGTACTCTGTCCCGGGAATAAGGATGTGTAGATGCGCCGTGCCGATAAGGCATCTGCGGCGTCAGAAAAACGACGGAATATCTTCAAATATGCAGTCATTTTTCTTCCTTGCATCTGCCTCACCGGCGAGGCGCATCTATCCGACCTTATTCCTAAAATGAAGTACTAGCGTTTGATTGATTGCCGCTTGGCCTTGGCCATGATTTCAGCGTGGCCTTTGCGTCCTTTTTCCTTGATCTGCATAATGCAGGCCCGACGGTCCGATCTGAACACGAACCCGAAGAGCTTGGCGAAGAAGTTATTGTACTTTTTACAATCCTTGGGATCGTCAAATGTTCGGCAGTATGCGCAGGAGGAAAATTCATTTTCGATGCAGCATTTTCGCACGCCGCACCATGAGGCTTTGACATTTTCGTTACAGCCTGGGCATCGGCCTTGCCAATAGGCCCGACAGGCCCCGCAATATAAACCGCAATAAGCTACGAGTTTTTCGTCCGCTTCGACCAGTTTCATTATTGGGCCTCACATTTGTCTGATCAGGCCGATAACAACGCCCTGGATTTCCAGGTTTTGTACATAGATTGGTTTATAATTTGCATTTGCAGGCTGCAGGCGAATACCCTTTGCTTCGCGATACAGGCGTTTTAGTGTAGCTTCGCCGGTATCCAGCAGGGCTACGACAATTTCACCATTGCGGGCGGTGTTGCGACGCTGGCAGATAACGTAATCGCCATCGCAAATATGGTCATCGATCATGCTGTCTCCGCTGACGGTGAGTACGAAAGTGTTACCGTCAGTCGGGAAAACTTCCTGCAAATCGAGATATTCGGGATTTTCTATAGCCTCGATAGGCGAACCGGCTGCGATTCGCCCTACGAGAGGCAATTTCGTTTGCTGTTCATCCGGGAAAACGAATTTACTGGAGACTTGCAAAGAGCGAGCGCTGTGCTTCTCGCCCCGCAAGAGCAAGCCTTTTTTTTCCAGTGCTCCGACGTGTTCGAATACGGTTACCTTTGTTAGGTTCAAATGGTCGCCGATCTCCTGCATTGTCGGGGAAAAGCCTTGCTCCATCCGAAAGTCTCGAATAAACCTGAGTATTTCCAATTTTCTCGGTGTTACTGGTGTAGGCTGCATTTACATTCTCCTTCTGTGCTTTCCGAGAAGCCTGGCTGAGGGCGAAATCCCCATCAGCGGTAACTCTGGTCGATGCCGCCGTCGTTTCGGACATTGCGACATCGCGCAATGGAGCCGATGCTGTCTGGAGCACCTGGGATTCCGTAATATTCAACCGAGCCAAGGCCTCATCAGCCATAGCTATTTGTGAGGCGACCAGTTTTTCGTCGGCTGCTTCGCCGTCGTCAGGCCGAACTCTTCTGAGCACCTCCAAGAGCGAACCAACCACGCCCTTGAGATGCAACGCTTTCTTTTTCTGCCACTGGACCCCAGCGGGGCCTACGCTTACAAGCGGCAGTTCCAGCCCAAGGTCCTCAGCCAGTTTGGCCCAACCCTTGGGATTATGTCCTTTTTGCGTTTCCGGCAGTGCCTGGGCACCAGCTGGATACGGCTTGCTGTAATCTCCGCCAGGTCCAAATTGACACAATGGTTTATTCATGGCCTCCATACCTTTCCGCGTTGTCACTTATTTTAACCGCAGACTCCAGTTGCCTGTTTTCCAGATCTTCAGCAACCAGCCAGCCTACACGATACAACGCTTCCGATAACCCAGTGTCGTCCAGTGACGGTTTTGCCTTAAAGTAGTTTTTGGCTTTTGTTCGCATAACATAACCTAACATCGTACAAACGTCAAGGGGAACATTAACCATTTTTTCAAAAATTTGAAAAAATATCAGGTTTCTGTTCGGGGGCAGGGCCCAGCTTCCCTTATTTCCGATTCCAGGCCCGAGATGTTGAGTTTCCAGCTATTCATACCACTATCCATAGTTAAATATCGACCACCTGAAGAAAATGGCTATAGGAAATTTTCGAGAAATTTTAGATTTTTTCACACCAGGAATTAGGTTGATTCAGCCCCAAACTATTCCCTCCAGTTAATAAAAACTTATTGACTCGATATCCTGTTCGTAATATAAATCCACTTGTTGTTCATGGGATAGGATTGGGAATCTTGCTTGTAATCGGGTAGAAAGGGAAAGACCCTTTAATTGAAAGTCGCATTTCTTGAGAATGAAAGGGCTGAATTTATGTCTGAAAAATTCACAAAAATCCGTCGGGGCAGTGGTGCAATTATCTCTCACGCAGGTATATCACTAATCCTCTTTTTAGGGCTGACTTTAATTTGCTTGGAAGTTCCAACAAATGCTGCTGTCACTGTCGACCCCACCGATTCGGATGTTGATCCTGCCAATCCGGCAACTTGGACAGACGGAGATGATGGTAATAGTGGCTATATAGGAAAAACCTCTGCTGGAAGCTTAACTATCACCGAAGGATCTCTCGTCGAATGCAAGATAGGCTACGTTGGCTATGGCGTAGATGCGGTAGGGACGGTGACGATCAATGATATCAGTAGTCGTTTTGAAGCACATGGGGTAAACAATGGAGGAAATATCTACATCGGACATTCGGGTACCGGCACCATAAACATTGGAAACGATGGCTCTATGAGCAACTCACTGATTGGATATATTGGCTACAGCTCTGGTTCAGAGGGTACGGTCAATGTGGTTGGAACAGGGGGTTACGGCGCTCAAATGTCAAGATGGTATACCTGTGGGCTTAGAATTGGCAGCAGTGGGGGGGGAGCGCTGAATATTACCAACGGCGGCGAAGTTATTCACACGAAAACTCATACCATCACTGAAAGACGTAGTTATGTGGGTTATAGTACTTCAGGAATAGGCGTGGTTACAGTGGATGGGCAGTACTCGCTTTGGGAGAACACCGGTGATATTATCGTTGGCAATTATGGTAGCGGCACAGTGATTGTTAGGAATGGTGGCACTGTCACCGCAAATCCTGATTATTACGATATTGATTGTTATATTGGCTACTATGACGATGCAATGGGCAGTGTTACCGTGAACGGAACCTATTCGACATGGACAAACGATGGCGATCTCTACGTCGGCTATGGAGCAACTGGCACGACAAGCCCGATTGTTGAGGGCGGCATACTGATAATCACAGACGGTGGCGAGGTCAGTAATAGCGATGGCTGCATCGGTTACGATAGTAACTCGACGGGAAAAGTCACGGTGGATGGAACCGATTCTAAATGGACAAACAGTGGTAATCTCATGGTTGGTGATGATGGGGTCGCCACGCTGACTATCACGAACAGTGGATTGGTAACGGTCGGAACTAGTGCCGGTGGTGTTCTGACTGTCGATGACGATAACGATGATGACAGTTTCATCAATATTGGTTCTGAAGGCAAACTCTCTCTATATAGTACAAGTTCTGTCACAACCCTGTCTGAATTTTATAACCTGATTTCTGGAACCGACGCGATTCGCTACTGGGATGGCGATTCCTGGGAACCCCTGACTTCTGCGGCAACCGGTTATTACACGGTGTCATATGACGACGTCAACGACTATGCGACCTTGGCTGCGACATCCAAGTTACTCGGCGATGCTAATGGTGACGGTGTTGTCTCGGCTGGAGATTATGCAAGTGTACAGGCCAACTTTGGTAATACGGGTGAACCGGGCATTCCAGGCGATGCAAATTGGGATGGTATTGTCTCAGCTGGAGATTATGCAAGCATCCAGGCAAACTTTGGCCATTGCCTGCCCTAGAAAAAAAGTTTTACCCCAAAATCTCAAGATTGGGTGGATTCTTATTTTGAGAATAGCTATTTTTTGGAAAGAAAGGTACTATCAATGTCAAAAAAATCGATGAAAAGTCCTTATTGTTGTGTGAACATATTTCCTGCTGGTTCATTGCTTCTCCTTATGGTTTGTATGGGGTTGTTTTTTCTCATCGATCCAGCTGTCGCCGAAATTACATGGTCCGGCGATGTCGACCCAGCCGACCCGGCAAGCTGGACGATCAATGGTGGTACAGTGGCCTACGTCGGCAAAACCGGTCACGGCACGGTAAATATCACCGGTGGCGATGCAATCGCCAGCTGGAACAGCTACATCGGCTATGAGCCTGGCTCGACGGGTGAGGTTACTGTTAGTGGAACCAACTCGATTTGGGAGACAGGCTTGGATGATTCCTTCATCGGCTACGAGGGCAGTGGGAAACTGAACATCATCGATGGAGGTAAGGTTATCATCACTAACACTTTTGGCTATATCGGCTACAAACCCGGCTCGACGGGCGAAGTCACGGTTTCCGGGGCTGGCTCGGAGTGGGTAAACAATTCTAATCTCGTTGTCGGCTTAGAAGGCAGTGGCAGGTTGAATATCACAAATAGCGGTATTGTGACAGTTGAAGGTAATACCCATTTGGGCTTATCGAGTACAATTAACTTTGATAACGGAACACTGACCGCTGGTGGGCTTTCTTGCGGCATAGATGATCTTACGGGTACGGGGACGATTAATACCGGTGGGCTGGCTAGTGATATTGATCTGGTCTTCGATGCCACCCATGGATTGAACCAGACATTTAGTTTAAATAAAAATCCAGGTCAAAATATAACCGTTAATTTGAATGTCATAAATTTCCCTGGCTACGGCGTTTTGGGAGCGGGCTATAGCGGAGTTGGAACAATGAGCATTTCTGATGGAAGGGCCATTATATCAGGACAAGGCTTGATCGGATACGAAGCTGGCTCGATGGGTACTGTAACGGTAGATGGTATCGGCTCGACGTGGACTGTCGGTACGCTTGCCGTTGGTATGCGAGGCAACGGCACACTGAATATTACCGGGGGTGGAAGAGTACTAAAGGATAAATACAGCATTGCTTTTATTGGCTCCAGCTCCGGCTCGAGGGGCGTGGTCACAGTATCCGGGGCTGGTTCACAATTGATTTGCAGTCAAATTCATTTCGACGGCAGCGGCAGTGGCGCACTGAATATCAGGGACGACGGGTTGGTAGTTGTAGACTTCCTGGATTTAGACAGCCAAGCCGAGATAAACGGCTTCATCAACATGTCTACCGGCGGAATGCTGGCGATTTTGAGCGGCGAATATGATCGTTCTGCCTCGCTGGCTGAGTTTTTTAAATGTGCTTTTTATGGTAACACCGATGCGATACGCTATTGGGATGAATCCATCGGCAACTGGACAAGCATCACTGACGCAACCTATGGCCAGGATTACACGCTCGATTATATCACCGAAGGCGAGTTGGCTGGTTATACGATGTTGACCGTCACAGCTGTGCCGGAACCGACGACGCTGTTTGTTGTGGGATTCGGCACGGCTGCTCTGCTCCGCAGGCGCAGACGAGCATAAAACGGGCGGAATAAATTCGTCGTCCCTGAAGAAGTTGTTTTCTTGTCATTCCGGGCGTAGCGAAGCTTATGCCACCGCCGCTGGCGGCCCGCAATCAAGGGAATATAATCAAAACGGGAAAAAAAGCCCATTATGGGAAATTATCGCCCCGGCTGGGCCGGCCCTGGATACCCGCTTTCGCGGGTATGACACGGGAGAAAAAAACGCCAGTTGGATATTCAATGATAGCGTCATATTGCAAGGCTGCGAGGAGTTATTCACCAGAATTTTGTGATTTGCAATTGGCATTACGGAAATTTTAGGGCATATTTTAAAGGCTATGCCGACTTTATCAGGGATGACTAAATTCATATGAACAAAATGGCGACATGCCCACACTTGCGTGGGCATGTTTTTTGTATACTCAGCGGTGAAATCCTTTCAATGCTCTGAATATTCGAGAGAAAACAAATTGATCACTATGTTGTCCCTGAACTCTCAACTTTTCAATGATTTAACGTTTACGTTTTCTCGGCCTGCGAAGCATTACCACAGACCCTAATGCAAGACTTACCATGGTGAAAGGCTCCGGTACTGCGGTTATGCCGTAGTCCTGGTATTTAGGATTGGCTAATATTTGCAGCTCCAGGCCTGGCGTGGCTTGGCCCAGATTACCCAGCCAATCGTTGGCGATGCCGGTAAACTCGCCCGAAGTTGTCGTATAGAAAGAGCCTCTGGTTGAGAGGTCGAAGATGTCGTAAACTCCTGATGTCTCGTTGATGATTTCCCAAACGCAGAACTGAAAGGCAGCAGCTGTGTCGTTGTCCGTTACGTCATCAAAGTAGTTGCTGAACAGGCTGAGCAGATCGTTGGTCTGAGTCTGGTTTATATATGAGTATGGGGCTTCATATACATCATATATCTTGAAATAGGAGCTTGCGTCTTGGTGAATATCTACGCAAAAGGCCAATATCTGATCGTTGTCAGCCTGGGATACGATTTCTTCACCTTCTCCCCATGTTCCTGTGTAATGAGGATTTACCTCAAGGCGCATCGTCCCTACACGCACTCCGTCCGTGAGCTTTTCGCCATCTGAATAAACCGAAGCCGTCTTTCCAAGCGGAATGTTGTTGAACTTCAACTCCAGTTGGCCCATGGAATTGGCAAATGCTACACTGGTTAATGCCAGACCCACAAATACCCCTGAAAAAGTCACATGTTTTCTAATCATTCCAAATACCTCCAAAGTGGGCAAAGCGAAATTGCTGGTGTCACAAACCGGCGCATCGATTAGCCCGGACGTGGTTAATTCCCATATTAGAAGAAGGATAAGATTCGTTTCTGCCGAAACCAAATCGACTTGAGTTTTTTTTAGAGATTTTTAAAAAATTGAAAAAATTTTTGATGTTGCAAAATTGACGCTTTGCCAATAGAATCTTCGGGTTTCCAGTACAGTTGAATTTGAAAGGAAGTATAAATCATGGGACAAAGAAGAGAACGACTGAACACCCGAATTGAGAAACAGGGTTCAACGCGACGAGCGAACGCTCCGCGCAAAGCCAAAGAACGTGCCCGCAAAGCTGCACGCGTCGAAGCCAGAGCTGCGCTGATCGCGGAATAAATTTTGACAAAATAGTCCAATTGAAATGCAGGCCGGCTTTTGCGGCCCTGGAAATGTACCGGGAGTCAGCAAAGTCCAGGCCTGTTTTCCTTTGCGCAAATCAGGGCCAGGCTGTGGATACCAATGAACGCATAATCAGACTCGAAGAGAAGATCGCCTACCAGGAAAACACCATTGCCGATCTGGATGGGGTGGTGTTGGAACTCAATCGCAAGGTAGCTGCTCTTCAGCGGGAGATGGACGACATTCGCGTTAACGCCAGGCCCATCGACGAGGGTCATAAGCCTCGAGACGAACGCCCGCCGCACTATGGCGGATTTGGATCGGCAGTCTGAATTCTCCAAAAAATCATTTTCCTATTTTCCGCACGGGGGTTATCATGTTTGACCAATGGATGAAAGCAAGGACAGCTCGGACCGGTCAGCTACACCCCTAGACAACCCTCAGCCAGCAGGGGAACAAAAGGTCGGTACTTCCCCAGCAGCTGACGATCAATCAGCAAGGCAGATTCCTGGTTACCAGATTCTCGCAAAAATCGGTTCCGGGGCGATGGCGGTGGTTTTCAAGGCAAAGCAGATCAGCCTGGACAGAATTGTAGCGATCAAGGTTCTGCCGAAAACGCTCTCCGCGGATAAGGAATATGTCGAGCGGTTTTATCAGGAAGGCCAGACCGCTGCAAAGCTTAACCACGCCCATATCGTCCAGGCCTTCGATGTGGGATTGGTGCATGGCTATCACTATTTCGTGATGGAATACGTGAAGGGCAAAACCGTTTACGAATATCTCGCTGCTGGGAAAATCTACACCGAGGCTGAGTGTCTGCATATTGCCATCCAGATGGCTGAGGCATTGGAGCACGCACACGGCCTGGGGCTGATCCACCGCGACGTAAAACCAAAAAATATCATGATAACCAGCGAAGGCATTGCCAAACTCATGGACATGGGCCTGGCTCGAGTGGTCAACGATCCCCAAGCCATCGCAGCTGAGGCAGGCAGACTCTTCGGCACGCCGTATTACATTAGTCCTGAGCAGGTACTAGGCCGGAGTGACGTCGATTTCCGGTGCGATATCTACAGTCTTGGCGCGACGATGTATCATATGCTGACCGGCAGAGTGCCGTTCGAGGGGGAAGATTCAAAAGATGTCATGATCCGGCACGTCAAGGAGAAACTCGCTCCGCCCGATCGCTACAATCTAGAGCTGTCCTTTGGAATCTGCAAGTTGATCCTGAAGATGATGGCTAAGGATCCAAATCGCCGGCATGCCAGCATGAATGAATTACTCGGAGATCTGAGATCAATTGAATTTCTGCTTGAGGTGGAAAATCCGCGAGAGCAGAAATCTCCCATGCCGGATCTGACCCAGCACATGGAAAAGGTTATTCCGCCCAGGCCCACGCCTGCTCCCCAGGCCCCCAAGCCTGCTGAGGCAACCCCCCAGCCTAAGTTCAAGAAAACGAACAACATTCCGCTGCTGATAGCCTTGGCTGTGAGCCTACTGCTGAATGTCATCATGCTCATACTGCTGTTTATGTAAAACATGGGACATAAGGGGGGAGGTGTTTTAAAACGAACAACAATTCTAAGCCCAAAAAGTGAAAATCATTTCCAATATTCGAATTCAGTCTATGTAGTCTTGTCCCGAAAAAAGTTATTTTCTTGTCATTTCAGCGAAAAAACAGGATTTTAAAAATCAAATAGCTTTGTAGTAATAGGAAACTTCCTTTGAGGCATATGATGTTTCCTTTGGGGCTTAGGAGACTTCCTTTGAGGCATAGGAAACTTCCTTTGAGGCTTATGAGACTTCCTTTGAGGCATATGAGACTTCGTTTGAGGCTTATGAGACTTCGTTTAAGGCTTATGAGACTTTGTTTGAGGCATATGAGACTTCGTTTGAGGCTTATGAGACTTCGTTTAAGGCTTATGAGACTTTGTTTGAGGCTTATGAGACTTCGTTTAGGGCTTATGAGACTTCGTTTGAGGCAAAGGAAATAAGCAAAGAGGCTTGCAAGTGGCTTTTTTCATTGGTTTTATGTGAAAAAGCTCTAAAAAAGGCGAGTGGCAATAAAGACGGTAACACCGAGGGCAAATTTTTTTTAAATCCGAATTCCAAAGCACGAATTCCGACCCTCAGCGAGGGTTGCATAATATTGCCCCTATCTCCCCCAGTGCTACTATCGCTGCGTCCGGGCCGCTGTCATTGCGAGCGAAGCGAAGCAATCTAGTCTTTTTTGTTTGTCATCCCCGCGTCTTTTATCTCCCCCAGTGTTACTATCGCTGCGTCCGGGCCGCTGTCATTACGAGCGAAGCGAAGCAATCTAGTCTTTTTTGTTTGTCATCCTCGCGTCTTTTATCTCCCCCAGTGCTACTATCGCTGCGTCCGGGCCGCTGTCATTGCGAGCGAAGCGAAGCAATCTAGTCTTTTTTGTTTGTCATCCCCGCGTCTTTTATCGCCCCCGGTGCTACCGGTCGCCGCTGGCGACGGGAATTCATTTTTTTTCTTTTTCTGTCATCCCCGACCCCGATCGGGGATCCATTTTATATAAGACGTGATAATCCCCGCATGCCCACGCGAGCGTAGGCATGGCACCGGGCTGGGTGACATGAAGATTCTTGCCAGAAAGCTATTGGCTGAGTATAGTAATCTACGACATCATGGGAAATTTTATGGCCGACACGGTTAAACAATATTTTTGTGATTTGCAAAGGGATGGGCGTAATGATTAGCTGGAATGAAATAAAACACCGGGCGATGGAATTCAGTCGAGAGTGGGCCGAGGAAGCACGGGAACACGCCGAAGCCAAATCGTTCTGGGACGCTTTTTTTAATGTCTTCGGCATTTCTCGTCGGCGGGTTGCCAGTTTTGAAGAGCCTGTCAAAAAGCTCGACGATAACTACGGTTTCATCGACCTGTTCTGGAAGGGCACGCTTCTTGTCGAGCACAAGTCCGAGGGCAAAGACCTTGACAAGGCCTATTCGCAGGCGACGGGTTATTTCGCAGGCCTAAAAGAGCACGAACTCCCAAAATACGTGCTTGTCTCAGACTTCCAGCGGATTCGGTTATATAATCTCGACGAAGACACCCAGCAAGAGTTTCCGCTTTCCAAGCTGCATGAAAATGTGAATCTCTTCGGATTCATCGCCGGATATACGCAGAAGAAGTATAAGGACGAAGAACCCGTAAACATCGCAGCCGCAGAGAAGATGGGCACGCTTCACGATAAACTGCTGGCCAGCGGCTTTACAGGCCATGAACTGGAAGTCCTCCTGATGAGGATTCTGTTCTGCCTCTTTGCCGACGATACCGCTATCTTCGACAAAAACATTTTTACCGATTACATCCGCGACAAAACCAACGAGGACGGAACCGATCTCGGCTCACAGCTGACGATGATCTTTCAGACGTTAAATACTGAAGAATCGAAGCGGCAAAAAATTCTGGATGAATCACTGAACGAATTCCCATTTGTAAACGGCGGTTTGTTTGGGGAAAATCTGCGGACGGTGTGCTTTGACAGCTCTCTGAGAGAATCTCTGCTGGAGTGCTGCGATTTTAACTGGGGGAATATATCGCCAGCCATCTTCGGATCAATGTTCCAGTCTGTCATGGACCCCCAGCAACGTCGCGATATAGGGGCGCACTATACTACCGAGAAAAATATCCTCAAACTTATCGAACCGCTGTTCCTGGATGAATTGCGGGCGGAGTTTGAACATATAAAAACGCTCAAGAGCGGCAAGAATAACAGGCTGATGGATTTCCACAAGAAACTCTCTACGCTGAAGTTCTTCGACCCCGCCTGCGGCTGCGGTAATTTTCTGGTAATCACGTATCGGGAATTGCGCAGGCTGGAGATTGAGATATTAAAAGAGCTTCATCAAAAAGCAAATGTAATGGGGCAGATGTTTTCTCTGGTCAACGTCGAGCAGTTTTACGGGATCGAGATAGAAGAATTCCCCGCCAGAATCGCAGAGACCGCAATGTGGCTGATGGATCACCAGATGAACGTCGAACTGTCAATAGCTGTCGATGAACATCGACCTTCACTGCCGCTGGTGAAGTCTGCACATCTCCTCAACGGTAACGCCCTGCAAACAGACTGGACGGAATTTGCCCCGCAAAAGGAAATAGACTACATCCTCGGCAATCCCCCGTTTGTTGGACATCACCTTCAAAGTGTCGAACAAAAAAAAGAACAACATGAAGTATGGGGGCAAAATAGTTCAGCTGGAGTGATGGATTATGTGACTAACTGGTACTTGAAAGCGGCTAAATATATTAAGGGAACAAAAAAGACTGTCGGGTTTGTGTCAACGAACTCAATTACGATGGGTGAACAGGCGGGCATTCTCTGGAACGAACTGTTCAATCGTTACAACATCAAGATTCATTTTGCACATCGCACATTCAGTTGGACAAGCGAAGCAAGAGGCAAGGCTGCTGTTCATGTCGTAATCATCGGATTCGCAGCTTATGATACGAACAATAAAACAATCTTTGAATATGAAGATATTAAAGGCGAACCACACGAAACATCTGCAATTAACATTAATCAATATTTGTTGGATTCGCCAGATATTCTGATAAGCAACAGATCAAAACCTGTTTGTTCCATTCCAGCGATGATGTATGGAAGTAAGCCCACAGACGACGGGAATTTTTTGTTTACTGATGAAGAAAAAGAAGCTTTTATAGAAAGGGAACCTCAATCTGCAGAAGTTATTAAGCCATTTCTAAGCGCTAAGGAGTTTCTAAATAATAAAAAAAGATGGTGCTTATGGCTGGTAGGCATTTCGCCTGCAAAATTAAGAACAATGCCGGAGGTAATGGGGCGAGTAGAACAGGTGAAAAAGTTCCGTGCTGCTAGTAAAGCAAAATCCACACGAGACTATCCTTATCACACATTGTTCAGGCAGGTAACACAGCCAGATAGTGATTATATTCTCGTACCACGTCATTCATCGGAGAATAGAAAATATATTCCTCTAGGTTTTTTCACGAAAGACGAGATTGTTGCGGACAGTTGCCTTGCCATCCCAGATGCTACGCTCTATCATTTTGGGATACTAACCTCGCAAATGCACGTGGCTTGGATGAAAACTGTGTGCGGCCGATTAGAAAGTCGCTTCCGATATTCCAAGGACATCGTTTACAACAATTATCCCTGGCCTAAGGATGCGAGCGACAAGCAGACAGCCGCGGTCGAGGCTGCGGCGCAACGCGTGTTGGATACACGGGCGAAATATCCCGACAGTTCTCTGGCCGATCTGTATGATCCCCTTACAATGCCCCCGGATTTAGCCAAAGCCCATAATGCCTTGGATAAGGCGGTAGATAAATGTTATCGCGGCGCAGCCTTTGGTAGCGAAACCGAACGGCTGGAATATCTCTTCGGCTTATACAGCGAATACACAAAACCGCTCATCAAGGCAGAACCCAAACCCAAACGCCGCAGAAAAGCAAAATGACCTCTTGTCCTCTTTTCATTGTTCGCCATTCAAAATTCGTCATTGATTCGACATTCGGGCTTCTTAATTGGTCATTAGGCAATAGTCAATAGGCATTAGTCATCGTCAAGCCAGATTGGCACGTAACGATAAAACTGTTTCGTGCCCTACGGGGCTACAGGGCAATCTAAAAACAAAAAAAACTCTGTGTCTCTGTGTTCTCTGTGGCAAAGATGGAAAAACAATTGACGGGGATTGCGGGAGGAGGTGTCTGAGAGTTTTGGGATGTATTGAAGTCTTGGAATTTTGTATTAAAAAACCCTGGATCCCCGCTTTCGCGGGGATGACACAAGAAAATACCCATGCCCAATCCGCTTAAAGGTAAGGATATCAAAGTTACGAAAAAGGGATTGTTGCCCGACCCTGCTGTGGTGGAATGGATTATTGATACCGCCAACAAAGCATTATAGACAATCAGAAGATTTGTGAATAGTTCGCAAATAAACAGCGGAAAACAAAAAAAGCATTCACCCAGCCCGGTTCATGTCGTAACATGAAGTGATTTCCAGGATTGACATGTAAGGATTTTTATGAAGTTACCGGAATTGCTTATCCCAGCTGGGAATCTGTCCAAGCTGCGTGTTGCGCTGGCTTACGGAGCCGATGCGGTTTATGTTGGAGCGGCGGGTTTTTCAATGAGGCCGGACGAAGCGTCGTTCTCCATTGATGACCTGGCCCAGGCAGTCAAGCTGTGCAACCAGGCTGGGCGAAAACTTTTCGTCGGTGTAAATTCGCTGCTGTTTCCCGGCGATCTGGAACCAGTAAGGACTTGGCTGAGGGACACAGCTGAGATTGACTTCGACGCGATTATCGTAGCTGATCCGGGTTGTTTGCAGCTCGTGCGGGAAATCAGGCCTGATCTGGAAATTCATATTTCAACCCAACTGAGCACTGCGAACCCAGCCTCTGCGAAGTTCTGGGCCCACGCCGGTGCCAGCAGAGTCGTGCTTGCCCGCGAATGCACGATCGCAGACGCTGCCGAAATAGCGGCTGACAATGACATAGCTGTGGAAATGTTTGTCCACGGAGCCATGTGCGTTGCCGTTTCAGGCCGATGTCTTCTATCGGCATTCCTCGCGGGCAAAAACGCATCGCAAGGCCAGTGCAAGCACTCCTGCCGATGGGAGTGGCAACTGGTGGAAGAAAAACGGCCCGGCGAGACGATTCCGGTTTTCGAGACAGGTCGGGAGACGGTTTTCCTAGGCTCGAAGGATCTCTGTCTGCTTGAACATCTTCCGAAGTTGGTCTCAGCCGGCGTGGCGTCTTTGAAAGTGGAAGGCAGAATGAAGGGCGAATATTACGTCGGTGTGGTTACGCGCGTTTACCGGGCTGCCCTGGACGCCCTGGCAGCGAAGGGCGACAAATATGAGCCTGACCCAGCCTGGCTGGCTGAGCTGGAAACCGTTACGCATCAACCTTACTCGACGGGATTCGCTTTCGGGTATCCAGCTGAGAATCCGGAAAGTCTGCAGACAAACGTCAGGCTGGGCGGCACGTACAACGTGGCAGGAATAGTACAACCAGATACCGAAGGCTCCAACAGACGGACGATAAAAATTCTAGTCAAAAGGCCTTTCGGAACAGGTGATACGATCGACTGGATAGGCCCAGCCATGGCGGAAGGGAGACTAGTTGTAAAAAAAATTCAAAATGCCGACGGTGAAGAAATAATTAAAACCCACCCCGGCAATATCGTATCCATTGAGATCGAAGACTCCGCCCGGGATATCCCAGCCTGGGCATTGCTGCGATGTCGAGCTTGAAAAGAACTCAGGATTCAGGACTCAGGACTCAGGATTCAGGATTCAGGACTCAGGATTCAGGGGTGGCAGGCAAATGATACGCCAACCTACTGCATAAGCCAGTCGTTTATCTGCTGTAATTTCTGCTCTTTTGTGTCAGCGGTGTCGTAGTCGCCCAAGGCTGGTGCGATCTGTTTGAGGATATCGAGTATTGTCTGTTCTGCTTTTGCGTCAGCAGGTTGAGCGGAGACAGTCTGCTTTAATTGTTCCATTAGCGGATGCACAGCCCTGGTTCCCATGGCTTTGATTTTTATGTTTGCATCGTTCTGTTTATCAATGTCCACCGATAAAAGGTCGGGAAGAAGTTTTTCAACGCTCAGGCGATCAGCGGTCAGTTGTTCCTGTTTGGCTTGGGCGAGTTTTTTTTGTAACGTCTCTATCTGGGTTTGAGTAAGAGGCCCGGTATTCTCAGCCAGCATTGCTTCCATAAGTGAAATAGCGGGGAGATTGCTCTTTTGCTGCATCAGAACATCAATGCGTGCATTAAACAGATCAAGGGCCTTGTTAAAAGTTGCTTGGTCGGCCTGGACTTTCAGAGCCTCTGCCACAGCTGTGCTGTTGGCTTCGAGCATGGCGGAGAAATATTCCAGCCAGGCTTTTTTGGTAGCAGGTTGGTCATCTGCGGATTCCTCGGCCTGGGTAATTCTGAACAACTCCTCGAAAACCTGCACAGCCTCCTCGGCCCGACCTGTTGCCACAAGGATTTGCCCCAGACTTCGCAAAGCTGAAATCAACTTCGGCGAGTCAGGGTTTTCTCGACGCAGAGCTTTCAGGTACAGGGAAAGAATCTGGACTTCCAGGTCATCGACCTTGGCCTGGTTTTTGAGTAGATCGAGAATAGTTTCCAATGTCGCGACATCGGCCTTCTGGCAGTAGGCGAGCACGCCCTCGAGCGCCTGTTTCCTTACATCCGGGTCGGACTCGATGTTCGGGTCGGTTCTTTCCAGGATTTTCTGGATATAATTAGTCTCGCCCAAGGCGGTAAGGGCGGTAATCGCAGCCTGTCTTACGCCTCGATCGGGATCGCCGACGAGATTGGCGATTTCCCCAGCTGCGCCGTTTGCTCCCTGCCTGGCCAGGCCATTGACAGCGGCAAGACGAATTACCCCGGCTGGGTCTTTCAATGCTGCGGTTAACATCTTAGTAGCGGAAGGGTCTCCCATAATGCCCATGGCCCGCAAAAGAGCTTCACGCAAGGTCTGATCATTTTTGCCTTTCAGGGCCAGGGCGTATCTGTCCACCAGTACCTTGGCGGCACGGACCTTTTGCGTGCCTTCAAGTGGTTTTGCTTCGGTGATTCTTGCGAGTGCACCAGCAGCTGCGGTGGCTTCTTCGGCATTGATGGACGATATGGCCTTTAAAACCGCGGGCATTGCATGAGGAGACTTCAATTGGCCCAGTGCGGTCAACAGCCCTACCCGGACAGAGGGTATCTGCTCAACCTTCAGCCTGCCGAGCAACAGATTCTCCGTTCCCGGATCGCCGAGGTTCGCTTCCAGCATGGCGACGGCCTGGCGATTTAGCGGATTTTCATCGTCCAACAAGGCCTGAACGCTCTGGCGAACCATAGGCCCGATTTCTTCATTGGCAGCGAGTCTGCGGTCTGTAAGCGTCACCCCAAGAAGTCGAATATCACCGATTGGGTCTTTGAGAAGCTCGAGCAGAATTTCTTCTTTCTGTTCCTTGACGGAAGAGTCGTAAATATCCTGCTTGGCTTTGACCAGCCTTTCGCGAAGATTGATATTCTCATTTTCAAACGTCATCTTCGAACGTGTCAGACGCTCAGCCAGGCCTGTCATCCACTCGATTTGTTTCTTGTTTTTATTTTCCAGCCACCATGTCTGCCAGGCCTTTCTGTTCATTCCGAAAGTACGAATATTCGTGAGCCTGGCCAGTGATTCCGCCGAAGCAGCCCGTACGGCAGAGTCCGGGTCGTCGAGAAGATTAATCAGAGCCTGAATGTATCGTCTGTCGATGACATGCTGCAATGCTTTAATGGTCTCAAGCCTGATGGCGATATCGAGTTTGAGATCCCCAGCCACAGCCATGACTCGATCGGTTACAGCGGGATCCTGATAAGTTACCAGCGCACGCGCAGCTGAGGGACGAACGGAAGGCTCGTCGCCGGTAAGCATTTCAATTAACGGATCTACAAAACTTGGCGATTGGCCGCCTACTGCGGCAATGGCTTCCGCCACAGCCTGCTGCGCGCCAGGATTCGATGAATCCGCCAAAAATTGCGTCAACGCCTCGTTGGCTTGGGGCATATCCTTTCCAAGCAGCATCCGGGCGGCTTCAAATCTGGTTTTGGTTGATCGCTGCTGGTCTGATATCTGACCTTTTAGGGTATCTAATTCCAGTTGTTGTTCGGGGTTAGGCACGGAGGCTTCAACATTCGGTGTGCAATTGGCCGACGTCAGCATCCAGGCTGTCACCAACAATATCCATATTCCAGAACCGGATTTAAACATACTATCGCTCTTCTTTTTTTTTTCAGAAAAAAATGAAATATCCAAAAACCACGCCTTGTGCTTAACGTAACCTCTCAGAGCTGCGTTGTCAAACAATCACGCCGGAAATACCACTTTTTATGGCTATTTCGCCTAAAAGGGTCGCTATATTGCGTTGAAGAAATCCTTTCGGAATTGTCGCGGCGATTTCCCGGAGTATTTTCGAAACATGCGCGAAAAATGGCTGATGGACTCGTATCCGACTTCTGCGCTGATTGTTGTGATAGGTTGATCGCTTTGGGCAAGCAGAAGCTGGGCGTGTTGTATTCGCAGCTGGGTTAATCTTTCCAACGGGGTTACTTTCAGGATGCGTTGAAATATCCTGGCCAGGTGTGGCGGGGAAACATGAGCAATAGCTGCAAGGTCCTTGCGTTGCAGCGGTAACTGAAGATTACTGCGCATGTAAGTATCTACCCTCGAAATTATTTCCTGATAATATTCTTCAGAGGGAGATTGTTTGTGTTGTAGCAATCGTCGAATCTCTATAATTAAAGTGATGAAGGCCGCTGCCATGAGCGAAGGAGAGTTTCTATCTTTTGGTAATTCAACCTCGTTAAATAACTTTTGAAATTGGCTTTGCTGTTCTGTTGTTGCGTAGAGAACCTTGTCGCACATGCCTTCTAAATCAAGAGAGACGTTTTCAAAGAAAACGAACATGTACTGGGGCGGAAGGCCATTGCATTTTGGCGAACGTACCATTCCAGGAGAAATAAGGACGCTGTTGCCGCTTGTCATTTGCCATTTTTTTTCGGAAATTGTCATTTCAACCTGGCCACTGTTCACGTAGTAATACTGCCAGAAATTATGCGTATGTGGCGGTATATAATAGGTTCTGTCCGCGCTATTGGTATGGAAGCTTATTATGTTGATAGGATATTCAGCCATTGTATGGTTCATTTTAATGGGAAATACAAAAAGCATAATGATCATTTTGAGCTATTTTTTGATCAATATGAGATGGAAAAGCTGATAAAATTGGGTAATATAATTTTAGTATGATCAATATCAACTAATAATTGGAGTAATTGAAATGCAGAATGTACTAGGCGCTCAGTTGTACTCGGTTCGTGATTTCACTCAGAACCTGTCGGATTTTGAGCAGGCAATTAAGAAAGTCGCTGCGATTGGCTATACAGCTGTTCAGATTTCAGGCATCGGCCCGCTTGACCCAAAAGACGTTGCCAAGGTTTGTCAGGATAATCAGATGACTGTTGCGGGGACACACCTCGGCTGGGGTGATTTCTGCACTAAAACTGACGAGGTCATAGCCAAGCATAAAACGTGGGATTGTCCGCACTCAGCTGTGGGTTGTTTGCCGCTTGAATACTACTCAGCCGGGCTTGAAGGCATTAAGAAGTTTGTGGCAGAGTCTGTTTCCGTGATTGAGAAACTCAATGCCGAGGGTATAGATTTTTCGTACCACAACCACAACCAGGAATTTGTGAAGGAACAGGGTAAGAGTCTGATGGAGTGGATTTTTGAACTTGGCGGCGAGAATCTTCTTCCCGAAATAGATGTTCATTGGGTACAGGCAGGGGGTGAAAACCCAGCCAAGTGGATCCGTAAATTTCCCAATCGCCAGCCTTTGTTGCACCTGAAGGACATGTCAATTTATTTCGATGCTGGAAATCGAGAACAACGATTCGCACCGATTGGCGAAGGCAATCTTGACTGGGATGATATTCTCTCAGCTGCGGCTGAGAGCAATTGCAGATGGTATCTGGTTGAGCAGGATCATTGTTATGGCAGGGATCCGTTTGAGTGTCTGGCCAGCAGCTATAATTTCCTGGTTTCAAAAGGGCTGAAATAATAGATATTGATATAAAGCTAATTTTAGGGAAAAAAATGAGTGAAACAGTAAAAATAGGTCTGGTTGGATACGGCAACATGGGCAAAACCCATGCCGATAATATCAAAACCATTGAAGGCGGAAAACTGGTAGCGGTGTCTGACATCGCCCCGGAAAAGCTGGAAATATTCAACAAAGAAGTCCGTCCTGATGTTGACGTATTTGACAATATCGACGCCATGCTTGACGCCGGCAAAATCGATGCGGTGTTCATAGCCACCCCACATTATTTTCACCCTGAGATGGCGATAAAAGCTCTGGACAAAGGTATGCACGTTCTGATCGAAAAACCTGCGGGTGTTTACACGAAGCATGTCAAAGAGATGAATGCTGCCGCTGAGAAGGCAGACAAAGTTTTCGGTATCATGTTCAATCAGCGGTCCATACCTGCCCACCAGAAAATAAAAGATCTGGTCGAGTCCGACGAGTTGGGTGAGATTAAACGTACCAACTGGATCATCACAGACTGGTATCGATCTCAGAGCTATTATAACTCCGGCGGATGGCGTGCGACCTGGAAAGGCGAAGGCGGTGGGGTACTGCTTAACCAGTGTCCTCACCAGCTTGATCTTTGGCAGTGGATATGCGGCATGCCGGTTAAAGTAAGGGCCTATTGCTCATTTGGAAAATATCACGATATCGAAGTCGAAGATGACGTAACAGCCTATGTGGAATATGAAAATGGTGCAACTGGAGTGTTCATAAGTTCGACAGGCGAGGCTCCGGGTTCCAACAGATTTGAAATAGCTGCCGATAACGGGAAGCTCGTATTCGAAAACGGGAATATTACTTTTTGGCGGAATCGAGTTTCTGAACGCGAATTCAACAGAACATTTACAGGCGGTTTTGGCAGCCCGGAATGCTGGAAATGCGAAATTCCTGTTGGGGGCCAAAATCCCGAGCAGCACAAAACAATCCTGCAAAACTGGATAAACGCGATCAACACAGGCAGCAAACTGCTGGCCCCTGGAATCGAAGGCTTGAACAGCCTGTTATTGTCAAATGCCATGCTTCTTTCAGCGTGGACAGATGAGATGATAGAACTGAAAAATTTTGATGACGATTTGTTCTTCTCAATACTCCAGGAAAGGATCGCGAATTCGAAAGTTGTTAAAGATCCGAACCAGGGCAAATCGCTTGACACAAAAGGCACTTACTAAACAAAACCGCTAGCTGGAGAATTAAATGTATCTGACAGGATTTGCTGATGAAGCCGGCAGTAGTATAGACATTCAGATAAAAGCCACTCTCGAACTGGGTTGGTGTAATATAGAGTCCCGAATTATTAACGGGAAAAATATCACGGATATTTCGGACGAAGAGTTCGATGTTGTCTATGGCAAGTTGGCCGATGCCGGCGTGAAAATAAACTGCTTCGGCTCGGCTATTTGCAATTGGGCAAAGCATATCGACAAACTTGACGATGATACATCGTTCGAGGAGGCATCCCGCGCCATTCCACGCATGAAAAAACTCGGAACCAAACTTATTCGTATTATGAGCTACGCCGTCCTGCCGGATCGCAGCCCGGATGACCAGATGTTCGATGAACGTGTCAAACGCGTCAGCCAGATTTATAAGATCTTTGCCGATGAAGGCATTCAGGCTGTTCACGAGAACTGCATGAACTACGGCGGAATGGGGTGGAAGTATACGCTGAAACTTATCGACGCGATCCCAGGCCTGAAGCTGGTCTTCGATACGGGTAATCCAGCCTTTACCGACGATCGCACAAAACCTCAGCCCTATCCCAAGCAATCTTCATGGGAATTCTACGAGCATGTAAAAGAGCATGTAGCCTATATTCATATCAAAGATTTCAGGCACGATCCGAGTAAAGACAAAGAGGCGTGTTTTACTTTTGCCGGTGAAGGCGATGGCGATGTCAAGCGAATCGTCAAAGACCTGCTTGATAGCGGATATGACGGCGGAATTTCCATGGAACCTCATATCGCATCGGTTTTTCACGATCCAAGCGTTCAAAGCAGCGACGAGTTAAAATATAAGGCTTATGTCGAGTATGGCCGACGTTTCATGAAGCTGCTTGAAGAACTCTAAAACTTTCTGCTTTTTTCCAGGATATCTTTCAGGTCCTCGCAGACTTTGTCGACCTGTTTGTCCTTGAGGGCCAGGATATCCCGAAGAGCCTCCCCGATAGCTGGGATGTACTTCTGGATGTAGCTGCGTTTCTTGAGCTCCTGATTGACTCGAACGGTTTTGCGGATATGCTTGCTGAGCTTTCTGCCGCATTCCTGGAGTGCGAGCTTCAGCTCCTTAATAATCTCAGGATACGAGGCGATAGCCTCTTTCGATTCGCTCGTGAACGGAACCCACACCGAAGCCATGTGTACCACGATTGAGATGTCACCGCTCGGCAAAGCGCCGCGACTCTGGGTCAGGCCATAGGATTTCCAGTTCATTCCGAGCACGCTTTTTGTGATCGCGCAAGCTCCCTGCTGATATTGCAGGGGTACGCGATTGGCGAAACGCATGATCTTGGCCAGTGAATCACCGCTGTTGGAATCTTCCTCATCATTCTCATCTTCCAGAAGTGTCTCAGCCGGGGCGGTTGCTTCGGGTTTCCCGTATGAAATCGCAGCTTCGATAATAAACGGATTGCCCCGATAAACAGCCGGTCTTCTTGTCACAGCTGTGTAGAACCCGGACTTTACGACCTGCTGCAATCCGCTGATCAGCTGTTCTTCGCCGATCGGCACGACGCAGTCCGTGCTCGGGGCCAGGATTTTCGCTTCCTGTATTGCGTGATAGATCGCCTTTGCCCCTTCACCGTTGACCTTGCTGGGCCTGGAGGAAGGTTTGACTTTGGCGGCATCCAGAATTTCCTTTGCCACCTTCGGCGAGACGCGCGAAAACTCACTCGTGAGAAATTGGCCTACATTTCGTGCTCTGGTGTCCTGGATCATCTTTATCAGCACGCCGAGTTCGACTCCATGCGGGTGGGGCTTGACTTCTTTCGGAACAGCTGGGAGTTGTTTGACTGCTGATTCGTATTTGTCGACTCTTCCGTCGGGAGCTGTATATGTAAACGAGACATGCGGATTGGCGATAGCGGTCTGCATGAGATAATCGTCCACGCTTTGCCTGCCGCGCTGATACCTGGCTTCCAACTCGATCTGTACCCGCGTGCCGTGATCGACATCCCACTCGACGATCTCGTCTTTCATGATTTCGGGCTTGTTCTGGCGGGTGTCGATCTGAAGCTCATAGAAGTGGGCCTGTGATCGTTTGCTGGTTTTGCTGGTAATACGGACGGGTTGGCCCGTGGTGAGCAGGCCGTACATTCCGGCGGCGCTGATGCCGATTCCCTGCTGGCCTCGGCTCATGCGGAGGCGGTGAAATTTACTGCCGTACAAGAGTTTGCCGAAAATATTCGGGATCTGGGCTTTGACAATGCCAGGCCCGTTATCCTGCACGGAAACCATGAAATGCGACTCGCTGATTTGCTCGATACGAACCTCTACGCTCGGCAGGATTCCTGCCTCTTCGCAGGCGTCCAGCGAGTTGTCCACCGCTTCTTTGACTGTGGTCAGCAGGGCCTTTCGCGGATTGTCAAAGCCTAGAAGATGACGGTTTTTCGCAAAAAATTCGCTGATGGAAATACTTCGTTGAGACTTGGCCATGGTCTCCGCGGTGGCGTAGCCTGCCTTCTTTTTGCGTTTTTTGGGCTCTGTGGGTGTAAAAACATCAAGATCGTCAAAGTCCTCAGACTCCTTGAGAGGCTTTGCAGCTGCCTTTTGGGGTGGGGGAGTCTTCTCAGGCTCAGCTGGAGTATCGAAAAGCGTGGGCTCTGCCAATTTTGTCTTGGCTTTGCGTAGGGGCGCTTTCTTAGCCGATTTGACAGTCTTTTTAACGGTTTTCTTCTGAGCCGATTTTTTTGCGGTTTTCTTGGCCATCCTTGGTCCTGTTCTGTTAATGAATCCGTGGAAATACTGTAATCTTCGTTTTGAGGAACGTCAAGGCTTGACCTGCTTTGTTTCTGAATATGTGTAGCAGTGTTTTTTGTTTCTCAATCGTCGTGTTTGTTATCCCCAGCTGTGCCGATGAAGGCGGTGGCTGCGAGTTTAAGCGCGGTTTCCACCGGAATATCAAGCCGTTCGATGTCCTCAGGCCTGGCGTAAACGCAAGGCCCGCCGATCATGTAGCCCATTGGAAGGTAGACGATAACTCGGTTGTCATCCTTGGCCAAGCCGATGGGTTTCTGGTTTGTGACGATTCCCAATTGACGCTGGCCTGTGTGTGGGGTTGTGTATAAAACGACGTGTCCCATTTTGCTCGAGCCTCCGCCGAAGAGCTTCAGGAGATCCCGGACGGATTCGTAAATGGTTTTAATGCCGGGCACGGAACTGAGCACGCGATCCATGATTCCGAAGACCTTGTTGAACATCCAGAAGTTCGCCAGCAGGCCTATGAAATATACGATAATCAGCACAGCCAGGATTCCGATGGCCCCGGCATATGGCTTATAGGTATCGTCGAATTTGTCCACCAGTCCAATATAGTTCAGCATGTTGTATCCCACCCCGCCAAGCATCCTGCCGATCCAGATGATAAACCATATCGTTACGACCAGGGGTACGACGATCAACACACCAGCCATGAGTATTTTCAATTGTTTCTTCATACATCGCTCCAAAGAAAAACAGGATTCAGAATTCAGAATTCAGGATTCAGTAGAGCAGAAAGAAAAGGGAAAAAAAAGTAAAAAGAGAGCGTGAATTACACGGATTTGTGTTTTGGGCAGCCCTTTGGCCCTTATTTCTTAGCCCAGTTCGAATATCGATTGGGTTTTGACGATTGTCAGTGCTTCGGGAAATGCGTGAAACGCCAGGACATGCAATTCATTGGGCTTAGCTTCGTAGTTGATGTATGTAAACGGCGTGAGGGTATTGCTCATCCACATCGGGAACGGAACGAACAGGCCTTGCTTTGCACCCTGGCGTGCCAGTTCGTGATGCGTTCTGTGATAGATTCGCCTGCTCATCACCTCAGCCTGCATGTTCATCATATAGTTGATGCCGTCGAGGCATTTAATTTCGTGCGATTTTTCTCCGCGGAATGGCAGCGAGAGAGCCTGGCCTCTGGATGGCAGGGGATTGTCAACACTGGCTACGACTTCAGCGAGTGTTTTGTTTTCTCTGAAGAAGCAGATTACATGGGTACAGCCTGTGACCCATATCTGGGCTTCGTAGCCCGTTTTCTGGATTCTCACCTCATTATAAATTTCGAACAGCTCCGGATGCAAAGGCCGTTCAAATAAAAAAAACCTTAGGGATTCCAGTCGATTTGTCTGCTTTATGCTCATTTTTAACTAACGTCCTTTGGAAGGACTTTGTCTCTTCGACTTCAACACGGAGTTGCCAAATACAAAATCCCATGCAATATATCTTACAACTCCACCTACATTATATACCCGATTTGGAATTTGTAACTATTCAAAAATTTCAATTTTTTTTAACATGAGTTCTTGAAGGTTCGGAGTGCTGTTTTCCATTTGATCTTTTGAAACAGAGGGGCAAAAAGCTGTCGTCTTGACAGGGATGGGGCAGGCCATTAATCTGATGCGATGAAAATTCCGGTATTTTATACTTCCAAAGACGCTTTGTCAGAAAAGCCCTGGCGGACCCTGGCCGACGTTCTGCTGATACTGGTGCTGGTCTCAGCTATGATAGCCATCAGCGCCCATTCCCCGTCGAATACATACAGCTACGCCCAATACTGGCAGATTCACGCGAGCATAGACCATATGAACGGCGGAAGCCTGATTTTGCCGAAGATCGACGGCACGGGCACTCCCGCCCGGAAACCTCAGCTGTACGCCTGGATACTCACCGCAACGATGAAAATCACGGGCCTGCGCAATGAAGTGATTTTCCGTATGCCTACCATACTGGCAGGGGCGGGACTTGCACTGCTGATCTACTTTCTTGGCAGACGGTGGTATGGGCGCGGGCCAGGCCTGGTCGCAGCCTGTTTTTGGACGATAGCGGTCAAAATGAACAAGCTGTTCTTCCTGGCGACGACTGACATGCTGCTGGCTTTCTGGATAGGCATGTGCGTGTTTTGCGTGGACAGATTGACTTTTCACCCCGCTCGCAAGGGTCGATGGGCATGGGCGGTCGCGTTTTGGGCATCCATGATTCTCGCGGGCATAACCAAGGGGTGGGGAATTGTCAACCTGGCGATAATCGGCGGTTTTCTGGCGCTGGCCTCCGCGGTGGGGCCTGGTTTTTCGGCGGTGCGGTCTATTGACGGAGCAGGCAACAAAATCCTGCTCTCAGCCAGGCTGGTGTTTCGTCGATGGTGGGCTGTTATACGGGCCTGTAAACTTGGCTGGGGCGTTCTGGCGATGTTGGCGGTTTTTGTTCCGTTATGGTGGGCCATGCTGCACGTCGGCGGAGAGCGGTTCCAGGCTACCGTGCGATATGAAGTCTGGCAGCGGCTTACAGGCCAGGGCCAATACGCGCCGGGAAGCGTTTCAGGCCCAGCGGTGGCACACCTCTATTACAACCTTCTGCCGACCTCGATATTCGCAGGCTGTGTGTTTGTCCTCGTGCCGGTCAGGCGCTGGCTTAGCCGGAAATCGCCCATAGCCCTGCCGCTGATGTGGATAATTATAGTACTCTGCGCCTTTGCTATTCCGCACGGATTCAGGCCCGATTACCTTTTGCCCTGTTACGCAGCTGTGGCCTTGCTGGCAGGGTGGGCAGCATGTGAATTGGCCAGGCCCGAGCGATGGAATCATCGTGTTGCCAAACATTTCCGGCGCATATGCCAGGCTGTGCCTTTCGTCTTGGCCTTTATGCTGATAACAGTGCCGCTGGCGTACTTTTTCCACGACAAGCTGCCGGTTAAGATATCAAAAAATCTTTCCATGCCCCCCCAAATGCTTCAGGGTACGTGGTACATACTGGCTGGATTGCCGGGCCTGTGTGTCCTCATAGTAGGTGCGGGGGTATGGGCTATTCGCCGTCGACGCATGGGCCTGACGGTGGCAGCGGTTTGTATCGGCATGTTGGGAGTGCTGTTCTGTAACTGTCACCTTTTCACCCGACATGCCCGCACGGGCGACGGCGATGTCATGGTGCAGTTCGGCAGAGGGATAACACCGATTCTTCAGGGCGAGCCATTCGCACTTTATGGCGCGAATAAACTCGGCGTTGAGGCAAGTGTAGGGCGCTTCGGCTGGCAGGTAGACGACATACCAGGCCAGGCCTCCACACGCCCCGGCGAGCAGGTGGTCGACGAAATCAACGCCTCCGATGTCCGCTGGATGATTGTCAGCGATTACGGGTTGGTATCGCTGGGCGCATATTCCACCGCCCCGGAGGGTCCGTACCGCGTGAAGATCAACGGCGTAAAACATCGCTTCATGCCCAGGCCTCAGGATATCGGGCGGGTCGTAGCCCGCAGCACCTCAGCTATACAATTCGAGAACTGGGGTACGATCTATCTGATCGAAATCCGCAGGCCTGTCCAACCCGAGAGCAAACCGTTCTTTATCGGCTATATTTCCGACCCGGTAAAGTGAAACAAATACGAAATTCGATATTATTTTAAGATTCATCATTCGGTTCAATACCGGTCTGTGCCTCAGCTGACGCGAAGACCAGGCCACGGCGTTTGGTTCGGCGTTTGAACCATATTCTCAGATTTCGCCCGTATATGATCATGCTCAACATGCCCGCAGCTATGAGCGGCAGTCTGCCTATGTGTATGAAATAAAGCAGGCTTATGAATCCGCCGCTGATCGAAAGATACCAGAACGACACCGGCAAGACGTTGCGTTGTTTTTTTTCCGAAGCCCACCATTGCACTACGAATCGGCTGAAGAACAAAAACTGGCCTAGGAAACCAATGACATCCCACCAGTCGAACCGGATAAACGGCGTGGTGACTACCTTTTCAATATATTCATAAAAGCTCATAGCTGTCCTTTCCAAAATCAATTGCGAGAGATTATAGCAACTTTGTGAATGTTTTCCGCAGAAATCCGCTTACCTCCAAGGCCTTGATTGTGTAGAATGTCCGCTTTACCGACAACAGGAAATTACTAGATCAGCTTTAAAATACTGCTCTAAATAACTGAAATGACTGAAAAAATATTCATATCCATCGTGGCTCCGGCGTTTAACGAGGCTGAGAATCTGCCTCAGCTTATCGACGAGAGCGTAAAAGCAGGCCAGGCCTTGGGCAAGGACTTTGAGATCATTATCGCCAACGACGACAGCGATGACGATACCTCCACAGTGCTGGACAATCTTATGTCCCAAGTCCCCCAGCTGAGGGTGCTGGACATGAAAAAACGCTCAGGCCAGACCGCTGCACTGGATGCAACCCTGCGCGCTGCCCGCGGCAAGTACATAGCCACACTGGATGCCGACCTCCAGAACGACCCCGCCGATATCCCCAGGCTGGTTGAAATTCTCGAAGCCGACCAGGCCGATTACGTCAATGGCTGGCGTCGCAGCCGAAAGGACAAAGGCTGGAGACTGCTGGTCAGCAAGTACGGCAACAAGTTCAGGAATTCCGTTACCCGCGAGACCATCCGGGATTCAGGGTGCGGCTTGAAGGTTTTTCGTCGGGAGTGCATAGCACGCATGAAACTTTTCAATGGCGGGCACAGATTTTTCGCAACTCTCGTCCGCATGGAGGGCTATCGCGTGACGGAAGTGGAGGTCAATCACAGGCCTCGCACAGCTGGGGTTGCGAAATACGGCTTCCTCGACAGGTTCTTCAAAGTCATCCGGGATGCCTTCGCAGTGCGGTGGATGCAGGACAAAATCGTCCTCTGGCAGGCGGAAGAACGGAAATCATAGGATTATGGGTTGCGGAATTCGGGCTTTTTTTCAAAAAAAACCTTAAAATTAACGTTTTTTTGATCTTGGTTGCTGTACTTTGTCCTGAATTTCTGCGATAATACCCGGCTTGGATTTCGCCGAAAACCCTATGGGAACCCCTCGGCGAAAGTGGAACGGATTTGAAGTGTTAGCGGACGGAGCAAAAATTGGCTGACGAAGATTTTGTGGATGACAATTTGGATGATTCGGGTGACGAAGGGAACGATTTCGGGAACGAATCTGATGATATTGAAGGCTTTCAGGCCGGCCCCGACGGAGAATATGTAGCCGACGGCGAAGACGAAGCCGGACAAGCTGCCGAAGAGTCACGTGTCGGTACCAGGCCGATGCTTGCGACCTTCCTCGACGAGAAAATCGACGAACTTCCCATCGAAAGCGAGATGCGTGACAGCTACCTCACTTACGCGATGAGTACTATCGTTTCTCGTGCACTGCCGGATGTTCGCGATGGTTTGAAGCCTTCACAGCGCCGCGTGCTTGTAGCCATGAATGACCTTAATCTCGGGCCTAGAAGCAAGCATAGAAAGTGCGCCAAGATCGTTGGTGACACTTCCGGTAACTATCATCCGCACGGCGACCAGTCCAGCTACGCCACCCTCGTTCGCATGGGCCAGAGTTGGAATATGCGTTACACACTTGTCGATCCGCAGGGAAACTTCGGCTCGATAGACGGCGACCCCCCAGCTGCGATGCGTTATACCGAGGCCCGTATGTGTTCAGTAGCCACGGAAATGCTGCATGACCTCAACCTTGATACGGTCGATAAACAGCCTAACTACGATGACACTAGAACCGAGCCGACTGTCTTGCCGGGCAAATTTCCGAACCTGTTGGTCAATGGTTCGCAGGGCATTGCCGTAGGCATGGCTACGTCGATCCCTCCGCACAATCTCGTGGAAATATGCGACGCTCTCGTCCATCTCATAGACAATCCTGATGCTGATATTAACGCCCTTATGAAGATCGTGACCGGGCCTGATTTCCCCACAGGCGGTTTGATCTGTGGCAGAAAGGGTATCATCGAGGGCTACAAGACAGGGCGAGGCCGGCTTTGCGTCCGGGCGAAAATGCATACCGAGCAGGTTCGCGGCGGCAGGGAGCAGATTGTAATTACCGAGATTCCTTATCAGGTTCTTCGCACCACCATCATCGAGCGCATAGCTGATATGGTGAAAAACGGCAAGATTCCCGATATCTCCGACGTGCAGGATCACTCCGACAGAACGGGTATGCGGATTGTCGTTGATCTCAAGAAGAATGCCGAAGCCGAGGTTGTCGTAAACCAGCTTTATAAGTTCACGCCCCTCCAGTCTACGTTCAGTATCATTAATATCGCTTTGGTCAACAAGGCACCGCGGACTTTGAACCTTCGCGAAATGCTGTTCTATTTCCTGGAACACCGCAAGGACGTCATCCGTCGTCGGACGATGTTCCTGCTGCGTCGCGCGCGTCAGCGGGCGCATATCCTGGAAGGTCTGATATTGGCGGTTGCTGATATCGATAAGATTATCGAACTGATCAAAACCAGCCCGGACGTTCCCATCGCCAAAGACAGGCTGATGAATCACATGCTCGATCTGACCGAAGCCGCCGCCGTTCGCAGGCTGCTGCCGGAAGTCTTTCTCAAGCGGGTTGCAGGCAATCCGCAGAGTCTCACAGGTGTCCAGGCTGACGCGATTCTGTCCATGCAGCTTCAGCGTCTCACCGGCCTGGAGATAGAAAAACTCGCACGCGATTATTCCAAACTTGTCGAGGAAATTGAAGGCTACGAAGCCATTCTCCGTGATGAAGCGTTGTTGTTGGACATAATTCGTGAAGACATTTTTGAAATGAAAGAACGCTACGGCGATCCTCGCCGCACCGAGATCGTCGCCGATGCAAGCGAGTTCAACATCGAAGATCTGATTGCCGAGGAAGATGTCGTCGTTACATTGACCCACGAGGGTTACATCAAGCGTATGCCGACAGCTACCTACCGCAGGCAAGGCCGGGGCGGGCAGGGCGTTAAAGGCTCGGATTCCAAGGAAGGCGATTTCGTCGAGGAACTTTTCATTGCGTCCACGCATGATTATCTGCTCTTCTTCCTTAGCAGCGGCAGAATGCATTGGCTGAAGGTTTATGACATTCCGTCGATGGGTCGCACGAGCAAAGGCCGGGCCATCGTCAACCTGTTGCAAATGGATAAGGACGATAAAATCTGCGCCGTCGTTAACGTACGTGATTTCGACGACCGGTATCTTGTTACCGCCACCCGTCTGGGCCAGATCAAGAAAACCGCGTTGGAAGCATATTCCAACGTCCGCAAGGGCGGTATTCTGGCGACAGGTATTAAGGAAGGCGACGAGGTTATCGGCGTAGCCATAACTCGCGGCAATGATGAGATCGTTCTCGGCACAGCCAACGGCCAGGCCATCCGCTTCAACGAAGAGGACGTTCGCGATATGGGCCGAACCGCAGCTGGCGTTCGGGCGATAAACCTCAAGGGTGACGACCGTGTCGTTGACATGGTTCTCGTAGATACTCATGCGACGTTGCTGACGGTTTGCGAGAACGGCTTCGGCAAGAGGACGAGTTTTGACGAGTATCGTCTGCAAGGCCGGGGCGGCAGCGGAATTATCAATATCAAGGCCACGGATCGCAACGGCAAGGTCGTAGCTCTCAAGAGCATTCGCGACGCCGACGAGATGATGATGATTACCTCACAAGGCCAGATTGTTCGGACGGGTCTCAATGAGATGCGCGTAATAGGCCGGGCCACGCAAGGCGTGCGGGTTATCACTCTCAAACCTGGTGACAAGCTGGTGTCCGTAGCTCGCGTCGTAAGCGAAGATAACGACCAGCACGAACTGCCGCTGGAAGACCAGGACCCGCAACAGATGCTTCCAATGGATATCGAAGATCCGCTGGAGAAACTTCAGCTGGATGAACCGGAAGATATAGAAGATGTTGAAGATGATAATGACGATGAATAGACGTTAAACTTTTAACGATTATCTCATGGCGGCTTCACGGACTTACACGTGGGGTCGCCATTTTTTTATTTTTTTAATCGTCATTGCGAGCAAAGCGAAGCAATCTCGTTGTTTGAAACCGGATTGCCGCGTCGCTATGCTCCTCGGAACGACACTGCCGGCCCTTGGCTATGCAAAAACTATCTCAGGAAGGGGTTGTTTTTTCGTTCTGCCGCGATTGTCGTAGCTGGGCCATGGCCTGGGTAAACGCGGGTGTCGTCCGGGAGGGTGAGGAGATTTTTGCGGATGTTGTCAACGAGCAGCAGGCCGTCACCGCCGGGGATGTCGCTTCTGCCGATACTGCCTGCGAACAGGGCATCGCCGGTAATGACCACGGAAGCCTGCTCGCAATAGAAGCTTACGCCCCCAGCAGTATGACCAGCCGTGTCTAGCACCTGCCAAACGAATTCGCCCAATTTCAGCTCATCGCCAGGGTTTATGAGAACATCGGCCGGCGGTGCGGAAATGCCCATGAGGAACGTTGCTGAAAGGTTCAGCTCCGGGCTGGTGAGCATTTCAGCATCCGCAGCTGGGCAGCATATTTCCGCAGCTGGGTATGTCTTTTTGACGTACTCCACGCCGCCGATATGATCGCCATGGCCATGCGTCAGGAGGATGCGCTCCGGCGCGAGTTTTTTGCCCTGCAGAAATTCCACGAGCGGTTTGGACCACATGCCGATATCGACCACCCACGCAGGGGTCGTGCCGCCAGGCTCGGTGCAATCATCCTGCCATATGACATAGCAGTTCGCTTCCAACGGCCCTAGGGGTATTGTCTCAATTTGTAATGACATACCGTTACTTTGAACCGCCGAGATATTCGTTGATGATCCTTGCAATATCGCAGGTGTCCTTGTCGCTGTCCGCAGCCAGGCCTACGATCTTGCGTTCGCGAGTCGCGTTTTCAGGCGCGTCGGAAGCGTGTGCGCCGTTGCGCATCAGGTCTCTGCCGAAGTCGCTCCTTACCGTGCCCGGCTCGGCCTTGCTCGGATCGGTCGATCCGAGAACCGCACGGACTTTTTCGATGGCGTCGACACCTTCATACAGCAGGGCGAGGCATCGTGCGTTGCTGGCGGTGGCCTTGTCATCCTCGCTTACGCTGTCAGGATCCACGCCTGTCATGTATTCGACGATCTTGTTGAATTCGCAGGTTGCATTGCGTTCGGCAAAAAGCTCAGCTACGTTATCGGCGTCTTCTTCCGTGAACGGGAAGGCAAAAGCGCCGTTGAGTTTCTCGTAAACTTTTTTGCTTACCAGGAATTTGAGTTTCTTGATAAATATCTGTTTCAGCGGGCCATAGAATTCTTCGCCCTGGGCAACTGTCATGTTGAAGAGCTTGGCGCCGACGATCCTCAGCCCGGTCAGGCTGAATGTGTCGATGATATTACCGGGCCTTCTGCTGCGCCGTTCAAAGTTGTCGGGCTTGAGCATAACGAGCGTCGTCTGAGGCTGGCCGTCGGGATATTTGATTCTGCCGTCCAGCGTCCCGCCGTCGGAGACGGCATATTTCGCCAAAAGCTTCAACTGTTCGCTGTTGAGTTCCGGGTCACAGCCTGTGATCACAGCCGGTTCAAAATAGTGAATCTTTCCGGTTTCATCCCGGATGAAATCTCCAAACGTTCCTCGCACCGTGTCGCCGACGGGCTGTTCGGTGAACGAACCGACTACTTCTTCCTTGAGATGTCGCACGGCGTTTTCGCCGCGGAACAAAAGCAGCATACAGCGGGGCATCATGTCGTATGGATTTTTCTGGCGGAGGTGAGTGTCTATATAGTCCAGCCAGGCCTGCTTCACAGCTGGTTCCGTGTCCGCACCGCAGAGAACTTTTTTGTAACTGTCGAGAAAATCGTCTGAAAACACGAACATCCGTGCGCCGATGAAATCCAGCTTGGTATTGGCCAAGAGCCGGCTGATAATGCCGCCCGTGCGGCTTTTGTAAAGACTGTAGGGTGTAATAAGGGCGTATGCAAGTTCGTTGTTCACGGTATAACTCCTTTGAATTTCACTAAAATGTAATGGAACGGGGAAGATAGCAAAAGCCTGGCCAAAAGGCAATAGAATCTCTGGGCGAGATTTTATAAGTTGCAAAAATTACGGACAATTTTGTTTGGACTCGGGCGAGGCGACGCGATAAACTCAGGTCCGATAAGTATTGAAGGATTGTATCGCAGCATGGAAGCAGAACAGGAATTATTGCCGCTAAAGGAAGAGAAACCGCAGCAGGGCGACCCGCTCCCGACCAAACGCGTCTTGCGTGAAATGGTTGAAAGTCTCAGCCAGGCCTGGAAATGCCCCGATTTGCCGCGTCTGGTGAAAATTGGTTATAATCCCAGGCTGACCACCACGTTGGGTCGGGCTGTCTTCAATGATATGCGGGTCGAATTGAACCCGCATTTGCTTTGTGATAATCCTGATGAACTGGCACCGACGTTGGCACATGAGTTGGCGCATCTTGTGGTAAACATGCGTTATGGGCGGGTTTCGCCCCACGGCAGAGAGTTCAAAACGCTCATGAGGGCGGTGAATCTCTCAGGCAAGGCTACGCATAATCTGCCGGTCAGCCATCTTCGCCGGCGTCAGACCAAATATCTTTACCTTCACCGTTGCGAAGAGTGTGGCTATCAGTTTGTCGCCCGCAGTGTCCGGAGGCAATACTACTGCCTGGCGTGCGGACCTAAGATGAAATGGGATATTTTTCGTGTCCCGAATACGCCCTCGGGTTTGAAACTGCTTGATCATCTTCGCCGGCGAATATGATTTTGAAGGCGTTATGGACGGATTCTTTCCTTGACGAAAGGGGCGGAATTTGGAGAATTAAAGCTCAATGCCTTGAAGTTAATGGTATGCGGAATTAAAGCATTTTTTTCTTAATTCCGACGAGTTGAAATTTGTTGGAACTAAAAAAACAGGAGAAGCGGCATGAGGCTATCCTCAATACTTTCAGTTGTCATTCTGTGCAGTTGGGGTCTTCTTTTAACGGGTTGCCAGAAGGAAAAGCCCGTCGATACGTCAAGAATTGACGCCATTGCCAATGATATCCTTACCGCTATAAGTGCAGGCCAGGCTGATAAAGTTTATGACAACTATTTCACGCCTGAATATCGCAAGAGCCTCTCCCGTGAAGTATGGAAAGAGATGGTGGATGCTTACAGTAAAAAGCTTGGCCCAGTAATCTCCATGAAAAGGGTCAGTACCAGCACTGTCAGCATTGATGGCGATGTTGCGGGGTCATTCGGTTTTGCGGTGACTTGGAAAAATGGGCCAGGCACGGTAAAATTCAATATGTCTTTGCGTGAAACATGGCTTTTGGTAAATCTTTTCATCGATTCAGCTGTTTTTGATGTAACCAGTAATCCTGTAAAACCTGCTTCAGATCAGGCGATGGAGACGAAACAAAGTTTGTGATAAACCGTGTGGTGGGGAGTAAGCCTTGTTTCCGCTACGATTTAATTTACAAATGTCAGTTTGGGAAAGGTGATTGTTCAGATGATTATGCGACGTAAAAATATTATGATTCTTGGGGTAATTCTTTTTTCGATAGTTACATCTCCTTTTTGCGGTGCGGTTTTTGCCGATGGCGAAGCTGCCCTTTCAGCAAACCAGTCTTCGCCGAAATATATTTTTCTGTTTATTGGCGACGGTATGGGTGGATTTCAGCGAATCGCAGCTGAGCAGTTTGTAAAAGGCGTCCCAGCCGATTCGCAGTTTTCCAGGCCTGACGGGCTGATTATTAATTCCTTGCCTGTCCGTGGGATTACCGGGACGAATTCCGTTGGCAACAATCTTACGGACTCCGCCGCTGCGGGCACAGCCTTGGCTTGTGGGGTTAAGACTCGTAATGGCTGGCTCGGGGTGGATCCTTTCGGCAAACCTGTCGAGAATCTCTCGACCGTGGCAGCGAATAATGGCAAAAAGGTTGGAATCATAACCAGCGTCATGATTAACCACGCCACGCCGGCGGCGTTTTTCGCACATGAACCTGGAAGGTCTCACTACAATGAAATAGCCAGCCAGATGCCCAACAGCGGGGTTGACTTCTTCGCAGGCGGGGGATTGTCATGGGATGGGAAAAAAGTTCCAGATGAAAAGATGTACCAAAGCCTCACCGATGCTGGTTATACGGTGGCTGTGGGGAAAGAAGAACTGGATGCAATTCAGCCAGGCCAGAAGGCCTTGGCGCTGTATGCAAAGCATGGCGGGGCAATTCCATATCTGATCGATATTGTAAACGGGCACGCCAAAAAGGGTGTGACGCTTGCGGATTTCGTTACCAAAGGAATAGAGCTTCTTGACGGCCCGAACGGTTTTTTCATGATGGTTGAGGGTGGGGCTATCGACTGGGCTTGCCATAGCAACGATGCCTCAGCCTTTATCCTGGAAACCATCGATATGGACGATGCCGTAAAAGTTGCATATGATTTTTATCTCAAACATCCGCGCGAGACATTGATTGTCATTACCGCTGACCATGAGACGGGCGGCCTGAAGCAAATTGACGCAGCAACCAAACCGAATGCGTCCGTTTTGGCTGGGTTTACCATGCGAGGCGGGATGTTGGCCCAAAAACTGGGGCAGTTCAAGGCTGAAAAAGCCTCCTTCGATAAGGTGCTGACAATTGTTGAAGAAGCTACAGGTGTTTCCGACTTTAACGAAAAAGAATTGATGATTCTTCAGACTGCATGGGCTATAAGTCTGGACCCAAGCAAAAAAGAAAAACGGGAATGGAATTACGATACTTATGATTCAGCAGCTACGGCGGCCCTGCATATCATGGCCAAGCGGGCAGGACTTGCCTGGACAACGGGAGGTCATTCCGCCAACCCGGTTCCCACAACCGCTATTGGTGTTGGTTCGCAGAATTTTGCAGGTCAATATGAAAATACTGAAATAGCCCAAAAGCTCAAGGCTCTTATTGTGCTGGCTGGTCAGAATAAAACTGCAGGAGACGAAAACGAAAAAAAAGACCGGCAAAAAGTACCGGCCTTAAGTAAATAACCTGGCTGCAGGGTCTTGTTTTATATTTAGGTGCGTTTTAAAAACGACAGATCAAATTTACTCAAAGTGACCGGTTTGGTTGACCTTGGTGTGGGTCAGGTGGCTGGTTGACTGGTTAATCAGTTGACTGGTAAAAGATTACAAAAAAACCTCTTATTGACCGAATTATAAAAACCCGCCAAAAACATGAAATCTTGAGTCGAAGAAGTTTTTATGTATTTTTTTACTGATCAACCAGTTACCAGTCAACCGGTAACTCAAACGGTCAGTTTGAGAAATTTAAAATGTTCAGAAGTAAGCGGCTGGGACAGAGTCTCGGGGTTATCCCGCAGAATTCGTCATGCGTTATTCAATTCCATAAAGTTTCATTTTTCTAAGCAGCGTTGTGCGGTGGATGTTCAGCAGTTTGGCAGCTATGGAACGATTATTTTTGGACTGAAGCAGTGCCTGACTAATCGCATTGGCTTCGGTCTCTGCAAGTGAACTTACCTCTATGCTTTTTTGGGTTGCAATAGGCAGGGGCTGTTTTGGTGTTGCTATTGTAGCGGTTTGTTTTTCATTGGAATGTGTATATTCCAGCGCTCGAGCGACGGCTTCAGCTATGACAGGTTGTTTTGTATTGCCGGTTGCGTAATGGTCATCCCAAATATCGCCCCCTGGCGGCACAGCTGGGATATTGGCGGCGTATAGACTTTCGACCCAGCCGCAGAGTTCCCGCACGTTACCGGGCCAACTGTATCGCAGTAGCGACTCATATACATCATCATCAAGCTTACGGACCGCGGTGTCGTATTCTGCGGCATAATAATCAAGGTAATAATCCAGCAGTAACTTTATATCATCGGGCCGATGTCGAAGCGGCGGAATTTGAATGCGGACGATGTTAAGCCTGTGATAAAGATCACGTCTGAATTGCCCCTGTGCCACAGCCCTGGCCAGGGAACGGTTCGTCGCAGCTACGAATCGCACATTGACACGTATTGCCTTGGTTCCGCCTACCGGAGTGACTTCCTTTTCCTGCAGGAGTCGCAGAAGCTTTGGCTGAAGGTGAAGAGGCAGTTCGCCGATTTCATCGAGAAACAGAGTGCCTCCCTCCGCTGCCCGGACCATACCAAGCGTGTCGCCCTGTGCTCCGGTGAACGAGCCTTTCACATGGCCATAGAACTGACTCTCGAAAAGGGATTCTGCAACGGCAGGACAGTTGACTGGAATAAAGGGATTGCCTGAGCGGGGAGAATTCTCGTGGATCCTAAGGGCCAAGAGTTCCTTGCCCGTGCCGGACTCTCCCTCAAGGAGAACCACACAGCCATTGCCCGCAACAGCGTCAATGGTATTCAGCAACTGTCGAAATGCCGAGCTTCCACCAACCAGGCAAGCTGTTCCGGCTGTCCGTACAGCGGAACCCTGCGAAATTAATCGCTTAGTATGCGCCAACGAAATCTCCTCCGTGTCGATACACTGTTCGACACAAGACCTACTTGTTTTGTCCAACAACTATAAACTTCCCAGTGAAGCCTCCGCGCCTGATCTGGCACACAATATATAGAAAAATGGCGCAACAACCTCTCTAAGTAAATCGTTTTATTCTGTTGAGATAGACAGAAAAACAACCACTTAAGTTTACATCCGGGTCTGAGCTAAGCGGTGTGGCTCATGAGCGTGAACCAACAGGAAGTAATATACACTGGAATAGGTTTTTTTTCAAGTGAAAACCCGATAAGA
This sequence comes from Phycisphaerae bacterium, assembly GCA_963664745.2. Lineage (GTDB taxonomy): Bacteria > Planctomycetota > Phycisphaerae > SM23-33 > SM23-33 > B1-G9. Next base: position 880,585 of record CAXXMC010000005.1, read on the forward strand.
TGGTTTAAAAACCTTCGCGGTCTGACTGATTTCAGGTTTGCCTGGATAAGTTAATATTCTGGAAAACAAGGGGTTAAGCAAGGAAGTTAGCGTCAATGGATTAGTAAAAAAACTTTATTGGCCGAAATTAGGGGTTTCAGCCGGGCATGTTGACAGCTGATTGATCTTTTCCACGAAGGCATCGATTTCTGCGAAATATTCATCGCGTATGACCTGTTTTTGGCGGAATCCTGCGGTGGCCTGGGCAGCCTGGCCTAGGATGTTCTGCATGTCTCGCAGACTCTCTTTAATGCCGTCGGTGTGGGTCGTAGAGAAAAACGCAGCCTGTTTAATGGCCCCTCGCTGCTCTGTGAGATATGTTCGTACCGCGGAACTTGTCGTCTTTGCCCAGACGGGAGTACCGACAACGACAAGATCATAATCCGCGGGATTATGTTTGATGGGAGCTATAGGAACAACTTTTTCCATTACGGCGTCCTTGCAGGCAGCCAGGAAGCCGATTCGGCCTGAACGCTTCTTCGTGTCGATGAGTTCTTCGATATCAGCACAGAGCTGTTTGGCAATGCTCTCAGCCACCTTGCGGGTTACCCCCGTTCGTGAATAATAGGCGATAAGTATTTTCATGATTTTTGTAAAAATTCTCCACGAGAACATGCAAAGCAAGGCAACAGACTTTACAGGAATTATACGCGATACAAATAGGCTGGAGAAATTTTTATGAGATTTTTTCTGGTGGAAAAGTGCAGCTATAAAAGCAGGCCCCCATAACCAACATGGAGGCCTTGTTCGCGCCAAAATCCGGATCAGCCCTCCAGACTGCTACATGGTTCTCGGCGCGAAAACACAAATTGTTAACTACATTACATCACTCCTCGGAACTTCGCTGTCCGCTGTTTTGTGTTTCGTATCTTCATTTACTAGTACGAGACGCAGCTAGGTTGAGTTCAGAAAAATTATTATTATGAAGTGAAATCGCGTGTGGCGTGCTTGTCGGAACGGCGTAGGAGCAACTCTTCTGCGAAATCCAAAGACATGAGATATGTAAATTTCGGATTTGATTGTAGAAAGGCTGGGAAAATCAGGCGATGGTGTCACGCAGCCAGGCTTCGAGTTCCTCGTTCGTGTTCAGGTTGAGGAAAGCAATGGCGTTTGTGAAATGCACGTTCGTGGCTGAGAGGTCTTCCCACAACCAGCGTATTTTCAGTTTGCCTTCGTCGATCGATTGCGACACCGCCTGGAGATGCCTGACTGCCACGACGGAGCAAAGCGGATGCATTTGCATGTATGGTTCCTGATCGCTGTAGAGGATGGTAGTAACAATGCCTGCCTGTGATTTAAGCCATTCGCGTTTGAGTTTGCTGATTTCAATACTTGAAATTCGGGGCATATCGCAGGGCATGAACAATGCTCCCGCGAGGCCTCTTGCCTGGGCATAGGCCAGGCCGGCTTCAATTCCGCCCATTGGGCCATTGCCTGGTCTGAGGTCCGGCAGAGCAGTCAAGCCGGTCTCCGCGTAAGGTTCCAGCGAGTTTGAAATTAGTACGACCTGGTCCAGGCCTGCAGCCTGCATTTCTGATTCTATATGCGCTACGATGGTTTTGTCTGCGGCTTGTGCGAGCAGTCCCTTATGTCGGCCTCCCATTCGTCGACCCGCTCCACTTGCCAATATTACGCCCAATAAATTCATTGCATTTATTTCCCTAAGCAATCGGCCATTGCTTGGCGAGTATCATAATCGAAAATGGCTTGACTTTCACGAAAAAAACGTTATGCTTTTTTATACATAACGCTCTTCGCTTACAAATAAGGAGAAATGATCATGAAGGAATTGTTTTTTGTCGGGTCCAGCCTATGTAAAAGGGTGGCCGAGGGACGGGTGGAGTTTGTAGATAGTACGAAGATGGTTTTTAAAGGGAAACTGTTGGTTGCGTGTGTTGTGTGCCTGTTATTATGTCTGACAGGAGTATCCAGGGGTGTTACTGCGCCCTGGACGCCTTGGGATGCGCTGCAGGGCGATGCCTGGCTGGCGGATTCGGTCACCGGTGAATCCAGGTTGGATATGTATTCCGTTAACAACGGCAGTTATGCCGTCGGTTTTGATTATGCCAAGAAAGACGGCAGTTCTCGCGGAATGAATTCGTTGCAGTTTTCCGTAGGCGGCAGCAGTACGGGCCATATGAGTTCCTCAGCCCTGACGGGCAGCTTCGATGTGATTTGCGGCGGGACTAAAACGTATTCAGATCTGCTGGTTCTCGTCGCAATAGACTCTTCAACACTGCCAGTTGACTTTTCGATGTCATTAGGACTGCCGGGCCAGGCGCAGTACAGCTTCGACCAAGCTGCGGATTTCTGCTACTACGACCCTGCGGTCTTGAGCTATGACGCGGGCCGACCGAGCGGGTATTATTCCGCGACTAACCCGACCGGCTCGCCGCTGACTTATGATTTTGATAGCGGCATGGTCAGTATTTATGCTTTTTCCGGGCTTAGCTTCGATTCCGCCACAGCTATGAATATCGAATACGCATTTGAAAATCTGCCGGGCAAGGCTGTTTTTAGCGTATACGCGCTGGTGGATGGAGCCAGTTTTGTTTATCATACCAATAGAGGTGTTGATGATTTAAACGATGGAACAGCTGTGGTTTCGACTTTTGAGGTTCTGCCAGAGCCGGCTACGATTTTGCTGCTGAGCCTGGGAGCAGTAGGACTGTTGCGACAAAGAAAATAATGAACAACATTTTTAGACAAAATAGTAATCGGCAGGAGCGTTCTGGAAAGGGCGCTCCTGCTTTTACATTGTCTGAACTGTTGATTACCATTGCAATTATCGCGTTGCTTGCTTCAATTCTCATAGCTGCTCTGACCAAAGCCAAGGATCGGGCGAACCTGGCGCTTTGCAAGACGCATCTTCACGGTATCGGCAGGGGGCTTTCATTGTACGCCAACGAGAACGACCAGGCTCTGCCCGTAAGTGATCAGCCGATGAATCCCCACCTGGAACTTCTGGATGCCTTGGTGGATCAATATGTAGAAAGTGTTGAGATTTTTTATTGTCCCAGCGTGACTGATCCTGATATGATATCGTCAACGGAGAATGCCTCAGCTGGGCTGATATCGTATTTTTATTATTCGTGTGACAACGCAGCTCCGCGCACCAGTTACACAAGTAAGGTTTTACGGAATTTTGACGCGAAAAACCCTACGCCGGACTGGCCCAGGCATTTGAATACGGATATGTCGCCTGAGTTCTGGGTTATGAGTGATACCTGGTTAAGCGGCGAAGGTGTTCATCCTTACGGTAAGAAAGGCATGAATTATCTTGTGCTCGGAGGAGCAGTGGAGATGTTGGAAGATCAGCCTTCCAGTCTGTTTAAGTAAACTGCATTTTTGGCAGGGGAGTGTGACATGCGAACGATTCATATTGGCATTGACGACACTGACAACGAGACTTCTCGTGGCACGGGGTATTTGGCCAGGCAGATTCTGGCAGAGTGTGGAAAACGGGGTCATAAGCCAGTCAGCGTTACCCGTCACCAATTTCTTGTGGATCCTCGGATCCCCTATACTTCGCACAACAGCGGAGCGTGTATTACAGTTGAGATCACAGGCGATACTGAATGCCTGAATTTCGTGTTCGATTTTGTTGCCGAGAGAGCAGCGGAGGGGTCTGATCCGGGTGTGTGCATTATGCCCGCTTGCGATGTCCATGTTGATCTGCAAGACTTCGGCAGAAATGCGACAAGCGAAATATTGGATATGGATGAAGCTTTTGAGCTTGCCCGTATACATGGCCTGGATTTACGCCCGCTGGGCGGCACTGGTCAGGGTATAATTGGCGCTCTGGCATCGCCGGCCTTGCGTTCCACGGGCAACGATGGTAGATTCATTGACATGCCGGGCCTGCGGGACCTGCCCGAAAGAGTTTTAATTGCGGATCTTAAAAAGTTGGGCATTCGCCTTCTGCATTTGCAGCCTAGGCAGCCCGAAGAAGATGATGAGTATGCGACTGGTAACTGGATCAGACCCAGGCTGGTGGCTGGCTGGCCCTTATTCCCGGTTGAATGGAGCGATGAACAGAATGCGTGGATACCTTTCGACAGAAAAAAATCCAGGCCGTTGGAGTAGCCTTGTAACTACACTTCAACTCCAGGCCTTGCTGGTGAACATTTCGGTTGGAATCCTGGCGGGGCTTTTCCTGGCCCATTTCAGGCTGGGTCTCGGTATGCCAGGCCACAAGGCCCTGTTCTGGCTGATGCCGGTAATAGCTGCCAGACTGCTCAGGCCACATGTTATCGGCGCAGCAGCTGGGGCTTGCACCGCCGCTGTGACCAGCATGGCGTTTGGCGGGAACCTGGCTGGGGGAGTTTTGTTCATTCCGCTTGTGGCAATTGCGGGCGGCCTGATCGATGTCATAATGCTGTGGAACTCTCGCCTGAAATTATCGCCCTGGCTGTTGATTCCGCTGCTGGGCGTCGGCGGAATGTCAGCCAATCTGATATGTGCCATCAAACGAATATTGGCTCCGCAATTTAATCAACATCAATTGCTGGGCCTTTCAGGTATCCCCGCCCAGATAGTTTCATACGCGATCTTTGGTTTACTGGCTGGGCTAGCGGGTGCGACCCTGGCGGTACTGGCCAGCCGAGTAATTGGCAAACGAAAAGAAAATTTGTAGAGTTTGGCTTATAGATATTCTTTGTGTCTTCTCAATGATCTTGGCTATTGAGTATCCTTGGAAAAATCGTTTTTTCTGTCATTCCGGGCACAGCGAAGCGGAGACCCGGAATCCAGGGAATGTAATCAAGACAGGAAAAAGCCCATGTTGGGAAATTATCGCCCCAGCTGGGCCGGCCCTGGATACCCGCTTTCGCGGGTATGACACGGGAAAAAAGCCAGTTGGATTTTGAATGATATCGTCATATTGCAAGGCTGTGAGGATTTATCCGGCAGAACCTTGCGATTTGCAACCGGCATTACAGAAATTTTAGAGCCTATTTTAAAGGCTATGCCGACTTTATCAGGAACGACTAATTCTCTAAAAAAACAGGCGTGACCGCCTGGCCACGCCTGTTTTCCTAATCTTTCAATAAGCGGAAACCGGATTTATTCGTTGTTGCTTTCTGCCGGAACTTCTTCTTCGTCTTTCTGTCGAATGGCGGAGATGATCTGGTCGCCCATGTCTCCGAGCATTCCGCTTCCGCTTGCCAAGCCGCCTCTGCGTGGCTCGGTTATCTCGGCTTGCGGGGCTTCGCCGTCCTCAGCTGCCCACTGTGCCCGCTTGAGACTCAAGCCGATTTTGCGATCCTCGATGTCGACGCGGAGAATCTTGACTTCGACCTCCTCGTCGATTTTGACGATATCTTTCGGATCGACTTTGTGATCTGACAGTTCCGAGACGTGCAGCAGGCCTTCGAGATCTTCTTCCAGCTCGACAAACACGCCGAAGTTGGTGATCTTGGTGACCTTGCCGTGTACGATCTGGCCTGGCAGGTAGTGTTCGGGTATCTGACGCAGCCAGGGGTCTTCCGTCAGCTGCTTCAGGCCCAGAGCCACCCGCATCTTGTCTTCGTCCACAGCCAGGACAACGCACTGGAGTTCCTTGCCCTTCTTGAGAACTTCCGAAGGATGGCCGATTTTGCGCGTCCAGCTCAGGTCTGATACGTGCAGCAGTCCGTCGATGCCTTCTTCGATCTCGATGAAAGCGCCGAAGTTGGTCATGTTGCGAACAGTACCGGTGATTACGGTTCCCGGAGGGTATTTTTCTTTCACGATAGTCCACGGGTTCATCTCAGCCTGCTTCATGCCGAGCGAAATTTCCTGCTTGTCCTTATCGATTTCAAGAACGACGACTTCTACATCCGCTCCATCGGAAACGATTTCCGAAGGATGGCTGATGCGACGGGTCCAGCTCATCTCGCTGATATGTACCAGGCCTTCCAGGCCTTCTTCCAGCTTGACGAATGCGCCGTAGCTGGTGACGTTGACGACCTTGCCTTGGATCTTCGTGTTGACAGGATATCGTTCGGCGACGTCTTCCCACGGGCTTTGCGATTTCTGCTTCAGGCCGAGGGCGATTTTCTCTTTATCTCGGTCTACGCTGAGAACGACGCACTCGATTTCCTGATCGATCTTGACGACTTCGGACGGGTGATTGATTCTGCCCCAGCTCATGTCGGTTATGTGCAGCAGGCCGTCGATACCGCCGAGGTCCACGAACGCGCCGAATTCCGCGATGTTCTTGACCACGCCCTTACGGAGCTGGCCTTCGACGATATCGGACATGAGAGAGTTTTTCTGCTCGGTTCGCTGTTCTTCGATGAGTTTACGGCGGGAGACGACGATATTCCGACGTTCTTCGTCGATCTTGAGGATTTTGGCTTCGATTTCCTCGCCGATATACTCGCCGATATCGCTAGGCCGGCGGATGTCCACCTGCGAAGCGGGGAGGAAGGCCGGGACGCCGATGTCCATAAGCAGGCCACCCTTGATTTTGCGGGTGATTTTGCCTTTGACGGTATCGCCTTCCTGGTTCTTTTCGAGGATTCGTTCCCAGCCTCGGATGCGGTCAGCTTTGCGCTTTGAGAGCTCGACAAGGCCTGAGGTACTCTCAACATCTTCGAGGAAGACCTCGATTTCCTGGCCTGGTTCGATGGAGTCGAGGTCAGGGAATTCGCTTACGTCGATTGTGCCTTCGCTCTTTAGGCCAACTTCGACGATTACGTCATTACCGACGATATCGACGATTCTGCCTTTGAGGATCGTACCGACTTCATGTTCGGTAGTGTCCTTCATGACACAGCTCAGAGAATCCTGATCGAATTCGCCGAGAGCAGCTGTGAGCTGCTGGTCAATGTCATCTTCTGAAATGTTGAGAGATTTGATTAAATTGTAGTCAACCATTGATTGTAAGATCCTGTTTTTCCAGTTGTTCTATCGGCGACAATATTCCCCGCTCCCATTGAGTGAGGTACCGCCGGTCGCCATTATTTGCCTGGCGACAAGACAGACCGGACCACCCGGCCATTTAATATTTTTTCCTCAGCGACATAGGCCAAGGCCAGATTACACTTTACCCAAGGACAGAACATCACAATTTACCCGATTTCCGACAGGAAACAACACATTTGTTGAAAAAAAATGATAAAAACCAGCCGGAAAGGAGTTTTGGGATTTCCGAGTCAGGATTCAGGAGAAAGAAAAGGACAACGGGCTAGCCTTCCCCACGAATAGGATGAAGGTTGTTTCCGAGGAACGAGGTTTTCATCCGCGTAATTCGTGGTCTTTGCTTTGTCTTTCTTCTTACTCCAAAATTCCCAGTTCGCTATTCGTAATTCGTTTTCATTCTGAATCCAGAATCCTGACTACTGCTTTGAGGCTCCGACGCCTTCTTTTTCGAGTTCGCGGATTCGTTGGTTGCAGTAGCGGTGGTTATTATCGTAGTAGGGTTCGAGTTTCAGGCTGGCTTTGTAGAGGTCCATAGCCTTTTCTTTTTCATCCAGATGTATGTCGTATTGCAGGGCAGCCTGGAACCTGACGGGAGCGGCAATGTATGGGTCCCACGTCCAGGCCCGTTCGTACCAGAGCACAGCCAGGTAATGTTCGTCGAAATATTCCTTATAAATCTCGGCGATGTAGAAGGCTGAGAGTGCGATCTTCGTGCTGTCCGGGAACTGTCGGATCAGCTGTTGGAACAGCTGCAGTGCCCGGCGCTCTTTGCGGTAGTCTGCAAGAGCGGGCACTTTACTGCCGGCTTCGTACAAGGCCAGTGCTTCATCGTAGAGTTTGTCTGCCTCGGGGTATATTTTCACCGGCTCGAGGTTTAGCGAAGGCACTTCGATGTCGAGCTGGTAGAAGTACGTCCGTTCCGGCCTGAATCGATCCTGCATGGTGTGAATGACGTAACACTTGAATTCGTCGTTAGCCTGTTCGTACATCTTGGCCAGTTTGTCCACAGCCAGGATATAAGCCTTCCTGGAACTTACAACATTCTCAGCCAGTTCACGCTCCTCAGGTTGATGCGTCATTTGCATCTCAGCTGGCGCGGTGGCAGGCTGGGTCGTCGCGTCAATGCCGACCCATTCAAATTCCTGTGCTTCGTCGAGATTTTTCAGTTCGCGTGAGGCCCAGAGTCCTTTTTGGATATTGCCGATGCTGTTGTAGTAGTCCAGCAGGGCGGCGATGTCGTTGCGATATCGCAGTCTGGCAGCCTCGATATCACTGGCCGCAGCCACTTCAGCGGGGTTGGACTGATCAACGGGCAATGTTTTGATGGATTTTCCATACCACTTGGTTTTCGGGGTAGAGGGCTTGGCGTTACACCCAGCTATCGTCACAGCAGCCGTCAATGAAAGTATCGTACAAAGCTGTATTGCCGTTCTCATACGAATAACTCCTTCCGTAATGGAAATATGGTTATGGTTCATAACGGGTATTATCACCATCCAGCCCCCCACTTGCAAGCGCACAACTGGACAGGGCATTATCTTTTGAAAAAGGAATTTTGGCAGCCTGGACGGGAGCCCCGGAATTTTGGCAACCAGGGATCCTGTCCTGGCGGCAAACAGATAAGGCTAAAACTTCTCTGAATTTTGGCAGCCTGGGTTCATATCCTGGCTGTGAGCCTGCGAAGCAGGCAAGAATTTCCCGAAGATATTCGCCGTTTGCACAAAGTCATTCCGTTATGCGCGTTGAACATACCATGGATTATTTTTTCTGTTAGGGTGTTCCTGAAAAGAACATGTCCGACAGTGGCCCATGTTTGTTCGTATCAAGAAACAACGCCTGCCTGGCGGAGAGTGCGGAGGATGAGCGTTTCAAGCGGCAAGTCAGTCCTGGCTGGGACGTAGGTCGCTCCGCATGAGATGCAGCTTTTCTCCAGGCCGGTCTGAAACTCCAGCCAGCGTTTGTGATATTCTTCGCAAATTTCGGGCGTGAAATTTATTTCGACATCCTGGCCAGTTTCGGAATCGTGCAGACGAACAGGGCCGATGGGTTCAGGTTCCTGCTCAGCCTTGCTGAAAGTGTGCAAGACAATAACCTGTCGCTGGTTGCCCGCCCCGGTCAGCCTGGCCAGCGCGTCCGGGAGATTGTCTGTACAATCCTGCAGATCACTTATAAGCAATACAGCTCCGACCCGGTTAAGGCTCCCCTGACGAATAAGACTTCTCACACAGTCCAGCAAGTTCGTGCGACCGCCCGGGCGGATTGCTACCAGATATTTCATCACGTCGAGAATCTTCTCGCGGCGTCGGCCTGTTCTTATCGGAGTTTTTAATAGCGCGTCGGCAAAAGGCTGAATGCTGACGCATCGGCCTGATCCCATCGTAACGAACGCAAGCGCAGCTGTCAGCCGAAGGGCTGATTTGAATTTCTCTCGGCCATCGGCCTGCCCCAGCCCCGCAACCATGGAGGCTGATGAGTCCAATAGAATCATCACGTCGGATTCGCTGTGCTCATGGAACAGCCTGAGCAGCAATTTTTCCATCCTGGCATAGTAAGGCCAATCAATAAACCGGATATCATCACCAGCTACAAACGCGCGGTGATCTGCGAACTCCAGTCCGTCGCCCAACCCCTTGCCATGACGCGAAGACACCCCCGCCAGACCGGCAGCTTTGCCCTTGGCCAGTAAATGCACCCCTTCCAACCTGGCCAGGAATTTTTTGTAATCGTTGAAGCAATCATCAACGTCCTGCTGCAAGTGAGTAAAAGAATTTTTGGAATTAAATTTCATCTCAGCGACTAGTGTAACAACAGAGGCAAGATTTTGCCAGAATCACAATATCGTCATGACCTTGCTAAAATCCTCTCACTTCGCTATGATACCCCGCTCGTTTCAGAAAAGAGAAAAGGAAGGCAATGACCGATCTTTTAGTTTCCATATTTCCGATAGTTTTGCTGATTTACATGATGGCTCGCAAAAAGTCAGTCCCGGCCCACGTTGCGCTGCCGTTGGTCGCGGGGCTGATGTTCGTTTTGAAACTGGGCTACTTCTCAGCTGAGCCTGAGGAGATCAACGCCACCGTAATTCAGGGCTTTCTGACCGCATGGACCCCGATCCTGATAGTATGGGGCGCGATCTTTCTTTTCCGCACTATGGAGCATTCCGGCGCGTTGGACGTCATTCATAGCTGGCTTGACGGCGTATCGAAAAACCGCGTTGCGCAGCTGATGATAGTAGGCTGGGCGTTCGCGTTCATGATCGAAGGTGCCAGCGGATTCGGCACCCCCGCAGCCCTGGCGGCGCCGATACTGGTCGGCCTGGGTTTTCAACCCGTGCGGGTAGCCATTCTCTGCCTGATAATGAATTCCGTGCCCGTCTCGATGGGCGCGGTCGGCACGCCGACGTGGTTTGGTTTTTCCGAACTTGGCCTGAGTTGCTCCGAAATGCTGGAAGTGGGATTCAAGAGCGTTCTTATCCACAGCATCGCTGCACTGGCGATCCCGATCATTGCCTTGCGGTTTGTCGTATCAGGCCAGGAAATACTCAGGAACCTGCGATTCATTTTCCTGAGCATCCTGTCTTGCGTCGTGCCTTATTTAGTCTTGTCGATTTTCAGCTATGAATTCCCAGCTGTGGTGGGGGGCATTACAGGTCTGCTGATTTCGGTGTTCCTGGCCAGGCAGGGCGTGGGTCTGACCAGGGAAGATAATATCCCCAGCCCACCTGACAACAGGCCCTCGCAATCCATGGGTAAACTCGTGCGGGCGTTTTTCCCGTTGTGGGGGACAGTGCTGATTCTCATAATTACGCGAATCCCTCAACTTGGGCTGAGAGGCCTGTTTAATTCCACCAGCCCGAACTGGAGTCACACATTCGGTACGCTCGGAGAAGTAGGCTGTACGCCGGCTCTCGTGCTGACCTTCAATAACATAATGCAGACCGACGTGAGCTGGAAAATGAACCTGCTGTACGTACCAGCCATTATTCCGTTCTTCGTGATCTCGGTAATTTCGTTTGTCGTGCTGAAAATGAACAGTAAATCCGTCGGTGCGGTCTGGCGGGACTCAGCTGAGCAGATCAAACACCCCATGATCGCCCTGATCTGCGCATTGATATTTGTGAAGCTCCTCATGGCGGGAGGCCAGGAGTCGTGCGTGATGATAATCGGCAAATCCCTGGCCCAGGCGACGGGCAAACACTGGCAGCTGGCGTCGTCGTACCTGGGAGCACTCGGCTCGTTCTTTGCCGGCTCGAATACCGTCTCGAACCTGACCTTCGGCGGAATCCAGGACTCAATAGCCCGGAATCTTTCATTCAATCGCACGACGATGCTGGCTTTGCAGTCTGTCGGCGGAGCGATGGGCAACATGGCCTGCATAAATAACATCGTGGCGGTCTGTTCCGTACTGGGCCTGCAGGGTAAGGAAGGATTCATTCTCAAAAGAACTGTTATCCCCCTTATAATTTACGGCATTATCGCAGCTATTTTAAGCTTTTTCATCTGACGGATATGCCGAAAAACAGCCAGCCCAATAGGAAGTTACCCTTGCTTTTTTCCGGCAGCGCATAAAAAATGCCCGGGACTGGAGTCGAACCAGCACTGGGTATTAACCCAACTAGGCCCTCAACCTAGCGCGTCTGCCAATTCCGCCACCCGGGCAAGAAGAGATAAGATAGTGATACCCGCCCGCTCTGTCAAGCCTTGAAAACAACTTATCCGTTTTTTTGTGGAATCATGCTCTAATATCCAACAGGCAATTTTCCCCCCGTGTCATTCCCGCGGAAGCGGGAATCCAGGGCCGGCCCAGTTGGTGCGACAATTTCCAATTATGGGCGTATTTTCCTATCTCGATTATATTCCCTGGATTCCGGGTCTCCGCTTTGCTCCGCCCGGAAAGACAAGAAAACAACTTTTGCAGGGACGACTAGAGGGCGTTCTCAATTAAGCTGTGAGACGCAAATGAGCGGCAATTGTGTAGATGCAAGGAATAAAAGCGACAGTGAATTTGTCAATTCTCTGAGTTTTTCTGACGCTGCAGATACCTTATCGCCACAAGCAGGTACCATTCTTTATTCCTGGGACAGAGTACTAGTGCCTATTGCCTATTGCCGTTTTTTTCTGTTATATTACCCCCATGGAACGTACATACGTAAAAATCTGTGGCTTGACAGACCCGGGGCAGGCGGCAGCGGTGGCTGGGCTTGGGGCGGACTTTATCGGGCTTGTTTTCGCAGACTCCAAGCGATATGTATCCAACGAATTGGCGAGGGATATTGTCCAGGCTATCCCAGCTGAGACGCCGGCGGTGGGAGTTTTTGTGAATTCCTCAGCTGCCGAGATAAACCGGACAGCCCGAGAGACGGGCATTGCAATAGCCCAGCTGCACGGTGAGGAAACGCCGTCAATCCTCGGCGAGATAGAAATTCCCTGCATCAAGGCTTTTCGGATTCGTGACGCGGAGTCCATTGTGCAGATTCACGAATGGCTGGTTTGCATCGAGCAAGGCTGCACGCTCGAAGCTGTGCTTTTGGATGCGTATAGCCCGGATGCAGCAGGGGGGACGGGTGAGAAGTTCAACTGGAACCTGCTGGTTGAGGCCCGTGAACATGGCGGACTGGATGATCTGCCGCCCCTGATTCTGGCTGGTGGCCTGGACGCAGGAAACGTTGCAGAGGCTATCCGAATCGTCCAGCCATGGGCGGTGGATGTCTCCAGCGGAGTGGAATCCAGCCCAGGTATCAAAAATCCCGCTAAAGTACGAGATTTCATACAAACTGTTCAGCAATGCTCAATGATCTAATTCGTCGTCCCTGAAAAAGTTGTTTTCTTGTCATTCCGGGCGTAGCGAAGCGAAGACCCGGAATCCAGGGAATGTAATCAAATCGGGAAAACAAACCCATACTGGAAAATTATCGCCTCCGCTTGCCCGCCCTGGATACCCGCTTTCGCGGGTATGACACGGGAGGAAAAATCGCCAGTTGGATTTTTTAATGGTATCGTGATATTGCAAAGATGCGATGCTGCAAGGCTACGAGTAGTTATTCGCCAGAACCTTGCAATTTGTAACCGGCATTACAGGAATTTTATATCCTATTTTAGGGGCTACACCAACTTTTTCAGGACCGACTAATTCAGTGGCCAACTCGGCTATGTAGCTGAATTTAAAAAATGTGCCTGGACAGGAGCCCCGGCACGCACGAGTTTATTTTGTAGTTGAACCGGTATTAGTATGACAGCGCTAGATTAGCTCAAGATTTTTTGATGTTCTTGTCGATGGGAATAAAAATCCAATTGAAAGGGCATTAAATGACTGGAGAACAGATGATGACATTGCAGCCGGAGCTGCAAAAATTTCTGGAATCGTTTCGACCTTGTTTTCGCAAAGAAGTTACTTTCGGCTACCTGGAGACATACATGCTTGGTCTGATGTCAGACATTCAACGCAAGAGTATTGAGCCGATTGCACTGGCGGCAGAAGTTCCCGTCCGAACTTTGCAGGAATTTTTATCTTCATTTCGCTGGGATCATGATCGTGCTGAAGAGTTGCTGCTTTATCGTGTGGCTGATCGCTCTTCGACGGAAGAGGGCATTGGCGTAATCGACGGCTCCGGCCACGCCAAGCAGGGCGCCAAAACGCCTGGCGTGCAGCGTCAATGGTGTGGTGAAACCGGCAAGATAGACAATTGCATTGTCGGCCAGCATTTGCTGTATACCGACAACCATCCCACAAATCCGTTCGGATGCGTCTTATGTAGCGACCTGTATCTGCCTGAAAAATGGGCAGCTGATCCAAAGAGACGAAGAGAAGCACATATTCCGGATTCATTGTCTTATCGGCCAAAGTGGAAAATTGCGGTAGAGCAGATTCAACGGGCCATAGGCAGTGGTGTAAAGTTTTCGTATTTTACTTTTGATGAGGAATACGGCAGTGTTCCTGGGTTCTGGTTTGAATTGGATCGGCTGGGCCAGCGCGGTATTGGTGAGGTGCGGTCTAACTTTTTATGCTGGGCAACTCCGCCGGCGTATCAGTCCTGCCGGGCTGAATATGCGCCGCATAAAGTTGCCGATCTGGTTCGCCACAGTCCGGTGTTTTACGGACAGGATTGGCAAACGGTGAAGATCAAAAACACGACGCGCGGAATGATGTACTGGAAATATAAAGCCGCACGTGTGCAGTTGACCAATACGGCTGAGGGTGTCAACGTGCCGACAACTCGACAGTATTGGCTGATTTGGGCTCAATCGCCTAAAACCGGCGAGAACAAATATTTTTTGAGTAACGCTCCTGCTTCGGTGAGTGTCAGGAAGCTGCTGGTTGTGGCTTTTGCGCGGTGGCATATTGAGATGTGGTTCGAGCGAGCCAAGCAGGAAACGGGATTTGGTTCGTTTGAGGTTCGGACGTATACCGGACTGATTCGGCATTGGCTGTGTTCGCGATTGGCGATGTTTTTTATATCCGAGCAGACGCAGCGGCTTCGGGGGGAAAAATCCGCGTATTACGCTGGAACAGGTAGCCACGGTGATCAACACCCTGGCCGCCAAGATCTGGCAGACTTGGCCAAGATCATGGGCTGCGATCATAAGAATAAACGAATATTATCAGTGGCGTAACGAGGCGGCCTACAAAAGCCGACAAAAACAAAATCGTAAAACAGAATTCAAGTAGCGCTGTCATATTAGGCTCTGTCTGAACCTAGTGGTCGCAGACATTCTGGCCTGTTTCCAAAGTGCCATCAAGGTATGACTTTACTATGTCTTCCGGCCCATCAGCAGGTGCACCGACAAGTACCTGGATATCATTCTGATCGAATAGTCCCTGTGCCCGTTGGCCCATGCCGCCTGCAATTATGACATTGGCTCCCTGCTCGTGCAACCAGCGTGGCAGAACGCCCGGTTCATGCGGCGGGGGGGTGAGAAATTCGGTTCCATTTATTGTCTTGGCTGCTTCATCCACTGCAACTATGGCGAATTGTTCGCAATGGCCGAAGTGCATACAAAGTTTACCGTCAGCGATGGGAATAGCTATTTTCATTTCAGTTTTCTCCATGGAATCACGGGTTCTATCAAGCGATTTTTCTTTATTGTCATTATTCAGAAAAGGTTTTATTGCAGTTGCAAAAGTTTTTGCGGTTTGACTGTCAGGGAAAGTCTGCACAAAAGCTTTGCCGTTGTCGCCGGATGTGACGATATTGGGATCAAGCGGAATTCGACCAAGAAAAGGTACATTCATTTCCTCAGCCAGGCTTTCTCCGCCTCCGGTTTTGAACAGGTCAATTTTATCGCCGCACTTCGGGCAGACAAATCCGCTCATGTTTTCGATAATTCCAGCTACGCGCAGATTCAGCGTATTACAAAATGAGACACTCCGCCGGACATCCGCAATTGCCACATCCTGCGGTGTGGTAACCACAACCGCCAAGGCGTCCTGACCGACCATCTGTGCTACTGCGAGCGGCTCGTCACCCGTGCCAGGTGGAGAATCCACCACCAGATAGTCTAATTTACCCCAGCTTGTATCTTTCAGGAACTGTTTGATTACATTGTACTTCATGGGCCCACGCCAAATGACAGCGGTCTTGTTATCATCCAGCAACATTCCTACGGAGAGCACGGACAGATTTTCCATGACTTGAATCGGGACCAAGCTATCGGCTTTGGTTTCGGGACGCTGGCCGTCCAGGCCCAGGATTTTCGGTACGCTTGGGCCGTGCAGGTCTACATCCAGTAGGCCTACTTTTTTCCCCGCCAGTGCTAATGACATCGCCAGATTGACAGCGACTGTGCTTTTTCCTACTCCACCTTTTCCGGACAGCACCAGAAGCTTTTGGCCTATGTTGTCCATTCGTTGTTTTAGCATCGCAGCTTCAAGCTCTTGCTGGTGTTGGTCGTTAGCGGGGGTTTTAACGCAACTTTCACTCATGATAACTCACTTTTTTTAACTAAAATTTTAATACATTTTCCGGTTTATTTTACATCTGTGCAGACCAATGGTTTCACAACGCTGGTAGCTACGTGGGTTCCGACTGGTAAAGATATATGTTCCGCAATCACGCGGCACTTGGCTTTGAACAAAAAGATTATATTTTTAGGTTCATCGCTAAGCGTCTCAAAGTTTCCCTGTCCTTTCGCGATAACCAGGTCAGCGTCCTCATAAAACATTCGAAACTCTTCGCTACAATCTGTGAGGATGGTTCCCGGAGCATCTGAACCGTTATCGATAACTTTTACGAGATTGCAAAGCCCGATATTTTCGGCATCAATCATTGTGACGTCATTCAAAATGGGATAGCCTCGCACTGCGACCGTGATTTTTTCAGTGGGCATCTGTTCAATAAGCAAACGGTCAAAAACAATTTCGCCCGCGTTATCAGCCAGGTACAGAATTTTCTGTGCATCTTCGACAGCTCTTTGAAACGCCTGAATATCACCATGAAACGGCTCATTAAGCGTATTGTCAATCGCTGAGCGAATTTGCTGCTCCGTCAGATTGCCATCAACGCCAAGATCAATCACGTTTCCCGCGATAGCCAACCTAAGCGCCAAACCCATAGGGTCCAGCGAATTGTTAATCCTGGCTTGGAGTTCCGGCAAGGTCTCCATTATCATGTTGTTGAAACGATTTTTAATTTCGCGGTAAGGGTCTGCCACGCCGGTTAACTCTCGCAATGTCCGATGAATTTGTTGAGATACAATGGGTGGGCATTGTGAAAAATCCATCTCGGCAGCTGCGCGCAGTACATCGCGAAGTACCTGCTCGTGAATGGCAGGGTCGTCTGTAATGAAACGAGCTGCCTCCAGAGCCTGCCTGGCGAAACACGGAATACAATCCAACGATGTCTTCATATTTTTTTACACCCAGTGCCCTTCGACGTCGGCTCCGTTGGCCTGGCTGAGTTTACCTGCTTTGAACTGCTCGATCGCCTCAGCTACCGTACCGGTCGCGCCGGTGAAAATCTGGATGTTGCCAGCCTGGAGCGTCGCGAAAGCCTTCGGGCCAACATGTCCGGTAACCACTGCCTCCACGCCCAACTCTACCACATTACTGCCAGCCTGTATTCCCGCACCCTGGGCGGCGTTGAGATTCTGACCGTTGTCAGCTACCGTAAAACCATCCTGCTCTGTGTCCGTGACGATAAAAAACTTAGCCCTGCCGAACCGTGGGTCGACTTGCGAATCCAAATCCTGGCCTTGCGATGTAATGGCTATTTTCATATTTGCACCTTCTTTCCAACAATAAAGAAAGCAAACTGTATGCCATATTTTTATAAAGAAGGACAATGAAGGTAAGATATTGTTTTAAATGTGCTTATGAAGAGATGCTGAAAATGTTACCCTGAGGTCATTTACTTGCAATAGTGCATTTTGCAATGTTATGTACGTTCTCCTCTGCCATCTACATCCGGGATTTGGACATTTAGAGCTTTGATTTTGCGATACAGGGTACTGAGGTTTATACCCAGATCAGCTGCGGTTTTCTTACGGCTACCCCTGTGCCGTTGGAGTGTTTCTGCGATCAGGAATTTTTCCATAGCCTCGAGCGACATCTGCGAGGAGTGTGTGCGATTGTTATCCACCGCAGGCCTGAGTTCGGGAGGCAGGTTATTTGCTTCTATAACGCTTCCACGACAAAGCACGAATGCCTGTTCGATAATATTTTCCAGCTCGCGTACATTTCCGGGATAGTCGTGTTCCATAAGGGCTGCCAGAACGTCGTCTGAAACACCTGCGATATCCTTGCCTTGCAGCGAATTGAATTTTGTAATCAGATGCTCGATCAGCAGTGGGATATCTTCGCGTCGTTGCTTCAGGCATGGTAGCTTGAGATGGATTACGCGGATTCGATAGTAAAGATCTTCGCGAAAACTGCCTTCGCGTACGAGTTGTGCGAGGTCTTTATTCGTCGCTGCGATCACGCGGATGTCAACCGGGACGGGCTTGATGGAACCCAGTGGTTCGACCACTCGTTCCTGGAGCACTCGCAGTAGTCGTACCTGCATAGCTGGCGAGATATCGCCTATTTCGTCGAGGAAAATCGTTCCTTTGTCGGCCAGTACGAATCGGCCTGGCTTATCGGTTTTGGCGTCGGTAAAGGCTCCTGCCTTATGGCCGAACAGTTCGCTCTCCAGTAATGTGTCAGGCAAGGCTGCGCAGTTGACTATGACCAGCGGGGCGTCTTTGCGAGGCGAGAGATTATGAATGGCCCGTGCGAATAATTCCTTGCCGGTTCCGCTTGGCCCTTCGATCAGCACGGTACTGTTGCTGTTTGAAATCTGCGGCAGGATTTCAAACAGTTGGGTCATAGCCTTGCTTCTTCCAACGATATCCTCAAAGGTGTATCTGGCTTGGAGCTGCTTTTGCAGTTGCTCGATCTGGGTAAGATCCTGGAACGATTCAACTCCCCCGATGGTTGTTCCATCAGCATCCTTGAGCAGGGCGGTTGAAATGCGAATGGGTATCCGCTGGCCTTGCTGATTTATGATGCCGGCAGTGGCGTTAATTGTAGGCTTGCCGCTGGTCATGGTACGTCGCAAGGGGCAATCTTTCTCGCAGACGTTTGCGCGAAAGACGTCGCAACACATCTGGCCAATAGCGTCGGCCTTGGAAACGCCGGTAATCCGCTCAGCTGACTTGTTAAACCCCGTAATCAGCCAATCCCTATCAACGGTAAATACACCCTCATTTACAGAATCAAGGATGGCTACCTCACGCTGTGTCGATTGTTTCGAGTTACTCTCAGCCATTTTGCGTATCTCCTAAGCATATATTAACAATTAATCGTGCATAATGCAAGTGTTTTGATGGTTATTTTGTTTAATTTGCACGATTAATTAATGTTTGCGTCCGAGAGGCTGGGTTTCTTAACCCTATGATTGGTAGCGTTTTGGGCATATATGCTGATTACAAAAAAATTGGCATGGTTTGTGCATTTTAGAATATTGATGAGGATAGCAATACCCAATTGGCAAGGCCGGGTGTCTCCGGTGTTTGATGTCGCAAGCAAACTGTTGCTTGTGGATGTCGTCTCAGGTTGTGAAAGTGACCGCCGGGAGGTATCTCTGGAAGCTGAGACTTTAGGGATGCGGATAAACATTCTGGTTGAGTTGGGGGCGGAAGTGCTTATTTGCGGCGCGATTTCAAAACCGTTGGAACTGGGTCTGATTGCCCGCGGTGTGCAAGTCATTCCCCAGACATGTGGCCAGGTCGAGAAAGTCCTCGTAGCATACATAAACGGTCAGCTAGGACAATTTCTTATGCCTGGTTGTTGTGGACGACGTCGGCAGTGTCGTGGTCAAGGCCGGGGTAATGGGCGAGGCAGAAATATGCGAAAGGACTTTTGAACATGCCAGGGTTTGACGGTACCGGGCCGATGGGACAAGGACCTTTTACGGGCGGTGGATTGGGTTATTGCATTGCAAAATTGGTGGCCCCGGATGGTCCGGGTTCGGAAGATAAATTTTTTGATACAGGAAATGAGGTGTTTGAAATGGCACGTGGAGATGGAACAGGCCCCGCAGGAATGGGCCCAATGACAGGACGCGCAGCTGGATTTTGCGCAGGGTATTCGGTCCCCGGATATATGAATGCAACAGGCCAGGGTTTTGGCGGCGGCGGTTTTGGTCGAGGCCGAGGCGGCGGCGGGATGGGCAGGCGGAATCGTTTTTATGCGACTGGTTTGACAGGCTCACAGCTGGCAGGCATGGCTGGGCAGGTAAATTCAGCCCAAACGGCTACAAAACAGCAGCAGGTTGACGCTCTGAAAGCCCAGGCAGAGTATCTTCAGGAATCTCTTAAAGATATCAGCAAACGGATTGAAGAGCTTCAAGCCCAAAACTAACGCAAAACTGACGCATGAAATGGAGCTGCTTGAAATTCGCAGTCTGTAGAGAGAAAACAATATGAAAATAGCGGTAGCAAGCGGCAAAGGCGGCACGGGCAAAACGACCGTGGCTACGAACTTGGCCAAGGTCGCCAGCCAGGCCGGAAAGAGTGTAGCGTATCTGGATTGTGACGTCGAGGAACCCAACGGCCATATTTTTCTGAAACCGGAAATCGCGGACAGCAAACCCGTCGGGAATCTTATTCCAAAAGTTGACCAAACCAAGTGCACAAACTGTGGTCAGTGTGGCCAAATCTGCCAATACAGCGCCATTGTGTGCGTTGGTAAAAAAGTGTTGGTTTATCCTGAACTTTGTCATGCCTGTGGCGGCTGCGTTTTGGTGTGCCCGTCCGGAGCAATTACCGAAACCATGCGTGAGATGGGTAAGTTGGAGACAGGCCAGGCTGGAGAAATTCAATTCGTGCACGGTTTGCTCAACGTAGGCGAGGTAATGAGTCCGCCGCTGATAAAAGCGGTAAAGTCAGCAGCGCCGGAGGTTGATCTGATACTAATCGACTCTCCGCCCGGCACGTCGTGCCCGGTTATCGAAAGCGTGAGAGACTCCGATTTCATTGTGCTGGTTACCGAACCGACCCCATTTGGACTAAACGATCTCAAGCTGGCTTTCGATATGACCAACGCTCTTGAACTGCCGTTCGGCGTGGTCATAAATCGTGCGGATGTTGGAGACACGGAAACGGTTAGCTACTGTCGGGACCATAATATAAAAATTCTGGCTGAGATTCCCGATGACCGCAAGATAGCGGAGGCATATTCACGCGGTGTGTTGGCCTGTGAAGCGATTCCGAAATACGAAGCTCTTTTTTCAAAACTTCTCGAAGACATTCAAGGATGTGAGATATGAAGGAACTGGTAGTTATCAGCGGCAAGGGCGGGACGGGCAAGACATCTATCGTAGCTGCGTTTGCCGCGCTTGCTCAAAACCAGGCTGTGCTCGCCGACTGTGACGTAGACGCTGCTGACCTGCATCTGGTTCTTGAACCGAACATAGTGAAACAGGAAGATTTTTCCGGAGGTTCGCGTGCGAAGATTAACCCGGAGCTTTGTATCGCCTGCGGGAAATGTCAGGAAGTCTGCCGCTTCGATGCCATATTGAAATATTCCGCAGAGCAGTGGATGGGCTCTGACGCAGGGGCAGCCTGTAACGATTGCAGCTTCTGTGTGCGGTCATGTCCTTCAAAGGCAAACGCGGCAATTAACGAGATGATGGAATCGTCCGGCGATATTCATAAACAGATTTTCGAGGTGGATCCCATTGCGTGCGAAGGCTGTGGTGTATGTAACTGGTTCTGCCCAGCCGATGCTATCGAATTCAGCCCAGCTGTAAACGGTCAATGGTTTCTGTCGGATACGCGTTTCGGGCCGATGGTGCACGCGAAGCTCGGAGTAGCTGAGGAAAATTCCGGCAAACTTGTAAGCCTGGTTCGCCGAGAGGCGAAAAAAGTCGCCGAGACACGCCGGCTTGACACGATACTGGTAGACGGTTCGCCAGGTATAGGCTGTCCGGTGGTTGCTTCGATTACAGGCGCCGATCTTGTCCTGATCGTCACCGAACCGACCCTCAGCGGATTGCATGACTTGCGACGTGTAGCTGACCTTACGAAATTTTTCGGCATTGAAACTCTCGTGTGCATAAACAAGTGGGATATCAATCCCGATGTCACAGCAGAGATTGAACGGCAAGCCGCTGAACACAGCCTGGTTGTGGCTGGGCGAGTAAGGTACGATCGGGCGGTGACCGAAGCGCAGGTTAAAAAACAAACGGTTCTGGAATATCAGAACACAGGCTGTAGCGAAGATATTGTTCAGCTGTGGAATGAAGTTCAGAAAATAGCCTGGCCAGATGAGAAGCCTTAATTTTTAAACTGGAGATGTCTGTGGCTGACAACGTAACACAAGCCCGATTAAATAAAATGCAATCGCTGGTTCATGCCAAATGTGTGGTATGCGGCTCTTCCAATGCACGGGGCCTTGGCTTAGACTTCATGTTATTGAAAGACGGAGTTGTTGAGGCAGATTTTTATTGCGACAAGGATTACGAAGGATATGATAACGTGTTGCATGGCGGGGTGGTTTCAGCCCTTCTGGACGGAGCAATGACAAACTGCATGTTTGCAAACGGCTGTGCTGCCGTTACCGCAGAGTTGAAAGTGCGATTTCGACATCCGGTGAAAATTGGGCAGGTTGCGACTGTGCGAGCCTGGATTGAGCGCACGTCACCGCCGCTGTATGTCGTAAAAGCGGAAGTCCTGCAAAATCATGAGGTAAAGGCGACCGCAACGGCGAAGTTTATGGATCAACCAAGTCTGGCTGCTGTGCCGGAAAGCGTTACATTTAATGGCTGAAGTTCGTGTTACAATCCTGGTCGAAAATACTGCCCGAGGGCGAGGAATTCTCGCGGAACACGGGCTGGCATTTTGGATCGAGTTCGCAGGTCGAAAAATACTTTTTGACACGGGCCAGAGTGGCATAATTTTTGATAATGCAAAACAACTTGGCATTCCGTTGGAACAGACTCAAGCTATCGTTCTCAGCCATGGTCATTACGATCACACCGGAGGCCTGGCCCGATTGCTGGACATTGCCAGCGATGTTGATGTCTACACACACCCAGCTGCGTTTGCGAAAAAGTTTGCAAGCAATTCAGCTGGCGATGTCCGTACAGTCGGCATGGTGAATGTGGATGAGCAAACAGTTCGCGATAAATGCGAAAAACTCGTATGGACAACCAGCCCGACGGAAATTTGCCCGGGGCTGTTCGTGACCGGTGAAATTCCACGTATAACGGATTATGAAAATACAGGCGGGCTGTTTTTTCTCGATGAATCCTGTCAAAAGCCTGATCCGATTATCGATGATCAGGCGATGTTTTTCGATTCACGTGAAGGTACGGTCGTTCTGCTCGGCTGCGCTCATTCGGGCGTGATCAATACGCTGAAATACATCCGAAAGTTGACAAACGGCAGACCTATCCACGCGGTTATTGGCGGTATGCATCTTGTCAACGCAACCAAGCTACGGATTGATCGGACTATTGAGGCGCTGCGGGAATTGAATATCGCAAAATTGACCCCTGTCCACTGTACCGGGCAGTCAGCTATATGTCAGTTATGGCACGCCATGCCGGAGCAATATGTAACAGGCAATGTCGGGACGACAATGGAATTTGAAGTTTTATAACCCCAGAAAGTTGCCCGGTACAGCTGGGTGAAAAGTGATAGTTTTAGAAATGGAGAAAACATGGCAGATTTATCGGAAGTTTTGCAAGCGGCATGGAAAGATCGTGAAGGGCCTGTGATCCTGGCTACGGTCAATGAAGACAGGAATCCTAATGTTATCTATGCAACCTGCGTCAGTATGTTCGGTACGGATAAACTCGTTGTAGCTGATAACTATTTCAAAAAGACTTGCGAAAATATTCTGACTGGTTCACAAGGTTCCATTTTGTTCATGACCAAAGAAGGCAAGGCCTATCAGGTTAAAGGATCGCTTGCTTATCACAAGACTGGTGAGATTTTCGATGATATGAAACAGTGGAATCCGGAAAAGCATCCTGGCCATGCAGCAGTGGCGTTGAATGTTGAAGAAGCCTACGCCGGCGTGGAAAAACTTTTGTAGGCGGTCAAACAGAAAAAAGCTTTGAAGAGAATAGCATGAGCCATATATTCGGACCAGTTCCGTCAAGACGTTTGGGTCGATCTCTCGGGGTCGATCTTGTTCCGTTCAAAACGTGCAGCTATGACTGCGTCTACTGTCAACTCGGAAGAACGACGAACAAGACCATCGAACGACGCGAGTGGGTTCCGCTGGATGAAGTTATCGATGAGCTGAAGGGTAAACTTTCGACCAACCCGGATTATATTACCCTCAGCGGCTCTGGTGAGCCGACACTATATTCGCGCATGGGCGAACTGATCACCCGTATAAAAGAAATAACCGATGTGTCGGTGGCGGTTCTCACGAACGGTTCCCTGCTGTGGGATTCAGCTGTTCGTATGGAACTGCTAAACGCCGATCTGGTTATCCCCTCGCTGGATGCAGGTGACGACGAGATGTTTGAAACCGTCAATCGCCCGGAAAAAAGTATAACTTTCGAGAAAATGCTTGGCGGGCTGATAGATTTCCGTAAGGAATTTCGGGGTAAATATTGGCTTGAGGTTATGTTGATGGGAGGCCATACAGGCATCACGGCTGAGGCGCAAAAAATTGCGAACTGCGTCAAGAAAATTAATCCGGATCGCATACAGGTAAACACGGTCACCAGGCCTCCAGCTGAAGATTATGCGGTAATCGTGCAACCTGAGCGATTAAAAGAATTAGCAGCATTGTTCGAACCGCCAGCTGAGATTATAGCTGATTTTCACGGCGTATATCAACAGGAGGACTTTTGCGATGGCAGGGACACCGTTGTGGAAATGCTGCGACGCCGCCCCTGTACAATAGAAGATATAGCGAGTGGATTGGGCATGCACAGAAACGAGGTTATCAAATACGTTGACGAGTTAATTACTCTTGGCCTGATCGAGAAAACGGTTGCAATTGGACAGTTGTACTACAGGACCAGAACGGATATTCCATTTCAATCGTAGAGCGAGGCGAATCTGAATTCCGAGACACGCTTAATTACTCAAACTGACCGATTCGTTGTGTCATACCCGCGAAAGCGGGTATCCAGGGTTTTATTTTTACATTCTGGATTCCCGCTTGCGCGGGTATGACAAGTGTTTTTAACTTTTTTGTTCTACTATATTTGCGTTAATCTTGTTGTCAAAAACGGTCAGTTTAAGTTAATTACTCAAACTCACCGGTTTGGTTGACCTTGGTGTGGGTCAGGTGGCTGGTTGACTGGTTAATCAGTTGACTGGTAAAAAATTACAAAAAAACCTCTCATTGACCGAATTATAAAAATCCGCAAAAAGCATGAAATCTTGGGTCGAAGAAGTTTTTGTGTATTTTTTTACTGATCAACCAGTTACCAGTCAACCGGTAACTCAAACGGTCAGTTTGAGTTAATTAAAGATATCCAATTTTCCAAGTAGCATCAAAGCTGGAATACAGAAAAACCATTGGCTGGCAGTATTGCTCGAAAGTATTTCAATGTTATCAAGCTAGCTTAGGATTAATATGTCGTCTGATTAAGAAAAGTTTTTCCTGTCCCTCAAAATTTCAGTTTCTTTCAAAAGCTGGCCACCCTTAAAATACGGCGGTGCCCATAAACAAAATAAGCCCTTGTTTTCCAAGGGCTTATGAAATCGAACCTCCCACCCCGAGTTTGAACGCATTCCGTTAGGGTTCTTGGGGTGGTTCCTCGACCCGTCGCTACAACGCAATGTTGTCGAGGAACTTATGGCCGATTGGGTCGCCGGAACGCTCGACGACAGTCCACTCGAAGCATATGCATGATACGGTCTTGCATAGGTCTTTCGGGTGCCGAAGCGGTCATTTCGGCCCGATCCGCTCCTTTCGAACCACCATGTCACGTCTCATTCCTGCTTTGTCCAATCGCTCGCTGACCTGGTTTGAAGGGCGGTCTGTCAGGGGGACTTCTCATCTTGATGCAGGGACTTTTGCATTTTGGCGCGGGGACTTTGCAGGGACATGTCCCCGCCAAGTTGGTAGGGAAAATTGAAAAGGGAGCCAGGTGGAGCATCGAAATGGGTACCACCTAGGGCCTAAGAATACCCCTTTGCAAGGGGTTTGTCAACGGCTGACATGGGGTGTATCAGCGATCTGATGTTCAGGATGTTGGGGTCAAATCATATGGCCTCCTTTTCTTGATTTTCCAGGTTATTTTCGTCGGTATTTTTTGTGGTTGGCCTATTGTTATGGTTTTGCAGTCGGTAGCTTTCGCCGGCGGCTTCTATTACATGTACACGATGCGTCAGCCGATCTAGCAGTGCTCCGGTCAATCGTTCATCGCCGAAGACTTCCGGCCAGGCGGAGAAAGGCAGGTTTGACGTAACAACCACGCTGGTGCGTTCATAACATTTCGAGAAAAATCCAAATAGATTTTCCGCTCCAAGCCGGCCGAGGGGAATGTAGCCAAGCTCATCGACTATAATCAAATCTCGCTGCTCTATAAACCGTTCGAGTCTTTGGACGGTCCGTTCATCTCTGGCTTCGGCATATGCGGTAGCCAGGCCTGTGGCGGTGAAGAATTTCACTCGTTTGCCCTGGCGGCAAGCTTCACGGCCCAGCGATATGGCAAGATGAGTTTTGCCTGTTCCGGGCGGGCCAATCATTACAACGCATTCGCGCTTTCGAATATAATCGCCTTTGGCTAAATCGATGATTCGTTTTTTGTTCAAAGTTGGAACGGCTGTGAAGTCGAAGTCTGCAAGTTCCTTCTCGGCTGGGAACGAAGCCTCCTTTATCCGTCGCTGCATCGTTCGAATTCTTCGCTGTTGAATCTCCAGTTCCGTTAACTGCTGTAAAAAAGGCTCAAAACCGCGTTTTTCCTGGGCACACTGTCTGGCAGCCCGCCGATACTCTTTAATAAACGTCGGCAGCTTGAGCTGCTTAAGATAATTTTCAAGCAATATATTGTTTTCCATATTGTACACTTCCTTCATTAGTAGTTTTAAAATTCGTTAATAAAAACTCGTCATATTCGCTGGCTTGGCGAATGCCGTTCGTTTTAATCTGCAATTCAGGCTTATGCGTAAGATCAATGCTTTTGCGGATCGCATCAGGCTGATATTCAAGTATATTTCGAACGGCTTCGTCGTTGAATGCTCTTCGCGAGATGCAGGTTTTTACGGCAGCCTTAACCTGAGAAGCTTCGTATTCGCAAAACAGTAAAAGCACGTTTATAAACTTCTTTGTTCCTTCGCCATCGTAACGATATTCCAACTCTATTTTAAGCTTTTCAAAGTCACTGCCCCAGGGCTGGCCGATGAAAGCGGCTGCGTTATGAATCCCGCCAGGCTTGGTCTTCAGCAGCGGGATATAGTGCATATAATTCAGGATATATTTCGATGAATCCCAGCAACGTTCATGGCTGGCGACGAGATTGTCATCGTGATACAACTCTACGCGACTTACAAAAGCTTTGATAGTGATGTCATGATGTGCCCATTGTGTTGGCACAGAATAGAAGTTATTATCATGCTCGACCAAGGCCTGCTTTGTTGCATAAGTGCTGCCCCCGACGCAAGCGTTATACTGGTGCTTTGGCAGGGGTAGAAAGAACTGACGTTCTTCTTCGAGCAGCTGACCGCGCGTTTTACCCTTGTCTTTAACGACTATATCCAACCGCTTAGTGCATTGTCGCAAAAGCAATTCATTCAGCTCATCAATGTCGACAACATGC
The DNA here is from genome assembly GCA_963664745.2 of Phycisphaerae bacterium. GTDB lineage: Bacteria > Planctomycetota > Phycisphaerae > SM23-33 > SM23-33 > B1-G9. The sequence continues at coordinate 907,739 of CAXXMC010000005.1, forward strand.
GGCGGCGGAGACATTAAATCTCGCTGGGAATCTTTGACAAGATTTTCAGCATGGCCTTTTTCATTGCCGCTTGCTATATTGCAAAAACGACTATTAAATAGATAATGACTACGAAGCTCTATAAACTTAGAGTTGAGTTTGCGCTCCTTGCCTTTGCCGACCTGAATTACCGCTGATTTTAAGTTATCATACGCATTGCTCCGCGCTACACCTCCAAAAAAATCAAACGCATGAACATGGCCGTCGAGAAAACATTCCATCTTTTGCGACGGATATGCTCTAACAAAAGAGGCGCGGGAATATGCCAGCCGTAGGCAGAATAAATGCACCTTCGTGTCTTTGCCGTTTATGATAACATCAGCTTCTCCCCAGTCGACCTGACCCTCCTGGCCGGGCTGAAACTCCAACTTGAAAAAGACCTCCTTGGCTTGTAACTTTTTAGTCGCAATGTAACGCCGAACCGTCTGAACACAGCCGCAGAATTCGTAATCAGAAACAAGAATATCATGAATCTTAGTGCCGGTCATCTTTTGCTTGCGACGAATCGTTTTGTTCTTTTCGAGAAGGGTGTCGATGACAAAACGCAGCCGCTCCGTGAGTACAACAGCACCTGCCGGCGAACTTCGCTTTTTGTATCCCGGCGGAACGGAATGCGTCAAAGCCTTTTTGATGGTCTTGCGCGAATGATGAAACTTACGAGCCGCCTGCCGCTCAGACAAACCTTCAACTAAAACAGCTTTACGTATTTTTTCATAATCTTCCACTGTAAGCATCTCCAAACTCCGCATATGCCGATCCCTGCAACAAAATCACAAGCCGACATCATACAGAATTTTCAATTAAACAGTGGTCCCCTTTTCAATGCGCGAAACCCCATCCACCTGGCTCCCTTTTCGATTTTCCCTACCACCCTCGCCATCCGGCGGCAACATGTGCGCCTCATCGACCAGGATCAGATCGAAGGCGTCCAGGTCGGCGGTGCGGCGGTAGACGCTCTGAATGCCAGCGACGATGATCGGATGCTCGGTGTCGCGGCTTCGCAGACCCGCCGAGTACACCCCGATGCGGTTCCACAGGTCCGGGGCCATCGCGTGCAGCTTTTCGACGGCCTGTTCGAGCAGTTCCTTGACGTGCGCGAGGATCAGCACACGCCCGTTCCACTGGCTTACGGCATCACGGCAGATCGACGCCATCACCGGCGTCTTGCCCCCGGCCGTCGGAATGACGACGCAGGGGTTGTCATCCCGACGGCGCAGGTGTTCGTAGACGGCCGCGACGGCCTCGGCCTGGTACGGTCGCAGCGTAATCGCCGCTTCCGCCAGCCCTTGCGGGGGTGGAAGAAGCGACTGGCTCAAGCTTCGACCTCCACGAGCAACAGGAGTGTCCGCATTTCAGTTGTCATGGTTGCTCGCTTTCGTCCGCCAGCGGTTGCCCGCACAGCAAGCAGCGCCGCAGAGGCAGCATCTCGATCCGCACCACGATCCGACCGGTAGGCACCGGGCACCGCCGCGCCACGGTCAGCAGGTCGATCTGGCTGTCGTCCTCGAACGCACCGGCGTGGGCGAGCGAGTCCTGCGTGCATTTCAGGAGGTTGTCCAGGTCGCGTCGGCGTCGGTCGGGTGGGAAGGCGTCCATCGCCAGGGCGATGCGCCCGCCTGCGGGCGGCTTGCGGATGCCGCTGCCGCCAGCCGGGGCCAGGAGCCCGCAGATCGCTCTGCGGTACTCTCGGCCCTGACGACTGATCAACGTGCGTGGCCCCACACGCCGGTAGTAGTGGTTCACGCTCGGGGGAAATGGCAGTGTCAGCTTCATCAACACGCCTCCCCTTATCGCTTCCAAGGCGGCGTGCTATCGGCGGTCGGAGCCTGCTGCGGCTGACCGGCGGCGACAGCCTTGGGCTCGTAGCCCTTGACCTCGTTGGTCAGCTCATCGTTGTCGCTGCGTTTCTTGACCTTGACGGTGATCAACAGCGGGAGGTTGTGCAGCTCGACGCTGTCCTTGGGCTGCATCACGCCGACCGCGTGGCAGATCGCCGACAGCTCCGACCGGGCGATCTTGACCGCCGTGGCGTTGGCGTTGTTGAGGTTCAGCCGCGCCCAGAGGATGCGATTCTTGTATTCGCCCTCCAGGATGGTGAACGTCAGCTGCAGGTAGCTGCCGCTGCCGTTCTTCGTCGGCTTCATCTCAGATTCGGTGATGGCGGCCAGGTACTTGCCCGCCGGGATCGGTTCGAACGATGCGTTGGGTTCGACTTCGTGTGCATTGAATCCATTCAGATTCGCCATGGTCAGCTCTCCTTGCTGTTTGTGGTGGTGTCTTGGGTCAGGGCCTGCATCAGCGCAGACCATGAGAGGGGCAGTTCAGCGGGCAGGTCGTAACGGTTCTTCGCCACGCAGGCCGGGCTACCGACGGTGCGGAGCACGCGCTCGCCGCCGTCTTTTCCCAGGCCCGCCGCGATGGTGCGGTCGCGACCGAATCCGCCTTCTTCGGTCTTGGTGATGATCTTCCGCGTGGCGAAGAGCACTGCGTCGGCCCACTCGGTGATCAGCGCCGTGGCATGCTTGTGCAGACGCGGCGAGTAACGGTCGTAGGTCGAATGTTCGGGGTCTTCGAACTTCTCGACCTTGGCGTGGGCCAGCAGGATCACGCACATGCCGCGCTTGCTGCGAAGGGCATTGAGGTCGTTGAGCACCTTGCGCCAGTGGGTCAGTGCGTGGGTGTAGCCTTTGGCGTAGCCGCCATCGACCTTCTCGATACTCGACACGCCGTACTGCTCGCACAGCACATCCCAGATCAGGCGTTCGAGCCAGTCGACCGAGTCGATCACGACCGATGCGAAGTCGTGCTTCTCATTCAGCAGCGACTGCAGCGCCGATTCGACGTCGGCCAGCTTGTTCGCCAGCGGGAAACTCGAGCAGTCGATCTGGTCGAGGCCATCCTCGGTGGGGATGAAGATCGGATTCGGTGCCTGGGCGGCGGTGGTCGATTTGCCGATGCCTTCGGTGCCGTAGATCAGCAATCTCGGCGGCGTGCGGCGTCGGCCCGTATGAATACGTTCCATCAGTGTCATGCGCTGTCTCCCGTATTGGCGTTGTGGTGGATTGGCTGCCAGGTCATGGCGAGCTTGCCGCTGACCGTGCAGGTGCGAGGCTTGCCGTTGCGGACCAATCCGGCCCGCCGCAGTTCAGGCAGTCGCTTGTGGGCCTTGATGCCCAGGCGGTTTTCGATCTCGCGGGCGGTCAATCCCGGCGACTGGATCACGGCTTGGAGGCACATCGTGCGGTGCCGTTGGGCCGAGCCGTCGGCCTCCGCCTCGCGCCCGGCCAGCGCCGAAGTCGGCGGATCGTTGTTGCGGTAGTTCTGGTTCACGCCGTTGCTCCTGATTCGTTCAAGTCCATGGTCCACGTCCTCAGTCGCTGGCCAGCGAATGGCAGGTGCGGGAGTCGAACCCGCGTCCCGATGCCTTTTCACGAAGAGAGGCCCCAGCAGCCCGGCCCTGCCGTGTCAAAAAATGCGCCCGGGCGGGTGTAGGGAGTCCGGCCGCCTTATCCGTGAGAGGCATCCATGCCATTGCGGCACGCCGACCCGCCCGGGCGCGAAGGGCTATGTCACGTCCAGCACACGGATTTCCTCATAGCCGGTGGGGAACGCGTCGATCTCCCACGCCCGACGCAGCCGCCGGATCGCTGCCTCGTTCTCCTGCCTGGCGATGGCGAGCGTGTCGTCGCTGACGCGCCACACGCCGCAGCGGAACGGCTCGACCTTTTCGATGGCGATGAGGTGGACGGGCACGAACTGATCGATGACCTGCGCCAGGATGGCTTGGTAGAGCGCGACCTGGTTGCAGTAGCGCCGGCGCTTGGTCTCGTTCTCGAACCAGGTCAGGTCAGCGGTGGTCTTCAGATCAACCACGCCACGATGGGGATGAATCCAGTCGAAACGCGCCTGGCAAGGCGTCTCGCAATAGGTGGTGCGAATCACGCCCTCGGATCGGCCATAGAGAAGAAGGTCGACGGCCTCGTCGTTCATGGCCACGCCGCTGGCCATCTGCTCGATCATCTCGACGTTGTCGTGGGAGAGGACCGGTTTGCCCTGGGCCTCGGCCCATTCGGCAAAGGCCTTGGTGGTCGAGCCGAAGGGCTTACCGGTGCGGGGATTGATGGGGCCGCCGATTGCGAATTGGGTTTCGTAGGCGTCGCGGCCCTCGAGGATGCGGACGTGGGTGGCGCGACCGATCAGTAGCGCCGGGCTGTCCGTGTCAACGATCAGGCCCAGCTGCTTTTTGCGGTACAGCCACGGGCAAGCCATGAAGTCGAGCAGCTGATGGCTCGACAGATACTCGCCCGCCTTGGCGTGGTACTCATCGGCCGGCTCGGCGCTCAGCACGCCGAGGTCGATCACCAGGTTGTTGTCATCGTTCTGCGGCATTGTCGGACTCCCTTGCTTGGAGCGAGGCGTCGGTGCCTCGTCCGCTCGCAAGGGTTATTTGCCGCAGCCGGCCAAAAATCGGATGCAGGGACATCAACTCATCTGTCTGACATATGTCTGACAGGTCCCCGCAAGCCCTGACAGCCTTCTGACAACCTTCCTGACATCCGGCTTTCGCCAGACAACTCCCGCTCTACGGACATGTCCCCGGTCTCGCTCTGAGCATCGCGATCAGGCGGTTGGGATTGGCCCATCCGCGAACACGACCCCTGATCGAAGGAGTGATCGCGATGAAGAACGAAGACCTGTTGAGCAAGTACGAAGGAGCATTCGAGACATGGAAGGCGCGGATGGCGTTGGCCCGCATCAAGGCGATGCGCTTCCCCAGAAACGATTGGCCGGACCTGATGCAGGAATTGGCCATCCTCATCATCCAGTTCGAGTACGACCCCGACCGCGACAGCGGTGCGAAAGAAGAGACGGCGCTGTTCGCCGCTATGAACCGCCACCTCCTGTTCCTGATGCGCGGCCGGTGCCGCGACCGAAAAGGCTTCGAGCAGTACCTCCGGAACCTGGGCATTCACGAGGACGGTTCGTACATCGGCCCGGAGCCGTGTTTCGAGATCGACATCCCGTTGGGCATGGACGTGAAACGGGCGGTCCAAGGCCTGAGCCCATTCGACCAGGCTGTCGCTAAGGGCCTGGCCAGCGGCATGAATCGCTTTGCGATAGCGCGACAGTTGGACTGCGATTGGAAGACGGTCAACAAGGCCGTGCGCCGCATTGCGGCCCATTTCCGGGATCTGGGCATCGACGCGGAGGTGTCGCAATGATCGCCCAAACATGCCCGCATCGGCCGGTTCAAAGAAGTTCCCCACATTCGCCAGAACCGACTGGACAGTCTTTGAACGTTGAGGCTCAGTGTGACCACTCCAGCGGCAACGGGCCGCTGGAGAGCGAATGGATCACCGAGGATCTGATCGCCCACACGCAAGATGTGTGGGGCCGATACCTCGAACGTGAAGTCGACCGAGAGGAAGCCATCGAAATGTTGCTGAATGTCCAACGCATCGCCCTGGCGTTCTACCAGGCCAGCATGGAGGAAACCTGCGAATGAATGTCGTGATCTGGGCCAGAGTATCGTCACGCGAGCAAGCCGAGGGCTACTCGCTCGATGCGCAGATTCGCATCAACCGCGATAAGGCCGAACGCGAGGGATGGCAGGTCCTGCGAGAGTTCGTCGTCGCCGAATCCGCTCGGCGCGGCGCGGAGCGCATCGCCTTCAACGAAATGTACCAGTGGGTGAAGAAGAACGCCCGCAAGATGAAGATCGACGCCATCCTCGCCCATAAGCTCGACCGCATCTGCCGGAACATGCGAGACGCGGTGCGCATGCAGGAACTCGAGGACGCCGTCGGCGTGAAGATGGCGTTCGTCGACAATGAGTTCGGCCCCGGTGCCGCCGGCGCGTTGTCGTTCAACGTCATGGCGGCGATCAGCCAGTATTACAGCGACAACCTGCGTCAGGAAGTTCGCAAAGGCCAGGACGAAAAGATTCGCCAAGGCTGGATGCCGTGTGGTGTGCCGTACGGCTACATGAACACCGACAACCGCAACGAACCCATCAAGCCCGACCCGGAGAAGTCGAAGCTGGTGGTGCGTGTGTTCCAGCTCTATTCGCAGGGCGGGATGACCTTCGACATGATCGGCGAACAGCTCCATCACGAGGGCTACGTCTACCGGCCCAGCACGCCGCGCATGTCGCCCGGCAGCATCTCCTACATGCTGGCCAACCGGTTCTACGTGGGCGACATCGTCTGGCGGGGCCAGATATACCCCGGCAAGCACCGGCCGCTGGTCGAGCGTCAGACGTTCCAACTCTGCCGCGACCTGCTGAAAGGCAAGAACCGGCGTACCACACGTCAGACCCACCCCTTCGCCAACGGCTTGATCCTGTGCGAACATTGCGGCAGCATGATCACCGGCGAGCGCATTCGTCGGAAACTCAAGGACGGCGGCGTGCGGCTGCACACCTACTACCGCTGCGCGAACAACAAGCCCGGCGACGATCATCCGACCGTGCGTTGGCGTGAGGCCGACCTCGACAACGCCATTATCGCCGAGTTGGAATCCATGCGGATGCCGACGCCCGAAACCGCTGACTGGTTCCGCGATACGCTCGACAAGGCGTTCGGCCGTCTGCGTGGCGATCACGGCCAGCAGAAGCGAATCCTCGGCCGCAAGAAAGCCGAATTGGAGAAGCAAAGCGAGCGATTGCTGTCCCTGTACCTCGACGGGCACCTCGATGCAGGGACATATCAGGACCGTTCGGCCACCTTGCAGGGACAAATCCGGGAGGTCGAAACCGGGCTTTCGGCTTGCGGGGACCTCGACCCGTCATGCAGGGACTTGGCGGTCCAGGTCTTCGACTTCACGCAGAAGGCGGCGGACGTGTGGCGCGGTTCAAAGATGGCCGGAAAGCAACGGATTCTGCGAGCGGTATCTTTGAACCGGAGTTTGAACGACGTAACTCTTTGCCTGGAAAAGAGAAAGCCGTTCAGTTTGCTCCCTGAACGGCTTCCTGTTCGAACAAGTCGGGGCGACTGGATTTGAACCAGCGACCTTTGCACCCCCAGTGCAACACTCTATCCAAGCTGAGCTACGCCCCGATTCAAGTCGATCTAAATCAATCAACAAGGTGGGATTCTAAGGCCAAACGTCTGTCCGGTCAAGCATCAAATTGCAGCAGTACCACTGCTCTAGTCATCATGTCACCCCAAGGTGGTAGGGAAAATTGAAAAGGGAGCCAGGTGGAGCATCGAAATGGGTACCACCTAGGCCTAAGAATACCCCTTTGCAAGGGGTTTGTCAACGGCTGACATGGGGTGTATCAGCGATCTGATGTTCAGGATGTTGGGGTCAAATCATATGGCCTCCTTTTCTTGATTTTCCAGGTTATTTTCGTCGGTATTTTTTGTGGTTGGCCTATTGTTATGGTTTTGCAGTCGGTAGCTTTCGCCGGCGGCTTCTATCACATGCACGCGATGCGGGGATGTTTCTTTAATTGTTAAAACTCTTTGGTCTCCAGTATTCACTTTATCTTATCTTACGTATTGGTTGTTGTCAAAGGCTGCTGCTGCGAAGCGGAGGGCGCAGCCCGGAGCGAAGCAGTAGCAGCGGCACGAAACGCCTCGGGCAGGTCGGCATGATATTCTTTCAACGCCGCATAGTAGCTGCCGCTCTCCAGGGCCTCCGCCAGCCTTGACAGGTCTTGGCTATGCGAAACTTTGCGGAAGCCTCTTTCTGCCTCCGTCAGGCCCGTAGCGAGCCAACGCGCAGCCTGGTCGGTCTGCGTCTGCCAGCGACAAACCCGGCTGCTTGTCCGCCGAAAATTCAATATCACATTCTCGATCATATTCGTGTTCATCAGGCTGCGGTTCAGCGTCGCCGGGACCTCCAGAAGATGCAGCGTTATCAGGTCAAGCCCGCCTTCGTGAAGGCTGTCGCGGGCGGCGGAGTTCTTGCCAGCCAGGAAGTCGTCAAGTTCACACAACGCCAAAATGCCCGCCTCAGGGCCTTGTGCCTTGCGTAGCCTGTCCATCAACTCCGTCATCGTTGCCCAATCTTTTTTCGCCAAATATCGCCTGAGATTTCGTTCCTTGTGAATCAGGCACCGCTGCACAACTGCCGTCGCAAAAATTGCTTTCACAGCCTTCCGCAACGCTTCACTGCCATCAAGCACCGCCAGCAGAGGCCTGCGTTCCGGCGGAGCGAAACCGCGAATTTGTACGCGTTTTATAAGGGCCAAAGCCACTTCGTAGTTCTCGCTGGAACCAATCTCGAAGTCCAAAACTATCTTGTCGCCTGCGGTCGTAATACCGACTGCAACGATGGCCGTTATGTCCTTCGAGAGCACCACGCCATCAACCATCAACGCCAGCCAGTCGTACAATTCGCCGTTGTCGTCGCAGCCAAGTCGCCGCCTGCGAAGCTCCGTGAAACGCTCCCTGCCGTGCTGCTGAAAAATACGCGATATCTGCGATGCGCTGCTGCCACGTTTGTTTTTCACCACTTTGCCGGTCTTGCTCTGCGAACCAGCTGCCAGAATCGATGCCAATATTTGACGACGCAATTCGCCGCGATCCTGGGCGGCGGTATAGCTCTCAAGCTCCGCCTCACTGGTCGTGCCGTCGGGATTTTCTCGCCGAACCCGAGGCCGAGTTATCTGCTCGCGCTCAGCCTCAATATAAACGTAACCCTCAGCAGTGCCAGCTCGGACAAAATCCGAATCGGCGTCTGGCCGATAACGCGGGCCGCACAACTGCTCAAGCTCCGAAGCCATGACATCCATAATCATATCTCGGGTAGCCGTTCGGATATAATCTCGAAAAATTTCGCCTGCCGACCCGAAATCAGCTTGCCCAAGCACCTCAAGTACATTACTGTTGTCCATAACGATGGTCTCCTTCAAAAA
>CAXXMC010000006.1:0-130761 GCA_963664745.2 Phycisphaerae bacterium
CTCGCCCTTTGTGCCTGAGACTTTCACCTCTGGTTCGGGATCAGCCGGCGCTGTTGTCGGCTTTGTAGTTGGCTGGTCAGCCATTGCAGGTGTGAAGTTTTCCACTTTTTTCGGGGCTTCCCCTTTATTGGCTGCAATAAGAGGCATAGCTAGAACAGCCATGGCGAGTAATATCGTAATTGTAAATTTATTTTCCATTCTTTACCCCAGACGAAATCTAATCCCAGCACGATTCTATTGCAGTATACCTTGTCAAACCACACTTCGCCCTCTTTTTATTTTTGAATCTATGGATTGCTAATCTTTCCAAATGGGATTTTATAATAAAATAAGATTAAAACACTATTTTACCTTGTTTTTAGCTGTAAAACCTCTTTAAAGTCGATAAATAACTGTCTTTGTGGGAGTGTGAAAAAAAAAAATTTAAAAAGATGATTTTTTCAGAAGAAACAATTAAACATTGCAATGTGTTTGTTGTATGTTGGGATGGTGAAGGGTAAGTAAGCATGACTATCATTTACTTCAAAACAGTAATTACGTAGAGCTATTGTGCAGGGCGCAATAAGAAGCCCCGGAACGCTGACACGAACCGGGGCTCAAGAATATCGATCTCCATTTGCCGATACTCCTGGGATCTTAATGCATACCTGCTTGTTTGAAAAGTATTTTTTTTGAAAATCCAACAATCATTGTTGGAGGAAAGAGGTGTGCAATGGATGCGAAAAAGTTTTTTTCCACACGGGAAGCGGCACGGATGCTCGGGGTAAAACCCAACACGCTGAGCCGGGCAGTTTATGACAGGCGAATTCCAGAACCCGCCAAGCTTGGCAATTCCCGGACTGTGGGTGATGGAGGATATTGAGCGGGCCAGCCTGGCCCTGCTGAACGCCCCCTTCCAGAAGTTTCTGTTGAAAAAGGGGTTACGTTATGACTCCAGTAGCACTAACAGCAGCGATGATGCTTTCCGTAGACGATGTGGCGATAATGCTCAATTGCAGCACGCGTCATATCTGGCGGCTGGCGGATTCCGGTCGAATGCCCCGTCCGGTCAAGCTTGGTAACTTGCGGCGGTGGCGACGTGTAACGTTGGAAGGTTGGCTGGAAGAGGGTTGTCCCGATCTGAGGAAAGCGAGGGCCATATGATTTCTGCCAAAGTTGCACCTCAGACCAGAGATATTTCTGAGCCAAATGCAGGCATTCATAGTCAAGTTGAAGACATGTTTGGTGACTCGCCTGAACCGTTGTCAATTCCAGATGGCTGTCCTGGCGTGCAGCCGTTTGACGTTAATCTTCTGCCTTATGCCTTTCAGGACTGGGTGGCTGATATTGCCAACCGAATGCAATGTCCCATCGACTTTCCAGCAGTGGCGGCGATGGTGAGTTTTTCTGCTGTTGTAGGTCGGCGTATCGGTATACGTCCAAAGCGGAAAGATGATTGGCTGGTAATTCCCAATTTGTGGGGTGTTCTGATCGGCAGGCCATCAATTATGAAAAGTCCGCCGATGAAGGAAGCAAGTCGTCCCTGGATCGTCTTATTGCCGATGCCGACGCTGAGTATGAAAAAGCCAAGCAACAGGCTGATATGGATGTCACCGTACGAAAGTTGCGAAAAGCGTCGCTGGAATCACTAATCAAAAACGCGATGAAGAGACCCGACGCCAACACGGACACCAAGGCCTTATTGGATGAACTGCATGAACTTGAAGCCCATGTCGCCCCGGTGCATCGACGCTACGCAACAAGTGACACAAACGCCGAGGCCTTGACTGAACTTATGGCCAGTAATCCCAACGGCATCCTGGCCCGGCGGGATGAACTGATCGGTCTGCTAAAGTATCTCGATCGTGAAGGGCAGGAACATGCCCGGGCGTTCTTTCTAGAAGCGTGGGATGGAAATGGGAATTACCGCAGCGACAGGATTGGCCGGGGCATTACGAGCGTTCAGGGTGCATGTCTTTCTATGCTCGGAACTATCCAGCCGGACGTATTGCAGGCTTATGTCCGCGATGCCTATGGCGGATCTAGAGCGGACGGTTTTCTGCAGCGTTTCCAGATGGCGGTCTGGCCTGATGATCCGGGCCAGTGGGTGAATGTCGACGAATACCCGGACAACAAGGCCAGAGGCCTTGCTTATGAAGTTTTCGCCAGGATCGATCAGGGGGATGGCTTATCCCTTGGCGGGGAAGTGGACGGTTTCGATGATTCACATATTCCATTTTTGCGATTTGCCCCTGATGCTCAAGATGCGTTTGATAAGTGGCGAGATAATCTGGAAAACCGTCGACTTCGTAATGGCGGTGAGCACCCTGCATTTGAGGCACATCTTGGGAAGTATCGCTCGTTGATTCCGTCATTGGCGTTGCTGATCCACATGGCTGGTCCATATGATACCGCAGTATCGATCGATGCGTTCCAACGCGCGTTGGGCTGGGAAACCTATCTCGAAAGCCATGCCAGAAGGATGTATGCCAGCGTATCCAATGGTGGAGAAATCCACGCTCGCATACTTGCAAAACATATCAGTGCTGGAGATTTGGGCGAGAGCTTGACTATCCGGACAATCGATCGAAAAAAAATGGTCTGGCTTGACGGATAAGGCCGCTATTGTTAAGGCAGTCAAAATGCTGTTAGATATGGACTGGTTGAAAGTGGAAGAATCTGCGTCCGGAACTCCAGGACGTCCGACGAAAACATACTACGTCAACCCGAGGGTCTATAAAAAAATGGAACCCATACGGTACTGACAAAAACTGATAAAACTCCAAGGGCCAATGGTTTTGTCAGTTTTGGCAGTTGATTTTCAGGAGAATGGTAAAAAAAATGCATAGGATAAGCTGTATTGGCGTTTACAATAGTAACCATTGTGAATATTATTCCCACATGAGCATATTGATGAATAAAATTAAACAGGCGGTGGATGAGAGCAGTTTATCTCAAAGGCAGATTGCTCGTGGGAGTGGTATTAGTAGTGCGCTGCTTTGTCTTGTGATGCAGGGGAAGCGTGGTATGACTGCCGATAGGGTTGAGCAGGTTTTGGGTTTTCTTGGTTATGATATCAAGGTTTTTAAGCGGGAAGAAGAGGAAAACTGATGGCGAGTATTTATCGCAAAATACGTAAAGAGACCCTGCCGGTGCAGGCTGAGATTGTTTCCCGACGCAGCCGGCAGGTAGCAAAGTGGATAGATATGCGGGGAATAAAACATACTGCTAAGGTTTCAGCCGACGGAAAGCATGTCTTGATTGAATCGCCAATCTGGATGGCGAAGTATCGGGATGTTGATGGGATTGTCAGGCGACGGTCAACGGGTTGTCGCGATGAACAGGCAGCCAGGAAGGTTCTGTCTGACTGGATGTCGGACGTTGAGAAGGTAACGGCTGGGATCATAACCAGAGATGAAAGCGAAATTGGTTCTCAAGCAGCTCGTAATATAACTGAGCACGTTGAAGATTATCTGGCTTTCCTTAAAGCCAAGACTGTCCGAGGCCGGCAGGTATCAGCCAAACACAGAGCCAACGTCAGTATCCAACTTGACAGATTGATTGTGGATTGCGAATTTCGACGTCTGGGGGATATCACGCGAGCGACACTGGTTAGATGGATGAACTCCCAGGCCGACACCGGCATGATGGCTGGAAGAACGATTAACACATATAGGGCTGCTATTATAGGCTTCTGTAACTGGGCAGTCAAAGAACGGCGTCTTGCCAATAATCCGTTGGAAGGTTTGCCAAAAGCAGATGAGACTACAAAGAAAAGAATCCGCCGGGCATTGACTCAGGATGAAATTTTCCGCCTGCTTGATGCAGCAGAAAACCGCCCTCTGCGTGATGCCATGACTATCCGCACTGGCCAAAACAAAGGAAAACTGCTGGCTACGGTTGGCGATGATGAACGTAAGCGTCTGATACACCTCGGCAAGATGCGACGTGCGATTTATGCAACGTTGATCTATACCGGCCTGAGGAAGGGGGAACTGGCCAGCCTGACAGTCGGTGACATACACCTGAACCATGAAACGCCGTATCTGCACTTGTCCTCCAAACACAGTAAGAACGGGCAAGCTGCAAGGATACCCCTTCGCTCCGATCTGGTGGAAATTCTGAGTGAGTACCTGACTGACGAACTGACAAAATACCAAAAGAGCACCTTTTCCGATAGCAGAACGGTTTTCCCGGAAAACTTGCCGGCGGACCGTGCACTGTTTACATTGCCCAAAGATTTCATCCGAGTATTCGACCGAGATATTGCTGCGGCTGAAATCGATAAGACCGACGGAATGGGTAGAACGCTTGACGTTCACTGTCTTCGTCATTATGCGGAGTACTTGATTATGCCGAGTAACTGAGTATCTCATCTCTTTCATTCAATTATTTCAGCATTTTCCCTCATAACCCCACTTTTGGACTCGGCATAATATTATCCTATAATTTTGCGGTTAAACCATAATCTTACAGGAGAATAGCAATGCGCAAACAGCACAAAAGATGGGTACCGGTAACAGATCCAAACTTTGGTCCTTTGGGTAAACATCTGATTGAATTTGACATTTGGCTGTCCAGGTCAGGTTATACGCGAAGCACCATTAAGATAAAAATACGCATCGCCCGTCATTTAAACGAATGGCTGTGTCAAAAAAAACTGAAACTGAAAGACCTGAACGAGAAATCGATTCGAAGATTTTGGGACTATTACAATAGGTATCATAAGGGTAATCCCCGGAATTTTAACTTGCTCCAAGATTTTTTAGACTGGTTACGCGAGCAGAATATTATCGAAAAGCCAACATTCGTAAAACGCGAGAGCAAATACGATACTATTTTGAGGGATTACACAAGCTACCTTGAAAATGAACGAGGTATAGCGACGGCTACAGTAAAAAGTTACGTATCAACTATTGAGCGTTTTCTCTCCCAAAGATTTCGAAGAAGTGAAGTTCTATTAACGAATTTACATGCTACGGATATTACCCGTTTTATTTTTGCACAAACAAAAGTTTACTCCCTGCGTTATGTTCAGGTAGTCACAACAGCTTTACGTTCTTTTTTTCGATATCTTCGGTTCCATGGAGACATCAAAGTTGATTTAGCTGCTTCAGTTCCCACTGTAGCAGATCGTTCTCAGGCAGAACTGCCTAAATACTTATCAACCGAGGATATCAATAAGCTGTTGCATGGTTGCGATCAAACCAAACCGGTTGGTATTCGTGATTATGCATTATTACTTCTCATGGCACGTTTAGGTTTACGTACCAGAGAGATACTCGAGATGACCCTGGATGATATAAATTGGGAAGCTGGGATTATCACAGTTCGTGGCAAGGGAGGCTACCAGGAACAGCTTCCTATCCCAAAAGATGTGGGACAAGCTATTGTTATGTATCTCAAAAAGGCCAGACCAAAATGTGATACGAGAGGGCTATTTGTAAGCACGAAGGCTCCCTTGAAAGCACTTGCTCGCAGCAGTATCTGTTGCATAGTTCGACGTGCTTGCCAGCGTGTGGGTTTATCACCGCCACATCAAGGGGCTCATTTGTTACGTCACAGTTTGGCAACCCGAATGCTTAGAGAGGGAGCTACGATGATGGACATCGCTGAAATTCTTAGACATCGTTCGCCGGCCACCACTGAAATCTATGCCAAGGTAGACCTGAAGAGTCTAAGTGAGTTGGCCACACCCTGGTTGGGGGGAAGATCATGAATAATCTTAAAAAAGCTGCGAAACAGTATATCAATGAAAAGGCTGCGTTGGGATTTAAGACATATCGGCCAGCCCTTTATCTATCTCAATTCATCAGCTTTCTGGAAGATCACAATGCTACTTTTATAACTAAAAAGCTGTCCCTGGAGTGGGCGACGTTGCCCGATAATCGCAGTCAATTATATTTGGCGACAAGGCTCAGTGTTATCCGACAATTTGCGAAATATTACAGTGCTATAGATCCTCGCACCGAGGTTCCACCGCAAGGGCTGCTTTCCTGCAAATGGCAAAGAAGCATACCGTACATATATACTGAAAAACAGGTTCTAAAGCTCATAAATGCTGCCAAGAGATTAAATTCGGAAACAGGTCTTAGGGCCTCAAGTTATACGGCCTTCTTCGGCTTAATTGCTGTTACGGGTATGCGAATCAGTGAAATTATTGGCCTTGACCGGGATGATGTAGACCTGGTGGAAGGTACGCTAATTGTGCGAAAAGCAAAACTCGATAGAACCCGATTGATTCCGATACACTCTTCTACCGTAAAAGCGCTTCGGCGTTATGTGGAATACCGAGACCAAGTGTATCCCAAAGCTAAAACTACCAGCTTCTTTGTATCGGAAGCCGGCATAAGATTGACAGCATGGACGGTACGCTGGACTTTCAACAAACTCTCATGTCAGATAGGACTACGGCAGCCGTCGGATCGGGTTGGACCACGAATACACGATTTTAGACACACCTTCGCAGTCCGAATGATGCGGGACTGGTATAGGCAAGGTAAGGACGTTGAAAAACTTCTGCCGCTATTAACCACGTTCCTTGGCCATAGACATTTACAGGACACTTATTGGTATATGACCGCCACGCCTGAACTGTTAAAGCTGGCTTCCAAACGTGCAGCAGAGAGGATTAAGTCATGAAGAACAACCCGGAGTTCCCCGCACTGTTAGAGGCGTTTTTTACAGATCGCCTTATGCATCAACGCCAGGCAAGTCCCCATACCATAGCCAGCTATCGTGACACCTTTCGGTTGCTGCTGAGGTTTGCCAAAGAGAAACTGAAGAAAAATCCAACGAAATTAACGATCAAGGATTTGAACGCTTCTTTTATCGCATCTTTTTTGAATCATCGTGAAAAAGTACATGGCAACGGCGAGCGAACAAGGAACGCTCGGTTAGCTGCCATACACTCATTTTTTAAATACCTTGCCTTGAATGAACCGAGATACAGCGATTTGATTCAACGTGTATTGGCGATACCCAGTAAACGCTTCAATAAAAAGTCTGTTGAGTTCCTGACACGTTATGAGGTAGATGCAATACTGGCCGAGCCAGATCAAAGAAAATGGTCTGGCCGTCGAGATCGAGCAATCATACTTTTGGCTGTTCAAACGGGCCTGCGAGTATCAGAGTTAACCGGGCTAAAGTGCCAGGATATTGTTTGGGGTAACGGAGCCATGTCCGCTGTAAAGGTAAAGGTCGAAAAGATCGTTGCACACCTTTACGCAGAGAAGCCACAGTGATTATGCGTTCATGGCTACGTGAACGTAATTGTGAACCTTCCGAGCCATTTTTTCCTAATGCTCGCGGTGGGGCTCTCAGCAGAGATGGGTTATAATATATACTGGCCAAATATGTTAAAGCCGCGAGTTGCAAATGCCCTTCACTAAAACGAAAACGCATCTCCCCGCATGTGCTTCGTCATACGGCAGCCATGGATCTGCTACAGCATGGAGTTGATCGTTTTGTAATTGCGCTGTGGCTAGGTCACGAGTCCGTAGAGACAACTCAGCTGTATGTACATGCCGACCTTAGCTTAAAAGAAAAGATACTGAAAAAAACATCCCCGTTCGGCGTAAAGGGTAGCCGGTATCGACCAGATGATCGTCTTTTAGCGTTCCTGCAAAGCCTATAATTATGTCGAGTCCACAAGGGAGATTTGAGAAGAAAACACGATAATACCCGACAAAAAACCGAGCAATACGTAGTTACTCGGCATAATCAAGTACTCCGCATAATGGCGCTTATGCCGATCTCGGCATAATCGTCACACCTTCGCTACGATGCTTTCCAATGCGAGAGTAACGCCCAAGATTGCCCAGGAGCTTTTAAGGCATTCTGACATCCGGCTGACCATGCAGACTTACACCCATCTTGAACTTCTGGATACTACCAGAGCTGTTGAGTCACTCCCGATGATCCACAAGCAGAAGGATCAGCGTAAACTTATGACTGGAACGGATGGCCGGGATAGCGGGTTTGAAGTTGGTGCCCAAATTGGTGCCCTGCGACAGGCAAATGTGGCCAAAAACAGTCATTCGCTGACAAGACAGGCTTCGCAGGCCCAAATGGACAATCCTCGCAAAACCCCTGTAAAAAAGGAACAAAAACAGCCTCTGTCATTTACTGACAAAGGCTGTCTTAAAGCGGGCGAGGAGATTCGAACTCCCGACGTCCAGCTTGGGAAGCTGACATTCTACCACTGAATTACACCCGCAAAATGCTGTTCTCCACAGCTGGAAAACAGCTCACATTTAATATCAAAACTAAAGCGTCCTGTCCAGGTAAATATTGCGTCTGGAAAGATTTCAGCCAAGATTCATTTTACGCACCACTTCGGCTTATTTATACATCTCGCCAATACCGTATTTTGACACACGAACGGCAAAATGGTCTTGCCACCCCCTGCTTCGGCCTGGATTTTTGCTCTCAAACAAAACCCAATAGTTATCATCAATTTTCTTATCGTGAATTTCGTAGTGTCTAGGCTGGGCACCGCAGCTGCGAGCCATGGATTCTGCGTATTTATAGGCTTCGTCCTTTTTGACTTTCTTCTTGTCCATATCTCTGGAGTAATCTTCGCGTCGGCCTCCCTTGTACAGGGTCGCACGAGTTTTGCCGCCATGTTCGCGAGCAACCCGTACCGCAAAATGCTCTCGCCAGCCTCTCCTGTCGCCCCGCCCCCCCCTGCCATCACTTTCAAAGAGCACCCAGAAAACGTCATTAATTTTTTTATCGTGAATTTCAAATCTGTCGAGATGGACAACACCCTCGTCACGAGCCAAATCTTTGGCTATATCATAAGCCTCATCCTTTTCGAGTTTTTCATATCGGCGATCTTTTTGTGGCTCATGACGATCATGCCTGGCTTCCCGTTTATATTCATCCTTGCGTTCGTGCCGATGATAATAGTCCGGAACGTCTACCGACACATCCTTTGGCGCATCGACGTTCACACAGCCTGCCGAGGTAACTATCACGCCTGCCAGTAGAATAACCAATAACATCCATGCCCTGGAAACGATCCACTTAACCATGATAATTCTCCCTTCCCGGCCTGGCCGGAGCTAAATAAACTAAGCCTTCGCCCTATTGTAGTCGCGCAGAGTCTGTCTATTCAACATCAAAGCAAAAATAAACTCACGTTGCCCTGCTCTCAACCTTCTTATTTTTTTATAAGCTTGCCGTTATTGTCTCGTCATTCAGCCTGGGCGATTTTATCAGCCAGGAATTTTTCAACCTGGTCGATATTGATTCGCTCCTGGGCCTGGGTATCGCGATGGCGAACGGTGACGGTATTGTTTTCTTTTGTCTCGCCATCGACTGTGAAGCAGTATGGCGTGCCGGCTTCGTCCATACGGGCATAGCGTTTGCCGATGGACTGTTTGACGTCGAACTGGCAGGTAAATTTCTCGCGAATTTCCATGTAGAGTTTCTCGGCGATTTCCGGCATGCCTTCCTTGTTTACCAGCGGGAAGATACCAGCCTTGATCGGCGCAAAACGTGGATGGAATTTCATATAGACCTGGCTGGGCCTGGTGTCGTCTGGCGTATATGCTTCGCAGAGCAGGACGAGCACGCCGCGCGTCAGGCCGCTTGCCGGCTCGATGACGTGAGGAACGAAACGCTCGTTCGTTTCCTGGTCGAAATATTCCAGCTTGGTCTTGGAATGCTCCTGATGCTGCGTGAGGTCGAAATTCCCGCGGTGAGCAATGCCCTCAAGCTCGCCGAATGCAGGCGAGGTGAAGGGGTACTTATATTCCACATCCACACACGCTTTACTGTAGTGGGCAAGCTCGTCTTCTTCGTGGTCGCGGAAAATCAGGTTGTCCTTGCTGATACCCATGGACATCCACCATTTCATACGCTCTTCTTTCCAGAATTCGTACCACTTACGAGCCTCGTCCGGCGCGCAAAACCATTCCATTTCCATCTGCTCGAATTCACGCGAGCGGAAGATGAAATTCCGCGGCGTGACTTCGTTGCGGAAGGCCTTGCCTACCTGGGCGATTCCGAACGGTAGCTTTACGCGCATCGTGTCGACGATATTTTTGTAGTTGAGGAAAATTCCCTGCGCCGTCTCAGGCCTGAGGTAGACCTTGCTGGATTCATCCTGCACCGCTCCGGCATATGACTCGAACATGAGGTTGAACATTCGCGGCTCGGTGAGATCCCCCCCGCAATTTGGGCAAGGCGTCACCAGGCCCGTAGCCGCCAGTTGTTCGGTAGCCAGGTATTTGACAGCTTCGAGCACGTTGTATTGACGTTCTGGATTTCTCTCGATTTCCTCTGCTATCCACGAGAGGGTCACTTCAGGATTTCGCACGACAGCCATGCCGGGGGCAAGTTTCTTGCCTCGCTTTTTATCCTTGGCCCAACGCATCAACTGTTCGCCATTTAGGCCTACCGCGTCATTGGTCGAACCTTCGGCGAATGTTTCCGACAGAGATTTATACCATGGGCTGTCGCTGACCATATCCCATACATGGTCGGCTCGGAACAATTTTTTGCACTGTCTGCATGTTTGCATCGGGTCGTTGAATCCGCCGACATGGCCTGATGCGACCCAGGTTTTAGGGTTCTGAATAATTGAGCTGTCCAGGCCGACCATTTGCAGAGGATGGCCGTCCGGGCCGAGGGGCGGGCATTCGACCATATGTTTCCACCAGTGGTCTCGGATATTGTTCTTCAGCTGAATGCCAAGCGGGCCGTAATCCCAGAAGCCGTTAATGCCGCCGTATATCTCCGAAGCCGGGAACACAAAACCCCGACGCTTGCACAATGCCACCAACTGTTCCATTTCCACATTAGCTGCCATGTTTATGTCCTTATAATGTACAAAATATCGTTAATTGAATCGGCTATACTAGCCGTTTTCCTCAAAAAACTCAAGGGGACAAAACGCAACTCGACATATTCCCATACTGACAATATAATACCAGCCATGCGGGAATTTTTGCGGGATTAACAATAATGCCTGCTACGTAAAGGAGACTATCATGAGCGGAATACCTGGAATAATGGGAGCTTCAACCGGCGCCTACGCAGCTGTGGTAGCAAGTGCAGTCAAGGCGTGCGGAACACTGGTAAGAGTAGAACCAACCGAATTCATCAGGATAGTATCACTACAGGAAAAGCCCTTGATTATCCAATCTCAAGGCGGAATATTCACCACAACATACAGATATCTCACCAGCTACAAAGGCCTGGCTTTTCACTGCAAGACCACAACCGAACTTCTTCTTCCCGCCAACATCGAAACAATCATAGCGAAAAAAATATCAATACCGGATGTATAATCCCATAGAGCCCAGTGCCATGCCTACGCTTGCGTGGGCATGCGGAGCTTCGTGTCAGCCGCCCGTGAAACAATTGATGTTGCGTAAAAATCCCCTGGCTGCTGAATAATGTTCAGCACGGCCAAACGAGATACTTCAACTTCGCGTTGCTCCGCTCAGAATGACACTCAAAAAAATCTCAGTGTCCTCTGTGCCTCTGTGGCATTTTTAAAAACAAACATGGATGCCCGATCAAGTCGGGCATGACAAAACCAAAGCGACCAGCCGTGGAGAAAAGGCTATCTCCTGGCCCAGCTATTACGGGGTAGGAATACGGAAAGAAACCAGCTATAATGCCCCACTATGCGAATATTAAAAAATCTTTTCGATCAGAATGAAAAATGGGCTGAGAAGGTTAAAAAATCCGAACCGGATTTTTTTCTGAATCTTTCCAAGCAGCAGAATCCCGAGTATTTGTGGATAGGCTGTTCGGACAGCAGAGTCCCAGCCAATGAAATTATCGGCATGCAACCCGGCGAGGTATTCGTTCACAGAAACATCGCCAACCTCGTAATCCATACCGATCTGAACTGCCTGTCCGTACTTCAATACGCCGTGGATGTTCTGAAAGTGAAACACATTATCGTTTGTGGACACTATGGCTGTGGCGGAATTAAAGCAGCCATGGAAAACCAGGGGCATGGCCTGATCGACAACTGGCTGAGAAATATCAAGGATATCTATCGCCTGTATCAGGATCAAATCGACGCTCTGGGAAATGTAAAAGATAAAGTCAATCTGCTGTGCGAATTCAATGTCATTGAGCAGGTTGCGAACGTCTGCCACACCACAATTGTGCAAAACGCATGGAAGGCTGGCCAAAACCTCGCAGTACATGGCTGGATTTACGGCATCGAAGATGGAATACTCAAAGACCTCAACGTCTGCATCAAAAACCCGGACGAAATTTCACAAACACACCGGATAAAATAGCGGGCCTTCCGAAAACAATCCTTCTTGCGGCCCCGCTGCGCCAGGCTGTGTTTTCTACGGTTTGTAGCCAATTTCCACAGCCGAGGGCGGCTGTGCTACACAATTGATCCTGCCACCCTATCCAGTCACATTCGTGCCGATAGCCTGGCCAGACACCGCAGCGGCGAGGTTACCGCTCTTGAACATGTTGAATACCATAAGGGGCATTTTGCGTTCCATGCAGAACGCCATGGCTGGCAAGTCCATGACGCCAAGTTTCTCCGCCAGGGCCTGCTCGTATGTGAGAGTGTCGTATTTTTTCGCACTCGGATTCTTCTCCGGGTCGCTATCGAAGACGCCGTCAACTTTTGTAGCTTTTAGCAGGATATCAGCTTCCATTTCCGAAGCACGGATCGCGGCACACATATCGGTCGTCACGCCAGGGTGACTCGTCCCGCCGGCAAAGATCACGACTTTGCCCTCAGCCAGATATTCCATCATGCGCGGGCGAAAGTATGTCTCGCATACGAGGTCCATGCGGATGGCGCTCATCACCGCAGCTGGGATGCCATGGGCCTGAAGCGTATCCCGCAGGGCCAGGGCGTTCATTACAGTACCCATCATGCCCATATAGTCAGCTGTGGTGGGATGTATGTTTTCTGCACCGGCCAGCCCCCTGCCTCTCACGAGATTCCCGGCTCCGACGACAATGCCGACCTTCGTGCCCATCTTTACTACCGGCTCGATCTCCGCAACGATAGAGTCAACCGCAGCAGGCGTCACACCAAAGCCTTCCGAACCGCACAACGCCTCGCCCGAAAGTTTTATCAAAACACGCCCGTACCTGCCTGAACTAGCCTGGCCCATAATCGCCAATCCTTTCTAAACCAAACTTTCCCGCTCTCCATATAGCAGCTATTAATACTGTCTGGAAAAAGTTCTATACGTCGAGGTTTTTCACACTCAGAGCGTTTTCTTCTATGAATTGTCTGCGTCGTTCGACATTATCGCCCATCAGCAGGCTGAACATGCGCTCAGCCTCTTCCGCTTCGTCTGCCTGGATTCTCTGCAGAATGCGTCGCTCCGGGTCCATTGTCGTATCCCACAGCTGGTCCGCGTTCATCTCGCCAAGACCCTTGAACCGCTTGATCTCGATACCCCTGCCGCCCAGAATCCGAACGCCCGGAGCTATGCCGGCTACGTTATCCAGCTCAAGAGGCTCAGCTTCGGTAACAAGCACATACTTGGCGGGCGCCAACTCGCCGGTGACCGCTTCTTCCCGCTTGAGGAAAAAATCCTCAATGTTAATGCCACGAGTCGCAAGCTTGGTTATGATTTTGCCGATCTCTTTTACCTCGTGCAGCTCGGCCCGTTTCTGTACCCGACGGATATTCGTTTCTTCCGCAGCCTTTTGTTCTTCAGTGAGTTCGACGCTGGCTTCTTCACCGTTACCGTTTTCTTCTTCCTCTTCAACCAGCTTGTCAGCACGCTTGGCCATGAACTTGTCATATTCAGCCTGGGTGTCGAAAAACAGGTTTCGACCGTTCATGAGAAGCCAATGCGTCGGCAGTTTGCCCTCAGAAGAGCGATTATCCATCACCGTCTTGAAAGCCAAACCTCGACGTTCGAGAATGTGAATCTTATCAGCCAAATCGTCAAGCAAGTCGACAATCTCCCGCAACTTCGCACCGGTAAACGAAGCGACGAGCTTCGATTTTTTATCGGAGTTATCGCGAATTTCCAAAGTCGTCCCGTCAAGACCCAGATCCAGCAGCGTGGAACGCATTTGGGATTCGTTGATAACGTATTCGGAACGTTTTTTTCGCGTGACCTGGTACAGCGGAGGCTGGGCTGCAAAGACATGCCCGCCGGTAATAAGAGGCCTCATGTGACGGAAGAAGAACGTCAGCAGCAGCGTACGAATATGGCTGCCGTCCACGTCGGCGTCGGTCATGATGATGACCTTGTTATACCGACGTTTCTCGACATCAAACTCGTCCTCGCCTATACCACAGCCCAGCGCTGAGATGATCGTCTGAATTTCGGTGGAACTGAGGATCTTATCCAGCCTGGCCTTTTCGACGTTCAGAATTTTTCCGCGTAACGGCAGAATCGCCTGCGTATTGGAATTTCGTCCCTGCTTGGCCGAGCCGCCCGCGGAGTCACCTTCGACGATGAAAACCTCGGTAATATCACGGTCTTTGCTTCGGCAGTCAGACAACTTGCCCGGCAGCGAACCGCTACTCAGCGCTCCCTTGCGACGGGTAAGATCGCGGGCCTTGCGGGCAGCTTCCCTGGCCTGCATAGCCTGTATTCCCTTGTTGAGAATCTTCTTGGCATCGGCGGGGTTCTCTTCCAGCCATTGGCCTAGTTTTTCGTATACGAACTGGCTAACGAAACCTTCCATTTCACCGTTGCCGAGCTTGGTCTTGGTCTGGCCTTCAAACTGGGGATCAGGAAGCTTCACGGAAATAATGGCAGTAAGCCCTTCTCGCAGATCGTCGCCTGTGGGGGGCTTGTCTTTTTTAAGAATGCCGCTGCTTCTGGCATAATTATTCAGCGTGCGGGTAAGCGCGCTTCTGAAACCCGATAGGTGCGTGCCGCCTTCAAGCGTGTTGATATTGTTGGCAAATGAAAAGACTGTTTCATTGTAGCTGTCGTTATACTGCACGACGATGTCGCCGATCTGGCCTGTTTCTTCATCTTCCTTGTGGAGGTGTATAGGCTTATGAAGCGTGGTCTTGTCTTCATTGAGATGATCGACAAAGGCAAGCAGTCCCTTGTTATATTGGAAAACGTCCTCTTTGTCCGACCGCTCGTCGCGAATCTTTATGCAGACGCCCTCGTTGAGGTAGGCCAGTTCCCGCAGTCTATTCGTAAGGACCTCATACCGCATCGAGATATCGGGAAAAATTTCATGGTCAGCTTTGAAGGTGACTTTCGTGCCGCTCTTCTTTCGTTTACCGACGACTTTGATATCGCCCTTCTTTTGGCCTCGCTCGAAGCTCATCTGATGAACTTCGCCATCGCGGCAGACTTCCACCTCCAGCCATTCGCTCAGAGCGTTGACAACCGAAGCGCCCACGCCATGCAGACCGCCGGAGACTTTATAAGCCTGGCCATCGAATTTACCGCCGGCATGGAGTCTACAGAAAACGACCTCCAGCGTTGAGATTTTCTCCGTCGGGTGGATACCGACCGGAATCCCAATGCCATCGTCAGATATGGTTACGGAATCATCGGGCTTGACTACTATGGTGATGTTGTTACACCGCCCTGCCATGGCTTCATCTATAGCGTTGTCGACGATTTCCCACACAAGATGATGCAAGCCTCTGGTAGTGGTATCGCCAATGTACATGCCCGGGCGTTTGCGAACAGCTTCCAGCCCTTTGAGGACCTTGATCTGTCCTTCACCGTACTCGCTATTTCGTTTTTTTTCCGCAATCTCGGCCTCGTCCATGGCCACGTCCTTCCCAGTAATGTGCCTGAAACTTGTTGATCATTCACTAAGTCAGCCTGAAAACTCCATTCAAGCCAAGTCGGGGATTATCGCAAAAATCTACCACAAAATCCAGCGCGAAAGAGCGTTTTTTTTACCATTTGGCGAGGAAAACTGTAACGTGAGCGAATTCAAAACAAAAAATACCGCCAATTCTAGACAATGCTTTCTTTTATCTGCCTTTGCGAGTACCCTGTCGGAAAATCTGGTTATTTTAAGGAGTAATGTTCCGTGTTTTTCCCTGAAATTATGGCCCTGAGCCTTCCGTATTTGGCTGTTTCACATATTTGGCTGTTTCTATTCGTTGGTTCGCTGGCGGCGTTGATATTCGGGTTGGGCAAGGTCGGTTTTGGGGCCGGGCTGGGCATTTTGGCTGTGCCTGTGATGATCTTTGCGTGTGGAGGCCAGGCCATGCTGGCCACGGCCATCGTTCTGCCCCTGCTGATCGCAGCTGACTACGTAGGCATGAAAGTCTGGTGGCGAAAATGGGACGCCAGGGTCCTGCTGGACCTTGGGCCAGGCATTGCAGTGGGAATCGCCGCTGGTTCGTGGGTTCTGTGGTATCTCAGAACCCACAGCAAGATCGGGGCCGGCAGCTATGAACTGATGCTGGCCATCGGTATTATTTCGCTGATGTTCGTCATCCTGCAACTCATACGGTGGCGATTGCACCGTGACTGGGTATTCCAGCCTGTCTTCTGGCAGGCGTCGCTTGTTGGAATCTGTATCGGTGTCACCACAACACTTGCCCATAGTGCAGGCCCGGTAATGGGAATGTATCTGCTCAGCCAGAATTACCCCAAACAGCGATACGTCGCAACGATGACACTACTGGCATGGACATTCAACCAGATCAAGCTGATCCCATACAGCCTGCTGGGCATGATTAACGTCGAGACACTATGGAGCGGCGTTTATTTCCTGCCAGCGGTGATCGTGGGAGCATTTCTCGGAGCCTGGCTGAACCGCAGACTGGGACAGAAATCGTTCGTAGGTATAATCTATACACTGCTGACAATTGCAGGTATTAACCTGATATACAAGGCAGTCATGAACCTGTGGGGATAAAAAAAGGCTGCCCTGCGGAAATTGCAGAGCAGCCTGTAGGAGTCATCATCTTCTATTCTACAAACGTCTCTTCGTGTTTGTCCGCAAAAGTCCTTGTGACATTCATAGACTGGGGCTTTTCGGAGCGTTCTGACTTTCCGGAAGTCTTTTGATAACGAAAGTCAGGCTCGTTCTGATTCCCTTTCCGGGCTGCAGAGCCATTGATGAGGCTTTCCAGGTCAACAATGCCCATATTCAGCTCTTGAGTTTGAGCGCTCAATTCTTCCGAAGCCGATGCGGTTTCCTCGGCATTGGCGGCGTTGGACTGGGTAACCGTATCCATTTGAATGACGGCGGTATTGATCTGCTCAATACCCTGGGCCTGTTCCTGGGATGCCATTGCAATTTCTTTGACCAGAACGCTGACTTTCTTGGCGCCCTGGCTGATATTATCCAGCGATTTGGAAACTTCCTGACTGATTTCAACACCTCGCTCGGATTTTTTAACGGACTCTTCGATCAATCTTGAAGTATCTTTCGCTGCTTGGGCTGATCGCTGAGATAAATTTCTAACTTCATCGGCAACGACCGCGAAACCCTTGCCCGCTTCACCGGCCCGGGCTGCTTCGACAGCGGCGTTAAGCGCTAGAAGATTTGTCTGGAAAGCAATATCGTCGATAGCCCGAATGATCTTGGACGTTTCATCTGAAGAGGCCCGAATATCCTCGATGGCATTGAGCATTCTGGACATTGCCTCAGATCCTTTTTGAGCCTCGTCATTCGCAACCGTAGCCAATTCATCCGTGCTCGCAATATTGGTTACGTTGCCTTTGATCATGGAGGTCATTTCCTCTATGCTGGCTGAGGTTTCCTCCAAACTCGCAGCCTGCTCGGATGAACCTGAGGCAAGAGATTGACTGGCCTGGGCTATCTGAGACGCTGCCTGGGATGTCTGCTCCGCACCCGATCTCAGAATGGTGATGACCTGGGTGATTTTCTTGATCAGCCCACTGGAAACAAGGAACCATACGACAATCGAGACAACGAGGGATATTCCTGCGATTGCAAGAACTTGCATGGTTCCGCGATTACCCGCAGAGATGATTGCATCCCTGGCTTCGAAAAAGTCATCTTCATATGCGCCAACCCCGATAACCCAGTCCAAAGATTTGAAATAGGCAATCTTTGTAATTTTGTCCCTGGCGTCGGCTTCTCCGGGGTTTTTCCATGAATAACGAATCTCGCCAAGTTCACCTTCCTTCAGATTGACACCGATGTTACACATGTCTCGAATGAAAAATCTACCATTGGCGTCCTGGCTGTCCCATATATTTTCGCCGTCTCGCTTGTTGTCTTTACTGATTACGTAATTTCCCTTGCTATCCAATACGAAAACGTAACCGGTCTTACCGACTTTTACTTTCTGTATCTCAGCCATGACCGTTTTCAGGGATTCCATTGGTACCCCGACATACAGCATGCCTATAAGTTCCTTGTTCTTGTTATACATAGGCTGATACGTAGACATGTACCAGCGGTCAACGACAAACGCACGTCCTTCAAAAGTCTGCCCTGCCAATATTCTGGAAATTACCGGATTGGCTTTGCCGTCCGGGTTCACAGCTGGGATATATGTTCCAACCGCCCTACTGCCGTCTTTTCCAATAATATTGGTAGCTATCCGAAGCATGTCTCCGTTGTTGTTTAACTTCTGAAATATCGTGCAGGTACAACGCAATAACTTGCCTGTACTATCAACCACCGGTGAAGGAACCTTGGATTGCGTATTTTGCCCCAGCCAGGTTGTTCCGACCTCAAATTTCGGAAGTTTAGCAGCCTGCGATTGTTTGGTATACTGGTTGACAGCCTGCCACTCAACAGTGTCCTTACTAAGCGAAGCCTCTCCCAACTTCCCCACCTCATGCCATGCAAAATCAATGGCTGTATCAAGAGTGGAGTTAAGCATTTTCTCCTGCAGGTCGCACATCCCTAAAATCCCGCCTGCTATGTGCTCAAGATCAGTATCGGCCTGGATAACGCTGTTCTGTGATGCTATGGTTCCAATTTCCGCATTGCTGAAATAGCTCAAAATGCTCACAGTCAGCAAAGGTACAACAGTTAAAATACCGCCAATCAAAAAAATCTTCGTTCGCAACTTCATCCTGTTCCACATTGCACAGTCTCCCATGTTATCGCGGCCCGATTTTTCCCACAGACCCTAATCCCGATATTAAATGTCTGAGACTAGACTCCAACCGCGTTCGTTCCCATAGAAAATATGAGCGAGAACACGCCATAAATTTCCCGCAGCTTCCGCTATTCCATAATCGGAACAGTCAAACAGGAATTTTATCCTTTTTTAAAAAAAGTGACATTATTGTCACAACTGACTGCCGGAACCATATTCACGATAAAGAAAGTTTTTTTTATCCGCAACTGCCCAAACAATGATAAAACTGCTACCATGTTCTAAGCCGAGATAGGCAATCGGCTGGGAACTATCATTATCCGACTGCAACCGGAAAGGTTTATTGTCAAAATGCGAAAAGAATCAAAAGAGGCTATGAAAAAAAGAACGGCAGAAGTCATTTCCACATTGCAAAGGCAGTTCCCCCAGGCAGGCTGTTCGCTATCTCACTCCGACCCCCTGGAGCTTCTAGTTGCGACAATTTTATCGGCGCAATGTACTGATGTACGCGTAAATATAGTCACAGCTGAGCTTTTCAAAAAATATCGCACTGCGACTGACTACGCAAATGCTACACAAGAAAAACTCGAACAGGAAATCCGATCCACCGGATTCTATCGCAACAAAGCCAAGAACATCCGCGCTGCTGCTGAAATGATTGTTGAGAAATTCGCGGGCAAAGTACCAGATACAATGGAAGAGCTTCTGACCCTGCCGGGCGTCGCCCGAAAGACCGCCAATGTCGTACTCGGAAACTCGTTCGGCAAGAACGATGGCATTGTGGTCGACACGCACGTCAAAAGACTCTCGGCCCGGCTGGGCTTATCAACACATACCGACCCGAACAAAATCGAGCAGGACCTCATGGAATTGGTTCCGCGTAAGACCTGGGCACTTTTTTCGCACCTTTTGATTTACCAAGGCCGGGCCTTCTGCCTGGCCAGAAAACCGAACTGTAGCGATTGCCCACTGGCGAAAAAATCTCTCTGCCCCTCAGCTGGTAAAGTCTGAACGGTACGCAGATAAAACTTTTTCAATGCTCTGCAAATGCTCAAAATCATCGCAAACTTTGTGTTTGAAGTGTTGACAAACCCCCGCACAAATGTAAAATTACAAATTCCAGAGGTATGTTTGAGCTGCACAAAGGAATCAGCCGATAAAAAATCTGGAACTAATCAAGGTGTCAGTGAGGCAACCGTAGGAAGGGCCTGCGGCTCTGCTAGCATGTTCCTGGCGCAGAACCCTTTAGGATGGAGGTAAACATCCATGATTAAGAATCGTCTTTTCACACCCGGTCCCACAGATGTCCCCCCAGAAGTTCTCATTGAAATGGCCAAGCCGATTTTTCACCATCGCACAGCCACGTTCAAGGAAATGTTCGCAGCTGTCAATGACGGCTTGAAGAAAATCTTCAGAACTTCAAACGATGTGCTGACAATTTCCGGTTCCGGCACAGCTGGGATGGAAGCAGCCATCGCCTGTGCAGTCCCCCGCGACAAGAAAGTCCTCATCAGCAACGGCGGAAAGTTCGGCGAGCGGTGGGTCAAGGTCGCCAAGGTCTACGGGCTGGATGTCGACGAAGTCAAGTTCGAGTGGGGCACGGCCCTGACGGCTGACGTCGTCAAAGAAAAACTCGCAACCGGCGAATACGGCGCGGTTATCACCGTTTACAGCGAAACATCCACAGCCACGGCTTGCGATCTCAAAGCCATCGCCGATGTCGTCCGCGACACCGACGCCCTGCTGATCGTAGATGCAATCACGGCTTTGGGCGTACTGCCTCTGGAAACCGACGCATGGGGCATTGATATTGTCGCATCCGGCAGCCAGAAAGCGTTCATGCTCCCGCCTGGCCTGGCTATGCTGTCAGTCAGCGAGAAGGCATGGAAGGTTATCGACACCATTACGCCACCTTGCTTCTTCCTGAATCTCAAGGCTTATCGCAAGAGCGTTGCGGATAATGATACTCCATACACCCCGGCTGTGACTCTTATCCGAGGCCTGAAGGTCGCAGTCGACATGATCAACGAAATCGGCATCGAGAAGGTCTGGGCGCGTGCCGCCCTGCTGGCCAAGGCTGTTCGCACCGCGGCAGAAGCAATGGGCCTGAAGGTCTGCAGCCAGACTCCCAGCGATTCCGTTTCGGCAATCTCCCTGCCAGAAGGCATCGATGACTCCATCCGCAAGAAATTGCAGGCCAAGTATGGCTGTTCCGTCGCGGGCGGCCAGGACGGCTGGAAGGGCAAAGTCATTCGCATTAACCACATGGGCTATGTCGATCCGCTTGACACCATCGGCCTGATCGCAGCGCTCGAATATACGCTCGCTGATATGGGCGCGAAAGTCGAGATCGGTAAGGGCACAGCAGCAGCTGTGACTGTGCTGAAAGACTGGGCCTGATTCGAGTTCCAATTTGCAATTGCCAATTGGATAATTTCGGATTTCGCATTGCGGAATTCGGATTCCAATTTTAACTCAAATGCTTGCAACTGTGTTCTTTGTTGTCATTCCAGCGAAAGCTGGAATCCAGGAAATGTCGAAACGGCATGGAAAATGTTAAAAAACTTGGATGCCCGATCAACTCGGGCGTGACAAAGAAGAAACTACGGCGCAAAGTAAGGAGAAAATATCATGATTAAAATTCTTGTAGCAGATAAATTGAGCAAGCTTGGTCTTGACTGGCTTGAAGAACAGCCTGATGTTGAAGTCGCCTACAAACCGGGCCTGCCGCCGGAAGAACTGGCCCAGATTATCGGTGAATATGACGGCATGATTATTCGCTCGGGCGTCAAGGCCAAGGGCGAAGTCATGGCCAACACAGGCCGGCTCAAGGGCATCGCCCGTGCGGGCGTGGGCGTGGACAATATCGATGTGCCGCTTGCGACCAGCAAGGGCATTATCGTCATGAACACCCCGGACGGCAATACGCTGAGCACAGCTGAGCTTACATGGGCACTCATGCTCGGACTCAGCCGAAAAATCGCCCCCGCCAACGCTTCGCTCCGTGCAGGTCGATGGGATCGCAAACTATACGAAGGCACTCAGCTGGCTGGCAAGACGTTGGGTGTCATCGGCCTGGGCAGAATAGGCCGGGCCGTTGCCAATCGCGGAAACGGATTCGGCATGCGGGTATTGGGCTACGACCCGTTCTTCGCCGGCGATGCAGTGGATTTCGAGCACGTCAAGGAGCTGGATGAGCTTTGCAAGCGATCCGATTATATCACCGTTCACGTACCAAAAAGCCCGGAAACTTCCGGCATGATCGGCGCTGAGCAGATCGCCCTCATGAAGCCTTCAGTTCGTCTTATCAACGCTGCACGCGGCGGAATTATCGAGCCGGAAGCACTCCTGGCTGCGCTCAACGAAGGCAGAATCGCAGGCGCGGCACTGGACGTCTATTCGTCAGAACCGCCGGAAACGGAAGTGGAAAAGGCACTGATCGCACATGATAACGTGCTTTGTGTGCCTCACCTCGGTGCAAGTACGGAAGAAGCGCAGGATCAGGTCGCCGTCGATGGTGCTCAACAGCTGGTTGAAGCTCTTCGAGGCGGTGAGGTTCGCAATGCGGTTAACGCTCCTGGCTTCGGAGAAGCCATTCCAGACATCCTGAAGCCCTATGCGGAGCTTGCTCCCCGTCTTGGCGCACTCCTGGCTGGGATCACCGCAGGTGCCATCAACAAGGTCGAAGTTGTCTATCGCGGTGGGATTTCGGAAATGAACGTCGCTCCGATTACGACATATCTGCTGACTGGCCTGTTCCGAGGCCATATGGAGCAGAACGTCAATGTCATCAACGCCCCGCTGCTGGCGAAAGAACGCGGCGTGGAAGTCGAACAGATCACCACTGCCAAGGTTCGGGAATTTGCGAATCTGCTGGAAGTCAAGGTTACCACCGACAAGATGACCCGCACAGCTGTGGGTACGATCTTCGGCAATCAATTCCCGCGGATCATTTCCGTCGACGGCTATCACATGGAAATGAGGCCTGAAGGCCACGTCGTGATTATCCTCAACGATGACCGCCCCGGTGCGTTGGGCCAGTACGGCACGACGTTCGGAAAACATAAAATCAATATCGCCGACATGACCTTCAGCCGAAAGAAGCGATCAGGCATGGCTGTGGTTGGTCTGAACCTCGACCAGGCAGCCCCGCAGGCTGTGATGGACGAAATTCGCCAATTGGATATGGTCGAAGGCGCCTGGTATCTGGAACTGCCCGAGTTGGAAGTCGAGGAAGACGAAGACTAAACGTAGGGTCAACCCTGCCGAATGAAGTACTAAAACAGGCTGGTGGATTTCGACCATTACAGAGCGGTTGAATTACACCAGCCTTTCTTTATACTACATCGCAGCTTATTTGCAAAGGCAACAGTAACGCGTCGTTCTGTTAATAGTCATGCAAAATGTGTTAAGTTCGAAATTCGAATATCGAAATTCCAAACAAATGCAAAACTCAAAACTTAAAAATGGAAAACAACAATGGAAGACAAATCGACACGTTTGTTTTGAAAATTGGGATTTTGAATATTTGAAATTGTTGCGGATTTAGGTTTTCGTGCTTCGTATTTTAGGAAAAAGTGAGATTTTCAAGATCAACTGGCGCCGTAGTTTTTGCATCATCCTGATAATGGCGTCTTTTGTCGCGTTTCTAGAACAATTTGTAGAAAGATCAACGAACTCTTTTCAAATCAACTCAGGATTGTTAACATAATCTCATGGCAAAAGCAAAATCCCAGGAATCTATAACGTACAAACAGGCCGGCGTTGATATCGATGCCGGCGAAGCCATGGTCGATCTCATAAAACCCATGGTGCTGACAACCCATACCCCCAGGGTAATGGATAACTTCGGCAGTTTCGCAGGCCTGTTCAGGCTGGACTTCGGCGAGAAGCTCTTCCGACGTCAGTACAAAGATCCGGTGCTTGCTGCGTGTACCGACGGCGTGGGCACGAAGCTTAAGATCGCGTTCATGATGAACAAGCTCGATACTGTCGGTATTGACCTGGTAGCCATGAGCGTAAACGACCTGATCTGCGGCGGGGCCGAGCCGCTGTTCTTCCTGGACTACCTGGCTGTGGGCAAACTCGATCCCAAGCGCATGGCTGAGATAATAAAGGGCATCGTCGCGGGCTGTAATGAATCAGGCAGCGCACTGCTGGGCGGCGAGACTGCCGAAATGCCGAGCTTCTACAAGGCCAAAGAGTTCGACATGGCCGGCTTTGCTGTCGGCGTGGTTGAACGGAACAAAATAGTCGATGGCCAGAATGTTCAGCCCGGTGACGTTGCAATCGGCATTGCCTCCAGCGGTCTGCATTCCAACGGCTATGGCTTGGCCAGGCGTGTACTGCTGGATATAGCGAAATTCAAACTCACAGACCGCCCAGACGAGCTAGAGGGCGCATCGGTTGGCGAGGAAATGCTCAGGCCTACGAAAATATACGTCAAACCGGTTCTGGATATCCTCAATCAATACAAAGCCAAGCGGCCCGTCAAGGCCATGTCACATATCACCGGCGGCGGACTGCCCGGAAATCTGCCGCGTGTACTGCCCAAGGGCCTGACGCTGAGAATTAATCGTGACAGTTGGCCCGTGCCGCCGATTTTCAAACTCATCGCCAAAAAAGGCCCAGTCGATCATATTGAAATGACTCGCGTATTCAATATGGGCGTCGGCTATGTCATGATCGTTTCGCCTTTCTGTGCAAAGGCTATTATGACACGCCTGGCCAGGCACAATGAGAAATGTTGGATACTCGGAAAGGTAAAAAAAGGTGGCCCGGATATCCAATGGGCATAACCCTGCTTGACAAACGTAAAAGATTTACTACAATCCTGTAATCTCTGGCAGCGGGATTTTTGATCCGGGCCAGAGAGCAGTTAAAATTTAATACTTGCGGGCGTAGCTCAATGGCTAGAGCGTCAGCCTTCCAAGCTGAATGTTGTGAGTTCGACTCTCATCGCCCGCTTTACAAGGCCTTGCGAATAAATATTTTGCGAGGCCTTAGTTTTTTTGTCCTGGTAATCTTGAACACCTTTGTCAATAAATGACTTAGGCTGTTTTTGTTCACTCTTTACATGGCCTGGGATAAGTGTTATTTGAAAAAGATTCTGCAATAGAATCGTGCTGGGATTAAATTTCGTCTGGGGCAAAGAATGAAAAATAGAATTCTAACTACAATATTGCTCATTTCAGTTATGGCAGCTATGCCTCTTATTGCAGCCAATAAAGTCGAGCCTCCGAAAAAAGTGGATAGCGTCGCAGCCACAGGGGCTGACCAGCCAACTACAAAGCCGACAACAGCGCCGGCTGATCCCGAACCAGAGGTGAAAGTCTCAGGCACAAAGGGCGAGATAGACCTGGGCTATGTCCCATTGAAGAAAAAACAATCCTTGTATTTCCTCATCGACAATCCGACAAAACAGCCTATAAAAATCAAAAAAATTCGAAGCGAATGCAAATGCATGGCTGTCGCCAGTCCGCCAATACAACTGGAACCCAAAAGCGATACCGCCATCAAGGTCATTCTCGATGCACCGGCAAAAAGCGAAAAGTATTCAAAACGTTTTCTGATCGTCACAGCTGACCGGGAACGGCCAATAATAGAGCTGATGGTCAAAGCCGATGTCGGGCTGCCGCTGGCAACGCAGCCTGAAGTGCAAAACGTGGGAACAATACAGCCAGGCCGGCAATATGAAACCCAGATAAAAATCATCAATCGCGGCAAAAAGGCCATCAAGCCCGTCTATGCGATCTCATCAGCAAAGGGTTGGGTCGCCAATGTCGCGCGCAGCGAAATCCAAGCTGGCGGAGAAATAAAAATCCCAGTCGATATTTGCGTGGGCGAAAAAACCCCAGGCCAGCATTCCGTGAATATAGCCATACACACCAACTGCCCAGGCCAGGCCAACGTGAAAGCATGGTTCAACTACACCATCGCTCCGCTAGCCGGGGCCGAAACGCCCACAGCCCCGAAAGCGTCAAACTAAAAACTACATCGTACTCAGCAGCAGAGCACCCAGGCCTGCGAACAAAACAGCCAGGGCCAACTTCATTATCGCCAGATGTTGTTTCAGGAACCGGCCCATGAGTTCCGAGCCAACGCCGAAATACGCTATCACGAGAATCCCCACCAACGGCAGGATGAACGCGATATTATACAGCAGCAGATACGCAACCGCTTCGCTGCGCAGGCTCGGTTCGCGGGCGACGAAAATCAGCGTCGGCAGATAAACCTGACCGGTGCATAAAGACTCCAGCAAGGCCACCAATCCGCCAATCACAAAGGATCCAACGAGCAGGCCACGGGAGTTTTTGTTAAAGCCTTCCCGAATCACTTTGTGGATTCGCGACTTGACAGACCGGGGCAGCCCAAGCGTAGTTTTGTTCACATCGCCGCTGCGAGAGCATCGCACGAAATCCACAAAACTCCACGCCGCCAGGCCAAACGTCAACGCCACCACCACGTACGTCAAGCCGCGTGAAACACCATGGCTGACGGAAAAAATCTTGATCGCACCCAGCACGCCGAATCCCAAAATGAAATAGGTCAGAAACACAGCTGCGGTAAACCCGACGCCCACAATCGCAAGCTGCCGCTGCGTCTTGCCCAGATACGCCAGCATGGACAACAGAAAAATTATCGTGGTGAATGCACACGGGTTAATCCCGTCAACCAGGCCGGCCAAGGCGACCGCGCCAACACGGAAGCCGTGAAATTTTTCCAGAATCTCAGTCGGCACTTTTTCATCACGCTCTGCCAAATCAGCTGAATCGCCAGCCGGAGTTGAAGCACAACCGGGCATAAAAGTGACCGACCCCCTCGCCAGCTCTCTGCTGATAACACTGTCGAGTTCCTTGCCGATCTCCGCGTCGCCAGCTATGTACGAACCGCCGACGAAAACCTTCGGCGGATGTTCTTCATCCGATGAATAATGATCTTCGTAGAGAAGCATTTCCTTGAAAAACTCAATTTTTGAAACGTCTTTCGACTCCGCCAGGATCTGCCCGCCCCATCTCACCTCAGCCGACTTCACCGCATCTTTGGATTTGTAACAATTCCCGCATGTCGGCGACCAGAACAAAACCACCCGCAATGGAGTTTTTTTAATCTCCGCATTAGCGACATCACCCGCCCACGCGCTGCCAATGGAGGCAAACCCCAAAAATACGAACAAGATCCAAGCCACAAAACATAAAACTGGCCTAGCCAAATTTTTAACACCTACAAACAATGGCTTCGCGCTGTGTGTTGCTTTCCGCATAGCCCAATAGATTTTTTCAGTCTCCCACATGCGAAACATTATAGCTGTTCTGCCAAGCTGTGGCTACTCTGCAAAAAACGCAACGCAACAGTCAAGCGTGGTTCCAAACACAGTAACCACGGCAACCAAAAATTTAATATTTCATTCAAACCTTTCAACCACGCCACCAGTCGGGACGTCATCTTTGCCACTCACGACACTGGGCAATGGTCATGATATTCTTTAGCACTTATCTAGTATCGGCTGAGACTGCCCGCTTTTCTCACCAGGAATATTGTAATCAAATCGATTCTCGAGGCAATCATTCACAGCCATTAAGCGTTATTTGCTCGAATGGGTATCAGTGGACATGTAACCGATGTCATGTAAACCGGATTTCGCCGGTAATTGCCTTCCGGATGAAAACATTCCCATGGCGAGCAGAAATCCGGCCCTTTGCGGAAGTCACCTTCCCTTAATTCATCGATATACTCACGTGCAAGACTACCGGCATCTTTGGGAGATATCTTTTTAATTGCATAACAAACCCAGCCGGTTGGAGTGCCCCAGTATGGACCGTTTTGATATGTATTTTTGGGAGAGTTATCCACGGTCTCCTCCCACGCCGTTGCATCGTTACAATCGTCAGTAGTGCGAACGTGCCTAATATTGCCCTTGTATGAAAGGGTGTGATCTTTGTATCCATCGCAAAGAGCCCTGCAAATCAATGATTCGGTTTCAGGTTCAAATGCTCCGATATAAACGCCAAACGCACTTCCCCAAACATCAGGTTGACAGCTTTTACCTGTGCTGGCTAGAAACAGGCCATCGACCATTTCAAAAGTTTTGGGAATTTCCGATTTAATGGTTTCAGCGATAATTGAATATTTTTCAAACTTCTCATCCTGCCCCAGAGACTTAAACATTTTCGCCAGCTGTCTTGCGGCGCGGAATTTTAAAAGCGAACAGAAAAACAACTCGCCCGTATGAACCACTGAATCGACAAATCCGAAAGTTACCCCGCGATTCTGATCCTGACAATAAACCATATGATTAGTTCTACTTGGCGGAACCACAAACGCCAATTCAAGGCGATCCATCAATTGCTTTTCATTAATATTTCTCTGAAGGATCGAGACATCGCCAGTGGATTTAATGTAATAATGAGCCATGTGAATAAAATAAAAATGGTCATCCAAGGCAGGGTATTTCCCGAAAATCCCGCCCTGATTTTCATAATCATCAATAGTTCCTGGGAAATATATGGGCTTATCGCTGAGACTCACATGGTCTACAATTGAGCCGTTGGGCACAAAACTTCCCGAAGGCGTAGCCCAGTCTCCGTCCTGCTGATGCCGTGCGGTAAGAAGCAAAGCATGCCTTTGCTCTTCGGCAGTTATAAAACCGGTCGCAAGTGACATGGCATAATCACGCACCCAAAAAGCGGGGTAGCAATCTCTGCCGCCCGGCCTGATAATGGTGCCTCCAGTTATATTCGGACCGTAAGGATCAACCACCTGGCCAGGCTTGATTCGGGATTCTTCTATAACATCAGATGTGATCTTTTCCAGAAAGGCCAATTCGTCTTTTGTAATTAAACAGTCGGACATCTCGATATTCTCCGAGTACAATCTTACTGAAATTTTGAAATGAAAAGCTATGACGCCATCTGTAATGATTTAAAGTAAATATTAAAATACAATTTAATAATTCATGCTTTTTCCCATTGCTCTGTTTTCTGGTTATATTGACGAATAACCTTTGCAGGACTGCCGACGGCCACGCTGTATGGAGGAATGCTTTTTGTTACCACGGAATTACTGCCGATAACACTATGTTTGCCGATTGTAACCCCAGGCAAAACACAGACGTTTTCGCCAAGCCAGACTTCATCTTCAATTGTTACCGGAGCGTGTTTCAAAGGCTGGGGCATGATATGTCTGGTGATATCTTCAAAACCATGGAGATTGTCGGAAATATACACTTTATCCGCTATCAGCACGTTTTTGCCAATTTTCATTTCGCCGATAACCATAATATGGCTTCGATGGCCGATGTATGTGCCGTCACCAATTTCCAGCCTGGGATGCCAGTCTTTCTCGCCATATTTGCGAAAACAATCAATCCACGCCCCGCCGCAGATCGTAACGCCTTCGCCCAAGAAAATATCCTTCGCATTACCTGATTTAAACGGCAGCATAATGTGGGAGTTTTTCCCCATGGCGCCAAAGGATCCACGCACCAGGCGCGTATATAAACGGTTAACCCAGCCACGCAAAGTGTTATGCATTTTCAGAAAATCCATTGCCTATTCTTGCTCCTGACAATACTAAAAAGATCATTACGAAACTTATAGATAAATATAATTATCTGTTTTTTGGGGTGTAATCTACCTTACGCTATAAGTTTTTATTCTGCCGCTTTTTTACAATACTCCCTGAGTAGACTCACATACAGTTCATACTGCAGCAAGGACACTTCAGGCGGAGTCTGGTGATCCACGGAAAGGAGATACCCGCCTTGTTTCATCACAGGCAGCAACCTTTCAAATTCCTGTCGCATGGCCTGTTCGCCTTTGTGCATAATTGTCTTATCAAACCCGCCGACCAGAAGAAAATCGGGATGATCGCGGCGAATCTGATTTACGTCCGTCCCGGCAACCCGTTCCAGTGGGCCGATTCCTCTAACACCAACTTCCTTGAACCAGTCAATACATTGCGTAACGTCACCATCAGAATCTGCAATCGGAATAATATCGTGTTTTTCCATCACCGCTACAATTTCACGATAGTAAGGAGCCAGAAATTCGTCAAAACAACTTTTAGAAAGCATAGGCCCATGGTTATATGAAAGGTCCTCAGCCAAGAGTATGAAACTTGGCTTGCAGAATTTGCTTAACTCTTCAATAACCATGCAGTAATATTCCAAGAGATCGCTGTTCATCTGATGCATGATTTTGGGGTAATCATAGAAAGCGTACATGTGCGGCTCGATACCGAGCAGAGTCCTTGGAAACCAGAAAAAACCTTCTATCCAGCCCCATATCGCCAAGTCGCCGCTTTCGTGACGCGGCAGCCATTGGGCAAAATCATCACTGTGGAACCCGGTTTGGGGAAATAGATGTTCTTTGAATTTCTCGTAGTCTTCCGCTTTTTTAAGCAGGCCGCTACCATGTGCTGCCGGCGCAGGGCAAGTCGCAGCTCTCGGGGCAAGCCAAAACTGATGGTAAGAATCCAGCCCGAAATGCTCACGAACTTCACAATCCCCCGTAAGGCTAGCAGCCAGGCCTTCTTCATGCCACCTTTTAAGCGTAAGGTCCCACCAGAACGCCCACTCAACCATCGGCAACCGGTCGACCTTCTCAAAAGCCAGCACCTTATTAATACGCTCTACAATTTTCATTTTACCGCTCGCATTAATTACGCGATCACGCTGCGGAGGAATTTTGAAGTTTCGACGGCATCGCCGAGTTTCACAAGTTCGTCGATTTTGCTGCGATTGGCTTGCAGGATTTCATCGAACTTCACCAGCCACTGTATGCTTTCGCCGATGGCACCGGCGGCGTCTTCGCGATACGGATACTGATCCATGCTCAGCCAGCCGGCGTATCCGCAGCGGTCCAGCCAGTACAGCATCTCAATGTAACAAACCGTGTGGACGCTACCGACTATCATGTCGTCATCCCAGGCTGTGTAGTTATCATTGAAGTGCATGTGCATAAGTTTGTCGCCGGCGCGTTTTGCAAGCACGATCGATTCGGCAACAATCTCCCCGCCGTTATAAGCATGGCCGGTGTCGATCGTCACGCCAACATTCTCGCAACCTGTCTCCTGGGCCAGCAACAGCGAGTCCGCCATGCGTGCAAGATAGCTGTGCGTGCGAGGCTCTTTAGGCTTGTATTCAAGGGCGAAACGAATCTTCGGAAATTCCGTCGCAAGTGTCGCGATGGCCTGGCAAAGCCACTCGCGCTCCTGTTCGTAATCGGCTGTCAGCAGATAATCGTAGCCGTCCTGGCCCGGCCAAATGTTCAAAAGATCACATTCCATCGTCTCAGCCACTTCGCACATCTGCCGCGTGTAATCCAGGGCATATTGTCGAACGGAGGCATCCTTTGCACTGTAGCTGCCTTTCCAGAAACGCCGGTCCGCAAAAAGATCGGGAATGATCGAGACGCATTTGATCTGATTGTCGTCGAAGGCTTTTTTCATTTCCTTCGCATTTTCCGGCGTAACGTCCCATGTGCCGACCATTTCGATTCCCTGAACATGCGGAATCTTCACAGCATTGGCCAACATCTCCACCGACGACGGATTGTCCTTATACCCGCCGCAAAAACGATCACACGTGTTACCCAAATTGCCTAAAATTACCGCATATTTACGTTCCATGGCTTATCACTCCTTATTGAAAGTCCATTCGAAATTCTGATTGCCATACTCGATTTTTACCGGCTCGAGCTCACCTGGATACGATACCTGAACCAAGGTCTTTTCGCCGACATTTTTCCAGTCAACTTTTATTGGCCCGGATGGGGTCATGACAGTTCCCGAAGCCTTATCTATAATATTAGTAACCGGTGCTATGCTGAATTTCTTAAAGCCGTTTTCGAGCGGTTTGACGCCCAGCAAATAAGCCTGATAAAAATAGATCGGAATGGCTGACCATCCGTGACACAGGCTGCCGGCCTCGCCGAAATCGGCATGACCTTTAATGGTCTCCCAGAAACTCGTAGCTCCATTGAAAAGCATATAAGACCATAATGTGTGAATATTCTCAAAAACCCATGAGCCATAATTTTCAACGTCTCCGCACAGTGCTTCATACTTGTAAAACGACTGCGAAAGCGTTGTTGCAATCAATCCGTTGTCCTGAGTTGCAAGTTTTTGACGAAGAAGAGCCTTTTTACGATCGTCGCAAATCCCAGCCAATATTGCAAGCGACTGAACATGCTCGCAGAAATGGTTGTCAACCCTGTCGTCTCCCAAATAACTCTGATATGCCTGCTGAGAAGCAATCCAAAATTTATCCTCAACGGCTTTCCCGGTTAGATCAGCCTGCCTGGAATATTTCTCAGCCAGCTCATTATTCCCAAGAACACTATAAGTTTGCCCAGCCGCCTGCAAGGCCAGAACAAAGAATAAATTCAGCATCGCATCGAACCGAGTATAGTCAATAACCTTCCAGCCGTTTATATCGTTTCCAGCAAGCCCATCCGCCCAGTCGTAAAAATGCCAATATCCTTTTCCTTGCGGGCAGGGGAGCAGGCCATCGATTGTAGTGGCAATATAACTGTCCAACATCTGCTGGATTTGCGGAAGGTAACCCTTCGCAAATTCGGTCTGGCCGCTGAATCGGAGCAGATCACTCATGGCCAGGAACCATGTCATGGTAAACGAGGGAATAGCGAATTCCACCGCGTTAGACGGAGCTGTAAGCGTCAGGTAATTATCTTCCCGAATACTCTTGCCCAACAAATCAAAGCAAACCCGCGGGAAATCATATTCGCCGAAAGTGTAATAACCAGCCAAGGCCTGATTCCGTGAATCATTCGCGTATAAGGCCTGTTCCCGCCACGGGCAGTCCTCGTAATGTTCGTGCATGCACAAATGCAATGTCCTGGTGGCGACTTCGTGAATTTTATTCATGAGGGAATCCGGCGAAGTGAACGCGCCCCGCGGCTCAATCGGGTACTCAGAGGGAATCAGTCCGGCATAATTTATTTTTACCGGGCCGGATGTCGGGCTGATGTGCAGCTGAACATATCGGCCTGCATAACGGTTATTGTAATGCACAAAATGCTGCCTGCCTTGCCCGGCAATATAACGCGACGCGAAATTTCGGGTATATACGCTTGCACGAACCCGCATGTCTTCTAAATGCTCACCTACCGCGATATCAATTACCGTGCCTTCCGGAGCCTCGACGTCCAGCGAGATAAAACCGCATTCTTCCCGGTGCAAATCTACAACAAAATAAACTCCCTGTTCCTGCAGCATCTCGCCATGTATTTCAACAGGTCTGTCGATCACCTCGCTGCCGGGCGGGACGTCTTTGAAAATATCTTCAACCCTGGCTGCGGAGAGATAATCGCTTTGCATTAGCTCGGCCACGGTTTGATCGTCGCCCTGGTTTTCTCTCTTGAACCTACCCCTGGCAGCTATCTTCATAGCCGGCGACTTTTTCAATTCAAGCATTGGCAAGGGCCGTTCAACAGGCAGTGGCCTGTCTACAACGTCACCATCCGTCACCGGTTTCCACTCATTGCCCCATACGTAATCAACATCCTGCCA
Source organism: Phycisphaerae bacterium (assembly GCA_963664745.2). Taxonomy (GTDB): domain Bacteria; phylum Planctomycetota; class Phycisphaerae; order SM23-33; family SM23-33; genus B1-G9. Next base: position 33,500 of record CAXXMC010000006.1, read on the forward strand.
TGCGTCATTTTTTCGTGCGTCGTATTCAAATACGAAGCCCATCTGGCCGGTGATTCTCGCAACTTCTCCACTAAGATATCCCGTCTCCAGGCGATAACGGGTATCTTCGCCGCTGCATATTGTATCCTCGTCGGCTGTGAGAGCAAAGATAACCGACGGCTGGCTGCATATCTGGTAAAAGGTTTCAATGCCGGCATGATAGCCCATAACTGAAATCGCGTTTTTACCTTTTTTCATAAACTTCGTAACGTCGACATGTGAAAAAGTCGGGCTTTCCGGATAGTCACCGAACTGGCCTGTCGCAACAAATTGACCGTTAATATAAGCTGCAAAGTTGCCCTCGCAACTGATAGAGAATGTCGCTGGTTTCCCAACGGAATTAAGACTGAATTCATGTCTGAATTGTACGTACTGATTGACCTGGCCTTTTCCTTCGGGCCAAATCCATTTTGCCTGATTAGAAAAATTCAATGTTTTCTCGCTCATAACAATACTGCTACTTTCCTATTTAATAACTCTTGAATTAAACTATCCCCAGCTGACAGTTTATAGCTGATATCCGACGAATTAGAGTACCGTCAATTATGCAATATTCTACTCGATACTGTCAAACCTGAATCACTTGTAATATCAGCAAAAGCGGCCACCCAGCCGTTGGGCATTATCATACAGCCTTCGCCCGGGGACTCAACATTAATACCGAGATTTTGCCATTTTTTATCCACCCATTTTTCACAATCGCAACAGGTAAAAATACAAGCCGCTTTTTTTACAGGCTCGGAGGCGGAATATTTTATACTCAGTTTATCCCCGTCCAGCTGCGTGCCCGAAAATTCAGGAAGTTTGACTCCCCCTTTGAGGTAAGAGTCCACAAACGCATATTGCTCTTGAACTTTCCATGCGTCAACATGGCTGTGATATAAGTCTGGAATGATTCGCAAAGTTAGATTGTCGCCTAGCAGGCTATACGATTTTTCAAGAATATTGAGTGGATAGGCCGGGTCGTTAGTGCCGGTGAACCATAAAAATGGAGTATCGTTTTCAGGAAGATAATTTGACGGATCCCAAAGATCGAACCAGCGTTTACCTTCTGTGCTGTCCTTGTCATATAAAAATGTTGGCGAATCTATATTGATAAACCCACAGCCGTACGCACTGACGGCACATTTAAAACGCTTATCTATCGACGAAATAATGCCCGCGAGAAATCCACCCCACGATACGCCGGCTATCCCGATAGAGTCCGAATCCACCTGAGGATAGGAAGCCAGCACCGAACAGGCCAGTATCCCGTCAGCCACCGCATGATAGGCCCAGTGATCCTGATAAGGCGCTTCTATGTTCCTGAATTTATCTTCTTCCGTAGGGCCTGCCCATTGGTGAGGCTGGAGCTTGGATTGCTCCGGCGTCTCGATTTCAATACCGTCCTTGCCCGTTGTGGAAACGGCCATTGCAGCATAGCCTCGTTTATTCCAGATTCGCACCCACTCTGCATAGGCAGTGCCCCCCCCGCCGTGGATGAGAACCATCCCCGGAACTTTTTTCCCATCAGATTCAACTGGGAATCCAACCCAAGCAAATACCCGGGTCGGGTTGCCCCTGAAATCCAGGCCATCAAAGTAGATCGCTTTGACACCCTCGGATTCAAAGCCCGCTGCATCATAAACGACGGGCTGAGATTGCAACGGATCCAGATCCCAAAGTTCTTTTTCTGAATTCATAGTTCTATTATCCATCATCATTTTGGCGTATTGCCTGTCCTTAACAGATTCATTGGAGTGGGTATTTTAGGATAATATGGAACAAGTGAAAGCTAAATCCTGACGGATTTCATTCAACCGGGAAAACAGCGAGAATACGTCCAATAGTCGTCTAACGTTTTCGTCTGCGAATAATCGAAACGCAACCAAGCCCAATGACTAGAATGGAGGCCGGTTCCGGCACGGCCGTTGAATAGGAAAGAGTCTTCCCAAAATTGGCCTGAATGCTCGCATAATCACCAGCTGAAACCACACCATCGAGGTTGGCATCGCCTGGCAGGCCTCTTTCACCCGTCCTGCCGAAATTCGCCTGTACGCTTGCGTAATCTCCAGCTGAGACCACGCCGTCGTGATTAGCATCGCCTTCGAGGAATTCGGAAGCAAAATGGCCTGTGTTATATTTGAAAAGCGCGCCGGTTCCGCCAGCCAGGTCCCAATCCAGCACATGATTCACAAGCGTTACCAATACTTCATCACCCGTATCGGGATCAAGCATTAAAATTTCGTTTATGGTTTCATCAAAAGTTATAATAAATTCCAGCGAGCAGTCTCCCGGAGCCAGGCCGGCTCCGTGTTTGAGATTGGTAAACATGAAATACTCCTGGCCATCATCGTCGGTAAAAAAACCTATCAAGGCGTTATTCTCAACACCAGGCAGGAAGATTTCGATATCTACAATATGGCTGTCGCCGCCCGCGCCGGATGCCCAAGCCACAGTATCCGCAGGGAGCGAATTGTTGACCATCCTGGTGTGGGGGTCGATGTGAAAAATATCCCATGATTCATAATAGACTTCCCGATGTTCCCCTGCCACATATCTTACGTCCGTACTGGTGAGGAATCGCAGGACATTTCCAATATTCTTTACGTGGGCGTTAATATTCCTGGCCTCGATATAAAGCTGCGTAATCGAGTTGTCGTTGTTGATAATGGCCGGGCCGACCAGGTCGTTATAGGTGAAATACGAAATGCCCGTATAGCCGTACGTCAGATGCGAATACACCTCCATCCGCAAGTCCGATCCGCTGGGTGTGCGGTAATAGCTGTTGTCCGTATACGACTGCATCCATGCCCAGTAAGGTATGCCCGCATCCAGCGCCTTTTGTCTTACCATGGCCATGTTCGTAAAGTAAATGTTGTTCGTCGTACCGTTGGCAAGGAAGGGATAATTATCGTACATCAATACATCCGTGCCCAAGATGTTGATGGCGTCATTGAGGTATTGGTTGTAGTTATAACCGCTCACCGGCGGGGTCGTGCCGTAATATCTTTCGTCGGACTGGCCGTAGGGGGTGAGGTTCGTGTAGACGATGGAATCCGGAAAAGTCTGACGATACCAATCGCCTGCGGATCGTAATGTGTCCATTTGAAGACGATTCGGCTCATCCATAATCGTATAACCGGTATTGTTATCAAATTGATTGTAAAAATACTGGGATAAAGTTTTGACGTTGTCCGTCAGCCCGCCTGGAACTGTATAGTCCACCCATACCAGTTCATGCCACGGCAAATCGACGCTGTCATTCTTCTGAAGAAACGAATACGGAGACCAGGTCCAGGGCAGAAAAGTCGAGTTGTCCATCTCGGCATAGACTCCAGGATCATAAGACGCTGCGGAATAATTGGCAGATGGCCCCACAGCTGACATGATGGTAAAGTCGTGAGTGCGTACCCATTTGTTCCCACGAGACAGTTCAGCTCCATGTGCGAAAGCAACACAAGCGACCACAAAAAAACCAGCCAGGCAAAACCGAACCGTCCGATCAAAATATCGTAAAAATGCAAACATCGCAGCCTCCAAATAAAACTATCCTAATCAAAAACCTCTTGAAAAATGACTCAACATCCTATTTGACTATAACATTATAATAATAAAATGTCTACTATAAAATATCTTTCCTTTTCAAAGTTTATATTTTCATCGTTTTTGACGATCACACCAGCCAAACGTGCTGAATTGTTGGGAAATCGGCCTTGATGTTACACTTGTATCCCAGCCTGGCGCCACATTTCGCGGAGATCGACTACGGTGCCCTTGCGGGTTGCCTCGTCAATAGCGAATGCAGTCATCGCCGACTTCAGGCCTTCGTCAATCCCGGCCTTGGGGGTAACACCTTCAAGCATGAACTGTGATAACTCCCTGGCCAGGACGGGATCACTGCCGCCATGCCCACCCTGAGATGTTGTGTCGTAGACGATTTTAGGGCAATCCCAGCCTACCCGCTGAACCTCGATTTTTCCATCCATGATATCGCCCCGCAGAGTTCCCTCTGTCCCGACCATATACATTCGCCGTTCATACATCGCTGCCTGGCAGTTTGTGTGGAAGGTTGCACGAACGCCGTTGGCATATTCAATTATGGCGACCTGATTATCCACGATATCCTTTTCAGCGGTGAAAGGATTCCCGTCAACGGTAGGCCAGCTCATGAACGCTTTTTTGCCGTCCTTGCTTGGCCCGATTCGATCGACATGATATTCATTTTCGGGAATGAAAAAGTTCGTTCCTCCGAACCCCGCTACGCGCATGGCCAGGCTTTGAACGAACCAGTTCACCAGGTCAAGATCGTGACAACATTTTTCCAGCAAATGCGTGCCAGCCCACTCCGTCTTCCTCCGCCAATTCTGATGAATATAACCGCCATGATTGAAAGGCAGGGTTTCATTGAATTCCATGCTTATAATTTTCCCGATATCACCGGCATCGAGAATTTCCTTCACCTTTCTATAATGCGGCGAATATCGAAGTGTGAATCCGATTGCAAACTGGAGTCCGCTTTCCTGCCAGGCCTTTCGCATGGCTAGGCAATCTTCAAGAGTTGTCGCAAGGGGCTTTTCACAAAAGACGTTTTTCCCTGCCCTAAAGGCTGCGATGGTCTGCTCGGCGTGAAAACAATTCCACGAGCCGATCATGACCCAGCTGACGTCAGGATTTTTCAGCACCTGCTGATAATCATCGCAAAACTCAGCCTGTCCGAGGGGCAACTCAGCCTTGGCAAATTCTACAGACTTCTTGCCCGGGTCAAAAATGGAAACAATTTTCATTGAATCGCTGCAGGCCAGCAATTCCTTCAGAACGTTCACCATCCGCTCGCCGATACCGATAACACCTATTCCAATCATTTTTAACGCCTCAATAATATTTAAAATTCATTTGGGTTAACGTTAAAGTTCCAAACACTTATCAATTACATACGAATCCAGTGCCCTTCGCAGCCAAGCCAGCCTGCCCGAAGCGACCGCCTGGGGAATTTCCGACCGCATTATATCCATACCAACCACATTTTTGCCAACCGAGTTTATTTTGTCAATAGCGGCTATGGCCTGATCGGCACGTGATTTAAGATCTTCAACAATCTCGGGCGGAGCGGATGCTGTGAATTTTTCGAGTTTTATTTCCGGTTCAATTATAAAAGCCTTAAGCTCAAATCCAGTAAGAGAAATTATAAGTTTTTCTTGCGCGTTTAATTTTTGGCCTGAATCGAGATCTTCAATAGCTTCAGGCCTTGCATTGAAATCAATTTCGACCTCAACCGGATAATACTCGCGATTTATCATGTAAACGTATTGCCTGCCATCAAGCAGAAGTGTGCGGACTGCAACGGGATCGGTTTGAGCCCCAACTGTTTCAAACTTTTTTTCCGGCAACTTATTGAAAACTTTGGCAAACTGCCGAAGTTTCTCGCCATGGGCCTTATCAAGAAAAAGGCCGCCGCGAGTAATACACAAAGAGTCGAACTCCGCCAGGGCATGAGCGTAATGCTCAAGGAAATATCGCTCATCTGTAAAAGCAGGACATATTCTCAATTGTGAATCCCACCAGAACCCGTCCTCGGGATAAATCGAATTCATCCGACAATACTCTGCCTTCTGGCCGTAAATAAAAGCGAGCTTCTCAGCCTGCTTGTCGTCCCCATCTGCCCGGAACCATTTGTTTTCGCCCCATGACTCATGCCACGCATTAAAGATCAATGTTCCGACATTATTCAGTTTTCCAAAGGCATCAAGTGTCTCGCTGTCAAGATAGTCATGATCGCGGAACATATGGAGGCTTTCTGTTTTACAGTCCTCGAATCTGGTCATGCATCGATCCCTGCCGCCACCTTCCATTTGATATTTCAAACGAATGTTTGTTTCATCGCAATACAAGGCAGGATCAATGCCACCTTCTTTAAACATTTGCAGCGAACTGTCTCTTGCAAAGATCTGATGTTTCGGTTCGTCCGCCCCGTAAACGAACGGAACTGTCATTTCACACCATAAATCCAGGCAAAGTTCAAGATCATCCCGAACGGAAACAATCACGTCGCGAATCTGCCGCATTAATTCGCGAATTTTTTCAGTACGCCATTTTATCCATTCAGATTTATGTTCAGATGTCAGGTATTCATATCTTTTGGAAAAACGGTTTGGATCATCTGCATTAACTGGAATTTCAATTCCCGTCTCGCGCTGAAACAGTTTGATCGTGTAATCGTCATACCCTGTTTTTAAAGATCCAAACCATACAAAAGCAGACGACCACATTGAAAGATTGACGCCCTTGAATGATTTGTGCTTCGCATATTTTTCAACAGTTTCCCTGATAAAACTTAGAGCGGTCTGCTGCACTGTCGGGTGAAGTGGATTGAACATCGGCCCGCAGTGTCCCATCTTGTGTGCAGGAGTTTCATAGTATAAATATTCCATTTCCGTGCTGACGTGAACTGGATCCTGGACATTTAAAAAGTTCTCATAGTTTCTCGCATTATAAACAATAGTCCAGTCGCCCGTGCCGGACTGCACCTTGTCGTTCCAGAGCATGTTATTATAAGTTTCCGCCCCGCTTTTTATAGCTTCCACATCAACGTTCATTTTCTCCATTAATGTTCCAAGCCGTAGTAAAGTTAGAACACCATGAAACTCCAGACCTTCATTGTCGAATTTTTCCAGCAAAACCCCAGGCCAGTCCGCAGGCTCGGTAGTCCAAAGATTATACTGCTTGCGATCCGGCGCAATGACCATTCCAAATGAATCAGCAGGCTGGGTTTTGGAGGGGAAAAACGGCCCATGATACCAGCAGAGAGGATAGCAAAGCGACTTCTGCCCGGAATGTTTCATGTAAGTTGTTATATGCTCCAGCCACTGCTCGAAAGTCAACGCACCTTCGCTTGCCTGGGTTCCGCATGGGTCTTCATATTGAATGCCGATACTTCGTGTCTTGTAGGGCAGATCGGGGGTAGACGTTTCCAGCGGAGGGAGTTCTTCGAGTTCATAAATATCTATGCTCTCAGCCGCAGCCGGCTGATCGTAGCTCCAGTTCGTGAATACAATACTGCAATCTTTCCATCGAGCCCAGAAAACATTGTGGATTTCTTTCATTTCACTACTGACGGGCCAAGGCCCGCCCGTCTGAATGCCGGTTGACATATCGTAGCAAGTGCCGTCGTTTATTATCATGAATCTCGTCTTGTCATCAGGATATCGAACCACAGCCATGTGCGGCTTGTCGAGATTCTCAATTTGAAAACGGTAGCCGAACCTTGAAAGTGGAACGTTCCCCGCTTCTCTATAAGTTCCGCATTCGGTGGAAACAACCTTGACATCCCCAAAACTGAAATATTCATCCGGGCCAAATTCTTTAGTGCAGTCTATATGTTTTATAAGTTTTTTTTGCAGTTCCATGTCGGATAACCCTTTTGAAATTATTGTAGAACTATCACGGTGTCCAGCAAGCTAAATTCTGGATTAACCCCAAAGTCAATCAGCAATTCATTCTCATTTTGCGCTATATTTACAGGCGTATTACTGAGCATCATTTTGGCAGAAGTAAATTTTTTGCCGTTTGCCGGGGCTGGCAGGCGGAAAGTACTTTCATAAGGAGGGTACAGAATATGCAGATACGTTTTCAGTCCGTCCTTGGAATCTGTAGCTGTGAAGAGGGGTTTGAATATTTTGGATTGGCTAGGCGGATCGATAATAAAAAGCGGAGTTCCGGGTTCGGTTATAATCGCTTCGCTCGGACGGGTATCCAAAATAGCTTCTTGATATTTTTCAACATACTCACCAAGCCTTTTGAAAAAATCTTCGACACCAGGCTCCCAACCGCCGCCCACGTATGGTCCTGTTGAGAAAGCGGTTCCGCCGCCTTGCAGGCCATGGCATGACGACTGAAGCACAAGGTACTGAAATGCCAACTCAGGCGTCCATTCAAGTATGGCGCATTTCGCCCACCACCCGGAAGTTATGACCGGGGCAGCCTGTATTGCGTGACATTTATACGGCGGATTTATTCTTTCCCGGCAGCCGAACTCGGCCCAGGGCAGAAAGAAATTATCGTCAAACGCTTCGTTCTGAATAAGAACAACATTCGGGTCATTGGTGATGAATGTATCTTTCAAGCGTTGCATTTGCGGCTGCACCTGCACTGGGAAACCGCCGTCAAACCAATATCCCAGAATTTTCCCGCGATATCGCGTGACTAATTCGGCAAAGACATCATTTATAAAATCGTTCCAGATTTTATAATCCCCGCCCTCATGCCATCCCAGTTTTTCCTGGTCGCTTTCGGGGAAATCATGGCCGTCGCTTGGGTGCACGTAAAGAATCAAGTCAATGTCATACTTCGATAAAGCCTCATATAAATCGGATATAACATCGCGTTTGGCAGAATGGCCAGGCCGGTATTTTTCCAGAACTTCACTGGGATACAATAAATTCATATCCGCATGCCAGGCCGTGAACATTACATACTCGGCCTTCATGGCTGCAGCCTGCCGTGCAAGATCTTCCACATCACACCCCTCAGCCAGCTCATCCAGCGATGCCGCTTTCCGCCCGCTCGGATAAACTCCGACCCGCTGATTTGGAAACCAGCGGGCCGGGTCAAAATAAACGTAATGAACGAACAGTCCGAGGCGTAAATCCTTAAATGCTTTCATTCGTTCGTTCCTTGTACTTGTTCTATCAGCTTGGCTATTTTATTGCGAACTTCAATCACATCGCTTCCCTTTCGCGAATATTCGGTAAGGCTTTTGACCACATTATCCGGTATTGCGATAACTTCCTGCGCCTCGGCAAGCCAGCCCTCTGGGCACTTTTTCTTGCCCTGCTTCACCAGGTCCATCTGATTCTTAAGCAGCAGAAGATATTCATAATCTTCCAATCCGTCGCGAATATTCTTCATTCGAATCGTTACAATGGGACCGTTATCGCCTGGATATATAATCAGGCCATCGCCATTGGTGTCACCCCATGATTTTCCATCGTAATTGGTAAGCGGACCTTTATTCAAATGCTCCGGGTATGAGGTGTGTACCGGGCCTGTTTTCCAGTAGTTCAGCGAATAGTGCAAAAAGCCTGGGGATTTGAATTTCCACGGCATGAAACCCATCAGCAGTCTGTGTTCCGCAGCTGAGTATTCCACGAACCAGTTGGCATACGGATGCTCAGGCCCCATGCAAACGTACCACCAGACTTCTTCACCGCGTTGGCGGGCCAGTTTGATCTGGTCCATGGTTTTATCGTATTTTTGGGTCAATGGAACCCAGATATCGATGACATCAGCCAGACCCGTCTTAATACCATATGTATAATCATAGGCAGTCGTCATTGTTTTCAATTCGGGCCAGCGTTTCTTAATTTCGCTGAAGATGTCTTTAATGGCTGCGAATTCATTTTCCTCGCATTCATCGAATCCGTATACGAATGCGCCATCCAGCAGGCCTGCTTGTTTCAATCTTGGCACAGCCTCTTCGAGCTGCTTCATATATGCAGCCTTCTTATCGGCTGGGTATGGATCGCCCTTTTCCAGTTGGCGTTGTGACCAGATCATCAACATACAATAATCGTCAAAACCAGCCTCTTTGAGAAGTTTGACATCGCTGGTCAGCGGCGGGGTTTCATTGTAAATTCTCAGCGGGTTCAAGCGGTGGTCGATGATTGTTTTCTGGAATTTTTCACGTAATTTAAGAAGTTGGGCGGCTCCGCCGGTCACTTCACTGAGAGGCACCTGACCTCGCAGGTAGGCCTGGTATTTGCTAAAATCCTCATTATTGGGGCAGTATTGACTCTTGAATATGTCGACACCCTCAGTACCGTCAAACCAGTTCAAAGCGAGAGGAAAGTTCTTTTTGTGAGGAACTTCAAAATTCCAGACTTTTACTTCAAGTGGAATTTCGAGTGTTTTCATGTCAGTTCCACTTACTGTTATAGTGCCTTTATACAATCCGGGTTCCTGTTTCGGCTGGGCATAGATATCAAGCCACACCGGCTGCCATACGTCGGCATCGAGTTCAAAAGTTTTCAGGAAATCTAGCAGTGGATCAGGCCACCAGCCCACATAATCTACCTCGTATGGAGGTCTTTTCGTATTTACATACCCGACAGGGAGAACCTGAATATCATCGGCTGTTATTTTCGCACCGGACTCACTCGTCAAATCCGAGACGGACACCTTTACATCTGAAACTTTCTGTTTCGATCGAAGTACAAGCTGAATACCCTCATACTCATTTGCTGCCAGGCTTACCTGACCTACTTTATTAAAAGTTCCTTCAAAGATATTATCCGTCCTGAAAACTTTAGTTGCGCTATTGGCCCAGGCATACCCCCATGTCGCATCTTTGTTTAATGAGTCAAACTTTTCAATAGCCAGAGAAGTCAGGTACTTATAAATCTCTTTATCCAGTTTCATTACCGAATCAAGCCAATTTTTGAGTGTTTGCTGTTCGGTTTTCTTGCTAAATTCTTTTAATTCTGTGCGTAGGTTTTCATATTTTTTCAGCAATTCAGGTGATAAGCTACTTTGGTTGGCTTTGACTTTTTTTGACAACAAATCAAAACTTATTGTAAAGTCATTGTTTTCAATTCGCAAATTGGATAGATAAATTTTGTAATTAATCTTCGGCGTGTCATATCCAAATTGAATTTGTGCCAGCTTTCGCTCCTTGAAGGCCTTGGGAATATCGACCCGATATGTGTGCCATCCCTTCTTTTTGATAACCCAATAGCCGTAACGTGCTACACCCTTGTCGTCAATCATAACAAGCTGCAAAGGAGGCTCACCGGGTCCGACGTTTTTGGCTTGGAAAACGATTTCAGTATAATGTGAAATATCTATCGGCTCTCCGTTCCCCATTGGAAGATTCATGCCGGGATAAATCACCTTATCAGCGGTAGGTGTAACAAAAAGAAAACATTTTTTCTTTGTTTCAGGATCGGTTGCCAGCTGCCACGTTACCAGACCTTTACTCATAGGACGATCGACCCATTGCGAAAGGTCTTTTTCACTTTTCATTTTTGAAACCATCAAGGGCTTGATGAAATTCTGATTTCCGGCATTACATATGCTTGAAAAAATCGTAATTGAAATAAACAACAATGCTAGTTTGATTGGGAGAGAATTTCGGCTGAATTGCTTAAATTCACTTGATAATCTTTTTTTTAGATACCGTGAGTTAACATTTCGGGCGTGAATTCCAAAATTCTTTTTAGAGGAAGAATTCATTTTTTGTCTCCTGTCTTTGTTAGTGTAGTCTTTAGTCGGTAAAGTTAAAAACTTAAACTGAAAGTTTTATTTTGTCTGTTTGGCTTGCAATTATCAGCCGTTGGTTTTGATTGCAAACCCCGGCCCCGTTAGCGTTGAGAAGATATTTATACTTATTGTGTTCATAAACAATTTTATCATCGAGAATCCGGGCGAATGAAGTCTCAACCTCCTCGGCCCAGCTGATTTCAAACTTAAGAGTATGGGTGGTTTCACAATCAATAAGTTCAAATGAAACCTCAGACTCTTCAAATGTAATCACCAGCCAGCCTGGCATTTGCAATTTCAGCTTGACGGCCAACGTTTTCTCATCGATTTTTATTTCATCGACGGCTGTGCATTTCAGGTTTGTCGAGTTCCCATCCGCGTCAACCGCGTACCATTGTCCCTTTGCCAGTTCAGCCAGAGATGACCATCTGTAGCCGTCGATAATTGGCAAGGCATCGATTGTGGCGTCATGGGAATCACAGGTTTGCTCAAGGAACGGTTCGGAATAATCGTCGCGGTAAATCTGAAAATCCCTGAGTCCTATTTCGTCTCCGTCGAAAATAACATTAGCCCTGTAAAACCGGCTTTCGTACCAGATTGTCCTGCGATCCCCAGCCAGCGTATCTTCCAGTGCAATCTGCGTTTGAGCAGGAGTGTTTTTAAAATTCTTCTGAAACCAATTCCCGGTATCCTGAAGCGTCTCGACGATGAGCAGGCCGGCATTCCGGCGGTTTTTGATTTCGTCCACCAGGTTCAGATACCCATCTTTCATCGCAGGCCAGCCGAAGCTGTTTTCCTGCCCAGCCTGGGCATAATTCAGGGTCATGCACGGCGAGGACGCTATCATATCGAGAAATTTTCTGACCCACTCAGCCTGGCCTCCGCTGTTTTTCCACACAGGCTCCAGGGTGACAACCTGTTGGGCCTCAGCTGCGATATCGGAATCATATTGATGGATCGGGTCTGCCCCTAACATACGAAACACGGGCACCGTAATCTGATTGTCTGAATCGCAAGCCGGCAGTAGCGCGTTGTTTTTTGAGGGATAATACCCACCCGAAAAAAAACCGCCCCAGAGCGTATACCCATCGGTTCCGTATTGTTCTTTACAATTGGCAGAGGCTGAAATGTCATAATTTTTGCCGAGATAATCGAGCGTGAAGGCATCTATATACCAGGCTGCGACTGATTTCGGATAGTATCCCCAGACTTCCCTGAATTTCTTCATTGCCTGATCGGCCAGTTTTATTCGTTCGTCCTGAGTGTAGCCTATCGACAGGGAGGCATTTGAGTGGTAATCCCAGTTCCACCCGGCCCGGCCATGGAACTCCACGCCGGCATCATCGCAGTGCATGCGATTGATTTCAAACCAGAGTCCCACCTCCTGACCGGCTGGCATTTCCGCTTTAAGCAGATCAACATAAGGCCCCGCTGCCAGCGCGTCATATTGCAACAGCCAGGTACAGGGTAACTCCGCCTCTTTCAGCAGCTTGATCTGCTCTTTTACCGGAGTCAACAAGTCCATCTCCAGCCTGGGTTCATCATAGCGGATAAAATTTATAAAATTAATGACTCGGCGACGCATCATTTTTTGTATACCTGCTTTGAGAAAAATGCGGTGATTCGCTTATCACAAACCACCGCATTTTATCCTACATAATGTACAAATTCATTACTTCTTATTTTTTACGACGGAGAAAAGCTAAGGCGCCAAATCCAAGCAGGCTCATGGTTGCCGGTTCCGGCACTACCGAAGCAACGCGGAAACCGCCATCGGCATAAGAATTTGCCGTCACGAAGCCGACTGCTCCGTGAAGCCAAACATCGCCATGGATAAAGCCACAATCCCAGGCCAGGATCGAGTATGGTGATGAAGAACCATCGCCATCTATCTCCGTAAGCTCCCAAAGATTGCCGCCCAAGTCCAAAGCACCATATGGTGACTGTGAATTTGGATATGACCCAACTTCCAAAGCAGCGCCTACAGCACCATTATAGTTGGCTGAGTTTGTTCCGCTTGAAGCGCCTTCTGCCGTTGGAGCTGTATCCGAACTTGTTGGATACGTCCAGTACCCTGCATCCGTCGAGCCGCCCTTGTAGAACGAGGCCTTGACGATTTCATCCGATGTGGGCATGAAATATTTGGCATCCTTGTTGCGCCAGATATTTTTCGTGCCGTCGCCGTTATCCCATTGCTGATCTTCAGGCCAGGGTGCGATAGTCGACCAAGAAGTGAAGTTGTATACGCCGCCGTCAATCATGCCTGAGCCGCCTGTGGGGCAACCAGCATTCAGCCAGTTAACGTACATCAACGCTCTCAGAGCCGATATTCCACCGGCTGCCATTGTGCTATCAGGAGTACCATAACCTGCACTGGGAGTACCAACAACTGAGTACTCCATAGCCCAGTTCTGACCCACGGTCAGTTCGGTTTTGCCGATCCTGTACTCATAAGCGACAGCTCCGTAAGACGTACTGCCAAGATTCGTGAAACCGCTGGTTCCAGCATTGCCAGCGTCGCCCACCGTTACAAAATCAATGGAAAAACTGTGCTCCCCTGTTCCAGAAGGATTGTTGGTTGTGAACGTATCGGCGTAGGCACCTACCGCCAATATGGCCACTACCACCATAATTCCGACAACATTTGTACTTCTCATTTCCGGCTCCTTTCAAAAAAGTCCTAACATCTCCAGTGATCGCAAACACACGTTTGTAATCAGATATTCAACTTGTCAATACCGCCTTCAGCCACAGATAACTTATGTAAAATCAAAATACATTCTCTAAATATAATCATATAATGTTAGTTGGTTTTTGTCAAGGGTATATTTTCCTGTTTTACGAGCTTTTTGGCGGGGAAATGACATTTTTTAGCCAATATAAGCGTAACTGATAAAAGATGTTAAATGCGATTCTCTTTCCAGATGGAATGATTTCTGTGAGTAAAAATATTTTATCTGAAATAACTCTGCTGATATTTAAAAGCCAGGCATCACATGATTTTAATAAATCTCGAAACAGAAAACCGCTACCTCCCGTGCCCCCATGTCTCTAGAATTCGAAGCCGAATTTTATTTGCAATCACATTGATCGATAGTGAACGGACCTAATGGCGAGTCGGCGAAGGCCACGCCCAAAAGCACCGGGCCATAAAAAGGCCCAGGTTCTTTATCGGACACCGCTTTATATACGAGCATGAATCGGCCATCCGGGGTTTTGCAGCAGGCCGGGTTGCTTGTCATGATGCAATCCCAACTGTTTTTACTGACATCCAGGACAGGCTTGTCAAATCTCTGCCAAGGCCCTGCCGGGCTATCAGCGACGGCGACACCTATTCGCTGATTGTTTCTATGATTCCACCAGTCTCCCTTACCGTGATTCCCCATGTAATATAAATAGTATTTCCCGTCGTGCTCAAGAATCGTCGGATTGTGGATAACATCGGCGTCTCAGTAATCTCCGCCCCGGCCGGCCAATGCAAGCCCCTGGAATTCATAAGGCCCCAGCGGATCATCTGCCACGGCATATCCGATTTGAGAACTCAACACCCATGCCTCAAACCCTTCACGCTCCGGCCAGCATGAAAATAGCAGATGACAACGCCCGTCCGACGTTCGTGACATACTGCCTCCCCACACGCAATAGCCCTCCATGTGAAACTGGGATTTTTTCTGAACCGGAAGTATCTTATGCCCTAACATATTCTCTCTCATTTCATACAGTGGAGTAAGTGCGGCGGCTAAGTATTTCTGATTTAAACACAGCCATTCTCAAGTAAAGCAATCAAACCAAGCAGCCCGCCCCAGGGATAAAACCTATCACTGTTTTCCTTGTCACAACCTTCTCCGGTATCAGCAGAATAGTTTTCATGTACATGATGGAATTCAAGCCATTCCTTAAGTATCAGCCTATTCGATCTTTCAGCTAAATCTTTTGCTGGTTGCGGCAGGTCATAGTTTTTCAACCCCAGATAAACCAGGAAGTTCATCGGCGCCCAGATTCTGCCACGCCAGTAAGACTGCTCGATATACGCAGGATCATTCCTTGAGATCGAAGGCAATATCCAGTCACCCCAGAATTCATCAGGGTTGTAGAAATGCTCGTTTATCATTCTCTCTGCCTGCTGCTGAGTGGCAACTTTAGCAATGAGCGGATAGAAATTGGTTGGCGAAATTCGAGTTGAAAACTCTCCCGTATCAGTTTTTCTATTCAGGAACAGCCCAAACTTATCATTCCAAAGTCCCCGTGTTTTTTCCCGGAAAACCTCAGCTCGCTTATGAAGTTCTTCCGCATCATCAGTCTTTCCTAAAATCCTGGCGATTTCCGACAGTGCGTCACAGTCGACAATATAAAGAGACGCCAGGCCCACGTCATGGAGTTTCAGCTGATGGGTTTCCGGATCGAAAGGAATATCATCATACATCGGGGAATTGTCCAGACCGGACTCCAATGCAGCGCCATATTGGCCATTCACTCCTTCGCTTTCCCAGAAATTGCCAACAACAGGATCGTAAGGGTCAGAGCCCCAACACAAGAGGCCATCAGTCATTCTGTGTTTTATCCACCAGCGATTCCAGGCAAGTAAATCATTGTACACTTCCTCAAGAAACCATTTTTCCGAGTGCTTCTTAAAAATTTCCAGACACATCAACGAGCCCACCGGCGGTTGTGAGCGATCTTTGGAGCTTAAATTATCCTGGCTGCAGTTGGGCACAAATCCTTCGGCCAGGCGTGTTTTTGATATTGCGATTGCATTGGAAAAAGCAAGCTCCTTATTGTCAGTGGCCGACATCAAAGCCACAAAATACGTGTCCCAGCAGAACAACACATAACCGCCACTGGTCATATTCCAGTTACGACTGACAGAAGTTGTTACACGATCATTTTTGGGGTCGTAAATTGTATTCCAGGCAATGGGTGATTGCATGGCCGTATAAGTGTCGGCCAAGTCTCCGAAAGAATTAACACGGGCAAGCCATTGGTTACGCATGGCTTCAACAATCCCTGTTATTTCTTCCAGCGAACGTTTCTTACCTGTAGAAAGCCCTATGGTTTCCGACGTTGAAAGCATCAGGAAAGGCGTCGATGTCCCTGCCCAAACGTCATTCACATTGTCATTGGTTGAATATAAATTAATTTCCCGCCCGTCGGGATGTTCGCATTTAATTGAATTTCCATGACGGCTGAGCTTGCCCGGCCTGTTCCAGAGCATCGCAGATTCAACTATCAGACAGGGATATTTTTGCTGATCAGCCTTTGTTTTGACTAGGAAAACGTAATCATCACCATCACTAGCAGTTTCAATTTCAATATGAATATCAAGCCAGTCGATCGCCTGACTTGTATAACTGCCATCATAGCTGCGAATTCCCGGCGAAACGTGTGGGTCCATCTTGTCCCGCAGGCCGATCAACGGTTTTTTCAGAAGGTAACAGTTCCGAAATTCCTTTACCCCGAGATTTACCGCAAAACCGGAGGGCAAATTTACAAAAGATGTAACCGAGGATGTATCCCACGTATTCCAACCTTTTGCAAATTGGGTGGTCAGTTTTTGCAAATTCATTTTTTGACCCTTAAACGATAGCCTTAATCCATTCTGCCGGAGAGTAAATTCATCGGCAGTGGAATGGGGCGGTCTACTATACTTTCGATATCAACAAATCGTCGCTGGTCGAAGCTTTCATGAAAGCCATGCATCAGGTCGAGCACGTGATATGCCAACTCGCCGCTTGCCCTATGTGCCCTGCCTGTTCGTATCGCGCAGGCCAGGTCCGCAACACCCTTGCCGCGTTTGCCGTTCTGCGCGTAAGCCAGCGGTATCTCCTGCCAGCCTTCCATTCCAGTACGAAATACTTTTACCTTTCCGCTAAAATCGTTGGGGTCAGGAACGCTTAGCGAACCGGCTGTGCCGTGAATCTCAATGTAAGGCAAGGTATGAGCCTTCATATCAAACGATGTGACGATCGTGCCGATTGCGCCGTTTGCAAATTGCATTTGACCGGCGAGATGGGTTGGGACTTCCACGTCAACTTTCTGGCCGAACTTTTTGGCGCTTGTGATTGTTCGCTGCGGAGAAGCCTTGCTCGTCATGCCGCAGACGGTTTTGACGTTTCCGATAAGGAATACAAGATCGGTCAGATAATAAGGCCCCATGTCGAACATCGGCCCCCCGCCGACTTTGTAGTAGAATTCCGGATCCGGGTGCCAGCACTCATGGCCTGGACATCCCATAAAAGCCGTCGCGGAAACCGGCTCGCCAATCCAGCCGTCGTCTATTATCTTGCGGGCAGTCTGATGCCCCTCGCCGAGGAACGTATCCGGCGCGCAGCCGATCCGCAAGCCCTTTGACTCTGCCTTATCCAGCAGGGCCAGGCCTTGTTCGCGGGTAAGGGTAAGGGGCTTTTCAGAATAAACGTGCTTGCCTGCGTCCAGGATTTTTTCTGAAACCTCGAAGTGCGCCTGCGGGATCGTGAGATTCAATACGATCTCAATGCTATCGTCCCCAAGCAGTTCGTCAACGGACAAGGCCTTTACGCCTGGATATTTTAAATCCCCAGCCTCATTGCATTCATCAGCTTTTGCACTGGCGCGCGACATATCCAGATCGGCACACGCGACAAGCTCCGTAATCTCGAAGTAATTGCACAGGTATTCAAAATAAACTGCACTGATATTCCCACAGCCTATAATACCGACTTTGACTTTTTCCAAAGACATTAGAGTACTCCGTTAAAACCAGACTGAACATGTACCGATATGTTTCCGCATCCAATCAGGCGGAGGTATACTCCGGCTGGACTTCTTCGCCCGCTGCCCAAAGGATGCCTCGCTTCATGATTTCCTTTACTTCCGGCACGTCGAACTCTTTGGCGACATGGCCTAGTGAGGAATAAAAAATTCTTCCCTTGTTAAACATCCTTCTCCATACGACCGGCATAATGGTACCTCCGACCCACTCGTAAGGATCGCCGGCCACCATTGTGGAAGCCAGTACTTCGTTGCCCGGATCAACGTGCATGTAATATTGCTCTGATTCGACTTCAAAATCTTTCAGCCCAGCCAGCAAGCCGCTGGTGTCGAATTTGATATTGACGGTGTACTTCCGCGGGCCTCCCGGGTGATCCACAAATTGCCCGCCGACCATGAACTGGTATTCCGTTGCGGTGCGGAAAGCGTCGCCCATCCCGCCATGCCAGCCAGCCACGCCACAACCGTTGACGACAAGCTGCTTCATAGCTCCCCATGTTTCCTGATCCATATCGCCCATGGTCCAGGCGGGGATAATGACATTCACCCCCTCGGTTGCTGACGTGTCCCGCAAAATTGACAGGTCGTTACCGACGACAACTTCAAAGCCCTTACTCTCCAGCCAGGGAATAAAAACATCCACACACTGTTTCGGCTCATGGCCATCCCAGCCGCCCCAGAAAACCAACGCCTTCTTCATGACAAATTCCTTTCAAGAATTTAGTAGAAGTCCTATATGCTACCAAAATAGCAACAATCACTATTTATGGAATATGAATACAGTTAAAGTTCAAAAAAGTTTATTGCTTTCTCACGTTCGATTTTTATTGACCAATCAAACATTATGAAAGTATAATCTTATAATCCTTCGTTTTTGTCAAGTAATTTCCGTTTTTTTTAAAAGAGAATCTATAGCAGCTGAGTGGTAGAATAATCAGCTACATTTTACATCACAATGGAGAAAACATGTCACAAATTATAAATGCCGCATTTTGCGGAGCAGGCAATATCGTACGCAATAATCATCTACCCAGCCTGGAAAATCGACCAGAAAAATTTGCCGTCAGCGGCTTCTATGATCTTTTTCAGGATAACGCCAACGAACTCGCCGGCACAAAATACAAGACCTATGCTACCTACGAGGAATTGCTGGCCGACGATGGTGTGAATATTGTCGTCATTGCTACCAAACCGTTGACTACGCATTTCCCAGCTGCGAAACAGGCACTCCAAGCCGGCAAGCACGTACTGCTGGAAAAACCCATGGCTGAGACCTCCGCCCAGTGCGATGAACTTATCGCTCTGGCGGAAAAACATAACCTGGTTTTGACTGTGCATCATAATCGACGCCTTGATCTTGATTTTCTGGCCTTGCGGGAAGTCATCAAAAAAGGCTGTCTTGGCGATCTACGCCTGATAGAAAACCGTGTTCCGCATAACAATTATAAACCTACAGATCTGGTTGACTGGTGCGTTCATTTAGTTGACCAGGCCTTCGTACTCAACCCTGCCCCGTTAACGGAAGTATCAGCTGTTACCGCCTTTCCCGACAAGGGCTTGGAGGATGGCGGATATCTTGATGCCACCTTGCGATTTGCCGAAGGCCCCTTGGTGCGAATAGCCATGCTTCCGAGACCTGCGGAGTACCTTATAAACGGCACCCCGCCGCTCACCCGTTTTTACGCAGCCGGCACACAGGGAGCTTTCGTGCAACGGATTATCGAAGATCCACGCGATCTGCTGAACGCAACCCAGAACTTCGACAATGCTGCCCCTGATTACAAAGTGCCGGATTTCCTGAATGTTACACGCAAGGAATTTTACGATTATCTCTATGAATCCTTGACCAATAAGGCCCCCCTGCTGGTCAGGCCTCAAGAGGCCCGGAATGCCATACGAGGTATTGAATTGATTTCAGAATCGGCAAAATCAAATCGAACAATCAAAGCCGGCGGATTTATTTCAGCATAAACCGGATAAAATGATATTGCAAATTTAGTCTCCTTGGTTTAAATTATAATATTATAATGACACATAAAGACTGAATCAGGAGATTATAATGAGTGTTTTGAGTATCCCAAAGTATGCCCGCACGAAGCAGAAATTACTAAGCTACATTGGCGAAAACCGAATTAAACCCGGCGATAGACTTCCGTCTGAGAAGGAAATAGCCGAGCAATTCAGCGTAAGCATGATTACCCTCAGGCGGGCGTTGCTGGAACTCGAAGCCGACGGCGTGGTTGATCGTATTCAGGGTAAAGGTACGTTTGTAAAGTCACAGGTTCTCAACGGCGAAAAGCTCGGAACGGTCGGCTTTCTTGCAATAGATCAATGGACATACCCATCTCCTCTGCAGCTGGAAAACCTGAGAAAAAGTTTATACAGCCGGGGCTATGGACTTCGATATTATGTCCCGGGCAAAACTCCAGATAATATCATTCTTGAAGAACTGATAAAATTTCGGGGAGTCTTTATCAGCGGGTGGGTTTCCGACGAGTGGATAAGCTGTCTGAACAATTGCGGAGTTCCAACTGTTGTTATCGGTAATTATGAACTGTCGCGCGAAGTATCTTCTGTACATTACAACTGGAAGCAGGCTGGGAAAATCATGGTGGATCATTTCGTCAGCCGAAATGTCCGTAAGCTTGGGCTAGTATGTTCGGACAGGAAATTCTACCCCGGACAGCAGATATATAAAGGTCTTATGCAGGCATGCAAACACCACGGCCTGGATATTTCAGATGCAGATGTGGTCTGGCCTGATGATGAAAATAAAGTCAGTGATATTATGACATTTCTGAAATCTCACCAGGCTGATTACGAAGCCCTTATCGTACAAGGAGGTAATTATCTAACTCTTCTGTCAAGCCTGTGGGAATGCAATTACAAAAACAAACCCTTACTTGGCTTGCTTGACGAAGATATAGAAATTCAGCCCGATTTCACCCGGATAACCGGCATTAAGTTCGAGGCTACCGTTACAGAAAAGGCGGTCGAAATACTGTTTTCAATGCTGGACAAAAAAGAATTCAAGCCCAAAGAAATTGCCATCGATCCGGTTATACTTCTATCTTAGCTGCCGCGTCGCTAATGTATCCGCCAGGATTCTTTTGTGAATTTATAAAATCACGGTACCAGTATGCCGATTTTTTGAGCCGGCGGTTCTGGGTTTTGCGATCAACATAAACCAAACCGAACAGACGATCCAAACCCCATCGCCATTCAAAATTGTCCAGCAAAGACCAGTGAATATAACCCTTCAACGGCAGGCCTGCTTCAACGCAGCGCAAGACCTGCTTGAGGTGTGTACGTAAATAGTCGACGCGTTCATCATCATGCAGAGGATTGTAAGTTTCGCTATCGCTTATATTTTCCAGGTATCCGTTCTCAGTTATAAACAGATCAATCGGGCCATAATCATCATGGACGCGTTTGACCATATCAAAAAGCCCTTCTGGTTTGTCGCATATTACGGGCTGAAGTTCAAAGTCATCGATGGGAGAATTAAATTTATACACCGGCTCGGAGGGGTCATGGCAAATAACGCCCGGCGCGTAATAATTCAAGCCGATAAAGTCAGGTTTTCTAAAACCCGAACTTGCAAGTTCCAAATGACAGGCCTCCGGAACACAATCGCCATAAAGTTCAATTATGTCTTTGGGATATTTTCCGTTCAAGGTTCTTTCAAGGAACCATCTATTACGAACGCCATCGGCAATGGATGCCGCACGAATGTCCTCCGGTGAATCACTTGCAGGTCTTAGCAAATGATAACTCAATACCATGCCGATCTTGCACGGACATTCATTAACTGCATTCTGATGACCTGCCAACATATTGTCCAGACAAACCAGAAGCTCACCATGCTGATTTATCCTGAAAGGCCAATGCCATCCAGTCACATAGCTGTGATAATAAACATATGGCTCATTCAAAGTTAACCAGTACTTTACCCTGTCGCCGAAATTATCAAAAAGGACTTTCGAATACTCGGTAAAATACTTCACCGAATCAGGATTCAGCCAGCCTCCCATATCATCAAGCCATGCGGGCAAGTCCCAGTGAAAAATCGTGACAAAAGGTTCAATGCCAGCCTTGAGCAAACCGTCAATCAGCCTGGAATAAAATTCCAACCCCTCAGGGTTGACCTTACCAGGCGAGGGAATAATCCTGGACCAGGCAATACTGAAGCGATATGAATTAACGCCGATTGCTTTCATCAGCGCGATATCTTCCTGCCAACGATTGTAATGGTCGCACGCAATGTCGGCAGTATCGCCGCTGACAATCTTACCAGCCATGTGAGTTAGCCGATACCAATCACTCTCACAGGCTCCGTCCGCAAGGGGGGAACCCTCTATCTGAAATGCAGACGTTCCCACTCCCCAATAAAACTCTTTATTAGCAATGTTGTTATAATTATGTTGCAATCTAATAATACTCCAATAAAATGAATAACATACTATAAATATAATTTTATAATGTTTTCTATATTCTGTCAATAAGGGATGTTGAGGAATTGCAATTTTATTTGGCTTGGAACTAAAATTTATCTAAATAAGGCTTGAAAATGCTTCTATCCTGAACTTCCTGACTCAAAGGACACTCGAAAAACGCACGCAGATCTGATAGTCAGCATCCTTGGCCTGGCAAGTTGTCGCCTCCTGCAAGGATGCCAAACAAACACACTTGTAGAATGAAGGGTAAAGAGTAAAAAAAATGACGATTATAGCAAACCATGCACATTTGATGCCTCCTAACGACGGGTCTGGTTGGTGGCCTGATGGTAATTCCGATATGCTGCTGAACCATCTCGATTTCTGCGGAATCGATAAAGTTGTAATTTTCCCACCCTTTGCATGCCAGATGGATGATGACATGGAAAAAGCCAACATGTGGGCTTATGATCAAGTCTCAAAGCGTTCCGATCGATTCATTGCTGCTGGCACACTAGACCCGTTGGCTGAGAATGTTGTTGATGTACTTGAAAAGCTCTTTCAACTAGGCATCAGGCTAATAAAAGTTCATCCGTCTATAAACAGACATGATATTGCAGACCCAGCTGCAAAAGAATTTTATGAGAGAGCAAACGAACTGGGCATGACTTTTGACTACCACACAGGCCCGCATGGCACGAGGCTGTCTGATACTTCGCCATATAAATTCGATGATCTTGCGTGGGATTACCCCAAGCTGAAATTTATATTTGAACACATGGGCGGCAGGCCTTTTTTTGAATTGTTCTTGGCAATAATTTCAAATCTTCCAGAGCGGGGATACGGCGGGGTTACAAGTATTCTGTCGACACAAAATAATCGGCCATGGTATCTCGGAGAGGAAAAACTGCAGGAATTTATCGAAATTGCAGGAGACAACAAATTTATTTATGGCTTGGATTTCCCCTGGAATGACAAGACAATCAACAAACGCGATATTGAAATAATTCAGGGCATGGGGATACAGCAGGAATCGAAAAATAACATCTTGGGGAAAAATCTTTTAAATCTGCTCGAAGTGTAAATTGTAGTGCCAGCACCAGGCCTGGTTAAACCAAGTCTGGTGCTGGCATTGTTTGTCAGAGCCAACAAAACTCTATTTACGTCGGCGAAGGACTGCTACCACTCCAAGGCCAATGATTGACATTGTTGCCGGTTCCGGCACTGTTGTTGTTGCAAGTACATTACCGAAATTGGCCTGTACACTCGCATAGTCGCCAGCTGATACTACGCCGTCAAGGTTCGCATCGCCGAGAATACCCGGTTCGCCGGTCGCACCAAAGTTGGACTGCACGCTTGCGTAATCGCCAGCTGAGACCACGCCGTCACGATTCGCATCGCCTTCCAGCAATTCCGGCTCTTCCTCAGGAATAACCGCAGCCAGTCGGAAACCGCCATCTGCATAGTAATTTGTTGTCACAAAGCCAACAGCCCCGTGAAGCCAGATATCGCCATGGATGAAGCCACAATTCCAGGCAAGTGTTGAATAGTACGGGATTGCCGAACCATCGCCAACCACCTCAGCCATTTCCCAAAGATTGCCCGCCATATCCAAAGCACCATAAGGTGACGTTGTATTTGGATATGATCCCACTTCCAAAGCATGTCCTACGGCGTTGTTGTAGTTGGCTGAGTTCGTTCCGTTCGAAGCGCCCTCTGCTGTCGGAGCGGTATCTGAACATGTTGGATAAGTCCAGTAACCTGCATCTGTCGATCCGCCTTTGTAAAACGCAGCCTTGACGAGTTCGTCCGAGGAAGCGATGAAATACTTTGCGTCTTTGTGACGCCAGGCATTCTTCGTGCCGTCGCCGTTATCCCATTGTTCTTCTTCAGGCCAAACGTCAAGAGTCGTCCATGATGTGAAATTGTAAACGCCGCCGTTTATCATTCCTTCCCCGCCGGCTGGGCAACCCGCATTGAGCCAGTTCACGTACATCATGGCTCGCATGGCATTAATGCTACCTGCTGCCATTGTGCTGTCAGCTGTGCCGTAAGCGGGGGAAGGTTCGCCTGTGACTGAATATTCCATTGCCCAATGCTGGCCGACCGTCAACTCAGTCAGGCCGATCCTGTATTCGTAAGCAACGCCGCCATATCCTGCACTGCCAAGATTCGTAAAGCCAGTTGCATCGGGATTGCCGGCGTCGCCGACGGTAACAAAATCAATGTCAAAAGTATGCAAATCTGTTCCAGCCGGGTTGATCGTCGTAAACGTATCCGCATGTACTATAGCGCCAAATGATACCAACGCTAAAACCAATACCACAATTTTCGTGATCTTCATTTCCTGCTCCTTTAATAATCAGTTCAATAGAATCAGAGATTACAAACACGCATTTGTAATCAGATAATCAATTAATCCACTTCCGGGGTAAACGGATAGAGAAGCGGTAATATGGTGGTGAAGGGACTGACGTACGTACAATTAATCTCAGCACGTTCAAACCAGGTCACCGCACCGGCGGCAGTAAGCCAGTTTCCGCCCTCTTCCAAGCCATGACTGTTGTAAAAATCCCATTTTAATATATCACAACTCAAATCCCCAAAAAGGAACCAGTCAGGCTGAGTAGTTTCTACTGCGACAGGCGAGTTGTCCAAAAACGGGAAGGCCTTCCAATAATAATGTACGCCAGTAGCCCGGCCACAATAAGGAAAATAACCTGTATCTCCACCACGATATGCAGAGTCCATCCAACGCCCTTTATATGTCTCCATGAGTGGGTCTTTATTGGCTGGGCAGAAAAACAGTGCGCCTTCGCCATCAACATATGGGTCTACCAACGCCTGGCCTGAATAGCCTATTGCGTTCGGCCAATTAAATGCAACGTTACCGGACCAAGAGCAATCATCATGAAAACCATCGCCGTCTGGGAAAAAGCCGTCAAAGTCATTTGCATACAAAAACAGTGAAGCACCAATATGGTGTAAATTGCTTGCACAGACTGCTCTGGCGGCGAGTTCCTTGGCCTTGGTTAAGGAAGGAAGCAGAATGCTCACTAATAAGGCAATGATTGCGATTACCACAAGCAACTCAATGAGCGTAAAGCCTCGGCTGCGTCCCTGTCCACGCGTATACGCTGGAATTGTTTTGGCTGACATCATTCTCAATCCTTTCAACTTTTATAGAAATGTTATACGACCGCAACTAATCTACTGATTTGGCCACTATGACGTTAGATACTTATAACATACTATAAATATAAACATAGAATGTTTTTTTGTCAAGTTCTTTTTTCGAGGAAAAAATGGAAAGCCATATAACTTATAAACCTCGCTTTTGTATGGTTTTAAAAAATTATGCCGGGACAGAATGCGTTATCGAATCATCATCGAATTGGTAAATAAAATTGTTATCAGACTTTTCATAAAGCGTAATTCAATCCGGTATCTACTGAAAAAAGCGTCCGGTATTTTGCCAGCGGAGAAAAAGTAGAGTTGGAAAATAGTTGATTGGGGGATTGAAACGCATTCTTGAATCTAGTACTCCAGTTTACTGATAATGTCGATACCTGCTTGCGGCGAAAAAGCATCTAAATACATTATACCAGAGATATAGAAATAGTAATACCGGTAAAATTTCAAGTTCGATTGTCTGCGCGTAAAAACTGAAATATTTTGAGGTAGAACCAGCCTGCATTGGGGGGCGTTGAGAATTGCAGAGTTATAGCCACGATCTGATTTTGGGGTTCAACCCCTGTTTTGTGGCAACCAATGGGGCAACCGCTCTTGCCGGCTGCGCGTCTCGGTTTTCGTAACTCTTTTTCATTATTAACTTTACAGAACCTGGGGATTAAGGATTCGAACCTTAACTAACTGAGCCAGAGTCAGTCGTGCTACCGTTACACTAATCCCCAGTGCTAAACACCGAAGACACGGCAAATGTCGCCGTATTTAATAAGTCGTTGTTTTTATCAATTTCTGTGTTGCTTGGCAACAAAAAAAAGGACCCCTTTTATGGGGTCCTAAACGTCCCTCCAGCGTTAATTACAAAAAACTCAAAGTTTTCAGGAGGGTTTTGATTGTTTTGTTAAGCTTTTGGGTAATCTAAAAATTCTGTTTATTGAAAAAAACTGGCCTATTTATGCAGCCAGGTGCATTTTTGAATTCAGCCAGGTTCCCAGATCGGTTGGGAAATCAGAGAATTCCAGGCCGAGGTGAGGCCCGTCTTCTTCTATTTCACATCGAACGACCTTCGCCTGAACATAACGACTTCTGCCGTCAGGTTCGGGGAGCGTAATGATGAACTTCTGGCCTATTTTATGCAATCGCTGTCCTACAGCCCCCAGACCTCGCTTGGAAATATCCATAGCCTGGAGCTGTTCAACTACTCGATGCCCTTTTTCATCCTCATAAAGTCCCTGCACATCAGCATGCCACGTCCAGCGTGGATACTTTCGTTTTTCCATATTGTCGAATTTAAGAGTTTTTTGTTGCGGCATTACATAACTCCAATGGTTTTATACATTTTTGATTACGATTCACTTTCCTGCTGTTGGGATTATCGCTAGTTTTTGAATTTGCTTTAGTAGTGCAGAAGTTTTTTTGTATTTTGTATTTCCCCAAGCCAGGGTTACAATATCAACATGGAACACAAGCAAGCGAACAAGAAGGGTTTAGCGGTTCTGGTAGGAGCAGGCCCAGGCCAGCTTGGGCTGTTGACGCTGGAGGGTGAAAAGTGGCTAGAATTAGCTGATGTAGTAATTTACGACCGCCTCGTCAATCCAGCCATGCTCGATTGCTGTCAGGGTCAGGCTGAGAAGATCTTTGTGGGCAAAGCTCCGGGGGCTCCGCGGTACGCCCAGGACGACATCAACAGTTTGCTTGTGGAAAAGACCCAGGCCGGGCTGGTGGTGGTTCGACTCAAGGGTGGCGACCCCCTTATATTCGGCCGAGGCGGCGAGGAAGTCCAGGCCCTCATTGAAGCGCAGTGCGAATTCAGAATAGTGCCCGGAATCTCAGCCGGTGTAGCTGCGGGCGCACTGGCGGGCATTTCCCTCACAGACCGGAGATACTCAAGCACGCTTGCTTTCGTAACCGCCCACGAAGACCCCGCCAAGACTGAAACCGCCATTGATTTCGCCGCCCTGGCCAGGATCGGCACGGTTGTTTTTTACATGGGAGTGGGGTGTATTGACGAATTGACGAAAAAAATGATCGACGCAGGCCGGGCTGGGGAATGCCCAGCTGCGATAGTCCAGGACGTAAGTCTGCCGACGCAGCGAACAATCGTTGCGACGTTAGAAACTCTCCCAAGCCGGGCCAGGGAAGCAGGCGTGCAAGCCCCAGCTGTGATAATCATAGGCCAGGCCGTCCTCACGCACGAGCAAATGGGCTGGTTCGAGCAGTTGCCCATGTTCGGCCAGACTGTCATCGTAACGCGAAGCAGGCCTCAGGCATCCAAATTGGCGGAGGGATTGGCCGACCTCGGCGCGAACGTTATCGAAACACCTACGATAGAAATCGCCCCCATGGAAAACGATCACGAGTTTCTGGAATTTTTGGAAGACCTGGAAGCAACGCCGTTCGACTGGGTCGTATTTACGAGTCCCAACGGCGTGAGTGAATTCGTCCGCCAGTGCGCCCGCCACGGCAGAGACAGCCGATGTTTGAAATCCGCCCTGATCGCAGCTGTGGGGCCAGCTACCGCAGAGGCGTTGACCCAAAAATTCCTCCAGCCTGACATCGTGCCGGAAGAATTCACCACTGAATCGTTGGGCAAAGCCCTCATAAACTTCGGCCAGCTCTCCGGCAAGCGGGTTCTGCTGGTGCGGTCGAACATTGCTCCGCCTTTATTGGCTGACATGCTGACCCAGGCTGGGGCGACGGTCGAAGAATTGGCTGTTTATCGCACGCTTTGCCCAGCTTCTTTGTCGGCCCAGGCCGATGAAGCACTCCAGACAGGCCAGGCCGACTGGATAACTTTTACGTCTTCTTCCACGGTCGAAAATTTCATCACACTGGCTGGGCTAAGCGTTCTGGAGGACGTCAAGCTCGCTGCCATAGGCCCAGTGACAGCCCAGACCCTCCGAAAACATGGCCTGGTTCCAACGGTCGAAGCATACCCGCATACAATCGACGCCCTTATAAATGCCATGCTGAAAAGTCCGTAAATGATATAAGATTGTAACCTAGCAGCTTTGTTGCACATGAACCTTCCGTTTGGCCGTCGATTCGTGTATCATCTCAGCCTATGGATAAGGTTTCATCAGATCACAGGTGCGGGTCAATCGGCGTGTTCGATTCAGGCCTGGGCGGGCTGACGGTAGTCAAGGAGCTTTCGCGCACAATGCCCGGCGAGGATATCGTCTATCTCGGCGACAGCGCCCGCGTGCCGTACGGCATAAAATCGCTGGAGACCATCCAACGATTCGCCATGGAAGACGCTGCCTTCCTCTGCCGATTCAATCTGAAACTGCTCGTCGTCGCATGCAACACCGCAAGCGCAGCAGCTATCGACGCAGTCACAGCTGCATCAACCGTGCCGGTTATTGACGTCATCGGCCCTGGCGCTGCCGCTGCGGTTTCAGCTACCGATGGCCCGATCGGCGTGGTCGCAACCGAAGCGACCGTCCGCAGCGGCGCATATCAGCGAGCCATTGCCAAACTTGATCCATCACGAGAAGTCCAGGCTGTCCCGGCCCCCCTGCTCGTGCCTATCGTGGAAGAAGGACGCCCGGAAGACGATCCGATCGTCACGCATGTTCTGTGCGATTATCTGCGTGAGTTGCAGCGAATGAGGCCGGGCGCTCTGATCCTCGGTTGTACGCACTATCCGCTCCTGGCTGGGGCTATCGGCAAGCTTATGGGGCCTGAGACCAGGCTGATCAGCAGTGCCGCTGCTGCCGCCGATGAAGTCAAACGCAAACTGACTGCCGACAACATGTGCAACCCAGCCGGTGACGGCGGAGGGCTTATATGCTACACTACCGATAATCCGCAACGTTTCGCCGAACTGGGCGAGCGATTCGGTGGCCGAAGAATCGACCACGTCGAATACGTCGGTACGGACGAACTGGAAACGTTTTCAACAAAACTTCCCAAATCGGATATTAAAATATGCAATTAGAGAAAATTTCGCTGTTGTTTCTTACGCTGGCATTGTCATTCATAGCCTTTTCCACAGGCTGTAACAAGAACACCGACAAAAAAGTCTACACCATGGACTACCAGATCAAGAAGATCTTCGGTGCCGACAACACAACGCCCGAAGAAAAGGCAGCGATGGCTTTCGACACGACGGACCCGGACGTCCGGCGGACTGCGATTGAGTTATTATCCCGGAAACAATGGGCACTTCGCGATCCGTACCTCAAGCGGTTTGCCCAGCTGACCAAGCCGGGCATTGAAAAAGACCCTTCCGTCCGGGCCGTGGCCGTTCGCGCGTTGGGCAAGGCCCACAACCGCAAATACATGCCGGAAATCCTGGCTTCGCTCGACGATCCATCGCCAGTCGTGCGATGGGACGCCGCCGTCGTAATGCAATCCATGCCCGACAAGCAGGCTGTGATCACGCTGCAGAAAATGGCTATTTCCGACGACTCAGTGGACGTGAGAGCCTCAGCTGCCAACGCCCTGCGACAATATCGAACCACATCCGTTTTCCGTACCCTCCTGCGATGCATGGCTGATTCTGACTTCACCGTCCGAAGCGCAGCCCATGCCTCCCTGGTTTTCCAAACCGGGCAGGACAAAGGTTACGACCCGGAAAACTGGGCGCAGGGCGAGGGGAAAATCGGCATGGAAACCCTGCCTGAACCGGTTGTGCATTACAAAAAACGCCCCTGGTGGGACTGGGCGAAAATGACAAAGGAAACCGAGGCAATCGCTCCCGCTTATGGTCATCCTGCCAACAAAACCGGCGACCAACCGAACACTGAGAAAGAAAAACCAAAAAGACCGTGGTGGGACTGGTTCGGCACGACACAGAAAGACTAAACTGCTGAGAACGCTCGGAGATTCAAATTTTGGGAAGTATTGTTGCTGATAAATTCAGAGAGGCTGCCACCCTGCTGGCTGAGGATTCCAAACGCGAGGGGAACGTCCTGAACCTCGGCTCGCCAAGTCGCGTGATTATCGCCGGCGATATCCACGGCCATAGGCAGAACCTGACCAATATCATCTCCTACGCTTCTGCTGACGGAGGTTTTGCCTCGCCCCCCCCTGCTGGGACTGTCCTGATTCTCCAGGAAATTATCCATGGCCTGCTCGACGAACGCACAGGCAAGGATCGCAGCGCGGAACTGCTCCTGCGAGCAGCCAGGCTGAAAATCGATAAGCCGGATAATGTATTTTTCCTGATGGGCAATCACGACCTTGCTCAGTTCATGGGGAACGAAATCACGAAAAAAGGTACAAGTTGTTGCCGGGCTTTTCGGGAAGGCGTTAATTATTGCTTCGGAGAGGACGGCCCGGAGGTTTACCAGGCCGTTCTGGGATTCCTACAAGCCATGCCCATCGCTGCCAAATTCGATAACGGCGTGATGACATCTCATACGCTGCCTGCACCGGAACGGGCCGAGTTGGCGGGCATTGAAATCCTCAGCCGACCCTACTGCGAAAAAGACTGTAAACGCGGCGGGGGTCTGTACGAGTGGACATGGGGGCGCGATCAGACTCCAGATCAGCTGAAAAAGCTGGCAGAGCAGCTTGGCGTGAAATTTTTCGTGCTGGGCCATCGGCACATCGAAGCCGGTTCCATGGCCATTCCCGAGCGGGCGCTTGCTATCAGCAGCGACGGCCCAGGCGGGTGCATTTTTGAATTTTCCCCGCAAACAGATACTGAAATCAACCTGAACAACGTAGCGAATTTTATTAAACGAATTTCAAGGCTGTAACTATACAAAGAGGTAACAGTGGAAAAACTGACAGGAAAACAGAATCGTTATTTACGGAGCATTGGTCAAAAACTGAGTGACGCTGCCGTCATAGGCCAGGCCGGGCTTAGCCCAGCCATGATCGAACACATCAACACCCTGCTCGAAACGCATGAGCTGATCAAACTTCGCATTGCTGAGGCCCAGGGCGCAGAACGAAAAGATATCGCAGCGGAAATCGCAGATGCCACAAACTCCACCTGCGCAGGCGTGGTCGGAAAAACTCTACTGCTGTACAAACCAAACCCGGAACTGCCGAACAAAGATAGAATCAAACTGCCCTGATAAGCAAATTCAGAATTACGAAATCCGAATGTCGAATTAGAGCAATTCACGATTGATCTAATTAGTCTTCCCTGAAAAAGTTATTTTTTTTGTCATTCCGGGCGTAGCGAAGCGAAAACCCGGAATCCAGGGAATATAATCAAGACGGAAAAATAAACCCATAATGGGAAATTTTCGCCCCGGCTAGGCTGGCCCTGGATTCCCGCTTCCGCGGGAATGACACGGGAGGAAAAAGTTATTTTTTTGTCATTCCGGGCGTAGCGAAGCGAAGACCCGGAATCCAGGGAATTTAATCAAGACGGAAAAATAAACCCATAATGGGAAATTTTCGCCCCGGCTAGGCTGGCCCTGGATTCCCGCTTCCGCGGGAATGACACGGGAGGAAAAAGTTATTTTTTTTGTCATTCCGGGCGTAGCGAAGCGAAGACCCGGAATCCAGGGAATTTAATCAAGACGGAAAAATAAACCCATAATGGGAAATTTTCGCCCCGGCTAGGCTGGCCCTGGATTCCCGCTTCCGCGGGAATGACACGGGAGGAAAAAGTTGTTTTCCTGTCATTCCGGGCGTTCTGATTTCGTCATTCTTAATTGCTCTTTTATTTTATCTGCTTAGAACGAAAATCGCCATATCTGCATTACGATTTGGGTTATTCTCGGGCATTATCTCGGTTTCGGTTTCCGTATCAAGCGCGACAACTTTATGAATAGTGATTCCTTTCACGCGGCAGAAATCGGTGAAATCATGCAGCGTCAGGACGCGGATATTCGGCGTATTGTACCATTTGTAGTGCAGCAGGCCGGCTTCGGGAGTGCGCCCGATATCGATAAAACTGTTCTGCAATTTGTGGTAGGCGAAGTTCGGCACGGAAACTATGCACTTTTTTCCGACGCGCAACATTTCATCCATAACCCGTTCAACATCCACGATAGCCTGCAAAGTCCGCGAAAGGACAACGAAATCGAATTGATTTTCGCCGAACCATTTCAGGCCGGAGTTCAGGTCCTCATGCACCACGTCCAGACCACGTTGCACGCACGAAAGAATATTATCTTCGGTAAGTTCCACGCCTCTGAGCACACGATTGCCTCGCTTCTTGAGCGTATCCAGCAGCCCGCCCCCGCCGCAGCCCAGGTCAAGCACGGAAGCATCCCTTGGAATCAGTTCGGTAATGAGTTCGTAATCCAGCCTGCGCGTGTGATGGAAAATACTCGTCGGACTATGTTCGGTACGTTTGTCTTCAACGTCAATTTCAGTGCCGAGAAGGTTTAGCAAAAATGCTCGCATAAGTTCGCCGTAGCTGGCAAGGTCGTCTTCCAGAAGGAACGCATCATGGCCACAGTTGCTCTTGACGTTGCAATAGCTCACCGGCTTATCGTTGCGAATAAGTCCGCCGACTATTTGCGCGCTCTGCTCCGGCGGGAACAGCCAATCGCCTGAATAGCTTATGATCAGCCATTTGCCTTCGCTGTTGGACAACGCACTGGCCAGGTCGCCATTCTCGCCCAGATCAAACCGATCCATCGCCATCGACAACGAAAGATAGCTGTTCGCGTCAAAACGTTCAGTAAACTGTTGGCCTTTGTAGGCAAGGTACGAGCCCACGGAAAAATCCTTCTCAAACCGCGTCTTAACGTCTCGCGGCTCGTTGCGGGTGGCTTCAAATTTATCGCTCATTGCTTCCGCGGAGAGGTACGTGATATGGCCTAGCATTCTCGCGATGGCCAGGCCTGTGACGGGTTGCGGGCCGCCCTCGTAATACTGGCCTCCGAAGAAATTCGGGTCCTGCCGAATGGCGTTTCGCCCCACGACATCGAAAGCCAGCGACTGGCTCGTAAGCCTGGGCGAGGTCGCAAGTCCGATCAGACCTCGCGTCATCTGCGGATACTTGATTGACCACGTCATAACCTGATGGCCTCCCATTGAACCGCCGATCACAGCCAGCAACTGCTCAATGCCCAGATGGTCAATCAATCGTTTCTGAACCTCAACCATATCGCCGATGGTAATCGACGGAAAATCCGCACCCCACGGTTTGCCGGTAGCCGGGTTCGTACAGTTCGGCCCGGTCGTACCCCGACAGCCTCCCAACACGTTCGGACATATAACGAATAATTTGTCTGTATCTATAGCCTTGCCCGGCCCGACCGCTATTTCCCACCAGCCCGGCGAATCGTCGGCGTTATGGGACGCGACATGTGAATCCCCGGTCAGCGCATGGCAGATGAGGACTGCGTTATCTTTCGCAGCTGAAAGTTGCCCATACGTTTCATAGGCTACGGTTACGCCGGGCAACACCCCGCCGTCTTCGAGAGTCAACGGCTGATCAAAAGTCGCCATCTGAGCATATCGCAATGGCCCGGCATCCCGGCCTTCGTCACTTCCTGAAAATGTATCTTTATTCATAACTCAATTTCCAATTCTTCACCAAAAAAAGTCTGGAATCGAGAGAACCTCAGGACAATACACAGCCTGGGGAGAAATGAAGGTCAACCATCTTCACGTTAACCATCTGGCGGATTGCCCGCATTTACGCAGGCCACATCGCTCCCTTACGGGCTGGCTGCGGCACCTTACCCCGGTAGATTCCTCTGTTCCGGGACAGGTTGCCGTGCGGTCAACGGGCCAGAACCCTTACGCACTCTCGATGCCAGGAAGTATGATAGACGATCCTTTTTTGAAAATCAAGTAACTATCCAACGGCTCAGACCCCTATTGAACCTTCAGTCTAGCAGTAATCGTATGGGCCAGGCCAGGCTGGACGGTGACGATATTGTCCAGCGCGTTTGCGGTCTCGATGCACACCATGCTACGCCATTCGTCGTCCCCAAAGTCCGGCATGGCTATAGACTTGGCCTGGTGAGGGTTCCAGATTACCGTGGAATCAGACCCTGCCTTGCTTACCGAAATCTTCCGATTCAAACCCGGATCATCCAGCACACAGGTCGACTGCGTATTAACGTAAACGCGATCAGTCTCAGCTGTGAAACGAATCAGCTCATCAACCTGCTTCTGTCGCACGCCCTCAACCTTGCTAATGTATTCAGTCCCAGCCAACCCCAGGATACTGATGTTTCTCACGTCGGAAACATTGAAATACGTATGCAACGCTTCCGTCAGCTCGAAACTCTCCGAGCCGGTGTTGCGAACTTCCATACTCAAATCCAACATACTGCCGACCGTAATCGAATATCGCAATTCAAAACCAGCACAGCCAGGCCAGTATTTTTCATATTGTCGCACAGCCTTGCTCGCACTATCCAACGTCAATACCACTTCAACAGAGCCATCGTTATTTTTACTGGTCTTTTCCACCGACCACTCGCAAAGTCTTGCAAAGCCGTGATTCGGCGAACCGGGGCTGTCGGCCTTCGGGCCAAACCACGGAAAGCAGATCGGCACTCCGCCGCGAAGAGGTTTACCTGACTCGAACCAGCTTTTTTTGCTCATCCAAAGCACAGGCGTCTGGCCTGCCGGTGTCCATTCCGCCACATGCGCGCCCTGCAAATACACAACCGCCCTGCTGTCCTGGGCAGAGATTTTCAAAATCTTCAAACCGCCCTGGCCCAGGTCAAAATCCACCACACCTTCAATACCAAATTTCGTCGCAAGCTCACCAATCGTCATCTTGATTTCCTTCAATCTCCCATTGTTCCAAGCCATTCCAAAGCTTGTTGAATTTGCGTATCCCAATAGCCCCACTCGTGTATGCCCGGGCCTTCCTCGTAAGTCAGATCCAGCCCGAGCGACATTGCGTGATCGCGGAATCTCAGGTTGTCCTGATACAGGAAATCCTCCGTGCCGCAGCACTGAAAGAGTCTGGGTTTGACTTTGCTCCGGGCGTTTTGCTCAGCCAGGTAAAGCAGGTCGTGTTCAGTACCGGAGATGTCCGCATCTTGGCCGAAGATCAGGTTGAAGTCCTCTTTGAAATCTGTCTGCTGAGCCACTCTGCTTGCCAGATCCAGCGCGCCTGACAGGCTGGCGGCGGCTGAGAATTTATCGGGGTGTGAAAGGGCAATTTTGAACGCGCCATAGCCTCCCATCGAAAGACCTGCGATGAAATTATCTTCGCGTTTGTCGGAGAGTTTGAAGAACGACCGGGCCAGGGCTGGCACTTCCTCGCTGATGAAAGTCCCATACCTTTGGCCTTGTTTCATATCAGTGTAAAAACTCCTGCCCGCGTTCGGCATGACTACAGCCAGGCCCAGCGGCGCGACATATCTTTCTATTGAAGTTCGCCGCTGCCAGATCGTGTGGTCGTCACTCAGGCCATGCAGGAGATACAGACAGGGATGCTCTGTCCTCTCTGAGCCCCCCCCCGCCATGCCTATCTGCCCAGCTGCGGGCTGCGGCAGGATAACATCCATCGACACCGACTGTCCCAGAACCTCCGAAAAGAAATCACAATGTATCAACGCCATAATCTGTTCCTGAATATCTATTGCCCAGTCACTTTTGCCTTTGCCTTACTCACAATTTCATTGAATCGGGAATCGGGATTATCTGCCCTTCCGGGTTCACGCACGCCAGGGTCGTCTCCGCCGTAGCCAGGCACATGCCGTCACTGTTCCGCTTAAGTTCATATTCGTGATCGATCCTGGCAGCGCCGCATTTTGTAATCCGCGTGGTAAGCGTCAGCACGTCGTCGTATTGGGCTGGCGCTCGAAACTTGGCTGAGCACTTGGCCACCACGAACAATACGCCCGCAGTCTCAAGATCGCGATACGAAATGCCCTGCGCCCTGAGCAGTTCCGTCCGGCCCATCTCAAAATAGACCCAATATCTGCTGTGATGCACCGCGCCCATCCGGTCGACCTCCGGATAGCGGACGCGAATCTCAATATCAATTTCCTGGGGTAGTTCGCCCATATCAACACCTTCTTTCATACCTCAGCCCAGCGTATCAGCGAAGCGGGCTGAATGCAACTCTCGATCCAGCCAGAAACTTACTTCAGACCACTGCTGTCCCAACGTTGGGATTTTAAATTTTGTTAAGTTAAACATATAAAAAATGTTACATCAAAAAACAACTTGGATCGATTTGAACGGCGTCGTACATTTTTTTGCTATCTTTGAAAAAGGAATAGCAAATGAACGACGGACGAACAATCTTTTCGCAACTCATGGACTTCCTGCCACGCGACGAATTTCATCGATGCGTGCAACGCTACAACGGCAACCACAAAATCAAAACCTTCTCATGTCTCGACCAGTATCTCTGCATGGTTTTCGCACAACTCACCGGCAGGGAATCACTACGAGACATCGAAGTCTGTCTGCAAACGTTCGGCTCAAAACTCTATCATGCCGGATTCCGCTGCAAACGGATTTCACGCAACACACTGGCCAACGCCAATCAGGTGCGACCCTGGCAAATCTACGCCGACTTTGCTCAAACTCTCATCGTAACAGCAACCAAATTGTATGCCGATACGGAACTCGGCTTCGATTTGGAAAACACTATCTACGCACTCGATTCGACAACAATCGACTTGTGCCTTTCTATGTTTCCGTGGGCAACTTTTCGTACGACAAAAGCGGCTGTCAAAATGCATACGCTGTTAAACATCAAAGGTTCGATACCCGAATTCATCTATATTTCAGAGGGTTCAGTGCACGATGTCAACATTCTCGACGATCTGCCGATTCTGCCGTCAGCCATCTATCTGATGGACCGTGGCTATCTCGATTTCGAGAGATTGTTCGCTATGCATCAAGCCGGTGCTTTCTTCGTCACTCGCACAAAATCAAACACACGAACCAGACGAATTTACTCGCATCCCATCGACAAATCGACGGGGTTGATATACGACCAAACCGTTCAGCTGACAAACTTTTATGCCGCCAAAGATTATCCAGATCAACTTCGACAAGTGAAATATTACGACGCCGAAACCGACAATCGTCTTGTGTTTTTAACCAATCTGTTCAATATTCCGGCCTTGGTAATCGCGATGCTGTATCGATGCCGCTGGCAGGTCGAACTGTTTTTCAAATGGATCAAAGGTCACCTGTGCATAAAACGATTCTTCGGCACGACCGCCAATGCAGTCAAAACCCAAATCTGGATAGCCGTGAGCGTTTACGTCCTTGTTGCGATTGTCAAAAAACAGCTGGCTCTCAATCAGAGCCTCTACACTTTATTACAGATTCTAAGTCTCAGCCTGTTCGAGAAAATGCCTATTTTACATGCCTTTTCGCAAACAAATTACAATATTCAAAGCAATCAAAATTACAACCAATTGTCCTTGTTCAACTTATGATGGGACATTAGTGACTTCAGACCAAAATAAAATGCCCGCGATTTCCCAAAAATCACCAAGCCGGGCTAACGCGAACACTTAAACCAAGCCGATAAAAACATACGTACGTGAAATTAAGTTTTTGGATAAAAAAAGTCAAACCAGCAAGGATGCGGAATGAAATTAGTTAAGACGAAAGAAACGCCTGTAATTTGGGAAGTTGCACTCGTGGGAGCCTGGCTGATCGCAGCGGTACTCATTGTCGTCGCGAAATAGCCGGAGGCTGTTTCAAAATCTCGCGGGTTCCCATTGTCGGTCAGTCTGGTTACAATGCTGCCATGATTAGTAACTCCGCGACAGACCATTGTATTCCACAGAACGCTCAGCCTGACCGGGAGTGCAGCTTTACACGATATCTTGGCCTGGCTGGGATGCTGTGTTGTATTGTCGCCGGGGGTCTTCTGGGTTTTCGTACCATCGTCAGTCCCGACACCGGCTACCACCTGGCCTACGGGGAAAAATTCCTCCAGACAGGCCGGCCCGTGGACTCCAGCCCGGAGCTTTACACCGTCCCCGCCCACGCAACGCCCGAACAGCAGAAGCAAGACCCGCCCGGCCCAGGCTGCTGGTACGACGACCAGGGACAATACCGCTTCCCAAACGCCAACTGGCTCAGCCAGGTTATTTTCGCTATCGTCCATCGTGCCGGCGGAATGAGGGGCTTATCCATTCTCGGCGGACTGATCGTGCTGGGACTTTTTACCGTTTCCGCAGTCACCATGCGCAAGCTGGGCATCTCGGCGATATGGACGGGCGCGGGCCTGTTGCTGATAGCTATGACCGCCTACGAGCGGTTCAACCTTCGCCCGGAATTGCTGGGCTATTTTATCCTGGCCTGTGAACTCTGCCTGCTGCTGCCGAACTCTTTAAATGGACAGGGCCTGAATTGGCGAAAAATATCAGCCATGGCAATACTCCAACTGTTGCTGGTGAATCTGCACAGCTATTGGCTGTTGGGGCTGGGCATTACGATTGCTGTTCTCGCAGCCCCCCTGCTCCGCCTGGCCTGGCTGAGGTTTGTGTCAAACGTCGATTGGAGAAACTCAAATCCAGACCTGATCCGCCGGGCGAAATTTTTGGCGATTCTGCTGGGTATTCAGATTCTGCTGGCCTTCGTCAATCCGTGGACATGGCAGCTGGTTTTAATGCCATTCCAAACGCTGATATTTTTTCGCCAGAACCACATAACGACAATCCTATCAGGCCCAGCTGCGCATCCGTGGTCGATCATCGCTGAATTCTTCCCCCCATTCTATAACGGACTGGACAGCTTCACCGGCATGGCTGCTACGTATAGCCTGTACATGACGCTCGTGCTTGCAGTGGTCGGGCTAATCGCGTCGGCAATCCTGCGGAGGTGGGCGATGACGCTCCTGCTGCTCGGATTCCTGGCGGTGTCGCTGCAGATGCGGAGAAATATCGCACCCGGAGCGATCATCATGATCCCTGTCGCCCTGGCGGGGATTGGCATTTTTATAAAAAGGTTGGTGGGGAGATTTACATTCCTGAAAACCCCCATCTGGCCCGTCGCGGGATCAGCTTTGGTGCTCATACTCGCAGCCGGGCTTATATGCCTGGTGGTCACACAAAGATTCTACTTCAACGAGCGTCGTCCTGAACGGTTCGGGCTTGGCGCGTCGCAGGTTGCCCTGCCGCTGGCAGCATCTGCCTGGCTGAGCGAACACAGGCCCAAGGGAAATATCTGGACGGACTACAACGCCTCCAGCAACTTTTATTACTTTACAGAACCGCACCCAGCCTTGCCGATTATCACCAACACCTGGGCATATCCCCCACGCGTAATGAAAGAAGTTCTGGACACAACGCGAGGCCTGGAACCGTTCCGAAAACTCGAATTGCAATACGATATCCAGATTATCGCGATCAGCATTAACAGTTTCACAGCTGCTCATCGAACAAACGATAAACCGCTCGTACAACAACTTCTTGAGCGACGCGACTGGTCTCTTGTACATATCGACGCCCGCCATGGTGTATTTCTGCGGAACAACGGCATCAATGCCGAGCTTGCAAAAGCATGCGAGATAAAAGCCTGGCAATTTGACGTCCCGGCCTTTATCGCAAAGTTGAAAACTCAGGACCCCGTCCCTGCCTACTCGCTTCAATGCGCAGCTGCGACTCTGCAAAGACTTCGCTGGTATAATCAGTCGATAGAAATCTCACGGGCCGCTCTGAAAGAAGCCCCCCGCTATCACCAGGCATGGTTCGAAATGGGGGCCTCATATGCGCTGCAGGCCCAGATAAATCTGCAACAGGGCCTGAGCAATCAAGCCAGGGAAAATTTTGAAAACGCCAGGACATGCTTCCAGAACTGCCTGAAGATTAAACCGGACTACAAATACGCCAAGAAAAACCTCACCGCTGTGAACATAGATCTTCAACGGTTTGAACGGTAAAAACCAAGCAGGGATGCAGAAGATACAGGGGATTTATTTTTATAGATCATATTTTCCCAGCTTTGATATTGTTCGCAAAAAGAAAGTCAAACTTCTGAGGACGGCTTGCCTTTTGGCGACAGAAGATTCTACCTCCCCCATACCCTGTTGCCTTGCACCTACTGCCTCTACTCGACCATCCCGGCGATTATATCCGCGACGTTTGCAGACGCCCCGCCCTCACGGGACATGGCCAACGGGCCGGTAAGACCAAGAAGCTTCTGACGCGTACTGGTCAGCCAGCCTATGTCGCCCATTACGTCAAGGACAGCAGTGGTCAATTCATCCTCGTCACCGAACCAGGGCATAAGTTCGGGCACGATCTCCCGCCCTGCCAAAATATTCACCAGCGAAAGATTCCTGATCCGCAACAGCCAACGGCCCACCAGGTTATATGCCAACTTCGACGCCCGGAAAAGCACCAGCATCGGCACGCCGAAATGGGCTACCTCCAGCGTGACTGTTCCGCTACAAGCCACCGCGAAATGCGAATCCGCCAAAACCTCAGCCGTTCTGCCAACGACTATATCACAAGGCCTCTCCGCGTGTGCGAGTTCTTCCCAACCCGCAGCTGCGATGACTCTATCCGCAGCTGACTGGTTCACCGCGGTAATGGTGCACACAGCTTCGGGCCAACGTTTTTTGATAGAAGCCGCCAGGCGAATCAGAGGACCGGTGTGCTTTTTAATTTCGCCGGGACGACTGCCGGGCAGCAGCGCAACCCGCCACTTGCCGTCAAGCCAGGCCTGGGTAAGATCGGGACAATCTTCCGCCAGCCTTTGCGGCGGCAGCTGATCGAAAAGCGGATGGCCGACATACGTAGCCTTCACCCCCCTGGTATTGAAATATTCTTCCTCGAACGGCAGGAGGCACGCGACGTGATCGGTCAGCCTGCGGACTTTTTTTATCCGCCACGGCGCCCACGCCCAGACCTGCGGAGCCACGTAATACATCACCGGCACGCCGAGTTTTTTCGCACTCTTGGCGAGGTGCCAATTCAAGGCTGGGGAATCAACGGGCACATGAATGTCTGGTTTGATCTCAGCCATGGCCTGGCTGAGCGTTTTGACACACCGCCGATAGTAACTGAGGTTCGCAACGGGACCTAATATCATCGACGCTTTCTGGGTCATGTCGAGAACCACCTCGCAGCCCTCCGCCGCCATCGCAGGCCCAGCTGCGCCTACGAAACGCGCACCGGGAATGCGAACTTTCAGCGCCCGGATAAGCTCAGCTGCGTGATGATCGCCGCTGGCCTCCGCTGCGGTGAGAAAAATGATAGGCCCGGAACTCATTCGCCACCCTGCGACTTGGCCAGCCCTATCGCCGACGCGATGGCGTGCGTCTGAATGTGACTGATGGAAATGAGAATCTTGTCGATGCCCTGCTGGTCAGCAATTTCCCTGCACTTGCCGTGCAGATGCGCAACAGGCTGACCCGAGGGCTGATTGCGGACTTCGATATCCGTCCAGGCGATCCCGTCCCGCCAGCCCGTGCCGAGAACCTTCAGCACAGCCTCCTTCACGGCGAACCGCCCCGCCAGCGATTGGATTTCGCTTTTCTTGCGACTGCGACAGTATTCCTGCTCCAGCGGAGTGTAAACCCGATCCAAGAATTTCTGGCCGAATTTTTCTACACTGGCTAAGAGCCTCTTGCAGTCAACCATATCCACACCATGTGCAACGACGTTTTCCATGCCCAAGATGATACACTCGACCAGGCTGAACTGCAATAACAGGCTTGACGTCGCTACAGGACGATACCTTAATCAGCATCTGATAAAAATATCACAATCGCCATCACCATGTATTTCCACAAACACTACAGCAATGACTTCCGCCATGGCCATAGTTCAGTTTACACGACCCATGACATTCGGTGTCTCTTGGACAAAAAGCGCCGCAGCGGGAGGTGTTGAGACTTAGATGAGGCTGCGATTTTCCTGCCGTCTCAGTAGAAACTGACAAATCCGCTTCTTCAAATGGATTTTCACTTTGTACTCTCATGAGAATCTCCTTGATCAAATGGCCAATGAAATGATTCGTCTACAGGAAGCTCGACAAACAAGAGCGGTGCAACATAGTATTATAGAATGGCGATTTTATATAAGACAAGTGATTCTCACGTCAACACCATGTGCAACGGCATTTTACATGCCCAAAATGATACACTCGACCAGGCTGAACTGCAATAACAGGCTTGATTTGTCATCAGTTGTCATTCCGGGCGTAGCAAAACAATCTCACTTGTCATGCCCGGCTTGATCGGGCATCCAGGTTCTGGTTTTTCTTGTCATGCCCGGCTCGATCGGGCATCCAAGGAATTGGCCAAGGAAAATAAGATAGCAAACAGAACAAAAGAACAGAGAAAAAACTGGATTCCCGTTTTCACGAGAATGACAAAAAGAAAAAACAGATTGCCGCGTCGCTTCGCTTCTCGCAATGACAGAAAAAATACATGTGTTTTTTTTCTGACGGGCGACGGGCATAGCTATGATCAGTCAACAACAGAATACACCCTTTAGATTCTTTCATCAAACAATGTCTATTGTCAGTGGCTACCCCGAAAAAACACTCGGCGCCACCTGCCTACATTTTTCAGTTGAAGAATTGTTGTTTCATTGCCGCTAATAATCCTTTAGTCAGATCATATTCAATTGTGTCTGGTAATACTGAGTCTATACCACATTTAGGACAAATAGCTGTCTCACCAGGTCCTCTGGGACAATCTTTAGGCTCAGTTATCCATTCGACAATTTCGTTTGGTGGAAAGATACTCAAACAATAGAAGCAACCACAATTTTTGCTTTTTAATATCGCTTCTTTATGCCACCCACATGCTGAATGAATTTTATTTAAGTTCATTTTCATCTTTTGCTTCCACCCACGCGTGCCGGGGCTCCTGTCCCGGCACGTTATTTATCTTTGGACAAGTTTTGCAGACAAGTCAAGAACTTGTCTGCTTGCGGCCAGGACAGGAGCCCTGGCCACCAAAATACACACTTTTACCACACGTAGACTCGAACTCCGTGAGTCAGGCATGACAAAGTTCCATGCCTGCAAACATCGCAGGCATGACACCCAAAACAAACACCCGGAAAAATCCGGGATTATTTCTTATCCCGCCGGGCCAGGATTTCCTGGATTTCGTTGCAGTCCTTGTCGCCCCTGCCTGACAGGTTGACCAGAACAATCTTGTCCTTGCCGAGTTTCGGCGCGAGCTTCATGGCCTCAGCTACGGCGTGGGAACTTTCCAAGGCTGGGATGATTCCTTCGGTCTCGCTGAGCGCTATCAGCGCGTCGATGGCTTCGTCGTCCGTACAGAAGGTGTATCTGACCCGGCCTGTGTCTTTCCACATCGAATGCTCCGGCCCGACACCCGGATAGTCCAGCCCGGCTGAGACACTGTGAACCTGCGCAGTCTGGCCGTCGTCGTCCTGCAGGACGTAACTCATGCTTCCGTGCAGCACGCCGCGTTTTCCCATGGTAAGCGTAGCTGCGTGGTCGCCAAGGTTCAAACTTCTTCCGCCGGCTTCTACGCCGACCATCTCCACATTTTCGTCATCGATCATCGGTGCGAATATCCCAGCTGCGTTACTTCCGCCGCCCACACACGCGACCACCACGTCCGGCAGCCGGTTTTCGACATCGAGCATCTGCTGGCGGGCTTCGATGCCGATACAGCTTTGGAACTGTCTCACCATCAGCGGGAACGGGTGAGGCCCGCAGACCGAGCCGAGAATATAATGCGTATGCTCAGCTGAGCCCATCCAGTCGCGCATGGCTTCGTTGGTGGCGTCTTTGAGCGTGCACTGACCTGAGGAGACGGGCACGACGGTCGCTCCGAGTAGTTTCATGCGGAATACGTTCAGAGCCTGCCTGCGGATGTCTTCCGTGCCCATGTAGACTTCGCAGTCCAGGCCGAACACCGCAGCAGCCGTGGCTGTGGCTACGCCGTGCTGCCCCGCGCCGGTCTCGGCTATGATACGCTTCTTGCCCATCCGCAGTGCGAGCAGCGCCTGGCCCAGCGTGTTGTTGATCTTGTGCGCGCCGGTATGGTTCATATCCTCGCGTTTGAGATATATCTTGGCTCCGCCGAGCTGCTCAGTC
The DNA here is from genome assembly GCA_963664745.2 of Phycisphaerae bacterium. Lineage (GTDB taxonomy): Bacteria > Planctomycetota > Phycisphaerae > SM23-33 > SM23-33 > B1-G9. Next base: position 78,040 of record CAXXMC010000006.1, read on the forward strand.
ATGCGTTTGCAGAAATACAGCTCGCTGGGTCGGCCTGCTATTTCGCGAAGGCAGCGGTCGAACTCCGCTCGAAATTCAGGGTCAGCCCAGGCGGATTCAAACTCTGCCGAGAGCTGCCGCAACGCAGCCATGAGTGTTTCAGGGACGTATTGCCCGCCATACGGGCCGAAGTATCCGATGTTTTCTTTTGTATTGATGATATTTTCAGTCATTTTTAATTTCCTATTAGGGTTTCCGGGAAGCGAAATCATACCGCAGGTTTCCCGCGAAAAACAGTTAAAAGCCTCTTTGCCTCCGCGCAAAATTCAAGAATCTGCGAGAAACGAACGTATATGGAGATGGTGTGGGGGGAGAGTTATTGGCGCGCGGAGCGCCACCAGATGCTGTTACCAGCTGAGATGTTTTTAATCGTGTTGTTTGGGATAAAATCCATAACTGCGAATCATATTAAATCAAATCGCCATTTTCGTCAAGCTGGAAAACTGAGACTCGCCTACATACAGTGTCATTCCCGCGAAAGCGGGAATCCATTTTTTTGCCACCATAGCGGTTCTGAGTACCCTGGATCCCCGCTTTCGCGGGGATGACAATCCAGGTTCTGCCTGCTTCAACAGTTTTTGAAACGCTCTCAACTGTTGCAAATTTGGCTGGAATGTGCAAAATGTGTCTCTTTGGAACGATTTGCAGGAGTAATTTGAGCAAGCGTATAGTCATTTTGGGATCGACCGGCAGCATAGGCCGGCAGACATTGGAAGTTCTGGACGAAACGCCCGGGCTGCGTGCTTGTGGCCTGGCAGGCCGGGACAACTGGGAATTATTGGCCCAGCAGGCTCGAAAATACAGGCCTGAATATGTCGCGGTTTCCGAATGCAGTCACACGGATAAAATCGCCGCCCAGCTCCCAGCTGAGACCAAACTTCTGACCGGCGAAGGCGCGATGTGCGAACTGATTGGCTCGGCCAGGCCTGACGTAGCCGTCACCGCGGTCATGGGAGCAGCCGGCCTGAAGCCGACCCTCGCAGCAATAGAAGTCGGCGCGACCCTCGCCATCGCCAACAAGGAAACGCTGGTCTGTGCGGGCGAAATAGTCATGCCCGCCGCCCGGGCTGCCGATCTTCCCGTACTACCCGTTGACAGCGAACATTCGGGAATTTTCCAGTGCATGCTGGCAGGAAAGCGAAGCGAAGTCCGCCGGGTCGTCATCACATCCTCGGGCGGAAGTTTGCGGGACATGGACGACCAGGCTGCCGCCGAAGCCACAGTCAACGATGCTCTGAATCATCCAACGTGGCAGATGGGCCAGAAAATCACCATAGATTCAGCAACGCTGATGAACAAGACGCTGGAGATAATCGAGGCACATTGGCTTTTCGACCTCCCAGCTGAGCAGATCGAGGTGGTCATCCACCCGCAATCGATCATTCACGCGATGGTGGAATTTTGCGACGGGTCGGTCATAGCCCAGCTGGCAGAGCCGGACATGAAAGGCCCAATCGTCTACGCCCTGGAATATCCTGACAGGCCTGTACGGAATATGCCCCCTTTGGATCTCGCCAAAATAGGCCGATTGGACTTCCTGCCTGTCACAGGCCGAAATTTGCGAGCGGTCAGGCTGGCCTATGAGGTTATCCGCCGGGGCGGCGCCTGCGGAGCCGTTTTGAACGCCGCAAACGAAGCTGCGGTGGAGCTTTTCCTGGCTGGGGAAATTAAATTCGGGCAAATCGTCCCGATTGTCGAAGATATTCTTGAACAATGGATAAATAACCCCAAAAATAAACCGACCGAATCCGATAATTCGGGTGTTACACTAGAACTGCTCCTCCAGGCCGATGCCTGGGCGAGAGATAAAGTTAAAAACATGTCCACAGATTACGCAGATTGTTCAGATTGTAAAAACAGTCTATAAAATCCGTAACATCGGTGGGCCAGACAACAGGTACGAAGTAACGTGTACATTTTAAGAGGATTTCATGGCTAATACGTTTGAATGGATTTGGCTGCTGATTCAATTTCTTATCGGCATTAACGTGGTTGTTTTCGTCCACGAATTCGGACATTTCATCGCTGCCCGCTGGGCAGGCATCAAGGTCGAGCGGTTCGCGCTTGGCATGGGGCCTAGACTCATCGGCTTCGTCAAGGGCGAGACAGACTACTGCATATGCGCATTCCCCATCGGCGGGTACGTGAAAATGCTGGGGCAGGAAGATTTCAAGCCCCTCGACGAAGATGACAAGCCTGATCCGCGTTCATTCAACGCAGCTCCGGTCGGCAAGCGTTTCGTGGTAATCGCAGCCGGCGTGGTCATGAACGTTATTTTCGCACCTATCGTCTTTACCATCCTCATCATGGTCGGCATGGATTTCCCGTCCCCTTACGTTGGCGGCGCGACCCCGACATATCCCGCAAGCGAAGCTGTGATCCAATGGCAAGGCCAGGCCCCGCCCGCAGCTGACAATACCAACGCCGATAAGTCCAAGTGGATCGGTTTCCAACCGGGCGACCTCATAACGGCAGTCAACGGCAAGGCTGTCACCAGATTCAGCGATTTGAAAATGGCAGCCATCCTGGCTGGGCCCGACGAAAAATTCACCATCGACTTCAAGCGAAAAATCGCAGGCCAGGAGTATTCGGGCAAAACCACCATCGGCGTGAAACAGCAGGAATCCCTCGGTGCGCCGATATTCGGCCTGGCCCCTGCCAGCAATACAACCGTCGCCGCCAATCGGGAACTGATTACCGACAACCCGCTGACACCGGGCGACGAAGTGATCGCAATCAACGGCCAGGCTATAGAATACTCCTGGCAGATCGAGCCTCTCGTTCAGAAACTTACCGGTAACGATGTAGCTGTGACTGTCAAACGCGACGACAAAGAACAGAACGTCACCATGCATCCGTCACTCTCAAACAAGGGTGATATTCTCTATCTGACCGACGGCAGCAGGCTCAAAGCCTGGCCTATCGATCAGGACGTCGAAAAGAAAGAAGTAACTCTCGAAACTCCGGCTGGCGAAAAAATAACCATGCCCGAAAGCAAAATTGCCGGCGGAGGAACAAAAACCCTCCTCGATATAGTAGGCCTGGTGCCGAGAATGAAAATCGGCGCAATTTCCAAAAAATCGCCCGCTGACAAGGCAGGCCTGAAACCCGGCGATATCATCGTTGCATACGCCGAAAGGCAAAACCCCACGATTGCGGAATTTCTGGAGATCAGCGACAAGATCGGCAATACCCAGACTAAAATCACCGTTCTGCGTGACGGCAAGAAAGAGACGTTCGACATCACGCCTTCCAAACGTAACGGCAGCCTGTTGATCGGAATTACCAACGCTATAGATACCGAACATCTTGTGATTGCCGCAGTGCGGGAAGGCTCCCCTGCTGCCAAGGGAAAGGTCGACCTCGACGCCGAAATCAAGGCTGTCAACGGCCAGGCTGTCTCCACATGGTTCGAGCTGTTTGAAACACTCAAAAGTCAGCAGGGCCAGGAAATACTCATAACCTGCAGGCTTGGCGACCTGGAAAAGACGTATTCACTAGGCCAATTGAGCGAGGGAGTGTTCCAGCCTGCTGATTTTGAAATCACCCTCTTCAGCCCAGCCATGTTCGAGCCGATGGTTGTTCATATCGCCCATCGAAATCCAATCACAGCCATTGGCTGGAGCTTCGAGGAAACCTACCAGCTGATGATCAGCTCGTATCGCTCGATTTATAGCATGGTACTTGGCAGAGTTTCCGCACAAAAGCAGGCCCGAGGCCCGGTCGGTATCGCGGTTATCGCAATGGAAACCGCAAGGCGAGGCCTGACGAGTTTGGCCTATCTCATGACGTATATTTCGCTTGCATTGGCGGTATTCAACTTCCTGCCCCTGCCCGTGCTTGACGGCGGCCATGCCGTGCTGCTGATTATCGAGAAAATCAGGAAAAAACCGCTGCCGATGAAAGTCGTCAACGCAATCCAGATGACAGGCCTGGTGCTTATCCTCGGGTTGGCACTGCTGCTGACGTATCAGGATATCGCGCGGGAAATCGCGGATATGTGGTAACCGATAACACGACAAAAACGAAAAACCACCGTCGATTCGGAAAACCGGCGGTGGTTTTTTTACGCGATGACACCGTGCCATCGAAAGCTAGCAAAAAACCCTATTCAGAATCAGCGATTTTTTTGCGGTGCTTGCGTCTGAACCAACGGTTTACCCGTTTGGCTTTCTGATTCTCCAAGTCCCATCGTGTCGGAGCTTGATCCTCATCCAAATGGACCAATGTTTCAGTAGCCATGAGCAATTCCAACCCTTCACCCTCCATACAGGCTGGGTTGCCTGCTCCCATCACCCAACTGGTATCCATACCGGAATTCATCACCCTCTTTCTCTTACCAGACATTCTATTCCTCCACGCGGCAATATGAGCACTCCAGCTAATAGAGATGCTCCAAAAGTGAATATCCGAATCACCAGCTCTAGACAGTCTCTAAATGTTCCCACCCACTTGAGTTCCCCCCCCCTGCCGTTACCGGCAAAGCAAAATTGGTACTCATACTTAAATCTAAGATTAAAATCTGAATAAAGGGATTTTTTATCCAAATTATTTTTAAAAAAAATCCCCTGCCTGCCAAAGCAGACCGGGGATTTTGAATCATTTTTTTCATCACAATCACTTTGCGATGATTTGCAGGTTGCCTGTTATACAAGCCCCTGAGCCAGCATTGCGTTGCCGACCTTCATAAAACCAGCAATATTTGCACCAGCTACGAGGTTACCCTTCATGCCGTAGGCTTCAGCAGCAGATGTGCACTGGTCGTATACAGCGTTCATGATGATCTTGAGACGTGCATCCACTTCCTCGAAAGGCCAGTCGATCCGCATGGAGTTCTGGGCCATTTCCAGAGCACTTGTCGCCACGCCGCCGGCGTTGGCAGCCTTGGCTGGGCCGAAGGAAACATCATTGCCGTGGAAAATGTCGACTGCTTCCGGGGTCGAGGGCATATTAGCACCTTCGCCGACCGCGATACAGCCATTGTTGACCAAAATCTGTGCGCTATTTCCGTCGATTTCATTCTGAGTAGCCGACGGCAAGGCAACGTCACAGGGGATAGTCCAGATTCCCTGACAGCCTTCTACATACTGGGCTGAGGGATGGGCATCGCAATATTCCTTGATCCTGCCTCGCTCAACTTCCTTGATCCTCTTGACGGTATCCAGCTTGATACCTTCTTCATCTACGATATAACCGGAGGAGTCGCTCAAAGCTATCACGTTTCCACCAAGCTCCTGAACCTTCTGCGTCGCATAGATCGCAACATTGCCGGAACCGGAAATGACAACTTTCTTGCCCTTCCAGTCGGTTCCCTTATCCTGCAGCTGGCGGGTAACGTAATAAACCAGACCGTAGCCGGTCGCTTCAGTGCGAACCAGGGAACCGCCCCAGCCTATGCCCTTGCCAGTCAACACGCCAACGAATTTGTTTGTCAGCTTTTTGTACTGCCCAAACAAATAGCCGATCTCTCTGCCGCCCACGCCAATGTCACCAGCTGGAACGTCAGTGTCAGCGCCGATATGGCGGAAGAGTTCGCTCATGAAACTCTGGCAGAATCTCATGACTTCGTTGTTGCTCTTGCCCTTTGGATCAAAATCGCTGCCGCCCTTTCCGCCGCCGATCGGCGTGGTCGTCAGAGCGTTCTTGAAAATCTGCTCAAAGCCAAGGAACTTGATAATCCCAAGGTAAACAGACGGATGAAAACGCAGGCCACCCTTGTATGGGCCAATAGCACTATTGAATTCAACACGGAAACCCCTGTTAACCTGTACTTCACCCTTATCATCCATCCAGGGCACACGGAACACAACCTGCCGTTCAGGTTCGATCAAACGCTCGATAATCTTGGCTTTGGCGTACTCGCTATTCTTGGCTACGACTACAGCGACAGACTCAACTACTTCCTTGACAGCTTGGTGAAATTCCGATTCACCTGGGTTACGGGAAACCGCTATCGCCATTACATCTTCAACAAACGCTTTTGTTGTCATGTTGCTTTCTCCTATGCATCAAAGCATCTTCAGGTCCCAAAACCATCGAATAACCTTGAATTTTATGCATTTTTCATTGGTTGAAACCAAATCTTCTTGTTGTCGTACCAAGTTACTATTAATAATATAAAAGTCAAACAGTATTTCGATTAGTTTTACTAATACCAACTTCGACTATTACTAATATAGGCTTAATCGGTTATTAGTTTAGCTAATCCATATGCAGTAATTATCTAATGGAAAACAGGCATGAAACTGCACGGAAAATCAGCAAGGCTGTCTTCAAACAAAGTGAGTTTGAAAAAAAAAATGCCGGTGAAAAGCAGCCTTTTTCGTACTATCCGCACAAATTATTGTATTTTCAGCTGCAGTTTTCCTGATTTTTTGAAAAAAACTCCATTTTTTGCTCATGTCGCTCAAGTAATTCAAACTCATCTCGATAATCACATCCAGAAGCGGTCGAACAGCCTTGCGAGTGGCAGGTTATTACGAATTGGCAGCTTCATAAGACAAACAGTGGATCAATGGAATCCACAGAATGAAACATTAGGAGAGTAACATGCTGGCAATTAAAAACAACATGATGGCAGCGGGCGCAGCAAGAAGCCTAGGAGTCAACTATGACAACCTCGCAACATCGGTTCAAAGACTTTCTTCAGGTCTGAGAATCAACAGTGCCAAAGACGACGCAGCAGGCTTGGCTGTTCGCGAATTGATTCGCGCTGACGTGGCAGCATTGAATCAAGGTGCTCGTAACGCGAACGACGGCGTATCCATGCTGCAGGTAGCTGAAGGTGCACTGGGACAGATCGACTCAGTTCTCGTTCGTATGCGTGAGCTGGCTGAGCAGGCAAACACCGACACGTATTCAACTGCACAGAAAGAGATCATGCAGGCTGAGTTTGACGAATTATCCTCGGAAATCGATCGTATCGTTGGAAGTACCGATTTCAACGACATCAACCTGCTGGATAACGATGAAACTTACAGCATCTCGCTGGGGCAGGGCAATAGCGGCGCATCAGCTGTGAGCGTTAGAGCTCAAAAAATGGACTCAGCTGCACTCGGCGTAGGTGGATCATATGAAACCGCTACCGGCCCGAATGTAGCTTCAGCTTCAACAGCCTATATAGCCGGAGACGTTGCTGACAGTGTTGATTTCTCCATTGGTGGCGATACCCTGCTTGTGACACTAACTGCCACCTCGATGACCCTTACAGAAGTGGCAGACGCTATCAATGTCGAAAGTAATGCAGTCCAGGATGGCTGGGAAGCAGCCAGTATCGAAGGAAATGCTACAAATGGTTATCATCTTGTTCTTCGCGCACAAGATACCGGAAACCAGGCTGGCATTGCGATCACCAATACTGGTGCCGTTACATGGTCAACCGAAGTAAAGGGCGGTGGTGCAAGCGCGGAAATTCTGACAGCTCACTTCCTTAACGTTGACGGAACAGGCGGTACGCTTGACATTACCTTATCGGGTTCTATTGCCGCTATTGACGATGCCATCGCAGCCAAGGACACCTACCGTGCTGAGTTGGGTTACAAGATGAACCGTCTTGACACAGCTGCGAGCGTTCTGAACGTTCAGGCTGAGAACCTTTCTGCTGCTGAAAGCCGCATCAGCGACGTTGACGTAGCTACGGAAATGTCAGCGATGACTCGTAACCAGGTGTTGGCACAGGCTGGTATCTCGATGTTGGGACAGGCCAACTCCATGCCGCAGATGGCCCTGTCACTGTTGCAAGGCTAATAAAGGCCCCAGGCTGTTCTACAGCCTGTCAAAAGTGACCGCGGCGAGAGGCAGCTTGCGTAAGGAAATGTGACCGCACCCATAAAACCTTACAAGCCACCCCGCGTGAACATAATCCCCGGGAATCCCATAACTGGATTCCCGGGGTTTTTTTGTGTTCCTTAAAGAAAAGGGACTATCAAAACTGCAAGTCCCTTTATAACAGCTAATTGTATTCAACACGCCTGATTGGACTCGAACCAATGACCTGCGGTTTAGAAGTGCGTAATTGGGCTTATAACATCTTGTGAATAAGCTGTTTACAACGCGTTTTTCAGGGCTTTTTGAGAGTTACAACTGGTTTACAAGTCATAGAGCAGTCAATAACAACTCGGTATCAAGTGGCGACTGACCCACTTTGTGACCCACTATTGCGAGCAATTAAGGCAAAACATTCCGCTATGAGCTTGAAAGTTACCCCGTTCAAAACCTTTTTCAGGTTTCCGATTCGCTTATTACGCATATAGACTTTAGGGGATATTTTGGCGCAAAAAACAGGCTGTCCATTCCGTAAATGACGTCCTTCAATATTGATAAGGGTTTATGACGATTGTCCTATTCGGTGAAGATTGGTAAAATTCTCTTTTTCCGTCATGATTTTGGAAGACTTGAATGAGTCTTGTTCGGTGTTTATATTTCATTTTTCGCGCATTTGTTATCTCTCGGGCCAACTTGTGGTTCAATGAAAAGTTGTCTTCGTTGCGGCGTCAGCTTTACCGGCAGGCCAGCCAGCAGGAAAAGGATGTGCTCAAGGGCAGCCGTTGGCTGCTGCTGAAGGCTCCGGAAAATCTTAAAGAGCATCGGAGCCGAAAAAAGGATGAGCGTGTTCGGCTGCAGGCTGCGCTGGACCTCAATGCTCCGCTGGCGATGTGCTACTATATGAAAGAGCGATTCCGGCTGCTGTTTCAGCGTGCCGACAAAACCAAAGCCGCCTCCGAACTCACCGCCTGGATTCAGGAAGCCGAATCAAGCGGAATCCGAATTCTTCAGGAAGCTGCCCGGAGGCTGATGATGTGGAAGCCGTTTATTCTGAACTGGTACAACCATCCGATCAGCACCGCCAAACTCGAAGCCACCAACCGAAAGATTGGCTCCCTACAACGAAATGCCTATGGCTACCGAGACGAACAATACCTGAAACTCAGAATCTACAACATCCATACCGCCAACTATGCATTAACCGGATGAACCAGAATTACTTTGGTTATTTGCAATTCAATCCTTTGGAGGGACCTGGACGGAGTCTCTGATAATCAGTTCTGGTTCTAGGAGTATATTTGGGGTTTTAGGCGACGGGCCTTCGTTGTTTTTTTCATTTTTCAGAGCTACTATCAGCTCTATCGTTCGTTTACCCATATCTTCCAGCGGCTGACGTGAGCATGAAATCGCGGGTGTAAGCATGGGCAGGTCGTCCGTATCATCGAGCATGATAATGGACAGGTCTCTGGGCACTTCCAATCCGACGGAATGAATTACATTTAACATGTACATCATATTGTCAGGATTTTCCGATACGAGGGCCGTTGGCCTGTCCGGGCGGGTGAGCATTTCCCTCAGTGCCTGAGGCCAGTCGTAAGGTTTCGTTTCGGGGCCGCAGTAGAACATCGCTCCATTGGGCAGGCCGGCCTGTCTCATGACTTTCCTGAGAGTCCTGGAGTTTATTTGAACGGATTCATACTGGAAATCTTCAGGTTTGTTGTAGGCGATTCTTTTGTGCCCAAGGTTGATAAGCAGCGATACGGCCCGTGTCATTGCGACTTCGAAATCGACAGCGATGCTGGGCAGTGAAGTTCTTTTCGCCGGGACATTCAATATCAGCTTGATTCGGTCGTCAGGTATGTGTTCAAGCATGTCCTCTGGATCGAAATCACCGCCGTACATTGCAATGACCGCTGCCAATTTGGATTCTGACATAACAGACAGGGGTATTTTTTGCCGCGGGTTGTAGGTTTCGAAATATATCTCCATATTATGGTCTGCGGCAGTTTTTATTAAACTCTCCCTTAAGGGTTTGCCCCAAAAACCTTCCCATTCGGTATAGGTAGTGCGCATACAGACCACCTCGGTGTTTCCTGTGTGATGGATGCCCGCGGAATCTGTTATGTAGGTCCCACTGCCTTGACGTCGAACAAGAAACCCCGCTTCCCTGAGTCTGGAAAGACTATTGCGTACGGAAGATCTGCCGATATTATAATGCTTCATGAGATCATCTTCGGTGGGTAGCCTTTCGCCGGGCATTAGTTTACCTTGACGAATCTGCTGAAGCAAATCGCGGTATACATTGTCACTTCTTTTTAAAGTTAAGGTTTTTTTTGCCGTTTGCATTTTTCGTATTATCCAAATTCAGACATATATATTACAACATAAAGTGGAATAATTTTCAATAAATTTTACATAAATTATGCAAAAAAGTTTGCATTAATCAGGAAAAAGGGTAAAAATAGAACAATCAGGCTCTTTTTGTCTCAAATAAGGACTGATTATAAGAACAAGGTAATAAGATGGCAAAAAGATCGTTTTCGGGAAATTGCTGTCGTGTTTAAATTAATATGGAAGATGGAGACGTGATTAATGAATAAAAAAGCAGCTAATCCGTTATTTACCAATGCCACTTGGATTGGCATGCCACAGAAGTGTCGTGGTGATGCGGCGGTTATGTTACGGCGGGAGTTTTCAATTCAAGGTAAAGTCGCCAGCGCGTCGCTGCATATATGCGGGTTGGGTTATTTCGAAGCGTGGATCAATGGTCAGCGTGTCGGGGATCATCAACTCGACCCGGCCCAGACGGATTACGACATGCGATGTTTCTATGTAACCCACGATGTCTCAGATTATCTGCAGCCCGGCAGTAACGCTATTGGAGTGACGATTGCAGACGGCTGGTATAATCAAAACAAGGTGTGGGAAGATGGGGCCGGCTTCCCTTACGGCCAACCTGAATTGATTGCGATTCTGGAAATTACCCAGCCTGACGGCACCGGTTTTGTGCTGTCGACAGATACGAATTGGTCATACAGCACGGGCCCGGTTCGCAGTGCGAATATTTATGGAGGTGAAGTTTATGACGCCCGTATGGAACAGCCCGGCTGGAGCAGTCCGGGGTTTGCAGAGTCAGGCTGGGAAAAAGCCATTGAAATGCCTGCCCCTGGCGGAGAGCTTCAAAGGCAGACCATACCCCCGATAAGGGAAATTGAAATTAAAAACCCGATAACCATTACGCGCCAAACAGACGGCGCTTTTGTTGTAGACATGGGACAGAATATGTCAGGCTGGGCGCGCATCAAACCAAAGGCGCCGGAGGGAACGCAAATCCGCATGACCTTTGCCGAAGCCGTCAATGAGCAAGGGGAAATAGATACTGCCAGTACCGGTGTTTTCGCGACCAATGTCGAGCAGGTGGATACTTATATTTGCAAGGGTAGCGGGCAACGCCGTGAACTGTTTAGTGTTTCCAATGGTTGTAACGTTAGGACTATAAATAAGAAAGGACTCTTTTGCCGATAATAATCGTGTCGCGACAAAAATCGGAAAGGAGTCCTTATGAAACACTCAAAGCAGTGTAGACAATATTCGTATCGACATTTCTTGCGGTCAGGATTAAACCAATTCCTGCCCGCGGCTATTTTTCGAAACACAAAATTTCAAATCACGCCAGATGGCAGCCAATGGTTTTGGTTTACACGGTATTGATGACGTGCTTCAGCCCTGGCTGCACGCTCAAAGACCGATTTGCCGAAGCTCGAAAATGCATCATAGAAATGTATCCGACGCGGCGACGAGTCGGCCAAACATATCAGGGTTTTATAAAGCAATTGATGTCGCTTGGCAACATTCTATTAGTTCCGGTAATGGAACATCTTCGCCGGCGGCTTCGGGAGATTGCAGCTGAACATTGGACGCGTGAAGGCTTTTTGGCTTTCGCCGTTGACGGCTCGCGTGTGGAAATGCCGCGTACCGAAGCGAATGAGGAATCATTTGGTTGTGGCGGCAGAAAGGGTACCGGTCCGCAGGCCTGGCTGACGACTTTATGGCATATCGGCAGTGGGCTTCCGTGGGCCTGGCTGATCGGCAAAGCCACCGATGCCGAACGAAATCATCTTCGAGATATGCTTCATATACTGCCTGAAAAGGCATTGCTTATAGCTGACGCCGGTTTTACTGGCTATGATCTGATGAAGAAAATTCTCCTTCACAACAGATCGTTCCTGATTCGTGTTGGCTCGAATGTAACGCTGCTGAAGAACCTTGGCTATGCCAAAATAGAAAATGACGGCACGGTTTACCTCTGGCCTGTAAAGGCTCAGGAAACAGCCACGCCTCCACTTGTCCTTCGTTTGATAACGTTGCAGCGCCATGGTAAGAAGATGTATCTGCTGACAAATCTTGATGAAGAAACATTGAGTACGAAACAGGCTGCGTTTTTCTATGAGTTGCGATGGGGTGTTGAAGTTTTCTTTCGCTCTTTGAAGCAAACCCTAAGCCGACGTAAAATGCTGAGTCGCGCCCCTCGACAAGCCAGGGCTGAACTTGCCTGGACGATGATAGGCCTTCAGCTGCTGGGCCTGCTGAGCGTAACGGAGATAATTCGTGTAAAACACGATCCTCTAAGCTGGTCGGTTGCGATGTCGCTGCGAGCTGTTCGTAATTCCATGCAGAATCGCCAGCCGTCTGCGCCCCACCGTGATTTGCTGATTGCCTTTTCGAAATGCGTGAAAGATAGGTATACTCGCAAGAGCAGTAAGAAAGCCCGGAATTGGCCGCATAAGAAAAAGGAGTCTCCTCCTGGCTGCCCTAAAATACGCAATGCAAATAAAACAGAACTCGCTTTAATTAAGGAAATTAGTAAAATAAAACCAGCAGCTTAGTTCACGGCGTTGGGTAGCGGGGAAGAAATCTGGCAGCCTAGCTTTACATATCACGGCTTTCGATATGTCGAGGTAAAAGGTTGGCCCGGCGAGCTTACTCGTGAGGATATAAAAGCGGTTCTCGTGCATACAGACCTGAAGCCGGCTGGTGGGTTTGAGTGTTCCGATGAACGTCTGAACAAACTGCATGAAATGGTCCTGTGGACCCATCGTAGTAATATTCATGGCCTGCCGGAGGACTGCCCTGCCCGCGAAAGATGCGGCTATCTTGGAGACGGGCATATTATATGCAGATATTCGATGTATAATTTTGATGGGCTGACTTTCTGGGAGAAATTTCTGGATGACATCGAGACTTCCCGCCAGGTGAACGACGGCTTGCCGTTTAATATTGCGCTGGGTAAACGAAAGGGACCAGCTACTCCCGACTGGATGGCTGGGATGATTCTCATTCCCTGGGAGCTATATCTGTTTTCAGGAAGGTGGGATATTATTGAAAAACATTTCCCAGCCATGCAGCGGGTAATGGGTCATTTTATCGAGCTGTCACATGACGGCATCCTGGAAGGCGGGCTTGGCGACTGGTGCGACCCGCTTAATAGTACTTTTCCGACTTACACGCCGGAAAGGATCACCACGACGGTATGGTTTTATGAATGCAGCCGGATAATGAGAGACGTGTCTGAGTTGCTCAATCGCAATGAACTGAGTGTGAAATACAGTAAGCAGATGAAAGATATTCGCGAGGCTTTTGTCCGCAAATTTTATGATTCTGAAAACTGCAGCTTTGGGTCCCAGACCGCGGATATATTGGCCTTGAATTTCTGCCTGGTTCACGAAGAGCAGGCTCCTTTCGTGGTCGAAAGTCTTGTTAAAGATATTCGAGATACGCATCGAACACACCACACCGTTGGAATAATGGGCATGCGTTACATCTTTGAAGTTTTAAGCCGTTTTGGTTATGGTGAGTTGGCCATGGATTTGCTGCATCAAAACAGTTATCCCAGCTTTGGCGACTTGATCAATCGTGGGGCAACTACTCTTTGGGAATATTGGGGCGAACCGGAAGTGGATAAAACCGACGGCCCACGTTCTTTGAACCATCCTATGATGGGAGGATTTGATAACTGGTTTTATAATACGCTGGGCGGGATAAATCCAGACCCCCAAAAACCAGGACTCGAGCATGTTATATTAAAACCCTGCCCGCCTGTGGGCTTGAAATGGGTTAAAACGCATTACAATTCCCCGCGGGGAAAAATCAGGAGCGAATGGAAGGTTGTCGGCAATACCTTTGAATGGACAATCAGCCTCCCCGAAGGAGTCGCAGCTACATCTTCACTGCCGGATTCATCACCCCCCATATCCTTACAACCTGGCGAACATAAACTAAACTGCTGTTTGCCTAATTCTTTGAGTAATTCAAACAAAAAAATTATTCAGATAGATTAAAAACGGGCAGCTCAGGTTGTTCTATCAATAAACACTTACAAATGATTAGACTTTTGACCCCAAGGCCCTTTGATACAATGCTTTAGGGTCTATCCCAAAAACATTTGCTAAAATCAAGGAACTTAAAAAAACGACTTATTTCAATTTCACAGACTATCCAACACCTTATTGGTTATATAAATATATATAAATTATCTAAAATTATTCAAATGAATTTCAGAATAATATTGACAAAAGTCACTGATCATGCTACTTTATCTTCAATGAGCTGTCCTTACTCTGGAGTCACGTTAGTGAAAATATTGTGAAATTATTTTCTTGTGAGCATTGTTAGAGAGTTGGATTAACTTTTGGATTTTTATAAGGAGACTGAGACATGAGGAAATTATTGGCGATCCTAATTGTGAGTATTTTGGCAAGTGCGGCATGGGCAGAAGTTTTGTTGTACGATGATTGCAGTACTGTTTCAGCTGGCTGGGCACTGACTGATATGACCCTTACCTCGGACGGTGATGCGCTGAGGGCGCAGAACTCCGCCAGTGGTTATGCCATCAGGTCACTTGATTCGGCTGTTAATGAATTTACTATGGTTTTTGATATGAAAATCACGGATCCCGGTGAATATTTTACTTCCTATATTTATAGTCCTGGGTCTTGGCCTAGCGAAGGCGTTGTTGTTGATCGAGATTTCACCGCCAAGGCATCTTGGAACGGAACGGTGTTGGAGCAGATTACACCTGATATATGGTATACGGTCGGCATTTACAGCAATGGCGCTGCGGGTTATATGGCCTATTGGATTGTAGAAGGTAAAGGTGCAGATCTTTGGAATGTAAGCAGGCTTTACGAATATGGAACCAGTCCTTGGTCAGATCGCACGGGCTTCATACTCCATACGAGCGGTAATGCACTTTACGGTGATGTCGACGTGGTATTGGATGATATTCAGGTCAATTCAGGATTAGATTTCGCGCAGGGGCCCGTGGAGCCTGATTTCCTGGAAGGTGATGCCAATCGCGATGGTGTCGTCTCGGCTGGGGATTATGCGAGCGTGCAGGCAAACTTCGGAAGTACGGGAGATGTGGGAATCCCCGGTGATGCCAACCTTGACGGTGTTGTTTCAGCGGGTGACTACGCAAGCGTGCAAGCCAACTTTGGTGCTACCGCACCTGTTGAAACAGTTCCCGAGCCGTTATCTATGAGTCTGTTGAGCATTGGTGGGCTTGTTTCCTTGATCCGTCGACGAAAATAGTTGTTGTTCTAAAATATGTGAATACGTTTTCAGGCGGGTCGTGAGATTTACCGGCCCGCCTGATGTACTTTGGGCCTGGCTGAAATGAAATAATTTATTATACATTCTGTTTGTTGATAATAAGCTTTACTTGCCCATAGTGGGATAATATTGGGCTGATAATCTGGATGTTTGCCTTTTAAATTGCAGGAAGACAAGAATGCATGAAATGAAGACAATTGTTACCGGTATGCTGGTTTTGGTAAGTTTTATATTTGGCGTCTTGAGCGATACCGTGTTGGCTGAACCTCAAAAATTCGTGCAGGATCGTTTTGCAATCAGTTTTTGGATAGACCCTCCAATTTCAGACCAGAATTACAAGGACATTGCCGATGCAAACTTCACGGTTGTCATCGGCGGTTATGGTGCTGTTAAGCCGGATCAGGTGAAAAAACAGATTCAGCTTTGTGAAAAATACGACCTGAAAGCAATTGTGTCCGTTGAAGACCTTTCGCCTGATCAGTATCCCACAAGTCAGGCGGTGTGGGGCTATAAAGTGAAGGATGAACCACCGGCAACATATTTTCCAAAATTGAAGGAGATGGTAGAGAAGATTCGAAAAGTTCGTCCTGGAAGGATTACGTTTATCAATCTCTATCCCAATTACGCAAATGAGCAGCAATTGGGAACGACCAGCTACGACGAATATGTCAGGAAGTTTGTCGATGAAGTTAAACCCTATGTTCTTAGTATGGATCACTACCCGTGGATGTTTCCCAACGGCAACAACAGTTGCGAAGCGTACTGCAGCAACTTGGCGGTCATGCGGAAGTATTCGCTCCAGAAGGACATACCGTTTTGGAATTTCTTTAACGCCATGCCCTTCTATACTCAATACGATCCGACCGAAGCCGTTCTCCGATGGCAGATCTACACTTCCATAGCCTATGGTGCAAAAGGCGTGATGTATTTCTGTTATCAGACGGATATAAACGCAGCTAAAATAGCAAAGGCCTTCGAAAAAGGAGGCGCTATTCTTACGCGTCAGGGTCGAAAAACCCGTCACTACGAACAGGCCAAGCGAATAAATTTTGGGGTAAAAAACCTTGGTCCGACTTTGATGAAGCTGACCAGTACGGCTGTATACCTTGTCAAGCCAACAGAAGACCCCAACGTTGTGTTAAAAGACGCGCCAATAAAACTCAATGCAAAAAAACATGATTCATTTCTGATTGGCGTCTTCAAACATGAAGATGGTCGGACTGCTGTACTGTTGAATAATTACAATTTTGCGTATACAACCTGGCCGACCGTAACGTTCGACGTTCCGGCTGAGCAGGTCCGTGAAGTTTGTAAAAAGACCGGAAAGGAAATTGAAGTAATTGATGATAGTCCCGAAATGAAAGGCCTGCAGGTTTCGTTGGATGCCGCAGAGGGACGCTTATTCCTGTTGTCGCCAAAGTAGAATTTAAACCAGAGAAGTGTCTTTATTTATAGTTGTGCCTGCAAATGGCGGATGTAAATGATAATGAAATTTTGTAATTTAAAGACAAGGCAAAAGAGGCATGAAATGACAAACTTTACCGCAGTTCTGTTTATATTGGGGCTTATATTAAGTCTCCTGAGCGGTAATGCATTTGCGGAACCCTCAAAATTCCTCCAGGACCGATTTGCGATTGGCTTCTGGTCCGCTCCGCGTCTGACAGACGAAAATTACAAAGATATTGCAGATGCGAATTTTACGATGGTAATCGGCGGTGCCAGCAAGCCAGACCTGCGAAAAAAACAACTAGAAATTTGTGAGAAATACGATCTGAAAGTCATAGTTTCAATTGCGGGACTTTCGTCGCCTGAGGAATATCCCGTTGGCCCGGCTGTTTGGGGTTATATGGTTAAGGACGAACCGCCCGTATCTGAGTTTCTGAAGTGGAAGAAGGTTGTTGATGAAATACACAAGGTCAGGCCGGGCAAGCTTGCCTATATCAATCTTTATCCGAATTATGCGAGCGAAAAGGCACTTGGAGTCGAGGCCTATGAAGTATATGTTCGAAAATTTCTTGAGGAAGTAAATGTTGGTGTTCTAAGTATGGATCACTATCCCTGGATGTTTCCGGACGGTACTAACAGCTGCGAGGCATACTGCGAAAACCTTGCAACTGTACGCAAATACTCATTGCAGAAAGGCATCCCATTTTGGAACTTTTTTAACACCATGCCATTCTATACTCTGCATGATCCTACAGAATCCCAGATACGTTGGCAAATCTACACTTCGCTAGCCTATGGTGCTAAAGGTGTTATGTATTTTTGTTATCAGTCACCTAAGTGTCATGGCTACGAAAAGGGAGGCGCTATTCTGAACCGTGAAGGCCAGAAGACCCGTCACTATGAGCAGGCCCAGCGAATCAATCGTGGGGTAAAGAATCTCGGGCCGACTTTGATGAAGTTGACCAGTACAGGCGTATATCGCGTCAAACCCTATGAAGATCCTGAAACGTTATTGAAGGATACGCCTATAAAGATTTTGACAGACGGGTATTATCTGGTAGGGATTTTCAAGCATGAGGATGGCCGAACGGCGATACTTCTGAATAATTACAATTTTTCATACACAGCCTGGCCTACTGTGGAATTTAATGTTCCGCTCGAGCAGGTTCGAGAAGTTTGCAAAAAGACGGGTAAAGAAATCCCCATAATCGATGACAGTTCGGCGACAAAAGGCCTGCAGATTTCGCTTGATGCAGCAGAGGGACGTTTGTTTCTATTTAAGCCGAACGGTTCAGCCACTAAAAAAAATAGCATTGTCAATACAGACAAAAAGACTGAATAAGGAAACTTAGTAATAACACCGCATTTATAAAAGAGTTGGATTTAAGTTTTTGGATACAATATTAACTAGTATAGGATTTAATATGAGCAAGATTCAAATTGGAAGAAGTGAATATAAAGACAAAGTATATGCTTGCTGGCTTGGCAAGAATATTGGCGGAACTTTGGGCGCCAAGTGGGAAAATGTGAAGCATACCCATGCGTTTACTTATTATGAGCCGATGCCGGAAGAGGCAGCGCCTAATGACGATCTGGACCTTCAGCTGGTCTGGCTGGAGATGCTGGAAGACCAGGGGACCGACCCGTCGTTATATTGGTTTGCCCAGTACTGGAATCGCCATGCCCGGTGCTATGGTGCCAATGAATACGCCTTCTTCATGCGTAATTTCGATCGCGGCCTGATGCCTCCGGTGGCTGGTTGCTTTGAAAACTATTTCGTAGATGAAATGGGTTCGCCGATTCGAAGTGAAATTTGGGCGTGTTTGTATCCGGGTGATCCACAGGCAGCTGCCTGCATGGCCTGGAAGGATTCCCTAGTTGATCATGCCGGAGGAGAAGGAACTTATGGCGAGATGTTCTGGGCTGCGGTTGAGGCGGCAGCATTTGTTGAGACAGACACGATGACTCTTATCCAGATCGGGCTGAATATGATTCCGATCTCAAGTCATATTGCCCGGGTTACCCGTGAGGTGCTATGGTGTTACCAGGCTGGTTTGACATGGGGTGAAACTCGCGAAAAAGTTGTGACGAACTTTAATCATCATCAGCCCGCCAACGCTATACCCAATCATGGCTTTACGATAATTGGCTGGTTGTATGGGAAGGATTTTGGAGACCGGCTTTGCAAGGCGGTAAACTGCGGCTATGACAGCGACTGCACAGCTGCAACGCTCGGAGCGCTGATGGGTATACTTGAGGGTACAAAAGGCATCCCGGAAAGATGGTCCGCACCGATTGGCGACGGAATAGTCACTCATTTATTGACCCGTGGTCTGCATGCCCCAAAAAATATCGAGGAATTGACTGACAGGACGGTGGTTCTCAGCGAAAAGACCGTAGCTGCAAGCGATGAGCTTGTTTTTGGCGAGACGTCCGAGTTGCCCGATGATCTTATGACAATGCTCTTTCGCAATGAACGGGCCAATGAGATTAGGAGGCAGGATATTCACGCAGGTGTGATGTTATTGGACAAAAAAGAGGTTTGGTTACATTACAGTGGTGAACCCGTTTTACGCCAGGGAATCGGCAAGATTGTTTATGTTACTATGGAAGGCTGTGAGGACCTGCAGGTTGACTTGATTGTTCCTGAAGGGTGGACCTGTACCCGCTTGGGAAGTGCCAAATTCCAGCTTTATTCATCCGGTCCGGTTGCAGATCGCAATACCATACAAGTTCTAATTGATTCCAAAACGGTGGAGTTTGGAATGTTAGGCCCGGGCGAAGCGAAAGGATTCCCAGCAGGAACGCTTGTGGAAACGTGCCCGAAATGTGAAGCACGCGTCGGTGCTTGTATATGCGATGAACTGGCCGAGGAAGCAAGATCGAAAACGCTCGAGGTTACGACCCACCCCCGGTATGTTCCCGAGACTATGAAGGTTTAATCGAACTTTTCCGCGGTGAAACCAGATTATAGAATGATATGACGATGCATGGATCAAGATTGCAGAGTGACAAATTTGGGCAATGGGTAAAAGTATTCAGGCCATCGTCGTTTTTTGTTCCAATTGTTTTATCTCTGACGTTTGCTGGGCTTTGTGGTTTTAGCGTTGTGAGTTGCATGTGTGGATGCGATGGTCAAGACGATGGCAAAATCAGGGAGCAACTGGCGGCAGAGGAATCTCAGGCCGGGGATGCGTCACGGCCAATGATGTCTCTTGACCTTGGCGGCGGCGTAACCCTGGATTGTGTTTTGATCCCAGCGGGGAAGTGTGTAATGGGCTCGCCTGCTGGGGAAAAACAGCGAGGAAAAGACGAAGGTCCCCAGCGGCAAGTGACGATCAGTAAGCCTTTCTATATGGGCATCACTGAGGTAACACAGGAACAGTACCAGGCGGTTATGAACAGTAATCCCAGTAACTTCAGGCATCCCCAAAAACCGGTGGAGCAAATTTTCTGGGAAGACGCCGTCGAATTTTGTGAGAAAGTTTCGAAGAAAACCGGCAAACCCGTTCGTCTGCCCACCGAAGCCGAGTGGGAATACGCCTGTCGCGGTGGAACTGAAACACCTTTTAATACGGGCGAAACCATAAATTCCAGCCAGGCCAATTTTGACGGAACCCATATTTATGGTAATGGAACCGAAGGGGAATTTCGGAAAAAGACGATGGCGGTCGGAAGCTTTCAGCCGAACGGTTTTGGCTTGTACGATATGCATGGTAATGTGGCGGAGTGGTGTTCGGACTGGTATCAGGACAGCTACGAGGGGTTGGATTCGAAAGACCCCCAAGGCCCTGAAGACGGAATGAACCGTGTTCTTCGCGGAGGCAGCTGGGTGTCGTTTCCAGGTTATTGTCGATCAGCTGACCGCGACTGGAACAATCCGGGATATTGGGTTGGGGTTAACGGTTTTAGAGTGGTTGTTGCGAAATCTGACGAGTAGTTTTTAGAATAATCGTCCTCGTTATCCAGCCTTCGTATCTGCCGGTTCAGTTCGAAAGTCATTGTGTTACTGGTTAATGTATCGGAGGCTATATAATAATGAACTTACTTAAACAATATTTGTTTTGGGTGTCGATGATTTCAGCTGTTATCGTTGGCGTCTTTTCTAACAGGGCAGAGGGGGATTGGGCGGTCGGCGCGCCGATCGTTACCTATTTCGGGACAGGTTATTCTCTGACCAATGAGCATGCCCAGCGGATGGAGGAGGGGGGATGGAATCTGGTATGGGTCCATTCGCTGTCGGAGTTGAATGTTGCATATCTGCACGGGTTGCGAGCAATGTGGTACGGCCCTCTCGATGACTCAACGATAACCACGATTCGCAGTCATCCAGCCCTTTATTCGTACTTTGTTCGCGATGAGCCGCCGGCGGCAATGTTTCCCGAAATGGCGTCCACCGTCTCGCGTCTCCGTGAGCTCGATCCCAACCATCTTGCATATATTAATCTCTACCCCAACTATGCGTACCCGAGCTACAGCAGCTATTCCCACTACCTTAACGAGTACATAAATACGGTACAGCCTTCTATTCTCAGCTACGACCATTATCAGTTAACCAAGACGGGTGATACTCCAGACTGGTTTAAGAATCTGGCGATCATCAGTCATACTGCGAAGCAGGCGAATCTTCCTTTCATGGTTACCGTCCAGTCCTCTGCCTGGCTATCGGATCCGAATATACGTGTCCCCAACGGCAACGAATTGCGGTACCTATACAATACAAGCCTGGCCTACGGAGCCCAGGGAATCTCTGATTTTGTTTATTACCAATATGATGGTTTCGATGGAGGGATGGTGGCCAACGACGGGATAACTACGACGTCGCTATACGATGCGGCAAAGACGATCAATCCCGAATTTGTGGCGATTGCTCAAGAAGTTCAATCTATGAACCACATAGGGGCATATCACTTGGGGGACTTGCCGCCTGGTTATGGCACTATCGATGGATCGTCGCCAATGCGGCTGCCCGAAAATTCTCCCTTCACGATCTCCGGAATAGCCCCTACATACTATGTACCGTATCAGCCTCTTCGAGGGGCGGTGTTGGGTTTTTACGGTTCGAGTGACCAGCTGGCTGAGGCGACATGTACATTAGTGGTGAATCTTGATTATTCGAATCCATTGGATACCCGAGTATTCGGTCCCGGTGATCTATCTGTTTTCGATCCCGTCACCGGTATGTGGATTCCACAGGGGCATTCCTGGGCCGATGTGAGTTTGCTACCGGGTGGCAGCGTCTTGGTGGGATTAACGACTTCGATTGTGATCCCAGAACCAGCCACCCTCAGCCTGCTCACTCTGGGCGGCGTTGCCCTGATTTGCAGAAAAAAGAAAAGGTGCCTTAAGGCTGGGGTAAATAGTATGGCGGGAAAATATGAAAAGGTTCTAGGGGATCATTTTGGAAGAAAACGAAACGTAAAAATAGTATGGACATTTCTGCTAATCGCTTTTTTTGCCAGCACTTCCTTCGCAGAGACGATTTTGTACGACGATTGCAGTAGCGTTTCGGGGAATTGGATATTGGGAGGCGACAGTACGCCTACGCTGACATCCGACGGGGAAACGTTGAGAATGCAAAATACAGGCAGTGGCTATGCTATCCTGCCTATGGGGTCTTCAGAGGATTTGTTCACTACCATCCTCAGTGTAAAAGTATCGGATCCTGGTTCGTTTGTCGGCGCATATGTTTACGGTTCTGGCTGGCCGAGCGAAGGGGCCTATGTGGGGAATGATTTTGTAGCCAAGGCTTCCTGGGATCATACGCCGTTTTTTCAAATTGCGGCGGATACTTGGTACACCATGGCTATCTACTCCTATGGTCCTGCGGGATATATGTCGTACTGGCTGTGTGAAGGAAAGGACGTCGATCTTTCGCAAATCTCCGTAATTTACCATTACATGACGAGCCCCTGGTCTGCGCGAAATAGCATTATTTTCTACGCGTATGGAAATGGGGCCTACGGTACAGCTGATTGGGAATTGGACGATATCCGGGTGAATGAAGGATTGGACGTTGCCAACGGCGGCGCCTTTTTTTGGAAGCAATGGCCGGGCGATGCCAATCTTGACGGATACGCCGATGAGGCCGACTACGACATCTGGGCTGCCAATTATATGACCGGAAATTTATGGATACAGGGTGACTTCAACCGGGATGGCGTCGTTGATGTGGCGGACTATACCATTTGGGCTGCGAATTACACAGGGCCGAGTATGCTTGAGTCTGATAACCCGCTTCCGGAACCCATGACGATGAGCCTGTTGACTCTGGGATGTCTTGGACTGATATGTAGACGCAGGAGGATTAAGTGATGAAAAAGATTCTTTTGACTGCAATGATAACGGCTTTGACATCATATGCATCAGCAAGCTCCTATCTGGAAGTTGTCGAACGGTTCCCGGGTGTTTATGTATTCACAGCCGTGACGGATACGGGAACCCTTAGCGCGTTTGCAACATTCGGCCTTGTGTTTACTGCTGATCCTGGTACTACATTCAGCTTATGTTCGGGGGGAACCTGTAAGACCAAAAGCGGGGTTGTTGCACTCGGAGGGAATTTAAATGCTGTATCTTACTATTTTGATGCAGACTGGACTGAAATTCCCCCAATGATACAACCTTTGGAACAAGTCAGATCATCCTTGAAAACCTTGGAACACGGGGCAGTGGAACGGTCTATTCCAGTGTGGATATTATCCAGATTGTTGCGAATGGCGGTTTCAGCTATTCCGGTGGATTGGCTTTTGATGGTACAATATATGCGGTTGAAGGAACTGTTTCCGGGCCGGATTTGCTGGCGGGTGATGCTAATCGTGACGGTGTTGTCTCGGCCGGTGACTACGCAAGCGTGCAGGCCAACTTTGGCAGTACAGGTGCACCCGGGATACCTGGTGATGCCAATGGTGACGGTGTTGTCTCGGCCGGTGACTACGCGAGCGTACAGGCCAACTTCGGGAATACTCAATCTGGAATAAATTCGATTCCCGAACCGGTAACGATTTCGGTGCTGATAATCGGCGGCCTGGGGATGCTTCACAGCACCAGGCCTGGATGTCGTCAAACCTCAGGCAGGGATTGAATCAGGGAGGTTTTATCCCTCCATAAATAACACGGCTGCATGGCCTGGTTCTATGACCAGAGATATCCGGTTATTTTCTATCGGATGAATCTCTTTTGAGTAGATGTCCAAAGCGGAAGTCAAACCATTACATTCGGCAGGAAGGGTGATTTTCTCCTGAACCCCCTGCCTCATGTCGTTATTGAAAACTACCAGAAGGAAAGTGTCTTTGCCCCGAATCAGTCTTGGGCGAAGTTTTTTTCCACTGATAATCGGTTTAGTTGTTTGCAGGAGAAGAGTTTTGACTAACTCCAGGGCTTGGGGGATTTTTTTATCAAGCGCCAGCCCCATATATGTTCCGAAATAGTAAACCACTCCCTTGCCGTATTTATTTTTCGCACCCAGTGTGATGTTGTCGTATTTTCCGATTGCCCCAGCTGTTTTCAGTTCGAGCGAAACAAGAAATTCCTGAGCGTCTATGTTGGCCTGGATTGGATCGTTGAATGATATGGTTGGCCCGAGCTGTATCGGGTCGAAGGCTGGCAATTCATTTTGGCTTTTGACCAGGGATCCGTCTGCCGTCGGGATCATGCCGGGATCCTTGCTCCGGTCGGAACATATCTGTTCCCCTTCGACCAAGCCCGAAGCCTTTGATAGTTTTCCCGCAGGGAGAACGGGCCTTAGAAATCCCCGCTGATCAAACATTCCCATTCGGCAATCGGTTATCAGCGTCCCGCCGTTATATACGTAATCGGCGATTTTGTCTGCGAGCTCATCGCTCATCAGCAGGGGCATTGGCACGATAAGAACTTTTTCCCGGATATCGTCAAAAAATTCAGGAGTAACGTATCTTGCGTAAAGATCGGCATTCCAGACCGCACGGTAGTAACCGGTATGCGATTGGCCATACAGAGTGTCCTCCAATTCCATTGCAAACAGAAGTGATGAAATATCCGGGTCGTACAGTACCGCTACCTGGGTCTCCAGTTTTGCCGATATTAGAGTGTCTTGATACTCTCTCAGCAGTGCAGCTGTTTTCCTGATCGAAAGACTTCGAGGTGTGTGTTCACCGTTCAATCTCATCATGCCAAAATTACCGGCTTCATGCCCTGTTTTTTCCGTCAGATAACACCAGTGCATTGTTCCTTTCGAACCAAATGTCGCGGCTATCCAGTTCCAGAGCTCATAATCTTTCGGTTGTACAAGACGCCCGCTTCTGAATCCCCTGTTACAGGCAGGGCCGCCCGGCATTTCAGCGACCCAGAAATTTTTATTACGTGCAGCGCATCGCGTCAATTCGATAACCTGGGCGCAGGTGGCAAGATCCCAGTTGAAAGCCTGCGGGGCGAAACTCGTTCCCCACAGGTCTACCGGCTGGGCGAATTTCCAGTTTTCTATACAGGCATTCGCGCGAGGAAGTACGGGCGGCACGGCCCCGCTGTGACTCGCCACCATGCGGGACGGATCTTCCTGTTTGATTATCCCCAACCGCCAAGCCATATACTCCTGCAACTCACTATGCCAAAAGCGGAACCAGTCGATCCAGTCAGCATACAGGCCAGTGAGTATCGGCGGGTTTATCTGATCAAAACTTGTGTAAGCCCTTGCCCATGTATTATTGAAGTTATCAATGTTCTCGTAGCGATGTTTTAACCATTGGCGAAATCGCTGTCGTGAAGATTCACAATAGCAGTAAATCTTGTCGCCCATGTTGCCCCACATGTTTGAACACCAGACTGGTTCAAGATGAGGTTCGTTCCAGCAATCGTAAAGAACGAGACTTTTTCTATCTTTAAATTCGTTTACCATTGCCCGGATAAAAATTTCACTCTGCTTGCGCACTTCATCATGATGAAAACACAAACCCGGATGACCTCCCCCAGGCGCAGCTTCCTGCGAGCCCAACTCGATAGGCCGACCGTTGGCGTTAACGTATCGTGCTTCTGGATAATCCTGTTCAACCCAATACGGAGCTGTCTCGAGATTTAACTCCAGCTGCACGCCGAGTTCTATCCTGTCGCAAATATCGAAAAGTTCATGGACTTCGTCCCAAATAAAACAACTCGGCTGTCTGTGATGCCAGTTCCATTGAATCCGAAATTTGACCAGATCAAATTTGAGATCATTTTTAATCTTCTCAAGATGAAACCGATGTTGTTGCCGTGACGGATTCGGAGGTCGCCAATATTGTGTGCCGTAGACAAACGTTTTATTCAAATCCATAATGTAAACCCCATCCTTTATTGATGCAAAACTGGAAAAAGCGTGGTGAATACCGGAATGGTAAATTGCACGGATTTAACTGTTAATAAAAATGGCTTATCACTCACTTTTCACTGCAGTTGATTATTATCAATCTTCTGGCGCTGCCTGAACAGAGTCTCTTATGATTAGTTTTGGTTGAAGCATCGGGTTTTTGCTTTCAGGGGCAGGGCCGCCATGGAATTTTTCATTTTTCAAGGCCACTATCAGCTCTATGGTTTTTTTACCCATTTCTTCCAGTGGCTGTCTTGAACATGAAATCGCTGGAGTCAGCATGGGCAGATCATCCGTATCATCAAGCATGATGATGGACAGATCTTTGGGAACTTCCAACCCGACTGAATGAATAACATTTAACATGTACAGCATATTGTCCGGATTTTCAGATACAATAGCTGTCGGTCTGTCTTGTCGGCTGAGCATTTCCTTCAGTGCCTGTGGCCAATCATAGGGTCTCGTTTCGGGGCCGCAGTAGAACATTGCGCCATTGGGCAGGCCGGCCTGAGTCATGACTTTTCGAAGCGTCTTGGCATTGATTTGTGTAAAATCGTACGGAAAATCTTCCGGTTTGTTGTAGGCTATTCGTTTATGGCCTAAATTTATCAGCAGCGAAGCGGCTCTTGTCATTCCTAATTCAAAATCGACGGCAATGCTGGGTAGTGAGGTTCTTTTCGGAGTTCCATTCAGAATGAGCTTGATTTTATCGTCAGGTATGTGTTCCAGCATGTCTTCAGGATCATAATCTCCGCCGTACATTGCAATCACGGCAGCGAGTTTTGATTCCGACATTACCGACAGCGGCAGTTTTTGGTTGGGATTGTACGTTTCGAAGTATATCTCCATATTGTGGTCAGCGGCGGCTCTTATTAAACTTTCCCTTAATGGCTTGCCCCAAAAACCTTCCCATTCAGTATATGTAGTGCGAATGCAAACCGCCTCTATAGGGGTGGTGTGGTTTCTCTCCGACGTACTGGTTATATAAGTTCCGCTTCCTTGCCGCCTTACGAGAAGTCCAGCCTCCTGAAGCCTTGCAAGGCTATTACGTACCGATGACCTTCCAATATCATACTGGGCCATCAGGGCGTCTTCTGTAGGGAGCCTTTCACCGGGCATGAGTTTGCCTTGACGAATCTGCAGAAGCAAGTCGCGATATACGCGATCTTTTTGTGTCGAAATTTCATTTTTAGTATTATTCATTTATTTTTATTGCCTCTCGATGAGTTTCCATTCCACATTACAATATACGCTAAATCGCAATAACTTTCAAATGAATTTAAGGTAAAATCTTTAGTTTGGTAAATTCTGTCAAAGTGCAGCGATTTTTATGAAACTTTAAGTTCCCAAAATAAAAGACCTTGGGATTTATATATATAAACATTCAAAATTAGTCAAAAATATATAGAAGTTATTTGGTATTGAAATAAATAAATTTCAGAATAATGTTGACAACATTGTGTTTTCGTGCTATTCTATTGCTATCAAGCTTGGTTTAAGGTAGCTCAAGGGAGTGTCCTTGAGCTTGAGAGCCTAAAATGGTTTGGAATTGTTTTTAAGGAGACGGAAAATGAAGAAATTTTTGACAGTTGTTTTGGTTGCTGCTTTGGCGAATGTCGCATCGGCTGGTGTTCTGTATTATAACGACTGCAATACTGTTGATAGTAGCTGGACGTATCAAGAGAATATCTCGCTTACATCCAATGGCGATGTAGTTAATCTGACAAGCTCAGCTAGTGGTTTAGCTATAGCGGAATTCGGGACAGGATATGTGGATAATTTCACTCTTGTTTATGATTTCAAGATTTCTGATCCAGGGTCTTTTTCTGCATTGTATGCTTACAATCCTGGTGAAGGTATGATGGTAGATTATGATTTCACAGCCAAGGATTCTCGCACCAGGGGTGTCTTGGAACAGATTGCACCGGACACCTGGTACACAATGGGTATTTACTACTATGGTGCTGCGGGCTATATGGCGTATTGGGTTGCTGAAGGTAAAGGTGCAGATCTCTGGTCCGCCCCAAGGGCTCTTGAAGTCGGCGCAGCCACTTGGGCAGGCAGCAACAGATTTGCGGTGTTTGCATATGGTGATGCAACATACGGGGATGCGTCATGGCAGATTGACAACATCCAGGTGAATGAAGGTGTTGATTTTTCACAGGCACCAGAACCGGCAACAATGGGCCTGCTTCTTATTGGTGGTCTAGCTGCTGTAATTCGTCGCAGGAAATAATTAAACAAAACGCTTATATTTAAAACTTAATGAAGCGATTGTTAAAAAGTGAGTCTTTTCCGGGGTTATGGAAGAGGCTCACTCTATAACAAAAACATAATAAAATTTAGCAGCAATATTTTGTGTATATCTGTTTTTGAATTCTGGTTTATTGCACCAGATGAGTGTTGCACGAGTAGTTTGAGTTACTTTTAAATTGGCCTGAAATTTGGAGTCTGAAATGTTAAAATCACAATTATTCCCAACTGTCCGAGGCAATCTTGTTTCAGCTTTGTCAACCAAGCTGTTTTTGACGAGAAGGAAAAAAGGCTTCACTTTGATAGAGTTGCTGGTAGTGATTGCAATTATTGCTCTTCTTGTGAGCATATTATTGCCGTCTTTACAGAAGGCCAAGGAATTGGCAAAAGATGTTGTTTGCAAAACAAATCTTCGTGGAATTGGGATGGCGTCGGCTTTGTATAGAAATGATTTTGATGATACGTTTCCCACGGTAACTCCAGGGACCTACTCTACGGCTGATGCCAGTGAGTACATGACGGTCGCTACGTATATGACTGGTGGCATTGGTGGACCTGCAGAAAGTGAAATCCTGCCCGGTTACTTATCCGTGATGAACACGCCAACTGAAGATCGTGTCATGTATGATTATGCAGAAGATGCAAATATCTGGAAATGCCCCAGCGATTACTGGGCTGTCTGGTCGGATAGTGTCTGGCGATACTACGGTTCTTCTTACGCATTTAATACGGGCAATGGTGCCGCGAGTGACACAAGGCCATTAGGGTTGCACGGCCGCAGGGGAGCCGATGTTATTCATCCTGCGGTGACTATTCAGTCTGGTGAATATGTTATCTGTAATTTTTGGGCGAACGGCTGGCCTCTGCCGGAAGGTGCAGGAATTCGCTGGCACGACCAGGATGCTCCTTGGGCGAACATTGTTTTTGTAGATGGCCACGTGGATTTTGTTCTGATGCAGGGAGGGAATCCTGAGTTCTTAGAGGCAGATGACGGAAGTTACACATTCTTTGCTGACTGAGGTGGTGCTTTACCATTCTTATCGAGTATGGACGCCCCTGTTTTTGGGGCGTTTCATTATGTAGAGGTTCTGAATAAAACCTGTTTTACTGTTTCAAACTCTCGCAAAAGTTGTGAATCAAATTGTTAATATATGTAAAACGGATGATCGAGTTAAATTCATTGCATAGGGATTTGTATTTACCCATTTACATAGCCAGTAGTAATCAACAAAGCCCGTCCTAAGAACTTTAATAAAGGTGGCAAACTTATGACGTCATTTACCGTATTGGACTGGTTTGTATTGATTTCTTATGGCGTGGGGATGTTGGTTGTGGGGTGGGTGTATTCGCGCAAAACCAAGTCGCAGGAGGATTATCTTCTTGGCGGACGGAATATGTCTGCCTGGATGGTGGGGATCAGTCTGTTCGCAAGCCTGCTTAGCACTGTTTCGTATCTGGCGGTTCCGGGTGAGATTATCAAGCACGGCCCGATGATATTGGCTGAGATAATCATTTATCCTTTTATTGCGTGGGCTGTGGGCTGGTGGATAATTCCGGTAATTATGCAGCAAAGGGTGACCAGCGCATATGAAATTCTGGAAAAGAAGCTTGGCCTGGGTATTCGCATGGCTGGTTCTGTGATATTCGTGATGCTTCGTTTACTGTGGATGGGATTAATTCTTTATGCGACTTGCGACAAAATACTTGTTCCCGTATTGAAACTTGATCCTTCATTTACTCCATGGTTATCTGTTATTCTTGCGGTCGTTACTATTATTTACACGTCAATGGGCGGAATTAAGGCGGTGGTTTTTACGGATGTTGTTCAAACTTTCATTTTGTTTGGCGGGGCGGTTTTAACTTTGATTCTGATTAACAATTCTCTTGGTGGAGTGAATCAATGGTGGCCGAGGCAGTGGAACCCGGACTGGGCCAAGCCGGTATTGTTCAGTTTTAATTCCCGGATGAGCTTTGGAGCTGTATTTATAGCAAGTTTTTCATGGTACGTATGCACGTGCGGCTCGGATCAGATAGCGGTTCAGCGTTATCTTTCAACCCGTGACGCCAAACAGGCACGCCGTGCATTTTCAATCAATCTTTTGACTGGCGGAATTGTGAATGTTTTTCTTGCAATACTTGGTTTTGCCCTTTTTGCCTACTATTCAAAGCAGCCCGGCGGAATCACAGACGCTGACAAGCTGCTGCCGATGTTCATCGTAAACGGCTTACCGCAGGGCATCACTGGCTTGGTTATTGCAGGCCTGCTTGCTGCTGCGATGTCCAGTTTATCATCTGGCCTGAATTCTTCCTGCTCTGTGATTACAGTCGATTTTATAGAACGTTTTCGCAAGGCGCCTATAACAGGCCGCAAGGCTGTCCATCTCAATCAGCTTATTTCTGTTCTTGTGGGTGTGGTTGTTGTCTGCCTGGGGTTATTGGTGGAGCATGTTCCGGGCAACCTTTTTGAAAATGCTTTCAGGGTGGCCAATCTATTGGTGGCTCCGTTGTTTGTTCTTTTCTTTCTTGCATTGTTTGTAAAAAAGGCGAATAAATACGCAGCCTGGCCTGCGATTCTCATCAGCGCGGCCACAGCGATACTTATAGCATATTGGCCGGTGTTTTTCGGCGTTGCAGGTATCAGTTTTCTGTGGATTATACCTGGGTCTTTTATAACTGGAAGCGGTACGGGAATCGTGATAACCTATTGCTTGTCGAAAGGTAAATTCCAGAATGCCTAACCTGCTCAAGTTTAGAAATATATACAGCCTTTTAGTCTTCTCGACCTGCCTTTGTGCGGAGGCAAGTTCCGGGCAAAACAGCGCCAATTCAACGCTGAAAGAATCAATGACAGCCTTCCTGCAGCATGCGATGCGGCAACAGGCCGGCTGGGTTAAGGTTCACGCAGCCGAGGCATTGCTGAATAACGACATGCCGCAAGGGGTTCAAGAACCTTTTATAAAAGAACTTGCTACCGATGATCCGCAATATCGAATCGGCGTTTTGCGGGTTCTTATACAAATCCCTGGAGTTTCACAGGAGCAAAAACAGGATTATATTATACAAATCCGATCTGCATTTGAGGATGAAACAGGCCGGGCCAGGATTCATGCAATTGAAACTCTTGGCAAATTGAATGTTCATTTTCGTACAAAGCAATCGCAGGACTTTGCCTCCAAAGTCGGCGATGGCAAGGCTGCTTATGGTAGGTGGGTTCTGGCTAACAGTAAAAACCAGGCAGACCTGGATTACCTGCTGGAGTTACTGAATTCAGGAGATGAGTCGGAAATATCGCATGTCGGCTATGCTGTTCGATATATGAATTCCATCGATTCAAAATCTTTTGACAAGCTGGAAAAAAGTTTTAATAAGCTCGATAAGAAATCTCCGGCTCGCATTTATATTCTCAGTGCCTTATGCAAGCATGTAAAAGACGTAAAGACTAAAAAGATATTTGAGAATCAAGTTCAGCAGTACCTGCTGAAAGGCAACAATGACGAAAAAAAAGAGGCTTGCGTTGCATTGGCTAATCTTGGGGACGTTTCTGGAATATCGTTTTTAAAACATTTTTTCGAGAAAGAAACGAATATTGACGTAAAAATTTTCGCTGCCGCAGCCATCCTGAAACTTTTATCAAATGCAGATAATGATTGGCCTGTTGATCGCCGATACCGATTGAAAATTGACGTAGATCCAAAGACAATAGCGAAAGTAAAAAATGCACCTTTTAGAGTAACTGTTGATTTTAAAAAATATCTTGAGCAAAGGGGGATTCCGGGAAACTTTGATCCTGAATCTGTTGTAATTGTTCAAATCGATAGCGAAACCGGATGGCAGAGTATTGTGGATCATCTGACGGATGAGACTTTTCAGGTTGCCGATAAAGGTTGGGTTGGCTGGAATATCAACCGGCCAGGCCAGAACCAGTATTTAATTTATTTCGATGTTGCGGACAACGGTTCTTTTAAAAAGCCCGGCCGGTATGTACCAATAATAGGTTTCGGGGATAACCCTCGATATAACAACCCAGACCAGTTGAGCCCTATTCACGCACACGGCATTTTTCCGGTTTGTGGAGATTTTGACGGTGACGGTCTGGTGGATATTATAAGCCCACAAATTTATACTGATACCTGGGGCCAACCGAGTTTTATGTTTAGGTTCTGGAAAAATATTAAAAATAATAAAGAACCTGTATTTGCGGATTTTGTTCGCCTTTGTGCTGACGGAAAGACAATCGGCAATGGTTACAATAACTGCGGACTTCTCGATTGGAATAAGGATGGGCGATTCGATCTGGTTACCACCAACGGGATTTTTCTGAATACGGGGGAGCTGAATCCTTCCGGCGTTCCGATTCTGAAAAAGGTTGCTGATTTTAAGATGCCCGGCGGATTGATTTTTCGCGGTTTTCGGGATGTTGACTTTGACGGGGATCTGGACGCGGTTTTCATGAAATACAATGCACACTATATTTATGAGGGAAAACCAGCCCGCAATTTCATCAGGACAGGCCTTTACGTAGCATATAATTCAGCCGAGAAAGGTGACAAACCGAAGTTCGATAAACCTGTCGCTCTGTTTGAACAGGAGCTTCTTCGCGAAAATGTTCTGATGACGGATATTTATGATATCAATCTGGATGGGAGACCTGATATCGTCGGCACGACCATGCCGCTTTATAAAAATCCACCTGAGCCGAAGGTTTGCTATTGGCTTAATATTTCAAAGAAGGGACAGAAGCCAGGATTCGGCCCTATGAAAATTTGTCCGAAGGCCGATGTTTTGGGTTCCACTTTTATTACTTCTGCAGACAATCCAGCATTCAATGGGCTTTTCATTAGTGAAGGTCATCGTATTCGTTATTTTGAAAAGAACAAAGGGAATCATTTTTCAAAATTTCCAGGTCATGTTGACAAAGGCCTTTTAATGCAAGTTGATGGTCGATGTGGTGTTGACGGTTACAGCGGCGTTGAGGTAAAAGACTGGGAAGGTGATGGTGACTGGGATTTGATTGCCGGAGATGAGATGGGCCAGGTCTGGCTGATAAAAAATGTCGGTAACAACGATAGGCCGGTGTTTGAGACAGCCCGTAATATTATGGCTGACGGCAAGCCGATTCGAGTTTTACGCTGGCAGTTTATACCGGACGGTAACCCTGAGTATTTCCTGGGTCAGGCCAAGCCTCGTTACGCTGACTGGGATGGCGATGGCGATTTCGATTTGATTGTTGCGAACAATACCGATGGTCTGGTTTTTTTTGAAAATATCGGCACTCGCGAAAGACCCGTGTTTTCCACTATAAAGAAGATAAAAATAGATGGTGACACGCGGCCTTTTGCTTACAGGAATCAGCCGGCCGTACTTGACTGGGATGGCGATGGGGTGACTGATATTGTTACCAAGGATAAGGCTGGCAGGTTGGGTTTATTTAAAGGAATGAAGCAGGGAGAAAATTCAGCCAAACCCATCGAAGTGTTTAAATTTGCTGACGGCTCTGAGATGAATCTGGGTAACCTGGGCAGTGTTTTCTGGCAGTGGGAAGCGTGCGACTGGGATGGCGACGGGGATTATGATCTAATAAGTCAGATAGGTTCATGGGGCAATTCCGGTCCAGGACTTTATGAGAATGTCGGCACGAATGCGGAGCCGAGGTTTAAACAAGCGGTTAGACTTAAATGTTTCGGCAAAGATATTCATCTCTCTAACCATGAGACGACATTTTCTTGTGTGGATTGGTATGGTCAGGGAAAACCCGACCTGTTTTGTGGCGGGGAAAGCGGCTGGTTTTACTTCTTCCGCCGTGCGGCGTTGGATGTAAATCAATCGCCATCCTGCAAGATTTCAAATGAGTTGGAAGTTAAAAAATGAATGATTTACATACAACACTGTTCAAATGTTCTGAGGATATAGAGTCATTCAACGCCAGGGGCGATGTGGTTAAAAATGAATTTATGGATATGCTCGGACGTGCTGAATTCAAAGATGCTCCTTTGCTTAATTTGAAGTTTTATGAAAATGTAAAAACTGAAAGATATACGCGAATTAGAATTTCATACGGTAATGAATCGGATGATATCGTCTGGGCCTGGTTGTTAGTGCCTTATGAAATTTCCGATGCCGCATCGGCTGTTATTTGTCTTCCTGGTAGTTATATGACTCCCAACTGGGGAAAAGATGCTGTGGTAGGCTTGGCAGGACCTGAGGTGGTTGGGACCGCTGAACATTATGGAGCGATTCTGGTTGAGAACGGTTTTGTGGCTTTGTGTCCTGACTATTCATGTGCAGGGCAGCGCGTCAAAACTGGGCTGAAACCCTATGATACAAGCGATATTGAAAGTCGTTTTCCTCATTGGACGCGAGTGGGAATGTCGCTTTGGGATATAGGACGTGCGATAGAAGTTCTCCAGAATGTCGATTATGTGGATGATTCAAGGATCGGTTGCATGGGACTGTCTCAAGGTGGGGAGATGTCCGTAATGGCCGGTGCGTTTTATGGCGAAATATCAGCGATTGTTTCAGTGTGCGGCTGGTCTCCGTGGGCGGGCAGAAATATTCAGGGACTTTGCGAAAGTTTTAATTATCCGGGATTGGCTGAGTATTGTAAAAAGGGAAGCAGGCTGGGTTGGGATTACGATTATATAGCTGCCTTGGTTGCTCCAAAACCGTTTCTGAATATTACCGGAATTAACGATCCGTATTTTCCCGATAAGGAACAGCTGTATAACGCTGAGGAGGAAATTAAGCGTCTTTATTATATGTATGGAAAAGGCGATTATTTTCAAATTTTACATTTGGATCATGCTCATGAATGCAGCTGGCAGGCGATGGATGCTGCTCTGAACTGGTTTGAAAAATGGTTTGAGGTCCGGAAATGAGAGTATTGGTGTTAGGCTCGTCCGTTGCGCTTTCAATCAGGCCGACTCGCAGTGATAGGACAGAAGGTAATTATAGTGACTTGCTTAGGGAAGAATTGCAAAAGCAAGACCCAAGCAATGAGGTGATAAATCTTGCCCAGGGCAGCACGGTTATAACTGACATGAAGGATTGGCAATATATTGACATTCTTAAACGTCATAATCCTGATGTGGTAATATTGAATTACGGCATCAACGAGGCGGCACCGCGATTGATATCGCTTGATTTCTGGCGATGGTTGTTTCGGTCAAAGAATCGCGGCTGGTTCAGAAATATGTTCGCTAAATACATCTATAAATGGGCACCTTTTTTGATAAGGACGTTGAAATTGAAAGGTTGGGTCTCAGCCGACAAGTTTGTGCAGCAATTGAAGGCTTTGTTAGTGCAGGCAGACAAAGAGAGCAAGTCAAAAGTAATAGTTTTGAATGTCGGACCAGCTAATGATCATTTTATGAAAATGTTGCCTGGCGTTGAAACTTATATTCCGCAATACAACGATGCTATAGGTCGGGCCCTAACTGGTCAGGATCATGCCGTACTGCTTGATATTTTTGAACAGGTAGAGCTGCATGGAATTGAAAAAATCCAACCAGACGGCTGCCATTTTTCTGCATTAGGACATAAAATAATTTGTGAAAAGATACTGAAAATAATCCATGCGTTCTGTCAGTGAAGAGTATACTCTTTTTAAATTAGAAACCTTTATTACAGGGACAACCTGCATGCGGAAGGAAAAAATGAATTATTCTGAGACATCCAAGAAAGCCGGACTGAAGGCCGCTCGTAGATTGGCAGACTGGTTTTGTAATACTCAGACACCGTTGCATGACATGTTTTCGGATTCTGGACGAGTAGCATACCACGTTGACTGTAATGGAGTTACAGTTCCTGGTTCGCAATGGAATTGTGCGTTTGCCATAATGGGCTGGCTGGGTGCCTATAAGGCCTTCGACGATGAGCGTTATCTTGATTGTGCATTGGGCGCGGGGCGGTTCCTGAAATCGCTACAGGTGTTCGATCCTTTCCTGGAGGAGCATTACGGTGCGATACGCGAGCTGACGCCACAGACGACATGGTGTTATCCTCGCGATGGTTTGTCGGCAGCCTGGGCCTTTATTGAATTGTATCGGCAGACGGGCTCTAAGGAATGGCTGAAGCGGGCGGAGTTATTCGGGGAGTGGCTTTTGAGAAAGGCATTGGATGAAGAAGGCTGGCCTCTCGGCGCGGTGCAGTTTGAGGCGCCACCAAAATATACTTATATAGAAGATTATTCCAGCGGTGAGTATAATAAGGTTCAATTCAGCTGTCAGGGAGGTACCCTGAATTTTCTTTATCATCTCAGCTTGGCTACGCAGGATAAAAAATGGGTCGGCGAACCATTTGTGACTATAGCCGATCATTTTGTCAATTACATTCAGCAGGACTCGGGCTTTTATTGTTCGATAGAGCGAGAGACAAAACAGCCGCCACAGGATGATCCTCAAAAGGGACTTCACCGAGCCAATGACGATCTTGGTTCATTGGGTTTACTGTGTGCCTATAAAATTACGCAAGATAAAAGATATCTGGCTTCGATTGAGAAATTTTTGAATGCGGTTTTTACAGGCCAGCGTGAAGACGGCAGCTTTGAACAAAGCGTTGCATGTATTCCCATCATTTTAAATGTCATTTCAGAAGCGGGTGATATTATAAATGTTCCTGCTGCTGATTCTCAGGCTTGTGAAAAAGCTCTGCACGCGTTGCTAAACACCCAGGAAACCTCTGCCAGGCTGGTCCGGACCTATGGCGGGATTGTCGAGGAGAGGGATGCGAAATTACCGATTGTTGTTGCAAGATCCAGCGGCTATGCCTTAATTTACTTGCTCAAAGAATTGGCAGGAATCGATAATTACCTGAATGTTTAGCATTTTGTGTTTTAAGAAAAAAGGAACGAAATGAGTATTGATTATATAAGTGACACTGATGATTCCGGGCAGCTTTCCGGGGCTGTGGATTTTTTGCAGGAAATTACGATAGATGTTATCCGGGCTATCATTTGCCGTTGCGAACGAAATGAAAATTATCCGTTCATCGATACGAAGTTGAGCCTTATTGACGGCCAGGATTTTGCGGACGATGATCCAGTTCGCGGCAGGGGGACGATTTTTCCGTGGATTCAGGGCCGCGGTCTTGAAGCCTTTGCGGCCCATGCGAACTGGCTAGAAAATCTAGGCGGTGAATATCAGGATGATTCCCAACGGTTGAAAAAGATTGTATCGCGCGTTCTGAATCGCATGGAGGAGATTCGCGAGGCCAATGACAGCAGACTCTTTTTTATGATGACATCTGCAGGCAGACCTTGCAGGCTCGGGGCCTCCGGCGAAATTGAAGAGTTTGATTTTGATACCTCAGCCGGGCCTAATTACAGTGATCTTTTTTATTCCAAGGGTCTGGTTGCAGCGGCAGACCTGCTTGGCGACGATGTGAAAAAACGCCGGGCTTGCGAGTGGTTCGACAAAGTTTGTGAAGAGATTTTTGCAGGTAAATTCCAGAGTGATCAGCAACCGCTTGACCCGAAAAACTCAGGGGCAGCACAGGTGACTGGCAGAATAGCACACGGCCCGTTTATGATCGCAATCGGAGGGGCGTCGACTTTTGCGAGAGTGACGAATGATAAAAAGTATGCTCAACTCGGTTTTCGCCTGCTTGACCATATGCTGGATTTTCACGTCAATGTTGACGGAAATAATCCGGATATCAAGCCGTTCGACATGTGGGAGTTTATAGATGAGGAGGGAAATCTATTTTTGACCGACGGAAAGATTCTAAGTGATCCAGGCCATGGTACGGAGTTTGTCGGACTTGCGGTGAATATGCTTTCGCAATTTATAACCGGAAAACTTATAAAAGCCGATGACAATCGGCTGGAAAAATACTATCGTGTTCTGCCGGAAATTCTGATACGGAATTTTGAAAATGGATTCTCCCCAAAGGAGTATGGAATCGTCAAATCTTTCGACCTTTTGAGCCGAACCGTTTTGAACAGCGACATGCCCTGGTGGTCGCTGCCGGAGACTATACGATCAGCCTGCTTATGCTGTAATTCAGCAGGCTATCGTGAATCCATGCGGGAAATCTTTTCCAAGTGTTTCAACGCGTTTAAAAAATATTACGTTAAGCCGGAACTTGACATGATGGCAATACAGACCCTGTTGGCTAACGGTTCTACTGGAACCGCTATCCCCGCCACCCCGGATGCGGACCCGGCATATCATACGGGGATGAGTCTTATAGATTGTATTGAAAATAAAATCAACCTAATTGGATAAAAAATGGCAGATCGAAAAATAACTGGAAGTTTCATGGATTTGGCCCATGTTAATTTATGGGATGCAATGTGGTGGACTGATGAATGTAGATTCTGGAAAGAAGAAAACTGGCGAGCATTGGTTCGGGACATGCACGAGATTGGAATTGACAATGTTATTAACACTACGTCCGCCTTCTGGGGCCGGCCCATGTTTGCGGGTTACGAAAAAACCGTTGGCGTTAAGTATAAGATGGGCTGTGAAGACCCATTGGGGGTTGTGTTTGACGAAGTCGAAAAGCTGGGAATGAAAATGTTCCACGGGATTGGTTTTCGCGGAAGATGCAGCCAGGTTACTGATTATCGACATATGCAGAAACCGTGGGATGAAAATTTCTTCATTTGGAACCGCAATCTTGCAATTGCCTTGTGTGAGAAGTTCAGCGATTCGCCTGCATTTGCAGGATTATATCTTTCCAACGAGATAGATTTTGATCAGGACCTGCAGGTTGAGCTTTACGAAAAGTACATGAAACAATACGTTCGGCCGGCCATAGGAAACCAAATAAAATTACTGGCATCTCCGGGATACCTTGGCGCGCATGAGCAGATCGAGAAACTGCCCGAGCAACTTGAACGCACGACGATTAATATTCTCGCGCCTCAGGATTACGGAGGACGAGATTCGAATATCGATAAAGCGCTGGAACTTATCAAACGAAATAGCCTGGGGTTGAAGAACGCTGCGAAGACCCTAGAA
Organism: Phycisphaerae bacterium; assembly: GCA_963664745.2. GTDB lineage: Bacteria > Planctomycetota > Phycisphaerae > SM23-33 > SM23-33 > B1-G9. The sequence continues at coordinate 117,430 of CAXXMC010000006.1, forward strand.
GACATAGGAGTTGAACTTTGGAGTAACTGCGAGATGTTCGATCTTGAGCCATCGCCGGACGGAAGAGTTTATTGCGTGCCCGGCCCCTTTGAAAGGATTCGTCAACAGATAGAAATCCAGTCCCCGCTGGTAAAAAAACTTATCTGCTACCAATATCAGGGAATCTGGAACAGGAAAACCAAGCTTGTAAACATCGGCCATCCCGATTCCCAAAAACTGTATGATAAGTATTGTGAATATATAGCAGTGAAATAAAGAACCCTGTAAAAATTGGGGTCAGGGCACCCACGATAAATGCCTTGGCGATTCCGTCGCAATTAACGGAAGTCTCATAAGGAGAAATCGTCATGGATATTTTAAGTGGAAAAAAGATTGTTTACATTGGTGACTGGGTGTTTTATACTGGCCCGAATTTCATCGAAAGTCCCTTTGAAATGATGTCCAAGGATTGTCATTTGCAGTTTCTGGGCAAACCGGTTACGGATTCTCTGGAAAAGCAGGGCGCTGAAGTCAAGGCATACAGTAACTGGGATTTGTATCACTGGTCTCCGGAGCAGTATGAGAGTATCATCGGGGAAGCGGACGTTGTTATTCTAAGTGACGTTGAGGCGAGATGTTTTTGTCTGTCGCCTGATTTTTTCGATCGTAGCAAATATCACAAAGATATTATTACTTTTCCAGATCGTTTGAAGTTCTTAGCCAAGCAGGTGGAACAGGGAACAGGACTGCTTTTCATGGGGGGTTGGCTTGCCTTTTCTGGTTATATGGAAAAAGGTGGCTGGCGAAGGTGCACTATCAGGGACTGGCTGCCATTTGAATGTCTTGCCGGCGAGGATATGATGGAAACTTCAGAAGGGTTTTCCGTGCAAACGGAAGAAGGCTGTGAAAGTCATCCTGTTTTTGATGGCCTTGATCTGCAGGCTGTGCCTCCCCTCATGGGATATAATGAAATAATCCCAAAGGATAATTTCAAAACGTTATTGACCGTAAAAGAAACAGGCCATTCGCTTTTGGGGGTAAGTGAAATTGGTAAGGGAAGAATGGTTACCTACGCATCCGATCCTGTGCCCCACTGGGGTTTGAATCTGATGTTGTGGAACAGTTATGAAAAGTTCTGGCAGAACATTGTTAAATGGCTTCTTCAGTAAGGCTTGATTTATGAAGGCAGGTTTTTCAAAAGTTGAAATCACTCCCGATCTGCACAAGATGGATGTGTATGGATTGGGATACTGGTTTGAAAGGCAGATCAGATTCACAGCTATCCGCGATCCCCTGTTTGTCAGAACGCTGGCCTGGGAGGTCGGGGAAAGTGTGTGTTTAATCATTTCCGTTGATATTATTTTTGACTGTTATGGTTTCACTGAGCGTGCCAGCCGACGGATATCGGAAAGTTTTAACATACCTTCTGATTTAATCCTGATCTCATGCACCCATACGCATTCGTCTCCGATGGTTGGCCTTAATAATACCGATCAAGGCAGCGAGTATGGAGTGCAAGTAGAAGAGGCCATTGTGAAATCCGCTGAATTGGCATTGATGAAAATCCAACCTGTTGATGTGTCTTGGTCGCAGATTCAGGCGACTGGAATTGTGCGAAATCGCCGACCCGTTCTGAAAAATGGGCAGGTCGGCGTTTTGCACTCAGACATCAACAACGATGAGATAATAGACCCAGGCCCCTTGAATGAAACAATGTCAGGCCTTATCTTTAAAACCGATGCCGGTGAAATATTGGGAATATTGATCCATTTTGGCATTCATGGGGTATGCATTCAGTGCTCTGATATGATTTCCAGCGACGCCATGGGAAGAGCCCTTCAGACTTTCGAATCGTCTTATAGTGATAAGACTTCGTTCATGCACATAAACGGCCCCTGTGGAGAGATTGACCCGATTTCAATGGGCGGAGAAACAGAGCTTTATGAAACTCAGAAACGTCTTGAGACAGCTATAGCAAACCTGTTAGCCCAGAAAGTTGAACCTTTGAAACCGGAGGATGTTTGCGGTTATAGAAATGTTTTTTTAGCTAAAAGAAGACAAACAAAAAACAATGAGGAAATTCAAGAATTGTTAACCAGCTTTGGCCAAGAGACATCTGAGCAATCTCAGACACATCATGAGGGGATTGGTTATAAGAAATTTCTTTTAGATGAACAGCAAAAGCTTTCATGCTGTCCTGTGGCTGTCCCTGTAAAATTTCAAATAATTAAAATCGGGAATATAATCTTTCTTGCTGTTTCCGGCGAGTTGTTCACACAATTCGGTTATGCGATATGTAACCAGTTTCCCCAATATCACGTTATTTCAACAGGAATGTCCGGGTTTTGGCAGGGTTACTTTCCACCGAAAGAAGCTTTTTCCAGAGGAGGATATGAAACCGAAGCTTCACGATGGAGTCGCTTGGAAGCAGATCAGTGTGAAGAATTGTTAGAACGACTGAAACAAGAAATCAACTCTCTTTGTTTGGAGGAAATTTGATTATGCCTGAGGCCTTTTTCGGCAAACTGAATAATAGAGGATAAATCACCTGCAAGGAAGGAATTGTCGTAAGCATGATAAGATATCAGCGTTACTTTTTGGTATTAGTGTTTTCTTTTCTTTGGGGCGGAAATATATCGGCAGATTATCCGGTCCCATCAAAGCCTTTTAACACTGACTCCGAAACCGTTTGTCTCTATCATTTTGACGAAGGCAAAGGAAATGAAACATATGACGCCTGCGGTGATCCAGCCCTTACGCTCAAAGCCAAACACGCGATGTGGGGAAAGCGAGTAGGTTTTGGTTCAACAGCATCCTTCAAGAGATGTAAAGACGATGTCAATATTTTCATCGGGCCAAAGAACAATGATAAGCTTCATCTTAGGACATGCAAAAAAGAATGGACAATTGAAGCATGGTGTCGTTATACCGGGCCTTGGGGTAAAGATGGTGGGCATACCTACGCGAATATTTGCGGGACAGATGAGGAAGGATTCAGCCTGCCCAGGGGTATACGCGGTGGTTGGAACTTTGCTGTACATTCTTCTTATACGGAAAATGGCCTTTCGCTTATGGCACGATTTATCGGATCTACTGCCAGAGCACCTGGGAACGATGTGAACGCTATAAGTCCCTTCTATTTACCTGAAAACGAAACAGGTGTTAGTCCTGCAACGATTGTTGATGACAACTGGCATCATGTTGTCTGGCAGTTTAGATATGAAGACCAAACGCATTATTTGTTTATTGATGGTAAGCTTATTTGGCTTGGCCAAAAACCAAATGGAAGACAGGTCGTTAACGATGCGAAAAAAATCTGTATTCCATTTCATGTAGGGGGGATGTTGAGTGCTGTCGATCCCCCTTTTAACCCTTTTCATGGAGACTGGGAGGGTGAAATTGATGAAATTAGAATCTCAAATGTGATGCGTTATCCGGTATCCGATCGATTGAAAATAGTACATTCAATATTGTCCCCTGCAACATACGGCGCGTCATATAGGGCTGCTCCCAAAGCGGATGGCTCAATCGGTGTGGTACAATGGCAGCTTATTTCAGGTAGCTTGCCGACTGGTTTGACTATAGATAAAAAAGGGCGAATCGGGGGAATATCAAAAGAGGGTGGGAATATCAGTAAATTTAAGGTTAGAGTGATCGATGCACAAGGCAACTCGGATGAACACGAATTTATACTTGCCCTAGAAAAGGGACAAATAGAGACACAATCACTTCCGCTCGGATTTGTTGGGGAAGTTTATAAAAACCAATTTCAAACTCGTAATATGATCGAGCCAATTCATTGGCGAATTCAAGCTGGAAAACTCCCACTGGGAATATCGTTGGATTCCGCAAGCGGGATTATCTCAGGAAGGCCAAAAAAGGTTAGCTTGTCCAAAATTACCATCGGTGCAGAAGATCGAATCGGGCAAAAGCAGGAAAAGAAGTTTGTTTTGAAGATTGTCCCGGCTGCCTTGCGAAAGATACAGGCTGATAAGAATACGGTTGTTTTATATGACTGGCAAGGCCCGGATGGTAAATATATAAGAGACGTGACAGGCGATAAAGATCTTGTACTTACGTGGGCAAATATGCCCGGAGATATCCGTGTGCCCAGGGAGGGCTGGGGCGTTTACCCTTATCTCATTGGAGGGGGTGAGCGTGGCTTTGTTGGACCTCAGAAAAATGCAAAGTTGGACTTACGGACATGTAAAAAAGCATGGACGGTTGAGGCATGGGTTCGGCCGGGTGGGAATTTAAATAAATACGGCAAGCCTTTTTCGTTTGGCCATATTTGCGGAACCTATGACACTACTAAAAGGGGAGTGTGGGAACTTTATCTTTCTCGCCAGGATTCTCCGGATGGCAGCTTGACTCCCGGGGTGAATTTTCAGGTGGAAAAAGAGAATCAGGCTTTACTGAATTTGTGTCCATGGCAACGGCCGGAAGGTATTGTGGCGGATAGAGAATACGTTGGGATTCGCGATTCTCAATGGCATCATATCGCATGGCAGTATTCATATGATGAGAACCGGCATAAGCTATTTGTTGACGGAGTGTTAATTTGGGAAATGCGAGATCCTGACGGACGCGCGATAGTGAACGAAAGAATTCATGACGCCCAATTCAGTGTTGGAACGCGTCTTAATGGTTTTGCAAAATATGGCGGAAAGTTCAACTGGCAGGGAGACGGCAATTTCTTCGGCCAAATCGGAGAGATTCGTATTTCAAATATCTGTAGGGACTCTGAAAAAGAGTGAGGCATTGTTATGGCGATTATGGTTGGTTAGATAGGGGACAGTCAACCTGAATGCCCTTTGCAGCAACGACACTTAGCGTAAAAAACGATAAGGGAAAGGCCGGAATAAAAAAGAGGTTTAAAGAAAAATGAACAAACTCATAAACGACGAATACAAGGCTATACGTGGTTTCAATTATCAACCAAGTTACGCGAGCCATGGACTGCAGATATGGGGCGATTCTTTCAATCTTGATGTAATTAAGAAAGAGCTTGAGGTTGGGAAACAACATTTTCCCGGAATAAATACGATTCGCCTGTGGCTTTCATTTGATGCGTTTCTGCAATGCCCGAAAAGCTTTGGCCGCAAATTCGACAGCGTAATTGATTTAGGTGAGGATTTGGAAATTCGTTTTGTCCCCACATTGTTTAACGGGTGGCATAGTTTGCCTGATTTTGGAGGCATTTCCGTTGAGATGGTTGGATATTGGGGGGTGGGGGAGCGTTTTGCAGGGGCGTTTCACCCCTACATCGAGAGCGTTGTGAAACCGCACGCAAACGATGATCGGATTTTACTATGGGACCTTTGTAATGAACCATTTAACAACGCACGATGCGATTCGACAAAGCAGGTTATCTTAGGTTGGTTGAAGAGAGTTTATCAGGTTTGCAAGCAGGGTGATCCCTCAACGCCAATCAGCGTTGGCTCAACATCTGCATTGGATTTGATAAAACTGGTTGAGCCGATATCAGATGTGATCACGTTTCATCCATACCATGCCTGGACCTTATTAAATGCAAGTGTTGAATGTTTTGAGAAAAACATCAACGGAATCGTTGCCTTTGCCAATTCTGTAGACAAGGCACTTTTAGTAACGGAAACGGGCTGGGGAGCTCTGGAGGACCAAAAGCGAGCTGAGACTCTTGTCATTGAGCTGGGTATCCTGAAAAAGTATGACATAGGGTTTCTAGCGCATCTTTTATGCCACACTTTGGTTGCTGATGGCCACCGACCAGAATACGGCCCAATTACTGCAGCGGGTTACATGGCTTTTATAGAATCGGACGGTTCGATTCGGCCGTATCACGACGTTTTCAATAAATACTAAAACACTAACAGTTAACTTATACAGTTTTGCTTGCTGAATGGAAAGCAAAGAAGTCAATAATATTAATAAGCTTGACATTTATCGATAATCGATAGAAAATAATTTTGTGGAATCGGCTGAAAAAGGATGATAAAAAATGAGCGTTGCGATTGCCAAAAAACAGAATGCGTTGTCGGATCTGATTTATCAGCAACTTTTTGATGATATAGTTAGCGGCAAACTCAAGCCCGGCCAGCGGATAACCGAACTTCAGATCGCAAAGCATGAAGGTGTTAGCCAGGCGCCGGTTCGTGAGGCGCTTAAACGGCTGGCTGAGGACAGGCTTATTACGCTCGTTCCCAGAAGCGGCTGTTTTATCTGCAAAATCACCAGGAAAGAGGCGGACTATCTTTTCGAGATTCGCAAACGTCTTGAGGTTTTAGCTCTGGAGTTTGCTTTTGACAAGTTCGATCTTGAAGAGGTTGCCAGGCTGCGTGAAAAAATGCTGGCGTGTGAAAAAATGAAGGAGAAGACTCTCGTCAGGCGGGCTCTGGAGATTGACGATCAGTTTCATTCGCTTATTTGCAAGGTTTCCGGAAGTGTGGATCTGGAATTGATCGTGGGTAAACTCCGGGCCAGGATTCAGATGCTGCGGATCAGGGAAGCCAAGGACCCCGCCCGTGCCAGGGATGCTCTCAAAAGGCACATTCAGATTCTCGACGCGATATTGACAGGCAAGCGACGAGATGCGATCAAGCTGCTTGCCTGTCACATAGACGAAACCGGCCTGAGTGTTCAGGAAAGTTTTACAAATGAAGAAAAGTAGGATGGTTTTCTGATATGGATTTGGGACTTAGAGACAAGGTGGCTGTTGTAACCGGCGGCGGAGGCGCAATTGGCGGGGCAATTGCAAGTTTGCTGGCAGAAGAAGGTGTGAAAATTGCAGTGTGGGATTTATCCCAAGAGGCTGCGGAAAAATGTTGTGACTCAATAAACGCCCAGGGTGGGGTTGCACTGGCAGTGGAATGTAATGTTCTGGATAAGAAATCTGTCGCGACTGCTTTATCGAAAACTCTGGAGCGGTTTGAAACGGTTGACATTCTCATCAACGGTGCCGGCGGCAGCAGGAAGCAAGCGACAACCTCAGCCGATCAGGCGTTTTTTGATATTCAACCGGAGGCTGTCGGTTCAGTTGTTGATCTGAATTACATGAGCGCTGTTATTCCCGCACAAATTGTCGGCAGGGTTTTTGCCGAGAAAAAAGCGGGCGTCATAATAAACATTTCGTCCATCGCAGGCATGACGCCATTGAGCAAGGCGATTGGATATTGCAACGGCAAGGCTGCGACGAACAGCTTCACGCAATGGCTGGCCGTTCACATGGCCAGTGAATACTCGCCGAATATTCGTGTAAACGCAGTTGCGCCTGGTTTTGTGATGAGTCAGCAGAACCGCTTTTTACTTATAGACGAAAAGACAGGCCAGGCGACCGAACGCGGCAGGGAAATTATTCGTAATGTCCCGGTCGGCCGATACGGTCAGCCTGACGAAATCGCCGGGGCTGTGTTATGGCTGGCTTCTGAGAAGGCGAGTTTTGTGACTGGTGCGATTTTGCCGGTCGACGGTGGGTTTACGGCCTTCAGCGGAGTTTAGAAAATTCAAAAAAAATTATAGGAGATATAACTATGAAATTGGCAGGTAAAAAAGCGATTGTAACCGGCGGGGCATCCGGTATCGGCAAGGCGATTGTGGCTGCTTTTGTTCAGCAGGGGGCAGATGTGGCGATCTTTGATTTGCATCTCGATAAGGCTGCGAAAGTTGCGGATGAACTGACCAAGACAGGTCCGGGCAAGGCCTGGCCTGTTCAGTGCGACGTGGGTTTTTCCGACAAGGTTGCCAAGGCATTCGATGAAGCTGAGGAAAAACTTGGCGGTTTGGACATTCTCGTTAACAACGCCGGCCTGATTCGGCAATCCCCCGTCGTTGATACGCCGGAAGAGGATTGGGACTTCATTATCCGCAACAATCTAAAGAGCGTGTTTTTGTGTTCTCAGCAGGCAGCAAGGCGAATGATTGCCCAAGGCCGGGGCGGTAGGATTATCGCGATTTCCAGTATTCATGCGGTTCTCAGCGAGCCGAACTGCTGTCACTACACAGCTGCAAAGGGCGGCATTGAAGCTTTCTGCAGAACTCTTGCGACGGAAGTTGCCCCTCACAAAATCACCGTAAATTACATCAGGCCTGGCGCGACATATACCGAACTGACGATCCCGATGTATACCGAGTCGGTCAAGAAATCCCTTTTCGAACGCGTGCCGTTGAAGGAAATTGCCAAGGCGGAATGGATCGCTGCCGGGGCGGTTTATCTTGCCAGTGATGACGCCTGTTACATGACAGGCCAACATCTGACGATCGATGGCGGTTACGTTATGGACGGCAGCCTGCCAGGAGCAAAATACTGGGAGGAATGAAATGTCCCGTGATACAAAGCGAATCAGCCGCTTAAAAAAAGAACTGAAAAATGCCAAACTTGATGCGATGATTCTCCGTATGCCGGAGAACATTGTGATGAGTTTCGGAGTCTGGCCGATGTCCGGGTTTTCCTATGCCGTATTTACAGCTGATGATGGGCCCGTAACGTTTATTGCACCTTCATCCGAAGATCAGGAAATGGCTGGCTGCTGGGCGGGTGATGTTCGATTCTTTCGCTGGCCTTTGCTTGTCATGCCCAACCCACTGGAAACCATTCGCAACGAACTTCGCGATGTCTGTAAAAAACTTGGATTAATGGGAGGTCGAATCGGCTACGAAGGCTCGTTTGAATGCATCGCGCCATCTCATAATGCAGCAGAACCCATGGTTCCCTGTGAAAGTTCTATAGAATATTTAAAGTCTATTTTGCCGTCTGCCCGATGGATGGACGTGACAAATCTTTTGCACAACCAGCGCGCCACCAAAACAGAGGCCGAGATTGAAAAACTTAGAGTGGTTCATAAGGTTGCAAGCAAAGGTTTGAAGGTTTTTCAGAAATCAGTTCACCCAGGTATAAGCGAGGCGGAACTTGCGAGCATTGTTTACGGCGAGTGTCTGACGAAAGGCGTCGCGATGAAAGGTGTCCGACATGTAAATGTCTTTCCGCAGATTTCCAGCGGCCAGAATTGCTATCGCGCGTGGCGGCCGATCGTTACGACAGGCAACCGCAAATTGAAAGATGGCGAAACTGCATTGCTTGAACTTGCTGTTTGTGTTGACGGCTTATGGGCCGACGTTACACGAACAAAAGTTGCGGGTAAACCGTTAAAAATTCAGCGTGACGCCTTCAACGCAGTCAAAGCTGCACAGCAGGCAGCGCTCGATGTAATTAAACCCGGCGTTGCTGTATCCCAGCCTCATGAAGTTGCGACGCAGGTTCTGATCAATGCGGGATTTGCCAAAAACGTGACTCATATAACAGGGCACGGTATTGGCTTCCGTTATCATGAACCCGAACCTTTCCTAATGCCGGGCAACAATCAGAAGCTCAAACAAGGCCACGTTTTCTCCGTCGAACCAGGCTTATATGACAAAAAGTGGGGCGGTATACGAATCGAGGATAATGTCGCCGTCACCAAAACCGGCCTGGAGATTCTTACAAAAGCACCAAAGGTTTTATAATAAGGTTTTAGGAAATATATATGCAGTGTAATAAAAGGCTGAATTTGCCGCCAGAGGATATTGATTTTCTTGAAAAGATGACTGCCGATGTGATCGAAGCATCGCGAGTAAGAGCTGGACAGGAAATTGCCCCCTTTGGCCCCAATAATACCGGTGATACCATAATCAGGCCTGGCGGCCGAAATTGCTACCCCGCCTTCTGGGTGCGTGATTATGCCATGTCGCTTGAAACGGGATTTATCACACCACGAGAACAAAAAAACACGCCCTGCAACTGACATCGCGACATCAGCAAGATGGTGATTGGCAAACTCCATCTGGAAGTTTTGTGCCAAACGGTTCTATTGTGGATCATGTAAGCCTTAGCGATAAGCCGATTTTTTTCCCAGGTACTACTGATGATTATGAAAACCAAGGTGGTATGTGGGGTAAATATCCATCGTTGGACGATCATTTTCATTTTATACATATGTCATGGTATTATGTGACTTCAACCGGCGATGTTTCAATATTGGATCAAAATATAAACGGGAAAAAACTTATTGATAGATTGGAGCTTGCTTTTACGGTTCCGCCGTCTCGTGATAACCAACTTGTATATTGCAACGAGGCTAACCGCGGCGTATCTTTCGGATTTATTGATTCTGTATACAATACCGGCGAGTTATTCTTCTGCTCGCTTCTAAAATATCAAGCTGCCAGGGAAATGGCTGAATTATTTACTTTATTTAATAATAATTCCAAGGCGGATAAATATGCAGGAATTGGTAGGGAAAATTGAAAAGGGAGCCAGGTGGAGCATCGAAATGGGTACCACCTAGGGCCTAAGAATACCCCTTTGCAAGGGGTTTGTCAACGGCTGACATGGGGTGTATCAGCGATCTGATGTTCAGGATGTTGGGGTCAAATCATATGGCCTCCTTTTCTTGATTTTCCAGGTTATTTTCGTCGGTATTTTTTGTGGTTGGCCTATTGTTATGGTTTTGCAGTCGGTAGCTTTCGCCGGCGGCTTCTATCACATGCACGCGATGCGTCAGCCGATCTAGCAGTGCTCCGGTCAATCGTTCATCGCCGAAGACTTCCGGCCAGGCGGAGAAAGGCAGGTTTGACGTAACAACCACGCTGGTGCGTTCATAACATTTCGAGAAAAATCCAAATAGATTTTCCGCTCCAAGCCGGCCGAGGGGAATGTAGCCAAGCTCATCGACTATAATCAAATCTCGCTGCTCTATAAACCGTTCGAGTCTTTGGACGGTCCGTTCATCTCTGGCTTCGGCATATGCGGTAGCCAGGCCTGTGGCGGTGAAGAATTTCACTCGTTTGCCCTGGCGGCAAGCTTCACGGCCCAGCGATATGGCAAGATGAGTTTTGCCTGTTCCGGGCGGGCCAATCATTACAACGCATTCGCGCTTTCGAATATAATCGCCTTTGGCTAAATCGATGATTCGTTTTTTGTTCAAAGTTGGAACGGCTGTGAAGTCGAAGTCTGCAAGTTCCTTCTCGGCTGGGAACGAAGCCTCCTTTATCCGTCGCTGCATCGTTCGAATTCTTCGCTGTTGAATCTCCAGTTCCGTTAACTGCTGTAAAAAAGGCTCAAAACCGCGTTTTTCCTGGGCACACTGTCTGGCAGCCCGCCGATACTCTTTAATAAACGTCGGCAGCTTGAGCTGCTTAAGATAATTTTCAAGCAATATATTGTTTTCCATATTGTACACTTCCTTCATTAGTAGTTTTAAAATTCGTTAATAAAAACTCGTCATATTCGCTGGCTTGGCGAATGCCGTTCGTTTTAATCTGCAATTCAGGCTTATGCGTAAGATCAATGCTTTTGCGGATCGCATCAGGCTGATATTCAAGTATATTTCGAACGGCTTCGTCGTTGAATGCTCTTCGCGAGATGCAGGTTTTTACGGCAGCCTTAACCTGAGAAGCTTCGTATTCGCAAAACAGTAAAAGCACGTTTATAAACTTCTTTGTTCCTTCGCCATCGTAACGATATTCCAACTCTATTTTAAGCTTTTCAAAGTCACTGCCCCAGGGCTGGCCGATGAAAGCGGCTGCGTTATGAATCCCGCCAGGCTTGGTCTTCAGCAGCGGGATATAGTGCATATAATTCAGGATATATTTCGATGAATCCCAGCAACGTTCATGGCTGGCGACGAGATTGTCATCGTGATACAACTCTACGCGACTTACAAAAGCTTTGATAGTGATGTCATGATGTGCCCATTGTGTTGGCACAGAATAGAAGTTATTATCATGCTCGACCAAGGCCTGCTTTGTTGCATAAGTGCTGCCCCCGACGCAAGCGTTATACTGGTGCTTTGGCAGGGGTAGAAAGAACTGACGTTCTTCTTCGAGCAGCTGACCGCGCGTTTTACCCTTGTCTTTAACGACTATATCCAACCGCTTAGTGCATTGTCGCAAAAGCAATTCATTCAGCTCATCAATGTCGACAACATGCGGCGGCGGAGACATTAAATCTCGCTGGGAATCTTTGACAAGATTTTCAGCATGGCCTTTTTCATTGCCGCTTGCTATATTGCAAAAACGACTATTAAATAGATAATGACTACGAAGCTCTATAAACTTAGAGTTGAGTTTGCGCTCCTTGCCTTTGCCGACCTGAATTACCGCTGATTTTAAGTTATCATACGCATTGCTCCGCGCTACACCTCCAAAAAAATCAAACGCATGAACATGGCCGTCGAGAAAACATTCCATCTTTTGCGACGGATATGCTCTAACAAAAGAGGCGCGGGAATATGCCAGCCGTAGGCAGAATAAATGCACCTTCGTGTCTTTGCCGTTTATGATAACATCAGCTTCTCCCCAGTCGACCTGACCCTCCTGGCCGGGCTGAAACTCCAACTTGAAAAAGACCTCCTTGGCTTGTAACTTTTTAGTCGCAATGTAACGCCGAACCGTCTGAACACAGCCGCAGAATTCGTAATCAGAAACAAGAATATCATGAATCTTAGTGCCGGTCATCTTTTGCTTGCGACGAATCGTTTTGTTCTTTTCGAGAAGGGTGTCGATGACAAAACGCAGCCGCTCCGTGAGTACAACAGCACCTGCCGGCGAACTTCGCTTTTTGTATCCCTGCGGAACGGAATGCGTCAAAGCCTTTTTGATGGTCTTGCGCGAATGATGAAACTTACGAGCCGCCTGCCGCTCAGACAAACCTTCAACTAAAACAGCTTTACGTATTTTTTCATAATCTTCCACTGTAAGCATCTCCAAACTCCGCATATGCCGATCCCTGCAACAAAATCACAAGCCGACATCATACAGAATTTTCAATTAAACAGTGGTCCCCTTTTCAATGCGCGAAACCCCATCCACCTGGCTCCCTTTTCGATTTTCCCTACCAGGAATTACCGAACTGATTAAAACTTCTATCCCTGAAACTTTCGAAATGGTCGATGGCTTGTTTCGGGCAAGCACAGGCAAAAGCAATCAGCCGGATGTTTGGGGCAGCGCGTTTGGTGTCTATATAAATGCTTTCGATAGAAAATTGCAAAATACAATATGCAAGGCATTGGCCCAATCATACGAGAACGGAACTCTTGCCTATCGTGGAAATATTCGTCATGTTCGAACTTGCGACGATTTCAGCGAAACGCATGTGTGGGAATCTATTGTTGGCCTATCAAAGAAAAATACTTATCAGCATGGTGCGTATTGGAACACGCCGACTGGCTGGGTAGTTTATTCGATTGCACAAGTTAATATGGATTGGGCAGGCAAACTTGCCAGGGAATATATTGATGAACTTAGAGAAGGCGATTTCCGAAAAGGAGAACAATTCGGCTCGCCTTGGGAATGCATTCACCACGCTAATAATTATAAGAAAAACCCTGTTTATATGACCTC